>JBEVVG010000001.1:0-298033 GCA_040507225.1 Candidatus Thiodiazotropha sp.
TCTGTCTGGTCATTGGTTGTCTAGCAACTCCAATTTAACCAGATTGAGGCCACCGCCTCTCAAAATGTGCGAAACTTATCGTACGTTATCATTTTAGCCATTTTCCCGGTGTGTCGGATCCACCACCACCTGGCGAAAACAATACCCCAATCATAACCGTTCATTGGCTCATTATGGCCTGGGCGGTATCACTTCCATTCATCATGATGTTCTGCCTCTATTGACTATCGACATCCTCTGACAATAGAGAATTTTGTACAGGGGGATGGTATGTCCCTGATACTACTAATATTACAGGGCAATTCCAATGATAGGGAAAACCGAATAAAAACAATTATACATACAATTGTACAAATCGTATCCCGCAACCAATAATCTACCCATCGGAGCCACATACGGCCCCGACAAAATGCCAGAACTACATACATTCAAGGAGAATGACCGATGTCTGAAAACAAATGCCCGGTAATGCACGGTGCCGCTACAGAGAGTAACCAGTCAGTCATGGAATGGTGGCCGAAGGCCCTGAATCTGGACATTCTCCATCAACATGATGCCAAAACGAATCCGCTGGGTGCGGATTTCAACTACCGCGAAGAGGTCAAACAGCTCGATTTTGCTGAGCTGAAGAAGGATCTCACCGCGCTGATGACCGAAAGTCAGGATTGGTGGCCGGCCGACTGGGGTCATTATGGTGGCCTGATGATACGCATGTCATGGCACGCGGCCGGCACCTATCGTATTGCGGACGGTCGTGGCGGGGCGGGTACCGGTAACCAGCGCTTTGCGCCGATCAATTCATGGCCTGACAACGCCAATCTGGACAAAGCCCGGCGTTTGCTCTGGCCGATCAAGAAAAAGTACGGCAACAAGCTCAGTTGGGCAGATTTGATTGCCTATGCCGGTACCATTGCTTATGAGTCCATGGGGTTGAAGACTTTTGGTTTTGGCTTCGGCCGAGAAGATATCTGGCACCCGGAAAAGGACACCTACTGGGGCTCTGAGAAAGAGTGGTTGGCGCCTACGGGCAGCGAAGGCAGCCGCTATTCCGGTGAACGTGACCTGGAAAACCCCCTGGCCGCGGTGATGATGGGTCTGATTTACGTCAATCCGGAAGGTGTGGATGGAAAACCGGATCCACTCAAAACCGCGCATGATGTGCGCGTCACCTTCGAGCGCATGGCCATGAACGATGAGGAGACTGTCGCCCTGACAGCGGGCGGACATACCGTGGGTAAATGCCATGGCAATGGCGATGCGGCGCTGCTTGGAGCGGATCCGGAAGGCGCTGACATTCAAGAACAAGGCCTGGGCTGGATGAACCATAGCAAGCGCGGGATCGGCCGCGACTCCGTCACCAGCGGCCTTGAAGGCGCCTGGACCACCCATCCGACACAATGGGATAACGGCTACTTCGAGTTGCTGCTCAACCACGAGTGGGAATCCAGGAAGAGCCCGGCCGGGGCCTGGCAGTGGGAGCCGATCGACATTAAGGAAGAAGACAAGCCGGTGGATGTCGAAGACATGTCGACGCGATACAACCCGATCATGACTGATGCCGACATGGCGATGAAAATGGATCCGGAGTACCGCAAGATATCCGAGAAGTTCTACAGGGACCCGGAATATTTCTCAGAGGTTTTCGCCCGTGCCTGGTTCAAGCTGACCCATCGTGACATGGGACCGAAGGCACGTTATATCGGTCCGGATGTTCCGGCGGAAGATCTGATTTGGCAGGATCCGGTACCGACTGGCAGTGCTGACTACGATGTACAGTCCGTGAAGGAGAAGATCTCCGCGAGTGGTCTGAGTATCGGTGAGATGGTCGCTACTGCCTGGGACAGCGCCAGAACCTTCCGTGGATCGGACAAGCGGGGTGGCGCGAATGGCGCGAGACTGCGTCTTGCACCGCAAAAGGACTGGGATGGCAATGAGCCTGATCGTTTGAACAAGGTGCTGTCCGTGCTGGAGCCGATTGCCGCGGAGAGCGGCGCCAGCATCGCAGACGTCATCGTGCTCGCGGGCAATGTGGGTGTGGAGCAGGCTGCCAAAGCCGCCGGCGTCGATATTTCGGTACCCTTCAACCCGGGGCGTGGCGACGCCACGGATGAGATGACGGATGAAGCCTCATTCGAATATATGGAACCGGTTCACGATGGATATCGCAACTGGCTGAAAACGAGCTATGTCGTCAGCGCTGAAGAGATGATGCTGGACAAGACCCAATTGATGGGTCTGACTGCGCCGGAGATGACGGTACTGGTGGGTGGTATGCGCGTAATGGGCACCAACCATGGCGGTACCAAGCATGGGGTGTTCACGGACAGGGAAGGGGTGTTGTCCAACGACTTCTTCGTCAACCTTACGGATATGAGCTACACCTGGAAGCCGGTGGGTGAGAACCTGTATGAAATCCGTGAGCGAAAGTCGGATACCCTCAAGTGGACCGCGACTCGTGTGGATCTGGTGTTTGGTTCCAACTCGATCCTGCGTGCCTACGCGGAGGTATACGCGCAGGACGACAACCAGGAAAAATTCGTCAAGGACTTCGTGGCTGCGTGGGCCAAAGTGATGAATGCGGATCGTTTCGATCTTGTCTGATAGGTGCAAATTATCCCCGCGCCGAACATGTTCGGCGCGGGGATAACGGTTGTTGGTAATGTGACTGTCACCCGGTATTTAGCGGCTCACCGGTGAATTTGAATGCTGAGGATTTGATGCTGCTGTTGGGCGAAAACATTCAGGCATAGCCTGTCGGATTCGTCTCAACAGGCCCTGGGATGTGGGTATAGCTCTAACCTTTCCCGGATAAACCTGGATAAGATGCGTGAACTTGCCATTTCTGTGGTCGCCGGTAACCCGGCGGTTATCGGCAGTATCAAGCGTTACAAGATAATAGACCCACCGCACCAAAAGAACCCGGTGAGATTCCTACCCGGGCGGTTCTCGGCGCTTCAACTCAGAACAGGCCAATGATCAGCAGTATCGCGCTTGGTCTATTCGTCGCTGCTTGGATTTCACCCAGGTAGAAGGCCACTTGGCGATGATTTTTCTGCACTTGGATGGGATGGTGTCCGAGGGGAAATCAACGTATGGAACAGGATGGGAAGGCTGTCACTGTTCCACACAAGAAGATCATTCGAGGGTCTGGCGACGGTTGACATGTTTGCGGTATTCGTGCAAACGTTGGGCATTCGTCAGAATGCCGCCCAACTCAGGTCACTAAGCAACAAATCCCATGCAATGAGACTGGGCTGACATAGGGAATGTAGTACAAAAGGAGAATTGCATGTCATTCACAGATGACTCGATTGATGTTGTTGTCGCGTTGGGTAAAGGTATTTATTCGGTAGGGCAGGACATTGCTCTGGGTGTGGAGCGGACCGGTGAAGGACTTGGCCTGGGGGAAGATGGACGCGTTTCAGCAATAGGCCGTGAAAACAACGCGATGGTCTCCCTGATCGAAAGATTCGTCAAATACGGGGTCAGTGATCAAAGCAGCCCTCTGTATAAAAGTATCGTCTATGTTCTGGAACATTATTATTCATGTTTTCCAGATCAGGCGATCGATATTCTTGCGAAGCAGGCGGGTATCGGGGCGGGCTACACTGTCGGGCGGATGGTGGTGGGCAAGAAGCTCGCTACAGCGGTCGCCTCCAGAATTGCTGTGGCTATTGCGGCCAGCGCTGCCTACAAACAGCTTGCAAGGCGAATTGGTGTATCCGCAGGAGCATCGACTACGGGAATCGGTACGCCCATCGGACTGCTCATGATGCAAGGCCTCCTGCAGCGTTCCTCACACGCAGCCATGCGACTCAGAATGAAATCTCCCAAGCTCTACGCCATTCTGCAGAGAAATGGTGATTTGCATTTGCTCTATTTTCTGCTTGAAAAACCCCTGGAGAAGTATGTCCAAGCCATATCGACTGCAGAAAGGAATAACGCCCAGTTTCAAAGTGCAATCAAGCGAAAGTACCGGCTGAATTAGTGAATTATCAGAAATAGGGCTTTGATGATGAAATCGAATCGATGGCTGTATTACATCTCAAAGTTTACCCTGCTCGATGAGTTACTGGGATTCGTCTACTGGGCGTTGGCCATTTATGGCATTTTTCTCCTTGCCGGTCAGCTTGACAGTACCCTGTCGATGGTCGCCGTCATTGCCCCGTACATCGTAATCGTGACCCTTTTTTATCTGTTCATAATCAAGAAAATCAAATCATTTTTTAAAGACGATTCCCGTTGAGCATACCCGGTGCCTCTTGTGGCGCGGAGTATTGCTCATGCAAACAGGTTTTTAGAGTACGGAATCGTCCGGCCCCTGAGGCAGAACTACTGATTTTGTCATGATTGCCTGTTAATGACGCTTCAGCCACGCACACGTTGGCCGTAACACGCCCTGGCTCATCCGTGATTCAGTCAGCCCCTATCCATGCTGCTCTCTTACTGTCTATCTCGGCCTGATCGCTGTCATGGCACTATGGCGGCATGGGGCGATCTTGGTTTAGAATCTCTGCTTGGGCGTTGTTGTATATATCCCAATAGAAAAAATTGATAGTCCCTGCGGCATCTGACGTGTCGGACTTTCATCGTAAAACAACACCAGAGGAGGAGAACATCCATGGGACGAGTGGCACTCGTAACCGGGGGTACCCGGGGTATCGGTGAAGCAGTCAGCGTGGCTCTGAAAGCGGCAGGTTACACGGTCGCCGCCAATTATGCCGGTAATGATGAGAAGGCCCGGGCGTTCACCGAACGCACCGGCATACCCGCTTACAAGTTCGATGTGAGCGATTTCAAGGCGGTGGAGGAGGGGGTCGCCAAGATCGAGTCGGAACTCGGCCCGGTGGATATCCTGATCAACAATGCCGGTATCACCCGCGACACCACCATGCCGAAGATGACCTTCGAGCAGTGGGACCAGGTCATCCAGACCAACCTGACATCCTGTTTCAATACCTCACACGCGGTCTTCCCGGGCATGCGTGAGCGGGGTTTCGGGCGGATCGTCAACATCGGCTCGGTAAACGGCCAGGCCGGTCAATACGGTCAGGTCAACTATGCCGCGGCCAAATCCGGTATCCACGGTTTTACCAAGGCCCTCGCCAAGGAGGGTGCCAGCAAGGGCATCACGGTGAACGCAGTGGCTCCGGGCTATGTGGCTACCGATATGGTGCGGGCGGTTCCGGAAGCGGTTCTGGAGAAGATCATCAAGACCATCCCGGTGGGACGGCTCGGCGAGCCGGAGGACATCTCACGCTCGGTGTTGTTCCTGATCGCCGACGACGCTTCGTTCGTCACCGGCTCCACCCTCTCGGTAAACGGCGGCCAACACATGTACTGACCCGGTCGCCCGGGCGGTTCTGACGGGGGGTCAATGACCGCAGAGACGCATCAACCCGTCACCGGGTTGATGCGGATCCTGGCAGACTGAAGGGTTATTGTCTCTCGAAGGCGCCCATGTCGATGACATCGCCACTGACCCGGGGTTGACCGTTGAGATCGATCTGGGCGCCGCTGGCGTTTCTGGCGTAGGGCAGCAGGTAGTTCTGGGCGTCGACGCTGTTATCAACGCTCAGATAGAGATACTCCGCAGAGCCGCTGTCAACCCCCGCCGATGCCGCCTGGAGGCCGAACTCATCGCCTTCCTGACCACTGAACAGGGGGCCCTCGAACAGGTTGTTCGGCCCGATGTCGGCGGCACCTTCATAGGCTGTGAAGGCGCTGTAGTCCACGCTCAGGTTGCCCCGCGAGGTGATGTCATTGTACTCGTTGATCTCGTTCTCCAGGTCGATGTAGCGGTTTTCGTCAAACACGCTGTTGAGGATCGTACCGACCCCGTAGAACGCACCGCCGCCAAGACCGCCCGAGACGTTGTTGACGAAGGTATTGTTGACGAACGTGGATTCCACGCCCGTGTTGGCAACCGCTCCCCCCGAGCCGGTCGAGGTGTTGCCGTTGAACAGGTTGTTGACCACCTTGTGTCCGTTCCCATCGGCGTAGACGGCGCCGCCATTCTCTTCCAGGGTCTGGTTGTTGGTGAACACGTTGTTGATGATCGCGACGTTGTCGAACTGGTAGGTGTAGATGGCGCCGCCCGCGTTGGCGGTATTCTCCTCGAAGGTGCTGTTGATCACGTTGGAGACGGTGGAGATGGCCCCGCCGTTGTAAACGGAACGGTTGCCACGAAACACACTGTCATTGACCGCGTCGATGCGGTGTAGCGCGCCGCCGTAATAGGCCACGTTGCCTTCGAACAGGCTGTTGCTGATCGCCCCGGCGTACAGCACCGCGCCGCCGTAGCCGCTGACGGTGGTGTTGTTGTAGAAGTGGCAGTTGTTGATCCGCAGATTGCGCTCGTTTCTTACCCCCGCGAGGGCCGAGCCGCCATTCACATGGTATCCGTTCTGAAAGGTCAGGTTTTCAATCAGCACCCGCTCGTTGTTCAGGTTGAGGATGCGTGCGGTCATCGGTTCGCTGACATAGCAGGCGGAATCGCCCCAGGACCATCCCCCGGCCGCGACACAGGCGTCGTGGGTGGTGATGTCTTCGATGATCGGGTTGCCGCCATCCAGTACGGTCAGATCGGCATCGTCCGACTGGGTTTCGAATTCGCGGTCCCAGCCGCCCGATATCTTGATTCCGTGTTCATAGTTGTGGTCATCGGTAAGGTCCAGTCCGGAGCAGTTGAGGGTGCCCTGCTGGATGCGGATCTCGCCCCAGTCCTGCACGTGGCTCAGAGCCCGCTGCAGGCCGTTGCAACCGTAGTAGGGACCCAGATCGCCCACCGTCAGGACGCTGTCATAGCCGTCAGTGACTTCGAAATGCATCGAGGTCTGGTTATAGACGATATTCCGCTGTGCATTGCGGTAGCCGACGAAAATATCGAATTCGCCGATCAGGCCCGTCAGTCCGGATACGATGCTGACGTACTCCTCGGCCTTGAGGGTTCGGGTTTCAGCGGCCTGCAGGGCGTCCGTCCAGGCGACCCAGTTGCCGTTTTCGTCTTTCATGAAACGGTTGCCGTTGTAGAAGGCAACCACGAAGATATCCGCGCTCTGCCCGATATCGGCTTCGTCCGGCTGAATGATGGCGGAGAGGTTGACCCGGTCGGCCCCCACAAACCTGGCAGCTTCATGCTCGATGGTGTGCCGGGCATCCCAGGCCTGCAGGTGCATGACCGCGTCGCTGGGATCGCCGTTCATGGTGGTGACAGGAAGCTGAGTGGCCAGGCCGTCCATGCTGATACCCATCAAGGCGAGCAATGGGATCATCTTTATAAGCTGCTTATTCATCTAGGTTCCTCTGCTGGAACGCGTGGTGCGATCCGTGTGTAACAGGTGCTGATCACATGCGAAAACGCCTGTGTGAGCGTGCCTTGGGCTGCTTGCCGGCGTGTGGTTGTATCGACGCCTGGCGATGCAAACTGAAGGTGTGCCGCAACTCCACTGCGCAATCTGCCCGGCTGGGTCACGCTATTGATCTCTTGGGAATGAGATTCTTCTCGTTCAAACAGTTGTTTACGGCGTGGCAGACTGACAATTCGAGGAACGAGTTATAGGCATTTTTCGGGTCTCGTCAATGCCTGTGTTGAGATTCTGTGATGGGTTGCTGAACAACGTTTCGAACGCATCGGGTCGGTGATTGTCGGGCCGGTCATGGGACGCGTCCTGGAATTTGACCTGCCTGCTCATACCGGTGCAATGAGTGAATGCCTTTGTGATGATCAGCCGGAATCGGGGCATGAGGTCGGGGAACCGTGCGCGGGCGTCGCCGGGCAATGGGCCGTGGGTGTGAGAGCCGGTCGAATGATGCCGGTGCATGGCTGGGTTGAGGAGTGCCGGGATTCTGCGGATTGGACCGAGAAAAAATGATGGTGGGCGCAACAGGGATCGAACCTGTGACCTCTGCAATGTGACTGCAGCGCTCTCCCAGCTGAGCTATGCGCCCTGAGGTGAACGCCGCATTCTAATGAGCCGGGCCAATCAGGTCAATCTGTGATTGATTGGGGCGCTGACAGGGCCCCGCAGTCCGAGAAAGCGGATTTCCCCGCTTTCGAAACATTGCGGGTCTGATAGAATCCCGTCTTTCCCATAGCGTATGCAACTAATCAGATTATGACTGTCCGTACCCGATTCGCTCCCAGCCCCACCGGCTACCTCCACGTGGGTGGTGCCCGCACCGCATTGTTCTCCTGGCTGTATGCCCGCAAACACGGTGGCAGGTTCGTCCTGCGCATCGAGGATACGGACCTGGAACGTTCCACCGCGGAATCGGTGAATGCGATCCTCGAGGGCATGACCTGGCTGGGCCTGGAGTACGACGAGGGACCCTTCTACCAGACCCAGCGCTTCGACCGCTACAACGAGGTCATCGAGGATCTGCTTGGGCGGGGTCTCGCCTACCGCTGCAATTGTTCCCGGGAGCGCCTGGATCAGATGCGCGAGGAGGCTATGAAGCACAAGCAGAAACCCCGCTACGACGGCCACTGCCGTGATCACCAGGTGAGCCCCGATGAACCCCACGTGATCCGTTTCCGCAATCCGGACAATGGTTCGGTGGTGGTGGACGACCTGATTCGCGGGCGGGTGGTGTTCAGCAACGAAGAGCTGGATGATCTGATTATCCGCCGTACCGATGGTTCGCCCACCTACAACCTGACCGTGGTAGTGGATGATATGGACATGGCGATTACCCACGTCATCCGGGGCGATGATCACCTCAATAACACCCCGAGACAGATCAATATCCTGCAGGCCCTCAACGCGCAGCCGCCCCAGTACGGTCATGTGCCGATGATTCTCGGCGACGACGGGGCTCGACTTTCGAAGCGCCATGGCGCGGTGAGCGTAATGCAGTACCGTGAGGATGGCTACCTGCCCGAGGCGCTGCTCAACTATCTGGTGCGCCTGGGCTGGTCTCACGGGGATCAGGAGATTTTCAGCATCGACGAGATGATCGCCCTGTTCGACATCGACGCGGTGAACAAGGCGGCCTCCAGCTTCAACACCGAAAAGCTGTTGTGGCTGAACCAGCACTACATCAAGCAGGACGATCCGAAGCGCATCGCCCATCTGCTCAGTCATCACCTGGGGGACCTGGGCATCGATCCCGCCGATGGGCCTGACCTGGAACGGGTGGTCGTGGCCCACCAGGAACGCGCCAAGAGCCTGGTGGAGATGGCTGAGATGTGCGCCTACTGCTATCGGGATTTCGAGGCGTTCGACCCGGACGCGGCGAAGAAACACCTGCGCGGGGTGGCCCGGGAGCCTCTGGAAAAGGTCCGCGAGGCGCTCGCCGGTTTGCAGGATTGGAGTGAAGAGGCCCTGCATCGCGTGGTCGAGGAGGTCTCAGCATCCCTGGAATTGAAGATGGGCAAGGTGGCTCAGCCGCTGCGTGTGGCGGTGGTGGGACGCGCCGCCTCCCCAGGCATCGACACCACCCTGAACCTGGTCGGCAAGCCCGCCTGTCTGCGTCGCATCGACAAGGCGCTGGAATTCATCACGCAGCGTGAGGCTGCGGCCTGAGCATCGGTATCAACCCTACATAGAAGCCAACGCCATGAGCGAACCGGAACACAGCAAATCCAATTTCATCCGCCAGATCATCGATCAGGACCTGGCTGCAGGCAAGAACGACGGGCGGGTGCACACCCGGTTTCCACCGGAGCCCAACGGTTACCTGCACATCGGCCATGCCAAATCGATCGTCCTCAACTTCGGCATCGCCGAGGACTACCAGGGCTTGTGCAACCTGCGTTTCGACGACACCAATCCGCACAAGGAGAACATCGAGTTCGTGGAGAGTATCAAGGCGGACGTGCGCTGGCTGGGTTTCGACTGGGACGAGCGGTTGTTCTATGCCTCCGACTACTTCCAGCAGCTGTACGATTTCGCGGTGGAACTGATCAACGCAGGCAAGGCGTACGTGTGCGATCTGGACGCGGAGAAGATGCGTGAGTACCGCGGTACCCTCAAGGAGCCCGGGCGGGAGAGTCCCTATCGCAACCGTACCGTGGCCGAGAACCTGGATCTTTTCGAGCGCATGAAGGCCGGCGAATTCGCTGACGGCGAACGGGTACTGCGGGCGAAGATCGACATGGCCTCGCCGAACATGAACATGCGCGATCCGACCCTGTACCGGATTCGCCACGGGGTGATCCATCACCAGACCGGCGAGGCCTGGTGCATCTACCCCATGTACGACTACACCCACCCGGTGTCGGACGCCCTCGAGGGTATTACCCATTCCATCTGTACCCTGGAGTTCGAGGATCACCGGCCGCTCTACGACTGGACCCTGGACAACATCAGCGTGCCCTGTCATCCGCAACAGATCGAGTTTGCCCGGCTTAATCTGGAATACACGGTGGTGAGCAAGCGCAAGCTGACCCTGCTGGTGGACGAAGGCTTCGTGGAAGGTTGGGACGACCCCCGCATGCCGACCCTGGCGGGGATGCGCCGGCGCGGTTACCCGGCCACCGCAATTCGCGAGTTCTGTCAGCGCATCGGGGTCACCAAGTCCGACGGACTGGTGGAGATCGGCATGCTGGAGAACTGCATCCGCGAAGAGCTGGACACCCATGCGCCGCGTCGCATGGCGGTACTGCATCCCCTCAAGGTGGTGATTACCAACTACCCGGAGGACGGTGAGGAGTGGCTGGATGCGGCTAATCATCCGAAGAACGAGGCCATGGGGACGCGCGGGATTCCGTTCTGCCGCGAGATCTACATCGACCAGGAGGATTTCCGAGAATCGGCCAACAAGAAGTTCAAGCGTCTGGTCAGCGGCGGCGAGGTCCGTCTGCGCAACGCCTATGTGATCCGCTGCGACGAGGTGATCCGCAACAACCAGGGGGATATCGTCGAACTGCACTGCAGCTACGATGCCGAGACCCTGGGTAAGAATCCCGAAGGCCGCAAGGTGCGCGGGGTGATCCACTGGGTCTCGGCGCGCCACGGGGTGAAGGGCGAGGTGCGCCTCTACGATCGACTGTTCCGTCAGGCCAATGCCGAGAAGGTCGAGGAGGGCGGACGTTTCACCGACAACCTCAACCCGGACTCCCTGCGCACCCTCACGGAGTGTTATCTGGAGCCCGCACTGATCGAATCGACTGACAGCCAACCCTACCAGTTCGAACGGGAGGGCTATTTCATCCTCGATCCGGTCGAGGCCGGGCGCGAGCCGCCGGTGTTCAACCGAATCATCACCCTGCGGGACTCCTGGGCCAAGATCGAACAGTCCAACGGGTAATCTGGTTGGTGCATTTCGGTTAAGGATTTTTTAAAAAGCAGTGGACAAGCCGGGGAGAATCCCCTAATATTCGCGGCTTTCCGGGGCCATAGCTCAGCTGGGAGAGCGCAACACTGGCAGTGTTGAGGTCGGCGGTTCGATCCCGCCTGGCTCCACCAGATTAAAGAAAAACCGGCCCGGATTTTATCCGGGCCTCTTTTTTTCCGGGGTCTGACGCCCGTAGTTCGCGCTAACGGATGGTACGACCCAATCGCCGGAACAAGGTGGCCGCATGCTCTGGATCGACATTCTGATCATTGCCATCATCGCGCTATCCGCCATCATCAGCCTGATCCGCGGTTTCATTTCGGAAGCACTCTCACTGGCCACCTGGATCGCCGCATTCGCCCTGGCCTGGCTGTTTTTCCGTCCCCTGGCCGAATATCTCAACCCCTGGATCGACGTATCCTCGATACGTCTCGGGGTCGCCTACATCGTGATCCTGATCCTGGTGCTGATCCTGGGGGCGATCATCAACCGTTTCATGAAGATGCTGGTCGAGACCACGGGTTTGACCGGCACGGACCGGCTCATCGGGATTTTTTTCGGTGTGGCGCGCGGTGCGGTAATCGTGGCGATCCTGGTCCTGTTGGCAGGCCTGACGCCGTTTCCGCAGGACCAATGGTGGCATGAATCAATCCTCATACCCTATTTCCTGGATATGGCGCTGTGGTTGAAAAGCTATTTGCCCCATGATATTGCTGCAAATTTTCAATATTGAAGTACGGGAAACCGAACGCAGCGGGTGGCCAAACCACCGCCGTTCAAGCCCCCGGGCACCCGACCCTGAACTGGAGAGTGGAACATGTGCGGAATTGTGGGCATAGTCGGCAAGTCGCCGGTCAACCAGTCCCTCTATGACGCGTTGCTGGTGTTGCAGCATCGAGGTCAGGATGCAGCGGGTATCGTGACCTGCGAGCACGGCAGACTGCATCTGCGCAAGGCAAACGGCCTGGCCCGGGACGTGTTCCACACCCGCCATATGCTGCGCCTAAAAGGCAACATGGGTATCGGCCATGCCCGCTATCCCACTGCCGGCTGTTCCTCTTCGGCAGAGGCCCAGCCGTTCTACGTCAACTCTCCCTATGGCATTACCCTGGCGCACAACGGCAATCTGACCAATGCCAAGGAACTGACCCGGGACCTGTTCGTACAGGATCTGCGTCACGTCAACACATCCTCGGATTCCGAGATCCTGCTCAATGTGTTCGCCCATGAGCTGCAGATGCAGAACAAGCTACGTATTGCGCCGGAGGATATCTTCAAGGCGATCGCCGGGGTGCACAAGCGTTGCAGGGGCGGGTATGCCGCAGTGGCGATGATCCCCAATGTGGGGCTGATCGGCTTTCGCGACCCCCACGCCATCCGACCCATCGTCTACGGCAAGCGCGAGACCGATCAGGGGGTCGAGTACATGATCGCCTCGGAGAGCGTGGCGCTGAATACCCTCGGATTCGAGCGGGTCCGCGACCTGGAGCCGGGCGAGGCGATCTTCATCAGCAAGGATGGGCAGTTTTACGCCCAGCAGTGCGCTGCCAACATCGTCAAGTCCCCGTGTATCTTCGAATTCGTCTATTTCGCCCGTCCCGACTCGATCATCGACAACGTGTTCGTGCACAAGGCGCGTTCCCGGATGGGCAAGAAACTGGCGAAAAAGATCCAGCGTGAATGGCCTGATCACGATGTGGATGTGGTGATCCCGATTCCCGACACCAGCCGCACTGCGGCCCTCTCGCTGGCCAATGAACTGAATGTGCGCTATACCGAGGGCTTTATCAAAAACCGCTATATCGGTCGTACCTTCATCATGCCCGGGCAGCAGGTGCGCAAGAAATCGGTACGCCAGAAGCTCAATGCCATCGATCTGGAATTCAAGGGCAAGAACGTCCTGCTGGTGGACGACTCGGTGGTGCGGGGCACGACCTCCAAGCAGATCGTGCAGATGGCCCGGGATGCCGGAGCGAAGAATGTCTATTTCGCCTCGGCCGCGCCACCGGTGGTGTATCCCAATGTCTACGGTATCGACATGCCCGCCGCCAGCGAACTGGTGGCCCACGGCCGAACCGTCGACGAGGTGCGGGAGATCATCGGCGCGGACCGGATGATCTACCAGGATCTGCAGGACCTGATCGATGCGGTGCAGAAGAAGGGTAAAACCGACATCGAACGCTTCGATACCTCGGTGTTCAACGGTGAGTATGTCACCGGTGATATCAACGAGACCTACCTCGAACAGCTCGAACTGCTGCGAAACGATGGGGCGAAATCGAAAAGCGAGGCCACCGACAAGAGCAACCTCGATCTGCACAACGACGCCTGAGTGTCGTTGATTCGGCGCCCGGACCCCGTTGTGCGTCTTGCCCCATGCGGGCCTACTCGGCTATGAATCGGTAGTGCTTTTCCTGGCCCTGCTTGCGCACGGATGACACCAGTGCGTCGTCCACGGTGGCGGCCTGAGCCTCGGCGGCCTGTTTCTTCGATGCCGCGATGAATTGCTCACGAGCCTTGCCGAGTTGCGCGATCTCCTGCTTGATGAGGTCCCGCTGAGCGGCCTTGTCCGCGACATAGGCCTGCCGTTGCTGCGGGTTCATGCCGCTCATTTCCTCGGGTAATTCCTGTTCATCCAGATCCTCCAGTGCGAGCTTGTTTTCCCGTGTCGCGTCGATCAGGTCCCATTGGCTGTTCGAATACAGGCTGCCCGCCTTGGATTTTGCGCGTTTCGCCAGCAGGGCCGGGGCGATGCTGAGGGTGTTGGCATCCTGTTCCAGTTGGCGCTGCTTGCCGCTGCGTCCCTGCACGCCGTAGGGGATGTAGGTTTCGTTGAGCGCCTGATTCAACTCCGCGATACGTGGGTCCTGGGGCGCGGAAATATGCGCAATACGATGATTGTGATCGATACTCATGTAGTCGCCACCGGCGAGCAATGCCCCGTCCTGCCAGCCGGAGTCACGGCCTTCGTCATAACCGCCGGCATGAATGGTGTTGACTGTGATACCCGCCGCCTTGGCCTGGGCCGCGGCCTGCCGATAGGGGATCGGCCCTTGCGTGAACGGCTCGTTGCCGGCGATGAAAATCGCCCGGATGTCCTGTTGTGCATGACTCCACTGCAACTTCCGTGTCGCCTGCTGGATGACCTGGCCGCAATATTCCTGTCCGCCACGGGTGGTGAGCGAAAACAGGGCCTCGGAGACCCGGTCAAGATCGCGGGTCAGTCCGGTGACTTGACGAATGTGGCCCGATTCCGCCGACAGTCCGTCGTTGCCATATTCGAACACCGCTACCTCGAGGACTGCGGGGTGGCCGTTCCTGCGCGCCTTGGAGAACTCGTCGACCACCCGCCACAGCTGGTTGCGCGCCTGATCGATCAGCCCGTCCATACTGTTGCTGGTGTCGAGCAGGATGGCGAGTTGGATGCGTGGCTGATGTTCCGGGGTCTGGGAAGGGTCGATCAGCGCAGGCCGGGTCGATGGGTTCTCTGCATACACTGGGGCAGGCGCCGATACGATTGCGCAGAGGCTCAGTGCAAGCACACTCAAATACAAGCTTTTACAGCGCAGGCTGGGGATGGATTTCATGATGGACTCCCTTGGTTGATGGTGTCACTCAAGGGTAGGGAAGCGCCGCGCCGCGAATAAGACGCAACTGTGTAAAAACCGGGCCAGAGGTTTACATGGAATTTACATCCAACGATGTTCAGCCGGGTTGTCAGGGGCGTATCATCTCATCGGCGTTCCCGCAGCAGAGTGCGGGAACGCCGTGCTTCAGCTCCGGTCGGAGCATGCCTAATGGTGGGAACCGACCCGGATGACCAGTTTGGCGACGGGGCCCTGCCAGGTGTGGACCCGGGCGTCGAGGTCGCTGTCACCGCCGAGGGGATCCCGGTCACCGATATTGCCCCGGTGCAGGTGCACTGTCGGATTGTAGTCGGGGCCGACACTGGCAATGCCGCCACTGCCCGCGTTCATGCCCGGGTCGGCGGGAATTCCCGGGGTGTTCGGTGCACCGCCGCCGGTGATGATTTCGTCATTCGCCTCGGTCCCGGCGTCGTACCCCTGCAGGTAGTAGGTATAGGTGCCCCGGCGTTGCGGAACCTGGATCGCGTCGGCGCCGACGAAACCATCGTTGGTGGGCAGCAGCATACCTACAATGGAGAGCAGACGCTGTCCCCGTCCGGTGCGCTCGAACACGGCCTCAGCGGACGCGCCGGGGGCCAGCAGTCCGGATGCGGGGTTCTCCACGTAACTGTGGCCGGCGATCTGCAGATCATTGATCAGTCCGCTCAGATCACCGCCCTCGGCCATCGCCTGAAGCTCACCGGAAGCAGGTGCGCCCAGTTCAAAAAGATGGGTGTTGCGGTCGTGCATGGCCACCAGCAGGGGGGTGAAGTAGATAGCGTTGGTCAGGTTGGTGACCTCCACCTGGATATCCCGGTCTCCTGCGAGTCCGAGGGGTGCGTAAAGCAGGCTGGCGCTGACCAGCAGGTTTGCGATGGGGTGTTGCATGTCGATTCCTCCTTTGGTTATGGGTGGAATCATTGTGGTTTCCCGGTCTCCCGTGGCCATCACGAATTGTTCACATTTGCATCACGCCCGGTTTGATCTGTTCATCAACCCGTCATGCCGCCAGGCAGACCCGGTTGCGGCCGCTCTGTTTGGCCCGGTACATGGCGTGATCCGCGGCCCGCAGCAACTCATCGCAGGTCTTGCCATGGATCGGGTAGGTGGCGACACCGACACTGATGGTAATCGATACCTGGAGTGGCGCTTCGATGACGAATTCCGTCTCCTCCACCAGCTTGCGCAGGCGTTCCGCCATCTCCAGGGAGCGGCTTTCGTCCAGTTCGGGCAGAATGATCGCCAGTTCCTCGCCACCATACCGGGCGGCGTAATCCACGGTGCGTATGGCCCCGCTGAGCAACTGTCCCAGTTTTCTCAGAACCTCATCACCGGCCTTGTGGCCGAACAGGTCGTTGACTGACTTGAAATGGTCGACATCGATCCACAGTAGCGACAGGGGCCGTTTATAGCGGTAGGCGCGTTGCAGTTCCTCGCGGAACTGGTGCTCCATCTCGCGGCGGTTGTACAGGTCCGTGAGGGTATCGCGTGAGGCCAGCAGGGCGAGTTCCTGTTCCATGGCCTTGCGCTCATCGATGTTCATGACAATGCCTTCGAGGTAGGGTTTGCCGTCGACCTGAACCTCCCGGCCCTGTTCCCAGACCCACACCTCGCTGCCGTCCTTGCGACGGATCCGGTATTCGGCGGCGAACGGCCGCTGCTCCCGCAGGGCCTGTTGGACCTCGGCGGTGAGGCCGGGCAGGTCCTCCTCGTGAACGATGGAGGCATAGTCGATGGTGCGGTTGTAAAGCAGGCAGTCCGGGGCATAACCGGTGAGCGGTGTGCAGCCATCGGAGACGAACAGCATGGTCCATACTTCGTCATTGAGACACCGGTAGGCCATGCCCGGCAGGTTGGCCATGAGGATTGTCAGCTGACGTTCCCGCTCCTGAAGCGCCTGTTGCGCCTGTTTGTAGGCCGTGATATCTCGGCCGATGGTGATCAGGCCGGCCGCGTAACCAGCTTCGTCGAGGAAACGGCGTGCATTCCAGGCGATCACCTTGGTCTCGCCGGATTTGGTGCGAATACGGGTCTCGTACTCGTTGATCTCCTTGCCGTCGTTGAGGATCCCCGCGACCTCCGCAGTGATCCGGCCGCGGTACTCCGGGTTGGGATAGACCCATTGCCAAATATCGGAGTTGCCCAGAACCTCCTCCCGTGTGTAGCCGCTGATCTGCTCGGCGGCCTTGTTCCAAACGGTCACCCGTGCCGAGCGGTCGAGCACGTTGATCCAAACGTTCGCATGCTCGATCACGCTCTCCCGAAACTGGCTCAGAAGTCCGAGTTCCGCCCGCTGCTGCCTGAATTGCTCAAGCTGGCGCTGCTGCCGTTGCAGGTGGTGCCAGGTGATCCACAGCAGGGCGAGACCGGTTGCGAGTACGAAACCCCACCCCTTCAGGGTCTGGAAGTGGCTGATATCCTGGGAATTGGGCAAAAGCCGATCGAGGGCGGCATCGGAGAGGGTGATCCACAGTCCCGTGGTGGCGGCGTAGACCAGGGTGATTTGCACGGCTTTGCGGAATGGCGAGATCTCACGCAGTCGGTCAGGCATGTCAACAGTTTGTTCCCTGGGTGTCGGTGAGCCTGGGGCCCGCCGGTGTTTTCCGTAATCATCACTGCTGGTTGAGAAGTTTAGCACCGATTCGGGCAAACGGGTCCCGCGATGTCAGGATGCTGGAAGTTCTGCCCAGGGTGCGGATGCGCCCCCGTAACCCTGAGAATTTCGGATGTTCTGCGCCGCCAGCTCTGTTAGAATCGGCGGTTCTCTCAATATTACCCCTTGTATGTACCTGGCTTGAAGTTTATGGCGCTGAACACCACTGAAGAAATCATTGCGGACCTGAAACAGGGCAAAATGGTCGTCATCATGGATGACGAAGACCGGGAAAACGAAGGCGACCTGATCATGGCCGCGGAATGCGTCACCCCGGACGCCATCAATTTCATGGCCCGCTACGGTCGGGGGCTGATCTGCCTGACCCTCACCAAGGGGCGTTGCAGCCAGCTGCGCCTGCCCCTGATGGTGACCACCGACGATGAACTGTCGGCGACCAACTTCACCGTCTCCATCGAGGCCGCCGACGGGGTGACCACCGGCATTTCGGCCTCGGACCGGGCGACGACCGTGCTGGCCGCGGTAGCGCCTGACGCCAAGCCCCAGGACCTGGTCCAGCCGGGTCACATTTTTCCCCTCATGGCGCAACCCGGCGGGGTGCTGGTTCGTGCCGGGCATACCGAGGCGGGGTGTGACCTGGCCCGCCTGGCCGGGCTTTCACCGGCGTCGGTCATCGTCGAGATCCTCAACGAGGACGGCACCATGGCGCGCCGCCAGGATCTGGAGGTTTTCGCCAAGAAACACGACCTCAAGATCGGCACCATCGCGGACCTGATCCAGTACCGGATTCAGAACGAGACGACCATCGAGCGGGTGAGTGAATGTCACTTTCCGACCGCCTTCGGTGATTTTCGCCTGGTCGCCTACCAGGACATGGTGGACAACGAACTGCACCTGGCCCTGGTCAAAGGTCATCCCTCTCCGGAACGTCCGACAATCGTGCGAGTGCATATGCAGAACAGTCTGTGCGACCTGTTCGAGGCCAAGTCCGGGGAATGCGGCTGGCCCCTGCGCAGCGCCATGAAGCTGATCGGCGAGGCGGAGGAGGGGGTTATCGTGGTGTTACGCAATCATGATACCGCCCGGGAGATCGTGCAGCGGATGATGGAGTGTCAGGCCCACGGCGGCTCGCATCAGCGCTATCTCAAGAAAGACAACAGCAAGGAGTTGCGTACCTACGGCGTGGGCGCGCAGATCCTCTCCGATCTCGGAGTGCGCAAGATGCGGGTGCTGAGTGCGCCGAAGAGCATTCACGCACTGTCCGGTTTCGATATGGAAGTCACCGAGTACATCGAGGCCGACAAGTAATCGACAGCCGCCGAACATGGTATATTCGAACAGCTCGATCAATCAGTTTTGTTCCTAGGATTAGCAAGATGACGATAAACACAATCGAAGGGGTCATGACAGTCGACAATGCGCGCTTCTGTCTGGTGGTGGCGCGTTTCAACAGCTTCATAGTCGAGAGTCTGCTGGAGGGTGCGGTGGACACCTTGAAGCGACATGGGGCCAAAGAAGAGGACCTGACCCTGGTCCGGGTGCCGGGGGCCTTCGAGATGCCCGTGGCCCTGGAAAAACTCGCCGCCAGCGGCAAGTATGACGCGATTGTCGCCCTGGGCGCGGTGATTCGCGGCGGTACCCCCCATTTCGACTATGTGGCCGGTGAGTGTGTGAAGGGCATGGCCCAGGTCAGTCTCAAGCATGGTGTGCCGATCGCATTCGGTGTACTGACCGTCGATACCATTGAGCAGGCCATCGAACGCGCGGGCACCAAGGCCGGCAACAAGGGGGCGGAAGCCACCCTGTCCGCCATCGAAATGGTCAATCTCCTGCGTCAGATCGGTTGATGAGCGAAAAACGCAGCCAGGCCCGCCGCTACGCGGTTCAGGCCATCTACCAGTGGCAGATGGCCGGTCAGGACGTCAACGATATCGTCAACCAGTTCCTCGAAGAGCAGGAACTCAACGGCTTCGAGGTACCCTATTTCCAGGAACTGGTGCGGGGCGTGCCCACTCACCTGGGAGAACTCGATGCGTTGCTCAGACCCTCCCTCGACCGGGCCATCGAAAGTGTCGACCCGGTGGAACGGGCGGTGTTGCGGATCGGTGCCTTCGAGCTGAATTTCAAACCTGACGTGCCCTACCGGGTGGTGATCAACGAAGCGGTCGAAATGGCCAAGGTGTTTGGCGCCGAAAAGGGTCACAAGTACGTCAACGGGGTGCTCGACAAACTGGCGAAACAGGTCCGATCCGTGGAAATCGCCGCCAAGCAGAAGGGCTGAACCCGATCCGCCGATGACCAGCCGGCAGGAAACCCCCGAATTCGCCCTGATCCGGCGCTACTTCTCCCAACTCACTGCATGCCGCTCCGATGTCCTGCTGGGGATCGGAGACGATGCGGCGCTGACACGCTGCCCCCCAGGCATGGTTCTCGCCACCAGCATGGATACCCTGGTGTGCGGGGTGCATTTTCTCGATACGGTTGATCCGGAGGCGCTGGGACACAAGGCTCTGGCGGTCAATCTCAGCGATCTTGCCGCGATGGGCGCGGAGCCGGCCTGGGTGACCCTGGGGTTGACCCTGCCGCGGGCCGATGATCGCTGGCTGGAGGGTTTTGCCAAGGGCTTCTCCCGGCTTGCCCGGGTCCATGGAGTGCAGCTGATCGGTGGTGATACCACCCGGGGTCCGTTGAGTCTAACCCTTCAGGTGCAGGGATTCGTGGCGGAAGGTTCGGGGTTGCGCCGTGACGGCGCCCGGGCAGGGGACGATATCTATGTGACCGGGACCCTGGGTGATGCGGCGCTGGCCCTGTACCGGCTACAGCAGGGTTTGACCGATGAACCCGGTAGCGAGACGCTGCTGGCGCGGCTGGAGCGTCCTCAGCCACGCCTGGATGTGGGTCGCGCCCTTCGCGACCGGGCGCACAGCGCCATCGATCTGTCGGACGGTCTGGCCGCGGACCTGGGACATATCCTGGCGTCCAGCGGTGTCGGCGCCCGGGTCGAACTTCCGCGTCTTCCCTGTTCCGCGCCGGTGGAGGCTTTCATGCGCGCCCGGGGGGACTGGAGCCTGGCAGTCGCCGGTGGTGACGATTATGAGCTCTGTGTGACGCTGCCGGAGACGCTGCGTGATGAAATCGCTGCGCTATCCCGTGAACTGAATCTGCCGATCACGCGTATCGGCCGGATAGAAGACGCACCCGGGCTGCGCTGTTACGATAAAAACGGCGGTCTGTGGACCCCGCCCAGCCGTGGCTTTGACCATTTCTCTGAACATGATGCCTGAGCGAACACCGCATACACCTGATATGGGCAACCCGGTTCATCTGCTTGCCTTCGGCTTCGGCAGTGGCCTTACGCCCAAGGCCCCGGGCACCTTCGGCACCCTGGTCGGGGTCCCTGCCTATCTGCTGTTGCAACCCCTGTCCCCGGTCTATTATGGTTTTGTGGTGGCGGCGGCCTTCCTGGCGGGTATCTGGTTGTGCGGCAGGACCTCCCGGGACCTGGGAGTACACGACCACGGCGGCATCGTCTGGGACGAAATCGTCGGCTACCTGGTCACCATGCTCTGGGCTCCCCCGGGGTGGCTGTGGATGATCATGGGTTTCGTCCTGTTTCGTGTTTTCGATATCTTCAAACCCTGGCCGATCCGCTGGTTCGACCAGAAGGTGTCGGGGGGATTCGGTATCATGCTGGACGACCTGATCGCAGGGCTGTTCGCGGCGGCGCTGCTGTTCATGATTCAACGCATGGGGTGGTTCTGAATGAAGGAATACATCACCGCACTGATGCTCGCGGGAATCGGCCTGTTCCCGCTCGAACTTGCCGCGGTGGAACGCATCGTGGTGGAGGCCCTGTTCCCTGACAAAGCCATGGTGAGCATCGATGGACAGCGCCGGTTGCTGAAACTCGAACAACCCTCCCCGGAAGGCGTGCTGTTGATTTCCGCCAACAGCCGTGAGGCGGTCATCGAGGTCGATGGACAGCGACAGCACTATCCTCTGGGCGCACATATCAGTACCCGGTTCACCCGGCCTGAGCAAATCAGCGCGAAGATCTGGCGTGATCAATCCGGCGCCTACACGACGGTGGGCAGCATCAATGGACGCACCGTGAATTTCCTCGTGGATACCGGCGCCACTGCGGTGGCCATGCATGCCAACCAGGCCCGTCGCCTGGGCATCTCCTATCGCATCGAGGGCACCCCGATCTATGTGAATACCGCCAGTGGCACAGCGCGGGCCTTTGACGTGGTGCTTGATCGGGTAAAGGTCGGCGACATCACCCTCAACCGGGTGCGTGGGTTCGTCATCGATACGGATGGGCCGCCCCGGGTGCTGCTCGGGATGAGTTTTCTCAACCGGGTCACGATGCAGGATCAGGGTGACCTGTTGATGCTGCAACAGCGCTTCTGAGGGGGCTGACCGGTGATGATCCCTCTGCTCGATACCCTGGCCTTTGCCTGGTTTCTGCTGTGTTGGGTGGGATACACCCGTTTTGCGGATCGCCGCGCCCGGGAGCAGCTCACCCTGATGAGCGTGATGAACCGTTACCGGTCTCAGTGGATGTATGAAATGCTGCACCGGGAAGCGCGTATCGTCGATTCCAACATCGTCGCGATTCTCTCCCGTACCACCACCTTCCTGGCCTCCACCACGATCTTCATCCTCGCGGGCCTGCTGGCGGTGATGGGTACCATGGATACCGCCATGGCGGTGGTGAGTACCCTGAGTTTTGCAGTGCAGAGCAGCCGAGAAGTGTGGGAATTGAAGCTGTTCCTGCTGTTGCTGGTCTTCGTCTACGCCTTCTTCAAGTTCACCTGGTCAATGCGTCACTTCAACTATCTTTCGATCATGATCGGCGCCGCACCGGGGAGTGAGGCCCTGCCGGATTGGAGTGGGCGTTATGCAGAGCGGGCGGCAAGGGTCAGTTCGAATGCCACCAACACTTTCAATCGCGGGCTGCGCGCCTACTATTTCGGGCTTGCCTACCTGAGCTGGTTTCTCCATCCGCTAGCGTTGATTGTCGCCGCCACCCTGGTGGTGGGCGTACTCTACCGCAGGGAGTTCCGCTCCCGAATGCTGCGTGAACTGGGTGATCCGGACGATTTTGTGCGCAATTGGGATTGACCGGCTGGCCCGGGATCGTCAACAGACTGCTCCGATCCGCCATCCGGGTAAGGGCGGGCGGGCAAACCTCCGACGCCATCACAACCGTGTATTTTCTGCCGGTAAAGCGGCACGCTTTCCCCTATGCTGGATACTGGAACCAGGCTTTAATGGTACAACGTATTCAGAGCAGGCCGGGCTGTTCAGATTATGACGGCGCCAGGACCCTGATAGGTTCGTCGATCCTGAGGTATGATGGGTCGCACTGGGCCTTCGTGGACAGGATATGGATCATATAACTGACGCACTGCAGGGATTCATTAAACCATGAGCAAATCAGCCAGGCCGAAAAAGATCCGTTTGGAAAAGACTTCGTTTCTCATTTCCCGGCACAAGCGGATTCTCTGGGGGCGGTTCGCATTGCGCGCCTCGGTGGTCTCCATTGCCATTGGACTGGGCGCGCTGCTGTTTCGCAATCTGGATCTGGTGCCTGATCTTTCCTATGTGGAGCTGGCGGTGCTTTCCGGATCCGAGGAGGGACAGTATCACAGCATGGTCGAACGCCTGGCCAGCACAGCCGCCGCCGAGGGCGCCACGATCATCAACACCCCATCGCGGGGTTCTCTGGAGAATCTGCAGCGCCTGTTCTCCGCCCGGGAAGGTTGTGAGGTGCAGATGGCGCTGGTGCAGGACGGCTTCGACAGCACGGCTTACCAGGGGCTGGAACTGATTGGACGGGTGGGGCGACCGGAGGCGTTGCTGTTGCTTGGACGTGTCGGTGACAAGGTCGACCGGCTGGCGGATCTCAGGGGGTATCGCATCGGTGTGGGGCCGCAGCGCAGCGGCAGTGCGTTCCTGGCGGAACGCCTGTACAAGAGCCTGGGTTTCGAAGCCTTGGGCGTCAGCCTGGAAAATCACCCGCTACAGCAGCAGGTGGAGATGGCGGCCATTGGCCAACTGGATCTCGCGTTTTTCGTCATTGATGAAGATGCGGAACTCATCAGCCGGGCGGTAAGGGAACGGGGACTGAAGGTTGTCGGTCTGCAACAGACCGAGGCGTTGTCACGGCGTTTTCCGTTTCTCCATTTCGGCACCCTTGCCGCCGGACAGTACGACCCGGTGCGGATTCTCCCTCCCGCTGACAAGCCGTTGTTGCGACTCGACACCCTGTTGCTCAGCAATGGCTGTGCAAGTCATTCCGATGTCATTGCCATCATGACCCTGCTGGAACGCGCCAATCCAAACTTCATTGAACGCAACCGCGCCACCAAGACACCCCCGGGCCTGGTGCTTTCTGAATCCGCGCGCGGATTCTACGAGAATCAGGGTGCGGAGCTTGCCGATGAGTATCTTCCCTGGCTGGTCGATATCATGCCGCCCAGTAACTGGGTCTATACGATCATGGCAGTGAGCCTGTTCTTCAACCTGGCGGGATTTTTGAACAACCAGCGTCTTGCCCTGATCGACCTCAACCGGGTCGCCTTGGAAAACGACATCGCGATCCTGTTCGGAGACCGTGTCAGCAATGACGAAATCCGTCACTATGACCCCCATAAAAGCGGACGCAGCATCGATACCCGGGAGTTGGATCGGCTGATCGACGCCTATCGACATCACATGGACAAGTGCCGTCGGCAATCCCTGTCCATCTTTTCACCCATTGGAGAGGAGATGGGATACCGGGATCAGGAAATCATCATGACCGCGACCCTGGATGCACTGCGCGAACTGCGTGTACGACTGGACCAGGCATCACAGGCTGAACAGGGCTGAACGATCAAGTGGGGAAAGCTTCCGCCGGGAGCGCAGCGAACACCTCAAACTAACCCACAACCATTCGCCACGCCAGCGGATGACCGGCTGTGGGTCGTGACTCATCAGCAATCGCAAATATAAAGAAGACCCGGCCGACTCATCGGATCGCAGGAAAGGATGTCATGCCCAAATATGATCCATCGCAGATGGTCACCAGCCACCCTTGAACCAGAGCATGAGGAAATTCCAGCATCGAGTGTAGATGCCCAGGAAAAGTACCTCCTGCATGAGAATTCCCAGGACAACCATGACACCGGTAAACCAGAAGATGAAAGAGGCAGGCAGCCAGGCTGATGCGGCCCAGGGAAAGCCGTTCAGCATGACCCATAACAGAGCCCCGGTCGGCAAGCCGACGATCAGGTTTAAAAAACCTAGTGCCAGTCGGTCCAATATTCGCTTGTCACCGGTCATGAGGGTTCCGCTGAGAGGGCCGGCCGGGTCGCGATGACTGCCAGTTATACGGGAGACGGCCGAAACGTATCGCTTGAATGTTGAGTATAGCGAGTCGGCTCCGGCTGTGTTGACTTGTCACCCGGCGACATACTGTTAGTAAAACGCCATCCGCATGCCGATACTGAAATCCTGGCTGTTCCAGTTGTCTCTGGCGAAGAGTCGGCCATAATCGATGAATCCGACCAGTCCGTTCTGCATCTGGGCCGAAGCGCCAATCCGCAGGCGCATGTAGTCCCGGTCCGGTTCATCGGTGTGTATCTCGATGGCCTGTGCATCGGGGTCGTCGACGAAATAGGCCGATAGGGTCTGTGCGTCGTCCTTGAACTCATGCAGCCAGTCGAGACGACAATAGGGGATCAGCACGCCCCAGTCGGTGCTGTGGGTGTAGGCGACTCTTCCGCCCAGGTTAAGGGTCAACCAGGTTTGCTGCATATCCTCCACCCGGGTTGCCCAGCCACTGCCATCGGCCTCGCGATCCTGGCTCTGCTCGCGGAAGCTTTCGATGTCTGAGCGAATGTACTCGACGTCCAGGCGTGGGCCGAAGCTCCAGGCATTTCGGTTCAGATCGTAACCGGAGCCGATGAACAGACTGTAGGTGTCGCCATCGTAATCCGCGGAAAAGACCTGGTTCACGTTGGCTGAATCATCCAACAGGTAGATGATTCGACGTTCCTGGTCGAAGCGGTTCTGGCCGTATCCCGCAGCGAAATCGACAAAGTAATCCGCTGCACTGAAATAGGTGCCGTACAGATTGATACTGTAACCCCGGGTGTCCAGTTTACCGCCGTTGTTGGTCAGATCCGAGCGGGTGCTGACATATCCCAGGGCACCGCCGAGGATGAATTGATCCGTGAAGCGGTAATCACTGCCCAGGGTGATGCCCTGGGTGTCGAAGTCGAGGCCGGATTCAAGCGCGGTGTCATCCTTGCTGCCGGTTCCGATGCTGCCCGTGACAAAGACCCCGAGCCGGGCGTCGTACAGATCGCCGTCATCGCCTGCTGCTCCACCTCTGTAAAGTCCGGCCTGATATGCGTTGATGAGTGTTGCGAGGGGCAGGGAGTCTCCATCAATGCTCCAGTTCAAGCCGTTCATCGAGAGCCCCCGGGCACCGTTGCGCAGAGCGGAAATGCGCGCACCCAGGTTGCGTACCTGGGCCTTGCCTCCAAGCCGGGATATGCTGTTGGCCTTGCCCGAGGCCTCGGGCGTGATCTCCATCAGCGCGTTTGCAGTCCCCGAGTCCCCATCGCTGGCAGCCACGATCAGACTATTGCAGTCCTGTTGCATGCGCTCGCTGACCCGTCCGCTGGCACAGCCTGCGGCAATCGCGTCACCGGTTGCGGCGATATTGGGATCTTCACCCTCGTAGGGGTCGAGCAGTTCGGCAATCTGATCAGGATCGCTGATGACCGGCGGTGTGGTGCTGGTGGCAGCAATGGCTGTAGCGGAGAGTGAAACCGTGATCGTCCCCTGGCTGGTGTCGAGGCTCAGGGCGCCACTGACGGTACCGGGCGCGGCGGGATTGAAAACCACGCTGACTTCGCAGGCGGCGCCTGCCGCCAGGCTGCCGATGCAGTTGCTGGATTGTGTGAAATCCGGGTCGAGCGAAATGCTGCTGAGGGTGGCGGAGGTATCGCCCTGGTTGGTGACGCTGAATGTTTGCGGTGAGCTGGTCCGGTTCACCGGGGTGTCGGGAAACAGCAACGACGTCGTCGATGGCGTCAGGGTGATGCCAGCCGGGGGTGGAACCACGGGATCGTCCACGGCATTCGCGTCGCTGGCGACACCTGCCAGTGTCACGCTGCTGCTGCCTGCATCGGTATCGATAGTCAGGGTACCCTGGATGGTGCCGGCCACCTGCGGTGCGAACAGAATCGTCAGATCGCAACTTTCACCCACTGGAAGCTGAGTCCCACAGTCGTTCTCCTGGGTGAACGGGGCGTCGATGACGAAGTCATTCAGGCTGAGCGCCGCATCGCCGTCATTGGTCAGGGTAAGCGCCTGGGGCTGGGAATCACTGCCGACCGGTGTGTCAGAAAAGATCAATCCGTTCTGCGACACGGACAGAGCGCCCTGGGTGGCATGTATGCCGAGGACGACTGTCTGGGTTTTACTTCCGGTCGTCGTATTGCCCTGGATCACCAGACTGGCGCTGATGTCGCCGGCCGTGGCGGGGCTGGCATTGACCGATACACTGCACGCATCGGTCGGGTAGAGGGTGGCCGGGCAGTCGTGAGTGAAGTTGAAAGGTGCAACCAGGGACATGCTGAGATTGTTCAAGGGCTCCGAGCCCCGGTTGCTGATGGTGATCTGCCGGGTGTCACTGATGCCGCCCACTGGCGTATCGGCCAGCCGCAGGCTGGTGGGCGAAACCGTGAGTTCGCTGCCCACCCCCTCGACCAGCAGGTTGATGCCGGTCACCACATCACCCTGGGGCGCCGCCCCATCGACCTGCAGTGAACCGCTGTAAGTGATTTCATTGCTGGGCGCGCCACGCACACTGAATGAGCAACTGCTGTCCGCGGGCAATGAGGCCGGGCAGTCGTTGGTCTGGGTGAAACCGGCCGAGATGGCGATATGGGTCAGATCGATCGGGCCATTGCCGGTGTTGGACAATACCAGCGACATCGGGGCGCTGACGGTATTCACCTCGATGGAGCCGAAATTCAACTCGTTGTTGGGACTGAATCTCAATTCGCTGAACAGGCCGACGCCGGTCAACTGGACGGTTTCGGCAAAAGGTATCTCTGTCCCGTCCATGGGTCGGTCCAGGCCTGCAATGGTCAGACTGCCTTCAATGGTGCCGATCGATTGAGGGTTGAACAGGACAACAATGCTGCAAGTGGTCGGGGTCGGATCGTTGAACGGGCAGTCATGAGACGAGATGAAGAAGTCGCCGGTGGTATCGATCGACTGGATCAGACTGTCAAAGGTCTCGGTCGTAAGAGTCAGAGCGAGACTTTGCGAGGTGGTCTGATTCACGCCGATACCGCCAAAATCGAGACTCTGAGTCGTCAGCGAATGGTCGGCATTCACGTCGAGGGAGAAGGACGTGAGGAAAACCAGGTGGATGAAGATGAAAAAATGTTTGATGTGTCTCGGAAGCGATACTGCTTTGCAACACTGAGACATGCTACTACTCCATTGTCTGTCCGTTGAATGTTCTGATGTTCTTCCTTAATGATCCCTGTATGCAGGTTTCACTGCTGGGGCGATGTGGCGTATGACCTCATAACCCCGGGCATTCTACAGTAAATGTCTGTTTGCGCAATCTAGCCCCGAATCAATGTGTTACGGTAGTCACATACTGATCAGACCAGCGCATCCATGAGCGCCCGAGGGGGCACACGTGGCCTGTCATGAGTCATCCGACAGGCCGTGCGAAAGGATTGAAGGCGTGGGGGGTGTCAGACCGGGTCGATCAGCTTGTCGCGTTCGATCAGGGCGTAGGCTGAATGGTTGTGGATGGATTCGAAATTCTCTGACTCCACCACGTAGGCACTGATGCGCTCTTCCTGGTTCAGTTGCACCGCGATATCGCGCACGATGTCTTCGACGAACTTGGGATTGTCGTAGGCTCGTTCGGTGACGAACTTTTCATCCGGGCGCTTGAGCAGACCGAAAAGTTCGCAGGAGGCCTGCTTCTCGACCATGTCGATGATTTCTTCGATCCAGATGAAACCCTGGGTGCGGGCCTGCACGGTGACGTGAGAGCGTTGGTTGTGCGCACCGCGGTCGGAGATCTTTTTCGAACAGGGGCAGAGACTGGTGACCGGCACCACGACCTTGATATCGATTTCCGGCTTGCCGTCATGGATCTCACCAATCAGGGTCACATCATAATCGAGCAGGCTCTGGACCCCGGACACCGGGGCGGTTTTCTTGATGAAGAAGGGGAAATTCATCTCGATATGGCCCGATTCCGCCTCCAGGCGATCGGTCATTTCCGCCAGCATGTCCCGGAAGGACTGAACCGTGATCTCGGTGTCGTGGCCGTTGAGGATCTCCACGAAACGGGACATGTGCGTGCCTTTGAAGTTGTGCGGCAGGTTTACGTACATGTTGAAGCTGGCAATCGTGTGCTGCTCAACCTCGCTTCGGTCCTTGATCCGCATGGGATGACGGATATCCTTGATCCCCACCTTGTTGATGGCGATCTGACGGGTATCGGCGCTGTTCTGTACGTCAGCGATCTGGGAGCCGGTAAGCGGTGTTTTATCAAGCATTTAGATGTATCCTGCCCCGCGATGCGGGAGCAACTTCACTATCAAGGTCGACGTTCAAGGGTAGCCGTGCTGATTTGCCGGGACAACGGACATTTCTTCCGGTATTTGGCGATTCCGTCCGTGAAGACGGGTATCGCCCAGCCTTGCTTGTTTCGACCGGGTCGAACAGGTAATTATCCCAAGAATCTGTGTGATGAGTCAAATTTGCGCCGCAGAGGGGCGCTTTGCGGTTGGCCCTAGTGGGTTCTGGCAGTGATGTAGCCGGCAATCCATCGCAGCGGGTCTGCGTCAGCATTGAAGTCCGCCAGGCTTTGCAGGGCCTCGCGCACCAGTGCCTCGGCTTTCTCCTTGGCTTCCGCAAGCCCCAGTATCGATGGATAGGTGGGTTTTGCCTGGGCCTTGTCCTTGCCCTGGGTCTTGCCGAGGGTTTCGGTGTCGCCCTCCACGTCGAGAATGTCGTCCTGGATCTGAAACGCCAGTCCGATGCACTTGGCGTAGTGATCGAGCTGACGCATCCGCCCCGCATCGGGGGTGGAGCTGAGTTGTGCGCCCATGCGCACGGCGGCCCGAATCAGCGCGCCGGTTTTGTGAATATGCAGATTTTCAAGTTCCGCCAGGTTCAGTTCCTGTCCCACCGCCGCCAGATCGAGGGCCTGTCCGCCGGCCATGCCCCGGGATCCGCTGGCGCGGGCCAGAGTCTCCACCATCGCCATGCGCAGGGCGGCGTCAGCCGGCATCCTGTTGTCGCAGCAGATGACCTGGAATGCGAGGGTCTGCAGGGCATCGCCCACCAGTATAGCGGTCGCCTCATCGAAAGCCCGATGACAGGTGGGGCGATTGCGCCGCAGGTCGTCATCGTCCATTGCCGGCAGGTCGTCATGCACCAGGGAATAGACATGCATCAATTCGATGGCGCAGGCCGGTGCGTCGAGCATCTCCAGGTCAACCCCCAGGGCCTGTCCGGTGGCGTATACCAGTAACGGGCGAATCCGTTTGCCGCCGTCCAGGCAGGAGTAACGCATTGCCTCATGCAGGCGGCCGGGCAGGGTGGCGGGGCTGGGCAGTCGCTGGTCGAGGGCCGTCTCAACCCGCTGTTTGCACATCCGCATGTAGTCTTCCAGGGATTCATTCACGGTCATCGGTGAAGGGTTCCAGCTCGTCTTTAGGGGTCTCTCCGTTGAGGATCTGGACTTTCTGCTCTGCCTCCTTGAGCGCATCCTGGCAGATTCGGGTCAGGACGACCCCGCGTTCGAAGGATTTCAGGGAATCCTCCAGCGGCAGGTCGCCCTGTTCCAGGCTCTCGACCAGGCTTTCCAGCTCTTTCAAGGCCTCTTCAAAGGCCGGTGTTTTCGCTTTTCTGGGCACGTTATCGATATCATCCAGGCACAGTGGCTGCGCGTTGCTCTGCCGGGGGCAGGGTCTGTTCAGGCAAATAACACTAACCACCTTTCCACTGGGAATCAATGGCCTGTAAACCCGGGTCCCGGGACGCTCCGGGGAGTCAAAGCCCGTGTAACGGGGCCGGACTCGCCAGTCCCATGCCAGATGTGTAAACTGCCCGGCGTTATTCCTTAGCATGACAGGTACGACTACCCAGCATGAGTGGCAGTTACGACGCATCTGATATCGAAGTCCTCAGTGGCCTGGAGCCCGTGCGCAAGCGACCGGGAATGTACACTGAGACTTCCCGGCCGAACCATCTGGCCCAGGAGGTTATCGACAACAGTGTGGATGAGGCGGTGGCCGGATATGCCAAATCCATCGAGGTGACCCTGTACAAGGACGGTTCCCTGGAAGTGGTGGATGACGGCCGCGGTATGCCGGTGGACCGGCATCCGAAGCTCGGCGTGCCGGGTGTTGAGGTGATCCTCACCAAGCTCCACGCGGGTGGCAAGTTCTCCAACAAGAACTACCAGTTCTCCGGAGGCCTGCATGGGGTGGGGGTGTCGGTGGTGAACGCGTTGTCCCGACATCTCGAGGTCTGGGTGAAGCGCGGAGGCGAGGAATTCAACATTGCCTTCGCTGACGGAGAGAAGGTGTCCGACCTTGAGGTGGTGGGTAAGGTGGGGCGCAACAACACCGGTACCCGGGTGCGCTTCTGGCCGAATGAGAAATACTTCGACAGCGCCCGCTTCTCCACCCGACAGCTGCGTCATGTGCTGCGTGCCAAAGCCGTGCTCTGTCCCGGGCTCAAGGTATCGTTTCATGATGAAAAGAGCGGAGAGCGGGAGGCCTGGTTCTACGAGGACGGGCTGAGAGACTACCTGTTGGATGCGCTTCAGGGTGAAGAGCATATCCCCGAGGAGGCCTTCGTCGGCGAGATGAGCGGCAACTCGGAGGCCGCGGCCTGGGCCGTGGTGTGGTTGCCGGAAAGCGGCGATCCGGTCCTCGAAAGCTATGTCAACCTGATTCCCACCCCCCAGGGGGGTACCCATGTCAACGGTCTGCGTACCGGCCTGACCGACGCGGTGCGGGAGTTCTGCGAGTTCCGTAACCTGCTTCCGCGTGGGGTGAAGCTGACCCCCGAGGATGTCTGGAACCGGGTTGCTTACGTGCTTTCGGTAAAGCTCCAGGATCCCCAGTTTTCGGGCCAGACCAAGGAACGGCTCTCCTCCCGGGAGTGCGCCGCTTTCGTCTCGGGGGTGGTGAAGGACTCCTTCAGCCTGTGGCTGAATCAGCACACGGACATCGGCGAACGGATCGCCGAGCTTGCGATCACGTCTGCGCAGGGACGGATGCGTGCCGGGCGCAAGGTGGCGCGCAAGAAGGTGACCCAGGGACCGGCCCTGCCGGGTAAGCTGGCGGACTGCAGCAACGTGGATCCGACCCGCAGCGAACTGTTCCTGGTGGAGGGCGACTCCGCGGGCGGTTCCGCGAAACAGGCCCGGGACCGGGAATACCAGGCGATCATGCCGCTGCGGGGCAAGATTCTCAATACCTGGGAAGTGGACCCCCTGGATGTCCTGGCGTCTCAGGAAGTGCATGACATCTCCGTGGCCATCGGTGTCGAGCCGGGTAGCAACGACCTGTCCGGGCTGCGCTTCGGCAAAATCTGTATTCTCGCCGACGCGGACTCCGACGGACTGCATATTGCGACCCTGTTGTGTGCCCTGTTCCTGCGCCATTTCAAGCCCCTGGTGGCCGAAGGGCATGTGTATATCGCCAATCCTCCGCTCTACCGCATCGATGTGGGCAAGCAGGTGTTCTACGCCCTGGACGATTCGGAGAAGCAGGGCATCCTGGACCGGATCGAGGCGGAAAAGCTCAAGGGCAAGGTCAATGTCCAGCGCTTCAAGGGGCTGGGTGAAATGAACCCGATGCAGTTGCGGGAGACGACCATCCATCCGGATACCCGCCGGCTGATCCAGCTGACCCTTGAGACCGAGGAGCGAACCCACCAGGTCATGGACATGATGCTGGCAAAGAAGCGTGCCTCGGATCGCAAGAAGTGGCTGGAAGAGAAAGGCGACCGGGTCGAAATCTGAATGCTCAAACGGGGATTCATGGTCACCGTTCTGGCCCTGCTGGGGGTGTTGTTGTGGCTGCTGCTGGTGTGGCAGCCTGATCCCGGGCATGACATGACCGTCCCCCTCGCGGAAGCACCCCAGGGAGGGGATTTCACCCTCAATTCCAAGCAGGGACCGGTCAACCTTGCAGACTTTCGCGGCCGGGTGGTGCTGCTCTACTTCGGTTACACCTGGTGTCCCGACATCTGCCCCACCAATCTGTCTCTGTTCGGTTCCATCATGGACAGCCTGGACAAGGACGAACAGGCACGTGTGCAGCCCCTGTTCATCAGCGTGGATCCCGGGCGTGACAGCCTCGATCGGTTGGAAACCTATGTGAACTACTTTCACCCCAGCCTGATCGGCCTGACCGGTACCGACGCCGAGCTCACACAGGTGACACACCGCTACGGAGCCGCATACCGGATCGTCAGACAGGCACAGGAGACGGATTACCCGGTGGATCATTCCGCTGACAGCTACCTGATCGATACCAGGGGACAGTTGGTTCGCAGCTATCCCCATGGCACCCAGGCCGAGACTCTGATTGCCGCGATCCGGGAGCTGCTCAGGCAACCCTGATCGCTGTGTTCGGAGTTGCCCGGTGCAGTCTGCACAAGCGGGGTGTGCCTGGCCGTGTGCAAGGTTATTAACAACCTCTAAGGTCCATGCAATGGAGCTGTGATGAGTCTGATGATGTCCTGGGCGCTGTTGCGTAATCGGAAACCGACCCGCAAATGTTCAAGTTGCGGATTGCGCTATGCCGCTGACCTGGATGACTGTCCGCACTGTTCCTCACTGAGTTTGACTCAACTGCATCAATTGAAACAGCGTCTTGAGCATGACCGGAACCGCTCGCTGCGGATGGGCCGGGAACTACTGACGGGAGCCGCTGTTCTTGCGGGGCTGTTTATCCTGTGGTTGCTGTACACATGAATTCCGGGACCTGTTCATCCTGTGGGTCAGGAGCGGATGTGAAAAAACACCCAGGGCGCGATAGCCGTCCACGCCAGCACCAGCAGCCACAGGCGACCCTGCAAAAAGTTGTAGTCATGCAACAGTCTGCTCCAGGAATGTCCCATCACGTAATGACCAAAGATGAACTCGAACAGGATGGTCATGGCAAGCCAGATCACGCCGATGCGCAGAGCCTGCCCGGCTGTTGCGATCGGCCAGATGCCGGTGAACAGGCCGATGCAGAGACTGAACAGAATCAGCCCGCTCAAGGTAGACAGTTGATGCGCGGAAAGCTCACTCATCGCTGGCGCATAGACTTTCATGCGTATCGCACCGTTGACGATGGCAACGATCGCCAGCACAACCCACAGGGCGGCATAGGTGAGGGTGAGTCTCATGTTTGTGGTCAGCCCAGGAATCCCCCCTGTTTCGGCTGATCATGAATCTTCATACGTTCGATCAGCTGATCGGGAGCCGCCGGTTTGGCGAAAAGATAACCCTGGCCAATGTTGCAGCCGATTTCCAACAGATGCGCTGCGGCCTGTTCGTGCTCGATGCCTTCGGCAATGATGTCCAGTTTGAGCGCGTGGCCGAGTTGGACGATGTGGTGCAGGATGGCTTCCGTCGAAGGGCAGCTGCGGTAGTTGCTGACGAAGCTTCGGTCGATCTTGAGGCTATCCACCTTGAGGTCCCTGAGATAACTCATGGAGGAATATCCGGTTCCGAAGTCGTCGATGGCGATACGGATGCCCAGTTCATGTAACGCTTGCAGGAGCCTGGTGGTGTGCGCGAAGTCTTTGACCAGGGCAGATTCGGTGATCTCGAACTCCAGTCGGGAGCCGTCCATTCCGGATTCCCTGAGACCATCCTTCACCCGGGATAAAAAGTCATTCTGCAACAGGGTGAGGGTCGAGACGTTCACTGAGATCCGCTGAAAGTCGATGCGCGCATCGATAAACACCCTGGCCTGATGCAATGCCTGGCGGAATACCTGGAAGTCGATCTGATCGATGATGCCGAACTTCTCGGCAATCGGGATGAATTCATAAGGCATCATCAGCTGATTGTCGTGGTGGATTCGGACCAGGGCTTCGAAGCCGTAGAGGTTTCGGGAATCAAGCATGATCTGGGGTTGATAATGAACGACCAGATCATCCGCTTTGAGGGTGTTGCGTATCAGCGAAAGGTTTTGGTTCTGATCATGGATCGCCTGCCCCAGTTCCGGCGTGTAAAACCAGTAACGGTCCTTCCCCTGGGTTTTTGCGTGATACATGGCGGCATCCGCATTGCTCATCAGCTGTTCGGCGCTCTCGCCGTTCTCCGGGTAGATTGCAATACCGATGCTGACGCTGCTGTGGATTTTGTGATCTAGGTACGCGATGGGCGTGCGCATGTTTTGATTAAGCTTGGATGCCAGGGTGCTGCAAACCTCTCGCTGCAGATTTCGTTGCGTGCGGTTGTGGATGATGATGCCGAATTCATCGCCGCTGATGCGCGCGGCCGTGTCCGATTCCCGGATGCACTCCAGCATGCGCTGAGCCACCTCCCAGAGGACATGGTCTCCGGCTGCGTGGCCGAAAATATCATTGATCTGCTTGAAGTGGTCAAAGTCCACATACAGCAGGGCAAATGAGTCGCCATCCCGTTTCGCCTGCAAAATAGCCTGATTGATCCGGTCGAGGAACAACACCCGGTTGGGTAGGCCGGTCAGGGCATCGAAATGCGCCTTGTAATCGAGTTCCCTGTTCTGCGCTTCGATGGTGCGGTTGGTTTCGGCAATCGATGCCACCAGGTCCTGGTTGATGAGGCTTTTCGAATAGATGAGCCGTGCGGTGAAGAAACTGGCCGCAATCGCAAGACCCAGAAGCAGGTAGCCGAAGCGGTAATAGTGGGTGTATTCTCGCTCGATCAATGCCAGGACGGCCAGCTCAACCGCATCACTCAAGGCAAGTACCTCGCGAAACAGTGCATCGTACTGCTGATCGATCTCGGTCCCGGGGGCGGCTTGTTGATGGTATCGAAATTCCGTGACCTGTCTGAACTCGGCCAGCAGTGCGAGTACCGCAGTGACCATCTTTCTCAGTTGCTCATCTTCGAGCGCAGGGTAGGTCCCCATCTGGTTGGAGCCTCCATGCAACAGGCTCGTTCCATACCACTCCGCGAGATCCAGGGATTCCCATACCACGTCGATCGGTTCGCTCGTGTCGCCGGAAACGATCTCCTCGAACCAGAGGTGTGCGGTGGTGACCTCGAGCTTGAGTTCCATGCTGGCATCCACCAGCGGGGCATGGTGGGCCGCAATGCGGTGTCCCAGATAGAAGACCATGGCCATCATCAGCAGTACGATGATGGTCCCGCTGAGGACGATTATCACCTGGGCTTTCGGTGACCAAATCAACTTGCCGGGTAGCTGAGTCATTGTCTCGTAAGGTGCGATGACATCACACTGCCATGATCCGGCATGCCGTGCCTGCCGGGTGTTTCATGTGCGGTAGCTGTGAAATATCGACGACATGTCCCTGGGGATGCTGAGATTCGGGTCTGCCGTTCATCCAAACTAAGCGTGGTTATTCACCGCCGTCTTGTCAAATCAGAGGATTCCAGACGCTTCGCTCAGGAAAACCTCAGCAGATACCCTGCCGGTTTGAGATAGGCCGCTTCCTGCAACAGCTCGGCCTGGGTGAGCGGGTGGTGGTTGATCCAGTCCTGGGGGAACACCAGGGAGATGCGGTTGTCCTCCACTTCGAGCCGCGGCAGGGGTTTGGCGCTGGTGGAGCGGGCGCGGTGATTGAGCACCGCGAGGCGCAGAAGTATGCAAAGCTGCTTGGTGCAGGTGACCACCTCTTTAGGCAGCTGTTCGAAGACAGTGCCGGGAAATTTGCGCCGGTGGCCCCTCACAAGGGCGGCCAGAACGGTTTGCTCCTGACGGGAGAAGCCTGAAAGATCAGAATTCTCCAGCAGGTAGGCGCCGTGTTTCTGGAACTGGCTGTGGGATACGGTCAGACCGATCTCGTGCATCTGCGCGGCCCAGGAGAGCATCCCGCGGTATCGCGGATCCTGCAGACACCAGGAGCGTTCCGCCTGTTCCAACAGGCTCAATGCGGTGTCCTCGACCCGACGGGCCTGTTCGGCGTCGATGCTGTAGCGTGATGCCAGGGCGTTGAGCGTCAACTCCCGGATGTCCTGCTCGTGGTCGCGGCCGATCATGTCGTAGATCAGGCCTTCGCGCAGTGCCTCGCTGGAGACTTCCATCTTTGAAATCCCTATGTATTCGAATACCGCTGACAATACCGCGACCCCGCCGACGAACACCGGTCTGCGCTGCTCAGACAGCCCCTTCAGATCGATCTTCTCCACCGAGCCGCAGGTAATCAAATACTCGATGAGCCGGTCCAGGGATTCCCGGGTTATACCGGATTCGCTCCAACCCTGCTCGGTGACCACGCTGCCGATGGATTTGATGGTTCCGGAGCTGCCTATGGCATTGATCCAGCCTCCGTCACGGAAGCGGTTGCGTACGGGACGGATTTCCAGTGCGCAGGCCAGTCGTGCTTCGCGCATGGCCTGCTGGGTGATCGCCCCGTCGGCAAAAAACCGCCGGCTCATGCTCACGCAACCCATGTGCAGGCTTTCGCGTTCGAAGGGTTCGTAGCGCTGACCCAGAATCATTTCCGTGCTTCCGCCGCCGATGTCGACCACCAGCCGGGTGTCGTCGTTGGCGGCCAGGCCGTGCGCCACACCCAGGTAGACCAGGCGAGCCTCCTCACGGCCGGAGATGATCTCGATCGGATGCAGCAGTGCCTTTTCCGCAAGGCTGTGGAAGTTGTCCGCGGGGTGGATCTGCCGCATGGTGTTGGTACCGACCACGCGGATGTTTTCCGGAGGCAGGGGTTTGAGGCGCTGAGAATAGCGCCGCAGGCAGTCCAGCGCCCGTTCCGCCACCGCCGGATCGAGACGTTTGTCTTCTGTCAGCCCCTCCCCCAGGCGCACCATCTCTTTCATCCGGTCGATGATCTGGATGTGGCCCTCGTGGACCCGCACCACGATCAGGTGGAAACTGTTGGAACCCAGGTCAATCGCGGCCATGGCTTCTTCAATATCGGCTTCCGGAGCCTGGGACAGTTCAGACATGTGTTCTCTCTTGATCGCTTGAATCTGCCATTAACCCATGGGTTAATGGCAGATTCAAGCGCTGTATCTGAGCAAGAGGCGGATGATGAATTTTTGCAGTCAATGCGGAGAAAAGGTCGAGATTCTGGTCCCCGAGGGAGACAACCGGCCCCGCTATGTCTGCGCCGCCTGCCAGACCATTCACTACCAGAATCCGAAGATCGTGGTCGGTTGCATACCGGTGTGGGAAGACAAGGTACTGATGTGTCGACGGGCGATTGAACCCCGCTACGGTTTTTGGACCCTGCCGGCCGGTTTCATGGAGAACGGCGAGACCAGTCAGCAGGGCGCCGCACGCGAGACCCTGGAAGAGGCGTGCGCCCGGGTCGAGGTAGAGGGGCTGTACAGTCTCTACAATCTGCCGCACATCAACCAGGTCTATCTGATGTTTCGCAGCCGCCTGCTGGATCTGGATTTTGCCGCAGGCGAGGAGAGCCTGGAAGTGGCGTTGCTGGCGGCTGACCAGATACCCTGGGAGCAGATCGCCTTCCCGGTAATCTATGAAACCCTGCAGGCCTTTTTCAAAGACCGGGAGCAGGGCGTCTATCCGATGCGCAGCAGTACCATCATCCGTCACAAGGGGCCGCTGCCGGGCTATCGCCTGATCGAGGAGTAGGATCCGGCCGGAGACTCAGTCGAGCGGCCGGGTCATTGGTGCGCTGAGTGTCGAGCAATCACAGTCCACTGGCGCCGTAACTCGGCACCAGGCGTACATTATTGGCCACCAGGCCATCATCCTTGTCGCTTTTCTCGATGTAGAACTCCAGAATCGATTCCCGGTTGAGCATTACCTCGTCAGTGACTTCGTCGGCCAGTTCGTTGACATGGCAGAACACGCTTTCGTAGGGGGAACCCTCCTGGCGGGGGTCGATGATCCACAGGTTCGGGTCGATACGCTTGATGAAGCGCAGGAATCCGTAGCCCTTTTCCGGAAACCATTTGGAGCAGACCCCGCGCACGCAGGAGCCGGGTTCTCCCCACTCGTTCCGGGGTTCATAGGAGATCGGCAGCAGGTCCGGGATTAGAAAGCCGGGATAGTAGTCATCGACCAGGCGGCGCAGTTCCTGGGATACGTTGCGGAATCCCAGCAGTTCGACCCGGCAGCCGCGATCCTGCAGGGCAGTCACCACCTGGAGGAAGTCCCCGTCACCGGTGACCATCAGCAGCAGATCGAGTTTTTCTGACTGCAGCATGGCGTCCACCGCCATGTCCAGGTCTGCGTTTGCCTTGGTGGTGACGTTTCCCTCGTCGTCCGTGTAACGGCGAACAGTCTTCACGATCACTTTCCAGCCGTAATCGCGAATCATCTGCTGGTAGGCGTGGGCGCGACGCCGGTACTCCGGATCTTCCTTGGCCCGCTCCTGGTCGAATGCGATGTAGGTGTTCAGTCTCAGCGGGGTGCTGCCGTATCGCCCTGCAAACATTCTGAGAACATCGTAGCGGAGCTGATATCCGCCGTTGTAGCGCACATTTTCGGCGTCGACAAAAACGCCCACTTTGAGAGCTTGCTGCAATGTGTTTTACCTGAAAGATTGTGTGGGGAAACGGAACTAAAAAAAGATTTCGGATGCGTGGTTTTAGTTCGGGAGTCGAATCGGATGGTTACGGACCTGCGTGGGTGACAGGGTGTCCGTCGGACAACTCCGGTCCAGCCGATACGGATGCTCCTGGTCGCATCCTTATTGACCAACGTTTCGTAAATTATTAAGAAATAGTCCGAAACCTCAAGTATATACGTTTTGCAGGAAAAAATTAATCCGGGACAACCCCGGTATTCATCCTCACCCGGGATCTGGCCTGGCTGCCCGGTACAGTCCGTCATGACGCTGATTCCGTCACCTTTGCATACTGCATGACGAATACGCTGAACCGCGGTCTGGAATTTCGCTCCCGGGCAGGTGCATGCCTTACAACCCACGGGCGGGGATGGTATAACCGTTAACCAGAGGATCGGATATACCGTCGCCACGGTGGGCAGTCGCCGTGACAACCCATAATAAAACCGTGAAGGATGCCGTTACGATGCAGCCTGATTTTTCAGTCCAGCAGCGTCTGAGCCAGAACGAACTTTTTCTCCAGGCCGATACACTCGGTCCCTGCACGTTGGTGATCTTCGGTGCCGCCGGGGATCTGACCCGGCGCAAACTGCTCCCCGCGCTGTATAACCTGAGCCGGGAGAAGGCTCTGGATGAGCGCTTTGCGGTGATCGGCTACAGCCGTTCGCCGCAGACTCATGAGGCCTACCGCCAGATGCTGCTCGAGTCGGTGGAGGAGTACTCCCGCTCCAAACCGGTCGATGCGTCCCTGTGGCAGGGCTTCAGTCAACGAATCGCCTACGTCGAGGGAAATTTCGAGGACCCCGAGGGGTACGCCCGGCTGCGCGATACTCTGGAATCACTGGAGACCCTGATCGGCAGCGAGGGCAACCGCCTGTTCTATCTGGCGACCCCGCCGTCTGCGGCGCCGATCATCCTGCATCGGTTGAGCGAGTCGGGGCTGTTGGGATCGAGCGGGGTGAAAACGCCCTGGACCCGGGTGATCATGGAAAAGCCCTACGGCAGGGACCTTGAGTCCGCCACGGATCTCAACCGGGTGGTGGGGGAGATCCTGCAGGAGGAGCAGGTCTACCGCATCGATCACTACCTGGGCAAGGAGACGGTTCAGAACATCCTGGTCGCCCGCCTGGGCAACACGATTTTCGAACCCCTGTGGAACCGCAAATATATCGACCACATCCAGATTACCGCCGCGGAATCCATCGGTGTGGAGGGGAGGGGGCGTTTCTACGACAAGACCGGGGTCGTGCGCGACATGGTTCAGAGCCATCTGCTGCAGGTGCTCTCGCTGTGTGCCATGGAACCGCCGGTCTCCTTCTCCGCGGACGACATCCGTGACAAACGGGTCGAAGTGCTGCGCGGTTTGCGCCCGTTCATCGGGAGGGAAGTGTTCGATCATGTGGTGTTCGGCCAGTACCGCGGTTACCGGGATGAGGAAAATGTGGATCCCCGCTCCCGCACTCCCACCTATGCGGCGATCAAGTGCTACATTGACAACTGGCGCTGGCAGGGGGTGCCGTTTTTTCTCCGGGTGGGCAAACAACTGGCGCACCGCATGACTGAAATCTCGGTGGCTTTCCGGCCGGTGCCCCTGTGCCTGTTCGGCCGTGACGATATCTGTCAGGAACTCGAACCCAACGTACTGACCATCCGCATCCAGCCGGATGAAGGCATGGCGTTGAAAATCAGCAGTAAGAAGCCCGGAGACGTGCTCGATGTGGGCGGGGTGGAGATGGACTTCAGTTACTCGGAGACCTTCAATCACCCAATCAAGGACGCCTACGAAAGGCTTCTGCTGGACGCCATCAAGGGCGATGCCACCCTGTTTGCCCGGCGCGACGAGGTGGAACATGCCTGGCGCTTCGTCACCCCGATCCTGGATGCCTGGGAGTCGGAGCAGAAGAAACAACCCCAGTTTTACGCCGAGGGCAGTGAAGGCCCGGGCGAAGCCGAAAATCTCATGGACCGATACAGTCGCCAATGGCGGGAGATCAGCGAATGAGCAGAGAAAGAGTCATAGTGGACGCCGCGGATTTTGTCGGGCAGGCGGAAACCTGGATCGTGGAGAAGCTGAAAAGCGTCCTCGAGACCTCAGAATACTGTCACCTGATGCTGGCGGGAGGCGGAACACCCCTGCCGGTCTACAAACGCCTCGCGGAACGTTCGGACATCCCCTGGGGGCGCATCCGGCTGTACTTCGGGGACGAACGCTGTGTGCCGGTGAATACCCCACAGAGCAATGCCTTCACAGTGTTGGATTCCCTGTTTCACGGCGCCCCGCCGGAAGGTTTGACCGTGTATCGCATGTGTGGCGAGGAGGAGCCGGACAAGGCCGCCCAGGAGTACGAGGCGATTCTGCCGGAACGCATGGATATCCTGTTGCTGGGTGTGGGCGAGGACGGCCATACCGCCTCCATTTTCCCAGGTTCCGCGGCCCTCGACGAGGAGCGCCGACGGGTGATGCCGGTGATCGGCAGCAAGCCCCCGCGGCAGCGTTTGACCGTCACTCCCTCGGTGATTCAGCAGGCCCGCCATGTCCTGGTGATGGTGCAGGGCGAGGATAAGGCGGACGCGGTGCGCTGGGCTCTGCTGGACGGCTGCGTGCCGGCCGCACTGGCCGTGGAGGGAGACTGGATCCTGGATCGACAGGCTGCGCGCTCTCTGCCCAAGGATCGTCCCCTGTGAGCGGATTACGGCGCTATCCCGTGAGTGTGACGGGGAGCCTGCCCCGGTTTTATCGTAAAGGTACCCATCATGTCTGAATCACAACAGTTCCATATCGGGCTTATCGGTCTCGGTGTCATGGGACGCAACCTGGCCCTTAACATGGAGGAAAAGGGGTTTCCGGTGGCTGTCTGGAACCGGCGTTCGGAAGTGACGGACGGGTTTCTCGCGGAGCATGCCGGTAAGCGCTTTGGCGGTGCTCCGGAACTGGCTGATTTCATCAACCTGCTGGAACGTCCCAGGCGGGTGTTGCTGATGATCAAGGCCGGCAGTCCGGTGGACCAGGTGCTGGCGCAACTGCAACCCTTGCTGCAACCCGGCGACATCGTCATGGACGGCGGCAACTCCTGGTTCGAGGATACCCAGCGGCGAGAGAGCCAGTTGCGTGATCAGGGTCTGCACTACGTGGGGGTTGGCATCTCCGGTGGCGAGGAGGGTGCCCGCCACGGGCCGTCCATGATGCCCGGCGGTTCGCAGGAGTCCTATGCGGAGATCCGCAGTGTTTTCGAGGCGATCACCGCCCAGACCGATGCGGGGGCGTGCGTCACCCATGTGGGGCCGGACGGTGCGGGTCATTTCGTGAAGATGGTGCACAACGGTATCGAGTATGCGGACATGCAGCTGCTGGCCGAGGTGTATGACGTGATGCGACGCGGGTTGGGCATGGACGAACCGGCCATGGCCGAGGTTTTCGACGCCTGGAATCAGGGCCCCATGGAGTCGTTTCTGGTGGAGCTGACCGCCCAGGTGCTGAAGGTGGTGGATCCGGACACCGGCGCTGCCCTGGTATCCCTGGTGATGGACAAGGCGGGGCAGAAGGGCACCGGTCGCTGGACCGTGCAGGCGGCCCTGGAGCAGGGGGTCGCGGTACCCGGAATCTCCGCGGCGGTGGATGCGCGCATCCTGTCATCCCTGAAGGACCAGCGCGAGGCGGCCGCGGCGCAACTGGGGGCGGTGCCTGGCGGTCTGGACGTTGACCGGGACAGTCTGGTCGCGGATCTGCACGGCGCCATCTATGCCTCCCGTATCACCGCCTATGCCCAGGGCATGGCGCTGATCCGCAGTGCCTCAGACCGCTACGGCTGGGGCGTCGATCTCGGGGAGATGGCGCGTATCTGGAAAGGAGGATGCATCATCCGCGCCCGGCTACTGGACAGCATCCGCCAGGCCTATGCCGGGGAGGAGCCGGCCAACCTGATGTTGAGTCCGGAGATCAGTGCCCAGCTGCAGGGACTGCAGGGGGCCTGGCGACGGGTGATCCAGGCCTCGCTGTCCGCAGCTATCCCGCTGCCGGTGATGAGTGCCTGCCTGAGCTATTTTGACAGTTACCGTACCCCGCGTTTGCCGCAGAACCTGATCCAGGCGCAGCGGGACGCCTTTGGTGCGCATACCTACGAGCGGGTCGACCACCCGGAGTGGGGCTTCGTGCATTCCGACTGGTCCGGGGATTGACTGCGGGTCAGTATCGCAGGATGGCATGTCGGGGAGACATCGTTGACGGTGCGCCGGGCTGCAGCCTGGGTCGATGCTGCGGGCTTTTTTCATTGAGGGGTTTCCGTGTCATCAGCTGACCTTTCTTCCGCAATCTTTCAACAGGAGCTTAGCGCCCTGGATCCGCAAATCGAGGCGATTCTGCCCGGCCTGTGGATCGGTGCCGAGCCGACCTTCACGCTGCGCAATTCGGAACAGCCCGAATGGCTTTCTGAGGCCTTGGGGGGAGACAAGGAGGTGCTTGCGCAGCGGTTGATGCGGCACCTGCTGGAACGCCATCCGGGAGCGCTGGTGCTGCGCACCCTGGGTCGTCAGTATCCTGGCGAACCGCTGCCCAGATGGTCCCTGGGGCTGTATTCGTCGCGAGACGGCAAGCCGCTGTGGCAGGGCCCGCCGGATCCCCTCGACAATGATTTGTCGCCACTGTCCCCCGAACGTCTGCTGGCCTTCATGGATCACCTCCTGCACGGTCTGGTGATGCGGGGATGGCAGACTCATCCGTTCAAGTGTCAGGGCAGTCTGCCCCACCGTCTGGTGTTCCGTTTTGACGACAAGCCGCTGATGCACGGTGCGGAGGAGATCGAACGCTGGTCCCGTGAATCCCGCCACGAGCAACCCATCCCCCCGGCCGGGCTGGAGGATGAACTGGCCGCCCGTGGGGAGTATCTGTTGGCCCTGGGGCCGCATACCGGCCATGAAGGGGTCGATTGCGCGATTCTGGAACTGCCGGATTTTCCGGATGTGCGTGCATTCAGGCGCTTTCTGGAGGTGCTGGAACCGGCGGCCAAATACCTGCCTGGGCTGATCATCCAGGGGTTTCCACCGCCGGTGGACGAGTCGGTGGCCTGGACCACCCTGACGCCGGATCCTGCGGTGATCGAGATCAACCAGGCGCCCTATCCGGACAGCCGGCAGTTCCACAAAGCCAGCCAGGAACTCCATACGGTCTGCGAATCGGTGGGGTTGTCCCCCTATCGACTGCAGTACAACGGGGTGGAATCAGACAGCGGGGGAGGCGGGCAACTGACCCTGGGCGGACGCACGCCCAACCTGAGCCCGTTCTTGACCCACCGTCATCTGCTGCCGAGGCTGATCCGCTACTGGGTGGCCCATCCTGCGCTCTCTTACTGGTTTGCTCCGGATTACCTGGGCGGTACCAGCCAGTCTCCTCGGCCGGACGAGGGTCTGAGAACCCTGTTTCACGAACTGCGCCTGGCGCTGCACCTGCTGGAGCAGGAGAAGGATTCGGACTCCGAGTTCCTGTGGCGCAGTCTGGCCCCGTTTCTTACCGATCCCTCGGGCAACGCCCACCGCTCCGACCTGAATATCGAAAAACTCTGGAATCCCTATCTTCCCGGGCGGGGATGTCTCGGCCTGGTGGAGTTCCGCGCTTTCCGGATGCCGGGCAGCGCACAGCGCTCCACCGCCCTGGGACTGTTGCTGCGCGCCCTGGTGGCAATGCTGGCCCGCCAGGACGTCACCCCGAATCTTCACGACTGGGGGGATACCCTGCATCGTCGTTTCGCCCTGCCTTTCTACCTCAAACAGGACCTGTTGCAGGTGTTCGGGGATCTCCAGCTGGCCGGGCTGGGTTTGGGGCCGGCCCTGCAGGACTGTCTGCTGCAGGATCCTGCGCGCATCCGCTGGCAGGTCGATTTCGAAGGCTGCCGGCTGGAGATCGTTCGTGCCCTCGAGTTCTGGCCCCTGGTGGGGGGTGATGCGGAAGGGCAGGAGCAGGGCGGTTCGCGCTGGGTGGATGCCAGCACGGCGCGCTGGCAGTTGTTGCTGCGGATGGCTCCGCACACCCCGGATGCGGAGCTTGCAGGGTGGCAAATCGAATGGAACGGGCTGACCCTGCCGCTGCGCGATGAAACCGACGCGCAGGGCATGCTGCGGCTCGGCTCAGTCCGTCTCCGCGAGTTCGAGCCCTGGATCGGTCTGCATCCCGGGGTAAAACCCTGCATGCCGTTGAGCCTGATGTTGCGGCATCCGCAGAAACGTCAGGCATTGCGACTGCAGATTCACGGCTGGCAGCCCGAAGGACTGCCCTACCCGGGATTGCCCGGGGACCGAAAGGAAGCCGAACAGCGCCGCCTGGAGCGGCTCACCCGGGAAACCGTTGCCGCGGACACCCTGCAACCCCCCATGGCGCCGCCCCCTTTGAGCATCGACGACTACGGGATCGATCTGCGCTGGATCTGCGAATAACCTGCCGATAACGGCGGCCCATGAAGGCATGACGTCTCGGGACAACCGGTGGATACGGGCTACTGGCCCAGAGGAGTGAGAAACAGGTTCGCCATCAGGCGTTCCACAGGTACGTGGTCGTCACTCAGGATCGGCAGATCGGCCAGCGGGGTGCCGGTTGCCAACACCGCCCCGGTCACCTTCAGCCAGCTGCGCGCGAGTCCACGCTGTGCGGTGATTTGTTCGGGTGTGTCATCGCGCTGCGCCGCGGACAGCACATAGGTGGCGCGGGTGGGTGCGTCGGGAATCCGGTCGAGCCAAACCTCGACACTGGGAAAAACCTCCCGCAGGGTCTTGAGCATGGACTTCACCAGCCGGGCATCGGGAAAGGCATCGACGATGTTGAGCAGATAGATACCGTCTGCGCTCAGCCGTCCCGCCACCAGTTCGGCCATCTCCCGGGTGACCAGGTGGGGCGGGATCGCGATGTCGTGAAACGCGTCGGCGACAATCACATCGAAGCGCTCCTGAGGAAGCCGTTCGAGCGCCACCCGGGCATCTTCATGCTGTATCCGCATGCCCCGGGTTTCCAGGAACAGTTGTTGCGCGGCGACTTCGGTCACTACCGGGTCGAGTTCCGCCACCGTCACTTCAGCCTCGGGATAAAGGGTGCTGACCGCCCGGGGCAGGGTGTAGGCGCCGCCGCCGATGAAGAAAAAGGCTCCCGGGGAGCGGTCGGCAAAATGCCGCAGGGTCAGTTCGTCCATCAGTTGAACGTAGGGAGCCACCAGCACCCGCGCATCCTCGCTGTGGTTGCTGCCGTGCAGCAGATGGTCCAGGACCATCGACTTGAGCTGTCCCGGGGGGAGGTCCCAGGGCTCCTCGACGACCCGGATACAGAAATAGGCGCTCTCCCGGTCGCAGGGGGAATCCAGCCCGTGGCGCGTTCCGGTGAGGGTCAGCAGGATTGCTGCAATCACCGCCAGTCCGGGAATCGCGCGCAGACGCCGGCCCCGCAACAGGGGCAGTGCCAGCAGCGCCAGGGTCACCGCTGCACTGAGAATCACGGTGTGGGTGCCGAAAATCTGGATCAGCCAGAAACCCGTGAGAAAGGTGCCGAAGATACTGCCCACCGCGGCCAGCGCATGCATCATGCCGACGATGTGACCGGTGCGGCTTGAGAGCTGCAGTGCCAGGGTGGTGAGAATCGGGGTGACGATGCCCAGCAACAGCGCCGGGACAAAAAACAACGCGAGAACCAGCAGCAGGCTCGAGGAGAGCAGGCTCCATTCCGCATTCTGGATGCCCGGGGCAACCAGGGTCAGAATCAGCGGGATACCCAGGGTGGCGAGGGCGGAACCGATCAGGGTGTAACCCACCGCCGCTTCTCCCGCATTCCGGTCCGCCCACACCCCACCCAGCCAGTTACCCAGGGAGAGCCCGCCCAGGATCACGCCGATCACCGATGTCCAGGTGTAGAGTGAGACCCCGACATAGGGGGCAATCAGACGACCCGCCACCACCTCCAGCACCAGCAGCAGGGCAGAACTGAGAAATACCGTCAGGGCATAGAGGGCGATTTTGGTGCTGGCTGACATGGGATGGGTCTCGCTGGGATAGGCCCCGGCCCCGGATGCCAAGTGTTCCGGGGAGTGGGCTGGCTGAGTTGTCTGGTTGAGAGCGCTGGGTGGGAATTTAACTCAATCGCTGGATTGCGCAAAGTGCCCGGAGCCAGCGTCAACCTGGCAGTTCGCTCAGCGACGAGACTGGCTACAAGCGGTATGCCGGCGGTTTACTGACCCGGCATCAGAACCGCGCTGCGATCGCCGGGTGACCAAACTCCTCAGAGGTCCTGCCAATTGGTCAACAGCAGACCGGACAGGATTCCGGCCAACCCGCCTCCGATGATGCCCCCGAGGATCGCGTCGCCCAGCTGGGCGTGTATCCAGTCGAGGGTGGGAAGCAGGGGGCCCGCCATCTCGGTATCGATACTGCTGGTCATGATGAACAGGCTCAAGGCGACGAATCCGGAGACCCCGATGCCCGCCATCAGTCCATCCCCCACCGTGGGTAGCAGGTTGTCGTACATGCGGATGAACGCGGGCACCAAGAGCACGTAGATGATGCCGGTGATGGGACACATCAGACCCACCACCAGACTGATCGGTTGATGCTCCGCGAAACCGGACAGCAGCAGAAAACCCAGGGCGGCCAGCCAGCCAGCACTGAATCCCGCGAGGGTCTTGGCGTCCGCCCGGTAGACCCTGGAACCCAGGGAGAAAAACCCGTACAGGGCGCCGATGACCGCACCCAGCAGGGTTACGATCAGGAGTAACACCGGCATGTTGACCGGCTTGGCGGAAAACATGAAATAGAACAGTGAGACCGGCGCGATGATGATGGTCATGAGTACCGACAGACGCATGCTGCTGTAGATCAGCGCGCCGAGGGTGCCGGCCAACACCCCGGCGAACAGGAACGGGGCGATCGGCAGGTGCCAGTACTCGGCAAACCCGGCGAGAAAGACGAACAACATGGCGTACAGCAGGCCGATGAAGGCCCAGATCGCGCCCCGGATCGAGGCCTCCCTGAGTCGGGTCTGCGGGCTTGGATTCGGATGATGGTTCACGGCTACAAACTGCGTTTTTGGCGTCAGACAGGTGTCTTCACTATAGCCTATTCGGGCGCCGAGTTTGAGGGCGGCGAAGCAAATTCATCCTGTCCCTCAGCTTGTGTAGCAATTGCTACAGAATCCTTTATGTCAGCGGGGTAATTTAACGTCCTGTTCAACAACCCGAGGCTGAATCATGAAACCGATGAAGTTCTTTGTCGATACCCACGACCAAACCCGTGAAACCTTCCCCGAGGGATTGACCCGGGAGCAGTTCCAGGTCTTCTACACAGGCTATGAAGCGGCTTGCCTGGAGGAGGATGTGGTACCTCTGCGGATCCATTTGAGCTATGCGGACGGTCGCGCCTTCTGCTTCACCATGGCGCCCGACGCGGAAGCGGTGCGGCGGGCGCACGAAAAGGCGGGGCTGCCCTTCGACTCCATCACCGAGGTTACCACGGTGACTCCGGGCGATACCTTCTTTCAACGCCGTAGCGGCTGATCGATGAAAAGCTCCGACCCGGGCGTCCGTAGTGAGGCCCGGTCGTGGTGAAAGGAGTTGCGTGATGAATCTTATCAGTGTTGCCGTGATCGCATTGCTTGTCGGAGCCCTGGTGTTGCTGGCCATGGTGCGTTACGACCTGGGACCGAGCGGGGGAATGGCGAAAGGCCGTCAATGGTTGCTGGCCACCGCACTGGGAACCGGCATCCTGGCGTTTGCTTTGAAATTACTGATCATTCTCAGTGTTTCGCTATTCCCCGGTGTCATGATCGAGCCATTGATCGACAAGCCGCCGACCCCGTCGCTGGCGGTGCAGGCAGATCCCCTGCGTGGACTTCTGGGGTCGAGGCGCTATGTCTGGCAGCCCCTTCCGATGAAGGAAACCGCTTTGGCGACGAACCCGAACCTGTCCTCCGGAGACAGCGTCTATATCTGGCAGTCGTTGCCGGAGCAGGCCCCCACGCCGCCTGGCAATCCCCTGAATGAGGCCAAGGTACGCCTCGGAGAACGCCTGTTCTTCGATTCTGACCTGTCGTGGGATCGCAGCCTGTCCTGCAGTTCCTGCCATGACGTGCGGCTGGGCAGCGGTGATGACCGTCGCGCGACTTCCGTGGGCATCGACGGACAGACCGGCAGCCGAAACGCACCCACGGTGTGGAACGCTGCGTTCCAGTCGGTACTGTTTTGGGATGGTCGGGCAGGGTCCCTGGAGGAGCAGGCTCTGGGTCCACTCGTCAATCCGTTGGAAATGGGGATGCCCTCGCTGGATGCGGTGGTGGCGCGGGCTCGGGAAAATCCCGACTATCCGGCGATGTTTGAGCTGGCCTTTGGTCGCGGTGCAGAGATCACCGCCGAGCACCTGGCTCAGGCCATTGCCAGCTACGAACGTACCCTGATCACCCCCGATACGCCCTATGACCGGTTCGTCAATGGCGACCTTGAGGCGCTGAGCGCAAATCAGTTGCGGGGCATGTCCCTGTTCCAGTCGGTGGGTTGCGTCAACTGTCACTTTGGACCCAATTTCAGTGGCGCCAGCCTGTTCGACGATCGCGCTCCGCTGCGCATATTTCCCATCTATCCGACCCCTTTCGAGGCGCGCTATCGGCTGACCCAGGACAGCGGAGCCGCCAGCCCCGGTAGCGGGCGGGGCAGCTGGCGGGTCCCGTCGCTGCGCAATGTGGCATTGACCGGACCCTGGCTGCACAACGGATCGGTCGATGATCTCGCCGAAGTGGTGCGCATCATGTCCAGTGTGCAACTGGGAATGACCGGTTCCTACCTGGTGTGGGCGGACGACCTCAAGGTGATGACCCGGCTCGATAGCCCGCGCCTGAGTGAGGCTGCGGTGGCGGATCTGGTCGCGTTTCTGCAGGCGCTCAGCAGCGATTCCCTGGTGAAGCGAAACGGCGCTTCGCAAATCGGCGCAGCGGCAGGGACGGTTGATTCGATGTCAAAGGAGGGGTAGACCTATGTCTCTCGGCATATCCCTGCATGGATCGCCATGCGATCTCGACATAGGAGTCTGCATGTCCGAAAGCGTACTCAATCTCTCAGCCAAGGGGCAGGCACTGCTGCAATCCGGGGTCATCCACAAACATTTCGGCGAACCCTCGCCGGTGATCTTCAAGGGGCAGCCCGTGTCCGGCGCCTATCTGGTCACCCAGGGACGTCTGCGGGTATTCACCTATACCCCTCAGGGCAGCGAGGCAACACTCTATTTCATCCGCCCCGGTGAAACCTGTGTGCTGGCCCTCAACTGCCTGTTCAATGATCTGCGCTATCCCGCCTGGGTGGAGGCAGACCGGGATACCCGGGTCGAGGTGATTCCAGGGGTTCTCTACCGTCGCTTGTTCGAAGAGGAGTCCTCGGTGCAGAACCTCACGGTAAAGGCGCTCTCGGGGCTGGTGTTCCGCCTGATGGACGAACTGGAGCAGGTTCACGCCTGCAATCTGGATCAGCGGCTGGCCAACTTCATCCTCTCGAATGCCAGCGAAGAGGGGGTGTTGCACATGACCCAACAGGAACTTGGGAGCCACCTGGGGACCACCCGCGAGGTGATTGCGAGGCTGATCCAGGGATTCGTCGCCAGCGGTGCGGTGTCCACCCGCCGGGGCGCGGTAATGATCGACAACCCGGAGGCGCTGTCACGCTTGATTCGACAATCCTGAGGATCCTGACCTGTGCTCAGCATCGTGCAAGAAACGCATGGCTGGTGTAATCTTTGGTAATCGACCCGCATTCGTCCCGGCCGGAACCACAGGACAGCCCGATACACAGGGCGGTTGACGGGTAATGTGTGCCCCTCCTGGCAGCCGTACCGTCAGGATCCCCGTATCACGTCCACTCAGGCAGGGCGCCGTTTCTGCCGCCGAGGTATTCATCAATGAGCTTCAATGGCTTGTTTGACTTGTCCCTGTCAGGTTACCTGATTCTCACCCTGGTCCTGACCCACATCACCATTGTTTCGGTCACCGTCTTCCTGCATCGGCATCAGGCCCACCGGGCCCTGGATCTGCATCCGGCACTGAGTCATTTTTTCCGTTTCTGGCTGTGGCTGACCACGGGCATGGTGACCCGGGAATGGGTGGCCATTCATCGTAAGCATCACGCCTATTGCGAAACCGAGGAGGATCCTCACAGTCCTCAGACTCGCGGGCTCGGCAAGGTGCTTTGGCAGGGTGCGGAGCTGTATCGCGGGGAAGCGGAAAATCAGCAGACCCTGGAGCGCTACGGCAAAGGCACCCCGGACGACTGGCTGGAGCGTCATGTCTATCAGCGTCACAACCTTGTCGGCATCTCACTGCTGTTGCTGATCGAACTGATCACCCTCGGTCCGGTCGGTCTGACGATCTGGGCGGTGCAGATGGTGTGGATTCCATTCTGGGCGGCCGGTGTGGTCAACGGTCTGGGTCACTACTGGGGATACCGCAATTTTGAGATTCCCAATGCGGCCACCAACCTGGTGCCCTGGGGGGTCCTGATCGGAGGGGAGGAACTGCATAACAACCACCATGCCTTTGGCAGTTCCGCGAAACTCTCCAACCGCTGGTTTGAATTCGATATCGGCTGGATGTACATCAATATCTTCACCTATCTGCGCCTCGCCAGGGTGCTCAAGGTGGCGCCCCGACGCGGCTTCGTCGACGAGCGACCACAACTCGATGTGGAGGCCATCAAAGCCCTCACCGTGAACCGTCTGCAACTGCTCACCGACTACCGGCGTCGGGTGCTGAAACCGGTATTTCGGATCGAGATCCGGCGTGCGGACCGTCGCCTGAGAAGGCTCTATCGCAGGGGCTTGAGGCTGGTGCGCCGGGATGCGGTGTTGCTCACCGAACGCGATCGCAAACTGCTCAACGACATCCTCGACGATAACCGGGCGCTGGAGATGGTTTACCAGTACAAGCTCAGGTTGCAGAAAATCTGGGAACAGCAGGCCTCGAGCCATGAAAAACGCCTTGAAGCGCTGACCCAATGGTGCGCCCAGGCCGAGGCGAGCGGTGTGGATGCTCTACAGGAGTTCGTGGGATTTCTGCGCCGATACAGCCTGCGCTACCAAGGCTGACCGGATCTTTCGTATCGATCACTCGTTCCCGTGCTCCGCGTGGGCGTGCAGCCCCCCCGGGTCAATTCTTCTGCATCGTGGGCGGCTACATTGCCTGGCTCATGCGGCGCAGCACCTGGATACGCGTCGAAAGCTTTCGCAGAATATGGCCATATCAGATCAAATATTAGACTTTAGCTAGTTATTTAATGGATGCCGGAGCCTTGGACAAGTACTGATATGAATGATTTGAAACAAAAGATCGCTATGTTTATCGATGCGGAAAATGCCCCTGCTTCAAAGTTCGATGACGTGCTCAGCGAAGTGGCGAAATACGGGGTTGTGACCATCAGAAAGGCTTATGGAAACTGGAAGAATCCTGGATTGAAGTCGTGGGAGGATCTGTTGAATGAATATGCTATTCAACCGATTCAGCAATATGACCTCACGAAGGGTAAGAATGCATCAGATATCGCACTGGTGATCGATGCCATGGATGTCATGTATACGAAAAATATCGACGTGATGTGCTTTGTATCATCCGATTCGGATTTTACACCGATGGTTACCCGGGCCCTTGCAGAGGGGAAGGTCGTATTGGGATTTGGCGAGCGCAAAACGCCCGCTCCGTTTGTCAATGCGTGCTCTAAGTTTTTGTATCTCGATGACGAACCTGCACAAAACGATAACACGACGGGTAAACCGAAAAACATAAAATCGGATGCCAAATTAATCCATTTGTTACGACAGGCGATAGAAGCGACGGAAGATGAGGATGGTTGGGCGTCCTTGGGGCCGGTTGGGTCGCACATATCCAACAAGACATCTTTTGATACCAGAAATTATGGCTATAAGAATTTGAGCAGCCTGATCAAAGCGATTGATCTGTTTGAATTGAAACGCGGGCAGGGCAACGCATATTGGGTGAAAGACAAGCGCAAAAAGGTATCAGGTTAGATGTTGCTCAACTGGTATTTCCAACAATATTTATTTTCACTCGTTCCCAGGCTCTGCGTGGTAACGCATACCCCGGGTCGAGTCTCAATCACAAACCGGCGGATACTGTCTGGCTCAGGTATGCATTCCCACGCGGAGCGTGGGAACGAGTCGATCAGTACAGGGTCTCGAACCGACTGTTCAGTACCTTTTGGGCACATACAACTCAGTCGGCAACACCCGTCGTTCATAGTTCTCATTGAACACCCGCTCAGGCAATGAGATGTTGTCGTTCGGCACATCCTTGTAGGGAACCTGTTGCAGCAGGTGATGGATGCAGTTGAGCCTTGCGCGCTTTTTGTCATTCGCCTCGACAATGAACCAGGGCGCCTCCGGAATGTTGGTGCGTGCCAGGGTGTCCTCCTTGGCCTTGGTGTAGTCCTCCCAGCGGATCCGCGACTGAAGGTCCATCGGGCTGAGTTTCCACTGTTTCAGCGGATCATGGATGCGCATGAGGAAGCGCAGTTGCTGCTCTTCATCGGTGATCGAGAACCAGTACTTGATCAGGCGGATGCCGGAACGCACCAGCGACCGCTCGAATTCGGGCACGTCGTTGAAAAACTGCTCCACCTGTTCGGGGGTGGCGAAGCCCATCACCCGCTCGACCCCGGAACGGTTGTACCAGGAGCGGTCGAACAGCACGATCTCCCCCGCTGAGGGCAGGTGGGTGACGTAGCGCTGGAAATACCACTGGGTACGTTCCTGCTCGCTGGGTTTGGAGAGGGCGACCACCCGGCAGACCCGCGGGTTGAGCCGCTGGGTGATGCGCTTGATCACGCCCCCCTTGCCCGCGGCGTCCCGGCCTTCGAAAACCACCACGATCTTCTCGCCGGTCTCCTGGGCCCAGTCCTGCAGTTTGATCAGTTCCGCCTGAAGTGTGAGCAGGGCCTTGAAGTAGATCTTGCGGTCAAGGGTGGCGGGATGTTTTTCCTTGTAAATGCGCCGCAGTTCCAGGGACAGGGCAGGTTCCGAAATTTCGAGTTCGAAATCCTCATCGAATGCCTCGTCCAGCTCCGCCTGGAGCCACTCCTCGCTGTAGTCAAAGTCATTGGTGTCAGTCATATCGGATAGCCGTTTTTTTCAGTCATTTACAGGGGTCCGATTCAAAATATCATGATCGCCCAGGGAATTTGTTACAGTTTCATTGCTGGATTCATTCATCTACACCCCGGCGATGCCGCACCATGAAACTCGTAACCAAGAACAACGACACCAACACGCTCTACACGCTCAAGGGACTGCTGGAGGAAAACGGCATTCCCGCTTTTGTCACCGATGAGCATGCGGTGCGCATGGTGAATCCGATCCTGTTTTCCGGTGCGAGTCTGTGGGTATATGTCAACGAACAGTGGGAGGATGCCATGGTTCTGCTGGAGCATCCGGATCATGAGGTGGCTAACCCGCTGGATGTGGATCGGTTTTATGCAACCTTGCAGGCAGATGAGACACCGCTGCGCAACAAGGCTTTGCTGCGACTTTTTGGTGTTGTGCTGATGTGGGTTCTGGGACTATTGCTACTGGTGATGCTGCTGCAAAGGATCCTGTTTTGAAAGTCGCACAATGATTGGTCTCACAGCGGATGTGAGATCGCCCTCGTTCCTACGCAGAGCGTGGGAACGAGTCGACCAGAGGTGTCCGGGAATCTGATCGAGCGTTCGAACCCACTGTCGGGAGTGAACGCCCAATGGGGCCGGTTACAACGACTGGATCTTATCCAGCTGGGCGCGCAGGCTCTCCAGTGCCTTGAGATTCTCATTGAGTTTGTCGCGCTCCTTCTGCACCACGGCAGGCGGGGCCTTGTCGACGAAACTGGGGTTGCCGAGTTTCTTCTCGGTTCGCTCCGCATCGCCCTGTAAACGGCTGATCTCCTTCTCCAGGCGTTTGATTTCCGCATCCTTGTCGATCAGTCCGGCCAGGGGGATGAGCACTTTCATCTCGCCTACCAGGGCGGTGGCGGATTCCGGGCCGTGATCATTTGGCGGCAGCACCTCGATGGATTCGGTGCGGGCCAGGAAGTCGAGGAAGGGCCGGTGCCTGAGCGCCAGGCTCTGGTCCGCCTCGCTGGCGTTGGCCAGCAGTACCGGGACCTGCTTGGCGGGGGCAATGTTCATCTCACCCTTGATCTTGCGGATACCGAGAATGAACTGCATCACCCACTCCATCTCCTGTTCCGCCGCCTCGTCGATCAGGGACTCACGCCGGGACGGAAAGGGCCGGTTCATGATGGTCTCGCCATCCACACCCGCCAGTGGCGCGACCCGCTGCCAGATCTCTTCGGTGATGAATGGCATGATCGGATGAGTCAGGCGCAGCAGGTTTTCCAACACCCGGACCAGGGTCCTGCGGGTGCCACGTTTGGCCGCTTCACTGGCGTTCGGATCGTTGAGCACGGGCTTACTCAGCTCCAGGTACCAGTCACAGTATTCGTTCCAGGTGAACTCGTAGATGGCCTGCGCGGCGTGGTCGAAGCGATAACCCTCGATGGCGTCCGCAACGGCCTGTTTGGCTTTCTGCAGACGTGACAGGATCCAGCGGTCGGCGAGCGAACGCTGCAGTTCGGAGGCGGGGGCCGAATGCCCGGTCCTGGCCGGACCGACGCCGCAGTCCTGGCCCTCCACGTTCATCATCACGTAGCGGGAGGCGTTCCACAGCTTGTTGCAGAAGTTACGGTAGCCCTCGATACGGCCCATGTCGAACTTGATGTCCCGCCCGGTGGCCGCCAGCGCGGCGAATGTGAAACGCAGGGAGTCGGTACCGAAGCTGGGGATGCCGTCGGGGAACTCCTTTCGGGTCTGCTGTTCGATCTTTTTCGCCAGCTGCGGCTGCATCATGCCGCTGGTGCGTTTTTTCAGGAGAGTCTCGAGTTCGATGCCGTCGATCAGGTCGATGGGATCGAGTACGTTACCCTTCGACTTGGACATCTTGTCACCGTGGGAGTCCCGCACCAGACCATGCACGTACACCTCGTGGAACGGGACATCATCCATGAACTTGAGGCCCATCATGATCATCCGCGCCACCCAGAAGAAAATGATGTCGAAGCCGGTCACCAGCACGCTGGTGGGGTAGAAGTTTTGCAGGCGCTCGGTCTGCTCCGGCCAGCCGAGGGTGGAGAAGGGCCACAACGCTGAGCTGAACCAGGTGTCGAGCACATCCTCGTCCTGACGCAGAGGGTAGTCGTCGGACAGCTGGTGGGTGCGTCGCACCTCCGCCTCGTCACGTCCTACATAGACATTGCCCTCGTCATCGTACCAGGCGGGTATCCGGTGTCCCCACCAGATCTGCCGGCTGATGCACCAGTCCTGGATGTTGCGCATCCACTCGAAATAGGTGTTCTTCCAGTTGTCCGGAACGAAGCGGATCCGCCCGCTCTCCACCGCCTCGATGGCCGGTTTGGCCAGTGGGGCGATCTTCACGTACCACTGGTCGGTGAGAAAGGGTTCGATGACCGCGCCGGAGCGGTCGCCCCGAGGCACCATCAGCTTGTGTTCGTCGACCTTCAGAAGCAGGCCCTGGGTCTCCAGGTCTGCGACCACCCGCTTGCGGGCCTCGTACCGGTCGAGTCCGATGTATTTTTCCGGGATCAGGTGAGCCTCTTCGTCCTCATTGTTGCGAATTGCGGCGTCGATGGTGAGGATATTGATCAGTCCGCCGTGGGCCTGCTCGCTGATGCTGATTTCGTCCCGGTGACGTTGCCACACTGCGTAGTCGTTGAAGTCGTGGGCCGGAGTGATCTTCACGCAGCCGGTACCGAACTCGGGATCCACGTGTTCTTCATCCGCGATGATCGGGATGCGTCGCCCGGTCAGGGGCAGTTCCAGCAGTTCGCCGATCATGTGTCTGTAGCGCTCGTCAGCGGGATTCACCGCCACCGCGCAGTCGCCCAGCAGGGTTTCCGGGCGGGTGGTGGCCACCACCAGGTGACCCTGGCCGTTGCTCAGGGGATAACGGATGTGCCACATGAAGCCGTTCTCCTCCTCGGAGAGCACCTCCAGGTCGGATACCGCGGTGTGCAGTTTCGGGTCCCAGTTGACCAGGCGTTTGCCACGGTAGATCAGCCCCTCCTCGTAGAGCCGGACAAACACCTCCTTGACTGCCTCGGAGAGCCCCTCGTCCATGGTGAAGCGTTCATGCTGCCAGTCCAGGGAGGAGCCGAGACGGCGCAGCTGGCGGGTGATGTTGCCGCCGGATTCCTGCTTCCATTCCCAGATGCGTTCGATGAACTTTTCCCGCCCCAGGTCATGGCGTTTGCGGTGCTCCGCCTCCAGCTGCCGCTCCACCACCATCTGGGTGGCGATGCCCGCGTGGTCGGTCCCCGGTTGCCAGAGCGTGCGGTCGCCCTTCATCCGGTGGTAACGGATCAGGGTGTCCATGATGGTGTTATTGAACCCATGTCCCATGTGCAGACTGCCGGTGACGTTGGGCGGTGGAATCATGATGCAGTAATTGGCATCCCCGGCCCGGCTGGGCGCGAAGTAGCCGCGCTCCTCCCAGGTCTGATACCAGCGCTGTTCGATGGCGTGCGGATTATAGGTTTTTTCCATGGGTCTCTGCGTAATGGCTCAGCAACAAAAAAGGAGTATTATAACCTGCTAAAAGTAAAAAAGTGTGTGAATCCCTCCGGTCCATGCGACAGGACGGGATTGTACAAAAAGCGGCCATCCCGGGGCGGGAAACCAGTCTAAGCTTAAGTCCAGGAAACCTGCCAGTCACGACCGTCTGAGATCCGCATGGGAACTCGTCAGAGCGACACTCCCGCGTTTCCGGCTGTGCGTCAGAAGGCCCGCAATAATTCGGATCACACCCGCGCCTTTCCCAGTGTCCCGGTGTCTTCCGCCCATTCCGAAGGCAATTTAAAGGAGAAGTCATACCATGAGTCAGAATCGACGTGTCTTTGCATTTCACGAAGGCGACGGCAAGAACAAGAAACTGTTGGGCGGCAAGGGCGCCAACCTTTGTGAAATGACCCAGTTCGGTTTGAATGTTCCCCCGGGGTTCGTGATCAGTACCGAGGCGTGTCTTGATTATCTGGCCAGTGGTGACAAGACTCTCCCGGGGGACCTGATTGAGGATGTCCGCAAACACATGGCCGAAGTCGAAAGCCTCACCGGCAAGGGGTTTGGGGATGCGAAGAACCCTCTCCTGGTATCGGTTCGTTCCGGTTCGGCGATGTCGATGCCGGGCATGATGGATACCATCCTCAACCTGGGACTCAACAGCCAGACCCTGGAGGGGGTGATCGAGCAGACCGGCGATCCGCGCTTTGGATACGATGCCTACCGGCGATTCATCCAGCTGTTCGGCAAAGTGGCCATGGGTGTGCCCGACGAGGCCTTCGACGAGGAGTTCGAGGCGGTCAAACAGAATGCCCGGGTGAGCGAGGATGTCGGTCTTTCGGCCGCTGATCTGGAAGAGATTGCGCAACGGTTTCTCAAGGTCTTCGAATCGCATACCGGGCGGCCGTTCCCCGAGAACCCCTATGACCAGCTGGAGATCGCGATCAGGGCGGTGTTCGGTTCCTGGATGGGTAAGCGCGCGGTGGACTACAGACGCCAGTTCAACATCACCCCGGACATGGCCAACGGTACGGCAGTGAACGTCTGCACCATGGTGTTCGGCAACCGGGGCAACGACTCCGCCACCGGTGTGGCCTTCACCCGCAATCCCGGCACCGGCGAGAACAAGCTGTTCGGCGAATATCTGGTCAATGCTCAGGGTGAAGACGTGGTGGCCGGTATCCGTACCCCCAAGCCGATCGCGCGACTGGCCGATGAGATGCCCGAAATCGCGGTTCAGCTCGAGGAACTGCGGCAGAAACTGGAGACCCATTACAAGGAAGTCCAGGACTTCGAATTCACCATCGAGCGAGGCACTCTCTATTGTCTGCAGACCCGCAACGGCAAGATGAACGCGACGGCAATGGTGCGAACCTCGGTGGAGATGGTGGAGGAGGGCCTGATCAGCAAGGACCAGGCCCTGCTGCGCATCGACCCCTCGCATCTGGAGCAGATGCTCTATCCCCGCCTCGACAGCAATTTCAAAGGTGAGCCGATCGCCCAGGGACTTCCGGCTTCCCCCGGTGCCGCCAGCGGACGCGCGGTATTCGACGCCGACCGTGCGGAACTGATGGGCAAGGAGCAGGGACTCAAGGTCATCCTGCTGCGCGAGGAGACCAAGCCCGAGGATATTCACGGATTTTTCGCGGCTCAGGGCATTCTCACCAGTCGCGGTGGCAAGACCTCCCACGCTGCGGTAGTGGCGCGGGGCATGGGTAAGCCCTGTGTCGCCGGCGCCGAAGGTATCAGCGTTGACGTTCAGCGCCGCGAGGCACTGGCCCGCGGCACTCTGATCCGCGAAGGTGACATGATCACCATCGATGGCAGCAGCGGCAATGTCTACCTGGGTGAGATCCCCATGGTTGAGCCTGATTTCACTGAGGAACTGAACCGCCTGTTACGCTGGGCCGACGAGGCGGCCTATCTGCGGGTGATGGCCAATGCCGACACCGCGACCGATGCCAGCAGGGCCCTCAAATACGGCGCCATGGGGATTGGCCTGTGTCGTACCGAACGCATGTTCAATGCGGTGGATCGACTGCCGGTGGTGATCGAGATGATCGTCGCCGAAACCCCGGCGCAGCGTCAGGCAGCGCTGGACAAGCTGCTGCCCATGCAGCGGGGTGATTTCAAGGCGATCCTCGAGGTCATGGCGCCGCGACCGGTCACCATCCGCCTTCTGGATCCGCCGATTCACGAGTTTCTGCCCACCGAACATCAGCTGCTATCCGACCTGGAGGAGCTGCGTCACCTGCGCAATTCCGTGCGTGGTATGAATGTCCTGGCGGGCAGCCTGATGCTGTTGGAGGAACCGAGCCGGGCGAAGACCGAGGCCGATGACCTGCGCCACCTGGTGGATGAGAGCCTGGTCGAGCAGGCCATCGAGAAAAAGGAGACCATGTTGCGCAAGGTACGGGCCCTGACCGAGACCAACCCGATGCTCGGCCATCGCGGCGTGCGCCTAGGCATTACCTTCCCGGAAATCTACGGCATGCAGATCCGTGCCATCCTGGAGGCCGCTGCCGAATGCGCCGCCAAAGATCTGGAAGTACACCCGCAGATCATGGTGCCGCAGGTGTGTACCGCTGAGGAACTGAAGCTGGTGAAAGGCATGGTCGACGAAATCCGCGAGGATGTGGAGCAGAAGTCCGGGCACAAGCTGAATTTCCGGTTCGGTACCATGATTGAGGTGGTGCGCGCCTGTATGCGTGCCGAATCCCTGGCGGAACAGGCCGAGTTCTTCTCCTTCGGCACCAACGACCTGACTCAGGCCACCTTCTCCTTCTCCCGCGAGGACGCGGAGAACAAGTTCCTGCCCATGTACAACCAGAACGGCATCCTCAAGGACAATCCCTTCGAGGTATTGGACGAGAAGGGTGTGGGCAAGTTGATGGGCCTGGCCGTGGAATGGGGCCGCAACATCAAGACCGATCTGAGTGTCGGTATTTGCGGCGAGCACGGCGGCCATCCCAGCTCTATCGCCTTCTGCCACAAGGTGGGACTCAACTACGTATCCTGTTCGGCGCCGCGCGTGCCGGTGGCACGCCTGGCCGCCGCCCATGCGAGCCTCAAGGCCTGATTCGTTCCCCTTGTCTGATGTGCCAGGGATGGCGCGTCCCGGCCGAATCGTCCCGTGTAGCCTGGCGCAACCCCGGCCTGCTCCGGGGTTGGCTAAACTTTGGTGCTTTTCGCCGAATTGGGGTTACCCGGTCCAGGCTGTCTGGTTACGGGTGTTGCATATATGGGGTTTCATTCAACTGAGTTGGCGTTAGTATAGGCAGGGTTGTTGATTCAGGAGGTGAACACCATGCAGCGGCTTTGCATGATCCCGGTCCTACTCATGCTGGTTTCCCTTGCCGTACAGGCTGAACCGGTGACCTGGCAGGGTACACTGGAGGATGGCAGTCAGGTTGTCATCGATTCCGATACCAACAAAGTCACCCGCAGTGCCGAGGGGGTCAACTCACCCCTCTGGGACGGTGTCCACACCCTGAGCAACGGCGCGGTAATCATTGTGCGTGACGGTATTGTGGTCAAGGATGCTGCGATTCTCGACGCCGAGCGGGATCGTCAACGGGAACAGCTCAGTGCCGCCTGTATGCAACTCGTGGCGAAGGTCTGTGGTGAGCACAACGAGTGCGATTCACAGCCTGCCTGTGATCCTGCCAGGCAGTTGATGGCCATGGAACGCAAGGAGATGCAGCAACGCCCGCAAGGTAACCTGGAGACCTCATCCCTGTGTCTCGAGGGGCTGCACAACGAGGATTTCTTCAGCGCCTGCCTCAAGCGCAGCGGGGGTGAAAAAACCACCTGCGAACGCCTCGCGTTCAAGGTTTGCGGGAGTGACGATCAGTGTGCCGAACGGGAGGCCTGCGACGCAGCCCGGCAACTGGTGAAGATGGAGCTGCAGGACCGCTTGCGGGTGCCCGGCGGTTTCACTTATGCCACCGCCCAGTGCCGCGATCAGTTGGCTACCGAGAGCGACTACTTTCGCGCCTGCGAGTAGATTCAACACCTGTCGAATTTATTGACAGCAGGTTTCAGTCAACCGCGACGGAGAAACAGAAACCTGCGAAACCTTTGTTGATTATTACCGAACTCTGTGAAATTTCAGGCAAAAGTCCTGTCGGAAAGTTTTACAAAAGAAAATCCGGGCGCATCGCCGAACGATTAAAATCGTTGCAAATCTATGGGGTTGACTCGGCTGGCACTCTTTATGCTGCTTTATAGACAGAAGCGTTGTAAAAAGAGGAGTGATCAATGTCAGTCATCCGCACACAACCCGTAGCCTGGCCGGAAGATCCGGCATGGCCCGATCCCCTGGGTAATGATCCTTACGACCTCAGCATTTGAGTCATGAGATGAGGTGCCCGCATCCTGCCTTTCAGTCGTCCCGCTGCATTTTCAACGGCGCTTACCCTTACCCGTTGGAAGGCTGAAGTCTGCCGACTGAACACAGATTGCGGTGTTTGATATCTGGGCTGTGTGCAAAAAAACCCGGCGGAGGATGCCGGGTCGAAGGTTTTCTCTCAAGGAGGAGAGGCAGAAAACTCTATGAAGACGCCCCGGTAAACCAGGCCTGCCGGGGCGTTACTGCATCAGTGAATGAACAAACCACCGTTCACCGGCAGGTTGGCACCGGTGATGTAGGTGCTGGCGTCATCCGCCAGGAAGGCCACCGCCTGTGCGATCTCTTCCGGTTCACCCATGCGACGCATGGGGATGCCGCCGACAATCGCCTCACGCACATCATCACGCATCGCGGCGGTCATCGCAGTTGCGATATAACCGGGAGACACGGTATTGACGGTTACGCCCTTGGCAGCACCTTCATAGGCCAGCGCCATGCTGAAGCCGTGCATACCGGCCTTGGCGGCGGAGTAGTTGGCCTGGCCGAACTGGCCACGCTGGCCATTGACCGATGATATGTTGATGACCCGGCCAAAACCCCGCTCGATCATGCTGTTCCAAACCGGCTGGGTGACGTAGAAGGCGCTGCTCAGGTTGGTGTCGATCACCGCGTCCCACTGCTCGGCCGTCATCTTTTTCATGGTGCTGTCACGGGTGATGCCGGCACAGTTGACCAGGATGTCCACCGCGCCGAATTTCTCGACAATCTCAGCCATCAGCTGGCTGCCGCCTTCTGCCGTTGAGACATCACCGGCTACCACTGCGGCTTCTGCTCCCTGAGCCTTGAGACTCTCCTGCCAGGCCTCGACCTTGTCCTGCTCCGAGGGATGGCAGGTGGCGACGACCTTGGCGCCTTCCTGTGCAAGGCGCAAACAGATAGCGGTACCGATTCCACCCATACCACCGGTAATGACTGCGAGCTTGTCATGACAACTCATTCGATTTACTTCCTCATATTACGCCGGGCAAACAACCCGGATCAGGTGACACTGAAAATCAGGTTTGGCACAGGATTGCGACTCGATGGAAACAATCCCGTTGCGCTGAACAGGTTGTTGAAATTCCTCTCGGATACTTGCAAGGAATGCTGAAATCTGTCCTGAAGGTACTCTTGAATGTCATTGATGCGAGTCATTCTTGAGGCGGATTTCATACCCGTTTGAGCGAATTTCAACAGCCTGTTATTGGATGTCCGAAAAACATAAAACCGGCTTGCGCCGGTTTTATGTTGTTTCAAGTAATCAGATCAAGCGGCCTTTTCAGCAACTTTGTTGATCTTCTCATTGATGGAGGCCATGTTGGTCTCATACCAGCCACGGTACTCTTCACCGGTCTTCTGACCCTGCTCGATGACATCGCGGGTCTGGGTCATCAGGTCTTCACCCAGTTTGCGGGTGAGGTCCATCTGGCCGCGCAGAGCGGTGTGATAGTCCTTGGATTCGGTCATCAGTTTGAACTGTTCCATACCGTTGTTCATCACGGTGTTCAGGGTGGTCAGTTGAGCGTCCATCACATAGTTCCAGGTCTTCAGACCGATGTCGGTCAGCTGACGGAAACTGTCGTAACCGGAAGTGTTGAACTCGTTCATCATCTCAATACTTTCTTTTGCGTTTGCCATGTTAGTGCTCCTGTTAGGGGGGGATTGTGCGATGCAGCATTGTTGCAGTGCAGCATATGTCAGGAACGAGGGGCTGTCAAGAAAAATTTGTGCGCCGCACAAAATATTTTTTAGTCGGGTTTAGGAGGGGCGTATAATCGTAACTTACTGTATTTTATGACTATAATGATTGATCAGTCTACCAGGAGTGCTGAAAAGCCAGGGTGAGAATGAATTTTTTTCGGCATGTGGTGAAAAATTTCTGCGTCCAGCAGGCGGTCTGCGAGGCTCCGGACCCTGAGGTTACTTATCCTCTTTTTTACCGCTGAAACCGGTCGCGCCGAAAAACTCCTTCTGCAGGTTGCTCCACATCTTCATGTTGGTTTGAGCCAGGTTGGCCATCTGGGTGAAGGGGTCTTCCCCGATGTTCTTGCGGAACTGCTCCTGTTGCGCGGTGAACAGGCTCAGACTCTGCTCCAGGTAGTTGCCGAAGATGCCCTGCAGGGTACCCCCGTAAAAGCGGATGATCTGCGAGAGCATGTCCGTGGTGAACAGGGGGGTTCCGCCCGATTCGGTCTCGAGGATGATCTGCAACAGGATGGTGCGGGTGATGTCCTCTTCCGAGGTGGAGTCGATGACCTTGATCATCTCGCCGCCGATAATCAGCTGCCGCAACTGGGTCAGGGTGATGTATTTGCTCTGTTCCGTGTCATAGAGTCGGCGATTGGGATATTTTTTGATGAGGCGTTCTGACATGTCTTTGGCACTGTTATAGGTCATCCATGCAACATCATACTAAATATGGGGTTTCAAGAGGTAGTACTAGAACGCACTGTGAGGCGGCAGGGGGTGAGTGCGCGGAAAAGCTGGAGATGCGCAGTGGCCCCGGGGTATGGCGCCCGGGGCCACTGGACTGCCGGAGCAGCGGCTATGTTCGCGGATCAGCCGCGTTCGACCGCCATCGCGACACCCTGGCCGCCCCCGATACACAGGGTAGCCAGGCCTTTTTTGCTGTCCCGGCGTTTCATTTCATGCAGCAGGGTGACCAGAACCCGGCAGCCCGAGGCGCCGATCGGATGCCCCAGGGCAATCGCCCCGCCGTGCACATTGACCTTGCTCATGTCCCAGCCCATCTCCTGATTGACGCACATGGCCTGTGCGGCGAAGGCCTCATTGGCCTCCACCAGGTCCAGGTCATCCACCTGCCATCCGGCCTTTTCCAGACATTTGGTCGAGGCGGGGATCGGCCCGGTACCCATGATTGCGGGGTCGACGCCCGCAGAGGAGAAAGCTGCGATCCGAGCCAGCGGTTCCAGTCCCAGAGACTTGGCCTTGCTTTCGGTCATCACCATGACCGCTGCGGCGCCATCATTCAGTCCCGAGGCATTACCGGCTGTGATGCTGCCATCCTTTGAAAAGGCGGGACGCAGTTTCCCGAGACTCTGAGCGGTGGTGCCGGGGCGCGGGAACTCGTCTTTGTCGAAGATCACCGGATCGCCTCTGCGCTGGGGGATCTCGATCGGTACGATCTCGTCGCTGAACACGGCTTCATTCAGCGCCGCCTCGGCCTTTTGCTGGGAGGCGGCGGCGAATTCATCCTGCGCCTCGCGGCTGAATCCGAATTTGTCGGCGATATTCTGCGCGGTGGTGCCCATGTGGTAGTTGTTGAAGGCATCCCACAGTCCGTCGACGATCATGGTGTCAACCATCTTCCAATCGCCCATCTTGCTGCCATTGCGGGAGTTCGGCAGGGCGTGGGGCGCCAGACTCATGCTCTCCTGGCCTCCGGCGATGACCACCTCGGCATCACCGCAGGCGACGGCCTGCATCGCCAGGTGTACGGCTTTCAGGCCGCTTCCGCAGACCTTGTTAATGGTCATGGCCGGGGTTTCCACGGGCAGTCCCGCGGCGATGCTGGCCTGGCGGGCGGGGTTCTGCCCGGTTGCAGCGGTCAGAACCTGACCCAGTATGACCTCATCCACCTGCTCGGGTTTGACGCCGGTGCGCTCCAGCAGTCCCTTGATGATGGTTGCGCCAAGCTGATGGCCGGGAATGCTGGCCAGGCTTCCGCCGAAAGTACCGATGGCGCTACGCACAGCGGCTACGATTACGATGTTCTCACTCACCTTGGATAATCCTCGCTTTATGTGTTTATTTGAAAGTCCCCAGTGGGGACGGTTTCTATATGACCGTCACGGCTCATCAGTCGCACGGGCTGGCCGGGCAGTATCTCCGGCGAGCCTCGCTCCGAGTCTGATACTCAATCGCCCGCTTTCCTGTTTGGCAGTCAAGCATGGCGGCTGTCTGTGACGGCGATTCACCCGGCAATCCGGCTGCTGATCGGGTGGAATTCCTGCTGCCTGCTGCAGTCGACAGGGTGTGTTGTAACAAAAAATGTTGCAGCGCACAAATTTTATTGCTAGCTTAGATACAGACCCACGGAACGAGAGGCTGTGTTTCGTGGCAAATGAGGCTGACAGCACACGAAACAACCCGTATCCCGGTGCCGTTACCGCTTTTTACTGGCGGGGAACGGCAACAGGTTACATCGATTGAACGACAGGGCCAAACCATGAGTGAATCTGCTTTCTGGAACGAGGACTGGATGAAGACCCAACAGAAGTACTGGGACAACTGGACGGAGATGAGTCGCAAGGCGATGGGGATGGACATTCCCAAGAAATCGCCTATTGAGAGTGCCATGGAGCACTGGTGGCAGGCGGTCTCCCCCTCGGCCAACGACATGTCCCGTGATTTCATGGGCAAGATGCTCGATCAAACCCAGAGCTACTTCCGCCTGGCTGAAGACTATTACAGCAATGCCCAGGATTCGTCCCACTGGCTGGAGACGGCCAACCGCACCGCCAAGGATCTGCAGAACCTGTTTTCCAGCGGCATGGAGCGGGTGTTCAGCGGCACCGAATCGGCGGGCGACGATGCCATGCACAAGATGATGGCGTTCTGGGAAATGCCGATGGACAACTGGCAGCGCATGATCTCCTCCCTCTCGCTGATGCCGGGCGACCTGTTGCGCAATATGCCCAGTCAGGAAGGCATGGGGCTGGAGCGTTTTCTCAGCGCCCCGGGACTGGGGTACATGCGCGAGGAGGAAGGTCAGTACAAGAAACTGATGAATTCGGTGATTCAGTATCAGCGCGCGCTGGGCGAATACGCCAACTTCTTCTCCAATCTTGGTCTGCTGGCTGCCAATCGCCTGCGTGACAAAATCACCGAGGTCTCGGACAACGACGGGCAGATCGAATCCGCACGCGGGCTCTACGACCTGTGGGTCAGCAGCAGTGAAGAGGTCTATGGCGAACAGGTGATGACACCGGAATACGCACGTATTCACGGCAGCCTGGTCAACAGCCTGATGAAACTGAAGCAGCGCCTTGGACATGTGGTGGACGAGACCCTGGGCGGTCTGAATATGCCGACCCGGCGTGAACTGCGCACCTTGCAGGACCGCCTGCAGGAGTCGCGCCGCGAAGCCAAGTCTCTGCGCTGCGAAGTCGAGGAACTGAAGGAGCAGATGCTCGCGCTTCGCTCCCAGATGTCCAGTCTGCCGAAACAGACCGAAGCGGCGGCCGCGCCGACCGCATCCGCCACCCCGAAGAAAAAAGTCAGTGTAAAAAAACAGGCCGCGAAGAAACAGGCGCGTAAGAGCGACTGATCGGAACGGAAACGAGGAGAACCGACGTGCAACCATTCAACATGCGGCCGGATCGCCTGGCCGAAGAAGTATTCGACTACAGTCGCAAACTGGGCAAGGGTGTCGAGAACCTGCTGAACGCAGAGAAGATCGACACGGGTGTAACCCCGAAGGTGGAAGTGTATGCGGAAGACAAACTGCGTCTGTATCGCTACGAGTCACCCGCGGACGTGGTACAGAGCCCGGTGCCGACACTGGTGGTCTACGCCCTGGTGAACCGCCCCTACATGACCGATCTTCAGGAGAACCGTTCCACGATCCGCAATCTGCTGGCGGCGGGTCAGGATGTCTACCTGGTCGATTGGGGTTACCCGGACGAGGCAGACCGTTCACTGACCATGGACGACTACATCAACGGCTACCTGGACCGCTGTGTGGACGTGATCCGTAAACGCCACAAACTCGACAAGATCAACCTGCTGGGTATCTGTCAGGGCGGCGCATTCAGTCTGTGCTACAGCTCGATGCATCCGGACAAGGTCAAGAACCTGGTCACCATGGTGACCCCCGTGGATTTCAAAACTCCGGACAACATGCTTTCGGCCTGGGTGCAGCACATGGATGTCGATCTGCTGATCGATACCCTGGGCAACGTGCCGGGGGAACTGCTGAACTGGACCTTCCTGTCGCTCAAGCCCTTCAGTCTGACCGGCCAGAAATATCTGAGCATGGTGGATGTCCTGGAGGACGAGGACAAACTGAAGAACTTCCTGCGCATGGAGAAGTGGATATTCGACAGCCCGGACCAGGCCGGAGAGACCTTCCGGCAGTTCATCAAGGACTTTTACCAGAAAAACGGATTTCTGGAGGGTGGGGTGAAGATCGGCAAACGCCAGCTCGATCTGAACAACATCACCTGCCCGATCCTCAACATCTATGCGGAGCAGGATCACCTGGTACCGCCCGATGCCTCGCGTGCGCTGCGCGGCCTGACCGGCTCCAAAGACTACACGGAACTCTCCTTCCCGGGTGGTCATATCGGCATCTATGTGAGCGGCAAGGCGCAGAAAGAGGTGCCACCCGCCATCGGCCGCTGGCTGGATGACCGGGTCAAGTGATTTTCAACGAATGATCCTCCCCCGGTAGTTCTCTACCGGATTGTTCGGGGTGCCTACGGCACCCCTTTTTTTTAGCTGTCAGACGGAGTGCGCCTGCCTTCAAGGGTGAGCTTGCAGACTGTTCATGAATTAAATTCGGCTGCGCCGTGTTCAATTCTGAGCGAAGTTGCGGGGATGTCTGAAACCCTCTGCTCAGCGGGTAGACGCCCATCGACTGCTCCGTTCCTTACCTCAACCAGCAACGGGATGATAATGCGGAACTAACCTTGTAACATGGATTTCGAAATGTGCGATGCCTCCCGGAAGGCTGATGCAACAATCTGTGGCTTGATTTATCAACACAACGTCCCGTGAATCACTGCGCCAGTGGAGTGAAGCGCGGGTATAGCGCCGCATAACAGGGGAGTGGCATGTCCAATTACCAGAACGACTATACCGACGGTTTTTCCAACTGGGTGCAGGATTTCATGCGCCGGGATTCGGCCAGCGGGATCATCCTGATCTTCGCCGCCGCGTTGGCGATGATCCTGGAAAACTCTCCCTTCAACTGGCTCTATGACGCCCTGCTGAACACCCCGGTGGAAATTCGCCTGGGAGCCCTGCATCTCGACAAACCGCTGCTGCTGTGGATCAACGACGGCCTGATGGCGATCTTCTTCATGCTGATCGGCCTGGAAGTCAAGCGGGAGTTTCTCGAGGGTGAGCTTTCGCGTCTCGACCAGATCATGCTGCCGGGTCTGGGCGCCGTGGGCGGCATGCTGGTGCCTGCGGCAATCTACTATTTCCTCAACCAGGGAGACTCGCTGGCGCTCAATGGCTGGGCGATTCCCACCGCCACGGACATCGCCTTTGCTCTGGGTATCCTGAGCCTGGCGGGCAATCGGGTGCCGGTCTCGCTGCGGGTCTTTCTGATGGCGCTGGCGATCTTCGACGACCTGGGGGCGGTGATCATCATTGCGATCTTCTACACCGATGGCCTCTCCATGATGAGCATGATCATCGCCGCGGTGGTGCTGCTGTTGCTGTTCATCATGAACCGGATGAACGTCACCCGCCTGTCGGTCTACGTGGTGCTGGGCGTGGTGCTCTGGGTGGCGGTATTGAAATCAGGGGTTCACGCAACCCTGGCGGGGGTTGCCCTGGGTCTGATGATTCCGATCCGGGACGCGAAACAACCGGACCGGTCACCGTTGCGTGAGGTAGAACATGGTCTGCATCAGTGGGTCGCGTTTCTGATCGTGCCCGTGTTCGCCTTCGCCAATGCGGGGGTATCGCTGTCAGGACTGACTCTGGATTCGCTGCTGGAACCGGTGCCTCTGGGTATCGTGGCCGGACTGTTCGTCGGTAAACAGCTCGGTATCATGCTGTTCTGCGGTATCGCGATTCTGCTGGGATTTGCCCGGTTGCCCAGCAACGCCAGCTGGACGGGTTTTTATGCGACCAGTATTTTGTGCGGTATCGGTTTCACCATGAGTCTGTTTATCGCCTCTCTCGCCTTTGAACAGACCGGTGGCGGTGCCCTCGTGAACGGTGACCGGTTGGGTATATTGCTTGGTTCCGGATTATCGACCCTGGTCGGCTTTTCATTGCTCATGCTGTTCAATCCGGCTTCGGAGAAACGAACCTGACGCCGGCATATGCCGGTCGGTGTTGACAGGTTAGAGGAGACGCCATGGAATCCCGCCTGAAAATCCTTCAATCGATGCCGATCTTTGGCGGCATCACCGATGCCACGCTCACCTACCTGTTGGAGCGGGCTGAGATCCTGGATGTGGCAACCGGCGGGTATTTCTTCCGCGAACAGGAGATCGATAATTCGATCTACATTCTGGAACAGGGACGGGTGACCATCTATCGGACCTGGCAGGGTCGCGAATATCACCTGCGGGATCTCGCCACCGGTGACTGTTTCGGTGAGATGGCCCTGATGGACTGCAAACCGCGCAGTGCCGCGGTACGGGCCCTGGAGCCCTGCCGCGCGATTCGCATCGAGGCGGGACTGATGTACCAACTGTACGGGGTGGATCCTGAACAGTACCTGATGATCTACATGAACCTCGGGCGGGAGGTATGCCGACGCCTGCGGGATGCGGACAACCGCCTGTTTCTCAAACGCTGTGGCGGAGACGATCCGGAGCAGTAGTACGCCGTGGGCAGGCTTGGCGTCTGAATCAGATGGCGTTACGCAGACCCAGATTGTGCGGATGGGGATGCAGGTAGACCTGACGTGACATGTACTCGTCCGGGTGCAGTCGGAAATAGTGCCTGAGCAGGGTGATGGGCACCACCAGGGGGGTCTCGCCCCGCCGGTAGGATTCGATGCTTGCCACCAGTTCCTCCTTGTCATCCGGGCCGATACGTTTCTTCAGATAGCCGAGAATGTGCTGCAGCACATTCACGTGACGGCGACGGTTGACGCGCCGTTTCAGGGTCTGCATCAGCGATTCGTAATAGGATTCCGCCAATCCTTCCAGATCGCCGCCGGAGAGATCGGACAGGCCTCGTCCAAGGCGTTGGTAGGCCGCCTGTGAGTGGGCCATCACCAGATACTTGTGCCGGGTATGGAACTCGATCAACCGCTTGGCACTCAGGCCCTCGCGGATCAACTCCTGCCAGCGCCGGGCAACGTAAACCCGGTTGACAAAATTTTCCCTCAGCACCGGGTCGTTCAATCGACCTTCCTCCTCAACCGGCAGGTTGGGCCAGGCCTGCATCAGGGCATGTGCGAAGATTCCCGTTCCCTTGCGCGGCGCGGGGCCGCCCTTGGCGGAATAGACTTTGACCCGTTCCATGCCGCAGCTTGGGGAGTTCTTTTTCAGGATGAAACCGCACAGGTCAGCCAGCTGTGGCGTCTGTTCATCAGCGTAGGCCTGCATGCGATCAGTGAGGTCCCAGTGTGGATCCTCGACCCCCACCAGGCGTGGGGACTCGGGGTCCCCCATCAGGCGGATGGTCGGGCGGGGCACCCCCAGACCGATGCCGGTCTCAGGACACAGCGGACGATAGTCGAAGTGGGCCCCCAGCTGGTTGAGGATAAAGGCGTCGGCCTTGTGGCCGCCGTCATAGCGGACCTTGTGGCCGAGCAGGCAGGCACTGATTCCGAGAAGCGGTTTGGTCGTCATTGTCTGTCCGGTTAGGGGTTTCGGGGTTTTGTCCGGCCTGGCCGATCGGCCAGACGGGATAGTCATTTGATCCTGTCCCATCTTTCAAGGGCGCTGTGTCGTGTGGCCGCAAGGTCCGCGATGGGCTCGGGATAATCTCTGCCGAGCCGGATACCGGCCTGGCCGAGGAGTTTACTATCCGCCTCCCAGGGGGCGTTAAGCATTTTGTCCGGCAATGCGGCGATTTCCGGTACCCAGTAGCGGATGTATTCCCCCTGCGGGTCGAAGCGTACACCCTGACGTACCGGGTTGAAGATGCGGAAATAGGGAGCGGCATCGGCACCGCAACCGGCGCACCATTGCCAGCCCATGGAATTGTTGGCAAGGTCTGCGTCAACCAGGGTGTCCCAGAACCATCGGGCGCCTTCCAGCCAGTGGATGCCCAGGTTTTTGGTCAGCAGGGAGGCCGCGATCATCCGCACCCGGTTGTGCATCCAGCCGGTGTGCCAGAGTTCACGCATCCCCGCATCGACGATGGGAATGCCGGTCTGGCCCTGTTGCCAGCGTTGCAACTGTTCCCGGGACTGTGCGGGATTCGCCCAGGAAAAATTCTCGAAACGGGGGTCGAAGGGGGCCTGGTCGGTGTGCGGAAAATGCTCCAGCAGATACGCGGAGAACTCCCGCCAGGCAAGCTGTCTCAGATACTCCGTCCCGTCGCTGCCGCGCCCCCTGCGACCGTGCACGGCATCGCGGTGCGTGGCGATGCCCTGAAGCAGTTGCCTGGGACCGATTTCACCGAAATGCAGATGCGCAGAGAGCCTCGAGGTCCCCAGCAGGTCGGGACGGTCCCGCCACTCCGGGTAGTCTTCGATGACCCGCTTGAGAAACTGTTTGAAACGGTCCCGGGCGCCGGCCTCGCCCGGTTTCCAGGTGTCGTAAAAACCCTGGTCCCAACCGATTTTCGGTAACAACTGCAGTGAGTCCAGGGACACGGAGGCGGTTCTATCCGGCAAGGGCGGCAGGGTTTTTGGTATCCCCTTGGGCCGGCCGATGAGCAGACCCTGCGCCTGCAGCGCCTTCCAGAACGGGGTGAAAACCCGATACGGTGTGCCGCCACCGGTTTTAAGGGGTTCCCCTTGAATGAGCCGGTTGGCGTCGTGTTCTTCGACACTCACCCCCATTTCCGCCAGCGCCTCGCGCAATGCCTGGTCACGCTGCCGGCAGGCGGGGTCCGGGAGGCGGTTCCAGCAAATGCGGGAAACCCGGGCCTGCTCCACGAAGCGCTTGAGAACAGTCAGGCTGTCACCCTGTGCCAGGACCAGTCTCGATTGCCGGTGGCGCAGGGAGTCGTCCAATGCCGCCAGGCTGTGATGCAGCCACCAGTTGGAAGCAGCGCCGGGTTGCCAGGGAGCCTCCTCCCCGGGAGACTGAATGAAAAGAGGGATCAGCTGGTTGGCATCCTTGAGCGCCGCCTGCAGAGCCGGGTTGTCTGACAGGCGGAGGTCACGTCTGAACCAGATCAGGGTGGTGGTCATCGGGCCTTCCGCAGAGGCATGGGTTGGTCTGTTCTGCTGGGTTGCTTCCCATACAGGCTATGCAGCCTAGCCTAGCACAAGGCCGTTACGGCATCCGCTTGGGTATTCTGGGGGAAATCCGCGTGCCGCAGCAGCAGGACAGATGTGAAGATAGACTTAACCGCTCAGTTGAGCCAGACGCCTTTCGCGGCAAACCACTCCTTGTCGATGCGCCAGCTGACCTTCTCGATATCGTCCCGCTCCAGGATCAGCTTGCGTACCTTGCCCTGTATCGCGCCGAGTTCTTTCTGCGCGGCGATCACAGCGGGGTCCTGGTCGCTCTTGGTGCTCAGGGCGGGTTTGATCATTCCGAGGAATGTGATCGCGGGTACCGCATTGGTCCGGGGGGTTGAGACATAGGCGGTGGTGCCGACGATCTGCATGACGTGAAAAGGGTAGGGATAGGCGGATATCTGCGGGTCACTGCTGAGCGTGTCATTGATCTCACCGATACGGAAATCCAGGGACATCAGCCAGGCAATCAGCCCCAGCAGCAGGATGCCGCCCAGTATTCCTGCGTAGATTTTGGTGCCTCGGTCCAGACTCATCGCTGCTTCTCCCTGAGGAATCGGGTGGATGTTCGTATCCCATCCAAACTAAAGGAACCACCGGATGGTCTCAATGACAATCCTCAGCCACTCCCGAACGACTGACGGGTTCTTTTACAATCTGGCTGTACTGGGCTTGGGAAGATTTAGTTTTTTAGTTTTGAATTTTGAGTTGAGGTGTTCGCTGTGCTCACGTGTTTAGATTACCTCTCTCCCTGGTCCTCTCCCGCAAGAGGAGAGGGGTATCTGATCATCTGTGAGCGCAGCGAACTCCCCAACCCATCACGCGATACTTGGCGACAGCTTCTTTGACGGAGCAGCATGGGTAGTCAAGTATTGTCTTAGTGGCCATCCGGTAACCCGAACCCAATCAGCCCATGAATCATTTCACCCAAGGCAGCGGCGGATCACCCGCGGCGGAAACAGGCATGACGCGTCACCCAGTTGAAACAGCTGCTCAGTTGCGTACCCGTACCTCAGTGGATCGGCAGGCATGATGATCCCGGGCAGCAAATTGTGGTTCGGGCTCGTTCTGGTCGGCCTGGGGCTTGTCGGTGGTGCGGTGTTTTCCGCGCAGCCCGGACTGTCACTTTCCCTGCAGCGCCTCTCATCGGAGTCCTGGATCGCGGAGGATATCCAGGTGACGCTTGCGACCACTCCATCGGGACTGAGCGCCCGATTCATGATGCAGCGTTTTGCACACCCTGCATTTCAAGGGGATCTGAAGGGGGTGGTGGTGGATTGCCCCGAACTGATCGAGGATGAGCAGGGCTTCCGCTGTCCCAGCGGACACCTGACAGTCCGGGAATCGGCCTATGGTCCCCAGACGCTCGATATCAACGCAAGCTATTCACGCTCCGGAGCCTATACCCTGAAAGTGCGATCGCTGCAGCTGTTCGGGGGGGCGGTGACCCTGGACATGCAGGGTTCCGGCGATGCCTGGAATCTGGAACTGCAGGCCAAACCGCTCGAACTGAACGCACTGTCCCCGGTTTACCCCGGGTTGCTGCCCGGGGACAGCAGCCTGTCCGGGCGCGCAGGGATCAGTCTGCGACTGCAGGGCGATGCCCAGGGCGTGGTGGCGCTCAAGGGGAATGGTCGACTTGATGGGCTGAACTACTCGGATGGCTCCGGGTTGCATGTCGCCGAGGCGGGTGCGGGAAGATGGACGCTTGATGCAACGCGTCGGGGCAGGGCCTGGAAGGGTCGGGCCGAACTGCAGGTCGACTCGGGGATGTACTATTCCGATCCGTTCTACCTGGAGGTGGCTCAGACACCGGTGAAGCTGCATCTGCAGGGTGAATGGACGCCCGCTGCATCGCGCGTGAGGCTGGACGATGCGGGGTTGCAGTTCGCACCCATGATTCAGGCACAGGGTCAGGCAAGCATCGACCTGGCGAAGCAGCGCATCGATGAGGCTCGGCTAAGCTTGAGCAGTACGGGCCTGCAGGGCTTCTACAAGACCCTGCTGCAGCCCCTGCTGATCGGTTCACTCCTCGACGAGCTGGAGTTGTCGGGGGGCATGCAAGCGGACCTGCGGATCGAAGCCAATCAGCTGAGCGCCCTGCAAGCCGGACTGCACGGTGTCACGGTGAACGATCGTAAGGGACTGTTTTCCGCCCGGGAACTGCAGGGCCGGTTGCTCTGGCCGCATGCCCCGGAGGCATCCCCGAGTGAACTGCAACTGGCGGGTGGGGCACTCTATGGCATCGACCTGGGGCCGATGCACCTCCGCTTTACCTCGGATGAGTCGAGCATTCGCACGTTGGAGCCGGTGACGATACCGCTGCTGCAGGGGCGTTTGAGTATCGATCGTTTCGAGGCCCGGGATCCCTTCGGCGGATCCCCGGTCTGGCAGACCGGGGCGAAACTGACGGATCTGTCCCTGACGGAGCTGTCCCAGGCATTCGGCTGGCCGGCGTTGAGCGGTAGTCTGAACGGTTCCCTGCCCGCCATGAACTACCGGGATCACAGCCTGAGCCTGGATGGCGCACTGCAGGTGGATGTCTTCGACGGGCAAGTCACGGTGGATGACCTGGTGATCAGGAATCCCCTCGGCCGGGTGCCGGAATTGTTCGCCGATGCGGAATTCCGCCATCTGAATCTGGCGCCGATCACCCAGACCTTCTCCTTCGGGCACATGGAAGGGGGACTCGAAGGCTGGGTCCGTGATCTGCATCTGATCAGCTGGGAACCGGTGGCCTTCCAGGCGCTGTTGCAGACACCGCAGGACGATCCGTTGACGCATCGAATCAGTCAGCGGGCGATCGATGATCTGACCGCCCTCGGAAACGGGGTCGGTTCCGGGTTGTCAAAAACCTTCATGGGGATTTTCAAGGAGTTTCGCTACAATCGGATGATGTTGCGTGTGGCCCTCACCGGTGATCAGGCAGAGCTCGACGGCATACCCCATGGAGACGGCGGCTACTATCTCGTGGAAGGTGCCGGATTGCCAAGGATCGATGTGATCGCGCGCAACCGGAGGGTCGCCTGGAAGACCCTGCTGGCACGTTTGCGGAATATTCGTGTCGAAGGCGTGCAGGTAAAGTAAAAACAACGCTTCCCGAGGGGAGGGGCATCATCATGTTACGACGTCTGAGCGGTTATCTGGTTCTGGCATTGAGTCTTGCCGCTTGTGTCACGATCAACATCTACTTTCCGGCCGCAGCCGCGGAAGAAGCGGCCCGGACGATTGTCAGGGATGTGCTCAACGAGGGCGGCGATGCGACGCCCGGCGGGCCACAGCCTGCTGAACCCGCAACCCCTGAAGATCCGCAGAGCCGCCTGGATGCCCGGCCGTCGGTCTGGGTGGTGGGTCTCGAGACGGTGATCAGCGCGATCATCCCCCCGGTGCAGGCCGCGCCGCCCAATATCGCCATCGATTCACCGGCCATCCGCGGGCTGCGGGCCGCAATGGCGGATCGTCAGGCAGACCTGGCCCCCTACTACCTCTCGGGGGCCCTGGGGTTCACCCACACGGGTAGCGTGGCGGTACGTGATCTGAAGCTTGTGCCTCTGCCGGAGCGTAACAAGGTGAAAAAGCTGGTGGCGGACGAGAACGGGGATCGACAGGCCCTGTACGCGGAGATTGCCCGGGCCAACGGCCATCCCGAATGGACCGAGCAGATTCGTCAGATTTTCGCCAAGGTTTGGGTCGAGGAGGCCCCCAAGGGCTATTGGCACCAGGACGCCCAGGGTGGCTGGCAGCAAAAATAGCGCTGACAGACGCAGCCTGGCACAACAGAGCAGGCCGTGGGTTCCGTCCTCGGCCCCGTATCGCGTCAGCTCGCAGCAAGCCCCCGCTCAGCTCAGCAGGTAGATCTGCTCGAGCATCTGGCTCACACCCCGGTCTCCATAGCGACCACTGTCCTTCAGCAGGTCCAGGGTGTGCAGCGGGCTGACGCTGAATCGCCCCTCGAAGAGGCTTCTCACCTCGGCCTCGGGAACGCTGTAGGGCGGGCCGGCCATCTCATGCTGCGGATAACTCATGCTCACCAGGAGTATCCTGATGCGCTCGGGCAGGGTCTCGATGAGCATTTGCGCAAACTGTTTGCGCTGCTCGGGGTTCAGGGCCACCAAGGAAGCCCGATCATACACCGCGTCCAGGTCCTGCAGCGGGATCTCCGGCAGATCGAAGATATCACCGCAATAGAGTTCGAAGGGACCTGAAGACCAGCGTTCGAACGCACCGGCCGGGGTGATCTCCGGGGTCATGCCATGTTCCTGGAAGAACGCCTCGACCGCGATCCGGCTCAACTCGACCCCGCGAATGAAATAACCCTGTTCGGCCAGCCAGACCATGTCACGGCTCTTGCCGCACAAGGGGGCGAGCACCCGCGATCCGGCCGGCAGGGCCAGGCTGTGCCAGTGGTTGAGCAGGTGAGCGTTGAACTCCACGTGGTGCCAGCCGATGTTGTTGTCCCGCCAGCGCTGAATCCAGTTTTCGTTGGGTGCGCGAAGTTGAGGGGGGATGTCTGTCATGCCGGGTCGCTCTCGATGCTCATCTGATATGGGCGAAAGTATGTTGCGCCGGGCGAAAGATCGCAAGCAATTGCCTGTGGACAGTACGGTTTATATAATCTGTGGATCAGCATCTGATTCAATACGGAAACGGGTGCAAACCGAGTCATTCAACCGGCCGATAGGGATATTGGCATGAGCATCAACAAGTCCTGCGCAGCAATGGTTACACAAATCAGTCGAGACCCCTCTGTTCCCAACTGGAGTTCGGTAGAGATTCCGGATGCCTGGCCTGATCAACTGGCCTTCAGCCGTCCCTCGGTACTCTGGGGCTTTCTGAAACAGGTCATCGCCCGAAAGCGTCCCACTGTGAAACTGCCGGAAGGTATGCCGGGAAGGGATATCATCCCCAAATACATCCTGCGGGAGTTCCACAATTTCCCCAACGGCAACTATTCCAAGCTGCTGGCTCAGCGCTACATCCGAAATTTTGACCGCTTCATGCTGGGTGAGATCAAGAGCCTGCGTAAACGCATGGCCCTCGAGTTCCAAGGCGCTCAGCGGGTGCTCGACGTGGGCTGCTCCGGTGGTGGTGTGGCGGGCGAGCTGGTTTCGGCGGGCGTCGAGGATGTCTGGGGCATCGATCCCTCACCCTATTTTCTCAAGCTTGCGGCGCAGGCGCATCCGCAGGTGAAATTCGTTCAGGCCATCGCGGAGGAGAGCGGTTTTCCGGATCGGCGTTTTCAGGGGGCGACCGCCTGCTTTCTGTTTCACGAGATGCCCATCAAGTTTGTCGAGCTGAGCCTGAAGGAGATTCACCGCATTCTCGAACCGGGTGGATTGCTGGTGATTGGCGAACCCTCACCGGTGCAGGCGCGTACTGGCTATTGGAAAATGTTCCGTCGCCATGGCATTCGGGGAATCTACTTCCGCTGGTTTGCGCAAACCATTCATGAACCCTTTCTCGACACCTGGCATGACTGTGATCTCAAGGCGCTGTTCGATCGCAATGGTTTCGATCTGATTGGGGACGAAATCGGGATGCCGATCCGCTACATCCAGGTGCGCAAAAGGGCTGACACTGAGTAAGTCTGCCTCGCGCCTGCTGACACGACACCATTGCGACCCAACCTGAGCCTTTACCATGCATGACCAAGATCCCGTGCATGACTTTGCCTCATTGACGCCGGACAGAATGCTGGATTCCATCGAATCCACCGGGGTCGAATGCAACGGCCAGTTCCTGGCGCTCAACAGTTATGAGAACCGGGTCTATCAGGTGGGGCTTGAAGGACAGCCACCGCAGGTCGCCAAATTCTACAGACCCGGGCGCTGGAGCGATGAGGCGATCCTCGAGGAACATGCCTACAGCCAGGCGCTTGCGGACCAGGAAATCCCAGTGATCGCCCCCCTGGAGGATGCGCAGGGACGCACCCTCATGCATTTCGAGACCCTGCGCTTCTCCCTCTATCCCTGCAAGGGTGGAAGGGCGCCGGAGTTGGATAATCCCGATCAGCTGGAGCAGTTGGGGCGGTTTGTTGGGCGTATGCACCTGCTTGGCCGGGAACGCAGGTTTCAGTACCGCCCCGATGTGGATATGAAATCCTATCTGCACGAACCGAGCCGTTATCTGTTGCAGCAGGGTTTTATTCCGGTACACCTGGAAACGGCCTATGAAAGCCTGTTGAAGGATCTTGAAACCCGCATACACGCCTGTTACGAACGTGCCGGCCATGTCCCGATCATCCGCCTGCACGGGGATTGTCATCCGGGGAATATCCTGTGGCGCGAGGACGGCGCACAAATCGTGGATTTCGATGATGCGAGGAATGGACCCGCGATTCAGGATCTGTGGATGTTTCTTTCCGGTGACCGGGAGTACATGACCGCCCGGTTGGAGAACCTCCTGGAAGGGTACACGCGCTTCTGTGATTTCAATCCCGCGCAACTGCACCTGATTGAAGCCCTGCGCAGTCTGCGTCTGGTGCACTATGCGGGTTGGCTGGCGCAGCGATGGGATGATCCTGCCTTCCCCGCAGCCTTTCCCTGGTTCGATTCGGTGCGATTCTGGGAAGAACATGTCCTGACCCTGAGGGAACAACTGGCGAAGATGGATGAACCGCCCCTGGTGTGTTCTTTCTGAGCGGTGCGGGTCTCCTCTCTGCGTCGAAGCCCAGGCTAATCCGGAGTGACCATGCGGTAAGCAATCCGATGCTCAGGTTTGCGACGCACTCATGTGCTGCAGATCAGTCGTTATCCTCCGCATAGCGTATTTCTATGATCCAGTAACGGGCCGGACCGGCGGGTGTTTCCACATCCACCTGGTCATCCAGGGATTTCTTTAGTAATGCATGGGCCAGGGGTGAGTCCAGACTGATATAAGCAGAATGCTGATCGATCTCATCGGGTCCGACGATGCGATACTCAGAGGTTTTGCCGGCTTCATCCTCCAGGGTGACCCATGCTGCAAAGTAGACCTGTTGTCGATTCTCCGGGGGTTTGGCGATTACTTTCAGGAGCGGCAGACGTTGCTGCAGGTAGCGTATGCGCCGGTCGATTTCCCGCAGTTCTTTCTTACGGTAGATGTATTCAGCATTTTCAGAACGATCACCTTCAGCCGCCGCAGCAGCGAGCGCCTGGGTCACCTCGCGGCGGCGGATCCACAATGACTGTTGTTCACCACGCAGGTGTTCGTAACCGGCTGTGGTGATGTATGGTGATTTGGGTGGTGCAGGAGGTCTGTAGCGTCCCATGATGATTATCAGTTTTGTGCCGCGAGCGATGTTACAGGGGTTTTACCGCCAATCCAGTGATTTGAAACATCCCGGCGATTTCAGGCGCAAGGGTGAATATTCACCATTGTAAGCAGGATCGGTTACACTACAATCCATTGGAATCACCATTAAAAAAGATATAAGGGGTTGCTGGGGTGAAGACAAGAAAATCCTCTCGATTAATCGCAAAAATCCTACTCACGACACTTGTGGCACTGATCATCGCAGCCTGCGGTGGTGGCGGTGGTGGCGACGATGGCGGCGATGACGGGGGCGGGGATCCTGGAGACTCCACCGGAACCGCGAGCCTCAGCGGCCGACTCCTGGTGCCTTCCTATGTGGTCACCGACAGTGATGTCAACGACATTGAAACGACCTGGGTTCCCAACCATCCTTCGGGTAATGCGCAGAGTGTGCCCAATCCGGTGAATATCGGTGGTTATGTCAATGTTGCCGGCGCCGGAGTGTCAGGCAACTCCAGCAGCAGCGGAGACCGGGACGACTACTTCCTGGCCAGCCTCACCGCCGGACAGACGCTGTTGCTGAACATTGGTGACCTGGAGAGCGCCGACCTGGACCTGTTCCTCTATGACAGCAACGGCAATCAGGTTGACCTCTCTATCGGGGTGGACAAATTCGAATCCATCGTGGTGCCTGCCGATGGCCAGTACTACATCAATGTATACGCCTACAGCGGCGCTTCAAACTACCTGCTCTCCGTGGGTCTGACCCCGGCCTCGGCGTTACCGCCCGGCGCTTTGAGACTTTCCGACGATTTCGTGCCGGGGGATGTGCTGGCGAAGTTCAACGAGACATCCAGCGTACAGGCGCGTTCCGTGGATCCCACCCTGAGCCAGTTCAACTTTCCTCAGGGCGCTGGCAACAGCATCGGGGTACAGAAACTGACGCTGAACAGTAACCGGGTCTCGGTGGCGGCCAAGTCCATCATGCCCACCGGGATGAGTGCGGAGCAACAGCTGAAATACGATACCCTGATGGCGATCAAGAAGCTGAGAGCCCGGGGTGATGTGGTATTCGCGGAGCCCAATTACATGGTTCAGCCCACCGCGGTGCCGAACGACGAGCACTACAGCCTGCAATGGCACTACAGCCAGATCAATCTGCCGCAAACCTGGGACATCACCACCGGCAGCAACGACGTGATCGTGTCAGTCATCGATACGGGTATCCTGTTCAATCATCCGGATACCCCGGCGCGGTTGGTCTATGGCTACGATTTCATCTCTTCCACCGACATCTCCGGTGATGGCGACGGGATCGACAACAATCCGGAGGACGTGGGTGATTCGGTGCAGGCCGGTAATGCCTCATCCTTCCACGGAACCCATGTGGCGGGTACCGTCTCGGCCAATTCCAACAACTCCATCGGTGTTGCGGGCGTGGCCTGGAATGTGAGCGTCATGCCGATTCGTGTGCTGGGCATCGGCGGCGGGTCCACCTATGATGTGGCACAGGGCATCCTCTATTCCGCTGGCCTGGGTAACGATTCCGGCACCACCCCCACACAAAGAGCGGATATCATCAACATGAGCCTGGGCGGCGGGTCCGCGAACCAGACTTCTCAGGATGCCATAACCGCCGCGCGCAACGCCGGTGTGATCATTATTGCCGCAGCGGGCAACGAGAACACCTCCACCCTGAGTTACCCGGCCTCCTATCCCGGCGTGGTCTCGGTCAGTGCCGTGGACATGAACCGCCAGCGTGCGCCGTATTCCAACTACGGTACCGAAGTGGATATTGCCGCACCCGGTGGCGACACCCAGGCGGACATCAACGGCGACGGCTATTCTGACGGGGTACTCAGTATCATCGCCGACGACTCCCAGTCGCCCCAGCAGTACGTGTACTCCTTCTATCAGGGCACCTCGATGGCTTCACCCCATGTGGCCGGTGTGGCGGCGCTGATGAAGTCGGTCTACTCAGGCCTGACCCCGGCTGAATTCGACAGCATGCTCAGCGGCGGCGAACTGACCACCGATATCGGCAACGCGGGTCGCGACGACCTGTACGGCTACGGTCTCGTGGACGCCTTCAAGGCAGTGCAGGCCGCACAACAGCGGGGCGGCGGCGGTACCCCCACCGACCCGACCCTGAGTGTCAATCCCAGAACCCTGAACTTCTCGAGCACGTTGCAGAGCGCCACGCTGTATGTTGAGGCACTGGGCGGCGATGTCGGTACGGTGACGGTGAGCGAAAACATCGCCTGGCTGTCGGTCAGCACCGGACAGGTCGATGCCTCGGGACTGGGCAGTTACACCCTCAACGTCGACCGGACCGGGCTTGCCCCTGCCACCTATTCCGGTGTGGTGCAGGTCTCCTCCGCCACCTCGACGGTGAATGTCGACGTGATCATGCAGGTTTCGGATACCTCGATTACCGGTGACGCGGGCCGTCACTACATCCTGCTGATCAACAACGCCAACAACACCGCGCTGCTGCAGTATGCGGTGGAGGCTGAAGGCAGTACGGCCAATTACAGCTTCACCAATGTACCCGCCGGTGACTACCTGGTGGTCGCGGGTTCCGATATGGACATGGACAACCTCATCTGTGATGCGGGTGAGTCCTGTGGCGCCTATCCGACTCTATCGCAGCCGAATGTGATAACCGTCGGCAGCAGCAGTATCAGCAATCTCGATTTCACCACATCCTTCGAGTATCAGTCACCGACCGGAGCGAGCTCATCGGACGAGACCTACCCGGTGATGATCTACCCGAGAGAGAGTGCGGAGTAAGCGGATGCCTAAGGTGAAAGAAGCGCTGAAATGGATGACTATCACGACACTGGTGGCAAGTATGGCCGGTTGTAACACCCTGACGAAAACCGTCTCCGTAATGGAGGACGGGGCGGCATGTCGGCAGATTTCCGAAGCCGGCATGCACAGGGTCAAGGGCCCGATCATCCAGAGTACCGGCGCCGGCGTGGTATTGAGTAACAAACCCATCAAGTCCGTCGATGCGGCCTCGGAAGAGGATGAGAATTACTGGACCGTGCGGGTGGATATGGGAGCCAAGCCCACAGCGGGGTACGGCCTCAAACTGGTATCCGAGAAGTTGGTCATCACGGATCAAACGGCTCGATTCGCACTTCAATGGGTCGAACCCGAACCGGGCAGTATGCAGGCACAGATGATCAGTTATCCCTGTCTCTACCTGAAGGTTGAGAAGGGCGACTACGAAGTGCTGGAAGCCGTCGACCCGTCCGGTGTGGTGGTTCACAGACTGAGTCTGCCCTGATTTTCTGAAACCTCGATGATTCCAATCAGAATGCCGGTCGGTGATCGGGATGTGCCATACATCCCGGTGACCGGCCGCCTCCGGTCGTTCCTGTACTCGCGATGTCTGTTGCTCATGCAAACCGCCAATGCCTGAGAATGTCTGTATTCGAGTTGCCCGGCCTGCCGATCTCGACGCTATGGTCCGCCTGCTGTCTCAACTGTTTGCCCTGGAACAGGATTTCGAAATTGACCCACAGCGTCAACGCAGCGGACTGGAGCTGTTGCTCGGTTCGGAGACAGCCCAGGGTTTCGTCGCCGAGGTATCCGGGCAGGTGATTGCCATGGTAACCGTACAGCGGGTGATCTCCACCGCAGAGGGTGGCGTGGTCGCCTGGGTCGAGGACCTGGTCGTGGATCAGAACTGGCGTGGCCAGGGAATCGGCAGCACCCTCCTCAGGCATTTGCAGGATTGGTGCGCCGCCAGTAATATTTCCAGGCTGCAACTGGTAGCCGATCGTGACAATCGTCCTGCCCTCGAATTTTATCGACAGGAGGGTTGGTGCGAAACGAATCTGAAGGTTTTGCGGTACCTGTGAATCGATGATGAAGAACAGGCCCTGGCTGGGTTCCGACAGGAATCGGAATCACCCCTCGAGGCGCTGAATTTGGCGCCTGTGAACTCAAGGAATGACGAAGGGATGGATATGACCATGATAGCGAACTATACCGGCACACCCCTGGACGCTCCGCATCCTGCCGCCATCGGTATCCAAAAGGTGGTACTCGATCCGCTGCAAATCGATTGCGTGACCGCAACCATGCTGTCGATTCTGGATAATCAGTGCAAACTGGATCTGGAGGAACAGTTGGCCTGGATGGCCATCTATCCCGTGGTGCGCGATCGCGGTGGGAAGATCTTCGACAAATCCGCACATCAGGCCATCGATCGTGTCCGGGAGCAGGACGACCCCATGATGAAGGCGCGGGTTCACGAGTTGTGCGAATATGCCGAACAGCATATACCCAAACCGGTGATGCAGCACTTCAAACGTTTCCTGGCGGAATCCCTGCATGGTTTCAGGGGCGACGCCGAGTCGAACGCCTCCTGGCACTGATTAGCCCTGGTGGACCGCTCGGTAAATTCGGTAACACTCAGAGCCCCGCTACTGGGCCAAGGCAAGGCGTACTTCGCCGGACATGGTATGCCCTTTCAAAGAAGTGCAATGCAGAATTGGCCCGGTAGCGGGGCTCCCTTTGGGCCGCGCCAGAGTTACCGAATTTACCGAGCGGCCCACTAAGGCGATGCCGCGTACGGCAGCCAAAGCAGCGCCGGTTCCTCCTGCGAGTTCAATACCTGTTTCAGCAGCACATTACCCCGGCTGGTATCCCAGCGCAGGATCACTTCACGGTCTCCACCCGGGGTGTCCGCATTTTCCCTGACCGGTTGTCCCATCTGCTGCAGAAGTTGCTGAATCAGCTGCTCATGGTACATGCGCCGGTAACCGATTCTCACCCCGTTGATCCACTCGTCGCGAAAGTAGATCGCAATGAAATGCGCCGGGATGCCGTTGTATATGCCGATCTTCGCGGCACACAGCCGGTTGCCGAAATCCGTGTTGGAGTCCTGGCACTTCCAGTCGATATCAGGGAATACCTGCCGAAGCTCCTGTTCGGAAAAGCGGTCGTCCAAGGCCTGCAGATTGAATTTGATTTCGTCCTCGCCCCAGAGAAACAACACCACTGAGTCGGTACGCCGCTGACCGTCCTCGGTGAATATCAGCCAGTAGATGGGAGCGATGACGATGATGAAGGCCATCAGGCGCTTGTAGAGGGGGTTTAACTTCATTGTTCAGTCGAATTTTAAATTATGAATTTTGAATTATGAATTGATGTGAGTGTGATGCAGCACGCTGCATTGAACGGGAGGGTGATGTACAGATAGACCGTCCGCAGCACTGTAATAAATTCAGAATTCAAAATTCACAATGATCGAAACATGCGGCAGCTCTCTAAGGCTGCCGCATGTTTCGAGACCTGGTTTATTTGTTTTCCCGGTTGTCGATCAGATGGTCGACCACGCTGGGATCCGCCAGAGTCGAGGTATCGCCGAGGGTCTCCAGTTCGTTCGCGGCAATCTTGCGCAGGATGCGGCGCATGATCTTGCCGGAACGGGTCTTCGGCAGCCCAGGCGCCCACTGAATGATATTCACCTTCGCAATCGGACCGATCTCGCTGCGAACCAGTTTCACCAGTTCTGTCTTCAACTCGTCGGTGCCCTGTACGCCGGACATCAGGGTCACATAGGCATAGATGCCTTGACCGGTGAGATCGTGGGGATAACCGACGACCGCGGCTTCGGCAACGGAGTCATGCAACACCAGGGCCGACTCGATTTCGGCGGTGCCGAGACGGTGGCCGGAGACATTTAGCACATCGTCCACACGGCCGGTGATCCAGTAGTAGCCGTCTTCGTCCCGGCGTGCGCCGTCACCGGTGAAGTAATAACCGGGGTACATGGCGAAATAGGTTTCGTAGAAACGTTTGTGGTCACCGTACACCGAACGCATCTGCGAGGGCCAGGGATGCTTGATCGCCAGGTTGCCTTCCGCCGGGTTACCGTTGATCTCCTCGCCCTGGTCATTCAGCAGGACCGGCTGTACACCGAAGAAGGGACGGGTGGCAGAACCCGGTTTCAGCGGGGTGGCGCCAGGCAGCGGGGTCAGCATGTGGGCGCCGGTTTCGGTTTGCCACCAGGTGTCGACGATCGGGCAGCGCTCTTCGCCGACCACATGATAGTACCACTCCCAGGCCTCGGGATTGATCGGTTCGCCTACCGTGCCGAGCAGGCGCAGGCTCTTGCGGCTGGTCTTTTTCACCGGTTCCTCGCCGGCACCCATCAGGGAGCGGATCGCGGTGGGGGCGGTGTAGAAGGTGGCCACGTCGTGCTTGTCGCAGACGTCCCAGAAACGGGAGATGCTGGGGTAGGTGGGGATGCCTTCGAACATTACGCTGATCGCGCCGTTGGTCAACGGGCCATAGACGATATAGGTGTGGCCGGTGACCCAGCCCACGTCCGCGGTGCACCAGTAGACCTCGCCGTCCTTGTAGTCGAACACCAGTTTGTGGGTCATCGCCGCCTGTAGCAGGTAGCCGCCGGTGGTGTGAAGCACACCCTTGGGTTTGCCGGTGGAGCCGGAGGTGTAAAGAATGAACAGGGGATCGTCGGCGTCCATCTCCTCGGCCGGGCAGTCGACGGAGGCGTCGGCCATGGCATCGTGGTACCAGACGTCGCGATTGTCATCCCACTCCACCGGGTCACCGCCGCGCTGAACCACCAGGCAGGTGTGCACATTGGGACACTGGGAGATGGCCTTGTCCGCATTCGCCTTCAACGGCACCTTCTTGCCGCCGCGCATGGACTGGTCTGAGGTGATCACCACCTGGCAGTCGGAGTCGAGGATACGGTCGCGCAGGGCGTCCGGGGAGAAACCGCCGAAGACGATGGAGTGGACGGCGCCGATACGCGTACAGGCCAGCATCGCTACCGCCGCCTCGGGAATCATCGGCAGGTAGAGGGAGACCCGGTCACCCTTTTTCACGCCGCGTGCCTTGAGCACATTGGCGAACTTGCTGACTTCCTCATGCAGTTCGCGATAGGTGATCTTGCGGTCTTCCTGCGGATCGTCGCCTTCCCAGATGATCGCGACCTGGTCGCCGCGACTTTCCAGGTGACGGTCCAGACAGTTGTATGCGACGTTCAGCTTGGCGCCTTTGAACCAGTTGATGTGCAGATCGTCCTTGCTGAAACTCCAGTCAAGTACCTTGTCCCATTTTTTAAACCAGGTGATGTATTGATCCGCCTGCTCGCCCCAGAAGGTTTCCGGGTCCTCCACGGATTGTTTGTACATGGCCTCGTACTGTTCTGCGTTGACATTGGCCTGGGCGGCGAAGTCGGCGGGGACGGGATAGACCTTGATATCTGACATGGGTTGCTCCTCAACGAAGTTGTAGATGCTTATAGGGATGCGTTAACACAGGCCTGTCGCGATGTGTGAGCGTCCCTTGTTGTAATGCTGCAAGACTCTGGTGGTGCGAGTCCTGTCGCTGTGTTCTGATTGTTTTCGGCCTCGAATCCCCCATTCTATTGCCTGTTAACGGGTAAGGAAACGGCTGAGCTGACATTGTTTCGGCAGGGGGACCATTTCCGCGGCCATGGCAAGAAACAACTCGGCGGTGGCGAGTGCGTCACTCAGGGCATTGTGGGCCTTGTAATTCGGCAGATTGTATCGGGGCCGCAGGTTGAACAGGCGCAGATCACCGGGTTGGATGGTGTGATTGCGCCGCTCGAACAGGCGTTGCGCCAGCACCAGAGTGTCGATGGTGCGGATCATGAACGGGGCACCGTAGATCTTGCGGCAGGCGGCATCGATGAAATTCTGTTCGATCGAGGCATAGTGCACCAGCATCACCTTGCCGGCCAGGCGCCCCAGCAACTCCGGCATGGCCTCCTCAATCGGAATGCCGGTGGCCGCCTGGTCGTCGGTGATCTGGTGAATCACCGCCGACTCCTCGGGAATCTGCCCGTCGATGGAAATCAGCTGGTGCCGGGAGGTCTCCAGCTTGACGCTCATATGGCGGATCTCGACCAGACCATAACTGAGGATCTTGTCCTTGCGGGGGTCCAGTCCGGTGGTCTCAAGATCCAGGGCGACGATCACCAGGTCTTCGCACTGAGTCTTTTTCGAGGTCAGAGGGGTGGAGAGGTAATCGTGCAGGGCGCCTGGCGTGCTCTTGGACAGCGCACGCTTGCGTAACGTCTCCAGACTGAGGAAACGCTGCAGCATCAGCGGAATCTTCCGCCCTGGTAACGGTTCTCAAGGGTTTCCTGCATGTCCTGAATGACCCGAAAAGCGTCTTTGAGGTGGCGGCGTTCCAGGTCGGACAAATCGGAAGGTGCCAGGTAGTTGTCCGGAGCAATCCCTTTGCGAATCTGCTCTGCCTGATGGTTGATGCGCATGCTGGCAATGAACTCCAGGGCGTCGACCAGGTTTTCACCCATCTCCCGGCTCAGTACCGATGTTTCGGCCGCGGCTTCTATACGTTCCGTGGTGTTGGTCGGTTTCAATCCCTGGGTCAGCGCGAACACCCGGGCCACGTCGGTAATCGGCACGATGCCCCGATGTTTGATGTCGAAGGTGTCGTCGTGCTCACCATCGTGGATAAGTACGAAATTGCGAAAAAAACCCAGTGGGGGCCGGTGCTGCAGGGCGTTTGCGGCCATGTAGGCGGTGAAGATGCCGTTGCCCCGGGTCTTGCTGAGGATCTCTTCCTGGAGCTCGTTGAACAGCTCCTTCTCACCGTGCACCGGGCGCAGATCGAACCAGATGCTCGAGAGCATCAACGCCATCGGGTCGGGTTTGTTGATCCAGGTATTGAAATACTTGCGCCATACCACCAGCGGCTGCCGCCATTTCGGGTTCGAGGCCATGGCATCGCCGGGACAGTAGATGAAATGACAGGCGTTCAACCCGTCTGTTACCCGTTTTGCGAGGGCTTCGAAGTAGGACGCATGTTCCGGCTTCATTTCATCGGAAATCAGCAGTGCGTTGTCCTGATCTGAATGAGAAGTCTGCTCCCGGCGCGCCTGGGAACCACCGCACATCCACACATAGGGCACCGGGGCAGGGCCCAGTTCGGCCTCCGTCATCTCGATCAGGCGGCTGGTCAGCGAATCGGTGATGCTGGAGATTGCATCCCCGATGTGCAGCGCCGATGCGCTGGAGTTAGCGAGCTGAAACTGCAGTTCCGGCAGTCGCTCGCTGACCGCGGCCAGATCATCAATGGTTTCCGCCTTGCGCACATCGGTGGCGAGAAATGCGGAGTTGGTGGTCTGGTGACGGGCCAGGTCGGTGGCGGTGAGCATACCCACCACCTTGTGATCGCGCAGCACCGGCAGGTGATGGACATGCAGACGGGTCATCGTCATCAGGGCCTGAATCGCCAGGGTGTTCTCCTGGATGGTCTCCAGGTCGGCGGTCATGATGCGGCTCACCGGTTCCTCAGGAGAGAGCCCGACCGCCACGCAGCGTTTGCGCAGATCCCGGTCTGTGATCATCCCCACCAGGTCATCGCCATCCATCAACATCACCGAGGAGACGTTCTTGTCGCTCATCAGGGCGGCCGCCTCGCGAATACTGCTGTTCACGCCGATCGCCACCGGGGTCTTCTTGACCAGATGGGAAACCTCGACGGTCATCTGTGCAATACTACTGGTATCGTTGTTGTCCTGCAGGGTGCGCACAGCCTGCTTGAGCCGGTCGCGGATCGAATCGGTGAAGTGTCGGTCGAAGGCAGGTTCCGCCTGTCGCAGCGCTCTCAGATGCTTGCAGGCGAGTTGGTAGAGCAGGCTGTCTTCGGTGGCCACCCCACGAGTCGCATGACCGAAATCGATCAACTGGCAGTCGGTGGTGTAGATGTCCCCCTCACCCAGTTTTTCAACCAGGTTGCCGTCTTCATCCAGCAACTCGACCGCGCCGCTGCGCAGGATGTAGATATAGGTGCGCTCGGCATCCGTCGGCGGGAAGGTGCTGGTGCGTCTCAGGTAGCGGATCTCGAGCAGTTTCGGCAGCTCGTTCAGCTGCTCTTCCGGAAGCATGTCGAAGGGGGGGCGCTGGGCCAGAAAATCTCGAATTTCGACCAGTTCGATTTCCATAGGGTTTGCTCGAAAGAAGCCGTTAGTTGTAGGTGAGCCAGGTGTCCCATGGACGGACGTTTTCAGAGAGGTGCGAAGGGTGATCCTCTACCCTGGTCAGGCAACACATGCGGACAGCGCCTGAGCGGGCCCCGGAAATCGTCGTACCGTATGAAACATTACACCGGGAAGCTGAAAAATCCCAACGGATTGATCGGATGACTGAAAAAACCGGTCAATGCGTGGAGACTCTTCCGAGTCCAGGAAAAAGGCCCCGCCGAAGCGGGGCACAAATTACTGCTTTATAGTTTTTGGATCAATGATCGGTTGCAGCACCGGCACCTTTCGGTACACGGATATCTTCAACCAGGTGCTGGATGTGATCCGGCGGCGGAGCGGTCATCTTGGAGACCACGATGGCCACCGCGAAGTTGACCACGGCGCCGACTGCACCGAAGGCGTTCGGCGAGATGCCGAAGAACCAGTTGGAGCCCATGTCACCCAGGAACGAGGTGCCCGGGATGAACATGATGCCCTTGTGCTGGAACACGTAGAGCATGGTCACGCTGATGCCCGAGATCATGCCCCAGATGGCGCCGGCACGGTTCATGCGCTTGTTGAAGATACCCATCATCAGCACCGGGAAGATGGAGGACGCGGCCAGACCGAAGGCGATCGCCACGGTACCGGCTGCGAAATCCGGCGGATGCAGACCGAAGTAACCGGCCAGGCCGATGGCGCCCACCATGGCGAAGCGTCCCGCCATCAGCTCGTTCTTCTCCGAGATGTCGGGCATGAACACGCCTTTCAGCAGATCATGCGAGATCGAGGAGGAGATGGCCAGGAGCAGACCGGCCGCGGTGGAGAGCGCAGCGGCGAGACCACCGGCAACCACCAGCGCGATGACCCAGTTGGGCAGCTTGGCGATTTCCGGATTGGCCAGCACCATGATGTCACGGTCAACCTTGGTCATCTCGTTGCCTTTCCAACCATAGGACTCAGCCTTGGCGGCGAATTCGGCGTTCTTCTCGTTGTAATACTGGATACGACCGTCACCGTTCTTGTCTTCCCACTCCAAGAGACCGGTCTTCTGCCAGTTGAGCATCCATTGCGGCACCTTGGCGATCTCGATGTTACCGGTCGGGGAGCCGACCTCACCGGTCTGGATGGTGTTCATCAGGTTCAGGCGAGCCATGGAACCAACTGCCGGAGCCGTGGTGTAGAGGATCGCGATGAAGACCAGTGCCCAACCCGCGGAAGAGCGGGCGTCCTTCACCTTGGGTACGGTGAAGAAACGGATGATGACGTGGGGCAGACCCGCGGTACCGATCATCAGGGACAGGGTGTAGACGAACATGTTCAGCTTACTGCCCATGACCTGTGTGGTGTACTGGGTGAAGCCCAGATCCGTGACCACCTGGTCAAGCCTGTCCAGCATGTAGGTGCCGGTCGCCGGTCCCTCCGCCATGGTACTCGCGATACCCAGTTGCGGGATCGGGTTGCCGGTCAGGTGCAGGGAGATGAACACGGCCGGAACGGTGTAGGCAAAGATCAGGACCACATACTGGGCGATCTGGGTGTAGGTGATGCCCTTCATGCCGCCCATGACCGCGTAGACGAACACGATGCCCATGCCGATGAACAGGCCGGTATCGTAATCGATCTGGAGGAAGCGGGAGAAGGCCACGCCGATACCCTTCATCTGGCCGATTACGTAGGTTACGGAGGCCAGGATGAGACAGATAACCGCCACGATGCGTGCGGTGCGCGAGTAGAAGCGGTCACCGATGAACTCAGGCACGGTGAACTTGCCGAACTTACGCAGGTAGGGCGCCAGCAGCAGGGCCAGCAGCACATAACCACCGGTCCAGCCCATCAGGAACACGGAAGCCCCGTAGCCGTTGAAGGCAATCAGGCCCGCCATGGAGATGAAGGAGGCCGCGGACATCCAGTCAGCCGCGGTAGCCATACCGTTGGCGACCGGGTGAACGCCGCGTCCGGCCGCGTAGAATTCACCTGTGGTCCCGGCGCGGGCCCAGAAGGCGATGCCAATGTAGAGGGCGAAGGTAATGCCCACCACAATGTATGTCAGAGTTTGCAGATCCATGAGTCGTTATCCCCCATTAATCCTCATGGACGTCGAACTCGACATCCAGAGCGTTCATGCGTTTTGCGTAGACATAGATCAGCACCAGGAAGGTGTAGATCGAGCCGTTCTGGGCAAACCAGAATCCAAGCCCCACACCACCGATCTTGATGGAGTTGAGCGGCTCCACCAGGATGATGCCGAAGAGGTAAGAGCAGATAAACCAAATCACCAGTAATATGCTGACTAGGCGAATATTGGCTTTCCAATACTGTTCAGCAGTTTTGTTCATATCATGATCACTCCGCCGTAATTGATCTTGAGGTTTCGTCGTAAGAAGCGTTTGCCCCAGGGAATCGTCCTTTCCGGATTATTCTGTGGTGTCGGAACTCGCTGTGGCACACGCCAGTAAAGAGTGTCACCGCACAAAAATAGGGTGACACATCGCACTATTCTGTTGCACTGTGGTCTATAAAGTCAAACAAAACAATAAGTTAAGATATGCCCCGTTTTGTTGCGCGGCAGCAATAGTGTTACCATAGGTAGCAGATTGAACGGCCATCCGTTACCTTATGAAGCGCCGGGCGTTTCCAATGGTAAGAAAAAAATTTTTGGATAAATCATGCTGAAATCGATTTTTGACTATTTCAACAGCCATCTGCTGCCCGATGCCGCAGCTACTGCCCAGGAGATGGAAACTCAACTCCGGGCCGCGGTGGCCGCGTTGCTGTTCGAGATCGCGGCCTCGGATTTCGATCAGGCGCCGGAAGAAAAGGCCGAAATCCTCGCCGCAATCGAAAACCACTTTCACCTGGATGAGGCTGCGGCCCGGGAGCTGATGCGGCTGGGAGAGCGGGAGCACGCGGCGTCAACGGACTATTTCCAATTCACTTCACTGATCAACAAGCACTACTCCGCAGAACAGAAGGTCAGACTCATCGAAGCCCTGTGGCGGGTGGCCTTCGCCGATCAGAAACTGCATCAATACGAGGAACACGTGATCCGACGGCTGTCGGAGCTGTTGTACGTGCCGCACCGCGACTTTATTGCGGCCAAACTTCGGATGATTAAGAGTTTTTAGTTATGAGTTATGAGTTATGAGTTTTTAGTTAATGAGTTCGCTACGCTTACAGCTCTGTTCGATAGTCAAAGAGTCACGAACATTTCGAAACATCGATTTCTCTCATCCTCAGGTAGGGTCTGAATGAAAGATAATCAAATATCGTGAGTGTAGCGAACTCATTCACTCAAAACTCTTTAGTTTTTTTTCCCCCGCTTGTCCCGCGGAATCCCGAAACGCTGACGACGTTCCCACAGCGCCTTGCGGCTGATGCCCAGTTGCCGGGCGAGTTCCGTTTCGGTCATATGGTCCTGGTTCTCCAGCACGAAATGGCGGAAATACTCTTCCAGGGACAGATTGTCATTGTTGAGTTCCTTGTTTTGCCGGGTCGGGGAGATGTGGTGGTCGATTGCCAGCAGTTCCGGTGTGATATGTTCGCCTTCGCAGAGGATAACCGCCCGTTCAATGGTGTTGGCGAGTTCCCGTACATTGCCCGGCCAATGATACCGGCGGATTGCTTCCAGCGCGCTGCGGCTGAGAGTCAGCGCGGAGCGGTTCAGCTGGCGGCAGGATTTGTGCAGCAGGTGATCGGCCAGCGCCTTGATGTCATTGCCCCGCTCACGCAGCGGCGGCAGGGTCATTTCGACTACCCGCAGGCGGAAATAGAGATCACTGCGGAAGGTTTGCTGCTGTACCAGTTTACGGACATCCTGGTGCGTGGCCGCGATGATGCGGATATCTGAACCGCCGGGTTCCCGGTTGCCGGATAATGCGTATTCATCGCCTTGCAGCACTCGCAGCAGGCGCGCCTGTGCCGCCATCGACAGTTCTCCCACCTCATCCATGAACAGGGTTCCGCCATGGGCCTTCGCCAGCAAGCCGCCGCGTCCCGCGGCTGCGTCATCCCGGGATCCGAACAACTGCTCTTCAACCTGACTTTCCGGAACCGCGGCGCAGTTGAAGACAATGAACGGGGCGTTATGGCGCTGGCTTTTTTCGTGCAGTGCCCGTGCCACCAGTTCCTTGCCGGTTCCCGATTCACCGAGGATCAACACCGTGGCATCGGTGGGAGCAACCTTATCGATGCGGTGGAAAACCTCAACCATGGACGGGCTTTTCCCGATCATGCCGCTCACCGGATAGCTCTTTTCCACCTCGGACTTGAGGATCTGTTGCTGACGCAGTTGCTGATCTTGATGAATGGTGCGCTGTACCAGCATCAACAGTTCGTCGTGGTCGAAGGGTTTGGCGATGTAGTCGATGGCCCCCAGCTTCATCGCGTCCACCGCTGAGCGGATGCTGGCGTAGCTGGTCATGATCAGCACCGGTACCGGCTGTGCCAGTTCGATGATCTCGGTCCCCGGCGCGCCCGGCAGACGCACATCGCTGATGATCAGGTCGAATGCCTGCAACGGAAGTTTCCTGGCCTCTTCCACGGAGCCCGCTTCCTCGACCAGGTAGTCGTTACGCTCCAGCAGACGCTTGACGGCGCGGCGGATCACGGTTTCGTCTTCGATGATGAGTATCTTGTTCATGTGATCGGATTGTAGTGTCTGGGGATGTCCATGGTGACCCGGGTACCGCGTTCTTTCTCTGACTCGATACTGATCGAACCGTGGTGATCCGAGACGATCTTGTAGGCTATGGCGAGTCCCAGGCCGGTGCCTTCACCGGGAGACTTGGTGGTGAAAAACGGCTCGAAGATGTAACTGATATGTTCCTCGGGGATGCCCTCGCCCTGGTCCTCGACCTCGATGCGCAGCAGGTCCTCGATGTTTCTCGCCACCACCTTGACCTGTGCGCCCGGGTTCGATGCATCGCAGGCATTGGTCAGGATGTTCACCAGCACCTGGGAGATGGCCTGGCGGTCGGCCTCCAGGGTCAGTGCGGAGTCACACTGGTTGTGGCAATCGATCTGCCGCCCGTGCTGGGTGAGTTTGACCAGCCGGATGGCCTCGTCCACCATCTCCCGGACGGTGAAATTCTGGGTGTCCATGCCAATCCGACCGCTGCGGCTGAAATTCATCAGGGTCTTGACGATGGCGGTGATGCGCTGGGTCTGGTTGAGGATCTCCTGAATGCTTTCGCGGATGATTTCAGGGTCGTCTTCATCGCGCAGGTTCTGCGCCAGGGAGGCGATACCGGTGACCGGGTTGCCGATTTCGTGGGCCACCCCCGCGGCCAGACGTCCGATCGAGGCCAGGCGCTCGCTATGGGCCAGTTCCGCCTCCAGGGTCTCCAGGTCGGTGAGGTCTTCCATCAGGATGACCTGGCTGGTGCGTGCCTCTTCCACCGGGTGATCCACCGGCAGCGGTGCGGGGATCGCCGCCTTGTGCAGATTGAACCAGCGGCTTTTGCCGTTGTGGTTGACCTCCAGATGGTGGATGTGCTCGTCGGAGGCGGTGGCGAACCCCGCCAGCAGGTGGCCCCAGGGAGCGGGCAGCCGGTGCAGGGAGACCCCGATCGCATCCCGGGCCGAGACATTGGTCATGACCTCCATCGCCAGATTCCAGATGGTCACGGTGCGCAAGCGGTCGATGGTGCAGACCCCCAGGGGCAGATCCAGAAGTATCTGCCGATGGTAGCGGCGCAGGTTGTCCAGATCGGCACTCAAGCCGCGTAACCGCGAGCGGGAGTGTTCCAGCTGATCCTCTATGAAGCGCATCGAATCAGCCAGTGCGGTCTGGGTATGCGCATCCAGTTGCAAACGCCGGTTGATGATCATGTGCGCGAGCTGAGGACCGAGCAGGCCGGACAGGTTACGCTCGATCCGTTCGCGCAGCCGCCGCAGTTGCGAGGGGCGGGTCTCCGTGGGCGAGAGCCCCAGGTCGCGCAACGCCAGGGCCACTTCCCGTTGACCGGCCTCATGGCCGAGCATCTGCGATAGCTGTTTGGTGAACTGCTCGGTGGATCCGGCATTCACCATACCTCCGAGGGGTACCAGGGATTCGCTGCAGCAGGCGTTGGCCGCCTCCTTCTCCCCCATGCTCTGGGCGCTGACCAGGGAGCCGAAGACGAACAGCAGGGCGTTGATGGCCAGGGACCAGAAGGTGGCGAACTCCCACTGATCCATACCCGAGGCGAGGCGCAGGGCTGGGATGTCGAACTCGGTGCGGACAAAACCGGAGCTTTCCAGCAGCGGCAGCAGCAGGGTCGCGGACCAGACGATGATACCGGCCAGCAGGCCGAGGATGAATCCGGTGCGGGTGGCTCGTCGCCAGTAGAGCAGACCGACCACCCCGGGCAGGAACTGCGCCACCGCGACAAACGAGATCAGTCCCAGCTGTACCAGCCCCTCATGCTTTTCCAAAAGGATATAGAAACCGTAGCCGGCCATGATGATGATGCCGATCAGCAGACGTCGTCCAAGCAGCAGCCAGCGGTAGAGGTTGACTGCGGGGTCCGGAAAATTGGTTGGCAGAAGGATATGGTTCAGAGTCATCGATGAGAGTGCCAGGGTGGTGATGATCATCATCGCACTGGCCGATGAAACCCCGCCGATAAAGGTCAGTACCGGGACCCAGGAGGGGCCCTGTTCGAGACCGATGCCAAGGGCGAAAAAATCGGCCTCGAGGCTGAGCCCCAGGGCCTTGCCGCCCCACAGGATCAGCGGGATCGGTAGATTGATCAGCAACAGGAACAACGGAAAGGCCCAACTGGCCGTCCGCAAAGCCCCGGGCTCAAGATTTTCCGCAAACAGCATGTGAAACTGGCGCGGCAGCAGGAACGCCGCGGCGAAGGCCAGCAGGAGCAGGGTGGCCCAGGGTCCCTCACGCACCGGGTCGACCAGTTTCTGCTGCTCCTCGGGATGGGCTGCGAGCCATTGATTCAGGCCGTCGAAGCCGTCAAACACCCCGTAGAGTGCGGTCAGTCCGATGGCCAGCAGGGCCACCAGTTTGACCATGGATTCAAACGCGATGGCGACCACCAGCCCGCGATGCCGTTCCCGGCTGGTGCTGTGACGGGCGCCGAACAGGATCGCGAACACCACCAGGGTGATACAGAAACTCAGTGCCAGGGTTCTCGGTGGCACGTCCTGTGTCACCACCTGCAGCGAATCGGTCACCGCACGGATCTGCAGTGCGATGTAGGGCAGGGTGCCCACCAGCATGAACAGGGTTACCAGGATACCCGCCAGCTGGCTGCGATAACGAAACGCAAACAGGTCCGCCAACGAGGTCAGCTGGTATTCCCGGGTGAGCCTGAGGATCGGTTGAAACAGGATCGGGGTCAGGGCGAACGCCAGAGTGACGCCCAGATATATGGTGAGGAACAGGTAGCCTTGTTCCTGGGCAAAGCCGACACTGCCGTAATAGGTCCAGGTGGTGGCATAAACCCCCAGGGAGAGGACATAGGTCAGGGGGTGGCGGATCAGACGTTCCGGGATACGCCCGCTGTCTGCGGCGAAGGCGATGAGGAACAGCAAGGCCAGGTAGGCGAAGCTGATGCCGAACAGGTGCCAGAGATCAAGTGTCATCGTGGCGGCGGTTGACCCATGCAATGGCCACGATCACGATCAGCCACAGCAGGTAGGGGAGAAACCATAATCGCCCGGGGGCCGTCCACCACATCATCACCGGGGTCGAGAATGTCAGTATGACCAGAAGGCTGAGTGCCAGCGTCCGGTCAATCAGTCGATCGGGAGGCGGGGATTGGCGCATGGGAATACACTAGCAGTTGTTACCAAGGGTAACAACTGCCGGGTGTTGGGGGGTTACGACGGCCGCAGGCCGGCGTGCGTCACTTCTGAGAGTTCTTCTCGTTGATGATTTCGTGCAGTTTTGCCGACAGTTCGGTCGGTTCGAACTTGGGTACGTAGGCATCCGCGCCCATGCCCTTGCCCAGCGCCATGTTGGCGTCCGCCGACAGGGATGAATGCATGATGATCGGGATGTCGCTGAAGCGGGCATCCTCTTTGATCTTCTTGGTCAGTACGTAGCCATCCATCTCCGGCATTTCCACGTCCGTGAGCACGATCTGCACGAAATCGCTCGCCTTGTGCCCGGTGGCGGCGGCCCGATCCGCGATCTCGCGCAACTTGTTCAGGGCTTCGGCGCCGTTGGTGGTGGCGATGAACTTCATGCCCATGTGGTTCATGGTGCGGATGATCTGGTCCCTGGCCACCGCGGAATCGTCGGCGAACAGCAGGGTGATATCACTGTCTTCCACCCGCGCGATACCCTCGAAGATATCCGCACTCTGGCCGAATCCGGAGGTCTGGCTGAGCACCATCTCCACGTCCATGATCATCACCAGGCGTTTGTCTTTCAATTCCGTGACTGCGGTGACTAGGCCGCCATGTTGCTGGGCCATCATCGCCGGTGGCACCTTAACGTCTTCCCAGGCCAGCCGCTCGATGGTGTCCACCGCATGTACCAGGAAGCCCTGAACGTTCTTGTTGTACTCGGTGACAATCAGGATGCCCGGCTTTTCCTCGGTGCGGACCCCGCAAAAATCGGGCAGGTTGATAACCGGAATCATGCTGCCGCGCAGACTGACCATGCCTTCGACCGACGCCGGCATGTCCGGTGCGTGAGTGATTTCAGGGACCAGCATCACCTCCCGGACTTTGAAGACGTTGACTCCGTAGGTCTCTTCCCGGCCGGTGTTGATGTCCTTGCCCAGGCTGAACAAAAGCACCTCGAGACGGTTGGTACCGGCCAAACGGGTGCGGTCATCCACGGATTTGATGAAGTTTGTCATTTCGGTTCACTCAGCATGAATACAGGGGGTCGTCGAGGAGACGCGGACGGTGTTAAGCAAGCGCGCTCTGTCATTACGAATTGTAGCGGTCATCGGCTTGAAAGCTTTAACCGCTCAGCTCAACTAGACGCGGGGAAACAGGTTGATTGAACTCCCCGGGATGGGTGCTGTGGCGGCGGGGCTTTGCGGGGAATCCATGCTCAGGCGAGCGGTCCGGGGCGGTTTCTGATTAAGAAACTGGAAAATATTGAGATTTTGTCTCAAGATCACGGCATAACGGCCTGAAGGACAAGCCTGCGCGAGACACCGGCGAATCCGCAGTTCAAACCAGTCCAACCCGGGCATGGCTCCCGGATCGGCTCATTCTAGGAGGGGTACCGTGAATCCCGAGAAGGTTCTGTTTGGTTTTTTTATTGTTCTGGCGTTGACACTCAATTTCGGTTTCTTCGTCGGTGAACTGGACAACCCGGAACACCACCATGAGTACGAATTGTTCGCGGTGATCGTGGTAAACCTGATTGCCACGGTGCTGAAATTCGGTGACAGGACCCAGATGGGCGCCGTCCTGCTGGCCACCAGTCTGGTGGCGTTGTTGCAACTGTTCGCCGCCGCCATGGTGTGGGGGGTTGCGGCGCATGTCACGGAGACCGGTCTGACCCCGGGCGCCATGGCGAGTATCGTCTCACTCTCCGGCGGGGCAATGCTCGCCAACGTGGTCTCTGTGGTGCTGCTGATCATCGAGACGGTGATGTTGCGGCGTTGATCGGCCCGCACTGATCGGCAGGGTTCCGTGAATAACATCATCTTTCTGATCTTCCGGCGCATGCGGGCGCCGCTGCTGACGCTGATCCTTACCTATTCCATTGCCATGCTCGGGCTGGTGCTGATCCCGGGCAAAGACCCCGATGGCAATGTGTGGCACATGGATTTCCTGCATGCTTTCTATTTTGTCAGTTACATGTCCAGCACCATCGGATTCGGTGAGCTGCCTTATCCATTCACCCCGGGGCAGCGCCTGTGGGTCAGTTTCTCGATCTTCTTCACCGTGGTGGTGTGGCTGTATTCCATCGGTACGGTGCTTGCGCTGCTCAAGGACGAAACCTTTCAGAGGGCCTTGACTGAGCGAAGATTCACAAGAAAAATCAGCAATTTGAGAGAATATTTTTATCTTGTTTGTGGGTATGGTCAAACAGGAGAGGCCCTGGTGAAAGCGCTGACCGAACGCAATCAGCACGCCGTGGTCATCGATATCCTCCAGGACCGGGTCAACCTGCTGCAACTGGAGAATCTGCGCGAGTATGTGCCCGGACTGTGTGGCGATGCCCGTTACCCGGATCACCTTCTGGAGGCGGGACTCAAACATCCGATGTGCCAGGGTGTGGTGGCATTGACCGATTCCAATGAAACCAACCTCAAGGTTGCAATCACCTCCAAACTGCTGCATCCCGAGATCCGGGTGATCTGCCGGGCCGACTCCCACGACATCGAAGACAACATGGCGTCTTTCGGCACCGACTACATCATCGATCCGTTCGATGCCTTCGCCCTGTATCTCGCCACAGCGATCCAGGCGCCCTGTATCAGTCTCCTCCAGGACTGGCTATCGCTGGGCAAACGGGCCATGCTCAATGAACCGGTCTATCCCCCCGGCAAGGGCCTTTGGGTGATCTGCGGTTATGGCCGCTTCGGTAAGGCGGTGTATGAGAAACTGGTCAAGGAGAGTCTCGAGGTGGTGGTGATCGAAGCCAACCCGGACCAGACCGGAATGCCGCATACTCCCCTGGTGATCGGGCAGGGCACGGAGGCCAAAACCCTGCTCGAGGCGAATATCGATCGCGCTGTGGGACTGGTGGCCGGTACCGACAATGATGCAAACAACCTGTCAATCATCATGACCGCCCGGGAGTTGAACCGGGATTTGTTTGTCATCCTGCGTCAAAACAACAAATATAACGATGCGGTGATTGGGGCGGTCGGGGCAGACATGGTGATGCTGCCCAGTGAGATCATTGCCAACCGCATCCGGGTGCTGCTGGGTTCACCGCTGCAGCACCAGTTCGTCAAGCTGGTGATGCATCAGGAGGAGGGCTGGGCCTGTGAACTGGTCAGCCGGATCTCAGCCCTGGTGAGCCAGCATGCGCCGGAGGTCTGGGAGGTGGCGTTTACCGAAACAGACACCCATGCGGTCTGCCGGTACGTCAAGGAGGGCCACGGCCTGCCATTACGGGCGCTTACAGTGGATCCCCGGGATCGGGACAAGTCCCTGGACTGCATTCCGCTGATGCTGTTACGCCACCATGACTATTCACTGCTGCCGGGTGCTGAGACCAAGATTCAGAAAGACGACCGGTTGCTGTTTTGTGGCTCTGCTTCGGCGCGATACCGGATGGAGTGGACCCTGCAGAACGAAAACGCGCTAAGCTATATCCTTACGGGAGAGACGGGGCCTCAGGGCTGGATCTGGCGCCGATTGAGAAAAAGAGAGGTGACATGAAACCACTGTTGGATAAATTGCACCGCGATCACATCAATCTGAGCCGACTGCTCGATCTGATGAGTGCGGAACTCGATGCCCTGGCGGCGGGGCACGAATCGGATTTCGATCTCAAGATCGAGATGCTCGATTACGTAGAACACTATGCCGAACAGGTACATCATCCGACCGAAGACCAGATCAACAAGGTGGCGTTTCGCAAGAAATCGATGCAGAGCCACAAGCCGATCTATGAACGGGTCAGTCGTGAGCATGGCTTGTTGATCGGTTTGGCGAACCGTTTCCGCACCACTCTGGAAGGTGCCATGCAGGGCGAAGTGCTGCTACGGGACGAGGTGGAGACCCAGGGGCGCGAGTTCGTTGCGCTACAGCGCCAGCACATCGATCTGGAGGAACAGGAGCTGTTTCCCCTGATCAACGAGGTGCTGACCGATAAGGACTGGGCCAAGCTGGAGGAGGAGATTACCGTCGCCGAGGATCCGGTTTTTCAACGTCAGGACTACAACCGGTTCCGCAGTCTGATCGACTATCTGAAGGCCCATGAGGATGAGTAGCCGGTTGTGTGGATCGCGAAGCAGGTCGCGAACAACCTTTGCCGCCTGAGTGATGGGCGTCCCCCCGCCCGCGGTTTCGCGCGGCGGGCGGGTAAACCGTGGTTTCAGTGCAACAGGTTGAACAGCCTTTTACGGTATTGTTTGACGAGATCTCCCTGGCCACCCAGCAGATCGAAGACCTTGAGAATCTCCTTTTGCGCCAGGTTGTCTCCATAGGCACGGTCTTTCTGCAGTAATGTCATAAGCAGATCCAGGGCCCCCTGATAATCGTTGACGAGGATCCGGTGGGTCGATAACTGGTGCAGTGCCTCACTGTCATTTGGGTTTTCCTGCAAACGTTTTTCCAACACGTCGGGCGATGGTATGTCCAGCGTGGCGCGCTCGATTTGCAGGCGCGCCAGCAGGGAAACCACTTCCGGTTTGTCCCGTTCATCGGAGGGCAGGGTCTGTAGCAGATTCTCCGCTTCCTCGAACTTGCCCAGTGCTGCCAGGTAGCGGGCGTAAGAGAGCCTGGTTCTTGGGTTTTCCGGGTCGAGGTCGCTGGCCTGTTTGAGCAGGGCTCCGGCGTCGCTCGTATTGCCCTGGCTCAACAGGGCCTCCGCCTGGTTGAGCAGTGCATCCGATTCCCGGGCGATATGCTTGTCCAGAATCCTGCGGATCTCCGCTTCGGAGAGGACCCCCATGAATTCATCCACCAGCTTTCCCTGGTTGAATATCTTCACGCTCGGAATGCTGCGGATCTGGAAATGCGCGGCCAGGGGCTGCTGTTCCTCGGTGTTCACCTTCGCCAGCAGAAACTGTCCCCGGTAGTCATCAGCCAGCTTCGCCAGGATGGGCATCAGCATCTTGCAGGGTTGGCACCAGTCCGCCCAGAAATCCACCACCACGGGCCGTTCCAGTGAAGCCTCCAGAACCCGTTGCTGAAAGTTTTCCGCTGTTGCATCGAAGATGTACGGTGAGTCCGCCATGTTGCGCTCCTCTGTAGAGTGAATCCGCAGGCCTGAAAAAGGCCGCCATTATACTGAAAGCCGAGGAACTTGTTTCTTGAAAAACGCCACCACCCACCCCATTTCATTAGCAAGTACATAGCCGTAGGTTACTTTACCTGAATGGAAATGCTTTCATGAGCGAATCGATCCATGTCGTATGTCCCCACTGCGATGGCATCAACCGTCTGCCCCCAAACCGTCCGGCGGCTTCGGCTCAGTGCGGTAAATGCCATCAACCCCTGTTCACCCGTCATCCGCTGGCCCTGGATCCGACCCGCTTCGCAAGGCACGCGCAAAAAAGTGATTTACCCTTACTGATCGATTTCTGGGCGTCCTGGTGCGGTCCCTGCCAGATGATGGCGCCCGCATTCGAACAGGCCGCCGCGGAACTGGAGCCGCACTTTCGCCTGATCAAAGTGAATACGGAAGAGGCCCAGTCGCTGGCCGCCCAGTTTGGAATCCGCAGCATACCCACCCTGATGATCATGCGGGACGGTCGCGAACTGGCGCGTCAGGCCGGGGCCATGGACAGGGCTGGCATCGTGCAGTGGGCGCGCCGGCATGCGACGGGGTGAGTTGACCATCGCGCTGAGCGCTGCATTGGCCGGGTTGTCCGGGTTGCCGCGGATGACCATGAAGAGGTGGCGGATTTAACCCGTCCCATGGACAGTCCCGGCATCGGACAGTACAATTAATCCACAATCAGGTCGGGAAGACTTAACCCAGCAAATCGTCCCGAATCCCTGTTCCAAATCTGTGGGGCAGGCACTCCGTGCCTGCCCCTTTTTGCACGCCTGAACGGAGAGAGTTTTGAGAAAACCTGCAGTTCTGGTCCTAGAGGATGGCAGTCAGTTTCAGGGCGAATCCATCGGAGCAGAGGGATTCACCGTCGGCGAGGTGGTTTTTAACACCGCCATGACCGGCTACCAGGAAATCCTCACTGATCCCTCCTACTGTCAGCAAATCGTTACCCTGACCTATCCCCACATCGGCAATACCGGTGTCAACCTGGAAGACGAGGAGTCGGCACAGGTCCATGCCGCCGGCCTGGTGATCCGGGATCTGCCGCAACTCCACAGCAACTGGCGTTCCGAGGAGTCCCTTGAGGACTATCTGGTGCGCAACGGTATCGTGGCCATCGCCGGCATCGATACCCGGCGCCTGACCCGGATTCTCCGGGAGAAGGGTGCGCAAAACGGCTGTATCGTTGCCGCAGACGTGCCGGACAGCACGGACGCCCTGGCGCGCGCCAGGGCCTTTCCCGGTCTCAAGGGGGCGGATCTTGCGCAACAGGTCACCACTGACTCCGTCTATGAGTGGTCACAGGGTACCTGGTCCCTGGAGGGTGGATTGCCCGAACCGGTGGAGGCTGAGTCTCGCCCCTTCCACGTGGTGGCCTACGATTACGGCGTGAAACGCAATATTCTGCGCATGCTTGCGGACCGCGGCTGCCGAATCACCGTGGTGCCGGCTCAGACTCCCGCCGACGAGGTGTTGGCGATGCAGCCCGATGGGGTGTTCCTGTCCAATGGCCCGGGCGATCCCGAGCCTTGCGATTACGCCATCGAGGCGATCACTGCGATCGTCGATACCGGGTTGCCGGTGTTTGGCATCTGCCTCGGGCACCAGTTGCTGGCGCTGGCTTCCGGCGCCAAAACTATGAAAATGAAATTTGGTCATCATGGCGCCAACCACCCGGTTCAGGATTTGCAGAAGGGCCACGTGATGATCACCAGCCAGAATCATGGCTTTGCGGTGGACGAGGCCAACCTGCCCGACTGCCTGACACCGATTCACCGTTCCTTGTTCGACGGCACCCTGCAGGGCATTCACCGTACGGACAAGCCCGCTTTCAGTTTCCAGGGGCATCCCGAAGCCAGTCCGGGTCCCCATGATGTGGCTCCGGTGTTCGACCATTTCATCGATCTGATGAAAACCAGCCGCTAATCGACCACAGTCTCAACCGCGACCCGATGTAACATGCCAAAACGTACAGACATTAAGAGCATCATGATCATAGGCGCCGGACCGATCGTCATCGGTCAGGCCTGTGAATTCGACTATTCCGGGGCACAGGCATGTAAGGCGCTGCGTGAGGAGGGTTTCCGGGTCATCCTGGTGAACTCCAATCCCGCCACCATCATGACCGATCCGGACATGGCCGATGCCATCTACATCGAACCCATCACTTGGCGCACCCTGGAACGCATTATCGACAAAGAGCGTCCGGATGCCCTACTGCCCACCATGGGCGGGCAGACCGCGCTGAACTCCGCCCTGGATCTGGTACGCGAAGGGGTTTTGGAGAAGTACGGGGTCGAGATGATCGGCGCATCCCGTGAAGCGATCGACAAGGCGGAAGATCGGGATCTGTTCCGCAAGGCGATGCGCAAGATTGGTCTGGACATGCCCCGCTCGGCGGTTGCCCACAGTATGGAAGAGGCGCTCCAGGTGCAGGCGCAGATCGGTTATCCCACCATCATCCGGCCTTCGTTCACCATGGGCGGCAGCGGTGGCGGCATCGCCTACAACCCGGATGAATTCGTCGAGATCTGCGAACGCGGCCTGGATCTCTCCCCAACCAGTGAACTGTTGATCGAAGAATCGATTCTCGGCTGGAAAGAGTACGAAATGGAGGTGGTGCGGGATCGCAACGACAACTGCATCATCATCTGTTCCATCGAAAACCTGGACCCGATGGGCGTGCATACCGGGGATTCGATTACTGTGGCGCCGGCTCAGACTCTGACGGACAAGGAGTACCAGATCATGCGCGATGCCTCGCTGGCGGTATTGCGTGAGATCGGCGTCGAGACCGGTGGATCCAACGTGCAGTTCGCCATCAACCCGGAAAACGGACGCATGATCATCATCGAGATGAACCCCCGTGTGTCACGCTCCTCGGCCCTGGCCTCCAAGGCCACCGGGTTTCCGATCGCCAAGGTTGCGGCCAAGCTGGCGGTGGGTTACACCCTCGACGAGTTGCAGAACGAGATCACCGGGGGCGCCACACCCGCCTCCTTTGAGCCCAGCATCGACTATGTGGTGACCAAGGTTCCCCGCTTCGCGTTTGAAAAATTTCCCCAGGCCGATGACCGTCTGACCACCCAGATGAAGTCGGTGGGCGAGGTGATGGCCATTGGTCGCACCTTCCAGGAATCCCTGCAGAAGGCCCTGCGCGGCCTCGAAACCGGCATGTACGGCCTGGATGAGGTGCTGGATCTCAACGAAGAGCAGGTCAAGGATACCCTGGTGCGCGAAATACGCCTGCCGGGTCCTCAGCGCCTGTGGTATGTCGCGGAGTGTTTCCGCTTCGGCATGACCCTGGAGGAGATTCACGAGATCTGCGCCATCGATCCCTGGTTCCTGATACAGCTGGAGGAACTGGTCAACCTGGAGCGTGAAATGTCCGGGCAGGGGCTGGAAGCGCTGGATGCCGCACGTCTGCGCTACCTCAAGCGCAAGGGTTTCGCCGACCGGCGCATTGCCGAGCTGGTCGACAGCAGCGAGGCCGAGATCCGCCAGCGCCGCCACGACGCGGGCATCCGTCCGGTCTTCAAACGGGTCGATACCTGTGCCGCGGAATTCGCCACCAGTACGGCCTACATGTATTCCACTTACGAGGAGGAGTGCGAAGCCCGGCCGTCGGATCGAAAAAAGATCATGGTGTTGGGTGGCGGACCGAATCGCATCGGTCAGGGTATCGAATTTGACTACTGCTGCGTGCACGCCGCCTTCGCCATGCGCGAGGACGGATACGAGACCATCATGGTCAATTGCAATCCCGAAACGGTCTCCACCGATTACGACACCTCGGACCGTCTGTACTTCGAACCGCTGACCCTTGAGGATGTCCTGGAAGTCATTCACAAGGAGCAGCCAGCGGGCGTGATCGTTCAATACGGCGGCCAGACCCCCCTGAAGCTGGCCAACGATCTGGAGGCGGCCGGCGCGCCGATCATCGGCACCAGTCCCGATTCCATCGATCTGGCGGAGGACAGGGAACGCTTCCAGCAACTGGTCAATAAACTCAACCTCAGACAACCGCCGAACCGAACCGCACGGGATCCGGAAAGTGCCGTCAGGCTGGCGGACGAGATTGGTTATCCTTTGGTGGTGCGGCCTTCCTACGTCCTGGGCGGGCGCGCCATGGAGATCGTTTATCACGAGAACGAACTGCGTCGCTACATGCGCGAGGCAGTAAGTGTCTCCAACGATTCACCGGTCCTGCTGGACCGTTTCCTGGATGATGCCATCGAGGTGGATATCGATGCGATCTGCGATGGCAAGGATGTGCTCATCGGCGGAATTATGGAACACATCGAACAAGCGGGCGTCCATTCCGGTGACTCGGCCTGCTCGTTACCACCCTACACCCTGTCGGCGGCCGTGCAGGATCGCATGCGCGAGCAGATGCGCAAGATGGCCCTGGAATTGAAAGTGGTGGGTCTGATGAACGCCCAGTTCGCGATAAAGGATGACCAGATCTATCTGCTTGAGGTCAATCCCCGGGCCTCCCGAACGGTACCCTTCGTATCCAAAGCCACCGGGTTGCAGCTCGCCAAAATTGCAGCACGTTGCATGGCGGGAACTTCGCTCAAGGAGCAGGGCATTACCAAAGAGGTGATCCCCGAGAGCTATTTCGTCAAAGAGGCGGTGTTCCCCTTCGTCAAATTTCCCGGTGTGGATACCGTACTCGGCCCCGAGATGAAATCCACCGGAGAGGTCATGGGTGTCGGCGCCACATTCGGCGAGGCCTACAACAAGTCGATCATGGGGGCAGGGTATCAACTGCCAAAAGGCGGTCAGGCGCTTCTCAGTGTGCGCAATGCAGACAAGCGCCGGGCGGTCCAGGTGGCCCAGGACCTTGCGGAACTCGGCTTCACCCTGAGCGCTACCGGTGGCACCTGCCAGGCGATTCGGGATGCAGGGCTCGAGTGTGAGCGGGTCAACAAGGTGATGGAGGGACGCCCGCACATCGTCGATTCCATTAAGAACCGGCAGGTCAGTTTCATCATCAACACTACAGAAGGCGCGAAGGCCATCGCGGACTCCGCGGAGATCCGTCGCACCGCCCTGCAGTACAAAGTGGGTTATACAACAACGATTTCCGGTGCCGAGGCCACCTGCCTGGCTTTGAAACAGCTTGATGAGCTGAAGGTCAACCGGTTACAGGATCTGCACGCTTCCCGTTGATCCGGAAGCCTCGATCCGGAGCATTTATCCTTTCCGGAAGGGTCCGTCATAATACGAACCCATGCAGATCGTTTCTGCGGGGACTTGCCCGTGCGCCTGTTGTCGTCCAACAGGCCTGGTTGGATCGCACGGCGCCTGACGGGGCGCAACCCGTCGTGCTGGGGCTGTTTATCCCCCAGTGGCATTATTGTTCGCTCATGTTGCGGGGCCAGGCGATGTCCATTCTGCCTTGCCGGGCTCACGCAGCCCCGGCAAAGATGACCGGATCGGTGTTCGCTGGTCCCAGTTAAAGAGGAAGATTCCGATGAACAAGGTACCTTTGACTGCGCGAGGCGCGGCCAATCTGCAGGAAGAGTTGAAACAGCTCAAGAGCGTGGAACGACCCAAGGTTATCAAGGCGATTGCCGAGGCGAGGGAACACGGAGATCTCAAGGAGAACGCCGAATACCATGCGGCCCGGGAGCAGCAAAGTTTCATCGAGGGGCGGATCAAGGACATTGAAGGCAAGCTGTCACACGCACAGATCATCGATGTGACCCAGTTGGATGCCGGAGGCAAAGTGGTATTCGGCGCCACCGTGGTGGTGCTGGAACTCGACAACGATGAGGAATTCACCTACCAGATCGTGGGTGATGACGAGGCGGATATCAAGAATGGCCTGATCTCGGTCAGTTCACCGATTGCCCGCGCCCTGATCGGCAAGCAGGAAGGGGATGACGTGTTTCTCAATACCCCGGGTGGCTCAAGGGAGTTCGAGATACTCGAAGTACGCTACGAATAACCCACCCGGGGCAATCCGGTTCTTTATTGCACTCGTTCCCTTGCTCTGCCTGGGAACCCGTAGAAGGGAAAGGGTGCGCACACATCGTGCTCATCCATTCCGCATTCAAAATCAAGCAACGATCCGGTTCTTCTTTTTCTTGGGATTGGCGCGGTAGAAAACCGCCACCCGCCCGATGACCTGTACACATTCCGCAGAGAGTTTCTGCGCAACGGCCTGGCTGATCTCTTCGCGGTCCTGTTTGTCTGCGCCCGCCATTTTGACCTTGATCAGTTCGTGGTGGTCCAGGGAACTGTCAATCTCCTGCATCACGCCTTCGCTGAGACCGTGCTGACCGATGATCACCACCGGTTTCATCGGGTGGGCGAGTTTCTTCAGATTGCGGATCTGTTGGGAAGTAAGGGGCATGGAGATAGGCCCGGTTGTGGATGGGACGCGGATTCTAGCCTGAATGGCGGCAATTTTGAATCGCAAATCCATAATCTTCGGGGGAAAGTCATGGTTTTCACCCGCAGGATCCGTCTGCCGATGAATCCCCATGCGCCATTTCAAAGCTTCGGGGCGCCGGTATCGGGTGGTATCAAGGGCTCGAGGAGACACAGAGACACCACAAAATGCTAGGATGTGCCCCCTGTTCAGAGATTTCGGGTTCCTGATTACCGTGAAACGCAGCAAAAGCAGCCGAAAGTGGCTCGATCGACACTTCAATGACACTTACGTCAAGCAGGCCCAGAAGGTTGGGTACCGCTCGCGAGCTGCGTTCAAGTTGTTGGAAATCCAGGAAAAAGACAATGTAATCAAATCCGGTATGCGGGTCGTGGACCTGGGTGCGGCTCCCGGTGGCTGGAGCCAGATTGCACGGGATCTCGCGGGAGACAAGGGGCAGGTGGTGGCCCTGGACATCCTGCCCATGGACCCAATCGCAGGGGTGCACTTCATTCAGGGGGATTTTCGTGAGTCCGGTCCGCTGGAAGAATTGCGAAAATGCATTGCCGATGCACCGGTAGACCTTGTAATTTCCGATATGGCGCCCAATGTTACCGGTATAGCCAGCGTGGATCAGCCCAGGTCCATGTATTTGTGCGAACTGGCGCTGGAATTTGCCCGGGAGGTGCTCAGACCGGGGGGCGGATTCATAGTAAAGGTGTTTCAGGGTGCGGGTTTTGACGAATTCCTCAAACAGGTTCGACAATCATTCGGTCGGGTGGTGAGCCGGAAACCGGACGCCTCACGGGCGAAAAGTCGGGAAATCTATCTGGTAGCAGGGAACTTAAAGATGTAGTACCGTACCAATCAGTAAGTCCCGAAAATCAGGTGTTTGCACAGTATCAATCAGGTTATTACAGGGTTCGGGCAGATACCGGTCAGCGGCCGCGGGAGATGCGGAAACCGCGTGTGACAGTGCCACTACGGAATGACAGTTACCGGCCCGGGCCGGTGTGAGATCGAGAGGTTCTTGCGTTTTGAACGACATGGCAAAAAATTTAATACTCTGGGTAGTCATCGCCATCGTGCTGATGACGGTTTTCAACAATTTCTCGACTACCCAGCCGAAGGCCCAGAAAATGAGCTATTCGGAGTTCATCGGCAACGTGAAAACGGGCCAGGTCAAAGAGGTGGAGTTCGGTGGTAACAACCGTGACATCAGCGGCAGCCTGACCTCGGGGCAGCGGTTCTCGACCTACAGCCCGGGCGACGACATGCTGGTCAGCGACCTGTTGAACAATAACGTCGAAATCGTTGCCAATCCCCCTGAAAAGCCCTCGCTGTTGATGAACATCCTCATCAACTGGTTTCCCCTGTTTGTGCTGATCGGTCTGTGGATCTTCTTCATGCGCCAGATGCAGGGGGGTGGCGCCGGCCGAGGTGCCATGTCCTTCGGCAAGAGCAAGGCGCGCATGCTCAGCGAAGACCAGGTTAAGGTCACCTTCAGCGATGTGGCCGGTGTCGAGGAGGCCAAGGAGGAAGTCACCGAGATGGTCGACTTTCTGCGCGATCCCTCCAAGTTTCAGAAGCTGGGTGGCAAGATTCCCAAAGGTGTGCTGATGGTCGGTTCGCCGGGTACCGGTAAGACCCTGCTGGCGAAGGCCATTGCTGGCGAGGCCAAGGTGCCGTTCTTCACCATTTCCGGATCTGACTTCGTGGAGATGTTCGTCGGTGTCGGCGCCTCCCGTGTACGTGACATGTTCGAGCAGGCTAAGAAACACGCCCCATGCATCATCTTCATCGACGAGATCGATGCTGTGGGTCGTCATCGTGGCGCCGGTCTGGGTGGCGGACATGACGAGCGTGAGCAGACCCTCAATCAGCTGCTGGTCGAAATGGACGGCTTCGAAGGCAACGAGGGCGTCATCGTCATTGCGGCCACCAACCGTCCCGACGTGCTTGATCCCGCGCTGTTGAGGCCGGGGCGTTTCGACCGTCAGGTGGTCGTGCCCCTGCCTGACGTGCGGGGCCGCGAGCAGATTCTCAAGGTTCATCTGCGCAAAGTGGCTGCAGGGGACGACGTCAAACCCGCGATCATCGCCCGAGGCACTCCGGGATTCTCCGGCGCCGATCTGGCGAACCTGGTCAACGAAGCCGCCTTGTTTGCGGCGCGCGCTAACAAATCTCTGGTCGGCATGATGGAGCTTGAAAAGGCCAAGGACAAAATCATGATGGGCACGGAGCGGCGCACCATGGTGATGAGCGAGGACGAGAAGAAACTCACCGCCTATCATGAGTCCGGTCATGCCATCGTGGGCCGACTGGTGCCGTCTCACGATCCGGTCTACAAGGTGAGCATCATTCCGCGCGGACGTGCCCTGGGTGTGACCATGTTCCTGCCTGAGGCGGATCGCTACAGTTACAGCAAAGAGCATCTGGAGAGCCAGATTTCCAGCCTGTTCGGGGGGCGTATCGCCGAGGAACTGATCTTTGGTATCGACAAGGTAACCACCGGTGCCTCCAATGACATCAAGCGGGCGACCGAACTGGCGCGCAATATGGTGACCAAATGGGGTCTCTCGGAACGCCTCGGACCCTTGATGTACAGCGAGGAGGAGGAAGAGGTATTCCTCGGCCGCGCGGTCACCCAGCATAAGAATGTCTCCGATGATACGGCGCATACCATCGATGAAGAGATTCGCAGCGTGATCGACCGCAACTACGAACGGTCCGTGAATATCCTCAAGGAAAACCTCGATAAGCTGCATCTGATGGCCGATGCGCTGATGAAATACGAAACCATCGATACCCAGCAGATCGACGATATCCTCGAGGGTAAGCCGCCACGTCCGCCCAAAGACTGGAACGACAGTGATGTCGGGTCGGACGATGGCCCGACCTCACCGGACAAGTCCCGTTCCTCGGATGATGTTTCAGGCACCATAGGCGGTCCCGCCGGGCAGCACTGAAACCGGTAGTTGCGCCTGCGTGTTGTCCAGCTGTCTGCAGCCAGCAGACCGGGCAGCGCGCGGGCGTCGTCGTTTGTCCTGCAAAGCGATGCAATCACCTGACTCAGCCCATCGCTGGTCCAGCGTAGCAAGACTGCAATCCCATACCCGGATCAGCCGATGAGGAATCCAATCCTTCAACTCGATTGCGCGGCTCACACCCTGGACCTGTCGGTTCCTAGGGTGATGGGAATTCTCAACATCACACCCGATTCGTTCTCTGATGGAGGACGCTACTTCAACCCGGATCGCGCCCTCCAACAGGCCCGCTTGATGGTGAAGCAGGGCGCCGCAATCATAGACATTGGCGGGGAATCGACCCGTCCGGGCGCCGATCCGGTCAGTGTGGAAGAGGAGTTGCGGCGGGTGGTCCCCCTGGTTGAATTACTGTCGAAACAGCTGCCGGTGCCGATTTCCGTGGATACCAGCAAACCGCAGGTGATGCGCGAAGCGGTGGCTGCGGGCGCCGGGATGATCAACGATGTGATGGCCCTGCAGTCGCCCGGCGCACTGCAAGCGGTCGCGCAACTCGGTGTGCCGGTCTGTCTGATGCATATGCAGGGCGAACCCCGCACGATGCAGAGCGCCCCTCGTTACGACGAAGTGGTTGCCGATGTCATGGCATTCTTGAATGACCGGGTGGTGGCCTGTGAGCAGGCGGGTATCCCCCGTGAACGTATCCTGGTGGACCCCGGTTTCGGCTTCGGTAAGACGCTTGAGCACAATCTGCAACTGCTGCGGGAGCTGGAGCGCATGCAGTCTTTGGGATTGCCGCTGTTGGTCGGTCTGTCAAGGAAGTCTATGATAGGGGCGTTACTGGGGAACCGGCCGGTGGACCAACGTCTCCACGGCAGTCTGGCAGCGGCGGTGATCGCCGCCCTCAAGGGGGCTGTGCTGCTGAGGGTCCATGATGTGGCCGAAACGGTGGATGCGCTCGAAGTGGTTAAAGCCGTTGGCTGAAGCTGCCGATTGAATCCCAGGGGGCAGGGCAGAACTTTCGGACCTGCGGGATGCCGCCCCCAACCTTTATTCATACCAAGTGCCGGCTCTGCCATGGAACGCAGGCCTTGTCCGGTTGGTCAGCTGCGAGGAATTCATCCGTGAGTCGAAAGTATTTTGGTACCGACGGTGTTCGGGGACGTTTTGGAGAAGGGGCCATCACCCCGGAGTTTGTCCTCAAGCTGGGGTGGGCGGTCGGGCGCATACTCGGCACCGAGACCAAGAGCCGGGTTCTGATTGGCAAGGACACCCGTATTTCCGGCTACCTGTTGGAATCCGCCCTGGAAGCGGGGCTGACGGCCGCTGGGGTGAACATCACACTGCTGGGGCCTATGCCCACCCCCAGTGTGGCCTACCTGACCCGCACCCTGCACGCCCAGGCGGGTATAGTGATCAGCGCATCCCACAATCCTTACCAGGACAACGGCATCAAGTTCTTCTCCGCGGACGGTTTCAAACTCCCCGACCGGGTGGAGTTGGAGATCGAGGGGGAAATGGACAAGCCCCTGGTGACGGTGGATTCCTCGGATCTGGGACGCGCCGAGAAGATGGCCGCGGAAGGGCGCTATATCGAATTCTGCAAGAGCACGGTGCCGCTTAAAACCCGCTTCAAGGGGATGAAGATCGTCGTGGACTGCGCCAACGGGGCCACCTACAACATCGCCCCCTACGTGTTTGACGAGATGGGTGCGGATGTCATCGCCATCGGGAACCACCCGAACGGTTTCAATATCAACGACGGGGTCGGTTCCACCTACCCGGAGCACATCAAGCAGGCGGTGATCGAGCATGGCGCGGACCTGGGCATCGCCCTGGACGGTGACGGTGACCGATTGATCATGATTGACGATCAGGGCCAGGAAGTGGACGGTGACGAGATCCTGTATATCATCGCCCGCTCACGCATGCGCCAGGGTGAGCTCAGAGGTGCCGTGGTGGGCACCCTGATGAGCAACCTGGGCCTCGAGCACGCCTTACGGGAGCATGGCGTGGTATTCGAGCGCACCAATGTGGGGGACCGCTACATCATGGAACGCCTGGCCGAAAAGGGTTGGGTGTTGGGCGGCGAACAGTCCGGCCATATCATCTGTCTCGACCGCACCACCACAGGCGATGGCATTATATCCGCCTTGCAGGTACTGGCCGAGATGCATGCAACCGGCCTCAGCCTGCGTGAACTCAGCTCCGGGATGAGCAAATATCCACAAAAACTCACCAATGTGCGGCTCGGGAGCTATTCCCCTCAGGAGGTCATGGCCAATGATGCCGTGAAGCGCGCGGTGCGGGAAGCGGAAGTGGAAATGGGCAGCGACGGCCGGGTGTTGCTGCGGCCATCCGGCACAGAACCCCTGATCCGGGTCATGGTCGAGGGGGTCGACGGGGCTCAGGTGGCGCAGCTGACCCAGCAGATTGCCGATGTGGTGTCCGAAACGGTGGCCACAGAAGCCTGATCGGTGCCGTTTCCCTGAAGCCGCGGGGCTTTCCATTCTTTGGTCCGGGAATTTCCCCGGATGTGATCGTTTTGATTGATTTCAGCCGCGTTGCTGGTTAAGCTAGCGCGCTTTCTAAAAGTCTCAGGAGTGATGGCATGCGTAGACCCCTGGTAGCCGGTAATTGGAAAATGAACGGATCGCTCGAGAGCGTTCGCAGTTTGTTGGATGGTATCAAGAGCGGTATCGGAACGGTCAATAACGCCGAGGTGGCGGTCTGTCCCCCCTACGTCTACATTCCCGAAACCCAGAAAAAGCTGAATGGCACGGAGATCGGCTGGGGTGGTCAGGACCTGTCCACCGAGGCCTCCGGCGCCTTTACCGCAGAAGTGGCAGCTTCCATGCTGAATGACTTCGGCTGCAAGTACGTCATCGTGGGACACTCCGAGCGACGCACCTACCACGGCGAAAGCGACGATCTGGTGGCGAAGAAATTCGCGGTGGCCCGGGATGCAGGTCTGGTACCGATTTTGTGTGTCGGCGAGACTCTGGAAGAACGGGAGTCCGGTGTCACAAATGAGGTGGTTGCACGTCAGATGAACGCAGTAATCGACCTGGTAGGCATCGATGCCCTGTCCGATGGTGTGATTGCCTACGAGCCGGTTTGGGCGATCGGGACCGGCAAGACCGCGACTCCTGAACAGGCCCAGGAGGTACACGCCTTCATTCGCGGTCTGGTAGCCGACAAAAGTGCCGAGGTGGCGGAAGTTATTCGCATCCTTTACGGCGGCTCCATGAAACCGGGTAACGCCAAAGAGCTGATCGACAAGCCGGATATCGACGGCGGACTGATCGGTGGCGCCGCTCTGAATGCGGATGACTTTCTGGGCATCTGCACTGCCGCCAACTGAACAATGAATTTTCCAGGGCGGCCCGGCATTGGCCGGGTTGACGCCTGACAGGTTTAACTGAATTATGCAGACATTACTGACCGTGTTTCACATCTTTCTGGCCGTTGGGCTGGTGGGATTGATCCTGATACAGCACGGCAAGGGCGCTGATATGGGCGCGGCCTTTGGCAGTGGCGCCTCCGGTACGGTTTTTGGCGCCAAGGGTTCGGCCTCGTTCCTCACCCGTACCACAGCGATCCTGGCCACCCTGTTTTTCGTCACCAGTATTGCCATGGGTTACTTTGCCACTCAGGGCGAGGCCCCCAAGGGTGTCATGGAGGGCTTTCAGGAGGCACCTGAGATGCCAGCGGCAGAGCCTCGCGCAAGCGATATTCCGCCGGTTCCGGAGCAAGCTCAGAGTGATCTGCCAAGCATGGTCGAGCCGCCACAGGCACCCGTCAGTGAAAGCGCTGTGCCTGCCCCTGAAGAGATCAAAGCAGCAACCGAAACCGTCACCGATGCCGGGGACAACGCTTCCCAGGCTGCCGATCAGGGTGCTGTTGCGGATCAACAGCCAGCCGCAGAGGGCGATCAGAAATAGCCCATGAAGAGTTTATGCCGATGTGGTGGAATTGGTAGACACGCTATCTTGAGGGGGTAGTGGCGCAAGCCGTGCCGGTTCAAATCCGGCCATCGGTACCAACCATGAAAACGGTAGTACGCAATTCGCGTAATACCGTTTTTTTATGCGTGCAAAAGTATTGTAACTTATTGATTTAAATCTAAAATGCGATTGCTGGCCAACTTGACACGATCGCTGCGCAAAGGATAGACTGCAAGACTTCCCTGAACATTTAAAAAAATCATAATGATTATTGGCTAAGGGGGCGGCATTCAGATGCTCGAAAACTATTTACCCATTGTGATCTTCATGGCTGTGGCCTTTGTAATGGGTGGTGTTGTAATCGGATTGGGTTTTCTACTGGGAACGCGAAAACCCGACGACGAAAAACTCTCTCCCTACGAGTGCGGCTTCGAGGCGTTCGAAGACTCGCGCATGAAATTCGATGTTCGCTACTACCTGGTGGCCATCCTGTTCATCATCTTCGATCTCGAGATCGCATTCCTGTTTCCCTGGGCCGTGGTGCTCGATCAGATCGGCATGGTCGGGTTCATCGCCATGATGGTGTTTCTTGGTATTCTGGTGATCGGCTTCATTTACGAATGGAAAAAGGGAGCCTTGGAGTGGGAGTAGCCATGAACAGAAACGGGTTGGCGACGCACGTGGAGGCCAGACATGGGTATTGAAGGAATCCTCGAAAAGGGCGTGATCACCACTTCGGCGGACAAACTCATCAACTGGGCGCGCACCGGGTCCATGTGGCCCATGACCTTCGGTCTGGCCTGCTGCGCCGTTGAGATGATGCAGGCGGCCGCTGCCCGCTACGACATGGATCGCTTTGGCATAATCTTTCGTCCCAGTCCGCGCCAGTCGGACGTGATGATCGTGGCGGGAACCCTGGTGAACAAGATGGCCCCGGCCCTGCGCAAGGTCTATGACCAGATGGCCGAGCCCCGTTGGGTGATTTCCATGGGATCCTGTGCCAACGGCGGCGGTTATTACCATTACTCCTACGCCGTGGTGCGCGGATGCGACCGGGTGGTCCCCGTCGATATCTATGTGCCGGGCTGCCCGCCCACCGCGGAGGCCCTGCTCTACGGGGTGCTGCAGTTGCAGGACAAGATCCGTCGCACCAGCACGATAGCCCGTCAAAGCGGTGATAAATAGATGACCAGTGAAAACCCGAACGGAATGCAGGCCCGGCTGGACGCACTGGCCGAGGATTTGACCACGCGTTTCAGTGAACTGGAATGCTCGGTGGAGCGCAGTTGCGGGGAGGTGACCCTGGTGGTACCTGCCGCCCGGCTCATCGAGGTAAGCGAACAGTTGCGGGATGACGAGGCGCTCGCGTTCCAGGAGCTGATCGATGTGTGTGGTGTCGACTACTCCGATTACGGGCGCTCCGAGTGGCAGACGGATGCGGCACCGAACACCGGCTTCGGCCGGGGTGTGGAGCCTTTGGGCAAACTCGAGTCTATGGAGGAGAACCGCTTCGCCGCGGTCTACCATCTGCTTTCGGTGACACACAATGTGCGCCTGCGCCTGCGCGTGTTCGTCGATACCGAGCATCCCATCGTACCGTCTCTGGTGCCGGTATGGGCGAGTGCCAACTGGTTCGAGCGCGAGGCCTTCGACCTGTTCGGTATTCTGTTCGACGGTCATCCGGATCTCAGACGCATCCTCACCGATTACGGCTTCATCGGACATCCCTTCCGCAAGGACTTCCCTCTGATCGGCCAGGTGGAGATGCGCTACGACCCGGAACTCGCCCGGGTCATCTACGAACCTGTGAGTATCGATCCGCGAACCCTGGTGCCGAAAGTCACCCGTGAAGACAACCGTTATCTGAGTGAGGATGACGCAACCCAGGACGCCGCCGATGCCTGAGATTCGCAACTACACCCTGAATTTCGGTCCCCAGCATCCCGCCGCACACGGTGTGCTGCGACTGGTTCTGGAAATGGACGGCGAGGTGATCGAGCGCGCCGATCCGCATATCGGTCTGCTGCACCGGGCCACTGAAAAGCTGGCCGAAAGCAAGCCGTACAATCAGAGCATTCCCTACATGGACCGGCTCGATTACGTCTCCATGATGTGTAACGAACACGGCTATGTACGCGCCATCGAGAAGCTGCTGGATATCGAGGCGCCGATCCGCGCCCAGTACATCCGCACCATGTTCGATGAGATCACCCGCATTCTCAACCACCTGATGTGGCTGGGCACCCACGCCCTCGACGTCGGTGCGATGACCGTGTTCCTGTATGCATTCCGCGAGCGCGAGGACCTGATGGACTGCTACGAGGCGGTCTCCGGGGCGCGCATGCACGCGGCCTACTATCGGCCGGGCGGCGTCTATCGGGACCTGCCGGACAAGATGCCCCAGTATCAGGCCAGCCAGTGGGTCACCGGTCGGGACGTGTCGATGAAGAACGAGGCCCGTCAGGGTTCGCTGCTCGATTTCATCGAGGATTTCACCAACCGCTTTCCCACCCTGGTGGATGAATACGAAACGCTGCTGACCGACAACCGTATCTGGAAGCAGCGTACCGTGGGCATCGGGGTGATCTCTCCGGAACGGGCACTGCAACTCGGATATACCGGCCCCATGCTGCGGGGTTCCGGGGTGGCCTGGGATCTGCGCAAGAAGCAATCCTATGCCGCTTACGACAAGGTGGCGTTCGACATTCCGGTGGGTACAAACGGCGACTGCTATGACCGGTACCTGGTACGCATCGAGGAACTGCGTCAGTCCAATCGCATCATCAAGCAATGCATTCACTGGTTGCGCCATCATCCGGGTCCGGTGATGCTGGATGATCACAAGGTCACCGCGCCCATGCGCAACGACATGAAAAATGACATGGAGGGTCTGATTCACCACTTCAAGCTGTTCACCGAGGGCTACTGTCCGCCTGTGGGCGAGGCCTATGCCGCGGTTGAGGCCCCCAAGGGGGAATTCGGCTGTTACATCATTTCCGATGGCGCAAACAAACCCTACCGGTTGAAGATCCGTGCGCCTGGTTTTCCTCATCTGGCTTCCATGGACGAGATGGTCAAAGGCCATATGCTCGCCGATGTGGTGGCGGTGATCGGAACCATGGATGTGGTGTTTGGTGAGATCGACCGCTAGAGCAAGCAACATGACAGTATCAGCAAAAGACAAGGTTTCTTTCTCACCCGAAGTCTGCGCGGAGATCGATCGCTGGATCGCCAAGTACCCGCCGGAATGGAAACAGTCCGCCGTGATGGGCGCCCTGATGTGGTCCAGGACGACAACGGCGGTTGGCTCACCACCGAACTGATGGACCAGGTGGCCGCCTATCTGGATATGCCGCCGATTGCGGTCTATGAGGTGGCGACCTTCTACTCCATGTACGAGCTCAAGCCGGTGGGCAAGCACAAGATCTGTGTCTGCACCAACGTATCGTGCATGACCAACAAGGCGGATGTCATCGTCGAACACCTGGAGAAACGTCTCGGCATCGGCTTCGGCGAGGTGACCGAAGACGGTCTTTACTCCCTCAAAGAGGTGGAGTGTCTGGGCGCCTGCGGCGGGGCCCCGATGATGCAGATCGGCAAACAGTATTATGAGAACCTGACTCCGGAAATCGTCGACGCGATTCTGGACGGGCTGGAGTAAACCCCATGGTCAACGAAGTCTGTCTGCGTACCCTGGATCTGGAACGTCCCTGGCTGCTGGAACAGTATGAAAGCCGGGGCGGCTATCAGATGCTCAAGCAGGTGCTGAGCCAGAAACGCGCGCCCGAGGCGATCATCGAAGAGGTCAAGAAATCCGGACTGCGCGGTCGCGGCGGGGCGGGATTCCCCACCGGGCTGAAGTGGAGTTTCATCTCCCGCAATGCGCCAGGTCAGAAATATGTGGTATGCAACTCGGATGAGGGCGAACCGGGCACCTTCAAGGACCGGGATATCCTGCGCTATAACCCTCATCAACTGATCGAGGGTATGATCCTGGCGGGTTACGCGATCGGCGCGACCCGGGGTTACAACTATATCCGCGGCGAATTCTGGGAACCCTACGAACGCTTCGAGCATGCCCTGAAAGAGGCCCGTGAAGCGGGTTACCTGGGGGAGAATCTGCTCGGCTCCGGGTTCGATTTCGAACTCCACACCCATCTGGGTGCCGGGGCTTACATCTGCGGTGAAGAGACCGCGCTGCTCGAGTCCATCGAAGGCAAGAAAGGGCAGCCCCGCTACAAGCCGCCGTTTCCCGCCCACTTCGGACTTTATGGCCGTCCCACGATCATCAACAACACCGAGAGTCTCGCCTCCATCCCGGTGATCCTGGAGAAGGGCGGCGAGTGGTTCGCCAACCTGGGCGTGAAGAACAGCGGCGGATCGAAGCTCTTTTCCATCTCCGGGAACATCAACAACCCGGGGGTGTTCGAGATCCCCATGGGCACGCCTTTCTCGACCCTGCTGGAGATGGCGGGAGGCATGAAGGACGGGCGCAAGATCAAGGCGGTGATCCCGGGTGGTTCCTCCGCACCGGTGATTCCGGGGGATCAGATGATGGACCTGAGTATGGACTACGATTCGATTGCCGGAGCCGGTTCCATGCTGGGGTCCGGTGCGGTCATCGTACTCGACGACACCAACTGCATGGTGAAGATCCTGGAACGCATGTCCTACTTCTATCATGAGGAGTCCTGCGGTCAGTGCACACCCTGCCGGGAGGGCACCGGCTGGCTCTATCGGATCGTTCACCGGATCGAGACCGGCCAGGGCCGCCAGGAGGATCTGGACCTGCTCGACGACATCGCTGACAAGATCAGCGGTAAAACCATCTGTGCGCTGGGCGATGCCGCCGCCATGCCGGTACAGGGCATGTTGCGCCACTACCGGGATGAGTTCCAATATCACATCGACCACAAGCGCTGCATGGTCGGGGTTGGCTAGAGACACAAACCACGATGACAGATAACACAGTCACCATCGAAGTAAACGGGCAGGTGCTGCAGGCTACGGCAGGGACCATGCTGATTGAAGTCACCGACGCGGCCGGCATCAAGATTCCCCGTTTCTGTTATCACAAGAAGCTCTCGGTGGCCGCCAACTGCCGCATGTGCCTGGTGGAAGTGGAGAAGGCGCCCAAGCCATTACCGGCCTGTGCGACCCCCGTGAGCGACGGAATGAAGGTCCATACCCGCTCCCCCAAAGCCCTGGCGGCACAGAAGGGGACCATGGAGTTTCTGCTGATCAACCATCCACTCGACTGCCCCATCTGCGATCAGGGCGGTGAGTGTGAACTTCAGGACGTGGCCATGGGTTACGGCCGGGACGTGACCCGTTACGGCGAAGGCAAGCGGGTGGTGGCCGACAAGAACCTGGGACCGCTGATCGCCACCGACATGACCCGCTGCATCCACTGCACCCGTTGCGTGCGCTTCGGTGAAGAGATCGCAGGCCTGCGGGAACTCGGTGCAACCGGTCGCGGCGAACACACCCTGATCGGCACCTATGTGGAGAAGAGCGTCGGCTCGGAACTCTCGGGCAATGTGATCGATCTCTGCCCGGTGGGGGCTTTGACCTCCAAACCCTATCGTTTCAGCGCCCGCGCCTGGGAACTGACCCAGGTCGATTCGGTGGCGCCCCATGACAGCCTGGGTTCCAATCTGAATCTGCATCTGCGTGGCAACACGGTGATGCGTGTGCATCCCCGGGACAACGAATCGATCAACGAGACCTGGATCTCGGACCGGGACCGTTTCAGCTACGAGGGGCTCTACAGTGAGGAGCGCCTGACCCGGCCGATGATCAAGCAGGGTGGCGAATGGAAAACCGTAGCCTGGGATCAGGCCTTGGAAGCGGTGGCCAGGAAGTTCAAGGAAATAGGTGACGGGGAACAGCTCGGTGCCCTTGCGACACCCACGGCGACCCTGGAAGAGCTCTACCTGCTGCAGAAACTGATGCGCGGTATGGGCTGTGCGAATGTCGACACCCGCACCCGTCAGGGGGATTTCCGTCTCGATGAGACCCAGCAGGGCGTCCACTGGCTGGGCCTCGACCTGAGCGACATCGATCAGCTGCAGTCCGTGCTGGTGATCGGTGGCAATCTGCGCAAGGAGCAGCCGATTCTTGCCCACCGGGTACGCAAGGCCGCGTTGGCTGGTGCCGCGGTGCATTACCTGAATCCTTTGCAGGTACCCCTGAACCATGCGGCTTCCCAGTCGGCCTGTCTCCCCAGCGAGTGGGTCTCCCGGCTGGCCGGGGTGGCCAAGGCGGCGGGCGTCAAAGCCAGTGGTGCTGCCGCCGCATGGTTGAAGACCGCCAAGCCGGACGATTTCGCCAAGCAGGCCGCGGAGAGTCTGAAAAACTCGGACAAGGCGATGATCATGCTGGGCGATCTGGCCCAGGCGCATCCTGACTTTGCCACCCTGGCGGTGCTCGGGGAGAAACTCGCGCAGGCTACCGGCGCGGTGTTCTCCATCCTGCCCAGCGCGGCCAACAGTGTGGGTGCTCAGTTGGTCGGAGCGGTGCCTCACCTGAGCTGCGGCGGAACGCCTGCGGAGGAGGGTGCGCGCGGGCTCAACGCTCTGAGCATGCTCAAGCTGCCACGCCGGGGTTACCTGCTGATGGGTGTCGAGCCCGGAATCGATTTCTGGAACGGCGCGCTGTCCACCAGCGCCCTGCAGAGCGCCGATCTGGTGGTGGCGCTGAGCGCCTTCCGCAGTGCCGAACTCGAAGAGTGCGCCGATATCCTGCTGCCCATGGCCAGCTTTGCCGAAACCTCGGGTAGCTACGTCAACGCCGCGGGGTGCTGGCAACAGAGCCGGGGGGCCGTGCGTCCCCAGGGTGAGAGCCGGCCCGCCTGGAAGATCCTGCGGGTATTGGGCAATCTGCTGGACCAGCCCGGTTTCGACTATACCGATTCGACCCAGATCCTCGACGAGGTTCGCGGATTGTGCGAGTCGGCCAAACTGGATAACCATCAGGCTGAACCGGCGGGACTTGAACAGCAGCTCGTTTCCGGCACTCTGCAACGGGGCGGCGATATTCCCCTGTATGCCAGCGATGCCCTGGTGCGCCGGGCGGCTGCCCTGCAGCAGACCCGGGATGCGGGGCAGGAGACGATCCGCCTGCATCCGGATGAGGCGCGAAAGCTGGGACTTGAGGGGATCGGCCAGGTTCGGGTGAAACAGAACGGCAATCAGGTGGATCTGCCCCTCGAGTTGGATGAGACCATACCCGAAGGGTGTGCCTGGATTTCCGCCGGGCTGAAACGCACCGCCTTGCTTGGGCAGCCCTATGGCGAAGTGACCGTGGAGAAAGCATAACCGATGGAACTCTTCAGCAGCCTATGGGAAGCGCTTCCCTCCGAACTTCAATATCTGATCTGGACCCTGATCAAGATCATCGTGATCGTGGCTCCGATGATGTTGGCGGTCGCCTATTTCACCTATGCCGAGCGCAAGATCATCGGTTATATGCAGGTGCGTGTCGGGCCCAACCGGGTGGGACCCAAGGGTTGGCTGCAGCCCATCGCAGATGCGCTGAAGCTGATGTTCAAGGAGATCGTCATCCCGTCCCGGGCCAACAAGTTCCTGTTTCTCATGGCGCCGGCGATCACCCTGGGACCGGCGCTCGCCGCCTGGGCAGTGTTCCCGTTCAATGAAAAACTGGTGTTGGCGGACATCAATGCCGGGTTGCTGTACATCCTCGCTTTGACCTCGGTGGGTGTCTACGGGGTGATCATCGGCGGCTGGGCATCCAACTCCAAATACGCCTTTCTCGGCGCCATGCGCTCCGCTGCGCAGATCGTGGCTTACGAAATCGCCATGGGCTTCGCCCTGGTGGGGGTGCTGGTCGCCGCCGGCAGTCTCAACCTGGGTGAGATCATCAAGGCTCAGGAGGGCGGACTGTTCTCCTGGTTCTGGCTGCCTCTGCTGCCCCTGTTCGTGGTGTACGTAATCTCCGGTGTGGCGGAAACCAACCGTGCCCCGTTCGACGTGGCCGAGGGTGAATCGGAAATCGTCGCCGGTTTTCACGTGGAATACTCCGGCATGACCTTCGCCGTGTTCTTCCTCGCGGAATACGCCAACATGATTCTGATCTCCGCGCTGACCGCGGTGATGTTTTTCGGCGGTTGGCTCTCACCTTTTCAGGGCTGGCCGGTGCTTGGCGCCCTCACCGACTGGGTGCCCGGTTTCATCTGGCTGGTGATCAAGACCGCCTTTTTCATGTTCCTGTTCCTCTGGCTGCGTGCCACCTTCCCCCGATACCGCTATGACCAGATCATGCGCCTGGGCTGGAAGGTTTTTATCCCGATCACTATCGTCTGGATCGCGGTCGTCGGACTTGCCGTGGTCTATAAGATGCCCTGGTGGTTCGATTGAGGTCACCCATGAACGTATTCGTCAATTACTTCAAGAGTCTTTTCCTGCTGGAACTGTTCCGTGGTCTGAGCGTCACCGGACGTTACCTGTTCCGCAAGAAATTCACCATCATGTACCCGGAGGAGAAGGCTCCGGTATCGCCCCGCTTCCGTGGGCTGCATGCGCTGCGCCGCTATCCGAACGGCGAGGAACGCTGCATCGCCTGCAAGCTTTGCGAAGCGACCTGTCCGGCCCTCGCGATCACCATCGAGGCGGAACCCCGGGCGGACGGCTCGCGCCGCACCACCCGGTACGATATCGATCTGTTCAAGTGCATCTATTGCGGCTACTGCCAGGAGGCCTGCCCGGTGGATGCGATCGTCGAGACCCGGGTCTACGAATACCACTTCGAAAACCGGGGCGAGAACATCATGACCAAAGAGAAACTGCTGGCGGTGGGCGACAAGTATGAGTCCCAGTTGGCAGCGGATATCGAGGCACAGGCGAATGTACGCTGATCATCGGCCAACCATGAGTAACCCAGGCAACCCTCTATGACACTTGAAAAGCTGATCTTCTACGTGCTCGCAGCGGTGATCGTGGTTTCCGCAACCATGGTGGTGACCCGGCGTAACCCGGTGCACTCGGCGCTGTTCCTGATTCTCACCTTCGTCGCCAGCAGCGGCGTGTGGCTGCTCGCCGAGGCGGAATTCCTCGCCATCGCCCTGGTTCTGGTGTATGTCGGCGCGGTGATGGTGCTGTTCCTGTTCGTGCTGATGATGCTGGACATCGATCTGGCGGTGCTGCGGGCTGGTTTCATCAAGATGCTGCCGTTGGGCATTATCATGGCGCTGGCCATGGCGGCGGAACTGATCCTGGTGGTGGGGCCGAAAAACTTCGGCCTGGACGTGTATGCGGCACCTGCTCGCCAGGCTGCGGATTACAGCAATACCGAGGCGCTCGGCAGCGTGCTCTATACCGTTTACATGTATCCCTTCGAAGTGGCCGCGGTGATTCTGCTGGTCGCCATCATCGCCGCGATTGGTTTAACCATGCGCCGGCGCACGGATACCAAATACCTCGACCCCTCCAAGCAGGTGCTGGTGAAACGCAATGACCGGGTTCGCCTCGTCTCCATGGACGCGGATAAAGGATAAGCACTAATGATCGCACTTTCAGATTATCTGACCCTGGGCGCCATCCTCTTCGCCATCAGCGTGGCGGGCATCTTCATCAACCGCAAGAACGTCATCATCCTGTTGATGTGCGTCGAGTTGATGTTGCTGGCAGTGAACATCAACTTCATCGCCTTCTCCCATTTTCTCGGGGATACGGCGGGACAGGTGTTCGTGTTTTTCATCCTCACCGTTGCGGCGGCTGAGGCGGCCATCGGCCTGGCGATCCTGGTGGTGCTGTTCCGCAGCAAGCAGAGCATCAACGTGCAGGATATGGATGCGCTGAAAGGGTAGGGACAAACAGTTCGCAAATGATCGCCTGTGACCCCGGTGGTTTACTGTGCGGTGTGTTTGCGGAACTCGGAATTAACAGAGACTTCGGTAAACCGGGTCGGCGAATCAGGGCTGTAACACAAGCCTCAGACGGGCGTTTACAGGCTCTGAGCGGCTGACCAAATAAAAGAAAACGGTTATGGAAAATATCTATCTGACAATTGTACTGGCACCGCTGATCGGGGCGATACTGGCCGGCTTTTTCGGCGCGAAACTGGGTCGCAAGGGCGCGCACTGGGTGACCAGTACGGGTGTCGGTGTCTCGGCGTTGCTCTCCCTGTATGTGCTGTACCGCTTCATCAACGGCAGCCTGGAGGTGTTCAACGGTCCCGTTTACACCTGGATGGTCAGCGACGGTCTGCACATGGAGGTGGGTTTCCTGGTTGATCAGCTCACCGCGGTGATGATCAGCGTGGTCACCTTCGTCTCGTTTTGCGTACACATCTACACCATAGGTTATATGGCCGATGACGAGCACAACTGGCCCAAGACCAGCCTCGCCGGGGTCAACTCCTACCAGCGTTTCTTCAGCTACATCTCCCTGTTCACCTTTTCCATGCTGATGCTGGTCATGTCCAACAACTTCCTGCAGCTGTTCTTCGGCTGGGAGGCGGTGGGCCTGGTCTCCTATCTGCTGATCGGTTTCTGGTCGGTGCGTCCCACCGCGATCTTCGCCAACCTGAAGGCCTTCCTGGTCAACCGGGTGGGGGACTTCGGTTTCATTCTCGGCATCGCCGCGGTGGCCATGTACACCAACAGCCTGGATTATGCCGAGGTGTTCGCCATGGCCCCGTCCCTGGCCGATACCCAGATTCAGATCTGGGGCGATGCCAGCTGGTCGCTGATGTCGGTGATCGGCATCCTGCTGTTCATCGGTGCGATGGGCAAGTCGGCCCAGGTGCCGCTGCATGTGTGGCTACCGGACTCCATGGAGGGCCCGACCCCGATCTCCGCGCTGATCCACGCCGCCACCATGGTCACCGCCGGTATCTTCATGGTGGCGCGCATGTCGCCCCTGTATGAACTCTCCGAGACCGCACTCAGCTTCGTCCTGGTCATTGGCGCCACCACCGCCTTCTTCACCGGCCTGATCGGTATCGTGCAGAACGACATCAAGCGGGTGGTCGCCTATTCGACCCTCTCCCAGCTCGGCTACATGATGGTCGCCCTGGGCGCCTCGGCCTATGCCGCCGGCATCTTCCACCTGATGACCCACGCCTTCTTCAAGGCGCTGCTGTTCCTCGCCGCCGGTTCGGTGATCATCGGCATGCACCACGATCAGGACATCCGCAACATGGGCGGGGTGCGCAAATATATGCCATGGACCTACTGGACCTCCCTGGTGGGTTCCCTGGCGCTGATCGGTTTCCCCGGGTTCTCCGGTTTCTTCTCCAAGGACGCGATCATCGAGGCGGTGCATCACTCCGATATCGCCGGTGCCAGCTATGCCTACATTCTGGTGGTGGCCGGCGTGTTCGTCACCGCGTTGTACAGCTTCCGCATGTTCTTCCTGGTGTTTCACGGAGAGGGTCCCCGGGATGAGCATGCCAAGCACCACATCCACGAGTCTCCCAAGGTGGTGACCATTCCTCTGGTGCTTCTGGCGATTCCCTCGGTGTTCCTCGGTTACCTGACCATCGGCCCGATGCTGTTTGGTGACTGGTTCAAAGGGGTGCTGTATGTGTTGCCCGAGCACGATACCCTGGGTGAGATCGGTGCCCATTTCCACGGCGCCACAGGCTTTGTCCTGCACGGCATGATGGGACTGCCTTTCTACCTGGCCATGGGCGGCCTGTTCGTGGCCTGGTACATCTACATGAAGAACCCGGCCATTGCGGATACGGTCAAGACCGCCCTCGCGCCGGTGTACCGGCTGCTGGACAAGAAATACTGGTTTGACGAGGTCTACCAGGCGGTGTTCGGCGCCGGTAGCCGGGGTCTGGGCAAGTTTCTCTGGCTGGCGGGTGACCGGGGCCTGATCGACGGCCTGGCGGTCAATGGTTCCGCCTTCACGGTCGGCAAACTGGCTGCTCTGGTGCGCCATGTGCAGACCGGTTACCTGTATCACTACGCCATTGCCATGATTCTGGGTCTGCTGCTGTTGCTGACCTGGTTCATCTTTGTTTAAAGGACGTTGCGCATGATTGCCGATTGGCCCCTTCTGACCCTAACGATCTGGCTCCCCATCGTCGGCGGCTTCATGGTGCTTGCCAGTGGTGAGCGTGATGTGAACGCAACCAAGTGGACCGCCCTGATCATCGCCATCCTGACCTTCATCGTCAGTCTGCCCCTGTGGTTCGCCTTCGACACCGGCACCGCCGAGATGCAGTTTGTGGAACGGGTGCCCTGGATCCCGGGATTCAATATTGAGTACTACCTGGGCATCGACGGCATCTCCATGCCCCTGATCGTGCTCACCACCTTCATTACTCCCCTGGTGGTGATCGCCGGGTGGGAGGTCATCAAGGTGCGTCCCTCCCAGTACATGGCCGCGTTCCTGATCATGGAAGGGGTGATGGTCGGGGTCTTCTGCGCCCTCGATGCGATGCTGTTCTACGTCTTCTGGGAGGCGATGCTGATCCCGATGTTCCTGATCATCGGCGTGTGGGGCGGGCCGAAACGGGTCTACGCCACGATCAAGTTTTTCCTCTATACCTTTTTCGGCTCGGTGTTCATGCTGGTCGCGCTGATCTACATGTACTTCCAGTCGGGCAGCTTCGATATTCTCGGTTTCCATACCCTCAAGCTGAACCTGACCGAGCAGACCCTGATCTTTATCGCCTTTCTCATGGCCTTCGCGGTCAAGGTGCCCATGTGGCCGGTGCACACCTGGTTGCCGGACGCCCACGTGGAGGCGCCCACCGGTGGTTCGGTGATCCTCGCGGCGATCATGCTGAAGATCGGCGGTTACGGGTTCCTGCGTTTCAGTCTGCCGATCACCCCGGACGCCAGCCACAGCCTGGACTGGCTGATCATCGGCATGTCCCTGATCGCGGTGGTCTACATCGGCTTCGTCGCGCTGATCCAGCAGGACATGAAAAAGCTCATCGCCTATTCGTCCATCGCCCACATGGGCTTTGTCACCCTGGGCTTCTTCATCGTCTTCATCATCAGCCAGGAGAATGCAGGCAGCGGTGCGGCCCTGGGCATGCAGGGCGGTATGGTGCAGATGGTCTCCCACGGTTTCATCTCCGCCGCCATGTTCCTCTGTGTGGGAGTGCTCTATGATCGCCTGCACAGTCGTGAGATCGGCGCCTACGGCGGGGTGGTCAACACCATGCCGGTGTTCGCCGCGTTCATGGTGTTCTTCGCCATGGCCAATGCGGGCCTGCCCGGCACCTCCGGATTCGTCGGCGAGTTCATGGTCATCCTGGCCAGCTTCCGCGCCGACTTCTGGTATGCCTTCCTGGCCGCCACCACCCTGATCATTGGTGCTGCCTACACCCTGTGGATGGTCAAGCGGGTGGTGTTCGGTGAGGTCGCCAATGAGGGCGTGGCCTCACTGCAGGATATGAATCAACGTGAACTCATCGTGCTGGGTACCCTGGCAGTCGCCGTGCTGCTGCTGGGTCTGTGGCCGGCGCCCCTGGTGGAAGTGATGGATGCCTCCGTGAATAACCTGCTGCAGCACATCGCTGTTTCCAAGTTATAACCTGACGGAGCCGAACCGGTAGCAAACACATGCAATTCGACGCAACACAACTTATCCCGGTCCTGCCGGAAATCTCACTGCTGATCCTGGCCTGTCTGGTCCTGGTGGTCGACCTGTTCATCCGTGAAGAGCGTCGCATCGTCAGCTATGTGATCAGCCAGGTCGGGTTGTTGGTGACCCTGGCGATCACCCTGGCGGTTTCCCACCCCGAGGCACAGATCGTGTTCGACGGCTCCTACATCCGCGACCCGATGAGCGATGTCCTGAAGATCGGCATCCTGGTGGTCAGTTTCATGGTCTTTCTGTATGCCAAGGATTACCTGAAGGAGCGGGGGTTGTTCAAGGGCGAGTTCTATACCCTGGGCCTGTTCGCGGTGCTGGGGATGTGCATCATGACCTCCGCCAACAGCTTCCTTACCATCTATCTGGGTCTGGAACTCCTGGCGTTGTGCCTGTACGCCCTGGTGGCGTTCAACCGGGATTCCCCCCAGGGCGCCGAGGCGGCGATGAAGTATTTCGTGCTGGGCGCATTGGCTTCCGGCATGCTGCTGTACGGCATCTCCATGATCTATGGAGCCACCGGCACCCTGCGATTCGATGAACTGGCCCAGGTGGTCAGCGCCGGCGATCTGAACCGCATGGTGATGATCTTCGGTATCGTGTTCCTGGTGATCGGTCTGGCCTTCAAGCTGGGTGCGGTGCCGTTTCACATGTGGGCGCCGGACGTCTACCAGGGTGCGCCCACCGCGGTGACCCTGTTCCTCAGCAGTGTGCCCAAGATCGCCGCGTTCGCCCTGGCGATGCGGCTTCTGGTAGACGGACTCTCCGGTCTGCATGGTGGTGTCAACGGGCCCTGGCAGGGCTGGCAGGGGATGCTCATCATCCTCGCGGTGCTCTCCATGGGTATCGGCAACCTGGTCGCCATCGCCCAGACCAATATCAAGCGCATGCTGGCCTACTCGACCATCTCCCATGTCGGTTTCATCATGCTGGGTATTCTCGCGGGTAATCAGGCCGGTTATACCGCTGCGATGTTTTATACCCTGGTCTACGCGCTGATGTCGGCGGGCGGTTTCGGCATCGTCATCGCCCTGAGCCGTAAAGGCTTCGAAGCGGAGAACCTGGAGGACTTCAAAGGTCTCAACCAGCGCAACCCCTGGTTTGCGGGCATGATGTTGCTGTTGATGTTCTCCATGGCCGGTGTGCCGCCCACAGTGGGCTTTTTCGCCAAGCTGTTCGTCCTGGAGGCCGTGGTCTCCGTGAACCTCACATGGCTGGCCCTGGTCGGTGTGGCCTTCTCGATCATTGGCGCCTTCTACTACATCCGCATCGTCAAACTGATGTACTTCGATCCGCCGGTGGATGAATCGCCCCTCAGTGTCGGTATCGACACCCAGGTGATGCTCTCCATCAACGGTCTGGCCATGCTGATCCTCGGCCTGTTCCCGGCGGGTCTGTTCGCGCTCTGCGCCAACGCCATCGGCGGTTGAATCTCCCTCAAACCTCCCCAATCCAAAGCCTGTAAAAACAAACCACCCCGCAGGGGGTGGACAGGCTGTAACCCTCCGCTGCAAACGTCTCTCTGGTTCCGGTTATCAGTAAAGTCCTTTGGCTTTTCAGGACTTCAACGCCTGAACTTCAACAACATAACAATTATTTTACCGGAGGGGTTGTCATCCTGATGCAACCTATGTAGTATTGCGCACCTTGATGCGGGGTGGAGCAGTCTGGTAGCTCGTCGGGCTCATAACCCGAAGGTCGTAGGTTCAAATCCTGCCCCCGCTACCAATCAAAAAATACTAAAGCCAGGTACTTACGAGTCCCTGGCTTTTTTATTTTTTTCGATCCAATTCTTGTGGCCCTGCTGTGGCCCACGTTTGGCCCATCTGTAGCCCAAGACAAAATCTCCTACTTTCAAAAATCGAAGAATTTGACCTTCGGTCTCAGATGAGAACAAGGTGCTTTTCTAGATCCACTCCCTGACGTCGTTACACGATTAATCTTCAACGAACTCGAACAGGTCACCGACCTGGCAGCCAAACAGCTTACACAGCTTATCCATGGTCTCTATGTCTACTCGGGTAGCCGTCTCCTTATAGAGCAGGGTGATGGTATTCCTGTGCAGATCTGCCTCCCTCGCTACATCTATGACTTTCATTTTGTGTTCACCCATAAGCCTGGATAAGTGACAGCGGATCATATGTCGAGTCTCCGAGATAAATAAAAGTCATACAGGATGAATAAAATGCTTGCAGAAAGACTTTTATGGTGTATAAATGTCATTCAAGATGACATGGTGACATCTTAAGCGAATTTCATCAATGCAAGCGAGCAGGAGATCCGACATGAAAGAGAGCATGACCTACCTGACAACGGCCGAGTTGTCAGAACGCATCAAGTACGACACGCGCACTATCCGTGAACGCCTCAAGGACAGTGTGCTTCTGGAAGGGGTTCATTACATCCGTCCCTTTGGTGGCCGGAAAATACTTTACCTTTGGGAGCAGATCGAGCAGGACATGGGGCAGGCTTCACACTCACAGCCGTTCGCGATCCCAATGGCAAATGGAGGCGTCTGCCATGGGTAGTGTTAGAACGGTCAACAAGTCGAAGAAGTTGTTCTTTGACTTTCGCTATAACGGCCATCGATGTCGTGAATACACCAACCTCGATGATACAAAGACAAACCGTGAGCGGCTCGAAAGGGTGCTGCGGAAAATCGAAAAGGAGATTGAAAATGGGTTATTCGACTATTCGGATTACTTTCCGAATAGTAAGAACTTGAAAAGAATCACGCGTAGTACAGGAAGTAGCGTCGAACCTTCTCACCAGACGGCAGTAGCAAACGTAGATGCAGCTCCTGTGGTTGAGAGTGTTCTACCTACCTTCGAAACCTTCTCGGATATCTGGGTCTCTGAAAACGAAGTGGGCTGGCGTCGCAGTCACAGAAAGACCCAGATGGATATTATCAAAGGGCATTTGCTGCCGGTATTCGGTCAGAAAGAGGTCAGCCGAATCACCAAGGCTGAGATATTGGCCTTCCGTGCGTCACTCGCCAAAGTACCCGGACGGAAAGGTAAGTCACTCTCTCCAAAACGTATCAACGCCATTATGGCGCCTCTGCGTCAAATCCTTAATGAAGCGGCTGACCGATACGAATTTAACACGCCCTATCGCAACATCAAACCACTCAAAGTGCCCAGAAGTGATGTGGAGCCGTTCACTCTGGAAGAAGTTAGGAGCATTCTCGATACGGTACGGCCAGATTTTCGGAATTACTACACTGTACGTTTCTTTACTGGGATGCGTACCGGTGAGGTAGATGGACTGAAATGGCGATATGTTGACTTTGACCAGCGGCAGATCCTGGTTCGTGAAACCATCGTTGCTGGAAAGACTGACTATACGAAGACTGATGGTTCTCAGCGTGAGATCCAGATGTCGCAAGTGGTCTTTGACGCCCTTCAGATGCAACAGAAGCTGACGGGTGGTATGTCAAGATATGTATTCTGTACTCGGGACGGTCAGCCGCTTGACCACAACAATGTCACCAAACGGGTCTGGTATCCGCTGCTTCGTCATCTTGACCTCACACCTCGACGGCCCTACCAGAGCCGCCACACCGCAGCCACTCTGTGGCTGGCATCCGGTGAGAATCCTGAATGGATTGCTCGCCAGATGGGGCACGCCACGACCGAGATGCTGTTTAAGGTCTATTCGAGGTTTATTCCAAACCTGACCCGACAGGATGGCTCAGCGTTTGAACGTATGCTGGCCAGTCAATCCGTCGGAATGACTGGAGGTGTGTCATGAGAGGGGAGGTCAGCGTGTTTCCCACGAAAGGACCTGGAATTGCCAAGGTCCCATGTACCTACCGTAATTTGGCGGCGGCACTCATGGTCATGAGTTTCATTCCAGAAGGCAATGCCCTGATAGCTGTTCTTGGCAGAGGGAATGAGTACTCCAACCAACGGGCAATTGAGACCTGGTTGATGTCACAGTACTCGGAGTGCGCCATTCGTAAGATGTGTTCACCAATCGATACCCTTCGTGATGCACTGATTCATTTCCTGAATGAACGTTTCAGTTCAGAGTGGGGGATGCCATGCTGAAAGATTATAGATTGCAACTGCTCTCCTTCACTGCTGAGGTGTTTATGTGTGAACACCGTAAGACTGGTGGTGAACTAGGTTATTGGGCCCTGCGACTACTACGTAACGGAAGGCTCATCGAGGCGTTTCACTGGGATAGGGCAGACCGAGAGGACAGGCAATACGAAGAAGGTGATGAGGTTCTGATAGGTGGCTGCTGGACAAGCGAAGCCAAGCAGAGATTTCAAATACATCGCTCTGTTATCCTGACGAGATACGCTGCGAACGACTCGGTATATGAGCCGGAACCCCAGCAGTTGAAATTGAAATTCGGCGATGAGGTCTAGCGTTGTCATTACCGAGGCGGGGGATGGGATGCCATCCTCCGTCTCGAACAGATAGGGGGGTTAGGTTAAACCTTCTATTGGACTTTGATGATGTTACGCACCCAATGCCATCGGCGGGTCGTGTCTATCATCCAAAAGAATCGCGGGCTGGAAGGCAAAATTGATAAATTGATGATTTAGGAATCCTCCAGAAACGCGAATCAGCTCAAAATTCCCCATCTCTAACCAAATTGGCTTTACTGATAATCTTAATAACCTTGGGCTGAACAGGATCGTTATTGGACAGGGTGGCGTTACCTTTACCTATCATCTTGGCTGCAACGCTGGTCAGTTTGCTTAAGGTGTCTGAGCCGGGCAGAGCCTTGCTATCGTCATAATAGTCAAACCAGGGCAGTCCGGCTTTCGCGTAATCCCGAGCATTCGCAGGCTTATGTGGAGGTTGATGGCCGGTAATCATCTGATATTGCTCGCTGTTGGCTAGGTGGACGAAGCACCTGAAGCCATTATCCAGATCCCATGCATCGAGGCCGTATTCGTCCTCATAGATCTTCTGCCGCATTAAGCCACCAGGCGCGAGACCCATATCTGGAGCAGCTGATGCGCAGGCTGAACGACAGAACATCGGCATCTCCAGGTAATCCAGGTCAGCTTCCACTACCCGTTCAAAATGTTCAGCATATACGTCACGTTTCATCGGATAGACAATGATCTGAAGACCCCCGTATTCTGCCTTCCCGGTGATCTGTTCTTCCGCGCTGAAACCTTCACCCAGGGGCATCGCTACAAATTGCCGGATGAAATCTTCTGAGACGTTGAAACCATCCAGCCAGGGCTGATCAGGAATAACCGCATAGTCCTGAGGATCAGCAGAAAGCCCATTGCTCCAGGACTCCCCCGAAACCGCATTGATCTTGCCGGCGGCAATCTTGACGGCACAGGGGTAGTCACCAGAGAAATTGATCCAGAGTGCTTCTGACTGATACATGGGTATGAAGACACCACCATGTGTCCGCCAGGTATCAGGCAACTTGTCTGCGAAGTCATCCACGTGCTCCACCGGGAAACGACCCAGGCCCGGGGGGAGGGGGTAATCCCGGTTGTCATCCGGGATCCGCAGGGTGCGTTGGAAGTCGATGCTACAAGCCGCTTTCTTGTGGACCTCTGGAAACCGGAAGGTCAGTTGGTTGTTCATTAGTTCGATCATTGTTTTTCCTCCACAGGTTACCAGTCGCCATCACGGACATCCCGGGCAATACGCAACAGGGCATGATCCGGTGCAGACTTGAGCTGGCGGATCAGGTCAGCGAACAGTTGCGGCCGCTTGCGAATGATCTCCTGCAAATCCGACGAGACCTTCCCGGCCATTGCCAGTAGCACATCCGGGTCTTCGCCAAGCTCCTCGGCCAATGCCCGGATTTTTGCCTCCGACGGTGGTGCCACATCCCCGCGTTCTATCTTGCTGAGATAGGCGGGTTCCACGCCAATTCGCTGTGCTACCTGCCGGACGGAAAACCGCCGATCCTGTGACTTCAGGGCCTCGCGATGTTCACGGATGTATTCTCCAAATGTCATGTGTACTATATACTACACATTATTGATTTTGACAATCCGGCGACGGGTGGATGAGTGATAGGGAGGAGGGCGACTTCATTGAAATGCTATCAGCACCCATAGAGTCGACCCATATAGACGGAAATCGGGTTAAATCGGCAATAATCGGTTGACATAAGACGTCAAAATGCATAATTTTCAATAATTTGGTTCAGATGCTGGGAACTGGTTGCACCCGTGTCGGTAGTTCACGGACATAAGACGTTTTGACTCATCGTTCACGAGGATTTTGAGGAATGGTTGAGATGGAAGACCGCTGGTTTTCAATCACCGAGATATGCAAACACCTCGGTGTCAGTAATGACACCGTGTATAAGTGGATAGACAAGCATGATATGCCGGCCCACCGCATGGGCCGTCTTTGGAAGTTCAAGAAAGACGAGGTCGACGAGTGGGTGAAAGCTGGCGGTGCGGCGGACCGCAACAAGAAGGGTTCTGACGAATGAAGATCATCGACAACATCAATTCTTTGCTGGGCGACGATCTGAAGGTTTCCATCCATCCCAAGGCCAAATTGAAGATCGCGGCATCGTGTTTTTCGATCTATGCCTATGAAGCTTTAAAGTCCGAGCTCGCAAAGATTGAGTCGTTGGAATTCATCTTCACAGCACCAACATTCGTCCCCAACGAAGTCACCGACAAACTCAGAAAAGAACGCCGAGAGTTTTTTATCCCCAAGGCCAACCGGGAACGCAGCCTCTACGGCTCCGAATTTGAAATCCAGCTTCGCAATAAGCTCACCCAACGTGCTATTGCCCGCGAGTGCGCCGAATGGATGCGCCGCAAAGCCAAATTCCGCTCAAATAAGACCAGATCCTCGATGCAGCAGTTTGCCTGCATTCAGGGGCCTTCGCTGGAAGCGGCATATATGCCTTTGCATGGCTTCACCGCCGTGGATCTGGGATATCAGCAGGGGGATGCCGTTTCCAACATAGTCAATCGAGTAGACGAGACGGCTTTCACATCGACATACCTTCAGCTGTTTGATCAGATCTGGAGTGATCCAACAAAACTTGAAGATGTGACCACCGCGATCTGTGATCATATTGCGTCGGTCTATCAGGAAAATTCACCCGAGCGCATCTACTTCCTGATTCTCTACAACATTTTCAGCGAATTCCTTGATGATATCGACGAAGACGTCTTGCCCAACGACCGCACGGGTTATCAGGACACGCTGGTCTGGAACAAGCTTTTCAATTTTCAGCGTGATGCCGCCATAGGCATTATCAACAAGCTGGAAACCTACAACGGCTGCATCCTGGCCGACAGCGTGGGGCTTGGTAAAACATTCACGGCTCTGGCCGTTGTGAAATATTACGAACTGCGCAACCGTTCGGTGCTTGTTCTGTGCCCCAAGAAACTCGCGGACAACTGGCTGAACTACAACAGCAACCTGACGACCAATATCTTCTCCAGGGATCGCTTCAATTATGACGTTCTGTGCCATACCGACCTGTCCCGCACCTCGGGAGAGTCGTTCGGCATTCCTCTGAACCGCGTTAACTGGGGCAATTATGATCTGGTCGTCATCGATGAATCGCACAATTTCCGCAACAATGATGCCGTCAAGGACCGGGAAACCCGCTATCAGAAGCTGATGAACCAGGTCGTCCGCCAGGGCGTCAAAACCAAGGTTCTGATGCTGTCCGCTACCCCCGTCAACAACCGCTTCAATGATCTGCGCAACCAACTCGCGCTGGCGTACGAAGGCGACTCTGAAAATCTCAGCGAGAAGCTTCGCACGGGCAGATCGGTGGAAGAAATCTTCCGCAATGCACAAACAGTCTTCAACCAGTGGTCAAAACTGGCACCAGAGGACCGCACTGCACAAGCTATTCTGGATGCCCTTGATTTTGACTTCTTTGAACTGCTTGACAGCGTCACCATTGCCAGATCGCGCAAGCACATCCAGACCTTCTACGACACCAGTGACATAGGCCAGTTTCCTGAGCGCCGCAAACCGCTGTCATTCCATTCGCCACTGACCGACCGCACGGATGTCATGAGCTTTAACAAGATCTTTGAACAGCTCTCGCTGCTCAAGCTCGCCGTCTATGCCCCGATCAGCTACATCCTGCCCAGTCGGCTCAAAAAATATGAAGACCTGTACGACACGCAGGTGGAAGGTGGCAAAGGGAAGCTGAAGCAGGCGGATCGTGAGCGAAGCCTGCAGGCATTGATGACGACCAATCTGCTCAAGCGTCTGGAAAGCTCGGTTGAGGCTTTTCGGCTCACCCTGAAAAGCCTGCACGACAACCATACCCGCACCCTGACCAAAATCGATTCATTCAGGGTTGCAGGCGATGCTGGCAGTGTCTCTGACTGGACCGATAGTTTGGCAAACCTCGAAGCCGAAGAGGACGATATCCCGGTCCTGGACGACGCCGAAATCGGCGGTAAGGTGAAGATAAACCTTGCAGACATGGATCTTCCTTCGTGGGAACACGATCTGAAGGTTGATCTGGAAGTCATTAACGCCTTGCTGGAGTCCATGGCAAAAGTCACACCCGAGGACGACGTCAAGCTGCAACACCTCAAGGCCCAGATTCTCAGCAAGATTGAAAACCCTATCAATGACGGCAATAGAAAAGTCCTTGTTTTCACTGCCTTTGCCGATACAGCGAATTACCTCTACAACAACCTGGCGGATAACCTACTGGCAACGCAGTGGCTGCACACCGGAAAAGTAACTGGCAAGGATGCGCCGAAATCAACCCTAAGAAAGAATTATGATTTCCAGTCGCTGTTGACGCTTTTTTCTCCTCGCGCCAAGGAGAAGGCTCAGGTGCTCCCAAATGAACCGGCCGAATTGGACCTGCTGATTGGCACCGACTGCATCTCCGAGGGGCAGAACCTTCAGGACTGCGATTACCTGGTCAACTATGACATCCACTGGAATCCGGTTCGCATCATTCAGCGATTTGGTCGGATCGACCGCATTGGCTCCATCAACAAGACCATCCAGCTGGTGAACTATTGGCCTGACATTTCTCTGGATGAATACATCAATCTCAAGGAACGGGTTGAAAACCGGATGGTTATTGCCGACGTGACGGCCACCGGCGACGACAACGTCCTCACGGCAAAAAGCAGCGAGATTTCGTATCGAAAGGAGCAACTCCGGCGCTTGCAGGAAGAGGTGATCGAACTGGAAGACCTTAAAACGGGTGTTTCCATCACCGATCTCGGCCTGAACGACTTCCGGATGGATCTGCTGAACTATGTCAAAGCCAATGGCGACCTTGCCAACGTGCCCAATGGCATGCATGCGGTTGTCCCAGCCAGGCCCGCAATGGGATTGCACCCTGGGGTAATCTTTGCCCTGCGCAACCGCAATCATGAGGTCAACATCAATCAGCAGAACCGGCTGCATCCTTACTACCTGATCTATATCTCTGGCGACGGCCAGGTCATCGCCAACCACACCGAGGTCAAAACACTGCTCGACCTGGTGCGATCCAGCTGCAAGGGACAACCGGAACCCATTCAGGCGGTCTGCCGCCTCTTCAATCAGCAGACCGACGAAGGCCGGAACATGAAGGCCTGCTCCGATCTGCTAAGTACCGCCATTCGTTCGATGATCGACGTCAAGGAGGAAAAGGATCTGGACAGCCTGTTCTCCGGCGGCAAGACCACGGCGCTGGTAAACACCATCGCCGGGCTCGATGATTTCGAGCTCGTCGCCTTTCTCGTGGTGCAGGAGGAAGGATGACAGCCGTGCTCTTCGACTATCCAAAGAACGCCGCCTTCGGACGCGTGCTGCCCAAGAGCAAAATCTACGAACACGGAAGCCCCAGCGCTGCAGTCAGACAGCTGTTTGTACGGCAGGTGGAACAGATTGTCTGGCAGCACAAGCTTGCCCCGGAGACAGTCAACCTGAAGGCATCAAAGGCCGTACCTGAAATCCAGATTTTCAGCATCGCTCTCAAGGGGGACGAGTTCAAACCCGAGGTGCTGCGTTGCATTGATCTGGCCATTCCCTTCCCGATCATTTTTGAGCTTCGTTTCGACGGGAAAGTAAAACCAATCGCCGCCTTTAAACGGCCGAGTGAAGCGGATGCCAGCAAGTGGGTCATCAGCGAATATTTCGAGGGGGATTGGGTATCCGCCGATACACCACGCAAGTCCCTGCCGATGGTTTTCGACCTAGAGACGCTCTATGGCCAGTTGTTGATACCCCTGATGCCATACCCGGCACGGTCGGGTGAAGACCTGCAAACGCGGGTTGAACGGATGGAGCGCATTCGTGTCAAGCAGCGGGAGCTGTCGCGCTGCGAGGCCCGGCTACGGAGAGAGAAACAATATAACCGTAAGGTGGACATCAATGCGGTTTTGCGTCAATTGCAATTAGAAATTAAACAGCTGACTGGGTAGGGATTCCTATGACTTCGCAGATAATAAATGCTGAATCAAAACAGCATATTGAGCAGCTAGCCAGTGAGACGCTGACCCAACTTGCTAGTATCGCGGAAGCTGCTAAAGGCAAGCTTAACGATGGGCGAACGCTGGGGTCCGATTCGCTGGCAAGTATCAATACGATGACGTCCAGCTCTGCTATTCAGAAACTGGACCAGATCAGTCAAGCAAACCAAGACAGTTATCAGAAACTGGCTGCCGAGCCTGCTATTGCGCGTGTTGTGGTGATTGATGAAGAGGGTGAAGAGCGCACCTACTACATATGCCGCACCACGCCTGTCTCAGGCTTCCCTAATCTGGCCAGTTACCGCGCCCCTGTCGGACGCTTGGCCTCCTTGGCAATAGGTACAGAATTTACGCTGCCTAATGGTACCCTTGTCGAGGTGCTAGAGCGTGCCAAACTCAGGCCAGCAGTTTTGGCTGAAGGTTGGGATTCGCACACTGTAGTAGAGGCGGACCAATTTGGTCCATTCACCATCGAATCCCTGCGTGCTCTGTTGACCGAGACCGCTGGTGAAGAAGTTACCGAAGATCTGCTGGGCCAGTTGCTGGCCGAAGAGACAGCCAAAGCCAATGTCATCGATGGTGTGCGCCGCGGAGTCATCACCAAAATGGGATTGAGAGATCAGCCCATTCTAGACCAGTACCAAGATGAGATTTTTCGCCTTCCACTCGACAAGCGCCTGCTGATTCTGGGGCCACCTGGTACCGGCAAGACCACAACCCTGATTCGCCGACTGGGTCAAAAGCTCGATACCGCTTATTTGGACGAAGGAGAACAACGGCTGATCGAGACGGTAAGTGCGGCACATGGTGTCCCGCACGCAAGCAGCTGGTTGATGTTCACGCCTACCGAGTTGCTCAAGCAGTACCTCAAAGAAGCCTTTGCACGCGAAGGTGTTCCTGCCTCGGATCTACGTATTAGAACTTGGCATGACTATCGCCGAGAGCTCGCCAGAAACACATTTGGTGTTCTGAGAACTGCCACGGGTGGTGGCACTTTTGTGCTCAAGGATGTCCTGTCCAGCTTAGGTTCTGAGGCTCTTGAACGCCCGATTCAGTGGTTTGCAGACTTTGATGCTAGGCAGCGAAACACCTATGTGCAGGAGCTGCATGAGGCGGCGGAACTGCTCAGTGAAGACAAAACACCAGAAGTCCAGAAGTTGGGCGTGCGCTTGAAAGCCATTTTGGCACAAGCGGGAGACGGTACGTTGGCATCCATGTTCGGTTCGCTGGCTACAGAGCTCCCCAAAGTGCAGGCACTCGTTACCAGTCTTAAAGTTGCTACTGACGCCAAGATCAAAGCCGCGCTAAACCTGCAACTTAACCGCAACCGTGCATTTCTGGATGAGTTGGCAGGCTTCATAGATGGCCTACAGCAGGCACAGACAACCGACTCCGATGAACAGGACGATATTGAGACAGATGAGGAAGAGGACTCTACGGTACCGCGTACAGGGCGGGGTGCCGCGCTAAATGCCTACATGCAAGCGTTACGTGCGCAGGCACGCGCTGCGGCATCCAAGCGTACTGTCAGCAAGTCTTCACGAAACGGGAAGATCATAGAGTGGCTAGCGGATCGAGGTCTGGCTGAGGGTGACCGTGCCGACATGGGTGCGAGCCTGCTGGTGCAGACCAGCGCCCGCCGCTTCATGAATCCAGTGAAACGTTACCTTGATGGCATCCCCAAGCGCTACCGAGCATTCCGACGCGAACACCAGAAGGCAGGAAGTTGGTATCAAAGCGAAGGTTTTGATGCGCGCGATATTCACCCGCTCGAACTGGATATTGTGCTGCTTGCAATCCTGCGCGCAGCCGGTGATCTAATCAGCAGGCCCAATGTTCTACGTGATTTAGACAGCCCAGCCTGGTCATCGCTCCAAGCGATCTTAGGCCATTACCGCAATCAGATCTTGGTGGATGAGGCGACGGACTTCTCGCCGATTCAACTCGCCTGCATGGCCGCACTAACCCATCCACGAATGCATTCATTCTTTGCTTGCGGCGACTTCAACCAGCGGTTGACTACGTGGGGCACGCGCTCAACTGAGGATTTGAAGTGGGTCTTTCCCGACATCGACATCAAGGAAATCATCGTCTCCTATCGACAGAGCAAGCAGCTGAACGATTTGGCCCGAGCCATGATTCATGCTGTGGGCGGTACAGCGCAAAACGTAAATTTGCCAACTCACGTGGATAGTACGGGTGTTGTACCTGTGTTGCTAGAGCATGCAGCCAACACAGAGACTGTTGTCGGTTGGCTGGCCGATCGTATCTGCGAGATCGAGCGCTTCGTCGGCCAGTTGCCATCTACCGCCGTCTTCGTAAACGCTGAGGATGATGTGGCCCTGTTGGCAGAGGCACTGAATACCGCACTGGCTGAGCACAACGTCCAGGTTATTGCCTGTCGTGAGGGACAGGCAGTTGGCCAGGAGAGCAATGTGCGCGTGTTCGATATACAGCATATAAAGGGCCTGGAATTCGAAGCCGTTTTTTTTGTAGGCATTGATGAACTCGCCCAAGAGCACCCGGAACTATTTGATAAGTATCTTTATGTCGGTACAACACGAGCCGCCACTTATCTTGGTATCTCTTGTCGCAGAACTTTACCCCCTGCCATTGAGACATTACGTGAACACTTTGGCGCAGACTGGCAAGAAAGTTAATAAACAGAATATTGATTACATGTTTATCGTTAATGGCGATTAGCGAAAGGAAGAGTTATGGAAAAGATGAAAATGCACTCCCCGAATCTGACTCAGGAAAACATCGCCCAAATCTTAGAGCTGTTCCCTGGCTGCAAGACCGAGGCTGTAGGTGACGACGGCCAAGTACGGGTGGCCTTGGATTTCGACCAGCTACGACAGGAGTTATCCGAATCCATCGTGGAAGGCCCGCAGGAGCGCTACCACCTCAACTGGCCAGGCAAGCGGGAAGCCATGCTCACTGCCAACGCGCCCATCGCCAAGACCCTGCGCCCCTGCCGGGAAGAGAGTGTGGATTTTGATATCACGAAGAACCTGTTTATCGAAGGTGACAACCTGGAAGCCTTGAAGTTGCTCCAGGAGACCTACCTCGGCCAGGTCAAAATGATCTATATCGATCCACCGTACAACCGGAAAAAAGGGAATAATCTCGTTTACCGAGACGATTTCGTTGGAAACACATACGAGTACCTAACGCAAAGCAATCAAGCTGATGAACAGGGCTATCGGCTTGTGGCTAATACAGAAGCAAATGGCAGGTTCCACTCCGATTGGCTCGGGATGATGTATCAGCGCCTTCGGGTCGCAAGGAATCTTCTGGCACCAGCGGGAGTCGTCGCCATATCCATCGATGATGCGGAAACAGCAAACGTCCTTCACTTGTGTTACGAAGTCTTCGGGGAATCGAATTTCGTTGGCACGCTTATTTGGAAAAACGCTACTGACAACAACCCTACCAACATTGCTGTCGAGCACGAAAGTATTCATGTTTTTGCAAGAAACAAAAGCGACCTGGAAGGTGTCTGGAAGAGTTCTGTCTCCGATGTCAAAGAAGTTCTCGTGAGAATTGGCTCTGAATTGGCTGAAAAGCATTCGGACTTAACTGACCTGCAATCGGCCTATACGGAGTGGTATCGCGATAATAAGACACAACTTGGACCGTTGGCAGACTACAAATTTATCGATGGAAATGGCGTATATGCAGGTAGTCGTAGCGTTCATAACCCTGGGAAAGAAGGATATCGATACGACGTTATTCATCCTGACACCGGCAAAGCGTGCAAACAGCCACTTATGGGGTATCGATTCCCAGAAGAGACAATGAAGCGCTTGTTATCGGAGAGGCGAGTTCTATTTGGAGATGACGAGAGCAAACTTATTGAACTGAAGGTATACGCCTCAGAGTTCGAGGATAAGCTGTCCAGCGTCTTTGAGCTTGATGGTAGATCTGGCCCATACGACCTGAAAGCTCTCTTCCCAGAGGGGAAGAAGGTATTCTCTAATCCAAAGCCCGTTCTTCTGATGGAGCGTCTCGTATCCTTTATGACTGGGCCACAGGACATCTGCCTTGATATGTTCGCTGGTTCCTCGACGCTTGCGCATGCAACGCTTGAACTCAACCGGCGCGAAGGTGGAAGCCGCAGGTTCATAAGCATCCAATATCCGGAGATAATTGGGCAGGATAGTAAGGATGCAAAAGAGGCTTACAACTTCTGCAAGCAGGCAGGACTCGAACCTTTGATTTCCGAGATTTCGAAGGAACGCACACGTCGTGCCGGGGCAGCACTACGCGAAAAAGAAGGTGTTCCAGATTGGAACCGGGATGTTGGCTTCCGAGTCCTCAAGGTCGATTCATCCAACATGGCCGACGTTTACTATACGCCGGACGCCATTGAGCAAGCTCAGCTGAAGATTTTCACCGACAACATCAAGCCGGACCGAAAGTCCGAAGACCTACTCTTTCAGGTATTGCTGGATTGGGGCGTGGATCTTTCGCTGCCCATCCGAAAAGAGACCATCCAGGGCAAGACCGTCTTTTTCGTCAATGAGCCGCCCTACGATCTTGCCGCCTGTTTCGATACCGGCGTGAATGAGGACCTCGTCAAGGAGCTGGCCCGGTTTGAACCGCTACGGGTAGTGTTCCGTGACACCGGTTTTGTCTCCGATGCCGTCAAGATCAACGTGGAACAGATCTTCAAACAGTTGTCTCCTGGCACTGAAGTGAAATCGATATAAGGAGGGCTTGGCATGAAACTGAAGTTCAAAGTCCAGCCCTATCAGACCAGCGCGGTAGAATCCGTGGTCGATTGCTTTGCCGGGCAGGTGAATACCTCGGGCATTGCCTACCGGATTGACCCGGGCGTGAATAAAAAGCTGCTGGCGCAAGGACCGACTTTGCCGGGCATGGAAGTTGAGCTGACCGGCTTCAAGAACGCAGATCTCCAGCTGACCGATGCCCAGATATTGACCAATATCCATGCCGTGCAGCGGCGGCAAAATCTGCCCTTGTCGGACAAGCTGGTGACCAGCGCTGGATGCAAGGTCAATCTTGATATTGAGATGGAAACCGGCACCGGCAAGACGTACTGCTATGTCAAAACCGTCTTCGAGATGAACAAGCGGTACGGCTGGACCAAGTTCATCGTGGTGGTGCCCAGCATTGCCATCCGTGAAGGCGTGCTCAAGTCGCTGGAAATCACCGCCGAGCATTTCACCGAGAGTTACGGGAAGAAGGCCCGCTTCTTTGCCTACAACTCCAGGCAGCTGCACCATCTTGAAAGCTTCTCTTCCGATGCGGGCATCAACGTCATGGTCATCAATATCCAGGCGTTCAATGCCACGGGAAAGGATAACCGTCGCATCTATGACGAGCTGGACGATTTCCAGTCGCGCAAGCCTATCGATGTGATCAGCAGCAACCGCCCCATCCTGATTCTGGATGAACCACAGAAGATGGAGGGCAAAAAGACGCTGGAGGCGCTGGCCAAATTCAGGCCGCTGATGATCCTGCGCTATTCGGCCACTCACCGGACCACACACAATAAGATCCACCGCCTCGACGCCCTGGACGCCTATAACCAGAAGCTGGTGAAGAAGATCGCGGTGCGCGGCATCGCCGTCAAAGGCCTGGCGGGCACCAACGCCTATCTCTACCTGGAATCCATCGAGATTTCCAAGAAGGCACCGGTTGCCCGAATCGAAATGGAAGTGCGCCAGGGCGGCGGGATCAAGCGGATCGTCAAACGCCTGGAGCGAGGCAAGGATCTGTTCGTTGAATCAAACGAGCTTGACCAATATCGCGGCTTTGTCATCGCCCAGATCGACGCCAACAAGGACACGGTGGAGTTCACCAACGGCCATGTGCTGAGTGCGGGTGATGCAACCGGCGACATCACGGAAATGGCTATCCGGCGGATTCAGATCCGGGAGGCGATCAGGGCTCACCTTGAGAAGGAGCAGGTTCTTTTTGCCCAGGGCATCAAGGTGCTGTCCCTTTTCTTCATCGACGAGGTGGTCAAATACCGGGACTATAGCCAGGCCGATGAACAGGGAGAGTACGCCCGGATTTTTGAAGAAGAGTACGAGCGGCTCAAAGCCGAATATTTAAGCCTTCTTCCCTTGGATGGTGGAGTGTATCAGGAATATCTGAAGGGCATTCATGTTGGCCGCACCCACAACGGTTACTTCTCCATCGACAAGAAAACCAAGAAGCTCACAGATCCGAGCTTCAAGACGCGTGGAGAGGAAGCCGGGCTTTCCGATGACGTGGATGCCTATGATCTGATCCTGAAGGATAAGGAACGGCTGCTCTCCTTTGCGGAACCGGTCCGGTTCATTTTCTCCCACTCCGCCCTGCGGGAAGGCTGGGACAACCCCAATGTCTTCGTCATGTGCATGCTCAAGCACAGCGACAACACGATCTCACGTCGTCAGGAAGTTGGCCGGGGGTTGCGGATCAGCGTCAACCAGCTCGGGGATCGTATGGACAACCCGGCAATGGTCCATGACGTGAATATCCTGACCGTAGTCGCAAGCGAGAGCTACAAGGACTTTGTCGGAAATCTTCAGCGTGAGATCAGCGACTCCCTCTCTGCACGTCCCCGCAAGGCGGACGAAACCTACTTCACCGGAAAGGTTATCACCACGGAAACCGGCACAGTGGAAATTACCCCGGTCATGGCCAAGCAGATATACAAGTATCTGCTCAAGAACGACTACACCGATGACGTTGATCAGGTTGTCGAAGCCTACCACGAGGCAAAAGCCAACGGGACTCTGGCGGAGCTTCCGCCCGAGCTTGCCCCTCATGCGGAACAGATTTTCGGCCTGATTGACAGTGTCTTCAGCGAGTCCCAGCTGCCCGACGTGGGTGATGACCGCAAGCCGAAGACCAATCCGCTGAATGCCAACTTCGAGAAAAAAGAGTTCAAGGCGCTCTGGAGTCGGATCAATCAGAAGGCGGTATACCGCGTAGAATTCGATTCCGCTGAACTCATTCGAAACAGCATCCGGGGTCTGGACAAAGAGCTGCGGGTGACGCCGCTGCAGTACACCATCCAAAGCGGTATCCAGGGCGATCAGATAACCGATGGCCAACTCAGAAGCGGTGATGGATTCACGCTGACCAATACATCAGTCGAAACTCATAATGCCTCAATCCATTCCATGGTCACCTATGACCTGCTCGGGAAAATTGCCGAAAACACCCAACTGACAAGAAAGACCATCGCCGAGATGTTAAGCGGCGTTCAGACGGCGGTTTTCAAACAATTCAAACAGAACCCGGAGCATTTCATTGCCGAAAGCTCACGGCTTATCAATGAGCAGAAGGCCACGATCATCATCGAGCGGCTGAGCTACGACAATATCGCCGAGACCCACGATATCGATATTTTTACCGCAGGCCAGAGCAAGCAGGACTTCACCAAGGCCAGCGAGAAGCTGAAGAACCATATCTACGACTACGTGATTACCGACTCCAAGGTTGAGCGGGAGTTTGTGAAAGAGCTGGATACTAGCACCGAGGTGATCGTTTATGCAAAGCTCCCCAGGGGCTTCCTGATCCCCACTCCCGTCGGCGACTACAACCCGGACTGGGCTATTTCTTTCAAGGAAGGTTCGGCCAAACACATCTATTTCGTCGCCGAGACCAAGGGCTCCATGTCCAGCATGGAACTTCGGGCCATCGAGCATACGAAAATCGAATGTGCCCGCAAGTTCTTCGCGGAGGTCAACCGCAAGATTGATCCCGAACACGTGAAATATGACGTAGTGACCAGCTACGGGAAACTGATGGAGATAGTCGGCAGGACTAATTACTGAAAAGGGATGGATTTAAATGAGCTGCGAAATAAAGAAAATTGAATCAATAAAAAACATGGCGGTCTTTCGAGATTTCCACTGGGCCACATCTGTTAGAGATGAAAGTAATAACGTCGCTGGGTTTAAGAAGATCAATATCCTTTATGGACGCAACTATTCAGGTAAAACAACTTTGTCGCGTATTCTGCGTGCGATGGAGACCGGGCATTTATCCGACAAATTCGAAAATCCATCTTTCGTGTTGGATTTTGTCGATGGTACACAGATAACTCAAAGTACTATTACGTCTCACAGTAAAAAGGTACGGGTATTTAATGAAGATTTTGTCAGAGATAATCTGCGTTTTATTACCAATCAGGATGACAGTATCGAGCCATTCGCAATTCTTGGCGATGACAACAACAAGATCGAAAAAGAGATTGAAGCACTCGAAAGAGAGCTTGGCTCAAACGAAGAGGGAAACCAGACAGGTTTGTATGCCAAGAAAATAAAAGCGATTACTATATTCTCGAGATCGACACAAGAGCATAGGAAAGCCAAAGATAATCTTGAAAAACAATTGGCCGAGAAGGCAACCGATAGAAAAATCGGGATAAAGTACAAGCCGGAGCGTTTTGGTGATCAAAACTACAATATACAGAAACTTAAAGTCGACATTAAGAAAGTTCAGAATGAGAGCCATCAAGTGCCAACTGATGTGCAACTTGCTCAGTACGAAAAACTTATTACCGAAAAGACACTCCAGCCCATCTCTGCGTTCCGTTCGCCTAGTCTTAATATTGCGACACTGACAGATGAAGCGAGCGTTCTCATAAACAAGAAGATCAGTGAATCAGATAAGATTGAGGAGCTAGTTAAAGATGCGGTTCTAAATCGCTGGGTCAGCGATGGCCGAACCCACCACAAAAACAAGCGTAACGACTGCGCTTTCTGCGGCAACCCGATCGCAGAAGATCGCTGGAGGAAACTGGAAAATCACTTTGATGAAGAGTCGGAAAAGCTCGAAAAAGATATTGAAAGAATAATCGCCAGGATTGATATGGAGAAAAATACCGTATCCACTGCGCTTTCAATCGATAAAAGCTGTTTTTATTCAAAATTCTACGAGAAACTTGATGAGTTAGACAGCGTGCTAAAAGGCGCTGTTGGCAAGTACATGGAATCCCTGGATGCATTGACCAGCCAGCTCAAGGATAGGAAGGATAACATCCTGAACTCAATGTTGTTTGCAAGACCTGATTGTGACACTAACGGTCTGGAAGCCGCCTGGGCTTTGTATGAAGCGATTCGGAACAAATCGAACGACTTCTCAAACTCGTTAGTCAAGGAGCAGGCTAAAGCAAAGGAGGCTTTGCGATTAAAGGATGTTTCAGATTATCTTGTCACAATCCGATACCAAGAGCAGCTCTCTTCCATTGAAGGCCTAAAAAGTAAGTATGATGAATCAGAACAAGAAAAAACACGAATAGAAGGTGATATTAGTCTTAAAGAGCGGCTTGTCGCCTCCAAGAAGCGAGAACTGAATGACGAGGAAAAGGGCGCAAAGAAAGTCAATGAGTATTTAAACAACTTCTTTGGGCACCAGTTTCTCTCACTTGAGGCCAAAAAGGACGAGATCCCGGGCGAGGATTCAAAACGAATCAAATTTGAAGTCGTCCGGGACGGCAAGAAGGCTTTCCACTTGAGTGAAGGCGAGTGCAGCTTGTTGGCATTCTGCTATTTTCTAGGAAAACTCGACGATATCGATACCAAGGATACTAAGCCGATAATCTGGATTGACGATCCGATATCATCACTCGATGGTAATCATATTTTCTTTGTTTATAGTCTGTTAAACGCAGAGATCGTTGCTAGCGGAAAATTCGAACAGCTGTTTGTTTCAACACACAACCTCGATTTCCTGAAATACTTGAAGCGGTTGAATGGAAAGTATCTTGACGCAGATGGAAAACAGAAAGACTATCAAAAGGGTTATTTCGTTGTCGCCCGTCAGGATAAGATATCTACTCTTAGGGTGATGCCAAAATACCTCAAAGAATACGTGACCGAATTCAACTACCTCTTCCATCAGATACACCAATGCGCAGCAATTGAAGTCGTCGATGACACGAACTACACAACTTTTTACAATTTCGCGAACAACGCCAGGAAGTTCTTCGAGATTTACCTATATTACAAGTATCCAGACCAAGGTATGACCGATAATACGTTACGTCTTTTCTTCGGTGACGAAAAAATACCAGCTGTATTAACAAACAGAATCAATAACGAATATTCGCATTTATGCGGAGTGTTCGAGCGCGGTTCAACTCCTGTGGAGGTACCGGAGATGCAGACTGCGGCTCGACAAATCATGGAAAGACTGAAAAAAGACAACGATCAGTATTTGGCTTTACTCAAAAGTGTTGGAGTGAAGGAGGAGTCTCTCGAAGGAAAAGCTGTTGCAATTGAAGGGACTCAATGAAAATTCTTCATACTTCCGACTGGCACATTGGACGCACCCTTTATGGAAGAAAACGCTACGAGGAGTTCGAATCATTTCTGACTTGGCTGGCTGATACGATTCAGAAGAATAAATCTGATGCGCTTCTGGTGGCGGGTGATATCTTTGACACCAGCGCTCCGAGCAATCGCGCTCAGGAACTCTATTACCGGTTCCTATATCGTGTGGCCGCCTCATCCTGTCGGCATGTTGTTGTCGTCGCGGGTAACCACGATTCTCCGTCCTTTCTTAATGCTCCCAAAGAGCTGCTGAAGGCTCTTGATGTCCATGTGTTCGGTAGTAGCACTGAGTCCCCAGATAACGAAGTGCTGGTGCTCCGTAATGAGCAGGACGCTCCGGAACTCATAGTCTGCGCCGTGCCCTATCTCCGTGACAGGGATATCCGGGTGGCGGAAGCGGGTGAGAGTGTCGAGGACAAGGAGCGAAAGCTGATCGAAGGCATCCACTCTCATTACGCCACCGTCGCCGCCTTGGCCGAACAAAAGTGTGAGGAACTTGGGGTTGATATTCCCATCGTCGGCATGGGACATCTGTTCACCGCTGGCGGACAAACCGTCGACGGCGATGGTGTGCGCGAACTCTATGTTGGATCCCTTGCTCACATGGCAGCCGGGATTTTTCCTACGAGTTTTGATTACCTGGCGCTTGGACACCTCCACGTCCCGCAAAAGGTCAACGGCTCCGAAACCATACGGTATAGCGGCTCGCCGGTGCCCATGGGGTTCGGAGAGGCAAAACAGCAGAAGAGCGTATGTCAGGTTGAATTCCACGGCAAGGCTGCATATGTACAACTGATCGACGTACCTGTGTTTCAAAAGCTCGAGCGCGTAAAGGGAGACTGGGACTGCATCTCAAGCCGGATCCTTGAATTGTCAGCAACGGAATCCCAAGGCTGGCTCGAAGTCATTTACGACGGCATTGAGGTCATTGGCGATCTGCGTGAACGCTTGGATGCAGCGATTTCCGGCACCCAAATGGAAATTCTTCGAATCAAGAACAACCGCATCATCGACCGCGTGCTCGGTCAAACCCATGTAGATGAAACACTCGATGACCTGAACGTGAACGACGTGTTCGAACGATGCCTCGCCGTCCATGACGTACCCGAAGAGCAGCGGCCAGAGCTGCTTCGGGCATACCAGGAAACGGTCTCGTCTCTCTATGAAGAAGACGTGCAGGCGGAATAGAGAGGCTGTCGATGAGAATACTGCAAGTACGTTTCAAGAATCTGAACTCGCTGGTCGGCGAATGGCAAATCGACCTGATGCACCCGGCCTTCGCGTCTGATGGCATCTTTGCCATCACCGGTCCCACCGGCGCGGGGAAGACCACGATCCTCGATGCTATTTGCCTCGCCCTTTACGGGCGGACGCCTCGCCTGAATAAGGTCACCAAGAGCAGAAACGAAATCATGTCCCGCCAGACCGGCGAATGCTTTGCCGAGGTAACCTTCGAAACCCAGTCTGGGCGTTACCGTTGTCACTGGAGTCAACACCGAGCACGCAAGAAGCCGGATGGCGAACTCCAGGCCCCGAAACACGAAATTGCCAATGCCGATTCCGGCGAGATTTTCGAATCCAAGATCAGAGGGGTTGCCGACCAGATCGAGTCGGCTACCGGCATGGACTTTGATCGTTTTACCCGCTCCATGTTGCTGGCCCAGGGCGGCTTTGCCGCGTTCCTACAAGCGGCACCGGATGATCGGTCTCCTATCCTGGAGCAGATAACGGGTACAGAGATCTACAGTCAGATATCCATCCGTGTCCATGAACGCCAGCGCGAGGAGCGGGACAAACTGAACCTGCTCCAGGCTGAAACAGCGGGCATCGTGATTCTTGAGCCGGAGCAGGAACAAGAGATTGGGCAGGCACTCGAGACAAAGCAGATGGAAGAGACAGACCTTGCCGCCAAATCCGCTGACACCGGGAAGGCCATTGCCTGGCTCACCACTATCGACGGGCTGAAGAAGGAAATCATCAACCTGGCCGATGAAGCGAGCAAGCTGCAGGGCGATATCGAGGCGTTCAAACCGGATCGTGAAAAGCTGGGCCGGGCTTTGAGTGCCGCCTCACTGGACGGCGCATACGCAATGCTCACCGCCACCCGCAAACAGCAGGTGGATGACAGTGCAGGCTTGAAAGACGAGGAAGAGACTCTTCCTGGACTGGAATCCTCCGCCAAGGAACAGGCCGAAGTACTAAAATCGGCTGAGCAACACACCGCTCGGGCAAAAGAAGAGCTGAAGGCGGCCACGCCTACATTGCAGAAGGTTCGCTCCCTGGATCAGAAACTTGCCGATCAGAAAAAAGCTGTATCTGAAGAGGATGAGGACTGCAAGAAGGCTACGGCAAAAATTGATGCAGACAAAAAAGCCCGGCTCGAAGAGCAGGACAAACGATCCAGGGCTCATGAGACCCTGGATCTTGTGGACGTCTATCTCAAGGAGCATGCACAGGATGAATGGCTGATAAGTGGTCTGGCTGGCGTTGAAGAACAGATCGGCGGTCTGTTGTCCAAACAAAATGAAATCGTGCAAATAGAGGCTGTTCAAGAAGCGGCCAATACGACTCTGGAACTGGCGACAAAGTCACTCGACGACTGTCAGAAGCAATCCGGCATTCGGAAGCAGGAACTGGAGGACGCCTTAAAACAGCTTCAGCACAGCAAAGATGCATTGAGCCAGTTGCTGGGAGACCGCTTGTTGCGGGAATATCGCACCGAGAAGGAAACACTGCTGCGTGAAATGACCTTCCTGACCAAAATTGCGGAGCTTGAAGATCACAGGGCAAAACTGACAGACGGCAAGCCCTGTCCGCTCTGCGGCGCGACCGAACACCCTTTTGCGGAAGGGAACGTCCCTGTCCCCGATGAAACCGAACGGAAGATCGATTCCCTGGCCAGTCTGATCAGCAAAGCCGAGGATCAGGAAGCCGCCATCAAGAAACTCGAAGACGCTGAACGACTGGCCCGCACAAACCTTACGGATGCTGAAAAGCTGGAGTCAGCAGCGGCAAATGACAAGAAGGCTGCCGAGAAAGCCCTGGCCGAAGTGAAAGACGGCCTGGTGAAACTCCGTGCCGATTTCGCCGAACGCAGGCAGGCTGTCTCTACCAGACTCCAGCCGCTTGGTATTGCGGACATCTCTGAAACGGACATTTCATCACTGATCGAAACCCTCAAGGCACGGCTGAAGGCGTGGCAGGCCCAGGTCAAGAAGAAGGCGGACATCGAGAAGCAGATTGCCAACATCGACAGCGAGGTGAAGCGGCTGGATGCGGTTATCGAAACTCAAAGCACCGCCCTGACCGAAAAGCTGGAACGCCTGGAGACCCTGAAAAAGGAACACGCCACTGGAAGTGAAGAGCGTAATGGACTGTACGGCAACAAGAATCCCGACGATGAGGAGCGCCGTTTACACAAGGCGATTTCTGAAGCTGAAGGTGCCGAAAAGCAGTTCAGAGAACGGCACAATGAGCTTCAGCAAAAATGGAATACCGCGAAGGCCCATGTCGAATCTCTAAAGAAACGCATCGACCAACGGGAGCCGGAACTGCGAAGGCTGGAAACTGAGTTCTCTGAAGGGCTCGCGCCTATTGGCTTTTCAAATGAAGAACAGTTCCTGGCGGTCATATTGTCCTCTGAAGCTCGTGCGGAGCTGACAGCCACGGCCAGGGATCTGGATGAGCGTCAAACGGATCTGAAGGCCAGACAGAAGGATCGGGAGGCGCGCCTGGCTATGGAAATGGCCCGCAAGGTCACCGACAAGTCGCTGGAAGAGCTCGAGCCCCAATTCAAAGAACAAGAGGAGGCCTTGAAAGAGCTGCGGGACATCATTGCCGGACTGAAGCACAAGTTGAATGAAAATGCGGTCGCTAAAGAGCGGATAAAGGAAAAGCAGGCAGCTATCGAGGCTCAGAAAAATGAGTGCCGCAGATGGGAAAATCTGCACGAACTGATTGGCTCCGCAGATGGCAAGAAGTACCGCAATTTTGCCCAGGGGCTGACCTTCGAAATGATGATTGGTCACGCCAACCGGCAATTGCAGAAAATGACCGACCGCTACTTGCTGGCCCGAGACGACGCTCAGCCCCTGGAGCTCAACGTGGTCGACAACTATCAGGCTGGGGAGATTCGGTCCACGAAGAATCTTTCCGGCGGCGAGAGCTTCATCGTCAGCCTATCTCTGGCGCTTGGGTTGTCCCATATGGCCAGCAAGAATGTCCGGGTGGATTCGCTGTTCCTCGATGAAGGCTTCGGCACTCTTGACGAGGAAGCTCTTGATACCGCCTTGGAAACTCTTGCGGGTCTGCAGCAGGACGGCAAGTTGATCGGTGTTATTTCACACGTGCCGACCTTGAAAGAACGTATCAATACGCAAGTACAGGTGACACCACAGACTGGAGGACGAAGTGTATTGGCAGGGCCTGGTTGTCGTCGCTTAGGAGAAGATTGAGGTGAATCGTCACTCTGAAGTTTTCCAAAAATTAGTTTTTCCAGGTGGGACTTAGCTATGAGGCTGCCAATCGGCTGACGCCTTTCATGAATCAATTGTTTGACTTGGTGCCGGAACGTCTTTTTTCTCCACTGTCGGGTGGGAATAGGCGTATCTATGCATCCCTGATTCTGGACCTGTATCCGCTTTTCTTTGACCAAATCCATGCAGATGTTTTTCCGTCTAAAGACACGGTAAGACATGAGATCGAAGAGCGGCTGGCCACGATGTCCATTGTCTGGCAAGTCGAAGATGAAGCGCCATACTCTCAAGAACGTGACGGCAACTATCCGTCGATAGCGTATCGACGGTTGCTTGATGCTGGTTGGTTTGAAGAGGAGAACGAAGGGTATCGGGTACGAGTTGCCGTTCCTCCGGCAGTCGGTACGGTGTGGGGCTCCCTCATGGAGATCACCCGACCTGATCAGGTGTTCTACGGTGGCATCGTCTTGTCGATCTACAACAACGTGCAAAAGGCAATTGAGGACCCCGACGAGCAAGTCCTGGCCTTGCGTCAGGCAGCGCAAGAAGCGCGCCGGTTCTTGCAGCATCTCAATACGATGATCTATGGGCTCAAAGGGCTGCTGGGAGAGATATCGGGAGTCAGTGATCACCGAGCCGTCCTAAGTCACTTCTTCGACGATTTTGTCGAACGCATCCTTGTTCAAGACTACAAGCGGCTGAAAACCCGGAACAACCCGTTCCGGTATCGGCAACAGATTCTTTCGCTTATTCGCGATCTGGAATACGACGTAGAGAAGAAGAAGCGACTGGTAGACGCTTTTATGGCACAAGCTGGTTCAGATGACAGTGAGCGTGCATGGCAGGAAATCAATAACAACATCGACAAATTGCGTGGGGTGTTCGAGCAGGTGGACAGCCATCTGTCGCGTGTTGACCTCTACCGAGCGAAGGTGGAGCGGAGAGTCGCCGACACGGTTCGATATCTGGACCGAACTCAACCTGGTATGGCTACTCACATCGCCGGGTTGCTCAAGCAACTGGGAGACGCGGTAGCATGCAGTAGCGACGATTCTGAGCTTTTTGTCGTGGTGCCGCTCTCTTCGTGGGACACCTGCGAGTGAACGACTTATGAAATGTGATCTATGAGGTTTGGTTGCGTATGTTAATCACTGAAAGAATACACATGGGGGGGTAAGCGGTGACCCAGACTTTTACAGTGGTAAATGACGTTGTACTTGCTGATGCGATCAGCAAGGCGGCATCGAAGATTATATATATTGCGCCGGGTATCAGCAAAGCAGTTGCATTGGCATTAGGTTCTCGGTTCGGCAGCCTGGGGTCATTGTCAATGACTATTATTGTTGATAATGACCCGGAAGTGTATCGCCTGGGCTACGGTGATACGGAAGGCCTTGATCACATCAAGAAACTGTCTGACGAGCACATGCTGGAACTTCGGCAGCAGCCCGGTGTGCGAATCGGAGTACTCATCACCGATGAAATCACGCTGGTCTATTCTCCAACGCCGCATTTGATCGAGGCGGGTTCTGATCGGGAGGACAAGCCAAATGCTATTGTGATCCCGACAGCAACGGATGTGATAGAAAAGGCATGTGCAACAACGGCAGGTACATTTCCTGAGGATGCGGAAATCGGTAGATCTGTTGTTAAGGAGGAAGCACTTGCGGCAATGAAGAAAGATCTCGAGGAGATACCACCGAAGCAATATACCGTAGCTCGGATTGAGCGTGTTTTCAATTCTCGAATACAGTATGTCGAGTTCAAGCTGAACAAATACAAATTGTCGTCCATGATTGCACCTATTCCAGCGGACTTGATGGGGCTCCAGGACAATGAAGAAATACGAAATCGCTGGCGAAATGCGTTCAAGATGTTTGACAGCACAGATAGTCTCAAAGTATACATTCCTGCGAGGGATGAGAAGGGTGACATCAAGCGGACAGATGAATGTACTGAAATTAAGGTCCAGTACGATGAGGTCGCTATTCAGCGAGACAGGAAAAGGATCGAGGAAGATTTTCTGTACAAGATACCAAACTACGATGTCGTTATATTCAGGTCGCGGCGAGCGGCTTTCGACAGAGCTATCGAGATCTTCAATATGAAACTCGCTGATTATCATGAGGCTCTAAAGCAAAAGATCAAGGATTCTATCGATACGACAATCGCTAAGCTAGTAACCGTATTATTGCCACTGGTGAGAAACAATATCCCGGCCAGGTATCTCAAATCATTTTTTACGCCCGACAAGATCAGTGATGAAGATCTGGCAACCATGCTCACGGAAGATCTGAAATCGCATTTCGGTAACGTGGATGAGATTTCGCTACCAGTCATCAAGCTCAAGTACAAAGATGTATCTTATGAGACAATACATGACCCAGCCTTCCGGGCCGCATTGAAGCTATCTAAGATCCCGAGAAACAGGGTTCGTGAACTGTTCAGTGAGCACGATGCAGCGCCTGAAACATCTGGAGAGCTGTTTTGAAGGACCATGCATCTGTATTCGCTAAATATAGAAATTTCCAAAGAATGTTTGAGTCACAGATTGGTCAGATTGGGGAAATATATGAAGAAATTGCGTTCATATGGATCATCGAAAAGTGAACGCGAGTTAATGTATGGAGAAACAAATAATCGCGCGGAGAGGACTGGTGGATGAGTCGATATTGTGGTGAGAAACAGGTCGAACCGATCCTGAAGGCAGCTGAGCATTGGAAAAAGGTTGCACTGCTCTCAGAAGGTTCGGTATTCGATAAGGGCGAAATTTGGAATTCGGAACATTTGCTGGCGCTGGATCACCATTTCGTTAATCAGCCTGACGTAGGGGAAGGTAATTTTTACGAGAAGCTGGAGGCTCAACTGGAGCCGACCGGTGTAGAGGTGAAGCAACTTGCAGCGGAGATGCTGTGGTTAATGCTCCTTTGCCCCAGCAACATTGGTGAATCAAAGAAGCGCGAAGGCATGAAGATTATCTGGGAATGGTCGGGGGAGGCCTTTCCAGAGGATTCCAAGTGGATAAAGGATGATGTCCTGGGTGGTGTGGGGAGCGCCGGCACAAGTTTCAACACCAACCGCTGGCGGGAGTTGGTGTTTTTTATTCGTGCAATGATTGCCTTCAAAAGGCTCACAGGTCAGGAGCGAAATAATCTCCTATCCGATGGTTGGGTGTTCGCGCAGTGGCTTGAGCAAGTCCCTGAATGCGATGCTCGTCAATTGCGCCATATGTTCCTGTTTTTACTATTCCCAGACGATTTCGAGCGTATTTTCGGGGGGACAGATCGACGAAGAATTGTCCGGACCTTCTCAGGAAAATCTGCGTCACAGGTCAGGAATCTTTCGGCATTAGAGATCGACCGGAACCTCCTCGAGATACGCAAGCAAAAGGAAGAGGAGTATGGTACCAAGGAGTTAGACTTTTATGTTACACCGCTTCGTGATCTCTGGGGTGACGCCAGGGTAAGGAGGTGGCTGTTTAGTTGGAATCCAAGCAATTGGGAGTGGGAGTCAATAGCTGATGACCGGGAAGCCACACATGAAGGAAGAACGGTAACTCATCGATGGGGATGTGCCAATAAAGATGCCAGTACCGGTGACAAAGTATTTCTGGTGAGGACGAGCGAAGCTCCGAAAGGAATCATAGCTATTGGTAATGTGGTATCCGACCCTTATGAGGCGCCTCATTGGGACGAAGCAAAGGCCGAGCAGGGCAAAGTATACCGGTATGTGGATGTTGCATTCTCACGGATTCAGGATCCACTACAGAATGATCCATATATAACGGAAGCCGATTTAGAGAGGATTACTGTCGATAAGCAGGAATGGTCACCGCAGGCTTCTGGAATAGAGATAAAGCAGCGATCGGCCGGGATTCTGGAGAAGGTCTGGGAAAAGGTCGTTGAGGCGGTAAAGCAGCCAGATGATAAAAAGCGCAGTGGAAGTATCAAGGTTGCCCTAAACCAGATTCTGTATGGCCCTCCAGGAACAGGAAAGACCTATCAACTTAATCGCCTGGTAGAAAAGTATTCAAGCAGAATGCAAACTCTTAGCCGAGAAGCATGGTTGATTCAGGAGTTGCTGGATGCAAGGTGGTTTGATGTGATCTTTGGCGCATTGTATGACCTTGGCGGTGAAGGAAAAGTTAACGCAATTCTAAAGCATGAGTATGTGCAGATGAAGGCGAAGGCCCTGGGGCGTGACCGGAACATCGCGCAAACAATATGGGCAACTCTTCAGGCACATACACGTGAAAACTCCAGTACCGATCAATATAAGAACCGTAGTGCGCCGCTTGTATTTGACAAGAAGCAAAACAGCGTATGGTCACTGGTTGATGACTGGGTAGAAGAATGTGCAGAGCAGGTGGAACAAGCCAAGAAATGGAAGGCTGGCCCGAAGCAAGAGGCGTCCCATCAACGGTTTGAGTACGTGACGTTCCATCAGGCCTACAGCTACGAAGATTTCGTCGAGGGTATAAGGCCTGTTCAGAATGAGGAAACCGGAGATATAGAGTATCAGGTGTTGCCTGGTGTATTCAAAAGGATATGCCAAAGAGCAAAAGCAGATCCCGATCAGCGGTACGCGATATTTATTGATGAGATAAACAGGGGGAACATTGCCAAAATATTTGGCGAGCTGATTACCTTGATAGAAGAAGATAAAAGGGCGATATATAACGACGCTGGATTCCTGAAGTCGGGGATGGAATTGACTCTTCCTTATTCAGGTGCACGATTTGGTGTGCCTGGAAATTTGGATGTCTACGGGACAATGAACACGGCGGACCGCTCAATAGCGCTACTGGATACTGCATTACGCCGTCGTTTCCAATTCATAGAGTTAATGCCAGATGCTGGCGTAATTAGCGGTTCACGTGGTGATGGTTATATAGAAGATGGGGACGGCGGTGTTATCAATCTGCGTGCGTTACTGAACGCTATGAATCGTCGTATCCGTTTCCTGTTAAACAGAGATATGACGCTTGGGCATGCCTATTTCATCAACGTGCGTGACTTTTCTGGTCTTAGGGAAGTTCTTTTTAACAAAATTATTCCTCTTCTACAGGAATATTTTTATGAGGACTGGCACAGGATCCAGTTGGTATTTCGAGATGTGGGGCCTGGGGGAGAAAAACTGGAACCACAGATTGTGTGTCATGACACGCTGAATGAAGAAGATGTCCTAGGATTCGATCATGATGACTTCGAAGACCTGACAGAATATTGGATTGTGGATCCGGATGAGATCACGCCCGATGCGGTCAGGAAAGTATACGAAGAGAGTGCCTGATCATGGAGGTGCTGTCAGTAATCGAGCACGAGTCTCTACAAATTCTACGATCTCGTGGAAGAGGGCAGAAGGCGCTCGACTATTCCCACGCAGACACGCTCGCCAGGCTTGAGAAAGAGCTTTCAACGAGAGCGTGGTCTTGGGGGAATCAGCAAATCAAATTCGGGAACTATTGTGGTGTCATCTCATTAGGTAATTTATCCATAGAGATTCTTCCAAAGATTTACGGCCTTGAGGTTGATCTGGGATCCAGCCGGGCTGCGCTGGTACGCATGCTTTCCAAGGCACGCAGACTGAAACTCCGTCGCGCAGGCACAGCAGGAATTGCGCTCCAGAAACACAGTCTACTGGATGTATTCATACTTCATTTTTGTGACCAGCTGCATGCCGAGATGATGCAGGGAATGATTCGAACATACATTGAGCGAAACGAGAATCTCAGCGTACTGCGTGGGAGGTTACGAATTGAACAGCAGCTTAAGCAGAATCTGACTCATCGTGAACGACTGTTTTGTCAATTTGATGAGTTAAGCGATGACAACGTCCACAATCAGATATTGAAGTATGTACTGAAAATCTTGCTAAAATTGGCAATAGGGAATCGTGTTCGTATTCAGGTAGCTGAACTACTTATGCGCTTTGACCCGATAAGTGATATAGCTTTAGACACGGATATACTGAACTCGCTGAGCTTTGATCGTTCAACTATCAGATATGAACCTATATTTGATCAATGCAAGTGGTTCCTGGCGGGTCTGCATCCGGATGTTCTGGCGGGAAAGGAAACCTGTGTATCGCTCCTATTCGATATGAACCAGTTATTCGAAGCATACGTTGGCGCCGAGTTTAGGAAAAAAGCATGGTGTGATGGATTGCGTGTAAGAGAGCAGGGGCCACAGAAGTATTTCGCGAGACGTGAGGATACCGATCAGAATGTCTTCATGATGAAACCCGACATTTCGTTTTTGAACGAAAATAATCAAGTTGTGGTTATCGCGGATGCTAAGTGGAAACTTCTCGATGAAAAAGGAAGGAATCTCGGAATATCTCAGACAGATCTCTATCAAATAGAGAGTTACGCGACTAGGTATCGTGTCAAAGAGGTGTTTCTGGTTTACCCCATGCAGCAGAAGATGACGATGCCAGTCCAACTACACCTTAAGGGATCGGGCGTGAAGGTGAATGTTGTGCCTTTTGATGTCACCGCATACAGCAGTCAAGAACTGAAAAAGGTATCTATAGGAGTGGGCATTGAATAATGTTTCCCACTGGTGAATATTTTATGAACATCTAGGGGTTACCTGCGGTGGAAGGTCAGCATGTCGATGCTGAGTATATATAGTGCTAGCACTTACTCGCCCTGTAGAGAAACCGTTTCGGTACTTTCAATACCATGAGATATCGAATGATGATATTTGATGAAAGATAAGGTACTCTCACGCGAGGAACTATTCATTCTAATTTGGGAACGTCCAGCCACAGAGGTTGCACGTGAGTTGGGTATTTCTGATGTGGCGCTAGGAGAGCACTGTCGACGACTACAGGTCCCTAAACCACCTCGTGGTTACTGGGCGCGTGTCGCATCCGGTAGCAAACCAAAACAGCCAGCTCTTCCAGCCTATCGTGAGGAACTGGCTAGGAAGCTCAGGCAGACAATAAAGTCATCAAGCCAAGTACGCCTCACAAAACTACAGCTAGAATTTCTTGATCGAGCGCTACAGGATCTTCAGAGAGCAGGGGTCGATATAACGGCCTGTAAGGTTCTCGGAGATGGTATTAAATCAGCTCCCGCTGAGGTGTTGAGCCAGGTACTCATATTGGTCCAAAACCGATATGAGGGATGGATCGGCGATCGTACCTCCGCTGGAAGTCGTAATGCGGCACACAAAAGCCTGAGTAATTTAGTAGACAAAATATTACCTCACGCTAAAGAACACGTCGTGGTATTTCGTCCAAAAAGGGACAGGCACCAGAAGGAAACATACGGTCCTACACTGACAATAAAATCTACTAACGATTTTCTACGGCGGATTTCTCAGCTCTCACGCATTGCCAAAGACCAAAGATTGGCCTATCTCGTAGCCGACATGTCCGGGTTAGACCATGCCTGGTCTGTAAGCTATATCTATTCACCAAATAACTATCACAAATGCGATAGCTACCTGTGTGTCTCATCAAAAGAGGTATGGGTCAAGATTGACATGGAAAATGACTGGTCACGTAATCAGTATGAGACTGAGCATATTTCACTGGCAGATCTTGGTCCGATCGAGCTCATACCGCAGGAGGATCGTCGACTTCCAGGGTCTATCAAGAGATCCTGGATCAAACCCTACGCTACGCGTCTGAACGCCTTACGACAGGCAAAAGCGATATATGACTCATTGGTAGATGCTACCTTCGATATGGAGAAAGATATCCCCAGTGAGCAGCTTGCGCTATTTGACCGACTGATATTTTCTGAAAACGGGCAGGGACCATTTGTTAAAGCGAGACAGGCGTGGAGAGGCCTGGAACGTGACTTAGAGCGCTGGGAGAAGGAACTGGATGCTGAATCACTCAGCCTTTGTCAGGATGTCCTAGGTATTGATATTGGCGATATTGTGGTTGTGGATTCCAGTAAAAGCACAGTAAGAATGACCATTGATGGTATGAATTTATACCCATCGGACGAGCGTATCCTGTTCAGCATATGGGGTAAGCGATTTCGCAAGGATGGTCTGCCGGGGAAAAGGGACGAAAACTTCATTATCGAGGTTTCCAACGATCCGGACTGATGAATTAAATGTAATTACAGTGACTTAGAAGATTATTAACCCCTAGATATGTCCTCTATAGAGAACTCTGTGAATAGTCATTCATGGCCAATACTCGATAGTGCTCGTCGTGAAAAAATAATTTTTCAGTACACCCCATGCTCTTGAATACCTGCTCCCTGAGTACGTCATGGTGGGTTAGAAGTAGGTTGAGAGTAGGGGGGGTAGTGTACGAGTTTGCCGCTGGTCCAGAATGGCGAATTGATGACCCTCTCAACTCTCGTACCTGGTTCGAGCAGACATTAATCGAGTCGGTTAAGGGCTTCGAGTTCCTGAGACACACGTTCAGATAGGGTCTTCAGGTCCGAATGCCCCTGCCTCTCCTGATATGCCAGTGTCAGTAGGGTAAGAGGGTGGATATTGAGAACACTGGCAAGCGCCTCAATCTTGTCTAGAGTTGGACTCTTGAGCCCGCGCTCCAGTGTACTGAGATAGGTTCGGCTGGAGACCAGCCCAAATGCCTCCTGGGACAGCCCCTGGGCCTTGCGAATACGACGCAGGGCTTTACCAAAGGCACTATTGATCTTCACAGGGTCATCTCATAGAAATTCATACCCTGATGTTGTCTATGCGAACACTATAGAGCTACAATCTATAGTGTGCATTTCCTGTGTATATAGGACTAACCGCAGTTAATGCCATAGAGGTTACCATAATGTCCATTCAGGTCACTTTGGTGAGAATGATTCTCGCTAGTAGCCCTGTGGCAATGGCGTCCTCCGGTTGGTTTGGTGCCTTGGGAAAGATCGCATGATCAATCTGAGCCACTGTACTGCTTGACACTCATTGATTTCATGAGATGGTCAATTAGTGGTCTGCACAGTAGCTGTGCTTACCGGTCAATAAAATAATTATGTGTCATTTAGTCGTCCAAAGAATTTTAACAAGGAGAGTTGAATGAATATGCGCTGTTCCTCGCCATTTCTCGCGCGTCCTATGAAGGGAATCGATCCATCAACAAGTTCCCGGTCAAAAGTGCTTATAGCAATCTGTTGTGCTTCGATGTTAGCTGGGTGCGCCACAACAAGGCCTGAAAAGAGTAGCGGCGTTACGGATGGATACCATGGATACGCGATCCAATATGATGACAACAAACGAGCCACACCACGCGATACTTACTACGCACTCATAGAGGGTGCAGGAGATGCGCAGTGGAAAATTGTGACGATAGACGATAAGCCCATTACACGCAGAGGCCTCAACAGTGAGATCATTGCTATAGATCTGAATGCAAAGAGGATCTGGCCTGCATACACATCAAACCATGTAAGCAGGGCTGGTACGACTTTTGTCTGTATGAAAGGCGGCCACATGTCAGACAAGCACAAAGTAGAATCTTATAATGGGTGTAACAGTAATTTGATATCTGCAGGCTGGACGCTTGAGAGAGCATGGGGCGAAAAGGTCGTTGTTGAACCAGATGCTGAGAAAATCGCAGGCATTCTGGATGCGACACATCTTATTCGGGAAGTACAGAATTGTGACTTATCGCGAAACGATGATGAAAAAATTTTGAGTATGATTCAGGTGATACCGAAAGTTATCGATGAAAGTGGTCTGTATTCTGGTGAGGATCTTATAGATGTTAAGCGCTATATTCCAGGTAAGGGAATCGACTGCCCGGTCAAGGATGCAACTAACTTCGTGGTGAGTATCAGCGAAAAGCCAAAGATCCCTTACGAGATCAGCATTGTTCCAAAAAAATATTCGAACCTCAGCTTTGACGCCCAGAGTATGGAGCTACACCCTGAAATCACCATCCATCGGAAAACATTCAAAACGCTTTATATCTCTGAGTCTCTCGAAGGGAATGAACTGGCAGTGTATGTTCATACTCTGAGTACGGCCAGTGGCAAGCCCTATGTAAGTTTTGACATTGCAAACAAGACTAACCGCTATTTGACAATACGATCGTTATCGATATACCTCAATAACGAAGTGTATAGCCAGAGTTACGATGGCAGTCAGATGGTAATTCCTCCTGAAAGTAAAGCGACCAAGACACTTCTCCTTCCGTATAAGGCGGAAAATGATATTCAAGTACAGCTAAGCCTTGCTGAGGCGAAGCGAAACGCTTTGTCAATTGGTATTTCTGCTCTATATGATGACAAAGGGAACAAGAAAACATTTTACAGGCAAAAAGAGGTTAGATACTCAAAGGCTTTGAACCTGTAACCGTTCTATGTGTTAATTTTCATCTGGTTAGAATATTTATCGTCAGTGCGGCTAAAGTATTGTGTGAGTCAAAGGAGAATATGATGATCACGAAAAAGTGCGTGATTGCGGCTGGTATTTGTGTTCTATCGATTGCAACCAATTCCGTGGGGGCAGATCAAGTAATCGATGATGTCTCTGCAGGAAATCCACTAGTCGAGACTTCATTCGCATCACAAATTGCACACGCCGCTAATCTCACTAATGTTCAGGATCAGGAAATCATACTACCTGCGGAATCAACTAATGGCTCACGATCAGCCACAAGCAGATCCCTCGACCTTGTGATGGCAGGAGGATCAGCGACTGGAACATTCACTTCTGGTGCAGTCTCTCCAGGAATGGGCGTAAGTTTGTGGCTGATCTCTGCCCTGTTACCCTCCCAGGGATACCTTGATATAAAAGCGGGTTCACGGTTATTTGTCTGGATGCCGATTGAAATGGCAGACAGTAAAGATCATGCTGCGAGCCTCCTTGCATCAGTCTATATCGAAGCGGTCAAGAAAGCTCTTCCTGGACATACTATAGAAACAATCAAGGCAGGAGTGAGAAATGGTGGGATAGGGGGTATAAGTCTCAAAATATCGGGTCCGAAATGTCCTGCAGGTTGTATTCAACCCCTTTCCTACATTAAAGACCCAGAAATTGGTAAGGCGCCCACTCTCCTCGGTGGTTATAATGCTTACGTATGGAAGGTGAAAGATGGGAAAGAAAAGTCAAACTTCTTTCCACAGGGTAAGAAGTTTTTCCCGATTGGTCAGGAGAAATTAACAAAAGAAGAGCGCGTGGATTTCTATCAGGAGCTGAGTGCTGGGCTTCCTGAGTGGGTTTTTCTATACATTGCACCCAACGAAAAGGCTTCACCGGTTCCGGTGATATACAATATGGGAACACCGAATTATTTTATCAAGCCTGCGAACAAGAAGAATTAGATATCGATAAAATACTAACAGACAATATATAGAACATTAGTATCTAAGAAATGACTTTAAATCCTTTTCTGTCTCGTTCGAAAATTATTTTAAATAGTCTTTCTGCTTCATCTTGATCACGGACCGACTGTGCATGGATATAGGCATCATCTAGATCGCTTGGCATATTCTTCTTGCGCCGATCAATAATGGCGGACTCAATTTCATCAAAGTAAGTGCGTTCAATTTCAGTCAATTTATCTAATGTAGTTATGTGATCGATATTAATGCCAAATTTTATTAAAGTCGATTTGAGAAACAGGTAAAAATCATCTGAGGTGTCAAACTCGATCCTTCCTGATTCTTCGTCCACAAGACGATAATACTCTGGCATATTAATTCCAGGCCAATCATGAGGAAGTGTGCCTGTCATGAAATACTGTATGGCAGCTTCTTCCATATTTATCCGTGGTGTGAAATGCGGGCAGAATTCATTTTTCGGTGCAGAGTCGCAGACCTTACACCAACGAGTAGGAGAGTTGAATCGTTGTGAGCAGAGGAAGCAAATGGATTCTGCCATATTGGCATCCTTGTCTAATGGATATTTGTTTTAGTCATCTTTGTCATGCTTCTCCATTTTATGGGTAATGACAAAAAAGCTAAAAATCCCGATAAAAAGAATAACGGCAGTATATATGTAGAACAATATTTCCATATCCATCTCACTAAGTGGGATTCTAGGAAAGGTAATACAAGTATATTCAGTTACAGTGAAATGATCTATATATGAATTCACCTGGTTGCGACTGATCGTGTCATCGCGCCGCTGAGTGAAGGTCCTGCATGTTTTACGGCGGCACAAATCGTGTTTCCAGCCTACGTTCGAGTATCGAGGTCTCTTCGATCCTGTTGACTAAAGCAAAGGTGGTGACGCGGCTCTGGTTTGAGAACTATGTCCCTCCATTGGCCAACCGAGCCTTGTTTGAATGCGAGTCGAATACCTACCAGTACTGCGGGGAATCATTCTCTCCCCGGCACCTAACAGAGAGACTAAGTAATTCTGCGCAGTCGTAGCGGTAAGGATGTGTAGACGAATGTTGTGGCCGAATGTTTCGTCTGTAACAGTATTCACAAGCGAAACAAGATTCCGCAGGAGTGGGGCCTTGAGCATCTACTGCTGCAGGGAAGTAGGTGATATGCCCCCGCTTTGGCGGGTGGTATTTTGTCACTGTCGTGTTTTACATTCATTCACATGTAACTGAGCAAAAGAATTTATAAAGATGGCAATTCCAATATATGGCCAATTATTCACAACGAAGCTCGAGTATTTTCACGGATTTGCTGTCAGGCGCTGATGAAGCCATTTTGCTGGAGTAAATTATTTTCTCTGGTCCTTGACTATTATCATTATTTAGATTATTTAATTACGGTACCTGCCGTACTAACGGCAAAGCACCCATAGTCGGACTGATAATGTAAGCAGTTCGGCAATATTGCAGACAGGATATGTTTGTGATAGCAAGCATAAAGAAAAGGCAAGATCTTCTTAGACTTCTAGATTTTCAAGTGTCTCGCTGATTCGATCTCAACAAACACCTGTATCTATCAGGTGAACCTCAAGTGCTAAAACTCGGCAGAATCCTAAGGCGCACTGCCAGGATTTGATAACAATTGCGCTTGTCTGGTTAAACTCCTCCTATGATATCTAGGGCTTCTGCCTAGCATTGTCCCCATTGCGGCGGTCGGTCAGTGCCATCTTATTTCTATTATTCGACTGCCGCTTACCATTTGTGAGGGCAAAAATCTTGACTAAGGAAACTGATTTTCCATATTGTATACTTTGGTTTATCTTCGAACATCTTGTCGATTATGTTTCAGATGAAGATATTGTTTGGACAGATTTTGACGAGGTCGAGTGGTCGCAACAACATACGTTGATCAATTCAATCATTAGTGTAGGAGAAGAATTCGGTATAGAAGTTAAAAAACAATTTGCTTTGCTACCTAACGATGAAATCCATCGTCATCCTGGTTTTAGGCTTGTCTGGTCAGGTAAAGAAGAGAATCAATACTTCTATCGCGTTGTGTACATCTTCTTACTGCGAATCACAGATAAACGTGGTGACGAAACGCGTGATCTGTTTTCTGACTACGAGCTATCTGAGTTGCAACATGCTGTGTTAGAGAGAGCCATCAAAAGTTTCCTTATTACCCATGGTGGAGGGAATATAAGGATACCGTTTCAACTCATCAGCACAGAAGAATGCGTACTGAAGCTGGCGGGCCAATTCGCACCCAAGCCAAGGAAAATTGTTCCTAAGGACGTAACAGTTACAGCAAATGGCTTAGTTGAAACGCTAAGCAGATACAGGCGATATGTTGAGATTCTGTCGAATGATGGTGATGTGCTATGTATTAAAATTAATGTTGAGTTCTACTTTTGGAAACTTCATAGGTATCATGGCACTGATGAAGTGTGTGAATTCGTCTGGAACGAGAAGTATGATGATGCTGGAAAACTGACACGCACGCTCTCTGATTTTCGAGTATTAGAAAGCACAAAAGATAATCCGGAATTAGTATAATCTTCAAGAATTATGCACTCTCAAAATAGTTAGAGGTGCTGTTTTGCTTTACTATAGAAGACATCCATCAATGACGGAGAGTTTGACTTCTTTGCGACCGTAGCGGACATTGAGGTTGCTATCAGGCCTTTCCTGAAAGCGGACGTCAACGTCGCAGTTATGCGGTTAACCTTTGTAATCATGATATTCCCATAAACATAGCTTTTCCAACTGCGCAGACATTTCGCTCCAATTGATATCTTTGCAATCCTCTATAGATTCAAAAAGCCGATTCATCACTCTGACCAATTCTCATAGTATGGAATTGCTAGTAAGTAATTCTTGTTATCTATATGCCACAACTGTCTTTCAGAAACCAGATGTACTTGAAAATCATCTGCTGCATCAATTCCTTTGATTCCAATAGCCACTCTGAACCAGAGATCGATATGCTGAGGGTCATCAGGCTCCCAACTGTCAAGATTCTCAACTTCACTGCACCAATAATCTTGTATTTCCGGTGACTTCAACATCTATTACGCATAACAGCTTTATTAACGAAACCCCGCGTCTCGTTATACATTTTTAGTTGTTTTGTCCACCGTTGCGCCAAAACTTCAAATCCAGGAGAACTTTGCACACTTGCTCCTGAACCGCGTGAACCGCTGCTGCTTCTTGGAACTGCTGGCTTACGCCTGGGGTGAGCCGCTTGATGGTTTTCCATTTCGGCAAGATCTCAGGGAATTTTTCCCGAAGCTTGTTTCCGACATCACCGTCTAGAGGGATCTCCAGCCAGCACTCGAGCTTAACTAGACCGAAGTGTTCCGCCAGATACCGGTTGTACAGGCAATCACGTAAAAAAATGTTGAGTGCCTTTCTTGCGGCACCCCAGTTCCCTTTCGCTTCTCCTGGGAAGCGATCTGCTAAGCTCTTGGTTCTTTTGTTCAATACCGACAAGAACTCTTCTTCGGACTCGGTAGCTGCGAATTTGCTCAGGTCGACTTTCGAAAGGTAGCTTCGTGCTGTGGCGATAACGTCAGGTGCGCCTTGGTTTCGGAGCGTCGAATGGCCGATTGCCACTTGTGCAGTACGCGCTTGCATCATTGAAATGTATCGTGGGTTCATTTCTTTCAACTAATGCTGCGATAAACGGCGCGAGCTTACGAGCTTTCGACGACCGTAGGGAGCGAATTTAATGGCCTTATTAAATTTTCTCACTCCACACCTCTGCTTCTTGAATGTACGACCGATAAAATTGAAGCCCTTGTTCCGCCAAGCATACAGGATGTAGATCACTGATCCGTTCCTTAAGATGATGCCACGGAGGATTGTACCATTTGCCTCTATTTTTAAACCTCACCACTTCAGGGTCTGTTGGAACCACTTTGGCATCTAAATCAAGCAGGATATCTGGTGAGATTAAATCGATTGTCAAAGTGCCGTTTTCCAATTTAGACGATATAGAATTTAACTGAAATCCTCGTCCGGTTTTATCAATAACCGCCATTCTTAGTGGTTTCGTAACGGTTGATGACACACTGTGTATTTCGGCATTTCTTGCTTGCCGTAAAAAAACTAATAATGGGTCCTTTTTTCGTAGTTCTGTATACGGCTTATGCCACTGCTGAAACCCTTTTCGGGACTTAAGCAATCGTTCTGTAAACTCCCACGCCCTTTCTATTCTGAATAGATAGTTTTCCCAATTTTCCCGAAATTCCAAAAAATTAGTAGTTGCCTTCATTTCATCAATTGCTTTAGCAGCGATATCTAAGTCCTTTTTGGGGCCAGATAGGTTCATGAAATTAACGCCTTAATAAAGGGCGTGCTTGAAGCGCTTCCAGCCGAAGGCGACTTTGATTAATTTGTTATGCATATTGCAACCAGTTTAGCAGCAGGCTCATGCCACCTTCTGATTTTACGTTTAGGCGATATGCGGTATATGAGTAGCCAAGTGATCTTGCTACGGCTTCTATGTCAGCATGCCTGCTCGACCTGTTAGATGTGGGGGGATATTCTTGTTCAACAGTAACGTCAGGCATATTGCCAGGCGCTAGATCTACATAAACAGTTACTTTGCTCGCGTTCTCTTTAAGCAATACTAACTCTCGACTAGAAGCGAATTTGTAGCCAGCTATCTTTTCTACTGCCCGAGTCGCCTCGACAAGAGAGGAATGCTTTAGCATCTTCTCGGCTTCTACTGGATTCCATGGCACTGCTGGACTCTCCTTTAAGATGCATAACAGCTTTATAAACGAGACCCCGCGTCTCGTTATACATTTATAGCAAGACCTCTATATAACACTTTAATTGACAGAATTTCTATGACTTTTGGGCGTGGCACCTCGTTATACATTATCAGCGAGTCGTGACAGTGGCAAACTGAGGATTACGGAGTAGAATCATGGAGTCAGCCAACCGAATCCCCCAAGCCACGTTTTCTTGATCAAGTCAGAACAGCCTGTAGACGGAACCATTTCAGTCACAGAACTGAAAATCGTATATCTACTGGATACGCTAGTTCATCCTGTTCAATGGCAAAAGCCATCCCAATGAGATGGGCAAGCAAGAGATCGAAGGTTACCTCAATCACCTGTCTTCCCGTCGAAATGTCTCTGCCAGTACCCAATCGGGTGCCCTTACTGCGATAGCTTTCCTATATCGTACCGTTTACAACAGGAATTACTGGCAGTTGGTCTTCCCCTCTACTGCGGTTCGGCCCTGGCTGAATACCCAGCAGATGGCGCGATGGCATGCCTCACCGAGCACAATTAGAAGAGCATTCAAACGCGCAGTTCAGCAAGCGAAGATCCACAAGCATGTCGGAGGGAAGCTTCCCGAATGTCCGCTATGAAGCAATCGGGTTTGATATTACCAGTGCCGATACAGGTCAGCTTCTGGCCGAAAGCGCTCTATTGCAGTGCAACATATCAGCGTCCGCTATTGCATTTATCTGTCGACAATGTGGTTAGCGAATATACGAGACAAATGGATTTTCCGACACTCATAATCGACGCTTTCACGCTACCAGGCTGCTCAATGGGATAAGAGCTATATAGCGCGCTGTATTTCAGAGTGCAACGAAGCAATCGAGAAAGCTGCCAGTATGAGGATTAGCTCGAGACGATTGCGAAGATCTCCCTGTATACCCAGTTTTGGGAGCAGGCTAAATCGATGCACTGGGCGATTTTCATGTCCATCGTGTGATAATACACCATCTATCTGGAACGCCTTCTTACCTGTGCCGGCGGACATGGAATCTATCGGCTGAAAGCCTGCCTCTCTGGCAGCAATCAGTTTGTCACGGTCTCCTGGTTCAGTGTAGACCATGCTAACGAGTGAATCAGGGATGGAGTAATAATCCAGTATTGATCTTACCAGCCCAAAATGCTCATCGCGCCACAGGAGAATCTGACGACTGGCGCTGATCATGTTCATCAGCATTTCCGTATTTAGTGTAACTTTGGGTTGGCGATCGGAGTTAATTGCTGCCGAGGCCAGCAGTTCCATTCGGCGCCAACCGTTTTCTGTTACCCGTGTCAGGTAAGAATAAGCCATCTCGGGTTCGATCTTGCGTGGCGTGAATCGTGTTGCAGAACCAATATGGTCCAATAGTGACTCTAATCCCTGCAGGTCACTTGCCGTTACTCCAAGATGTTCACTTGCACCTTCAGGATCGTGACCTCGGCTGATAAGGCGCATCAACTTGAGGATTTTCAATGGTGTGGGTGGTTTGGGGTGATGATCGGCCTCGACAGGCGCCTCTGGTAGTTCTCCGGCAGGCATGTCGTCAAGTCGGATGATATTGTCAGGACAGAGCCGGCTGGTGCTGAGAGAGAGCCTGAGTTGGTGAACGCACCATTCCGGTAGGAAATGCAGGTAGCTTCGCAGGGCTGTGACTGGGGAGGCATGCCCCATGAAAATCGCAAGAGCCCATGGAGCGCGGCGCGTGACACCGACTCTGCCCAACAATATCTTCTGGACGGAATGGCTGAAATCATCAGGTTTCCTGGTGTTTTCAAACGGCTCCAGCCACATAGGAAGACTCAGTCCATACAGAGCATGAGCCACCCGGCAGCCCGCTGCGTGACGGGCATGATGGATGACGATACCAGGGTTGCCGGTGACGGCCTTCAATACCTGAAGCACCAGGTCGACGAGCGTTGTCGCCTCAGGGAGCTGCCGGGCTTCACTGACATCACAAAAGATCGGTGCCAGCTCGTCATCACCATGGCTCGCTTCGTTCATGGCCATGACTTCCCGGATGACGCGCTGTTCGAGGTCACTGAGTGAGAAGAGCAGCGGCACATGGCGCTTGGAGGCGGGACGCTTGAGATTCCGGTATGGATTTCTTCTCACCAGTACAACCCAGCTCCCACCGGCCTCTACCCATTCTCGTCGTTGTAACCCCAGAGCTTCGCCTCGGCGAAGACCGAAGCGGTAACAAAGCAAGAGAAGAAAGGCGCTGAAAAGGGCTACCCACTCGTCGCCTGGATAGTCACGCAGGTGCTGGAGGGCTGTCTGGTAATCCTTCTCGGTAATGTAGCCGGGTTTGACGGCCCATTGACCTGCTGCCAGTGGTAGTTCGGACCAGTCGGGCTCATCAATACCGAGCTCACGACCCCACTCGTGAAACTCTACCAGCCGGTTACCCAGATAGGCAGGTTTTTCGGTGGGTCGGCACGCCAGTATCTCGTCGTAGAAATCGGTCAGGCTGTCACTGTCGAGCGAAAGCAGGTCAATGTCGTAGCCAACTTCCAGAAACCGAGGCGATAGGGTATTGAAATAGCGATAAACAGTCCGGATAGCGAGCATCTGTGGCTTTTTGCTTCGTGATCCTCGTACGGGGCGAGTGAGAAGATGTTGCGTCCAGCCGACCAGTAGATGTATCGCAGAGCTTACCTGCATGCGCTGTGATTGCAGGATTGCCTTGATCTTGCGTCTGAGGTCGCGGCGCATGCTGCTGGCGCTCGTGTCGAAATGTGCTATTAGGATAGTGGCGACTTCGCCCAGGAGGTGATGCGCGGCATGCAGCCTCTCATCATCTGCGCCGCCTGCATCTGAAGGTGTAGTGGCGCCCTTTATCGTATTGGCTGGATCACCCTCCATCTCCTCGACTTTTGTCGTTTCGTTCTTTGGTAGGGCGATGATCTTCTCGCAGTCCAGCCTGAGCCAGTCCATCCATCCAAGTCCGGCCGAGAGTACACGGCCAGCGAGGTAGCCGGCCACAATGCCGGGCAGGGTTATTACATTGACCTGATCCACGCGGCCGGCGAGATCCTCCAGCAAGTCACGAATGTTACTGGTGTCACTGCTGGGGAATACACTTGGCCCGGACTTGGCCAGTGGTTTCAACCAGTCCGGAATGCGGTGGTTGTCCCAGTTGATTTTTCTGGACGACATACCCGACCTGGCGAGCAATGTCGCCACCTGTGACGTGACAGGAAAACGACTGACGGGTGGGTCGGTGGCATCGGTGTCCAGTTTCTCCGAGAATTCGAGGTAATCCTGATTCTTGTACCGCACTAGTCGATGATTCTTGCCATCCAGAACGGCGTTCAGGATTCTGAGGTCGGAGAGGCGGCACTCGAGGCAAAGCAGTACTGTGCCGAGCAGGCGACAGTCCTGGTAACCGGTACGGCCAACCGATTGCGAATGCCGATGGGTGACCCAGGTTTCCAGGACGTGGCGCCACCATGACTGAGCCCCGACAGCACTGGGCTTAAAGGGTGATCGATCTTCTTCGTGCAAGGCATATCGACGGGGCAGTTTGACCCGCTTGCCTTGCTCTTTCCAGAGACGATCAATCTTTCGGACCAGATAGGCATACTGGAGCATGCCGTCGGGTTTAGGCAGTCCATTAGATCGAAACAGCAGGGCACGCGATAGGGCCTCAAGCGCATCTTCGTCCATGTCTACTAGCGGCGTATTGTGTGTGTGTTCCGCGATCGTGTTCTCAGCCTGAAAGCGGGCGTCCTTAATGTCCTTGCGCCGTCGTTGCTGGCGAGCCAGCAGGCCAAAGGCGTGCTGTTGCGGTAACTCCGCCTCGGCAAGCTCGTCAGGCAGGGGAGGCAGTGGCCCACTCGGCAACGGGTGCAGTCCCAGCGCCGCATAGCTCGCCTCGATCTGGGGTCGTGCGGATTCCATATCCTCCTGCCAGCAGCGAGTCGAGTAGTCGCTGTAGCTGGCAGCGCCAAATTCAGCATGGCCGAGGAGGCCATCGATGATCTCGGGATCAACACCCCGTCGACGCAGATCGGACGAGAATCTGTGTCGAAACAGGCGCAATGGCAAGGGGCAGTCAAACAGGTCCAGGCTGCGGATCCGTGATTCAGAGAGCGAAAGCCAGCTGAGTCCTTTGTCTCCAACTACCAGTTGGAACAGGTAGGGCATGGTTCCCGTAGAGACGCCGCGCGACAGGGTGTGGATCCCTTCTGCCATCCTGGGGCATGTGTCCCGCAGCATCTCGCTGAGCGTGGCAAGGTGAGCGGGATATTGCTGTGTGAGGACTTGATGGAGGGGGCGGGGTAGGGGGACCAGCCTGCCCATTCGGGCACCGCCGGTATCTTTGTCCAGGATATAGACAAAGCCATCTTCTGTATCCAGGAGAGCAGGATCTTCCAGGGGGTCGTGAATAGGTCTGGCCCCCGTTGCTGCCCAGAGGCATAACGTCAGATAGGCTGTCAGCTGGTTGTGATAGGAGATCAGGTTCCCGGATCGTTGGCTGGTTGCGATACGCCCATAAGCCTGTTCGAGAGCGGCTATCAGGAGATCCTCCAGCGGTGCCAGCCAGCTGCCTGCTCCGATGAGGTCGTTGCGGGGTTTCGTGCCTGCAGCCAGAGCGGTGTCTGCCAGGATGGCCTGGGCTTCTAGCTGGCTCCAATGCGGATAGGCAAATGCACCCGGCAGACCAGACTGTGGGTGGCTTGAAAGCAGACGAGCGAAGAGGTTGTCGGCGGATTCCTGGAATAGACGTTGGCCAAGCGGGTTCTCCAGCATGCCCGGTGTAACCCGGTTGAGGGCTTTGGGCCTCTTCTGCAGCATCTGATGTTCTGCACTCTCGTTGCAGAGACTCAGCCATAGAGCCCCGAGAGTCTCTGGAGTGGCGCCGCCTGTTGTGCAGGGCAGGAAAACAGCGGTGAGGTGGCTGGGTAAATCAATCCTGATGCTTGGTGCTACGGGTGTGACCCAGCGATGTTCTTCATCGGTTTTTGGTGTCCATTGCGATTGTCGTTGCGGCGGAAGTCGTCGTAGAGATTTCATGTCCGGGACGAGTGTCCACTCAGCCGAGGGGTGTTTATTGATTTGGATGTCCAGGCAGCGTCGCAACGAGCGTCCTGTATGGACTGAAATCCATAGCAGTGCCCCTAGTATATTGTCGTCTATGGTGTCAGCCTTGGTGAGTTGGACAATCCAGCGATCCAACTCTTTCTTTTCGTCCGCCGACGGTTGATGCCAGGACCAGGGGAGCTGATGCCGGGCTTCGGAGCTAGCCAAGAGAACGCTGTTAGCCTGGAGGCGTTGGTGAGTGTAGGAGCGACGGGCATCGACGCCGACGTCAATGATGGCGTCTGTGTTTTCCGTGTCCGGATGCCAGTGAGTGTCTGGGAAGGCCTCAATGGACTCATCTGGTAGCCACTCACTGGCTGGGGGAGCTGGCGCATCTACTGGTAAACCGTCGATTTCTAATCTGTAGTAGAGGAGGTCGCAGTGCGGGTCTTCGTGGCCAGCATCTTCAGGGGACTGCTCACCGAGTGCCAGGGCACGGACGGCACGCAGGAACTGCTGCTCAGTGGAGCTATCAGTTAGGACAAGATTCTGGTCTGCGTGACGGATGAGGGTTTGGTTCATCTCGGAGAAAGTCGAGCCAGGTCCTTTCAGGCTCATGACCATTTCCTTCGATTTGAGCTTCTTGATCTCTCCCGCGAGGCGTAGCCGTGTGGCGACCACCCGAACATTCTTGTCCCGCTTGTTGCCCCGAAGCGTTCGAAGGATGGCTTGGAGCAGTAACCAGATTCGGAACTGGCGGTACCAGCCATATACCGCTTCATCCTTTATAAAGGGGTTGTGCTGGCCGGACATGGCGACGAGGTAGAGGAGACTGAGCCTCCCTCGCAATTGGGTTGCTGGAGACTCCTCCAGTGAAAGCGGGGAGGTGAGTGTCAGGATGGATGGGTCAGAGATCGTTGTGTGGGCGGCCTGGAGTACCGGATCGATCAGTCCATGTAATCCGGGTGACCACTGGTCGAGAATTCGTATGGCGGCTGGGTCGGCAAGCTCACGCAGGAATGTGCCAACCAGGTCTGGGTCTGAGTGGAGCGGTCCTGCATCTATAAGGAGTAGGACACCAGGAAGACAGTGATGGTGTTGTGCCCATTCAAGGATGGCCTCAGAAATCCCGAAGGTCGCAGCTTGCGCAGCCGTCGACGGTGGTTCCTTGATTGCTTTTGCCTCGCATTCCATGGGCTAGATAGGGCCTGCATGCCATTAACCGGATCCATGGATTCTGCCTGTAACTGCTTGAAACGTCAATTAAAGTACAAATTGAACCGAAAAAAAACATTTAACCTATTTATATTTAGTTCGGCCTCATAACCTCGTAGGTTCAAATCCTGCCCCCGCTACCAAATACTTAAAACGGCCTTTCAGTGCATTCTGAAAGGCCGTTTTTTGTGCGGCACGTTAGACGCTATCGAACTTCACGCAGGCCTTTCCAGCAGAGGATTGACGCCCGCAGTGAAACTGTCTCCCCGATTTTAAATCACATAGGCGTATCGCTACGCGGACCGGTCTCAAGCATGCATGGGCTTGCAGATTCAAGCAACCTGGTTACGCTGAGATGCTCGTCTTGGGGGACTCTGTTTTGCGAATCCTCGAGAGTGGGTCCAGCGATCAATGAATACTCGTATCTCGTGTCCGGACGGATTGATGCGGCAAACGATCTGGTCATTTCAACACGGCCAGTGACGCTGACCCATGACTGCGGGATAGTCTGCGATCCTCACCCGCACACACTCCACTAAATTGGAATTTATCCTGCGAGAATATGCCAGTGGACGGCATTGTTGAATGTTTTGTCAATGTAAAGTCCTCATTCGTCTGTCGCATGTCTGAATATGAGCGTGATTCCGAGTTCTGACACTAATGGCTCGACTTTGCAGCAGAAAATGATAGAAATTCCTATCATCAGGCTGATTGACCTTTCGTTGATTCATGCAATGGAAAACCGGCTCGGAAATATCCTATGCTTTTTCATGACGCATTGTATTGTCATCAACGATGTTGATTCAGGGTGGGGCTATGGGTGTGCAGCGGTGTTTATCGAGATCAGTGCCGTCAATCGTTTCGCGGGTGATGACACTGAGTTTCCTGCTCATGATGTGTGCATCGGTGTTCGCCGCTGGTCCCCAGTACCTGTCTCCGGAAATACATGAGGCGTTACGTGCCAAAGTGGCTGGCAAGGCTACACCCAGGCAGGAGGCGCTGTTGTTCGCTAATAATGATGCGATCAATCGTGCACGACTTGCACGACAGATTCCGGATGCTCAGTATCAGGCAGCGCAGGAGCACTTCAAGCAACTCAACCGTCAGTTTGCGGCTGATGCGGCAATTGATGCAAATGCTGGATTTGAAGTACAAAAGTCCAAAGCCAGTCGTTCGCAACCCGGTACCGATTCGGATTATATTGCTGACGTCAGTTCACCCGAGCAAATCAAGCAAATGCAGTCTGGTTACAATCAGCGAATCAATGACTACCTAAAAGAGCATGAGGTCATTGCAGGAGACAGGAATGATTGGCACCAGAGACTGGATACTGACTTCATGGCCGATCCCAAAGGCGTAAGCCGCTCCGAATTTGCAGAGGTTGGTTCTTATAACAATGACGCTTATGTACGCCCGGAAGCCGCGAATTGGGAGTATAAGTCCCGCAACCCGGAAGCTGGTGCGATCAGCCAACGTGAAACCGTAGAGTACACGAGCGAAATGGAGGACTTTCGCAATAAAAAACAACGTCAGATTCGAGAGTTGCAGGCGAAAAACATTGAGAAAGGGACACTGGACGAGGGAAAACTGATCCAGAAACAGGCGCAGCAACAGAAATATGATTCGAGAATCGGGGATGCAGATGCCCGCTATCGGGCGGATCACGGCCTCTCAAAGTCAACCAATCCTACCCATGACCTGGCCCAAATGGGGGCGATCCGTGAACCCGATGTTACGGAAGACATGGCCCGCGAGTTGCTGGGCAAGCCGGCTGGTGAGCCACTCTCGGCCTCGGACATGCAGCATGCACAACGCAAGTTCGACGCAAAGCGTCAGACCGCTTTCGCCACGGAACAGAATATCTATCAAAATGCCAAGCGCAGCATGGCTGAAGGCATCATGGAGAAAGGACAGTTGGATGCAGAAGTCGATCAGTGGATGAGGCAGAACTATCCAACTCATGCAGATGCCAACGGCACCTATGCAAAAAGTGCGGCCAAGGATGCAGCGCAGGTGATGGAAAACATGTCTCCCTCCGAAAAGGGACGCTTCATGTCTGAAGTGCAGAACCGGCTGCCTAAGGATCCGCAGACCGGTGACATGACCGCCGAAAGCCGTCAGCTCATGAATGAACTGCGTGGCGAAATGGCACTCAGACCGGGCAAAAAGCCGGTTGTTGCCGGTCCCGACCCAACAGATGTGGCGGTGATCGGTAAACATGGCAAAGCTCGTGTGACCCCTGTTGACGGCCCAACGACCAAACATGGATCCAGTTCGCCACTCATGGATCCCTTGACCGCAGTTGAGACCGGGGTTCAGATGAGCGAGGCGACAGCGCGTCAGTTAGGTAAGGTTTTGGATCGGGATGACAAGTCATTTACCACGCAGGACATGGCGGAGATTATCGGAGAGGGATCCGGTTACATGCCGATGCGCCATGCCGTGGAAGACACCCGCTTGAGTCAGCAGATGCAAAAGATCGAGCTGCAGAATCAAATCCGGGAACTGGAGAGTAAACCGGGGTCACGCAGTACCGCTGAACAGGCCAAACTCGACCGGTTGAAGGCACAAGAGGCCTATGCCGACAGTACAACCGCCAACCTGGAAGACCTGGGAAAGCAGATGTTTGTTGAACCCAATAAGGAAATTGCGGGCAGGCGATGGAGCGAGATGGAGGCGCAGGTCAAGGCCGAGGGCCGCAAACCGGAATTTCTCCGGGATGGGGTACCCGCCATGGCCAAAATCGGCGCCGAGGTGGCCGGAGCTGCATTGGGCATCTCCACAGCGGCCAATACAGCAGCGGAAATGGAAACTTTTGACTCCCGTGCGCAATGGTCTGAGCAGAAAAAAGCCATACTGCAGGATCTGACCAATCAAGCGCTGAGGACCAGCAAGAGCACCAATCAGGCCGTTGCGGAGCTGGAGGGAATCCTCTATTCAGGTCAGGCACATGAGCCCGGCAATCTCCAACGAATCGATCAGCTGCTGGGTATTATCGCGGCTAATCGCGACAAGATGCAGAAAATGGCTGCTATTGCGAACGGCCATTTGTCGGAGGTCGATCCACAAAAACTCGGTGTATTGCGAGGCTTGGTTGGAGCGCATCCCGATCCTGCAAGTCTCAGCGATTACGCACGCCAGCTGAGTGAAGAATCCCGCAGAAATGCTGCAACCATACAGGCCAGTACCGGGGATGCTGATCGCTCCACAACGGATCCGGACGATTCAGGTTGGGGCAGTGCGGAGGCTGGATACGCTGATCAGTCAACGGGCAGCCAGTTGACCGCTGAAGAGGCATTGACCGAGAGAATTACCGAGATCATGCTGACCGAAACTGATCCTCAAAGGAGAAAGGCCTTGATCCGGGAGGCCATCAAGCAGCATGCCAATGATGGGAATGCAAAGTCCGCCAATGAAGATGGCATCTGGGGAGACGGGGAGTATGAGCAGGCCAGCGCGGCAGAACCCTATATCCAATCGATTGTCGCGGCGAATGGCGCTTGCGAATTTGGACGTGCCTGGAATCTTGCGAAAAAGGCCCGTGACCTTGATCCCTCTCACGAATGGCTGAATCAGAACTATGCAACCCTTCGCACGCTGGCGGAGCGGGATCAAGCCTTTAGAGGGGCTCTCCAATCAGCCATAAGACACCTGGAACAGGGTGAAGTCAGTCAAAGCATCGGTTCACTGAAGGTGGCAATGGCCAATGCCTCCACTCAGTGTGGGCAAGATCAAACAGTGCGCAATATTCTCGAAGACGCAAAGCGTATCGCGAAGATGGAGCGGGACTCGCTGGTCGCAGAAGCGCGTATGGAGGGGCAACGCAGTGCCTGGGAACGAGAGCAGGCCCGTGAGCGATTTGCGCGTGAAAAGGACGAACGAAGACGCTCAGCCCGTGCGCTTCAAGGTGCTTTGATGGGTGTGTTGGGAACGGCCCAACATATACAAACGGCACGCAGCAGGTCCTCCGGTGTTACATCAGATCCAACTCAGGGCGAAGACATCTTTGACCGTATGACGAGGGAGAATGAACGAAAATACGGTCGAATGATGGATAAGTACCGAGACAGCCAGAACGACTTTAGAGCCAAAGCACCGTCGGTATCGCGTAGTGACCCCCCAGAGGTGGATGATGATCTTGGCTGGCAGCCGACTCCGCCCGCGCATGAGGATGTCACGCCAGAACCTTGCGGCGGTCCCTTGGGGCCGGCGAAAGGGGGATTTGAAACCAGTGAGTGTGACCGCTAAGTCAGGCCCTGGTGGAGTCTGATCTAGTGGGCCGCGGTAAATTCGCTAACACTCAGAGCCCCGCTAATGGGCCAAGGCAAGGCGCACTTCGTCGGGAATGGCATGCCCTTTCCAAGAAGTGCAAGGCAGAATTGGCCCAGTAGCGGGACTCCCTTTGGGCCGTGCCACAAGCGCCATTGGCGGTGTCATGCTCGCTTGAATTAGCGACGGCCAGTCCTACGCTCGCAGGCCATTGCCAATGGCGCTTGTGGCGCGGCTGAGAGTTACCGAATTTACCGAGCGGCCCACTAGCGGGCGTTGATGGTAAAACGCACTGTTTGACTGGAACACCCATCATCGACACAAACTTCGCCTTTGTAGGTATAAGTGCCATGTTTTGCCCGACTGGGTATTTTCTGACTGAAGGTGGATGACTGGATACCGGTGTGCTGTAACGATTTGCGTACCTTGGGATAACCGGGGAGTGTTTTGTCAGAGAACAGCAGGGTGCGGGTTTCAGTGACTTCAGCCGTCTCATTCATCCCGGCCGCAACCTCGTAGCGGATTACTAAATCTATAACCTTGCCGGGTAGTACATTTTCAGGTTTCGCGGCGACAGTGACATTGCGTACTGCGACGGATTGCTGAACATCGGCTTGAACGGGTGTTGTGTTGTCCGCAGGAGTCAAAGTGAGTGCGGCTGGAGGAGAGGGGATTTCCTCGGCAACTGCCTGCACATCAGATATGTCTGGATCGAGGAATCGAATCGTGGACTGAGTCAGAAGGTTTTCGATGTCTGAGGGTGCGGTTGTTTCGTCGGTCCATTGATCGTGGGCCATGGGGCCGTGCATCGCCCAATTATCCAAATGGAGTGTTTCAACGATCAGGTGGCCGGTATGTCCATCGTCTGATTCGAATGCAAGAAAAAGGCGCCAGGTGGATTGTTGGGAAACATCCGTGATTCTGCCGGTCATGCCGGATGGGGCCAGCAACCGGGCGTGCTTCTTTGAATTTTCGAGACACTTTTCCCTCTGGTGTGGTGTGGTGAAGCAGAGATGTGTAGGCGTGCCACCATAGACCACCAGTTGATTGGTCCAATCGGTTCTGAAAACGAACTCACGGCCGATGAAATGCTCCTTGAGTTCAATCATACGATCCTGTGTCACCAAAGGGTCAGGCATGCCACAACTGTTGAGAAACAGTATGATCCCGAACAGTGGCAGGGGAATTAATTTACTGTGCCGAATTCGCATCGCCTAACCCTAAAAATCATAGAAAACTGATCCCTCAATCCCAATATTCTCATTGGGAATTATACAGATTATTTTGCTGAATATTATCGAACGGACTCCCATACGAATGCTTCAAGAAAGGGTATCAAGCCGGGCTCTGGCCACCAACCTGGCAGGCCTGTTGTATTCATGCCGTACTGGGATGTGAATTGAGAAATGAGGCTGCCGATACCGGCTCAAGTCGAGAGTTGCATCTCACTGTACGTCGAATGATCGTCATTGGGCACTGATTGTCGGCTGACAAACAGGTAAATCGACCGCAGATATCGGTTAATGGCCGGGATTGATCTGTAAAGCGACATTCAGCAGGTGTTCTCAGAGATTTTCAATACTTCGAAAAAATCGAACTAATATAAAGTATCATTCGAATTTAAAAGATAATCACTAGCCCTTAATATCAACCTCAACAGAACGCAACGATTCACTCAGAGGTAATTACCGATGTCAGCAAAGAAAATTCCGAGCCTGTCAGCACAGGAATACCTTCAGCGGGTCGGTCAGGGAGAATCAATGCTGCTCATAGATGTTCGTAGCTACCCGGAATACCTTGAAGGGCACATTCCAACGGCGAAACACCTGTCACTCGAGCGACTGACCGGGGAATCGCTGCGGGATAAGCTGGAGCAACTGCAGGCAGACAGTGAAACACCCATCGTTTTCACCTGCCATAGCGGGTTTCGTGCACAAAAGGCCTATCAGCGAATGTCTGATGCGGGCTACCGGAACCTCGTTCTTCTCGATGGTGGTACCGGGGCCTGGCAGAAAGCGGGATTACCCCTGACACGTCGCAGTTCTGTGATCTCACTGGAACGCCAGATACAGATTGCCATTGGCGGCCTGCTGCTGTTGAAAGTGTTGTTTGGCTTTACGGTCCACGAGTTGTTCTTCCTGGCAGGTGCTGTGATCGGAGCCGGGCTGATCATTGCGGGGGTAACCCGATGGTGCGGGCTGGCCCGACTTATCGCGGCGATGCCCTGGAATCGTCAGCTGGGTTGTGACGGAAAAGCATCTGCATGACCGGTGAAATGGATTAACGAAGAGGAGACATTGCCATGATATTCCGACAGTTGTTTGATAGAGAGTCTTCCACCTACACCTACCTGATTGCACCACGGGAAGGAGGTGAGGCTTTATTGATCGATCCGGTCGAAGCCAACGTGCCGCAGTACATTCAACTGATCGATGATCTGGATCTGAAACTGGTCCTGGCTGCGGATACCCATATCCATGCGGATCATGTGACAGGTCTTGGCATGCTGAGAGAAAGCACCGGTTGTGCCAGTGCCATGGGCGAGATGTCCAAAGCGGAGTGTGTCTCCCTGCGTTTCAGGGAAGGCGAGATGCTGAAAGTGGGCGATATCCAACTCGATGTTCTGTACACCCCGGGGCATACGGATGATTCCTACAGCTTCCTTCTGCCGGACCGGGTGTTTACCGGAGATACCTTGTTGATTCGCGGTACCGGTCGAACCGATTTCCAGAACGGTGACCCGGGCGCGCAATACGATAGTCTGTTCGGCAAGCTGCTGAAGTTGCCTGAACAGACCCGTGTATATCCCGCCCACGACTATCACGGTATGAGTGTAAGTACGATCAGAGAGGAGAAACGCCATAATCCTCGGCTGCAGGTGAGTGACAAGAGTGCGTACATCGATCTGATGAATGGTTTGAAGCTTGATAATCCAAAGATGATGGATATCGCGGTACCGGCAAACAGAAACTGTGGTTTGAAATCGGTCGCTTGACGCGTGAGGCATTGATTCGACTGTAGAGGAGGCTGACTATGACTGTAGCAACATTTCTGACCATGACACTTACCGGAAGCCTGGTACTGATGAAACTTGTACTGATGGTATTCGCCATCATGCTGTTGGTCCGTGGCTCATTGCGTGCCCGTCACCCCGGTGCCATGGATCCGGATTGGCATGATAAGGCCCTGCAACCTGAGCTGCAGGCGGTTAGCCGCCGACGCATGTGATATGTGGGGTTCTCGTGAAACAGTCCGTGTCCAGAGAGCCCAGAAGGGTTCACCCTTCTGGGCCCTGTTTCTCAACAATGCAAGTACATTCGTTGATCGATCAGACGATCCTGAACTGGCAGGCAATCATGGTCTGTGACTTGAGGGATCATTGAATGTCGACAGGAGTTATCCCAACCCACCATGCCATCGGAGATTATCATGACGATCAGCAAACCGCTTTACGACCCATCTGACGAGTCGCTTGATGCTGCGATAGAACTGTTGACATCTATCGAACCCACGGATGTTGGCATCACAAGTTGTTATCTGGACATCGATTCCCCAATCAATGACTCTCTGGGTGAAATTCAAGCTGAGGCACTCAGAATCGGGGCTGAGCTTGATGCTACCGCCCGTCACGAACTCGACGATGCGATGACCCGGATCAGAGCTGCGGTTTTAGAGGCACGGGAAACTGAGACGCGAGGCTTGGCGATATTTTCCCGTAGCGTGATCGGCGGCAGGTTCTGGGAGGTAATTCCAAGCACGCTACCGTTTCGCAATCAGTTGACCTATTACCGGGTACCGGACGTGAGGCCCCTGTTGTCTCTCAGGGATGTCAGTAATGAGCAATTCGTGGTGTGGTCAACAACCGACGGCGTGGAGTTGCTGAGGCTCAGGGGGGGAGCTTCAAGAACCCTTGCGTGGATGGCCGAGTCACAGATGCAAAGACCAGAGAATGAGGCGCTGGAAAGCCCAGTGCTTAAGCCGATCGTCGGAATCCGGCATCAGCGCACTGGTCGGTTGGCGCGAAACACACTGTCTCGACTGCTGAGGCCGGTGAAAAGTCTGCAATTGATAATCGCCGGTGATCCTGAAAGACTGCAGCGACTGGGGGATTGGCTTCCGCGAAATCTGCTGTCATCAGTGAAACAGAAGATAGCCTTGTCTCCATACCTGGCCCGACACAAGGCACTGAAACAGATCGCAGACCAAACAGCTTCCGGAGTACGCGATGCGGTCGATGCCTTTGCCAGCACCTGTCTGCGGGTGCCATACCTCAGAGGTTCAAGTGTCGCTGGTGTGCACAAGACACTCACTGCTCTGTGTGCCCGATCGCTGGATCTGCTGTTGATATCCAGCGGCAATCACAGCTTGAGCAGGTTGCAACTATCAGCTTCAAAATTGAAGCGCATTGGGTGGGATGTTCAACAGCAAGGCAGTAAACGAAATACGGGATTCTGGCATACCGGCATTGAATTCAGCCGTTTGGCCTGTCAACAACAGATACCCGTTCTGGTTACGCATAATGATCACGAAGTCATCAAGGACGGGGTAGGGGGCGTAGTGCTCAATCAGGATATAAAGGCGGCTGAAGTCTGTCGTCCACTGCTTGGAGTGGGTGACCGGTGAAGCCGCATGAATTGCCGCTCCCTGGTGTAAAGACATGATGCAAGCCCCGCCGATCTGATGATGCCGCATGGATGTGAATCCACATAGGAAAGTGTCTTTTGCGAATATTTATGGCGTTGTATGGTAAGCATGACGGTCGTGGCAAACGCTCGGAAGGAGTAAGCATGCAGAACCTGAAGCTAAACTTGAAGCATTTACGCTATTTCTGGGCGGTCGCCAGCTGTGGGACCATCGCTGAGGCGTCCGAGTCACTGTTTGTTACACCTCAGACGATCAGCGGGCAGTTGAAGGAGCTTGAAACACAACTCGGTTCAGAACTGTTTCGTAAAGAGGGGAGGCGCCTTGGATTGACGGATACCGGTCGTCTGGTGTTCTCCTATGCGGATGAGATGTTCCGCATCGGGATCGAACTCCAGGATGTGCTTTCGGGTAGAACACAGGGAGCCTCGATCACATTGAAGGTGGGTGTGGCCATGGTGGTGCCCAAGTTACTGGCCTACCGGGTACTGGAACCTGTATTGAAGATGCAGGATCCGGTCAAGCTGATCTGCCATGAGGCACCGCTGGTCGATTTGCTGGCCGATCTGTCGGTGCACAAACTCGACATGGTGCTTGCGGACAGTCCCATCAACCCGACACTTAATATCCGTGCATACAACCATGCCTTGGGTAACAGTGGGATTTCTTTTTTTTCGGTCTCCAGGCAGGCCGGGAAACTGCGGCGTGATTTTCCTGCGAGTCTGGATGGCGCCAATATGCTGATGCCCAGTGGGGGAAGCAGCTTGCGCCGTAATCTGGAGATCTGGTTCCAAAAGCAGCAGATCGACCCGGCAGTGGTTGCTGAATTCGAGGACCGGGCGCTGATGAAGACTTTTGGTGAACGGGGCACCGGTATTTTTACCTCGCCAACTGCGGTGGAACAGGATGTAATCGATAAGTATGGTGTGGAAGTCATTGGCAGGACGGATGAGATATCGGAAAGTTTTTTTGTCATATCACCCGAAAGGCATATCAAACATCCGGCCATCAACCTGATCACTCAGGCGGCAAAATCAGATCTTTTTGGTTGAACGGTATGCCATCAGCTGTGATACATGCCTGGCTGCAATCCAGCAACTGACCGGCAGATCTTCTATACTGAAAAGCAGCAGTTCCTGCGATGCGATTGCTGCTTTTCAGTATCGCTGATCGCTTGTCAGGCTGTTGAATTCACAAGGATAAGACTGAAATAAGCCGGAGTCTACACTGCATGATTCAATCCAGGTTTCTGGTTCAAAAAGATCACTAAATCAGGCGTTTGGAAAGTCCTGGCTGCTTGTTGGGTAATGCGCCTGGGTACAAGTGGTCGCTGAGTCAGGGATACTTGAACCAGCTTAATGCCGTTGGCATGTCAAGCGTTCTACACAGACAACGTACACAAGAGGAAGTCGTACCATGTCCGAAAGTCACCTCATATTTGTTCACGGTCTGGCCAATAAACCCCGGGTTGAAGATCTGCGGCGGATATGGTTGGAAGCCCTTGCGGAACCTCATGATGGAGATGAGGGATTCGATCTCGGCGCAGTAGGTGTTCGGGATTACTTTGTCTATTGGGCCGATCTGTTCTACAAGGAGCCACTCACCGCGGCTGACTATGAGAGTCGCAGCAACGAGTTGGAGGATAGTGTCGCGAGTGAACTCGACCTGACCGAAGACGAGTGGATGAACCGCATGCGCGAGAAGTTTGATGTGGATGAGGATGAGCCCTTCGAAAACGCACCTGTTGTGGATAGCGTTCAGCCTTACGAGCGAATTCCTCTACCAGGTCCCGCAAAGAAAAAAATCATGCAACACTTTCTTCAGGAGGCGCATGACTACCTCTATAACAAGGACGGTATGCGAGACACCATTCGTCAACGTGTGATGGATGCTCTGACCACTGCGAAGAACGCAGGGGGGGCGGTGGTGCTGGTCGGACACAGCCAGGGTACATTTATCGCATACGATGTGTTGACGGGCGTCCCGGACTGTCCGCAGATCGATGGTTTCATGACATTTGGCAGTCCCCTGGGTATCGATGAGGTCCAGGATCGGCTGGTCTGGACAAGGGAAGATGGATTTCCAGGGAGGGTAAGCGGGGACTGGGTCAATGTCTATGATCCGTTTGACGTGGTGTCGCGCCTGGATCCAAAACTAGCGAATGATTTCAAAAAGCACGGTGAAGCGGCGGTTATCGATCTCAAGGAGGAAAACTGGGGTACCTGGCGACATTCCGCGACAAAATATCTGAAAGGGCGGGGTTTGCGTCAGCATCTGCGTCGGCTTGCTGACAGAGATTAGCGGCCGTGAGTGATGCTTCGTCACCCGAGAGTTTTCTCGATCACCTGGATGATGCCTTGCAAGCCTGCGAGTTTGATCGGGTAGGAGAATTGACCGAGTCTATCGATCCGGGGTTGTTTTCGGTAGACCAGGCAACCGTTGCATTGAACATGCTGCGCCGAAAAAGACGTTTCTGCGAATTGGGCAGCATGGCCAACGCGTTCATAGCATCCGGTTTCGATGAGCCTGTGTTCAGACGCCAGCTGGCTCAGGCGTTGATCGATCAGCATCGGTTGGATATGGCATGGCGGGTCCTCCAGGTTTCAGATCGACTCGCACCTGACGATGACCCGGAGCGACCGGAGATAACCGGACTCATCGGAAGCACATTCAAACAGAAGTATGTGGAAGGTGGCGAGTCTGCAGATTTGCAAAAGGCTGTTTCAGCCTATACGAACGGCTGGCAACGCAGGCAGGGTGACTACCGTTGGCATGGTATCAACCTGGCGGCCTTGCTCAAGCGGGCGGAAAGGGATCATGTCGATGTGAACGCGCCCGAGTCGACAGCACAAATCGCGACTCGGATTCTTGCTGAAATCCAGCAAAAACGCAGAAGCCGTGAACTGACGGTATGGGATTACGGTACTGCAATGGAGGCGTCTTTCGCTTTGGGTAACGAGCAGGACGCGATCAGGTGGGCGAGCCAGTATGTTCGTCATCCGGGCGCGGATGCGTTTGAGCTCGGCGGCACACTCAGCCAGTTGCAGGAGGTTTGGCAGATCGATGAGGCCGAGATCGGGCGGCAGCTCATCCCGGTGTTTCAATACGAACTGTTACAGCGGGATGGTGGTAGGGTGCCGGCGAACGCAATTTTGGAGATACAAAAGGACGCCTTTGAAACGATCTATGGCTCGGAGGCCTATGTGCGTATCGAGTGGTTGCAGAGTCTGTCAGCCATCACCCAAGGCGTCGCAAGAGTCCACAACACGACGACTGGCGAGCCATTTGGCACCGGGTTTGTGGTGAACGGTTCGGATCTCTGTCCCGCCTGGGGAGAAGCGCCGGTATTCGTCACCAATGCTCACGTGCTGAGTGATCAGGCTGTGGACGAAGCGCCCCTGAGGCCCACTGAGGCATCGGTCGAATTCACCCGAATGCCCGGTCGGCCAAAAGTGGTGCTGGGTGAAAAACTGTACCACTCGTTCAGGGTCAACCTGGATTGCTGGGTCAGCAGGATCACGTTGCCGGGTAATACACCCAGTCTTGGTACCACTTTCTACAATCCCCTGGTGCCCGCTTCTGGAGATAGACCCCAGCGTATCTACGTAATCGGGCACCCAAAAGGCGGCGAACTGGCTGTTTCGATGTACGGTAACGATCTGGTGGGATACGAAATTCCCTATGTGCACTACAAGAGTCCCACAGAGGGCGGCAGTTCCGGATCACCTGTGCTCAATCGTGGCTTGAAGACCTTTGCCCTTCATCACAAGACCCGGGAAGCGCTAAGAGTCAATGAAGGCGTGCTGCTCGAACAGATCAGGCAGGGACTATCGGATTAGTGTTAACAGGCCCTGTCTGGTTGTGTCCTGCTTTCTCAGCGCATGAATCTGGTATCGTTCTTCTTGGGTAGGCTGCGTGTATATACTCATGGTGCTTCTCATTCTTGCCGGAACGAAAGGTCATGATGCTACCGAAACTTACCCCTTATTCCGACTCAGTGAGTTGTGCTTGGAAATTGAATTCGCGCTTTTTTCTGTTGAGTCGCAGCGGGGATAAGCGGGAGAAGCAATCGTACCAGGCTCTGGTCGAGGGAACATCGATACTTACCAGAAGGCCGTGCAACAGGGCGCCAGTCCACGAGAGAAGGCGTCTGTCATGGAAAACCTGGATTTTTTGCTTGAGATGAGTGACAAATACGCTCCCTTGCATGGTTTTTTTGCATCATATCAAGGGTGTGCTATGAAAGGGTGATAGCCCCATCAATGAGAATCAACTTCTGACCCGGTAGCGCAGTGACTGTGAGTAATTAGATGAACCAAAGATCGCGATACAAGAAAAAAACGAATGTAACGGTGGTTGCCGTAAGATTGAACCTCGATACAGAAGGTTTCACCTATCGTAAGTGGGGTGCGATGCAGACCTGTAAGCCGGGTGACTGGCTGGTCGAGAATCGGGGTGATACCTACACGGTGGATGATGAGTCATTCAAGCAGACCTATCGGGAGGTCAGTCCGGGTGTCTATCTGAAACATGCCGAGATATGGGCGGAAATTGCCGACCACGATGGGGTGGTACGTACCAAGGAGGGTGAGACACATTACAAATCCGGTGACTACCTGGTAACGAATCCAAACGATCCGGATGATCGCTACGCAGTGGTTAAACATGTCTTTGAAGAACATTATGAGCCTATGTGAGATTGTTAAATATCGCTGATACCGGAAATTCAGCTCGTACTGCCTTGCATTTTCCGAATCTCATCCTGAGCGTTTGCAATTTTATGAAACGATTCCGTTCGACATCCTGATATGGTCACAGCGAAGTTACGATGTTCGGGACACATCAGTCCCTGAGTGTGTGATTCTGTTATTTCACTAGCCACTGAATCGGTCTATTTGATATCCCTTCAGCCGGAAAGCGACAAGGTATCGAAGCGCCTCTGCAAGATTACTGCTGAAAGTCTTGATAACCTGATTCATGATTGACTCAGCTTGGCTGTGCGATTGACAAGGAACAGGTCAGCTTCTGTAAGTCACGCTAAGATGGAATTCTCGAGGGGTTCGCCTCATTCAATACTCTGCTTCGAGCCATGACGGCAACGCGTTCAGTCAGCGGAATATATTGCATTGGGTCTTTTCAAAGCAGTGATCATGGAACATCTCATAAGGGATCAGGCATAGGGAATACCCTGAGACTGTTCATGAGTCGCCACGATAAACCTTAAAAATCTTAAGGTGGAATGAGCGGGTCGCGGGATCATTGTACAGCCGAATGAGTGTCAGTTCTGGCTGTGATGAATGTGTATAGTACATCCGCGGATGATGATTAACTTATTGAGAACTGGGAAGTAATGGAGCAATGAAGAAGGAACGGCTGAGACTTGCAGCGCGGTGCGATGCTGGCCAGGTTGTGATTACTCTATTCAGTGTTATTTATAGACCACAGGTGCGGTGGCGGACAGCGATCAAACTAGATACAGGCTGCAGGAAATCCGTGAGGTAACTGGATCCTGTTTTCGATATGACAAGGGTCCTTTCGTGGACTTATTCAGTCATCCCGCTGAGCGGAAATATTTCGCCTATAAATCAATGGCATGAAATTGTCAGATGGGCTGTCGTGGAATCGTGTCAGACTAGTGCTCGTTGTCATCGCTCCAAATTGGATAGATATTCATCAATCCAAATTCGATAACCTATACTTGCAGATCAATGCATTCGATAGGTCCTGAGATGGAAAGTCGATAAGCACTGTTTATGATGATTGGGAATAACAGCGCTTGTTGGGGAGTGAGCGCAATTCAGGGAAATAAAATCTTACACTTTCAACGCCCGTCTGCCGCTAACTCAACTGATGGTCGAGTTTCGCAATTCTGTATAGATAACTATACACGAGTCTTGATTATGGAAGTCGAACGATGTGCCGTCATGGAACAGCCAGGCGTGTGATGAACCGCCATGTAGGCAGTCTGAAATTCCATGATCGCACGTGTTAAGGACATTGCCCTACTTGATCCTGGCAAAGTCTTCAACAGCACATATACTTGTTCGAACATGCACAACAAAAATCACAGCCAGTCTTTAATACCACTGTTCCAAATCGGCGTGCCTGTCGGTGTGATCATTCTACTGGCGCTGCTTCAATCGCAACTCCTGCTGGCGGTTCTTCTGTTTATGATGACCGCTGGTCTGAGCTATCTCACATACAGGCAGTCAAAGGTACAAACCGGAGAACTTCAGCAGCTGCGACTCGAACAGCAACAGCAGCAGGAGAAGATCTCTGATCTTGAACGTCAGGTTAACGAAGCTGAAGACCTGGCAACCTGTATCGTGCCGATCTGGAAGAAGCATCTTGAATCCTCTGTCAGCCAAACCGATGAAAGTATCAGTGAACTGACAAATCGTTTTTCCCAGTTGGTGAGCAATCTGGCAGAAGTTACTGCGTCAGCCAGCACTGACGCCAAACACTCGGTTCTGTTGAACTCGATAACTGATGATCGGGACAAACTGCTGAATCTATTCGGAGCCTTTCAAAATATCAGTTCCTCAAATGAAGAGCTTGCTGAAAAGATATCCCATCTGAATGAATTTACTTCGCAGTTGGATAAAATGGCAATTGAGGTAAGGGCTATCGCCGAACAGACCAACCTGTTGGCTTTGAACGCGGCCATCGAGGCGGCCAGGGCGGGTGAGTCTGGGCGGGGATTTGCGGTAGTGGCGGATGAGGTGAGGACGCTCTCAGGTCAATCGGGAGACACCGGAAATCGCATTACCTCAAAAACCGCAGAGGTCAGTACCATTGTAAAGGAATTGTCTGAATTTTCCGCAATGACCAGCGGTTCAGTGAATCATGCCATCGAATCAGGAGAGGATATTGTCGAATCGGTAATCGACGATTTGAATCAACGCACCCAGGCAGCAGAAGAAAATGAGCGGATGCTCCTTGAGCATGCCCATCTGATTCAGACAGAAATTCAGCAGATGCTCGTTTCGTTTCAATTCCAGGATAGGGTGAGTCAGATTTTGCATCAGGTTACCGACAGTTTTGAGAATATCGTGACGCTTATTGAACGTCGAAAGGACCAGAGAGGCCAGAATCATCCGGTCGACAATCTGGATATCACCCAACTTCTTGATGCGGTCAAGCAGACCTATACCACTACGGAACAATTGCGCAATCATGAAGGCGACGACAGTGTTTCGGACAATGCGGATGCAGGTTCGATAAGTTTCTTCTAACGCAGTAAGTCTCGGGTAATCAACGATGGCTAAAACAATAATGGTTGTGGATGACTCCGCATCTATCAGGCAGGTGGTGGGAATCGCATTGCGCGGTGCAGGTTATGAGGTATTGGAAGCCTGTGACGGAAAGGATGCGCTTTCCAAGATGACAGGTCAGAAAATACACTTGATCATCAGTGACGTGAATATGCCGAACATGGACGGCATCACCTTCCTCAAGCAGGTTAAGACTAATGCCTCTTACAAGTTCACCCCAGTCATTATGCTGACGACCGAGGCTGGCCAGGACAAGATGGCAGAAGGACGAGCCGCCGGCGCCAAGGCCTGGGTGGTCAAGCCGTTTCAACCGCCACAAATGCTCGACGCAGTTGCCAAACTGGTTCTTCCCTGAACGGGGGGTCCGTACATGTCTATACAAGTCAAAGCCACTGATGACGGCTGCATCGCTGTCATCGACGATGAAATGACCATCTATACAGCGGCCACCCTGAAAAAGGAACTGCTGGAAAAACTCTCCGAGTGCCGTTGTATAGAAATTGTCCTGGAAAAGGTCTCCGAGATGGATACTGCAGGTCTCCAGATCATGCTGATGCTGTTTGCGGATGCGAAACACAACGGTCATGAACTGCATTTCAGTGGTCACAGTGAAGCAGTCATTGATGTTTTGGAAACATTTAATCTGGCAGCACACTTCGCAGATCCCATCGTGATACCTGCACAGGGGGGCAAATCATGACAGATGATGCCAAATTAACCTTTGTTCAGGAGTCAGAGGAACTGCTCAGGAATATGGAGGATGCGCTCCTTGGGATGGAGGAGACACCAGAAGATCCAGAGTATATCAACAGTGTCTTTCGTGCCATGCACACCATCAAGGGCGCCGCTGGCATATTCGGATTCGATTTCATCGTAAGTTTCACTCACCCAGTCGAAACGGTTATGGATCAGGTACGCTCCGAGCAGCGCACGGTCGATTCCGATCTGATAGCCCTGTTGCTCGAATGCAAGGATTACACTGGCGTGCTGGTGCAGGCCGTCGCTGATGGTGCGGAAGAATCCGTGGATGAGGCGCTCCAGAAAGTCGGCGACGACATCCTATTAAGACTCACCGGATCAACCAGTGAGTCAAAGTCGGTCACGGCGTCGGATGCGGTTGTCGAGAAACAACCTGCCAACAGCAAACGTAGCGACAACTGGATCATCGCCCTGGATTTCGGTGCCGATGCTTTGAGAAATGGGCTCGATCCTCTATCTTTTATTCGTTACCTCTCCAGACTTGGCGAAATTGTGGATATCTTTACTCTGACAGACAAGATATCCGGTTCCGACGGTTTCGACCCGGAAAGTTGTTATCTGAGTTTCAGGATTGCTTTCTGTGGTGATGTCAGCAAAACCGAGATCGAGAACGTCTTCGAGTTTGCCCAGGATGATTGCGATATCCGCATCCTCGCTCCAAACTCCATGCATGATCACTATATGAAGTTGCTCGAGGAATTGCCTGAAGATCATCTGTTCCGACTGGGTGAGATGCTGGTATCCATCGATGCCATTACCCAGCAGGAACTTGACAGGGCTTTGGGCGAGCAGGACATCATCATTGATCATGTGACTGCAGAGGGTGATACGGGGGTCAAACCCATAGGAGAAATCCTCCTCGACCGCCAGGTTGTGACCAAACCCATCGTGGAAGAAGCACTCAAGAAACAGGAATCCTCGCGTGAGAAGGCGTCACGCGATTCGCAATTCATCCGTGTTGACGCGAACCGCCTTGGGCAACTGATCAATCTGGTTGGAGAACTCGTCATATCCAATGCAGCGGTCAAATTGATGGTTGAGCGCTATGCCATGCAGGATGCCAATGAGGTGGTTGCGGGCGTTGAAAACCTGGTTGAAGAGATTCGTGATCATGCCCTGCAGCTTAGGATGGTGCAGATAGGTGAAACATTCTCGCGTTTTCGCAGGGTCGTCAGGGATGTCAGCAAGGATCTGCACAAGGACATCGAACTGGTGATCACCGGAGGAGAGGCGGAACTCGACAAAACTGTGGTTGAGAAGATCAATGACCCGCTCACCCACCTGGTGAGAAATTCACTGGATCACGGTATCGAGCCTCCGGAAGATCGACTCGCCAAGGGCAAACCGGCAAAAGGCACCCTGCGACTCAACGCCTTACATGATTCGGGTCATATCGTAATTCAGATAGCCGATGACGGGGCCGGACTGGATGTGGATAAAATTCGCAGGAAGGCCGAGTCTCTCGGTCTGGTTCAACCAGACCAGGTACTGTCTCATCGGGAAACCCTACGCCTTATCTTTGAACCCGGGTTGAGCACCAAGGACCAGGCCTCCAATCTGTCCGGGCGGGGCGTCGGGATGGATGTCGTCAAGCGCAATATAGAAGCGCTGCGAGGTTCTGTTGAGATCGACAGTGAGCGGGGTAAAGGTACGCTGGTGACCATTCACCTGCCGCTGACCCTGGCAATCATCGATGGCTTCATGGTTGGGTCAGCCGACGAGCGTTACGTCATTCCCCTGAGTATGGTGGAAGAGTGCGTTGAAATGGATAAGTCCCAGTGGGATCTCGACGAAAGTCGGCACTATGTAAACCTGCGCGGTGATGTCATGCCTTATCTCAGGCTGAGTGATTTTTTCAAAATCCCGACCAAGGATCAAAAACGCGTGAGAGAAAGTCTGGTGGTCGTACGTTTCGGCAGGACACGGGCCGGACTTGTCGTAGACCAGCTGCATGGCGAGTTGCAGACCGTGATAAAGCCACTTGGAAAGGTCTTCAGGGACCTCAAGGGTATCAGCGGTGCGACCGTCCTGGGAAGTGGCGAAATCGCGTTGATCCTGGATGTGCAGGGCCTGATTGGATTGGCGAGTCAGCATGATTCGTCCGAACGTGCACCTGCCAGGCTGTCATGAATACCGGGCAATAAAAGAGATCGGGGTTGGCGATGGCTGAACTGATAACAGGTTATGGCGTAGAGCGAGAACAGCATCTCGAACATGTCGAAGAGGAGGTGCGCCAGTATCTCACCTTCCTGATCGAAGATAAAACTTACGCGGTAGGAATTCTGGAAGTCAACGAGATCATAGAGGTCAGTGAGATGACCGATGTTCCGATGATGCCGGATTTTCTCAGAGGTGTGATCAATCTCAGGGGCGATGTGGTTCCCGTGATCGATCTTGCCTGTCGCATGCAACGTGGTTCGGTGGAGATTACCAAGCGCAGTTGTATCGTGCTGGTAACGGTTCCGCTGAGTGAGGAGCAGAGACAGGCCGTCGGTCTGCTCGTTGATTCAGTGAATGAAATTGTTGAAATACAACTGGACCATATCATGCCCCCACCTCAAGTGGGTGAGGGAATCGATACCCGTTTCATAGAAGCGATGGGACGGGTGGATGAGCGGTTCATCATCTTGCTTTCGATCGATCACATTCTCACGCGTGATCAGTTAGGGAAGATCGAAGCACTTTCCGGTCAGGATTGGCAGTCATCAGAGTCAGAATGACAACTGGGCTAGGTTTCTGGGTTATTGATACCAGGAGATAACAATGTTTAAGAACTTGAAATTGGGTGTGCAGGTCAGTCTTGGGTATGCCATGGTGATGGTGCTGCTCATTGTGGTCTCAACGGCAGCGTACATTGGTTTGGAGAAGGCCATCAACGGATTCAACGACTATCGTACCCTTGCACGTCATGCCAACTTGTCAGGCAGGGTTCAGGCAAACATGCTGATTGTCCGCATGGCCGTCAAGGACTTCATACTGAAGAAGAGTGATGCAGCCATTGAGAATTTCAATGATCGTTACGCAGTTCTGAAGGAACTGGTCGAGGAGGCTAAAAAAGACATCACCCATCCCGAACGCGCGGAAAAGATCAAGTACATCGAAGAGCACATCGCAGACTATGAAAAGGGTTTCCGCAAGGTCGTCAAGTTCATGGAACGCAGGGACGATGTGGTTACCAACCAGTTGGATCCAAACGGTTTGGCCATGCGTAAGCTGATGACGGATATTATGGATTCCGCCCACGAGGATAACGACTCGTATGCAACATTCTACGCGGCCGATGTGCAGGAATCGTTGTTGCTGGCACGACTGTATGCGGTCAAATACCTGAATACGAATGATCAGGAAGATGCCGATCGTGCTCACAGAGAGCTCGATGAGAATGTCTCGGAAAGGGCCAAGCGGCTTGATGAAAGTCTGCAAAATCCCAGGAGAAGAGCGCTGCTAGCAGAGTTTTATACAGTCAAAGAGAACTATGCCAAGGCTTTGGATCAGATCAATGAAATCATTGTCGAGCGCAATGAGGTGATACAGGGCGAACTCGATGTGCTCGGACCGAAGGTCGCAGATGCCTCCGAGGAGATTAAACTTTCTGTAATCAAAGAGCAGGATGTTCTCGGACCTGCCGTCAAGCACAACAATGAAACGACAGTGTCAGTGGTGATCTGGATTTCGATTGCCGCGATCGTGTTCAGTGTGCTGTTGTCCTGGTTCCTGGTGCGCATCATCAAGAAACCCCTGGGTGGCGAACCCCGGGATATGGAAGCCATCGCACTCAAACTCGCTGAAGGAGACCTGGCGATCGACTTCGACAACAGTGGTAAGGCAACCGGCGTTTATGCAGCCATGATGGAAATGGTTGCGCGGCTGACCGATGTCATTCAGCAGGTCAGGGAGAATGCCGACAATCTCGTGAGTGCCTCCGGTCAAGTCAGCGCCACGGCACAATCTATAAGCCAGGGCGCAACAGAACAGGCGGCCAGTGTGGAAGAGACCACGGCTTCTGTGGAACAGTTGAATTCATCGATCCAGCAGAATTCCGAGAATGCCAGGGTAACGGACGGCATGGCAACCAAGGCTGCGGGTGAAGCCAAAGAGGGTGGTGAGGCGGTCAACCGTACCGTGCATGCCATGAAGCAGATCGCTGACAAGATCGGTCTTATCGAGGATATCGCTTACAAGACCAACCTGCTCTCATTGAACGCGGCTATTGAGGCGGCCAGAGCCGGTGAGCATGGTAAAGGCTTTACCGTAGTGGCGGCCGAGGTCCGTAAACTCGCTGAAAACAGTCGGGTCACAGCTCAGGAAATCAATGAATTGGCCACCAACAGTGTCTCAATCGCCGAGGAAGCCGGTCACCTGCTCGAGGAAATCGTACCGAGTATCAGCAAAACCGCAGATCTGGTGCAGGAGATCACGGCTGCTTCCGAAGAGCAGTCCTCGGGTGTTGGTCAGATAAACGGCGCCATGACCCAACTCGATACGGCGACCCAGCAGAATGCCTCTTCATCCGAGGAACTGGCGGCTACCGCGGAAGAGTTGAATGCCCAGGCCAGCAATCTCCAGGAGGCGGTTGCATTCTTCAAGCTGAAGACCACCCGCTCCAGAGGTGCGGCTGCTTCGTCAGCCAGTATGAGAAAACAGGTTGATACCGGCAATAGCCCTAAGGGTTCATCGAAATCCGAATCAGCGGTATTTGATGAACAGGATTTCGAACGATTCTAGGCGTTGGATCCATGTCTCAAGCACTACAAATCAGCGGTCAAACCCACGATGATGCCAGCCAGTATCTGACATTCTCGGTCAATAACGAGGAAATGGCTGTCTGTATCCTGGATGTTGATGAAATCATCGAGATCGGGGACATGACGCGGGTGCCTATGTCCAACAGGAGTATCCGTGGGGTGATCAATCTGCGTGGTAATGTCGTGCCCGTAATTGATCTCTCCCACAGGTTGGGCCAGGGCGCAACCGAGGTGACCAAGCGTACCTGTATCATCCTCGTCAATTTTGTCTATGATGAAGAGCATCAGGCAATGGGGCTTCTGGTGGACGAAGTCAATGAAATATTGGAAATCTCGCCTGATGCGATTCAGAAGACGCCGGATTTTGGCACGGACATACGACAGGACTTCATAGGATGTATCGGTCGTGTCGATAACCGGTTTATCATATTGCTTAACATTGACCGGGTCTTGGCGTTGGATGAGTTGTCGACGAATGAGCAGGTCGCCCTGAAGCATCGCGGCGTTCCTAAACTCACTGACCAGGCAGGCGAGTGACTCAGCAGTATTGACGATGAATGGTGTCGCCCCTATCCGGGATGATGAATTTAACCAGTTCCGCCGCCTCATTTACGAGGCGGCGGGTATTTCCATGGCGCCTGAAAAGAAATTGCTGGTTGCCAGTCGGCTGGGCAAGCGGGTATCGCACTACGGACTGGACAGTTTTGGTGAGTACTTCAACCTGGTGACATCCAAAAAGGAACCAGGGGAATTTCAGATCCTGGTTGATCTGCTGACTACCAACGAAACCTATTTTTTCAGGGAACCGCAACATTTCGAGTTCCTCGAACAGGTCATATTGAAACAATGGCGAGGCCAGCAGTTTCGCGTCTGGAGCGCGGGTTGTTCTTCAGGTGAAGAGGTCTACACATTGGCCATGGTTCTGACAGAATCTCTGCGCAGTAATTCCTGGGAAGTAGTCGGCTCTGACATCAGCAGTCGAATGATCGACAAGTGCAATTCCGCAGTTTACCCGGTAGCCCGGCTTGAGAATATGCCGGGTACCTACCTGAAGAAATATTGCCTCAAAGGGGTGCGCAAAAACGAGGGAATGATTCTTATAGATCGCACATTGAGAAATCATTGCAGGTTCAAACAGATCAATCTCATGGAGAATCTCCCTGATCTGGGGAAGTTCGACGTTATCTTTATACGCAACGTGATGATTTACTTCGATTCTCAAACCAAAAAAGCAGTGATAGGACGGTTGGCAAGATTCCTCAAACCGGGAGGTTATCTGCTTATAAGCCATTCTGAAACACTGCATGGGTTGAGTGATCGATTTTCCATGGTGAAGCCATCAATCTATCGGCTGAGAGGCTGATATTGCATGAGGATATCGACATACCGTGGATTGCAACGCTTTCATATAGATCCCGGTGAATATCATGTTGTCCGGGGTAGCGGAATCATTACCACGCTTCTCGGCTCCTGTGTGGCGGCATGCCTGTGGGATGAGAAGACCAGTATATTTGGTATGAACCATTTTCTTCTGGCAAACCATCGCTATGCCAAGAAAATGCCTGTTATCGTAAGTGAAGCAGGTCGTTACGGTATTCATGCGATGGAACTGCTGATTAACAACATGTTGAAAATGGGCGCTCACAAGTCAGCTTTGCAAGCAAAGATATTTGGTGGGGCAAATGTTCTTTACAGCTTGTTTCAGGACCGAAGCATGTATGCCATAGGAGACATTAATAATCGTTTTATCATGGAATTCCTGAAAAAGGAGAAGATTCCGCTGATTGCATCAGATCTTGGAGGGAACTATGGGCGAGTGATCAATTTTGTGGGAAGCGATTATTCCGTCTATTTGAAACGTATCAACAAGAAAGAATCAGAACACAAAGTCGTCGTTGCAGAAAAACAATTACTGACTGATCAACTCAAGGAACACTCTGCTCAGATCGACAAGGGATCCGATCAGATCACTTACTGGTAAGGTGGCAGCGGGAATACACATATGGCAATCAATATTCTCATAGTCGATGATTCTGCAGTGGTCAGGCAGGTTCTGACCCAGCAGTTGTCTGGAGTGCCGGGTTTTAATGTCATCGGCAGTGCGGCAGATCCACTGTTTGCCATGAAAAAAATGAACGAATCATGGCCGGACGTGATTGTTCTGGATATTGAGATGCCCAGAATGGATGGCATCACTTTTTTGAAAAAAATCATGAGTGAACGACCCACGCCGGTCGTTATCTGCTCAACACTGACCGACAAAGGCGCCGATATCACCATGCAGGCAATGTCATCGGGCGCAGTTGACATCATTACCAAGCCAAAAGCAGGTTTAAAAGGTTTCCTGCAGGAAAACCACACCCTTCTGGTGAATGCGATCAAGGGTGCGGGTCATGCCAAGGTTGGTAATATCAGTACCAAGCCACATCAGGCTACAGCCAAACCGGCATCCGTACCCAAGTTATCTGCAGATGCCGTCATTGCTGCAAAATCCAGGCCGATGACTGAAACGACGGATAGAGTCGTCGCAATCGGAACTTCGACAGGCGGCACTCAAGCACTTGAACGTGTCCTGGTTGAATTACCGCGCACCGTGCCCGGGATTGTTGTGGTACAGCATATGCCGGAGCATTTTACTTCCGCCTTTGCCAAGCGGTTGGACAGTGTATGCCAGGTAAACGTGAAAGAGGCTGAGAATAATGACCGGGTGATACCGGGACATGTGTTGATCGCCAATGGCGGAAAACACATGTTGCTGCGCCGAAGCGGCGCGCAATACCGTGTAGAGATCAAGGATGGACCTCTGGTAAGCCGACATCGGCCTTCTGTGGATGTGTTGTTCCGCTCCGTTGCAAATTCCGCAGGCAGAAACGCTGTTGGTATCATTATGACCGGGATGGGCGATGATGGTGCGAAAGGATTGAAAGAAATGCATGACGCTGGATCGTTCACAGTGGCTCAGGACGAAGCGACCTGCGTGGTGTATGGGATGCCGAAGGAAGCGGTAAAACAGGGGGCAGTGGATATCAGCTTGCCACTAACAAAAATCGCGGAACATATTATCAAGCTTCACCGATAGCGGAATGGAAGAATCCTGTAGCAATATCCTGTCACTCAACACAAAGTAGTATTGCAATAACTGGTACTTTCTACTTTCGAACCACGCCATTCAAGCATACACATGAGTCACTGCCTCAGTGTTTCCCGGACAGTGTCATGTTTGAGAGAATTTTGAAAGCTCTCTGGTTGAATTAAACCTCTCTTATCTGCTTATTTTGAACCAATGAAACTCAATCCCTAGTCATATCAATGGCTTTTATCCAGACTATCCAGGTAGTTTATTGGTTTCGGGCGAAATTCTAGTATGTTCCGCTTACTTTAGGAGTGGTCCGTATATTGCAGAATATTTGGCGGGCACTACAAAGTGAATTTCAAAATGATTAAATTCAGGAGCATCTAATGAACAACACTGAAGAGATCGAAATGCACAAGATGGATCGAGAACTGTTAGATGATGTCGACCATCTGTTGAAACGCTATGTGAGAATTTTCGAGTGGGATATCCCGGATTCGAACGAATCTGATGTACGAAAAATAATTCTGCAACGCATGCACAAGGCACTGGATAGACTCGAATCTCAAGAATGATACCTACTGACTAGAACCGGGTTGAGGCGTTTCAGAGATACGTCAGTCTAAGTGTATCCCAGAGGAGCCACTCTGGGTACACCCAGGGGAATTATCAACAGGTGTGATGCAACAGGTCGATTTGTTAAATCAATCTGTGGAATGGGACGTGGCAACATGAAACTCTGTAGCAAGTAGAATGAACCCATATGCACACATCAACTCACTGTACCTGCCTCATCTCAGCGACCTCGTTAAAGGTCTGTTAGAGTCTTCTCGGTCCAAGATGTTGAATCGAAGGCCAAAGCAACGGCAATTGCTTCCGAGCATCCGCATTTCACTGGATTGCTTCGCACCACAGGATCAGGTCTAAAGAATCTTCCAGCCTATCCGCTATCTGAGTGAATTGTGAAAACAAATGTGGGAATCCCGAAATCGTTAAACCTATGAATTAATGGACATATGTAACCTGCTATGCGGTGATTAATTGATGTAGCGCAAGGTTAACCCACTGATTTCATGTTAACTACGATGCTGGCACAGGGTATTGCCGATTATCAAGCCGATTTGGTTTCCTCTCTTTGCAGAATTCAAGGACGTTCGATCAGTGCCCCGGAGGAGTGGTTGCTTCCCGGATCGCAGTCGCTTGTCTCAGGGAATGATCGGTAGCGCCCTATGAGATTGATGATAAGTCATTGAATAAACAAGTTAAAAAACTTACCGTGCTGCTCCTGGTGACATGGTCGCTGGCGTTGTTGATATCCTTAATATGGAATATTCACCAGATCAAGCAGAGTCGACTGGCATTTCTGACAGAGACCTCGCGACTGATGTTTGAACATATACAGGTTGTCAGGGAATGGAATGCACGACATGGTGGCGTCTATGTGCCTGTTACCGAGTCGACTCAACCCAATGAGTATCTGGATATTGAGGATCGGGATATTCGGATAAAGGATGGCAGGCTCTTGACCTTGATCAATCCGGCGTATATGACCCGGCAAATCTCGGAACTGGCTGAAACAAAGAATGGGATTAAGTTTCATATTACCAGTCTTGAACCGCTTCGAGATAAAAACAAACCTTCTGGCCTCGAACTCAGGGCTTTGCTATCGTTCGAGGCGGGATCTGAGGAATACTCGCAGTTCATAGAGAACCCCAATCACACTGAATTCTTCTACATGGCTCCGCTGATGACGACCAGTGCCTGTTTAAAATGTCATCAACAGCAGGGATACCAGGAAGGGGACTTGCGGGGTGGGGTGAGTATCCGTATCCCCAACCTGAGTGAGGCCCCGATTCAGGGAGTGGTTATCGGTCATACTCTAATCGGTACAATAGGTTTTTTACTGATTCTGACGCTCACTCTACGCTTATCCGCTATTTATAATCGCATACATCAGCAGTCCATAGTCGATGCACTCACAGGAATTCCAAACAGACGTCATTTCTTCGAGCATCTTCTGGCGGAGTATCGACGTGCCAGCCGCTTGTCCACGCCATTGACCATCATCCTGTGCGATATTGACTATTTCAAACGCTATAACGATACATTGGGTCATCTTGAAGGTGACGAATGTCTGATAAAGGTTGCGAATAAAATTAACGCCCTGGTACATCGCAGTGGAGATCTGTGTGCCCGGTATGGTGGCGAAGAGTTCATTCTCATTCTGCCAAATACGGATCTCAGGGGTGGGGAAGGTGTTGCAAACAGGATTCAGGAAGTCATAGCGGAGTTGAAGATACCCCATCCGGATTCACCCATTGGCGCATACATCACAATGAGTATTGGGGTGGCAACAGACTTTCAGAACTACAGTTCACAAAATCATCTCGTCAAACGAGCTGACGATGCACTTTATCGTAGCAAAGAACTGGGACGAAACCGAATCGAAGTGGCAGATGCTGGTAGTTAGTGCTCTTTGCATTCGTGTGATAACCGCAACACCAGTAAAGATGCACACATTCCGCCACTGTTCAGGGTTTATCAATTACACACTGCGGGATCATCGCTATTCGAGATCAGATGTTCAGAATGAGATGTCTGGCACGGATGAGGGATGAGCAATGAGTGAAAATCGCCCATTTATGAAGCTGAATGTGATACTGATGAGTCGTCCGGTCGCCGGGAATTAAACTCTCAAAGTATTAAATATTAAAGATAAATCGGGTATGCCCGTTACTGAAGTATGGGACAAGGATACGCGTCCGCGCGTCTATTGGACACCTTGGAGTGAGCAGTTTTGCCAAGAGTATTGCTGATAGAGCATTCAACCACAATCCGGCATATCGAAAAGAATCTCCTCATTCGGGCAGGTTATGAGGTAGAGGTTGAACTCGATTATTCCTCGGCGCTACAGCGAATTCGCCTGGGTAGTAGTGACGGTAGCGGTTTCAATGCAGTTCTGGTGGGATGGTCGGAGCAGCGTCTGCCGGGCAAGGACGAACTGTATGATTACCTTCATCAGCCCGCAATACGCACCCTGCCATTGATCATCTTCAACCATGAATCGGAGCCGGCACTGGCTGCGATGACCAAGCTCAGATCGAATGCAGTGTTTCTGCTTTGGGAGGAGTATTACCGGACACCCGATATCCTGGCGATTCTACTGGGTCTCACCAACCGTCTCGATCGGCCGCATCCGAGCGGCACGTCTGCCCTGCAACCGATTCGGGTGTTGTTTGTCGATGACTCGACCACTGTTCGCTATAAATACCGCAAACTGCTTACCTCTAACGGCTATGAAACTGAGACTGCCGACAGCGTGGAGGAGGGATTTAACAAGGCCTTGGAGTCGCCTTTCGATATCGCAATCATTGACTACTTCATGCCCGAAGCGACTGGCGACATACTGTGTCACCGCCTGCGGGAACATCCTGCAACAACCGGTATAACCACTGCGATCATTACGGCTGCTTACCTGGATAAGGCGATCAAGGATTCGCTGGAGGCAGGTGCAGTGGAGTGCCTGTTCAAGAATGAGAGCGATGACCTGTTCCTGACCCGGATCGATGCGATGAGTCGACATATCCGAGCGCATAAATCCATTGAAAAGGAACGCGAACGCCTGGGGGGTATTCTCAGGTCTGTGGGTGAGGGGGTGTACGGGGTCGACCCCGACGGTCGGATCTCTTTTATCAATCCTGCCTGTCGAAGGATTCTCGGCTATGATCCAGACGAACCCCTGATAGGACGATCCGCGCTTGAGCTTTTTCACTATGCCGACAAAGAAGGCCAGCCGATAGACGAAGCACACTGTTTTTTGCAACAGACCTATGATGAATCACAATCGATCCATGGTTGGGAGACCCTGTTCTGGCACAAGACCGGGGCTTCGATCCCGGTGGAATGTACGGTATATCCCCTCACCATCAACGAACGTTGCGAGGGTTCCGTAGTGGCATTTCGGGATATCTCGGAACGCAAACTGCTCGAGGAGGAGTTGCGGTGGCAGGCAAGCCATGATGCCCTGACAAAGATTTACAACCGCCGCTACTTCGAGGAACAGCTAAATATCGAAACTCAAAGGCTGAAACGCAGCAAGGAAACGAGCGCACTGCTCTATATTGATCTCGACCGGTTTAAATACATCAATGATACCGCCGGTCATGCGGCTGGCGACCAACTGTTAGTCGAAATCGCGCACAAGATGGCATTACGTCAGAGAAAAACGGATCTGCTTGCCCGCTTGGGTGGAGATGAATTCGCGATTATCCTGAGGAATGTCAATGCGTCAACTGTGCATCAGGTTGCGGAGGGCTACCGAGAGATGCTCGACCACTATCTGTACACGTACAACGGCAAACAATACAAAGTCAACGGAACAATTGGTATCGCATTGATTGATTGTGACTCCGAGTCGGCCAGTGAGGTCCTGGCAAATGCGGATATCGCATGTCACATTGCAAAAGCTGAAGGACGAAATCGTACTCACCTGTTTATTCCGGAAAACGACAGCAAGCAGGCAATGGATCAGGATTTGGGCTGGTCGTCACGATTGCATGATGCCCTCGAGCACGATCACCTCTTGCTGCATTACCACCCGATTATCCCAATGGAATACATCCCCCACGCACTGATGAATTCCGGTGAGGGGCCTGTCTTGGATGAGTTGCTCGAGATGGTACCCCAGGACCGTATGATCAGCGAGGTATTACTGCGCTTGATTGATCCCTCCTGGGGTTTGGTCTACCCCGGGGCTTTTCTGCCAACCGCGGAACGTTTCAATATGATGGATAAACTCGATGGCTGGGTCGTGACAGCGGCACTTAACCGGCTTGCGCTGTTGCAACACTCCGGCTACCGGGGCAGTTTCTCGATAAACCTGTCTGGGCAGAGTATTGGTAATACGCAGCTCATCGATGTGATCGAGTCATTGATCGTAGAATTGGAACTCGATTCCAGTCGGATGATCTTCGAGATTACGGAAACCTCGGCGGTATCTAACCTTGCATCAGCAAACGATCTGATCAGCCGCCTCAACGCACTCGGTTGCCGGTTTGCACTGGATGATTTTGGCAGCGGTTTCTCCTCTTTTTCTCACCTCAAGCATTTGCCTGTGGATTTCATCAAAATCGACGGTTTGTTCGTCCGTGGTGTGACATCCGATCCGAGTGATCGGGCAATCGTGAATTCAATCAACGATATCGCACATTCACTGGGTAAAAAAACCATCGCGGAATATGTAGAGAATGCGGAGATACTGCAGTTTCTCCATGCGTCCAACGTGGACTATGTTCAGGGGCACTATATCTCAAGCTCCAGGGATATCAGCAGGATCGATCCGTGTCGGGAAAGAACTCCCAGTACAGTCTGACAAATGAGGTGTACTTACTTTACGGATAGTCACCCAGTTTGCTGACTATCTGATTGCTTGGCCGCCAAAGACTGCGATCACGGAGGATGACTAAGCGAAGTGTATCCCACCATAGTATGAAGATTTATACAATCGCCTGGGTACACATCTATACCCGGCCCGCTGAGACCTTGAAACTGCAAGGGAAAGCAACAACCACGCCGTTTTTTGCCACATTGAGTCCGAATTACATACCCATCGATAGCCTGGGGAGCAACGCCACCAGACCAAACAGGATCAGGTAGAAGGCCACAATGTAGCTGAGAAGTCTCGGCCAGATCAGAATTGCCACTCCTGAGAGAATTGAAATCAGTGGTGAGAGCAGGGCAATGTCCATCATAAGTCCTCCAGCAGGGGGTGAGTGAAAGGAAAAGCAGTAACATTTACAGGTTCCGCTTTCAATATGGATTTACGAGTTTGTACGCACGATTTATGCTGATACTGTGTTCTGTGACCAAGATTCATTCCGTGCCTGCGGTCACTTCTGTGTTGGCTTCATGCGAAAAAATGCCCCGATGGTAAGGATACCGATCGAGGCAAGGGCCTTGGAACTGACTGAGATCCAAGATCGCTTAGAGGACTCGTTTATTCGCCGGCAGGCAAAATCAGCAATGTACTGATATCCACGTTTTCGGCGACCAGGGCCTGGATGTCTACACGCCGGTTGGGCGCGAGGCAATTGATCAACTGGCTCTTGTTCTGAATTCCGGCACAGGTCACCAGAGGATTGGAACTGCCTTCGCTCTGGGTATTGATCCGATCTGATGGGATGCCTTGCCCTACCAGATAGTGTTTGACGGCGTCTGCACGCCGTTGTGCCAGTTGTGTATTGTAGGGAGCCGGACCGATGTCATCAGCATGCCCTGTGATGGTGATGCCGTGAATCAGGTCGGTGTCTTCGATGTTGTTGATCAGGCTGTCCAGGTCTGCCTTGATATGCTCGCTGAGCAAAACTTTATCGAAGCCGAAAAACTCGGAATCGTCGAGGGTGTATTGGAGCAGGCCATTCCGCTCTTCAAATACCACATTGGGTAGGGGACATGCGGGCATTGATTTGTTCCATGCACCTGTGTGCACGCATTCGCCACTGTCGGAAATGACCGGTTGTCCTGCGCTGTCGTAGAGGTAACCGGGTATTTCACCAGCCATAACTGGATTGGCGAGCGTTATGGTTCCTGAGAATAGACTGACGAGAATGGTTTTGTGTGTCAGTTTCATGTGTCGTCTCCTGTGAATTCTTTACAGCTCGGTAACCCGTGTGAGGGGGCTTGCCAATAGTGTTGCAAACAGAATGCCAGGAGCGGTCTTCCCACGCCCGAGGCGGTATCACTCGCGCCTGCCATCAGGCTGCTGACGCTTATAATGCGTTGCCGGGCAGAAAAGCATTCCAGCCCCCGTATGAGGCTGTCGATTTCGTGTTTCAGGCCCTGAGTCGTCGGCACTTTGGGTGATATTCCCCGGTGATTTTCAACCACTCCGTGGAATAAACCATTCCGTACAGCAGTTTGTGCGGATTTTTCCATCTCTAGCACGGTTGTGTCAGCGTTTTCCGGTTGACCCGCGGCCTGGCCTGCATCCTGCATTCTTGAGAAGACAAATCTTAGAATAGGGAGCCTGTGATGACTTTCCCCATGCATGATCTGCAGACACTGGTGGGACTGATAGTGATTGTAAATCCCCTTCTGGCCGTAACAGCCTTTGCGACTTTGACCCAGGATAATGATCTGGCACAACGACGCGTCACTGCCCAACGCGCCGCACTGACTGTGGGTATCGTGTTGAGTCTTGCGGCACTTGTCGGAAGACCACTTTTGCATGTACTGGGCATCGGATTGCCGGCCTTTCAGGTCGGAGGCGGGATACTCATCCTGCTGATGGCCATCGCCATGTTACATGCACGCATGAGTGGCGCGCGGCATACCCAGGATGAGGCAAACGAGGCAATCCAGAGTCAGCAGATCGGTGTTGTACCCTTGGGTATCCCGCTACTCGCAGGACCTGGTGCGATCAGTACCGTGATCATCTATGCGCACCAGCAGTCTGACTGGCTCTGGTCAGTTCTTCTGGTTGGGGAAATATGCCTGGTTGCCGGGCTTGTGTGGTTGGCTTTGAGCCTTGGAGATCGATTGATTCACCGGCTGGGTCAAACTGGCGTGAATGTGGCCAGCCGAATCATGGGCCTCATCCTGGCAGCAATTGCGGTGCAGTTTATGACCCACGGACTGCAGTCCCTGCTGCCCGGTCTGGCCTGAAGTGCTCAGATGCGATATTTACGGACTATCGACAAGCTGTGGAAAAATGATATGAGTAGAGTACTGTCCTGGATAACCCGTGCACTTCACCTGGGTATCTCCATAATTATCACCCTGCAACTGCTGGTTTCAACCTTCATGGCTCTTCCCAGACCGGGACATCTCACGCCCCTGCGGGCATCAGTGGGTTTTGATCTGCATGAGCTTGTGGGTATTTTCTCCCTGCCAGTTCTGCTGTTGTGGTTTGCCTGGTTGTTTGTCCGCCGGGATGAAGCGGGTCCCGGAGAACTTTTCCCATGGTTCCGACAATCGGCACTTGCTGTCTGGTATGGGTCCTTGAGGTACTCGCTGAGAGCCTGGAAGCTGGGGAAGCTGGCGGATACTGAGCACAATCAACGGGTCGCTCAATCGGTGCATGGATTGGGTGCACTGTGTGGACTGGGGATGGCATCGAGCGGATTACTGGTCTGGTTGGGACTCAGTCCCCAGGGTCATTTGACAGAGTGGGCGCAGATCTCCTTGAGTGCGCATCGCTTTTTGGCCAATCTGATGTGGGCCTACTGGGGCGGGCATGTCGCGATGGCCATCTGGCATCAGTGGCAGGGTGATTCTAAACTGAAAAACATGTTTCACCTACGGCGAATCTAACGACTGGTTATCTCACAGGCTCCGGCTTTGAGCTCTACACTGTAGTGTATATGCCGGGCATTAAGCCTGGTTTTCTCTAAAATACAGTCTGTTTAGGAACAAGCCGATGAAACCCTGTCGACAATGTCAGCATCCGGTCAGCGAGGATGCCATTGCCTGTCCGTCCTGCGGGGCGCCGCACCCAGCGGTACCGAACTGGAACGGATGGGGTTATGAGTTCAAATCGAAAGCTACCTTGCTGGGCCTTCCGCTGCTGCATGTTTCCTTCAAGTATCGTCCAAACAGGGCTCCAGTGGTCGCCAAGGGTGTAATCGCAATCGGACAGTTCGGAGTGGGCATCATCAACCTGTCACAGTTCGGGATTGGTCTTTTCAGTCTTAGCCAGTTCACGATTTCGGGTTTTGCGATTGCCCAGTTCACGATCGCCTATTCGTGTATTGCCCAATTCGGTCTGTATGTCGATCAAGGAGTCGGGCAATTCGTGCATAGCCTTACGCACTTGCTCGGAGCGGGTTGATCGCGGGGATATCTGCGACTTTCAAGTTGGAATGCCAACAGCTGAACCACTCCTTCCGCCATATTCCGAATCCGGCCTGCCGGTTTGGGATGTGTCGCACTGATTACGTCGTGAGATCAACTGGAACCAGTTCGACACGGCGGTGACCTCTGCATCGGAGCGGAACAGGTAAACCAGTTCATGGTTATTAACCCGGCCATAGCCAGACTGTTATCGACCACAAGCGACTTGGCATCCACAATTGTTCCCAGGACCCGGTGAACATCGACATTGAAATCCATGAACTTACGTAGCTAACGGGCGCGGGCGTAGTCGGTTAGACGGTGTCTGCGATGAACCGGCTCTCCGGGCTTGCGCAGAAGCAGGACTCTGCTGACTGCGACCAGAGCCTGGTCACTGTGCATGCCGGTTGTAAAGGCATTGCATGATTCGGATTGAAAAAAGCCGACTTCAGGCAGTCCGATGCCCGACTTTGTAGTCCGGATCCAGCGAAGTGTAATCCCGGCTCCCGCAGAATCTGAAAAAAGGACAATAGCAATTCCAACGCCAACCTCTCATGACAATCACCGGGACCTTCAAGGGAAGGGTGCGGGTTCGAGAGACAAGCAATAAAGTGAAACGTCCCGTATCCAGCAATCTTCTGCTTGACGGCGCGTTCTGGTTCGAATGACCCAATCCACAGTGGTGGTCTTGCACCAATACCGCCTCGTCGATTCAGGTTGACGGGCTGCATAAGGTGTTTCCTCGGTATATCAACCATTGGCACGTTGGATGCAACAGGGTTGGCAGGCGCCTGAAAGGTGCCTCACAGGATGACTGAAAAAAAACAGGAGCTGGTGTATCCATGAACTCGAATCACAAACAGGTGGCGACTGAACAGCCAACCCTATTCATCCTGCTGGGTGCCGCCGGCGACCTGGCGCAACGACTGGTGGTTCCGGCACTCTACGAGTTACATATGAATCACGCCTTGCCCAATGAGTTTCGTATTCTCGGTGTGGACCGTGGTGACTTGAGTGTTTCTGAACTGTCCGAACGGCTGCGTGCAGGTTGTGAAATGCATGCCCGCTCCGGCAAGCCGGCAGATGCGGATTGGCAGCGTTTCAGTGAACGGCTCGATTACCAATCGATGGATCTCATGGATACCGAATCATACCAGGCACTGAAACCGCGCCTAGAAGCACTCGCAGCCCACTTTAGTCCACCGGTGCAGCGCATCTTCTATCTGGCCACGCCATCCTCGATTTTTGCAGCGGCTGCAAAGGGACTCGGCACCGCAGGTTTGGCGGCTGACCGCCAGAATACCCGTCTGGTGGTGGAAAAGCCCATCGGTTCCGATCTGGAAAGTTTTCGCCTCATCGACGCCCAACTCAAGCAGGCCTTCGATGAATCACAGCTTTATCGTATCGATCATTACCTCGGCAAAGAGACGGTTCAAAACATTCTGGCGTTGCGCTTTGCCAACCCGATTTTTGAACCCATCTGGGACCGACGCTACATTGATCACGTAACCATCACAGTCGCAGAAAGTCTCGGTGTGCAACATCGTGGTGCTTATTATGAACATGCAGGCGCCCTGAGGGACATGGTTCAGAACCACCTGATGCAGTTGCTTTGCCTGATCGCCATGGAGCCCCCGGCGAGTTTCGATGCGGACCGCCTGCGTGATCGAAAGATGGATGTAATGCGTGCACTGCGACCGATACCCGAGGATTCAGTGTCCCGATACGCTTCCCGTGGCCAGTACGGCACGGGCTGGATCGAGGGTGAACACGTGCCTGCCTACCGGGGGGAGCCCGGGGTGGATCCCAACTCACCGGTTGAAACCTTCGCTGCCCTGAAACTGTTTGTCGACAACTGGCGCTGGCAGGATGTTCCATTCTACCTGCGCACCGGAAAGCGCCTGGGAAAAAGCATCTCCGAGGTGTCCATTCGCTTCCGCCCGGTGCCGCATCAGGCCTATCCTTATACTGCCGCAGAGGATCAGCAACCGGCGCGCCTGGTACTCCGGCTCAAGCCCGAGGAGGGGATCGACCTTAAGCTCAATGTCAAAGTGCCGGGTGCACACTTCACCCTGACACCGGTGGACATGCGCTTCTCCTATCAGAATGCTTTTCGCAACCCGGTCCCCACTGCTTACGAAACCCTGTTATATGAAGTCCTGGCCGGTGACCAGACCCTGTTCATGCGTGCTGACCAGATCGAAGCCGCCTGGTCGCTGCTGCAACCGGTACTCGATGTATGGGCAACCTATCCGGCGGTGGATTTTCCCAATTATCCCGCGGGCAGTTGGGGACCGGAGTCCGCCGAGGGTCTGATCAGTCGTGACGGACGCAGCTGGCTGGCGCCGACCCATCAGGAGGAAGCGCGGCTGACCGTCTTTGACGACAGCAGGTACCAGGAAGTGTGAAACCCTGTGGGGAACCTGTCATGGGGCATTAAAGCGAATTGTTTTTTTGGCGGTGACTTGAGCGTTTTTCAAGTCACCATGACAGTGAAGCAGGCGTCTTGAGAGTGCTTGCCGCTCGAAGGCAGGTCTCACGAACGCCTCAACAAGAGGAGAGTCGTTATGAACCAACGGATCGTAAAACGCAGTCTCGCAACCGCCGCAGTGCTCGCGGTCATCGGTGTAATTGGCGCCGAAGCGTACAGTGCCGAGAAACAGGACGCCGATCAGGATCAGTCCGCCGCCAACACCATGCAGGAGACGGTGGTGATCTCCGAAGCGACGGATCCCTGGCTTGCGCTGCATGCGGACATGATGCGTATCCAGGCAAGGATGGATCGGTTGATGAGCGCCAATATGCGTCAGATGCCCAGGATGGGATGGGATAATCCGGCTGATCGATCCCAGGTAGCCCTGGAGGATCAGGGTGACAACTATGTGGTCACAGCCGATATTCCGGGTGTGAATGAAAACAACATCGATATCAACCTGAACGGTCGTCTGCTGAGCCTGTCATCGCAGACCCGGGGTACTGGGGAATTGACTTCAGACCAGGGTAAGGTCTTGGAACAGGACCAGTATGTGAGCAGTTATCAACAGGCATTTACACTGCCCGGGCCGGTTAAGGCCTCCGGCATGAAGACCCAGTTCCAGGATAACAGTCTGACCATCACCATTCCCAAGGCGACCTCATGATCCACTGAGCGGGATCAGGGATCGATCCAGTTTTTCACTGCCGGGCGTCTTCCAGCGTCCGGCAGTTGTTACTTATCAGTTTTGAACTGACGATATTTTCAAACCGCCCCCGGGAGGGCATATGGGTTTTTGGGAAACGCTTGCGGGTCTGCTCACCCTCACAGCCGTGTTCGCCTATCTGAATCATCGCTGGCTGCATCTCCCGTCGAGTATCGGGGTGATGAGCGTGGCATTGGTGTTTTCCCTGAGCCTGGTGCTGTTGCAAGGGCTGGGTTTCGATCTCACGACACCGGTGCGCGAGCTGCTTGACCGGATATCCTTCGATACCACGCTGTTGCATGGACTGCTGGGCTTTCTGTTGTTTGCCGGTGCATTGTCCGTGGACCTGACGGAACTGCGCCGGGAGGCGCTCCCGATTGCATTTCTCTCAACCCTGGGGGTTTTGATCTCCACCCTTGCAGTGGGTGGCGGCGCCTACGCGATGCTAGGTTGGATTGGCCAGGCGGAACCGTTTATCGATTGCCTGTTGTTTGGCGCCCTGATTTCACCCACTGATCCCATCGCGGTGCTGGCCCTGTTGAAACGCCTGGGGGCCGCCCAGGGGCTTAAGGCGCGTATGGCGGGTGAGTCCCTGTTCAATGACGGAGTGGGTGTTACCCTGTTTCTGTTACTGCTTGCGGTGCACGAGCAGTCCGGATCTATCGATCCTGTGAGCGCTTTGCTGTTGTTTGCCCGGGAGACCCTCGGCGGGATCCTGTTCGGTATCCTTGCCGGCGGACTGATTGCCCGGTTGCTGCGAGGCGTCGATCAGTACACGGTGGAGATCCTGCTGACACTGGCGCTGGTCAGTGGCGGGTTCACCCTGGCGGACCATCTCGACGTATCGGCACCATTGGCGGTGGTGGTGTCGGGTTTGATCATCGGTCATCATGGACGTAACACGATGTCGCAAATCACCCGTCATCACCTGGATCTGTTCTGGCATCTGCTGGACGAGATCTTCAACAGTGTATTGTTCGTGCTGATCGGCCTGGAGGTGTTGATGATGCACTTCCAAAGACTCGATGTCGCGGTCATCCTGGTGTTGATTCCGGTGGTGCTCGCGGCGCGTCTGCTGAGTGTCGGTTTACCCTATCTGTTGCTGCACCGGCGCGGACAGGTCTCGCATGTCGCCTTCGGCGTGATGGTCTGGGGAGGACTCAGGGGCGGTCTCTCCGTGGCCATGGCTCTGTCCTTACCGACCTCGACACCCCGTGACCTGTTGGTGGCGGCGACCTATGGGGTGGTGGTGTTCGGTTTGTTGCTGCAGGGCGGATCCCTGAGTTGGTTGCTGCGGCGCGCCCCGATTCGCGATCATCTTGATCCTGCAGCCTGACAGGTCAGAGTCAACGATCCACTGGCACGGGGTCCGCTCGCGTCCATCCAGTAAAAAATCTCGCCAACTGTGTCGAAAACTGCTGTAACGACCAGACAGTCGTGACTACCTGTCACAACGCATGCATCCGTAAATTGCCTGTTGGTGAATTTGCACCATGATGTGGGTATATTGAACCAGTCGATGTCCTGGAAACGGCGTGACCGCGTGGATCAAGCCCTTTTCGAGCCCGGCATGTGGTTTGCAAACGGAATCTGCAGGGGCTGCCGCAAGGTTTTGTTTGCGCTCACACGCGGCGCTTGGCATCCGGGATCGACAGGAGCGACTCAACCCATGCAAGAGGTAAATCAAATGCCGTTCGGGCGTAGTGCCATGCAGCGTTTTTTCTGGCTGCCCCTCGGATTGTCCGCGCTGCTGGTTGCGTTTGCCCTCACCGGCCTGGTATCGATGTCCTGGCGCAGTCTCGATCGGTTGCACCCGGTGCAGGAACATCTGCTGCAAATGGGGCAGATCGAAGAGGTGGGGCTGAGTCTGGAGCAGACCCTGCTCAAGGCCCTGCGTGGTGCGACCCTGGATTCAGAGGAACTGGATGGTTTGAGGCAGCAGGTGGTACAGATCTCGCGCATGGAGGGCACTCTGCATCCCGAAACCTCGCAACGACTCAGTGCCATTGTTGAAAATCTGCAGACCGATTCGCCGAGCCGTATGCAGGTGCTGCTCGATGCCCTGAGTCAGCTGCGCGGAGTACTCGGTAATGAACGTGTCATGCACAGTGGTCTGCTTTCAGATGTCGTGCGGTCCACTCACCTGGAATTCCGCCTGGCGATGGCGTTGATGTTGGGTCTGCCCCTGGTGGGTGGTATCGCCCTGATGCTGTTGCTGCACAGGACCCGGCAACCGCTCAAGGATTTGCAGGATCTGCTCAACCGGCTGGGTGGACGGGAATTCAAACCGGTACCGGAACAACAGCTCAACCAGACCGCCCGTCTGGCCCGTCCCGCCTTCAACAGTTACAACGCCCTGGTATCACGCCTGCAGGAACTCGAGGCTGAACATCAGGATCGGGAGCAGTTGCTCGAACACAGGGTCCGTGACGCCACCATGGCGCTTCTGGCGCAAAGTCGTGAGCTGTCGCGCGCCGAGCGATTGGCGGCCGTGGGTGCGGTGTCCGCCGGATTCGCTCACGAACTGCGCAATCCACTCGCGGGTATCCAACTGGCCTGCTCCAAGGTCCATCAGTATGTGGGCGAGGGAGAGCAGGGCAAGCGTATCGCAGCGGTCATCAATGAACTCAAACGTATCAATCATCTGCTGACCCAGCAGGTGGACATGGCCCGGCATGCGCCGGAACCTTACGTGGAAACATCGATTTCACAATGTGTCAGTGAACTGCTTGGACTGATCCACTACCAAGTGCCCGAGGGAATGATGCTCAGCGCAGAGATTCGGGACGACCTGGTCTGTCTGCTGCCAATCGCCGGTCTGCGTCAGGCCCTGCTCAATCTGGTGTTGAATGCGGTACAGATCCAGGGAGATCAGGGGCAGGTAGTCGTCAGTGCGCAACACCAGGACGCGCAACTGTTGATTCGTGTACAGGATGACGGGCCTGGATTTCCTGAAGAGATGCTACGGGTAGGGGTGCGGCCCTTCGCGACGGGGCGTGAGGGCGGGACGGGTTTGGGTCTTGCCATGGTGCGGCGTTTCGTGCGGGATCACGATGGTGATCTCAGCCTCGAGAATCCCGCGAACGGCGGCGCCTGTGTCAGCCTGCGGCTGCCCTGCCGTCTGCCCGGGCCTAATGACAGGGCCCAGTAATAACAACGGAGTAATTTCGAATGCCTGATACCCTGTTGGTGATTGAGGACGAGGCGTTACTCGGCGCCGAGTTGTGCGACGAGTTTGCCAGTACCGGTTGGGAGACCCGGCTAGCCACGGATCTCAGTGAAGCGGAAAGTATTCTGTTCGAGCAGAATATGGAGCCCCTGGTGGTGCTCTCTGATATGAATCTGCCGGATGGCAATGCCCTGGATCTGCTGGAAAAGGTGCGCACCCGGGCGATACCTGGGGAGTGGATCCTGCTCACTGCTTACGGCGGTGTGCCCGAGTCGGTGCGTGCGCTCAAGCTTGGCGCCTACGATTTCCTGGAAAAACCCTGCGACCAGGAACGCCTGCAGTTGGTGGTGGCCGGGGCTGCGCGCAGTGCCCGGGCTCAGAGACGCCTGCGTGACGAGGGTCGGGAGCGGGGCAGTCACTTTTCCCCCCAGGCCTTTCTCGGCCACAGTGACGCGGCTCGGGAAGTTCGTGACATGCTGGCCCGGCTGTCCCGGGTACCCTTTTCCGCGGTGCTTCTCACCGGAGAGACCGGTACCGGGAAGGGACTGGTCGCACGGATTCTTCATTACGCGAGCCCGCGGGCCGATGGCCCCCTGGTTGAGGTCAACTGTGCCGCCTTGCCGAGAGAACTGCTGGAGTCGGAACTCTTTGGCCATGAAGCCGGCGCCTTCACCGGCGCCAAGGGTCGTCGACGTGGCCTGATCGAACAGGCCAATGGCGGGACCCTGTTCCTCGACGAACTGGGCGAACTGGACATGGATTTGCAGGCCAAGCTGCTTAAGGCGATCGAGGATCGACGGTTGCGGCGGGTCGGTGGCGATCGGGAACTTCAGGTCGATCTACAGGTGGTGGCGGCCACCAATCAGAATTTGCAGTCACGCATCGGTGACGGGGAATTTCGTGCTGATCTGTATCATCGGCTGGCGGTTTTTCGGCTCGAGGTTCCTCCCCTGCGAGAACGCAGACAGGATCTTCGGGACCTGCTGCCGGTATTCATCGAGGAGTTCAATGCCCGTTCCGGACAAAAGGTCTCATCGGTGCCGGATTCCGTCTGGCAGCGTCTTGGACATTACGATTGGCCAGGCAATGTGCGTGAACTGCGTAACCTGGTGGAACGCTGTGTTCTGCTGGCGGACGGTCCGGTGTTTCCTGAGCGCTGGCTGCACCTGGGTGAGGCTGAGTCGATGAATCAGTCACCCCAGCCGTCCTCCGACGCGGAAGGCAACCGGATCTGTCTGCCCCTCGATGGGAGTATCAGCCTGGACGACATGGAACGCAGCATCCTCACCCAGGCCTTGTCACGCAATGATGACAATGTCAGTCTGACCGCCCGGGTACTTGGCACCACGCGTGAGAAACTCCGTTACCGGGTGCAGAAATATGGATTGATCGCCGAGGATTGAGCGGTAACATGAGTGTTGAATAATTCAGGTTTTATTTGTGAGAAGTCAGAAGTCGAACACCACCGAACCGGTCGCCCCGCCATACACCGGGGTGGGAAAACAGATGATTCTTCGGGATCATCTGGCGATTGACCGCACCCGCCTGGCCAATGAACGGACCCTGCTGTCCTGGTATCGCACTGCCCTGATGATGCTGGTATCCGGCATCACCCTGCTGAAGCTGTTCGAAGGGGTCATCGCCATGGAACTGCTCGGCGGATTGCTCGTGCCGATCAGCATCGGGGTGGCTTTGTGGGGTTCCCGTCGCTATCTGCAGACTCGTAAATCGATCCAGACCGCGATCGATCGCTAAACAGTCCCTCTGTTCAATATATCCGGCAGCGAGCGGGTGCCTGATCCCGCATTGGTGCTTATCAGCCGGTTGATTTACACCAAGCATGCTGTTTTGCCGGCAAGTCTTTCATCTCAATCCGCACGATTGTGGGCTGCCGGTCCATTGGCACGACTGATGCTGCACTAATGGTAACAAGCATCTTGAGTATGAAATTCTGCAGTGAAGGAGGAAGTATCGATGGCAAATCTGGCACAACAATACTCTGCCGATCAGGCAAACAGCCGGACGCGAAGGGATGTCGACGAGTTCCATCAGGCAGTGATCGGTGTCTTCGATACCCACGCCCAGGCCGAGGCGACAATCGTCAGGCTGCAGCAACAGGGTTTTCCAGTCGATGCCCTGACGCTGGTCGGCAAGGGCTACCACTCGGAAGAACGGCCCCTCGGGATCTACACCCTGGCTGACCGGGTCAAGGCATGGGGTGGCACAGGGCTGGTGATCGGCGCCCTGTGGGGGTTGTTGTTCGGCGCGGCATTTTTCTGGTTCCCGGATATCAGCCCGTTGGGACTGAGTAACCCGCTACCGGATCTGTTGGCTGCTTCGGCGGAAGGCGCCCTGGCTGTCGGTTTGCTGACTGGTCTGGTTGCGACGCTGATCAGTCTTCTACTCCCGAACCCACCGCTGCTTCGCTATCAGGGAACACTCAAGGCAGAACGCTTCCTGCTCATGACGAGCGGTGACGCAATGCTGACAGAAACCGCCCGTCGATTGATGGATAAGCTCACGCGGGATGAATCCGGGGCCGTACCGGCCTGAGCTCGCAAGTGTTGCGTGGCGGTCACGCGATGGTTGGAAAACATTAACAAGGAGAACGACATGCAGTTGGGTATGATTGGATTGGGGCGTATGGGCGCCAACATGGTTCGCAGACTCGTCTCGCACGGCCACTCATGTGTGGTCTACGATCATTCGGCGCAGGCGGTGGATGCTCTGCTGAGTGAATCCGTGCAGGGGTTTACGACTCTGGACGGGTTCCTGGAACATCTCGAGTCACCCAGGACCATCTGGATGATGGTGCCGGCCGGGGTGGTGGACGATGTGATCGCGGAGTTGGCGCCCAGGTTGCAAGCCGGTGACGTGTTGCTCGACGGGGGTAACAGTTACTACAAGGACGACATCCTGCGTGCACAACGGCTGGCCGAGGATGGTATCCACTACCTGGACGTGGGCACCAGTGGGGGCGTGCATGGGCGGGAGCGAGGCTACTGCCTGATGATTGGCGGCGAATCTGAAATCGTGGACTCCCTGGCGCCGCTGTTCCGGTCCCTGGCCCCGGGGTTTGATGAACCCCGCACACCGGGGAACACGGGTGAACCGAGTCCTGCGGAGGAGGGATGGCTGCACTGTGGACCTGCAGGTGCCGGCCATTTTGTGAAAATGGTCCACAATGGTATTGAATACGGTCTGATGGCCGCTTATGCGGAAGGTTTCAACATTCTCCGGCATGCGGGCATCGGACGGCATGCGCGGGAAAATGATGCGGAAACCGCTCCGATGTCGAATCAGGCATATTATCAGTACGACATCGATATCGCCCAGGTCAGTGAAGTCTGGCGGCGTGGCAGCGTGATTGCCTCCTGGCTGCTGGATCTGACCGCGCAAGCCCTGAGTCGGGATCCACAGCTGGATGGATTTGCGGGAAGGGTTTCGGATTCTGGGGAGGGACGCTGGACGGCCCAGGCTGCGATTGAAACCGGAACTCCCGCACCGGTATTGACCTCGGCCCTGTTTGCCCGGTTCGACTCCCGGGGCGAGTCGGACCTTGCCCATCGAATCCTCTCAGCCATGCGTTGGGGGTTTGGCGGGCATGAGGAAAAACCGCAAGCCTGAGGCAGGCGAGTGGTGGTAGGAAATATCAGTTTTTTTTCTCTTGGGCCTCGACTTTTTTGATCAGAAGATTCAGCCGGTATTCCACATTGGCAAACACCCGCTGCAACTCCTCGTGTGAGGTGCTCTGCAACCGGTTGAGGTCATCGAGTTCTCGCAATTGGTCGAGCAGGCTATCGAGTTCTGACCGGTATTGGGGCTCGATTTCCGCCTGCTCGAGAATACCGATCGCGGCTTGCATGTCCTGGTGCATCTCGTGAATACGTTGCAACAGATCGGTTTCCTCGCCGAAAGAGGCATACAGGCGTTGTTTCGCCAGGACCAGAGCAGAACGCTCCGGCTGGTAATAATCGGGACGGGTGGAATGCAGGTATCCGCCCAGGCCGATCAGCCCCGCTACGCCAATGATCACTGCGAGTATTGTGAGCACCTGCCGGGTCCGGCTGGAAGGGGGCGATTTCATGTTGCCGGGTGCTGAAGTCATGGTCGGTTACTCGCATGGGTCGGGAAGGATGGATTCGCTGCCTGAAACACTTGCCTTGGGCTTGGAAACTGTCGAATATTGTCATAATGCTTCATTGCAAATAGTCTCCTGTTGTCGTATCTGCCCATCTTGTTAGCATTCGTCTGACGCATTGTCGGGCTCGGATAAGTCGCCCACAAGTTCCTGCGTGATCGGTAACTGAGCAGGGGCAACCGGGTTCGATGGATGTGTTTGAGCCGATCATGTTGATGAGACAAGGTCGTGGTTTGGATGTTGCGCGGAACGGGACGGTCCGGCAACCCCTGGCATGAATAATGGCCCGTAAATCGGCATTCGGCGCTGTAACTTCCGCAATCCCCGAGCAAATATACCCATTCAAGAGTTGTTGGAATCGGCCGATCAACTGAGAGATAAGACAAGAACGAAAAGGACCCACTGACCCCTATGGGCACCGTATCTGATCAGACGTTTCTCCCCGTTGCACCCAAGCGAGCGGGCTGGCTGAATGTGATGTCGCTGTTTCTGGCATTGCTGCTGATTGCCTGGCATCTGCCGGCAATCGCGAAGGATCCCCTGATTCTGGGGGTGTTTCCCCGGCGTGACGCCGCGACCAGCGCGCAATTGTTCCAACCGCTTGCCAGCTATCTGGAACAGACCTTGGGGAGACCGGTAACCCTCGAGTTGTCTGCCGACTTCGAGGTGTTTCTGAGTAACCTGAAACTCCGCCGCTATGATATTGTACATATGAATCAATATGATTATGTCAATGCCCACAGGGAGTTGCGTTACGATGCCCTGGTTCAGAACGAAGAGTTTGGGGAAAAGACGATCAAGGGCGCGGTGTATGTGCGCAAGGATTCGGGCTTGACTCAACTCGCCGACCTGAAAGGCAAGACCATTCTGTTTGGCGGTGGCCCGCGCGCCATGATGAGTTATATTGTACCCACCTATCTGCTGCGCAAGGGGGGACTGGATGCCAGCGATTACGAAGAGGTGTATGCCATCAATCCTCCCAATGCAGTGCTCGCGACCTATCTGGGTCGCGCCGATGCGGGCGGGGCCGGCGAGGTGGTGCGACGCCTGCCAATCGTCACTTCGAAAATCGAAGTGGAGCAACTTGATCTTATCGCCGTCAGCGAGCCGCTTCCGCATCTGCCCTGGGCAGTGAAATCGGAAATGGATCCTGAAATGAAGGCACGCATACAGTCACTCCTGGTGAATTTGAAAGCGACGGAGGAAGGGGCTAGGATTTTGAAAAAAGCGCGCCTGACAGCCCTCAATCCGGTTACCGACAGTGACTACGACGCACACCGGATGATCATTGATTTTATCAATGAGCACTGAATCGGGTATCAGCCGTATAAATCAATCCGGCGGTCATGTCAGGTCCCCAATAAACCCAGGGTGGGAGTATTTAAGTGGCTTTTGACGCCCCCCCCAACGCCATCAGCTTCTCCCGCAGCCTGCGCGCCCGGTTCATATTCTGGATCGGTATCGTTCTGCTGCTTACCCTGGGTGGCGCGGCGTACTATGTCTACTCGGCGCAGCAGACGCTGCTGGCCAACAGTCTGCAAAGTAAAGTGGTCGCCCTCGGCCGCTTCATCGCTCTGATCAGTCCGGATGCGATCTACACCTTCGACATCACCATGCTGGACCGTTATGTCAAACAGATCACCGAGGACGAGGATGTCCTGTTTGCCCAGATTCGTTCTCCCAGCGGTACGCCTATGACCACCTACCTGCCTCCTGGAATTACCCGCGAGCAGGTCAAAGTCTGGATCGAAACCATCGACGAAACCCAGGATCCCCAGCGATTGACCGTGGACAAGGTCATTTTCTACAGTTTTTCGATTGTCGCCAACGGCGAGGAACTCGGTCATGTTCTGGTGGGCCTCGATACCCAGCCGATGCAGGCACATACACGTCAGGTGCTGGTGGATTTAATCAAGATCTTCAGCGCCATCGTGATCTCATTGGGCGTTTTGATTTTCATGATTTTCAAATGGCATGTCCTGGATCCCGTAGGCAGGCTGAAAACAGCCGCGATGCGGGTATCGGAGGGGGATTTCACCCATCAGGTCGAGGTGCAGCAGCATGATGAACTCGGACACCTGGCGACATGTTTCAATTCCATGATGGATGAGATCAACATCGATCGCGAGGCCCTGATATCCAGCAACCAGCGGTTGGCGGAAGAGATACACCAGCGCCAACTGGCCAATGTTGAACTTACCAAACTGTCGCTCGCAGTCGAGCAAAGTCCGGCCTCAGTGGTGATTACCGATCTTGAGGGACATGTGGAGTATGTCAATCCGAGGTTCTGCGAAGTGAGCGGGTATTACCGGGATGAAGTGATTGGCAAACAGATTCCGATGTTTGGTAACGAGACCCAGGAACCCCAGGAGCGGCAGCGGATCATCACGCAGTTGAGTCAGGGTGACTTGTGGCGGGGGGAATTTCGTAATCAACGTAAAAACGGTGAAGAGTACTGGGAATCCGCAGTACTTGCGCCGATTCGCGATGATCAGGGTGTGATCACCCATTACCTTGCGGTCAAGGAAGACATCAGTGAACGCAAGGCCTTTGAGGAAACCCTCGTGGAACAGGCTACCCACGACCAGTTGACCGGTCTCCCCAATCGCTTCCTTGCAATGGATCGTCTGCAGCAGTTGATGCAGCATGCGATGCGTGAAAAGAACAAGATCGCGGTCATTTACATCGATCTTGATAATTTCAAAATGGTCAACGACAGTCTGGGCCACGCGACCGGTGACGGGTTGCTGGTGCAGGTCGCCAATCGTATCTGGGCGCAACTGCGCGACGAAGATACCCTGAGTCGCCTTGGTGGTGATGAGTTCATGGCTTTGGTGCCAAACCTAAAAAATCCTGCAGAGGATCTGCAGATTATTCTCGATCGTCTGATCGCGTCCGTGAAAATTCCCTTCGAGGTCTATGAGAGCGAGATCAATGTGACTTCCAGTATGGGCATCTCGCTGTTTCCGGATGACGGTGAAAGTGTCGGGATGCTGATGAGCAATGCGGATATCGCCATGTACGAGGCCAAGCGGTCTGGACGCAACACTTTTCGATTCTTCACCCGCGAGATGAATGAGCAGGTGCGGGAGAAGATGGCTCTGGAAAGCCGTCTTCGACACGCCTTGGAGGAAGGTGAACTGTATCCCGTGTATCAGCCTGTCATAAGGCTTTCCGACGGGGCCGTGGTCGGTGCCGAGACCTTGCTGCGCTGGCACAACCCGGAGATGGGGGACATCACACCCGCAGAATTCATTCCGATTGCCGAGCAGTTCGGACTGATCCGCCCGATCACCGATTGGCTGCTGCAACGCATCATGACTGATGCGCGTGAGTGGAAAGGGCGACCGGAGGAATTCTGGATCGCGGTCAATGTGCCGCCGATCTATTTCTGCGAAGACGCCTTTAGAGATGCCTTGAGCGGGACCCTGCAACAGGCTGTCGAACAGGGTATTACACTGTGTGTCGAGATTACGGAGAACCTGTTTTTGCAGAATGACAAAACCGCGCTGAATGTTTTTCAGGACCTCAGGGCGCTTGGGGTTTCCTCCGCAGTGGACGACTTCGGGACCGGCTATTCCTCTCTGGCCTACCTGAAACAGTTTCCTTTGGATTTTCTGAAAATCGACCGGGCATTCGTCGATGGACTGCCGGAAAACCCCGATGACCAGTCGCTCACCGAAGCGATCGTCCTGATGGGTCACCGTCTGGGTATCCGGATAATCGCCGAAGGCGTCGAGAACGCGGTGCAACTCGAATATCTGCGTAACCTCAAGGTCGAGTACGCGCAAGGCTACCATATCGCCAAGCCTATGAATCAAAGTGTATTTTTAGACTACCTCATGACCCTTGGGCGGGGCTCGCCCGATCTCTGAACGCACTTTTTCATTTTCACCGGCCGGGTGTTTGGCGAAGACTCTGACATATTATTGGTATATTCGAAAATACCTGACTTCTGAGTCTGCACCTGCCGGGATCAAAATATGGTAATTTGTCACTTTCGCTGTGCTTGAAAAGCGCTGGGAAATGGGCGAATCTTAATCCCAGCCAACCAGCCGCGAGACGATGACAGCCAAATGCCTGTAACCGGGCGTTCAGGACTGTGATCGCAAGAGGGGCGGCTGTTCCGTAGAAAAAAAACCATGACGCCTCAGCCGGGGTCTGCTAAACCGGGCGTCCGTGCATTTTGAATACCGTTGCCTCTGTACGCCAAGATTTGCGATGCGGGGTAGGGATCGAGTTATCACAATAGGGGGAGTAACCTTATGTCTCATCGCAGCAAGGCCTGTCACGCACCCGTGCGCCGGCATGCAACGCTTCAGTTCCTGATTCTCATCGTTCTGGCGACCTTTGCCATGAACGCAGCCGCATTCTGGACGGTCAGTCCGACTTCGGTCGCATTCGGTGATGTGGTGGTGAATACTGACAGTACACCTGTGACGGTGACCTTCACCAACCAGAACACAGGGGCGAATATCGAGATCGACTCGATTACCGCCACCGCGCCGTTCAGCGTGACCCACGACTGTCCCCTGATTTCCAACGACCTGCTTCTTGCGCCCACGGCAAGTTGTAACATTACGGTGGTCTATTCACCGACCGCACTGGGCACCAACAACGGTTCACTGACCATCATCGGCGCCGACCGTTCTGTGGTGTTCGGCTCGGGATATCTGCCTATCAATGAGATCATCGACCTGAGCGGAACGGCCATCGACCAGCAGCTCGGAGAACTGGTGCTGCAGAGTAACGGCGTGGATTTCGGCGCCGTGCTTCCCGGTACACCCGCAACCCCCGTACCGGTCACCCTGACCAACACGGGTAACTCCACGGCCAGTATCAGCACGCTCAGCGCCTCATCGCCGTTTACCGCGACGAATGACTGTCCCGGGTTCCTGGAGCCCAGCCAGAGCTGTACCGTGCAGGTCAGCATCAACACCTCCACCCTGGGCGATGTCAACGGAACGCTATCCGTAACAGGCTCCGGGCCTCAGGGAAGCACCAGCAGCAGTGTCGCTCTGACCGCCTCGGTGCAGGGCGCGTTCCTTTCGGTGTCCGATGGCAGTTTGAGCTTTCCGGATACGGAGATTGGCAGCAGCAGTGCCAGCCAGACGGTGACCTTCACCAATACCGGCAACGTCTCCCTGACGGAACTCACCCTCATGCTGGAAGGGGATTTCACCGAGACCAATGATTGCCCGGCAACCCTCAGCGCCGGCGCGAGTTGTGACGTGATGATTTCCGCAGCGCCCAGCGTAGCGGGGGATCTTAGCGGAGCCTTGCTGATTTCGGCCATGAGCGGCAGTTCCCCGGTTTCCGAGAGTATCAGTCTGAGCGTAACGGGTACCGAGCCGGTTGCTGCATCCGATCTGGTGCCTTCGGTATCCTCCCTGGATTTCCCGGATGCCACGGTGGATGCGGAATCCCAGCCGCAGACCCTGACTCTCTCCAACCCGGGCAGTGTCCCGGTGGATATCAACGGTATCACCACGGAAGGGGATTTCTCCCAGACCAATGATTGCGGCACCACCCTGGATGCCGGCGCCAGCTGCGATATCCAGATCACCTTCGTGCCCCAGTCGGAAGGGACGCAGAGCGGCGCCCTGGTGATCGATACCAGTACCGGTATCAGCCGGGTCACGCTTTCAGGCACCGCGGCAGCCGATACGCCGGCTGCGCCACCGACGATCAACGACATAGTGGAAGACGCACTGGCTCCCTACACCGGTGGTAATCCCAACCTGGAATCGCTGGCCGGGGTGATCGCTGAGGCCTGTCCCAGCGGCCGGCTGGGTGACCAGTTGCAGTCCGACTGTAACGCGGTGGTCGGTGCAGCCTTCGACGAGGATCCAAACACTGCCCGCGCACTGCAGCAGGTGGTTCCGGAATCCGCCACCAAGGCCAACAACGTATCCCGCCAGGGTGGCGAGACCCAGGTGCGTAATCTGGGCTCCCGCATCTCCGCGCTGCGTGCCGGAACCCGGGGGCTGTCGTTCAACGGCCTGGATTGGCGCATTGACGGGGAGGATCTGCCCGTCCATCTGCTGGCGGATGCCTATCGCAAGAGCCAGGGTGGAGGCGCCAGTGCAGACAACCCGCTGCTGGAATCGCGGCTTGGCGTGTTCGTCACGGGCGATATCGCCAGCGGCAGCAAGGATGAGACCGACCTGGAGTCGGGACTCGATTTCGATACCTACGGTCTGACCGTCGGTGCCGATTACCGCATCAGCAATCAGTTCATCCTAGGTGGCGCCTTTGGTTTCATCAATACCCAGGCGGATCTGAACAACAATGCGGGTGATCTGGATACCCAGGGTTACAGCCTGAGTCTCTACGGTACCTACTATAGCGAGCAGAACTACTTCATCGACTTTGCCGGTTCGTACGGTGTGAACAACTTCGAACAGACCCGCAACATCGTCTATCAGCTGGATGGCTTTGCCAACGTCAATCAGAAACTCGATGCGGACTACGACGGTGACATGTACAGCCTGTTCGTCGGTTCCGGGTATGACTTCAGCCGCGGTGCCTGGAGCTTTGGTCCGCGGGTCGATCTGGAGTACGTACGCTCTAACGTGGACGGCTTCACTGAAGAGGTCTCCAATGCCAGCGCCGACGGGGGTGGCTGGGCGACCCGGGTGGAGGACATGGATCAGACCTGGCTGACCATGAATCTGGGTGGTCGTGTGAGCTATACCCAAAGCACCGACTGGGGCGTGCTCATTCCCTACGCACGTCTCGACTGGTTGCATGAGTTCAAGGATGACTCCCAGGTCGTCAATGCTTATTTCGTGGACGATCCGAATGCGCAGGCGATCGAGATCAGCAGTGAAGATCCTGATCGCGACTACATGCGGCTGCGTCTGGGCGCTTCGGCCCAGTTCCAGAACGGACTGGTGGGCTTCTTCGACTTCGGCACCCTGTTCGCCAACAGTCGCTGGAGCAGCAACAATGTCAGCCTGGGTGTAAGAATGGAGTTCTGACCCAATGCCGGGATCCGGTTAGCCAGCCGGATCCCGGTTTTATCCCGCCTGAATCTGTCCTTTGCCCCCCTGTCGCTGAACAAGGGGTATCCACACATCTTGCAACGGTCTGAGTGCCGAATCCGTCCCGTCGGGAAACCAACTCTTTCAGTGCGTAACTATGGGGGGAGGTTTCCGGGTCAATTCAAGATTCCGGATCAGTCGATCACTCGATATGGATCGACAGTTCAGAGAGCGCCGTCACTGAATGACTCAAGCGACAAGTGCAGCCAGTTGATCCGCCCGGCGGGTCAGAATTGCGCGGCATCCCGCCGGGCGATCACCTTGAGTCGCAGCATCAAAACGGTTCCTGCAAGCATGACTGCGGCCGCCAGGTAGAGCCCCTGCTCGTAGCTGCCGCTGTGGCCGGCAATCAGTCCGGTGACCGCGGGCGCTGCGATCTGGGCAATCCCGTAGGAGATCGTCATTTTACCCATCATTTTGGCGGGACGGGTCGGGTAATAGCGACCCGCCATGGTCAATACCAGGCTGACGATGCCGATGAAGGTGCCGCCGAACAGCAGCGCACCCAACAGGGTCATGATCAGGTTCGGTAGAAGTGCCGGCAGGAGAATTCCCAGGATCTGCAGTACAAATGCCAGGGTCAGGGCATTCAGGTCGCCCACCCGTCGCGCAATCAGGTCCCAGATGATGCATGCCGGTGTGGCGCCCAGACCCAGCAGCAGGAAGGCCCAGGTTCCCTTGCCCGAGAGTCCGGGGGTGTGATCAACGATCGCCACGATGAAGGTGGTGCTCACCACATACCCGACACCGGCACAGAAATAGATCAGGATAAACAGGCGCAGAAACTCCCGGCTCGGCGGATTGTCATGCATTCGGGCGCCGCTGCGGGTGGTGCTTGAGGTCTCGGGAGGGGGCAGCCAGGCCCAGGCGGGAATGAGCAGGGCGATACCGGCCAGACTCAGCACCCACCACTGTTGAGACCAGTCGAACCAGCCGGTCATGAATTCCACCAGGGCCGAGCAGACAACAATACCCGCGCCCACGCCGGCGAAGTGAATCCCCAGTTCGCTGCGGTGATCGTGGCGGATCAGCCAGTTGAGGATCAGGCCGGATCCGAACAACAGACCTGCCGCACTGGTCAAGCCCGCGACAAAGCGCGAAACCGCCCACACCCAGAGGTGATCGGTCATGCCCATGAGCATGGTTGAAAGTACCGCGAGCACCAGACCGAGGCGGTACAGCCGGTCCTTGAGCACCAGGTCACTGATCAACGAAGCGACAATCGCCCCACACAGGTAACCGACATAATTAACCGATGCGAGCCAGCCGCCTTCCTCGATACCCAAACCCGCCTGCTGCTGCATCAGAGGCAGCATTGGGGTATAGGCAAAGCGCGCAATCCCCAGGGTCAGGATGAGACTGACGATACCGGCGCTGAGAACCTTGAATCGGGCAATCGAGTCGGACATGAAATCCACCGCTGAAAAACCCGGAAACATAGCAGTTTCACAGGAAAAGACCAGACTATTCTCCCCGGCGATGTCAGACCTGTATCATGAGTCTCCGGGAAGGTCTCCCTGGCAAACCGGCAGGCAGCCATCGATCCATGCCAGGTGACTGTCCCATCCGCGTTGACAAACCGGCCGCCATGGACCGAGGATGTACGAAGGTTTTGGCACAGGGCAGGTAGCATGGGCTTCATCAACGGCATCACCCTTCTTCTCATCTATCAACTCATTGGTGAGGTATCGGTCCTCTGGTTGGAATTACCGGTACCGGGGCCGGTGGTGGGAATGATCCTGCTGTTTCTGACTCTACTCATCCGGGGAGATTCGGCACAGCCCCTGAACCAGGCCAGCAGCACTCTGCTGAGTCATCTCTCGTTGCTATTCGTACCGGCCGGGGTCGGGCTGGTGGTGCATCTGAACCTGATCGCCGATGCCTGGTTGCCGATCCTGCTGACCCTGGTACTCAGTACCCTGATCACCCTGGCCGCAACAGCCGGGGTATTCTGGCTGACTCTGCGTCTGCGCTCGAAGAGGACCTGAGGCATGCCGGAGAAAAATCTCGCCGCAATCTGGGTCTACCTGTCCACCACACCCCTGCTGGGGTTGACGATTACCCTGATTGCCTATGGCCTTGCATACCGCATCTACATGCGGTTCAAGGCCAATCCCCTGCTGCATCCGGTGTTCCTCTCCGTAAGCCTGCTGATCGGGCTTCTGCTTCTCACCGGCACACCCTACAGTGCCTACTTTGAAGGTGGCCAGTTCGTGCACTTTCTACTGGGTCCGGCGACGGTTGCACTCGCCGTTCCCCTGTATCATCAGTGGCCCAAACTCAAACGACTCTGGTTGCCATTGGGCATCACCCTGGTCTCTGGGGTCGTGATCGGGGCCATGAGCTCAATACTCCTGGCCCAGTTGCTTGGAATCGGGACCCAGACGCTACTGTCCCTGGCGCCGAAGTCAGTAACCGCTCCCGTGGCCATGGGTATCGCGGAGAAAATCGGTGGACTGCCATCTCTCACCGCTGTGTTCGTGGTGATCACCGGGATCCTGGGCGCCGCCGTGGGTACCCGGATCTTTGCTCTGATGCGCATCCAGGACGACAGCGTCAAGGGATTCGTTATGGGTATCACGGCACACGGCATCGGAACCGCGCGCGCCTTTCAAATCAGTGAGGAGATGGGTGCATTTTCCGGATTGGCAATGGCCCTGGCGACCTTTACGACCGCCCTCATTCTGCCCTGGTTGCTGAGTTTTCTCGGCTATTACTGAACAATCGGGATAAGTGTCGAAACTTCGATACAATTCAGTCTGGAGGTGAATTCCGCTATGCCCGGGCACATCCAAAACATCCGCTGATCGGGAGTATGGCCATGAAGCGTCCAGGTAAACGCCACACCCGTGTGAAACGGTTCTACCAAGACATCTCGAAGCATACCCCGTTCAGTAAAATGGTGGTGTTGCTCATTGTGTCGTGGCTGTTGTTTTCCGCCGGTGTCTACCTTGCGGAACAGACCAGCGTCGCGCCGACACTCACCACCTACGGTGAAGCGCTCTACTGGGGCATCGCCGCGTTTTCCACCGCGGGCATAGCAGATACGCCGAGTTCCGGCTGGGCAAAGCTCATTGGCGGTGCCTGGATCGTGATGGGATCGGCGCTGTTCTTCGGTGCAATCGTCGCGACAATCACAGGCTATTTCATGCGCCCGATGCAGCGCCCGCACAAGAAAATCATCGACACCATCGAGTACAATCTGGAGCAGTTGAACGACCTGACCCTGGAAGAGCTCGATTTACTCAAAGAGACCGTCGATACCCTGATCGCCCATGTTGAAAATCTAAAGGCGAGTCGCGGCTTGGCAGGTTCCAAATCACCCCCGCAGTCGTAACGGGGCTCATAGCAGGCTGTTGAAATTCGCTCAGACGAGTGCGAGACAAGGCGAAAATCGCCGAAAAATCGCAGTTTACTGGAGTAAATGAGCATTTTGAGGCGGTTTTCAACGCAGAATCGTGCTGTCTGAGTAGAATTTCAACAGCCTGATAGGGACACAGACGATTGCTTTTGACTCATCACAAAGGCTGGCCACTGATCCATGAATAACAGCAACCTGTCACTGACCATCAAAGCCCTGTCCTTTTCGGCGCGTAAGCATCGCGATCAGCGACGAAAAGACCCGGAAGGCACTCCCTACGTCAATCATCCTATTGAATTATTGAATATTCTGGTTAATGAAGCCGGTGTCGAAGACACGGAAACACTGGCCGCCGCACTGCTGCACGATACCATCGAGGATACGGAAACCCGTGTCGAGGAGATTGAGTCTGAATTCGGACTGGTGATCGCCAGTCTGGTCATGGAGGTTACAGATGACAAAACCCTGACGAAACTGGAACGTAAGGCGATGCAGATCCATCATGCCCCGCAACTCTCCGATAAGGCCAAACTGGTCAAACTGGCGGATAAGATCGCCAATCTGCGGGATATCCACCGCAGTCCACCGGTGGGCTGGGAACTGGAACGCCGCCAGGCCTATTTCGACTGGGCCCGGGACGTGATCAAAGGAATCCGCGGTACCCACTCCCGTCTCGAATCCCTGTTCGACGAAATCTACCAAATGCGCCCCAAGGCCTAGTAGGCCGCTCGGTAAATTCGGTAACTCTCAGAGCCCCGCCATTGGGCCAAGGCAAGGCGCACTTCGCCAGCAATGGCATGGCCTTTTCAATGGCGCTTGTGGTGCGGCTGAGTGTTTCGGGATTAACCGAGCGGCCCACTAGCTGGCGGTTGAAATTCGCTCGGCCGCGCGAGACGGGGCGAAATTTGCACGCACAACCCTTGCCAGTCAATCACCCTGACTCTCAGGGGAAGGTCCCGTGGGCAAAGGGTTTCCAGACATTAGACCGTCAACAAATTGAGCAGAATGAACAATACGACAAAAAACCCCCCAACAAAGGTCCAGAACCGGTCCCAGCGCCGATTGCGTTGTTCAAAAGCCTCCGTCTGCTGCCGAATCGCGGATCGATCCTGCTCATCCAGTTCGGGATCTATCCAGACCCGTTGATGATCCAGCATGTCAGACTCAGCGGCGGAAATGGCCCGTAGAAGGTCCGCATGATAGAGGTGGGTGTCGACATCGACCAGCGTATGACCCAGCCGCTCGTGCAGGTGCATCTGCGCCGCCTCGACATCCCTGAAGCGGGCGACATAACGAATATTCGATCCATCGACGCTCTCCTGGGTATTCGGCAGGTCATCACGGGTCAAAACCCGCATCATGCCCGGGTGGTCTGGGTGGGTAATCAGAACGAGATAACCGGATTTCATATTCAGAACCGAGGAGTAGGTGAGCCCACTATTTCATTTATAGACGGCTGATTCAACTCGATGATACGGGCGGTGCATACGCCCATTTCACAATCATATATGACCTATCAAAAAGTATTCAATACAGTAAGCAGCAGCCGCCTCGATAAGAGCTAAAACCAACCTGTAATACGGGTGAGGGTCAGCGAGCTTCCGGAGACCGTCTGTGTGAATACAGCTTGACGATCAAAGGGCCTCATGCTGAGCAATGGCAAGACCCATCATGTGAAGCTGAACGTATCCGTTTGACTGCGTCACTAGGGCCTCATATTACGAAACGATTTCTGTGTTGATACAGAATCTCACTGAGAACTTTTGTTACGCCTTGTTTTGCGCCCAATAAACAACAACAGACGCAATAGATCAGGCTGCCACTGATAGCGAAAATCCAACGCCCTGTGCCAGTCAGAGTTAATTACCGCCGACATGAGAATGGATATTATCAAACTAGAAACAGAGAACGATAAATGTTGTGGCTCAGGTGAGGGCGGGGGAAACAAAGGAATTGGCTCGATAGGCTTGCCAAGGCCTGATTCATAATTCAATGCCATCACCTGAACAGCATCCTCGACTGTTCACAAAGAATTCAGGCTATTCGGCATGGCATCTGAAGCTAATGCCACCGCGATCAAGTCAATGGGTGATGGTCTTCATCCATTGCAAGAAAACGGTCGTTGGACTACGGCATGGGGATCGTCCCAAAAGCCAGGCACTGATTATGATGCCCGGCTTCGGACTTGCCGTTGTTCATTCACATGAAAACCCTGGTTTTATTGCAATACGGGCTGCAAACGAAACGGCCCGATACTGGAATCCGATCAAAGAACAGGCCGAGCTTTCGCAGAGCCAGTGATTGATCTCATGAGACATTGCGCCGAACAGTTATTCAGCGCGAACTGATAAGCCGGTTATGTCACTTACCGAACGATCGGCTCCAACAAATGTGGGGGGCCAACGCTTCAAACATTTGTGTATGAGTTCTTGGGAATTTCTGTCATGCGGCAATCATTGCCCGTCCGCAGACAGGGATATTCATTTGAGTGGCGCGTCCTCATCAATCCTTGGATAGAGCAGAATTTCATATCGCGTGTGTGTCTTAACAAAATTCACTCAATCTGTGTCATATCACACACATCAGGGAGCCGCTTTCGGGGCATATGACATAATATGCAAGTATCTGTTTTACAGAATGATTCATGTCAATGAGGATGTTATCCTTTCGGCTGTAAACTACCCGTCATTCCCTGAGTCCGCGTGTGTCGCCTGCCTGCTCGATGAGAAGATCCAATCTATTTCTTGCCTGCTTGTCCCTGCTGGGTATCGGCTTTGCGGCAACATGGATCGATGCCTCCCTCGCTCAGCGTGATTGGTATCTTCTTCACCAACCCCATCGGGAACTGGTCATTCAATTGGGTCTGAGTGATCCGTCGCTGTTTACAGAAGCACGGTATACCCGTCATCCCAGTCTTGCGGATCTCAACTCCGCCTTTCAGGACCATCCGGGGGCTCTTGAGCATTTCCCTACAGGCTCACTCCTCCTGCCTTCTTCGGGTTCGATGCCATGATGCAATTACTGCGGCGTCAGAAGTACCTGATCGAATACACCCTGGCGTCCCTGATGAGACGCAAAGGCAAGAGTTTTGGGCTGTTGCTGGTATATACCCTGATCGTCTTCATGCTGGCGTCAGTCACATTGTTCACTCACGCTTTACGATATGAGGCCAGGTCGCTACTGAGTTCATCCCCGGAAATCATTGTCCAGCGCATCCTCGCCGGCCGCCAGACCCTCATTCCTGCGGACTACCTGGATAAAATTGGTCGTCTGAGAGGGGTTACGCAAAAGACGGGGCGTCTCTGGGGTTACTACTACGACCCAGCCGTGAAGGCCAACTACACCATCATGACCGGTGGCCAGGAGGACCTCCCCCTGCACCGGATTCTGATCGGCTCAGGTATTGCCCGCACCCGGGGATTGGGGTCGGGAGACTATCTCACGCTGCGGGACTCCCAGGGTAGTGCCTACAGTTTTCAGGTCGCTGAAATACTCAACCCGGATACGGAGTTCATGAGTGCGGATCTGCTGCTCATGTCCCCTCAGGCGTTCCGCCGTGTTTTCGGAATTCAGGAGGGTGTGTATACCGATCTGGTCCTTTCGGTGAGAAACCCCAGAGAGGTGCGCAAGGTCGCTGAAAAGCTCACTGAACTGCTGCCTGACAGTCGACCGGTGTTGAAAGAGGAGATCCTGCGTACCTATGACAGTGTCTTCTCCTGGCGACAGGGTGTGGTTTTTGTTTTGTTGGTTGGGGCGGTTCTTGCCTTCGTGATCTTTGCCTGGGACAAGGCTTCAGGTCTGAGCGCGGAAGAGAAGCGCGAAATCGGTATCCTCAAGGCCGTGGGCTGGGAAACCGCCGATGTGATGCGGATGAAGTTCTGGGAAGGGGCCATCATCTCCCTGAGCGCCTTTCTGATGGGTTACCTGGCTGCCTATGTGCATGTCTTTTATGCCTCCGCATCCATATTCGAGCCGGTTTTGAAAGGTTGGGCGGTGCTCTACCCGAGATTTCAGCTGCTGCCTGTCGTGGATGGCTTGCAGGTGGCGACCTTGCTGTTCTTCACGGTGCTGCCCTATGTCGTCGCGACCATCATTCCGGTCTGGCGTACTTCGATCACCGATCCTGACGCGGTGATGCGGTGATCCCATGCTGATCCAACTTGATGATGTGCATAAGGCGTTCAACCAGGGTCGGCCGAATGAGTTCTGGGCGGTGCGGGGTGTGTCTGCAAGCTTCCAGGCTAACCGCATCAGCTGCCTGAAGGGGGCGAGTGGATCCGGCAAGACGACTCTGCTATCCATGCTCGGGTGTCTCTCCAGACCCACCCGGGGACGCATTCTGCTCGACGGGCGTGTGATATCCGGATTGCCCGAACGATTCCTTACGGATGTCAGGCGGCATACCTTCGGCTTCATTTTCCAGCGCTTCAACCTGATTCCGGGGTTGAGCGTACTGGAAAACGTCATGCTGCCCGCATACCCCCTGGGTTTGCCATACCCGACTCTGCTGGCCTCGGCCCGTGAACTGCTGGAGCGCTTTGACCTGTCCTGCAAGTCGGATAACCCGGTCGAGTGGCTGTCCGGAGGTGAGGCTCAGCGGGTGGCCATCTGTCGTGCGTTGATCAATGACCCGCAGGTACTGATCGCCGATGAACCAACCGCCAACCTCGATAGCCGCCTGTCGGAGGAATTCATGGGATTGATGGCGGATCTGCGCGGTTGCGGAAAAACTGTGTTGATTTCCAGCCACGATCCCGAGGTGTTCGATTCCCCGGTGGTGGATGAGATCTTACGCATGCGTGACGGCCGCATCGTGGCAGGGGAGGGGTGACCGGTGCTGCTGAACCCTGCGATCATGGCCCTGGTGCTGGTTTCGATAGTCGACACCCTGATGGTGTTGATGGCGTCTGTTTTTGCCATGCAGGTGCTGCTTTACTGGGATATCGACAGCGGCTCTGAACGGCAACTGCGTCTCGAGCGTCGAACCTATCTGATCTCTACCTTGCTGATCTGGACATTCAGCTTTGAGCTACTGTCACTATTGCTGTTTGTCTACAATGCAGAATCCCTGTCGGGACAGTTTGTTGGGGCGATGTGCGCCACCGGGGTGCTGAATCTCAACCCATGGGGTTGGCCGACCCTGTTTCTCAAGATAGGGGTGTTCTTTTTCGCGGCCCTATGGCTGACTCTCAACTTCATCGACAATCGCGGCTACGACTACCCGCTGATCCGCTACAAGTACGCGTTGCTGTTGCTGGCGCTGCCCCTGGTGGTCGCGGAGCTGTTTGTCCAGGGTCAGTTTTTCCTCGGCATGGATCCCCAGGTGATCACCTCCTGTTGTGGCACCCTGTTTTCAGCGGATGCCGAAGGGGTGGCGGCTGAGGTTTCCGGGCTGGCGCCGGATCGTGCGTTGATCCTGTTGACCCTGTCCGCGGTGCTGGTGATCGGCAGCGGACTCTGGGTGCTGCTGCGGGGGCGCACGGGCTGGCTGCTGTCGCTCTGCGGGACCCTGGCATTCGTGGTCGCACTGGTGAGCATCGTCTCCTTCCTGGCGCTGTACATTTACGAGCATCCGCACCACCACTGCCCCTTCTGCATCCTGAAGTCGGGTTATGACTACATCGGTTACCTGCTCTACCTGCCCCTGTTTCTGGGAGCCGCGCTGGCGTTGAGTGCCGGTGTGGTTACGCCATGGCGTAACCTGCCGAGTCTGCGCTCCACGGTGATTCGCCTGGCGCCCCGTTTGGGGGGATTGGCGCTGCTGTTTTTTCTTGTTTTCTATCTGCTTTCGGTATTCGTGGTGTGGCGATCGAATCTCACGATGGAGGGTGTCTGGTGGTAGTGCGTCGTGGATTGAGTCTGTTGCTCCTGGCCTGCCTGACCCTGATCGCAGGCTGCGGTGGTTCCGATTCCGCTGGACTGGTGAAAGGGGAGGCCACTCCCGGATTTGAACTGCAGCGCCTGGACCGTGGCATGGCCCGTTTCCCCGGAGATTTCGCCGGTCAGGTCGTGGTGATCCGCTTCTGGGCGGACTGGTGCCCGTTTTGTGAGAGTGAGATGAAGGCGATCGAGCCGGTATATCGTAAATATCGGGAAAAGGGGCTGAGGATTCTTGCCCTGAATGTCCGGCAGGACCGCAGGACCGCCACGGCATTCATCGACAAACTGGGGATCAGCTACGATACCCTGCTGGATGAAGAGGGCGCTGTGGCAAGAGCCTATGGAGTTATCGGCTTGCCGACCACCTTCATCCTCGACCGGAAAGGACGCCTGGCCACGCGCATCCTCGGGGAGTCCTCCGCAGAGTTGTTCGAGCAGCTGGTGAGAGACCAGCTTTGAACGAAATCTCCCTCAGTATCGCCTTTTTCACCGGGATTCTCGGCAGCTTCCACTGTCTGGGCATGTGCGGGGGCATCAATGGGGGTTATTTCATTTATGCCCGACCCCGGGGTTGTCTCAGCTCTGTGCTGGCTTATCACGCCACACGGGTAATCATCTACACCCTGCTGGGCATCAGTGGAGCGGCGCTTGGGCATGTGCTGGTGCAGAGCGGTTTCATCGGCAAGGCTCAGGGCATTCTCATGATCATCGCCGGTATCCTGGTTACGCTGCTGGGACTGCAGATGCTCGGTCTGTTCTCCCGGCTGTTTCAGACTGATGCGCCGCTGCGTCCCGCAGTGCCGTTTTCCTCACTGACCCGGCCACTTCCCCCGTGGACCGCCTACCTGGCTGGAGCGTTCAACGGGCTGGTGCCCTGCAGTCTGGTGTTTTCAGTGGCGGTGAAGGCGGCGGCCACCGCGGATCCCTGGCGCGCGGGTTGGCTGATGTTGAGTTTCGGCGTGGGCACTTTGCCGTCGATGGTTGCGGTGTCCCTGCTCGGCGCCTCGATCGGTGCCGGTGTCAGAGGCTGGTTGAACCGGGCCGCCGGTGTCGGGGTGGTACTGCTGGGGCTGTGGACCTTGTATGAAGGCTTGATTTTCTATGACGTGATGCGCGGGCTGGCGAACTGGTGATGTGGACTGTGCCGGGTGGGTGATTAAGATTTTTTAGTGCAATCTGCTGGCCACGGACAGATTGCGACAAGAGAAGTGGTAAACAACAGGAGAACAACACGATGTGTGATGATCACAAAATGGATCGAAGAAAGATGTTGAAAGTACTCTCGGTTGCGGGTCTGGCCGGGGTCTCCGGCAGTGCCCTGGCCGGTACCGGTGTCGGGGTCATGGTTCCGGGTAAAGGCTGGGTCAAATCCTCGGGCGCCGGCTGCGAAGGCGATGGCACCCCGCTACAGTTCATTCCAAAGACGGCGCCGGATGACAAGCCTCTGGAAAATGAACTGCAGAAATACGTGGCTTGTCCCTATTGCGGTATGGATCGCACTAAGTGGCATCATAGCCGCCACCTGGTTCACTATGATGACGGACTGGTGGACGGGACCTGTTCCATCCACTGTCTGGCCATCAGCCTATCGCTGAACATCGATCGGGGTCCCAGGGCGATCTATGCCGCGGATTACGGTTCCAGCGAGGAGATCAAACCCCTGGTCAACGTGGATGATGCGCAATACCTGATGGGGTCGAAGCTCAAGGGCACCATGACGGCGCACAGCAAGATGGCTTTCTCCTCCGAAACGACCGCCAAGCAGGCAATGTCGGAGAATGGCGGTGAACTGGTCAACTTCGACACTGCTTTGAGCGATGCTTACATGGGGATGGCGAAGGACACCATGATGGTGCGTAAGAAACGTCTCGAACGGCGTCAGCGTATGATGGAAAAGATGAAGCAGAAGCAGGGTTGATACCCTGAGCATCCGGCGAGCCCTGGCTCGCCGGGTGGCCCGCATTGACAGGAGAAATGCGATGAAGATAGACCGGCACAAGCCACTCAGGAGATTGATGAGCGGGTTGCTGATCATGAGTTCACTGATCGCATCCCCCCTGTGCGCGGAACTCGTGGATCTCCCGGCCCCAGGACCGAGGGATACCTGTCCGGTGTGCGGCATGTTTGTGGCGAAATACCCGGAGTGGGTGGCGACGGCGCGTTACAAGGATGGGCATGCACACCATTTTGACGGCGCCAAGGACCTGTTCAAGTATCTGCTGGATCTGGGCAAATGGGCGCCCAATCACCAACTGAGTGAAATCGAAACCATTGGGGTCACTGAGTATTACGGGCTGCAGAAAATCGATGCCCGGCAGGCCTGGTATGTGATCGGATCCGATGTGCTCGGTCCCATGGGACACGAACTGATCCCGTTGGAAACCCAGGCCGATGCGGATGAGTTTCTCAAGGATCACCAGGGTGCGGCGATTCTGCGTTACAGGGATGTGACTCTGAAACTGCTGGACAACCTGGACCACGGGATATTTAGGTAGCATTGTTCCAGCAGGCTCGAAATGTGCCGGATTCTGTCCCGGCATGGACGGGGTTCGGGCAACCCTGGGAGACATGCGATGCGGCAGCCAGCGGCGGGTAATCATTCGCCGCGATCCATGTTATGGTAAGGGTCAGAATAAGATACAAAGGTCCGTGCCACGATATGCGGTGACGCAGGAAACCGTCTGACAGGCACGGTCATCGAGACCATGGTGGGATGCCTGCGTCATCTCCGCTGACTGACGGAAGGATGGTCGCTCGGGTTTTTTACGGGAACCGCGTGAGCATCGACCCAACTTATGTATATTTGCCTGATCAGCATACACGGCTTGATAAGGGGACACGATCTCGAATTGGGACGTGACGCGGATACCGGTGGCCAAACCAAATATGTGGTTGATCTGGCCCGAGCCCTGGCGGAATGTGACGGGATCAGCCGGGTGGATCTGGTGACCCGTCGCGTGGTGGACGCGGATATCAGCGATGATTATGCGGAACCCCTGGAGATCCTCGCCCCCAAGGTAAGAATCGTCCGCATTGAGGCCGGTCCTGAGGCCTACCTTCCGAAAGAGAGTCTGTGGGATTATCTCGACAGCTTCATGGATAACCTCCTGGTCTGGCTGAATGCCCAGGAGCGGATGCCGGACATCGTTCATACCCACTATGCCGATGCCGGTTATGTCGGTGTCAAACTGTCCCATCTGCTGGGAATTCCCCTGGTTCACACGGGGCACTCCCTGGGGCGCGACAAGCAGCAGCGCCTGCTGGCCAAGGGGCTGACACGCCAGCTGATCAATGAACGTTACAACATGGAGCGACGCATCGAGGCGGAGGAGGAACTGCTGGCCAATGCCGACCTGGTGATCACCAGCACCCACCAGGAGATCGAGGAACAGTACAGTCTCTACGACTACTACCAGCCCGATAACATGGCCGTCATCCCCCCGGGAACCGACCTCACCCAGTTTTACCCGCCCAAGTCGCAGAATGAGGAGATTCACTTCAGTAGGAGTCTTGCCCGGTTTCTGCAAAAGCCTGACAAACCGATGATCCTGGCGCTGTCGCGCCCGGATGAACGCAAGAACATACAGACTTTACTCGAAGTCTATGGTGAGTCCACTGAATTGCAGAATGCGGCCAACCTGATCATCGTGGCTGGCAACCGGGACGATATCCGCGACATGGAGAGCGGTCCGCAATCGGTGATGACCGAACTGCTGATGCTGATCGATTACTACGATCTTTACGGACATGTTGCAATTCCGAAACGCCATCTCGCCCAGGAAGTGCCGGATATCTATCGCCTGGTGACAAAGTCCAAAGGCATTTTCATTAATCCCGCATTGACCGAGCCCTTTGGTCTTACCCTGCTGGAGGCTGCGGCCAGTGGCGTACCCCTGATCGCGACGGAAAACGGTGGTCCGGTGGACATCATCGGTAACTGTAACAATGGACTGCTGGTGGACCCGTTGGACAAACGGGCAATTCGAATCAGCCTGCTCAAACTGCTGCATGACGACCAGTTGTGGAACACCCTGTCGCGCAATGGTCTCACCGGGGTGCGCAAGCACTACTCCTGGCAGGCGCACGCGCGTAAGTATCTCTCAACCATAACGCCGTTGCCCGCGGCTCACGAACGTCTGCCGACCAAGCCGTTGAAGCATATCACCCGGCGGGATCGCGACCGGGCGATCTTCACTGATCTGGATCAGAACCTGCTTGGTAATCCTTCCGGGCTCAAGCGGTTCATCGAGGTGGTGCGGGACAACCGTAAATGCACCAGCTTTGGAATCGCCACCGGTCGGCGTCTCGACGATGCCCTGTCGGTCATGAAGAAGTTCGCGATACCCATTCCGGATGTCCTGATCACCAGTCTCGGAACCAAGATTCACTACACCAAGAGACTCTCCATGGACGATTACTGGGGAGAGCATATCGATCACCTGTGGCAACCGAAAAGCATCCGCCGGGTACTCTCCGGATTGCCGGGTATCACCCCGCAATCCCGCCATGAACAGAGCTTCTTCAAGATCGCCTATCATTATGACCCGAGCAAGGCGCCGTCAGTGGAAGAGATCAATGTCCTGTTGCACAAGGAAGAACTCACCTGCAACGTAATCCACGCCTTCGGCCAGTTCCTCGATATCCTGCCGTCCCGGGCTTCCAAGGGACAGGCCCTGAGGTATGTTGCCCAGCGTCTGGACATCCCTCTGGAACGCATCCTCGTGGCGGGTGGTTCGGGATCCGACGAGGATATGATGCGCGGTAATACCCTCGCTGTGGTGGTGGCCAATCGCCATCATGAAGAACTCTCGCACATGATCGATCACGACCGGATCTATTTTGCCCACCAGTCGCATGCACTGGGCATTCTCGAGGCCATAGATCATTACGATTTCTTTCAAAGCTGTCAGGTACCCTTGGCCCATGACGAATAATCTGTTGATCTGTACGGATCTCGATAGAACCCTGTTACCCAACGGCCACCAGCCCGAATCGCCGGGCGCGCGGGATGCCTTCGCCAGGCTCTGCGGGTCCCGACAGGTGAGTCTGGCATTTGTGAGCGGTCGTGACCGGGGGTTGGTCGAGCAGGCCATGGCCGAGTATGAATTGCCTCGCCCGGATTATGTGATTGCCGATGTCGGCTCGACGCTGTATGCATTGGACGATCAGGGTGGCTGGAACGCCATGCAGGAATGGTATGACGCCATTGCACCCGATTGGGCGGGTTACGATCACGCGGCGTTGCGTCAGCTGTTCGAGGAGTGGCCGGAGCTGGAACTGCAGGAAGAGGAAAAGCAGAATCGTTTTAAACTCAGCTTTTACGCCTCACCCGATCTGGACGCGGATGCGTTGCGTCAGCGGATGTACAATCGCCTGCAATCTCTGGGGGTTTCCGCCCATCTGATCTGGAGTGTGGATGAAACCACTGCAACCGGGCTGCTCGATCTGCTGCCCGAGTCTGCGGGAAAGTACCCGTCCATCGATTTTCTGCGGCGTCATCTTGGCTACCAGATCGAGTCAGTGATGTTTTCCGGTGACAGCGGCAACGACCTGGATGTCCTGGTAAGCCCGGTTCCCTCGGTACTGGTGGCGAATGCGGTGCCGGAAGTACAGTCCGAGGCTCTAAAGCAGGTGGCGGAGCGGGGCACCGCGGCGCAGTTTTACCAGGCAACCGGGGGGTATTTGGGGATGAACGGTTACTACAGTGCTGGTATCCTCGAAGGCGTCCATCACTATCACCCGGAGCTGGACGGTCTGCTGGATCTTTAAGCAGGATTTTCGGCTGGAATACCGCTCGAACGTACCGCGGTGACCCGGGACCGGAATCGATTCCGGATGCCACTGGGGTGATGCACCCGGTGCACTGTCTGACTCAATAACACGATCGCTGGCCATGGCTAACAGAAAACTGATCATTTTTGGAGAAGTGCTGTTCGACTGCTTTCCCGATGGCAGTCAGGTACTCGGTGGAGCACCATTCAACGTTGCCTGGCACCTCCAGGCATTCGGCCAGTCACCCTATTTCATCAGCAGGGTGGGACAGGATGAAGAGGGGCGGCGCATCGAACAAGCGATGCTCGACTGGGGCATGAACACCGGGGGCCTTCAGCGGGATCCCCATCATGCCACGGGAAAGGTTTTGATCAGCCTGGAAGACGGCGAGCCGAGTTATGACATCCTGTCCGATGTGGCCTACGATTTTGTCGACCCGCAGGTCCTGTCGGCGCCCGCAGGGGCGATTCTCTACCACGGCAGTCTGGCACTGCGCCAGCCGGGTTCCCGGCAGGCGCTCTCGATACTCCGCCGGCAGGGTGCGGAGCGGGTGTTCATGGATGTCAATCTGCGGACACCCTGGTGGCGCAGGGACGAGGTTCTGGATTGGGCTGCTCAGTCTGATTGGGTCAAGCTGAACCAGGATGAACTGGTGGAATTGCAGGACATGGTGACTGAGCCGGAAGTGGCTGCGGAGCGTTTCAGAAAAGATCACGGGTTGGAGGGTATGATTCTGACCCGGGGGTCGCAGGGAGCCATGGTGTTTACTGAACAACAACCCCCGCTGGCCGTGGTGCCGGAACCGGTCTCGAATACGGTGGATACCGTGGGGGCTGGGGATGCCTTTACCTCGGTTCTGTTGCTGGGTCTGTATCAGCAATGGTCGTTGACCCTGAGTCTTGAAAGGGCACAAACCTTTGCCTCCGCGATCGTCGGGCAACGGGGTGCCACGGTCAGTGATCCCGGGTTTTACCACCCGTTTCTGCAGGCCTGGGGAATGCTACAATGACCCGGCGCATGTTTGAGTCGAACCGCTGACCTTCCGGGCCAGTGTCAACTATGCGGCAGTCCGTCCGACAATCAAGGTAGCCACAGTCCATGTATGAACAGGTTTCCCATTCGCTGCTGAACCAGATTCTCGATGAACTGAAAACCGAGATTCGCAAACGTGATCTGCGCCATTTCTATACCCGGCTTGGCGCCAATTTCTATGGGATACATCTGCTGTTCCACCACCTCTACGGTAAACGTGAGGACTTCAAGGAGCAGATGATTCACCTGGTCGAGGTGATGGCGATCCGCTATGTGCAGCGCCACGTCTCTCTGAAACAACTCGATAGCGAGCGGGAAAAACACCACAACTGGTTTCTCAGTCAGGAGTGGGTGGCCATGGCGCTTTACGCGGATGGTTTCGCCGATAATCTCGAGGGGGTTTGCGAAAAACTCCCTTATCTGCAGGAACTCGGCGTGAACATGGTTCACGTGATGCCGGTGATGCTGTGCCCGGAAGGCGCCAGCGATGGCGGTTACGCGGTCAGTGATTTCCGCAATGTCGATCCCCGATTTGGCAGTCTCGAGGACATCAACGCCCTGTCCACTTCGTGCCGCAAACGGGGCATGCTGCTGGTCATGGATATGGTGTTGAACCATACCTCGGACGAGCACGAATGGGCACAACGCGCCCGTGCCGGTGAGCAGAAGCATCAAGACTATTACTACATCTTCGACAACCGGGATGTGCCCGATATGTTCGAGGAAGTGATGCCGGAAATCTTCCCCGAAACATCGCCCGGAAACTTCACCTGGGACGAGGAGATGCAGAAATGGGTGATGACGGTATTCAATGACTACCAATGGGATCTCAACTACAGCAATCCCGCGGTATTCATCGAAATGCTCGACAATATCCTGTTCTGGGCCAACCAGGGGGCGGACGTGTTGCGCCTCGATGCGGTGGCTTTTTTGTGGAAGAAGATCGGTACCACCTCCCAGAACGAGCGCGAAGCGCATCTCCTGTTGCAGTTGATGAAGGATTGCTGTCAGGTGACCGCACCCGGTGTGCTGTTCATCGCCGAGGCGATTGTCGCACCGGTGGAGATTATCAAATATTTTGGTGAGGATGCGGTAATCGCCAAGGAGTGTGAGATTGCTTATAACGCCACCTTCATGGCCCTGTTATGGGATGCGGTGGCCACCAAGAACACCAAACTGCTGTGGCAGGGGATTCAAAGTCTGCCGACCAAACTCGATCGCGCCACCTGGCTCAACTACCTGCGATGTCACGATGACATCGGTCTGGGTTTCGATGACGCGGATATCGTGCGCGCAGGTTACGAACCCTACGCCCACCGGCGTTTTCTCGTGGACTATTTCACGGGTCGTTTCGATGACTCCCCGGCCCGTGGCCAGCCCTTCGGGGTCAACGCCAAAACCGGTGATGCCCGCATCTCCGGTTCGCTGGCATCTCTGGTGGGACTGGAAGCAGCGCTGGAATCGAACGATGATCTGAAAATCGATCACGCGGTGAAACAGATTCTCCTGCTGCACAGTCTGATCTGTTCTTTCGGCGGCATTCCACTGATCTACTACGGCGATGAACTGGGTACGCTCAACGACCGCAGTTTTCTCGAGGACGAAAACAAGAAGGGTGACAATCGTTGGATGCAGCGGCCAAAAATCGATTGGCAGCGCGCCGAACAGCGCCATCAACATGGCACCCCTGAGCAGCGCATCTTCGACGGCCTGAAAAAACTCATCGCGGCCCGCAAAGGCATTCCTGCATTTGCCGATTTCAACAATCGGGAACTCATCGATGTGGATAATTCCCACTTGTTCGTGTTCCTGCGCAGCGATCCCTTCATGCCGCTGGGCTCCGTGCTCGTGGTGTGTAATTTCAAAGATACCCCCCAGTATCTCGAACTCAGCTCATTGGGTAACCGCGGGATGTTCGTGCACGGCAATCTGAGGGATCTCTGTTCGGGTGAATCGCCCAGTCTGTTCAAGCAGCAACTGGTGATTCCCCCCTACCATTTCTACTGGCTGACCGATCAGCGTCCCGAAGCAAGTTTCTGAGTCAGAATACCCACGGGCCACAGGGCACGGGAGATTCCCCATTTCCAGGCGCACGTCTTATTAACCCGGCATCTGAATATGTCATGTTCAGGGCTACGAGCATGCCCTTGATCAAGGCGTGACTCGCAGGCAGGCACGCTTCGGCTGAGGATGGCATATTTATTTGCCGGGTTATTAAAAGGTCACTGTCACACTTCCATTGCTCGGGTTAGCGCAGCGTAACCCGACCTGCCGGTTACTCTGATGTCACACTCTCAATCACGATGTTGCCATGACACTCTATTATTGACCTGCATAGCAGGTCCTTTGCCCGATTCACCTCGTAAGCATCAGATTCGGGCTACGGCGTTAACGATCACTTGATGCAGGAGTGATCAGTACGTCGCCGGTTCACGCCTGTGGTGACGATTTCGTGATAATTTCGTGAGGACTGTGCTATCACTATCTGTTGAAATGCCGGGTAAGGGGTGAGGAGAGTCATTCATGCAGCGCAAAATACTCATAGTCGAGGATGAACCGGATATTGCCCATCTGGTTCAGACACATCTGGCCGATGCGGGATACATGGCAGATATTGCGGCCAATGGGGCGGCGGCCATGACCCTGCTGAAAAAAGATCACTACCACCTGGTGGTGCTCGACCTGATGCTCCCGGATACGGACGGTTTGACGCTTTGCCGCAACATCCGCGCCTCCGGTGACTACAAGGCGATTCTCATGCTTACCGCGAAATCGACAGAACTCGACCGTGTACTGGGCCTGGAGATGGGGGCGGACGACTATCTCACCAAACCGTTCAGCGTTCCGGAACTCATGGCGCGCATCAAAGCGTTGTTCCGACGCATGGATGCGATGCTCGGGGCGGCCGATGATGTCTCCCGGGACGAACTCATCGACTGGGACGATCTGCATATCGACGTGACCAAGCGAAGCGTTTCGGTGGCCGGCAGGAGTGTCGATCTCACGGCCCGTGAATTCGATCTGTTGCTGTTCTTCGCCCGCCATCCGGGTCGGGTGTTCAGCCGGATTCAATTGCTCGACAAGGTATGGGGTTATCAGCACGATGGTTATGAACACACGGTGAATTCCCACATCAACCGCTTGCGGGCGAAAATTGAAGCTGATCCCGCGCAGCCTCGGTATGTACTGACGGTTTGGGGTGTGGGTTACAAGTTCAACGATCAGCGTGAGGTATGAGAATGCTTGCGAAGCTGTCGGCCCAACGACCGTCCTGAGGCGCCAACCGATGTTCCACTCCCTCTATGCACGTCTATCTCTGGCCCTGGTCGGGCTGTTCCTGGTGACCGGTCTGGTGTATGCCCTGATCACCGTCTCCAACACAGATCGGTATCTGCAGGAAATCACCCAGCACTTCAACAAGAATCTTGCCCAGCGCATCGTCACTGACCGCAATCTGGTGATCGACGGTGAGATGAACGACAAGGCGCTGAAGCGCACCTTCGACACCTACATGCACATCAATCCCAGCATCGAAATCTACCTGTTGGATGCCCAGGGCAGCATTCTGGCGTTCTCCGCGGATCCCGGAAAGGTCAAACGATCCCGTGTCGACACCGCACCCATCCAGGCTTTTCTGCGCGGCGAGGGGTTTCCATTGTTGGGCGATGACCCGCGCTCCCTGGAACGCCGCAAGGCATTTTCCGTGACACCGGTGCCTGCCGGGGATCGGGCCGAGGGCTACCTTTACGTGGTGCTTCGGGGTGAGGAGTACGACAACGCCAAACAGGCGGTTCAGGAGAGCTATGCCCTGAGGTACAGCGCCAGTGCGGTGGCATTGAGTCTCGGTTTCGGCCTCCTGACCGGTCTGTTGCTGTTCCACTGGCTGACCCGCCGGCTGCAGCGGCTTTCCCGCACCATGGCCTCATTCCAGCAGAGTGGATTTACCCGTCATGAGCCCCTTACGGAGCGCTTTCGTCCGGACGGTGACGAAGTCGATCGCCTGGGAGCCGCGTTTGAGGAGATGGCTCGCACCATTGCCGATCAATGGGGCCAGCTCAAGGATCAGGACCGCTTGCGCCGGGAACTGGTCGCCCAGGTCTCGCATGACCTGCGCACCCCCCTGGCGGCGCTGCACGGTTACCTTGAGACCCTGCAGATGAAGCGAGGAACCCTCAGCGAGGTCCGGGAACAGGATTACCTGAGAATCGCTCTGGATCAAAGTTCCCGTCTGAAACGCATGGTCGAGGACCTGTTCGAACTGGCTCAGCTGGAGGCCCGGGAGACCCGGCCTGTGTGCGAGCCGATGTCACTGGCGGAACTGGTGCAGGATGTGGTGCAGAAGTTCCAGCTCAGGGCGCAGCAGGCGGGGATCACCCTGGATTGGCAGATTCCGCAGAATCCGCCTTTCGTGAATGCGGATTTTGCGATGATCGAGCGGGTGCTCGACAACCTGATCGGCAATGCCCTGGATCACACCCCCGAGGGAGGTCGGGTCCGGTTGGCGTTCGAGCGGGAGGATGATCAGGTTTGCGTCATGGTGTCCGATACCGGCAAGGGGATCGGCAGCGATGAACTGGAGCATCTTTTCGACCCGTTCTACCGGGGGCGCAAAGCCGGACGGGAAAGGGGGCATGCGGGTCTCGGGCTGGCTATCGCCCGGCGCATGCTGGAACTACAGGGGGGCAGTATCAAGGCCGAGAACAACCCGCAGGGTGGGGCCAGCTTCCTGTTTACATTACCCCTCGCGGAGTGATCGCGAGCACCGTCGGTTCAGCCTTTGGAGTGGCTTGAACGGGCGGTCAAATGCGCCTGCCAGGAACTTTTTCCGGACGTTTGGGACAAATTGCGTCAACTAGGTGCCTGTGCTAGAATTCGCGCCGAATTTGCAGATTTTGAGGCTGCAAATGATGCAGTAACTATAATAAAGGCCCCGACAGCGGGGTTTTTTTGTTTTCGAGAACAGGTGCTTGGCGCCAGGGGCGGAGATTTCGCCTCGAGCTGTTCGCGGAACTGATCGGATGGGCCAAGTGCCCATTTTTTATTGCGGTGGAAAAAATGCGGACTGCCCCGGAAAAGCTGAAAACCCTTGTTCGCCAGGAGGTTGAACTGCTGGGCTATGAGTTGCTGGGGATCGAATTGACCGGTCAGGGCAAGTCTGGGGTATTGCTGAGGATCTACATCGATCATCCCGACGGCATCGTTCTGGACGACTGCGTACAGGTCAGTCATCAGGTGAGCGGTGTGCTGGATGTGGAGGATCCGATCCAGGAGCGATACCAGCTCGAGGTGTCTTCGCCCGGTATGGACCGCCCGCTGTTTGAAAAGGCCCACTTTGAACGCTTCAAGGGCAGTCGCGTACGAGTCAAGACTCATGAAAAGATTGAGGGCCGTCACCGGTTCACGGGGGAACTGGGTGGTGTGGAAGACAATGAGGTATTGATTGAAGACGATGGGACCGTCTATCGGATTCCGGTCGATTTGATCGATTCAGCGCGTGTGATACCCGAATTTTGAATTAGGAAGCAATAGATGAGTAAAGAGATCTTACTGGTCGTAGATGCGGTTTCCAACGAGAAAGATGTCGAGAAGGGCATCATTTTCGAGGCCATTGAAGCTGCTCTGGCATCTGCCACCCGGAAAAGAAACGGTGATGACATCCTGGTTCGGGTCGCCATCGATCGCGCCACCGGCGACTATGAGACCTACCGTCGCTGGGAAGTGGTCGAAGCTTACTCCGAGGAGGAACCGGATGCGCCTCTTCGCCAGGTGATTCTCGATGTGGCCCGGGAGGACGATCCCGACGTCCAGGTGGGAGATTTCGTCGAGGAACCCATCGAGTCGATCGAATTCGGACGCATAGCCGCCCAGGCGGCCAAGCAGGTCATCGTTCAGAAGGTCAGGGAAGCGGAACGGGCCAAGGTGGTCGAGGCCTACAAAGGTCGCGAAGGTGAACTGGTGACCGGGGTGGTCAAGCGCATCGACCGGGGTAACGTATTCCTGGATCTTGGTGGCAATGCCGAGGCGTTCATCGGCCGCGAACACATGATTCCCAAGGAGTCTGTGCGAGTGGGTGACCGGGTTCGCGGTTATCTTTACGAAATCCGCTCGGAACCCCGGGGTCCACAGCTGTTCATCAGCCGCACCATGCCGGAGTTGCTGATCGAACTGTTCAAGCTCGAGGTCCCGGAAGTGGGCGAGGGTCTGATTCAGATCAAGAGCGCGGCCCGGGATCCGGGACTGCGCGCCAAGATCGCGGTCAAGGCCATGGATCAGCGCATTGATCCGGTGGGTGCCTGTGTCGGTATGCGCGGCTCCCGGGTGCAGGCCGTGTCCAACGAACTCAACGGCGAACGGGTCGACATCATCCTGTGGAACGACAACCCGGCCCAGTACGTGATCAACGCCATGTCTCCCGCTGACGTGGTCTCCATCGTCGTCGACGAGGACACCCACACCATGGATGTGGCGGTCAGTGAAGAGAATCTGTCCCAGGCGATCGGGCGCGGCGGTCAGAACGTCCGTCTTGCCAGCCAGTTGACCGGCTGGGAACTCAATGTCATGGACGAAGCCCAGGCCACCGAGAAGAGTGAATCCGAAGCTCGTGGCTTCATGGAATCCTTCATGGAGCAACTCGATGTGGACGAGGATGTGGCGGCCATCCTGGTGCAGGAAGGATTCACCAGCGTCGATGAGGTGGCCTATGTGCCGATCGAGGAGATGTACGCTGTCGAAGAGTTCGATGAGGAGCTGGTCGATGAACTGCGTAGTCGGGCCAAGGACTTCCTGCTGACCCGGGCGATCGCCAATGAAGAGGCGTTCAAGGAACCCGCAGAGGATCTGCTCAACATGGACGGCATGGATCAGCAGCTGGCCTTCACCCTGGCGGGGCGCGGCGTGGTCACGATGGAAGATCTGGCGGAACAGTCCATCGATGATCTCATGGAGATCGATGACATGGACGAGGAGCGTGCGGGACAGCTGATCATGACCGCGCGGGCTCCCTGGTTCGAAGAGGCGAAATAACCCGTCGCTTTGATCGACGGGGTAAATCCTGCTCAGCGCATATGCGAAGCATGACAAGAGATGGATAAGGCAAATTCAAGAGGCCTGATGAATGAGTGAAGTAACGGTAGCACAACTTGCAAACGTCGTAGGCATTCCAGCCGACCTGTTGATGGAACAGTTGGCAGACGCCGGGATCCAGGCCAAGAGTCCTGAGGACAGAATCTCCGACGAAGAGAAGGCGAAGCTGTTGCTGCATCTGCGCGAGAGCCATGGTAAGAAAAAAACCGCGACCGTCGCGGCCCCCAGCAAGGTCACCTTGCGGCGCAAGACTGTGAGCGAACTGCGCCAGCCGACCGGCAGTGGGCGAAGCACCAGCCGGGCCTCGGCGGTACCGGCCAAGACTGTCAGTGTCGAAGTGCGTAAGAAACGCACCTATGTCAAGCGCGCCAACGTCGAATCCGACGAATCCAAGATCCGCGAGGCCGAGGAAGCCCGCAAGGCCCTGGATGATCAGGCCAAGGAACGGGCGGCGATCGAGGCCGAGATCGAAGCGCGTAAGGCGGCCGAGGCGGCCAAACGTGCCGCAGAAGACGCCTTGAAACGCGAGCAGGAAGAGGCCGCCAAGCAAGCCGCTGAGGAAGAGGCGAAACGCATGGCTGAGGAGGCTGCCAAGAAACTCATGGAAGAGGAAGCGAGCGCCCCGGCCGAACCCGCCAGCGAGGCAACGGAGGAAAAACCGAAAACCGAACCGGCGCGCGCCAAGAAGGGCCGTAAAGACGCGCGACGTTCCGAGAAAGGCTTTGGCGATGGGGCGGATGACAACCGTTCCGAACGCAAGGAACTGCACGTATCCGAAGAATTGCGCGGGCGGCGCAAAAAGAAACCCGGCGGCAAACAGCGCCGCTCCATGAGCGCCCCCAGCGAAGTACAGCACGGTTTTCAGCGTCCCACCGCTCCGGTGGTTCACGAGGTCAAGATCCCCGACACCATCACCGTGGCCGATCTGGCGCAGCGCATGACGGTCAAGGCCGCCGAAGTCATCAAGGTGCTGATGAAAATGGGCATGATGGTAACCATCAATCAGGTGCTGGACCGGGATGCCGCGACCCTGGTGGTTGAAGAGATGGGGCATGTCCCGGTGATGCAGCGGGAAGAGGATATCGAGGCCGATCTGCTGAGCCAGGAGGACGAGGCCGTGACCCAGGGCGAACTGGTCTCCCGTCCCCCGGTGGTCACCATCATGGGGCACGTCGATCACGGCAAAACCTCGCTGCTCGATTACATCCGCACCAGCCGCGTGGCGGCCGGAGAAGCGGGTGGCATCACCCAGCACATCGGCGCCTACCACGTGGACACGGACAAAGGCACTGTATCCTTCCTGGATACCCCGGGCCATGCGGCATTTACCGCGATGCGTGCCCGCGGCGCCAAGGTCACCGATATCGTCATCCTGGTGGTGGCGGCGGATGACGGCGTCATGCCACAGACCAAAGAGGCGATCCAGCACGCCCGTGCGGCGGACGTTCCGCTGATCGTGGCGATCAACAAGATCGATAAAGAGGACGCCAACCCGGATCGGGTGATCCAGGAACTGTCCCAGGAAGAGGTGATTCCTGAGGACTGGGGCGGCGATACCATGTTCGTGCGGGTTTCCGCAAAAACCGGTACCGGTATCGACGAACTGCTGGATGCGATCCTGCTGCAGGCGGAGGTCCTGGAACTCAAGGCGGTGGAAGACGGTCCCGCGACCGGTTCGATCGTGGAGTCCTCTCTCGACAAGGGACGGGGTCCGGTGGCTACCGTACTGGTACAGTCCGGTACCCTGAACCGCGGTGACATGATCGTATCCGGTAAGGAATACGGCCGTGTGCGCGCCATGTTCGACGAGAACGGCCGCTCCATCAAGCAGGCAGGACCCTCGATTCCGGTGGTGGTTCTGGGTCTTTCCGGTACCCCGGAGGCCGGTGACGACGTGCGCGCGGTGAGCGATGAGCGGCGCGCCCGTGAACTGGCGGAACTGCGCCATGACCGTCAGCGCGATACTCGCCTCGCGGCACAGAAGGCAGCAAAGCTCGAAGAGATGTTCACCCAGATGGCCGAGGGAGAGACCCAGACCCTGAACATCATCGTCAAGGCGGATGTGCAGGGCTCCGTGGAGGCGCTCAAGGATGCCCTGATGAAGACCTCGAACGACGAGGTCAAGGTGCGGGTGGTGGCCTCCGGCGTCGGCGGCATCAACGAGTCCGATGCCAATCTTGCGGTCACCTCCAACGCCATCATCATCGGCTTCAACGTGCGAGCCGATGCGGGTGCCCGCCGAGTGGTCGAAGAGCAGGGCCTCGATATGCGTTACTACAGCATCATCTATGAAATCATCGATGATGTGAAAAAGGCGATTTCCGGCATGCTGTCCCCGGAGATCCGCGAAGAGATCATCGGTCTGGCGGAAGTGCGCGACGTATTCCGCAACTCCAAGCTCGGCGCAATTGCCGGTTGTATGGTTCTCGAGGGTGTGGTCAAACGCAACAGCCCGATCCGCGTACTGCGCGAGAACGTGGTGATTTTCGAAGGCGCCCTGGAATCCCTGCGCCGCTTCAAAGACGATGTCAACGAGGTCAAGAGCGGTATGGAGTGCGGTATCGGCGTCAAGAACTACAACGACGTCAAGCCCGGTGACCAGATCGAGGTGTTCGAACGCACCGAAGTGGCAAGAACGGTATAAGCCGGCATGTCGAAAGATTACCAGCGTACCGACCGGGTCGGCGCAGAAATGCAACGTGAACTGGCCGTGTTGATCCGCGATGAAATCAAGGATCCGGGGTTGGGCATGGTGACGGTTCAGGCGGTCAGGGTGGTTCGGGACCTTTCCCAGGCGAAAGTCTTTTTCACCACCCTGGGCGCCCAGTTCACCCGGGAGGAGAGCGCGTCTCACCTCAACCAGGTTGCAGGGCATCTGCGCTGGTTGCTGGGTAAGAGCATGAAGCTGCGCAGCATTCCCAAACTGCATTTTGTCTACGATGACTCGGTTGAACACGGAGAGCATCTCTCCCATCTGATCGAGCAGGCTGTGACCGAAAAATCATCCTGATCAATCCGAACAGAACTCCTCCAATTCGATTTAGAGCACTAATATGGGACGTCGTCGTAACAGAGGGCGCAATATCAACGGGGTATTGCTGCTAGATAAACCGGAAGGTATGACCTCGAACAAGGCGCTGCAGGAGATCAAGTTTCTCTACAAGGCGGCCAAGGCGGGTCATACCGGGAGTCTCGATCCACTGGCCACCGGGCTGTTGCCGATCTGCCTGGGTGAGGCCACCAAGATGTCCGCTTTTCTCCTGGATGCGGATAAGCGCTACCGGGTCAAAGTGAAACTGGGCGAGACCACCACCACCGCCGATGCGGAGGGCGAGGTTATCGAACGGGCGGATCCCAGCGGAGTGACCGAGCAAGACCTCAGGTCGGTCCTGGCCGGGTTCCAGGGAGAGCAGCAGCAGTTGCCGCCCATGTATTCCGCCGTCAAGTATCAGGGTGAAAGACTCTACAAACTGGCCCGCCAGGGTATCGAAGTGGAGCGTGAGCCGAGAACCATACATATCTATGCCCTGGACCTGCTGGGCTTTGAGCTGCCCGAATTCGAGATGGATGTGCACTGTTCCAAAGGGACCTATGTGCGCACCCTGGCCGAGGACATCGGCAAGCAACTGGGGTGTGGTGCCTACGTGAGCGCGCTGCGGCGTACCGGTGTCGGACCCTATAGCGACGACGCCATGCTGACTCTGGAACAGGTTCAGGCGGCTTTCGGTGAGAAGCGATTCGAGGAGATGGACAACTGGCTGCTTCCGCTCGAGAGCGCTCTGTCCAACTGGCCGGAAGTGACCCTGACAGCGGACGCTGCGTTTTACATGAAGCAGGGACAGGCGATCCTCGTGCCGAATGCCCCGACCAGCGGCTGGGTCAGGCTGTATGCCAACAAGTCCGAGTTTCTCGGCGTCGGCCAGATCCTGGATGATGGCCGGGTGGCGCCCAAACGACTGATGCAGGCGGGATAACCCGGCTCGCGCCGGCTTGCCGTATCCGCCCAGAACGCGCATACTACGCGGTCTTTCAGGCAGTGCCTGAACCCAGTTAACAGATTTTACCGGTCCGGACAGCCTGAACTCATTGTCGGGTTGTCCTGTAAAGCGGCCAATTGTGAACGACGTAACCTATAGGAGACACGTCATGTCAATGAGTGCGACAGAGAAGAAATCGATTGTTGAAGAGTATCAGCGCGCCCCGGGCGACACCGGTTCCCCGGAAGTTCAGATTGCCCTGATGACCGGCCGCATCACCCAACTCACCGAGCATTTCAAGCAGCACAAACAGGATCATCACTCCCGCCAGGGTCTGGTGCGCCTGGTCAATTCCCGACGCAAACTGCTGGATTATCTGAAGGACAAAGACCTTCAGCGCTACAAGGACCTGATCGGTCGACTCGGTCTGCGTCGCTAAGCCATCCTGCCAAAAACAAAACAAGCCAAGGATTCAATCGTGACTTTAATTAAGAAAGAATTCCAATGGGGAGACAACAAGGTCTCCATCGAGACTGGTGAAATCGCAAGGCAGGCTGACGGGGCCGTCATGGTGAACATGGACGACACTGTGGTACAGGTGACCGTTGTGGCGAACACGAGCAGCGTGCCGCGGGATTTTTTCCCGCTCACCGTGGACTACCAGGAAAAAACCTATGCGGCGGGCATGATCCCCGGCGGTTTCTTTCGCCGGGAGGGACGACCCAGTGAGAAGGAAATACTCACCGCTCGCCTGATCGACCGTCCGATTCGCCCGTTGTTTCCCAAGGGCTTCACCAGCGAGGTCCAGGTCATCATCACCGTGATGTCCCTGAACCCGGCGGTCGATCCCGAAATACCCTCGCTGATCGGTACCTCTGCAGCTCTGGCGATCTCCGGATTGCCGTTCCAGGGTCCGGTGGGCGCCGCGCGGGTCAGTTACAAGGACGGTGAGTACATGCTCAACTCACCCAATACGGGTCTCAGCGAGTATTCCGATCTGGACCTGGTCGTGGCCGGAACCGAAGAAGCCGTACTCATGGTGGAGTCGGAGGCCAACCAGCTCTCTGAAGAGATCATGCTGGGCGCGGTGCTGTTCGGTCATGAACACTTTCAGGTAGCGATTCAGGCGATCAAGGAACTGGCTGCCGAAGTCAACAAGACTGTTGAGACCTTCACCCCGCCCGAAGTGGACGAGGAACTGGTCGCAGCAGTGGATGCCGAGGCGGCCCAGGGTGTGGGTGATGCCTACCGGATTGCGGACAAGCTGGATCGATATACAGCCATCGACCAGGTGGTCGATGCTACGGTCGAAAAACTTGCGGCGGTGGAAGTGGATGGTGAACCCCGCTGGAATGCCGATCAGATCAAGGGCGTGCTGGAAAAGCTGAAGAAGCGCGTGGTGCGCGGGCGTATTCTCGATGGAGAAGCCCGTATCGATGGCCGCGATACGCGTACCGTGCGTCCCATCAGTGTGCGTACCGGCGTGCTGCCGCGTACCCACGGTTCCGCCCTGTTCACCCGGGGCGAAACCCAGGCACTGGTGGTTACCACTCTGGGTACCGAGCGCGACTCCCAGATCATCGACGCTCTGGAAGGCTCGCGTCGCGAGCACTTCATGCTGCACTACAACTTCCCGCCCTTCTGCGTGGGTGAGACCGGTCGGGTCGGCAGCCCCAAGCGCCGTGAGATCGGACATGGACGCCTCGCCAAGCGGGGTGTGTTGGCCTGCATGCCGACCATCGGTGAGTTCCCCTACGCGATCCGCGTGGTCTCCGAGATCACCGAATCCAACGGTTCCTCATCAATGGCTTCCGTATGCGGCACCAGCCTGTCCCTGATGGACGCAGGTGTTCCGATCAAAGCGCCGGTCGCCGGTGTGGCCATGGGCCTGATCAAGGAAGGCGATAAGTTTGCCGTACTCACTGACATCATGGGTGACGAGGATCATCTCGGCGATATGGATTTCAAGGTCGCCGGTACCCAGGAAGGTATCAACGCCCTGCAGATGGATATCAAGATCAACGGTATCACCAAGGAGATCATGGAGATCGCCCTGAATCAGGCCAAAGAAGGCCGCATGCATATCCTGGGCGAGATGAACAAGGTCATCGATACCCATCGCAGCCAGATGTCCGAGCACGCACCGCGTATCATCGAGTTCAAGATCCACCCGGACAAGATTCGTGACGTCATCGGCAAAGGTGGTGTCACCATTCGTGCCATTACGGAAGAGACGGGTGCAACCGTGGATATCACCGATGATGGCGTGGTCAAGATCTTTTCCGTGGACAAGGCTGCCGGTGAGGAAGCCAAGAAGCGGGTGGAACTGATCACCGCGGATGTGGAAGTCGGAACCATCTATGAAGGCAAGGTCGCCAAATTGATGGACTTCGGTGCATTCGTCACCATCCTGCCGGGTAAGGACGGCCTGGTGCACATCTCCCAGATCTCCAATGAGCGGGTTGAAAAGGTCAGCGACAAACTGACTGAGGGCGACGTGGTTCGGGTCAAGGTGCTGGAAGTCGATAAACAGGGCCGAATTCGTCTGAGCATGAAAGCGGTGGACGAAGACTGATCGACACGATCCTGAGACCGAAAAAAGGGCCAGACTTCTGGCCCTTTTTTTATGCCTGGTGATGCATCAGCAAAAACCGGCCTGATGTGAAGCCGGGTATTCTGGGTTTACAGGAACCAGGAATCGAGAATGATAAACATCAGCAGTGCCATGAGAAGGGCGGAAAACAGAACGCTCCCAATGCCGGATATGATCTCGGCACCCGTGACGAACCAGGGTTGTTCCTCCCAGCGGTCCAGCACATGAACCCGATAATCCCTGTTGAGCAGGAATCGCCAGCCGACCAGATAATCAATGAAACTTGCACGCATTGCCTTATTCCAGGGTGAACGGAGACTTACACGTTAATACTCGCAAATCCAGGTTGCAGGCGAGTGAACCTTTTATTGCTGTTAAATGACGTAAATATGAATCGCATGCTGGCGCCAGGTGCGGATCGCACTGGGTGACTGTTCGAGCCTTCTGGGGGGGGGGCTGTCAGGGGGATTGCATGGCCCCGGAGGATTCGCAGGATTTCCGATCACCGATCGCGGGCAGTTCAACAACTTCCGCAACAACCCTGTGTCCAACTGACAGCGTCATGCTCAGGCTTATTTGCATGAAGTGGCGCCCCCAAGTTCTTCTCTCAAACTCCCGCCCAAGGCTGTTTCAACCGGGTGCCGGAATGCCCATGGGGCATGACTTGCCTGCCTCCTAACCAAATGGCCAGGGTTTGCCGATACCAGGGATTGCACCCGGATAGGTTGATAAGCGAATTTCGCAGTAGCGCCGATTTTGCCCGCCGGATAGGAGGCTTTGCGCGCAGCCCTGAATAATCCAGCAGATGAAAGTGAATATGACCGTGACAACGCTCATCCTGATCCTGTAAGAAGTTCGGGGAAATGTGTTAAATAGATTGAAAAATATGAATTTTTCTCCTTTTCTCCTGCTTAGCTGCGCTGGGTCAATGGCTGACTGGTCAAATCCTGTATCGTTTCGCGCCTTGATTCTGAGCATGACGAACCGGCCTGGAACAGTCTGCGAGGCTTCCAGTTCCGGGATGTGCGAAAATGCTGAAAGGCCTGTAATACCCCGTCATGGGGGTATATGGACAGTCAGGCGTGGCGGGTGCAGGATATCGTGCCGGAGAGGGATCTTCTAATGAGTTTCTAAGTTAACTGATAGCAATAACTTAAAGAAAATAAAGCGGATATTGGTTTGAAACTTTTGGATCGATACAAAGCCCTGATCCCCGGACTGGACTCATACAGGGGGCGTTACGCCTATTTTGCGGTGCTGGTCGGCATCGCCTTGATCACGTTTTCGTATCTTGGCTGGAATCTTGTCAGAACCACCGCCAGTACCCAGATCACCAATATCTCATCGCGTATTCAGACTGCAGGAATTCTCGCCGATGTCCAGTCTGAGTTGAATCTCATCGAGAATCAGACCCAGCGGGTTCTCATCGAGCCGGACCAGAACAATCTCGACAGCCTGAATGGTGTGCTGAGGGATCTCGACGATTCCCTGGGTGAACTGGAAAAGGCCATGAGCCAGGTGCGGTGGATTCAAACGGACAACCTGGCGGCGTTGAACCGGGATCGACAGACCCTGCACGAAAAGATCGAGCAGCTGATCGCAATACGTCGTGATGTTCAGGACTGGTTTCCGGCGATGAAGCTGATGCTCGAAGAGATGTATCCGCACAACCAGGGGTTACTGGGTGACCTGCAGATCCTGTTTCTGGAGGTGGATACGGACCTGACTGACCAGGAGAAGATCCAGGTCGTCTCAGATCTCGCCTATCTGCAGCGACTCTGGTTCGGCATGACCGGCGAACTGCGCTTGATGGTGGCGAATCGTTTTGGGTTGTTTTCAACCCAGGATGAAATTGAGCCGCAATCACGCTATGAAAATGTCCTGGAACTCGCGCAACGTTTCGTCCTGCGCCTGCGGGAGATGCAGCGCCACTTCGAGGACGAGAATCCCAATTTCATCATGTCCGAAGTGTTACGTGAGATGGAGGTCAACTACGTTGGCTGGATGGAGAGCTTCAAGCAGGTTCGGGAATTTTTCAAGCGTTCCAGCTGGCGTATGGATCTGCAATTCATGCAGCAGCATGTGACCCCGGTCTTCGAACGGATGCATCAGCATCTTGCGAGTATCGATCTGGCACTTGAAACCCAGTCGGCGGAAGATATCACTCATCTGTCCCGTACCGCACACCAGTTGTCCTTGTCGATCCTGGTCATGGTCACACTCGGGATGATCATGTTACTGCTGGCCTATCAGTTCATTGAGCGTAATCTGCTTCGCCCGATTGCGCAGACCGCACAAGCCCTCAAACAGGAGGCGAGCGGCAACTCTGACAATCGCCCCCACATGGTGCGCGGCAACCTGCGAGAGACCCAGGACCTGATAGACGCCTTCAGCGAGATGCGTCGTAAGGTTCATAGCCGGGAGAGCCACCTTGATCATCTGGTGCATCATGATGCACTCACCCAGTTACCCAACCGGATTCTGTTCCGGGATCGTCTGGAACATGCCCTGGCAATTGCAATGCGTGGCGATGTCCTGGTCGGACTCATGTTCATCGATCTCGACCGCTTCAAGCAGGTGAATGACAGTCTGGGACATCTGGTGGGAGATGAACTGCTGAAAATCATCGCCGCAAGACTCACATCAATGATGCGCAGCTCAGACACGGTCGCGCGGCTGAGCGGGGATGAGTTTGCGATACTCATCGAAGGTATCAGCAGTCGTGAGGCGTTGGAGCCCCTGGCAGGAAAGATTCTCAACGCGATTTCCGAACCGATGGAAATTGCCGGAAACGAATTGCGGATTTCCGCCTCCATCGGTATCGCCGTGGCGCCGTTTGACGATGTGTCTGTCGAGTACCTGCTGCGGGATGCGGATACTGCGATGTACGAAGCAAAGAGACAGGGCAGGGCGGGATACCGCTTCTTCACCGGAAAAATGGACACCCACTCTCCCGCGACCCTGCGATACCAGAACGAAATCCGCCACGCGGTCGAGGCGGATCAGTTTGTATTCCATTTTCAACCGGTGGTCGACACGGACAGCGGCCGACTGTTCTGCTACGAGGCCTTGCTGCGCTGGGAACATCCGGAACGTGGCATCCTCGAACCGGAGCATTTTCTCGGCGTGCTGAATGAAACGGGCCTGATCAACACGCTGTTCAGCCCGATGCTCGAGGGGGCGCTCCGGTTTCAGAAGCAGCAAAGCGCCGAGACAGGGCAGAATGTGGCTGTTGCCGTCAACCTGTCCGGGCGGCTGCTGAATGAACAGAGCTTTTGTCGGGGACTGCTCCAGTCCATGGTTTCGGGCGAGATTCCCCCGGGCAGCCTGATTCTCGAGGTCAAGGAAGAGATCCTCACCGAAAAATACCCGGAGGCCAAGGTGTTCCTTCAGCAGGCGCGCACCCTGGGTGCTCGGATCGCCCTGGATGATTTCGGAACCGGGCATACCTCGCTGAGCCACCTGCGTCAGTTCCCTTTCGACCTGCTGAAGATCGATTGCGATTTCATTCGCAATGTCAGCGTTGACAGTAACGATGCGAGTCTGGTTACGGCCATGATTCAACTCGCGCACGCTTTCCGCATCGAAGTGGTAGCGGAAGGTGTGGAGACTGAAGACCAGCGGGCGTTCCTGAATCTGCAGCAGTGCGACTATGTGCAGGGTTACCTGATCGGCGTCCCGGGGCATGCTCAGGATCAAGTGCTAACCCGTCAGGATCCGCACTAGCAGATTGCGGTTCTGCGCAGGTGCATAGTTTGCTGCTGGTGTTCGATTCTGCCGTTACCGCTACCCGTGAGATGGGCGCTCAAGCAGACGGGAGGAATTTTTCGGATCTGTTGGCGGGATAACCTTGACAGCGTGATCAAAGTGCCGTAGATTTCGCGTTCCACTTTACAAGCAGTTCCTAATGGGAACAATTGTAGAGACCTGTCCCCATCGTCTAGAGGCCTAGGACACTGGCCTTTCACGCCGGTAACAGGGGTTCGACTCCCCTTGGGGACGCCATACATTTCAATGGCTTAGGCCATAATCTTCGGCGTCAGTACTGAGTTGCACTTATCCAGTACGGATTGATTCTCAGATCGCAACCACGCCTTCCATCACGCTCAGACTTCCATTTCCTGACGCACCAACGGGTACACATTGAGCATGTCTTGGTTTCTATAAAGATGTCTCGAAACTTCCCTATTGATTCTTTATTCATGCATTCCTGTGTATCTCCAGCAGTGCGAGTACTGTGCTGAATATTAATTGTTGAACGTTTCAGGGACTGGTTCTGCTTGAAGCATTGTTTTGGCAAATGTTCAGTATGTACAATTGGTGCGAGATCCTGATTGATACTGTCTACCAACATGACGTTCATTGGCGTCAACAACCTTGCCCAGAGACATGACATGGCTTTCGGACGTTTCCAGATTTTCGCTTGGGACCTTACACTGCCACTCGCCAAAGCCTTTTCAGTGACCGCATCAAACTGGACAACCCCGAATAGAATCGTTTTTCTATCTCATGTCCTGGTGATTTGCTTTAGCATGTTCCTTGCAGGTTGCTTGACACCACCCGTACTCAGTCAGAAACGCACCTCCGAGCTTCAAGAAGCATTCATCGGCAGGGAATTTGTTTTTCGCACAGATTGGTATGATGAATATGCCGTCTACGAAGGAAGGCATGGTCATAGATCGCTCGTCACAGAAAAAGATGGCGTATCTTCCAGTGCGAAAAAATATCATATGAAATTGGCGGAGAATCCGGGTAAACAGCTGGCTGCTGCCGGTACGATCGCGCATATTTCTGACATAAAAGCAGTAGAAAACTGGAAGCTGAATGTCTATTTCTCAACAGAGAAAGGGCAACAGGGTGAAATCAGCATCAGGCGTTTTGGAAAAGGTATCCACGACGAGATTGTAACCGCTGAATGGGTAGAAGATCAGTTGTCTCAATCCACGGTGCAGTTTCTAGATAAAGCGGATGAGGAAATCAAAAAGATACAGGCGACTCTTCCAGAGCCTCCGCCACAGCCAACACTGACATCTGCACCCGTGCCCGCACACATACATACACAGCCGAATGTTTCTGAACCTGTGATCAAAGATCTGGAGGCGACTGCGTTACCCACGCCGGTAAGACATGGCGAAATCCTGAAATTGACTCTGATTTATTCTCTGCAGAGTGGGGGCAGCGTGCCAATAGAAACTACCGAGACACGTAGCCTGCTTTACAATGGCAAGACATTGCCTGGCTATCCCAAGCGGAAAATTGAGATCAGACACAGTGGCCAACACAGTTCCATCTTTCATCAGAGGATTCCAGTAAAGGCCAGGCCTGGAACCTATACTTACAAGGGCGAGGTCTGCATAGAGACCGGATGCAATAGCCGTACGACGAGATTCATCATAGGTCAGTGATATTACCAAGGGGACTGCTTGTTGGAGTCGTGTATTTCTGAAACACTTCATAGCTTCCTGTTCGGTTAGACTCCAACTTCCCCTTTACTCTAGTAAATTTATCCCGCTGAGCCCTGGTGTGTGACACTGAATGGTAGTTGATGCATGGGTGGCTCAGGTTCTGTGAGCATGGTATGGCTGCTCATGATGCTGCCGTATTTATCTCGTTTCCGCTGGCTCTGTGTCTAAATGCATGCTCATTCACGCAGGGTCGATGTATCGTGCATCCGACAACTAGTCACAAACTCCTGGGACCGTACCGGGGCGGGTCATTGAAGGAGCCTACATCGTAAGCTGCCAACCTTTTCGCGCGGTTGCCCTTGAAGGTCAATTGGCCTGCGCGGCCCTTCACATGACCGATTTCGCCAGCGGTGGACTCTTCAATCATCACGGGTTCTGTGGTGCCTGAGGGTATCGACAAGATTTATATCCAGGTCATCGATGAGTTTGATATCACGCCTGGAATGCATAATTTTGTCATCCGTTATACAAACAAGCACAACTTTGATGAAGTTGAATTTCTTATCGACGGAAAAGTTGTAACATCATATAAGAACATTGGCATTCCTCTGGATAAACAGGGCATTGAGTTTCTGACTTATCCATCGTTGGGATCGGCGAACTGTTGAAGGACAGTCTGCAGGGGTTATCGATTGCGCACGGGGTGTTCAGCCTGTTGGACGCCTTTCCATTCCAGCATCCGGATGCCGCGGAGTATGCTGTCTCCATCCCGGTGGAGAACAGAATATTCGGTCAAGGCGTTTTAGCCAGGTTTGACAACTTCAAACTGATCACCAAAACAATTCCGGAATGAACCGTTGACAGGCCCTAACATATGCCAAAATGCAGCCATGTCCTGAATTGACTCTTCATATGAGTCGACGGCACTGTGTTATGATTCTGCCAAAGAATTGACTGGCAAAACGGCCGTCCTGGCTGAGTCCAGACTCTCGTCATGAGCAACTGGAGAGGCATGAAACAAGACACGCGTTACTACTGGATCGCTCTGGGTATTTTGCTGTCGGCGATCTTTGGAGTGGCACTCCACAAGGCCTGGCCAATCCTTTTTCCTACGATCAGCCAGTCTGCCGATGTGGATCCGCAGTGCGATCTGCGGGATGGTCCCTGTACCACCCGCTTTCCGAATGGCGCATGGGTCAGCTTTTCCATCGAGCCCCGGGATATTCCGGTCGTAAAACCGTTGCAACTTCAGGTCGTGATTCAGGGCCTGGACGCCGACAAGGTGGAAGTCGATTTCGCGGGCACGGACATGAACATGGGGTTCAATCGGGTGACCCTGAGTCCAGCTTCGGAACCGGGTGTGTATAACAGTGGCGGGATGCTGCCGGTTTGTGTTCGCGATGCCATGGAATGGGAGGCGCGTGTTCTGATCGCCACCGCACAGGGACTGGTCTCCGTTCCCTACCGGTTCATTACGGTGAGACCCGGCGTTCCTCTGCCTGAGAGGCAATGACGGGTCGCGAGATTGGTCATGTTCCTGTGACAGAACCGATCATTCAAAGTTTGCACTGAGCATAATAAATAGAACTAAAACAGTTTGTTATGCGGTTTTATTAATCCAGATCAATGCTTCTCCCTGTCAATTGACCGGCGCTTATGGTAAATACTTGCCCTGTTTGTGGGATATGGAAACACTCCACTTTTGGGCAGAATCGTTCCTGGTAGCCGCCCGGCCTTCATTACATACAATTCATGAGTTCACGTCAGCGCAGGGAAGTCGCGGAATGGCCGATGTGCACCGGGTTAAATAAAAAAATATAACCACGGAGGTATCATAATCATGGCCAACAAGAATCGCCTGCATAGAAGCGAACTGGCCGTGCCGGGCAGCAATCTACGTATGCTGGAAAAGGCACCCCATGCCGGCGCTGATCTGGTCTTCATCGACCTGGAAGACGCGGTGGCTCCCCCTGACAAGGAACAGGCGCGGAAAAACGCCATCCATGCGTTGAATCACTATGACTGGTCCCAGTGTTCCGTATCCGTGCGGATCAACGGACTGGACTCGCACTTCTGTTATCGAGACATCGTTGATGTGGTCGAACAGGCCGGTGACAAACTTGACACAATCCTGGTGCCCAAAGTGGGTCAACCCTCGGATCTCGAATTCGTCGCGCTGCTGATGTCACAGATTGAAATGGCTCGGGGGCTGAAACCGATCAATCTCCATGCACTGATCGAGACCGCGATGGGGATGGCCAACGTGGAGGCCATCGCACAGTCCTGTCCGGACCGCTTGGAAGCCCTGGTGTTCGGGGTCGCGGATTATGCCGCATCGGTTCAGGCGCGCACCACCAGCATGGGCGGTACCAACCCGGATTACTATGTGCTGGCCGATGCGGATGAGCAAGGCCATCGTCAGACATTTCTGGGCAATCAATGGCATTTTGCCATGTCCCGCATGATCGTGGCCTGCCGGGCCTATGGTCTGCGGCCCATCGATGGACCATTTGGCGACTACAGCGATCCGCAAGGGTATCTGGCGGTCGCCAAGTCCTTCGCGGCATTGGGCGGTGAGGGTAAGTGGGCGATTCATCCTGCGCAGATCGAACTGGCAAATCAGGTTTTTACCCCGGCTGAGGCAGAGGTTGAACGGGCCAGAAGAATTATAGCCGCGATGCAGCAGGCGGAGGCCGAAGGACTGGGCGCGGTCAATCTGGACGGTCGGATGATCGATGCTGCCTCGATCCGCCAGGCTGAGGTCCTGCTGCAGAAGATGGCTCAGGTGGATCGCAAGTCGGGGCGCGAGGTGGCGGCATGAATATTCATGAATACCAGACCAAGGACCTGTTCCGACACTACCAGATTCCGGTACCGGAGGGTCGCATGGCGCATTCCGCCAATCAGGCGCTTGCGGCAGCTGAGCAGCTCGGTGGAGAGGGCTGGGTGGTCAAGGCGCAGATCCACGCCGGAGGGCGGGGCAAGGCCGGCGGCGTGCTGCTGGCGAAGTCGTTCGACGAGGTGCAACAGCACGCGGAACAGCTGATCGGCAGTCGGCTTGTCACCAAGCAGACCGGGTCGGCAGGCCGATTGGTCAACCGGGTCCTGGTGGAGCAGATGCAGGAGATTCAGTCCGAGTACTATCTGGGACTGGTGATCGATCGCACGACCCAGCGGATCACTCTGATCGCTTCCGCCGCCGGGGGTATGGATATCGAAGAGGTGGCGGCCAACGCACCGGACCAGGTGATCCGCGAGGTGGTGGACCCTGCGGTCGGTCTGCAGGACTTCCAGTGTCGTAAGGTTGCAGCCGGTATCGGTCTGAGCGGTAAGCAGATCGTGAGTGCGGGGCGGATCATGAAAAGTCTCTACCGCTGTTTTCGTGACAAGGATGCCCTGATGGCGGAGATCAATCCGCTGGTGCTCACCGGGGATTCCCGGTTTCTCGCCCTGGACGCGAAGATGTCTTTCGACGGAAACGCCCTGTTTCGCCAGCCGGAAGTGGCCGATCAGCGGGATTTCGATGAGGAGGATCCCAAGGAGGTTGAGGCCTCCGGACATGATCTGAACTACATTGCTCTGGATGGCAGCGTCGGCTGCATCGTCAACGGTGCCGGTCTGGCGATGGCCACCATGGACGCGATCAGCCTCTATGGCGGTCGTCCGGCGAACTTTCTCGACGTGGGAGGCGGGGCCTCTCCGGAGAAGATTACGAACGCCTTCCGCATTGTTCTGGAGGATCCCAACGTCAAGGTATTGCTGTTGAACATCTATGCCGGAATAAACCGCTGTGACTGGATTGCCGAGGGCATCGTCAAAGCGATGGCGGATCAGCAGGTCAGGGTGCCCATCGTGGTCCGCCTGGCAGGCACCAACCTGGAGGCGGGACGCCGGATACTGGCGCAATCCGGTCTGGTATACATCCATGCCGAGCGGCTCAGCGATGCCGCGGAAAAGGCTGTTGAGGCAGTGAAAGGAGTGGCAGCGTGAGTATTCTGGTCAATAAGGATTCCCGGGTGATCTTTCAGGGCTTTACCGGTCAGCACGCCACCTTCCATGCCGAGGAGGCCATGCGCATGGGCACCCGGGTGGTCGGCGGTGTGACCCCCGGCAAAGGCGGGCAGACTCATATCGATCGTCCGGTGTTCGACACGGTCAAGGCGGCAGTGCAGGCCACCGGGGCAGACGTGAGTGTGGTGTTCGTGCCCCCTGCGTTCAGTGCTGACGCAATCATGGAGGCCATAGATGCCGGGATCAGGGTGATCGTGGTGATTACCGATGGTGTCCCGGTGCAGGACATGGTGCGGGTGAAACGCTACCTCATCGGTCACCAGGCGATCATCATCGGCCCGAATACCGCTGGGGTGATCACCCCGGGTGAGTGCAAGGTCGGGATCATGCCGGCGCACATCTATGAGAAGGGGCGGATCGGAGTGATCTCCCGTTCCGGAACACTCAATTACGAGGCGGTGGAACAGATGAGCGAGCGGGGTCTCGGGGTCTCCACCAGCATCAGTATCGGCGGCGATCCGGTCAACGGGTGCGATTTCCTGACCCTGCTGGAACAGTTCGCCGATGATCCCGAGACCGACGCGGTGCTGATGATCGGCGAGATCGGTGGTGCCCAGGAGGTGGAAGCCGCGAGCTGGGCCCGCCAGCATCTCAACAAACCCCTGATCGGCTTCATCGCCGGAGCGACCGCACCGCCGGGCCGCACCATGGGGCATGCCGGGGCGATCATTTCGGGTGAGGCCGACACAGCCCAGGCAAAGATGCAACGCCTGGCTGAACTGGGTGTGAACGTGGTTCAGAATGCGGCCGAAATCGGGCTTACCATTGAGCGCTCACTGGGGCAGGGATAGCCCCCACAAAGGATGCCAGTTGCCGAAATTTGATGGGAATTGGCATCCTTTTGTGGCAAATTCAAGCTTGAACGGCCGGTTTGGACCCCTCGGGAACGGCCAATTCACTCACAAATTCCGGCTTGAGTCCTGATGCAAATAGGAGGAACATGCCGCTTATCGACCCGGATCGCCGGCATTCAACGTCTGCTGGTCAGAGAATTTCGCGGGTGAATGACATCACCACAGGAACGGGTTCCGTGCGATGAAAAGGCTTCTGATACTCAACAGCAAGGGAGGTTGCGGGAAAACGACCATAGCGACCAACCTGGCGGGTTACTATGCCGCAGCCGGCACCCCGACTGCGCTGCTCGACTACGATCCCCAGGGTTCCAGCAAGCGCTGGCTGGAACTGCGCTCCGAGAAACTTTCCAACATCCATGGTGTTTTCGCCGCCAAACAGGTGCAGGGGGCGGTGACCCGCTCGTTCGCCCAGCGCGTGCCCGGTGAGACCAAACGCATCGTCGTGGACACGCCGGCCTCGATGAAGCGGATGGAGATGATGGACATGCTGCGCAGTGCCTCAGCGGTGATCGTGCCGGTCCTGCCTTCCGCCATCGATCGGCATGTCACAGTGGATTTTCTGCGTGAACTCACGACCCTGTGCCGCCAGATGGGTATCAAGATACCCGTCGGTATCGTCGCCAACCGGGTGCGGATCAACTCCCGGGCCTTCAGACAGTTGAAGGAGACCTTCGAAGAGTTTGATATCCCCATGGTCGCGATCCTCAGGGATACGCAAAATTATGTTCACGCCGCGGAGTCTGGCCGTGCGGTGGTGGAAATGGACAGCGCTGCGCTGAAAAAGGATCAGCAACAGTGGGGCGTACTGATTCACTGGCTGGAAACCGGCCAGATACCATCCCAGTCTCCACCTCCGCCTCACAAGAACCAGACCAGTCTTTCTTTTTCCTGACCGATATTTCCTGATCCTGGAATTTGCGCCATATCACGCATTGGCATGGCCAGTTGCCTCGGTTTGGTGATCCAGCCCGGAAAAATCGCTTGATTACTTTGTGGTGACCGGTGAGTGCTGGCCTAATACGGGCTTCATTCGGAATGTTGTATCGATGGAGCTGTATTATGTTGAAGAAATTGAGTTCGGTCGCCTTGTTGTGTATGTGGGTGTTTTCTGCGGCGCAGGCCGGTTGGGGCTATGGTTATGGCGGCGGTCGGGGTGGGAACGCCGGTGCCGGACAGAGCGGTGACACCACGAATTTGAGTGCGACCGAATCCCGTCAGCTGATCTACCTTCGGGAAGAGGAGAAAGTCGCCCGGGATGTCTACGACCGGCTGTACGAGGTCTGGGGATTGTTTGTTTTCGACAACATCTCTGCGGCTGAACAGAACCACATGGATGCGGTACTGACACAGTTGAACAACCATGGGTTGGAGGATCCTGCCCTGCAGCCCGGCGTATTCAGTGACACTGCCCTGCAGTCACTCCATGACAGCCTGCTCAACCGCGGTGCGCTCTCGCCGATCGACGCATTGCAGACCGGTGCGATGATCGAGGAGGTCGATATGCAGGATATCAAGGCCATGCGTGCGAGCACCGACCATGATGACCTAATTTCCCTGTATGACCGCCTGGCCTGCGGTTCGAGAAACCACCTGCGCGCCTTTGTCCGGCAGATCGAAAACCGGGGAGTGGTGTACCAGGCCCAGTCGCTTGCCCAGGATGAAGTGGACGCAATCGTGGACAGTCCCATGGAGCGAGGCTGCGGTCGTCGCTACTGATGCCGGTTCATGCGGGGCAGGGGGGCGCCGGTCTGGTTCACCGCGTCTGCGGTTCTGATATCCGGACAGGATACCCCCTGCTGTTCGAATCCCGTGGTCAGCTGCTTAACCGCTTGTACTTGATGCGGTGCGGTTGATCCGCCTCAGCCCCCAGGCGGCGCTTGCGATCCGCTTCGTAGTCGGCATAGTTGCCTTCGAACCAGACCACCCCGGAATCGCCTTCAAAGGCGAGAATGTGGGTGGCAATCCGGTCCAGGAACCAGCGGTCATGGCTGATCACCACGGCGCATCCGGGGAAGGTGAGCAGGGCTTCTTCCAGTGCGCGCAGGGTCTCTACGTCCAGATCGTTGGTCGGTTCGTCGAGGAGCAGCAGGTTGCCACCGCTCTTCAGCAGTTTCGCCAGGTGTACCCGGTTGCGTTCACCACCGGACAGGTCGCCGATACGTTTCTGCTGATCCGAGCCCTTGAAGTTGAAGTGGCTGACGTAGGCCCGTGAAGGCATCTGGAAGCGATCCACGGTAAGGATGTCCTGACCGTCTGAGATTTCCTCCCAGACAGTCTTCTTTCCATCCAGGGCGTCGCGGCTCTGGTCGACATAGGCGATCTTCACGCTATCGCCGATACGCATTTCACCCCCATCGGGTTGCTCCTGACCGGTAATAAGTCGGAACAGGGTGGTTTTACCTGCCCCGTTCGGGCCGATGATTCCGACAATACCGCCCTTGGGCAGGTTGAAGGTGATGTCGTCATAGAGCACCCGGTCGCCGAAGGACTTTTTCAGATCCTGGGCCTCGATCACCAGGTCACCCAGTCTGGGGCCGGGGGGAATGTAGAGCTCATTGGTCTCGTTGCGTTTCTGGAACTCCTGGGACTGCAGTTCTTCGAAACGTTGCAGACGCGCCTTGCTTTTTGCATGACGACCCTTCGGGTTGGTGCGCACCCATTCGAGTTCCGACTTCATCGACTTGATGTGGGCAGCCTCTTCCCGGGCCTCCTGCTCCAGGCGTTGCTCCTTCTGTTCCAGCCAGGAAGAGTAGTTGCCTTCCCAGGGGATGCCGTAGCCACGGTCGAGTTCCAGGATCCAGCCCGCGACGTTGTCCAGGAAGTAGCGATCATGGGTGACCGCGACCACGGTGCCCGAGTATTCATGTAGAAAACGCTCCAGCCAGGCCACCGACTCCGCATCAAGGTGGTTGGTGGGCTCGTCGAGCAGCAGCATGTCGGGTTTTTCCAGCAACAGGCGGCACAGGGCCACCCGGCGCCGTTCACCGCCTGAAAGGGTCTTCACGTCTGCGTCCCAGGGTGGCAGGCGCAGGGCATCCGCAGCAATTTCAAGCTGACGCTCCAGGTTGTGGCCGTCACTTGCCTGGATGATGTCCTCGAGTTTCGCCTGCTCCTTGGCCAGGGCATCAAAGTCCGCGTCAGGCTCCGCATAGGCGGCATAGACCTCGTCAAGGCGGGCCAGCGCCTGTTTGATCTCCGCCAGTGCGGATTCCACATTACCTCGCACATCCAGGCTTTCGTCGAGTTGCGGTTCCTGCGACAGATAGCCGACCCGGATGCCGGTTTGGGGTCTTGCCTCGCCTTCGATATCGGTGTCGACACCGGCCATGATTCGTAGCAGGGTCGACTTGCCGGCCCCGTTGAGACCGAGTACGCCAATCTTGGCGCCGGGGAAGAATGAGAGGGAGATATCGCGAAGGATCTGTTTTTTTGGCGGGACAACCTTGCCCACCCGGTTCATGGTGTAGATGTACTGGGCCATGGATAAATGTGTGCTTTGATGTTTAGGGAGCTACGGTACGCGGTCAGCGCAGCGGATTTTTGAAAACGGCTATCCTATCACGTCAGCCCATCGGTCAGATAGATGACGTGGGGGAGCATCCAATGCGCAGACAAACGTCGGGAATTTGCCTGACTATCCAGGATATTCGAGTCAAGATTTTGTCTCGATCTAGATCTGTATTTATAAGCTATTGTTTTAAAATGATAAATCAATAGGTTCCTTCGTGGCACTTTATTTGCATCTCTCGATGATGAACATTACGAGGGTTGCACCATGGCAAAAGAACAGGCTGAAGATCTCGATCTCGGCGAAGAGAAAAAAGGCAAATCCAAGCTCATCATCATCATTGCCCTGGCGGTTCTGATACTCGTTGGTGGCGGTGTTGCGGCCTTTCTTCTGCTCGGCGGTGATGACGAAGCTGCGGATGAGCAGGCGGAAGAGGTTGAGGAAGAGGTCGAGAAAGGCCCGGCACAATATCTCGACTTCAAACCCCCCTTCGTGGTCAACCTGCCGGGTAAGCCAAGCCTGTTGCAGGTGGGTGTCAGTGTCAGGGTCTATTCCGAACCCCTGGCGGAATTCATTCGCCACAACGACCCGATGATTCGCCATCATCTGCTCAATCTGCTCTCCGCCAAGGACGCTGCATCCCTCAAGACGCGTGAAGCCAAGGAGGCGTTACAGGCAGAGATGCTGCAGGAACTCAACAACGTGGTGAAAGAGCTGAAGGGACCGGGAGAGGTTGACGGTGTGTTCTTTACCAGTTTCGTCATGCAGTAGTGCAGCGAGGGTATGAGAAATGAGTGCCAGTGATCTGCTATCCCAGGAAGAGATTGACGCCCTGCTGCATGGCGTCGATAGCGGTGATGTCGCCACAGAGTCGGATTCCGGAGCCGAGGGCGGGACCGTAACCTACGATTTTACCAGCCAGGACCGGATCGTCCGGGGTCGACTGCCGACCCTCGAAATGATCAATGAACGATTCGCCCGACTGTTTCGTACCAGTCTGTTCAACATGTTACGCCGCACCGCGGATCTGTCGGTTTCCAGCATTCAGATGCAGAAGTTTTCCGAGTTCGTGCACAGTTTGTTCGTGCCGACCAGTCTCAACATGATCCGCGTTCCGCCTCTGCGCGGCAAAGGACTGTTCGTACTCGATCCGAAACTCGTATTCAGTGTGGTGGACAACTATTTCGGCGGCTCTGGACGATTTCACACCAAGATCGAAGGCCGTGATTTCACACCGACGGAGAACCGGGTCATCCAGTTGTTACTGAAACATGCTTTCGCGGATCTGGAAGCCGCCTGGAAACCGGTTTTTCGTGTTTCGTTCGAATACAACGGTTCGGAAGTGAACCCGCAGTTTGCCAACATCGTCAGTCCGTCCGAGGTGGTGGTGGTGACCTCATTTCATGTGGATCTCGAGAACGGTGGTGGTGACTTTCACATCTGCATGCCTTATTCGATGCTTGAACCGATCCGCGAGTTGCTCGACGCCGGTGTGCAAAGCGATCGGGGGGAACGGGATGAGCGCTGGGAACATTCTCTGAAGGAGGAGATCATGGGCGCACAGGTGGAGCTGAGCAGTAATCTTACCGATGTGCAGATGTCGTTGCGTGAACTGGCCTTGCTGAAAAAAGGGGATGTAATACCGATCGAAATGCCGGAAGAAGTGGTGGTTGAGGCCGCTGAGGTACCGATCTTCAAGGCGCGTTTGGGTATCTCTGACGGCAACTATGCATTGAAGATCAGTGACTGGATGAAGACCAACCGGCGCAAGGGGCTGAGGGATTATCTGGAGATGGAAGGACAGTCTTCAGACGAGGCGTAGCGGGCGAATGGCGCGCGCAAAAAGATTTGATGGTCGGGTTGCCTGCAACCCGGTCTATCCACAGAGGGTGTGAAGATGAGTGAAGATAAAGACGTCGATCCGAATGAGGCCTTGGCAGACGAATGGGCCGCGGCACTGGAGGATCAGGCAGACGGTGAGGCGAGCGCCAAGGGGCAGACCGAGGCCGCCACCTTCGATGAGCTCGAGGATGACGGTGGCGCCGGCAGCGTGAACATGGATGCGATTCTGGATGTGCCGGTCACCATTTCCATGGAGATCGGACGCACCAGAATAAACATCCGCAACCTGCTGCAACTCAACCAGGGCTCGGTGGTGGAACTCGACCGTCTGGCGGGTGAACCCATGGATGTGCTGGTGAATGGCACCCTGATCGCCCAGGGTGAGGTCGTGGTGGTCAATGAAAAGTTTGGTTTGCGGCTGACCGACATCATAAGTCCTTCGGAACGGGTGAAGAGGCTGAAATGATGAGAGTCTGGCCGCTCACCGGACTGTTAGTCAGTGGCATGGCCCTGGCGACCGAGGCGACGCAGAAACCCGTCGGCGTAAAAGTTTCGCCGATGGGTGCGGAGAGCCTGATCAGTACCTTTGGCGGCCTGATCCTGGTGCTTGCGGTGATCTTCACTGCCGCCTGGCTGTTCAAACGCTATACTCAGCTGCCGATGGGTGGTAAGGGCCTGGTCCGGGTGTTGGGAGGCGCTTCGGTGGGCAGTCGGGAGCGGGTGGTGGTGGTGGAGGTGGATGAGACCCGTCTGGTGCTCGGAGTCTCCCCCGGTCAGGTACGCACCCTGCATACCTTCGAGACTCGCAGTGAACCCTTTCGCCGACAGCTGGACGAGGCGGTCAATGCCGAGAAGACCCAGTTGGAATCCGCAGGCACATCGTCATGAGAGTCGCGATCCTGGTGCTCGGTCTACTGGTCAGCAACTGGCTACAAGCCGCGCCCGGTGTGGATGCCTTCAGCGTGACCACGGACGGGCAGGGCGGTCAGACCTATACCCTGACCATCCAGGTGTTGCTGTTCATGACGGCCCTGACACTTCTCCCCGGGGCGCTGATGATGATGACATCTTTCGCCCGAATCATCATCGTGCTGGCGATTCTGCGCCAGGCGCTGGGTACCCAGAACACACCTTCCAATCAGATTCTCATTGGCCTGGCCCTGTTCCTTACCCTGTACATCATGATGCCGGTACTGAGCGAAGTGAACGAAGTGGCGGTACAGCCCTACCTGGCCGGCGATATCGAAACCGTGGAAGCCCTGCAGCTTGCCGCGGAGCCGGTGAAATCCTTCATGTTGGCACAGACCCGGGAGGATGACCTGGCCCTGTTTGCGAGAATCGGGGATTTCGGCGAATTCAATGAACCAGGGGATGTTCCGTTCAGCCTGCTGCTGCCCTCATTTGCCACCAGTGAATTGAAGACCGGCTTCCAGATTGGTTTTCTTCTGTTCATTCCGTTCCTGATCATCGACCTGGTGGTGGCCAGCATACTCATGTCCATGGGTATGATGATGCTCTCTCCGATGATCATTTCTCTGCCGTTCAAGATCATGCTGTTCGTGTTGATCGACGGCTGGGCGCTGGTGTTCGGCACCCTGGCATCGAGTTTTCAGATTTGAGGTGTGAGTCATGAGTCCGGATACCGTCATGAGCATCGCGCAGAATACCCTGGAGCTGATCGGCCTGCTGTCCGGAATCGTGCTCCTGCCGGCGTTGATCGTGGGCTTGATCATCGCCATGTTTCAAGCGGCCACCCAGATCAACGAGATGACTCTGACCTTCATTCCCAAGCTGGTGGTTGCGGGCCTGGTGCTGATGCTGGCAGGACACTGGATGCTGCAACTGCTGATGAACTTCTCGATCGATTTGATCGAGAGTATTCCCGAGTTGCTCCACTGAACGGGCGGGTGATGACCCTGTACCAGCATGAACTTTACGGAAGCACAACTCAACGCCCTGATCGCCACTTACTTCTGGCCAACGGTACGGGTCGGGGCGATGATCATGGCAGCGCCTCTGTTCAGTTCCCGACAGGTGCCGGTGCGTCTGCGTCTGCTCCTGACCCTGGTGATCAGCTTCATGATCGCACCCACGCTGCCCGAGATGCCACCCCCCGATGTGCTGAGTCAAAGCGGCTTTCTGATTCTATTGCAACAGATCCTGATCGGTGTGCTGATGGGTTTTTTGCTGCAACTGGTATTCGCTGCGCTGGTGTTCGGCGGCCAGGTGATTGCATACGGTATGGGTTTGGGTTTTGCATCGATGGTTGATCCGGCGAACGGGGTCCAGGTACCCGTGGTCTCCCAGTTCTATGTCATATTCGCAACCCTGCTTTTCCTGATTTTCAATGGTCATCTGCTGGCCATCGAACTGGTGGCCGACAGTTTTGCGACATTGCCGGTGGCCGTTGACGGGGTAACCCGCAACGGCATGCTGGACATCGTTGCCTGGGGGAGCCGCATGTTTGCCGGTGGTCTGATCATTGCGCTGCCTATCGTTGGCGCCATGCTGATGGTCAACATGGGTATGGGCGTGGTGATGCGGGCCGCGCCGCAACTGAACATCTTTTCCGTGGGTTTCCCGGTCACCATGCTGCTGGGTTTCGTGCTGATGTGGGTCACCGTGCCAAACGTGTTCGGTGTATTCAATGAACTGCTCGATGAGGTCTTTCAGGTGATGATGCGGATCCTCAGGGTGACGAGGTGAATCATGGCTGATAACGAAAACGGCCAGGAAAAAACAGAACAACCCTCGGCGAAACGGCTAGACGACGCCAGGCGTAAGGGCCAGGTGCCGCGTTCACGTGAGCTCAACAGCATGGCAGTGACCCTCGGCGGAGTGGTTGCCCTGATGATCATGAGCGGACCGATCAGCAACCAGTTCTCCGCCATGATGAGCAGCGGTTTTCACCTGAGCAGGGAACAGATCTACGATGTGAACACCATGGTCAGCGGTCTGGCTACCGGCATCGCCCAGGTATTTTATGTCCTGACGCCTTTTTTCGCCTTGGTGGTACTGGCGGCAATTCTCAGTTCGGTGGCCCTCGGAGGATTCAACATCAGCGCCGAAAGTCTTACCCCGAAGCTGGACAAACTCAGTCCGCTGAAGGGCCTGAAGCGGGTTTTCTCCCCGCGAGGGCTGGTTGAGATGCTCAAGGCGATGGCGAAGTTTTTCCTCATTGGCGGTACCACGGTGCTGCTGTTGGATCTGACTCTGGATCGGTATCTCTCCATGCATGCCATGGATATTGCCCAGGCCCTGGGGCATCTGAATACCTTGATCGGCTGGTCAGTGATTCTCCTCGCATCCACACTGATTTTGATTGCCGCCATCGATGTGCCGTTTCAGGTCTGGGACCACAAACGCCAGTTGAAGATGACCCGCCAGGAATTGCGTGACGAGATGAAGGAGACCGAGGGAAGACCCGAGGTCAAGGGCCGCATCCGTCAGTTGCAACGCGAGATGGCCCACAAACGCATGATGCAGGAAGTACCCAAGGCCGATGTGATCGTCACCAACCCGACCCACTATGCGGTGGCCCTGAAATACGATCCGGAAACCATGCATGCGCCCAAACTGGTGGCCAAGGGTGCTGATCTGGTTGCGCAGAATATTCGCAAAGTGGCTCAGGAGGCGAATGTTCAGGTGGTCGAGTCACCGGTCCTGGCGCGCGCCATCTACTTCCATACCGAAATAAATACTTTCATCCCCGCCGGACTCTATCTGGCGGTGGCTCGTCTGCTGGCCTACGTGTTCCAGCTGCGAACCTATCGAACCGAAGGCGGGATCTATCCCGAGATGCCGGAGAACCTGTTTGTTCCGGAAGAGTATCAACATGAATAATTTTGAATTCTTAATATTCAATTTTGAATTGTGGTGTTTGCTTCGCTCGCGCTTGCTATTTAATCAGTTGTGCGCGCAGCTCACACATCCCATTCAAGATTCAACATTAAAAATTCAAAATTAACCGAAGGTCAAACGATGGACAGCGCAATCATACTCAACAACGTGAAACAGCTTGGTGCCAGAGGCCTTGGAGCGCCCCTGGTGCTGTTGATGCTTCTGTCCATGCTGGTGATTCCGCTGCCGCCGATCGCCCTGGACATGTTCTTCACTTTCAATATCACTCTGTCACTGGTGGTGATGCTGGTGGTGGTCTACACCCGGCGTCCACTGGAGTTCTCGGTTTTTCCCAGCATGCTGCTGATCGCCACCCTGTTGCGTCTTGCCCTCAACGTGGCATCCACCCGGGTGGTGCTTCTGGAAGGGCACACCGGGGGCGATGCGGCGGGTAAGGTCATCGAGGCTTTCGGCGCCTTCGTCATCGGCGGCAACTATGCGGTTGGTCTGGTGGTCTTCCTGATCCTGGTGATCATCAACTTTGTGGTGGTGACCAAGGGTGCGGGCCGTGTCTCCGAGGTTAGCGCCCGGTTCACCCTGGATGCCATGCCCGGCAAGCAGATGGCGATCGACGCGGATCTCAACTCCGGTCTGATCGATCAGGACGAGGCCCGTTCACGGCGTGAGGACGTGGCCCGTGAAGCCGACTTCTACGGGGCCATGGACGGTGCCAGTAAGTTCGTCCGGGGTGATGCGATTGCCGGTATCCTGATCCTGTTCATCAATATTATCGGCGGACTCGCGATTGGCATGTCGCAGCACGCTCTCGACTTCAGCACCGCACTGCAGAACTATGTCCTGCTGACCATCGGTGACGGCCTGGTGGCGCAGATTCCCTCCCTGCTGCTCTCAACCTCCGCGGCGATCATCGTCACCCGGGTGGCCAGCAGTCAGGATGTGGGCGGACAGATCATGAGTCAGCTGTTCACCAGTCCCAAGGCCCTTGCGGTGGCGGCCGCCGTGTTATTTCTCATGGGCATCATCCCGGGTATGCCCAACTTTGCCTTCCTGACGCTCGCGGCCGCGGCGGCCGGAGGCGCCTGGATGATCTGGCAGCGTCAACTTCAGCCGCCGGAACCGACGTTGATTGAAGAACCCGTCGAGCAGCCGGAGCAACGGGAACTGAGTTGGGACGACGTGCAGCCTGTAGACCTGATCGGCCTGGAAGTCGGCTACCGCCTGATCCCCCTGGTGGATCGCAACCAGGGTGGGCAGCTGATGAACCGGATCAAGGGGGTGCGGCGCAAACTCTCCCAGGAATTGGGTTTTCTCGTGCCTTCGGTGCATATCCGTGACAACCTCGATCTGTCACCGAACACCTACCGCATCTCCCTGAACGGCGTGGCCGCCGCCGAGGCTGAGATCTACCCGGACCGGGAACTGGCGATCAACCCCGGGCAGGTATTCGGTCAGCTGCCGGGCACCCCGACCAAGGATCCCACCTTCGGACTGGATGCGGTATGGATCGACCCGGAGCAGAAAGACCATGCCCAAACACTGGGATATACGGTGGTGGATGCGAGCACCGTGGTGGCTACCCACCTGAGTGAGATTCTGCAGAGTCAGGCGAATGAATTGCTCGGTCATGAAGAGACCCAGCAACTTCTGGATATGCTGGCGCGCAGTGCACCGAAACTGGTGGAGGATCTGGTGCCCAAGTCCCTGTCCCTGAGTGTGGTGACCCGGATTCTGCAGAACCTGTTGGCCGAACATGTACCGATCAGGGATTTCCGTACCATTGCAGAAACTCTCGCGGAACAATCCACCCGCACCCAGGATCCGGGAGCACTCACCGCCGCGGTCCGGGTGGCACTGTCCCGGGGTATCGTGCAGCAGCTTATCGGAACCAGTGGAGAGATACCGGTGGCGGTACTCGATCCGGCCCTGGAACAGCTGCTGCAAAGGACTCTTCAGGCCTCGGAAGAGGGGCAGGCGGGTTTCGAGCCCGGATTGGCGGAGCGCCTGCAGACCGCATTGGGGCAAACCCACGAGGCGATGGAGGCAAGAGGCCAGCAGAGCGTGTTGCTGGTGGCCGCGCCGATTCGCTCCTGGATGGCGCGGTTCGCGAAACATGCGGCGCCGGGTATGAACATCCTGTCCTACAATGAGGTACCGGACAACCGTCAGATCAAGGTGGTGTCAACCATAGGTGGAGGGAGCTGAATGCCTCCCGCTGTCCAACCAGATATGAATTGATGCTCAGCAGTATCGCCGCACCCTTGCCAGGGGAAGGTGTTGCCGCTTTTAGGCGGTCATCTGAGTGGGGTCAAACATCCTCAGGTGCAATCGGAGTACCTTCCAGCAGGCGCGCCCATGCCTCACTCACAACAGGCAATTAAAGCGTCTCAACCGGCTATACTCTGGTGAGGCTGGTCTCATTCTTGCGTGCCTGACTCAACAGGCCTACCACAGCGTGAGTTCGTGGTCAGGTTGCCAAACCGTGATGCAAACCATTTCAGATGCGCACCAATTGCGTGCGATATGAGGAGTGTTAATGAAAAACAAGAAACTCAAGTCGAAAAAAAACAAGGTAACCCAGGTCAATGTTGTCAATGACAGCTTGAATGTGGGAGTCACTGCCAAACCCTGCCTGGTTACCCTTTTCGAGGAGCGGGAGGTCTCTCCCGGCAGCAGCGTGATCGGCCCTCTGGGTGGTCTGAATCTGACTGGGTATGGTGAATATCGTTTAACCCTGCATTTTGCCGGAACCGCGGGCACAAAGTTCAGCATTGCAGAGATATGCGGTCCTGCGGGTGCGGTCGATCAGGTCAAGTTTGAAGTGGGGAGTGGTTCGATCGGCCCCCAGGGCACCCTGAATTATCGTGCCCGGTTCGATCTCTTCAGTCCCCGGAACCTGTTCATTCAAGTCCATAATGAAGGGGATGAGCCTTGCCAGGTGGATGGTACTTTATACGCGGTACAGTGAATAACCCCACCAGTTCGGCAGGGTAGTCTGTTGGCCTGCCTGGCTGATACCAAACCCAGGGGCTGCCCGTCGCGTTGCACTCGCTATAGGTGGGCATGAATCAGGCCTGCCGGCAGCCATGCCAGGCCCAGCCAGAATGCAATAGTGTCCAGCCATCCCAACGGGGCTGGGGCGTGTCCGCTCCAGTTCCAGATCGCTTGTGATGTGTCCCGTCCATTGCGGGTGATATGGTCATGGCCAGTCGGTTTCATGCTTGAGTTCTGAAACACCCCAGCCAATTCTGTATCATGCCAATACGGTACCAGTCTACTCATCAACCCGGCCATCAGATATGTCGTCATATCTGATGGCCGGGTTGATAACACTGATACATCATCGGGTCTCTGTTCAATGACCCGCACGCGGCGATGCCGCGTTCTGCGGATTTATCCGTGATCAATTACCCAGGCGCTGGTTCGATCGCGCGCCTGAGGCTCTGAAAGGTGACATATGAGTAACTCACACGTAGACTCTGAGGCGCGTGCCAAACGGGAATTTGCGCGGAAACTGAAAAAAATCGAGAAGGAGGCCCGGCGAAAGGCGATACGTGACCGGGACCTGTTCAAAGGCTTGCAGATCGCCCCTACCGCGTCCTTCGAAGACGATGCCGGTGGACGTCAGCCTGGGGATGCCAACTGGACCGGCTTTGGTTTTGATATCCACCCGCATGTTACCTTTATTTCAGCATTGATCCTGATCGCCTTCATCCTCTTGACCCTGATGTTTCAGAAGGATGCCAGTGAGTTCTTCAAACAAGCGATGAACGGGATCACCGCGACCAGTGGCTGGTTTCTCATCCTGACCGCGAATATCTTCATCCTCGCGGCCGCCTATTTCGCGTTCGGTAAATTCGGCGGAATTCGGATCGGTGGGCGAGACGCCAAACCGGAATTTTCCACACCGGCCTGGTATGCGATGCTGCTCAGTGCCGGCATGGGTATCGGACTGATGTTCTGGAGTGTCGGTGAGCCGATCTACCATTACTCGTCACCCTCCCCGATGTTCAACGGGCTGGAAGCCCTGAGCCCGAGGCGGCCCAGGCCGCGATGGGGGTGACCTATTTTCACTGGGGGCTGCATCCCTGGGCCATCTATGCGATTGTCGGGCTGGGCCTGGCCTTCTTTGCTTACAACCGGGGCCTGCCGCTGACGATCCGCTCGGTGTTTTACCCGCTCCTGGGCGACAGGATCTACGGTTTCTGGGGCAATCTCATCGATGTGCTTTCAGTGCTCGCCACCCTGGTCGGCCTGGCGACCTCTCTCGGGTTGGGTGTGCAACAGGTCAATGCGGGTCTGCATCATCTGTTCGGTGTCGAGATCAGCACTGCCACTCAGGTGATTCTGATCGCGGTGATCACCGGATTTGCCACCCTCTCGGTAATGGCGGGGCTGGATGCGGGGGTCAAGCGCCTGAGCGAGGCGAACATGATTCTCGCGGCGCTGTTCATGCTGTTTCTTGTGATCGTGGGCCCCACGGTCTACCTGCTCGGCGGGTTTACCCAGAATCTCGGCTACTACGCCACCATACTGCCCAAGCTGAGCCTGTGGACCGAGACCTTCCGGGAGTCCAACTGGCAGGGGTCCTGGACGGTGTTCTACTGGGCCTGGTGGATCTCCTGGTCTCCGTTCGTCGGTATGTTCATCGCTCGTATCAGCAAGGGTCGTACCGTCAAGGAGTTCATCCTCGGTGTGATCCTGATTCCAACCCTGTTGTCTTTCGTCTGGATGTCGGTATTTGGTGGTTCCGCGCTGTTTCTCCAATCCCATGGGATGGCCGACATCGTGTCAGCGGTGAAGGATGACGTGGCCACGGCGATGTTCGTGATGCTGAATAATTTCCCGCTTGGCGAATTGCTGTCGCTGGTTGCGGTCGTGCTGGTGGTGGTGTTCTTCGTCACTTCCTCCGATTCCGGGTCCCTGGTGGTCGATCATTTGACCTCGGGGGGGAAACTGGATTCGCCGGTACCCCAGCGGGTGTTCTGGGCGGTCATGGAAGGAGTGGTTGCCGCGGTCCTGCTGCTGGGTGGCGGTCTGACTACGTTGCAGACCGCTTCGGTCTCCACCGGGTTGCCCTTCGCGCTGGTGTTGCTGATCAGTGTGTATGCCCTGTATGTGGGTTTCTCCCAGGAGACCTACATCGAGGACGCGGTAGCGCGTGCGGTCATCGATGCCGAGGAGGAGAAGCGCATGCAGGAGGTGGTCAGTTCAGTCGTCGAGCAGGGTGCTGTGGGGGCTACGGAGACGCCCTAGCGGAGCAGGACTAAGGGTTTTGCCTGGGTCGCCGGCACCTCAGGGTGCGCGGGTGGCTGAGTCAGGCATCCGCGGCAGGCCGGGAAAACACATTGTGAATCGCCTCCGCCGAATCCTTGGCGGTCAGGGGTTCGTGAGTCAATAGCCCGGCGTGGATGATCCATTGCCGGGTCTGTTCTGTTTGATGCGAGAATTTGTAAGTGATTGGTTCGTATCGATAAAAAATACATAGTTGACGGCCTTCCATGGACTGGAACGCTTGTTGCATCAGCTACTGTGAGATTCCGTGTCGGAATCGCCCTGTCGCGTTTCAGCGGCCAGGGTCAAGGCTTCGGCACGGCTGAGACAGGCGAGCGGAGCTGATCCACAGGCTGACAGGCAGGCGCTCGAGATTGAGCCAGAGCCGGAGATTTACGGACTATGAAGATTCGACGTTTTTTTGCCTCTGACATGCGCCAGGCGCTGCGCCGGGTCAGAGATGCCCTGGGGGCGGATGCCGTCATCCTATCCAACAAGACCGTTGAGGGTGGGGTGGAACTGGTCGCTGCCATCGATTACGACGAATCGGCCTTCAACAGCAGTGTGACGGGCGCCGTCGAATCACCCGATATCAAACCCGTTGGCGCAAACACGCCTGCTAATTCAGCGGCCTCCTCCTATGCCTCGGTCAGCAAGGCACTGCCTCCCGAAGAACCCGAAACACCGGTGCGCAAGCCAATGGCCTTCGAACCGAAAACGGAAAAGCGCAAGGTGGAATGGAGTCAGGATCCGATACTCCGGGAGATGCGTCAGGAGATGCAGGCCCTGCGCCGGATGATGGAGAACGAACTCTCCGAGTTGACCTGGCGGGACCTGGGGCAGCGTCGCCCGCAGACCCAGGAACTGATGCGGCAACTGATGAGTCTGGGGTTGGACGCAGCCCATTGCCGTGAACTGGCGTATCGGGTGGAAGATGCGGAGTCCCTGGACCAGGCCTGGCAACAGGCCCTCAACCATCTGTGCCGGGAGTTGCCGGTTGCAGAGGACGATCTGATCTCCCGCGGCGGGGTGTTCGCCCTGATCGGCCCCACCGGTGTGGGGAAGACCACGACCATCGCCAAGCTCGCCGCCAAGTTCTGTCTGCGGCATGGCAACCGCCACCTGGCGCTGATTTCCGCCGACAGCTACCGCATAGGGGCTCAGGAGCAACTACAGAACTACGGACGCATCCTCGACGTACCGGTGCGGAACGTGACTTCCACCGACGAACTCAACAGTGCGTTGCACGCGTTTGCGGAAAAACGCCTGGTGCTGATCGATACCGCGGGCATGGGGCAGAAGGACATCCAGTTGACCCAGCGCCTTGCCCTGCTGAGCCGGGGCAATCACCCGGTACAGCCTCTGCTGACCTTGGCGGCCACGACCCAGCGCAGCGCGCTGAGTCATGCGATTCGCGCATTCAGTCAGGTCGAGCCGGTGGCGGTGGTGCTGACCAAAATGGATGAGACCGCGTCACTCGGCGGTGCGCTGTCCGCATTGCTGGAATCGCGTCTGCCGCTGGCCTATACAACCGATGGACAGCGTGTTCCTGAAGATCTGCGCCAGGCCCGGGCTGAAAGTATGACCCGTCTGGCGGTGGAACTGACCCAGCAGACAGATGAGATGCCTGATGAGGAATACCTGGCGATGGCCTTCGGAGGAATGAGTGAACACGCCCATGTCTGAACAGTTTGAAGACCAGGCCACCGGACTGCGGCGCATGGTTCAGCCGGAGCCGGTGCGGGTGATTGCGGTGACCGGTGGCAAGGGAGGGGTCGGCAAGACCAACATTTCTGCCAACCTGGGTGTCGCCCTGGCGGAATTGGGGCGCCGGGTGATGTTGCTGGATGCGGATATGGGCCTGGCGAATCTGGATGTAGTGCTGGGGCTGCATGCGCATAAGAACCTTTCTCACGTGATGCGCGGAGAATCGAGCCTCGAGGAGATCATCGTTACCGGACCCAAGGGTTTGAAAGTGGTGCCGGGGGCCTCCGGTATCCAGCACATGGCGGAGATGACGCCGGCCGAGAATGCGGGCCTGATCCATGCCTTCAGTGAGGTGGCCAACGACGTGGACGTGCTGCTGATCGATACCGCGGCCGGAATCTCCGACGTGGTGATCAGCTTCAGCCGCGCCGCGCAGGAGCAGATCGTGGTAGTCTGTGACGAGCCAGCCTCGATCACTGATGCCTATGCGATCATCAAGTTGCTCAACCGGGATCATGGCATCAGCCGTTTCAGGATCCTGGCAAACATGGTAAAGAGTGTTCAGGAAGGACGAGATCTATACAATAAGATGTGCCGGGTTACGGATCAGTACCTGGACGTAATGCTCAGTTATATGGGGAGCATTCCGTACGACGAACAACTTCGCAAAGCGGTAAAAAGCCAGAAACCGGTCGTGGAGGCCTATCCGAGGTCCCGTGTGGCCCAGGCATTCAAGAATTTGGCCAAGAAGGCCGATAACTGGCCTGTACCTACCGGTGTAAGTGGAGATCTCCAATTTTTCGTCGAACGCCTGATCCAATTTTCAAGCCAATACGGGGAGTTATGACGGTGAACGGCCTAGCGACATACACCGCCATGCAGAAACAGCAAGGCTACAGCGATCTGGTGGATCAACATGCCGGACTGGTAAAGAGAATCGCTTACCATCTCATGAACCGGTTGCCGCCAAACGTGCAATCGGATGACCTGATCCAGGCTGGCATGCTGGGCCTGCTAGAAGCGAGCAAGAACTACGATCCCACCCAGGGTGCGAGTTTTGAAACCTATGCGGGCATACGCATTCGCGGCGCCATGCTCGATGAGATCCGCCGCAGCGACTGGACTCCGCGTTCGGTGCACCGCAAGGCGCGCATGGTGGCGGAGGCGATGCGCGAGATCGAGAACAACGAAGGTCGTGATGCGCGGGATGTGGAGGTGGCCGAGGCGCTGGATATGAGTCTGGACGACTACCACCAGATTCTGCAGGATTCGACCGGTTGCCGCATCTTCAGTCTCGATGAACTGACCGCGGTGAGTGATGGGTTCCCCGCTGTCCGGGATGGACCGATGGATGCCCCGTTCGAGGGCTTGCAGAAGGACGCCTTCAAGAAGGCGCTGGCGGATGCCATTGCCGGGCTCCCCGAGCGGGAGCGGCTGGTGATCGCCATGTACTACGACGACGAGATGAACCTGCGGGAGATCGGGCATGTGCTCGGTGTCAGCGAATCCCGGGTCTGTCAGATTCACAGCCAGGCAACCTTGCGCCTGCGTTCGCGGCTCAATGACTGGCTTTCACTTTTGCACGACGAAGAGTAACGGTTGGCACGTGTGGGCCGGTGGTCGTGTAGCCGGCAAGCCACACAAGGGAGACAGCATTGGACAAAAACATGAAGATCCTCATCGTGGATGACTTTTCCACCATGCGGAGAATTATCAAGAATCTGCTCCGAGATCTTGGTTTCAACAATACCCAGGAGGCCGACGATGGGTTAACCGCTTTGCCCATGCTGCAGAGCGGGAATTTCGACTTCTTGGTATCAGACTGGAACATGCCGGGTATGACCGGCATCGATCTGCTCAAGGCAGTACGGGCCGACGAAAAGCTGGCTGCGCTTCCGGTTCTCATGGTGACGGCTGAATCCAAGCGCGAACAGATCATTGAGGCGGCCCAGGCGGGCGTCAATGGCTATGTCGTCAAGCCATTCACCGCGACAACCCTGGAAGAGAAGATCAACAAGATCTTCGAACGTGTGGGTTGAGTCTATAATCGTCAGGAGTCTGCCAAATGGGGGAAAAACGGGATATTCAAGAGCGCATCGAGATCGCGAAAGCGCTGGTTACCTGCCTCGAGGCCGGTGATGAAGCGGAAAGTGATCGCCTGATTGCCGAACTAAGCCCACCCAAAAACAAAGATGACCTGTTTCTCGAAGTCGGTCGGTTGACCCGGGAACTGCATGATGCGATCAACGGTTTCCTGCTGGATGCCCGGATCAGCGACATGACCAATGTCGAGATCCCGGATGCCAAACAGCGACTGAGCTATGTCATCACCATGACCCAGCAATCCGCTGACCGCACCCTGAACGCCGTGGAAGAGAGTCTGCCGCTGGTCGAATACCTGGAGCAGCAGTCGAAGGAACTGCTCGAGCAGTGGAGCCGGCTGCGCTCGCGACTGATGAACAAGGACGACTTCAAAGGTCTGAGCGATTCGCTGACCGAATTTCTGAGCAAAACCCAGGCCGACAGTGCACAGCTGCACAAGAACCTCTCCGAAGTACTCATGGCACAGGATTTCCAGGATCTCACCGGCCAGATCATCCGCAAGGTCATCACCCTTGTGCATGATGTCGAGGAGAAACTGGTGATGCTGGTGAGGATCACCGGACAAAAACTCGAGGAGGGCGGTGACAAGAAGCAGCAAAAGGAAGAAGAACTTGCCGGTCCCGCGATTCCGGGTCTCGAGCAGGGCGAACAGATGACCAGTCAAGACGATGTGGACGACCTGCTCTCCAGCCTCGGATTTTAGTTATTCGGGCACAGACCGATATATCTGTCAGTGGCTACAAAGTAGTTTGATATTGGTACCGGGAGCGATACATGACCATCGATGTCAACGACGAAATCCTCCAGGATTTTCTGGTTGAGGCGGGTGAGATCCTGGAACTGCTCAGCGAGCAGTTGGTGGATCTGGAACAACAGCCGAACGATTTCGATCTGCTCAACGCTGTATTCCGCGGTTTTCACACGATCAAGGGTGGGGCAGGGTTTCTCGCCATTGATCCGTTGGTCGAGGTCTGTCACCGGGCCGAGGACGTTTTCAACATATTGCGCCAGGGACAGCGCCAGGTCACCCCGGACCTGATGGACTCCGTTCTGCAGGTGCTGGACGTGGTCAATGCCATGTTCCAGGAGGTGCGCGGCGGGGTCATGCCTGATCATGCAGACCCGGACCTGATCCAACGTCTTAATCGCTACGCGGTGCCCGCCAGCGAGGACGAAGAGGAGGCATCCGACGTCGAGGCTGCAGCCGAAGAGGAGCCCGAAGAAGCGGAGGTCGAAGAGGTCGAAGCTTCAGCCGAGCCGCAAGCCGCGGCAGAGTCCGGTGCTCATGATGACATGACCGAGAATGAGTTCGAGGAGCTGCTGGATGCCATCCAGGAGCCCGAGACAGCAGCCAAGCCCGCGTCCGATGAGATCACCGAAGACGAGTTTGAAGCACTGCTCGACGAACTGCACGGCAAAGGCAAGTTTACCGGTGCGCCCAAGTCTGAGGCCGAAGCCGCCAAACCACCACCTGGTCCGGCGAGTGGCTCGGATGACATCACCGAGGATGAGTTCGAACAACTGCTCGATCAGATCCACGGCGAGGGCAAGTTTGACCCGGGAAAACTGAAGCATCCAGAGCCGGAAAAGCCGGCTGTCGAGAAAGCCAAGCCGGCCGCAAAACCCAAGCCCAAGCCCAAGGCAAAAGCCAAACCGGAAGAAAAACCCAAACCCGCCGCGGCCGCAAAACCACAGCCTGCCCCTGCGGCCAAGGCGCCGGCCCCGGCAAAACCCGCAGCCGCCGAACCGGCCGCTGCCATGGCCGCTGCCAGCGCGGCCGCCAAGCCGCCGGCCGAGACCACGGTGCGTGTGGATACCCAGCGTCTCGATGACATCATGAACATGGTGGGCGAACTGGTGCTGGTGCGTAACCGGCTCGCAACCCTGAAGGCCACTTTGAATGACGAGGAGGTCTCGAATGCGGTCAGCAATCTGGATGTGGTGACCTCTGACCTTCAGCTGGCGGTAATGAAAACCCGCATGCAGCCAATCAAGAAGGTTTTTGGACGCTTTCCCCGGGTGGTGCGGGATCTGGCGCGCAGCCTCAAGAAAGAGATCGATCTGGAGATGGTCGGAGAGGAAACCGACCTGGATAAAAATCTGGTGGAGGCACTGGCGGACCCGTTGGTTCACCTGGTGCGCAACTCCGTCGATCACGGTATCGAGTCACCGGAAGAGCGGGAGGAGAAGAGTAAACCCCGACGCGGTACGGTGGTGCTTTCAGCTGCCCAGGAGGGCGATCATATCCTGCTCTCGATTGCCGACGATGGCAAAGGCATGGATCCCGAAGCCCTGCGCAGGAAAGCGGTTGAGAAAGGGATGATGGATAGCGAAGCCGCAGCGCGTCTGGATGACAAGGACTGCTTCAATCTGATTTTTGCGCCCGGTTTTTCCACCAAGACCGAGATCTCGGATGTTTCCGGACGGGGTGTCGGGATGGATGTGGTGAAAACCCGCATCGCGCAGATGAACGGATCGGTGGAGATCAACTCGGAACTGGGCCAGGGTACCCTTATCACCATCAAACTGCCGCTGACCCTGGCGATCCTGCCAACCCTGATGGTATTGCTGGGCAGTCAGCCATTTGCCCTGCCGCTGGCCAGTGTGGTGGAGATCTTCAATCTGGATCTCAAGCGTACCAACACCGTGGATGGACAACTGACCATCATGGTCAGGGAACGGGCTCTGCCCCTGTTCTACCTCCGCAAGTGGCTGATCCCTGACAGCCCCATGACCTCGGAGGATAAAACCAAGGGTCATGTGGTGATCGTCAATGTGGGCAATATCCAGGTCGGCCTGGTGGTTGATCATCTGATCGGCCAGGAAGAGGTGGTTATCAAACCTCTGGGTGCGCTGCTGCAGGGACTCGACGGCATGGCCGGTGCCACGATTACGGGTGACGGCAAGATCGCGCTGATCATGGACGTGCCGGGGTTGATGCGTAAATACGCGAAGAAATATTAAATCACCAGTCATTGGCGGTGCGGCGCTTGATTGAGGATCAAGACAGGGGTCGCTGCCCGATTCAAAGACAATGGTATGTATTGAAGAGGGACTATGGGCGCCAAGTTGCGTGTACTGATTGTTGACGATTCCGCCTTTTTCCGAAACCGGGTCATGGCGGCGCTCGCGCCTGCGCAGGATATCGAGGTCGTGGGTACGGCGGGCAACGGTCAGGAGGCAATTGCCCTGGCAAAGAATCTGAAACCGGACGTGATCACCATGGATGTGGAGATGCCGGTGGTGGACGGCATCACCGCTGTGCGCCGTATCATGACGGAATCCCCGACCCGAATCCTGATGTTCTCGGCCCTCACCCGGGAGGGTGCGCGGGAGACTCTGGAGGCGCTTGACGCCGGTGCGATGGACTTCCTGCCCAAGGACATGGGACACCCGTCAGCGGGCAACGTACCGGCTGAGAAACAGCTGTTGGAGCGGGTTCGGGATCTTGGAAAGTCCCGCCTGAGCCTGTCTCGTTCGGGGATGGCGGATTACCTGCGAACAACCCCGAGGTCCGGCGCAGTGGCGCCGGCTACCGGCGCCTCGGTTTCCTCGGTACGAGCCGATCTGGTTGCGATCGGCGCTTCCACCGGGGGGCCGGTGGCGCTGCGTCAGGTGCTCAGCGCCCTGCCGCGTAATTTCCCCTTACCGCTGGTTGCGGCGGTACATATGCCGGGAAGTTTCACCACGGCCTACGCGGAGCGTCTCAATGCGAGTTGCGCGATCAGCATTCGCGAAGCAGTGGACCGGGATCGCCTGACGCCCGGGCAGGCGCTGCTGGCGCCTGGGGGTAAGCAACTGCGGGTCGAGCGGGCGGCAGGGGGCTACCAGGTGCGTATCACGGATCCCCTTCCGGGACAGATCTATCATCCGAGCGTGGACCTGATGTTCGAATCCGTCGCGGAGAGTGCGCAGGCACGTGCCTTGTGCGTGGTCCTCACCGGAATGGGTTCGGATGGTCTGCAGGGCGCGAAACAGCTGAAGCGCGCAGGGGCCAGTCTGTGGAGCCAGGACGAGAAGAGCTGTGTCGTCTATGGTATGCCACAAGCGGTAGAAAAAGCGGGTTTGTCCGATCGGGTGATCAACCTGGATGAGATGGGTCCGCTGATGGCGAAACTGAAATGAGAGTCGACTTTCTAAGTTTCATCGGCATCGTGATCGCTTTTCTGGCGGTTCTGGGTGGAAATTGGCTCGAAGGCGGCCATATCGACTCCCTGGCGAACGGTCCCGCCATGGTGATCGTGATCGGCGGCACCATCGGGGCAATTCTGTTGCAGACCCCGGTGCCGGTCTTCTGGCACGCCCTGAGACTTTCCGGGCGGGTGTTTCTGCCAGCCCGTCTGGATATGCGCACTACCATCGAAAAGCTCGTTGCCTGGAGCAACATCGCCCGCAAGGAGGGACTGCTCGGGTTGGAAAGCATCGCCGACGAGGAACCGGACCCGTTTATCCGCAAAGGCATGCAGTTGCTGGTCGATGGCAGCGAGCCGGAGGTCCTGCGCAGCATTCTCGAGATGGAGGTGGACGCCAGCGAGCAGTTCGACATCCAGGCCGCCAAGGTGTTCGAAGGCATGGGCGGCTACTCGCCGACGATCGGTATCATCGGCGCAGTGATGGGCCTGATCCACGTGATGCAGAACCTGGCCGATCCCAGCAAACTCGGCAGTGGTATCGCCACTGCGTTCGTCGCCACCATTTATGGCGTGGGTCTTGCGAACCTGTTCCTGCTGCCGATTGCGGCAAAACTGCGTACCCAGTCTGAGCATATCGTGAAGTTTCGCGAGATGGTCATTGAAGGCGTCATAGGAATTGCGGAGGGAGACAATCCCCGCAGTATCGAAAACAAGCTGAGAGGCTTCGTCCAGTGATGTCAGCCAAACGAACCTCAGACATCGTTAGCGGAGGCTGAATCATGGCCAGAAGACGCAAACGTCAGGAAGCCCATGTCAACCACGAGCGCTGGATTGTCTCCTATGCGGATTTCGTGACTCTGCTGTTTGCATTTTTCGTCGTCATGTACTCCGTCTCATCCGTCAACGAGGGCAAGTACCGGGTGTTGTCTCAAACCCTGACACATGCCTTCCAGGAGTCTCAGCGCAGTCTCGATCCGATCCAGATCGGCGAGCTCACCCGTAGCTCCGGAGATACCCCGGGAATGGGCCAGGAGAACGTTCTCATCGAGGGGGACCTGCAGCAGGGCGTGGGTACCCAGGGGCAACCCGGAGCCGGGCAGCAGGCGGCCCTGTCCTCGATGCCGCAAAATGAAAAGCAGCGGTTGCGCTTCCTGGCGGCCACCATTGAGGACATGCTCAGCGAATACGTGGACGAAGACCTGGTGGATGTCGATTACTCACCGGACCGGGTTGTGGTCAACATGAAGGACAAGATGCTGTTCGCCAGCGCCAGCGCCCATCTCTCGCGTACGGCTGCAACTGCTCTGCGGGAGATCAGTGAAGTGCTTGCCGTAGTTCCCAATGCCGTTCAGGTGGAAGGCAATACGGACAACCGCCCCATCAGTACCGAGGAATTTCCCTCCAACTGGGAACTTTCCGCAGCCCGTGCCGCGAGCGTGGTGCACCTGATGACACGTTACGGTATCGATCCCGGCCGCCTCTCTGCGGTGGGCTATGCGGAGCACCGTCCGGTTGCGGGTAACGATACCGCGGAGGGTCGCGCAAAGAACCGTCGTGTCAGTCTGGTGATCATGGGCATGCCGGGAGAGGCGGACCGGGTGATCGATCTCCCGGGAGGCGATTCATGAAGATCTGGACCGTTGCGAATCAGAAGGGCGGGGTGGGAAAGACCACCACCTCGGTCTCTCTGGGTGGTCTGCTCAGTACCTGGGGGCTGCGCACCCTGCTGGTCGACATCGATCCGCATGCCTCGCTGACCAGCTATTTCCGTTATGACCCGGATGGACTCGAAGCCAGTGTATACAGCCTGTTTCGTGGCGTGGCCCAGGGTGAACCGGTGGATCCAGTGAGTCTGATACACCCCACCGGCACCGAAGGACTGGACCTGATGCCGGCGGAGATGGCCCTCGCCACACTGGATCGCCAGTCGGGCAAACTCGATGGCCTGGGACTGGTCATCAAACAGGCGATGGCGCAACTGGAGTCCCGCTACGATCATGTGATTCTCGATTGTCCCCCGATACTCGGGGTGCTGATGATCAACGCGCTGGCGGCCTGTGAGTACCTGCTGATGCCGGTACAGACCGAATTCCTCGCGCTCAAGGGGCTCGAGCGCATGCTGCATACCCTGCACATGGTCACCCGCTCACGCAAGCAGCCGCTACCCTACAAAATCGTGCCCACCATGTTCGACCGGCGCACCCGGGCCTCGATCGACAGCCTGAGGGTGTTGCGTGAAAGTTATCCGGAGCACATCTGGGACAGCCTGATTCCTGTGGACACATTGTTCCGCGAGGCGAGCAAGGCAGGTATCCCGCCGGCGATATTCGCGCCCCAGAGCCGTGGTGTCGCAGCCTACGGCCGGTTGCTGCAGGATCTGCTCAACGAACATGAGCCCTTGTCCGCGGCGGGTGCCGGGGCATGAGCATACAACCGGGCAAACAGCCGAAACGGGATATCAAAACCCGTCTCGATGAACCGGACGATGCGCTGAAGAGTTATCTCGATACGCTACTGTCCGAAATCGATACGCCACCTGTCAGTAAGTCGCGCACCAAGGCGGCGCCGTCACGGTCTGAGGCGAAGCGTGAGACAGCGGTCGAGCCACCGCTGATGGAGCCCCTCCAACCAGTCGCGAAAGCAAAGGTTAAAGAGCCTATCCCGGATGCCGATATCCAGATAAAGGAACAGGCTGAGCCCGAGCTGCAGGATGCGCCCGAACCGGACCGTTCTGAGCAAGCGCCGCAGTGGGCGGAGCAACCCTTCCAGGTGCTGTTGTTCAAGGTCCACGGAATCACCATGGGGATACCCCTGAATGCCCTGATGGGTATTCTCAAATACCCGGGTCAGGCCAAGCAGTTGCCGGGACAGCCGGGCTGGTCGCTGGGCGTGGTGCTGAACCGTGAGGACAAGGTCGTGGTCATTGACACCGCGCGCCTGCTGATGCCGGAGCGGGTCGATCCCGAACAGGCCAATGCGCCCCGCCATCTTTTGCTGATCGGGCAGGGGGACAGGGCCCTGGCGGTGGATGCGATTTGCGAGACCCGGCAGATGGAGAAAGAGCAGATTCGTTGGCGCCGGGGTGCACAGACCCGTCCCTGGTACGCCGGTATCATCATTCAGGAGTTGAGTGTGCTGCTCGATGTGGATGGCGTACTGTCTCTGCTGGCGGCCTGACAGGCGCCGTCTGGACAGGGCGGGATGCGACGCGGGTCATGAACACTATGACGCAGAAGCGATAGAGGTATGAGAACATGGGTTTTGAAGATGACGACGAAGGCGGCGGCGGCCCGCTGATTCAGTTTGTGACATTCATCCTCATGGACGAAGTGTATGGCATCAATGTCATGCAGGTGCAGGAGGTATTGCGTGTCACCGAGATCGCGCCGGTGCCCGGTGCCCCCAGCTATGTCCTGGGCATCGTCAATCTGCGGGGTAACGTGGTGACCGTCATCGATACCCGCAAGCGCTTTGGACTGGCATCCACGGAAGTGGATGACGCCAGCCGTATCATCGTCATTGAATCTGAGCGGCAGGTAGTGGGTATCCTGGTGGACGCGGTGGCTGAGGTTGTGGAGTTACGGGAAAACGAGATCGATGCCGCGCCGAACGTGGGCACGGAAGAGAGTTCCCGCTACATCCAGGGTGTCGCCACCCAGGAGGACCGGCTGTTGATTCTGGTCGATCTGAACAAACTGCTGACAGATGAGGAGTGGCAGGAAATCAGTATGTACTGATACCCCTGCCGTGTTGTGACCGGACGCGAAGTTCTGGGTGTAACTGACTGTTATTCATCTATTGGTAAGGCGTTGCAGTCGACGCTGGATTGATACGGACCTGGCAATTGCGCTATCCGAAACCGGCTTGCATAGGGTATGTCCGCGGATTTTCAGGCTATCTTTATGGGAGTGGGGTTGATCTGAGCAGAAGGGAACAGAAAACATGGCTGAAATCGGAGGACAGAATCCGCTCAATCCGTTGTACCCGGTGAGTCGGCCGAAGCCACCCATGCGCCGAGAGCGACCGAGAAAACCGGACGACCAGACTCGCCAGGAAAAAAAGAAGAACCCGAATCACAAAGATGACGACAAGCCGCATATTGACGAATACGCCTGAAGTCTTAACTGAAACCGAGGTCTCGACCGGTGGCTGAATCCGTGATGCAGGGGATTTTACCCCTTCTGACCCTGATCCTTATCGGCGCGCTGGTGGTCCTGTATCGCGCGCTGAAGCAATCCCGTGAGCAGATTGACCGGCAAAACAGGGAGGTCGCCACCCTCAAACAGACCGTGGCGGCCCTGTGTTCAAGCGCTGTGGGGGTCGATCGACGGGTGAACCGTCTGGAGCGCCAGGGGCGCGACCTCGAAGAGCGACAGGACAGCATGGAGCAGACCTCGCAACAGGGGGATCCCCCATACAGTGACGCGATTCGCATGGTTCAGGCGGGGGCGACACCGCAACAACTGGTCGAGGAACTGGGTATCAGTCGGGACGCGGCGGACCTGATTCTCATGATTCATGGCGGCGCAAGACACGAAGAAGTCTGATTCCCCGAATTCGCAAACAAGGGATTTGCACGGTTGTCATGCAAGATCGGTCGACACCGCTCCGGTCAGGACTTTTCTGCAGTGATGTAACAGATCCAGCCCGCGTCCGCTTCACCCTGCTCAACCGGGACAAAGATTCCATCGGCCTCTCCCTCCTCATCGAACCCCTGCCAGTAAATGGTGATCCTGCCAAACCCGACTTCCTCGAGCAGTTCGCGCACCTCGGGAAGGCTCCATAGCCGCCAGTCGTAGGTAAATGCCCGTTCCATTCTGGAGCCGTCCTCGAAATCGAAGTGAATGTGGCAGATCAGGTTGCCGCTGATGGGGTCGTACTTTTCCTGTTCCCAGACATAGGTGAAGCTCCCCTGGCCATCCTCGATCTCGCGCTCTTCCTCGATCTCTTTATACGAGTCATAGCCACCGTAGGCGTCCATGAAGAACACCCCATCATCGGCCAGATCCTGGTAGACCCGCTTGAAATAGCGTTTCAGCTGCTTGCGTTCCTTGAACAGCCAGTAACTGAAATTCATCGCCGAGATGATCTCCATGGGTTCAGTCTTCGCTGAAAGCACATTCTCTTCCAGCAGGGTGACCCGTTTGCGCTCAGCGGGTTTCAATTCAGCCAGTTGATGGTCCCGGCCCCATTGCAACACCTCGCTGTCAAGGTCGACGCCAATGGCATGGTTGCGCTTACGTCGGCGCACCCATTCGCAACATACATTGGCGGTACCGCAGAAGTCCTCGCGCAACCGCGTGGCGCGGCGCTTGCGCAGGGTTTTGAAAGTGTCATCGATGAAATCGATCTCGGCCTCGGAACACTGAACCGAGAGCTCGTAAAGACGGTGGCGATCCGCCTGATCCGCAAGGGTGGGGGATTTTTTCTTAGTTTTCGACATTTTTGTGATTGGACTATTGCTTCTATTGAAAACGGGTCAGTACCCTGCGCAGCTGAGCAATGCATCGGCTGCGTTATACAGAGAGCAAACTATACTCAACAGAGAAAAACAATACGAGGTGGATCATGGCCATCGCAATCACGCTCAAGGAGTACCTGCACAACCATCACTCGCTTTTTGAGGTCATCGAACATCGCCGCACCGACTCGGCGCTGCGGACTGCCGAGGCGGCCCATGTCCCGGGGGATCAAATGGTCAAGTCTGTGCTGCTGGGGGACGATGACAGTTATCTGCTGGCTGTGATACCGGCCACTCACAGTCTGCGCCTGCAGGATCTTGCCAAACTGACCGGGCGCCATCTCACCTTCATCAACGAAGCCGAACTCAGCCAGGCGTTCGCCGACTGCGAACCCGGAGCACTGCCACCCGTGGGCAGCCCCTACGGCATCGAGACCCTGGTTGAGGCCCGCTTGTTTCAGCAACAGGACCTGTATTTCGAATCCGGCGACCACTGCAGGCTCATTCACATGAGCGTAGAGGCGTTCAGGGATCTTCAGGACGAAGCACAAATCGGGGTTTTCAGTCAGCATTTGTGACCCTGCACTCAAGGGACAGTGTATATCAAAGACCCCAGGCGGGAGCCGTTAAGTAGCGTAATATCATATAGTTATGACTAAATTCATGACCCTGGGCGATGACCGGGGTGATGTTTGAGCAAATCGCAGATGCCAAACCCAGCGGATTTCAGACTTCCAGGAAGTGCGTTCTGAACTCAGACCTCAGCCATTTGATTCCAATGTAAAACTAGTTTAACCTTGCGCCTCCAAAATCTGGAGAGATGTCCGAGTGGCTGAAGGAGCACGCCTGGAAAGTGTGTATACGTTAATAGCGTATCGAGGGTTCGAATCCCTCTCTCTCCGCCAAGCAAAAAAAAAGGGCCCCACAAGGGCCTTTTTTTTTGCTTGGCGGAGTGAAAGGATTTGATTCGAACCCTTCGTTCGACCAGGAGCATCAGCGACGCAGGACGCCGCAGCGCAGCGCAGGCGCCCCGATGGGGTGAGCGCAGCGAATCACCAGGAGCATCAGCGACGCAGGACGCCGCAGCGCAGCGCAGGCGCCCCGATGGGGTGAGCGCAGCGAATCACCAGGAGCATCAGCGACGC
>JBEVVG010000001.1:298133-403591 GCA_040507225.1 Candidatus Thiodiazotropha sp.
AGGACGCCGCAGCGCAGCGCAGGCGCCCCGATGGGGTGAGCGCAGCGAATCAATCCCTCCCTTCAGTACGCAACCAGGCCATGGAGTCCCTCATGGGCCTTTTTTTTGCTTGGCGGAGAGAGAGGATTTGATTCGAACCCTTCGTTCGACCAGAAGCATCAGCGACGCAGGACACCGCAGCGCAGGCGCCCTGAAGGGGTGAACGCAGCGAATCACCAGGAGCAATTTTCTCGTTCCCACGCGGAGCGTGGCAACGAGATAAGCCGTCATACTGGGTGGTCGGGTTGATAATCCTTGTTCGCAGGGTCGTAGCTGCGAATCCTGTCCCGTCCAGACGCTTTCGCTTCGTACATTGCGGTATCGGCCTGCTTGAGCAAATCCTCGGCTGAGTAGTGATCAGGCTGGTACAGGGTAATCCCGATACTGGCCGTGCAGTGCCACGATAGGAAACCATCATCCTCAGCATCCTTCTTGTAAGTCAGCCGAAAGGGTTCGGCCAGACGCTGCCGCATCTGCTCTGCCAGATGTTGGGCTTGCTCTGTGGCTGAGTTCGTTGTTACGGAGAGCCCGGAGAGAATGACCACGAATTCATCCCCACCGAAGCGTGCCACCGTATCCGTTTCGCGTAGACATGCCTGAATCCGCTTCGCCGCATCGATCAGCAACAGGTCACCGAGATCATGACCATGCTGATCATTGAGCTCCTTGAAATTATCAAGATCCAGAAATATCACGGCGGCATGTTTGCCGTTGCGCCTGCTTGTTGCCATGGCCTGGTGCAGACGATCGTTCAGCAGCCGACGGTTAGGTAAACCCGTGAGCGGGTCGTAAAAAGCCAACTGGCGAATTTCATCCTCCAAGAGTATGCGTTCGGTGATGTCCCGGGCGATCTTGGAGGCGCCAATGACCTGTCCGCGTTCGTCCCGGAGTGGCGAGATGACGACGGAGACGGTAACCAGACGTCCGTCCTTGCGCATTCTCTGGGCTTCGAATTCCGGGACCCGTTCACCCCGGCGCAGCCTTTCCAGTAATCCCTGCTCCTGATCTTCGGTGCCTGGGACAAACAACATTGCGATCGGTTGACCCACGGCTTCACGGGACGTGTAGCCAAATATGTACTCCGCACCGGCGTTCCAGCTGGTGATGATACCGTCCAGGTCTTTGCTGATGATTGCGTCATTCGAGGAATCAACAATGGCTTCCAGACGGTGTGACTCGCGCAGTCGCTCCGCGAGGACTTCGGAAGCATCGCGCCAGGATCGATGCACCAGGTAAGCCAGACTGCTCATCAGCACACCGTCAAGCACCAGAAAGCTCCATAGCAGGCGGTCATAGTGATGCGCGATGGCAAAACTGTCGAAGGGCTGCAGACTGATATAAGCGCTGGTCATCGCCACAATCAGGGTTGAAAGCAGTCCGGGTCCAAGCCCGCCGACGAAAGCCGAGGCGATCACTGGTAGCACCATCACAATCAGAAGTGGCCGGTGGATGAAAACCCCCGCGATGTGTGCGCGCAGGATCAGACCGCCGACGGTGACCGCGATGGCAAACAGGTACCCGCCCAAGGAGGGCAGTGGGAACAGGCGGTTACTCTGGAATGTAAGGCGGGCGTTGCGGCCCGGCAGTTTTTTCGCAGGCATGTGTTTGCCTCATGAGTTCCCAGTGCCTGAGACCTTGTCTACCAATACGGGTAGCGGCTGACATGACTGCTAATTAAGCATTGATTTGTAGGGTAATCCTGATCCCCCGGTCAACCAGGATGTGCAATCACGACAGATCCTGACCGGCTGGCACCCGCCTGCATATCTTCGCCAGGCTACATGCGGGTCTGAAGGGGATGGGAGTCGTCAGTTAACTGAGGCCTGTATTCATAAAATCATATTGTTAGGGGCTTCAGGCCTGCCCTTGCCCGGTGTTGCGGCACTTCACAGAGCCACAGCCGTTAACTGCGATCTGTGCCTTGATCAAGGGCAGGCTAGAAGCCCTGAAGGCGACACACTAAGTTGCCGGGTTAATAGTGGTATCTGTGACCTGATCAGGCGTCCGGCTCTGGCAGGTAGGATTCGAGCTGAGGCCAGGACTCGCGCATTTTTGCGGTGACCTTTGGCTCGATCTTGAGCGTGAACTCAAGAAATTCCTTGGCCACGGGAGAGAGTTCCTTGCCTTTGGGGTAGACGATGTACCACTGCCTGAGGAGCGGAAAACCTTCCACATCCAGCAGCGCGACCGGCCCATTCGCCCCCTCCAGGGCGAGGGTGTGCAAGGACAGTACCGACAGCCCGAGCCCTCCCACTATTGCATGCTTGATCGCCTCGTTGCTGCCCAGTTCCATGCGCACTTTGGGGCGTAGATCGTTTTGCGCGAAGATCTTGAGTGTGGCGTCCCGGATTCCGGAACCGGGTTCGCGAAGAATAAAGGGTTCATCGGCGATGCGCTGAATCGACACACCGGTTTGACCTACCAGCGGGTGGTTACGTGGCGCCATCACCACCAGTGGATTGGGCGCGAATGGAAAGGCATTGATGTCGGACAAATCGGTGGGTGTGTGACCCATGATATACAGGTCGTCCTCGTTACGGTTGATCCGCTCGATGATTCGGTCGCGGTTGGAAACCTTGAGGGCCACGTCGATACCCGGATACTGTTGACAGAATTCACCCAACACTTCGGGTGCGAAATATTTCGCGGTGGTGATGACTCCGAGACGTAGACGGCCACGACGTATGCCTTTGATCTCGGCAACCTTCATCTCGAAATTCGCCAGGGATTCGAAAATGGTGCGGCAGGATCGGTACAGTTCGTTGCCGGCCTCGGTGGGCCTGACATTGCGACCCACCTGTTCGAACAGGGGCATGCCGATTGAATCGGCCAGTTTCTTGGTCTGCATCGACACCGTGGGCTGAGTCAGAAACAGCTCTTCCGCCGCCCGGGTGAAACTGCCGAGCCGGACGATGGCCTCGAATACCTGAAGCTGGCGCAAGGTGGCGTAACGCATCAGGTAGTCGGGCATCATCGCAGGCGGTGTGTAGGTCGGCTCACTGTATGGCATTGCTGTTCTCGTTGCTGGACGCTCGAATGTGGATTATAGCGACATCCCGGCTGCCGTTCAGTCCGGCCAAACCCTGCGGCTTGCCTGGTAGGTGTCAGTGCGACCGCGATTTTTTGTTGCCGCCGGTTTTTGCGCGGTTGCCGCTCGCGTCCTTGGTGCCGGGCTGGCTTTTTTTCGGCTCACAGGTGCCTTCTTGGTGGTGCCTGCCTTGGTGCGACGAATCGACGCCACAAGCTGATCACCGGTTTTGTCATTGCGGGTCACGATACTATTACCTCTTCGATTAGGGCTTCGATTTCTGCAGCCGCGGCAACGCCGCGACTCCCCGTGCTGGCCACTGTCCTGCCTTCCAGAGCGGCTCTGCGGTAGATCATGCGCCGCCTAATTGCGGTTTTGGCGGTGGGCAGACTCAGTTCATCGAGGGCCAGATCCATGATTTGAGAGAGCCGGGTGCGAGGTTCGAGCTGGTTGATCACCAGGTAGGCGTGCAGAATGGGGTTATGCTCTCGCGCAGCGGCGATCTCATCCTCGATATGCACACTCGCCCACAGGTCGAAGGGCGAAGGCTGAACCGGAATCAGCGCCAGATCTGCCAGTTTCAAGGCCTGAGCGGTCTGTGTGCTGTGTACTGAGGGCGGACAGTCGATCAGCACGTAGTTATGGGACTGTTTCGCTACCTTCAGCCTCGCGTTCAAATCCGACACCGCATCGATGACGGGTACTTCACTCGAGCCATCGGCCAGATTGTACCATTGCAGGGAAGACTTTTGCGGATCGCAATCCAGAACGATTGCCGGACCTCTGGCATTCAACGCAGCGGCCAGATTGACGCACAATGTAGTCTTGCCGGTGCCTCCTTTGTTACCAAGCAACGCCACCACCGACATCGTAACGCCGGCCTACTTCAAATCGTCCAGCAACTGCGCGAAACGGCGCTGTTTGTCCGATAATTGCTGATCGCCCTCATCAGGGTAGATGGTTATGTTGACATAGTCGCGCGCGAAACCCATGTCGGGATAGAGACCTTCCCGGTCCGATAGCTCCGCGGCGTTATCCAGGAAGTTGCGTAAGGTATCGTAACTTTCGAACTCATATCGCCGTTCCAGTCGCATGGGACGAGGACGCTCCCGCCATTCTTGATTCATCATTGTTCAACTCCTGTGAATATGGGTTGTCACTGGTATCTCAGCGGTTTACGTGTCAGAACCGGCCATATTCCTTGGGGGGCTCAGTCTCACGTATCCACTCGGCCAACTCCCTGGCATGTGTCTGCTCTTCCTCGAGTAGATTCTGAAAGAACACCCGGTCGTCGTTACTGCCGATGCGTTTACCATGCTGGGAGGCGTTCGAGTAGAGTTCGATCAATTCGAGTTCAAACTCATAATCCGCCTGCAGCAGGGTCAGCAGGTCAGGGCCTATGCTAGCCGGACGCAACTGGGATGCGTTCGGGGCAACCCCCAGGGCGAGCATGCGAGCGATGATTCGCTCGACATGCTGCATCTCTTCCTGCGCCTCCGCGCGAAACCGTGCTGACGGGGTATCAAGCCCCCAGGTCGCGGCCATGCGAGCCTGGGTGCTGTACATTTGAACCGCCGAGAGCTCAAGGCTCAAAGCACGCCCGAGATAGCCCAGAATCCGCTGATCCGTGCGCATTGGTCAGCCCTCTGCCGCTAAGCCTCAAGCGGCCTTTGCGGATTCAGAACTGCCACCGGTCGGAAGCACCGGTTCAACTTCGCGGTGCGGGCGTGCAATGATGTGGGCTGCAACCAGTCCGTCACCCACCCGCTCGCAGGCATCGGCACCGGCTCGCACGGCCGCGTTGACCGCGCCGGTCTCTCCGCGTACCAGAACCGTCACGTAGCCGCCACCGACGAATTCACGTCCGATCAGGCGCACTTCGGCTGCCTTGGTCATGGCGTCTGCCGCCTCGATCGCGGGCACCAGGCCGCGGGTTTCAATCATGCCGAGAGCAATCCCATAGTTTTCATTAGCCATTATCTGATCTCCAATGTGTGAGAAGGAAAAATTGGGCACCTGCCCTGACTTCATTGCTTGTCGAGCACCGGCTCGACTTCACGATGCGGACGCGCAATGATGTGCGCCGCTACCAAACCATCGCCGACACGTTCACAGGCATCGGCACCGGCCCGCACGGCTGCATTGACCGCACCGGTCTCGCCGCGGACCAACACGGTGACATATCCGCCACCCACGAATTCTCTACCGACCAGGCGAACTTCCGCCGCCTTGGTCATGGCGTCGGCCGCTTCGATGGCGGGTACCAGCCCTCGCGTCTCGATCATGCCTAATGCGACACCGTAGTTATCTGTTGCCATCGTTGTTCTCCTGATTGAGTTCATTACTTAGCCGAGTTGTTACTTGCTGACCGGGGCTGCTTGCGCCGCATCGGTCTCTCTTGTCTTTGCTTCCCAACGATCGATGATTCCACAGATCGTCAGGTCGGTCAGAATCTGGTAGTCACCCGCCGCATAGCGCGCCGCGGAGCCATTCGCTGTAAACACATAGTTGCCTTCCCTGGATCCGATCGGATCGACCGCCACCTGCTGCTTGCCATTGAGTCCCCGCAATACCCTCAAACTGATTTGCTTGAGACCTGCGACACGCCGGGTCACCACCAGTGAGGATTCCACCTGGAAGATCTCCATCAGCGTTCTCCTTGCGGAGGCCAGTGATCGATGATCCCGACAATGGTCAGGTCACTCGGGTACTCCTTGCTTCCGGCGGCTTCCCGAGCGGCGGAACTGCCGACGCAGATCACCCAGTCGCCGGGAATACAGCCCACCGCATCCACCGCCACCGCACTGGTACTGCCATCGCGCACGACCTGCAGATGCTTGTGTTCCAGACCGGCGATCCGGTTGGTGGACACGAGGGGTCTTTCCACTTGGCAAATCTTCATCAATGCGCTCCCTTGTTACTTTCCGGCATTACAGAACAGGCCAGTACTTCGAGCGATGTATCGCTGCTGCAATCCCTGATCACCTGCATCACGTGCAGCAGTCCGCGTTTGTGCAGATCAGAGTAGCGGCCCTGCAACGCATCGGTGATGCGCGCGCAATGATCCATGGCGCGTTGTTTCGCACCGGGCACGTGACCGTGGTAGTCGAAACGCACCACCACCGGTATCGGGAGTCTGTGACTGACATTCAGGCCAGTGAATATCTTGATCCCGACATCCAGATCCTGAGTCGCCTCTTCAACCGTATCCAGGTAGGCGAAGTACATGAGATTGCGCAGTTGAATCTCCTCGAAACCGACGCCGGCGCCGATGAAACGCTCTGCATGGCCGATGTCCTGGTAGTGGGCGCCGTGGTAGCCGCGTACATAAGCGATCTGGGAAAAGTTGTTTTCGATCAATCGCTCTATCAGCCGCACCATCCCCTGGGCGACACCCGGTGAGGTCTGGCGGACCGCATCGTGAATATCATGCCGAGCGCGGGATTCGTCCGCGCGAAGGCTGTTGTCATAGAGTTCCAGGGTGTCCACATAACGCCGCAGATCAATCTCGCCATCGCTGTCCGGCACATGGATGCGCAAGGCATCGGTATCCGTGTCCAGGCCGATCAGAAGCAAGTCGATCGATGCCCCGCAACAGTAGCTGTTCTCAATGGCCTGTTGGAACGCAACCAGGCGATCCAGTCCGGCCGCGGCCGCTTTCGCGGTATCGGATCCATGCGCGGCGCAACCTTCGTGTTGCGGGTCCACTGAACTGAAGTGATAGGCGACCAGCTTCAGGTAGCGGGTAGGTGCATCCGCGGTATTCGGTCGGCCTTCGCGAAACCGCAACATTTCGGTTTCAACCCATTTCTGAATACTGTCATCGATATCGAACATGGCGCCTGCGTAGGATTTGCGGCGTACAGCCCGGTGCGGCAAGCGCAGCACGTAGCGAATCAGGTGCGCGAGGCGGCCATCGGCACAGGGCGAGATATCGAGGGTGTGGAACCCGCAGGTTTGCAGGAATCCCTCAAAGCTGTCAGCGTCATCGGCGGCCAATGGGTCATGGTTGAAGAAGTCATCACAAAAACGCCGGTAGGTGGCGAACACACACCAGGCAAACAGGCGCTGCATGTCGAGTTGTTCGATCCAGGCATCGGCGAGGATGCTCTCCGGCAGCTCGAAGCCAAGCGTGGAGCGGGCGATCTGCTGGGACTGGAACACGAAGTCCGTTTCGTGCTGCAGGGCGGAGATCCTTCTCAGGGTCGGCACGATGCTGTCGAAGGCCGCCTTGACACTGCGTTCGTAGTTGTGGAGCCGGTCATTGTCCTGTAGACGAACCAGCGCATGCATGGGGCCCGCGGGCTGCACGGGGGTCATCCTCGGCGCCGTCGGAACGGCGTTACGACCCGCATCCGCGGCGTAGCCGACCGCGCCTGGGCGGCGCAGGGGCGCGGTGCCGGATGATCCGACCTGGTTGCGCCTGGATGTTTGACCTATGCGTTGCATCGTTCTGGTATCTCTTCTATGGCTGCGGATTTAGCCGCGTGCTCCACCGGAATATGTCACCAGGGCACCGCGTTCGGTATTGCCGCTGCCACCGGTCACTTTGCTCACCGGTTCGGGCAGGTCCTGGGTGCGGTCGATCTCCCGTCGGGGGGCTATTGCATTCATCTGGCCGCCGCGACGTGTCGGGTTGCGGCCCTTGGCGGAGGTGCCTTCAGTGCCGGTCACCCGGTCTCCGCGCTCCCAGTCGTCGCCGGTGATCTTGGGTCCCGCATCGATCCCTTCACCGGTGATTCGGGATTTGACTCTTCCGTCTACCTCCGGCAGTGGCTCAGACTTGGCAGCGGGTGTGGCTGAGCGACCGAATCGAGCCTCCTCGGTGCCGGTCACCTTGCCGTTCGCCATTCCAAAGGGTCCGGTAATCTGGCCTTTTTCATATCCGGTGCCGGTGACCGTACCGCTGCTTGGCTCTGCGGATGCAGCATGCACCGGCGGGGTGACACTGAATGCCCCCCAAGGGGTTTCACCCAGGGGTTGGGGAAAGTCCGGGCTTCCCTGATCCGCCGGCATGGCCGGACACAGGTTGCCCTGTTGATCGGCGCCCAGGTAGGGTGTGCCACTGACATTTTCGCAGGCCCCCTTGGCATCGCCGGTCATCTTGCCGCCGACAGAAGGTTGCCGTCCGGTCATCGGGGCTCCAGCCTTGCGCCGTGATATCGGCATCCGGGCCGCAGCCATTTGGGACTGCTCTTCGCTGCAGTAGCTCTTGTACTGCTCCGCTCCGGCATACGGTGTGCCGGTAATCGACTTGCAGGTTCCGGGCTCGTCGCCGGTGACCCGGGTTGCGCGTCCGGTCATGGTGCCGGTGACGGTTTCTCCATTCAGCGTCTGGGACTGTCCCACTTTCTTATCGCTTGGGGTCGGGGTGGACGGGCAGAAGTCCTGGTACTGTTCCCGTCCAACATAATCGTCGCCGGTGATGGTGCTGCAACTGCCCGGCTCGTCACCGGTCATTTTCTCCCGCCGCCCGACCAGGGTGCCGGTTACCGATCCTCCCCGCAGAGTGTCGCTGCTGGCCACTTTCGGAGGCGCGCCCGCTTCGCCGATCTTGGTGTACTGGGTACCCGTAAGCTGCCTGTCCGCGCCGCTTTCATCGCCGGTGACCCGGCTCGAGCGGCCCACCTGGTTTCCGGTGACAGTCTTGCCTTTACGGGTCTCTGACATTCCGCCCTTGGCGGGACGCGGTTGCGGCTTCTCTCCACAATAGGCCTGGGCCTGTTCCGCACTGACATACTCGGTGCCGGTCACTTGCTTGCAGGTGCCGGGTTCGTTTCCGGTCACCTTGCTGCTGCGGCTGACCTTATTACCCGTTACCGGGCTGCCCTGCGAGGTGCTGGACAGTCCCGAACGCAACTGGCTTTTCGGCGCTTCTGCCTGGCAGAAATCGCGAAAGATATCCGCACCCATGTACTCAGTCCCGGTGACGGATCGGCAGGTGCTGGCCTCATCACCAGTAACCGGTTTGCTGCGTCCAACCTGGGTGCCGGTGACGGTTTGACCGTGACTGGTCTCTCCTGAGCCGACCTTCCAGGGTTGATCCTGTGCAGGGCCTGTCTGGGTGGCACGTGCCGGCCGCTGACGACCGCACGGGGCAGACTTCTTCTGACCTGCGTTGCCGCGCACGCTGCGCTGGCTTCTCAAGGCACGTGCCAGTTCCCGTCCTGAGAGACCCGGATTACCCGCACGAGCGGTCTGTGCAGCCGTCATGCCGGAGGGGCTGAGGCCGGCTTTTCCCCGGGACGATTGAGCCTGACGCCTGGCCAGGGAGACCGCCCGGCTCTGGTTGAGCTTGGCGTTCTGCCGCCGGGAACGGGGCAGGGCGCGTGCAGCAGGGCTGGCTGGCACGGCTGTGGAGGACTGTGCCGAATCGTCTTTGCGCTCTTTACAGCCACAACTGCAGCCTTTCCCTTGCGACGCTGCCGCGGCATCGGGCGTGGGTGCAGGTCTGTTACGCGTTCCCGCGCCACGCACCCGGTCCTTGCTCTCGACTGCTGTCTTGCCACGGGATGAGAGGGCCTTGCGTCGCGCCAGGGATGAGGCCCGCGAACTGTTGCTGGAAACGTTCGAGGTTCTGGTTCTCGATTTAGCCCTTTTGGGTGGCGCGACAGCAGCAGCTTTGGGTGGCGCGACAGCAGCAGCCGGCGGGGGCTCCGCCGATGGTGCAGCCGACACAGTCGAGGTGTCGGGTTTGGCTTTTGTCGATGCGCTTATCGCCTCCTTGCCAGTCCCCGACATGGCCTTGCGCCTGGCCATGGCCAAGGCACGTCCGCTCAATCCTCTTGCACTTGCCTGCTGTGTCATGCTCTCACCCGTTTTGCGTCAGTATTTGAAACTGGCGGCGTGATCGCCGCCTTCTTCTCACCAGAATCCTGCGTCCTGATCAGACGCGCCCTTCATGGACTACGAACGCGACCCCCTGGCTTTGGGTATAGTTGTCGTAGCCCAGCAGGCGTACATGGTGATCGGGATAGGCACGATGGCAGGCATCGATCTCTGCTGCTACGGACATCAGGTCCTGCTCACCGAACATGGGCAATTTCCACATGGTCCAGTAATGATTGGTGGAACGGCTCGGATGCTCGTGCTCGATGGCCGGTGTCCATCCCTGTGCGATCAGATAGGCGATCTGGTCGTAAATTTCCTCCTGGGTCAGCTTCGGCAGAAAACCGAAGGTTTCCAGGGTCTGGGCGGTCTGGAAGTCACCTGTTTGTAGGTTTGGCATTTTCAGTATCCTTTAATCAGTCAGTTGTAAGCATGGCGTTGCGGTTGATGATCAACCCACGTCGAGTTTGTCTACGGTATCGAACTCGAACTTGATCTCTTTCCAGGTTTCCATGGCAATGGCCAGTTCAGGACTGTGTCTTGCGGCTTCGGTGAGGATGTCGCGGGCTTCCTTTTCGATCTCACGGCCTTCGTTACGTGCCTTGACGCTGGCTTCGAGTGCCACCCGGTTGGCTGCCGCGCCTGCGGCGTTACCCCAGGGATGACCTTGGGTGCCACCGCCGAACTGCAGCATGGAGTCATCGCCGAAGATGGTCACCAGGGCCGGCATGTGCCAGACATGGATGCCGCCGGAGGCCACCGCCATAACGCCGGGCAGTGAGCCCCAGTCCTGATCGAAGAACACGCCACGGGAGCGGTCTTCCGGAACGAAGGATTCACGCAGCTGATCGACGAAACCCAGAGTGGACTGACGGTCACCTTCCAGCTTGCCCACCACCGTTCCGGTGTGCAGATGGTCACCGCCGGACAGGCGCAGGCACTTGGCCAATACGCGGAAATGGATACCGTGCTTGGGATGGCGGTCGATTACCGCATGCATGGCGCGGTGGATATGCAGCAGCATGCCGTTCTTGCGACACCACTTGGCCAGACCGGTATTCGCGGTGAAGCCACCGGTGAGGAAGTCGTGCATGATGATCGGAGAGCCGACCTCCTTGGCGAATTCGGCACGCTCGTACATCTGCTCCGGATCCGGCGCGGTGACGTTGAGGTAGTGACCCTTCTTCTCACCGGTTTCCTGCTCGGCTTTCTGAATCGCTTCACCGACGAACTCGAAGCGGTCACGCCAGCGCATGAAAGGCTGCGAGTTGACGTTCTCGTCGTCCTTGGTCATGTCCAGACCGCCGCGCAGACATTCGTAAACGGCACGCCCGTAGTTCTTTGCGGACAGGCCCAGCTTCGGCTTGATGGTGGCGCCCAGCATCGGCCGGCCGTACTTGTTGAGGCGGTCGCGCTCCAGCTGGATGCCGGCGGGCGGACCGCCACAGGTTTTGATGTAGGCGATCGGGAATCGGATGTCCTCGAGACGCAGATGACGCAACGCCTTGAAGCCGAACACGTTGCCCACCAGTGAGGTCAGCACGTTGACCACCGAACCCTCTTCGAACAGATCGATCGGGTAGGCGATGAAGGCGTAGAACGACTCGTTGTCACCGGGTACGTCTTCGATGCGATAGGCACGACCCTTGTAGTACTCCAGGTCCGTGAGCAGTTCCGACCACACGGTGCTCCAGGTGCCGGTGGATGATTCCGCCGCCACAGCCGCTGCCACTTCCTCACGGGCCACGCCCGGTTGACCCGTGCACTTGAAGCAGGCGAGGAGGTCGGTATCCAGCGGAACGTATTCCGGAGTCCAATACATCTCGCGGTACTCTTTCACGCCCGCGTCATAACTCTTTACACTCATTGATCAACTCCTATTCGGTTGTCGGGTTGCGAAATCTGTTAGTAAATCGTCTATGGGTGAAGCTTAGATAAGCGCCAAAACCCAATCCAATCGATAATGCAAAGGATTGCGATATATAATTGTCTATGTTTTAACTTGCTGTATTAAAAGATAAAAAAAGAGCGTGGCATGACCATGGGTGCGATCGAAGCGCAAATCATGCCGGATATCTATGGATTGAAGCGCAGATTCCTGAGGCGTCTCCCAGTGGCTGCGCCAGGATGATCAATCACTGAACTTGACCAGCCGGGTCACCTGGATGTCGGAGATGAACACCACCCCCGAGTGTTCGCTGTAGAACGGGGCGAGGCCTTGTAGCAGGGGATTGACCAAATCTTCGGGGACCGCCGCGATGATCATGATCAATACATCGTCCTCGTTGAACATGAGATGACCCTCGTGGAAACCGTGGCTGCCCTTACCGGAGAGGTTGTTGATGATGGTATAGCCCTTGACCCCGGCACGATCGAGCAGGTCCGTGGCGAAGCTGCGGTGTTCCCCGCCGAGGATGATTTCGATGTTTTTCAGGGGACTGAATTTCAGGTTTTTCATGATGCGATCAATGCCTCTTATGTGTCTTGAAGGGCCGGTCTCTGCACCCATTCGCCTTCGTCATATAGGTGTGTGCGGGTGGTTTCCGGGTCGATCACCACCAGGCGGATCCAGCCGTTGCGCACCAGCCGCTTGACCGCCACGACGCTGTCGATCGCCGCCTGCGCCTGCTCGATCGGCGCTTCGATCACAGTGATCAGACGCAGCGGTTCATGATATGGACGGCCTTTGTCGAGCACGGTCTGCGCGGGCAACCCGGTACGCAGATCGCTGAGATTTCCGGTCATCACGCCGAAGCGTCCGGCGACGTTGTGGTAGACTTTGCTGCCGCTGCCGAACCGCTCGTTGTCCACCGCGGAAAAGTAGTGCTCCATGTTGATCCATTGACCCACCACCAGGGGGCCGGTGAGGATGTTCTCCAGCAGGCGCCGCTTTGGATCGACGCGGTAGTCGTAGGAGTGAAGAAACGCACGCCCGTCCAGAGCCATCGATCGACTCAGGGATCGCCGGCCGATGATGAAGTAGGCATTGCGGGACAAACCCCATTCGGGGCGCACCTGGGACCAGTCCAGGGAATTGCGTCGTGCGGCCAGGAAGGCTGACGCCGGGTCGAGTCGCGCGGCATCGATCTGCAACGATGGCAGTCGTTCCTGGGCGCACAGGCGGGCCGCGGAGGTCAGGCCGTTGCGCAGCCGGTCCAGGTAGACCAGATGTGAGGTCGGCAGCAGTTCCAGGTCGTGCAGGGTGATCTCATCGGTGGTCGTGTTATGCAATGCGGGGATGAACCATGCGTCGTCCGGGATCCTGATGCCGTGCTCCGCCAGGCGCCTGCGTACGGCGGCCTTGTTGGCCATCTGTGCCAGCAGACGGGCATTCACCAGGCCGTGGTTACCACCGCAGGCACCACAGTCCAGGGCCGACTCGTAGGGATTGTTTTCCGAACTGCTGCCATGGCCGACCAGCAGGACGAAGCGCGAGAATTCCTCCGTCAGGCCAATCGAACTCAGCGCCTGGCGTACGAATCCGACCTGTTCCTCCAGGCTGTAGCCGATGCGTGCCAGTTGCTCCAGCTGCATCCGGGCAAACGGAGCATTGATGCGATAGGCCGTCCTCAGGCGTACAACGAATTTCGTCAGTTTCGTATCGTCAAGATTCATGTCCGCGGCCAGACCCGGATCCCAGTCCGCGTTGCCGAGTGCGGCCTCACGAAGTTCCTTGACCATGTCATCGGTGATCGCTTCCGGTGCAATTCCCAGTTCCTGTTCCGCAGCTTCGACGATCACCGCACGCTGCACGGCGCGTACGATGGAGTCCGCCTGTTCACGGCTCAGCTTATCGAGCAGCAGATGGGTGTTCGGCTTATGGGTGTGCAGATGTTTGCGCCAGCGGTTGTAGATATCCGGCGCCACGGTTTTGCCGATCATGTCGAAACCGAACAGCAGACCGATGGCCTCCACTGTGACGAAGGGCGACAGCACCGACTCCTTGAGTTTGTGCATGGCGCGCTCGAGGGTGGTGACCGCGGCTTCATCCGTGCGCACCGAGGAGGACATCTCCAGGACCAGGTTCTTCGGCGTCAACAGCACCGGACAGAGATGCATTTCGCTGCCTTTGCCCAATTCCATCAGGCTGACCGGAACGCCGAAGAAACCCGCGATGCCGTAGGTCTGGTAATCCCCGACACTTTCAAGATGCCTGCGAATGCGCTCGGAACGGGTATCGATACAGAATGCCGCCTGAACAAACGGGCGTTTCTCCCGGGGCTCCGCGGTTTCCAGGCTGATTCCATCCAAAAGCTGGTCCATGGCGCGGCTCTCCATGGCGCGCAACCAGAGCATTCCTTCGCCGGCTTCCAGCTCTGTCAGCGCCTGGATCAGCTGTGCCAGACCGGCTGCGTCCAGTTTTGTGAAAGCCTCCTGTTCAGCAGTCTTGTCGGCGAGTTCATTCAATGCATGGGCCAGCCGCTGTGCCTGATCGCACTGGCGGGCGAGCAGATAGTCATGGAAGGTCTGCTGGATGCCTGGTGTGTGACCGGTCGAGAGACAGCTGTCGACACGCTGAACCATCGCCGGCAGCACCTGGCCACTGTGAAACTCCAGGCGCAGATAGGTCTCTTCCGGTGTGGACTCGATGAGTTGCTCCAGTGCACGCGCGGTTTTCGGGCGCTGTCCGTTACAGTGTTCCCCGATGAGTATCCAGGCCAGGATCAGGCGTATCGCCAGCAGATCCACCAGGTCACCTGGGTAGCGATCAGCCCAGTAGTAACGGCTGCTGTTGGAGCGCCAGCGGATGTAACCGGACCAGCCGTGGAGGTGGACGATCTCACGGGTGAAATAGTCGACCCACTGTTCTTCCGGTACTTCCAGGGCGCGCATGACGTGGTCGATGACCTGTTCCGGTATCAGCTTATGTTCAGGGGACGACTGGTTCGATTCGATCTGCTTCAGGAGGGACTGTACCGTTCCGCCAGCCACTTTGCGCCAGGCGTTGAAAAATCCCTCCTGGCGATCGGGCATGACCCACACCGATTGACCTTCGTCGAAGAAATCCAGGCAGGCGCGTATCACCAGTTCGTCCAGTTCCTCGCCGATACTCGTGCCGTACAGGGCGTCGAGGGATTCATACAGTGGCCGTCCTTCGAGCAATTCGCTTCGTAGTTGTGGAATAACCCGGCTGGATAGGGCATTTGTGCCGATCTTCAGGGGCTGGCCCTGTAGCGCGGCGTAGACCTGATCTGGTTCCGGGGGCATGTTGACCGGGATCACGGGATCCGCAGTCTCTTGCAGCAATGCCAGCGCCCAGGCGGACAGATTGATCCCCGGCAGGGGTTCCCGGGAGCAGGCAAATGCGTGTAACTGGGAAATCAGTGCCGCCTTGTCCAGGCGACTGTCGCTGAGGTATTCCTGGTACTGGGAGCGAGGCAGGAACGGTCGGGCATGGAACAGCTTCGCGCCTTTGTCCACCGCGTCAGCAAAGGGCAGGTGTTCCAGACCATGCAGCGGGTTGTGATGAATGAAGGAGCGCATGGGCCAGAAAAACGGTATCGGCTCGCCGGCCACGTAGATCATGGCGCGAATACGCAGGTGTTGTCCCATTGCTGGACTCATAACAGAACCCCTCCCAGGTTGACGCCGATCAGGATCAAAGCCACGAACCCGGCGGAATAGACCCAGGTTACGGTCATACTCAGGTCCTGGAGACTTCTTCCCGGGGAACCCACGACAATGCCTTGCAGCAGGCGTATGCCGGACCAGGTCCAGAGTAGCCAGATCAGCACCAGGCCCAGGGCGAACAGGGGTGAAAGCGAGGCCGGACTCAACAGGGTGGCCATCAGGCTGAAGAAATTGGGGAACAGGGGTGTGGCGACCGCTGCCAGCACGGCGACCACGAACAGCCCGGCAAAACGTGGTGCGGCGATCGCCATGCCACCCCCGAGGGCGGTATGCGCCGCTCCCAGACGTTGTTCGAGGTAACCGGTCAACAGCGCGGTGAACACCAGTGGCAGACTGAAACCCAGGGCCAGCAGGTGATGCCGGCCGGGATCAACCTCGCCCAACCAGAGCAGCGCCCAGGCCGAAGTGGCGATGAACCCGAGCCATAGACCGACTTCCCGCAGGGCGATCGCCCGGTAGGCATAGAAGGCGGCGCTCAACAGGGCCCAACCCGCCAACCAGCCCGGAACTGGTTCAGAGACCTGAGTCAGCAGCAGCACACCGATTTGCGGCCAGACGAGCAGCAGCAGCACCCGTAACCAGGGCTGACGCAGCCGCCCAAACACCCGGTTGAACAGCATGCTGAGCGGGAACAGGGGCAGAAACAGCCCGGCGATCAGGTACAGTGTCAGGGACATATCAGTGCCACCTCATGATTGTGTTCACCCGGTTGGCTCCGGCGATCAGATGGCGGGACAGCCAGGCGTAGACGTCGGATACATAGAGTTCCCGTGAAATCGCGCGGTAGAAGCGCCGGCGCAACTCGTGATACCAGCTGCGCTCAGTCAGCCGTTGCTGCTCCGCGTAGTAGGTAAACAGCCACCCCAGCACGATCACCCCGGTGATCAGTACCACCAGCAGGTCAAAATAGATCAGCTCGATACCGGCCGCCTCGTAGATGCGAGCACGGAACGCCGGGTCGGGGTAGAGGAACAGGTCGAAGGCGTGCGCGATCATCGTATAACCGAGCACCACCACGGTGAAGGAGACCAGGATCAGGGTAAACAAGCGGGTAAGATTCTCAGTGCGCATGCGATGGGTGGCGAAGATCAGCTGGGCGCCGGTGATCCAGCCAAAAAACAGCAGCACGACCGCGCCCTGTTTCTCAAAAAATGCCTGTTCGACCAGATAGTGGGCAAGAAACAGTATGATCCCGGGTATCGCCAGAGTGATCGCCGCCATCAACAGCCAGGGGCGTCGCTGCCGCGCCGGCTTGCGTTCGACGACGAAGGTGTAGAGATCCTCTTTGGGTACCCCATCGTCCTTGCGCGCCTCGCCGATGATCCCACCCGCGCTGAGGAACAGGGTGCCCTTGAAAAGGCCGTGTGCGATCAAGTGATAGACTGCGAGTGAAAACGCCCCCACGCCGCACTCCATGATCATGAAACCCATTTGCCCCATGGTTGAATAACCCAACGCTTTTTTTACGTCATGTTGGGTGAGCATCAGCACCGAACCGATGACCGCGGTTACCAGTCCGACTATGAATACACCGTGCAGCACGTCACCGGATTCGACGAACAGCGGGGCGAACCGGTTGATCAGGAAGCCCCCCGAGTTGACGATCCCGGCATGCATCAGCGCGGATACCGGGGTGGGTCCGCTCATCGTGTAGGGCAGCCAGGTGTGGGCAAAGAATTGCGCGGAGCGGATAAAGGCGGAGAGGGCGACCAGCCCCGCAACTAGACCCGCCGGGGAGATGCCCAGGTAGGTCTTTACGGATGTATCGGTTGAGAGTGCCTGAAAGATCTCGGGCAGTGACCAGGTGCCGTAGGCGTTGAACAGCAACACCGCCGCCAAGACAAGGGGCAGATCGCCGATGCGATGGGTAAACAGGGTCCAGAAGCCGAACCGGTAGGCCGATGGGCTGCGGGTGTCCTGGCCGAGCAGCAGGTAGAGCAGAACCCCGATCAGATGCCAGGCGATCAGCAGTGTGATCAGGTCACCCGCGGCAACCAGGATCAGCAGGTTGGCGGTCATCAGGCCGAGCAGTACGAAGAAGCGTGCATAACCCGCTTCCTCGGCCATGTAACGTCTCGAGTACAAATGTACGATCAGGCTGATGCCGGAAACCAGGAGTCCCATGACCGCACTGAGCGGGTCATAAAGCAGATGGCCCCAGTCTGCGCCAATCATGATTTGGTGGGTGCCGGGTTGGCTGATGGCATGCCAGAGCAATATCGCGGCAACCACGAATGTCGCCGACAGGCCCGCGATACTGATGCGGGCAACCTTGCGGCCCAGTCGGTTGGCAAGCAAATGGGTCAGCAGCGCTGTCATCAATGGCAGGGCAATCACTGCCAGTATCAAGCGTTCCATATTTGTTCTCACCTCACGACTGTGGCTGTCACATCGCACGATGCCCGCGCTTACCGCGAATGGCCCGGTCAGAGTCTGATCGGTCTATGCACGATCCGGTGGGTACCGGCAGGATTCCAGTCTTACGGAGATGAGGACTAAAAAAAATTCGATAGTTTTAATGGCAAGGATAGATAAAAGGCTATGCTGGCGCCGCACATGCAAAGGCAGAAGTGAGCGTATTACCCTGTAAAATTGCAGGCATTGATCACCGGCTAGTGGCGTAATCACACTGTGGATATGGGGTTTTCAGAGATGATGCATAGCTTATCGTTGATGAGTCGTATCAAAATCTTCACATATCTAAAATGTCAGACAGAGGTTAATCTTAAAGCATGCTTTGATGTGGTTGGTTATCAGATCAGCACCGGTGGCAAAACTTTTGAAAGATACCACAGGCTCATTGATCTGCAACCCAGAGTGAATCATCGATGAGTGGTGGTGTTTGCATAGAGCATAGACTCAGGTCAATGTTGATGCAGGCGAATAGCAATTTTCGTTTTGCGAATCACCCGATTATCTTCGCTACACTGGATCAAACGCCTGACTACACCCGGCGATCCACTTGTCACGAGGTAATCAAATGCACAACAGCAATCTGAAATTCGCAGACCTGCAGGACATCGGCACTCACAGGATTTTCAACCAGATCGAAAATTGTTTACGGGTCGGCTGCGTCGTGCGTATCCAGCACACCTCATCGGTGGCTCCGCGTTTCTCACCCTGGCAGGACTGGTGTGAGTCATGCATGTATGACGGACAGCCGCAGCGGGTTTTCGAAGAGATCGAGCGTTGCCGAGAGGCCAATTTCGATCAGTTCATCAAACTGGTCATGGAGGACTTCAGCTGCCACAGCAGCTTTGCATTCGTGGTTCACAATCCGATAGCCGCGGTTGCCTGACTGAAGTTGTAATCGTCCGGAATCTTGACCGGTTCAACGATCGTTCGATAACGCTTAGACAGGCAGGTGGTGGCAGTGGGTCCATCAGTCTGGCAACGCGGGTTGCAGTAGACGCTCAATCGTTGACAGGGGCGAGATGAGGGATGATTAAACTCAGGACATATGTTTATATAGATTCTTTACAGCCGCAACTTGCCGCCTACGTGGCTACGGCTTCGCAAGGATTTTTACCCGTACCCGGAGATGCCTGCCTGTGGGTTGAAGTCTCCCCGGGAATGGCCGTACACCGACTTACCGACAACGCACTGAAGGCCACCCGTGTGCATCTGGCGCAGCAGGTGGTAGAACGGGCCTATGGCTCAGTAGTGATACACCGGCGTGACCAGGATGATGTACTAGAAGCCGGTCGGGTCATCCTGAATACAATGGGCGCGAGGCCGGAAGATCGTGAAACCTGCCGAATCGCCTGGCAGGAGATCATCCGGGGGATGACTCCTGATCATGCTGTGCTGATCAATCGACAGGATCGCCGCGGATCGATGATCCTTCCGGGCCAGAGCATGTTCATCCTCGAGACGGAGCCGGCCGGATACATCATCTATGCCGCCAATCAGGCGGAAAAAGCGGCCAACATCACTCTGATCGATTGTCGTGCCGTGGGCGCATTCGGACGGCTCATCATCTCAGGGAAAGAGGGTGACGTAGACGAAGCGGCCGCGGCAGCCATTCGCGCCGTGGAAAATCCTTCCTGGAATTGACGGGTACCAGGCATGCACCGGCAGGAACTCCTGAAATTGCTCGATCGCCATGAGACTCGCTTCATGGAGGAGGCCGCGTACGTCGAAAAAGCCCGGGCGTTCGTCTCCCGACACGAAGACTGCTTCCACTGTGATCTTTGGCCGGCTCATGTCACGGGCTCGGTTTGGGTGGTCAATCCGCAGCGGGACCATGTACTGCTGCTGCATCACCGCAAGCACGATCAATGGTTTCAGCCAGGGGGGCATGCGGATGGCGACGCGGATATTCTACGGGTCGCATTGCGTGAAACCTCTGAGGAAACCGGGTTGGATCCATCCCACATACGTTTAATTGAATCCGAGCTTTTCGATGTGGACATCCACACCATCCCGGCTAGTGTTCGGGGACCTCAGCATGAACATGTAGATTGTCGTTTTCTCGTTGAAATGGACGGCGACATTGAAATTCCCGGCAACAATGAATCACATCAGGTGCTGTGGGTCCCGCTCTGGCAGGTCGCGCAGTACAACAACAACCGCTCCACGCATAGAATGGTGGAAAAGACCCGGCGATTACGAGGTAATTGACCCGCCAGCCTGGTTCGCGCTTGCAGGAGCATACAGTCCATCAACGTGTCGGGATACCAACCTGGAACCAAATACTGTACCGTTGAATCCAATTCCTGGTGAGCAGTGCCTGCCAAAGGTGAGGGGGCTGTATGAGTTGGCTGGACAAAGCGGACAGTGCCGGCGGAGGTGGATTGCCGTCCTCCTAGCAGGATTGTATCTATCGTCAGCGTGCCGAATTGGCGCAAATGCTGCACCAGCCGCTGGCAAGGCTCTCGGAACTCTGCCTGAATGGCTGGGGTGAGCGGTCTTTACTGAACACTGTGCTGACACAGTCGTTCGATACCATTCCCCATTGCGCCTGTCTCTACTGCCTGGACGCACAGGCAAAGCAGATCAGTGACAACGTAATCCGTCATGGTATCGCCCCCGAACACCACGGACGGGATCGCTCCCAACGGCCGTATATGCAGGAGACCATGCCCGGCTGGGGGTTTCTGCTCTCGGATGCCTACATCGGCCTGATGAATCACCGCCCATCGTTGACCGCCCTGCAGGTCGTCAGGGACGGAGACAGACACCTGGGTTACGTGGGTGCGGATTTCGATTTGAGAGACTTGCCGGTGACCTCGGAACTCTATGAGGAGCCGGGCAGTTGGCGGCAGGTCAAAGGGGATCCCGCGATACGCGGCCAGCTGTTTCAGCAGTGCCGGGTGGAGAGCCCGCTGGACAGAAACCTGGAACCCGCTTTCGTGATCCTCGAAGAGTTACTCACACAACGGGATGTGTTCCAGTGCCAAATCCATTTCTCGAGCAGCCAGGTGATCGTCTGGACCGTAACCGATCCATTTCGCTACCGGGTTCTCGATCACGAGGCCTTGAGCGATCCTGACATCTGCCTGGCCTATCCCCGCCACGACTATGCTCCGGATGCCCTGATGCCCCAGCAAGCGGTTTGTGACGTACTGGCAACCTTCAGGGCCTTGCGGACGGTGGACGAGAACATCTATCTGCGGGTTTCGTCGATCAACCTGTTCAACGGGATGGTCAGCCTGACCTTCTCCTGCGACGGTTCGCACTACATGCGTTACGATGAATTTCTCACCAAGAACACCGCCTTCTGGTTCGGTGTCGGCAGCTAACCGACTGGGTGCGCGCGCAGATAAAAGTACGGCGTCGGACTGTAGAGGGATCGCTCCTGCGGTTGATGCCATCCCGTCGAGCACGGTTGGCCGCTGCAATTTGAAACTGTTATCTTGAGACCGGCAGTCGGTTCGAGACAGGTTACTCAGCATCTGCGTCATACCCTCAAATGATCCAGGGCAGTGTGAGTAATCCCGGTTTACCGATCCGGCATAGACAAAGGACAGGTCAGAGTCAGTAGTTCAGATGCTTGATCGCACGGAGTTTCTCAACGTTATTCAGGCGACGCCCCTGGTGTCCATTGATTTGATTGTGCGTAACCCCCGGAAAGAGGTGTTGCTGGGAGAACGCAACAACGCCCCCGCAATGGGCTATTGGTTCGTGCCAGGTGGACGGATTCTCAAGTCAGAGTCCCTGGAGCAGGCATTTGCCCGCATCGCCCTCGCTGAATTGGGAGAGCCCTTGAAGATTGAAAGTGCCCGCTTGATCGGTGTCTTCGAACATCACTACCCGGATAACGTGGCCAATGATGCGTTTGGCACCCACTACGTTGCCATTGGTATGCAATTACAGGTTGAACGGGAACTCAACGACATGCCCTGTCAGCAACATGCCCAGTACCAGTGGATGGCCGTGGATACACTGTTGGAGGATTCCCGGGTGCATCAGAATACCAAGGACTACTTTCTCTCTTCCCGAGGCTTACGTGCCTGAATCCGCGAGATTCCTGATCGATCGTATGACTGCGCTATTTCCTCTGTGGGCGCTGCTGCTATCCTTCATTGCCTACCTGCAGCCCGGGTTGTTCGTGGTCCTCAAGCCGGCGATCCTGCCTCTGTTGGGTATCGTCATGTTCGGCATGGGCATGACCCTGACCTGGGAGCACTTCACGGCAGTGTTGCGACGACCGGCTGTGGTCGGGCTGGGCGTCCTGTTGCAATACCTGGTGATGCCCATGGCTGCGTGGCTGATTGCCAAGTCGCTGGGGTTGCCTCCGGCCCTGTTGGCCGGACTGGTGCTGGTGGGTGCCTGCCCGGGAGGCACCGCCTCGAATGTGGTGTGTTTTCTGGCGAAGGGTGATGTCGCCCTGTCGATTACCCTGACCACGGTCTCGACCCTGCTGGCGATTGTCATGACACCGCTGCTCACCGATCTGTATGTCGGTCAGGAGGTGCCGGTCCCGGTGCAGAGCATGCTCTGGTCAATCTTCAAGATCGTGTTGCTGCCGGTGACCCTCGGGGTTGTGGTGAACAGCCTTTTAGGTGCGCGGCTGGCCCGTTTCAAGCCCGCCTTCCCGCTGATATCGGTGCTGGCCATAGTGCTGATCATCGCCATCATCGTAGCCCTGAACCGTGACAACCTGGGTACTCTCGGTTTCTCGGTTGCCGTGGCGGTCATGCTGCACAATGCTGTGGGCCTGTTGCTGGGTTACTGGATACCCAGGGGATTTGCTCTGCCCGAACAGATTTGCAGGACCCTGGCGATAGAGGTGGGGATGCAAAACTCCGGCTTGGGAGTTGCCTTGGCAGTGAAGTATTTCAGCGCAGCGGCGGCCCTGCCAGGTGCGATCTTCTCCATCTGGCACAACCTTTCGGGTTCACTGCTGGCCGGTTACTGGTCCCGCCGTACACGCAACCGGGATCGACAGCCGGGCAATTAGGTGCCTGTCTGACATAAGATCAGGACAGACGCCGGGCGTAGTCCTCGTACCCGAAACGCCGCACGACCTCGAGCTCACCGGTTTCGTGACGGATCGCGATAGCCGGGTGGGCCACGCCGTTGAACATGCTGGTCTTCACCATGGTGTAGTGAATCATGTCCTCGAAGATCACCCGGTCGCCGATCAGCAGAGGCCGTTCGAAGGCGTAGTCACCGATCACGTCGCCGGCCAGACAGGTCATGCCACCGAGCCGGTAGGTATGCGGTTTGGCCCCCGGATGGTCCGCACCGCGAACCTCGGGGCGGTAGGGCATCTCCAGCACATCCGGCATGTGGGCGGTGGCGGAGGTGTCGAGGATGGCGATGTCGAGACCGCCGCGATGGATCAGATCGAGTACGCTGGATATCAGCGGACCAGTGCCCCAGGCGATGGCGGAACCGGGTTCCAGGACCACTTCCAGATGGGGATGGCGCTGACGAAATTCGCTGAGCACGCGGATCAGCTTCTCCACGTCGTAGCCGGCCCGGGTCATCAGGTGACCGCCCCCCAGGTTGCACCACTTCATTTGCGGCAACAGGTGACCGAAGCGCGCTTCAACCGCCTGGATCAGGCGCTCCGTGGAATCCGCGCCGCATTCGCACAGGGCGTGCACATGCAGGCCTTCGATGCCCTCGGGGACACCGTCGAGGAGTTCCTCCCGGGGGATGCCCAGGCGGGACTGTTCACCGCTCGGGTTGTACAGCGCGGTTTCCACTTCATCCACCCGGGGATTGACCCGCAGGCCGCAGGAGATGCCGGAAGCCAGGGCTTGTTCACCAAGGCGTTGCCACTGGCTCAGGGAATTGAAGGAGATGCGGTCGGAGAGGGCGATCAGATCGGCAAACTCCGCATCCGTGTAAGCTGGTGCGTACAGGTGCACATGGCCGCCAAACCGCTCCCGGGCCAGGCGCGCCTCGTTATAGGAACTGGCGGAACAGCCCGACAGGTATTCGCGCACGATCGGGAAACTCGACCACATGGCGAATCCCTTCAGGGCCAGAATGATGGTGCAGCCGCTGGCTTTCTGCACCCGCTCGATCAGTGCCAGGTTGGCGCGCAGTTTCGCCGCCTCCAGCACGTAGCAGGGAGACGGTGCGGCGTTCAGGCCGGTCATGTTTCGGGCAGACTGTCGACGTCGATATCACAGGCGATATCGTGCCAGGGCAGACCGTAACTGTTGAGGGCCTCCATGAACGGATCGGGATCGAACTGCTCCATGTTCCACACGCCGGGCTGTTTCCACTGGCCTTCCAGCATCATCTTGGCGCCGATCATCGCCGGTACGCCGGTGGTGTAGGAGACGCCCTGGGCGCAGGTCTCCTTGAAGCACTCCTCGTGGTCGCAGACATTGTAGATGTAGCGCGAGACCGGTTTACCGTCCTTGACGCCATGCGCGATGATGCCGATGTTGGTCTTGCCCTTGGTGCGCGGACCCAGGCTCGCCGGGTCGGGCAGTAACGCCTTGAGAAACTGCAGGGGCACGATCTGCTGGCCCTGGAATTCCATCGGCTCGATGCTATCGAGCCCCAGATTCTGGATCACCTCGAGATGCTTAAGGTAGCTCTCGCCGAAGGTCATCCAGAAGCGCCAGCGCTTTACCTCGGGCAGGTGTTTGCTGAGCGATTCCATCTCCTCGTGATAGAGCAGGAACATCTTCTTCGGGCCGATCTCGGGAAAGTCGAACACCCGGGAGATCTCCATCGGCTGGGTAGTGACCCAAGCGCCGTTCTCCCAGTAACGCCCGTTGGCGGTCACTTCGCGGATGTTGATCTCCGGGTTGAAGTTGGTGGCGAAGGCGTAGCCGTGGTCGCCCGCGTTGCAGTCGAGGATGTCGACGGTGTCGATGCGGTCGAAGTGGTGCTTCTTGGCATAGGCAGTGAAGACATTGGTCACACCGGGGTCGAAGCCGGAGCCGAGCAGGGCCATCAACCCCGCTTGCTTGAATTTGTCCTGGTAGGCCCATTGCCATTTGTATTCGAACTTGGCCTCGTCCGGCGGCTCGTAGTTCGCGGTGTCGAGGTAGTCGATGCCGGTGGCCAGACAGGCATCCATGATGCTCAGATCCTGATAGGGCAGGGCCACGTTGATCACCATCTTCGGCTCGATTTTTTTGATCAGCGCCGCCAGTTCGTCCACGTTGTCCGCGTCGACCTGGGCGGTCTTCACCTTGCCGTCACCGATCTCGGAGGCGATCTGCTCGCACTTGGAGAGGGTACGGCTGGCCAGCCAGATATCGCTGAAAACCTCGGGCAACTGCGCACACTTGTGGGTGACCACACGGCCGACGCCACCGGCGCCGATGATCAGAACTCGACTCATTGGGCATTCACTCTGAAAAGGGGAACAAAGCTGAAATTCTAGTCAAATCGGACCCGACTTGTCTTCTGGTTTTTTTGAATGAATTATGACGTGGCCGCTCGATCGGATGACCGTTTCAGTCTTTGATCGATCGATTCCGGGTGGAATCCAGGATCTGGGGAATGAGTAGACGTGTGAAACCACACAACCCTCTCCAGGTAGTCTACCGCTCCTTACGCGGGAGGAGGGCCGGGGAGAGGGGACATCAAGGTTCGCATCCTCCTGGCATAACTCGTCGGTCTTGGTCAAACGGCAGCTCGATCCAACCTGCCACGAGGCACCCATCCTTTTCGAAGGGCGTTATTTCTGGAAACGCGTCAGTGAGTACTGCCATGACGTCTGCTTTGGGCATGCCATCTACTAAGTGACGGGATAATTTCTGATAAGCCAGCAAGCTGTTTTCCTGTTCATATCCAAGCTGTTGCCGGTATTTTTCCGTAACAGCAAGATCGATGGCTGCGTAAATCCAGGCGCCATTTGAAACCACCAGAAGTACGCCTGATGCTATTCCCAACACCTTACTCATGACCGATCCAACAGCGGGTTCGCAATCTCCAACAAATTGTCATCGGGATCTCTCAGATAGATCGAAAGGATCGGTCCGTTCGCACCCGTGCGCTCGACGGGACCTGCACAAATCGAAACTCCGCAGGCTTGCAGATGGGTCTGGACATGAGTGAGAGGCAGATCGGTGAGGAAACAGAGATCGGCGGAACCCGGTGTCGGCTGGGCTGCCTTGGGTTCGAATTCCCGGCCAAAGAGATGCAGGTTGATTTTCTGCTGGCCGAATTTCAGAGCCTTGCGATCGCCCGCGAAGGTGATGATCTCCATTCCCAACACCCGGCTGTAGAAATCGCAGCTGACTTCGATGTCCCGTACCGTGAGTACCAGATGGTCGAGATGCTGCAAACGCATGGGGTTAACCGGAATCAATAGGGGCTATTATCGTCCCCGTCATCCCGGGGCCTGGGGCCGAAGTCGAGTTCGAGACGACGTTCGATCAGGTCACGGATGCGCTGCTCCAGAGTGGTGTCCAACTCTTTGTGAAGGGTTTTCGCAACCTGGTGGCTGGCCTCCTCGATGGCCCGGTCCAGCGCCTTTGAAACCATCAGCCAGAGATCCTCATGCAGCTGCCGGGCGATGTCATCGCGCATCGCCAGCAACACCTCGTCGTATTCCGGAATACCGCTGGAGGCCTTCTCCAGATCGTTCTCCGCGAAACTGATGTATTCAGAAGCCAGCTCCTCCTCGGTGATCACGTCCTGTAACAGGGGGATCGACGCTTCATCGGAGTCCGGTTTGTGGTCGTCTTGGTTCATTCAGGTGACATCGTGTTTGTTCAGTGGGTAACCCCGGTTGCGGTAGAAGCGGAACCGTTCCCGCCCGGCATCGACTACCCGGGGCTCCTGGTCGATGATCTCCGCGACCCTTTCGAAGCGGCTGAAAAAGTTCGGTACCTCCAGGTTTAAATTGATCAGGACGTCATTTTCGCTGCCCACGTCAGCCTGGTCCGTGATCAATACCGGGGTGGTCGAGGGGTCGAACGCCGCGCCAGCGGCATGGGGTATGAAGCTGGGCTGGCGAAAGGTCCACAGCAGACGGTCCATGTGGCGGGTCTCTTCCTCCGATCCGGTATGGATCAGAACCCGGCGGCCCTGGTGATAGATCTTTTCACACAGGCGGCAGGCCAGGCTGAAGCGGTTGCTCCGCGAACCCTCAGCAAGGACATAGAAATCGACTTGCGTCATGCCTGGAACCCGTAACCGTTCACTGCCCGCAGCGAGCCATGAGGAAGCGGGTCAACAGGGGGACCGGTCGACCGGTGGCGCCTTTCGCGGCTCCGGATTTCCAGGCCGTGCCCGCGATATCCAGATGAGCCCATTTGAACTTCTTGGTATAGCGGGAGAGGAAACAGGCTGCAGTGATGGTGCCGGCACCCTTACCGCCGATGTTGGCCATGTCCGCGAAATTGCTGTCGAGCTGCTCCTGGTACTCATCCCACAAGGGGAGTTGCCAGACCCGGTCACCGGTCTCCGTGCCCGCTTTGAGCAACTCATCGGCCAGACTCTGGTTGTTGGCCATCAGGCCGGATGCCTGGTCACCCAGGGCGACGATGCAGGCCCCGGTAAGGGTTGCGATATCGATCACCGTGGCCGGCTTGAAGCGTTCACTGTAGGTCAGGGCGTCGCACAGGATCAGACGGCCTTCCGCATCCGTATTGAGCACCTCGATGGTCTGCCCCGACATGCTGGTGACCACGTCTCCCGGTTTGTTGGCATCGCCGTCGGGGAGGTTTTCGGAACTGGGTACCACGCCGATCAGATTGATCGGCAGCTGCATCTCCAGGCAGGCCAGCAGGGTGCCGAATACCGTGGCGCCGCCGCACATGTCGTATTTCATTTCGTCCATCGCCGGTGACGGCTTGATCGAGATGCCGCCGGCGTCGAAGGTCAGACCCTTGCCCACCAATACCACAGGCTTGGTGTCCGGCTTTCCTCCCTGGTAGTTCATGACGATCAGCTTGGCCGGCTGACGGCTGCCCCGCGAGACCGAGAGCAGGGCGCCCATGCCGAGTTTTTCCATCTGCTTCTCTTCGAGCACCTGGACCTTGAGCGAAGCCGAATAGTCCCGGCCCAGTTTACGCGCCTGATCCGCCAGGTAGGATGGGGTGCAGATATTGCCGGGAAGATTGCCCAGTTCCTGGGTCATGTGCATGCCCTTGGCGATCGCCTCACCCTGGACGACACTTTTCTGCGCCGCCTTGAGGTGACGCTTGTCATGCAGCAGCAGGGACAGACGCTTCAGGGGACGTGGATTCTTCTTCGCCGGCTTTTTCGTTTCAGTGTAGTGGTAGAGGCATTGCTCGGCCAGGGTCACCGTTTCCCGCACCGTCTCCGCCAGGCCGGTCAGGTCGCTGATCGGCGTCTCACAGAGTCCCCACAGGGCATCGATGGGGTAACCGGTATCGAGGCCTTTGATGACCCCGCTCAGGATTTTTTCGTAGTCCTTGCGCTTCATCTCACCGGGTTTGCCCAGACCGACCAGTAACACCCGCTCGGCGAGCACTCCGGGTACGTCGTATACCATCAACTGCTGTCCGCACTCACCGTCCATGTCCCCGCGTTTGAGGAGCGCCTGCAAATGGCCTTTGCTGACCTTGTCCACGGATTCCGCCAGGGGAGACAGCTTGCGCTTGGTGTACACGCCGAGGATCAGGCAGGCGCTGCGCTGTTTGGAGGGATCGCCGGTTTTGATACTGTATTCCATGAAAGCCTAAGCCTCTTGTATGTGAATGCGGCCAGTGTCTCATAATGCCTGCCGATGTGAGACACTAGTTCATTGACAGGCGGCAGCCTGGGTGGTGATCGGTTTCGCCCGCTGTTCAGAACACTGATTGAGACCAGTTTCTCATATTTTCGACCGATTTGTGAGCGATTCAGGAGTCGCATTTGATCTCGTTGATAGACCGCTATCTGCTGAAAGAAGTCCTCAAGGCCATGTCGGCGATTCTTCTGGTGTTGACCCTGATTCTGGTCAGCAACAGCTTCATCCAACTGCTCAAGGAAGTCGCCTCCGGGGATCTGAACGGGGAGTTGCTGTTTCAGACCCTGGCCCTGCAGATGGTGGTATACATCGGACGGTTGATTCCGCCGACGTTTTTTTTCGCGGTGCTTTATGTGGTCGGGCGTATGTACCGGGACAGTGAGATGGTGGCCCTGGAGTCCTGCGGGGTCGGCGGCCTGAGAATCTACCGTTCACTGGTCTTCGTGGTGCTCCCGGTGGCGCTGCTGACCGCCTGGCTGACCCTTTACGCCACACCCTGGGCCGGCCGGCTGAATGCGGAGCTGTGGAGCAGTCAGACCGGGCAGGCGTCGGAATTGGCCGGGATCAGTGCGGGGCGTTTCAATGAGTACAGCCAGGGAGACCTGGTGCTCTATGTGGAGTCCATCGCCAAGGAGGAGCGGAGGATGCACAACGTCTTCATCCAGCAGCGCAACGATGGCATCTTGAGCCTGATTACCGCGAAGCGGGGCTACCAGGGCGTGGATCGGGAGTTCGGTGACCGGTACCTGGTCCTGGAGGAGGGACGTCGCTATGAGGGTACTCCCGGGCAGGCCGATTACCAGGTCAGCGAGTTCGACAGTTACGGATTGCGCATCAGGATGAGCCAGGGTGAGACCAAGGTTACCCGGCGGGCGCTTTCCAGCCTTGCCCTGCTCAACTCGCCGCTGTTGCGCGACCGGGTGGAGTTCCAGTTACGCCTCTCGCACGTCCTTGCGCTGGCGGTGTTCGCCCTGTTGAGCCTGCCTCTGAGCCGGACCCTGCCACGCCAGGGCCCGTTCGGTCGGCTGGTGCTGGCATTTGTGCTGTACACACTCTACCTGAGCCTCCAGGGCGTGGCTGAGAACTGGATGATCGATGCCGTGACCCCTGAATGGATGGGCATCTGGTGGGTGCATGCACTTCTCGCGATCATCGGACTGGGGCTGTTGCTGCCCGGTACCCAGGGTTACCGGAAATTGAGACGCAAGCTGAGGATGCGCTGGGGATGATCTCGATAATCGATCGCTACATCGGGCGTGCCGTGCTGATCTCCATCCTTGCGGTGATGTCCTTGCTGCTGGTGCTGATCGGGTTCTTCGAGGTCGTAGCGGAGCTTGAGGATGTGGCCCGGGGATACACCGCTGCGATGGCCTACACCTATGTGCTGCTGGGTTTGCCCCGTTACTGCTATGAGCTGTTTCCGGTCGCGACCCTGTTGGGCAGTCTGATCGGCCTGGGCATGTTGGCAGGGAATTCCGAGCTGATGGCGATGCGGGCTGCCGGGGTGTCGATCACACAGATCGTGTTTTCCGTGCTCAAGGCCGGCCTGGTGGTGCTCTGTCTGGTGGTCTGGGTGGGGGAGTATCTGGCGCCATACGCGGAGCAGCAGGCCCAGCGGATGAAAATGGAGGCCCTCTCGGACCAGATCAGTCTTAAGACCCGATACGGATTCTGGTCCCGGGACGGCCGCTCCTTTGTCAACATCCGCCAGGTTCTGCCGGATGCGCAACTCGCGGATGTTTCGCTCTACGAGTATGGCGAGGACGCCCGGCTGCAGCGTGCGGTGCATGCGCAACGGGCCACCCATGGCCCCACAGGCTGGCTATTGAAGGATGTGATGCTGAGTGAGTTCGGGGATGACCGGATTCGTGTCAAGACCCTGCCTGAGCTGGCCTGGGAGACCCAGCTCGAACCCAAGTCCCTGGACGTACTGACGGTCAAACCTCACATGCTCGCCGCCTGGGATCTTTGGCGCTACATCCGCTACCTGAAACGCAATGGGCAGGCCGCGGTAAGTTACGAAGTGGCCTTCTGGGGCAAGCTGGCCGCGCCCCTGGTGACGTTGGTGATGCTGTTTCTGAGTATCCCCTTCGTTTTCGGATCCCTGCGCAGCGTCAGTGTCGGGCAGCGGGTATTCGTCGGCGCCATGCTGGGTATCGTGTTTTACCTGCTGAACAAGGCTTTTTCCTACATGGCCGTGGTCTACTCGATGAATGCGCTATTCGCCACACTGCTGCCGTTGGGGCTGTTCATGGGTACCGCGGTATGGATGTTCCGGCGGATTCGATGACGGCCTTGGGAGATTGCCGCTGTGCGGGTTACCAGCGAACCGTCAGTTGCAGCCCGAGGTAATCCTTGAGCACCGGATCGGCTCGGTCCAGATTCGGGTTGATCCAGTCACGGTCCCGGAAGCCGGAAAAATCCGGACTGCGGTAGAAGGTCCTCAACTCCAGCTCGCTTTCGGTTTCGATCAGGCTGTCCACCATGGTGTTGAGCGAGCCCAGTGGGTCGGTGGCAATCAGTATGGTTTTGTCCCAGAAGCTGAAACTGGCCTGGCTTTTGATCGAGCGGCGGGTGTCTTCCAGATACCAGCCCAGCAGTGAACCGAGTCCCGGGGTGAAGATCAGGTCCTGGATCGAGACCGGCTCGAACAGGGCTTCGAGACCGAACTCGTAGATGGCCGAGAGAGTGAAGGAGTACCAGAACGCGCCACTTTCATCCAAACCCCGTTCCCGGCCGCGGGTGTAGTAGGTCATGCCCCAGTAGGGATGCAGCACATAGTTGATGTACCACACATCCGGGTCCCAGCGGGGATGGGTCACGTTTTCCCACCACTTGCTGACGGTGTAATCCTCTTTCTGCTCATCGGTCCAGGCTGAAATCTCCTCTGGCAGAACATACAGAACGCCGACGATAAAAAACTGATAGCCAAAGAAGTAAGCGGCATCGCGCCTCAGGCCGCTGTAATCGGCTGGGCTTTCATCATCGAGTTCCCGGCCGAAACCATAGGGCCGATCGGCTCTGTCCGCAGCGGTGGTGTCAATCTCCAGTTCCTGAGTCAGACCCATGCGGTCCAACCTGGAGAGTTGCAAATTGCTCAATCGGGGTTGGGAAACCGGTTCGTAGAAAGTGACCGGACTTTGGGGGAGCCAATCGTCTGCGGGGCACACGCCGGGAAGCAGGCTGACAAGCATCAGGGTCAGGATCAAGCGGATGGCAGGTCGCCTGGCAGACCACTTGCTAATTTGATGCTCATCCTTCATTTCTTTAAATAACTGCCTGTAAAATTTACAAAATACTGCAAAACAGTCAGCCTTTCCTAAAACGCGGTTGTGGTTTTGACAAGGTATTCTGTGCAGCTCTGGTTGCTGGTGAAGCCCGGCTGGGAAACTTCCATGTGTCGCCGCAGCGCGGGATTATAACGGATAGCGGCTGAAGATGTGACCGAATGTCACAAAGTCAGGGGGCTGGGGGTAGCGATCAGCGCGTTCGGCGGAGGTTTTCCAGATTGTCCAGCACCCTCTGAGCCCGTTGAATCTTCTCCCGGGCCCTGGTGTCCTGGGGGTCGAGTGACAGCACTGCCCGCCAGGTTGCCTTCGCGCCCTCTATTTCCCCATCCCGATAGAGACGGTCACCCGCAGCGAGCAGGTTTTCGATGTAACCCTGCAGTTGGCTGTTCACGCTTGCGAGCATCTTCTTCGCCGCTTCATTCCCGGGCGCCTCCTTGAGGATGGCCTGCAGGGCGCGCTTGGCCTCTCTCAGCTGACCACTTTCCGAGAGTCGCTCGGCTTCCGTCAGCTGCGTGCTGATGCGTTTGTTGAAGCTCTCCACCCGCTTGGCCTTGACCTTTTTTTGCTTTGCCACCTCGCTGCGTCGCTGCTCGAGCAGCAGGTGTTCCATGAGGTTCTTGTCCGACTCGTCCTCACGCAGCGAGAGTGCGGTGCTCAGACATTCCCTGGCCAGCTGATTGTTGCGTTTGAAGTGGCGCCAGCCACACTCTGAAAGCGCCAGTCGCATCTCCTGCAACTGGGTTCTGGTCTGCTCGAGCAGCACCTGGTACTGCTGATTCGGACTGGACCGGGAGAGTTTTTCCAGGATCGGTAACTGCTTCTGTAACGCCGAGGTGTTGTTGATCAGTAGCTGGTCGGTCAACTCCTCTTCAAGGATCTTTTGTTTGATTTTCAGTGATTTGAGTTCTTCGGTATAGACCGGGTTACGGTTCTTCTCCAGGCCGGCGTCACTCAGCAGCTTAATGGCCTCGTTGTGGCGTCCCTTGGCGACCAGTTCACGGCTGTAGCTGAGGGTGCCCTCATCCACCGGTGCCGGAGTCTTGCGCGGCTCGATCAGGGAACAGCCGCCGATCAGGACCGGACACAGCGACACACAGAGGAGGGCGGCGAGTCGCTTCATGCGAGGTGTTTATTGAGGATCAGGGCCATGGTTCGCAGCAGCCATTGACCGAATTCCCGGGAGGGAGTGCCGGCAATGGAGGGGGTGACCAGGTTGCGCTTGCCCTTGATTTTCAACGCGGGCTGCAGGTGTAACTCAACCATATCCGCGACCCCGGGGAATTCAGCGGTCGTCTGGCTCATCATGATGCCGTCCGCGGGGGCCGCACCACACAGGCGTGAGGCGAGGTTCACCGTGTCGCCCACGACGGTGTATTCCAGACGGTCAGGAATGCCGATGTTGCCTGCCAGCATGACTCCACTGTTGATGCCGATGCGCAACATGATCGGTTCCTTGCCGACCTGTCTGCGCTGTTTGTTGATATGCCGAACCATGGCCTGTATCAGCCAGGCACAGCGGATCGCCTGTCGCCCATGTTCCTTATCGGCCTCGGGTACCCCGAACAGGATCATAGCACTGTCGCCGATAAATTTATCGACCACGCCCCGACACTGATGCGCCGCATCGGCAATCGCGCCAAGATAGAGATTCAGCAGGTCAGCGACTTCGTCTGCGGGGAGATCCTCGGATAACTGGGTGAAGCCGACGATGTCGCAGAACAGGACGCTGCCTTCCATCTCCTGGTTGGCAAGCCGGGGTTGGGATAGGTTGGAGAGGATCTTCTCCGCCACAACCGGTGAAACGTAACGCGACAGGGCATCTTCCACCTGGCGTTTTTCCAACATCCCCGCGGACATTCGCTCGAAATGGGCGTAGACCTGGCCGATTTCGTCCTGACGTCCCTCGTCATTGTAGTTGATCAGGAGGCCGCCTTCCGGGAGGGCGCCGGCCTGGGCGAGCAGGGTGATCGGGCGGCTCAGGCGTCGGCTCAGGATGTAGGAGAGAATCGCCGCAATCAGGATCATCCCGAAGGTGGCGAAACTCACGATGCGGATGGTGCGTTTTTGATTGCGGTCGAGAAACTCCCGGTTCAGGGTGATCATGGCATATCCCGCAGACACATCGCGAAAAGTGATGGGACTGAAGAATGTGATGGCCGCGTGCCTGCGGTTTTCCTCGTCACGCCAGGCCCAGGTCATCGGGCTCAGGTCCCGTGTCGTGGGCAGTTGATGGGGTACATTGCCGGAGATGACCCAGGGTTTGTCCGCGGGAACGATGGCGGCACCGACCACGTTATTGTTCTGGGTCTGCCGGCTGACCAGACCCTGCAGGTTGAACTGGTCATCCGCGAGCAGGGGTTCACTCGCGGAATGCGCCAGCTGTTCCACCAGTACCTCGCCGAAACCGCGTACTTCACGAAGATGAAAATTCGTCTGTTGAGTGATCAGGAACCAGCCCAGCAGACCCATGACCAGAGTGATCAGAGTGCCAATGTAGATCGTCCACTTGATGGCGATCGGAACAGGGGCATTGCGGAAGAGTCTGACCAGCCAGTTCATTCAGGGTATCTTCACCAGGTTCATCCAAGCGCCATCGCTGTATGCGATTGTCGGAATGGCAGCAGCGCCAGCCAGGCGTTTGTTGATCTCATTTAATCAGTATAATCAATTGGTTGAAGCAATATTTTATAGTTTTCTGTAGTTTCTGGAATCGACTGGGCTAGATGCCATCTGAGTTAGGACAAGATTTCCTGTCCGCTGTTCCGCATCCGTTCCAGATTTGTGACTTTCGGTCTCAGGTCGGCAAATTATAAACCGATTGTTACCAGGAATCGTATTGCATCCCGATGACCGGCAGAAGGGCGTGTTTCGGCATTCTGCCGCTCGACGCCTGCGATGGACTCCTGCGGGAAACCACTCGATGCGGAACGAGCGCGAGGATGCTGCCTCTGGAGCCTGCTGGCGAGGCGAATCAGGTCATGCGTTTCAGATGCTGAAGCAAGCGGGCGGATATCTCTTCGATGGACATGGAGGTGGTATCCAGATAGGGGATGTTGTAATGCTTGAAAAGGTCCTCGCCGAGTTTGACCTCTTTCTGACACTGTTCCAGGGATGAATAGCGACGGTCCGGACGGCGTTCCTGACGAATGCGCTGCAGTTGTTGCGGGTCGATGGTCAGGCCGAACAGTTTATTGCGGTAGGGGCGCAGGGGTTTCGGCAGCATGTCGCTGACCAGATCGTCATCAGTCAAAGGATAGTTGGCCGCCATAACGCTGTGCTGAAGTCCGAGAAACAGACAAGTGGGGGTTTTGCCACTGCGCGAGACCCCGATCAGAATCAGGTCTGAGGTTTCGTAATTCTTGGTGATTGCGCCGTCATCGTTGTTCAGGGCGAAATTCACGGCATGTATGCGGCGGTCGTAGGCGCGGTTGTTGGCGGCGGTGTGGAATCGCCCGAGTGCATGGGATGAGGGAATATCCAACTCCCGTTCCAGACGGCTGGTGAAGGATTCGAAGAAATCCATGACCGGTACATCCAGGTTCTTGAAATAGTCACGGATTGAGGGATCGACCAGGGTGGTGAAGACAATCGGTTTTTCACCGGTTTCCATAGTCGTCTGATTGATTCTTTCGGCGACCCGGCGGGCCTTTTCCAGGCTGTCGATAAAAGGCCAGTGGACGCTTTCGTATTCGAAGCCGTCGAACTGGGCCAGCAGGGAACGACCCATGGCCTCAACCGTTATGCCGGTATGATCCGCCAGGAAGTAGATGGTGCGCTTCATCGATATTCAATTCAATCGTTCGAGCGGATTTGCGCCGTCCGCACACCGGCTCAGGAAATGGGTGGTGATCAGCGGGCAGCAGCCCGGTGTCACGACAGGGATTGCCGGGAAGCCGTTACTCAGGCTCCCCGGGTGTCTATTCGCGGCATCGGGCCACTGGGGCACTGATTCACCATTTGCAATTGTTTCAGAGCGGCTCCAAGGGACCTATTTCTGCAGACCTGTCAGCAGGCGCCAGGTTTCCACCACTGTATCCGGGTTCAGTGAGACACTGGTGATCTTCTGTTCCACCAGCCACTCTGCCAGGTCCGGGTAGTCCGAGGGACCCTGTCCGCAGATACCTACATACTTGCTGGCATCACGGCACGCCTGGATGGCCATGCTGAGCATCTTCTTGACCGCTGGGTTGCGCTCGTCGAAGCTACCGGCCACCAGACCGGAGTCGCGGTCGAGTCCGAGGGTCAACTGGGTCATGTCGTTGGAACCGATGGAGAAGCCGTCGAAATACTCCAGGAACTCTTTGGCGAGTACGGCATTGGAGGGCAGTTCGCACATCATGATCACCCGGAGTCCGTTCTCGCCGCGCTTCAGGCCGTTCTGCTCCAGCAGCTTGATCACCCCGGCAGCCTCGTCGAGGGTGCGCACGAAGGGGATCATGATTTCCACATTGGTGAAGCCCATTTCGTTGCGTACCCGTTTCAAGGCCTGGCACTCGAGCTCGAAACAGGGGCGGAAAGTCTCTGAGATGTAACGCGAAGCCCCGCGGAAGCCGATCATCGGGTTCTCTTCCTCAGGCTCATAGAGCTTGCCGCCGATCAGGTTGGCGTACTCGTTCGACTTGAAGTCGGACATGCGTACGATCACCGGTTTGCCATTGAACGCTGCGGCCAGGGTCGAGATGCCTTCTACCAGCTTTTCCACGTAGAAACCGACCGGGTCATCGTATCCGGCCATCTGCTGGGCGACACTCGCCTTGATGTCGTCGGGCAACCGGTCGAACTCCATCAGGGCGCGGGGATGCACCCCGATGGTGGTGTTGATGATGAACTCCAGGCGCGCCAGGCCGATGCCGGCGTTGGGGATGCGGCTGAAGGCAAAGGCGCGGCTCGGGTTGGCCACGTTCATCATGATCTTGGCGGGCGGGTCCGGCAACTCAATGACATCGCCCTGGCTGACTGTGTACTTGAGCAGACCCTCGTAGATAAAACCGTCATCGCCTTCGGCGCAGGAGACGGTGACTTGCTGGCCGTCCTGCAAAGTCTCGGTGGCGTCGTGGCATCCGACAACCGCGGGTATGCCCAGTTCGCGAGCGATGATCGCGGCATGACAGGTACGTCCGCCCCGGTTGGTGACAATTGCCGAGGCGCGCTTCATCACCGGCTCCCAGTCGGGATCGGTCATGTCGGTGATCAGTACATCGCCGGCCTCGACCTTGGCCATTTCACTGGCATTGCCAATGATCTTGGCCACTCCGCTGCCGATCCGCTGACCGATGGCGCGGCCCTGGGCGAGTACCTTGCCGCGCTCCTCCAGTTGAAAGCGCTCCACGGTGGCGCTATCGACCCGGCTCTCCACGGTTTCGGGTCGCGCCTGCAGGATGTACAACTGGCCGTCATTGCCGTCCAGGCCCCACTCGATGTCCATCGGACGCGCGTAATGTTTCTCGATGGTGATGGCCATCTGAGCGAGGCTCTCCACCTGCTCACTGGTCAGGGAGAAGCGCTGCCGTTCGGCCTTGTCCACATCGACGGTGACCACACGGGGTTCATCCGGCTTGCCGTAGACCATCTTGATCATCTTGCTGCCCAGATTACGACGCAGAATGGCAGGGCGTCCGGCTTCCGTGTTGTCCTTGTGAACATAGAACTCGTCGGGATTGACCGCTCCCTGCACCACGGTTTCACCGAGACCGTAGGAACTGGTGATGAACACCGCGTCCTTGAAGCCTGATTCGGTGTCGAGTGTGAACATGACCCCGGCGGAGCCAATGTCGGAGCGAACCATGCGCTGAATGCCGGCGGACAGGGCCACCTCTTCATGGGCGAATCCCTGGTGCACGCGATAGGAGATGGCGCGATCGTTGTAGAGTGAGGCGAATACCTCCTTAATCGCGATCAGCACCTCCTCGAGTCCCTGGACGTTGAGGAAGGTTTCCTGCTGACCGGCAAAAGAGGCATCCGGCAGGTCTTCCGCGGTCGCCGAGGAGCGCACCGCGACCGAGGGCGGGTTCTGCGCGTCTCCGGTGAGTTTCTTGTAGGCGGCGGTTACCGCATTTTCCAGTTCTTCGGGAAAAGGGGATTCCACGACCCATTCGCGTACCGTCTTGCCGGCTTCCGCCAGAGCGGTCACATCTTCCACGTCAAGCTGTTTCAGCAGTGGATCAATACGTTCCGCGAGGCGATTGTGGCGCAGGAACTCACGAAATGCATAAGCGGTAGTGGCGAAGCCGCCCGGCACGCTAACCCCGGCGTCGGCCAACCCGCTGATCATTTCGCCCAGGGAGGCGTTTTTTCCGCCAACCTGTTCCACATCGTTCATGTTCAGATTTTCGAACCAGATAATTAGCTCATTCACCGCTTGACCTCGGCTCTGGGATTGATTGGATGGCTCATTCATTGTTGTTAACCTCTGAGGTGGTCTCCTTGACGTTGGCAGCTACTACCGCTGCAAAGACAGCTTGATCCGCAACCACCGCCCTCTTCCCTGTGAGGGCCGAATTCGGGATGTAGCTTGGAAAAACGCCGCGCAATCGACTGGACGATCAGCCAACCGAGCAGCAACAGGGGAATCAGTGTCATGGCGATGAGATAGTCGAGCATAGCGGGCCCTCAATTCTCTTCAGAATCTATGGAGAAACGAAACCGCATAGAATGCAGTGTCATGGGCTTGCGTTGAAGCGATGTGGATTCAAATGGTTTCATATCTCGTCGTTCGTTTGCGGTCCGCCTGGTTCAGGCAGAGGTTTCATCCCCCTAGTCCGGCAAAGCCCATGAATGACAGGGAAAGCAGGCCACCCAGAATCAGACTCACGGCGGCACCCTGGGTAATGCTGGGCAGATTGGATAGTTCGAGTTTTTCCCGCAGACCGGCCATCAGCACGATGGCGAGAATGAAACCGGTCCCGGCGCCCAGCGCGTAGACCAGGGATTGCAGAAAGTCGTATTCCTTGAAGGTCTGAAACAGGGCGAGTCCCAGAATTGCGCAGTTGGTCGTGATCAATGGCAGAAAGATACCCAGGGAGCGGAACAGTCCCGGGCTGAACTTCTTCAGGGTCATCTCCACCAACTGCACGGCGCTGGCAATCACCGCGATATACGCGATAAGGCGCAGGAACTCGATCTCGAAGGCCACCAGAACCAGGTTGATCAGGTAGGCGCAAACCGAACTGACCAGCATCACGAACATGGTGGCCAGACCCATGGGCACGGCGGTGTTGAGTTTTCCGGATACACCGAGGAAAGGGCACAGACCTAAAAAAAGGGCCAAGACAAAGTTGTTCGCCAGGACCGCGTTTAAAAATATGAAGCTGAGTGATTCTGTTGCCATGGCATTTACAAGTTTTGAGTTATCGTGTGCGCTGCACGCACGCCTGGACTTAGAAAAAAGTTTTGTTCGCTGAGCGAGTTCCTCAACTCAAAACTCGAAGTCATCGTGTTTCCTCCACCGTCTGCAGCGCCGTCCGCTCTTTGCGCTGTTTCATCCATTCAAATAGCAGCAACCACACCCCCAGCACAATGAAGCCTCCCGCCGGGAGTACCATCACCACCCAGGGTTCGAAACGGGGCCCGAACAGGTCGACACCGAACAGGCTTCCAGCGCCGAGCACTTCACGGACCATGCCCAGGCAGAGCAGGGCGAAGGTGAAACCAATGCCCATACCCAGGGCGTTGGTCAATGCCTTGACCGGGGGGTTACGCGAGGCGTAGGCCTCGGCACGACCCAGGATCATGCAATTGACCACGATCAACTGGATAAAAGCGCCCAGTGCGTTGTAGAGATCCAGGGAGATCGCCTGAATGGTGTAGTCGACGATGGTGACAAATGTGGCGATGATCACGATGTAGGTGGCGATCCGCACCTGCTTGGGGATACTGCGACGCAACAGAGAGATCAGCGCGCCGGATGCGAGTAGTACGAAGGTGGTGGCCAGGCCCATCGCCAGGGCATTGATGGCGGAGTTCGTTACCGCCAGTACCGGGCACATTCCGAGGAGCATGACGAACACGGGGTTCTCCCGCCAGAGACCTTCGCTGAAGGTCTCCCAGGTAATGCTGTCATTGGTGTTCTTGGCCATATTGCAATCGTCCGCCTGGAAACGAAATTAATAACAATGTTGTGTCGAAGATGCCTTGCTGCGGGTCAACCGATCGGTCATGAGTCCATCTTCGCTCGGCTCTCTGTGATCAGGGATTGGCATCGGCAGCACCTGTCTGGAGTTTCTGGATCTGTGGAAACAACATCGGCAAAACATGCTTGGCCGACTGGTTCAGGGCCTTACCGACGGCTTTCGAGGAGATCGTGGCGCCTGATATGGCGTCGATCTCCCAGGGGTTGCGCTTGGTCCCGTGTTTGACCGTGACGATGTCGTGGGCCAGGTCGCTGCCGTCATCATTGAGTCGGGCATCGAGTTGCTCGAAATTGGCGACGAAGTCGGCATCATGAATGATCTTGTCGCCCAGGCCCGGGGTTTCGGCCAGTTTCAACACCTTGATGCCACGCACGCACTGGCACTCGGGATCATATCCGTACAGCAGGTGTACCAGGTCTGCATAACCCTGTGCAGCGGCATTGGTGGCGATGCCGAGGAGTTGTCCATCGGCGTCGTAACCGGCATACACCGGAATGCCATCGCTGGGTGCATCACTGTCCGCTTCGCTCAGTCCCTGTTCGGAAATCATGAAATTTCGCTTGCTCACCGCACCGGGTATCACCTGGAATACCGCCGCCTCGATGGCGCGGCGCTGGTTGTCTGCGATGATCGGCTTGGTCAGTTGATAGGTCAGCACCACGAGAAAGCCTGAGAGCATTGCGATACCCACCAGGGTACGGATCATCGGCCCGGCCGGGGTGGTCGGTTGCCGGGTGGCTTCGGTACTGCTCATTTGCCCGCCCTCTGTGCGCCAAATACCCGTGGTTGGGTGAGTTGATCAATCAGCGGGGTGGCCGCGTTACCCAGCAGGATGGCATACATCACGCCTTCGGTGAGACCGCCGAACAGGCGTATGACCACGGTGAGAACTCCGATCAGCAATGCATAGATGATCACACCCAGCGGGGTGACCGGGGAGCCCACCATGTCGCTGGCCATGAACCAGGCGCCGAGCATCAGACCTCCGGAACAGAGGACGAAGAGGGGGTCGGGATACTGCGCCGGGTCGATCAGGTAGAAGATACCCGAGGTTCCGGCCGCGCCGACCATTACCATCACCGGGATACGCCAGTCGAGCATGCGGCGAAATGCCAGGTAGAGCCCACACAGCAGGATCAACAGGGCGGAAGTCTCCCCGGCGGATCCGGCCGTGGTGCCCAGCAACAGATCCATCAGATCAGCCTGGATGCCTTCGAATTTCTGCATGGCCAGGGGCGTGGCCCCGCTGAAGGCATCCACCTTTACCGTGGAGACCCAGTCGGCGATCGCAGGGGGCTGAAGGAATGGTGGTGTCAGGGTTGTGGGGACGAACTGGGTAAAGCGTCCCTCGAACAAGGCGGGGGTCCAGGTAGTGATTGCGACCGGAAAAGCGGCCTGGACGAAAGCCCGGCCGATCAATGCCGGGTTCATGGCGTTCATGCCCAGGCCGCCGAACAGAGCCTTGCCCATGGCAATGCCTACGAAACCAGCCACCATACCCATCCAAAGCGGGAATCCGGGGGGCAGGGTCAGGGCCAGCAACAGACCGGTGATCACCGCCGACCAGTCGCCAATGGAACTGGGTTGTCCGCTGAGGCGGTTGAACAGCCGTTCACTCCCCAGACAGGTTGCTGTCACCACCAGTATCAGGGCCAGGGCGCTGAGGCCAAACTGCCACACGGTAAAGGCGCAAATCGGTGCCAGGGCATAGACCACGTTGCGCATGATCCGCACCACATCGTCCCCGGCATGGGCGTGGGGTGAGGTGCGCAGCTCGATGGTGGGTTTCTTTCGTATCATCAGTAATCGTTGCCTAGTTCAACGCGGCATGTTTTTCATTGCATAAAGCTGTGAGCAAAGCGAACACAACCCATTCAAAACACATAACTTAAAATTTTCTGGTTCTCACGCAGAGCGTGGGATCGAGTCGGTAGTTGGCCGGAGTTCATTCGTTCCGACGCAGAGTGTGGGAATAAGGCAAAAAGCCGTGAGCAAAGCGAACACATCCAATTAAAAACTAAGAACTCAAAACCAAAAACTCTCATGTCTTCTGCTCCCGATTGATCGCCTTGGCAATCCGAAAATACTGCACCAATGGAATGTTGGAGGGGCAGACATAAGAGCAGCAACCGCACTCGAAGCAGTTGTTGAGGCTGTAATCGTCCGCCATCTGCTCGTAGCGTCGTTTGGCTGCGAGCTGTCCCAGCATCGACGGGTTGAGATGCATCGGGCAGGCCTGCACGCAGCGGGAACAGCGAATGCAAGGCCAGATCCTGTGACTCTCCTCTTCGATGGACGGCTCGCTGAGAACCAGCAGCCCGGAGGTCCCTTTGCTGACCGGAGTCTCCATGGCGGAGACCGCGGAACCCATCATCGGACCGCCGAGAATGAACTCGGTGCGGGTGCCTTCGTAGCCTACCTGATCCAGGATGTGGCGGATCGGCGTGCCCAGGGGTACCAGATAGTTGCCCGGTTTGAGGATTCCGGGTCCGGCTACAGTGATGACCCGTTCGATCAGGCCCTGACCCGCGGGCAGCAGATCACCCAATGCCGCGAGGGTGCCGACATTGTTGACCACCACACCCACATCGGCGGGCAGTCCGCCGGTGGGTACCTCGCGGTCCAGCACCGACTTGATCAGCATCTTCTCCGAACCCTGGGGATATTTGGTCTCGACCACCTCGACGCGTATCGAACTTCCCGGGCTGAGCTCGCCGCGCAGCACCTCCACGGCGTTCATCTTGTTGTCTTCGATGCCGATGATCGCCTGCTGGGTGCCGGTGGCACGCATGGCATAGCGGATACCCCGAATCAGCGCCTTGGGATATTCGAGCATCATGCGATGATCGCAGGTCAGATAGGGTTCGCACTCACAACCATTGATCACCAGGGTATCGACCGGTTTGTCGGGAGGCAGGGTGAGCTTCATATGGGATGGGAAGGCGGCGCCGCCCAGACCCACCATACCGGACTCCTGGATTGCCTGGATGATCTGCTCCGGGGTATGTTCACTCATATCCCGGGGATTGGACCAGAGAATCTCCTGGGTGGAGCCTTCATAGACGTCGATGACGATCGCCCGGGTCTTGGGTCCTTTAGCGGAGGGCATCAATTCTATATCCCTTACACGCCCGGTGGCCGGGGCGTGCAAAGGTACCGAAAAATTCCCGTCGGCCCGTGCTATGGGCTCGCCGCGGACCACTTCCTGGCCTTTCTGGACCAGTGGTATCGCAGGTTTGCCGATGTGCTGGTCCAGCGGCAGTACCAGCTGCGCGGGGAAGGGCAAACGTCGGATCGGTTTATCCGCCGTATCCTTGTGATAGGGCGGATGGATACCGTGGGTGAAGCCTTTTTGCCCAAACAGCAGATTGAACAATCCCATAGTTTCAGATCCGGATCTCAGGCGGAGCCAGAACTCCGCCTGATGCAGACAGGTTATCGGTACGACAAACGACAGGTGCAGGCATTACTGGAACTTCGCCGCCCGCTTGACCAGTTTGTCCAGATCCTTTTCCGAGGGGTTCCAGGGTGTACCGGGATGAATGCAGCCGGCGGTGCACTTCTCGGCCGCTTTGACGATATCCTTGTAAGCGCCGCCCTTGGGATCGAGGATCTCGGCCTTCTTATCGCCGTTGTAGGCAAAAATCTTGGGATTGATCTCGATGCACTCGTCGCAGGCGGTACACTCCGGAGTCTCGATCCAGACCGGCTCGTAGTCACCCATGTCGGCGCCATTGCCGCCACCCGCCGCGGAGGCGGCGCCTGCACCATTACCGTTGGCCGACAGGGAGCCGGCGAGGGCGTTGGCGTTACCACTGGCGGCCAGCGAAAGCAGGGTGGAACTCAGGCGGTTGGCCATGTCGATCTTGGCTTGGTCGACCAGGGCGTTCACGTCCAGCTTGTTCAGCTCACCCGCGATGCCCTTGAGTTGATGCCAGAACTGACGACGCTCGATGCAGGAGTTGGCGATCTCCTGTGCGCAGATGACCCGCATCAGGCGGTTTTTGCCGTCGGTGGCCCAGATGTACGGGAACTTGCCTTCCCGGTCGTCCTCGTCCAGTTCGATGAACTCATGCATCGGCACCATGTCGTCGTTCCAGGTCTCCGGCGGCGCTTTGCGGAACTGCTTGCGGAAGCGACCCTCGGTAAGGGCGAAATCGGCGAAGGTCATGGGCACCTCCAGTTTCTCCTCCTCGCCCTTTTCGTTCTGGTAGCTGAGCGAATAGACCGGCCAATCGGTCTCCAGTGAGGGGTTGCCTTCCAGGTCGATGCACTCCTCGATTGATTCCCCAGCATCCGGGTCATACTTGATCAGGGGATAAGCGCGACTCTCCACCGCCATTTTCGACTGTTCGTAGGCCCGATCGTCGCCCACGCCGTGTTCCGGCGGACACACCGCATAGATGTTGAACAGGGCCGGACGGCGGCTGTTGAGTCCGTCGATATAGCCCTCGATCAGGTGAGTGGCATTGCTGATCGCACTCTGCAGCACGTAGGTGGTGCGGTGGGCGATACCGATCAGGGAAACCTCCTTGCGGATTTCCTCTTTACCTTTCCAGGCCTTGCCATAGGGGCTCATGTCCGCCACCTGGCCGATGTAGCCCGAGGTGCAGGCCTGGCCGCCGGTGTTGGAGTAGACCTGGGTGTCAAGCACCAGAACCTTGATCGGGTGGCCGGAAGCCAGGGCTCGGGAAAGGTTCTGGAAACCGATGTCGTACATGGCGCCGTCACCGCCGATGGAGACCACCGGAGGGCACAGTAACCATTCATCATCGGTGAACTGTTTCCAGTTGAACTGTTTGAAGAACGCATCATGCTCGGCCGGGTTGTACTTGCCGGCCAGTTCCAGTTCCGCCTTGCGGATGGCAGAGAAGCCATCGGCCATCTTGTGCATGTGCCCTTCGAACAGACCCATCGCCATGGAGGGACTGTCCTGGAACAGGTGGCTGGCCCAGGGGAAGGGGTAGGGGTTGTAGGGGAAGGTGGAGCCCCACACGGAGGTACAACCGGTGGAGTTGACGATGCCCATCTCGGCGCGGCCGTTATTGGTCACGCCTTCCAGGTAGCGCCACTTCAGGTCTCTCAGCTGATCCAGCAGACGGGTGACCCACTGCAGCCATTCGCGGTCGATGACGGTCTTTTCGTGACCGGCATCCAGGCTGTCGCTGAGACCGGACAGGGTCAGGTCGCCATCGCTGTCGGTAGCCTGGGCGATCGCGCTGGCGCTGCTCAGGTCGACCCCGGAGGCCAGTTTCAGACGCACGTGCTGTTCGAGTTGTTCGATCAGCTTCTCGATTCGCGCCACCTCGGTCTTCACCCGGGGCTGCATCAGCGCGGTCACGGTGCTGGTAAAGAGATGGATGATGGTCTTCTCGCCACAGCCCAGACAGGCGCCGTCACCGCAGACCATGGCGCTGTAGTTGTCCTTGTCCAGCAGCAGGGTATGCAGCGCGCCGATTTTCTCGTCCAGGTCGTCGATGCGGTTGAAGCTGGCATCTGTGGTGGGCAGGTCGAGCCACAGGGACCAGTCACTGCGCATCTTCTCGATCGCCGCTTCGTCCTGATGGGTGGCGAGCAGCGCCTCATCTTCACAGACGTCCACGCATTCCATACAGCCTTTACAGGTGTAGGGATTGACGGTGATCGAGAACAGCCCGCCACTGCCCTTGTTCTTCTTCTCCAGGTTGTTCCAGTAGGGTTTGGTGATGGAGAAATCGAAGTCCACCAGCGCCTGCAGGAAGAGGCCGAACTCCTCTTCGAGCACCGGGCGTTGTGCATCCTCCAGTTCAGCGGCTGAGAGGGTCTCGAGTACCGCCTGGTCAAGCAGGACCCGTACATCCGCCGCTTCACCGGCCTCGTTGAGCAATTCACGCAGACGTTTTTCGACGTTGCGGCTCTCGCGACGCAGGTGTTGGGTTGGACGGCCGCCGGTTTCAATGCGGTTGATCGCGGTGTTGAAAACATCGCTGACTTTGTTGACCAGACCCGGGATGGCGCTGTCGGGACAGATGGAGTAGCAGTCACCGCAGGCGGTGCAGTTCTCCGCCACCCACTTCGGATAGTCGAAGCGGATCTGGGTCATGTCGCGGAACACACCGGTGGAGGCCGGCATCAGAGAGAGGGCCTGGTAGGGGTCCGCCAGGTTGTCGGAGCCTTTACCGGTGGCGTAGAAGCTGCCGGTCTGTTCCCAGAAACGGTGTACGTCTGAGATACCGCCGTCGGACTGGGGCAGCTGCTTGAGCATGATCGGCAGGGCCGGGGCCTTCTTCTCAGGCTGAGCGGCGACCGCGCCGACCACCTTCTCGGCGATCTCATGGATTTCGTCGAAACCGCGACGTACCACCCGCAGGTTGTCCTCGACCACCCGGCGGCCCTTGCTGCCGAACTTGTGCTCCAGCTGGTCCTCGATGGCGGCGAACAGTTTCTTCTCGTCCAGGCCGGCCATCTGCATCAGCGGTGAGCCGGCAAAGAAGGCGCCCTGGAAGGCGTTGCCCTGCATACGCAGCTGCAGTTCCGGGTTGGAGGCCTCTTCGCGGGCGATCTTGAAACCGTCCACGTAGAACACATGGATTTCGTTGTCGACCACCTGTTGCTGCATCCAGCGGGGAAAGCTTTGCCATACCTCATCCGCGCTGCCCAGGTTGGACTGAATGATCAGGGTGCCGCCTTTCTTCAGACCACTCAGGGGGTTGGAGTGGCCGAACACATTCGGGTCGGGGCTCAGCACCACGTCCACATAGTGGTATTCGCAGTTGAGCGGGATCGGGGTGGGCGCGGCCGCCAGGTAGTAGGTGGTCGGCTGGCCCTTCTTCTCGGAACCGTACTTCGGGTTGGCCTTGATCTCGTAACCCAACAGATCGTAGAGGGTCATGACCAGGTTCTTACCGGTGGTGATAGCGCCCCAGCCACCCACCGAGTGCATGCGCACGGTGATCGAGCCTTCCGGCATCAGATTGGGATTCTCGGAGCCGCGCACCGCCATCTCGCCGATCTTGGGATAGGCCTCCAGCAGCTTCTGGATGTGAATCTCCTGCTTGGGAGTCGCGGCGTCGCGTACGAAGTCGATACCCAGATAGAAGAACTTACGGTGCGGACCCTCGGGCAGCATATTCTCCACCGCACCGATCAGCGCCTCGGGCTGCAGATCACGGGAACCCAGTCCATACGCGCCCGAGTACAGATTGGGCACTTCGCTGAGACGCTCGTAGGTGTCGTACTGCGGATACGGCAGGTCCTGCTTGTTGGCGACCGCCTGACCGTTCTCGATGCACTTGGTGACCGCGGCCCGGGCCTCGCGCATCAGCGGCAGGTCTTCCGCCAACGGCTGGTCGGTACGTTCCAGCACCACCACGCCTTTCTTGCCTTTGAGTATTTTGCCCAGCAGGTCGCCGGGGAAGGGGCGGAACATGGTCAGGTCGATGACACCCACCTTGAGTTTGCGGGTCTTTTCCAGATAGTCCGCAACGCCGTGGGCCTGGACCACCATCGAGCCCATGCCGACGATCAGGTAGTCGGCCTTTTCCGCCTTGTAGGCGCCGATTCGGTTGTAACGGCGCCCGGTCAACTCATAGAACTCGTCCATCACCTGGTCGGTGATCTCCGCGATGTGCTGGAAAAAATAGGGACGTTGCGCTGCGGTGGTCTGCATGTACGCGTCCTGGTTCTGCACCGAGCCGGAGAGCATGGGGTTGTCCACATCCCAGATCGCAGGCACCCGGCGGCGGGTTTCGCCGAACAGCAGTTTCTGGGAAGGGGTGGGGCATTCGATCTCGTCATCGGGACGGCCGAGGAACTCGGTGATCATCTCCCGCTCGGGTACCTGCAGGGGCTCGATCAGATGGGTGGTGAGAAAACCGTCCTGGGCTACCGCGGCGGGCGTCAGGGAGAGTTCAGCGATCTTGCGGCCGATCAGGTTGAGGTCCGCCGCGCCTTGGGCGTTGTTGGCGAAGACCTGGAAAAAACCGGTGTCGTCGATACAGTGGAAATCGTCATGCCCGCAGTGCACGTTGAGCGACGCCTTGGTGATGGCGCGGCAGCCGATATTCAACACATAGGGCAGACGCTTGCCCACCGCCGCGTAGAGCGACTCGTGCATGAAGGCCACGCCCTGGGCGGAGGAGAAGTTGGTGGCGCGCAGTCCTGTCATGGACATGCCTGCGGTCACCGCGGCGGCGGCGTGTTCGGACTCCGGTTCGATGAAGATCAGCGAACGATCGGAGATGTTGACGTGACCCTTGGCGGTCTCCTCGGCCCAGTACTCACCCATTTGGGTCGATGGTGTGATCGGGTATGCACCGGCGGCGTCAGAGGCCTCGCGCTCGCACATGATGACCGCGCCGTTGCCGTCCATCGCCATGCGGATACCGGGATACTTGAAGGTCTTTTCGTCTTTCTTACCGAACATGGAACACTTCTCTTGTTTTGCTAGGGTGTAAACAGTCAAAAGGGGCTCGGCTGACTGACATCTGACAGCGCGAACCCCTCAAGGTTGATCTCGGGGATCAACCCTTACATGGGTAGGGCTTCACTGCGAATAATCCGTTTGGCCTGGGATCCTTTGAGCACGCCCTGTACATCGTCGAGCCACACGATGGCTCCGGTCGGACAACGTTCGGTGGCGACCCGTGAGGCCAATCCATTCTTACTGTAGTCGATAACCGCCAGGTTGTTTTGGATTGTGATCAGGCCCTCGGGAGAGTCCTTCGCGCATCGCTCGCAGGCGGTGCAGGCGACCTCGCAATCATTCTCCGCGGTATCGCCATGCTCCAGGTTTTTGCAGGCCACCCACAAGCGGTGGTCGGCGGGTTGAATGGAGAACAATCCTTTCGGGCAGACGTCCACACAATCCTCGCAGGCGGTACATTTGCTGGCATCCACGACCGGCAGGCCATGACGGTCCATGCTGATGGCATCGAACTCACAGACTTCCGCGCAGTCGGCCAGGCCGATACAGCCCCAGGTGCAGCCTTTCGGCCCTCCAGAGACCACCGCGGCAGCCCGGCAGGAGGCGAGACCGTCGTAGTGGGCCTTCATGCGCGCCACGTGACTGCCGCCGGCACAGGCCAGGCGGGCCACCCGCTTGATCACGCTGCCGCTGTCGACGCCCAGGTAGTCGGCGATTTCAGTGATGGCATCGGAACTGCTGACGGTGCATTGGGCGGGAGTCACCTTGCCGGCAATCAGCGCCTCGGCGAAGGGTCGGCAACCGGCGTTGCCGCAGGCGCCGCAGTTGGTGGCGGGCAACATACTCTCGATGGCGTCGATGCGCGGGTCCTCGAATACCCAGAGCTTCTTGTTGGCGAACGCCAACAGGGAGGAGAGCAACAAACCGAGCACGCCCATGAATAGGATGGCGCTTGATACATTGAGAGCAATATCTATATCCATTCCGTCACCTGCGATTCATGAACACTTCACGAAAGTGAAACCTCACTAAGTGTAATGTTGACGCTAGTATTGATCTACGGAATGGAGTCAATAGAAAGTATTGAATTTTGTAAGTAAAAGGAATCCGCTTCACATGCCTTCGGTCGTTGCGCGAAATGTCCTGCGGAGATGGAGCGGCCAAGCCGCACTCCGCATATTAATACAGGTATAGACGGTGATTGCCAAGCTACAAGTCTCCCGAATGGGGGATAGGGTTTAGAAAAGCGCATGTCCGGTCTTTTCTCCTGAGGCAGAATTTGTCCCCGCCAGCCGACAAGGCATCTGAGCGGCCGGCGGTTGCCGATTTCGAACCAGCCTCTTACGAGTTGTTACAAGCTGTTTCTGTTCATCCCGGGGGACTCCGCCCGGCGCGTATAATGTTCAATAGCATCCGCGATTCGTGCTGGATGAGACAAGGGAGATGATCCGTCATGAAACCGAAATTGCGTCCACTGTCCCATGCCCTGTCCCTGATCACCCTGACAGGCCTGGCGCTGGCACCTGCTCTTGTGACGGCTGGGGAATCATCGGCAAGCACCTTCAAAAAGCCGGGTTTTTATTCGCAGGACTTCCGATTGCTGCCGGAAATCGCCGTAATGGGTTACTACGATGACAACATCTATGCGACCAATCGGGCACGGGAGTCCGATTTCATCACCCAGGTTACTCCCAGCCTGAGTGTCGACTCATTGTGGGACAGACACAGACTGGCGGTCGACGCCGGGGCGCGGTTGGGACGTTATGCGGATGCCACATCAGAAGACTATGACGATTTCTGGTTGAGCGGTGACGGAGACTATGAGATCGACGGGATCGACAAACTCTACGTCAGCGGCGGCTACAGCCGCAATCATGAGGGCCGGGACTCCAAGGAATCCGGCAGTCTGCAGATCGACGAGCCCACTACCTACGATGTGCTCGAGGGCCAATTGGGTTGGCATCGGCAGGCGGACCGTTCCTCGGTTAAGTTGGGGCTCACCTTTGAACAACTCGATTACGACAATGTGGGAAGTCTTTACAATGATGACCGCGATCGGGATGTGAGCGGTTTGGGACTGCGTTTGAGCCACGACTATTCCGCGGATTTCCAACTCTACGCTCAGGGCGTGATCAACCGGCGGGACTACGTGGATGAACTTGATCAGTACGGATATGCCAAGGATTCCCAGGGTTTCAACGGGCTGATCGGCCTGACGCGCCGTTTCTCGAAGGCGAATCGTATCGATGCCTACATCGGACGTTTCTACCAGGACTACGAGGATTCACGATTCGATGAGGTCAATGATTGGAACTATGGCGTGGATCTGCGATGGTATCCGGTCGCCAGCACCCAATTTAAAGCGCAACTCGAACGTACCCAGAACGAAACCACGGAAATCGGTTCCTCCAGCTATCTCTACACTGCCTGGGATTTTCAGCTTGACCAGAAACTGGCCAGCAACACGGTCGGATATGTGGGTTTCAATTACGCGATCGCCGAATTCCAGGACGTCGGACGGGAGGACAAGACCCAGTCCCTGAGTCTGGGGATGAAATATTATGCCAATCCCTGGGTCATGCTGAGCGGCGGCTTCCGCAGAGTCGATAATGATTCCAATGACGTGAACAAGGTTTCGCCGATCCGGGACAGCTATGACTTCAAGCAGAACATGGTGTTTCTGAATCTGCAGGCGCGCCTGGCGCCCAAAGCGCCCTGAGCACCTGGCAAATCCATGCCCGGGTAGTTTCGTTCCAGGGCCTAGGGTTGGATGGGTGGATGCGGCGCCAACAAGATAACACCCGATGGTGTTGGGCGGCCGGGTTACTAACGGCCGGGTTACTCACCAGACACCAAGTCGATGAACCGGTACCGGGTGGGCTCCTCAGCGATTGCGACCGCCGGGACCGTTACCGCCGCCTCCAGGGCCGTTGCCCCCGCCTGGTCCCTGAGCGGCGCCTCCGTTGGCCGAACTGGAGCCCCGGTTCTGGGAAGCACGATGACGAGACTCGTAGCCCATCCCGAACCAGGTCCAATCCCCATTTCTGTCCTCATCCTGCTGCTGCCAGTCCTCCTGCCAGCTTTGCATGTTGTCCTGAGTGTCGGACGGGGGAGTCTGCAGGGCCGGGTTTTCGGGTTCGTCGGCAGCCCGCAGGCCGCCGACATGCAGCAACATGGTTCCTATCAGAATGATTTGAATGACCCGGCTGTACATACCCGTTTGGTTCCGAAATGCTCTACTGCAGTTCAGGACACGACATCAAAGGCGGTTAACGCCGACCGTTGCCACTGCCGCCGCCGTGTCCACCGCTCTGGGCGCCACCCTGGCTCATACCGGCGCTGGCTGATCCGCCACTGCCGCGACTGTTGGCTCCCATGCTGCGATACATTGAACCACTGGTGCTGAAACCCTGTCCAGCCGAGCGGTTGCCAAACTGGTAAGGATCCTCGAATCCGCTCTCATCGCGGTCATCGACACTCAGACGATCCCGGTCGCGTTGGCGAATCTGCTCATAGTCGGGACTCTGATCCTGTTGCTGATCCTGGTCCCGGGTCCGGTCCCGATTCTGGCTGGGCGTGTGATCCGTGGCCAGGGCCGGGTCTCCGACCGCCGAAGTCCCGTCATCGCCGCTGGAGACATCCCCTGCAGATTCCAGACGGGTGCGCTGTGCCTGGGCGTCTTCATTTTCTCCCACCCGGTGTCTCAGGCGCTGAGATTCCCCGGCATTGCGAAACATCTGCTGAGTCCCGCTGGCGGGTTCGGGTGATTCGACCACTGTTTCATCGGGGGTTTCCGGTACACTGGTCTCCTCCGGCCAGGCCTGTCCACTGACCAGGGGGAGGGTCATGGCGAGTGCCATGGAAAGGTGCAATACTTTGCGTGATGTTTTCATCTTGGTGCTCCTGTTCGAGTCTTTCTGTTTGCCTCACTTACAGCCTAGAAGCCGGCTATTTCCGGGAGATTTCCGTGAGGGGGCCAAGTGTTACAGGTTGTTTCACCTGTCTTGTGGAGAAACTGCCAGGGCGCTTAACCTGAAGCCTGACTTCACATGCGTGCAAACCCATGAGCCGAAATGGATAAACACAAGATTCTGGTGGTGGACGATGATCCCAAGCTGCTGGATCTGGTCATCAAGTTCCTGACCCGGGAGGGGTTTCAGGTGGCGGGTGTCGGCAGCGGCCAGGCGATGGATCAGTATCTGGTGCAGCATCCGGTCCACCTCATCGTTCTGGATCTGATGTTGCCGGGGGAGGATGGCCTGTCCATTGCCCGGCGCCTGCGGGCCAACGGGAGTATTCCGATCCTCATGCTCTCCGCCCGGGGCGAGGATATCGACCGTATCATCGGTCTCGAGGTTGGGGCGGATGACTATCTTGCCAAACCGTTCAATCCCCGGGAACTCTCGGCCCGGGTCAGGGCAATACTCCGGCGCACCGAGGAGCTGAATCAGAATCCCGTCAACAGTGGTGCCGGTGGGACCTCGGGTCAGTACCGGTTTGGTGACTACCTGGTCAATCTGACCACCCAATCGATTTCACGCGACGGGGAGGCGGTGGGTTTGACCGCCGGGGAGTTTTCCCTCCTGGAGGCTTTCGTCAAGCATCCCAACCGGGTCCTGAGTCGTGACCATTTGATCGAGTTGATAAAGGGTTACGAGCGTTCCCCCTTCGATCGGAGCATCGATGTCAGGGTCACCCGATTACGCAGAAAACTGGAAAGCAACCCGGATCAGCCCCAGTTTATCCGCACGGTCTGGGGACGTGGATACATCTTCACTCCCCAGGGTAGCCAGGTGTGACCGGCAGGCAGTCCGGGAGCACGCTTTTCGGTCGTACTGCGACCGCCTTCAGCCTCGCGTTTCTACTCTTCTCGGTATTTTCCCTGGCACTGGTGGTGGCCTTCGTTACACTGCCGTTGACCCAGAGGGTCGCCAACGATCTCTCGGCCCTGGCAGTGCTGACCGCGCAGATCTGGGTGGAGCTGCCCCCGGGTACACGTCCCGATTTCGAACGCGAGATGCGCACCCATCACGATATGAGCATCGGCCTGACTCAGGGCGGACTCACCCAGGAAACGGATCCCGCCTTCTACCTGAGCGATTTCCTGCAGGCGTTACAGGAGCGAACCGGCGAGCCTCATCAGCTGTATGTCGATCCGGGCAGGCCCGAGTGGCGCTGGGTGGACATCCGCATGGGTGGCCGGTCACTCAAGGTCGGTTTTGACAAACGGCGCTTTATGTCGCGGATACCCCTGACTCTGATCCTGATGGTTGTGGCGGGCACCTTGATTGCGGTGCTGACCTCCCTGTTGATCGTCAAGCGAATCACCCAACCCATCGCCGCATTGGCGCAGGCCTCCGCGCGTATCGGGGAGGGACGGCGTGGACCGCCCCTGATTGAGCAGGGAGCCCGGGAACTGCGTGATCTGACCCGGGCCTTCAACCAGATGGAGCAACGTCTCCACGTCTTGATGGAAAACCGCACCGTGCTGCTGGCCGGCATTTCCCATGACCTTCGGACACCCATCGCACGCATGCAACTGGAACTGGAACTGCTCAGCGGAGATGACGATGAAGAGCTGAGAAAGGGCCTGCAGGAAGACCTGAGGGAAATGAACCAGATCATCTCCGCCACTCTCCAGCTTTCCGAGGGGATATCCGATGAAGTGACCGAACAGGTTGAACTCTGTGAGTTGCTGAATGCGATCCTGTCGGAGTATCAGCGTCAGGGCGATGCGGTGGTTCTGAGGCCCTGCCTGCCGGTGCACCGGGATCTTCCGGTAATGGCGTTTCGCCGGGTGCTGCACAACCTGATCGACAACGCAATTCGCTATAGTGGGTCTCAACCGGTCTGGTTGACCTGTATATCCGGCGCGGATGGCCGCTTGAGCCTGACCATTGTCGACCGGGGACCGGGGATACCCGTCGAGCAGCGGGAGACCATCCTGCAACCCTTCAAGAGACTCGAGGAGTCGCGAAGCCGGACCTCCGGAGGGAGCGGTTTGGGACTGGCGATCGTCGACCAACTCTGCCGCATGAATGGCTGGCGACTCAGTTTTACAGACGCCGAGGGCGGTGGGACAGAGGCCCGTCTGGACCTGACCTGAAGCCCGGCAGGCCTGAATGCGTGATTATGTGAATTCCGTTCATTATTTTCGGACTTGATATAATATTAGAGGGATAACAATGGGTTAACTGCGCTGATGGGCCTGCCGTCAACCCCTCTCATGCACGGTTTTCAGTCGTTTGTTTCAATTGTTTCAGATCGACGTTTCAGGGAAACCCCTTGAAACAGTATCTCGCCAGCCACTGAGTATCATTTTCAGTATTGGGCAACCTGTCCTGCCACTCCGCCTGGAATACCGGGTGGAACCTCAACCCTGAATCAACTGGAGCACACCTCATGAACTGGCGCTTTACTGCCACCCTGGCATTGATCTTCATCACTTTCGTCCTGTTGGCACAGGAGGCCGCAGCTGGCCAGGGATCGTCTCAACATCATCGCCAGGAGGCCGACAGCCGTGTACGGGCCGGTGAGGCGCTCGATTTCAACGAGGAAACCCATCTGGTGTTCATGCGCGAGGAGGAGAAGCTCGCACGGGATGTCTATACGACCCTGGGCATGATGTATCCCGATTCCAGCGTGTTTGGACGTATCGATGACTCAGAACAGCGCCACACCGATGCAGTCCGGGAGATGCTGGCGAATTACGGTGTGGCCGATCCCAGCACCAACGACAACACCGGAGTGTTCACCGGGGAGGAATACGGTGCCTATTTCCAGGACAAATACGATGCCCTGATCAACCAGGCCGCTTCCGGGGAACTCAGCGCGCTGTATGTCGGGGCCTTGATTGAAGAACTCGACATGCTGGATATCCGACGCTGTCCCGAGGTGATCCTGTCCCAGGACAACGACATAGATCGTGAGGACCAATGCGGCCTGGATTACACCGACGAGCCGGACATTCAGCGACTGTATGAATCCCTGCTCGAGGGGTCGGAGAACCATCTTCGGGGATACGTGGCGGCCATTGAGACGATCATCGGTGAAGGGGCCTACGTCCCGCAACTCCTGGACGCGGTCACCTTTGAGGTCATCGTCCGTCAATAATGCCTGATCGGGGCGGGTCCTGTGTGACCCGCCACGTCAGAAGGGCCAGAGACTCCAGCCCTGCTCCAGTTTGTCGCGGCATTCGGCGATCTGCGCCCGGTATCGTTTGGCGTTCTGGTCCACCTTGCGCGCCACCTTCACCAGCCAGGTCTTGTTCTTGTAACTGCCCCGTTTGTAGCCTCCCTGACCTTCGTGGTAGGCCAGATACTGGTTGTAGGCGTCCCACTTGGAGATGCCCAGCTTGCGATGGGACTGGAACACGTACCAGCCGATGAAATCCACGGCATCCTCGAAATCGTCCCGGTCTGCCCAGCGGTTACCGGTATCACTCCGGTACCAGTCCCAGGTGGAGTCCTTGACCTGGGCATAGCCGTAGGCGGAGGACTTTCGAAACCAGGGGATGAACCAGAAGAGTTTTTCCCGTGGCGGTTTCGCATCATGCTTGAAACGGGATTCCTGGTGAATGATCGCCAGTTGAACGTGGATCGGCACGCCCCATTTCTCGAAGCTGTCCTGTGCCGCCTCATACCAGTCGTCCTTCTCCTCAAGGATCGAACAGGCGTCAGCGGTATTTTTGGGCGGAGAGCTGCTACAGGCCGTAATGACCAACAATATACATGAGAAGAGTAAGCTAACTCGCCAGTTTACAGTCAATTTCGCCATGACAAGAGTTTACATCAGGTGGCGGTGGGTACAATCTTCTGCGACGCTTTTGATCCCGATCGGATTGAGCTCAGCCGGGTATCCGGGCTTGCGGCTGCGGGTAAGGAATAGATCAGGGACGACTTATGACGGCTTTTCAGTATAATAGCGCCGGTTTTGACCGAGGACCGGGCCCTCTGACGCGGGTGACGGGAACCCCTGATGCCCATCCGACCCGGATGCGATTCCAGGAATCCTGAGATCCGCACGTTCGGCGCGACTCGAAACACTGAACAATACGACGAGAAAAAACAACTCTTTCTAATTATTAGGAGCGATCAATGAAGCTGATTCTGTTGGGTGCCCCCGGTGCGGGCAAGGGTACTGTGGCCAAGCAACTGACCAAACTGGATGGATCGGTACAGATCTCCACCGGTGATATTCTGCGTGGCGCGGTGCAGGCCGGTACGGAACTGGGTAAGCAGGCCGAGGCCTTCATGAAAGCCGGAGATCTGGTGCCTGACGACCTGATCATGGGCATCATGGAACAGCGCCTGCAGGAGCCGGATTGCGCGAGCGGCTTTCTGCTCGATGGTTTCCCCCGCACCATTCCCCAGGCTGAGGCGCTGGATGTGCTGTTGAACAAGATCGATGTGGAACTCGATTTCGCGGTCGAGATCGATGTGCCCCGAGATGTCATTCTGGATCGTCTGACCACCCGTCGCACCTGTGTTGACTGTGGCGCCATCTATAACGTCAAGAGCATGCCTACCAAGGTTGAGGGCGTGTGTGACAAGTGTGGCGGCAAGGTGGTTCAGCGTGACGACGAGACTGAAGAGGCAATCTCCAACCGTCTCGATGTCTATCAGGAGAAGACCGCGCCGCTGGTGGACTTCTACAAGAACAAGAATATGCTGCTGACTGTCAGCGCCACCTCCAGCGAGGCCGTTGTGAGCGCTATTCAGGAGCGTCTTAACGGCTGATCCTGCAGGATATTCTGTCTTCTGCAGAAGCATGACCCGTTCGCATCGCGAGCGGGTTTTTTTGTCTGTCTTGTTCAATGCCATGTGGTCTGCCGACGATCAGGATGATCCTCTTTCGAGGATCGTGCATAGCGTGAACCATGCAGCAAACAGCGGTGATTTTTCAGCCACTCCTGCGACGAAAAACCCTAAAATTTAAGTTAGAATTTAATGGGTAATAACCCTGAGGCCGGTCGAGCAGCCGACAGGCCCTGGTCCTGATGTTCAGAGAGAGAGGCAATGAAACCCGAACTTGGCGATCCCTACGTTTTGGAAGAGTACACCCTGGATGACCTCAAGCAGCACCCGATTCTGGTGTGGGCGGTACATGATCACATCGATCCGGGCATGCAGTATCTGACTCCGGTTCTCAACAGCCGCAATCTGTCACCCGAATACAATCACGCCAAGATATTGCTGAGCGTGAAAGATACCGATGTCTATGCCGAAGCGAGTTACAACGCCGAGGACCATTGTGTCTATTCGATCCTGATCTGGGAGGGGGACTCCACCCTGGAGGTTGAAGACAGCAACCTCGATGCTCCGGTGGTGTTGAAGGCCATCCCAGAGATCGACGGGGTGGCGGGTATGGAGTTTCGGCTCGCAACCAAAGAGGATTACTACGCCTATCCCACCACCTGAGTCCAGCAGGGTCTATCGGATTAGTGTTAACAGGCCCTGGCCCGGACATCGCGGAAACGAGGAAAAACAGCCACTCATAAAGAGGTCCACAGCCGCCCCCAATGGGTTAAACTATGCTATGCGTAGTCGCTTGCCGTGTCACAAAATTGTAACATGGCCTATACAGGGTATGCTCCGCATCAATGGAACCGGGGACCTGGGCCGGTTCCAGAGGTTCCGTGTTCAGTATTGGCTGTGAGACCGCACTAGGGCATTTATGATCAAGCTTTTCGGTATCTATATCTCTAAAGCGGTGGTGTTACTGGGGGTGATCGAAGTCCTGATCTTTTTCACCGCCATGCATGGTGCGATTCTCGCTGCCGGGCATCTGGATGCGTCTGCGCCGGTGTCTGAGGAGTTGCTGGGGGGTAATTTCGCGGTCATCTATTCGGTTGTGATGTTTTCCGCGATGACCGCCCTGGGGCTGTATCAAAAAGGCTCGATGGCCACCTCATCCGGATTCCTGCTGCGTATCATCCTCGCCTTCCTGGTGGGCGGCGTGGCCATGGAACTGATCAATCTGCTGCTCCCTGGGTTGACGCCCGACGGTAATTCCATCCTCACCCTGAGTCTTATCATTTCCCTGCTGGGGATACTCTTGGCCCGAACGGTGTTCGTCCGGGTGACCTCTGACAAGACCCTGAAACGGCGCGTGTTGGTGCTGGGTGTGGGTATCAACGCGGATCGTATCGAGGAGTCCACCAAAGGCAAGGACACCGTCGGCATCGTGGTGGTCGGATACGTTAACCTGGGCGACCGAATCGAACTGGTGGATGCGGAGCGCCAGATCCAGAAGGATCAGACTCTGCTGGAAATTGCCAACCGACTGGCGGTGGACGAGATCGTTGTTGCGGTGGATGACCGGAGAAAGAAACTGCCCAATCATGAACTCCTCGAGTGCAAGATCAAGGGGATCAAGATCCTTGATCTGCTGACCTTTTTCGAAAAGGAACTCTCGATCATCAACATCGATCTGCTGTATCCGAGCTGGATGCTCTATGCGGATGGCTACAACCAACGTCCGCTCAACCGGGCGATCAAGAAGTCGTTCGACATGACCGTTGGGATCATCATTTTCCTGTTTGCCGCGCCCCTGATGGTGTTGGTGACCCTGGCGAGCGTCATCGAATCCCGGGGGCGGGACCCGATCCTCTACAGTCAGGTGCGGGTGGGAAAGAACGGTAAGCTTTTCAAGGTGTACAAATTTCGCAGCATGCGAACCGATGCCGAGGCAGACGGGGTGGCGCGATGGGCGACGAAAAACGACGCCCGAATCACCCGTCTGGGGGGATTCCTGAGGAAAACCCGGCTGGACGAATTGCCACAGATCTACAACATCCTCAACGGGGACATGAGTCTGGTGGGACCCCGCCCGGAGCGACCGGAATTCGTCATGCAGCTATCCAATGACATTCCTTACTACCCGCAACGCCACTGGGTCAAACCGGGACTGACCGGCTGGGCGCAGATGCTCTATCCCTACGGGGCGTCCGAAGAGGATGCCAAACGCAAGCTGGAATACGACCTCTACTATGTCAAGAACGCCAGTACCATGCTGGATTTCGTGATACTTCTGCAGACCATCGAGGTGGTGCTGTTGGGTAAAGGCGCCCACTGAAGGCTAAGCAACTTCGCGCCCTCGCTTGAGAGGGAAATGGCCACAACCGCGGAGGCCGCGGAAGTCCTGTTTATTATCTCGCGAACTCCCCTGGCCGGGTATCAGCCCTTCGGCATTTCACGGATTCTTGCTGCGACCCGGAGTGCGTGACTACTCGTGAGCGTAGCGTACTGTGGCATCCGTCAGTGGTGTTCGCCACTCCAGGGCGGCTTCACCGGGATACGAGAATCGCAGTTTTTCCGGGTAAGGGAAGACATCTGTCTGGATGCCGTGGGTCAATTTCTCCTGAGCCTGTTTCCAAGCCGTGTCTTCGAACAGATCCGGATGGAGCTCGCAAAGAATCTTGCGCAGTTTCGGGTCGGTTGTGACAAAGGTGATGAACTCCTCCGGGAAGATGTCCCGGGGACCGATGCTGTACCAGGGCTCGTCACGAAACAGGTCCAGGGAACTGCGTGGCGGCGGTATGCGGCGAAAATTACACTCGGTCAGATAGCAGATCTCATCATAGTCATAAAACACCACCTTGTGCTGACAATTCACGCCGAAATTCTTGAACAGCAGGTCGCCGGGAAAGATGTTGACCCCCATCAATTGCTTCAGCGCCAGTCCCCAATCATCGAGAATCTCCCAGGTTTCCGCCTCGTTGCACTCCTGCAGATAGATGTTCAACGGGGTCATGCGGCGCTCGATGTAGAGATGACGAATTACCAAATGGTCGCCGTCGAACTCCAGTTGATCGGGGATGCTGCGCTGGAGAGATGCCAGCAGGGTGGGCTCGATGCGTTCCAATGGGAGGGCTACATCCGCAAATTCCAGGGTATCGGCCATGCGCCCGATACGGTCATGTTTCTTGACCTGTTGATAACGTTCCTTGATCTGTTCATGGGTGACCTCCTTCTGCGGTGGAAAATGGTCACGTATCACTTTGAACACATAGGGGAATGAGGGCAGGGTGAACACCTCCATGACCAGTCCCGGAGTACCCGGAGCGGTGACAAAGAGGTCCTCACTCTCCCGCAGGTGATGCAGCAGGTCCCGGTAGAACTCATTTTTAGCCTGCTTGTGCAGACCAATGCTCATGTAGAGTTCGGAGAGGGTTTTGTAGGGCATGATGCTCTGCAAGAACGCCACTGTGGCAGCCGGTACCGGTGTCTTGGCCATGAAATAGGCGCGGGCGAAACTGAATACCGCCTCCACTTCCCGACCCCGTACCAGAAGGGTATCCACATACAGGGCTCCCTGTTCACTGTTGATCAGCGGAATGATGAACGGCCGCACCTGGTCGCCGTAGACCATACGGCCAATGAGATAGGCCGCCTTGTTACGGTAGAACGGGGACTCTAGAAGGTCGAATCTCAAGTCTCCCGGCAATGTGTCGAACGGGCACTGTCGCATCAGGGATTCGGCAATGCGCTGGCAATCCCTTTGGATGTCCTCGTAGGGGATGGAAAAGTAAAACGCCGAGAGCATGTCCCAGACACAACCTTCCAGTCCGCTGTCCGCCACATGGAATGACATGTACACCCGGTAGCGCCTGGCCATCTCCTGACGGTCGACCTGGGATTCGATGAAAATCTTGTCGTTGTCGTAATAACGACGGTCGAACAGCCGGCAGAACACCGAGTTGTAGAAGGTCTCGGCGAGTTCCGGACGGCTGTGGGTCTTCAGCAGCCCCGAATAGATCTGCTTGACCCGTTGCCAGAGGGCTTCGTCCAGGGTCGCGATGTCGAAATTTGTCTTGAGCTTCTGAATCGCCTCCTTGACCCGCAGGTCATAAAAACTGATGCGTTTCGCCGATGCTTCGCGCACCGCCCGCCAGTCCGCCAGTTCGTAACGTTGTCGCGCGGAACTGCTGATCTCCTGGAAGAACGAAAAATGCCGCTCGAAACCGGTGAGGATCGATTGCGCGATCTGGCGCGCTTTCTCAATCTGCATGGCGCGACTCCTGTCGAGGGAACGGGAGACGGTTCGATAGGGGCCATAGGTGACCTATTAATATGGAGCTCTGCATCATTTTGGGGCGTCGTGGTCTCAGGTGGTAAGTAATGCCTTATCTGTTTACTAAGGTTTAGCTGATTTTTCCGCACTGCACTATTTTTTTTATCAAACCTATCTATTGATATTTTTTAGAAAAAATTCTTGATCTTTTCACTATGCTTTAACGCAGTGCACAATAAAACAACCTGCCTCAATGCAAGGCAGATATACGCAAAGCCCTCTGGGGATGCACTCCAGAGGTGCGGACAGACCGAAGATCGAGGAGATACACGACCATGTCCAGACCATCATCGAGCCTGCGGCGACCGACCCAGGAGATTCGAATTACCGGCCCCATGCAACCGGAATTCCATTCGATCCTCAGTGAGGACGCGCTGCATTTCGTGGCGGAAATGGAACGCCAGTTTGGTGATATCCGGCGTGATCTGCTGGATCGAAGAGTACAGCGCCAGAAACGCTTCAATGCCGGAGAAAGACCCCATTTTCTCGAAGAGACCACCGGAATTCGCCAGTCTGAGTGGCGGGTCAGGCCCGCACCGGCTGATCTGCAGGACCGCCGGGTGGAGATCACCGGTCCGGTGGACAGGAAAATGCTCATCAACGCACTGAACTCCGGGGCCCGCTGCTTCATGGCAGACCTGGAGGACGCCCATTCACCGGACTGGGTAGCCACCGTCGAGGGCCAGATCAACCTGCGCGAGGCCGTCAACCGCACGCTCTCCTTTACTTCGCCGGATGGTAAGGAATATCGCCTCAACGACAATCTCGCGACCCTCATCGTCCGGCCCCGGGGGTGGCATCTGGATGAGAAACACATGCTGGTCGACGGGCAACGGGTATCCGCATCCTTCTTCGACTTCGGCCTGTACCTGTACCACAACGCCGAGACGCTCATGGCGCTTGGCAGCGGCCCCTATTTCTATCTACCGAAGATGGAGAGTTATCACGAAGCCCGGTTGTGGCGGGATGTCTTCCTGTGGGCGGAGGAACAACTGGGATTGGATCAGGGCACGATTCGCTGCACAGTGCTGATCGAGACCATCACCGCCGCCTTCGAAATGGACGAGATTCTGTATGAACTGCGTAATTCGATCTGCGGACTGAACTGCGGCCGATGGGACTACATCTTCAGCTTCATCAAGTGCTTTCACAGCGACCCAGAATACGTGTTGCCGGATCGCAGCCAGGTCACGATGAACGTGCCTTTTCTGCATGCCTATTCAAAGCTGCTGATCAACACCTGCCACCGGCGTGGCGCCCACGCAATGGGTGGCATGGCGGCACAGATTCCGATTCGTGATGATCCCCAGGCGGATGCCGAGGCCAAGGAGAAGGTTCGCCTGGACAAGGAGCGGGAGGCGAAGGATGGCCATGACGGCACCTGGGTGGCGCACCCCGGTTTGGTGCCGGTGGCGCTCTCGGTATTCGATCGTTACATGCCAAACCCCCATCAGCAGCATCGTTACGATCCCGACCTGAAGATTCAGGCCACGGACCTGTTACAGGTCCCTACGGGTGAAATCACCGAAGCCGGATTGCACAACAACATCAGCGCCGCGGTGCGATATATGGCCGCCTGGCTGGAGGGGCGTGGCGCGGTGCCGATCCACCACCTGATGGAGGATGCGGCGACCGCGGAGATCGCCCGCTCCCAGATATGGCAATGGATCCGCTATCCGAAAGGTGTCCTCAACACGGGCATCAAAGTCAATTACCGGCTGTTCGATCAGTTTCTGCAGGACGAACTGTCCCTGATTCGCAAACAGGTCGGTGAACTTGCCTATGAATCGGGCAGCTATGAGCAGGCGGCTGAACTTCTGAGGCGGATCGTCGCCAACGACGAATTCGAGGTCTTTCTGACCCTGCCTGCATACGAAGCACTCAATTGAGTCATACCACACAAAGAGATGGAGAAGATAATGACGAGACAACAACAGATTGAAGCCCTGAAACGGGATTGGGCAGAGAACCCCCGCTGGAATGATGTTCAACGTGGTTACAGCGCGGAGGACGTGGTGCGGTTGCGCGGCTCGGTACAGCCCGAATACACCTACGCAAAACGTGGTGCGGAAAAGCTGTGGAAGCTGGTTCACGGAGATGCGAAGAAGGGTTACGTGAACTGCATGGGGGCCATTACCGGCGGCCAGGCCATGCAGCAGGCGAAGGCGGGTATCGAGGCGATCTATCTGTCCGGCTGGCAGGTGGCGGCTGATGGCAATACCTCGGAGACCATGTACCCGGACCAGTCGCTTTATGCATACGACTCGGTGCCCACCATGGTGCGGCGGATCAACAACTCCTTCAAGCGTGCGGATGAGATCCAGTGGTCGCGTGGCCTGGAACCCGGTGATGAAGGCTATACGGACTACTTCCTGCCCATCGTGGCCGATGCCGAAGCCGGTTTCGGGGGTGTACTCAACGCCTTCGAACTGATGAAAAACATGATCGCCGCCGGTGCGGCCGGGGTGCACTACGAAGATCAGCTGGCGGCTGTTAAGAAATGCGGTCACATGGGTGGCAAGGTGCTGGTTCCCACTCAGGAAGCGGTGCAGAAGCTGATCGCCGCCAGACTCGCTGCTGACGTCATGGGTGTGCCTACCCTGGTTCTGGCGCGTACCGATTCCGAAGCCGCGAATCTGCTCACATCCGACGTGGATGACAATGACCGTCCCTTCCTTACCGGGGAACGTACCAGCGAAGGTTTCTATCGGGTCAACAATGGTCTGGAACAGGCAATATCCCGGGGTGTTGCCTACGCGCCTTACGCAGACCTGGTGTGGTGTGAGACAGGCACCCCCGATCTGGGATTTGCCCGGGAGTTCGCCCAGGCGGTTCTGGCGAAGAATCCCAACAAGCTGCTCGCGTACAATTGCTCTCCGTCATTCAACTGGAAGAAGAACCTGGACGACAAGACCATTGCCCGCTTCCAGGACGAGCTTTCGGACATGGGTTACAAATACCAGTTCATCACCCTGGCGGGTATCCACAACATGTGGTTCAACATGTTCGACCTGGCCTACGACTATGCCCGCGGCGAGGGTATGAAGCATTATGTGGAAAAGGTCCAGCAACCCGAGTTTGCTGCCCGGGATCGGGGCTACACCTTCGTCTCCCATCAGCAGGAAGTCGGTGCCGGTTACTTCGACGATGTGACCACCGTGATTCAGGGTGGCGCCTCTTCAGTCACCGCCCTGACGGGCTCCACCGAAGAGGCCCAGTTCGACAGCGCAGCTGGCATGTGAACTGATTGCGAATAGCGGTTTCTGCCCTTTGGCCGTGCTTCGGCACGGCCTTTTTTGTTTTCTGCTATATGTCCAGTATGGCCTGTCGGCCGTTGTGCAGAAAACGACACCAGGCGCAGGGCTTGCCTGTATCTGCCAAGTTGCCTGAGTGACCGCCAGAGGAGTGAATCGATGAGTTTGAGTAACGATCAACTGAAAACGGCTGATCTGTATGACGTTCACGAGGAGGCGTTGCAGATCTGCGTACCGGGTATGCGTCACTTTGGCGGAAAGCAGGCCTTCCATGGGCCGGTGGCCACCCTGAAATGTTTTGAAGACAACTCATTGGTCAGGGAACAACTGGAACAGGCCGGATCGGGTCGCGTGCTGGTGGTGGATGGAGGCGCGTCCCTGCGTTGTGCACTGCTGGGTGATCTGCTGGCACAGATGGCGGTTGACAACGGTTGGGCCGGAGTGGTCGTGAATGGCTGCATCCGGGACTCCCGGGAGATTGCACAAATGCCACTTGGAGTGATGGCACTGGCAACCAATCCGCGCAAAAGCGTCAAACGTGGAGCCGGTGAAGTGGGCGGCAGTCTGACTTTCCAGGGCGTCGATTTTCACCCGGGAGAATGGCTGTATGCGGATGAAGACGGCATTGTCGTCATGGATAATCCCGCGACCTGACAGAGTTTCCGCTGATCGCGAATGATTTGCGATGAAACTCTGACCAACAGGGAGTTTTCCGTTGCTGGCTGCACCGGTTTGTACTGTCACCACGGTAGGCAGGCGAAACCGACCTGGCGGGCAGAGATGGGGTAGAGGGGTATTCAAATCATTACGATGGAGTTGATTCTGAGCACACCGTCATTAACTGATCCGCTCAGCAGAGGATCATTTCCACTATCTCCGTACAGGCAGTCGTTTCCCGTACGCCGGCACTGAAATCATCGCCTTTGCCACCGCCAAGCCTGTCGTTTGCGTACATCCCGAAGATCCGCTCGTCTTGCTGGTCTCCCTGAATAATCCGGTTCTTGGTTTCTTCAGCAGTAATAATCCATGCCTCATTACCATTGAACGTGAGTTTGACCGAGCCATCACAATTTAAATGAAGCTGGATAGGAACGTTGCTGCGGCGGGCATCCAACAGGGTTTTGTCACCCAGGGGCAAGGTAAAAAATATTCCACCCCGTTCAATCTGGGGTGGAATTGCAGTTAATGGATCAGTGTGGATTGATTCGGCTCAGGCGGCGCTACAGACTGGTCCCGGGGGACACGATCTTCATGCCGTGGATTACGAGTTCAGGGTACAGCGGTGAGTCGATGCGCCCCAGGGAGAATATCAGGGTCGAATCCACGGGGGCTTCCACGGCGGCTTCCTGACCGACCAACTGGGTGCCCGCGATGTCCAGGCGGCTGTTGTAGGCTTCGATGGCGACCCGTCCTTCGATATGGCCGGCGGTGATGGTGATGGTGGAATTGTGTGAGGTCAGGGCGGTGTCCAGTGATATGAGTCGGCTGTTACGCAGGCTGGCACTTGAGTCGATGATCACCGCGCTGTTGATCTCCGCATCCTGGATCATGATGTTCTGACAGTCCTCGATCAGTAAACTGCCGATGCGTCCGGAAAACACCCGGTCGGACTGGCCTCGACACTCCGCGGTTGCCCGGTACGCCGCTTGCGCCGGTTTGGCGGGTGTTTCCGCCGGTTTCCAGGTCTGTTCCAGGTGGGGCTTGAGCAGATCGTAGAATCTCTGGGGCAGCTCAATAAAGGCGATGTGGCCACCGGGTATAAGCTCCAGGCGGGCGTTCGGGATCAGGGATTCCAGCGTATATCCGGTGCGCACCGGTGCGATCTTGTCCTGTTCCCCCCAGACAATCAGGGTCGGCTGGTGGATGGTTTCGGGTATTCGGCTGAAATCGTTCTGCACCAGGGCCAAACCGGCGATAGCACTGGGTTCTCCACGCAGCACCTTGGTTCGAAAGGGTTTCAGATTGATCAGCAGATCCATGTCGACCGGGGCGCGCTTTTCCAGCGCACTCATCAGGGCGCCGGCCAGGTTGGTGACCTTTCGGTCATCGAACAGGTTGTACTGGTTGAGCACCCGGTCGATGCCAAGCGGTGCCAGGTACTTGGTATAGGCCTGGCGATGCAGGATTCCGGCGGCATCGATAAGGGTCAGGGTTTTCACCGTTTCCGGGTAATCGTGGGTGTATTGCAGGCTGATCGCGCCCCCCATGGAATGGCCCACCAGGTGAAAAGGTCTGCCCACGTGTTTGCGCGTCAGTTGACGGATCAGACGTGAATAATTGGCCGGAGAATAGACCTGGTTCGCCTTGCTGGAACGACCGAACCCGGGCAGATCGAACGAAAATACAAAATAGTCTGGCGACAGGCGTTCGAACAGGTCGTCCCAACAGGTCGAAGCCTCATCGCCCAGGCCATGGACCAGAACCACCGCAGGATTCTTCACATTGCCGGCGCTTTTCACATAGACCTGACCACCAAACACCGCTTCAGCTTCAAACCAATCCTGCGACTCCGCGCCGCTGACCATGCTGGGCAGCAGGCTGGCGATGATGAGCAGTGGCAGTAAACCGAAGATCTTCATGGGTTGTTTAATGATCATGCGTGTGTTCATCATTCATTCACTGGAATTGAGGCGGGCATTACTCAGAGCTCGAGTTGATAACAGGGTATATAGTCACCTTGCAGCTTCATGCGATTCTGTTCTGCGAAAGCCATCAGCATACGATCCATGGCATGCATCACTTCCGCTTCACCCTTCAGTTGGAAGGGACCGTGGCGTTCCACGGCCCTGATACCCTCGTCTTTGACATTGCCCGCAACGATGCCGGAGAAGGCACAACGCAGACTGGCGGCCATCCTGTGGCCCTGTTGCTGACGGTTGAGGTTCAGTGCGGCCATCGCCTTGTGGGTGGGTTTGAACGGTTGCTGCAGATCCTGGTCGATATGCAGGCGCCAGTTGAAGTAGAACGCGTCGTTATGCTCATAGCGAAAGGCGCGTACCTTTTCCATGGCCTCCTTCAGCTGTCTTGCCACCGCCGCGGGATCGTTGATGATCACCTGGTAGTGTTGCTGCGCCGCTGCTCCCAGGGTGTCGCCGATGAACCGGTCGATTTCCTCGAAGTAGCCGGCACTCTCGGCAGGACCGGTGAGGAGCAGGGGAAAGGCGTGATCCTGATTATCCGGATGCATGAGTATGCCCAGCAGGTAGAGCAGTTCCTCCATGGTGCCCGCACCGCCAGGAAATATCACCACCCCGTGACCGGTACGCACGAACGCCTCCAGACGCTTTTCGATGTCTGGCATGATCACCAGTTGATTGACGATGGGGTTGGGAGGTTCCGAAGCAATGATGCCAGGCTCGGTGATACCGAGATAGCGCCCGTGCCCGATGCGTTGCTTGGCATGGCCGATGGTGGCGCCTTTCATGGGCCCTTTCATCGCCCCGGGACCACAGCCGGTACACACATTCATGCCCCTGAGTCCCAGTTCGTATCCCACCTCTTTGGAATAGTCGTATTCACAGCGTCCGATCGAGTGACCGCCCCAGCATACGATCAGGTTGGGGTGACGTCCGGTGGGCAGCACCCGAGCGTTTCTCAGGATGTCGAACACCGCCGAAGTGATATGGGATGACTGCTTGAGGTTATAGTGTGGATTGCGCTCGATTTCGTTATGGACGTAGACGATGTCACGCAGCACGGCGAACAGGTGTTCCTGAATGCCGAGAATCATGCGGCCATCCACGAATGCACTGGCGGGTGCGTTTTCCAGGCGTAGCTCGATGCCCCGGTTGGTCTGGGTCAGATGCACCCCGAAATCCCGGTAGGTCTCGAAGATGACCCTGGCATCGTCGGTCTCGCTGCCGCAGTTGAGCACCGCCAGAGCACAGCGTCGGAACAGGCTGTACAGGCCCCGCGCGCTGGTGTCGAGCAGGGCATTGACCTCGAGTTGGGAAAGTATTTCGAGACTGCCTTCAGGACGCACCGAGGCGCTGAGTTTGTGTGTGGTCTGTTTCAAAACGGCCCTTGGTCAAACGGGCATCAGAGGGGTTTGCCCGGCCCCCGGGCCAAGCTGACGGGCCCAGGGGGTTCAATGTTGTTGTAGCGCAACCTCCTGCTGTCACGGCAATCCTTCAGGGATCATCGTTTCGGCAGCAGTTCCTCGATGATGTTGCGTTCTTCGCGTAATTCCTTTTCCGAAGCCTTAAGGCGCGAGAGGCTGAATTCATCCAGTTCGAGTCCCTGAACGATCTCATAGTTCCCGCCGCTGCAAGTGACCGGGTAGGAAAACACCACGCCTTCCTCGATACCGTAACTGCCGTCTGAATGGACCGCCATGCTCACCCAGTCACCCTCCCGGGTGCCGAGCGCCCAGTCGTGCACATGATCAACCACCGCGTCCGCCGCTGAGGCCGCCGAGGAGAGGCCGCGGGCCTCGATGATCTCCGCACCCCGGCGTTGAATGCGGGGTATGAAGTGATCGATGGCCCAGTCCCGGGTGACCAGGTCGAATACCGGCTTGCCGTCGACCATGCAGTTGTCGATGTGCGGGTACTGGGTCATTGAATGGTTGCCCCAGATGGTCATACGCATGATGTCGGCGACCCGGGTGTTGGTACGGTTGGCCAACTGACCCAGGGCACGGTTGTGGTCCAGACGGGTCATGGCGGAGAACTGGTTCGGACTGAGGTCGGGGGCATTGGCCGCCGCGATCAGGGCGTTGGTGTTGGCCGGGTTGCCGACCACTAGGACGCGTACGTTTTCTGATGCGAAATCATTGATGGTGCGGCCCTGGTTGGAAAAGATCAGCGCATTTTCCGTAATCAGATCCTTGCGCTCCATGCCTTTTCCACGGGGTTTGGCGCCGATGAGTATCGCGTAGTCGGCACCCCGAAAACCAATTTTCGGATCATCGGTCAGCACGATGTCGTGCAGCAGGGGAAAGGCGCAATCCTCCAGTTCCATGCCGACACCATGGAGTGAAGACAGGGCCTGGGGTATCTCGAGCAATCTCAGAATAACCGGTTGCTCCTGGCCGAACATGGCGCCGGAAGCGATGCGGAATGCCAGCGCGTATCCGATGTGACCGGCGGCGCCGGTAAGGGTGACTTTGATTGCAGGCTTCATCTCGGTTGGATCCTCCCGTGAGGTTAAGGGTTACCCGTAACTTCTGGGCATCATTGGAAAGCTACCTGAACCCTAACAATACAGGGTTGCGAGGATGCTGAACAGGTTTGAGCGACAGCGAATCGGCGTCGTTCGCGAAGCGCGAGGTGGATGCGGCATCAGCCAGACTGGGAAGCGCTGAATCTCATCCTTATTATTCGATTCTGCATGCTGCGGGGCTGTTGTCTGGCCTCGCAGGATCAGGACTCGAGATGCTGATAAGGCGGGTGTGTCTCGAGACGGTCATCCTGTTTTGCCTGGCCCAGGGTGAAATGGTAAAGGCTTTGAAACTGACGGTCCTTCAGGCCGAGAATCTCATGCACCCCATCGTCGAAGAAACAGCCGATACCCGTGCCCCGCATTCCCAAGAGTTCGGCCTGTAAATAGAGCGTCTGTCCGATCAAGCCGGCTTCCCAGAACAGTTCCGGGTAACCTTGAAAGCCCCGTTCTTGCAACACCGGTTCGAATGCCGAGAGCATCCCGAGGCTGAAGTAGCTGCTCGCGGCGATATCCTGATGACAGGAGAGGGTCCGGGCAGCGCGTTTCGCGTCACTGCGGAGCAGCTGAAACAGGGGCAGATGCGCCGGGGCGGAGTCCAGGGGTGACCAGTCGAACTGGGGATCCACGGCTTTCTTGAGTGCCTCCAGGTGGGAGGGATTGCGGCACAATAGATAGACACCGGGTTCCAGGTCCCGTACCCGGTGAACGAAGATCAGCAGATTGATATTGGGTTCGAAGGGCCAGCAGTCCCAGGGGACTCTGTCATGACGTGGCAGGGTCTGATCCAGGAGGTGGAAGAATTCCTCTGCCTCGCAATAGGCCTTGCCGTTGAAGGCCTGGGCGCTGCGGCGTTGCAGAATGATGTTGCGCGCGGAACCGGATCCGCGAAACTCAGGATCGGGCCAGTCGTGAACGGGTGCTGGGGGCGGACTGTACGAGGGAGAAGACAGCAGGCACTTTTCCACCGCGTCGATGACCGGCCATTGATGGCGCGGATGAGTGCTGAGACGGTTGGGATGGCCGTGCCAGTTTTGCGTCTTCGGAATGAGCAGCGTTTCTCGCGGGTCGGAGTCCAGGTTCGAAGCTCCCTGGGGGGTCAGCTTGAGCAGGAGATCGGGCATCTCCGGCTCCACCGAATCGAAATCCTCAGTCCTGTCCACACCGATCAGGCCTGCCAGCTTCGAACGCTCCACCGGCATGCGATCAAGACGATAGCCCTGGATCGCGGCGGAGTAGGCGAGTGCGCCCAAAGCGTGTCCCAGGTCGAGCTGCACATAGCGAAAGGCACGTTCCCCGTATTTCCAGGCCTCGCGCCAGGCGATGCTGCTCAGCGCCAACCACACCTCGGCGGGTCGGGTGACGGGAGAAGCAGCGGATGCGAACTCGCAGCGCAATTCCAGTGCGTGGTGAAAAGGGTTGTAGTGGTAGACACCGTCGCGGAGATCCGAAAATTGTTGCAGAACCAGGTAGCACTCCGTGGGATGCAGGTTGCCGCTGGAGGGATTACATCGCAGGGACCAGCGATCCGGGCCGAAGGATTTCCAGGCCGACAGCCCGAGGCTGTGGCGTAACAGGTCGGCGAGTTCTTCGGCTCCCCACTCAGACAAGGGTCTGAGTGGCCTAATGCCATCCAGATCCGATATCTGGGGGTCGGGCAAGCGGGTGAAAGCTCGTGTCAGGGCGATGCGAGGGGCACCTTCGTAGGTTCGAAACGGGTCGGGTTGCTGATCCCAGTCGAGAAAATCCGGTCCTGCCGCGTATCCTTCGAAGCGGTGCTTGGTCCGTTCGTGATAATCAAGAATCTGCTCAAGCGGGTCACGGCATGACATGAAAGCGGTCTTCGGGTCGTGTGAGAGGCGATTAGATCGATCAGGAAGTCCTAAGCTCTTCGGGGGTTTTGGCCCGCACGGTCAGCGCATGCAGTTCACCCGAGGTGATTTCATCATGGAACAGACTCAGAATCGAACGCTGACGTTGCAGAAGTTTCATTTCCGCGAAGGCGGGAGTGGTTACATTCACCTCGAAACTGCAACTTTCCCCGGCGACCTGAATATCCGCATCGGGATAGATGTCTTGTATGCGTTTGATCAGTTCTTGTTCGTTCATGGCTATACCCTGTCCTCAATATTAAGCGATTCGCATCGTCTTCACTCTCATTCCTATCATCGCATGTCCGGGCCGGCTGTGGCGACTCATATAGGGCAGTATTCGTAGGGTATTCGGATACGGGTTGAGTGTTGACAGGTCGGGGAGGACTGTGATGCAAGATCATCTGTTTATTGATAATTCTCAATCACACTCTGTGAGGTTGATTGCTCTGCAAGGGTCAAGGATATCCATCCATGGTCGTTAGTTTTGGAGATATAAATCATACGGAACCACACACAGCAGTATTTGGGAGAAACGTACCATGTTCGGCTCAGGATTTTCGATCAAGATGAGATTGCTGTTGATCGCCGCAGCCACCTCGTTGTTGTTCATGACCGCGATATTGTTCACTTTGCGCGGTACCGATGAGGTCAGCCAGCAATTTACCGATTTCATCAATCAGGACCAGAAGCGGCTCGGTACTTTGCAGGTGATGCAGGCGGACGGATCCCAGGCGATCATCGCGGCGGCGAAGAAGATCATGGTGCCGGATCTCAAGCCACCTGCGGAGGTGGCGGCTAAGTCCGCCAAGAAATTTGATGAGGCCCTGAAGCAGGCCGAGACGCTTTACAGCGAAGACCCGCAGGGGCAGCAGGGGATCAAGCGTATCTCGACACTGTGGTCCGAATGTCGTCCGGATACCCTAGCGGTGATCCGTTTGATCGACGAGGCCAGGCATGACGAAGCCCAGACGCTGTTCATCAAGAAGGTGCAAAAAAACTGGGGCAGTATCCGCAAGGAACTGCAGCCTTTGATTGCGCGGGAAGCGGAGCGCGTAGCCGAGACCCAGGCGAGTGTCAGCCAGCAGGTGACCAAGACCTTCCAGGCGGGTGTGGGCCTCGGGGTGATCGCTCTGCTCAGCGCCCTGGCCATGAATCTGCTGGGCAGTCGCAGCATCGTGCGCAGCATCAACAATGTCGCAGGGGCTTTGGAGAAGATCGGTTCTGAAGGCGGGGATCTGACCTGTCGTCTACCGGCTGAGGGCGGTATCGAGTTGGAGCGTCTGGCGAGAGGCTTCAATCAATTCGTCGAGAAAACCCAGAATCTCATGACCCAGGTCACCGCGTCGACCCAACAGATGAACGTATGTTCCTCGGAACTTACCCAGGTTGCGAAAACTTCCCGCGCCACCGCGGACCAGCAGGATGAAGCGATGCAGCAGGTGGCAACCGCAATGACGCAGATGGCGGTGGCGGTTAAAAGTGTTGCGGAAAGCGCCGCTCACGCGGCATCTCTGGCTGAAACCGCGGATACCCAGGCAAAAGACGGGAACCTGGTGGTCAGTCGCACCATCCAGGCGATCCAGACCCTGTCGGGGGATGTGGAAAAGGCATCGGATGACATGCGTGCCCTGGAGCAGGAAACCAACCAGGTGGAAATGGTTGTCTCAGTGATCAAGGGCATCGCTGAGCAGACCAATCTACTGGCCTTGAACGCAGCCATCGAAGCCGCCAGGGCCGGTGAAATGGGGCGGGGTTTCGCGGTGGTTGCCGACGAGGTACGTACCCTGGCCAGTCGTACCCAGAGTTCGACCCGGGAAATCATCGAGATCATCGAACGCCTGCAGGACGGCGCACATCGCACTGCAACGATGATGGAGGAGAGCCGTAACAGTGTTCTGCAAACCCTGGATCAGGCCTCTCAGGCTGGGAATGCCCTCACCACGATCACCCAGGCAGTGGCTGAGATTCGGGATGTGAACGTCAATATCGCCAGTGCGGCCGAGGAGCAGCAGGCCGTGTCTGATGAAATACATCGCAATACCCTGAGTGTGGGCGAGTTGTCACAGCTGAGTAAGGAATCAACGGTTTTGACTGAGGGCGCGGGCCAGGAACTACGTAATATCACGGCGCAGATCAGCGGACTCGTTGGACGTTTCAAAGTCGCCTAGGACGCCGTTCCCGGTGAATGGCATGCGCTTGCCTGGCAGTGCCAGTCAGAATTGGCCCGGCAACGGGATTTCTTAGGCCAAACCACAGGCCGGGTCAATAGTGCAGGAACGTCGGCTGATCCTTGACTCGCGTCACGGGTCCGCTGCTCGTGATTCGGTTGTGTATCACTGAATCGAGAGGAGGACTCACTCAAGCCGGGTGACTTTCAGTTGAGTGAGTGGTTGATCAGCTGCAGTACATCCGGAATATGCGAAATCAGCACCCCGATCACCATCAAGGCCACGACCAGGGTTACACCGCCAACGAAATTGACCAGAATATTTTTTGCCGGGTTATGATCAGCCAGGGCGTGGGCCACGTCCGAGATGTTGACCAAACCCCTCAGTTCGTCCTTGCGATAAACCAGCAGACGCCGGCATTTGTGGGTGCGCATCAGGCGAATCGCATTTTTGCAGGAACTGTTGTGAGCCACTGATATCAGGTTCCTCGTACAGACATCGCCCAGTTTTAGTGCGTCCGGATCCTTGCCGGCACCAACAACGCGCACCAGCAGGTCTCTTTCAGTGAACAGTCCACTGACTGCGCCATGCTCCGTGACGACCAGGGAACCGAGATTATGTTTTGCCATGTACTGTGTCGCAGACTGCACATCAGTTGCGCTATCCATGGAAGCGACCGCTTCCGATACGAGTTTGCCGACGTTGCATGCCATGGGTTTCTTCCCAGTAAATTGTAAAAATTCAGAATCCTGACCGGCCGATATACTCCTGCTGTCAAATTCAACTAGCAAAGTATAGGCCATATTCAGTCCGGGCATCGAGAGTAAATTACTAAATTAATTAAGTGCTTATGTATTGTCCCAGTTTCATCGTTGCGGGCCTCCGGTACCAGGCCGGGCGAACATTTACACCTGTATAAGGTCGAATGTCAGCAACTGCTCCACACGGCCACCCGCTGCCTAAAATACCGGATCGATCAGACAGGCCGATGAACAAAAGGAAACATTAAAATGAAACGTTGGATGATTCAGACTTTGCAGGCGAACCGGGCCTTTTTGCTGTTCGTTATCTGCATGCTGGTATTTCGCAGCAGCATCGCCGATTGGAACACGGTTCCCACCGGTTCGATGAAACCCACCATACTGGAAGGTGACCGGGTATGGGTGAACAAGATGGCCTACGATCTCAGGCTGCCCTTCACCCATCTTTCACTCTACCGGTTTGCCGATCCCGGACGCGGCGAAGTCGTGATCTTCGACTCGGCGGCGGCGGATAAAAAACTGGTCAAGCGGGTGATCGGCCTGCCAGGGGATGAGGTGGCCATGCGGGATAATCAAATCTCGATCAATGGCAGGCTGTTGGATTACACATCAGACCCTGTACCGTCCGGCCTGCTTGAACCGGGTTTTTCAGAGCGGATCGAAACCATTGGAGCGGTGACTCACCGGGTCCGCGTATTGCGGGGTGGGGGGCGGATGTCCAGTTTCCTGCCGGTGGTGGTTCCCGAAGGGCACTATCTGGTGTTGGGAGACAATCGGGACAACAGTGCGGATTCCCGGGTCATAGGCTTCGTGCCGAGAGCGGAAATCGTGGGTAGAACCGACACGGTGGTCATGTCGCTGAACTATGACAACCACTATCTTCCCAGGCCAGAGCGGTTTTTTCAGGCCCTCTGAGCTTTGACCCGTTTCGACAATTCCTGGTATCCGGTGGCGTAGACCGAATCGAACAGCCGGCGATAGGCCTGAGCCGACTGCCTGGCGCTGGCGTTGGGGCTGGCACTGGCGGTTGCGTAGTTCGTTGCGTTGAAGTCGCTCACGAGCGTTTTGCTATCCAGTCTGAATCCCAGATCGGCAAATCGTTGCAGATATCGCTCAATGGTTGCTCCCTCCGCAATCTGCATGCCGGCATTTCTCAATAGCCGGTCGATGCCTTCGAACCAGTCATTGATTGTGAACTCATGCGACTGAGCGGCCTTTCGGTAGACCTCATCGCGAATGCGTCGCGCACGCCACCGGGGCGCCAGCCATGGCCAACTGAGTCGGATCAGCACTGCGGTCATTGCCAGACCTGTCAGCCAGGGCCAGAGGTCGGCAAGTATCAGTTTCAGATGTGCCAATATCCAGAGCGTTGACAGGTAGAGGATCTGCCATACGGATCCAATCATGGAATCCAGGCTCAAGGTGTTGGAATCAACAGTCTGATCCAAGCGTAACTGGCGTTCCACGTATTGGTTGATCTGCTCGGCAGAGAGAGTTTGGCGTAGCTGCGTGGGCATTTCGTAATAGGCGGTCGGTTCGAGTTCCAGCCAGCCGATGTTTTCGATGTAGGCTTCAACCCAGGCATGGCCATCCAGGGCGTGAATCTCGTAGTAGCCGGTGAGTGGATTGAGATCGGTCGCGGAGAACCCGCTCACCAGGCGGCTGGGTATATCGAGGGTACGCAACAGGATGGCCAGAGCGCTGGCAAAGTATTCGCAATGACCGCGTCGAGTCTCGAACAGAAAGCGGCTCAATGGCGTTTGGTGCTGGGAGAGGAACACGGATTCGAAATCATAGTCGTAGTGGTTCCTGAGGTGGCTTTCAAGCGCCAATGCCTGTTCGAAGGGGGTGTCGATTCCTTCGGTAATCTCCCGGGCCAAGGTTGCGATGCGGGGGTCGAGATCATCCGGCAACTGGGTATATCCAGGCAGATCGGAGTAACTGCGTTCCGCAATGTCTCTCCCATGGTGTTGCAACCGCAATGACTCCACCGAATAAGCGGTGCCTTTGCGCAACACTCCCGGCGCCTGGAGTTGATGAAATGCGTCGATACCGATCACTGTTCCCGGGAAGCGGAGTCTTACCGGTACCGCGGCAGCCACGATATTGCTCACCAGGTCCTGATCGAGAATGATCTCGTATTGTTCAATGAAGGGTTCAAGTCCGGGAGGAAGATTCAAAAGATCGATTTCACCCTGCTTGAGTTCCATTTTGGCAAGGGTTTTGGCCGAACTGTGCCAGCGTACGCCGTCGAAAATATCGAAGCTCCTCGCACGCAGATAGAGTGGTACATCGGCACGCATCCGCGCAAGGATGGTATTGCTGAAGCGGTCTCCGCTCGCATCCGGGTTCTGCATGTCCAGGGTCTCGTTGAATCCCTGATAGCGAAAGCCCTGTTGACGACTCTCCGCAAGTGCCTCGGACTCCTGTTGGAGGGGATCTGAGGAAGCTTCCGCCAGAGATTCGAGCAAGGTTCGGGTACGTGCTTCCGGGTCTTTAAACACGGGAGTCTGTCGGGCTTCCTGTTCCCAGGCGGAATTTTGATAGTAATGATCCGATCCTGGGCGTGAACCCAGGTTGCCGGCAGGAAAGCGGGGCAGTAGGAGGTAGATCAGCAGGGCGATTGAGATCAACCAAGCGGCGGAACGCAATTGATCTCGAACCCGCCAGGGATGCCTGGGCTGCCCCATCGGTTCGAGATGGATGTGACCCAGGGTAATGCTGATGGCGACTGCGTAAGCCGTCAGGAACACCAGGTAGTAGCCTGTCCTGGCGACGACGGCTCCGGCCATGAGTGCGGTAAAACCCACCCCGAGACCCAGGTAGAGTCTGCGGTTGTCATGGGTTTGCAGCAATAGACTGAGGTAGCCGAATCCAAGAAATACCAGCAGTGCGGTGAGCAGATCGCTGAGAAATATGAGGGGCAGAAACAGTATCAGACCGACCGCGGCAGTCTGTTCCGAATATCCTGAATAGGGGCTGGATGACTCATCGGTGCCACGCACACGGAGTAAAATCCGATCACTCAGCGGGAATACCAGCAACATGCCAATCGCGGCTGCCGGCAAACCCAGATGGGCGTAGAGCAGGGCGCTTGCCGCGATCCCGGAAACCAGACTGTACCAGTGGATCAACGGGTTATTCGCCGGCTTCACCGGAACAGCCCTTCCAATGAGTGACCGGGGTTGACCGGGTAGCTGAGGCGGTTGGTGAATCGGCTCATCTGCGGGGCTTTGCGATGGCGTAAAGGGTAACGGAAGCCTTCACCATCCATTTCAAAGTCGAGATGCGTCACCTGGGGCGGCAGTGCGGGGAGCTGCGGGTCGTCACGCAGCCGGAATCCGGCGACCAGGTTGGCCTGGGGGTAGCGGTGGATGGCTTCTTCGATCAGTTCCCGGCTGCTCAGCGTTCCGCGATCCCGAAGTTCCGCAAGTGGGGAGATGGCCTCATAAAGGTCTGTCTGAAAGGCGGGAATCTGAATTTCGATGTGCTCTACGTGCTCTGCGATGAGCACACTGGCGATGCCTTCCCGGGTTGCCTGGCGGATTATCGAGGCTGCCAGGGAGATGGCGAATTCTAGGGTGGTGCGGGTGTCTTCACCCTGGTTGAAGTCAGCCCGGCAGTCCAGGGCCAACAGCAGCAGTGGTCGGTCACTGCGTTCGTAATCCTTCACCACGAGCCGTTGCTGACGTGCCGAGGCACGCCAGTGTATGTGACGCAGGCTGTCTCCGTGGACGTATTCGCGAATCGAAAGAAACTGATCCTGTCCCCCCCGCTGCGCAACAGGCAGATCCCCATCGCTGTTCTGGTCCGCCTGGAGAGGCGTTGGCAGTTCGCCGAGTTCATACAGCTGCGGCAGCACCCGGACCGGATCGCTCCTGCTGCTCAGGTGAATCTCTTGACGGCGGATGCCGAATGGATAGGCCGATGACAGCAGAAGCCGGTCCAGGGTGAATAACCCGCGGCGTCTGCAGAGGATCCGTCCGGCTAGCCGATGGGTGTGTGCCCAGTGCGGTACAAAGCCGGTCAGGGGTTGTTCGGCAAATGGGATCTGGTCAATGATCCGTGTGTGATAACGGTGGCCGGCGCCGCTGAGGCGGTAAACCACTTCGACCTCATCGCCAACGCTCAGGTCCCGGGGGAATTGCCGTTCCACCCGAATGCCCCTGAGTTGCCATCTGGGCATGACCTGGGAGATCAGCAGCAGTGCCAGGCTGAGTGAAAAGACCCCGTAGAGCAGGGCCAGCCCCCGGTTCCAGGCAATGAAAAAACACACCAGGGCGAGCAACCAGAGAATCCGGTGAATATTGACCCGGCGCTGAAGCCATTCCAGGGTTTGAGGCTTGAAGATGCTGGACGATTCGCTGTGTGCCGGCATCACCGCTCATTCATCCTCGGTTCTACCGGCCTCGCGCCTCACGGGGTTGGGCATTGCCGGTACCGGAACCTGTTCCAGAATCTTCCGAAGGATGCCATGGTCGGAGTCACTCTGACTGCTCAACAGCATCCGGTGGGCCATCACAGGTATTGCCATCTGTTGCACCCGCAGTGGTGAGACGTATGCCTCGCCATGCAACAGTGCGTTGGCCTGGGCGGCTTTCATCAGGGCGATTGCGCCTCTTGGGCTGACCCCGAGCCGTATTCTTTTGTGAACCCGGGTGGCATGCACCAGTGCGGTAATATAGTCCACCACTTTCTGCTCAAGATGAATACGCGTGACCTGCTGTTGAAGGCGCAGGAGTTGCGATTCGTCGATCACCGGGGTTACCGGTGCAATGGGGTCTTCCTGCTGATGCATCCTGAGAATGCGTGACTCCTCCTCGGCTGCGGGATAGCCCAGGGACAGGCGCATGAAGAAACGGTCCAGCTGAGCTTCGGGGAGGGGGAAGGTGCCGCTGAACTCGATCGGGTTCTGGGTGGCGATCACCAGAAAGGTGGCGGGCAGCTTACGGGTTTTTCGGTCCACGCTGACAGTACGTTCGGCCATCGCTTCCAGCAGCGCGGACTGGGTTCTGGGTGAGGTGCGGTTGATTTCGTCCGCCAGCAGGATGTTAGTGAAGATAGGCCCCGGGATAAAACGAAACGCCTGTGCCTTCTGGTCGAACAGGGAGACCCCGGTAATATCCGCAGGCAACAGGTCCGGGGTGCACTGGATTCGTTTGAAGCCCAGGTCCAGGCTCTTGGCGAGGGTTTTCGCCAGCGTCGTTTTGCCGAGTCCGGGCAGATCCTCCAGCAGAATGTGGCCGCGGCACAACAGGCTGATCAGGACTGTTTCGAGGGTCTCGGGTTTACCAATGATCACCTGTTGCCAGGTCTCGAGTAGGGATTCCAGTAAAGCGTTGTCAGTCCGGTTGTCCAATGTCGTCATCCTGTCTTCCTGTCAGGTCCGGAGCCATTGCTGTCAAAGGGACCTCTGACTAGGCCGAATCCTGCATACGGGTTAAATTCACCCGGCCTGAGGTTGCGCGGTTCACCTGGGTTCACATCTCCCACGGCGGGATCGCACTAATGTCACTCGCAGGTCATTCAGCCTGAGAGCCGTGGCGATTCCGCCCGGCGAGTATCGAATATCCGTAATTTTAGCGTTCGTATCATACGATTCTTGACCCACGCTTGCCTCGGTGGGTCTAATGTCCTACAAAAGCACCTCAAAACACCGCTACAATTGCCCTCTGGCTCTCCGACCGGACGACTGCAGACCCTGCACCGGTTTATCCTGAGCCGGGGTCGGGTTGGAGTGGTTTCGGTGAACCGCCTTACATTATCGCTACATAGGATACATCCATGGCATATGACAAGATTGAGATCCCTTCCGAGGGTGAAAAGATACGCGTAGACGCCAACGGGGCACTGCAGGTGCCCAACAATCCCATCATTCCCTACATCGAGGGGGACGGGATCGGTGTGGATATCACCCCGGTCATGCGGAAAGTCATCGATGCCGCTGTGGAGAAGGCCTACGGGGGCGACCGCAAGATCGCCTGGATGGAGGTTTTTGCCGGAGAGAAGGCCACCCGGGTGTATGATGGGGATACCTGGTTGCCCGCTGAAACCCTGGAAGCGGTCAAGGATTTCGTGGTTTCCATCAAAGGCCCATTGACCACCCCGGTGGGCGGCGGTATCCGTTCACTCAACGTGGCATTGCGTCAACAACTCGACCTGTATGTGTGTCTGCGTCCAGTGCGCTATTTCGACGGTACCCCGAGTCCTCTGAAAGAGCCGGAGAAAACCAATATGGTGATCTTTCGTGAAAACTCGGAAGACATCTATGCCGGCATCGAGTGGGAATCCGGCACTGCGGAGGTCAAGAAACTCATCGATTTCCTGCAGAACGAGATGGGGGTGACCAAGATTCGCTTCCCGGCCACTTCCGGTATCGGCGTCAAGCCGGTCTCCAGCGAGGGTACCCAGCGTCTGGTGCGCAAGGCGATCCAGTATGCGATCGACAATGACCGTGATTCAGTGACTCTGGTGCACAAGGGGAACATCATGAAGTTCACCGAAGGCGCCTTCAAAAGCTGGGGTTATGAACTGGCCAAGGAGGAATTCGGCGCCGAGGAACTCGACGGAGGTCCGTGGTGTACCATGAAAAACCCCAAAACCGGCAATCAGATCATCATCAAGGATGTGATCGCCGATGCCTTCCTGCAGCAGATCCTGTTGCGTCCCGCCGAGTACAGCGTGATTGCCACCCTGAACCTGAACGGTGACTACATTTCCGATGCCCTGGCAGCCCAGGTGGGCGGTATCGGGATCGCTCCGGGCGCCAACCTTTCCGATACGGTCGCCATGTTCGAGGCCACCCACGGTACGGCTCCCAAATATGCCGGCCTGGACAAGGTCAATCCGGGGTCACTCATCCTCTCCGCTGAGATGATGTTGCGTCACATGGGTTGGTTTGAGGCGGCGGACATGATCATTGCGAGCCTGGGCACCACCATCTCGTCCAAAACAGTCACCTATGATCTGGCCAGACTGATGGACGGTCCCACGGAACTCAGCTGTTCCGCGTTCGGCGATGCGATGATCGGCAACATGTGACATCGCGGATGCGCATCGGTGGGCTCCACCGGTGCCGCGCCTCTTCATACCCCGGGTGAGGCCACTGGCTCCGATTCAGTCGTGGGTCGGTATGACCAGTACCGGTATTTGCGAAAGCCGCACGAGAATATTGCTGGTGCTGCCCAGTAGCAGCTGTTTGATGACCCCTTTGCCGTGGGAACCCACCACGATCAGGTCAGCGTGGAGCTTTTCGGCCTCCTCCAGGATCTTGTCCGCAAACACGCCTTGTATCTGCAACGCGGTGCAATCGGCGCCTGTCTCACGCAATCGTTCAGCCAGACTTTGCAGGGTCTGGTGTTGCTGATGCAGATCGGAGGCCTGGCCGTCGCGTACAGCCTGAGGACCGGGTTCGTAACCGACAAAATCCGGTTCGGGATTGGCGATGTGCAGGAGCCAGGTATGAAATTCCTGCGCAGGCGTAAACAGCCTATGGGCCTGCTCGATGATCTCCCAGGAATTCGGGGAAAGATCGAGCGCTACAACCAGGTTCTTCATGGATCCCATGGATCAGCGCACCTCGTGTCGATGATGTTGCGGAGTCGATTATACGCACCCGGGGAGGCTTGGCACCAATCCTGGCCGATCGGATGTCGAGTCAATGATCCGGGATCCGAACCCTTGCTGTCTCAAGCGGATTGGGGCGCCTTGACGTGGGCGAAAAAGCGACCGATCGCCAGGCTCAATGCCTCACTCCGCTCGGCTTGACGCAGACTCGATTGCAGCAAGGGACGTGTATCCGGCAGATACAGCAGATCACTCAGAACGGCATTGAAAAACGCCTCTCCCGCCTCATTCACGGCCATTCGCTCAAGGAACAGGTTGCGCAGAACGGGATCTCTGAGGGCCTCCCAGGCGCGCCCGGCAATACTTACCAGGAGGTCAGAACGGATCGATATATCATCAGATAATATCTCTATTATCAGTTTATTACGGATAATATCTGAAGTGGATTGTGCGATTCCTCTGATGCCCGCGCTCAGTACCTGGGGGTCGGGTGTGTCGCGTTCCAGTTCTGCCTTGATGCGTGCCAGCAGCGCTGCTGAGATTTCCTCGGGGACCGCGCTGTTTTCCAGGCAATGGCAGAGTGCCTCCAAGGGCGCGGGCGGCAGCGCTTCGATGGCGTCTGCAATCTGCTGCAATTGCGGGTCCGACGCCAGTCTGGCGGCCACATCCGCGATTCCCTGGTAGCCAATGAACGCCCACTGATCCCAACTCAGTGCTCCGCCAAGGTAAGCCCGGGCGTGTTCGTAATACCGGGAGGGGGGATTGCCGAGCCGCTGGGTCAAGCGGGCATGCAGGATCGCGAGTCGTTCCTTGCGGGGCTGAAACAGGTAGGGGTTGTCCTGCAGGGCGGTGTCGAGTCCGGAATCACGAGTCGATTCCAGGCGTTGATCTGCCAGGTTGTCCATCAGGCGATGCAGAAAATCATCCCGGGCGGATTGCAGCAGTTTGGCCTGTTCATCCAGCGGGAAGTGGAGAAACCAGATGATCGGGTCCATTTCCGGATGGACGGGGTCGTGCAGGCAGAGTGCGAACCAGGCCTGCTGCTGAAGCGGATAGGGGTAACAGGTGAGTGTGCGTTCGAACGACACAAAGGTCTCGTGGGGTATGACGCAGACACGCCGTCCCATGTCCAGGATGCTGAGTTTCAAGCCACCGGATTCCAGCAGTTGTGCGAGTGTGTCGAAGGGACGAGATTCGGTGCTCATGGGAAATTATGATAATAAGATATCGTTTCTGGAAAAAATACAAAACAAACTGAAATATATAGTTATTTTGTGATTATACCCAGTCAATCAAATGGTGCTCCCAGTCGCCGGCATCGGCTTCGCGAATTGCTCGGCCGCGAATCGTGTGGCCTCCCAGGATCATGGGTGCCGTGTCGCCCTGATGATTCAGCGGGTGCCAGTCGGGCAGGTCGCGGTGCTCCGCCAGAAGTCGATAGGCGCAGGTAGGCGGGAGCCAGTAGGGATCACGTAAATCGGCAGGGGTCAGGGTGACGCAATTCGGAACCCGTATCGAGCGATCCCTGTAGTGGGAGCAGCGGCAGGATTCCAGGTCCAACAGGTCGCACACGATATTGGTGAAATAGATCTCGCAGGTGTCTTCGTCTTCGAGTTTCTGCAGACAGCACTTGGCGCACCCGTCACACAGTGATTCCCACTGATCGCGGTTCATTTTCTCCAGGGGGAGTTGTTTCCAGAATGGGGCTGTTTGCTGGACCATGTCGATGTTGTCTGACTCCGGGGTGACTGATGCACATTATAAGACGTCGAACGGTTGATTGGGTACAGATCAGTAAACCCGGTGTGTCACTGGGGTGGAGACCCCATTTTAGGTGAGCAATGTTCAGTAGGTGCGGTGCGGCCGATAGAAGGTGTTCAGCAAACATGCTGACCAGGTGCTGTCAATACCTCTTATGCACATTTCCTGCGTACACAGGACATGAATGATGATTTAATGAAGAGAATTGAACCAAATTCTTATAAAAATAATAAAACTACCTGAAATATAACAAAATAATGTAATTGTACAGAAATTGCACAATCTGAATCAGGTGCAGATTCCATAGGGTCTGAGAACCAATATCAGGTCTTTACCCACAAAGTTATCCACAGGATCTGTGGAAAGTTTTTTCCAGTTGGGGGATTGATTGTGGTCATATTTTCCTATTATCTAGGACAAACAGTCCCGGTGCTGTTTTGAGTCCGGGGTGCCTGCAGTGGATACTCCCGCTCTCCCGGGTTCGAGGTGCATAACGCCCCTCGTATAAAACCGGGAGATGGCACGTCGACGAATCACTCGGTATCACGTTGCGGGTAATATGCAGACAGACGGGGAGTTGATCGAAACATTTGCGGATGCGCTCTGGATGGAGCGAGGGTTAAGCCGCAATACGCTGGCGGCCTATCAGTCGGATCTGCGCAAGCTGGTCAGCTGGCTGGAATCCTCTGGCAGACCCGGATTGCTGGGTGTCAGGCGCCAGGATCTCCAATCCTACCTGGCGCACCTGTACGGGCTGGGCGTAAAACCCCGTTCAAGTGCCCGTTTTCTCTCCTGTGTGCGTCAATTTTATCAGTTTGGGCTGCGCGAAAAATGGCTGGACTCCGATCCCAGCATCCGTATCGATACACCCAAATTGGGACGTCCGCTGCCGAAGTCCCTGTCGGAACTCGAGGTGGAGGCTTTGCTCGATGCCCCTGATCTGGACGACCCGGAAGGTATGCGTGACCGAACCATGCTTGAGGTGCTCTATGCCACTGGGTTACGGGTCTCGGAACTGGTTGATCTGCGCCCCGAACAGGTCAGTCTCGGGCAGGGGGTGATCCGGGTGGTGGGGAAGGGGGGCAAGGAGCGGCTGGTACCTCTGGGCGATGAAGCTCAGAGTTGGCTGGTGCGTTTTCTGTCCGGATCCAGAGAGTCCCTGCTTGGCGCCCGGGTGTGCAATCACCTGTTCCCGACCCGGCGTGGCAGCGGCATGACCCGCCAGGCGTTCTGGTATCGGATCAAGAAACATGCCGCCACGGCCGGGATCAGTCACCCGGTATCGCCGCATACCCTCAGGCATGCCTTTGCGACCCACCTGCTGAATCATGGCGCGGATCTCAGGGTAGTGCAGCTGCTGCTCGGTCACAGCGACCTGTCGACCACTCAGATCTATACCCATGTGGCCCGGGAAAGGCTTAAAACCCTGCACGGCAAGCACCATCCCCGCGGATGATGCGAGTCTGCGCAAGTTCGGGATGGCAGACTGGGAAGTTACATCCGCATGTTCCTTTGTAAACTCATGTATAATCTCCGCCCTTCACCGGTCGGTTGTGGGAATGCAGCTACCAACCACATGAATAAATGGGGGTTTTCTGATGCCGTCTTTCGATATTGTGTCCGAAGTCGATCTGCAGGAAGTGCGAAACGCAGTCGACCAGGCCAATCGTGAGATTGGGACCCGATTTGATTTCAAAGGCGTCGACGCGCTCTTCGAACAGTCGCAGAATGAAATCACCTTGCGTGCCGAACAGGAGTTCCAACTTAATCAGATGATGGATATATTGCGCCAGAAGCTGGTCAAACGCAGTGTCGATACTGCAGCCATGGATATTCGCGACGTTCAGACCAGTCTCAATGCAGCGCGTCAAATCGTCATCATCAAGCAGGGGATCGAGACCGATACCGCGAAAAAGATGATCAAGGATATCAAGGCCAGCAAGATCAAGGTCCAATCGCAGATCCAGGGCGACCAGGTACGCGTGACGGGCAAAAAACGGGATGATCTGCAGCAGGTCATTGCTCTCCTGCGTCAGTCCGACTACGGGCTGCCGCTCCAATATCAGAATTTTCGGGACTGATTTCATGAAACCAGTTTTTTTACAGAGCCTGATCGGCGCTGCCCTCTCAGTGCTCATCATGCCCCCGGTTATTGCGGATGATGGCGTGCCTAATGAAGTGCAGCAGAAGATACGCCTGGGGGTCGAGGGGATCGTCAAGGACGCGCAGATCACCAGCATTCAGCAATCCGCTGTCGATGGCCTGTATGAGGTGATGCTGGGAACCCAGATGGTCTATGTCACCGGAGACGGCCGCTACCTTCTCAGTGGCCTGCTGTACGATCTCGCCAAGCGGGAGGACCTGACTTCTCCCAAGGTCGCCCTGGCCAAAGCGCAGGCCATCGAGGCGGTCGGCGAGGACAAAATGGTGGTGTTTGCGCCGGAGAAAACCCTGCACACGATCACCGTGTTCACTGATATCGATTGTGGATATTGTCGTAAACTGCACGCTGAGATTCAGGACTACAACGACCTGGGCATTCGGGTGCGTTACATGATGTATCCAAGGGCAGGTGTCGGCAGCGCGTCCTATGACAAAGCCGTCTCGGTACTCTGTGCCGACGACCCCAAAGCCGCCATGACCCTGGCCAAGGCGGGCGATGAGATCGAGAAGAAGCAATGCGACAACCCGGTCAAGCAGCACTATGAACTGGGTAAGGACCTGGGTGTCACCGGCACCCCCGCCATCTTCCTTGAAAGCGGAGACATGCTGCCCGGTTACATGCCGGCGCAGAAGATGAATCAGATCCTGACGAAACTGGATCTCGAAAAAGCCAAGCAGGCCAACAACAAGACGCAATAGGCTGCAGCACCCTGCCAGACCGGGGGCGCGGTAACGGGGAATCCGCTTGATTTTAGAAGTCGCCATGCGTACCGACAGGGGCCGGGTACGGGAACACAATGAAGACGCGGTCGGTGGAGATCCGGAATCGGGTCTGGTGCTGCTGGCCGACGGCATGGGAGGCGCCAATGCAGGCGAGGTGGCCAGTGGTCTGGCTGTCGACCTGCTGGTGAGTCAGTTGACCAGCCTCCTGTGGGACGGTTTGGAAGTCGGCCAGACGCAGATCCGGGATGCGGTCGGCTCGGTCAATCAGGCGATTCTCGAGTTGGCTGACCAGGTGTCGGACTATCAGGGCATGGGCACGACGCTGGTGCTGGGGCTGTTTCTGGAGCAACGGCTGATCTACGCCCATGTGGGGGATTCCCGTCTCTACCGTTGGCGGAAGGGGGCATTGCAGCAGCTGACTCTGGATCATTCGATGATTCAGGAAATGGTCAATCTTGGGGACTTTTCCTGTATCGAGGAGGCGCTGCTGGCCGGCGTTCCCACCAATGTGCTCTCGCGCGCCCTGGGATCGGATTACCAGGTGCTGGTCGATGTGGAAGAGATTCGATGGGAGACCGGTGATGTGTATCTGCTGTGCACCGACGGTCTGACCGGCATGGTGACGGATGACGAAATGCAAAGTATTCTTGAAAACCAGGAATTGAGCCTGTTTGAGCAGGCTGATGCGCTGGTCGACTATGCCTGTCGGATGGGGGGCGTCGATAACATTTCGGTGATACTGGCCCGTCCACAAGCAGTCTGCGAAGATTGAGTAAATTGAATACCTAGGTGTATGACGGAATGGAAAAACTCGTTATTTTGGGTGATGATGGCACGCCGCAAGAGTTCGAGCTTTTACAAAGGCGCATGTCGATCGGGCGGGATGCCGCGTGTGATATCTGTCTGGGGGATCGCTCGGTCAGTCGTCACCATGCAAGCCTGCTGCGCGTCTACCAGGGATTTTCCATCGAGGATGAGCGCAGCACCAATGGCACCCGGGTCAACGGCTCGATTGTCACCAAGCGGTTTCTCAAGCATGGCGACCTGATCGAGATCGGCAAATACAGCCTGCGCTACATCGCCCAGGTCGCACCTCAGGATGAGGATCCGGATCGTACTGTGGTGCTCAAACCCCGATCCATGGCCGCACCGCCGGCTGAATCCGCTCAATCCCCTCAGTCGGAAACCCCGGCAAACCCCTCTGGCGTTTCAGCGAGTGAGCGCAGGCCCGCTCCAGCAAGCCCCGCCGCCGCTCAAACCGAAGCGCAGCCGGATTCCCAACTGGCATCGAGCGCCCGGGTGAAATTCATGGCGGGTGATCAAAGCGGGGAAGAGCGGGTGATTGACCGGGCTTTTTTCAGCGTGGGCAATCCTGGTGGCGACCTGGTATTGATCAATCAACGCCACAATGGCTACTACCTGCTGAAAGTCGGTGGTGAGAACACCCCGATGATCAATGGCCAACCCATCAAGGCCGGCGGGGTCGCCTTGAAAGACGGCGACAACATCACCCTCGGCGAACTGTCACTGAAATTTCTCGATTAGCCGATTTTCCCTAATCCGCCGCGCCGGTTTATTTTTCCCGAAATCCCTGTGCAACTGCACCCCTGTCGTCGAGCGGGACTGGAGGGTGGATTCCGCCGTCCGGGACTCTGGATGATGCCGGCTACAGCGGATCCGTTCAGTCCTTGAGCCGGAAGCCAATGTTCAGGGTGACCTGCCAGTGAGAAACCTGGCCGTCCTCGATGTGGCCACGGGTTTCCACCACCTCGAACCAGTTCATGTTGCTGATGGTTTCATTGGCCCGGGCAATGGCGTTGCGAATGGCGTCGTCGGTGCTGGTGGTCGATGAACCCACCAGTTGTATCTTTTTGTAAACGTGATCGCTCATGATATCTCCTCAAGTGATGTGGACTGCGATATGACCGCTTTCATCCTGCAGGGGCCAACAAGGATTACGACGGATCGGACCCTAACTGCTGTTTGAGTCGGTAGAGTGTTTCCAGCGCCTGTCGCGGAGTCAAATCGTCAGGATCGACCGCCTCGAGCATGCGTTCCACCGCCGATGGTTCCGAGGCGTCGGGAATGGCATCGAACAGGGGCAATTGACTCTGCTGCTGGTCCGCATGACGCTGAGCGCTGGCTTCCAGTTCTTGAAGTCTGCGGCGGGCCATATGTATCACCGTTTTGGGTACCCCGGCCAGGGTGGCGACCTGCAGGCCATAGCTCTGATTCGCCGGCCCCTCTCTCACCGCATGTAGAAATACGATGCTGTCGCCATGCTCGACCGCATCGAGGTGCAGGTTGGCGATTCCCGGGTGTTCATCCGGCAGTGTGGTGAGTTCGAAATAGTGGGTGGCGAACAGCGTGAAGGCGCGTAACCGGGTCGCCAGTTCAACCGCACAGGCCCAGGCCAGGGACAGACCATCGAAGGTTGAAGTGCCGCGACCGATCTCATCCATCAGCACCAGGCTCTGGTCCGTGGCGTTGTGCAGAATGTTCGCGGTTTCCTCCATCTCCACCATGAACGTGGAGCGTCCACCGGCCAGGTCGTCGGATGCGCCGATGCGGGAAAAGATCCGGTCGATCGGGCCGAGTCTGGCGGCGCCGGCGGGTACAAAGCTCCCGGCATAGGCGAGCAGGGTGATGATCGCGGTTTGACGCATGAAGGTGGACTTGCCGCCCATATTCGGTCCGGTGACGATGAGCATGCGCAGGTTCGGATTCAGACTGACGCTGTTGGCGACAAACGGGTTCTGGCTGACCTGTTCAACCACCGGGTGGCGACCGTCGCGGATTTCCAGGCCCGGGTCATCCACCAGTTCGGGGCGCACCAGGGAGAGGGCGTCGGCGCGTTCCGCCAGGTTGCATAGTGCATCCAGGGTCGCCAGTCCCTCCGCACAGCGCTGCAAAGGCGCCAGTGCGCTGCCCAGGGTGTCGAGCAACTGTTCGTAGAGATGTTTTTCCCGCGCCAGAGAGCGCTCACGGGCACTCAAGACCTGGTCTTCGAACTTTTTCAGTTCCGGGGTGATGAATCGTTCCGCGCCCTTCAGGGTTTGACGACGGATGTAGTCATCCGGCGCCCTGTAGGATTGACTCCGGCTGATTTCGATGTAGTAACCATGCACCCGGTTATAGCTGACCTTGAGATTCGACAGGCCGGTACGCTCACGTTCCCGCTGTTCCAGGTCGAGCAGGAACTGATCTGCGTTCTGTGACAGGGCGCGAAGTTCATCCAACTCCGGGTCATAGCCGGTTGCGACCACACCGCCGTCCCGGATCAGCATCGGGGGGTGTTCGATGATCGCCTGCTGCAGCAACCCCTGTTGTTGCGGATGCTCACCGATTTCCAGGCACAGGGAGCGGGTCAGGGGGGCGTCGAGTTGGCACAGCAGGGCTTGCAGCCGGGGCAACATGGCCAGGGTATCGCGCAGGGTCGCCAGATCTCTGGGACGGGCGCTTTTCAGGGCGACGCGTGCGAGGATGCGTTCAATATCGCCAATACCCTTGAGTAGTTCCTGGATGGCTTGAAACAGGTCACTCTCCAACAGGCTCTGAAGGGTGGCGTGACGCTGGGTCACCGAAGAGCGGTCACGCAGGGGCTGGCTGATCCAGCGGCGCAGCATGCGGCTGCCCATCGCGGTCACGGTGCGGTCCAGGATCCCTGCGAGGGTGTGCTGTGGCTGGTCGCTCAGGGAGTGCACCAGTTCCAGATTCCGCCGTGTGGCCGCATCGATGATGATACTGTCATTGCGATGTTCAACCCGCAGTCCGCGGATATGCGGCAGGCCGCCGAACTGGGTCTCTTCCACATACTGTAACAGACAGCCGGCGGCGCCCACCGCCCAGGGCAGGGGTTCGCAGCCGAATCCGCCCAGGTCCCGGGTGCCGAACTGGCGGCTCAGGAGGTGCACGGCCGAGTCGCTGTCAAAGTGCCAGGCCGGGCGCCGGGTGATGCCGCAACGGAGGCTGAGGGATTCCGCCAGCCGGGAATCCTCATCCAGCAGGAGTTCCGCCGGCGCCAGTCGTTCCAACTCGCTGCGCAGCGCCTCCTCACCCTGCACCTGCATTACCGAAAAACGACCGCTGGCCAGGTCGAGCACCGCGAGTCCCAGTTCGTCGCCCTGTTCGTTGACCGCCATCAGCAGGTTTTCGCGTCGTTCCTCGAGCAGCGCCTCGTCCGTGAGGGTGCCCGGTGTGACGATGCGCACCACCTTGCGCTCAACCGGGCCCTTGCTGGTGGCGGGATCGCCAATCTGCTCGCAGATCGCCACCGACTCGCCCTGTCTGACCAGTCGGGCGAGATAGCCCTCGGCGGCATGATAGGGGACTCCCGCCATGGGGATGGGCTGGCCGGCGGATTGACCCCGCTTGGTCAGGGTGATGTCCAGCAGGCGGGCCGCCTTCTCGGCGTCGGCATAGAACAGTTCGTAGAAATCCCCCATCCGGTAAAACACCAGCATATCGGGGTGCTCCCGCTTGATGCTCAGATACTGCTGCATCATGGGGGTGTGCTGGGGTGTGTCTGGACGAGGCTGGGCCATGCGCCGGGCCTATTCGTAGGTGTAGTGTTTTTCCACTGGTTTGAGTACTTCCCAGGTGCATTGCAGACCTGCGGGGAAAGTCACCAAATCACCTCGCTGAAAGGTCTGGGGTTCACCTCCCGCGGGGGTGACGATGACCTTGCCGCGCACGAAGTAGCAGATTTCGGTGCGCTCGTAGGACCAGTCGAAGGTCGAGACCTCCTTGCTCCAGACAGGCCAGTCGTAGACACCCTGAATCTCGAGTTTCATGGAGGAGGGGCGGTGTTCGCAGAGGATTTGTAGTTCGGTCATGGCATCCTGCGGGCGGCTGGTTCACCCGGAATCAAGGCTTGTTGGAGTCGTAAAGGAAAGCGATCCCGGATCCGGAGCCGCAAAACTGACCGGGAAGTGTACCGCGAAAGTGCGCCGAGGTTAATCTCGAGGGCTGTCGATCCGTCGAGGTTCGGGTGTTGCGGGGTTCTCAGCGGGAGAATGCCTGGCTCCGTCCGTGTTTTCTTGCACGAAGAGGGAATGGGCCAATCCACACCGGATGAAGCGTGCCAGGTTCGGGACCCGGCAGGATCCCGATTCTAAATTCGCCGCGGCCAGCGATCCTTATTTGAACAGGGCGTGATACTGCCGTCTCATCAGGGCATTGGCGTTCGTTTAGCCGGTTTTCACGGATGGTTCCGCGTCTCCCTCTGGACAATGCGCCTGCACCAGATCGAGAAACTGTCGGGTGCAGGCCTCCCAGGAGAACTGTTCCGCATACGCCCGGCAACTGACCCGGTCCACGTCCAGGGCGCGTTCCACGGCGATCTTCAGATCCTCATCGAGCCAGCCGTTGACCCCGTTCTGCACAACGTCCAGCGGGCCTTCCACCGGATAGGCGGCCACGGGCACCCCGCAGGCCATGGCCTCGAGCATGACCAGGCCGAAGGTGTCGGTGAGACTGGGGAACACCATTACGTCTGCGGAAGCCAGCAATCCGGCAAGATCGCCGTTCTCCCGGTAGCCGAGAAAGTGCGCGCCGGGATAGCGCTGCTTGAGTTCCGCGAGGGCCGGGCCGTGACCGATCACCACCTTCGAACCGGGAAAGTCGATATCCAGGAAGTCGCGGATGTTCTTCTCCACCGCCACCCGTCCGAGATACACCGCGATTGGTCCGGGGAGTTCCTTCAGTACACTCTCCCGGGGGATGAAGTGATCAATGTCGACACCCCTCGTCCAGTAGTCGAGGTTATTGAATCCATGCGCTTCCAGGGTCTCCTTCATCGAGCGTGTCGCCACCATGGTAACCGCCGCCTTGCTGTGAAAGGTTCTGACAAAGGCATAGGAGAGGGACAGGGGGATCGGCGCACGCAATCTCACATACTCGGGGAAGCGGGTGTGATAGGTGGTCGTGTAGGGGAAGTCGTTTCGCAGGCAGTAACGCCGTCCGGCCCAGCCGATGGGACCTTCGGTCGACAGGTGTATGGCATCGGGCTGGAACTCCTCCAGCAACCGTTTCACCCTGGCATAGGGAAACAGTGACAGGGGAATGTCCGGATAGGTGGGAGTGGGCAGTGTGCGGAACAGGCCCGGGTTGATGCACAGAATTTCATGCCCCCAGCTTTCCAGCAGTGAAATGGTTTTGTTGAGCGTCCTTACGACGCCGTTAACTTGTGGGAACCACGCGTCCGTCAGTATCGCTATCCGCATAATCCGCTTCTTTCCTGTCCAGTAGTTGCATGGATTCGTCGACCCAGTGGATCAACTTGAGGCTGCCATCGGGTTCTTCAGCGAGGGCGGTGCAGCTCTCCACCCAGTCGCCGCAGTTGGCATAGGTCACGCCGTCCATCTCACTGATCACGGCATGGTGAATGTGGCCGCAGATCACACCATCGAGCTTTTGCTCCCGGGCGGCATGCACCACGGCCTTTTCGAAGTTACTGATGTATTTCACCGCCTCCTTGACCTGGGCCTTGAGATAGGCGGACAGAGACCAGTAACCAAACCCCAGGCGCCTGCGCGCCACGTTGAACCAGCGGTTCAGCCACAACAGCAGATCGTAAGCGTCGCTGCCGAGGTGGGCGAGCCACTTGTTGTTCATTACCACGCCATCGAATTCGTCTCCGTGAAGTACCAGGAAACGCCGCCCATCCGAAGTTTGGTGGACCACCTTGGGACGAATATCCACGCCGGAGAAATGAAAGTTGTGGTAGTCGCGCAGGGTTTCATCGTGGTTGCCGGGGACATAGATGACCCGGGTGCCACGTTTCGCCTTGTTGATGATCTCGTGAATGATCTCGTTGTTGATTGATGGCCAGTACCAGCCGGAGCGCATTTTCCAGATATCCAGAATGTCACCGACCAGGTAAAGGTTGTCGCTTTCGGTGTGTTTGAGAAAGTCGAGCAGGTATTCGGTTCGGGCCGCTCGCAGACCCAGGTGGGTGTCGGAAATGAACAGGCTTTTGTATTTCAGTGTCGACATGAGGTTTCCCGGTTCGTTCACTGGCTGCGCACCTTAGTGGCTGGCGATTGCGGTTTTGTGAGAGGATGATTATTTATTTGTGACAGGCACGATCCATGTCTCGATTTATATCCCGCAAACTGGTAGAAGAAGCACCCGTATGGTGATGCAAAACGAAAGCAACGTCGGTTTCCGGCGCCTGGTCAACGCCTTGCGCTTTTCCATGAAGGGTTTCCGTTCGACCTACAAGAACGAGGAAGCTTTTCGCCAGGAAGTATTGCTGACGATTATTCTGTTTCCGCTTGGTCTGTGGCTGGGAAACGATGCGGTTGAACGCATACTGCTGGTCGGTCCCCTGTTAATCGTGCTGATCGTCGAACTGTTGAACAGCGCCATCGAGAGCGTGGTCGATCGCATCAGCACGGAAACGCACAAGCTGTCCGGGCGCGCCAAGGATCAGGGATCCGCCGCTGTCATGGTGTCCCTGATGCTGGTGGCGATAAGCTGGATTCTGGTGCTGTTTTTCTGATTGCCCGAAAGTCCTCGAATAGCGTATTTTGCAGGGGACTTTCGGATCGATGTTAATAGGCCCGATCACGGGTTCCAGGGTCAATGGGATGCGCGGTATTACACGAGTGAGGTGACAATGCGAGAACTGATGCTGCTCAGACACGGAAAGTCGGACTGGGCCGAACAGGTGGAGGATTTCAAGCGGCCACTCAAGGACCGGGGTCGGCGTGGTGCACAATTGATCGGTGTCTGGCTGCTGCAGCAGCAATTGAAACCCGACTACGTCATCAGTTCACCTGCGGTGCGTGCGATCGATACCGCGGACAAGACCGTCAAGGTCATGGGCATGGACTTCGAATCCATCATCCAGGACCGGCGTATCTATGCGGCCCGTCTGGAAGACCTCCTGCAGGTGCTCTCGGGGATTCCAGAAACCGCGCAGAGGGTGCTTCTGGTCGGGCATAACCCGGGCTTGGAAATCCTTGCGGAGTATCTCGAAGGCGAGCGGATCGCCCTGCCCAAGGACGGTAAGCTGATCCCCACCGCGACCCTGGCGCGGCTCCGCATGCCCGACGACTGGAGTGAGTTGAAGTCCGGAGACGGTTCGCTGCGGGAAATCACCCGTGCCAGCAACCTGGGTAATCGATTCCCGTATCCGGACCACAACGGCAAGGAATTGCGAGAACGCCCCGCCTACTACTATCGCCAATCGGCGGTCATTCCCTATCGGATCCACGACGCTAAACCCGAAATCCTGGTGGTCGGCTCACACAAACAGAAACACTGGGTAATACCCAAAGGCATCATCGAGCCGGGTATGAGCCTGCAGGCATCGGCGGCCAAAGAGGCCCTGGAGGAGGCGGGTGTCACCGGCGAGGTGGGCGAGCAGGCGCTCGGTGAGTACGAGTACAAGAAATGGGGGGGTGTCTGCAGCGTCCAGGTCTACCCCATGCGGGTGGACGAGGTGCTCTCCGAAGATCTCTGGGAGGAGTCGCACCGGGGCCGGGAATGGGTCAGCGGGCAAAAGGCCATTCAACGTGTTGAGTCGTCAGCGCTGAAAAAGATGATCAAGCAACTGCTGAAAAAGCTGGAGCAGGAACAACCGGCCGAGGCCGGGATGGGGTAGACGTGGCAGACAGCGATGTCCCTCTGCAGGCGCTTGCCCAGGGTTGCGCCGAACGACTGTTGTCCAGAGATCAGCGGCTGGTGGTCGCGGAATCCTGCACCGGTGGCTGGCTGGCAAAGGTGCTGACGGATCTACCGGGCAGCAGCCAATGGTTCGAGCGGGGCTATGTCACCTACAGTGATTGCTCCAAGCAGGAGATGCTCGGCGTCTCCGCTGAAATCCTGGAACAGCGGGGCGCGGTTAGCGAGCAGACCGTCGAGGCGATGGTGAGGGGGGCCCTGGAGAAAAGTGGCGCGGATCTCGCCGTGGCTATCAGTGGTATCGCCGGTCCCGGCGGCGGTTCTGAGGAAAAGCCGGTGGGTACGGTGTGTTTTGCCTGGGAGATGCGCGGGCGAGCGCCGCAGAGTGAGAGACGGTATTTTCCGGGAGACCGGGAAGCGGTGCGCCGGCAGGCTACCGGATACGCCATGCAACAGCTGATCGGGATCCTCGAAAGTGAGTGACTCGAGACTGTTCTTCGCGCTTTGGCCAAGTCCCCCGGTGCGCGATGAACTGACGCGTCTGATAGGGCGCTACTCCAGGCATCCGGGGCGTCCGCATCAAGCAGATGATCTGCATATGACACTGGTATTCCTTGGATCGGTTGCCTCGTCCAGGCTGGCTTGCATCACCCAGGTGGCGGAGCGGATCCGCTCACCCGGATTCGATCTGAGCCTGCATCACCTGGGATTCTGGACCCGTCCGAGAATCCTCTGGGCGGCACCGGAATCGACCCCCGAGCCCCTTGCGGCGCTGGTGCAGGGACTTCAGACGGGTCTGCAAGAGTGTGGTTTCAAGCCGGAGACCCGGAGCTATCGCCCGCATGTCACCCTGATGCGTAAGAGTTACCCGGTCGGCGCCGATCTGCTTGAACAGCCCATAGAATGGCCGGTGCAGGAGTTCGTACTGGCCGAATCGACCAACCCGCAGGCCGGTGGCCGGCGCTACCGGATCGTGCAGCGTTGGCATCTGGGCGAGGCGGCCGCGGATCCAGAGTAGCTCTGCAATGCGTCCTGCTCGGTGCGTGAACTCCTCCGGTCCGGTTGCAAGCACAAAATTCTCACACCTCAGCCACTGTGGCTCAGCACATAGTCAACGAACGCCCGGTCCGCCCGGGACAGGTAGCCGTCTTTTTTCCACGCCAGGGAGAGTTCGAGAAACACCGGCTCGCTGAAGGGAACGGCCACCAGGTCCTGCTGTGTATCCTGTTCCAGCACCATCCGCAAAAAGGTGGTGATGGCAAAGCCCTGGCGCACGATCGCCTTGGTCAGGGGAATCAGGTTGGTCTCGAAGGCGATGATCGGATCCCGTTTCTGCTTCTGGCTGAAACGGTCGATGAACTCGCGTAGAAAGTAACCCTGCTTGAAAACCACCAGTTCCTGACTGAAAAACGCTTCCATACTGACCTGGGACCTCTGCGCGAAGGGGTGATCGCGGGGCACGCAGGCGACCATCTCCTGGCGGGTCAGAAAACGGGTCTCCAAATCCTCTGGCGGGGCATCCGCCACCACCACGCCCAGGTCGAGTTCTCCCGCCCGGATCATCTCCTGAAGACGCCGGGTACCCTGTTCGTAGACGGAAAGCCGCAGCGCGGGATGGCGGTGCTTGAAACCCATGAGCAGGGGCGGGAAGTAGTAGGACCCGAGCATGCTCGGAATTCCGATACGCACCTCCCCCTTGGTCAACCCCTTGAGTTCCGACATCTCCAGTTCGGCCATGTTGGTGAGCGCCAGGATGCGTTGTGCATGCGCTAGCAGAACCTCTCCTTCGGCGGTTGCGGTGATGCGCCGGTCACCGCGCTGCAGCAGGGTCATGTCCAGGGAGGCCTCCAGCTTGCGGATGGCCACGCTGATCGCCGGCTGGGCCACGTGCAGAATCTGGGCGGCTGCGGTGAAGCCCCCCTGGTCGATGACAGTCTTGAAATATCGCAGTTGGCGTAGATCCATAACTAATTAATATAAACATTATATAAACAATATATTTCAATTATAGATTTGCCGAGGCTAATCTCAATGCTTATCCACCCGAGGCAGCAACAGGAGTATCCACCAGCATGATCCAGGCCCGCAGTCCCGATTTCTGGCGCGCGACACTTGCCCTGTGCATCGGCTCGATCATGGTGTTCAGCAATCTTTACATCACCCAGCCATTGCTGCCGCAGATCCGCGACTACTTTGCCGTCGACTCTCTGGCGGCAACCTGGAGCCTGTCGGTGACGACCCTGGCACTGGGCAGTTGCCTGTTGCTGTTCGGCCCGCTCTCGGATGCGATAGGACGGCGGGTGGTGATTCTCTGGTCGCTGGTGCTGCTGTGCCTGACCACCCTGCTTACCGCGTTTGCTACGGATTACGCCCTGCACCTGATGTTGCGCGCCCTGCAGGGTGTGTTCATTGCCGGACTGCCTGCGGCGGCCCTGGCCTACCTGGGTGAGGAACTCGACCCAGAGGCCCTGTTGTTTGCCGTGGGGCTCTACATCGGCGCCAATTCCCTCGGTGGGGTGTCCGGGCGTCTGATCAGCGGTCTGGCGGCGGATGCCTGGGGATGGCAGAGCAGTTTCCTGGCGCTGGCCGGTTTCGATCTGGTCTGCCTGCTGGTGGTGTTCTGTCTGTTACCGCCGTCGCGCCGGTTTGTCGCCAAACCGCTGCGCATCGGCGCGGTCCTGAACAGCCTCGGCGGGCATCTCGGCAATCCTCTGATTCTGGTGGCCTGCCTGATCGGCGGACTCAACTTCTTCATCTTTGTGAATCAGTACAGTTACATCACCTTCCGCCTCTCCGCAGAGCCCTACGGGTTATCGAGTCATTGGCTGGGGATGCTGTTCCTGACCTACCTGACCGGGACACTCGCCGCCGGATTCTCCGGGCGGCTGGCAAAAAACCGCTCACAACCGGTGATGATGGGGGTGGGGATCCTGCTGTTCATGGTCGGAACCCTGTTTACCCTGAGTCATTCACTGACCCTGATCGTGGTTGGGCTGTTCATCAATGCCTGCGGATTCTTTTTCACCCACTCCCTGGCTTCGGGATGGGTCACCCGCCATGCGCTAAACGCCCGGGGCAGCGCCACCTCGCTCTACCTGGTGTTCTACTATGCCGGCGCCACCCTGGGGGGATTCTATTTCGAACCTTTCTGGGACTGGAACGCCTGGTCGGGTGTGGTACTGGCCTCCTGGCTGGTGCTGAGCATCACCTTCAGCCTGAGTCTCTGGCTGGCTCTCCGTGAGCGGCGCATCCACGGCACCAGGCTGGCGACGGTCGAACCGCTGTAGTTGGGCAGGCCCGGCTGACAGACGCGGGTGTGGTGGGGATGCGTGTGGAAAATCCCGCCCGGTATACCCCGGAGTTCTGCGCGGAATATCCCGCCTGATCAGGATAAAAATTCCTCTGCTGGCTCATGACGTGAGCCTGTGGCTGTGTGATAATTCCGTGCCACAAGCGGCCTGACCGCTTAACCGACCACGCATAGCAAAACAGAATTGATGAGGGTTCACCGAAATGGATGAAAACCGTGCAAAGGCACTGAGCGCCGCTCTGGGGCAGATCGAAAAACAGTTCGGCAAGGGATCCGTCATGCGCATGGGGGACACCACGGCGATCAAGAACATCGAGGCGATCTCTACCGGATCCCTGACCCTGGACATTGCTCTGGGTATCGGCGGCCTGCCCCGCGGCCGGGTGGTCGAGATCTACGGTCCTGAATCCTCCGGTAAGACCACCCTGACCCTGCAGGTGATCGCCGAGACGCAGAAGATGGGCGGTACCGCGGCCTTCATCGACGCGGAACATGCCCTGGATCCGCAGTATGCGGAAAAGCTGGGCGTCAACGTGGACGAACTGCTGGTGTCTCAGCCGGATACCGGTGAACAGGCCCTGGAGATCACCGATATGCTGGTGCGCTCGGGCGCCGTGGACGTGGTGGTCATCGACTCGGTGGCGGCCCTGACCCCGAAGGCGGAAATCGAGGGAGACATGGGTGACTCCCACGTCGGACTGCAGGCGCGCCTGATGTCCCAGGCCCTGCGCAAACTCACCGCCAATATCAAGCGCACCAACTGCCTGGTCATCTTCATCAACCAGATCCGTATGAAGATCGGCGTGATGTTCGGCAGCCCGGAAACCACCACCGGCGGTAACGCACTCAAGTTCTACTCATCGGTACGCCTTGATATCCGCCGCATCGGTGCGATCAAGCGGGGTGACGAGGTGGTCGGCAGCGATACCCGGGTCAAGGTGGTCAAGAACAAGGTGGCGCCTCCATTCAAACAGGTGGAGTTCGAGATCCTCTACGGCGAGGGTATCTCCCACGAAGGCGAAATCATCGAACTGGGTGTCAAACAGAGCATCATCGACAAGTCCGGCGCCTGGTACAGCTACAACGGGGACCGCATCGGCCAGGGCAAGGAGAATGTGCGTAATTTTCTCAAGGAGAACCCGGATATCGCCGACGGTATCGAGGCGCGAATCCGCGCTGAACTGATGCCTTCCCTGGAGGCTGAAGAGGCCCTTGAAGAGGCGGAATCCTGAGCGGCGAGAAGGATGCCTCGGAGATCGAGGCCAGCGCGGTTCGCCTGCTTGCCGCACGGGAGCACTCCCGCAGGGAACTGCGTAACAAGCTGTTGCAGCGGGGATACGAACCTGACCCCATCGACCAGGTCCTGGATGATCTGCAGACCGCCTCCCTGCAAAGCGATGAGCGCTATGCCCAGCAGTTCGTCGAGAGCCGGGTGAACCGGGGGCAGGGGCCGGTGCGCATCCGCATCGAGTTGCGGGAGCGGGGCGTCGACGATGCCCTGATCAGGCAGGCCATGGCGCCCTTTGAGGACGAATGGCCGGAACTCCTCAACGGGGTACACGACGCCAAGTACGGACAACAGCGCAGCGGAGACTTCAAGGAGGCGGCCCGGCGGGCCCGTTTTCTCGAATCCCGGGGCTTTCCCGGCGATCTGGTTCGCCGCTTTCTGTTTGACTGATGCCCCGATCCTGATATCTTTCACCGTTTGTCCTGAACCGGGAATTAGCTTTCTGACGATGAAAACCAGCACCGAAATTCGACAAGCCTTTCTGGATTATTTCGCCGCGCATGGACATGAGGTGGTGCCCAGCAGTCCCCTGGTGCCGCAGAACGATCCCACCCTGCTGTTCACCAATGCGGGCATGGTGCAGTTCAAGGATGTATTTCTCGGCCGCGAAAAACCCGGTTATTCCCGAGCCACCAGTTCCCAGCGCTGTGTGCGCGCCGGAGGCAAACACAACGATCTGGAAAACGTGGGCTACACCGCGCGCCATCACACCTTCTTCGAAATGCTGGGCAATTTCAGTTTTGGCGACTACTTCAAGCAGGATGCCATTCGTTACGCCTGGGAGTTTCTGACCCAGACCATCGGCCTGCCCGCGGACAAACTCTGGGTCACGGTCTACGAGGACGATGATGAAGCGGCGGAGATCTGGCTCAAACAGATCGGCGTGGACGAAAACCGCTTCACCCGGATCGGCGACAAGCCGGGCGGCAAGCGGTTCGAAAGCGACAACTTCTGGTCCATGGGTGACACCGGTCCCTGCGGACCCTGTTCCGAGATCTTCTACGATCACGGCGAGGACATCTGGGGCGGACCTCCGGGCTCCGCGGAAGAGGATGGTGACCGCTACATCGAGATCTGGAACCTGGTGTTCATGCAGTACAACCGTGACGCCGAAGGCAACATGACCCCGTTGCCGAAACCCTCCGTGGATACCGGTATGGGTCTCGAGCGTCTGGCGGCGGTACTCCAGCATGTACACAGCAATTATGAAATCGACCTGTTCGCCCACCTTATCGAGGCAGCGGCGAAACTGACCGGATGCACCAACCTGGAAGAGAAATCCCTGCGCGTGATCGCGGACCATATCCGCTCCTGCGCCTTCCTCATCGTCGACGGGGTACTGCCGTCCAATGAAGGCCGAGGCTATGTGCTGCGCCGGATCATCCGCCGCGCCATCCGTCATGGCTACATGCTGGGTGTGCAGGATGCTTTCTTCTTCAAACTGGTGGGTCCCCTGTGCCAGGAGATGGGTGATTTCTATCCCGAACTGCTGAAGCAGCGTGAGCAGGTGGAGAAGGTTCTGCGACTCGAAGAGGAGCGTTTCGCCCAGACCCTCGAGCAGGGTATGAAGATCCTTGACGAGGCGATTCAGGATCTCAAGGGGGAGGTGATTCCCGGAGAGACCGTCTTCAAACTCTATGATACCTACGGCTTCCCCAAAGACCTGACCGCGGATATCGCACGGGAACGCCAGTTGAGCATCGATGAGATCGGTTTTGAAAAGGCCATGGCGGAGCAGCGCAAGCGCGCCCAGGAAGCCAGCCAGTTCAGCATCTCCGATGCGGTGGAACTGGGACTGGATAAGGAAACCTTGTTCTCGGGCTATGAGCGCCTGGAGGATGATGCGGTGGTGGTTGCACTGATGAAAGGCGACGCCTCCGTGGACCACCTGGAGACCGGGGATGAAGGCATGGTGTTTCTGGATCACACCCCGTTCTACGCCGAATCCGGTGGCCAGGTCGGTGATCAGGGTAACCTGGAGGGTGAAGGTCTGCTGTTCGAGGTCAACGACACCCGCAAATATACCGGTGGCGTATTCGCACATATCGGTAAGCTGGAGGAGGGCGCTCTGAAACTGGGCGACACGCTCAAGGCCCAGGTCAACGCCTACACCCGACAGGCCACCGCGCTGAATCACTCCGCGACCCACCTGTTGCACGCCGCCCTGCGCACGGTTTTGGGCGAGCACGTGGCGCAGAAGGGTTCCCTGGTGGATGCCGAGCGCCTGCGATTCGACTTTTCCCACTTCGAGCCGATCACCCGGGAACAGTTGCAGACCATTGAGCAGATGGTCAATGAACAGATTCGCCACAATCACGATGTGCAGACCCGGATCATGTCCCTGGAACAGGCGAAGCAGTCCGGGGCGATGGCCCTGTTCGGCGAGAAATATGCCGACGAGGTGCGGGTGCTGAGCATGGGCGATTTTTCCACAGAACTGTGCGGTGGCACCCATGTCAGCGCGGTGGGCGACATCGGCCTGTTCAAAATCACCGGGGAAACCGGTATCGCCGCCGGCGTGCGGCGTGTTGAAGCGGTCACCGGTCAGCGGGCCATCGAGTGGATCGAGGCCGACGAGGAGCGCCTGCAGCGGGTAGCGGAACTGATCAAGACCGGCCGGGATGAGGTGGAGTCGAAACTCGAACAACTGCTGGATCGCAACCGCCGCCTGGAAAAAGAGCTGGATCAGCTCAAGTCCAAGCTGGCGAGTGCCGCCGGCAGCGACCTGGCATCACAGGCGGTCAGCCTGGGAGCGGTCAAGGTCCTGGCGGCCAATCTGGACGGGGCGGATCCGAAGTCCCTGCGGGACACCCTGGATCAGCTGAAAAACAAACTCGGCTCGGCGGTGCTTCTTTTGACCACTGTGAAAGATGGCAAGGTCTCCCTGGTGGCCGGCGTCACCAAGGACCTTACGGGACAGGTCAAGGCCGGAGATCTGGTAAAGATGGCGGCAGAAAAGGTCGGAGGCAAAGGCGGTGGTCGTCCTGATATGGCACAGGCCGGAGGCAGCGATCCGGATGCCTTGCCCGAGGCCCTGGCGCAGGTCGAACCCTGGGTGAAGGCGCGACTGGGCCTGTAAATCCCGATTCCCGCAAGGCGCTTGAACAATCGGTTGCGGCATTTCAATTTAAACACTGTTGTTGTTTAATAGGCCGCTTTTTCCAATGGTTATAACGGGACTGTGAAGTATCATGGCACTGATCGTGCAAAAATATGGCGGCACCTCCGTCGGAACAATTGAACGCATCCTCGCCGTGGCCGAGAAGGTCAAGGGCTGGCAGGACAAAGGCAACCAGGTGGTTGTGGTGGTCTCGGCCATGTCCGGTGAAACCAACCGGCTGATCGGCCTGGCGCAGCAGATAGAAGAGATCCCCGATCCCCGCGAGATGGATGTGTTGGTCTCCACCGGAGAGCAGGTCACCATCGCCCTGCTGTCCATGGCGCTGCAAAAACTCGGTTGTCCCGCCCGTTCCTACACTGGTGGTCAGGTTCACATTCTCACCGACAGCGCTTACAGCAAGGCGCGCATCCGCGACATCGATGGCGCACGCGTCCGCGCGGACCTGGATGCCGGCCGGGTCGTGGTGGTGGCCGGATTTCAGGGTGTCGACGAACACGGCAGCATCACCACCCTGGGTCGGGGCGGTTCCGATACCACCGCGGTCGCCATGGCCGCCGCCCTCAAGGCCGACGAATGTCAGATCTATACCGACGTGGATGGTGTGTATACCACCGATCCCCGGGTCGTGCCGAATGCCCGTCGCCTGTCCCGCATCACCTTCGAGGAGATGCTCGAAATGGCCAGTCTGGGCTCCAAGGTGTTGCAGATCCGTGCAGTCGAATTCGCCGGAAAATACAATGTTCCCCTGCGTGTCCTTTCCAGCTTCGAAGCGGGCGAAGGCACATTGATCACCTTTGAGGAAGAGAAGATGGAACAGGCAAAGATTTCAGGTATCGCGTTCAACCGTGACGAGGCAAAGCTGACGATTCTGGGGGTTCCTGATCAACCCGGCGTGGCGCACAAGATCATCGGTCCCATCTCGGACAGGAATATCGAAGTCGATATGATCGTGCAGAATATTTCCCACGACACCGGCCGCACCGATTTCACCTTCACGGTCAACCGCAATGATTTCAAGCGGGCTCACGAGATTCTGAAAAAGACCGCTGAGGATCTGGGAGCGCGTGAGGTTCTCGGAGACGATAAGATTGTCAAAATCTCCTTGGTGGGCGTCGGTATGCGCTCCCACGCGGGGATTGCCAGCAAAATGTTCGAGGCGCTTGCCTCCGAGGGGATCAATATCCGCATGATCTCAACCTCGGAAATCAAGATTTCCGTGGTAGTGGATGAAAAATACCTTGAATTGGGTGTGAGATCTCTGCACGACGCTTTCGAACTGGAAAAAGAAATTTGATCCTGAAATGCACCGAATCGGCTCAAAATGACAAAGAATCGGGGGAGATCCGGTTTTTTAACTCTTTTTAACATTAAAACCAGTTGCTAAAATACGCACACCGGTCCCGTTTACGCGGCGGCTTGGTTGGCAATGGTGTTAGTCTGTGGAGACTCTGCAGAAGAATACCGATAACACAAGGAACATTATGGAGACTGGACAATGTTGATACTGACTCGCCGAGTTGGCGAAACCTTGATGATCGGAGATGAAGTAACGGTGACCGTGCTGGGCGTCAAAGGCAACCAGGTACGGATCGGTGTAAATGCACCGCGCGATGTCACAGTACATCGGGAAGAGATCTACGAGCGAATCAAAAGAGAGCAGTCCGAGGAAAACAGCTGACAGGACGAAACCCCGCAATAACGGGTGAAAATCTCTGAAAAAGAACTTTGCTAGGGACAGCGAAGTTTTTTTTGTTTAAGGCTCAATTAATCTGTACAATCTCGACTCCTTACGGATCCTGCCGGGGATACTCCATCCGCGAAATACAGGCAGATCCAAGACAACGAATTCGGAGAGATGGCCGAGCGGCTGAAGGCGCTCCCCTGCTAAGGGAGTATGGGGTTAATAGCTCCATCGAGGGTTCGAATCCCTCTCTCTCCGCCATACAAAAAAAGGGCCCTATTTGGGCCCTTTTTTTGTATGGCGGAGAGAGAGGATTTGGTTCTAACCCTTCGTTCGACAAGGAGCGTCAGCGACGCTGGACGCCGCAGCGCAGCGCAGGCGCCCCGAAGGGGTGAGCGAAGCGAATCACCAGGAGCAATAGCGACGCCGGACGCCGCAGCGCAGCGCA
>JBEVVG010000001.1:403691-620357 GCA_040507225.1 Candidatus Thiodiazotropha sp.
GGGGTGAGCGAAGCGAATCACCAGGAGCAATAGCGACGCCGGACGCCGCAGCGCAGCGCAGGCGCCCCGAAGGGGTGAGCGAAGCGAATCACCAGGAGCAATAGCGACGCCGGACGCCGCAGCGCAGCGCAGGCGCCCCGAAGGGGTGAGCGAAGCGAATCAATCCCGACCTCCAGAACCCACCCAAGCCCAGGAGACCCTGCACCCTTTATTTGTTTTCTCAATGGTATGGACTCCTCCTCGACCGAGTTCTAAGGTCGAGTTGAGAGCTGGCAAGCAAACAAAGGAGTCCATACCATTGAGTAACAAACGCGAAACCAGGCATCAATGCGACAATCCCCATATACGAATATTCGGTTACAGGATTTCCGCCTTATGCCATTGACAAAACGGTCATAAATCTTCAGAATTCGCGCTTCATCTTAAGCGCCCGTAGCTCAGTTGGATAGAGTACCTGGCTACGAACCAGGTGGTCGGAGGTTCGAATCCTTCCGGGCGCGCCATAATAATAGAGAGGCCTGGCGAGTTTACTCCCCAGGCCTTTTTCGTTTTCGTGATGTTAAAGTTTTTCGCACTCCTGGAATCATCTACATTACGCGTCGTTGGAATTTTGACCTGCTTTCAGATTCAGTAGCCGTGAGCTTCCCTGTTGTGTCGTGGAAAGTGTGCCTTTTGTGTTGAAAAATCGGGCAAGTTTCGGGAAAAAGAAAGGCCCATCAACTTGAACTCGGGTTAGAAGCCCGAGGGGCTGATGAGCCTTCAGGGACCAGTAAATCGTCCTGATCCATCATTGGAGCCCAAGAAACAAGACTGTTGAGGTCAAGCGGCCCACTAGTGTGTGCAGAGGGTTATCCGCAGCAACTCCAGTCAAGGAGACTTAATCACATTTGCCCGTCAGGGCGTGTCATCCGAGTGATCCGGGTCTAAAACTTGTCAGCGTGATAAGAGGCCACCAGTAGATACACACCCGCATTATCATTGCGCCGTTTGTTGGACAGAGGCCAAAGCCATCTCTTCTTCGATGAAACGCATCAACGCCTCATACAGAGCATCCCGGGGAAAGGTGTTTTCATCCACGAATAGGGAACTGATCAACTGGTGTTTCTCGTCGATTGGCAATGCCACCGCCAGGTGGTCTGCGTTGAGATAGGCAATCAGGTCACTGCCTGGTATGAACTGGTCGTAAAAGATCAATTGACTGTCGTTGCGTGGGTCGACCCGGGAGAGTTTGTTGTAGGAAGTCTTGAGGATTCGGGAGATGCGTTCCGGCTGCGGAAAGGTGATCAGGGAGTAGAAGGGGATCTGAGCAGGCAGCGGATGTTCGGCGAGCCAGTTTTTGCGGGTATCCGGTTGCAGGTCGATCAGTGCCTGGTCACCGGTATGTTCACACTCCGCCCCGGGAAAGTAGCGCATCAGCTCGAGTTCGTCTGCGGACGCATCGTAGGCCAGCGGCGAACCGCCCACTGCGCCGGCCAGGCTCGCAACGGCTGCCATCCGCGTCTGAATCTCCGGGTATTCGGTTAACGCAGTAAGCAGGTCGACCATCCCTTTCGAGTAACCCAACGCGAGGATGTCAGCGTCCTCGGACTGAGGCAATGAGCGTATCGCATCGCGGATCAGCCGGGCATTGTGCTGGCTGCTGGAAAGCCCGTCGATTTCGAGTATGGTCATGGTGTAGCCGAGGCTTTCCAGGTGGCGATAGGCCGATTCGAACTGCCCCAGCCAATTCGCGAAGCAGTCCCACCCAAGCCCGGGCACAAACACCAGTCGCAGGGGGCGGCGGGCCGGTCCGAGATGCACCGGTTCTCCACTGCCTGGGGGTTCCGCGCCAATCCGTATGAGTGCCTGGTCACAGGGGAGGTGGTCGGGCATGTTGGTTTTACGCGCCTCCAGCACGGCGCAGAAGATCTCCCGAAAACGACCGCGCCGGTCCTGGGATTCCGATTGCATCGCGGGGGCCAGCATCAGCGGCGCTATATCGGTGGTGAACGGCTGCAGGGGCTTGCTGGAACATCCAGCCAGAATCAGGGTCGCAAACAACAGCCACGGCAATGGAAACGCCTTCAGGCGTCGGGCGAAAAGGTACATGTGTCAACAGGCCCCAGCTGATCCTCTGAGAGTGTGACGCCATTGTAAGAGTAGGTCGCATGACTGTCATCAGGGACCGGTATAATCGTATGATCTGCAGTTTCGCAATGCTCGGCTCCCTCACAGTACAGCAGGACAAACCACACTGTTTGCCATTTGTTTTTTTGCTGTTGATGCGTTGGACTTGAAATCAGAACCGCCGATGCATTGTATTTCAACGCGCATCGGCGCATCCGACAGCCCCGGGTCTTGACGTTTCAGGCATGCGGACGCTGCCATTGAGAATAATCGGACCCATGGCAACCAGCGGTTGCCGATACTACTATGGACGCAACCCTTACCCCGGAATCCGGCCGTGATCGGTTGATTGAAGCCTTTGAGCAGGTCCGGCTTCGTTCGGAGCAGCTGTGCGCTCCGCTGGCGGTCGACGACTACCAGATTCAATCGATCGAGCAGACCAGCCCGCCCAAGTGGCACCTGGCGCACATGAGCTGGTTCTTCGAGACCTTCGTCCTGGCCCGCTTCGAGGATCGCTACGCGCCCTGGGATGAGCGCTTCGATTTCATTTTCAACAGTTATTACTACACACACGGCAGCATGCACCCGCGGCCCGATCGCGGATTGCTTTCCCGGCCGACGGTGGATGCAGTGCTGGATTACCGGGCCGTTGTCAGCAGCAGGATGCTCACCCTGTTGGATGCGGCGGGTGACGGGCAGTGGGGAGAACTGGCTGCCCTGACGATCCTCGGATTGCATCACGAGGAGCAGCATCAGGAACTGCTGCTGATGGATATCAAACACAATTTCTGGAGCAATCCGCTGCGTCCGATCTACCGGGATGACCTGACCCTTCAATCCGGCAGCGCCCGCCCGATGGGCTGGTTCCATCAGTCCGGAGGCATCCATGAGGTCGGGCATGCGGGAGAGGGTTTTGCCTACGACAACGAGACCCCGCGGCATTCGGTGTTGCATCGGGATTATGCCCTGGCCGACCGCCTGGTGACCAATGCGGAGTATCGGGCATTCATGGATGACGGGGGTTATCGACGCCCCGAACTCTGGCTCTCCGACGGTTGGGCTCTGCTGCAGACCCAGGCCTGGCAACATCCACTCTATTGGGTCGCTGAGGAGGGGGGCTGGCGGCAGTTTACCCTCGCAGGACTGAAGACACTGCAGCCTCACGAGCCTGTGTGCCATGTCAGCTACTACGAAGCGGACGCCTTCGCGCGCTGGTCAGGTCATCGACTGCCTTTGGAAAGCGAGTTGGAACAGGTCCTGGCACAGCAACCTGTGGAGGGACATTTTGCCGATCGTGAGGCCTTTCAACCTGCAGCGGCGTCAAGCGCTGGGCAGTGGTACGGGGATCTCTGGGCCTGGACCGCCTCTCCCTATAGCGCCTATCCCGGCTTCAAGCCCCTGGTAGGCACCATGGGTGAGTACAACGGTAAGTTCATGGCCAACCAGATGGTGCTCAAAGGAGGTTGTTGCATCACCCCGGCCGGACACACCCGTGCCAGCTACCGCAATTTTTTCTACCCGGACGAGCGCTGGGCCTACACCGGAATCCGATTGGCGGAGGACATCTGATGATGGAGAGAATTACCTTTCACGATCACAAACCGGCCGCTTTGAGCCTGTATGATGCGGCGATCGATGGTCTGTCCCGGGATGCCAAGACGATACCGCCGAAGTTCTTTTACGACCAGCGGGGATCGGAACTGTTCGATCGTATCTGCGAGCAACCCGAATACTACCTGCCCACCGTGGAATGCCGCATGCTCTCGGAGCACGCCGGGGAGATCGCCGAACTGATCGGACAGGGGCGCCTGCTGATCGAACCGGGGGCGGGCAGTGCCTGTAAGGTTCGGCTGTTACTGGATGCCCTGAAACCCAGCGCCTTCGTGCCGATGGACATCTCCTTCGAGCATCTGAAGGCGAGCGCCCGCGCCCTGTCCGCGGAATATCCCTGGCTGGCGATTCACGCGACCTGCATCGATTTCTCTCATTCCATGCCAATTCCGGACACCGCCCCGGATGACCCCAGGCTGGTGTTCTTTCCCGGGTCCAGTCTGGGTAACTTCAACCGCCGGGAGGCCGGATTGTTCCTCAACCTGGTAGCCGATACGCTGGGTCGGGACGGGATGTTACTGATCGGTGTGGATACGAAGAAAAGCAACCGGGTCCTCGATGCCGCTTACAACGATGCAGCGGGTGTCACCGCGGATTTCAACCTGAACCTGCTGCATCGGCTGCGCGAGGAACTGAATGCCGATCTTGACCCGGAGGTGTTCGAACATCATGCCTTTTATAATCCGGATGAAGGGCGGGTGGAGATGCACCTGGTGAGTACCTGCCGTCAGGTGCTGAGCATCGATGGTCACCGCTTTGAATTTCATGCCGGGGAGTCCCTGCACACGGAAAATTCCTACAAGTATGCCCCGGATGAGTTCATTGCTCTGGCCCGGCAAAACGGTTTCAACCCGGTACGTCATTGGGTGGATCGTGAGGGGTTGTTTGCGATCTACCTGTTGGCAACATGAGTCATCGCCTGTGCCAGGGGGAGTCGTTACATGCGGGATATTCCAAACCGGTGGCCGCTGCAGGGCGGATGCGGGTTTGCAAACCGCTCGGTCCCGATGGCGCATGGCGTGCCGCTACGCCATCGGGGTCAGCTGTGAAGCGTGTTCACAGACAATTGAGGTGGGGTCGAACAGTGCTTCGGATCAGTTGTCCGGTTGTTCCCGGATCTCTTCCTCGAGCATGTCGAGGGCGCGCAACAGGGTTTCGGAGACACCTACCAGTTCCTCCATATAGCTGCGTGCCAGATCCATACGGCGGTTCTCCCGGGAACTGCGACTGCTGAACAGATTTTTCAGGCTGACCTTATCCGGTTCCTGCAACAGATTGAAGATCCGTTTGTAGATCTCGTGCAGCATTTCGTGGGGGGTGTAGATACCTTCGTAAGAGGAAAGATGTCCGAGCTGGTCTTTACCCTCTCCGTGGTACCATTTGCCAAACATACAGTTGGTGTGTTCGACAGGAATCTTTTCCTCGCTTACAGAGACGCCAGATACCAGGGCCTGGGCATAGGCACGCCACTTGATGTGCGCACCCTTGGCCTTTCGCAGTTTTTCCAGGGCATCTTTTTTGTCGATTTCCGGCATTTCCTCAATTCCTCATCATGGGTGGTTATCGGTGAAGGAGTGCAGCGTGCTTGTCTAAGAAACGGCAAGCGACGTCCGATAATTCGCCTTGATTGTTGTTATTAGGAAATAGTCTTCAGACCGGCAGGCTGACAGCTGGACGTTAATTCCCGCGTCCAGCTGTCAGAGTATCGGCAAGCTGTGGATGAACGTCAAGCGACTGATTCGCATTTACACTCTCATGCAATACTGATTCCGTCGTCGAGATAGACGTCTTGAATGGCGTTCAATAAATTCACGCCCTCATTCATCGGGCGCTGAAAGGCTTTACGACCCGAAATCATGCCCATGCCGCCGGCACGCTTGTTGATCACCGCAGTGCGGACCGCCTGTGCCAGATCACCCTCGCCCGAGGAGGCGCCGCCGGAGTTGATCAGTCCGGCACGTCCCATATAGCAGTTGGCCACCTGGTAACGGACCAGATCAATGGGATTATCGGAGGTGAGCTCGGAATAGACCTTGTCGTGTGTCTTGCCGAATTTGATCGCCCGGTAGCCCCCGTTGCCGATGGCCTGCTTCTGTTTCACGATGTCCGCCTCCAGGGTCGCCGCCAGGTGGTTGGCCTGTCCGGTGAGGTCGGCGGCGGCGTGATAGTCCACCCCGTCCACCTTGAACGAGCTGTTGCGCAGGTAGGCCCAGAGTACGGTGACCATGCCCAGTTCGTGGGCCTGTTGGAAGGCCTCCGAGATCTCCATGATCTGGCGACGTGATTCCGGTGAGCCGAAGTAGATGGTGGCGCCCACGGCCACCGCGCCCATGTCGAAGGCCTGCTCAACGCTTGCGAAGAGAGTCTGATCATAAACAGCGGGGTAGGTAAGCAGCTCGTTATGATTGAGTTTGACCAGGAAGGGAATCTTGTGTGCGTACTGGCGGGCCACCGAACCCAGCACACCCAGAGTTGAGGCCACTGCGTTGCAGCCGCCCTCGATGGCCAGTTCGACGATTTTCGCCGGGTCGAAATAGATCGGGTTGGGAGCGAAGGAGGCGCCTGCGGAATGTTCGATTCCCTGATCCACCGGCAGGATCGAGAGGTAGCCCGAGCCCGCCAGGCGGCCGGTGTTGAACAGGGACTGCAGGTTGCGCAGAACCCCGGGCTTGAGGTCTTTCCCGGCGACCACCCGGTCGACATAGTCCGGTCCGGGGAGGTGCAGAATGCTGCGGTCGATGGTCTGGCATTGGTGACTCAGGAGACTTTCCGCCTCCGATCCTAACAGTGCATTGATGTCGGTCATGAGTGATTCCTGGAGTGGCTTGGGGATGGCAAAGGCACTACCAGTATAGTGACTCAGGCTGAGGATGTAAGATTCAAATCTAAGGAAGAACAGGAAACTCAGGATATCCGGTGGTCAGTGGTTTGCTCGTCGTCCCGGTAGCGCTCCGCGATATCCTGAAATGCCTGACTGCAGGTGATGAAGGCATCCACCAGCTCCGGGTCGAAGTGAGAGCCGCGGGCCGCGACGATCATCGCTTCGGCATCGGTATGTGCCATGGGGGCCTTGTAGTAGCGACGGGAGACCAGGGCGTCGTACACGTCCGCAAGGGCCATCATGCGTGCGGAGAGGGGAATCTCCTGACCCTTGAGCCCCTGGGGGTAGCCGCTACCATCCCATTTTTCATGGTGTGAGTAGGCAATCTCCTTGGCCACCGAGGTGAAACTCGTGGCTCCCACATGGCGCTCGGCACTGATGATTGCATCCCGCCCCAGGGTGACGTGCTGGTTCATCACCTCGCGTTCCTCCTCATTCAGCCTGCCCTGTTTCTGCAATACCCGGTCGGGAATACCCACCTTGCCGATGTCGTGCAGGGGCGCGGCGCGGGAGATCAAGTGAATCGTCCGTTCGCTGAGCTGTCTCCGATAACTGTCCCGGCGTGCCAGCGCGTGACCCAGCACCTTGACATATTCCCGGGTGCGCAGCACATGGTTGCCGGTTTCCTCATCCCGCGCCTCGGCGAGGGCGCCCATGCTGTAGACTACCGCGTCCTTGGTGCGTTCGAGTTGCTCGGTGCGTTCGCGCACCAGCTCCTCCAGCGCAATTCGCTGCTCCGAGAGCGCCAGTTGAGTGCGTACCCGGCTGTGCAGGATCGGCAGGCTGATCGGCTTGGTGATGTAGTCCACGGCACCCAGTTCAAAGCCCTTAACCTCATCGGTCACTTCGCTCATGGCGGTGAGGAAGATGACGGGTATCTCCTCGGTCAGGGGATTGGTTTTCAGCCGTTGACAGGCTTCATAACCGTCCATTCCGGGCATCATGACATCCAGCAGGATCAGGTCAGGACGGGCATGTCCCTGCACCCGCCGTAAGGCCTGTTCACCATTTTTTGCCACCGATATCGTGTAGTGATCGGAAAGGACGTCGGTCAGCAGTTCCAGGTAAAAGGGTTCGTCATCGACGACCAGGATTCGCGGCTTCAGGGGCTTGGCGTTGGCATCCATCGTATCGTAGGGAGCGGATCTCAGTGGCGACAGGCGACTGTCTCTGTACCATTACAGTAAAGCTTTGGCTATGAGGTTGTTTATAGAACACTCTCACCGGCTTGTCTTGCGGATCGGGTGGTCAGTGTTCGATAACAAGCCTGTATTGCGCGTGGAATTCAGGTGGTTGAACCTTGGCGGGCAATCTTTGAAGCGTCTATCGAGGTGATTTCTGCAAACAGATTTTTTCGGGATCGCCAAATGATAGCGGATTCTCCAGCGCGCCCGATCGAAGGCTTTATTGCCTGAAACCGTACCAATGCGTTGAGTGTTCGAATTAAGTGTTCGCTGTGCTCACGTTTTTTTTTGAAATCCCCTCTCCCTGGCCCTCTTCCGCGAGGGGAGAGGGGAAATAAAATCAGATCAGTGCCACGCAACGATCACATCGATGTGGAAACTCATCACTAAAAAATACCACCGGTCTCTGTTCGATACTCAATTCCCGAGGTTTGCAGCAGGGCGGTCCATGATGGATCGGCTGGGAAGATAGGGAGAAAGCTCGGGAAAACCGCATCGGCTATCCAGGGGTAGAATTGCCGGTTTTATCCCGCATCCGGGGCGAACATTCATCCGCGGATGATTGTTCATGACGGGTGGGCAGTGGGTGGAGTCTGAATTAGACCAGGCTTTATCGCAGGCGCAGCGCGCGGCATTGCAGGGAGATGGTGGGTATCACGCACCGCGCAGACTACGCACGGTGGTGAATTTGAATGTGTACCAGGCTCGCTGGGCCGATGCTGAGGCGCTCAAACGCGATCCTGAGCGGGTTCTGGTCCGCTCGTTTCACTCAGTTGCAGCTGCGAACCGCGTCAAAATCGTCCGCAATCAGGAGATTGCTGAGGAAAAACGCTTTTGCCCGGGTCTTTACCTGGTGCTGCATCTTTTCTCTCTGGATCGGGCATTCGTGGGGCTGCCAGTCGCAGGCTGTGCCACTGATAACCAGGTGGGGACACTCCTGGCAGGTTTTCGATTTATACAGGCCGGTCATTTTGGTTGTCTCGATAGTGTTGTGACTCTACAACACTAAAAATAGCATAAAACCGGCAAATAACAACCAAATTACAGGGTTCATTTGCAGATATGTGACAAATTGCCAGAGTGTATCAAAAAGACAACAATTTTCACTTCAAACCGATTCGCTGGGAATGACGAAAAAGCTGTGATTCTGACTCCACCGACTCAGACGGATTGACGACGGCTTTACTTTCCTAACTCGAGGTATTGCCTGCCGAGATCTGTCTCCTTCGCCGGGAAGTACCGGGATGGGAGCGGTTCAATCAGGTGGGATATGCTGAAAACCTGTCGAAATCTATGCAGAAACTCAGGTTTCGTGAGTGCGCTCACCGGGTTGGGCTGTGGTTGAGCCTGGATGGCCTCACCGGAGGCAGAATCTTATTCGGGTAAATGAAACAGCGATCAGTCCGGTGGGATATCCATCCAGTAGACGCCCCTGGGACGCCTCTCAAAGCACCGCTTCGCGACGCTGCGCTGATGAGAAACAGAAAGATCAGGGTTTGCTGATGATCAGAGAGGCGTTGACGCCGCCGAAACCGAAGCCGTTGCACAAGGCGTGTTGCAGGGAGTGCGCGCGAGCCTGGTTGGGGACGAAGTCCAGATCCTCCATACCCTCATCGGCCTGTTCCATATTGATGGTGGGGGGCAGCAGGTCGTTGATTACTGCCTGGGCGGTGAAGATGCTCTCGATGCCCCCGGCGGCGCCCAGCAGGTGGCCGGTGGCGGATTTGGTCGAGGAGATCGGGACCCTCGGCAGATGCTCGCCGAACACCGCACGCAGGGCGGCGATCTCCGCCGCGTCGCCCACCGGGGTGGAGGTGGCGTGGGCATTGACGTAGCCGATCGATCCGGGTTCCAGGTCGGCCATGCGCAGTGCCGCACGCACCGCGGCGGCGGCCCCGGAACCGTCTGGACTGCCGGCAGTGATGTGATAGGCATCCGCCGAGGTGCCGTACCCGCTGATCCGGGCGAGGGGGGTGGCGCCGCGACGCTGGGCGTGTTCCAGGGTCTCGATGACGATGAGTCCCGAGCCTTCACCCATGACAAAACCGTTACGCCCACGATCGAAGGGGCGCGAAGCCTTTTCCGGGTGTTCTGATTCGCTGCTGAGGGCCTTGAGAGCGTTGAAACTGGCCAAAGAAAGGGGATCCACACAGGCTTCGGCGCCACCCACCAGGGCCACTTCGGCCTCGCCGCTGCGGATCATGCGCATGCCGTCGCCAATCGCCTGGAGACTTGCTGCGCAGGCAGTGACCGGGCAGCCCAGAGGGCCTTTGAAGCCGTACTTGATCGAAAGGTTGCCCGAAGCCATGTTGGCCAGGAAGGCGGGTGCGGTAAACGGGGAGATGCGCTTGTAGCCACGGCTGGCCAGGGTTGTCTGGGCCTGAGTGATGGTCGGGAAACCGCCGATGCCAGTGGCCACGATGGTTGCGGTGGCGCGCTGCTCGGCTTCCGTCTGGGGAAACCAGTCGGCCTGGGTCAGGGCCTCCTGGGCCGCGGCCAGGGCATACACCGTGAACAGATCGAGCTTTTTCCGCTCCTTGGGTTCCACGACCTGGTCCAGATCGAGTCCCGCTTCCGGGTCGTTACTGATATCGGGGACCAGGCCCGCGATCTTGATCGGGGCACTGCCCGTGTCGAAACGGTCGATCAGGCGGATTCCGGAGCGGCTTTCGGTGAGGCGCTGCCAGACCGGCTTGACACCCTTACCCAGCGGGCTAATGATACCCATACCCGTGATGACGATTGGTGAATTCATAGGAATTTGATTGATCTGAATGCCTGCCTAGAAGATACCATCCGCCACGATATGATCAAGATAATATCGAACACTGTACTATCGTGACCTGTGAAGGATAAAGATAGCCCATGCCTTGTCCTAAAGCCCGAAAAGAAAAATCCAAAGACCTGATTCTGAATGCCGCGATCGATCTGTTCTCCCGTTACGGGTTCGAAAGGGTGTCGATCGGCCAGATCATGAAAGCGGCCGAAATGACACACGGGGCATTCTATGCCCATTTCGAGTCGAAGGAGGCGCTCTATCAGGCCTCGTTTCTGGAGACCCTGAAGCGCAGCCGGGCCGCCCGGCTGGTCAAGGGACCCCTGTCGATCAAGCACCTCACCTCTCTGGTGACCAACTACTGGAATCTCAGTGAGTTGGACAGCAAGAGCAAGCCGGGACCGGAAACCATCCTGTTCAACGAGATCGGCAACAGCAACACCAGCATCAAGTGTCTGTTCGAAGAGTCCTACGATCGTCTGCGCAAGATGATCGAGATTCGCATCGCTGCACTGATCAAACTCAAGCAGCTGCCGTTCAAACCCGATCGTGAATTGATTTCGGACAAGTCCCGGGCCATCCTGGCCTCCCTCGTCGGGGCGGTCGCGGTGGCCAAGAATCTCTCACGGGAGGAAGAGCGGCGTCATATACTGGAGTCCACGCAGAAGCAGATCCTCAGCATGCTGGGGGTCGCGGATACCGCGAGGAACACGGAGGGCATGGATTCCATCCATACCCATAACTCCTGATCCGAATCAGAAAATCCGGTTCAACCCGTTCAGTGCCGCCACCCGGTAGGCCTCCGCCATGGTCGGGTAATTGAAGGTGGTCTCGGCGAAATACAGCAGGGTATTGGCTTCACCTTTCTGCGCCATGATGGCCTGTCCGATGTGGACGATCTCCGAGGCCTGTTCACCAAAGCAGTGAATTCCCAGGATTTCCAGGGTGTCCCGGTGGAACAGCAGTTTCAGCATGCCGACGTCGTGGTGGGTGATCTGGGCCCTGGCGATGGTTCGGAAGCTCGCCTGACCCACCTCGTAGGGAACCTTGCTGGCGGTCAGCTCCCGTTCGGTCCGCCCCAGCGAACTGATTTCGGGCAGGGTGTAGATGCCGGTGGGGAAATCGTCGATGAGCTGCCAGTCGGCGCTGCCGGTGGCGATCTGGGCGCCGACGAAACGCCCCTGGTCATAGCTCGCACTGGCCAGGCCGGGTGGGCCGACCACGTCTCCTACCGCATGGATATGGGGTTGCGAGGTCCCGTAGCGCTGGTCGATCTCGATCTGACCGCGATGGTTGACCGCTACACCGATCGACTCCAGCCCCATGTCCTCGGTGTTACCGCTGCGCCCGTTGGCCCACAGCAGGATGTCAGTCTTGAATTTCTTGCCGGATTTGCAGTGCAGCACCACGCCGTCGTCGACCCCTTCGACTTGTTCATACTCCTCGTTGTGGCGAATCACCGTGCCTTGGTTGCGCAGGTGGTAGCTCAGGGCGTCGGTAATTTCGTCGTCAAGAAAGGAGAGCAGCCGGTCCCGGGTATTCACCAGATTGACCTTGACGTCCAGGTTGCAGAAGATCGACGCGTACTCGCAGCCGATCACCCCCGCACCGTAGATGGTGATCGATTCGGGGGTGTGGTCCATTCTCAGGATCGAATCGCTGTCATGGATCCTGGGATGGTCGAAGTCCACGTCCTGTGGACGGTAGGGGCGGGAACCGGTGGCTATCACGAAGTGTTCCGCCCGGTAGGACTCACTCACTCCGGAGGCGAGGCGGACCTCGAGTTGATGGGTGTCGACGAAACGGGCCCGGCCATGGATCACATCCACCCGGTTTCGTGCGTAGTGGCGCAGCCGGCTGCGTACCTGCTCGTTGATCACCGTCCCGGCCGCCTGGAGCAGGTCCGAGTACTCCACTTTGACCTGATCCTGTGTGTGTTGAAACAGGGGATTGCGTCGATAGTCCCGCAACAGTTGAATGTTGTGGCGTAGCGCCTTCGAAGGGATGGTGCCCCAATGGGTACAGCCGCCGCCGACCTTGTCGTAGGCCTCGATGATGGCGACCCGCTTGCCGCTCTTGACCAGTTTCATGGCCGCGCCTTCGCCACCGGGACCGCTGCCGATCACAATGACATCGTAGTGTTTCTCACTCATGCTCAGATCCGTACCGGTGACTGCTCAGACCGGTACCAGTCTAACAGCATTTGACGCACTGCAGTATGGGTGATTCTGTCAATAGCCTGAAGCGCAATTGGCTGGTTCGACAGCGCTTACGCATCACCCCAGGCAGGGGGTTCAGACCGGTATGGAATCCTTCATGTAGTCCAGGAAGTCCTCAATGTCCATGGGTTTGGCGATCAGGTCGCCCTGGATGATGTCACAATCGAACTCGGCGAGCCGCTCCAGGGTGGACCGATCCTCGACGCCCTCCGCGACCACGCGTATCCCGAGTTTCTTGGCTATACGGATGGTGCCTTCCACGATCACCGCGTCGGTCTCCTCCCGGGCAATGTCCTTGACCAGGATCCGGTCGATTTTCAGCGTGTCGATGGGCAATTGCTTGAGGTATGCCAGTGAAGAGTGCCCGGTTCCGAAGTCGTCTATCGCCAGGGTAAAACCGGCACGTCGCAACTGATCGACCTTGGCGGCGGTTTTGCGGATATCCTGCAGGAGTGCGTTCTCGGTGACTTCCAGGATCATCCGGCTGGGTTCGATGGCGTACCTGGACAGCGTGGCGAGGGTGTCGGTGACGAAGTCCCGGGAGTTGAACTGCAGCGGGCTGACGTTGACCGAGATGCGAAACTCATCCCGGGGCAGGCCGGTGGCGAAGAGCTGATTGATATGCAGGCACACCTGCTCCAGCACCTGTTGGCCCAACTGGATGATCAGACCACTCTGTTCCGCGAGCTGGATAAACTCGTCCGGTGAGATCAGGCCTTTCTCCGGATGCCGCCAGCGCACCAGGGCCTCGGCGCCAATCAGCCGGCCCTGGGTCGTCACCAGGGGTTGATACTGGAGTACCAGACTGTAGTTCTTTAGCGCATTGCGTAATCCCTGCTCCTGGCTCATCAACAGGTTAGCCTGTTCCTGCATGTCATTGCGGTAGACCATGATGGTGTTCCGCCCGATGGCCTTGGCCTGGTACATGGCATAGTCCGCCCGTTTCAGGATATCGTCTGCATTTTCTCCGTGAGTCGGAAACAGCGCGACACCGATGCTCGCCGCCATATGGATCTGCTCGCCATTCAGCGGAAAGGTCTGACCGAGACTCTTCTGTACCTCACGGGCCATGTTCATGGCGACTTTCACGGCAATTTCCTGACTGTCGGCGAGTTCAGGCATCAACAGTACGAACTCGTCACCGCCCAGGCGCACGGCGGTATCTTCATCACGCAGACAGCGATTGAGACGATGCGCGAGCTGTTTCAGCAGTTCGTCCCCCTGATGGTGTCCCCGGGAATCATTGATGTTCTTGAAATTGTCCAGATCGAGAAACAGCAGGGCGCCGAAATGCTTGTGGTGCTTAGAGCGGGCGATGTCTTTGCTCAGACGTTCGACCAGGAGTCGCCGATTCGGCAGGTTGGTCAGGGCATCATGGTACGCGAGATGTTCGATGATCCGCCGGGTGTGCTGTTGGCGTAATCCCAGTTCCAGGGACTGGTTGATACTGCGATGGATGCGTACGGCCCCGGTTATCATGATGAAAATGAAAAGGGTGGTCATGCTGCCGAGGCCGATATTCGCCGGACCGCCGAGAATGAACAATCGGATCACCAGAGGCACCAGTACCAGCAACAGAAATCCGATGCAGGCCGGCAACAGGGAAGCCTGGGTGATCACCCCACCCGCGGCCATGCCGATCAGGGTGGCGATGATAATGGTCTGGTGCACCTGATGCTCCACCGGCACCAGAAGAAAAGCCGCAGAACCCCAAATCACACCTGAGATCAGGCTGTTGATGATGGCGCGATGACCCCAGATCGGCAACTGGAGTGGCCCAGGCTTGTGTTTTTGAAAACTGCGATAGCCAATCAGACGATACAGGGTCAGCAGCAGCATGCTGAGATACCAGAAGAGGAGGATTTCGCTGCTGACCACCTGCCACTGGGCAAGCACGATGATCGTGGCATTGATCATGATCGCGCCCAGCGCCGCAGGCAGGCCGGCATAGGCCAGTTCGATCTGGCGACGCTTCAGATTGGCCTGTAAATCGGGCGGATCGGCGGGTGAGGTTTTACGCTTTTGCATACCTGCGGTAGTGGAAGTGGTTACGCTCAGGAATCATATCCAGCCATTCCTGTCCGGGACCTCTAGGATGTCTGTATCAGACCTCAGGCTGGTGATGCCGTGGGTAGTGTGTGATGTCTGTGATGCTAACAATCAGCGACGGTGTTGCCTGGCAAGCCTTGCCCAGAACCGATGTACTCACAAATCCATAAAGAAATCAGGGATAAGGATAGCCGCAGGAGTCCGGCGAAGGAAGCCTTGGGTATTGCGACAAGTGTGAACGGGTGTCAAGCATTGAAAAGCCATACCTTCTCGAAAACAGAAGGTATGGCTGACCCTGGGTGGATCTCACTGCGACGGCAGTGCAATGATCGGACAGGGGTTACTCCATCATGCTCCGGGTCTTGTTCAATGCGGCGGTGATTTCCGAACGTCGACCCGCATCGGCAATCGGTCGGTTGCGCTGCGGAGCATTCAAGGCATGTTCGAAGGCGGCGGCCGCCTGAGCATACTCCTCCTCCTGCATCAGGAAATCCCCGTAAAAGTAATTCGGGTCCATGCCGTCGGGATTCACCGCCAGGGCTTTTTGCAGATAGGTCTGGGCCTTGTCGTCATCGCCAAAGCCGATCGGCCAGCCGGGAACCTGATAGTAAAGACTGCCCAGGGAGGTGTAGACCGAGCCATCCAGTACATCCGGTTCGATGGCCTCGGCCTGTTCCAGGAGTTCCTTGGCGCGGTTGACCAGGGACAGGGCGCCCAGTCCACCTTTCTCTCCGGCCAGGGTGGAAAGAATGATGCCCTGCCAGACCAGGGGTGCCGCCTCACCCGGGTGGGCCTTGACCAGGGACTCCGCATCCTGGCTGAGGCTTTCCAGTTTGGCGACTCGTTGATCTTCGGGGGTCTGATATTTGATCCTGGCCCAGTTCTCACTCAGGGACAGCAGTTCCGGCGACATATCCGCCACAGCCGGCAGGGTGAACAGGCTGGTCAGGGACCAGAATAAGATCAGTTTGAGATTTTTCATGGGGTGCTCTCTTTGGCAAAGTCCATCATCTTGAGATTCTGTTTTTTCATTGCACCATCAACCAGTCTCGGCCAGAGACCGTTGATGCGCACAAACAGGGATTCGGGAAAACCCAGGTAGACGTCGTTACGCAGCTTCTCAATCGATTCGACGATTCGCGCCGCCACCCACTCGGGTTCGTCCATGTTCATCTTGACCGTCTCAGCCATACGGTAGATGGCGGAGCTGTTCAGTTTGGTCTTGACCGCCCGGGGGGCCACATAGGTGACACCCACGCCGGTATGCGCGAGTTCCCGCCGCAGGGCCTCGGAGAAACCGCGCAGGCCGAACTTGCTGGTGGAGTAGGCCGCGAACCAGGCAAAGGCGATGGAACCGAAGGTCGAGCCGACATTCACGATGCGGCCCGAATCCTGCTCCAGCATGTAAGGCAGAACCTTGTGCGTGAGTTGCATCGGCACCAGGGTATTGAGCTGCACCACCCGCTGTATGATCTCCGGATCCTCCTCGTGGAACGGGCGGAAACTCATCATCCCGGCGTTGTTGATCAGCAGGTCGATGCCACCGAGATGAGCCACTGCCTGATCCACCGCCGCGTTGCGCGCCTTGGCGTCGAGAAGATCCACCGAAAGGATCAGCGGCTGATCGTCTCTGGCAAAACGGGCGGCGGTTTCCTCCAGGGCCTGGTAATTGCGATCCACCAGGGCCAGGCGGGCGCCTTTTTCAGCAAGGATGCTCGCCACATGGGAGCCGATTCCTCCACTGGCGCCGGTGAGCAGGATGCGCTTGCCCTCAAGATTCATGGTCGTGGACTCCGGCCTGTGAAGGACTGAAGGCGTCATCCCGAAGCGGGGGTTGTCCGCTGGTGCCGCCGATGCCCCCGGTATGCTGCAACGAGGTATGTCCGGCCTCCTGGTGGGACAGCAGGCGGTGCAGAATTCGATAGAGCAGGGTGACAACACTGATCGCGACCAGGCCGTTGAGCAGGAGCATCGTCAGGGTCATGAAGAAACCTGGCTGCACCAGCCAGGGCATGGTGTTGGCGTGACTGATGAGGGTCATGGATGGATCTCCTAGGCCGCCAGGGCCTTGTCGTTGAGTGAAAGCGGCAGGGCACGGAAGATGTCGCCGTAAAGTTTGTAGAAGCGCTTCGCGCAATGAATGACGAAGCGCCGGTCCTGTTCGTCATCCAGACGGTTTACCAGACCGGAATAGAAATCCATGTGCGAAATGTCCAGGGAGCCGTGACTGGTGAGATAGCTGAAGGCGTTGTCCGGAAGGCCGAGATTGATGCGGGTGTTTTTCGCCGCTTCGGTGGCCAGTTTGATGCTGGTGCCTTCCAGCACCAGCACCATGCCGAGAAATCCCACCGGGTTGCGCCGCTGGATCAGATCATAGGCATAGGCGCACATGAGCTCCGCGGGAATACCCGGTTCACCCTGGCGTACCGCTTCCGGATCACCGCCGCATACCCGGATGTCGTTGAGAATCCACTCCTGGTGCCCCAACTCCTCCTCGATGTAGTGGGCCATGGCATCACGCAACCACTCTTTCGAACCGGGAATCCGCGAACCGCAGGCCATCAGCAGCGGGGTGGTGTGCTTGACGTGATGATAGGCCTGGGTGAGGAAGGCGATATAGCTCTGCAGCGAGAGTTCTCCGCGCCAGCCGTGTTCCACGAAAGGTATTGCCAACAGGTCTTCCCGTTCCTGTTCGGTTTCGGCCAGCAGGCGGTTGAAAAAGTTGCTCATGAGGCAAGCTCCTGGTCATACAGGGCCTCCATGCGGCCCTGGTAATGTTGAAGGATGGCATCGCGACGCAGTCGGCCGGTTCCTGAGAGTTCGCCGCTGGACGGGGTGAAAGGGGTATCGGCAAAAAACCATTGGCTGATCCGTGCATAGTCCGGCAGGGTCTCGTTGACCCGGCTGATCGCTACGTCGATGTCAGCAGGTTGCATCGGCCCCGAGGGAACGATCACCGCCAGGTTCCAGGGGCGGGCTTCACCGAAGACGGCGGCCTGGGCGATTGCCGATTCCATTACCAGTTCCCGTTCGACCCATTCCGGTGATACGTTGCGACCGTAGGCGGTGATGAAGATGTGACGACGCCGACCGCGCAGGTAGAGATAACCTTCGTCGTCCAGGTAGCCCAGATCTCCGGTGTGCCACCAGTCATCCGCAGCGCCGTGGGTGGCATCTCCCAGGTATCCGGCGAAACGGTTTCCCCGAATCAGCACCTCGCCGTCCTTTGCAATGCGAATCTGGAGATGGGGCAGGGGGCGACCGACCGAGCCGATTTTGCGGGCGTCGGGGACATTCAGGGTGACTACGGATGCGGACTCTGAAAGTCCGTAGCCCTCATACACCGGGAGTCCCAGGGTTTCAGCCTGCTGCAGCAGTCGCTTTGAGACGGCCGCTCCGCCCAGGGCGATGAAGCGCAGGTCGACGGGCACCTCGGCGCCGCTGTGGCGGAGATAGCTGACCGCACCCTGAAGCATTTGCGGGTTGAATATGGCACTGCTGGCGCGGTAGCTCTCCAGGGCGGCGAGCATCATCCTGCTGTCCAGGCCCGAGGCGCCGAACAGGCCGGTTTCCAACAGAGAGGGCAGGGCCACGCCGGCGCCGCTCCACAGCGGCAGGTAGAGGCCGGCGATGTTCTCCAGCAGCACCGAAAGCGGCGTCAACACCAGATGCTGGTCATCACTGAGCACTTCGACCCGCTGCGCAAGCGCGCGGATCACGGACTCGATGTGCCGCCTGCCGAGCAATACGCCCTTGGGTTCTGCGGTGGTTCCGGAAGTGAAGGTCAGCTTGATGATGCCCTCGGGAATGGTTGATTCCCGCGGTTCCGGCTGGAGCAGCGTCAGGGAGGTGCCGCACAGCTCCCAGCAGCAGATCTCTCGCAGCGGGACACCGGCCCGCTCCCGGAAAAGTTCCGGTGTATCGGTAATCACGTATTCCACGGCGGAATCGTGCAAAGCATGCTGAACCTGACGGGGCGAAAAAAAACCGGGAATCGGAACCAGAGGGATCTCATTGGCCATGGCCGCAAGGTCGATGACCGCCCACGCGGGTCCATTGTCCAGATCCAGGGCCAGGGACTCGATTCCGATGCCGGCGAACTGCTGCATGGTCTCGGAGATCCGGTTCTGCAGTTGCGCATAGCTGAGCGAGACGTGGGTACCCTGAACGGCCTGCCGGGTCGGTTGGCGCAATGCGTGTTCAGCGATACGCGAGAGAAGCGTCATGCTGCCTCCCTACCCACCGCGGCGGCGTTGCGCCACAGATTCATGATTGCAACTTCCTGCTCACACAAAGCGCCCAGTGTGCGCAATCCCTGTTCCAGACGGCCGGCCAGAACCCTGGGCTTCTGGTCATAATAACTGCCCCAGGCGGCGCGATCTGTCTCGGGCAGCTGCTCCGGTCTGGCTTCACCCAGATCGATCATGGTGAAGCCCAGGCGTTGAAAGGCGTTTTGCAGGACCGGGCCGATGGTGAACAGCACCCATTCGCAATGGGTCGTGGAGAGGTAACCGGTGAGGGCGATGAACAGCCACCGGGTAACGCTTGGGTTCGTCACGGCGAGATTGCCGACTTCCACCAGACGGGTGCGGTCAACCGGCTGCAGGGTGCGTCCGGCGATCATCTGCTCCACAGGGTGGTCCAGGTAGGTCTCGAGGAATAGCGGGGATTTGCCGGCATGGCGAAAACCGAGTACCGCCTGCAGGTTGTCCTGCTCGTCGCTCAGACTCATCAGGTTGGGCATGAAATGGCGCACATCCGCCCGGTAATGTTCCTTGAAACAACCGTGTACGAACGCTTCCGCAGCCTGCCGCCGGGGACTGTCCGGGACCGCGTTGTGTACCCGGGACGGCATGTTGTCCCTGAAACGAAATCTCTGTTGCCTGCTCCTCATTGTACCTGCTCCGGGTATCTGACCATGGGGCGTACTCTAGGCAGGCATTCTTAAACGAATCTTAACCACCTCGAATAATGTGGGAATAAAGTGCCGTAGATGGTAATAGGTCACAATAACCGGGAATCAGGGGACTATTTTTTGCCCTATCTTGTCCAATGCCGATTGCCGGGTGGGCGAACACGGGAATATCAGAGGTGAATTGACATGCGTTTGTTACATACCATGATCCGCGTAGGCGATCTGCAGCGCTCGATCGATTTCTATACCCAGATACTGGGTATGAAGCTGCTTCGTCAGAAGGACTACCCCGACGGGAAGTTCACCCTGGCGTTTGTCGGGTACGGAGATGAAGCGGATCATTCCGTGATTGAACTGACCCATAACTGGGATACCGAACGCTACGATCTTGGTGAGGGATTCGGACATCTGGCAATCGAGGTCGACGATGTCTACCAGGCAACCGATCAGCTACGCAACGCGGGTGCGAAAATTCTCAGGGATGCCGGGCCCATGAACGCGGGTACGACCATCATCGCGTTTGTCGAAGACCCGGACGGATATCCCATCGAGCTGATAGGCAAGCGCAACCGGTAGGCCAGTACGAGGTCCACTTCGCTGGGAAGTTCATGCCCATTCCAGTCAGTGCCAAGTCGAAAAATCGATCAATTCCCGGCAGCCCGCCGCTGTGGTAATCACAGGGGCGGGCGTCAACCACTCACGCTTCCGGGACCTGCCAGGGTTCTGCCTGAATCGTCACCTCGTTCTGCCCGTCACTCAACCAGAGCTGTCCCTCCTGAATGGTGGCGGTGAGTGTCATGTTTCTCTGCACCAATGCTGTCAGCGCGGAGGGGTTGTCCGGGGCAAGAAACCTCACCTCGAGATGCTTGAAGCGAAGCAGGGCATCCCGGTTTTGCTGCCACCAGGGCAGGGCGCTGCGTTCACCGTAAGGATAGAGGATCACTCTGTTTGAGCGGCCGCAGGCGCGACGAATGCGTTTTTCATCCGCCTGGCCGAGTTCGATCCAGAGTTCGATTTCGTCAGACAGGGATTTCTGCCACAGATCAGGTTCATCATCCGTGCTGATTCCCCGGGTGAATTCCAGCCGATCACTCGCATTGAAAGCGAATGCAGCCAGCCTCAACAACATCCGTTCGTCGGTTTCCGAAGGATGACGCGCCAGTGTCAGGCTGTAGTTCTGGTAGTGATGACGATCGATATCGGAGAGTTGCAGGTCCGCTTTGAAGATGGTTGCCTTGAGTGCCAATGTCGTTGCCTATTGTGTGGGTTTACGCCGCAGCGCTTTTTGCAGGCCCTGTCGCTTTTTGCTGTCAAGGCGGCGTTCCTTGGAAGCCCGGGTCGGCTTGGTTGCGACACGGGGTTTTCGTGTCACGGTCACGCTGTGAACAAGCTGATGCAGACGCTGTAAGGCGTCCTGGCGATTTTTCTCCTGCTCCCGATAGCGTTGTGCCTTAATCACAATAATACCGTCCGTGGTGATGCGCTGGTCTTTGAGGCTGAGCAGTCTTTGTTGATAGATTTCGGGCAGCGACGATGCCGTGATGTTGAATCGCAACTGCACGGCGGATGAGACTTTGTTGACATTCTGCCCCCCGGGTCCTGACGCGCGTATTGCGGTGATCTCGATTTCCGACAGGGGGATTGTGATGGGGTCGCGCATGAGCCTGAATCAATTTGTTACTGAGCCGATCGGTCAGTATGAATTCTAACCTTTGATGGCGCTGAACACACAGGCCCTAATTCACACCCAGGATCCAGCCCTCGGTCTCTGCGATACGGGTCTCACTGGAGGAGAGTGCGGGTTTCATGTAATTACTGAGTTGTCCCTGACCATCGGTCCGTTTCAACCAGGCGGCGATCGAATAGGCGTCCTGTTGATCCTGGGAGCGAGTATCACGGGGGAAAAGCTTGCTCCAGAGCGCCGGGTAGGCCTCGCAGAGCATCGACCGGCGATCCGGGACACTCCAGCCATCGAAGGGCCAGAAGTGAATGCGCTGACCGAGTTGCCGGCGCAGATAGAGCAACCAGGGCAGACCCGCATGGGTGGACTTGGCGACTGAACCGGGCACATCGAAGTGAAACACCGACTTGGCGCCGGCGCGCTGTTCCGCGATGCGACGCCAGCGGGGGTTGCCTGAGCGCGCAGCGCCGTGACCCTTCAAACCGTCTCTGATGAAGTCAACATACATCTCGGCTTTATCCGTGGGCCAATGGCGGTGAAAGTCCTCGAGAAATGCCGCCCAGTCGCGCAGGCCGTAACGTTCGAAGAAGCTGACAGGAAAGGAAAAGCCGTGATCGATGCCTACGGCCGTGGGTGTGGCTTCGCGCAGACGTTGTTCCAGCCAGAGAGCGATGCCCCGGCGGCTCCAGTACTTGCTGCGCCCGCTTTCCGGAAGGACCTCACGGGGGAGGTGTTCCTGATCGGCAGAGTAGACACGTAACCCCGGAAGTCCTGCGTCGGGTGTCCTCGCGCCGGAGTAGTCGATGCCGATATATCGGCTGAACAGGGGGGATGTACCGGGCATGCAGAAAGTATCTTTACAAGGATACCGCGATCGTCTGGGAGTGATTGGTGGAGACGAGGAGGATCGAACTCCCGACCTTCGCATTGCGAACGCGACGCTCTCCCAGCTGAGCTACGTCCCCATGTATGCATAGTATGACAAACCGTGTAAAAAGTACCAGCCACGGACAGATGCGCCGGCTTGCGCGCATGATCGCGTTGTCACGATACCGGACCAGCAATGCTGGTTCTCTGGACAGGATGTAAATATCCGGGGTATCACGGCAGCATTCATGGTTTGAGTGGATGCTTCCTTTTTCGGTAGGCTATGTATCACGATCAGGAACGCGGGCGCCTGGTAAACCGAATCCGAGCGGCCCCTCTGGATGCAGAACGGTTCCGACTCCACGGGGTCGCATCCTGATTCTGAAGCCACAGAGCAGATCGGATTCGATTTTCAAGGCCTGGCAGTTTCAATAAAAAAACCATACCGGAGGAGGCATCCATGAAAAACAAGCCAGTGGCCGTGGTAACCGGCGCCTACCGAGGACTGGGTCGCGAGACCTGTCGCCAGTTGGCCCAGGCGGGCTATACCGTGGTTCTCACGGCACGCGACACCAGTCTGGGTGAAGCGGCTGTTGAGGCGTTGCGCCATGAGGGTATGGATGTCCTGTTCTATCCCCTGGAGGTAACCCAGGAGATCTCGGTGGCTGACCTGAAGCAGTACCTGGAGGCGACCTTCGGTGGCATCGATGTCCTGGTCAACAACGCAGGTATCTTCCCTGACCCGGGGTTCGATGGTGAAGCAAGCAGTGTGTTCAACGCCGATATGGAGCGCATCCGGGAGGGTTTCGAGACCAACAGTCTGGCGCCCTTACACCTGTGTCAGACCTTGATACCCCTGATGGGAGGTCAGGGCCGGGTGGTCAATGTCTCATCCGGCATGGGGCAGCTTTCGGAAATGAACGGCTGCTGTCCGGCCTATCGGCTTTCCAAGACAGCCCTCAACGCGGTGACCCGAATCTTCGCCGACGAACTGCAGGGCACCGGGGTGAAGATCAACTCGGTGTGTCCCGGCTGGGTGCGAACCGACATGGGAGGCGAGGAGGCGCCCCTGGATGTGGAGCAGGGCGCCAAGGGGATCGTCTGGGCGGCCACTCTGCCCGATGATGGACCCAGCGGAGGATTTTTTCGCCACGGTGAATCCATTCCCTGGTAATCCATGAAAGCCTGCGATTATCCGCTTCACAGGCTTTTCTGGCGCGGCCGGTGTTTGACACGCCGCTGTGATGGGCATCCTACTCTTCGAACATGGGGGTCGACGAGATCAGTTTGTCGAACTTCAACCTGCGGTTGAGAAACGCGATTCTGGAACCCGGGCGTTCCCGGGTCTCAATCCGCAGTACGGACCGCATACGCCGCTTCATTCCCAGTCGGGGATGCTTACCGCATACGGCCTGAACCTGCTCCGGGTGCAGCGCGGCGAGTCCCAGTCCGGCCACATCGGCGCCGGAACCGGCACGCACCATACGCGCCTCCTTGCCGTGGGAGGCATCCACGAGGACATTCAGGTGCAGGGTGATGGCGTTCGCCACGATGCTTGCCCGCCGGTCCGTCCAATGATGTTTCTCGGCAAGATCATCGGCCATTTGGGCACCGACAATGGTGAAACACTGATGCTTGGAATGGCGCAAACGGTAGGGTTCGGTCAAACCCATGTCGTGCAGCATCAGCGCGGTGAACACTGCTTCATCGTCAAACGGTTCGGGACTGTCGTCGAGTAAACGCGCCCAGTAATAGGATCGAAGGCAGTGATTGTAGAGGAAAGGCTCGCTGGCCTCCCCGCACAAACTCATGGCTTCCCGGGCGATAGCACTATCCGGGGGTTGGATTTCGCTGAGGCTCAAAGCCGAAATTCGCTGATTGGGTGCCGCGCTTTTCCTCTCCATCGCCTTTGCCTTCGCGCCATGTGCCATGAACGTGAACTTGTCACACCATGAGAGTTTTCCATTGTGCAAACCGAGCCATTCAACCGTTCCGATCCTTGCCATCATGCCACCCGTTTGTTGTGTGCGCCGTTCACACATCCTAGAGGGTTTGCCTAAATGGCGTAAATGACAATAAACGACTATATTCTGCCAATGTCTGTCACTCGCAGGATCCACTACATCGTCTATCCCGGAATCGAGATGCTTGACCTGTCGGGTCCTGCTGCGGTTTTTTCGGCGGCCAATGAGATTTCCGGCCGGACTCTCTACGAGCAAAGGATGATCAGTCCGCGTGCCGGACAGATCGCCAGTCACTCGGGGCTGATGCTGACCGCTCAGGCCATCAGGGGCGTTCGCTTCAGGGCCTCGGACACGGTACTGGTGGTTGGCGCGTACCCGGCTTCCCTGCAACGGGCGTTGCGCGACAAGGCAATCCGGCGTGCATTGCACAGGGCCTCGCAGCAGGTTGCACGATTCGGTTCCATCTGTACCGGCGCGTTCCTGCTTGCACGCGCCGGGATTCTGCATAATCGGTGCGCGACCACTCATTGGGCCGGTATCGATGCCCTGCAGAGGATTTGTCCAGACACCGGGATCGACAGCCAGGCGTTGTATGTGAAGGATGGGCCGTTGTGGACGTCCGCCGGAGTCGCGTCAGGCATCGACATGGCGCTGGCGATGCTGGAGGAGGACCATGGCGCTGGGTTGAAGGCGCGGGTGGCGAAACAGCTCGTGGTATATGCCCACAGACCGGGTTATCAGTCCCAGTTCAGCGAACTGCTGACCGCTCAGGCCAAGGCGGATGATCAGTTCGGCCGGTTGGTTGACTGGTTGAACAACCGCCTCGATCAGTTCACCCAGGTGTCCGACATGGCGAATTTCATGGCGATGTCCGAGCGCAGTTTCCACCGCAAATTCACCCGGACTTTCGCTCAAACGCCTGCAAAATTCCTCGAGATCATGCGTCTTGAAAGTGCCCGGCAGCTGATTCTGTCAGGGCTGCCGGCAAATCTGGTATCGACGCGGGTCGGTTTCCGCTCGGAATCCGCCTTCCGTGCTGCGTTCAAATCTCAATACGGGGTGACCCCCGGACTATACGCGCAAGTACACGCCCTGTGACCCGGGTTTCATATCGGTCATAAATCAACGCTGAGACAAGGGCTTGATGCCGAAATGTTTCATCAGCAAAGCTTCCATGTCCTCTGCGGGGATGGTCTGTTCAGTGACCTTTCCTGCGGTCACGGTTTTCAGGCGGTTACCGTACAGAATGCTGCGACCGTCCGGGCGTTGTTGCACCACCACCAGTTTCTGTACGAACAGGGATTCTGGATGCCGGTTGTTCAGATAGTTGGCGGGCGCGAAATCGATCCATTGCTGGGGCCACAGGTCGAATCCGTACTGATTGGTCCATTCGCTGTCGACTTTTGCCTGCAGCAGGTACTCCCGTTCGTTGAGACGCTCCAGTCGATACCAGTCATCATCCTGGCGTACCGCTTCACGCGCCGATGAAAGGAGCAGGGGGGCGCGAATGCCGTGACTGCCGAATCCCACATCGCACAACCAGGTGTCGTTTTCGACTACGACCGCCAGTGCCATGTGAGTGCGGGGACGCAGGTCCGGATAGAACATGGGTCGGCAGGCGATCATCCGGTATTCGAATCCGAGTGCGGTGAGGGCCATGGCGAACAGGCCGTTCACCTCGTAGCAATACCCTCCGCGGCGATTGTGTACCAGCTTGTCCACGATGGCTTCCGGGACCAGGGAGATCTCTTTACCCGCCTGCACGTCCAGGTTTTCGAATGGAATGCTGAACAACTGTCGGCGCATCATCCGGATCAGGGTGTCCAGATCCCTGCCGGGCGCCCGATCGAAACCGATACGCTTGAAATAGGTTTGCAGGTCGAAGTTTTTCGCGATCATACGGCGAGTGTACCCTGTAAAATTGTGACGGCCTTGCCGATGAGGTAGACCCGGTCGCCATCCAGCCGAACCTGCAGCCGGCCGCCTCTTGCGGATAACTGACGGGCCTGCATGACAGGCTTACCCAGTCGTGCGCTCCAATAACATGCCAGGCTGCAGTGAGCGGACCCGGTGACCGGGTCCTCGTCGATTCCGGCGGCCGGTGCAAAGAACCGCGAGACGAAGTCGGCGTCCGAGGAACCCCGTGCCGTGATGATCAGGCCTCGCGCCGGCAGGGCTGCAAGTCGGGTCATATCCGGGCGGCATTGGGCGATTGCGTGTTCCGAAGCCAACTCTACCAGCCAGTCTTCTCTGCCTTGTGCGGTGGCGACAATCGGTTGGCCGAGAATTCCGACCAGGTCGGCCTCAGGGGCTGATGCCACGACCGGGTCGGCGGGAAAGTCCAATTCGATCCCCAAATCGTTGAAGCGCGCCAGGAGAACACCGCTGCGGGTGAAAAAGCGGATTGTGTCTCCCGCAATCCGGGTATGTGTTCGCAACACATGGGCACTGGCCAGGGTGGCGTGGCCGCAAAGATTGACCTCGGTGGTGGGGGTGAACCAGCGCAGATCATAGCCTGACTCACGGGAACGCAAAAACGCGGTCTCCGACAGATTCATCTCCATCGCGAGGGCCTGCATCCAATCGCTATCCCGCGTCTCATCGAGCACGCAGACCGCGGCGGGATTGCCGTGGAACGGGATCTCGGTAAAGGCATCGACCTGAAACAGTTCAGACATCCTACTTCTCCCTCGCTTGTATCGGTCCGTCGGACTGTCGAACCGGGTTCGTTTCCAAATCGATCAGTTGTTGATAGGCCTGTTGCAAGTGCCGGGTGAAAGGGCCAGGGGAGTCTCTCAGGACCCGTCCATCCAAGGCCCTGACCGGCACCAGACCGGCACCGGTCCCGCTGAGAAAACACTCGTCGGCGGTGTAGATATCATAGCGGGTCAGGGAACGTTCGGTCATGCGCAGGTTGCTCGCCCGGGCCAGTTGCATGAGGGTGGAGCGGGTGATCCCGTCGAGGGCACCGTCACTCACCGGAGGCGTGCAGAGGCTGCCATCGCGCACGATGAAGATGTTCTCAGCACTGCCTTCGACCACGTATCCCAGGGAATTCAGCATCAATGCCTCGTCTGCGCCGGCCTGCTGGGCCTCGAGTCGGGCCAGGATGTTGTTGAGATAGTTGAGGCTCTTGATGCGAGGATCGAGCATCGTCGAATCCACGCGACGGGTGGAAGCGGTCATCAGGTCGATGCCGTCCCGGCGTTTGGTTTCGCTGATCCAGGCCATCTGTTCCGCGATGATGAACAGACTCGGCCGGGTGCACCGGGTCGGGTCGAGACCCAGGCCCCCGGATCCCCGGGTCACCACCAGTCGCAGATACCCCTGCGGGGCCGAGAATGCGGCAATCACTTCATTGATGGCCTCGGCGATGCGCGCGAGCGGGTAGGGTAGCGTCAGCATCAGCGCACGGGCTGAGTGTGCGAGTCTTTGCAGGTGCTGATCCAGGCGGAACGGAATGCCCTGGTAGAAACGGATGCCTTCGAAAATCCCGTCACCATAGAGTAGGCCATGGTCGTTGAGAGGCAATACCGCGTCACGGGCATCCACGCAATGGCCATTCAGCCAGTAAGCCGGATTTGTCATGCTTGGGCTCCTGTGAGTGTGTTGTGGTGTCAACAACACTATCGGATACCAATTAACCAATACAGATGCAGACAGAGTTTAAAATATACAATACAGTTATTATGAACTGACGTCTGTAGTGACAGGATATGGGATCAACTGTATGGGTGATAGCGATCTTCGGTATGAGCAGGTGGCAACACACATCCGTGATCAGGTGCGACGTGGGGTGTTGCGACCCGGTGAGCGGATTCCCTCGGTACGGGCTCTGAGCCGTCGTCTCGGGGTCAGCGTCTCCACGGTGGTTCAGGGCTACAGCCTGTTGCAGGATGAACGCCTGATCGAACCCAGACCCCAGTCCGGGTTCTTCGTCCGGGCCCAGGCGCGCCGCCCGCCGGCACCCGCCATGAGTCGTCCGAATGCCCACCCGGTTCCGGTCACGGTGAGCGAGGTGGCGCTCCAGGTGGTGCAGGCGTATCACTTACCCGGGGTGATCCAGATGGGCACCGCATTACCGCGTACCGACTTTCCTGCAGTGACCCAGTTGCACCGTATTCTCGCGAGTCTGGCGCGACGTTCCGACCCGCGTCTGCGTGACTACGATATGCCTCCGGGGAATCAAAGACTGCGATTGCAGATCGCCCGACGGGCCGTCGATGCGGGGGTTGCCTGCACCCCTGACGAGGTGGTGGTCACGAATGGCTGTCAGGAAGCCTTGGTGTTGTGTCTGCGCGCGGTGGCGGAAGCAGGGGATACGGTCGCGATCGAATCCCCGGCCTTCTTCGGTACCCTCCAGGCGATCGAGTCCCTGGGTCTCAAGGCGTTGGAGATTCCCACCGATCCCCGTCATGGGATCAGTCTGGATGCCTTGCGTCTGGCCCTGGAGCAGTGGCCGGTCAAGGCGCTGTTGCTGACTCCTAATTTCAGCAATCCCCTGGGCTACTGCATGTCCGATACGCGCAAAGGGGAACTGGTGGCGCTGCTCGAGTCGGCGGATGTACCGCTGATCGAGGACGACATCTATGCGGATCTCAACTATGCAGGCTATCGTCCCAAGGCGGCCAAGGCCTGGGATCGAAGCGGCCAGGTCCTGCTCTGTTCATCCCTCTCCAAGACCCTCGACCCGGGTTTGCGCATCGGTTGGGCCTTGCCCGGCCGCTACCGGGACAAGGTGGTGCATCTGAAACTGGTCAACAGCATGGCGAGCGCCACCCTGCCAGCCTATGCGGCTGCGGAATACCTGGAATCCGGGGGCCATGATCGGCATCTGCGTGTCCTGCGAAAAGCCTACCGGGAACGGCGAGACCGTTTCCTGGAACTGGCCCAACGTCTGCTCCCTGAAGGCAGCCGTGTGACGTCTCCCGACGGCGGATTCATCGCCTGGGTGGAACTGCCACAGGGTACGGATGCGATGGCGCTCTACCATCTTGCGATGCAATCCGGAGTCAGCATCGCCCCCGGCCCCCTGTTTTCATCCAGTGGCAAGTATCGCTCGTTCATTCGCCTGAATTTCGGTCAGGTCGGGTTTGAGTCTATGGCAAAAGGTTTGTCGATCCTGCGCCAGCAGATGGACCTTCCTGCACCCCGGGAGAGAGTGGGCCAGGCTGAGACAAAGCGTCGATGATTTTTGCCTGTGAAGCCTCAGGACAACCGGCGATAAATGTGAGTTTCGTAATGATAGGCTTCACTTCAGTGGCAGGTAGATATCTGTAACCTGCTCGTGTTCGGCGACTTCCGGGATGCGTTTGATGTAGTGGAAGATGAGGGGGAAATCCCTTAACTCCTCGCCACTCAGGGGCAGCCATTCACGGTACAAAATATTAGCGCTCTCTCCGATCCGGTCCGTAGAGCCCAGATGACGCAATCTGGCGAATCGTCCCGCAGGAATCGATTTGTTGATGACCCCCTGGGGATTGGGGGCAACGGGTGCCTGAACCTCGCCGCAGATATCGAAGCGGAACACCTCGGGAGGTGTCTGTTCGGGATCGCTGTAGACCATGCCAAAAGTGCGGCGGGTGGCGACGGGCGATCGTCCGCTCGATTTTCGCCAATCGATGAATCGGGTGACCGAATTGAACAACTGGTCGGGGGATCCCTGGTGTTCCAGCACGGCAATCCGAATCTCCTCGCGTTCGACTATTTCAACAGGCATGGTTGTCTCCCTCATTCGTTGGGGTTGTGGCATAGTTCTTTTCCAGGGTTCCCAGGCCGGTCGTTCGCGGAACTCGCTGGGTGTCTGTCCGAAGCTGCGTTTGAAGGCCCGGGTAAACGACTCAGGATTTTCGAATCCTGCCTCCAGGGCGATTTCGATGATTCGCCGTTGCGGGTTGAAAACCAGTTGATACGACGCCCCGCGCAAGCGCATCTGCTGTACATACCGGGTCACACTCATGCCTACATATGTGCTGAACTGACGCTGGAAATGAAAGCGAGAAAAGCATGCGAGACGACAGAGTTCATCAATTGGCAAAGGCCGATCGAGGTGCTGATCGATATAGTCGAGTACGCGGCTGAAGCGTTCCGCGTAGATATCTGTCATTTTGCCTGTCCTGTTCCCGGCTCATGAATCATGTGTGCATTCTATCCGGTACGGGAAACAATCGTCCTGACTCAGCGTGCGCCGTTTGGAACCAGACAATGTAGCCCGGGTGGAGCGAAGCGCAACCCGGGATCTCTCATCATAAACACCAACCACACACGGGCGTGGATATAAACTAAATAACGCTATGGCATCAACGCTGCAAGCAACGCCCGGTGAAGCCGTTCCACCACCCAATCACCGGCATCGACCGAGGTCAGCATAACCAGTTCCACGTCTGGCAGGGGGGGCAGGGGGGCATTCAGGATCTGCAGGTCCGTCTCCAGCCAGCGTTTGGTGCGTACGCCTACCCCCAGGCCGGCTCGCACCGCTGCACGCATCCCTGAGAGGCTCGGTGTGGACAGGGCGATGCGCCAGGGCCGGCCGATCCGGTCCAATGCATTCAGCACCGAGTTGCGAAAAATACAGGGGGCGTTTGCCAGGACCAGGGGCAGGGGCTGATCCTTCGGGAACAGTGCTTCGGGGGACGCCACCCAGACCCGTTCCAGGCGATCGATGACCTCGCAACCGACCCCTGCGGCCGATCGCTGTCCCGGCTCCTGGAATATCACTGCCAGATCGAGATCACCCCGTTCCACCAGGGTCTGAAGTTTGCTGTTTGCATCCACCAACACTTCCAGGGTGATGCCGGGGTAGAGCCGGGAAAAATGCGCCAGGATGTCCGCCAGTCCCCCGTCGGCGAGTTCCTGTGCCGAGCCAAGGCGCACCGTACCCTGCTTGTGAGTCTCATTGAGCTGGGACCAGGCTTCGTCATTCAGCATAAGCATGCGTCGGGCATATCCCAGCAACAGTTCACCCTGCCCGGTCAGGGTGAAGTTGCGGGTGTTACGGTCGAGCAGGGGCATGGACAAGAGTCCCTCCAGGCGTTTGATCTGCTGACTCACGGTGGACTGAGTTCGGTGCAGGCGCTCCGCCGCACGGGTGAATCCGCCACCGTCCACCACCGCGACGAAGGTGCGCAGGAGATCCAGTTCGAGGTTACGGGTAAATATATTCATAATCTGGATAAATACTATTTGAATAATTCGTTTATCAAATCTATCTCCTGAGTCTAGGCTTTCAGCAAATCCCGTCAAGGAGTCCTGAAATGCCCTACATCAGTCTCGAAATTCACCCTTTACCGACGCAAACCCAGGCGGCGCTCTTGTCCCGTGCAATCACACAGGCCATGGTCGACATCATGGGCAAGCGTGGCGCAGTCACTGCCGTGCATATCAGCGGTACGCCAGCCTTGCTGTGGACGGTCGGCGACGAGGCCTGCACCCAACCCACGGCCTATGTGGAGATCAAAATCACCGAAGGCACCAACAGCCCGGATGAGAAGGCTGCGTTGATCCATCGGGTCCACCAGAGTCTCAGACAGACCCTGGGCGACCTCACCGAAGCAAGCTATACCGTAATTCATGAAGTGCCGGCGGAGAATTGGGGATACGCCGGCCGAACCCAGCGCGATCGGCAATTGGCGCGAGCTTGAACAACAATCTCTCAGGAGGCGGAATGACACACCTGACACTCTACGACATGGCGCTCTCGGGTAACTGCTACAAGATCCGTCTGCTGTTGTCGATGCTGGGGATTGAATACACCCAGGTCCCCATCAACACCCGTGAGGGCGAGACCCTCACCGATGAATTCAAGCGCATCAACCCGAGGGGGCAGATCCCGGTACTCGTCGATGACGGGGAAGTCATCTGGGACTCGATGGCAATTCTTGTCTACCTGGCAGCACAGTACGGCGAGGCCTCATGGTTGCCGAACGATCCCCTGTCACAAGCACGGGTCATGCAATGGCTGGCGGTCTCTGAAAACGAACTGCTCTATGGATTGGCCCGGGCCCGCATCACGGTCATTCTCAACAAGCCGTTCGATCTCGATCAATGCCACCGGGACGCCCTGTCCGGGGTCGAAGCCATGGAGCAGAGGCTCTCGCAACAGGATTGGCTTGCACTGGATCGCCCGTCTCTTGCAGACGTAGCCTGTTACCCCTATACCTCACTGGCGGAGGAGGGACGTTTCAGTCTTGATCCCTATCCTGCAATCAGGAGGTGGCTGAAGCGTTTTGAAGCATTGCCGGGTTGGTGTGCCATGGTTGATTGAACACTCTTGCTGCTCACCCAAAATGACCCATCGATGATAGTGTCATCAGCGTTCTCTATCTGTGTTGCGACAATCCGCAAGGTGAAGGTCTCGACCGGTCATCAGTAAATGCTGTCAATTGCCCGATGATCCACTCTTGCAGTCTTACCGGTGAGTCCATATGGAGTTCCCAAGCCGAATCATCTACAGTTTTCCAAGGTATCCGGACCCTTCTCTGTACAGAGGATGATGATTGAACACTCCTGACAGTGTCTACTTCTACGCCACCTGCCTGGTCGACCTGGTTTACCCCCAGGCGGGTCAGGCCGCCATGGCGCTCATCGAATCCGCCGGCATTCGGGTGATCTACCCCGCGGATCAGACCTGTTGCGGACAGCCTGCCTTCAACTCCGGATATCGTAACGAGGCCCGGGAGGTGGTGCGCCGGCAGTTGAACTGTTTCGCGCGTGCCATACCCATCGTGGTTCCATCCGCTTCCTGTGCCGGGATGATCAAACACCACTGGCCGGAACTGTTTGCCGGGGAAGCCGAAGAGGACCGGGTGCGGGGAATAGCGAAAAGGGTCTATGAACTGACCGAGTTTCTCGTCGAGGTGCTGCACCTGGAGTTGACCGATTACGGTGAACCGGTGCGGGTTGTGCTGCACAACTCCTGCTCGGCACACCGGGAGATGGGGGTGACCCGGCACATCGGGCAACTGCTGAAACAGCTGACCCAGGTCGAGGTGGTCGAACCGGTCCATGCAACCGAGTGTTGCGGATTCGGCGGCACCTTTGCGGTCAAGCAGGCGGAGATCTCAGGGGCCATGGTGGAAGACAAGTGCCGGGACATCGTCGACACCGGGGCAAGCCGGCTCCTCAGTCAGGATTGCGGCTGTTTGATGAACATCGGTGGCGCTCTGGACAAATCCCAGGCGGGTGTCCGGGCCCAGCATATCGCCGAATTTCTGCGGGAGCGCAGCCTTGAACCAGAGCGTTGAATTCCACGCGCGTATTCGGCGGGCCCTCGACAACGCACAGGGGCGCCACAACTTCCGCAGTGCGATGGACGGCTTCCGCGACAAGCGTGCCGCCCAGTTTCCGGATGAGCACTGTCTGTGCGAACAGCGCGCCCTGGCCCGGACGGTGCGTGGCAATGCCCTGAGGCGCTTGCCCGATCTGCTGGAACAGCTTGAGCAGAACCTGGAACGCAACGGCATCCGGGTGCATTGGGCGGAAACCCCGGAGGAGGCCAACCACAAGGTGCAGGAACTGCTCCAGGCGCAGGGCGCCACCCGGGTGGTCAAGGGCAAGTCGATGGTTACCGAGGAGATCGGTCTCAATCATCACCTGGAACAGAACGGATTCGAGGTTCTGGAGAGCGATCTGGGGGAATTCATCATCCAGTTGGCGGGCGAGGCGCCCTCTCACATTGTGGTGCCGGCGGTGCACAAGAACCGCCATGAGATCGCGGCTCTGCTGCATCGCTACGATCCCGACATCCCCCTCACCGATGATGTGGACCGGTTGACCCAGGAGGCGCGGCGCATCCTGCGGGAAAAATTCGAGCAGGCTGACGCGGGCATCTCCGGGGTCAACTTCGCGGTGGCCGAAACCGGCACCCTGTGCCTGGTGGAGAACGAGGGCAACGGCCGGATGTGCACTACGGTGCCGCCGCTGCACATCGCCATCACCGGGATTGAAAAGGTGGTCGAGAAGCTCAGCGATGTGCCTCATCTGCTGCGCCTGCTGCCCCGCTCGGCCACCGGACAGCCGATCACAACCTACTTCAATATGATCAGCGCACCACGCAGGCCCGGTGAGCGGGACGGTCCCGAGTCGGTGCATCTGATCCTGCTCGACAACGGACGTTCCCGCATACATGCCGACGAGACCTTCCGTCAGACCCTGCAGTGCATCCGCTGCGGGGCGTGTATCAACCACTGTCCGGTGTATGTTCAGGTGGGGGGGCATGCCTACGGCACCACCTATCCGGGACCGATCGGTTGCGTACTTGAACCGCAACGGCTGGGTATCGACCAAATCGGCACGCTCGCCTCAGCCTGCACCCTGTGCGGCGCCTGCGGGGAGGTCTGTCCGGTGGGCATACCCCTGCCGAAACTGATCAACCGGATCCGCGCCGAGTCGGTGCAGGGCGGGGCGGACAGCCCGGTGCGGGGTGCCGGAACCCTGCGTCGGGGCCCGGAAGCCCTGCTGTGGAAACTCTGGGCGGGTATTCATGCACGCCCAATGCTGTATCGACTGACCACCCGGCTGATCGCCCGCATGAGCGGCCTGCTGCCGAACAGACTGGGCCCCTGGACCCGTTATCGCACAGCACCCCGGCTTGCCACCAGCACCCTGCATGAATGGGCGAAGCGACAGGGATATCAGGATGAGTGATTCACGCACACGCATCCTGGCGCGTTTGAGACAGGCGCCGCAGGAACGACTCAGGCCCGTTCCTTCCTCCCATGTGTCCGAACCCACAGACACCGCTGCGCTGATTGAGCAGTTCCAAAGCAGAATGGAAGCGGTTCACGGTGAAGTACGTGTCACCGGGCGAGACGATTGGCTGGATGCAGTAAGACAAATTCTTGAAGATCATCAGGTCAGGCAGTTATGGATGGGTGCAGAGGTCTGGCCGGGACGGGACATCCGGGATCACCTCCCAGCGAATGTTTCAGCAGTGAGTGGGCAAGGCGCGGGCGATCAGTGGAAAAAGCAGTTGTTTCATGAGATGGATGCCGCGCTGACCGGCTGCCTGGGGGCGATTGCTGAGACGGGCAGTCTGGCACTTTGGCCTTCGCAAGCGGAGCCCCGCCTGATGTCCCTGGTTCCGCCGTTGCATATTGTGATCCTCGAGGCAGAGCGGATCGCGGCGACCTTCAATGAACTGATCCGTCAACAGGGCTGGGCCGCACAGATGCCCACGAACGCCCTGTTGATCTCCGGACCTTCGAAGAGCGCGGATATCGAGCAGGTGTTGGCCTATGGGGTCCATGGTCCGAAAGCACTGGTAGTGCTGATTATTAAGTGAAGTGATCAACGGTCGGTCGGGTTGGCGCAGCGAAACCCGACAAGGGTTGGATGTTGCGATTCCTGCTGTCGGGTTAGCTGCGCTAACCCAACCTGCCGATTGAATATTGGGTCGATCGCTATGAGGCAACAATCATGAGTAACAATCCCGTCGTATGGTTTGAAATCTATGTGCAGGACATGCACAGAGCCCGGCAATTCTACGAAACCGTGCTTGCTGTGAGCCTGACGCAATTCACTGAGCCCGATGAGTCCGGGTTTGAGATGTGGACATTTCCATCGAACATGGACCGCTACGGATCCGCAGGTGCGCTGGTGAAGATGCAGGGGTTCGACCCCGGTGGAAACAGCACATTGATCTATTTCGATTGTGAAGATTGCGCGGTGGAAGAGTCCAGGGTGGTAGCGGCGGGTGGTTCGATACAGAGACCCAAGATGTCGATCGGCGAGCATGGCTTCATTTCACTGGCGATCGACACTGAAGGTAATATGTTCGGCCTCTACTCGCGGTAATAAGTTACCTCAATCCGTACGTCTGAATCATCATTTGAAAGAGGATTGTTCCATGCAAATAAGAAAACTCGGCAGTACAAACAGAACATTGCCCGTGATCGGTCTCGGCTGTATGGGACTGTCCGAGTTTTACGGTCCGCCCGCAGAGCAGGGTGCTGCGATCAGGTTGTTGCACGAGGCCATCGAACTGGGCGTGGAGCACTTCGATACCGCGGAAATGTACGGCATCGGCAGTGCCAATGAACGCTTGCTGGGTGAGGCCTTCAGGGACCGCCGGGACCGGGTGTTTATCGCAACGAAATTCGGCCCGACCCGCGACTTTGAAACCGGTGAGTTCACAGGCATGGATGGATCGCGTGACAATTGCCGACGCGCGGTCGAAGGTTCGCTGAAGCGCCTGGGTACCGATGTGATTGATCTGTACTACCTGCACCGTGTCGATCCGTCGGTCCCTATCGAGGAGACCGTTACCGCGATGGCAGAGCTGGTAAGTGAGGGCAAGGTGCGATACATCGGCTTGTCCGAAGCTTCGGCAGAAACCATCCGGCGTGCCGCTGAGGTCCACCCGATCAGCGCGGTACAATCGGAGTACTCATTGTTCAGTCGGGATATCGAGACGGCAGTGATTCCCGCCTGTCTGGAAGTCGGCGCTTCACTGGTGGCCTACTCGCCCCTCGGCAGAGGCATGCTCACCGGTCGGTTTAAAACCCAAAAGCCGGTGGATGGGGACTGGCGTTTGACCACGCCCCGTTACCAGGGTGAAGCCTATGCCGCCAATGTGGCCCTGGTGGATGAGATCGAAGCGGTCGCCGTCAATAAATCATTCACACCCGCCCAGGTGGCGCTTGCCTGGGTCATGTCACGCGGTGACCATGTCATGGCACTCACCGGCACCACCAAGCTGGAAAATCTTAAATCCAATCTCGGTGCCTGTGATGTGACATTGTCAGACGATGAAATCAAAGTGCTCAACGGTTTGGCGGATCGTGTCAAAGGCGATCGCTACGATGAATGGGGTATGGCGAGCATCAACGGTTGAAACCGGACGCTTGTTGCATCTTCGAAAAACCTTCCTGGTGAATCCGCACTATCAAACAGCGATCTGGTTATGCTGCCGATTGCAGCGGGTAGGTCGGGTTAGCGCAGCGTAACCCGACTCTGGATATCCTGTGAACGCACTACGTCGGGTGACGGTATGTCAATCCGACTTTTGCACTGTGTCGCCTTGATCGATCAGATTCATTGCCTATCGATATCATGCTGTACTGCCCAAACCCGTTGGACAAGTGCAAGCCCGGGTCTGCATTCCCACGCGGAGCGTGTGAACGAGGGAAAGATCGATCGGATTGATTCGGCTTCGAATGATGTTTCCCCCTCCCGCAAGGAGAGAGGGTCTGTGAGAGGAGTGATCAGAATGATCTTGAAATCCTGTAACCCATCACGCCTGGCAGATCAGGACAAGCAACGCATACGCATTGTAGATACCTTCCGGTATTTGCTCGCAGACTGTACCTGATACCGCCCCCTCATCAACATGAGGGGGCGGATTTTTATCCGTCAAGATCAGAGCTTCTTGGTATGACAGTCGGCACATCCCACCTGGTGCCCGGCCGGGAACAGGGTCCAGCCTTCACTGTCACACATCAGACCTTTTTCATCCTTACACCAGAGCATCCGGTCGGTGGCCATGCGTGACAGCACGGTTCCGTCGCCGCTGGTGCCGTGACAGGCCTGGCAGTTGGTGCCGCCGGCACTGCGTGCCTCCTTGTGGGACTTGTTCCAGCGGAACGAACCCACTGCATGCATGCCATGGGGACCGTTGGTAGTCAGTTCCAGAGCGCCGCTGTCCTCGAAGGCCTGCGGATCGTGGCAAGTGTCGCACTCGATGATGGTGCCGGCATGTCCCTGCAGCTGGTTGGCCGCCACATTGTCGTTGGCGGCGCCCAGCGGGTTGGGGAAAATTGCATGGGTGCTGCCGTGACAGGCCTGGCACATCAGACCGCCATGCCCCTTGCTGATCCGATAGAGGTTTTCATTCTCGGCAAAGCGTGATGCCGGGGCCTCGATCGGTACTGCCAGTTCGGTGCCATCCGGCGTACCGCCGGCATCGGTGCCCGGAGTCAGCTGGTAGGCCTGCAGCAGGCGGATTCCGTCGTGGGCAACGAGTGCGCCAGCCGGATGGTTCGGATTGACCGCGTCACCGGTATGACAGCTCTGGCAACCGGGTTCGACCGCCCAGGGTACCCGTTTGGTGAGGTTCGCGCCTTCCGGCCAGGGTGTTGAAGCCAGGTTCTCGGAGAAGTCGTTGCCCACATGGCGGGCCTGTCCGTGGCAGTCCTGGCAGACCACACCACCAGCTGCCATGGCGCCTCGCAGACACTGGGTACGCTTGCCGGGATGACAGGAGTAACAGGTCTTGTCCAACACGTACTCGGTGACCGTCTGGAAGGGATCGCTGGCATCCGCGTAGTGATCGATGGCGCGAGCCTGGCGCAGCGGGTCGTTAGCCGCCGGCATGTCCGGGAACAGGTTGTTGGTCACCGGATGGAAGGGCTGTTCCGGATCGGCGGGAAGTTCACCGTGATGACCGTGCATTGCCCGTGACATGGTGATGTGACCGGTCTGGTCCACCTCGCCGGCGCTCATCGGACCGAGTTGCGCCAGATCCAGGGCCGGGGTGTAGTGGCAGGTGGCGCACTGCACCGGGCGCGAGGCGTCGAGGTCGGTGCCGTGCTTACGGTCGTGCAGACGCAGGATATTGATCTTGGCGGTGTTGAGCAGCCGCTGCAGATCGGTCTCGCCCGGAGGCAGAATGTTGTCCTCGTCACCGTCGATGCTCATGATCTTCCAGCCCAAGGTGCGGGTGAGAGCGGTGCCGTCACACTCGAACCCGGGGCTGATATTGATCGATGCACAATCGATCGCGGTGGCGTGACAGGTCTGGCAGTCGGCCTCCGAGGCCACCGGCAGGACGATGTCGGTGGAGGCGAGCTGATCCTGGGAACTGCGTTCGATCGCCTCGACCCGCACCAGCGGATAGGCATTGGAACGACCCTGGTCGTCCACCGGCATGATCGGCACACCGTCCGCGGCAAACCAGTTCACGTCGTGCACCAGTCCGCCCAGGCCAACGCCGCCCAGCAACTCGTTGAAGAAGTTGATGTGGGTGTCGAAACGGCTGAACTTCTGCGGCTGGTTGTCGGAGAAGGGGGTGAAGATACCCGGCATGGACTGCTGCACCATGGCACAGGCATCCCGGGTGGTAGAGGCATCGGCCGTGCCACCCAGATAGCCGGCCAGGCAGGCGCGCAGCAGGTGGCTGTCAGGTACCGGCAGACCCATGTCCTGGGTGTCGATGTCGGTCGGCAGCAGCAGGCCGAAGAACAACGGCGCATAGGTGTCGTAACCGAAGGTACGTCCGTCGTTGTCCGGGTCGCTCCAGAAGTTGCTCTTGAACACCGGCGATACCGGGTCCTTGGCGAGTGCCGGGTCGATGCTGCTGGAGGTGGCCGAATAGTAGAGATCGATGTTGCTGTCGTCCATCAACCGGGGACTGCCGTTGCCCACACCGCGCCGAACCACCTGCGCGTGCACCACGTTGAACGGCGGCAGAATGCTGAATATCTGGTAGTCCAGGTCGGCACAATGCATGCCCAGGTCATTGGAGGCCAGCACTTTATATTCGGTGTTGGCGGCCATTGGCCGTTCGCTGACCGGTGATGCAGGGAACAGGGTATTGCCGCTGGTGGAGTTGATCGACACCGGGTCGCCGCTGGGGGGCGGGGTCACCGGGTTGACCGTGATGTTCACCAGGGCGGTGTTCGAAGCTTCGCCCTGGTCATCGGAGACCTGATAGCTGAAACCGTCGCTGCCACTGAAACCGCTGTCCGGGGCGTAGCGCACATTACCGCCGCCCAGGTCTGTCAGGATTCCGCTGAGGGGAGTGCTGAGGAATTGCACGCTGGCCGGGTCGAGACTGCCGTCCGGGTCGCTGTCGTTCGCCAGCAGGTCGATATCGATGCTCTGGCCGGCATCGGTTTCAACATTGTCATCCTGCGCTGTGGGCGGTGTGTTGACGGTTATGGCATTGACCGTGATCTGTACGTTGGCGGGGTTCGACGCGGCGCCCTGGTCGTCGGAGATCTGATAGCTGAAAGCGTCGCTGCCACTGAAACCGTTTTCCGGGGTGTAACGGACGCTGCCGTTGCCCAGGTCGCTCAGGCTGCCGTTGGAGGGCCCACTGAGGATCTGCAGGCTGGCGGGATCCAGGCTGCCGTCCGGGTCGTTGTCATTCGCCAGCAGATCGATGTCGACACTCTGTTCCGCATCGGTCTCGGCGCTGTCGTCCTGTGCCGTCGGTGGTGTATTGAAAGTCACGGCGTTGACCGTGATCTGTACATTGGCGGTGTTCGACGCAGCGCCCTGGTCGTCGGAGACCTGGTAGCTGAAAGCGTCGCTGCCACTGAAGCCGCTGTCCGGGGTGTAGCGGATGCTGCCGTTGCCCAGGTCGCTCAGGCTGCCGTTGGTGGGACCGCTGAGGATCTGCAGGCTGGCGGGATCCAGGCTGCCGTCCGGGTCACTGTCATTTGCCAGCAGATCGATGTCGACACTCTGCTCCGCATCGGTCTCGGCGCTGTCATCACCGGCGGTAGGCGGTGTGTTGACCACGATGGTGCCATCGCAATCCGCCGGCGCCCCGCTGACATCCATCTCGTCTTCATAGGTGCCGTTGCTGGCGCTGATCCGGCAGGGGACTGGTTGCGGAGCGTCCACACTCAGTTGCCACTTGCCGCGACGGTCGCTCTGGGTCGTCCAGGTCTGGCTGACATCGGGATTGGCATTGTTGACCGAGACCTCCGTATTACGACCCGCGCGATCACCGTTCACGGACAATGCGCCGTCATACGAGGCACTCAGGATACGCAGGGTGGCGGAGGGTTTTCCGGTATCGCCCTTGGGGGCGGCCAGCGAACTCAATGGCAGGCTGAGCAGGCAGATGGTCAGAAGTGGAAGTAGACGTACGGTACTGCGTGCAGCATTCGATGTCATGGCGGGCCTCGGTATAAAAAAGTATTTATAATCTCCCTGGACCCGCCATGGCCCATGTATTTTCCTCGAACTGCGGTTAATCAAAGCACGAATGTCGTCCCAGGAAATGGGATAATTATCCCAGTATATAAAAGATGCAAGGAAGCATGGGGTTGAAATGAGAAGCGGTTCACTACCTGGAATGTGTTCAGGATATTGCTTCCTGGGAATCGTCTTCCAGGTCAGCAGAATCCTGCGTATAAGCCTTGAATCCAAACGGCCGAATGTGCCGGCTCAGTCACTGCCCTGGGCGCGATCAGGTGCCGCAGAAGGTGACCCGAACCCGTTCATGGGCCTGCGGAGGTTCAGTGTAGTGCTCGAGGCCCGGTTGCAGGCTGAAGGGTTCCGACAGCGCCTGATGCAACTCGGTGAATACCGAATAATCCCCAGAGAAGGCGGCTTCGATGGCTCGGGCCACCTGATGATTGCGGGGTATGACCCGGGGATTGACCGCTGCCATGCGCTCCGCCGCCTTTTGTCGCCCGCCCGCCTGTTGCCCAAGGCGCTGCAGCCACTGCTTTTCGAATGGTCCGAAACTCCCTGACAGGGAGGATGACAGAGATTCGCCCAGCTGTATGAAGCTTTGGCTGTAGTCGAGGCCATGCGCCTGCAGGTGATTCAACCAGGCCGCAATGAGTTCAGCGTTGTCGGGGTGTTCGTCGAGCCCGAGTTTCTCACTCATGAGCGCGAGGTAGTGGCCGCTGTAAGCCGGGTGAAATTCCGCCAGCATGCGTTCATAAGCGGCCTGATCATCATCCAGTAACAGCAGGCATTCGGCAAAACGCGCCAGGTTCCACTGGGCGATGCTGGCCTGCTGCCCATAGGCGTAACGACCGTACTGGTCAATCGAGCTGAAGACCTTGTCCAGATGAAATTCGTCCAAGAACGCACAGGGACCATAGTCCAGGGTCTCACCCGAGATCGCGCTGTTGTCCGTATTCATGACCCCGTGAATGAAACCCAGGGCCATCCAGTGGGCGATCAGCCGTGCCTGCGCGCCCACCACCGCGGCGAACAGGGCCTGCAGCGGCTTGCTCTGTTCAGCGGCCTGCGGGTAGTGACGCCGAATGGTGTAGTCCGCCAGGCGGTTCAGGGCGTCAAGGTTTTGCCGTGCGGCAAAGTATTGAAAGGTACCCACCCGGATATGGCTGGCAGCCACCCGTGTCAGTACGCCGCCGGGCTCCTCTGAATCCCGGTAGACTGTCTCACCGGTGACTACTGCGGCCAGTGCCCGGGTTGTGGGCACCCCCAGGCGGTGCATCGCTTCGCTGAGCAGGTACTCACGGATCACCGGACCCAGAGAGGACTTGCCGTCACCACGCCGGGAGTAGGGGGTCTGACCCGAACCCTTCAACTGGATATCGAATCGCCTGCCGTCCTGAGGCCGCATCACCTCTGCGATCAATGCCGCCCGGCCGTCACCCAGCTGGGGCACGAAATGGCCGAACTGGTGTCCGGCATAAGCCAAGGCCAGGGTCTGACCGCCGGGCAGGGGTTCGCTGCCGCTGAAGATGCGGGTCAGCTGATCCCGGTCGCCAGCAAGTGCCTGCAAACCGAGTTCTTCGGCCAGCTCTTTATTCCAAGCGATGAGGAGCGGGCTGGGTGCCCGTTCGGTTTCGATTCGGGTGTAGAAGTCACCGGGCAGCTCTGCGTAACTGTTGCTGAGGTTCATGCGGGAAGTCTCGCACGCTTCAATCCGGATACAACCTTTCAGGCTTTCGGGGAGTTGTGCCTGTTACATGAGACAGCTGCTTTCCGTCAGGCTTCGGCAGGTCTGAATTCACTGGGAGGGCGAAACAAAAAAAGCACTGCATGACAGTGCTTTTTTATTCGAAATTATGGTGCCGAGGAGAGGACTTGAACCTCCACGGGGTTGCCCCCACTAGCACCTGAAGCTAGCGTGTCTACCAATTTCACCACCTCGGCATGCTGTGGCAACCGACCGGGGTCGGCTTGGAGATCGCGAACTCTACAGCCAGTTTTCGCCGCTGTCAATTCTTTGTGCCATGAAACTTATACGGTAGGCTGGCATCCCTACTCATGTGACCGGTAACCACGAAATTAAGGAACGTAACCCGAAATGAGGCGACTCCCCCTTGCGAACTTCCGATGGGCCAATCTGTTGATGATGATTGGCGGATTATTCTGCGCCTCAGCGCTGCAGGCCATGACCCTGGAGGGTGACTACACCCAGGGTGGCATGCTCATGGGGCAGGTACAACCGGGCGATCGGGTGCTGTTGGACGGTCAACCGGTTCAGGTTTCGGGGCAGGGGCGGTTCCTGCTCGGTTTTGGGCGGGATGAGGCGTTGCGGCACGAGCTGCTCATCCAACGCAAGGACGGCTCTCAGGAGAGGCTCCAGATTGCCCTGAGCAAGCGCGATTACCGGATTCAGCGGATTGACGGACTGCCGCCCGGCAAAGTCACCCCGCCGAAACAGAACTGGGAGAGAATCAAGGCCGAGACCGCCTTGGTCAAGCAGGCGCGAAAGCTCAAGGATGACCGGGAGGATTTTCTCAGCGGTTTCATCTGGCCGACCCAGGGCGAAATCTCCGGGGTATATGGCAGTCAGCGGGTCCTCAACGGGAATCCCAGGCGACCCCATTTCGGGGTGGACATCGCCGCGCCGGTCGGCACCCTGGTGCGCGCGCCCGCGGATGGGGTGGTCACCCTGACCCATGACGATATGTTCTATTCCGGCGGCACCCTGATCATCGATCACGGGTTGCAGCTTTCCTCCTCCTTCCTGCATCTGAGCAAGATTCTGGTAAAGCCGGGTCAGCGGGTCAAACAGGGTGATCCGATCGCCGAGGTGGGCGCCACCGGAAGGGTCACCGGGGCGCACCTGGACTGGCGCATGAACCTGGGCAGTGCACGCATCGATCCGCAACTGCTGGTACCGCCGATGCCGCAAAAGGAGCGGTAGTCAGCACGTCATCTGTGATAAAGTGCCCCGCATCTGATTAATGTATGGAAGGACCAAGGAATCACCATGAAACCGATGAAGCACCTGCTGTCATTGTTCCTCGTCTTATGGTTGCCGTTGACCCAGGCCGAGGACCTGATGACCATCTACCGACTGGCGCTGCAGAATGATCCGCAGCTGCAGGTCGCCAAGGAACAGCTGTCGTCGACCCGTGAAAACAAGAGCCTGGCCTGGTCGCAACTGCTGCCCACGGTGGGCGTCGGCGGAAGCTACGACGCCATCCGCAGCGATGTCCAGACCTACCAGGGCAACTCGGTGGACATGACCTCGAGTTATCACGAGAGCAACATCGGTCTGAACCTCACCCAACCAATCTATCGGCGGGACCGCCTGATCCAGCTGGAACAGGCGGACAGCTCAATCGCTGCGGCCGAGGCCGAGTATGCCGCGGCGGAGATCGACCTGATGGTGCGCAGCACCAGCGCCTACTTCGCAATCCTCTCCGCCGAGGATGACCTGCGGGTGGCCAAGGCGCAGCAGGAGGCCAACGGCCGCCAGCTCGAACAGGCCCAGCAGCGCTTTGACGTGGGGCTGATCGCAATCACCGACGTGCACGAGGCTCAGGCGGCCTATGACTCCGCGCGGGCCTCGGTGATCTCCGCCGAGAACAGCCTCGACAATGCCTGGGAGGCGCTGTTGGAGATCATCGGTCCTCAGGCGAAAATGGAACTGGCCAAATTGGGCGAGGAACTGGCACTCAATCCCCCGGTGCCGAATGACCTCACGTCCTGGTCCGATACCGCCCAGCAGGAGAACTACAGCATCATCGCCTCCCGCGCCAATCTCAAGGTGCTGGAGCAGGAGATCGACGTCAGCAAATCCGGCCATTTTCCCACCCTGGACCTGGTCGGCGGCTACAACATCAACCGCAGCAGCAGTGACCGGGCCACCGAGGCGGATACCTCGAGTATCGGCCTGACCCTGGAACTGCCGCTGTATGCCGGCGGCGCGGTGAATGCGACCACCCGCCAGTCCGCGGCCAACTACCGGGCCGCCCAGCAGGGCCTGGACCAGACCCGCCGCGCGGTCAATCGCCAGGTGCGTGATGCGTTCCGCGGCGTACTTTCCAGTATCAGCCAGGTCGAGGCGCTCAAGGCCTCCACCATCTCCGCCCAGAGCGCCCTGGAATCCACCCAGGCGGGTTATGAGGTCGGCACCCGCACCATCGTGGATGTGCTGAACGTGCAGCGCAACCTGTTTTCCTCCCAGCGCGACTACCTGAACTCCCGCTATGGCTACATCATCAACGGACTGTCCCTGAAGTCCGCGGCGGGCAATCTCAGCGAACAGGATCTGGAGCGGGTCAACGGATGGCTGGACAAGTGATCGCAACCCGGATTACTGACTTGTCATCTGCCAGGAGCGCGGCTCGTGTCGGGTAACAGCATCGGCAAACTCTTCAGCGTTACCTCCTTCGGTGAGTCCCACGGTCCGGCGATTGGCTGCATCGTGGACGGCTGTCCCCCCGGACTGGAGCTGTCTGCGTCGGATCTGCAGTTGGATCTGGACCGGCGCAAGCCGGGCACCTCGCGGCACACCACCCAGCGACGCGAGGACGATGAGGTGGAAATCCTCTCCGGGGTGTTCGAAGGCCGTACCACCGGCACGCCCATCGGACTGTTGATCCGCAACACGGACCAGCGCTCCAAAGACTACTCGGAAATCATGGATCGTTTCCGCCCCGGGCATGCGGATTACACCTACAACCAGAAATACGGCTTCCGCGACTACCGGGGCGGAGGCCGCTCCTCGGCGCGGGAAACCGCCATGCGGGTGGCTGCTGGGGGCATTGCGAAAAAGTACCTGCTCGAGCGCTATGGAATCCTGGTGCGGGGCTACCTGGCGCAGCTCGGGCCGGTCAGGGCCGAGGCGTTCGATTGGGATGTGGTCGAGACCAATCCCTTTTTCTGTCCCGATGCGGGCAAGGTATCGGAGATGGAAGCCTACATGGACGCCCTGCGCAAGGAAGGCAACTCCGTCGGCGCACGTATCAACGTGGTGGCCAGCGGCATGATGGCCGGCCTCGGTGAACCGATCTTCGACCGGCTCGACGCGGATCTGGCTCACGCCCTGATGAGTATCAACGCGGTCAAGGGTGTGGAGATCGGTGACGGCTTCCTGAGCGTGGAGCAGAAGGGCACCGAGCACCGGGACGAGATGACCCCTGATGGGTTTCTCAGCAATCACGCCGGGGGTGTGCTCGGGGGGATCTCCAGTGGCCAGGACCTGGTGGCTTCGATTGCCCTCAAACCGACCTCCAGTCTGCGCCTGCCGGGACATACCGTGAACCGCTCCGGTGAGCCGGTCGAGGTGGTGACCAAGGGTCGCCATGATCCCTGTGTCGGGATTCGCGCCACCCCCATTGCCGAAGCGATGATGGCCATCGTACTGATGGACCACGTGCTGCGTCACCGGGGCCAGAATATGGATGTGCAATCCGGGCTGCCGGATCTCGGCGTCGATCGCTGAACGGATGCCTTACTGGCGTCTGTCCGGGTTCTATTTCTTCTACTTCGCCTCACTGGGTGGATTCCTCCCCTATTGGGGGCTCTACCTGCAGCAGGCACGGGGCTTTACCGCCGCCGAGATCGGCGAACTGATGGCGGTGGTGATGGTCTCGAAGCTGATCGCACCCAATATCTGGGGCTGGATCGGCGATCATACCGGGCGCCGCATGCCGATCGTGCGCATCGCTTCGCTGATGACCGTGGTGTGTTTCTTCGGGGTCTTCCTTGACCAGGGTTTCTGGGGCCTGGCCCTGGTGATGATGCTGTTCAGTTTTTTCTGGAACGCCTCGCTGCCCCAGTTCGAGGCGGTTACCATGAGCTATCTCCAGGGGCGTATTCAGCACTACAGCCGAATCCGTCTGTGGGGTTCTGTCGGCTTCATACTTTCCGTGGTGGTGCTCGGGTTCCTGGTGGATCACTGGGGAGTGGCCCTGGTGCCTCAGCTGGTGCTGCTGGTCTACCTCGGGATATTCCTCAACAGCCTGAGCGTGCCGGAGCGCCGGGCGGATCCCCCGGCCCACGCTCAGGGTTCCATCCTGGAGATCCTCAAACGCTGGGATATTCTGGCATTCCTGCTGGTCTGCTTCCTCATGCAGGCGAGCCACAGCGCCTATTACGCCTTCTATTCCATCTATATGGAACAGATCGGCTACAGCAGTGGGGTGATCGGTCAGTTGTGGGCTCTGGGGGTGATCGCCGAGGTGCTGATCTTCCTGGTCATGCATCGCCTGTTGCTCCGCTGGGGTGCACGTAAGGTACTCATCGCCAGTCTGGGGATCGCGGTGGTCCGCTGGATGCTGGTTGCCGGAGGATCGGATAACTGGCTGTTGGTCCTGCTCGCCCAGGTGATGCACGCCGCCACCTTCGGGACCTTCCATGCTGCGGCCATTCACATGGTTCATCACTACTTCGTGGGACGACACCAGGGACGGGGGCAGGCGCTCTACAGCAGCCTCAGCTTCGGTGCGGGTGGAGCCTTCGGGAGTCTCACCAGTGGATACCTGTGGAGTGGACTCGGTGCAGCGTCCGCCTATTGGTTCGCAGCCGGTTATGCGCTGCTGGCGGTGATCGTTGCCTGGTTGTGGGTCGGGCGGGGGCAGGAGTTCCCGGCCTAGGGCCATTCGGATCTGTGTGAGCAGGCCCCGGGATCTGTCTACCGGCTTCGGTCGATCGTTCTGACTGCCCCGGTTTCGCACGGCCTTGACAAGCGCCATCGCGATGCGTATTTTGCTCCCCCTGCTGCGGTGCAGCAATTCAGGTCTGAAACCTCTCAAGATCCAGGCACCGTTCAACAGTTCCTTGAATTTCATTTTCTGACGGGAGTCGCCCATGTCCACTGAACGCACCCTTTCCATTATCAAACCCGATGCCGTGGCGAAAAACGTGATCGGCCAGATCTACTCCCGCTTCGAGGAGGCTGGGCTGAAGATCGTCGCTTCGCGCATGCTGCACCTCACCCGGGAACAGGCAGGGGAGTTCTATGCCGTGCATAAAGAGCGTCCCTTCTACCAGGACCTGATCGAATTCATGACTTCGGGCCCGGTGATGGTTCAGGTCCTGGAAGGCGACAACGCGATACAGAGCAACCGTGAGATCATGGGCGCCACCAATCCCAAGGACGCGGCGCCGGGTACCATCCGTGCCGATTTCGCAAGCACCGTGGATGAAAATGCCGTGCATGGCTCCGACGGTCCCGATACCGCCAAGGTCGAGATTGGTTTCTTTTTCCCGGAAGGGATCTGCGAGCGCACCCGCTAAAGCGTCTCACTGCCGAGGCACCCGGGGGCCATTGATCCCCCGGGCTGCATTGCTCTCCTCCATGACGGCCCTGGGGTGCATTTCTTAAAAACCTCTCCGGATCCCAGGTTCGTCCGGGTATCTCACGCGGTTACCCGGCGATCAGAAGTTGTGTCATGGCAGTGGCCGCGTTGGAGAGGGTGCGCTTGTGATGAGTGACCATTCCAAGCGACCGGGACAACACCAGTTCCGGCACCACCAGTCGGGTCATCTGGTCATCCAGAAGAATCTCCGGCAAAAGGCCCCAGCCCAGGCCAATCCCGGTCATGGATTTCAGGGTTTCAAGGTACCCGGTCTCCAGGGTGCAGTTCACCTGCAGCCGATGGGTCGATAAGGCCTGTTCCAACAGGGTTCGGGTATAGGTCCCCCGGCTGGGGAGTACTGCCGGGTAGGCCACCAGTTCCCGCAGGGACAGACGCCCGGTCTTCGCCAGCGGATGGTCCCGTCCCACCGCGACACACAGGGGATCGTGCCAGATCTCCCGGGCGGTCAGATGCTCGATGGGTTCGAGGGGCAGGGTGATTACTGCCAGTTCCAGTTCCCCATGTGCTACCGCGAGGCAGGCCCTTTCAGACTCCATGAACTGGATATCCAGTGCGACTCCGGGAAAACGTTCGCTAAATGTGCGCAGGGTCTGCGGAAGCCGGTGCAATCCGATATGGTGGCTGGTGGCCATGGCCAGTCGGCCACCCACTTCCCCCCTGAGATTGCTCAGGCTGCGCCGGATATCCGCCTCTTCCTGCAGCATCTGCTCAGCCCGAGGCAGCAGATGCTGACCGGCTTCCGTGAGGAAGATTTGACGCCCGACCCGGTCGAACAACCGCACTGAGAGTTCCTGCTCCAGTCCGGCGATACGCTTGCTGATCGCCGGTTGGGTCAGGTAGAGAGTCTCTGCGGCCAGGGAAAATGAACCTGTCCGGGCCACTTCGATGAAGGCTTTGAGTGCGGCAAGCTCCATAAGTATTCCTAAATGTAATCGAAAAAATGAAAATAATGAATTTGTATTATGTAGCACAGTCTCCTAAGGTTTGACTACCCGAAAGCACGCGTTAACAGGCATCGCAGAGATACCTGAAGAGGACATGAGATGAGTGCCAAGACCTTATACGACAAACTCTGGGAATCCCATGTGGTGCGCACCGACGAAGACGGTACCGCGCTGATCTATATCGATCGCCACCTGGTGCATGAAGTCACTTCACCCCAGGCCTTCGAGGGTCTGCGCCTCGCGGGTCGCACCCCCTGGCGGCAGGAAGCCAACCTGGCAACCCCGGACCACAATGTGCCCACCACGGAGCGCTCCGGGGGGGTGTCCACCATCAGCGATCCGGTTTCCCGGATCCAGGTGGAGACCCTGGACCAGAACTGCCGGGACTTCGGCATCACCGAATTTCATATGCTCGATCCCCGCCAGGGCATCGTCCATGTGGTGGGACCGGAGCAGGGCGCGACCCTGCCGGGTATGACCGTGGTATGCGGTGACTCCCACACCTCCACCCACGGGGCGATGGGTGCGCTGGCATTTGGTATCGGAACCTCCGAGGTGGAGCACGTACTGGCCACCCAATGCCTGATCCAGAAGAAGTCCAAGGCGATGCAGATCCGGGTCGAAGGACCCGTGGGGCCCGGTGTCACCGCCAAGGACATCGTGCTGGCGATCATCGGCGAGATCGGCACCGCCGGGGGCACCGGTTACGCAGTGGAATTCGCGGGGCAGGCCATTGAGGACCTCTCTATAGAAGGTCGCCTGACCCTCTGCAACATGGCGATCGAGGCCGGTGCCCGGGCAGGTTTCGTGGCTGTGGACCAAAAGACCATCGAATATGTCAAGGGACGGCCGTTCGCACCCAAAGGCGAGAACCTGGAGAAGGCCGAGGCCTATTGGCGCACTCTGCACAGCGATCCGGACGCCCGTTTCGACCGGGTGGTGACCCTGCAGGGGGCGGAGATCAAACCCCAGGTCACCTGGGGCACCTCACCGGAGATGGTGGTGGCGGTGGATCGGGCGGTACCCGACCCGGAGCGCGAGGCGGACAAGGTGAAGGCGGAAGGCATGCGCCGGGCCCTGTATTACATGGGCCTCGAGGCGGGCACCCCGATTCGGGATATCCGTCTCGATAAGGTTTTCATTGGCTCATGCACCAATTCACGCATTGAGGATCTTCGCGCCGCAGCTGAGGTGGTCAAGGGTCACAAGGTGGCGGAGGGGATCAAGCAGGCCCTGGTGGTGCCCGGTTCAGGTCTGGTCAAGGCCCAAGCGGAACAGGAGGGGTTGGATCGCGTTTTCATCGAAGCTGGTTTTGAATGGCGGGAGCCCGGCTGTTCCATGTGCCTGGCGATGAACGCGGATCGTCTGGAGCCCGGTGAGCGCTGCGCCTCGACTTCCAACCGGAATTTCGAGGGACGCCAGGGGCAGGGGGGGCGCACCCATCTGGTAAGCCCGGCGATGGCGGCCGCGGCTGCGATCCATGGTCATTTCGTGGATCTCGGATCGTCAGACTAACTTTTCAAAGTATCTGTAACATACAGATATATTGGCTAAAACCTAAACAAAGGAAAGCCTTATGGATAAATTCGATACCTTTACCGGCAAGGTCTGTCCCCTGGATCGCTCCAATGTGGACACCGATGCCATCATCCCGAAGCAGTTTCTCAAATCGATCAAGCGCTCCGGCTTTGGGCCCAACCTGTTCGACGAATGGCGCTATCTGGACCACGGCGAACCGGGCATGGACAACAGCCAGCGGCCGCTGAATCCGGATTTCGTGCTTAACGATCCCCGCTACGCCGGTGCGGGCATCCTGCTGGCCCGGGAAAACTTCGGCTGCGGGTCCTCCCGGGAACACGCGCCCTGGGCCCTCGAGGACTATGGATTCCGCGTCATAATCGCTCCGAGTTTTGCAGATATATTCTTCAATAATAGCTTTAAAAATGGAATATTGCCTATTGTATTAGAAGAGAAAATAGTAGACGAACTGTTTCGTCTTGCGGGGGGCGAGGAAGCCCTTGCCCTGACGGTTGATCTGCAGGCGCAGAGTCTCTCCGTTCCCGCTGGGCACACCTGGAACTTCGAGGTCGACCCGTTTCGTAAACACTGTCTGATCAACGGATTGGATGATATCGGCCTGACCCTCCAGCATGTGGATGAAATCAAGGCCTATGAAGCACGGCGTCGTGAGCAGGCGCCCTGGCTGTTTTCCTGAGGAGTGAAACCATGAGTAAACGAATTCTGATTCTGCCGGGTGACGGCATAGGCCCGGAGATTGTGACCGAAGCGGTCAAGGTGCTGGCGGCCCTGCGAGATGATTTCGGCCTGGACGTGGACATGGACGAGGCCCTGGTCGGCGGCGCCGCCATCGATGCCACCGGCGGACCCCTGCCGGACGCGACCCTGGATCTGGCCAAAGAGGCGGATGCGGTGTTGCTGGGCGCTGTTGGTGGTCCCAAGTGGGAGTCCCTGGATATCTCAATCCGCCCTGAGAAGGGGTTGCTGGGACTGCGTTCCGAGTTGAATCTGTTCGCCAACCTGCGTCCTGCACTGCTCTATCCACAGTTGGCCCAGGCTTCCAGCTTGAGACCGGAGATCGTCTCCGGACTGGACATCATGATCGTGCGGGAGTTGACCGGCGGTATCTACTTTGGACAACCCAGGGGCATACGTACTCTGGACAACGGGGAGCGCCAGGGATTCAACACCCTGGTCTATTCCGAGTCAGAGATCGACCGGATTGCCCGGGTGGCCTTCGATATCGCTGGTAAACGGAGCAACCGGGTCTGTTCCGTGGACAAGGCCAACGTTCTGGAGTGTACGGAGCTGTGGCGTGAAGTGGTGACCCGGGTCGGTGAAAAGCATCAAGAAGTTGAACTGAGTCACATGTACGTGGATAACGCCGCCATGCAGCTGGTGAAGTGGCCCAAGCAGTTCGACGTGATAGTGACGACCAATATGTTTGGGGATATCCTGTCGGATTGCGCTGCCATGCTCACCGGATCGATCGGTATGCTGCCTTCCGCCTCCCTGGACGAACAGGGCAAGGGCATGTACGAGCCCATCCACGGCTCCGCGCCGGACATTGCGGGCCAGGGAATCGCCAATCCGCTGGCGACGATCCTTTCTGTGGCAATGATGCTGCGATACAGCCTGGATGAGCCGGAGATGGCGAGTCGCATCGAGAGGGCGGTCGAGCAGGTGCTGAACGATGGACTACGTACGCCGGACATTCTCTCCGAGGGGACGAAACAGGTCGGTTGCGAAGCCATGGGTGATGCGGTGGTGGCCGCATTACTGTAAGTAATTTTGAATGCTTAATTTTTATTTTTGAATAGATGAGGCTCGCTTTGCGAGCGGTCGACTTAAAAATCGGGCGCTTGCGAAACAAGCACCCCAATTCAACATTCAAAATTCATAATTTATGTAAAGGGTTAGAGAATGAAACGAGTCGGATTTGTAGGTTGGCGCGGAATGGTGGGTTCCGTGCTGATGGGGCGGTTGGTGGAAGAAGGGGACTTCGATCACATCGATGAACCGGTGTTCTTTACCACCTCCCAGATCGGACAGGCCGGACCTGATATCGGCAAGCCGATTCCTGCTTTGAAGGACGCTACTGACATCGACGCCCTGAAAGCGATGGATGTCATCGTCACCTGCCAGGGTGGTGACTACACCAAGCAGGTCTTCGAACCCCTGCGCGCCTCGGGTTGGCAAGGCTATTGGATCGACGCGGCCTCCGCGCTGCGCATGAAGGATCACGCGATCATCGTGCTCGACCCGGTCAACGATTCGGTCATCCGTCAAGGTATTGCGGACGGCAAACGGGACTTCATTGGCGGCAACTGTACGGTCAGTCTGATGCTGATGGCTCTGGGCGGACTGTTTACCCAGGACCTGGTGGAGTGGGCTACCTCCATGACGTACCAGGCTGCCTCCGGCGCTGGCGCCCGCAACATGCGTGAGCTGATCAGCCAGATGGGCGCCCTGGAGCAGTCCGTGCGTACCGATCTGGCCGACCCGGCCTCCGCGATCCTGGATATCGACCGCAAAGTGGCCGAGACCATGCGCGATGACGCCTTCCCGACCCAACAGTTCGGTGCCGCCCTGGCCGGCAGCCTGATTCCCTGGATCGACGTACCCCTGGAAAACGGCCAGAGCAAGGAGGAGTGGAAAGGTTTTGTCGAGACCAACAAAATCCTCGGTCGCAGTGATCATCCGGTACCCATCGACGGCACCTGTGTACGAATCGGGTCGATGCGCTGCCACAGTCAGGCATTAACCATAAAGTTACGTAAGGATGTGCCGATAGACGAGGTTGAATCGATATTGGCGAGCGCCAACGACTGGGTCCGGGTGATTCCCAATGACCGGGACGCAACGGTACGGGAGTTGAGCCCGGCACGGGTCACCGGGGGGCTTAATGTTCCGGTCGGGCGTTTACGCAAGATGAATCTGGGCAATGAGTATCTCAATGCCTTTACTGTGGGCGACCAGTTGTTGTGGGGGGCTGCTGAGCCCTTGCGCCGAATGCTGAGAATCCTCCTCGAAGGTTGATTCCCGGTAAGCGGGCAATGGCGGCCGCCGGGGTTATGGGGATCCACCGGGAGCAATTTCGTCGGGAGCTGCTACTCAGGGAGCCGCATGCTTGTCAGTGATTAAAATTCGATCGGTTTCTCACTTTTCAATGTTCCGACGGAGAACCTGAACAGGTGTGTAATAATTGATGTGATGGTCTGCTAACTTTTGGTAAAAAGATCATTCATCAGCTATAGTTAGCGATCAATTGTTAAGTTTATTCTCAAACCAATCGGGGCTGTCCGGCTGGCCTCTAAACCGACCGAGCCAAGACCGGTCTTGGCAGGTGGGTACTGTTTTCTGGCAAGGAGTGAAGCATGATTCGTAAGCTGTCTCTGGCAGTGGCTGTTGCTACAGCCCTCTCACCCATGGGCGCTCTCGCTCTAGGTCTTGGTGAAATCCACCCTCAATCGGCGCTGAACCAGGTTTTCAAGGCCGATATCGATCTGCTTTCAGTCACCCGTGAGGAATTACAGGATGTCCGCGTTTCCCTGGCTTCCCAGGAGGCCTTCGAAAAGGCGGGAATGCAGCGGCCGTTTCACCTGACCGGATTGAACTTTTCCACCCAGATGACGGCTTCGGGTCAACCGGTCATCACCATCTCCAGCAAGGACCCGATTCGCGAACCTTTTTTGAATTTCCTGGTTGAGGTCAACTGGCCCAAAGGTCGACTGGTCCGGGAATTCACGGTCCTGCTCGATCCGCCGGTCACCCTGCAACGCAAACCCGCCCCTGTCTCGACCCCCACAGCCGGCCGGGCTAGCGCCACCCGGGTGACGCCATCACGCCGCGCGGCCTCCACCGCAGAGACGTCAGCAGTCAGCATGAGTGGCGTTGCGGGTGCCCGCGAATATGGCCCGGTGCAGCCGAACGATAACCTCTGGTCCATCGCCAAGCAGATGCAGCAGGGCGCGGAATCCATCGAGCAGGTCATGATGGCACTGCAGGACTACAATCCTTCCGCCTTCATCAACGACAACGTGAACAACCTGAAGGTTGGCTCGGTGCTGCGCCTGCCGGAGGATGCGGATGTGACCACACGCTCCAAACGGGAAGCCCGTGAAGAGTTCATGGCGCAGACCCGGGCCTGGCGCTCCGGCTCGAGCAAACCCGCTCCAGCGCCGGCCGAAGGTGCACAGCAGGGAAAACAGGTCGCTGCTGAACCCCCCCCGGACCGCTTGAAACTTGTGTCTCCGAAGCCGGCGACCGGCGAACGGGCGGAACGCGAGGGTGTTGCAGCTGACTCTGATGAGATTCAGCGGCTGCAGGACGAGATCATGCTGGTGCGCGAATCCAATGAAGGCGCACTCCAGGAGAACGACGCCCTGCGCGACCGGGTGCAGGAACTCGAGAAACAGATTCAGGACATCCAACGTCTGCTGACGCTCAAGAGCGATCAACTCGCCGAGGTACAGGCCGCGCAATCCGTGGCTGCGGATAAGATGGATGAGATGCAGCCGCCCGCCGAGCCATCAGCAGTCGAGGCTCCCGTGGCTGAGGAAGCAGTAACCGAAGAGCCCGCTGTAAGCGTCGCTGAGGTCCCGGCTCCCGAGGAAGCCCCGGTGGAACCTGTCCCGTCAGAGGCGCAAACAGATGAGCAGGCCCCAGCCGTTGCCGAGACTGAAGTGACGGAACCGGCCCCGGCTGCCGAGGAAGCGGCGGCCCCCGCCATCGAGGAACCCGCGGCTCCGGCTGAAGCCGCTGCCCCGCCGGCGGAGGAAGCGGCGCCTGCTGTACAGTCACCGCCCGTACAAGCGCCGAAGATCGAAACACCTCCGGTTGCCCAGCCTCCGGTCAAAAAGGTCGGTTATTTCGACAGCCTGAGGGAGAATTCCACTCTGGTTGCGATCGTGGGCGGTGTTGCCGTCGTGCTGATCGGTCTGTTGACCATGATCATGCGCCGCCGCAAAGAGGCGGAGGCAGAGTTTGCCGAGAGTATCCTGGTTTCTCCAGACAGCGATATCGTCTCACGGGGTGGGGATGACAGCAGTTCCCTGACCTCGCCCACGGACGAGACCTCGTTCATGAGTGATTTCTCGCCCAGCGACATCGACGCCCTGCAGGATGAGACCGGCGAGGTAGACCCGCTGTCCGAGGCCGACGTTTACATTGCCTATGGCCGCTACCAGCAGGCCGAGGAACTGATCAAACAGGCGATCGAAAAATTTCCGGATCGGGTGGAGCTGAAGCAGAAGCTTCTTGAGATCTACTACTCGGCGAAGAAGTCCGATGCTTTCACCGATCTGGCTCAGGAAATGTCAGATACCGGCCTGGAAGACCAGAATCCGGACGCCTGGTCCAAGATTGCCTCCATGGGTAAAGAGCTGAACCCCGCCCATGCGCTGTTCGCCGGCGCTGCCGGCCTTGCAGCCGCCGAGGGACTGGATGAAATCGCCGATTTGGGTCTTGACCTGGATGTGCCCGATATCACTCAGATAAAGGAAACCGCACCGGTCAGTGAAGCCCCTGTCGAGGAGCCAGAGGGCCTGGAAGAGGACTTCGATTCCATGGATCTGAGCGCATTGGACGACCTGGACGAGATGGATTCGGAGAGTCTTGAAACCGATCTCAGTCTGGATTCTGAATTTCTCAACAAGATGGACGGCGTGGAAGAGACCCAGACCACTGACGATTCGGATGCCCTGGACATCGACCTGAGTGACCTCGACGTGGACTCCATTCCCGCTGCGAGTACGGACAGCGCAGCACAACCCGAAGAGGAGCCCCAGCCGTTCGACCTGTCGGAGATCGAGGATGCAGTCGATGCGGCCACCTCCGGTGTTGAGGACGCGATCGAACTGGAGGATTCAGAGAACCTGGACAACCTGGATCTTGAAAGTATCGAGAAGGAACTGGAAAGTCTTTCCACGGATCTCGACAACGACGAGACGGCCGATGCGGACGATCTCAGTCTGCTGCAGAGTCACAGCGAGAACCTTGACCTCGATTCCACGGATGAGATCACCACCAAGCTGGACCTGGCGCGTGCCTATATCGACATGGGTGACAACGAGGGCGCCAAGAGCATTCTGGAAGAGGTCATCGGCGAAGGCAGTGATACCCAGCAGCAGGAAGCCAAGGAGTTGCTGGAGACACTCGGTTCCTGATACGGAGGACGGATCGACCGCTCCGGTCGGTCCCTGTGTACAAAAGGGCGCAACCCTGGGTTGCGCCTTTTTTGTGATCACCGGCGACTGGCATCTGGTTTCAACCGGCCTGTGACGGTGACCCTCGGGGTGAATGATGAGAGTGGCTTTGGGTATCGAATACGATGGGAGCGGCTTCCACGGCTGGCAGTTCCAGGGTGATGTGCGCAGCGTCCAGGAAGTGCTCGAACAGGCGTTGTCAAAAGTGGCCGATCATCCGGTCAGCGTGCATTGCGCGGGCCGCACCGACACCGGGGTGCACGCCACCGGACAGGTGGTGCATTTCGAGACCGAGGCGAAACGCTCGCAACGCTCCTGGGTACTCGGGTGTAACGTCAATCTGCCGGATGATGTCAGCGTCACCTGGGCGAGACCGGTGCCGGACGAATTTCATGCCCGCTTCGTCGCGGTGGGTCGCCACTATCGCTATCTGATCCTGAATCGCGGCTTCCGCTCCGCCTTGTGGCGGAATCGCGCGGTTTGGGTGCATCATCCCCTGGATGAGCAGGCGATGCACCGGGCCGGACAGGCGCTGGTGGGAACCCATGACTTCTCCTCCTACCGGGCTCTGGGCTGTCAGGCCAAACACCCGGTGCGGACCGTCCACAGCCTGGACGTCAGCCGTGAGGGTGAACTGGTGAGGATTGACATCCATGCCAATGCCTTTCTGCATCACATGGTGCGAAACATCGCCGGGGTGTTGCTGTCCGTAGGTAAAGGCGAGCAACCGGAATCCTGGGCCGACACGGTGCTTGGGTTTCGTGACCGTACCCTGGGTGGGGTGACGGCACCGCCCCAGGGACTCTATCTGACCCGGGTGGACTACCCGGAGGCGTTCACTTTCGATGAGATGCGCGACGGGGATCCTGGCAGGTGCCTGGCGGTGTGATTCCCGGTCCCGGCACGGGTTGATCGGACCTTCGGCAGCGGCGGATATTCTAGGATAGCGCCCTGCGTCATCATGCGGTATGGTTCTGGGTCCGATGAGAACGAGAATCAAGATTTGCGGCATCACCCGGACGGAAGATGCGCTGGCGGCGGCCCGCTTTGGCGCGGATGCCATCGGCCTGGTGTTCTATCCACCCAGCCCACGGGCGATCTCCAGCCTCGAGGCAGCCCGGATTGTGAAAAGCCTGCCGCCATTTGTTACAGTGGTGGGTCTGTTCGTGAATGCGGAACGCGTAGAGATCGAACGAATCCTGGGGGATGTTCCCCTGGACCTGCTGCAATTTCACGGTGATGAACCTCCCGAGGCCTGCGAGGGTTTCGGACATCCCTGGATCAAAGCGATACGCATGCGACCGGAGACCGATTTACCGGCTTTGTCACGGCTGTATGCGGGGGCATCCGGTCTGCTGCTGGATAGCTACCAGGCCGGACTGCCGGGGGGCACGGGCCAGGTCTTCGACTGGTCGTTGATTCCCCCTGAGATGGCGCAGAGGATCATACTTGCCGGTGGCCTGGACAGTGACAATGTTACCTCGGCGATTCGCACCATCCATCCCTACGCGGTGGATGTTAGCGGCGGTGTCGAAGCCGCCAAGGGCATCAAAGACAAGAGCAAAATTGAAGCCTTCATTGCAGGAGTGAAGCGTGGCGACAACAGCTGAAAAGATCATTGGCAGCCTGCCGGACGAACGGGGTCATTTCGGGCCCTACGGTGGACTGTTCGTATCAGAAACCCTGATGAAACCCCTCGAGGAGTTGCGTGAGGCCTACCAGCGCTTCATGCAGGATGAGGATTTTCTGCGGGAACTGGACGAAGACCTGAAGCACTACGTGGGCCGCCCATCGCCGGTGTATCACGCCAAGCGCTGGAGCCAGGAACTCGGTGGCGCCCAGATCTACCTCAAGCGGGAGGATCTGAACCATACCGGCGCCCACAAGGTGAACAATACCGTGGGTCAGGCGCTGCTGGCCCGGCATATGGGCAAGACCCGGATCATCGCTGAAACCGGCGCCGGTCAGCACGGGGTCGCCTCGGCCACCGTGGCGGCGCGCCTGGGTCTGGAATGCGTGGTCTACATGGGATCCGTGGACATGGCCCGCCAGGAGGCCAACGTCTATCGCATGCGTCTGCTGGGTGCCGAGGTCCGGGCGGTGGAGTCCGGTTCGAAGACCCTCAAGGATGCCTTGAACGAGGCGATGCGCGACTGGGTCACACATGTCGACAATACCTTCTATATCATTGGCACCGTGGCCGGACCGCACCCCTATCCGGCGATGGTGCGGGATTTTCAGTCGGTGATCGGCCGTGAGGCGAGACAGCAGATGACCGAACTGGCCGGCCGTCAGCCGGATGCCCTGGTGGCCTGTGTCGGCGGCGGGTCGAATGCCATCGGCCTGTTCTACCCCTATCTCGACGATCGCGATGTGGCCATCTACGGGGTCGAGGCAGCGGGCGACGGGCTGGAGACCGGACACCATGCCGCCCCCCTGTGTGCCGGCCGTCCCGGCGTGCTGCACGGCAATCGTACCTATCTGATGGAGGATACGGACGGCCAGATCGTCGAGACCCATTCAATATCCGCCGGTCTGGATTACCCCGGGGTCGGACCCGAGCATGCCTGGTTGAAAGACAGTGGTCGGGCCGAGTATGTGGCGATCACCGATACCGAGGCGCTCGCAGCCTTTCATGCCCTGACCCGCATCGAAGGGATCATTCCCGCGCTGGAATCGAGTCATGCCCTGGCTTACGCAGCCAAGCTGGCGCCGGGTATGAGCCCGGATCAGATCATCCTGGTGAATCTATCGGGACGAGGGGACAAGGACATGCACACGGTGGCCGCGCAGGAGGGCTTGAAACTATGAGTCTCCTGGCGCAGAGATTTGCAAAGCTGAAGCAGGAGGGCCGGACCGCCCTGATCCCCTATATCACCGCTGGAGACCCGCTCCCGGAAATTACCGTGGATTTGATGCAGGACCTGGTATCTGCCGGTGCGGACATCATCGAGCTCGGAGTGCCATTTTCCGATCCGATGGCCGATGGACCGGTCATCCAGAGGGCCAGCGAGCGGGCCCTGGAGTATCACGTCAGTCTCAACGACGTGCTGGAGATGGTGAAACGTTTCCGCCTGCTCGACGGCGAAACCCCGGTGATCCTGATGGGGTATCTGAACCCGGTCGAAATCATGGGATACGAGCAGTTCGCCGAGAAAGCGGCGGATGCCGGGGTGGATGGTGTGCTGATCGTGGATGTTCCCCCGGAGGAGGGTGAGGTGCTGCAGGCTATCCTTAAAGCCCGGGCGCTGGACCAGATCTACCTGATCGCGCCGACCAGCACGGAAGAGCGCATACAGCGAATCTGTGATCTATCCGGTGGCTTCGTCTACTATGTCTCCATAAAGGGGGTGACCGGCGCCAGTCATCTCGACCTCGAGGACCTCGAGATGCATCTGCAACAGGTGCGTGGGCGGACCGGGTTGCCGGTCGGCGTGGGGTTCGGTATCAAGGATGCGGAAACCGCCGCCGCTGTGGGTAAACTGGCCGATGCGGTTGTCGTGGGCAGTGCCCTGGTATCCCGGGTCGAAGCGCTGGCCGACCAGCCGGAGAAGATCGGTGCGTCACTCAGGGAACTGCTGGCCTCGATGCGCAAGGCCCTGGATGCCGCTGACTGAGCCGCTTGATCAACGTTCCGCGACCTCGTTTTCGGTGAGCCGGCAACCGATCGAAGCGACAGGCAGGTATTCCGCAGGGGTCTCGGATCGAATCGGGACGGTGAACGGATGCTGGACCATGACTGACACAATAGGTAGAAAACAACGATGAGTTGGTTTGAAAAACTGATGCCCAGCCGTATCCGTACGGATGGCGGCCACAAACGCGCGGTTCCCGAAGGCCTGTGGGCGAAATGTCCCGGCTGTAGCGCGATCCTCTACCGGGCTGAAATGGAACGCAATCTGGATGTGTGTCCCAAATGTAATTTCCACAATCGCATCAGTGCCCGGCGGCGCATCGAGACCTTTCTCGACCCGGAACCCCAGGAAGAGATCGGCGCCAACCTGGAGTCCATGGATCCTCTCAAATTCAAGGACAGTAAAAAGTACAAGGAGAGGCTTGCCCAGGCGCAGAAGAGTTCCGGGGAGAAGGACGCCCTGGTGGTGATGCGCGGGCAACTCAAGGGTATCGACCTGGTGGTGGCCGCCTTCGAGTTTGGTTTCATGGGCGGTTCCATGGGTTCCGTGGTAGGGGAACGCTTCGTGCGTGCGGTGAACATGGCCCTGGAGCGTCATACCCCGCTGGTCTGTTTCTCCGCCAGTGGCGGTGCGCGGATGCAGGAGTCCCTGTACTCCCTGATGCAGATGGCGAAGACCAGTGCGGCCCTGGAACGGCTACAGAAACGCGGTCTGCCGTTCATATCGGTGATGACGGACCCGACCATGGGTGGTGTCTCCGCCAGTCTGGCCATGCTGGGCGATATCAACGTCGCGGAACCCAATGCGCTGATCGGTTTTGCCGGTCCCCGGGTCATCGAACAGACCGTGCGTGAGAAACTGCCGGAAGGCTTCCAGCGCAGCGAATTTCTCCTCGAGCACGGCGCGGTGGACATGATCATCGACCGGCGTGACATGCGCGAGCGGATCGCCGACCTGCTGAGTATCATGATCAACAAACCCAGGGCCTGAACAGGTCTTACATCGGGTCAACCGCGTCAGTCGGCAAGTTTCGATGCGTTTCAACACCCTCGATGAGTGGCTGGACTGGCAATCGACCCTGCATCCTAAAGAGATCGAGCTCGGTCTGGACCGGGTCTCCCGGGTCTGGCGCAATCTCCATCCCGGGGCATTTCGTGCGGCCCTGATTACGATTGCCGGCACCAACGGCAAGGGATCCTGCGCGGCGCTGTTGGAGAGTATCTACCGCCAGGCTGGCTACCAGGTCGGCAGCTATACGTCACCGCATCTTCGGCGCTACAACGAACGCGTGCGGCTGAACGGGGTAAACGTCACCGATGAAGCCCTTTGCCGGGCCTTCGATCGCATCGACCAGGCTCGCGATGATGTTCCCCTGACCTATTTCGAATTCGGTACCCTGGCAGCGCTGTTGCTGTTCGCGGAAGCGGATCTCGATGTGCTGATCCTCGAGGTCGGCCTGGGCGGGCGCCTGGACGCAGTGAATATCGTGGATCCCGATGTGGCACTGATCACCACGGTCGATCTGGATCATTGCGACTGGCTGGGATCGGACCGTCAGCAGATAGGACGTGAAAAGGCGGGGATCATGCGGCCCTTGCGACCGGTGGTGCTGGGGGATCCGCAGATGCCGGAATCGGTGCTCAGCCATGCCCGCTCGATCCGTGCCGGAGTCTACCTCGCGGGCCGGGAGTTTCATGCCGATGCGGCGCTGCAGGGGTGGGTCTGGTTTCAGGGGCGCAGTAGCGGGATTCGCCTGCCGGACTCCAATCTTCAGGGGAAGGGACAGAGGTACAACGCGAGTGCAGTGGTGATGGTGACCCGGTTGCTGCAGGATCGTCTGCCGCTGACCTGGGATCAGCTCGCCGAGGGGCTGCGCCGGGTTTCCCTTCCCGGTCGCCTGCAGCTGATACCCGGTTCACCGAGCCTGCTCCTCGACGTGGCGCATAATCCCCAGGCGGTGGATATCCTTACCCATCATCTCAAACAGCTCAATTGGTCAGGCCGGGTATTCGCAGTGGCGGGATTGCTCCAGGACAAGGATGCCCGCGACATCCTGACCCGGGTGGCTCCCCAGGTGGAACGCTGGTTTCTCGTGGATCTAACGGGAAGCCGGGGCAGGGATGCCGGGCAGTTGGCCCGGGTGCTTGCAGAGATCGGAGCGGCCGGGGAGGTTTCCTGTCATGCCGATGTGACAGACGCCTGGCATGCCGCGCATGCTGCCGCCACCGTGGATGATCTGCTGCTGATATTCGGCTCTTTTCTGATCGTCGGAGCTGCCCTGGAACTGTGGGACTCTGCGCCCCAGGGTAAACCCTGAAAGCTGTACTTGATGGCTCGCACGGGGAGTGTCGCAGATGCCTGCCAGGGATGCGAATACTGGTATACTGTAACCATCACCCAGCAACGGCCGGCCGTTCAAATCGGCTTATCCGCACCTGAGAGGAGGTGAAATCCGCTGTAAATGCGGAGTTCACTGGTTTCCATGCAGATTTGGCACAGATTTAAACAGCCTGCTGAGCTGAAACATCACGTCTTTGAACACGACAAACTGGACAGCATAGTAGGATGAGTCTGGACGAGCGATTGAAACAACGACTTCTGGGCGGGGCTGTTCTGGTGGCACTGATCGTGATTTTCGTGCCCATGCTGATCGAGGAGCCGGTGGACCAGCAAATCGTCACGGATCACGCCCTGCCGGAAAAACCGCTGCCGTTCCGGGTGGAACCGAGACAGCCGGATCCCGTGACACAAAGCCCCGAGCCGGTTCAACCCCGCGCTGCGCAGACTGTTCCTGAACCCAAGGCCCCGGCGCCCGTGAAACCGCCCAAGGCGAGTAACCCGCCGGCAGAGGCCGCATCCAGACCCTCGCCGAGTGCCTGGATGATACAGGTGGTCAGCCTGACCCGCGAAGACAATGCACGCAAACTGGTCGAAGATCTGCGCAAGGCCGACCTCCCGGCACAACTCGAAACGGCCAGAGTTGATGGCAAGACACACTACCGGGTACGGGTGGGACCGGAGGTGGATCACAGATTGGCGGAACAGATGGTTGAAAAAATCAAAAAAACGTTCAAGCTCAAACCCAAGCTGATGCGCTACCCATAACCGGAGCCAGCGGGATCAGTGGACGGGTGCAAGGACTGACATGAACATATCGACACAAGCTCAATCCTATCTGAACGGCTGGATGGCCGGTAAGTCGTCTCCCAAGTGGCTGGAAGGGTTTGTTTCCGGGCCGCTCCCCAAACTCGTCACGTTGCTGCTGGTACTGCTCATCAGTTGGCAGGCGTCCCAGCTCACCTGGGGCCTGATCCCCGCGCCCGAGACCCCCTATCAGGTCATGCCGACCCGGCTGATCAGCGCGGACCTGGATCCGACCCCCGCCACGGATCGTCAAAACCTCTCGCGCCTGGCCAGCCTGCATCTGTTCGGTGACGCAGCCAGCAAGCCGGTGGTGCGTAAAGTCGATACCAAGGCCCCGGAAACACGGCTTAACCTGACCCTGCACGGGGTCTTCGTCGCTGACAAGCCGGAGGAGGGCGCGGCGATCATCGGCACCTCCGGCTCGGTGCAGAAGTACTACAAGGTGGGTAGTGCAATCATGTCCGGAGTGACCCTCCAGGCGGTGTTCAATGACCGGGTGGTACTGTTGCGCAACGAGGAATCGGAGGTACTGCGTTTTCCCAAGGTGGACAACAGCCGAGTGGTCGAACCGGCCAAAGGCGCGCCGTCTCGTGTGGTACGCCCGCGTAAGGACGGGTTTGGCCCCGGCGCGAAATCGCAACCGGCGTCAGGCGCCAACCTGAGCCAGTACCGGGACATGATCCGTGAGGAGCCGCTGAAGATCTTCGAACATGTGCGTTTCGTACCGGTCAAATCCCGGGACGGCATGAAGGGCTACCGGATACTGCCGCAGAAAAACCGGGCGCTCTACAATCAGCTCGGGGTACGGCCCTCGGATCTGGTTACCTCGGTGAACGGGATTCCGCTCACCAATGACCGTGAAGCCCTGCAACTGGTTGACAAACTCAAGGATGCGCAAAACCTGCAGGTGGAAATCATCCGTAACGGTCAGCCGCAAACACTCTCTTTCGATCTCAACTGACCCTGATCCAGGCTCAGCCGGGCGGACTCAGGTTTCGGTGGCCGGCGGTGTTGGACGGTTGGGCACCAGGGCGACCTCGTCCCCATCGTCCAGGCGCGTGAACATTTCCGCGAACTGCTTGTTGATGGTTGGACGCAGCAGGGACATGTCGAATGCGGAGGCGATGCCGGGACGACGCATGGCAAGCAGTTTCAGCAGCTCCGCGATGGTGGTGATCGAGGGAGGGAGTTCCAGTTCCTCGTACTCTTTTCCGGTTTTGTTGGCCAGCCATGAGAAATAGAAGATCTTGATACGACGCTGCTGTTGTGTGTCCTCCTGACGGTCGTATCCCATGGCCTTGAGTCTTTCCAGGTAGCGGTTCCAGTTCGCCTCCTGATCCCTTCCCATCTGGTAGAGGGTTTCCCAGGAGAAAATTCCGGTGTCATGACCATCGTCGAACACCAGCCGGATGGCATATTGTCCCTGGGGCTCGATGCGTTCGATATTCACCGTTTCCTTGCCGGTCACCGGGGTATTGCTTGCCTTGACCTCCGCCGCAGTGGAAAACACCCGAAGATACTCGCAGGGCAGCTCGAAACTGGCGCCGTCAGAAAAGGTCAGGGCCAGGATGCGGGACTTTTGATGCAGATTGATCTCGGTCGGGGTGGGTATCTGTTTGGTCATGGCGTGGATCGGGCTGTTACTTCAGGGGCCCAGGATCATGTCACAGATCGGTGCGGGGCTTCAACCGGTGTAGCGTGTGAGAATCCCCGGGTTGCGGGAGCTTAGCGCCGTCCCTCGCCGGAGACGCGCAGCAGCACCCGGTCCATCCCGCGACTGGTGAGCAACCGCCGCAACAGACCAAACAGGTGCGCGGGAAAGGTGACCGGGTAGCGGATCCTGGGGCGGGGACTCTCCAGGGCGTGGATGACCTTTTTCAGGACGGCCTCGGGTGGCAGGGTGAACGGGGCGGCCGGCCCGGGTTTCTCGAGCCGCTCCAACATGGCCTGGTAGTGGTCCCGGTGATGGGAGTGCTGCGGGTCGATGTGTTTTCGCCACATGGCCAGGGCATTCTCCCGGAAGCGACTCTCAATAGGCCCGGGTTCTATCAGAGCGATATGGATGCCGCTTCCAGCCAATTCCAGTCTGAGGGTGTCGGTAAGCCCCTCCAGTGCATATTTGCTGGCCACGTAGGCGCCCCGGTAAGGCAGGGTCATGTAACCCAGGATCGAGCTGTTCTGAAGGATCCGGCCGTACCCCTGGCGACGCATCACCGGGATAATTCGGCAGGTCAGCTGGTGCCAGCCGAACAGGTTGGTCTCGAATTGGCGGCGCAGGACATCCCGGCTCAGGTCTTCCACAGCACCCGGTTGACCGTAGGCGCCGTTATTGAACAGTGCGTAGAGACGCTCCCCGGTACGCGCCAGAACTTCCTGTACGGCCCCGTCAATGCTTGCGCTGTCACTCAGATCCAGCTGCAACGCCTCGAACCCTTCGTCCTCTAGAGCCGCCACATCCTGCGACTGACGAGCCGAGGCGAAAACCCGGTAGCCGCGAGTCTGCAAAGCCCGCGCCACGTGCTGGCCGATACCGCTGGAACAACCGGTTATGAGAATGGCTTTTTGCATATTTTATTACGTTCAGATGGATGCTTGGGGGACGGGCGTAAAACTCTGCAAACGGGCGAGCTGGATCCTCCTGGGGAATTAAAGTTTGCCTTGTTTTGACCGCTAAACCAAGCAGGTCAAACAATCGGTCAGTAGAACAATGACGACCTCCAGGGCAGGAGTATCTGACACAATCTGGAATCCAGTTACCGGAGGCGCGGGGTAATCAGGTGGATATCGCAACACTCGTCGGCTTATTGGGTGGTTTCGGCATTATCATCGGGGCAATCGCCTCCGGCGGTGATGTCATGTTGTTCGTGAATGTACCGTCCGTGCTGATCGTGGTCGGCGGCACTTTCATGGTAACCCTGATGCAGGTCTCCCTGGGCGACTTCCTGGGTTCCTTCAGCATTGGTCTGAAGGCCTTTTTCTACAAAACCGATGATCCAAAAAAACTCATTGCCGAAGCCGTGGAACTGGCCGACATTGCCCGCAAGAACGGGCTGCTGGCACTGGAGGGCCAGGAGATCACCAACCCTTTTCTGAAACAGGGGATCGGGCTGTGCGTGGACGGCCACGACCCGGTGCTGGTGAACAAACTGCTGACCAAGGACATTGATCTGACCATCCAGCGTCATGAGGTGGGGCAGACCATGTTCAAGAACATGGCAATCATGGCGCCGGCCATGGGCATGATCGGCACCCTGGTGGGCCTGGTGCAGATGCTGGCTAACATGTCCGATCCCGCGAGTATCGGTCCGGCCATGGCGGTCGCTCTGCTGACCACCCTTTACGGAGCGGTGATCGCAAACGCCTTCGCGCAGCCCATCGCGGACAAACTGGCCCGCGCCAGCAGCATGGAGAAAACCAACAAGTCACTGATCATAGAAACAATCTCGGGCATTCAGGAAGGCATGAACCCGCGTGTGCTCGAGCAACTTCTGAGTACCTATCTGCCCACCGGCAAGCGGCCTACCCAGGAAGACTGAGTCATGGCGGACGAATGCCCCAAATGCGAAGCGGGATTGCCGGCCTGGCTGGCCACATTTGCCGATCTCATGTCGCTGCTGATGTGTTTTTTCGTACTGCTGCTCTCGTTTGCCGAAGTGGACGCCCAGCGATTCAAGAAAATGGCTGAGTCGATGAAAGACGCTTTCGGGGTGCAGCGTGAGGTGCCGGCGGTGGAGATCGTCAAAGGCACCAGCGTGATCATGCAGGAGTTCGCGCCCGGCAAACCCGAGCCGACCATCGTCGATGATATCCGGCAGATCACCAGTGAGGCTGAACAGGAATTCCTGGAACGGGAATCGCAGCAGGACAGTGCAGTGAATATCGACGAGGCCAAGGCGGCCATGCAGGCCGAGTTGGAACAGGAGGTCAAGGAGCAGACCGCCGAGTTGAAGCGGATGCTCGAGGAGGAAATCGCCGAGGGGGTGATCGATGTGGAGACCGAATCGACCAACATCATCATCCGAATCCAGGAGAAAGGATCGTTTCCATCCGGGCGGGCCAATCTCAATCCACAGTTTTTTGAGGTGATTTCCAAGATCACCGATGTGATCGCCAAAACTCCGGGTAAAATCATCGTTGCGGGGCACACAGATAACATACCCATCTCGACCAAACGCTTCCGCTCCAACTGGGAATTGTCTTCCGCCCGTGCGGTGACAGTGGTGCATGCCATGTTGAGCAATGCGGATCTCGATCCGAACCGGTTCCTGATTCAGGGATACGCCGACTCACGGCCCCTGGAGACCAATGACACGCCGGAGGGCCGGGCCAAGAACCGCCGGGTTGAACTGGTCATCAAACGTGGTGAAGATACGGAAACAGAACCCCTGTCCGTGAGCGAAGCGCCCTGAATCCAGAAACATGAAGGGACCAAGGAGCCTGTCTGATGTCTAATGAAAATGAGGAGAACCGGGACGAGCGCCGGGAGTTTTTCCGGATTGACGATTCAATCCAGGTGCGATGCCGGGTGATCGACAAGGACCAGGTGCCGGCCAGCATCGAACAGCAACTGCAGGCGGGGGACCGCTTCACAGTGATGACCCGGCTGCAGGAAATCAGTCAGCACCTGTCGGCCTCCCTGCATCGCATCGAACAGCGGGACGCGGATATCGCCGACTATCTCAAGGCCCTGGATGACAAAATCAACCTGCTGGGGCGAAGTTTCCTCACCGAGGAACGGGAACTCCTCGAGCAGCCGGCCCAGGCGGTCAACCTCAGCGCGGGAGGGCTGGCCATGGACAGCAACAGGCGCATCGAGCCGGGTTCCATGGTGGAGGTCAAGATGTTGCTGCTGCCATCCTATGCCGGGGTTCTGGCCTATGGCGAGGTGGTGGATACCGGAGACTCCGAAACGGGAAATCCCGATTATCCCTATCATGTGCGGATCAATTTCAACCTGATCCGTCCTACCGATCAGGATGCCCTGATTCGCCACATCACCCGTCGGCAGAGCGAAATGCTGCGCTTGCGCCGAGAACAGAAGGATCGCGGCAACGACTGATCGCCACATCCTAAGTCGCCGGATTGTCAGGCTGCAGAACAGCCCACTGAATCTCCCATTGTGAGCAACTGGTCACGATCCGCGGCAGAGGCGGACAGCGACGCTCCCGCGGACCTGGCTGAATTGCGGAATCAAAGGACCTTGAGTTCCCCGTCCATTGCCCCCATCATAACGGCAATCCAAACCGGCAGGCCGCCTGATGGCGAGGTCACCGGAGATCCGATAGCAGTCGAGGAAACGTTATGCCGATCTATGAATACCGCTGCGATGCCTGTAACCACGAGCTGGAGGCGTTGCAGAAGATGAGCGATGCTCCCCTGACCGAGTGTCCGGAGTGCAAACAGCAGACCCTGAAGAAGCTGATTTCCGCAGCCGGCTTCCGCCTCAAGGGCAGCGGCTGGTATGAAACCGATTTCAAGGGAGGTAAGAAGAAAAACCTGCATGATTCGGGTAAATCCTCCTCTGACACCAAGTCTTCCGGCGGAGGCTGCGCCGGGGGCTCCTGCGCCTGCAGCTGAAGCGGCCGGCTTCAGCACATATGCAAATTGGGACCGGCCGGCATCCGGACGTCCGGTTCACCACAGTACCCTCCCAGTCCCTCGCGCTCCTGGTGCGGCATTTACCCTTTCAGAGCGTCATTCCATAAGTTTCGAATTCCTGGATCTCCTGCGCTGAACGCGGTTTTGGGTGACAGGCTTGCAGAGCCGGGGGTCAAGCCGTAACATTCCCGCTTTTCGGCACTTTGCAGCGAAATCTCACAGGATATTACCCATGCGCAGCCATTATTGCGGACAGATCAACAGCAGCCATATCGATCAGGAAGTGGAACTTTGCGGATGGGTCCACCGCCGGCGGGATCACGGTGGCGTCATCTTTATTGATCTGCGCGATCGGGAAGGTGTGGTGCAGGTCGTCTACGATCCCGACCTGCCAGAGGTGTTTTCCCTGGCGGAAGGGGTTCGCAACGAATTCGTGCTGCGTATCAAGGGCCGGGTGCGGGCCCGTCCGGAAGGCACCGTGAACCGGGATCTGCCTACCGGGGAGATCGAAATCCTGGGCCTGGAGCTGGAAATCCTGAACCGGGCCGAGACCCCCCCGTTCCAGCTCGATGAGCATGAAAAGGCTTCGGAGGAGATCCGCCTGCGTTACCGCTACATCGATCTTCGCCGCCCTGAAATGCTGGAGAAGATCCGTATTCGCTCCCAGGTGACCCAGGTGCTGCGCCGCTACCTCGATACCCAGGGGTTTCTGGATATCGAGACCCCCATGTTGACCAAGGCCACTCCGGAAGGGGCGCGGGACTATCTGGTGCCCAGCCGGACCCACCCCGGTGAATTCTTCGCGCTGCCCCAATCACCCCAGTTGTTCAAACAGCTGCTGATGATGTCGGGGATGGATCGTTATTATCAGGTCGTGCGCTGTTTCCGTGACGAGGATCTGCGCGCTGATCGCCAGCCGGAGTTCACCCAGCTGGATATCGAGACCTCCTTCATGGACGAGGATGAGATCATGCGCCTCAACGAGGAGATGATCCGTCAGCTCTACCAGGAAGTCCTGGGGGTGGAACTGCCCAATCCTTTCCCGCGCATGACCTATGACGAGGCCATGGAGCGTTACGGTTCCGATCGTCCTGATCTGCGGGTTCCCCTGGAACTGGTGGATCTGCGGGATCTCATGCAGGAGGTGGAATTCAAGGTCTTCTCCGGTCCCGCCAAGGACCCGAAGGGGCGGGTGGCCGCAATGAGGGTGCCGGGCGGCAACGCCCTGAGCCGTAAGCAGATCGACGAGTACACGAAGTTCGTGGGCATTTACGGCGCCAAGGGACTGGCCTACATCAAGGTCAATGAAAAGGCCAAGGGGATTGAAGGGCTGCAGTCGCCGATCCTCAAGTTTCTTCCCGATTCGGTGGTCGAGGGTATCCTCGAACGCACGGCTGCCGAAGACGGCGACCTGATCTTCTTCGGCGCCGACAAGTCGAGCGTGGTCAACGAGTCCCTGGGAGCCCTGCGGGTCAAGGTCGGCCAGGACATGGATCTTCTGCAGGGAACCTGGAAGCCCCTCTGGGTCATCGACTTCCCGATGTTCGAGTGGGATGAACAGCACGATCGCTGGACCCCGCTGCATCACCCGTTCACCTCCCCGATACTGGATCAGATCGAGCTGCTCGATACGGATCCCGGAGCCTGCAAGTCTCGCGCCTATGATATGGTGATGAACGGGGTCGAACTGGGGGGTGGCTCGATCCGTATCCATCAACAGGAAGTGCAGCAAAAGATTTTCAAACTGCTGGAAATCAACGACGAGGAGGCTGAGGAAAAATTCGGCTTCCTGTTGACTGCGCTCAAATTCGGCTGTCCTCCCCATGGCGGTCTGGCATTCGGTCTCGATCGCCTGGTGATGCTGTTGACCGGCTCGAATTCGATTCGTGAGGTGATGGCGTTTCCCAAGACCCAGACGGCCGCCTGTCTGCTTACCGCGGCGCCGTCCGAGGTCTCCCCGGAGCAGTTGCGGGAACTTTCGATCCGGGTGCGCAAGCCGGTGGTGGAAGAGAGCAAACCCTGAGACAAGTGCACGAACTTGTCCCGAAGCCTGAAAAAGCGACCCGAGTCCGTACTGGTGGTGGTCTACACCGCTAAGGGTGAGGTGCTGTTGTTACGCCGGGTCAAACCGGCAGATTTCTGGCAGTCGGTGACCGGCAGTCTGGAATGGGGGGAGTCACCGGTCCGGGCTGCGCGGCGGGAACTCTATGAAGAGACGGGTTTGATGGCCGGTGACGGCTTGCGGGACATGGGTTGCCGGGTGACCTTCCCGATCCTCCCGGCCTGGAAAAGCCGCTACGCGGGCAGCGACTTCGTCAATACGGAACACTGGTTTGCCTGGGCTCTGCCACACAGGCGCATTCCACGCCTGAATCCCGACGAACATGATCGTTATCGCTGGGTGGATGGCCGCCAAGCCCTGCGATTGGCCACTTCCTGGACCAATCGCAAGGCGATCCGGAGTCTGCTTCACAGGGTCTGATATCCCTGCCTGTGGAGATTCAGGCGTTCAGTTTGTCGATGACCTTGAGCAACTTCTGCTTGGCTTCCTCGGCAACCCGCTTCGGCTCCTCAGTTGTGCAATGCGCGAGTATGGTCACCGGATCCATGAAACTCACCACAACCTTGCCGTTTTCCGCCTCACGCATGATGAAGTTGCACGGCAACAGGGTGCCGGCGTTCGGTTCATCGCGGATCACCCGGTCAGCGAGTCCCGGGTTGCAGGCGCCATAGATGTGATAGGCGGGGATGGATTTGTCCATTTTGTTTTTGAAAATCGCCTGGACGTCGACGTCGCTCACAATGCCCAGGTGTTCGCTCATCAGTACCTCACGGACCCGCTCAACCGCCTGTTCGAAGGGCAGATCAATTTCAGTGTTGAATTCGTACATGTTGCCTCCTGTTGAAAGAGCCTGCATTGCACCAAAGATAGCGCCCAAACACATTGAATTTCATCAAACAGCCTTTTGACCCGCAGGTGCGATCCGCAACCCGGCGACCGAGCCAATTGCGCTGTGATTGGCGAACTTCGGTTTGTTGTGACCCGTGTCTATCAGTTACATTGCGCCTGAGTAAACGGCTGTCTTCGCCTCCCGAAGCGGCGCCAATTGAACGATCACAGCAGAAGTCAGAGCTATGAACCTAGCGGGATTCCATCGCCACATCGCCAACCTCAATCAATGGGAAAGAGACAATTTCCGGGGGTTGTACCACGCATCTCAGCGCATCGGTTATCTGAAGCAACCGGTGTGGTCGCTGCTCACTGAACTGACGGAGTACTTCGAGGCCCGCCCTGACGGGATTCATCTCAAAGAGGAATTCGACACTTTCGAGGCCCGCAGCCGTGTTCTCGACGCTGCTGTGGAGGCGCTGCTCGGTCGGGGTATGATGACTCATCGGCACGGTGAGAAATACCCGGTGACCCATCAAGGCAGGGAACGTTCAATCGCCACCATCGATCGGGCAGCGGCACCCTTGTTTGGACTGCGCGCCTATGGTCAGCATTTGAACGGTTATGTGCACAAGGGCCGGGAACTGTATTTATGGATCGCCCGGCGATCCGCCGATCGGGTGAATTTCCCCAATCTTCTGGACAACATGGTCGCGGGTGGCTTGCCTTACGATCTTTCACTGCAGGACAATCTGCGCAAGGAATGCATGGAGGAGGCGAGTGTCCCCCCGGAACTGGCAGACCAGGCCATTGCAGTGGGCGCACTGACCTATTGCCGGGAAACCCCCTTGGGGCTGAAACCGGATACCCTGTACTGCTACGATCTACTGCTTCCGGAAGATTTCGTACCCAGCAATTCTGATGGCGAAGTGGCGGAATTCCGCCTGATGCCCGTCGATGAAGTGATTGAACGGGTCACCCAAACCGATGAGTTCAAGCCCAACTGCAATCTGGTGGTGATCGATTTCCTGATCCGGCATGGGAAAATCGATCCTGAAGCCGAGGGATACCTGGACATCGTCACGGGCCTGCATCCGGGATTCTGACCGGCTCGGAACCCTGGTCCCCTGGGGTCAATCGGGGACGTCCTGGCGGAACAAATCGGGCTTAAACCGGTGATCTGGTTTTGCTTTTCGAGTTTCGCGGAACCAGAATACTGGAAAAAAAGTCGAATCCGTATTGAAATTAACCCGTTACGGGCTGTAGGTGATGCTATCCCGGCATCACGAATACCAGGTAAATGCATGAAATATCGGATAGTTAAAGGTTTACTCGGGTGCGCACTGCTGTGTTACGTATCCACGTCCTCCTGGGCCAGTCGGCAGCTTGTGCCCATCGAAGAGCTGCACTCAACCCCTGAACAGCAGCAAACCGCCAGCGTCATCGTCAAGGTCATCGAAAAATACCATTACAAGGACGTGGCTTTGGACGATGCCATGTCCAATGCGATCCTGCAGCGATATTTCGACGAACTGGATCCGAACCGAACTTTCTTCCTGGCGGGAGACATCGCCCAGTTTTCCAACTACCGGGATAAACTCGACGATTATTTGAAAAATGCCCGCATCGATCCCGCCTTCGAGATCTTTCGTCTGTATCGCAAACGCGTCACGGAAGCGGTCAGCCATGCCCTCGAACTGGTCGATGGCAAGTTCGATTTCAGTCTTGATGAGAGCTACGTCTTTGAACGCAAGGACGAGCCATGGGCACAGACCCGTGCGGAACTCGATGATGTCTGGCGCAAGCGGGTGAAGAATGATTTTCTCAATCTGCGCCTGATGGACAAATCGGACGATGAGATTCGTGAAACCCTGAAGAATCGCTACGAGCGTCTCCTCAGCCGGGTCGAACAGTTCAACAGCAACGACATCTTTCAGGCCTTCATCAATGCCTATACCCTGAGTCTGGAGCCTCATACCAGCTACATGTCCCCCAGCACCTCGGAGAATTTCGATATCAGCATGAGCCTGTCCCTGGAGGGAATCGGTGCGGTGCTGAAAGACGAAGACGGGTACACGGTGGTGCAGAAGACGATTATTGGTGGACCAGCGGAACTCAGCGGTCTGCTGCATGCGGGTGACCAGATCGTCGGAGTCGGGCAGGGTCTCGAAGGGCGTGTTCAGGATATCGTCGGTTGGCGACTGCAGGATGTGGTGGAGCAGATTCGCGGTCCCAAGGGTTCGGTGGTTCAACTCGAGGTGCTGCCCAAGGGAGACAGCGCCAAACGTAAAACCATCACCTTGGTGCGCAACAAGATCAAACTCGAAGAGCAGGCGGCAAAGAGCTATGTCATCGAGAATCTCGAGGGGATGGAAAACTACCGCATCGGGGTGGTTGAAGTGCCAACTTTCTACCGCGACTTCGCCGCGGAAGCCCGGGGCGAAGAGGATTTTCGCAGCACTACGCGGGACGTGCGAAATCTGCTGGTGGACCTGAAACGCCAGGGCGTGGATGGCATTGTGATCGACCTGAGGGAAAATGGCGGCGGCTCACTCTCCGAAGCCACCGAACTCACCGGTCTGTTCATCGATTCCGGGCCCGTGGTTCAGATCAAGGATGCGTTCGGCAAGATCGAGGTTGAGCAGGATCCGGATCAGGATATCGCCTACGAGGGCCCGCTGGCGGTTCTGGTGGATCGCAACAGCGCCTCGGCCTCGGAAATCTTCGCCGGCGCGATTCAGGACTACAAGCGGGGTATCGTGATCGGTGAACCCACCTTCGGCAAAGGGACGGTTCAGACACTGGTGGATCTGGGACGATTCGTGCCGGGAAGAAACAAGGATCTGGGTCGGTTACGCCTGACCATGGCTCAGTTCTTCAGGATCAACGGCGGCAGCACCCAGCACCGGGGTGTGGTGCCGGATATTCAGTTCCCGACGGCGCGTTTCTCTCAGGACTACGGCGAACGCTCCCTGGACAACGCCTTGCCCTGGGCGCACATCGACCCGGCCCGGTTCATGATCAAAGGGCCCGAGACCCCGGCGGTGCTGATCCAGCACCATCAGGATCGCATCGAAAAGGATCCCGGTTTCGAGATGCTGATCGATGAGGAGAAACGCTTCTCCGAACTCGACAAGCGCAAAGAGGTGAGCCTGCTCGAGAAAAAGCGCCGCAATGAATGGGAAAACCGCGAACACGAACGGTTGCTGCACAAGAATCGTTTCCGGGCGTCCCAGGGGTTGAACGCGCTCGATACCTCGGACCCATCGGAGGAGAGCGATGATCCCGATGACGTCGAGAAACAGGCGGCTCATCGTATAGAACTCAATGAGGCCGCGCGAATCCTGGTGGATTCGATACGTTCCAAGCCCCCGATGGCGGTGATGCGCTGAATGATTTGAGTTGGTCCAGGGACAGGGCCTATCACAAGACTCCCATTCCCAGTAAACTGGCGCAGTATGTATTGGCACACTGGCGGTTAGGTTAATCCCGGGTCCGTTGACGTTGCCCCGTTCTTCCGGACAATTTGTCCCACTGACACCGACTCACAATCCAGACAGAGGGATTCGGACGATGTCTCAAGGGTGTTCCCAAAGTAGGTTGTCAGGCGTCCCATCGACAGGTTTGAATCAGTTTGTACTCAATACTCCACACGCGTTTGAACGGTTTCAGGCAGGCCGATCAGTTGGGCTTGCTCAAAGACGGACTGATTGGTCTGGAAAAGGAGGCACTGAGAGTCACGCCCAAAGGCTGCATATCCCTGAAACCCCATCCCGATGCGCTCGGTTCCCCGCTGACCAATCGCTATATCACCACGGATTATTCCGAGGCGCTCACCGAGATCATTACGCCACCTTCGGCGGATCGCAGTGAAGTACTGAATTTCCTGTTCGAGGCGCACCACTTCGTACACCGTCATCTGGATGATGAAATCCTCTGGTCTGCGAGTATGCCCTGCGTCGTGGAAGGGGATAACCGGGTACCCATCGCCCAGTATGGCCCATCCAATGCCGGGATGATGAAAACGGTGTATCGGCGCGGCCTGGGTCATCGCTATGGCCGGGTGATGCAGGTTATCGCCGGGGTGCATTACAACTACTCTCTACCCCAGGAATTCTGGGAGTTTTTCCAGCAACTTGAGGGTAATCAGGGCTCGAGTCGGGACTTCATCTCCGAAGCCTATTTCAGCATGCTGCGAAACCTGCAACGAATCGGATGGTTGATCCCCTATCTGTTTGGTGCTTCTCCGGCAGTGTGTAAATCGTTCCTGGGTGGACGTCCGACCTCGCTTCATGAGTTCGATCCGCACACTTATTACGCCCCCTATGCAACATCGTTGCGCATGGGAGATATCGGCTATCAGAACAGCAAAGAGCAGGGTACCGGCATCAAGGCATGCTATGACTGCCTGAGCGCCTACATCGAGACGCTCTCGCGCGCCATCGAGACACCCTGTCCGATTTACCAGGCTATCGGAGTCAAGGTGGATGGTGAATACGAACAGTTGAACGCGAATATCCTGCAGATCGAAAACGAGTATTACAGTACGGTGCGGCCCAAGCAGATTCCGGAGATGATGGAAAAGCCGATTCTTGCCCTGCAACGCAGAGGGGTACGCTATCTGGAACTCCGTTCGCTGGATGTGAATCCCTATCACCCCCTCGGCATTGCCGAGGAGCAGGTGTATTTCATCGAGGCGCTGATGCTGTTTTCCGTGCTGCATGAAAGTCCCCCGATCAACGTCGCGGAACAGCATGCCATCGACTGGAATGAACTGGCCGCGGCACATAACGGACGGGATCCTGAGCTGAAACTGCGTCGACAGGATCAGGAGTGTTCCCTGCGTGAGTGGGGGTTGGAGATCTGCGAGGAATTGACACCCTTGTGCGAAATCCTCGACCAGGGCAAAACCCACAGACCCTATACTCAAAGCCTGGTGTTGCAGAAGCAGAAACTGAGGGATGCCGGATTGACCCCCTCCGCACAGATGTTGGCAGAAATGCGCAACCGGGGAGAGAGTTTTTTTCAGTTTGCTCATAGGCTCTCACGGGAACACCGGCACTATTTCACCCATCAGCCTGGATCGGAAACCGTCCAGCAGATCCTTAACCAGGAAGCGGATGATTCCAGGCGACGTCAGCAGGAGATCGAGACTTCCGAGACGATTGGATTCGATGAATTTCTAACCCGCTACTTTGCCCAGCAGATCGATTCGCCGGTAAACCTGGAACCCACCCGCTAAATCGGATTTCAATCAATCGGCTTCGATGTTCTCATCCCGTTCGCCCGCTGTCGCGGTGTCGGTTATTCGTGCGCATGGCCTGCGGGTCAGGTAACCCCGGTTGGCGGAGCAGCTCTGAACGAAGAGTCGATTCACAATCAGGTCTGGGTGAATTAGGGATGAAGCTTTACGGTTCTGGGTTTATGATTGACCCCTTGTGGTTCAGGACCTGCCGGGATAACAGCCAGGCAGTGCCCTGTGCTGAAGAATCGTGTATCCAGGGTTGTTGGTCTCAACAACCTCTCAGCAAGATAATGTGAGGACGAAAGCATGGTGGAGTATCCAGACCCGGGGCCGGGATTCGATACCCTGGCCATCCGCAGTGGCCATCACCGGACCCCGGAAGGGGAACACGGTGAGCCGATCTTTACCACATCCAGTTTCGTGTTCAGCAGCGCCGCCGAGGCTGCGGCCCGCTTCAGTGGCGATGAGCCCGGGAACATCTATGCCCGGTTTACCAATCCGACCGTACGGATGTTTGAACAGCGTCTTGCCGCCCTGGAAGGCGGAGATCGTTGTGTTGCAACGGCTTCCGGCATGTCTGCGATTCTCGCCACCTGTATGGGGCTGTTGCAAACCGGCGATCATCTGGTTTCATCGCGCAGTATTTTTGGCAGTACCACGATCCTGTTCGACAAATATCTGTCACGCTTTGGAATCGAGACCTCTTATGTAGCGGTGGATGATCTGAATGCCTGGGAATCGGCGATCCGGCCGAATACCAAAATGCTGTTCCTGGAAACGCCCTCCAACCCGTTGACCGAAATCGCTGATATTCAAAAGCTGGCGGATCTGTCCCATGCCCACCAGGCACTGCTGGTGGTCGATAACTGTTTTTGCACCCCGGCTCTGCAGCAACCCCTGAGTCTTGGTGCGGATATCGTGGTTCATTCTGCCACCAAGTATCTCGACGGGCAGGGGCGTTGTCTGGGGGGCGCGGTTGTCGGCAGCGAGTCCCTGGTCGGGGAGGCGGTATTCGGTGTCTTGCGCACCGCTGGCCCGACCATGAGCCCTTTCAATGCCTGGGTGTTTCTGAAAGGGCTTGAAACCCTGAATCTGCGTATGCAGGCCCATTCGCGCAACGCACAGGCACTGGCGGAATGGCTGGAACATCATCCGAGTGTCGAGCGGGTCTACTATCCGGGCCTGTCGAGCCATCCGCAGAATGATCTGGCGATTCGGCAACAGAAGGCGCCGGGTGGATTACTGGCGTTTGATGTGCGTGGCGGTCAGACGGCCGCCTGGCGGGTGGTGGATGAGACCCGCATGCTTTCGATTACCGCCAATCTGGGCGATGTGAAGACCACTATCACCCACCCGGCAACCACTACCCATGGACGCTTGACACCCGAGCAGCGTCAGGAGGTGGGCATCGGCAACGGCTTGATTCGCATCGCCGTGGGTCTGGAGAATCTGTCGGATATCAAGCGCGATCTGTCACGGGGGCTGGACAGTCTATGAGGCAGACGGCCGGGTGAGGAAAGTCGCTTTGCCAGACGTTCCCCGGCCCAGAGGGTCTGCCGGTTACTGTCCAACCCGGGTGAAGTCAGTACCGGTTTTGAGTCCAAAGACCGTTTCCAGGTCGAATTCCCGAATCAGCTGATCGCCGGCGTCCAGTCCGTACTGGCGCTGGACCTCGCCGAGCAGGAGACGCACCGCATTGCGGTTGTAGCCACTGCCGAAACTGACCTGCTGGCGGATAATGTCACGTGCTCTGTCGAGGGTCATCTGTGGGTTATCGTCCTGTGCTTGTTCGACGAATCGGTTTGTGCCGGTCGGGAGATGTTCCCGGAAAGCGGGGCTGAATGTCTCAAGCATAGCGGTTTGCGTCTACCCGATAAACTGCATGGAACTCAGCGACACATTTAGCAGGGGTGTTGTTACAATCGTAATAAGATGAGACCGCCACCGGACAATTCCGGACCGGTATCACTACTGCTTGGAAAACAGCCGGCTGAATGTGACTTGTTCGAGGCCTGCAGGGCGGGTACGCAGGCCCCGGCTGCGGGGATCGTAAAGTTTCAGGCTTCACTTTCACTCAAGGCCAGACATTATGGATCGAAAGGCACTCGAAAGCATGCTCGATCGAGGCATGGATAACTCATTGTTGCGCTATACCCTGGGTACCCTGTGTCTGCAGCAGGACGACCCGGAGAGTGCCGTGACGCATCTGCAACGCGCTCTGGAGCAGGACGATCAGCATTCCGCCAGTTGGAAGCATTTCGGAAAGGCGCTGGCTGCACTACACAGAACCGACGAGGCGCGTGATGCCTGGCAACGCGGTATTGCGGTTGCCGAGGACAAGGGTGACGTGCAGGCGGTCAAGGAGATGCGGGTATTTCTCAAGCGTCTCGACAAGTCTCAAACATGACGCGATAGGTGCGCGATGGACACTCCGGACAAAGACCAAGTCAAACAGTACCTGCTGAACCTGCAGCAGTCGATCTGTTGCGGGCTGGAAGAAGAGGATGTGCAGGAGCGTTTCCTCATCGACAGTTGGCAACGGGAACCCGGTGAGCGACTGCAGGGAGGTGGTATCAGTTCGGTGCTCAATGGAGGGGCGGTGTTCGAACAGGCGGGGGTCAACTTCTCACACGTCATGGGCGATCGGTTGCCCGGTTCCGCGACGGCTCACCGGCCGGAGTTGGCGGGTCGCAGCTTCGAAGCCATGGGCGTGTCCCTGGTGATTCATCCCCGCAATCCGCATGTTCCGACCTCGCACGCCAACCTGCGGTTTTTCGTTGCTGAAAAACCGCATGAGGCACCGGTGTGGTGGTTCGGCGGTGGTTTCGATCTCACACCTTATTACGGTCAAGACGAGGATTGCCGACATTGGCACAAGGTTGCACGGGAGGCCTGTGAGCCGTTTGGCGAGGCGGTCTATCCCCGCTTCAAGCTATGGTGCGACGAATACTTCTATCTCAAACATCGGGCAGAGCCCCGGGGTATTGGCGGGCTGTTTTTCGACGATCTGAACGACTGGGGATTCGACACCTGTTTCGATTTCCTGCAGAGCGTGGGTGACCGCTACCTGGCCGCCTATCTCCCGATTGTGAAAAGACGCCGTGACACGCCCTATGGCGAACGGGAACGCGACTTCCAGCTTTACCGCCGGGGCCGTTATGTGGAATTCAACCTGGTGTATGACCGGGGTACCCTGTTCGGGCTTCAATCGGGCGGACGCACCGAGTCCATCCTGATGTCTCTACCGCCTCTGGTGAAGTGGCGCTACAACTGGTCGCCCGAACCTGGCAGCGAGGAAGCGCGGCTGTACGAACACTACCTGCAGCCCCGTGACTGGGTATGACGGTGTGTTTCCCGAATCGCGGATGAAACCCTTTTCCGAGGCTTGCGAGGAGAACAAGCAGCCCATCCTTCAGGTCATTCAACCGTTGTTCCGGGAGGCCCGCAGCCTGCTGGAGGTAGGCAGCGGCACCGGTCAGCATGCGGTTCACTTCGCTGCCGCTATGCCGCAGCTGACCTGGCAGACCAGCGATTGCGCGCAGCAGCTTCCCGGGATCACGGCCTGGCTGGCGGAAGCGGGGCTGGAAAACCTGCCTGAACCCATCGAACTGAACGTGCAGGGCCGCTGGCCCGATCGATCATATGACGCAGTGTTCAGTGCCAACACCACCCATATCATGTCCTGGTCCGCAGTCGAGCGGATGTTTCTGGGTATCGGGCGGATCCTTAATCCTGGCGGGTTATTCGCGCTTTACGGACCCTTCAACTACCAGGGCAGCTACACCAGTGAGAGCAATCGTCGCTTTGACCGGTGGCTTCGGGGGCGTGATCCGCAAAGCGGTATCCGGGATTTCGAGGCGCTCGACAAGCTCGCCCGGGCACAGCAGCTGGGTTTTGTGGATGATGTGGAAATGCCGGTTAACAATCGCATTCTGGTGTGGCGCCGAGACATCGTCTGATGCGCGAGACGCCGCGGGCGGGGATTGCCTGGTTGATGTGTTCAGGCGCTGTTCAGTTATCCCTCCTTAAACTTCCAACATAGCGGGCGTGAAGCCCTTGATGAATGACTGGAAGCCAGGAGAATGCCATGAAAACCACTGCCCTGATCAGCACCGCGCTGATGATGAGTTTCACCCTTGTTGCGAATGCCGGACATTCGGCGGGATATCGGGATACCGCCAAGGTAATCGATGTGCAGCCGGTGTATCGTACCGAGCAGGTCAGCGAGCCGGAACGCAGCTGTTGGGATGAGGAAGTCGAACGCTACATTCCCGACGAGCAGCGCTACACCGGTACCGTGCTCGGTGGCATCATCGGCGGGGTGGTGGCCAATTCGGTCAGCCGGGGCCGTGGACGGGGTCGGGATGCGGCCACCCTGGCCGGCACCCTGTTGGGCGGAGCCATCGGTCATGACCTGAGCCATGCCCGTCACTCAGCTCAGGTTGTAACCTCCCGGGAACGTCACTGCGAAGTGGTTCAGCACACCTACGAAGAGGAGCGTCTGCAAGGCTATGATGTGACCTATCGCTATAAGGGCAGGATTTTTCATACATTTACCCAGGACCATCCCGGGGAACGAATCCCGGTGAATGTCAGTGTGCGTTCCGACTATGGGCGTGGTCACTGAGCGGTTGATGAGTGGTTTCCGCGGATGGGGGGGTGATCGCAATCCTCCGGTGAAAAGGGTATAACCCTGGAATTGCCGTGCATTCCATCGACACACCTGCGAGCCGGGATAGAAGCCCGGTCCAGGGGACACCGCCAGGCTTAAAAGAGAGACATATGGGTTACTGCAGACGCTACATCGTGATCATCGGAATACTCGCCGCCATGCTGCTGCCTGCAGAACACGTGAATGCGGAGATGAGTCTCGATCAGGCCGTTCAGCAGGCCAAACAAAAAACCGGCGGACGGGTGATTTCAGCGGAATCCCGCAGTCAGGACGGTCGTCCCGTCTATAACATTCGCATCCTCACCCGGGACGGCAAGGTTCGGCGGATGCAGATCCGTGCCGATGACAAGGGCGGCGCCAGCCGCTCCCGGCGTTGATGATCGCGTACAGGGTATACAGGAAGGTCAGAAGTGCGTGTGCTGCTGGTAGAAGATGAAGCGGAAATCCGTGAGCCCCTGGCTGTCCGGTTGCGGCAACAGGGCTATACCGTGGACAGTGCCGAGGATGGCCGTGCCGGTTTGTTTCTCGGGCGGGAGTATGGCATCGATGTGGGAATCATCGATATCGGACTGCCGAAACTCTCCGGTATCGAACTGATCCGGGAACTGCGCAAGCAGGACAAGCATTTTCCCATTCTCATACTAACCGCCAGGGGCAACTGGCAGGACAAGGTGGAAGGACTCGAAGCGGGTGCGGACGACTATCTGGTGAAACCCTTTCATGTGGAGGAACTGCTGGCGCGGCTGAATGCACTGCTGCGGCGTTCCGCGGGCTGGTCTCAGCCGGTGCTCTCCGGAGGACCGATCACCCTCGACACCCGGACCCAGACAGTCAATGTTCAGCAGGATCCGGTGGATCTGACCGCCTATGAATACAAAGTGCTGGAGTATCTGATGCTGCATGCCGGCGAAGTGGTTTCGAAAACCGACCTCACCGAGCATATCTACGAACAGGACTGGGATCGTGACAGTAATACCATCGAGGTTTTCGTGCGTCGCCTGCGCAAGAAGCTGGATCCCGAGGAAAGTTACAAACCCATCGAAACCCTGCGCGGCAGGGGCTACCGTTTCGCTCTGGAGCGCAGTCATTGATGCTCGCCTGAAAGCCGGATACGGACTCGACCGGCAGGCGCTGTTTCCGGCTTCGTATTTCCGAACCCTGTCTGGTGTAACTCCCGGTCGAACCTGCCTGGACAGACGGAGCGGCGCCACCGCCCTCGATTCGCGACGCACATGAATCATTCCCTCAAGCCCGTCGAGCGGCAACCCTTTTCCATCCATCGACGACTGTTGCTGGCCGCCACACTGGTGCTGGGGGCATTTTTTGGATTGACCGGCTGGTCCCTGGATGAAGCCTTCCGCTCCGCCAGTGATGAAGCCCTGCAGACGCGTCTTTACAGCAGTGTCTATGCCCTGCTGGCGGCTGCCGAGGAGGGTGATGAAGGCCAGATGGTGATGCCGGAGGTGCTGACGGATCCCCGCTTCAACCGACCTGAATCCGGGCTCTATGCACAGGTTAGCAATTCTGCCTCGGGTTACCTGTGGCATTCCGCCTCCACCTTGGGGCAGGGGCTCGGGTTCAGTCGTGAGATTCCTCCGGGGGAGTCGCAAATCGGCTATTTCAAAATGCCGGACCGGGAGGTCATGGGGTTGAATTTCGGCGTGGTATGGGAAGATTTTCATGGTCAGGAACGCAAGTATGTGCTGACCGTCGCCGAAGATCTGCAACCGGTTCACGAACAGGTATCGGCGTTTCGCAATACCCTGTTCATCTGGCTGGGCGGAGCCGCCTTCCTGTTGCTCCTCGCCCAAGGTTGGGTGCTAAACTGGGGATTGCGTCCGTTGCGCCAGGTGGAAAGCGCTTTGGCGGAGATCGAGTCCGGTCGGGCGGAGCAACTGCAGGGCGCCTATCCCCGGGAACTCACCCGGCTGACCTCAAGCATCAATTCCCTGATCCTGCATGCACGCGCCCGGCAGCAACGCTATCGGGACAGTCTCGGCGATCTGGCGCACAGTCTGAAAACACCCCTGGCGATTCTCCAGGGTCTGGCCGATCAGTCGCGCGGCCAATCCTCGAATACCTTGAGGGAACAGGTCGATCGCATGAACCAGATCGTGATTCATCAGTTACAGCGGGCGGCGGCATCCGGGCAACAGGTTCTGAGCGGCAACGTGGCGGTTCAGCCCCTGGTCAATCGTTTGGCGAACTCCCTGTCGAAAGTCTACCGGGACAAGGATATCCAATGGGAACTGGTGGTCGAGAAACGCTGCCTTTTTGCCGGCGATGAAGGCGACCTGATGGAGATACTCGGCAATCTCATGGAGAACGCCTGCAAATATGCTCAGCAGCGGGTACGAGTCAGCGGCCAGTGGGATGACGGGATCACTGTGTGTATCGAAGACGATGGCCCGGGCATATCGGCCGATCAGGTGGAAGCGGTGTTCCAGCGTGGACACCGGGCGGACACCCGGCAACCGGGTCAGGGTATCGGCCTCGCCGTGGCGGCTGACATCGTGCACGCTTACGCGGGTCGGATCGAGATCGCTGCCTCGACCGCCTTGGGTGGCGCGGCGGTGACCGTCAGCCTCCCAGGACTGTGAGCCGGCCGTTCAGGCGGACACGCTTTTCTGCAGCCTGAGAAAATTTTCCAGCCTCAGGGGATCGATTTCACCGCGTTCCATGGCGCTGCGGATTGCGCACTCGGGTTCGTGTTCGTGGGTGCAGTTGTGGAACCGGCATTGCCCGAGGTAGTCGTGAAACTCCCGAAAACCCTGTTCCAGTTCCTGGCGATCCAGGTGGGTGAGGCGAAAACTCCTGACCCCGGGAGAATCGATCAATTCGCCGCCCTGGGGCAGGTTGTAACAGGTCGCCGCCGAGGTGGTGTGCCGGCCCAGTCCGGTGGCCTCGGAGAGACGACCGGTTTCCGCCTCGATGTCCGGCAGCAGGGCGTTGATCAGGGAGGATTTTCCAACCCCGGACTGTCCCACCAGGATATTCGTCTGCCCCTGCAGTTTGAGGATCAGTTCGTCCAGTCCGTGTTCCCGCCTGGCGCTGACTGCCACGATGGGGTAGCCGATCCTTCGGTAGGGTTCGAGCCGGAGAAGAAATGCGGATCGGGCATCACCCTCAAGCAGATCGACCTTATTCACCGCAATCAGGGGCGGGATGCGGATGGTTTCGGCGCTTACCAGATACTGGTCCAGCAGGTATCCGCTGGGTTCCGGTACCGGGGCGAGGACGATGATCAGCTGGGTGATGTTGGCGGCCAGGGGTTTTTTTCGACCGCTGTAGTCCGGGCGGCTGAGTACCGTATTCCGGGGCTGCAATGCTGTGACGACGCCCGAGGATTCATCGACCGGTTGCCAGATCACCCGGTCGCCACACACCGGATGTCCGATGTTTTGTCGGGTCTGGCAGCAGATGATCTGCCCCGAGGGGGCCTGCACCCCCAGAGTCGCGCCATGCCGGATCACCACACGGCCCTCGAGGGAGGGCTGATCTCCGGACTGGTTCAGCGCCTGGTCCGCCCTGCGATCCAGGCGGTGTCGTCTTTTCTCCTGGATTGCCTGGATCCGGCTCTTCTGCTGCAAGGTCAGTCGACGCTTCGCCATGCCCCGAAGATTATTGGGTGTCGGGTTTGAAGTGGTAGAAGGAGTGGTTCAGGAAACCCGTGGTGTCGTCAATCTGATCATCGAACCAGGTCAGCCCCAGGTTCTGCTCGCAGAATCGCACCTGCTTGTGGAGTGCCGGCAGATTGTTGATGCGCCGGTCGGCCCGGGTGTAGACCTCGCTGCCGTGACACTTCAGGCAATTTTCCTGATACAGAGACTGGCCATTTTCCGTGTCGGCCGACTGCGCTGGAAGTGAAACCAGGAGTGTTGCGGCGGCGATGCACAGCTGAGTCTTGATCATGGTTGTTTCTCCGTTACCCGGGTAAGCCCGGCATCTGTTGGGAAATCCTGGCAATCCGTACCGGCGCCGGCGGATGGCTGTCGTGAAACAGCGAATAGAGTGGATCCGGCGTCAGGGTACTGGCGTTGTCCTGGTAAAGTTTGACCAGCGCACGAACCAAATACTCCCCGTTGCTCTGCTCGATCGCATAGTGATCCGCCTGGAATTCATGACGTCGCGAGAGATAGCTGCCCAGCGGGGTGAAGAAGATGGTGAACACGGGTATGGTCAGCATGAACAGCAACAGGGCCGCCGCGTCTGAGGGCTGGGAGATGCCCAGACCCTGGTAAAACCAGAGCTGTTGGGAAAGCCAGCCAAGCAGTGCCATGGCCCCGAGGGATAGCAATGCCATGATCCCCATTTGCTTGTGGATGTGCCGATAATGGAAGTGTCCCAGTTCATGGGCCAGCACCGCTTCCGCCTCTTCGCTGTTGAGTTTTTCCAGCAGGGTGTCGAAAAACACGATGCGCTTGTTTTTTCCAAACCCGGTGAAATAGGCATTGCCGTGGGCGGAGCGTTTGGAGCCGTCCATGACGAAGATGCCGTCACTGGTGAAACCGCATCGCTCGAGCAGTTTCTGGATCCGTTCCCGCATGGCACCCGCTTCGAGGGGGGTAAAGGCGTTGAACAACGGCGCGATGAATCGCGGGTAGGCCCAGCTGATGCCGAAGGTGAAGCCCATCCAGACAATCCATGCGGCCAGCCACCAATAGCTGCCGGCGCTTTGCATGAGCATCAGGATGACCCACAACAGGGGGACACCGAGAAGGATGCCGAGTACCAGGCCCATGCCCCGGTCCTTGATGTACTGGGAGATACTCATGCGGTTGAAACCGAAGGCGACTTCCAGACGAAAGGTTCGGTAGAGGCTGAAGGGTAGATCCAACAGGCTGTTGATCAGGAAGAACGCGAAAAACAGCAGCAGCCCGCTGATACCTGCTCCCCAGGCGTAGCTTGCCCAGAACCGGATGAGCGTTTCGATGCCGCCACCCAGGGTCCAGATGAGCAGCAGCGCGACCCCGCTGAGAATCTCGATCAGCGCCAGCCGCCCCTTGGCCTGAGTGTAATCCGCGGCTTTCTGATGTTGCGGCAGGGATACCTTGTCCTGGAAGGCCTCGGGAACCTGACCACGGTTGAGCCTCACATGCTGCAGGTGTCGCAACAGCAACCAGACCTGGACGATTGTGCCGAGGGTCAGGAAAAACAGGAAAATTTGGCTGAAAAGGTTCATCGCGTTATGGTTCAGAGAATCCGATTCTGTGGCTGGTGAACAGCTCTGTACTGGACTGGCAAATTCAGACAGCCGGGACACCGTTTCGCCCGAAGCATCCTGCGCAGGGAAAATCGCGTGCGTCTGAATGCCTAGTGTACTGTCTGCCGCCGCTTGCTGCTAGAATCCGCCCTTACAAATCACAAGGGAACCCTCGATGCCTGTAGACGCCACGAACCTGATCTGGATAGACCTGGAAATGACCGGTCTGGATACCCAGACGGACGCAATAATTGAAATCGCGACCATCGTCACCGATGGCGACCTGAATATCCTGGCCGAAGGTCCGGTCATTGCGATTCACCAGCACGAAGAGAAACTCGCGGCCATGGACGACTGGAATCAACGCCAGCATTCGCAATCCGGGCTGTTGGACCGGGTGCGTGGCAGTCAAGCGGATGAGCGGCAGGCAGAGACCCAGACCCTGGAATTCATCAAAGCCCTGGTACCTTCCGGAGCCTCTCCCATGTGTGGCAACAGCATCTGCCAGGATCGACGTTTCCTGGCACGCTGTATGCCGGAACTGGAAGCCTATTTTCACTACCGCAATCTCGATGTCAGCACCTTGAAGGAACTGGTCAAACGCTGGGCTCCGCGCATCGGTGAGGGCTTCGTCAAACAGGGCAAGCACCTGGCCCTGGATGATATTCGGGATTCGATCGCGGAACTCTTGTTTTACCGCAACCATTTTCTGCGACTGCCCTGAGTTCGCGACCGGCTTGACATGACAGGGAGGTCCTACGCCGGTGTGCAGCGCCAGTACCTCATGGCACTAGGGTTGTCGGCGCTGACCGGCCTCTTTTTTACCCTGATGACTGCCTATGTGCCGGTGGGTGCACAACTCCTAGCCAATCCCGGTTTCACCCAGGATCTCACCTCATGGCAGCGCGGAGGGCATCTCAAAGGGATCAGCAGTCGCTCCGGTGCGTTGACCCTTTCGAATTCATCGCCCCGGCAGAATTCGAGCGTCTATCAATGCTTCGAACGGCAAGGCTTCCCGGACCGGGTGCTGGCCCGGGTCGAGGCTCGCACCGCAAGCCTGGTTCTGGGTGAGAAGCCCTGGAGCGGGGCCCGGGGCGGACTGTTGCTGCGTGATGCGGACGGTACCGCCCATTACCCGCTGATCAATCGGCTGGTGAACCTCAGGGAACCGCAACCCTGGACCTCTTTCGAATCGGTTATGTCGATACCTTCGACGATCCAACAGGTCTGCTTCAGAATGACGCTGTTATCGACGCAAGGCGTTTTTCAGCTGAAAAATCCCACGCTTCATGCGGCTCAGGTCCGCCCGTCTTTTTGTATCGGCTGGTGGGTTCTGCTGTTGGCCTGGCTGGCATCGGCCTGGCTCTGGTCGCGACAACTGCAACGTCGCTACCTGGTACCAGGGCAGACATTGTGGGTCTGGGCCATGCTGGCTCTGATGGCGCTGGGGATTCTGATGCCCAACGATATGAAAACGCATCTGCTCGGTTTTGTCGCGACCTGGCTGCCTGAAACCCATGGCCAGGAGCAGGCGCGTGCCGCCAGTAGCCTGGGTCAATGGCTGCCAATGCTTGTCCCCGGGTACTGGGACCTCTCGAAACTTTCCCATCTCATCGGTTTTTTTCTCCTCAGCATACTGCTGTTTCACAGGCGCAGAGCGCCTGCAGGGATTCTGATCAGCGGTATGCTGGTGGCTGCCGTCTGTTCCGAGGCGCTGCAATTCTTCGCGCCGGGCAGGACGCCCCGATTCAGCGATCTGCTGGTGGACAGCCTGGGTATCCTGGGCGGGTGGGGGATCAGTAAAGGTATCGGTGCGATCCGCAGGGCCTGGAAACAGCCCTGAACCGGTTCAGCTATGAGGTTTTCAGGTGCCTTTCCAATGCCCAGTTCACATGCTCCTGCACCAGTTCCGAGGGGTGATTGCGCCGCTGTTGCAGTGCCCGCAGGAGCTGCGGGGAGGTTGAACTGTTACCCAGAGCAACCGCCAGGTTTCTGAGCCATCGAAGATGGCCCAGGCGGCGAATCGCCGATCCTTCAGTACGTTGCAGGAAGGTGGCTTCCTCCCAGCTGAACAGGTCGATCAAGTCTGCCCGGTCCAGGCCCTGACGGGGCAGAAAGTCGGTTTCCCGGGTGAGCCGGGCAAACCGGTTCCAGGGACACACCTGCTGGCAATCGTCGCAACCGTAGATCCGGTTTCCCAGCTGGGGCCTGAATTCGGGTGGTATCGATCCTTGCAGTTCAATCGTCAGGTAGGAGATGCAACGCCGGGCATCCAGGCGATAGGGGGCAATGATGGCGCGAGTGGGGCAGATGTCGATACAGGACTGGCAGCGCCCGCAGTGGTCCAAAGCCGGTGAATCGCAGACCAGGGGCAGGTCGACATAAATCTCCCCTAAAAAGAACCAGGACCCCGCCTCCCGGGCGATCAGATTCGTGTGCTTGCCTGGCCAACCGAGTCCGGCTTTGTGCGCGAGGGGTTTTTCTAGCACCGGGGCGGAGTCGGTGAAAACCCTGCCGCTCACATGGGGAACGGCTTCCCGGATCCGCTCGAGCAATTTCTGCAACCGCTTGCGCAGCACCTTGTGATAATCGCGTCCCAGTGCATAGCGCGAAACAAACCCCTGTTGAGGGTCCTCAAGAATGCGCAGCGAGTCGTTCAGCGGTTCCGGCAGATAGTCGAGTCTCGCGCAGATCACCCGTTGGGTTCCGGCCACCAGGTCCGCGGGGCGACTGCGTTTGCGCCCGTGCAGAGCCATGTACTGCATATCTCCGTGGTACCCCTGGTCGAGCCATTGGTCGAGTGACTGTTCGGTGGCTCCGAGATCGGTATCGGTGATACCGACCGCATCGAGGCCCAGCTCGAGCCCCCATTGCTTAATCCTCAGGGAGAGATTTTGCAGTTCATCCGGGGTCATGGTCATGCCGTTGGAATCAAAACCCGTGTGGTTGTGTTTCAGACCTCGGGAAGCGGGGTTACAATCGCCACGATGAGGGCTGGTGAGGCCGCCCCATCATACCAATTGTGTGCGGGGGTTGTAGATGCAAACCCGCGATCCAGACAATCAACGAAGAGGACTGTTGCCGAGATGCGTGTGATGCCTGCAACCGAGACGCTGCCCTACGCGCTGTATCGCGCAGATCAGGTCAGGGCATTCGACCGGCTTGCCATCGACGACTTCGGTATCCCCGGAGAAACATTGATGGAGCGGGCGGGACACCGGGCCTTTGAATGTATTCATGAACTCTGGCCCGGGCTGGAGGAGATGCTGGTGGTCTGCGGCATCGGCAACAACGGCGGCGACGGCTATGTGGTGGCGCGTCTTGCCGCTCAGGCGGGACTCCGTGTGCGGGTGCTGCAATTGGGGAATGCAGACAGGATTCAGGGTGATGCCTTAAGCAAGGCTCAGGCCTGGCGGGATCTGGGACGGGACCTGGAACCCTTCATGGATCTGCCCGGGAAACCGGGGTTGATCGTTGACGCAATCCTGGGCACCGGACTGGAACGGGAGGTAAGCGGGGCCTGGCGCGACGCCGTGGAGCAGATCAACCGCCACCAGGCGCCGGTGTTTTCCCTGGACATCCCCTCCGGACTGCATTCCGACACCGGTCAGCGTCTGGGATGCGCAGTCGAGGCCCAGGCCTGCATCAGCTTTATCGGATTGAAACAGGGGCTGTTCACCGGTGCCGGTCCCGACTGTTGCGGGCGGATCTTCTTTGATCCGTTGGACATCCCGGCCCGGATTTATGCCAGCCAACCCCTGGCCTGCCGGCGCATCGACTGGAGGCGGCAGCGCAGTCGCCTGTCACCCCGCAGGCGCACAGCCCACAAGGGGGAGTTTGGCCATCTGCTGGTGGTGGGAGGCGACCGGGGATTCTCCGGAGCGGCACGCATGGCCGCGGAAGGGGCAGCCCGCTGCGGGGCCGGCCTGGTCAGCCTGGCGACGCATCCCGAGCATGCCGCCTGGAGCAACCTGGGACGCCCGGAACTGATGTGTCACGGGGTCGCGGACGAGAAAGAACCGGCACTGGATCAGCTTCTGGATCGAGCCACTGCCCTGGTGCTGGGTCCGGGTCTGGGACGGCATGCCTGGGGAGAGGGTTTATATCGGAGACTGGCCGCCTGTCGTCTGCCCCAGCTGCTGGACGCGGATGGGCTCTACTGGCTGGCGAAATATCCTGATCGTCGGGATGACCGGGTTCTGACCCCGCATCCGGGTGAAGCCTCGCGGCTGCTGGGCTGGGAAGTCGCCCGAATCGAAGCGGACCGGTTTGCGGCTTGCCGGGCCCTTCAGACCAGATACGGAGGTGTGGTGGTTCTCAAGGGTGCGGGCAGCCTGATCCAATCCGCGGATCACAAGCCGATCGCCCTGTGCAGTGACGGCAACCCGGGGATGGCGAGTGGCGGGTTTGGCGATGTTTTGAGCGGACTGATCGGGGCCTTTATGGCGCAGGGGGAGGCGCCTGGAGAGTCCGCTGAACTGGGTGTTTGCCTGCATGCCGCCGCAGCGGATCAGGCTGCTGAGGCAGGCGAGGTGGGTATGCTGGCGGGCGACCTGTTCGCGCCGCTCAGACAACTGCTGAACGAAGGGCAGGCCGGTTAATGATCGAATTGATTGCGCGCGGTGAATCCGAACAGGAGAACCTGGGGCGCCTGCTGGCGAAACACAGCCTGCCGCCGTGTATCATCTACCTGGCGGGGGACCTTGGGGCGGGTAAAACCACCCTGGTACGGGGATTTCTGCGCGGTCTGGGTTACACGGGCAGGGTCAAGAGTCCGACCTACACCCTCATGGAGCCCTACGAGTTGAAGGATTGCGCCTGCTATCATTTCGATCTCTACCGTCTGGCGGACCCGGAGGAACTCGAGTACCTGGGTCTGCAGGATATGCTTTCCCCGCAAGCCTATTGGCTGGTGGAATGGCCGGAGCGGGGCAGGGGCGGATTACCGGCCGCGGATCTGCTGGTGAACATCCATCATCAAGGCGATGCCCGGCAACTGGAGCTCCTGCCTCTGAGTGAAAAAGCATCGGGTATAGTGCAGAGATTACAAGACGATCTGGCAATTGGTTAAATCATTTTGCAGAAAAAACAGCTATCTAACAGAAAAGGTTGGAAAAAATAAAATCGCATGCTATCTTTCGGGGTGTATTTCCTTAACTTCGGATCTTGGGGCCATGAGGACTAGACTCGCCGTCCTGCTGTTTCTCTTCATCAGCAGTCTTCCTGTCTATGCCAAGCAGGCATCAGTGACCGGGTTGCGCGTCTGGTCGGCACCGGACCATGTCCGGCTGGTGTTTGATGCCGATGACAAGCTGATTCATAAGATCTTCACCCTGAAGGACCCCGACCGGCTGGTCCTTGATCTGAAAAATGTCAGTTTGACCAAGCAAATGCCGGATCCCACCCAGGAAAACAAGATCATCAGGGGTATGCGCACAGCGGTACGCAACAAGACCGATGCGCGGGTGGTCTTCGATCTCAATACGTCTGTAAAACCGATGAGTTTCGCACTGAAACCGAATCGCGAGTATGGCCATCGTCTGGTCGTCGATCTGTACGACGGCAACCGCGCCAGCGGCAGTTTCTCTCAACCGGTCAAGACTGCCAAGGCCACCGAGCAGACGGGGCAGCGTGATGTGGTGGTTGCCATCGATCCCGGCCATGGCGGCGAGGACCCCGGCGCGCGGGGTAGCAAAGGCACCAACGAGAAGGACGTGGTGCTGGCGATCGGACGCAAACTGGCGGATCAGATCAATCGGCAAAAAGGCATGCGGGCCGTCTTGATCCGCGATGGCGACTATTACCTGGGACTCAGGAAACGCATCGCCAAGGCGCGTGACGCCCAGGCCGATCTGTTCGTATCCATCCATGCCGATGCGTTTCGCGATCCCAGTGTCAAAGGCTCTTCGGTCTATACCCTTTCACGCAGCGGCGCCTCGAACGAAGCTGCCCGCTGGCTGGCTGAGCGGGAGAACAGCGCCGATCTGGTGGGTGGGGTGTCCCTGGAAGATAAGGATGACATGCTCGCCTCGGTGCTTCTGGATCTTTCCCAGATTGGCACTCTGCAGGCCAGCTCGGAGGCTGCCAGTCGTGTCCTGTCAGAGCTCAAGGGCCTCGGCAAGACCCACAAACGCAGGGTTCAGCAGGCGGGGTTCGTGGTACTCAAGTCACCAGATATCCCTTCCATGCTGGTGGAGACCGCCTTCATCTCCAATCCGGGCGAAGAGCGCCGGCTGCGCAATGGCGACTATCAGCATAAGGTGGCGGTTGCGCTGATGAAAGGGATTCGGGACTATTTCAGGTTCCAGCCGCCCCCGGGTACCTGGCTGGCGGCAAGACAGGCCACCCGCAAACATACCATTACCTCCGGTGATACCCTGATCGCGATCGCCAACCGTTATCAGGTCAGCCTCAAGCGTCTGCGCAATGCCAATGACCTGAAAAACGATACCATCCGCATCGGCCAGGTACTCGAAATACCCGGTGGTTCGTAGACGCAGTCCGACTTGCTGCCGTCGCCCGTCCTGTACGGTTGCGCTAATCCCCATCCTGACGAAACGTGCATCCTGAGTGCGCAACTGAGACAATTCCGCTTTGCAAACTCAGGACACAGCCCACCTTTCCCCATGCCAATTCGCACCCTGCCGCCCCAACTGATCAATCAAATCGCCGCCGGCGAGGTGGTGGAAAGACCCGCCTCGGTGGTCAAGGAACTGGTGGAAAACAGTCTGGATGCTGGGGCGCGGCAGATCGAGATCGAGGTCGACCAGGGGGGTGTGAAACGGCTCAGGATCCGGGATGACGGAGTCGGAATCGCAAAGCAGGAACTGGGACTCGCCCTGGCGAGACACGCCACCAGCAAGGTCAACAGCTTCGAGGATCTGGAATCGCTCAGCAGCATGGGTTTTCGCGGGGAAGCCCTGCCCAGCATCAGTTCGGTTTCACGCCTGACCCTGACCTCCCGTCATCAGGATGAGACGCAGGCCTGGTCGGTGAGCGGTGATGGCACCGACCGGGACTACGAGATCAGACCGGCGGCTCATCCCCGGGGCACCAGCGTCGAGGTGCGGGATCTGTTTTACAACACCCCCGCCCGGCGCAAATTTCTGCGCACCGAAAAGACCGAATTCGGACATATCCTGACCCTGGTACAGCGCCTCGCCCTGGCCCGTTTCGACGTGGGGTTCATGCTACAGCACAACCAGCGCAATGTGCTGTCCCTGCCACCCTGCCAGGACCCGACACAACGGGAAAAGCGTCTGGTGGCGATTCTTGGGGAGGGTTTTCGCGACCAGGCGATGGGTATCGATGAGCAGGCGGGGGACCTGCGCCTCATCGGATGGGTGGCCCGTCCCACGTTTTCCCGGGCCCAGGCCGATACGCAGTATTTCTATGTGAATCAGCGGATGATCCGTGACAAGCTGGTATCCCATGCGGTTCGCCAGGGATATCAGGATGTACTGTACCATGGTCGGCACCCCGCCTACGTGCTGTACCTGGAGATCAACCCACGCGGGGTTGATGTCAATGTGCATCCGACCAAGCACGAGGTGCGGTTTCGGGATTCCAGATCGGTGCATGATTTTATTTTTCGCGCGCTGCACCGGAAACTTGCGCAAACCCGACCGCAGCAGGAGGCGAGTGAAATCACCTCCGCTATTGAGGATCCGCCTCATCCTCCGCTCACGCCACCAACGGAGACGGCCCCTTATCAACACGGTATCGACTGGCAGGTCGCTGAGCCCCGCAAGGTCTACGACGCCGCACACACCTGGCAGCAGCCCTCTGTGGCTACCCGGTTATCCGAGACTGCGGAGGATTCACCGCGGCATCCGCTACCGGAGTCCGTGGGCGATCACCCCCTGGGTTATGCCCTGGCGCAGCTGCACGGCATCTACATCCTGGCTGAAAACCGCTCCGGGTTGATCCTGGTCGACATGCACGCGGCCCATGAGCGGATCACCTACGAGGGTTTCAAACAGCGTTATCACGGTGAAGGAATCGTCCGCCAGCCCCTGCTGGTTCCGGTCACGGTGGCGGTCAGTGAGCGCGAGGCCAACCTGGTGGAGGAGTTCGAGGAATTTCTTGGCGGGATCGGGCTCGAGGTGAGCCGGACCGGGCGTGACAGTCTGGCGGTGCGCGGAATCCCCGCGCTGCTGCGAGGCGCGGATCCGGAAAGGCTGTTGCGTGACGTATTGTCCGATCTTGCTGAACACGGTCACAGTCAACGCCTTGCGGAGGAGGCGGACCGGGTGTTGGCCACCATGGCCTGCCACGGTTCGGTGCGAGCGAACCGCCGCCTCGGAGTGGATGAGATGAATGCCCTGCTGCGGGATATGGAGCGCACCGAACGGGCCGATCAGTGCAACCACGGTCGTCCTACATGGGTGAGTCTGTCACTTGCGGAACTTGACCGTCTGTTCCTGCGGGGACGTTGAAATGAGTGCCAGGGAAAGCAGCGGGGATCACTGGCCTGCGGCAATTTTTCTCATGGGGCCGACGGCTTCGGGAAAGACCGATCTGGCGATCGAGCTGGTTCGCCATCTGCCCCTGGAGATCATCAGTGTGGATTCCGCGCTGGTCTACCGGGGGCTGGACATCGGCACAGCAAAGCCGGATCGGGCGGTCCTCGAATCCGCGCCTCATCGGCTCATCGATATTCGGGATCCTGGGGACAGCTATTCGGCGGCTGCGTTTCGCGAGGATGCCCTGTCCGCGATGCAGGAGATCGTGGATGCCGGCCGGGTGCCACTTCTGGTCGGCGGAACCATGCTCTACTTCAAAGCCCTCAGCCAGGGCCTTTCCGAACTGCCGCCGGCGGACCCGGCGCTGCGTGCGCGACTCGAGAGCGAATTGTTGCATCTGGGCCTGTCCAGCCTGCATCAACGCCTGAGCGAACGGGATCCGCAGGCCGCAGCCCGGATTCACAGCCACGACACCCAGAGAACCCTGCGGGCACTGGAGGTCATCGAATTGACCGGTCGACAACTGTCCGAGTTGCAGCAGGGAGGCGACGCTTCGGCGCTGCCCTACCGGGTCCTGAAGCTGGTGCGCGCACCTGCTGACAGGGCGGTACTGCACCAGCGCATTGCGCGGCGTTTCCAGGCAATGCTTGAGGCAGGATTCGAACTGGAGGTGCGCGGACTGTTGGCCCGGGGTGACCTGTCGCCCGATCTGCCCTCGATGCGATCCGTGGGTTACCGGCAGATGTTGCAGTATCTGCTCGGCCAGATTGGCAGGGACGAGATGGTGGAGCGGGGGGTCATTGCAACCCGGCAGTTGGCGAAACGTCAGTTCACCTGGTTACGCGCCGAGGCGGAGGCGCATTGGCTGGACGAGGAAGCGGACGTGGTTGCCCAATCCCTGGAGCTGATACACCAGCACTTCCCGGAACTGACCGCCAATCACTCAGTAAGCGAACGGATATAACGCCACCTGGTCGTTGTCAGAGCCGCGAAGCCAGGCTAACTGCCAGACGAAGGGCTCGTGGGGTTCATGCAGGCTTGAAATCGGCATTCTCCGACCCCATGTCTGAGGACAGTCGCCTGTACCTGACCGCGAAAAAAAGGAGCCGTAACCGGTTTCCCCACAAATCGTAGCTATTGAGATTTTGAATATTTGGCAGAAATCGCAGTATGCTACACTTGCGCCTATGGAGTAGAGATTTGCGACCGCAGCGTTGTCAGTGCTTACACCTGATATTCAACTACTACAAACACAATAAGGAGAATCTCCATGTCCAAAGGGCAAAGTTTACAAGACCCTTTTTTGAACGCACTGCGGAAGGAACGCGTGCCGGTGTCGATTTTTCTGGTCAATGGTATCAAGCTGCAGGGGCAAATCGAATCCTTTGATCAGTTTGTAGTGCTGCTCAAGAACAGCGTCAGTCAGATGGTCTACAAGCATGCCATCTCCACTGTTGTCCCCGCGCGGAATGTACGCTTTCAACACGCCAACGGTCAGACCGATGAAGAGCTTCCCCAGGGCGGCGGCAATTTCTAGACCTCACTGAATCTTCAAAGCGGGCGTATCGGTCCATACGATACGCTCGAACATCACCTTGAGTCACCGATCCCTTCCGCAGAATGTTTGAACGACCGAAATCGGGCGAACGGGCCGTGTTGGTTCACATGGATCTGAACCTGCCCAGCGACGCCGACGAGATTGACGAATTCAAGGATCTTGCCCGTTCGGCCGGTGCCATTCAGGTGGCCATGGTCCATGGCAGTCGCCGGCAACCTGACCCGAAATACTTCATAGGGCGGGGCAAGGCTGAGGAGATTCGTGAAATCGTCCGCGCCGAGTCTGCGGAGCTGGTGATTTTCGATCACACCCTGTCACCCAGCCAGGAACGCAATCTCGAGCGTGAGTTCGCTTGCCGGGTGGTCGATCGAACCGGCCTGATCCTGGATATCTTTTCCCAGCGAGCACGCTCCTTTGAAGGTAAACTCCAGGTCGAATTGGCACAACTGCAACATCTCTCCACCCGCCTGGTACGAGGCTGGACCCATCTGGAACGGCAAAAAGGTGGTATCGGGCTGAGAGGGCCGGGTGAAACCCAGCTGGAAACGGACCGGCGTTTGCTCAATCAGCGCATCATTCAGATTCGCAAACGCCTCGCACGGGTCGATTCCCAGCGGGAACAGGGGCGTCGTGGCCGGGAGCGGGCGGACATCCCCACGGTCTCCCTGGTGGGATACACCAACGCGGGCAAATCGACCCTGTTCAATCGCCTGGTCGACTCCGACGTGTATGCGGCGGATCAGCTTTTTGCCACCCTCGATCCAACCCTGAGACGCCTGGAACTCCCCGATGAGGGCGCGGTGGTCGTCGCGGATACCGTCGGTTTCATCAGTCACCTGCCACATGATCTGGTGGCGGCTTTCAAGTCAACCCTGAAGGAGTCCGCGGATGCCGCCCTGTTGCTGCACGTGGTGGATGCCGCCAGCGGTCAACGCAGCGTCTGCATGGCGGAGGTCGATGATGTGCTGAAACAGATTGGGGCCGATGATGTCCATCAGATTGAAGTGTTTAACAAGATCGATCTGATGGATGACGTGGAACCCTGTATCGAACGCGATGAACAGGGACAGGTGAGCCGTATCTGGCTCTCTGCAGCGAGTGGAGAGGGGTGTGATCTGTTGCTCCAGGCGCTGGCGGAATATTTTCACAAAAACCATATCCGTCAACGGGTTCGTTTGAATCCTAAGGATGGCAGACTGCACGCATTGTTGTTCGCCCGGGGCGTAGTATTGCAGGAACGCATCACCGATGAGGGTGGATGGGATATGGATATCGACATGCCTGAACGCGCTTTCAACCGGTTGCTCAAAGAGGAGCCCGGATTGCAGCACTGTCTGGATGCATCCCGGCAGTTCGACGAGGCAGCTGACAGCCCCGCAGCATAAGAGATTGCTCTGTAAATCCCAGAAATCGGAATGGTATCTTATAGTTGAGACATGAGTGTAAGTGGCTGTTAAAATGCCGCCTTGCAAAAATTAGCCGGGTAGGACGAGTGGCGAGTGGCAGGTATGGCCGATTCGCCGATATCGCTGCCCTGATGACACCAAATCGGCTATTGAGTCCGGACATTGGGTAAACCATTCTCACCAGCCAATGTCTGACCTGAGCAGATTGAACCAATAACCCATTTTGGAGTGTGCAATGGCCTGGAATGAACCGGGGGGTAACGGAAAAGATCCTTGGAGTGGCAAGGGGGGTGACCAAGGTCCCCCCGACCTGGATGAGGTCGTCAAGAAACTTCAGGAAAAATTCGGCGGAATCTTCGGTGGTGGAAAACCCCCACGGGATGGCGCTTCGATCGGCGGCGGCTCAGGCCCCGGGGCCAAGACGATCGGTTTCATCGTCGCCATTGCCCTGATCATCTGGCTGGCAACAGGCATCTACATCATCGATGCTCCGGAACGGGGTGTGGTACTGAGATTCGGGGCCTACCATCAGACCACCCAACCGGGGCCGCACTGGCACATTCCGTTTCCTGTCGAGCGGGTCATCCCGGTCAATGTCGATCAGATCACATCCTTCCGCCACAAGGCTCAGATGCTGACCCGGGATGAAAATATCGTCGATGTAGAACTGACCATACAGTCCCGAATTCAGGACGCTGCCGATTACCTTTTTCAGGACCGTGATCCGAACAAGACCCTGCGTGACGCCACAGAAACCGCAGTGCGTGAAATCATCGGTAAGAGCGATCTGGACTTCATTCTGACCCAGGGCCGAAGCGCGATTGCCGAGCAGATCAAGTACGGTGCACAGGGCCTCGTCGATACCTACAAGACCGGTCTGATCATCACCAGTGTGAACATGCAGCCGGCGAAGCCGCCGGAGCAGGTCAAGAGCGCTTTCGACGATGCCATCAAGGCGCGCGAGGACAAGGAACGGTTGGAGAATCAGGCGGAAGCCTATGCCAACGAGATCGTGCCCAAGGCGCGCGGTGAAGCGGCACGTCTGCTCGCGGATGCAAGCGCCTACAAAGACCGGGTGATCTCTGAAGCCCAGGGTGACACGAGCCGCTTTCTCGCGGTGCTCAAAGAGTACCAGCTTGAACCGAAGGTCACCCGGGAAAGACTCTATCTTGACGCCATCGAATCGATGCTGAGCCAGACCAGCAAGGTGATGCTCGATACCCAGGGAGGTAACAGTCTGATGTATCTGCCTCTGGACAAACTGATTCAGAATGCACCTTCCGGCAAACAATCCAGTACGGATAGCAGACTCCCGAGCAGCGAGACGAGCCGGGACGCCTCTGACAGCAGCAGCCTGCGGAATGTGGACCGCACCCGGGGGGTACGTTAATGAAAATTTCGAAACTGATCGTACCCGTCGTCGCCGTCGCAGCCGTGCTGGTGTATGCCTTTACCTTCGTGGTCAACCAGTGGGAAGTGGCCCTGAAACTTCGCCTAGGTGAAATTGTTGCCACCGATTACGAGCCCGGATTGCATATCCTGGTGCCGATCTTCAACAATGTGCGGACTTTCGATGCGCGTATCCAGACCATGGATTCCCGTCCGGAGCGTTTCCTCACCGCGGAGAAGAAAGACGTTATCGTCGACTACTTTGCCAAGTGGCGAATCTCCAATGTGGCGCAGTACTACCGCTCCACCGGTGGCAGTATCGACAAGACAGCCCGCCTGCTGCAGGAACGCATCAACACCAGCCTGCGCGACGAGTTCGGTAAACGCACCGTACAGGAGGTAATCTCCGGTGAACGTACGGAGATCATGGAAACCCTGACCAAGGACTCCGATGCCCAGGCCGCCGAACTGGGGGTGGAAATCCTCGACGTGCGGGTCAAGCAGATCGACCTGCCTCCGGAAGTCAGCGAATCCGTCTATCAGCGCATGCGGGCCGAACGTGAGCGGGTCGCCCGGGATCTCCGCGCGAAAGGCGCCGAGGCCGCGGAAAGAATCCGCGCCAACGCGGACCGCGAGCGTGTGGTGATCAGGGCTGAAGCCTATCGCGGTGCTGAAAAACTGCGCGGTGAAGGTGATGGCAAAGCCGCTGAAATCTACGCCAACGCGTACAAGCAGGACAGTGAGTTCTATGCTTTCTATCGGAGCCTGAACGCCTACAAGAACAGCTTTCAGGGTAATTCTGACATGCTGGTCATTCAGCCTGACTCGGACTTTTTCCGCTATCTGAAGGACAGCAGCGGGAAATAGTTCTCCCGTCATCCGGATACACCGCCCCGATACAGGGCGGTGTGATCCTGTGTGAGTGGCGGTGCTGCCCTGAGCGGGGGGCTGACGATGGACATCCACAACGGGCTTTGGGAGAATATCCGCCCCGAAATCCTGTGTACCGTCAGGTCATGCGAACGCACCGTCTGGGGTCAGGCAACCCTCTATGGATCAGGTCAAGATCAGGCGGGGGAGGTCATCCGTTCAGGGGTCTGACAGCGCGACAATCGGCAGGCCTTTTCGGGCCTCATCATCAATGACCGGGGGGAACCCGGTTTTTTTATGGGGAACTGAATGATGTGGCATGACTTGTTAGTGGCACTGGCCCTGATGCTGGTGATAGAGGGGATTTGGCCGTTTCTGAATCCAAACAGCATGCGCAACATCCTGCTGATGGTGGCACAAAACAACAATCGATCGATGCGTCTCAGTGGGCTGGTCAGCATGGTCTCTGGGGTGATTTTGCTCTACCTGGTCAATTGAGTATGACAATGATGGAAAACGAACGCTGGATTTTACCTGATGGCATCGACGAGGTGCTTCCCGAAGAGGCGCGTGAGATCGAACACAGGCGTCGGGAACTGCTCGACCTGTATGATCGCTGGGGTTACGACTATGTGATCCCTCCTTTTGTCGAATTTCTCGATTCATTGTTGACCGGTACAGGAGGCGATCTCGACCTCAACACGTTCAAGCTGACCGATCAGTTGAGTGGACGCCTGATGGGGGTTCGGGCCGATATCACGCCTCAGGCGGCGCGCATCGATGCGCATCGCATCCGTTCCCTCAGTCCCACCCGGTTGTGTTATCTCGGTACGGTGCTGTATACCCGTTCCGACGGTTTTGCCGGCACCCGCAGCCCGCTTCAGATCGGTGCGGAGCTGTACGGGCACTCCGGCGTCGAGAGCGATGTGGAAATCCTTCGCTTGATGATGGAGACCCTGTCGATGACCGGTGTGCAGGACGTCTACCTGGATCTCGGTCACGTTGGGATTTACAAGGGTCTCGCGGCCCAGGCGGGATTGAATGACGCCCAGGAACAGGAGTTGTTCGATGCCTTGCAGCGCAAGGCCCTGGCGGAAATCGATCAACTGCTGGAGCGTTTTGATATTGCGCCGCAACATGCGGCGATGCTGTCGAAACTCGGCGAACTGAACGGGGACAAGGCGCTGCAGCAGGCGCGTGAGGTGTTGCGTGACGCCTCGCCTGAGGTCATTCAGGCTCTGGACTACCTTCAGGCCATGGCGAACCAGATTGCCTTCTGGCTGCCGGATATCCCGGTTCATTTCGATCTGGCTGAACTGCGTGGTTACCATTTTCACACCGGCGTGGTGTTTGCCGCGTTCGTCCCGGGCAGCGGCAAAGAGATTGCCCGCGGAGGACGTTATGACGCCATCGGGTCAGTATTCGGCCGCGCCCGGCCGGCAACCGGTTTCAGCACCGACCTGAAGACCCTGATAAGGGTGGCTCAGGACAGCAACCCGCCGGCCACTGCCAAGGGGGTGGTTTTCGCGCCCTGTCTTGAGGAATCCGGATTGAACACGGAAGTGGAACGTCTGCGCAACGCGGGTTACCGGGTAATTTGTGGTCTGCCAGGGCAGCAAGGCGGCGCCTCTGAACTGGGTTGCGACCAGCAACTCGAACGGGATTCGGACGGTTGGCGATTGATTCCGGTTTGAATTTTCCGGCGATTCTGTAAAAATCGATGGGTTTTGTAATAAAAGTCCGGCGCGGGCCGGGCAAGATGGCGAGAAAAGCATGGGCAAGAATGTCGTAGTGATCGGTACCCAATGGGGTGACGAAGGTAAGGGTAAGGTCGTGGATCTGCTGACCGACAAGGCGTCTGCCGTGGTCAGGTTCCAGGGTGGGCACAACGCAGGGCATACCCTGGTAATCGATGGGCAGCAGACGGTTTTGCATCTGATTCCATCAGGCGTCCTGCGCGAGGGTGTGCGCTGTCTGATCGGCAACGGTGTGGTGCTGGCGCCAGATGCGCTTCTGGAAGAGATCGACATGCTGGAAAAGAACGGTGTGCCGGCTTCCGATCGCATGGGAATCTCCGAAGCCTGTCCCCTGATTCTGCCGTACCACATTGCCCTGGATGCTGCGCGTGAAAAGGCCCGCGGCAAGAAGGCCATCGGTACCACCGGGCGGGGTATAGGTCCGGCCTACGAGGACAAGATCTCCCGTCGTGGAATCCGGCTGGGAGAAATCTTCGACGAGGCGCACATCCAGGAGCGCCTGCGCGAGGTCATGGACTATCATAACTTTTCTCTGAAGAACCTCTACGATTATGGCGAGGTGGATTACCAACAGGTATTCGAGCAGGTTATGGGTCAGGCCGAACGGTTGAAACCCATGGTCGAGGACGTGACCGGTACCCTGTTGCAGATGCGTCGCGAGGGTAAGCATGTGATGTTCGAAGGCGCCCAGGGTGCGCTCCTGGATATCGATCATGGCACTTATCCCTATGTGACTTCCTCGAATACCACGGCGGGTGGTGCCGCGACCGGTACCGGTGTGGGACCGGCATATCTCGACTACGTGCTGGGTATCGTCAAGGCTTACACGACCCGGGTTGGGGCAGGACCTTTCCCAACGGAACTGTTCGATGCTGACGGAGATCACCTGGGAGTCAAGGGACACGAATTCGGTGCCACCACCGGGCGTAAGCGCCGTTGCGGCTGGCTGGATACCGTGGCCTTGCGCCGCTCCCTCGAAATCAACAGCGTCACCGGAATCTGCATTACCAAGCTGGATGTCCTGGATGGCCTGGAAACCATCAAAATCTGTGTCGCCTATAAGCTCAACGGGCAGGAGATCTCTGCTCCCCCTGTCGGTGCGGATCGTTTCGAAGAGTGTGAACCGGTGTACATCGAGATGCCGGGCTGGTCGGATTCAACCATCGGCGTCACCGATTATGATGCACTACCCGCAGCGGCCCGTGACTATCTCGGCAAGATCGAAAGCCTGTGTGAAACCCCGATCGACATCATCTCGACCGGTCCGGATCGCAACGAAACCATCATCCGTCGTCACCCTTTCGACGAATAGTTCCGAGATCGGAACCTCGGCATCAGCAGCCGGGTGGGCGCCATCCGCTCCCACCCGGACGAGTTGGCCTGGACGGCCTGTCCTGTGGCAGTGAACGTGCCATGAGCGTTTTTCCCGCAGTCTTTCGGCCAACTTCCTGAATCATGTCGCCGCGTCTGCACAACCTCCCTTATCACCCGGACAGCACGGTTCTGTTCGAGGCCATCAGAGACCTGCCCTGGCCGGTGTTTCTCGACAGCGGCTATCCGGATTCCACACAGGGACGTTACGATATCCTTGCAGCCGGACCTAGCCACCGTCTAGTCACCCGTGATGGGGTCACGGAGATATATCATCGGGATCAACCGCTAACCACGTCGGTGGATCCTCTGGCGACACTTCGTGAGTTACTGGGTCCACCTGTTTCACCCTTCGGCGATGATCTGCCGTTTCACGGCGGAGCGATCGGCTACCTGGGATACGATCTGGCTGGTTGCTGGCTGCCGGTCAAATTGCAAGCAGGCACGCAAAGCCGCTTGCGTTTGCCGGACATGCTCATGGGTGTCTACGATTGGGCCGTGGTGGTGGACCACCAGCGCCAAAGCCGTTGCCTGGTATCTGCCGGAGCGGATCCGCAAACCGAACGCCTGTGGCCTGAGCTGATCGCCCGGTTGAGCCGATGTGAGCCATCCACTGGGGAAATTTCACCGCCTCAGCCGTCGGAGATCATGCCTCATCTGACGCGTCGTGATTACGGCGAGAGGTTTCGCCGTATCCAGCGGTATATCCGTGACGGGGACTGCTATCAGGTGAATTTTGCCCAGCGCTTCACAATTCCCGCACTGAGTGATCCCTGGGAACTGTTCCGGCGTTTGAGAAAGGTCAACGCGGCGCCGTACAGTGCCTACCTTGAATACCCGATGGGAACGGTTCTGAGCTCTTCTCCGGAGCGGTTTCTCAAACTTCAGGGCGATCGGGTCGAAACCCGTCCGATCAAGGGAACCCGTCCGCGCAGTCCGGATCCGCGGTTGGATGCGGAGTTGCGCCTGGCATTGTCCGAGAGTCCCAAGGACCGGGCCGAGAATGTCATGATCGTGGATCTGTTGCGCAATGATCTGGGCAGGGTATGCCGAACCGGCAGCATCCAGGTGCCGGAGTTGTTCCAGGTCGAGTCATTTGCCGCCGTGCATCATCTGGTCAGTACCATTACGGGTCGATTGGCGCCGGGATTCGATGCTCTGGACCTGCTCAGGGCCTGCCTGCCGGGCGGATCCATCACCGGTGCACCCAAGCTACGTGCGATGCAGATCATCCAGGAGCTTGAGGATTCCCCGAGAGGGATCTATTGCGGCAGCATTGCCTACCTGGATCGAAGTGGGGCGATGGACAGTAACATCGCGATTCGCACACTCACCGTTCAGGATGGCGAAGTGGAGTTCCGGGTGGGGGGCGGTATTGTGGCGGATTCGGATGAAGCCCATGAATACCAGGAAACCCTCGATAAGGCGGAAGCGATCTTCAGGGCACTGGGCCGATATCCCGGATAGACCGGAATATCAGCCAATCAGGTTTGCAGCGAAGGGGCAGGCCGGCAGGCAAAAGGTGATCGGATTCACTTATTTGACAATTACCAGGCGGGTCTTGGAGATGCGGTCATGCCAGGCCATCTTGTCAGGGTCGACAAGGATCCAGAGAAATCCCAAGCCCAGCAGGTAGACTGAAAGCAGGGCGCTCAGGTGTCGCTTCAGGGCGTCGCTCCAGCTTAAATCAGCACCGTCCAGGCGCACCACCTTCAACCGCCAGGCGCGCATGCCAAGGGTTTGGCCACCGCCAACCCAGAATCCGGTAAAAAACAATAATGGTATGATTTCAAAGATAATTATTTGAAACACAACCAACCAGCCATGGTCCGGACTGCCAAACGGCAGGGTCAACGCCGCGGTTGCCACGAAGATCAACGCAGTGAGCAGCAGCAGGTCATACAGGATTGCACCGAGGCGCCGGAAAAAACCGGGAATCGCGGCATTGCTGAGATCAGTACTCATGAATCCTCTTGTGCCGGTCCAGGGAACTGAATTGATTGAACATTGTTAACAAGGGTAATCCCTAATGGTCGAGAGCAAAACTCCGTATTTGCAACTTTAAGATCCGCATACATACTAATACATCGAGTGACTGACATGTATTCAACGGGGGTCGAAATATGGAACACAGATGCGAACATCGCAAGCTGATAGCCTGTGAGATCACAATTATCGACCGGGATCTGGGCGAGATCAAAGGCCGGATTCGCAATATCAGTCTGAGCGGTATGCTGGTTGATCTGGGAGACAGTTCCCTGGACCTGAACAAGATCATTCAGGTGAGCTTTCACATGGAAAATTGTGCCGACAGCGCAGAGTGCAGAACCAAGGCCATGGTGGTTCATCAGCAGGCCGGGTGCCTTGGCCTGATGTTCAATGACCTGGATCCTGGGGTGCGGCAAATGCTGCGTAAAAAACTCTATGGATACGCGACCCTGTCCGAACGGGCCTACCGGGAACAGGGGTACGCAAACCCGGCGCACAACATGCGGCGTGAGTTCGGAGCCATGTATTAGTGTTAACACATTGATTTAGGTGCTATCCAGCTTCTCAGTCGGGATCATCCCGCGATATTGCCAACTACGTAACCCGCCAAACACAGACCGAAGAATTTTCAGAAAGACGCCTTAGGCGTCTTTTTTTTATTCGCTGAATTCTCCCTGATGACCCAGCTTGAGAGCGCCAGGATTGTTCATGTGTTTGCGGCATCGGGTTCAAGGGTAGTTAGTCGAATGCATACTTGTCGGCACAGGGATTGCTCATTAGACTGGATTCCCATGCCTGAGATGGGCCAGAATAAACCCTTGTTATTAGGTATTTACCGACGGGGTAGTATGATTTCCAAGGTCCTTGCAGAAGTTCGGAGAATGATGTTGGTCCGGGTCTCGAAAGCGCCCCGTTCATGAGTGGTTCATTCACTTCGAGGTGGCAATCGATGCTGGCCTCCACTCCGCTGCCCGTGCTATCGCTCCTGGTGGGGCTGGTGTGCGGGTTGCTGATGTGGCTGCTGCTCGACCCCATCCAGGATCAACGCCTGGAAAAGGTGTTTCATGATGAGTTGGTGGGGCGTCTCGATATTCAGGCCCTGGAGACCCGGCAGCGTTTTGAACAGTATCTGCAGGAGTGGCGGCTGGTCGCCCAGGGACTGGCCAATCACTGGCGCTTGCGTGACTATCTGCGCTCCGCCGAGTGGCATCGACGCGACCCCTCGAACCCACCGGTCATTTACTCCGCTCAACCCCCCCAATGGCTTGAGTCGGGCTATTCCGAAACCTCTATTCTACAAGCGGATCAGGTGGTGCTGCTGGATCGCAACGCCTTACCCTATGAGGCCTACACCACAGATCATCTGCCGTTCGACCTGGACAGTATTACTGAATATTTCAATGGACAGAGCGAAGCGGTGATCACCCTCATCGATGAGAAACCCTACCTGTTGGTCTGGTCCCGCTGTATTGCCGCAGACACGGACCACCGCGCGCGCCTGTTGCTGATCCGCAAGGTGGACAACCGTTTTCTTTCCGCTTCGCAAAGCATGGTCAGAGGCACGGATACATTGACCGCACTGGCGGATGCCAACACCCTGAAACTGCTGGCAATCAGTCAGCGGGGCGATATCCGTCCCGGGATCAATTTGAACCGTCTCTCGGATCAGTACCTGCTGACCTCGCAGGCGATTACCGGATATCAGCCCATGGATCAGAATCTGCTGTTCACCACCATGGTGCCCAGGGACGCGGTACGCCAGACCATCCATAACATCACCAAACTGGCGCAACAGGACAGGCTGTTGACCGCATTGGTGTATGTAGCGGCATTTTCCCTCATCTTCGCACTGGTGTCGGTGAAAATCAGCCATGTCCTGCTGCGTATCTCGCGATTCGGTCAGCAGGCGCTGGGCATCGAACAGCCGGTCAATAAGAGAGGCAATCAGCTTTTACATCTCGAGGAGTGGGTCAAGGCCTTCTTTCGCCAGTTGATTACCGCACGCGAGGCCCTGCGCAACCGTCAGGAGGTGCGGATTCGAGAAACTGAAGCGCTCAAGAGTGCGCTGTTCGACAACTCCATGGACTCGATCATCACGCTGAACCAGGAAGGATTGATCGTGGAGGTCAACGGTACCGCCTTCAAGACCTTTGGATTCAGCCGGGAGCAGATGATGGGGCAGCGCCTTGAGTCCCTGGCTGTGCATGCCAATGACCGGGAGCGGTTCCGGACCCTGTTGAGCAGCTGCATCAGTCGTAGCGTATCCCCGGCCGCCTGCCGGGCTCAAGCGATGCGGGCGGTAACCCAAAGTGGCGAGGAAAAAGCGGTTGAGTGCTCAGTGATTTCGATCCATCTGCATGAGCAAACCGTATTCAATGTCTATCTGCGGGATGTCACAGGAAAAAAACAGGCGGAGCGGGAGATCGCCAGTCTGGCCAAGCTGGCGAGCGAGAATCCCAGCCCGGTGCTGCGTATCAATGATCGTGGCGTGATCGTCTACGCCAATTCCGCCAGTGAACCCCTGCTCGAGTACTGGGACTGCGAACGCGGTCAGACGATGCCTGTGTACTGGCGCAATCTGGTCTCCAACATTCTCTCAGATGGGCAGACCAAAGAGTACGAGGTGAACTTCGAGGAGCAGATTTTCTCCCTGCAACTGGCGCCGATCCGGGAACTCGGCTATGTCAACATCTACGGACGCGATTTCACCCAGGTTCGCCTTGCGGAGATGCAGAGTCGACAACACCAGTCGGAACTGGTGCATGTGTGCCGTTTGAGCACCATGGGCGAAATGTCCACTGGCCTGGCCCACGAACTCAACCAGCCGCTATCCGCTATTGTCAATTTCGCCAGTGGCTGTGTGCGCCGGTTACAGTCCGGAATCGGTGGTGAAGCGGAACTGGTGGATGCGATGGCCCAGATCACCGCCCAGGCGGAACGTGCGAGTGAGATCATCAAGCGGCTGCGCGCCCTGGTGAGCAAGCGTCCTCAGGAACATGAGGTCGTGAATCTCAACCACCTGGTTCTGGAAGTGGCATCCTTCATTGAATTCGAGTCCAGTCGCAACCGGGTGCAGGTCGCCCTGGAACTGAGCGATGAGGTGTTGCCGGTCAAGGTTGATCTGGTGCAGATCGAACAGGTCATGCTGAACCTGGTGCGCAATGCGATCGATGCGATGAAAGCGGTCCATTCCGACCGACGACGTCTGACCCTGATGACCCGGCGCCTGAGTGACAGGGAGGTTGAGGTGGTCGTCCAGGACAGCGGCAAGGGTATTCCTGAAAAGGCCTTGAATCATCTTTTCGATGCCTTCTTTTCCACCAAGAAGGGGGGCATGGGCATGGGGTTGTCGATCAGCCGAAAGATCGCACAGGATCACAAAGGCAACCTCGATGTCAGTTCGAAAGAGGGGCACGGGGCTACCTTCAGGCTGGTGCTTCCTACCGATCCCTCATTGGTATTACCGGGTTTTTAAGCGGTCTCGTCACCGATACAATAGGCCCGGTTTTGAATGCAAGGTACCCGCGATGTCAGCCGCTCCCGCTAATGCTCGCTGGTCCATGAGCGTGTTGCCGCAGGCAGAGAAATTGTAATGTATAAGCAGGCCCTGATATGACCAGTCGACCCACTGTATTTGTTGTAGATGACGATCAAGCCATGCGTAACTCACTGAAATGGTTGATCGAGTCGGTTTCCATGCAGGTGGAGACGTTTGAATCCGCGAATGCCTTCATCCAGAGCTACTACCCGGGTCGATCGGGGTGCCTGCTGTTGGATGTACGCATGCCGGGAATGAGCGGACTGGAATTGCAGGAGTACCTGCGCATGAATCAGATCGCGATACCGGTGATCATCATCACCGGTCACGGGGATGTGCCCATGGCGGTACGTGCGATGAAGGCGGGTGCGGTGGATTTCATAGAGAAACCTTTCAATGACGAACTGTTGCTCGAGAGTATCCGGCATGCCATGGCATTGGATGCGAAGCAGCGTGACATGCAGGCGCAAAGGGCTGAAATTGCGACCCGACTGGCCCGCCTCACACCCCGTGAACATGAAGTCATGGTGATGGTTACCAACGGCCAGGCAAACAAGGAGATCGCCAACGCGCTGGGAGTGAGTTCCAAAACCGTGGAGGCGCACCGCGCCCGGGTCATGGAGAAGATGGAGGCGGATTCACTCGCGGAACTGGTTCGTATGGCGATCAATGCCAACCTGGTACCGCAAACCCTTCCGGAGTAACCCCCGGGTGGGTGAGCCATTGAACCGGAGTCTGCTGCGTCAGCCCTCCATATTCGCCTGGAGCCTGTATGACTGGGCCAATTCCGCATTTGCCACTACCGTGATGGCGGGTTTTTTTCCGGTGTTCTTCAAGCAGTTCTGGAGTCAGGGTGTGGTGGCTACCGAGTCCACCTACCGGTTGGGAATGGCCAACTCTCTGGCGAGTCTTGTGGTGGTCTGTCTGGCACCGCTACTGGGTGCGTTGGCTGACCAGGCGGGGGCGAAAAAGCGTTTTCTGCTGTTTTTCGCGAGCATGGGTATCGTCATGACCGGCGCCCTCTACCTGGTGGCTCAGGGCAACTGGGTGGCGGCGCTTAGTCTCTATGCCCTGGCGGTGCTCGGGTTCGTGGGTGGTAACGTGTTCTACGATGCGTTACTGATATCGGTCACCCGCGAACGGCATTACGACCGGGTGTCGGCCTATGGCTATGCCTTCGGATACCTCGGGGGCGGGGTGCTTTTCGCCATCAACGTGGTGATGACGCTGTATCCCGAATCCTTTGGTTTGAAGGATGCGGCCGAGGCTGTTCGGGTCTCGTTCTTGACAGTGGCCGTCTGGTGGGCGGTGTTTTCACTGCCGCTGTTCTTGCTGGTGGAGGAACCTCGCACAACGGCCTCGAAGCGTGGCTGGTTTCGCGCCGGCATCAAACAGTTACTCGAGACCTTTCGGAAACTCCGGCAACTGAAAATGACATGGCTGTTTTTACTCGCCTACTGGTGTTATATCGATGGCGTGGACACCATCGTTCGCATGGCTGTGGATTTCGGGCTTTCCATCGGCTTTGACGCCAACAATCTGATGATCGCCCTGCTGATCGCCCAGTTCGTCGGCTTTCCCTCGGCGCTTGCATTTGGTGCCCTGGCCGGGAGGCGTGGGCCCAAGCAGGGTATCATGCTAGCAATCTTCACCTATCTGCTGATTCTGCTCTGGGCCTACCGGATGGATTCAGTGTGGGAGTTCTATCTCCTGGCGGTGGCGATTGGTCTGGTACAGGGTGGGATCCAGGCACTCTCCCGTTCCCTGTACGCGCGTTTGATACCCGCAGATCAGTCCGCTGAGTTTTTTGGTTTCTACAACATGCTGGGCAAATTCGCCGTGGTCCTGGGTCCTCTGTTGATGGGTTGGATCGGCGTCATGACGGGCAGCAATCGACTTGCGATACTCTCAGTGGGTGTGCTCTTCGTGATCGGGGGGGGTATCCTGATGAAGGTGGATGTCCGGGCCGGAGAGGAGGCTGCCCGTTGCATGCGGCGGTCGTGAAATCATGAGTCGGGATACGATTTATGCGGATGCCCAGGGCGTCATCGCTGATTTCAGCTTCGATGAGCGGGTGGCAAGGGTTTTTCCGGACATGATCAACCGATCGGTACCGGGTTACGGGACGATCATCAACATGATCGGCACGCTGGCCGGTCAGTGGGTGAAGCCGGATTCTTCGGTCTACGATCTCGGCTGTTCCCTGGGTGCCGCCAGCCTGGCGGTACGCTCGTCGGTTGAGCACCATGACTACCAACTGTATGCAGTGGACAATTCACTGGCCATGCTGCGCCAGGCGTTGCGGCATTCTGAGCGAATCGACACGCTCCAACCGGTGCATTGGATATGTGCGGATATTCGCCATGTTCTCATCACCCGGGCCAGCCTGGTCATCCTGAATTTCACCTTGCAGTTCATACCCGAGGAGGATCGCCAGGCGTTTCTCAAGACCATTCATGCTGGGCTTGAACCCGGTGGTTTGCTGGTGTTGTCTGAAAAGATCGCCTTGACCGACCCACTATCCCAGCAGTTGTTCATCGACATGCATCATGGTTTCAAAAAGGCCCAGGGTTATTCTGACCTGGAGATCAGCCAGAAACGCTCCGCGTTGGAAAACGTGCTGATCCCTGAAACCCTCGAGACGCACAAACAAAGACTCAACGAGATCGGCTTCCGCACTGTCGAGGTGTGGTTTCAATGTTTCAATTTCATCTCTCTACTGGCGATCAAATGATGATTGACTGGGACTGGAGGCTGAAATACCAGGAGCAGCCGATCGCCCGCTGGCTGGAGGGGTTGCCTGATCAGGTGGCCCGCGTGTGGCGGGAGAAGCCTCACGGGGACCTGCGTAACTGGTTATCGGTACTGGAGACTCTGCCCCGGTTTCACGGCCTTACGCATCGGTTCGACCAGGCGCGGGTCAGCATCGGCTCGCCATCCGATTGTGATGAGGCACAACGTTTGCAACTGCGCCAATCGCTGATGCAGTTTCATCCCTGGCGTAAGGGACCATTCGGGATATGTGGCCTGCATATCGATACGGAATGGCGCTCAGACATGAAGTGGGATCGACTCAAGCCCCATATCAAGCCGCTTCAGGGCCGCATTGTTCTCGATGTGGGTTGCGGAAACGGTTATCACCTGTGGCGCATGCTGGGTGAGGGTGCGGAGTTGGCGATCGGTATCGATCCCACACAGTTGTTCATTATGCAGCACGCGGCGATCAGGCATTTCATGGATGGGGATTTCCCGGCGTACCTGTTTCCGCTGGGTATCGAGGATCTGCCAGCGGATCTGGCAGCCTTCGACACGGTCTTTTCCATGGGTGTCTTCTATCATCGTCAATCCCCCTTCGCCCACCTCAATGAACTCAAGGGTGCGCTCAGACGGGGCGGTGAGTTGATCCTGGAAACCCTGGTGATCGACGGGGCGGAAGGGGAAGTGCTGGTGCCGCAGGGACGCTATGCGAAAATGCGTAATGTCTGGTTCATCCCCAGCACGGATACCCTGGTGGCCTGGATGAAGCGCGCCGGTTTCGCGCGGATTCGCGTGGTCGACGTCACCGCCACGGGCTTTGATGAGCAGAGATCGACGCCATGGATGCAGTTTGAATCCCTGCGGGATTACCTGGATCCGGCTAATCCCGCGCTCACTCTGGAAGGCTATCCTGCGCCAATGCGAGCCATCGTGCTGGCTGAAAAAGCCTAGCCGCGACAGGCAGGGGTTTTCTGAGCATCCCCTGAGCACGCGCTGAATCCCGAATCCCGAGTATCCCCCGCTCAGGACCTTCCCACTGGGGCATGCGATTGCCTGCGGTCAGCAACGCGCGATCAGGCTTCGATCTCGATGTGAAATTCCGGCGCTGTCTGCATGTGCCGCTTGACCGCGCAGAGTTCCATGGCGCGTACGATGCCATTGCGATAACGCTCGGGAAAACCCTCGGGAAGGGTGAGCATGAATTTGATCTGACCGATCATCTTGCTCTGCTCGTCCTCGCTGCAATGCATGCGCAAGGCCAGGCCTTCGGTCGAGAGTTTCCGGCTTTCGCAGAAATTCCAGGCGAAGATGCCTGCACAGGTGGCGAGGGAGGCCAGGAACAGATCGAAGGGCGCCGGCGCACTGTCTTCACCGCCGTATTTGGCAGGCTGATCGGTTTGAATCAGATAGTCACCAACCTTGGCCTGGATACGCTTGCCACCGGGAAATCGAACATCGATACAGTCCATACGCCTCACCTGTTTGAATATTGATGACCTTGCTCAGATCGGTAACAGTTCCTTGATCGGACCGGGATTTTTCGTTTCGACCTGGGCATACAGATTGTTCAATGCCGCCTGCAGGGCCTCCTCGATCACCGGATGATAGAACGGCAAGCGCAGCAGGTCGCCGACCGTGAGATTCTGCGCAATCGCCCAGCTCAGCAGATGGCCCAGGTTTTCACCGCGCGGGGTGATCATCTCCGAACCCAGCAGAACCCCGCTCTTGCAGTTGGCATAGACCCGGATTACGCCGCGGTTCTGCCCCATGATCATGGCGCGACCCACCGGCGCGAGTTTCACCTCTCCGACGGCGGTCGAGTCGAGGTCCAGGGCCCTGTAAGGGGTGCCGACCAGGCAGATGTTCGGGTCACAGAAATTGATCGCCAGGGGCGTCTTGCGTTGAAATGCCAGCACTTCGTCATGCGAGGCGTTGTAGCCTGCGATCTTTCCCTCGTCGCCGGCTTCATGCAGGATCGGTCGATCGCCGGTGAGATCCCCGGCCATGAAGATATGCGAATCTCCGCATTGCATGGTGTTGGGGTTGTGCAAGGGAATGCCCCGGGCATCCAGTTCTAGACCGGAATTTTGCAATGCCAGTCCCTCCAGATTGGGAGTGCGGCCGAGGCTGGCAAGCACCTTGTCCACCACCACTGAATGTTCTCCCGCGGTGACCCGCAGTTGCGGCCCTTCATTGCTGATCTCCACCGCCTGACCAAGGTGGATGGAAAACTCCCGCTGCATGATCTCGAGCGCGCTTTTGCTGACTTCCGGGTCACTGGTGCCGCCGATGGTCTGTGCCATGTCGAAGCCGGTGACCTCGACACCCAGGCGGCTCAGGGACTGACCCAGTTCCAGACCAATCACCCCCAGACCGATGACCGCGACCGACTTGGGAAGGTCCTCCAGTTCGAAGAAGGTGTCTGTGGTCAGGATCTTCTCGCCGAAAACCTCCCAGGCAGGAGGTACCACGGGTCGTGAACCGGTGGCGATCACGATGCGCTCAGCCTCGACCTGGTCGCCGTTGTCCAGTAGCAGGGTGTGCGGGTCGACAAATTGCGCATAGGCCTCGACGAATTTTTCACCCATGTTGTCGGTGCTGTTGGAGAGCACACGATCGACAAAGGTGTCTCTCAGGTCCTGTACGTGTTCCAGGGTGGTGGGTATGTCGATACTCAGGCCGGTATGGCCATCCACGCCATAGCGATTCAGGTGAGTGCGGCGATGGTAATCTTCAGCGACCTGGATCAGGGCTTTCGAGGGCATGCAGCCGACCCGGGCGCAGGTGGTGCCGGGTTCTCCACCATTGATCAGCAGAAAGCTCTTGCCGCTTGGGCCCACCTGGCTGGTGGCGTTCAGACCGGCGGTTCCGGAGCCGATGATTGCGACGTCTACCTTTTTCTGTGCCACGTAACTCTCCTGTGTGAATATGAATGCGACAGGGGATTCTAACGGCTCGAGGGTAAAAATTCAGCCCGTAGACGTCTGGGTTTTGCAGCCTGCGGTTGCACCGGGTCGAGGGGTTGATTACCTTTACCACGTCCCGCCCGGCTAAGGCGTGCACACAGTTATAACTACAAGCGAGGAGAACCCCCATGAAATGGTTGATAACGACCCTGTTGCTGCCTGGACTGGCATTTGCCCAGCAGCCAGCGCCTGCCGGAGGGCAGCCGATAGATCCCCAGCAACGTTTTGAAATGTCGAAAAAGCTGATGTTACCCGTCATCGAGAAGAGTCTTCCCGCGCTCGAGGAGACCCAGCAGTGTCTGCAACAGGCCGGTGATGCGGGAAGTTTCCAGAAGTGCGTGGCGATCATGAACGATCTGGAAAAACAGATGAGACAGGAACTCGGCAGCGCGCAGGGTACGCCGCCTGGAGCCCCCGCTCAGGAGCAACCGGCGCCCAAGCCGATCGAGTACAACGAACAGAACAAGTCCAACATGCTCAAGTTCCTGAGTCAGTCCATCGCCGCGGGGCAGGCCATGAAACAGTGTTTCAGCACCAGTGCCACGGGTGAACAGATGGACAGTTGCATGAAAGCCGCGAAAGCCAAGCAACCCTGAGGTCTGTCAGTCCTCGGCGTAAAGTCGCCCGGGATTGAGTATCCCCCTGGGATCGAACACCCGCTTCAGCCCGGTTTGCAGGTCTGCGATTCTGGGATGCAGCGGGTGAAACACCTGCCCGGTCCGGTCCCCTCCACGAAACTGCGTGGCATGGCCGCCCAGCCGGCTCACGTGTTCGCGTATTTCATCCGCCGGAGATTGACTGAACATCCAGCGCTGTCCCCCGGCCCATTCACACAGCATGGGTTGAGAAAAATCTACACGCGCGGTAGGCGGCACGGCCACACGCCACAAGGGTGCGTCGTGGTTGAAAAACGCATGTTTATGATCCCGAAGGTCGGACCAGAAGGACTCCGCCAGGCTGGCTTCCGGGGTGATCCCGTAACGGCTGAGGATCTGTTTGACCCGCTGTTGTCCACACCCCAGACGTAAGCCGCAATCATCCGCGTACCGGTAGGTGGCGGTGATCGGCATGTCTTCATTCAGCATTCGGGTCAGAAGGGTTTGAAATGCCTCTGCGGGGCGGTTGAAGCGAATCGTGGTCTCTTCTGCGGGTCTTGGCAATACCTTGACGGAAACCTCCAGCAGGATTCCCAGGGTTCCGAGGGCGCCCGCCATCAGGCGGGAAATGTCGTACCCCGCGACATTTTTCATCACCTGGCCGCCGAAGTTGAGGATGCGGCCTCTACCGTCGAGTATTTTTACCCCCAGCAACAGATCCCTGGGGGATCCCCCCCAAGGGCGGCGGGGCCCGCTGAGGCCGGATGCGATGGCGCCTCCAAGGGTGCCGTGTCCACCGAAATAGGGAGGCTCGAAGGGTAACATCTGACCCTGTGCGTGCAGGGTCTCCTCGATCTCCGCCAGCGGGGTGCCGGCCCGAGCGGTGATTACCAGTTCGGTCGGTTGATAGTCCACGATGCCCCGGTGTGAGGCGAGTTCCAGGACCCGCTCCGCCTGGGTCTGCCTGCCATAAAAGTCTTTGCTGCCTGAACCGGTCAAACGGAGCGGGGTGGTCTGCTCCCAGGCCTCCCTGACGGCGCTCTGCATGGTACGGCTGTCGTCTCGATCCGTCATCTCAGAATCGCTCCAGTTCCGGAAATTTGAGCTTCCCGGCGTGCACGTGCATGGCGCCGTATTCGGCGCATCGCGCCAGGGTGGGGATCGCCTTTCCTGGATTCAGCAGACCGAGGGGGTCGAACACCGCTTTCACGGCGTGAAACACCTCCAGTTCGTCCTCGGGAAACTGTACGCACATCTGGTTGATTTTCTCCAGGCCGACCCCGTGTTCTCCGGTGATGGTACCGCCCACCGCAACGCAGAGTTCGAGAATCTCGGCACCGAAGCGCTCCGCCTTCTCCAACTCACCGGGTTGATTCGCATCGTAGAGGATCAGCGGGTGCAGGTTGCCGTCACCGGCGTGAAACACATTCGCGCATCGCAAGCCGTAGTGTCCGGACATCTCGCCGATACGCTTGAGCACCTTGCCCAACTGATTACGCGGTATGGTCCCGTCCATGCAATAGTAGTCGGGGGCCAGACGACCGACCGCGGGAAACGCGTTTTTGCGACCAGCCCAGAAACGCATCCTTTCCTGGTCATCCCGCGCGGTCATGACCCGGGTGGCGCCGGATTCCAACAGGATCCGGCGAACCCGCATGATTTCGTCGGATACCTCGTCATTCACCCCATCCACCTCGCACAGCAGGATCGCTGCGGCGTCGGTGGGATAGCCGGCATGCACGAAATCCTCGGCCGCCTGGATCGAGAGGCTGTCCATCATCTCCAGGCCGGCCGGGAGGATTCCCTGGGCGATGATCGCGGCAACCGCATTGCCGGCGGTTTCGATGTCGTCGAAAGCGGCCAGGGCAACCTGTTGCCGCTCGGGAATCGGCAGCAGCTTGACCACTACCTCGACCACGACCCCGAGCATCCCCTCCGATCCGGTGATCAGGGTCAACAGGTCGAGCCCCGGACCGTCCAGGGCCCGGGTGCCGAGGGTCAACCGCTCACCGGCGATGGTAATCAGGGTGACCTGCAACACGTTGTGCAGAGTCAGGCCATACTTGAGGCAATGCACGCCGCCGGCATTTTCCGCCACGTTGCCACCAATGGAACAGGCGATCTGGGAGGAGGGGTCCGGGGCGTAGTACAGGCCGAGGGGCTTGGCGGCCTCACTCACCGCCAGGTTGCGCACACCGGGCTGGACCCGGGCAATACGATCATTAGGATCGATTTCAAGGATCTGGTTGAGACGCGCGAGACTCAGGAGCACCCCCTGCTCATGGGGCAGGGCGCCGCCGGACAGGCCGGTGCCGGCCCCACGGGCCACGACCGGAATCTGTCGTTCGTGGCAGTAGCGCAGAATCGCGCCCACCTGCTGTTCGTCGGTGGGCAGCAGGACAATCAGGGGCACCCGGCGGTAAGCGGACAAGCCGTCGCACTCGTAGGGGATCAGTTCCTCCTCGCGATAGATGACGCAATCATCCGGGAGCAGTTGCTGAAATGCCCGGGCCAGGGACTGTCGATCGGCTGTCATGGTGGCTCCTGGTGTCAGTTTCACCCAATGGGTGGGTCGAAAAAACCGGTCCGCCCGGTGCAAGTGGTCATCGGCCGGACCCGGAAGATTACAGAAACCCGTACAGGGAATACACGGCCATCTTATCCGGATAAGGCACGGGGTGTCTCCCGTTGTCACGTTGAGTGTCCCTCCCGCAAACCGTATGATGCAGAAATTTCCCTGAGTGGTGAGCATGAAGCGACTCCTTACCCTTTCGATACTGCTGGCCGGGTTCGCGGTCGTTGAGCGGGGCCTGTCCCAGGATGTCCTGGACCAGGCCATGGACCTGCAACTGCAGAACCAGAAGGCATCCCGCACTTCACAGCAGACGGTGGAACGTCTGGACGACGAATCCCGCAAAATGCTCGAGGAGTATCGTCTGCTGAGCCAGCAGTTGGAGCGCACCCGAAGGGAAAACGACGAACTTCAGGCCGAGGTGGAACAGCAGGCCGGGGCGATTGAGCGGATCGATACCGAGCTGGACGAAATCGAGCGGCTGCGCGACGACCTTGATCCGCTGATGCTGGACATGCTGCAGGCGTTGAAGCAACTGGTGGCCGTGGATACCCCGTTTCTCATCGATGAACGCAGCGCCCGGGTGAACGCCCTGGAAACCCAGTTCATGGCCCGGGACGGAACCATCTCGGAGCGTTTCCGGCGACTTCTGGAGGCCTATCAGATCGAGGTCGACTATGCCCGCAACATAGAAGCCTACGAAGGCGAGCGGGTAGCCCCGGACGGATCCCGCAAGGTCGTCAATTATCTGCGTCTGGGTCGGGTTGGTTTTTTCTACCAGTCCCTCGACGGAGAGGAGGGCGGGGTGTGGGACAACCGTCACCGTGTTTGGCGCGCACTCGGTAAGCAACACCTGGCCGGACTCGAACAGGCGATGCGGATTGCGCGTAAGCAGCTGCCCCCGGATCTTCTGGTGGTGCCGCTGTGGCTGCCCGGGGAGCCCGGCGCATGAAGCAGGCAATATTCACCCTGATAGCGCTCCTTGGGTGTCTGGGTGCAGGCAATGCTCTGGCTCAGAGCGATCCCCTACAGAACCTGTTGGACCAGGTAAGGGAATCCCGGGAGCAGCAGCTGCAGCAGAACCGAACCCGGGAACGGCGTTTCCTGGAAACCCATGAGACGCGCAAGGCGCAACTGGAGGCGGTGCGTCAGGCGCTGCAGGAGGCCGAGACCCGTAAAGCGGAGTTGATGGCGCGGCACGAAACACAACAGTCACGTCTGAAAACCCTCAATCAGCAACTCGATGAGCGTAGCGGAACCTTTGGCGAACTGTTCGGCGTGGTGCGTCAGGTCGCCTCCGAAAGCCTGAACCTGTTTCGAAACGATCAGACCTCCGCGTTGCACCGGGATGATCTGCCGATCCTGGAATCGATCGCCACCAGCCGATCCCTGCCGTCCACTCAGCGCTTGGAAGCGCTGTGGGATATCCTGCTTCAGCGTATCGTGCGCTCTGGCGAGGTGTGGCGCGCCGGGTTGCCGGTGATTCGCAGCACCGGTGAAGAGCAGCCGGGCGAGGTGATTGGCATTGGACTGTTCAATGCGGTGTCTGATGGACGTTACCTGCGTTACCTGCCCGAGACCGGACGTTTCGTGGAACTCGGCCGTCAGCCGCCACCCCGCTACCAGTTGATGGCCAAGGCGCTGGAAACCGCTGAAGCCGGCTTGCAGCAGGTCGCCGTGGATCCTTCCCGGGGTGCGATCCTCTCCCTGCTGGTGCAATCGCCCACCTTTTCGGAACGCATCCGCCAGGGGGGATTCATCGGCTATGTGATCCTGTTTCTGGGTGGAGTGGGGATCCTGGTGACCCTTGAACGTCTGCTCAGCCTGGCCTGGGTGTGGCGTCGTCTGAAGCATCAACGGCAACAGCCGGAAGCCCGCATGGATAATCCCCTGGGGCGATTGCTGACGGTTGCCCGGGATCACCCACAGATATCACCGGATGCCCTGCAAAAACATCTCGATGAAGCGATTCTTCGGGAGTTGCCCGCGCTAAAACGGGGACTGCGGCTGCTGGCCATCTTTGCCGCGGTTGCACCGCTGTTGGGATTGCTCGGAACGGTCACGGGAATGATCGAGACCTTCCAGTCGATCACCCTGTTCGGCACCGGTGATCCCAAGCTGATGTCCGGCGGCATCTCACAGGCCCTGGTCACCACCGAACTGGGTCTTGCGGTGGCGATTCCCCTGGTGCTGGTCCACAGTCTGTTGAGCGGACGCTGTAACCGGGTGATCCGCCTGCTCGACCAGGAGAGCGCGGCACTGGTCGCGGGTCGGACGGTGAACTGAATGGAGTGGCTCTATGCCCATCTGTCCACGGATGTTCTGAGCCTGCTGGAGCGGGGAGGGTTTGTTCTGTTTCTGATCCTGCTGCTGTCATGGGTTATGTGGTCCCTGATTGTTTTCAGTTATCTGAAACTCTGGTGGAACAACGCCCAGGGTACCCCGGATGTGCTGCTCACCTGGCTGCCACTGATCCTCTCCCTGGTGCAGATCCTGCCCATGTTGGGTCTGCTGGGTACCATAGAAGCCATGATCGAACTTTTCCATGTCATCGCCCGGCATGGCACCGGTAACATCCGGGGCATGGCCGGCGGCATCTCGCAAGCCCTGATCACCACCCTGGCAGGGCTTGTGACCTCACTCTCGGGTTACTACTTCTCGAGTGATCTACAGCATCGCCTGAGTCACCGGTCCGGCGCTGTGGAGGTCAGCTGATGCGTCATCAGCATGTGGATGAGGACAATGGTGAACTGGCGATCAACCTGACGCCGCTGATCGACATGGTGTTCATACTGCTGATTTTCTTCATGGTGACCTCATCCTTCGTCAAAGAAACGGGTGTGGATGTGGATCGTCCCAGTGCCGCAACCGCCCAGGTCAAGCCACAGACCGCAATTCTGATCGCCGTCACGCAACAGGGTGAGGTGTGGATCGACCGGCGGCGCATCGATGCGCGTGCGGTGCGTGCCAATGTGGAGCGTCTGCATGCTGAAAATCCCGAAGGTGCGGTGGTGATCACCGCAGACCGGGAGGCTCCCACCGGGGTGGTTATCCGGGTCCTTGATCAGGCCCGACTCGCCGGGGTGGAGAGCGTAGCGATTGCCGCTAACCGGGATGCCCAGTGATGCGCCTGCTGCTGGGGCTGTCGCTCGCACTGTTGATCAATCTCGCGTTGTTCTGGCTGCTGGAGACGATGTTGCGTGAAAAGGAGGTCGCCCTGCAGACCACCCCGGCCATGGATCTGGTCAATTTTGTACGGCTGGCCAAGGCGCCTGAATCCGTGGATCAGCCACCGCCGCGCGAGCAACCGCGGCAGGAGCCGCCACCGCCAGCGCCGAGAACTCCCTTGGAGCCGGTCAGAGCGCTGAATCCTCCCCGCCAGGATTGGTCGATGCCGGACCTGGATTTGCCCCTGAAACTGTCCGGGGGACCGTTCCTGGGGTCACGCCCGGAGATTCCCGCAACCCTGGCGGCGGAGCCGGTGCCGCGAATGCGTTTCCCGCCGCGGTATCCACAGCGGGCGCTGATGCGCAGACTCGAGGGAAAGGTGATTCTCGAATTCACCATCAATCCGGATGGCAGCGTGAGCGATGCCCGGGTGGTGGAAGCGCATCCTCCGGGTTACTTCGAACAATCGGCGCTGCGTGCGATCGCCCGCTGGCAGTTTCATCCCAGGATCGTGGCGGGCAATCCGGTGTCACGGACGGCCCGTCAAACCATTTCCTACACCCTCAAACAATGATTGGCCGAAGACTTTTGATCTGCCTGGTGGCGCTCCTGATGGGGGAATCCGCGCGGAGCGCCGATGCGGCACCAGCGCCGAGGGACGAGACCCAGGCGGAGCGCTACACCTACGACTACCTGTTCATGATCGATGCCCTGATCCGGCATGAAAAGTATGACCGTGCTCAGTTGGAACTGGAGGCATTGCTCGAGCGGGTCAAGGACAACCCAGAGGATGTAGCGCTGGCCAGACAGGCCTATGGCTATCTACATATCGGTCGCAACGAGTTTGCCCGTGCCATCGATGATTTCACTGCGGCGCTGGGTGCCGGCACACTTCCCGATCCGGTTGAGGCGTCGCTGAGATACACCCTGGCGCAACTGCTCTACGCGGAGGCGCGCTATGCCGAAGGGCTGGAAGAGCTGGATCTATGGAAGCGCGGCCAGCAAGCGGTTTCCCCGGATGCTGAGGTGCTGAGCGCCCGTTTCCATTATGCCCTGCAGGCCTGGCAGGCAGCCTACGATGCCCTGCAGAGGGCGATCGCAAACAGCCCACAGCCCCAGGAGACCTGGTACCAGATGTGGGTCGGCATCTGTTTCGAGCAGAACTGGATGAAACAAAGTATTCCCATACTCAGGCAGATGCTGGAGCGTTTTCCGGATCGCACGCAATACTGGCAACAACTGGCCAATGTCCACCTGCAGCTGGGCCAGGTGTCCCGGGCGGTGTCGGTGCTGTTGCTGGCGGATCAACGCAATCTGCTGGATTCGGCGGGGCGTCTCAGACTGGCCCGTCTGCAGTTGCAGAATCAGACACCCTACGACGCCGCCCGATTGATGGAGACCTGGCTTCAACAGGGCAAACTCAAAGCCTCGGCGCAACACCTGAAACTCCTGGCGGATGCCTGGCTGTTGGCCCGTGAACCCAACCAGGCGCTTGCTGCTTTGCAGCGTCAGGCGAGCATCGATACCACGGGTGAGGCGCAGTTGCGGGCCGGCAGGATTCTGTTCGAACAGGATCAGTGGTCTGAGGCTGCGGAACAGCTCGATACCGGGTTGCGACTGAGTGAAACCGACCGCTTCGAGGATTGGCTGCTGCTTGGGAATGCGTATTACAGAAAGCAGCAGTGGGATGCCGCGCGAGTGGCGCTTGAGACGGCGCTCAATCTGGCTGAGGATGAACCCCAGCGAAGCCTGGCCGAGGACTGGCTGGACTATCTGGAATCCCGGGTCGCGGGCGACTGACAGCGCCAGCCGGATCGGTCATATCACTTAAAAAGTGTGTGAAATGACGCGCTCTGGCGGTTTTACGAAAGCTGAATAATACGATATTCAATTTTGTCTCAATGAGTTAGCTGTTTGGTCTGTATCTTGCTCATGTCTTCTGGATTACAACGACCATAATTGAGGATACAGCATGCGACTTACAGCCCTGTCCCTGGCCATCTCAGCGCTCATGAGCGGTCAGGCCCTCCAAGCGGAGGAACAACAAACCGAAGATCTCAACGAGGTGATTGTCGAAGGGGAGGCGCAGACCACCCCGGCCGTTACTCTGCTGCCCATGGATGGGGCCGACATGGGGATACCTGCGGATGCGGCAGACTTCCTGCGCAACATCAACGGGGTCTCCGGGGTGCGCATGGGTGGCCACGGTATCGATCCGATCATTCGCGGCCAAAGTCAGACCCGTCTGAACATCCTCATGGACGGCGCCTACATTCATGGCGGCTGCCCGAATCGTATGGATCCCCCCACGGCCTATTCCGCGATGGAGAGTTACGACAGCGTCACTGTGATCAAGGGATCGCAGACGGTGCTTTACGGCGGTGGAGGCAGTGGTGGCACGGTGTTGTTCGAACGCCAACCCCCGCAGTTCGAGCCGGGTAAAAATTACCTCGGAAACATCAATGCCGGTTACAAGGGCAACTCCAAAACCAAGGAGTTCTCAGCGGATGCGGCAGCGGGTGCCTCGCAGGGCTATGTCCGGGGTATCGTAGGTTACCAGGATGCGGATAACTATGAAGACGGCGACGGCAATGAAGTGCGCTCCGCCTTCACCAACAAATCCGGTAACCTGATCCTCGGCTATACCCCGGATCAGAACAAAACCCTGCAGCTGAATCTCGAGGCAACACGCGAGGATGATGTGCTGTACGCAGGAGCGGGCATGGATTCACCCTACAGCGATTCGGACAACCTGCGTCTGAAATACGATCAGCGTGATGCCCTGGGTCCGTTGTCCGGCTTCAAGGCGGAGTTCTACTCCTCCGAGGTGGAGCATCTGATGGACAACTACTCACTGAGAACCCTGACAGCGCCGATGCGGATGAGCGTCCCGACCACGTCAGATACCCTCGGTGGCCGGGTGTTGGGCGATGTCATGCTGGGGCAGGCAGTGCTCACCATGGGTTTCGATTATCAGGACAACGAACGTGATGCGGATCGTTTTTCGGGAATGCCGAATCAGGATCCGACCACTTTGCAGTCGATCATGTGGCCTGGCGCAGAGTTGGAACAGACCGGTGTGTTTGCCGAGATCTCCATGCCGGTGGCGGATCTGGACCGGGTCAAGGCGGGTTTACGCTACGACCGGATCAAGGCCTCGATCTCCCGGGGTGACGAGAAGCCGGACCTGGGACCGAGTCCGACACCCAACAACCTCTACGCCATGTACTACTCTGAAACCTCGGAGGACAAGACCGAGGACAATGTGGGCGGATTTTTGCAGTATGAGCATGCCATTGGTGATGGCACTCTCTACACCGGTATCAGCCGGTCGGTACGTACCGCTGATGCCACCGAGCGCTATCTGGCCAGTTTCGCGCGCAACATGATGACCGGCATGGATACCAGTTGGGTGGGCAATCCGGAACTGGAACCCGAGAAACATCACCAGATCGAGGCCGGTTTCAAGTGGACGGCACAGAACTGGTCCAGCGATGTGGCGGTTTATTACAACGATGTCAGCGACTTCATTCTGCGCGATCTGGCCAGGGGCCAGGATGGGGTGCTCGTCGCCAATGGGACGGCCACGATCTATCGTAACGTGGATGCCGAGTTCTACGGCATCGAATGGGAATCCGCCTATCAGATCACCCAGTCGTTGAAAACCCATGCCGGGCTGGCCTACGTGCATGCGGACAACACCACGGATGACCGTCCATTGGCGCAGATCGCACCCCTGGAAGCAACCCTGGGGGTTTCCTACACCACCGGTGGTTGGGATCTCGGTGGCGCCGTGCGGGCCAACGCCAAGCAGACCCGTGCGGACCTGGAAGAGGGCAGTGGCCAGGATGCACAGGAGACTCCCGGTTGGGGCGTGATCGATCTGTATGGCGCCTATGACATCAGTCGCAGCGCCCAGGTCAGCTTTGGCATCGACAACCTGCTGGACAAGACCTATGCCTATCATGTCAACCGCGCCAATGCAGACCCGTTCAACCCGGAAGCCATTCAGGTGAACGAGCCCGGTCGTGAGATCTGGCTCAAGGGCGGTATCCGCTTCTGAACCTTTCCTCGCGGATGTTAAACCCTTCACATCCGCTCATCGGTCGACCCGCCCCACCTTCGTCCAGGTAGGGGCGGGCATCCCGCTTACCGCAATCGGCAGCGCTTCATACTAGCCACCGCTTGTGCCCGCCTTGAGGGGACTTACCATCAAATCGTTTTCCTGACGTCATCATCCGGTCATCGGATCTGTTTTTAATCAGCCGCTCCTTTCCTGATACAAAATCATTGATGGAGGCACTGAGCATGTTTGGAAAACGGATTGGACAGACCGCAGTCATGGTCCTGTCGGGCCTGGTTGCTGCGATGAACGGCACGGCAGCACCGGTAATGGAGCAAGGCATACAGATCGGTGACATCAGCGACGGTCGCGCGATTGTATGGAGTCGCGCGGATCAAGCGTCGCGAATGATCATCGAATACGCCACGCACAGCGATTTTAGCGATTCCATTCTCATCCGGGGCGCTTACGCGACACCATCAACCGACTATACCGCGAGACAGGATCTGGTGGATCTGCCGGCGGGCTCGGATATCCATGTGAAGGTCTGGTTCGAAGATCTGACACAGCAGAAAAATTCCAGTGAGCCGGTCTACGGCAGCTTCCACATGCCGGGCAGGCATGACGACATTCGCTTCATCTGGGGTGGGGATACCGCGGGTCAGGGATGGGGCATCAACGAAGCATTCGGCGGGATGAAAATCTATGAATCGATGCGCCAGGTGAAACCGCTGTTTTTCATAAACAGCGGGGACACGGTCTATTCCGATGGACCCATACCTCAACAGGTCGTGGCGGAAAACGGGGAACTGTGGAGCAACCGGGTCACCCCGGAAGTCAGTAAAGTGGCAGAGACCCTGGACGAGTTTCGCGGACGCTACAGATACAACCTGCTGGACGAGAATGTGCTGCGATTCAATGCCGAAGTACCTCAAATCTGGCAATGGGACGATCATGAAGTGATGAACAACTGGTCCGATGCCAAGGACCTGAGCGCGGACAGTCGCTATACGGTCAAGGATCTGCCGCTGCTGGTGTCCCGAGCCACACAGGCGTTCCACGAGTACGCGCCACTTCGTCCTCACGGCGCGGAGGAATCCAACCGGATCTATCGCAAGCTCTCCTACGGTAATCTGCTGGATGTGTTCGTCCTGGATATGCGCAGTTATCGAGGTGCCAATTCCAGCAACCTGCAGTACCAGGAAAGTGACGCCAGCGCATTTCTCGGATCGCGCCAGGTCGATTGGTTGATGAAGTCGCTGCAGGAATCCGAGGCCACCTGGAAGGTCATCGCCGCCGACATGCCGATCGGACTCAATATCAGTGATGACTATCAGAATGATCCTCCGCAGCAGTGGGAGGGTATCGCCAATGGAGATGACGGACCCGCGGCCGGACGCGAACTCGAGATCGCGCGTATCCTCAGCCACATCAAGCACCGACACATCCGCAATGTGGTCTGGTTGACCGCTGACGTGCACTATGCCGCTGCGCACTACTACAACCCCCGGATCGCCGCGAGCGGAGACTTCACTCCCTTCTGGGAATTCATTGCCGGTCCTTTGAACGCGGGAAGTTTCGGGCCGAATTCAACCGACGGCACCTTCGGCCCGCAAGTCGTCTTCAATCTGGCTCCCCCCGAAGGCACATCCAACCTTTCGCCTTATGCGGGTCTGCAGTTCTTCGGTGAAGTCAACATCGACCGACGTTCACGGGCGATGACCGTCACGTTGAAGGATATCGAGGGCAGGGCGGTTTTCAGTCAAACCCTGCGGGCCGAACGGGGGCGGGGCTATCCACATGATTAGAACCGCAGATCCGGTTGCCTGCTGAGGCATGACCACAGACCCGGCCGCATCGCGGCCGGGTCAATCGATTCGGTAGAAGGTACATCCGGCGGGTGCTGCGGTTAGTGATACAATCGCCCACCGATGCATCAATCGCGAACCCTTCGACATGCCACTTCTCCCTAACAAGCAGCATTCCTCACATCCTCTGTTCTGGGGGGTGGTGGCGACTGTGACCGCCTGCGTGTTGCTGGCGGCCATGGATGGACTCGGTAAGTGGTTGATGCGGGATCTGCCCATGCCTCAGGTGGTGTGGGCGCGTTATTTCTTTCACACCATCATGGTGGGCGCGGTTTTTTCACTGCGCGATGGCTTGGATTTTATTCGTCCCAGGAGACCGGGACTGCAACTGGTTCGCGCCGCCTGCCTGATGGGGGTGACCTTGAGTCTATACTGGGCCATACAAAGCGTGCCACTGGCCGATGCCACGGCGATCGTGTTTTTTGCTCCGGTACTGGTGACGCTGCTGGCGGGGATACTGCTGAAAGAACCCGTCGGTGTGCCTGAATGGCTGGCGGTCGGTTTGGGATTTGTCGGCGTACTATTTATTGTGCGACCGGGTTTCCGGGAAGCCGACCCCGCCCTGCTGCTGGCCTGTCTGGCGGCGGTTTGGCTGGCGCTCTATTTTGTTTTGACCCGGGCACTCAAGGGATATGACAGTGAGCAGACCACGCTGTTTCACACGACCCTGACCGGGGCGGTGATACTGAGTCTGCTACTGCCACTCTGGTGGCATGCGCCGACTCCGGCAGAGTGGTTTTTTCTGGTGCTTATGGGGGTTCTGGGAGCCAGCGGACACTTCCTGCTGGTCAAGGCTTTTCACCTTGCATCGGCATCCCTGCTGTCGCCCTATCTGAATGCCCAACTGGTGGCTGCGGCGATCATCAGCATGGTGTTTTTCAACGATCAGTTGGAATGGTCGTTTTTCCTCGGCTCATTCCTGATCGTCGGGGCAGGGCTTATGGTCTGGGCGCATCAGGCACTCACGGCGCGGGTCAGGTAGGCGTTCGCCCTCCAACCCCCCCCCCCCAGGACCCTGACCAGCCAGAAATTTTGAGATGCGCCTGGCGGAGTCGCCGTTTGCTCATGCCAGGAGTATCAACGACAGGGTGCTACGGCTCTGGTGGTGACGATACTGCCCACAGGGCCTGTCGGTTCCGTATGAACAGGCCCAACCGTGGTGAAGCAGGCTAACCCTTGCTCAGCATATCATCGATGAACTTCTCACATTCGAGCCAATCATCAACGTCATATCCCGGTTCGAAGTTGCGGGATTCAGCACGGTAGAAGGCCATGGTGGCAATCATTTCGTAGCGTTCCCGCGGACTGACCGTTGTCTTGGGAGTTGCAGCCTTTTTGCTGACGCGCTTTTTCGCGACGGTCTTCTTGGAGGTGACTTTTTTCTTGGCAACCGCTTTCTTCTTACTGGCTGCCTTCTTCTTGACGACCTTTTTTGCGCTCTCTTCTTCCGGCTTCTTAACCACAGTTTTCTCCCCCGTTAATTGATATTTATAATTTAGATGTGTCGTTTGACTGGATGTCGCTTAATGCTGATTTATAGTGTTTCAAATGACAGATGTCCAGTTCGGGATTTCCGGCTTCCGACGGGTTGCACATGACGGGCAGAAGCCTGCGCCTGCTGGGAGAGCAGGAAACCTCCCGGGCACACCAAAATGGTTCGCTATAATCCCATCGGCAAGCACCTGCGCACCAATTGTGCCCGTTTCAAACGCGCCAGTGCATGTTTTTGGTACTTGCCCGTTTCAGGTGATGACGCTCGGTTCGCTGCGTCCGGTTCGTGTTTCGATTTGCGCCAGGTCCAGGGCAATCGCCACCAGTCCGCGCATCACATCCTGGGTGGCGTTCATCTGCTTGGAAGGATCGGGTTCATAGGCCTCGAGATAGACTCTGAGGGTTGCCCCCTGTGTACCGGTTCCGGAGAGCCGATAGACGATGCGCGAACCGTCGCTAAAACCAATGCGTATGCCCTGTTTGTCGGAACGGCTTCCGTCGACCGGATCGGTGTAAGAAAAATTATCCGCGTACTCCACCTCATAGCCGTCCAGCAACTGTCCGGGCAGGTCGCCGAGTTTGTCTTCCAGTGCCTGCATCAATCCCTGCGCCGAGGCTTGATCGATCGCTTCATAGTCGTAGCGGGTGTAGTAGTTACGACCGTAGGCTTTCCAGTGATCGCGCACGATGCTCTCCACGGGCTGCTGTTTAATGGCCAGCAGATTGAGCCAGAACAGCACTGCCCAGAGTCCGTCTTTTTCACGGATATGACTGGAACCGGTGCCGAAACTCTCTTCCCCGCAGAGTGTGATCTTGCCCGCGTCGAGCAGGTTGCCGAAGAATTTCCATCCGGTGGGGGTTTCAAAACACTCCAGACCCAGACGCGCCGCGACCCGGTCGGCGGCCTGGCTGGTGGGCATCGAGCGCGCGACGCCGCTGATCCCGGATGAATAGCCTTTGACCAGATGCGCATTCGCCGCCATGACCGCGAGACTGTCGCTGGGGGTGACGAAGAAATCGTGTCCCAGGATCATGTTGCGATCACCGTCACCATCCGAGGCGGCGCCAAAGTCGACGCCCTGAGGACCGCTGGTGAGCGCCACCAGTTCATGGGCGTGAACCAGGTTCGGATCGGGATGCCCGCCGCCGAAATCGACCAGTGGAACACCGTTGATGACGGTGCCCGGTTCGGCGCCGAGTCGTTCTTCCAGGATGTGCTTGGCATAAGGTCCGGTGATCGCGTGCATGGCATCAAAGCGCATGCTGAAGGCACCGGAGTTGAACAACTGGTGGATCCGGTCGAAATCGAAAAGCTGGGCCATCAGGTCGGCATAGTCTTCAACTGAATCGATGACCTGTACCGTCATTTCGCCGAGACTCTGTTCACCAGTGGCACCAAGATCCAGATCCGGGGTGTTGACGATCCGGTATTCGCTGAGGCTCTTGGTTCGGGCGAAGATTGCCTCAGTGACGGATTCCGGGGCAGGGCCGCCATTCGGAGTGTTGAACTTGATGCCGAAGTCTTCCTCCGGCCCTCCGGGATTGTGACTGGCCGAGAGGATGATGCCGCCATTGGCCTCATACTTGCGGATCACGCAGGACGCGGCCGGAGTGGACAGCAGGCCGTCACGCCCCACCAGGACCCGGGATACCCCGTGTGCCGCCGCCATGCGGATGATGATCTGAATCGCCTCGAGGTTGTAATAGCGCCCGTCGCCACCCAGTACCAGGACTCCGCCCCGAAGCTCAGTCTGGCTGTCGAAAATTGCCTGGACGAAATTCTCGAGGTAGTGAGGTGTCTGAAACACCTTGACTTTTTTGCGTAATCCTGAAGTTCCAGGGCGCTGATCATCGAAAGGTTGGGTTGCTTGGGTGGTGATTTCCATGGTACTCGGTACTGATCTTGAGTTATGCGGAGTTGACACACTATTCAACCATACCTGCCCGGTCGAGTTGAAGCGCCAAATGATACGGCTGGCGGGAGAGTGGCTGGAGCCAGCCATTCTGTGCGGCAGATAACTGACCCGGGCGTATTCCGTGTTAGAATCCGACCCCGGAATTGGATTCCCCGACAGGTTCTCTAAATGATGCCTGGCAGGGTGAGGGGCAACAATTGGTTCACAAGATACACCACAGACAGGATCGTTAGGATGTCTTCAAACAAATTTCACAGGGCCTTTGTATTCCAGGCTCAGGCCATTGCCGTCTTCGGCTTGCTTTCTGTACCTGTCAGCAGTGACGCCGGAGAGTGGATCATTTCGCCTGCCATTGCGATCGACCATCTGTGGACCGACAACTCCCTGCTTTCCAGCGAGGATCCGCAAAACGAGTCGATCACCCGGGTCCGGCCGAGTCTGTCAGTCTACAAGGAAGGTGCGCGGGGTAACGTGGATTTCAACTATGCACCGGAATACCGTTATTACTGGGAGGAGACACAGGCCAATGAAACCATTCACCTGCTGAGAACCAGCGGAAATCTGGAGGTGATGGAAAACCATTTGTTCGTCGATGCCTGGGCCACTTCGGACCAAACCCAGCTCTCATCCAGCAGAAGCAGCCCGGATGGCCTGACCGGCACCTCGGAGGCGATCGACTACTACACCATGGGCGTCAGCCCGTACTACACCACCCGGTTTGGCAATACCAGCGTACTCGAGGCCCGTTACTCCGCTGATACCGTGAATTACGACAACGATGAGGCCGTCGACAGCAAGTCCCAGTCCGTCGATGTGGTGCTTGGAAGCGGTACCTACACTGTGTCCCACGCCTGGGAACTGGCTGCCAGCCATACGGTCGAGGACTTCAGCAGTAACCCGGAAGACAACAAGATTTCCCGCTTCAGAGGTGAATACATACAGCAGCTGTCCCGGCGCTGGGCATTGGCGTTCGCCGCAGGTTACGAGGATTTCCAGCTGGTGCTGGGCGATGATGTGGATGGGGAACTCTGGTCCGCCGGCATCATCTTCACCCCCAGCAACCGCACCCGCCTGGCCCTGGGAGGCGGCGAGCGGGCCTTTGGCGACGATTACTACCTGGATTTCCAACATCAGGGCGCCTTTACCGTGTGGCGAATGAATTTTCACCGTGACTACATCAGTGCGCGGGACGAGGCCACCGCGGAAACCCTGTTTCAGCGTCAGGACGAGTTCGGCAATCTGGTTCGGGACGCGGTACTGGACAATCCACCCCCCATGATTGCAAACGGGGTGTCCACCCTGAGTGCGGAGTATTACGAGATGGATCACCTGTCCGGATCCGTGACCTTCCGTTCCACCCGCACCCAACTGACCCTGCGGGCCTCTCTGATCAAACGGGATTATCCGACTGACTCGAATGTGGATACCCGGGACGTCAGTACCAGTGTGGCCTTCTCACGGGTGATCAGCCGGACATTCACCGGAATTGCACGGGTACTGTGGGATGATCACGAGGACGAGGTACAGAATTACCGGCAGTGGGCCGCCTTGCTGGGCGTCAATTACCGTCTCGGTCCGGACTCAATGATCACGACCAGCGTGACCCACCTCGAACGTGATTCCGACGTGGAACTGGGTTCTTATGATGAAAATCGTGCAGGTGTTGGTTTTGTAACAACATTTTGATGATATTCAATCCTGCGCGAGCGCCTCGAAATGGGGGCGACCCGCCCAGGACTTGAATTTCAACCCTTCCATCCCCATCTCACATGCCTGAATAAAACACTGTTGCAGACTACTCCGGGCGGTATTGAAGCTCACGCGACCGGCGGGCGGTCCGCTCGAAGGCAACAGGTGCAACATGACTGCGGCGCGGATTGCCTGGGGCCATCCCTGGCGCATGCAGCGGAACTTCCTACCACCATTACAAGACAGAGGCTCATCTCAACCATGACCGTCGAAGCGCAAAAGGAAACCCTGGATTTTCAGGCAGAAGTCAGCCAGGTACTCAACCTTGTCATTCGTTCTCTCTACAGCAACAAGGAGATCTTTCTACGTGAACTCATCTCCAACGCCTCGGATGCTGCCGAAAAGTTGCGATTCGAGGCGCTGACCGACGAAGCGCTGTACGAGGAGGATACGGAACTCCGGGTCCGTGTGACGTATGACAAAGAGGCCGGCACCCTGACCATTTCCGACAACGGAATCGGCATGAACCGGCAGGAAGTGACCGACACCATCGGCACCATCGCGAGTTCCGGCACGCGCAAGTTCTTCGAGGCAATGTCCGGTGATCAGGCTGAGGACAGCGAACTGATCGGACAGTTCGGGGTGGGTTTTTACTCTGCATTCATCGTCGCCGACAAGGTGACCCTGCTGACCCGACGGGCAGGCCTGGGTCACGAGCACGGGGTGCGATGGGAATCCGAAGGTCAGGGTTCGTACAGCATTGAAAATGTGGACAAGCCGGGACGCGGAACGGATGTGATACTGCATCTGCGCGAGGACGAGCAGGAGTTTCTGGAAGGATTCCGACTGCGCAGTGTGATCTCGAAATTCTCCGACCACATCACGTTGCCGGTGGAGATGCTCAAGGAACAGCATGGCGATGAAGAGAGGCCTGAAGCCCCGGAATACGAACGGGTCAACACAGGTACCGCATTGTGGATGAAAAGCCGCAATGAGATCAGCGACGAGGAATACAACGAATTCTACCGTCATGTATCCCATGATTTCGAGGATCCCCTGTTGCATGTCCACAACCGTGTGGAAGGCAGCAACGAATATACGGCCCTGCTGTATGTGCCCCAACGGGCTCCCTTCGACCTCTGGGACCGGGACCAGAAACACGGTGTGAAACTCTTCGTGCGCCGGGTCTTCATCATGGACGAAGCGGAGAAGCTGATGCCGCGCTATCTGCGGTTTGTCAAAGGTATCGTGGATTCCGACGATCTGCCCCTGAATGTCTCCCGTGAAATTCTCCAGCACAATCGCAAGATCGATACCATTCGCCAGGCCAACGTCAAACGTGTGCTTGGGGCCCTGGAGAAACTGGCGGAGAACGATGCGGAGAAGTACCTGGAATTCTGGAAGAATTTCGGCAAGGTGATGAAAGAGGGTCCGGCTGAGGATTACCCCAACAAGGACCGTATCGCCGGATTGCTGCGCTTTGCCTCCACCCACCAGGACGACGATGAACAGAAGGTGTCCCTGGCCGATTACCTCTCGCGAATGCCAGAGGGTCAGGAGAAGATTTACTACATCACCGCCGACACCCCCGCAGCGGCCCGATACAGCCCCCACCTGGAACTCCTGAAGAAGAAAGGCATCGAGGTATTGCTGCTCTCCGATCGGGTGGACGAGTGGCTCGTCACGAGCCTGACCGAATTCGAGGGCAAACCTCTGCAATCCGTGGCCAAGGGTGAACTCGACCTGGGTGACCTGGAGGACAAGGAGGAGCAGGAGCAGCAGGAGAAACAGGCGGAACAGCACAAGCCGCTGCTGGAGCGTATGACCACGGTCCTCGAGGATTCGATCAAGGAGATCCGGGTGAGTCACCGTCTGACCGACTCGCCCGCCTGTCTGGTGGTGGAGGACTACGATATGAGCGCGAATCTGGCCCGGGTGCTCAAGTCCGTCGGCCAGGATGCGCCGCAGACCAAACCGATCATGGAGATCAACGCCTCCCACCCCCTGGTTGAGCGACTCGAGCAGGAGTCTGACGATGAGCGGTTCGGTGATCTGGCCAAGGTTCTGTTTGATCAGGCGCAGCTGGCCGAGGGGGGGCAGTTGGACGATCCCGCCGCCTTCGTCCGGCGTCTGAACACCCTGATGCTTAATCTGGCCGGTAACTGAGCGAGATTTTGTCAGTCTGACCGTGATCCACCCATTCGTGGTGCGAATGGGTGGATCGGTTCTCCCGGCAATCGCAAATCACCCGGGTGCGCAACAGACCATAAAGCATCTGTATCCTCCCATTGATAGCCTCAACTGGTTTCACCGGAATCGGCATGGTAACGTCGGTCAGCCTCCACCGGAATCCAGACGCAAGATGCATGGGTTCGCGCAAGCGACGGGTGGATTGTCAACCACCGGGATATAGTCCGGATCGATGAATAACAACCGAGGAGAGAGAACATGCGCGTAATACTGCTTGGCGGACCAGGCGCCGGTAAGGGCACTCAGGCCAACTACATCAAGGAAAAATACCAGATCCCCCAGATCTCCACCGGCGATATGCTCAGAGCACACGTCAAGGCAGGATCCGAACTCGGAGTGGCTGCGAAGAAAATCATGGATGAGGGTGGCTTGGTCTCGGACGACATCATCATGGGCATGGTGAAGGAACGGATCACCCAGGATGACTGCAAGAACGGCTACCTGTTCGACGGTTTTCCCCGCACTATCCCCCAGGCAGAGGCCCTCAAAGAAGCGGGTGTTCCGGTTGACGCGGTGGTGGAGATCGACGTGCCCGATGAGGAGATCATCAAGCGCATGTCCGGTCGGCGCGTCCATCTTGCCTCGGGGCGCACCTACCATGTGGTGTTCAATCCACCCAAGGTGGAAGGTAAAGACGATGAGACCGGCGAGGACCTGATTCAGCGTGACGATGACCAGGAAGAGACCGTCAAGGCTCGTCTTAAGGTCTATCACGACCAGACGGAGCCGCTGATCTCCTTCTACACCAAAGAAGCGGAAGCGGGCGCCTGCAAGTACGTCAAAATCAACGGCGTGGGCGGCGTGGACCAGATTCGCGACCAGATCTTCAGCGGACTCGGATAAGTCAGTCGACGATACCCCCGGTTTCACCGGGTTGTGCCGAGGCCGTCGGCTGAGATGAATCCGACGGCCTCATCTTTTCGGCTCAAAAATCATCACCAGTCATGGTGTTCGGAGTGGATGGCGAGGTTCACCCGGGTGCCCTCCGGTGGTTACTGAGCCACTGTTCAGAGGCCCGATACGGCATGCAAGATGGGCGAATCGGGCAGGCAAAGCGGCACCACATCTGCTAAGATGCTTGCAAATTTATCAATCCGCAAGGGGCTGCTAAGTGGCTGTAATCGAACTGACCAAAGACAACTTCGAATCCACCATCACCGGAAACGGTTTCGTAATCATCGACTTCTGGGCGCCGTGGTGCGGTCCGTGCCGTTCTTTCGCGCCGACCTATGAAAAGGTTGCCGAAGACCATCCCGATATCGTGTTCGGCAAGGTCAATACCGAAGAAGAACAGGAACTGGCGATGCATTTCCAGGTCCGTTCCATCCCAACGCTGATGATTTTCCGTGACAGCATCATCATTTTCTCCCAACCCGGGGCACTGCCCGAGTCCGCATTTCGTGAATTGCTGGGCAAGGCGGGTGAACTCGACATGGATGAGGTGCGTGCCCAGATCGAGGCCGAGCAGCAAAAAGGCTGACCGGACCGGATGCCGTTGTCGGCATCCTTCAAATACAGCCTGATGGCGCCTGCCACGGAGTGCTGATTCCCCACTGCATTCTCCTGGAGAATCGGCTCAGGCAGGGTACCCGAAGGTGAGTTTCGGGGCATGGGTGGAAGACCGGACCCAAAGGTGCCCCCCCGGAAATCAGGACTCAGCTCGAGCAATGCCTGCTTGAATGGATCTGCTGGAATCGTCCGTGCGGCTAAAAGCCGCAGCCTCCATCAACAGACACGACATCAGGTTCATTCACCTCACGCCAATCCCAATGATCAAAAGTCCCGAATATCCCTGGAGCATCAAGCGGCTGTTCTCCGCGCAGCCGACCGTGGGTATGGTGCTGGACCTGAGTGAAGAGAATTATCGCCTGCTGATGCGCATGGCGCCGGATCTGACGGTCATGTCCGGACGCGCCCAGTCCTGCCTCGAGCAGGGTATGGATCTGCACCTCGAAATACTCGAGCAGACGCCTTATACCTCCCTGATACACATGACCTACTACTTCAGTCACAGCGTGGGTGACTACCCGGACCCGGATGCGGAACTCAGGGTTTATCATGATTCCCGTCAGGTGGATGTGGTCGCTCTGCGGCAATCGGCGCTGCCATTGGAGAAATGGGGCCGGAATCCCACTGTGCTGCAACGCTGGAGAATCAATCTGTTCCTTTCCAAGTGGCTTCAGTTTTGCCTTGAATCCGGACACCGGTTCAGCCTGGAGAAGTGCGTTCCCGACGATTGCGTGGCGCTCGGTGAAATTCCCTGAGCCGGGCTCAGGATCACGGCTCAGGTGGTAGTCTGAATATGACCCGGCACCTGGACAGGTCCTAGACAGATACCGGCTGAATCTGGCCTGTTACAGGGCTGTCTCAATAACTAAAAGACTCGCCGAGACGGATGGATTGGGGTAAATTATCCTGCTCGGGACTGTGCCCTGACGGCATTACGGCCGAATGGAAAAAGTCCTCCCAGGGTAGAGGGAAGAGGGACCTGAAGAGATGCAAAAATGATAAAAGTTCTGCTGGTTGATGATCATGAATTGATCAGAACCGGAGTCAAGGGAATTCTCGATAATTCTACAGATATAGAGGTGGCGGGCGAGGCTTCAAGCGGAGAAGAGGCCATCGAACTGGTCAAGAAAACCTCCCCCGATGTGGTCCTGATGGATGTCAACATGCCTGGCATGGGCGGAATCGAGGCAACCCGGCGGGTATTGCGTGTGAAACCCGATCTCAAGGTCATCGCGCTCACGGTGCTTGACGATGATCCTTTTCCGTCACGCCTGCATGAAGTGGGCGCTATGGGTTTTCTCACCAAGGGTTGCCCGGCGGATGAAATGCTGCGTGCCATTCGTGCAGTGCACAATGGGCAGTACTACATCGCTTCCGACGTGGCCAGAAAGCACACCCTGACCGAGTGGCAGGGCAATGCCGATAACCCCTTCAAAGTCCTCTCATCCCGCGAAACCCAGGTACTCCTGCAGATCCTCGAAGGTCAGAAAAACCAGGAGATCTCGGATATCCTTTCTTTGAGCCCAAAGACCGTCAGCACCTACCGTCAGCGCATTTACGAAAAACTCGATATCAAGAACGATGTCGAATTGACCCGTCTAGCCTACCGGCACGGCATTCTCAAAGACAGCGACAAGAACTGATGAGGTTCGATCCTGCCTGCGAGCGTTGTCCAAGGCTCGCCGAATATCTGCATCAGGTACGTGAAGACTTTCCCACCTATCACGCTGCTCCGGTCGCGCCGTTCGGCGATCATGCCGCACGTCTGCTGGTGGTCGGTCTGGCGCCTGGCATGCATGGCGCGAACGCAACCGGGCGACCGTTCACCGGGGATCACGCCGGAATTCTCCTGTATCAGACCCTCTTCGAGTTCGGGTTTTCCAATCAGCCCGGGTCCAGCGCCCGGGATGACGGCTTGCAACTGAGGGACTGCCGCATCACCAACGCCGTCAAGTGCCTGCCGCCGCAGAACAAACCGGTCGGACGGGAAATCAACGAGTGTAACGGCTTTCTGCAGCAGGAACTCAGCGAGATGCCCAAGGGTGCTGTGGTCGTAGCGCTGGGCTCCATTGCCCACCAGGCCGTGATCAAGGCACTGGGGCAACGGCAGAAGGCATTTCCCTTTGCTCACGCCGCCGAGCACAGGCTCGATGGCAAGCTCAGATTGATCGATTCCTACCATTGCAGCCGCTACAACACGCAAACCGGACGATTGACCCCGCGAATGTTCCAGCGGGTTTTCAGACGCGCACGCAAACTGCTGGAGGGTTGAACAGCGCAGTACCCAGGCCGTTGCGGGTTAATCGTACCCGTCCTACACGCTATCATGATCCCATGAACGCCTATCATCCCAGCGTCCCGGTATCCTCGGCTCGCCACATGGACGCAACATGAGCCAGGGATTCGACCATGCCCGGTTTCTGAAAACACTGACCCCCCGACCCGGGGTCTACCGCATGCTGGGGGAGGACGGCAAGGTGCTGTATGTCGGCAAGGCGAAAAATCTCAAACGCCGGGTATCCAGTTACTTTACCCGCAGCCTGAATCGGCGTATCCAGGTGATGGTCTCGCAGATCGTGGATATCGAGATCGTCGCCACCCACACTGAAGCCGAGGCGCTGATACTTGAAAACAATCTGATCAAGTCTCTGAAGCCCCGTTACAACATTCTCCTCAGGGACGACAAAAGCTACCCCTACATCTACCTGTCGCTGGACCAGGACTTTCCCGCGCTGTCTTTCAAGCGCGGCGCGCGAACCGGCAAGGGGCGTTATTTCGGTCCCTATCCGAGTGCCGGTTCGACCCGTGAAACCCTGCAGTTGATGCAGAAGCTGTTTCCGGTGAGACAGTGCGAGGACAGCTTCTACCGAAACCGATCCAGGCCCTGTCTGCAGTACCAGATCAAACGCTGCACCGCACCCTGTGTGGGTCTGGTGTCAGAAGCGGCGTACGCCGAGGATGTGCAGCATGCGATTCTATTCCTGGAAGGCAAGACCAATCAGGTGGTCGATGAGTTGATCAAGCGTATGGAGGAGGCCGCGAAGATCCTCGCCTATGAGGAGGCAGCCCGCTACCGGGACCAGATCAAGAGTCTCAGACGCACCCAGGAGCGACAGTATGTCAGTGGTGAAGCCGGGGACCTGGATATCGTGGCTTTGGCCAAACGGGGTAGCACCGCCTGTATTCAGGTGTTTTTCATCCGTTCCGGGAGAAATCTGGGAAACAAACCGTTCTATCCGTCGATCCCCGCCGGTTCCGATAATCGGGCGGTGCTCTCCGCATTCGTTTCACAGTATTACCTGGATAAACCGGTGCCCAATGAGTTGATCCTCAATCTTGAACTTGAGGATCGCGCGCTGCTCGAGGAGGTATTGAGCCGTCAGGCTCAAAGACAGGTCAGGTTGAGTCACCGGGTCAGGGGAGAGCGGGCGCGCTGGCAGAAGATGGCGGTCAGCAATGCCAGTCTGGCGCTCCAGGCGCGTATCCACGCCAATACCGACATGGAACAGCGATTGGGTGCGCTGCAACAGGTTCTGGGGCTCGAAGCGACGCCTGAGCGGATGGAGTGCTTCGATATCAGCCATACAAGGGGAGAGTCCACAGTGGGTTCCTGCGTGGTGTTCAACCAGGATGGACCACTGAAGTCCGATTATCGGCGTTATAACATCGAAGGGGTGACATCCGGTGATGACTATGCCGCGATGGCCCAGGTGCTGGAGCGGCGCTATCAGCGCATCAAGAAAGGGGAGGTGCCCCTGCCTGACCTGTTGTTCATCGATGGTGGCAAAGGGCAGTTGAGCCGTGTCAACGAACGGCTCCAGGAACTGGGGATTTCCGGATTGACCCTGGTGGGTGTCGCCAAGGGTGCGGATCGCAAAGCCGGAATGGAACGGCTGTTCTTGTTGGGGCAGGGGGCACCGATTATACTGCCCCCTGATTCTCCGGCACTGCACCTCATCCAGCAGATACGGGATGAGGCCCATCGTTTTGCCATCACCGCGCATCGCCAGCGGCGGGCAAAAACCCGGCAGCACTCCGTTCTCGAAGAGATACCGGGCATCGGACCCAAGCGACGTCAAAGGCTGATGAAGCAGTTCGGGGGACTACAGGAACTTTCCCGGGCGGGGATCGAGGATATCGCCCGGGTGGAGGGCGTCAGCTTCTCATTGGCGGAGCAGATCTACCGTGCCTTCCACGACTGAATCCACGACGGGGCGCCATCCTGAGAGGTAATTATGTGGAACATCCCCAACATACTGACACTCTTGCGAATCGTGCTGGTGCCAGTGTTCGTGTTGCTGTTCTACCTCCCGGTGGAGTGGGCCAGATTCAGTTGCGCGCTGGTGTTTTCGGTGGCCGCCCTGACCGATTGGCTGGATGGCTATCTGGCCAGAAAATGGGGCCAGGTATCCCCCCTCGGCGCGTTTCTCGATCCGGTCGCCGATAAACTCATGGTGGCGGTGTCCCTGCTGCTGCTGGTTCAATCGGAACCCACACCGGCCCTGGCGATCCCCGCCGCTGTGATCATTGGGAGGGAGATCACCATCTCCGCCCTGCGCGAGTGGATGGCGGAAATCGGCGCCCGCGCCATGGTCGCGGTCTCAATGATCGGAAAATTCAAGACGGCTGTTCAGATGGTGGCGATCCTGCTGCTCATCTACGATGAACCGCTCTGGGGCATCCCGATCTACACGGTTGGTTTCGTGCTGCTGTATGTCGCAGCGATACTCACCCTCTGGTCGATGGTGCTGTACATTCGCGCGGCCTGGCCCAGTCTGCTGGGGGAACGACAGGTCAGCGGCAGTCTGGAACGACAGGATCCGGAGGATTGAACTTTGCAGGGCGGCAATCCCGAACTAGCCTTCTAATAAGAGACGACTTGAATTGCAGGGTCTGCAGTCTGAGCCGAATTTCATCAAACTGTCAGGGGAACATGTGCAACAGCGCCAATGGATTGCCTCTGACACCGGACCCGGGCGTCAATCCCGGGTCTTACAGCCGCTACCCGAAGGCCAGGGACTGTTTCGCCCCGGGGGGGCATTCGCTCATCTGGCCGGGTCCCGGTCGGGCTCAGTGCGGATCCCCGGGCCTGCGGTCAGCCCCGGCAGAGTGCTAGGGATCAGAGTTAACCGTTACCAGAGTCAACAGAACCGAAGTGGGAGGTTCGTCATGCGTAGGATCATCCGTTTCTCATGTGTGGTCGCCGCGGCGTTGCTTGCGGCTCAGGTCCAGGCACAACCACCGGCCGATTACCCCGGCGCGGCCCCGTATTCGGCGAGGCCATACATGGACCGGGGCGTGGGATTTTCCCAGCGACAAGGGATTCGTTTCGCCCGGGACCAGGATGAAACGGGCTATCATCTGCGTATTGACACCCAGGGCTATACCCCGGACGCCATAGAGGTCAGGATTGAAGGGCCTTACCTGGTGGTTCAGAACCAGCAATCACAACGTTTGGAGAATCGCTCGGAACGTGGCTACAGCGTCACTTCCCACGCCTCATCCTTCAAGCGTCGTTTCAGAATACCCCGGAATGCGGATGTGGCTGCGATGAGCCGGGAAGAGTCTGAGGACCGTCTGGTGATTACCCTGCCTTACCGCCGTTGAGCCTGCTGGTTTAGTAAGGGTGACGGGCTCGGTTTCTGATCGCCAAACGGGTGGGCCGAACTCCTTCTCGACCAAGGGCTAGTTCGACGACACTACCGATAGATTATGCAAGAGCCCGGGGATTGTGCCCACCTGCTTGTGGATCAAAAGCCCGTATATCGTTGCGGGCTTTTTTATTTGTGAAAGTCTATCAATTCAGTAATCGCGATAGACTCTGTGTATATCGTGCATGATTTGCGAATGGTGGAAATGTATCTGTATTGAGGCGAGGCCCAGATTGGGTGCCTCGGTACCCTTCTTGCGGGTCTTATGGCCCAGGCTCCACGCTGCTCGGGGCGAGGCAGAAAATCAACACTTGAATGATTTACTGGTCTGGAATGACAAAACCCCTCGGGGTCTACGACCGTCCGGCTCCAATTGCCATGGGTGGTTCAGTCCGCGAGGGGTCTCACTGGGAGAGTAGCTACAGGCCAAGAACTCGTCAACGGGTCCATGGCTGATTACCGAGTTCGAAGTAGACTCAGCGCAGACCACCGGGAGTATCGGCGGCGATGGTCCTATTGGCTCTGAGCCTCCCTCAGAACAGAGCGCTAAGTCTATTAACAGCATCAACCTATAAGAAAAGGCCCACCAACTTTTATCCGGGTTAGAAGCCCGGGGTGCTGGCGAGCCTTCTGGGGTGATGGAAGATTCCAAAACCCTCTGACGAAGTATAGGCGCAAATGATAACGCCCTCAATGTGTCGGTCTTCTGCCTCTGCGGGCCGATAGTTAAAAAATCTGTACAGGTGAATCCAAACATTGACCCTTACGGGCGATGATCCGATGCGTGGCTCATGTTCTATGGGATCGGTTTGCGGGTACCCCGCTGAGTTTCGATTGAAGGGGTGATATTAGCCCGCTCACAAAATATGTCGCCTTTAGTCGCAGCGTGCCCGCCAGCAGCAAGCCATCATAACGCCACTGCAGCCCTCCGATTGTGGGGGAAAGGCGCACAGGATGAGAGATATGAATCAAGGGGATGGTGCCCGGGGCCGGAATCGAACCGGCACGACCCGAAGGTCGAGAGATTTTAAGTCTCTTGCGTCTACCAATTTCGCCACCCGGGCAGAAACTCTGCATGCCTAAGCGGGTTATCACTGAAACGTGGGAAAATAGACTGATTGCGTCCTGACTCCCGCTCAGCGATCAGGCCGGAGTGAACGACCCGTCACAAGACATGTCCCTTCCGCTGACTGTCCGATGTGATCGAATCGAGTCGTTAACGTGTTGCATTGGAGATTGGGAATTCGATCCGCTGCTTGAACGATCGTTACACGGCCCGATTGGGGCCGGTATTCAACCGGTTTCAAATTCAGTGAAACACGCTTTGCTTGGAATGGAGGCTGAGCCCGGAATCGAACCGAGGTCCACGGCTTTGCAGGCCGCTGCATAACCACTCTGCCACTCAGCCATAAGTTATGTCCGGCATTCTATCACCGATTGACGATGATTCGAATCGACACATAAAAAAGCCCCGGTGGTGCCGAGGCGTCTTTATTGGATTTGGAGCGGGAAACGAGACTCGAACTCGCGACCCCAACCTTGGCAAGGTTGTGCTCTACCAACTGAGCTATTCCCGCGTCATCAAGAAGGGCGTATTTTAGCTACACTTGAGCGCCTGTCAACCTTTTCTGTGTCAGCGGAATCAATTGATCCATACGTGTCACAATTCACGCTGAGTGCACCCGGATTCATTGTTATGGGCATCAGCGAACCAGGCCCCATCATATGATGCAGATTGATTTTCACACGTCCATCGATGCGATTGATGCGCCCGAATGGAATTGCCTGGTCAGTGATGACAACCCATTCCTGCGCCATGAATTTCTTGCCGCGCTGGAACATCATGGCTGTGTCGGTGAGCGCTTCGGCTGGTTGCCGACACATCTGAGCGTGCGTCAATCGGGCCGCCTGATCGGTGTCTCTCCCCTCTACTTCAAACACAACTCCTATGGTGAGTTTGTTTTTGACCATGCCTGGGCGGACGCCTACCGGCAAAACGGTCTCGCTTACTTCCCGAAACTGGTCAGTGCGATCCCCTATACCCCGGCCACCGGCAGTCGTTTGCTGATCGCACCGGATGTGGATGCCCAGGCTGTTCGGGAGCAAATGATCGCTTCCGTGCGGGCACTGACGAGTCGCTCTGGCGCGTCTTCACTGCACTGGTTGTTTCCACCGCTGGAGGAGGCTGAGGCGTTTACCTCGGCAGGCCTTTCCGAGCGCCTGGGCGTGCAGTTTCACTGGCACAATCCGGGTTACGCGGATTTTGAACAGTTTCTTGCGGAACTGACCACCAAACGAAGAAAAAACATACGCCAGGAACGGCGTAAGGTAAAAGACGCGGGTCTGCGACTGCGACGGATTCCCGGGAACGAAGTCACTCCCGAGGAGTGGCGACTGTTCGAGCGGTTCTATCGAAAAACCTTCGAAGAGCGATACAGCCTGCCAACCCTCAACCTGGGTTTTTTTCAGGAGATCGGCCAGACACTGGGCCGTCAGGTGGTTCTGGTGCTGGCCTACGAGGGCGCGCATTGCATCGCCGGCGCCTTGCTGTATCGCAGTCGCGATGTCCTATACGGACGTCACTGGGGCGGCATCAGTCATCATGACAGTCTGCATTTCGAAGCCTGCTACTACCAGGGTATCGAATATGCAATTGCCGAGGGGTTGCGGGTATTCGAGCCCGGAGCACAGGGAGAGCACAAGATCTGGCGAGGATTCCTGCCCACCTTGACCCGCTCCTATCACTGGATCGAGCATCCCGGTTTCCGCCAGGGTATCGACAATTTCCTGTCTCAGGAGACCCCCGCCGTACTCGATTATTACCGCACTCTGCACTCGAGCAATCCCTTCAAAAACACCTAACTAACTGTTTTAAGAGTAATTATAAATAAATTAAAAAAATTGTGCATTTTTCCCAAATAAATGTTGACTAAATTACTGAGTTAATTTAGTCTGATTACCGAGTGATTTAGTAGGTAATTACATTTATACCCTGGAGGCATGACATGAGACTCTCAACCAAAGGTCGCTACGCTGTGACGGCAATGCTGGATCTTGCAATCAATGGTAAAAACGGACCCGTGACCCTGGCGGAAATTTCCGAGAACCAGGGAATTTCCCTCTCTTATCTGGAACAGCTGTTCGCAGCGCTGCGCGGTAAGGATCTGGTGCGCGGTGTCAGAGGGCCGGGCGGCGGTTATTATCTGGGCAAAAGCGCCGATGAGATTTCTATTGCCAACATCATCTGCGCCGTTGATGAATGGGTTGAATTCACCCGTTGCGGCGGTCGGCAGAATTGCAGTGGCGGCGCCCGCTGCCTGACCCACACCCTGTGGGATGACCTGAGTACGGAAATCTTCAACTTCCTGGCGAACATCACCCTGGGTGACCTGGTGAAACGCAACCTGGGTAAGAAGACCGGTCAAGAGGACAATCCTCTGAGTGTTGTGGCGGATTCCCGCTCTGAAGCAGCCTGATACCCGCTTCGCACGCATCCGGGGCTAGACAGCGGGGCGGCCGGTACCGGCCGCCCCGCTGATGACCAACAGGTGAATTCCGATCTGAAAATCGGCTATCATTAGCGGTTTTCAGCCAGGGTATACCTGTTTCCGTGCAATCCCTCTGCTCCATCGCCGATCACATCCGCTGGGCCGCCAGCCGTTTCACGGAAGCCGGTCTGTTCTTCGGTCATGGCACCGATAATGCCCTGGACGAGGCGGCTGCATTGGTGTTGCATACGCTTCACCTGCCCCCTGATCTCTCCCCTGGCTGGTTCAACTGTCAGTTGACGGAAGAAGAACGCGGCCAGGTCATCGAGCGGATCAATCAACGTATCCAGCGACGCATTCCGCTTCCCTACCTGACGGGGGAGGCCTGGTTTGCCGGTCTGCCTTTTCTTGTCAATGAACATGTCCTGATTCCCCGTTCTCCGATGGCTGAACTGATTCAGCAGCAGTTCAGTCCGTGGGTCGACCCCGAGCGGGTCACCCGGGTACTCGACCTGTGCTGCGGCAGCGGCTGCATAGGTATTGCCAGTGCCGTGAATCTTCCGGATTGTCACGTCGACCTGGTGGATATCTCGCCCCAGGCGATCGCGGTCGCGCGTGAGAACGTGATCGCACATGCCGTCGAGGATCGGGTGACGGTGATCGAATCGGACCTGTTTCAGACCCTGTCCGGGAAAAAATATGATTTGATACTCTCTAACCCGCCTTACGTGGGCGCCGCGGAAATGGCCACGCTTCCGCAGGAGTATCGGCATGAGCCGGTGCTCGCGCTGCAGGCGGAGGAGGACGGACTGGCGATCGTGAATCGCATCCTGCGACAGGCCCCTGAACATCTGGAACCTCAGGGCGCGCTCATCGTCGAAGTGGGAAACAGCGCGGATGCATTGACCCGACGCTATCCTGACGTCCCCTTCGTCTGGTTGGAGTTCAGCCAGGGCGGCGAGGGTGTGTTCGTGATCAGCGCCGAGGAACTTGCCGCCTTCAGGGACCGGTTTCATTAAACGATTTTGAGATGCCAACACGATGAGTTTACAAAGAGCACGCAGTGCCGAAGAGTATGTGGATTGGGTCAAACAGGCGGTCTTCGAAGTGGACGACCTGCGCGATTGCTACGATTTTCAAATGGAGGAGATGGGCCGGTACCCGACCTTTCTGGAACCCCTGGAGCAGGGCATCAAGGCCCTGCACCAGTCGATGGTTGAAGGGGAGTATCATTTCGATCGTGAAGATCTGCCCTTCATGGCATTGGTGGAACGTCATGGTGAAGACATTCCGTTTGCGATTCTTCTCAGGCAGATCAATGAAACCCATCGCAAGGGCATCGATGTCGATGCCGAGTAATGCATCCTCAGCCCTGGCTTGTCTCATCCCCGACGCCCAAGCGGAATCAAGGTGACTATGGACCATTCGACCTTATTTGACCTCGCTCTGATCGCCAAGTACGACCAGAGCGGCCCCAGATACACCTCCTATCCCACCGCGGTGCAGTTTCATGACGGTTTCGGAGAGGATGAGTATCGGCGCATCGCCCGTGAAAGCAACCAAAGCGGCAGTCCGTTGTCGCTGTATTTCCACATTCCGTTTTGCGATACGGTCTGTTTCTACTGCGCCTGCAACAAGGTGGCCACCAAAGACCGGGGCATGGCCTCAGACTACCTGGCCCGGGTGTACGAGGAGCTCAGGATGCAGTCGGAGCTGTTCGACCGTTCCCGGGTGGTGACCCAGTTGCATTGGGGCGGTGGAACGCCCACCTTCATCAGTCATGACGAGATGCGGGAACTGGTCGGCAAAACCCGGCAGTATTTCAATCTTCTGGATGACGACAGCGGTGAGTATTCGATCGAAATCGACCCGCGGGAGGCCCAGGGAGACACCATCAAGCTGCTGCGGGAACTGGGATTCAACCGCATGAGTCTGGGGGTTCAGGATTTCGAGCCGGCGGTGCAAAAGGCGGTCAACAGGATTCAGAGCAAACGCGAGACCCTGCAGGTTCTGCAAGCGGCCCGGGACGAGGGTTTTCGTTCCATCAGTATCGATCTGATTTACGGTCTGCCGTTTCAGACCCTGGAGAGTTTCTCCGCCACCCTTGATCAGATCCTGGAGGTCGACCCGGATCGTCTCTCGGTATTCAACTATGCCCACCTTCCCGAGCGTTTCAAGCCACAGCGGCGTATCGACGAAAAGGAGCTGCCGCCGCCCCAGGAGAAGCTCGACATCCTGCAGATGACCATCGACAAGCTTTCCAGCGCCGGCTACGTCTACATCGGCATGGATCATTTTGCCAAACCCAACGACGAACTGGTGCGGGCACAGGAGGACGGGACCCTGTATCGCAACTTCCAGGGTTACTCCACGCATTCGGATTGTGACCTGATTGGTCTTGGGGCGACCTCCATCGGCATGGTCGGGCCCAGTTATGCGCAGAACATGCGCAGTCTGGATGAGTACTACCAGCGTATCGATGCCGGTCGACTGGCCGTGTTCCGCGGTGTGGAACTGAATCGGGACGATCTGATCCGCAGGGACGTGATCACCCGCTTGATCTGCCACTACAGTCTTACCATGAGTGATGTGGAAAAGACCTGGAATATGAGTTTCAGCGACTATTTTGCGACAGAACTTAAGCGTCTGCAGGAGATGCAGGCGGATGGTTTGCTGAGCGTTGATGCGGACCGTATCGAGGTGCAGCCGAGAGGACGTCTGCTGATCCGCAACATCTGCATGCAGTTCGACCACTATCTCGGCAGTGCCGCCTCACAGGGTAGTTTCTCCAAGGTGATCTGAGTCGGATCTTCAGGCCTGGCGGCGTCGCTGACTCCGTGCTCCAGCCGCATCTCTGACGGCAGATGCGGTGCTACTCGGCTTTCAGTGCCTGGATCGCCTTTCTGTTGCCCTGGGCCGCGGCCAGCTGAATCCAGTGCATGGCCTGACGGTCGCTCTTCTGCACCCCCAGTCCATGATAGAAGAGATATCCCAGGGCGTATTGGGCCTTGTCATTGCCGGCGGCGGCGAGGGGAAACAGAAGTTCGAAGACCTTCTTGTACTGTTTTGCGTTGTAGGCGATATGCGCCTCATCGAGGATTGCCTGGGTTTCGTCGAAGGCAGGATCCGGAGAGGTGGCGCAACCGGTCAGGAGTGCCAGGCAGAACAGGCTGATGATCAGGAAAGGATGTCGGGGGGTGTGGTTGAGATTCATTGTATCAGCCTACCAGCTGGTTGAGGTCAAAGATGGGCAGCAGTATCGCCAGGACGATGACCAGCACGATACCACCCATGACCAGGATGAGGATGGGTTCGAACAGCCCCTGTATGGTCGAGACCAGGGTTTCGATCTCCCGTTCCTGAATATCCGCGGACCGCTCGAGCATCCCTTCAAGGTTACCACTGGACTCTCCGCTCGCGAGCAGGCTCAGGGTCATGGGCGGAAAATACCCGGTTCGCTCCAGCGCCTGGTAGAGGCTGGAACCCTCGCGAACACGCAGGGTTGCCTCTTCCACGGCGCTGCGCATCGGCAGATTGGTCAGCACCTGGGAGGCGATACGCATCGCGTCGAGAATCGGCACGCTACTCGCCGCCATAATGCTCAGGGTGCGGGAGAAACGTGCCGCGTTGGCGGTACGGATCAGTCGTCCGATCACTGGAATGCGTAATTGGAAGCGGTGCCACCAGCGCTTGGGGCCCGGCTTCTTCAACAGGTAACTGATGAGCACGCCGCATACCACCAGCACCAGCAGAATGATCAGCCCGTAAGCGCGGAATACATCACTGGTTTTCATCAGGGCCCGGGTGATCCAGGGCAGTTCCGCGGACATGGTTTCAAACACGCGGGTCACCTCCGGCACGATGAAAGTGAGCAGTCCCGCGACGATGAGAATCGAAACGATAGTCAGAAGCGCCGGGTAGAAGAGGGCGAAAATCGTCTTCTGGCGCATCTGCTGGCGCTGCTCGGTGTAGTCGGCAAGGCGTTCCAGAACCACTTCCAGGTGGCCGGATTGCTCTCCCGATGCAACGGTCTTGATATAGAGTTCCGGGAAGGTCTTGGGAAATTCGCTCAGACCGTCCGCCAGGGTGCGTCCCTCAAGCACCTTGGCCCGGACCGCCAGCAGGGTCCGCTCCACATGCCGTTTGTCGGTTTGCCGGGCGGTGGTCTTGAGAACATGCTCCAGGGGCAGGCCGGAGCGCAACAGGGTTGCCAGTTGACGGGTCACCAGCGCGAGTTCCATGGCATTGATGTTGCGCTGGAAAAAACCCTTGTTACTGGTCCGGGTCTTGCCGCTGGCCGAGTCGATGGACAGGGGGGTCAGGCCGGTTTCACGCAACTGCTGGCGCACCTGCCGGGGACTGTCGCCCTCGAGAACTCCCCGGCGTTCCTTACCGGTTGCATCCAGTGCGACATATTCGAAAGCGTCCAAGGTCAGGGCCTGTCGAAGTTCATTCGCTAGCCCTCTTGGGTCACGCGGATGATTTCGTCGATGGTGGTGTCGCCCTTGAGCACCCGCTTCATGCCATCCTGACGGATGCTGTCGCTGAACTGACGGGCGTGTTTGAGCATCTCAGTTTCGCCGCTGCCGCGGTGTATGAAATTGCGCAGGGTCTCATCGATGGTGATCAGCTCATAGATGCCGGTGCGTCCGCTGTAACCATGCTGGTGGCACTCCTCACAGCCTGCCGGCGAGTAGAGTGTCACTTCGTCATCGACCAGCGGCAGGTCCATGAGATCCAGTTCCTCACGGGTTGCCTGATACGCAACCTTGCAGTGTGGACAGAGGGTTCTGACCAGGCGTTGCGCCAGCACCCCCACCAGACTTGAAGAGAGCAGGAAGGGTTCGACGCCCATATCACGCAGACGCGAAATACTGCCGATGGCGGTATTGGTGTGCAGGCTGGACATGACCAGGTGACCGGTCAAACTTGCCTGGACCGCGATCTGAGCGGTCTCCAGATCCCGGATCTCGCCAACCATCACCACATCCGGGTCCTGACGCAGGATGGCGCGCAGTCCCCGGGCGAAGGTGAGGTCCACCTTGTTGTTGACCTGAGTCTGGCCGATGCCGTCGAGGTAGTATTCGATCGGGTCCTCGACGGTGACGATATTGCGGCTCTGGGTGTTGAGCCGGCTCAGCGCGGCGTACAGGGTGGTGGTTTTACCCGAACCCGTGGGACCGGTAACAAGAAAGATGCCGTGGGGCCGCTTGATGATACCGGGGTCGATCTGTTTCAGCAGATCCTTGGACATGCCCAGGTGTTCCAGGTCCAGGCGTCCCGCCTGCTTGTCGAGCAGACGCAACACCACCCGCTCACCGTAACTTGAGGGCAGGGTGGAGACACGCACGTCCACCGGCCGGTTGCCGACCTTGAGGGAGATGCGTCCATCCTGGGGAATCCGCTTCTCGGCGATATCCAGTTGCGCCATGACCTTGATCCTGGATACCAGGAAGGAGGCCACGTTACGCGGCGGGGTCAGGACCTCGCGGAGTACACCGTCTACCCGGAAACGCACCACCAGGCGGCTCTCGTAGGGTTCGATGTGAATATCCGAAGCCTTCTCCTTGATCGCCTCGGTGAACAGCGCATTGATCAGTCGAATGATCGGCGCATCGTCGTCGCTGTCGAGCAGATCCTCGGGTTGATTCAGGGCCTGTGCGGCATGATCCAGGTCGATGTCCTCGCCCATCGTCTCCATGATCTGGCTCGACTGCTTGCTACCTGTTTCGTAGATCAGAGAGAGCTGTTTTTCAAGACTCTCCTCATCGATCTGCCGGTATACCAGGGGGTGGCCCAGGAGACGCCGGATTTCGCTCAGGGCATTCAGGGAGATCCCCGGTTTGTGCAGCAGTTGCAGATCCCCGGATTGCTCGTCACGCACCACCACGGCACCGTGACGGCGGGCGAATGTGTAGGGCAGTTGCGGTGATGGCGATGCATCCATCTCGACCGCATTGAGGAGTTCTGAGGCGGCCTCCTCGGCAGTGGTTTGCAGTTCGGATGTCTGGTCTACCATGTTCCCGGCTGCCTGATCAGAGTTCCGTTTTCGGGGCGGCATCGTCAAACGGGGGGGCGAGTTCACCGAAGCGCGGTGGCAGCACCGGCGTTTCCTCGTCATCCATCAGTTTGACTCCGTCCTGCTTCATCTTCATTTGTTCGGCGCGGAAATAGTTGTACTTGTCGCCGGCAATCTGGGTGTTGATGGCGGCATCACGCAGCACTACCGGGCGCAGAAATACCATCAGGTTGCGTTTTACCTTGGTGGTCGTATTCGCCCGGAACAGCGCGCCGAGGAGTGGAATGTCGCCCAACAGGGGTACCTTGTCCTCGGTCTGTTGCAAGTCCTCCTGTAGCAGGCCGCCGAGTACGATGGTCTTGCCGTCCTCCACCATGACCACGGTCTTGATGGTGCGTTTCTTGGTGACGATGTCACTGGTGCCGAGACTCGCGGCCTTGTCGATACTGGAGATCTCCTGCTCGATCTCGAGTTGGATGGAGTTGCCTTCATTGATCTGCGGTTTCACCTTCAGGGTCAGTCCCACGTCCTCACGCTGAACGGTCTGGAAGGGATTGACGCTGCTGCTGGTGCCGCCACTGTCGGTATAGGAGCCGGTGATGAAGGGCACGTTCTGGCCGATCACGATTTCCGCCTCCTGGTTGTCCAGGGTGGTCAGGCTGGGCGTTGACAGGATATTGCTCGAGGTGTCGCTCTCCAGAGCCTGGATGAGGGCGGCGAAATTGATCCGGTCGCTGTCGAAACGGCCCAGGCCGATGGAGGTTCCCGCGCCCAGGGCGACCGCTCCGGTGCCCAGGTAGGTGTTGGCGACGTCGGTGATGGAGGGTGTTCCCAGGTTGATGACGCCCACCGGACCGGTGCCGTCCGGGGTGCCGTCCACGACCCACTGTACGCCGAGTTTCTTGGCCTTGTCGTAAGAGACTTCCGCGATAATCGCCTCCACCAGTACCTGAGCGCGGCGGATATCGAGTTTTCGGATAATCGCCTGCAGCGAACGGAACACATCGGGAGGCGCGGTGATGATCAGGGCATTCGCGGCCTCGTCGGCCTGAATGTTCACCGGTTGTTTGGGTTTGCCCTTGGCCGCCGTACCCGCGGCGCCGGAGGCGGTCTCATCGATGTTCTCGCCCACACCGGTGAGCACGTTCACCAGATCCACCGCATTGGCATACTTCAGGTAGACCACCTGGGCATTGCCTTCATTGTCGAACGGGGTGTCCAGGTGTTCTATGACCACGCGGGCGCGTAGACGCGCAGTTGGGTCTCCGCTGATCAGCACACTGTTGGTGCGTTCATCGGCGACCAGTTTGGTGGAATTGGTGCCGCCGGCGGCCTTGCTCGGGGGATCCAGACTCTCAAGAATCCGCACCACCTCCGCCGCCGAGGCGTGCTGCAGGGTCACCACCTCGATGGAACTGTCGCTGACGGTGTCGATCTGCTCGATGATCTTCATCACCCGGTCTACATTGCGGCGCCGGTCGGAAACGATGAGCACATTGGTGTCGGGATAAGCGGCGAGATGGCCTTCCTGAGGAATCAGGGGGCGCAGGATCGGTACCAGTTGTGCCGAGGCCACATTCTTGACCTGGATGATCCGGGTCACGATCTGATCCCCAGGGAGTTCCCCGGGAGCGTCGATGGTGGGGATTCCGCCCTGTTTCGCTTTCACGTCGGGTACGATCTTGATCACGTCACCGCTGGGGATGGTGGAAAAACCGTGGACTTCGAGAATCGACAGGAAAACCTCGTAGAACTCATCGCTGTCCATGGGGTGCGCGGAGATGACCGTGACCTTGCCTTTGACCCGGGGGTCGATGACGAAGTTCTTCCCGGTGTGTTCCGATACAGTCTTGATCAGCGCTTCGATATCCGCATTGTTCAGGTTCAGGGTGATCTGCTCCGCCAGCAGATTCGTCGCAACCAGCAGATTCAGCAGCAGCAGGCTGATAATCACGCGCCGCAGACCGGTTCTGCGGGACGGCCTGGTATCCGGTTGTTTGCTGAAAGGGATGAGCTGTTTAATCATGGCCGTCAATGCCTCCCGCCAGGCACATTGGATGGCGAGTCGCGATCCGCGGGTTCCGAATCCTGTCCGAAAGCGGATGTTTGAGGTGAAATTCTTTGTCCATCATTGGGTTATATCGATAATATAATGTATTCCATAATAGCAGATGATAGCGCAATGGCCCATGCTGCGATAGCGGAAGCTCAAAGCCTGTCACGAAAGATCACCTGAAAGCTTCCGTCCGGCTGGCGTTTGCTGAAAGCACCCAGGGCTTTGCCCAGATTGGGATCGGATTCCGCACCGGGTTTGATATGTCCGTTGACCTGGAAGTTTCCGTCCGAAGCGAGACGGAATTCACCCTCCACGCCGGTCGGTCCACCCATGTCATTGACCTGAATCGTCAATTGTCCATCCGGGTCTGTGGTTACTTCGGCCTGCAGGTCACCGACCTTGAGGGGAAAAGGACGTGTGAACACGGCGCTGCGCCACTCCATTCGGCCCTCGGCTCCGGTCAGACGTTCACCCTCCAGCATGATGTCGGTTTCCTCCAGCGAGAATTGCCCGCCGACCCCGATTTGCGCCAGATCCATCAGCGGCGGTACCAGCTCCGCAGGAAGCGTTCCATGGATTCCCTCGATCCGGGTGTCGCCAAATCCCACGCTCAGGGTACCCTGCAGGGACTGACCGAGATGAGTCAGTTGCACATCGAACCCCAGGCGGCCGAACAACAGCCGGGTAGGGGCGAAATTCCAGCTCAGTTTGTCCAGTGGAACCTGGCGAATGCTGAGCGCCTCCATCCTGCCGTCCCACAGGCTGCCTTTGATTCGGCCGTAGGTGAAGGGCAGGCGGGGGGCATCCCCTGCGAACCAGCCCATCACATGCTGGGCGGGCAGGTTGATCAGGAGGAACACCAGGTAGGCGCCGAGGCCGACAAGGGTGAGTTTCCAGGCGCGTGTCATCACTCGCCTCCCCGTTGCACCACGACCCGGGCATTCACCAGGCCGGGTCCATCCTGACGGTCGATATTCAGGGACTCGATCTCAAGACCATGCTCCTCGGTCAACTGGCCCAGCCAGCGGATCAGGATATCGAAGGGCGCCTGTTCGATCCAAAGCTGCACGGCCTTGTCACCCTGCGGCTTGATTCGTTCGATCTGCTCGCGCATGCGGATGGTTTTGGCGGTTCTGTCCACCAGGGTCAGAAGGGCCTCGTTGGAGACCTTGCGCGAACCACCCTGACGGGCGCGCATGCGCTGCACCAGGCCGACATTGTCCTGCATCCACTGCAGGGTTGCGGTCTGGCTTTCCACGCGCTGCGCCTGTTTCTCCAGGTCCCGGGTGAACGGGAGCCAGAACACCAGGTAGACAAGCAGGATCAGTACCGCGGCAGCGCCGAGAATCATGGCCAGGTGTTCCTGCTGGGTCTTGCTTTGCCACCACTGCTTCATGATCGACTGCCTGTGATGCGAATATGCGAAGTGACTTGATTGCCCGAGGCGTTGGCGGAACGGATCTCGACATTCAACTGAGCCGCCTCCAACTGCTTTTTCAAGGGTTCGAGGGCCTGTAATTCCTTGATCGTAAGTTGCAGGTCGAGTTGACCGTCCCGGAAGCTGATGCTCTCAAGGGTCGTGTTGGGGGCTTTTTTGACGATCTCCGCTGCAGGTACGAAGAGTGTCGCGAACTGAGTGAATCCTCCGCCGCTACCCTGCAGTACTTTCAACTGCTGCTCCATCTGTACCCTCGGGTCGACGATACGCTTGATCTCCGGAAAGGCCTGCTGGAAGGTGCTTCTGATCTCCTGGGCAAGTGCCTCGCTCTGGCGCTCGTAGCTGTAGTAGTCCTTCACACTGGTCGCCATGGCTATTCCGACGAAGACCCCAGCCAGCACGGCTGCAGGTAGCCAACGCTTCCATTGCAGGGTCATCTTGTCGACCCGCAGGTAGTCGCCCTGAAGCAGGTTGATCTGCTCCTTTTCATTCAGAGCGGATGCCAGCAGGGCAGTCAGCTGGGCTCGCGAGGCGATCGGCTCAATGCTGACCTCAGCGTCGGCGGCGATGGATTCGAGACCGGATATTGGTTCGATAGCCTCGAGACAATGCAGCAGCAGTCTTTGCGGTGGATGGTCCTCCGCCTGCCTCAACGCCATCTGCAGGAATCCCGGCGCATTCATCGCGTCCACGCTGAATCCCTGGTTCAGCCGGGTCTGCACCAGCAGGTATTGGTCATCCTGGTAGAGCGTCCAGGTCTCTTCATGACGGGGCAGGCAGGTGAGATCGGCGAACACACCCATGGGCTCCAGACCGGCGTTTTCCAGCCGCTCGAGCCAGGCATCGAGGCGCTGGCGGGCAATCACCAGCACCGGTGTGACCTGCTCGGCATCGATGCTGCCTGCCGCGAAGTGCAGATCGTCAATATCTTCGCTGAGCTCGTTTTCCAGAGAGAAGGGAATCGCCTGCAACAGGCGCTGCCGGTTGCGGGTGGGAATCCTGACCTGGGTCAGTAATACATCGGAGGCAGGGATCAGCGCCAGGGTGCGGCGTCCCCGGGCCTGCTGGACCGCTTCCGCCAGGCTGCCTTCCCCGGTGTCGTTGACGGCGCCCCCGCGCACGCACCAGCTGACCTGCTCGCACTCGCTGTCATGGCACTGCAATACGAAAGTTTCCGCCATCAATATGCCCCAAGGGTACGCGAAAAGACCACGACATCCTGGTCGCTTTTATACATACGGCTGACCAATCTCTGGCTGTTGTTTTCCATCCGAACAACCGTCTCCAACTGATAAAACTGACTGTTTACTGAGATCAATGGCTCTATCTCTTCAGATTTTACTTTATTTTCGTCCAAAAGGTCTCTCAATCTATCAACAAAGGTGTTCGTGTCTTTGAACGGGTTCTCTTCCCGGTCCCCGGTGAGTTGTTCCGCGTCCGCTTCACTGAGCCCGGCGATCAGGGAACGTATCACCAGCGGATCGGCGGTGTTGATGTTCACCGGGGTCTGTTGCGGCAGGGCCGTCACATAGGGGACAAGCTGATCAAAAATCTCTGCATCGACGCCTTTCACGAGACGCAGCTCGGTGGCGCTGCCCATGCGACCGTTGGCGGTCCGGTAGGGGGGATCCATCGCAAGATAGCTGAGATCTTCCGCACCGTCGGGAAACAGGGCGTTGATGTCCCCGTCCATCCAGTCCTGGGTGGCCTGGGCGATGGTTTCGGGGAGTTCCAGGAATACCAGCAGACGCTGGAACTGGGCGAGATGGATCGCCGCGTTCGCCTTGCTCTGCTCGTCCGCCTCCGCCTCGACGTACAGATTGTTCAGGTTGAAGCGCCCCTGCAGGTCGGTGGTGGCGGCCTGTACCTCACCGCCTTCCACCGGGGTGGGTGGCAGGACCTTGGCCCAGTCCTCGTCCAGCCCGTCATAACCCTGTGCCCCGTCGTCTTTCAGGTCCCGGATCAACATCCCCCGAGACCAGGCTTCGCTGCCCAGGGTGAGGTAGTACCCCTGATCCGCCATCAGGATGTTGCCGGTGCGGCGGATACTGAGTTGCATCTGGTGGGTCATGGCCACTGCGGCGATGGAGGCCATGGCGACGATGATGATGGCCGTAATCAGAGCCACGCCTTTGTGTCGTACGGGAGGGGTAGGGAAACGCTTCATGGGTTCAGCGTATCCTGCAGGGTTGCCTCATCGGGCAGTTTCCGTGAAACCGGAAAAATCCGCCGGATCGCGCCCCAGTCCTTTAATTCGAGGTTGATCTCGATGGCCAGCGGAAGACTCGGCTGGGTGTCCGCATCGGCGCCACGAATCTCCGGAGGCCAACGGTCGAGTTTGTTGAGTTCCTCGTCGTAGTAGATGATCTCCAGGGCGCTGACCTGATCGAACAGCCTGAAGCGCTTGGGTTCGGTGTCCTGCGCCCGGTCCAGCACTGGCCAGGTAACCCGGTAGAGGGTCTGGTCCTCGAACTGGTACCCGACCCGCTGCAGATTGCTGCGGTTGAGTTTCATCGGGTTGGCATAGCCATCCCGGGTCAGTTCGAGCAGAATCCCGGCGAAGCCACCGCTCGACAGAGCGGGCTGTGAATCCCCATGCTGGTCGCGTACCGGCCGGTCCACGACCTGAATGATATCCCGCTGCATCAGATTCAGGCCCAGCTGCAGCCGGGTCATGCGCTGACTGTAGGCACTGGTCTGCTGTTCGGTGTCCAGTACCACCTTGAGTCCCGAGTAGACGAAAGTCGCTATGATTGCAAAGATGGTAATCGCAATCAGCAGTTCCAGCAGGGTGAAGCCGCTCTGGACCCCTCTCGCAACCTGCTGATAGCCCCGTGCAGGTGCCGGTTGGGCAGGGAGAGCGAATGAATATGCGCGCTTCATTGGGCCTGTTGATAGGGTTGCGAGAGGAAACTTACGAGACTGGTGACACTGTCCTCATCACCCTTTTTCCGGAACACCCGTATTTCGACCTTGCGAACCCGTTCGTCAGGGGTTTTCTCCACCTCCCGCACCCAGTGCCACTTGTGCAGACCCATCTCCTCGTCGCCTCGCTGGATCCCGGTATCCGGCCATTTGCTGCCGACCTGCAGGGTGGTCATCTGATTCATGGCGACCCAGTGAGCCAGGGTCTTGTCACGCAGGTAGGCCACGTTGACCGATTGATTCGAGGCGACGGAGATGATCGAGGCGAAGGCGATTGCGAGAATCGCCAGGGCGATGAGGATCTCGAGCAGGGTAAACCCTCCGCTGTGTCTGGTAGCGCTCGCGGAGGTTGGGCGGTCAGTAGGGTGAAACATGTTCCAGCGCAAGTTCTCCGACTTCATTGCCGCTCAGCCGGTAATAACTTTCGACGTCCCGGGAACTGATTTTCATCTCGAACGGGGTCATCTCACCGCTGTTCAGGAGGATGATTTCTGGGGTCCGTTTCTCCTCGTCATCACCCTCCCTGAGGGATGTGGCGATACTCAGCTCCATGAATTCCGGCAGCTCCCGGTCCCGGAACAGGGTGTCGCTCACCGGCTCCCAGTCGCCCTCCGTGAGGGCCAGGAAGCCGTAGTGATCTTCGGTGATGTCCACGCCGATCAGTACCGATCTCAGAAGGGCTTCTTCACTTGCGAGCTGGATCAGGCTGGTGAGCCGGTTGGCCTCTTCCTTGAGCCGGTCGGCGGGTGTGTTGCGGCCGATGGATATGGCCACGATATTGATTACGATGGCGATGATGAAGACCACGACCATGACCTCGATCAGGGTGAAGCCCCGCGCCGGTGGCGGCTCGGCCCCGATCGTCGCCGGGAATCGGGGGGGAGGGGGGGCAGAAGTCCCTGCTGCCCGGGCCAATTCAGCGTTCCGTGGCATGGCCGGTCCACTCACTCCAGATTCCAGTTCCCGATATCATCGTCGGTTGACTGGGGGTCGAGGCCGGCGGAATAGATGTCGATGCTCCCATGGCTGCCCGGATTCAAATACATGTAGGTGCTGCCCCAGGGATCCATCGGCAGACGATCGAGATACCCGCCTTCCTTCCAGTTCCTCGGTTCCGGTGAGTCATTGGGTTTGTTCACCAGGGCCTCCAGTCCCTGGTCGGTGGTGGGATAGAGCATGTTGTCGAGGCGGTACAGGTTGAGTGCTGCCTCAAGCGCCCGGATATCGCTCTTGGCCTTGGTGACACGAGCCTGCTCCGGACGATCCATGATTTTCGGCACCACGATCGCGGCCAGGATGCTCAGTATGACCACCACCACCATGACTTCAATCAGAGTGAAGCCCTTGTGAAGTGATCGGGTCTGGGTTGGGATCCGTGATCGACGCGAAAATCCAAGACTGTGCTGAGTTGGGTTGGCCTGCTGGGTCATAATCTGGAACCTGTTGTTTTCCATAAGTTGATAGTTTGAAACCGGTCTATTATCAAGTGAATGCGAATCAGAATCCAGAATCCACTGGAAAATCCTTTCGTCAAGGTGATCCAATTCCCGGTTCCTTATAAGATGACGGTTGACAGGCTGATGCCGGAACCTCGTGCGGGATCGGCAATGCCTGTCTGGCGTCCTACTCCGACACGGAGAAAAATGCTGGGTTCCCCGGCATGCAGGGAAAGCCGGCAGAGGACCGGAACATCGCGCAGCGGTTTTGTTTAACGCGGCCCGGTTATTAAGCCGGCACCTAAATATGCCATGCTCAGGGCTACAAGCATGCCCTTGGTCAAGGCGTGACTCGCAGGGAATAGCCGCTCACAACACAGAGCAAGGGCTGCTTGTAGCCCCTGTCAACGTAATTCTAAGGACAGGCACGCTTCGGCTGAACATGGCATATTTAGGTGTCGGCTTAATAGCTTCGCGGGGAGGATTGATTGAGTATCGGGATCATCAGCTACGCCGTATCCGCATTCCTGTTTTTTCTGTTCAGTGTGCTGCTGCTGACCAGCTGGCGTGGGCGTATCGAAGGGGTCTATCTGCTCGTTGCCTCGGCGACCACGACTTGCTGGGCCCTGGCCGCAGTGGCCTTACAGGTTCAGGAAACCCCGCTCACCACGACCACCTACCAGCTGTTCGAGATCGCGCGGAATCTCACCTGGTTTGCTTTCCTGTTCCATCTCCTCAACACCCTGCAGCAGGCCTCCGGCAGCGAGGGTCGGGTCCTGCGATATGTCCCGGCGGGTATTTTTTCCGTCTCCGTGGTGTTGTTCGGGGTGGAACTGCTGGGCCGCTTCAACCCACAGGTGCATGATTGGACCTGGACCGCCGATCTGCAACTGGTGGGTCATCTGGGGTTTTCGATTACCGGACTGGTACTGATCGAGCAGCTCTATCGCAGCACACGTCCCGAGATGCGATGGTCGGTCAAGTTCCTCTACCTGGGCATGGGTGTACTGTTTGCCTACGATTTCGCGCTCTATGCCGACGCGCTGATGTATCGGCAGGTGGATTCCGCCTTCTGGCAGGCGCGGGGATTCACCAGTGCCCTGGCGGTTCCCTTCATTGCGATTGCGGCAACCCGCAACCCGAGTTGGTCGGTCCGTGTATTTGTCTCCCGGCAGGTGGTTTTTCATGCCATGACCCTGCTTGCGGCAGGCAGCTACCTGGTGTTCATGGCGGTGGTGGGTTACTACATCCGCTACTATGGAGGCAGCTGGGCCAAGGCCGCGCAGATCGCGGTGGTGTTCTTCGGCCTGTGTTTCCTGGTTGTGGTGCTGTTTTCCGGATCGTTTCGCGGCAAACTGAAGGTGTTCGTCAACAAGCACTTCTTCAGCTACAAATATGACTGGCGGGATGAGTGGCTGAGGGTGGTGCAGACCCTTTCCGAAGGGCCTGGAGGGGATGAGATCCGCCCCCGGGTGATCCAGGCGATTTCCGATTCCGTGGAGGCCAGGGGCGGCTATCTATGGATGTTGAGTGACGATGGCAGCTATCAGTGCGTCAGCCAGTGGCAGATGCCCGAAATCAGTCTCAATGTCGCGGCCGATTCAGCCCTGGCGGACTATTTTCTCACCAGTGACTGGATCATCGACATCGACGAATGGTCGGACTATCCGGAGCGGTATGAGAACCTGAACATCGACCCTTCACTGGTTGAACTGGCCGATGCCTGGCTGATTGTGCCGATCAAGCACCATGAGGCGCTGATTGGCTTCGTCCTGCTCACGCATCCGAAGCAGAGCCGCTCGATCAATTGGGAGGACCGGGACCTGATCAAGGCCGCGGCCAAGCAGGCGGGTGGCTATTTGGCCCTGTTGCAGACCACCGAGGCATTGAGCCAGGCCAACCAGTTCGAAGCCTTCAACCGTCTCTCAGCCTTCGTGGTGCATGATCTGAAAAATCTGATCGCGCAGCTTGAACTTGTGGTGAAGAATGCGGAGCGCCACAAGAACAACCCGGCTTTCATGGATGATGCGGTGAAAACTATTGGTAACGCCGTTGAGAAAATGGGACGATTGCTGTCACAGTTACGGCAGGGAAGGTTTGAGTCGACACGCACCAACCAGTTCTACATTGAAGAAGCCGTGGCTCGAGCGGTCAACGAACTGTATGCCTATCATCCCAAGCCCCAGTTGGACATTCGGGACAACTATCTCGAGATCATTGCCGATCAGGACCGTTTCACCGCGGTCATGGTACACATGATCAAGAATGCCCAGGAGGCAACGGATGCCGACGGCTCCGTCAGTGTGATCCTGGAGCGCGAGGGGCAGGAGGCGGTCATTCGAATCTCGGATACGGGCAGTGGCATGGAGGAGAAATTCATCAAGGAACGGCTATTCAGACCTTTTCAGACGACCAAGGGCAATGCCGGCATGGGAATCGGCGTGTATGAAACCCGCGAGTATGTGAAATCATTGAACGGGAGCCTGCGCGTCAGCAGTGAGCTGGGGGTGGGGACCCGGTTCACGATCAGCATTCCGCTCAATCGGGTGGCCCCGCAGGTAAAGCCCGAATCCGATACTGAGCTGTCATCATTGCCCGGTGGTTGACGTCCGCCGCAAACAGGAATCTAACGCAGAAATCGAGAATACTATTAAAGACCGGGCCGGGTCGACCGAACAGTAATCTAGGGCCTGGTAACCGGAGAATAGAGGCAAAACTGAGTGAGTAAAGTCAGCAATCAACTGAAACCGTTGATCATTGTGGAGGACGACCCCGGTCTGCAGAGTCAATTGAAATGGAGTTTCGATGGCTACGACGTGCACATCGCCGGGGACCGGGAAAGCGCCATCAGCCTGTTGCGAAAGACCTTGGCTCCCGTGGTGACCCTGGATTTGGGGTTGCCCCCCGATCCGACCAACGTGAGCGAGGGATTCGCCACGCTGCAGGAAGTTCTCAACATGCAACCACAGACCAAGGTGATCGTGGTTACGGGTAATGATGACCGGATGAACGCGCTCAGGGCGATTGAACTCGGGGCCTACGATTTTTACCAGAAACCGATCGACCCGGATGTGCTCAAGGTGATCATCGAGCGGGCCTATCACGTGCATGGACTGGAAGACGAGAACCGCAGACTCAACCGCCTGCAGCGCAACTCCCCGCTCGATGGCGTCGTCGCGAACAGTCCCGAAATGCTCGAATTATGCCGGGTGATCGAGAAGGTCAGCCCGACCAGCATCACTGCGCTGTTACTGGGTGAGAGCGGCACCGGTAAAGAAGTACTGGCGCGGGCGATTCATGGGTTGAGCGATCGCAGGGACGAAAAGTTCGCCGCCATCAACTGTGCCTCGATTCCTGAAAATCTGCTTGAAAGTGAACTCTACGGGTACGAGAAGGGAGCCTTTACCGGGGCAGTGAAACGCACGGTCGGTAAGATCGAATCCGCCAACGGCGGCACCTTGTTTCTTGATGAGATTGGTGACATGCCGCTGGGTTTGCAGGCGAAAATGTTGCGATTTCTCCAGGAGCGGGTGATCGAGCGGATCGGTGGGCGGGACGAGATTCCGGTGGACATACGGGTCATCTGTGCCACCAACAAGGACCTGGAGGAGATGATCGGGCGGGGGGATTTTCGCGAAGATCTCTACTACCGCATCAGCGAAATCATCATCAATATTCCACCACTCCGGGAGCGGGCGGGGGACGCGGTGCTGCTGGCCTGGTCGTTTCTTGCCAAATACGCCAAGCAGAACGGTTCCAAGGTCACGGGATTCAACGGTGAGTCGCTGAAGGCCATCGAAGAGTACACCTGGCCGGGTAACGTCCGGGAGTTGGAAAACCGCATCAAACGGGCCGTTGTGATGGCCGATGACAACCTGATCACACCCGCGGAGCTGCAACTCTCTCCAGACACGGAAGACCATATGCCGATCAATCTGCGGGAAGTGCGGGAACACGCCGAGGCGCGCGCAATCATCCGTGCCATGAGCTACGTTGGCGGCAATGTCTCCAAGGCTGCCGATCTGTTGGGAGTGAGTCGTCCCACACTCTACGATCTGGTCAACAAATACGGCCTCAAATAGCCACTTTCCATTCGCACCCTGTGCGATGGGTGGTATGACGATCGGATGATCACTCGGAAATAATCAGATACGGGAAACACAGACCGCATGAAGCACGCTACGCAACATTGTCTGCCGATACTGCTGCTGACTGTCATGCTGATCTCAGGCTGCAGTCGTGGTGTTGACCAGGAGGAGCGCTACCGGAGCGCCGAGGCCAGTTTTCAGGCGTCGCGCTACTCGGAGGCGATCATCGACCTGAAAAACATTCTCCAGTCCGATACCAAGCACCAGCAGGCCCGGATTCTGTTGGCGCGCAGCTATCTGGCGATCGGCGACGGCCTGTCCGCTGAAAAGGAACTCAGCCGGGTGAATGAGTCGACCCGGAAACAACCTGAGGTCCAGGAGGTGGAACTGGCCGCGTGGGAACTGCAAGGCAAGTTTCAGCCCATCGTGGATGCGTATGAAAACCAGGGCATCTCCGACCCTGGTGGCAGCCGGGTGAGGGAAATCGTTTCGAACGCCTATATCCATCTGAAAAAACCGCAACTGGCTGATGAACTGGCTTCAGCCCTGCTCAGTGAACAACCGCGAAATGTCAACGCTCTGATCATGCGCGCCAATGCCGCCAGCATGCGCGACGAGGACGACACCGCGATCGAGTACCTGAACCGGGCCATCGGCATCGATTCTGAGAACCGAGAGGTGTGGCGCGTTCTGGGAGGTATCCAGATCAAACACCTGCAGTACGAGCAGGCGGTGGACTCCCTGAAAAAAGCGGTTGCACTGGCTCAGCCCGGGGATTCCAGGATGGAGCGTTTTCTCACCCAGGTCACATTGATTCAGTTGCTGGTCCAGCAGGGACGGATGCCGGAGAGTCAGGCTTATCTCGACGAACTGACCCTGGCCTATCCGGGCAACCCCCTGGTGCTCTACCTGAAGGGCCTGCTGCATTACATCGGCAAGCAATACGATGCTTCCAAGACCGATCTGACCCAGGCCCTGAGCAAGATGCCCAACCACCTGCCGACCCTGCTGTTGTTGGGGGCCATCCATTTTTCGCAAAACAACCTGGAACAGGCCAACCTGCTGTTGACGCGCTACGTCAACCAGGTGCCCACTCATCTGCAGGCGCGGAAACTGCTGGGAGAGATCAAACTCCGGCTCAACAAGCCGAAGGAGGCCCTCAGCCTGCTCAAGTCCACCCAGGACAAACAGGATGATGCGGATATTCTGTCCATGATCGGCATTGCGGCGAGTCAGTCCGGTGATTACCTGCAAGGTGTCGAATACCTGAAGAAGGCGATGCAGAGTCACCCCGAGGACACGCGGATTCGCGAAGAATTGGCGAAACTCTATCTCAGCCAGGGCGCGGTGGAAGATGCGATCGGAGAATTGGAGAAACTGGATTCGGCGGATAACACCCACACCAATGCGCTGCTGTTGATGTCCTACCTGAAAAAGCAGGACTATGCCGCAGCCAGGAAACTCTCTGATCAGATGTTGTCCGGGCCTGAGTCGACACACTCACCTGTGGATTACTATCTTCGCGCATTGATCGAGATGGCCACGGGCAAACGTAATGAGTCGCGCCATTTTTTTCTCAAGGCGACACAGAAAGATCCCGCCTACACCCCGGCCCAGATCGCCCTCGGACGGCTCGACCTGGAGGATGGCCGCTTGCGTGAAAGCGGGGATCGCCTGAATCTGGTACTGGCCAAAGATCCACAGAATCTGCATGTGCTGATGCTGCTGGCCCAGATCAGTGAACGCATGGGACATCAGAAAGAGGCCCTGGAATGGCTTGAAAAGGCTGCCGCCAGCGCCTCCAACCCGGTCATGCCGAGGATTATCCTGGCCCGCTACTACCTGCGAACCCGCCAGCCGGACAAGGCGACCCGATACCTGGATGATCCAGATTGGAGAAACAGCAACGATCCGGCAATTCTTTCCCTGATTGCCGAACTGAATCAGCAGCTGGGCCGTACGCAGGAGGCGGAATCCCTTCTGCAACGGGTCATCGAACTGAATCCGCAGCAAGAGGGTATCCATCTGCAACTGGCCAACCTGCAACTCAGCAGGGGTGATACCCAGGCGGCACGCGACACGATCAAAACCCTCGCCACTCCCAGTTCCAGCGCGAAGCGCCTGCTGTTCAGGGTAGAGCTCAAGGACAAGCGGTACCCGCACGCGGAAGCGATCGCGCGTGAATTCATGCAGGATGCAAAGACCCGTTTCAACGGGATTGCCATGCAGGCCCAGGTCTACCAGCAACAGGGAAAGTACCGGGACGCCACGATCCTGTTGAAAAAACAACTCTCCGGTGCCGCGCCTTTCTATCTGGTGCAGATGCTCGCCGACAACTATGTGAAACTGGGTGAAACCTACTCCGCCATCAATCTGCTGAAACAGCAGATCGAGCAATCGTCCGGAGGCCGTGAGAACCAGGCAAAGCTGGCACTGGCGATGCTGTATCAATCCGACAACCAGGCAAACCAGGCGGTGAGCCTGTACCAGTCCATTCTCGAGAAGGATGGGAACAACATCGTGGCCCTGAACAATGCCGCGTTGCTGAGTTTCGAGTCAGATCCTGAGCGGGCGTTGGAGTATGCCCAGCGGGCCTACCGAAAGGTGGGCGATTCCTCGCTGGCGGTGGCCGATACCTATGCCTGGTTGAAACACCTGTCCGGGGATACCCGAACGGCTTTGCAAGTGCTCGAGCCGGTGGCCAGACGCACCGAGGATCCGGCCATCCAGTATCATTATGCTGCGATTTTGAATGCCATGGGTAAAAATCACGAAGCACTGGCAATTTTGAAGCAGGTTTTCGAAAATAATCAGCAGTTTCATGAATCCGAAGAAGCCAAACGGTTGTTAAGTGCGCTATCATCCGCGAATGGTTGAACGCGGCTGGTTCAAGTGGAAAAGTGCGCTAGGGGCCCGTGGCCCGAATCTGATCAAGGATTACAACCGGCTTGATATCATTCAATAACAGGAAAGTATTATGCTATCAGTACGTTATGCAAAAATTACCAGTCTCATGGCCAGCTTGATGCTGTTGCTGATGAGTGCCTGTTCCAGCACCCCGGAGATGAATGCCAGCACCTCGGGCGGTGAAAATTCGGGACAGCTTTCATCCTCTTCACCGCTCTACCTGATCGGCCCCGGAGACACCCTCAACGTGTTTGTCTGGGGCGACCCGGAACTGACCACGGATGTGGTGGTGCGCCCGGACGGCTTGATCACCACCCCACTGGTTGAGGACCTGCCGGCCAGCGGCAAGACACCCACCGAGCTGGCGAGGAATCTTGAAGCGCGGCTGTCGCGATTTGTGAAGAACCCCAAGGTCACCGTGAGCGTGCGGCAGTTCGTCGGGCGATACACGGAGCAGGTTCGGGTCGTTGGGCAGGCCTCGCAACCCCAGTCGATTCCATACCGGGAGGGTATGACCCTGCTGGACGTGATCATCGAGGTGGGTGGCCTGACCGAATTCGCCTCGGGCAACAAGGCCACCATCGTGCGCAAACTCGGTACTGAAACCAAGCAGTACCGGGTACGTCTCGACGACCTGATTCGTGATGGCGACATTTCGGCGAACGTGAAGATGATGCCCGGTGATGTACTGATCATCCCGGAGACCTGGTTCTGAAACGTACAAAGTTCCGGGTCTGATCTCCTCTCACTCTATGAAAACGGTTTGAAATGAGCAGCATAGAAAAAGCAATTGAGCGACTGGCGAAGTCCAAGGGTGAACGACCTGCGGGCCGTGCGGATGAATCGCAAACCCCGAAATCCCCCGCTCAGGAGACCGCTGCGGCAGTGCCGACCAACGAGGCTGCGGAACCGACGCCCGAGACGCCAAAACCGAGTGCCAAGACACGTCCGGAAGAGGAGCATCAGGCGAAAAAGGTTCATCTGGACTACGAGGCACTATCCCGGGTTGGACACATCGTGCCTCACTCGGGTAACAAGACCCTGGAGGAGGAGTACCGAATCATCAAGCGCCCGGTGATCCGCAATGCATTGGGTAAGGGGGCCGTTCCCATCGAACATGGCAACCTGGTTTCCATCTCCAGTTCCCTGCCTTCCGAGGGTAAGACCTTCACCGCTTTCAATCTGGCGCTCAGCATCGCGACGGAACTGGATTCCACGGTCCTGCTGATCGATGGCGATGTTCTCAAGTACACGCTCAGTCAGCTGCTCGGCATCGAGAATGAGCCCGGACTCATCGACCTGCTGAGTAACCGGGAATGCGAGGTGTCCGATGTCATCATCCACACCCAGATCCCGAAGCTGAAACTGATTGGTGCAGGGACCCGTTCGGAGAAGTCAACCGAACTGCTGGCAAGTACGGAGATGGAACGCCTGCTCGATGAGTTGGCCCGACGGTACAATGACCGTATTGTCATTTTCGATTCTCCGCCGCTGCTCGCCACCAGCGAGGCTGCGGTCCTCAACCACCATATGGGGCAGATCCTGGTGGTGGTCGAAGCGGGGCAGACCCCCGTGGAGGCAATCAAGGATTCACTCTCACGCCTGGATCAGGATAAGGCCATCGGACTGATCCTGAACAAGAGTCGTGAAGGTAAGGGCACCAATTACTACGGCACCTATTACTGATACGACATACCGGGCTCGTGGTCCTAGACCAGTCTGACTCCCGGTCGGTTGTCGGGCAATGGCCGGTTACTTCAGGCGATCGGCAAGAGCAACCAAGCTTCGTCATCGCTGACCCGGCTGCCGGCCTGAACCCCCTCTCAAGCAGGCTCCACCCCACCTCTGTGTCAACCGAACCAGCATCCAAACAGCCGAATTTCCGTTCTGTCTGGCGTCACCAGGTTAACGACTGATTCCCTGACTCTGAGCCTTCAGGCCTGCTTAACGCTGGCTGTAGACAAGGCACGGAATCATGGTGCATGAGTCGCTAAAATTGTGAAAATAATCCCAAAATATGAGAGCGGGCCTGTTAATCCCACTCGGAAAACCCCATGATCCATCCGTATATCCCGGGTTATGGGAGTGTCGACCAGCCGGAGTCCGGCGAATGTCGGTGAATCGGAATCTCTGTTATGATCGCGGCCTCGTTGAATTTTTTCGTACCTGCGGGCGGGTATCAGGATAGCCGTCTCAACCTTGTGAATGCCTGGTTGAGACGGGATAATAATTCTTAATTCCTACAATCAGACTGAGTCATAGAACAATCATGAAAATAGGCCTGTTGAAAGAATCAGTATCGGGAGAGCGCCGGGTGGCGTTGTCACCGGACATCACCAAGAAGCTGGTAGGAAAGGGGTTTCAGGTTCAGGTAACGTCTGGCGCGGGAGAATTGGCGCACTTTACCGATGAGCAGTACCAGGAGGCGGGGGCAACGGTGGTCTCCGCAGAGGAGGTCTTGCAGGCCGATATCCTGGTGCGGGTGCGCAAGCCTTCCGCTGATGAGGTTGCGCAGATGCCGGACGGATCCCTGTTGATCTCCCACATTGAATCCTGTGAAGCGGACGATGTGCTGCAGCAGGTGCTGGACAAGCAGATTACATTCCTGGCGATGGAACGAATTCCACGCATCTCACGGGCCCAGGCCATGGACGCCTTGTCCTCTCAGAGCAATATCGCCGGTTACCGGGCGGTAATCGAGGCGAGTGCCCACTACGGGCGTTTTTTCCCTCTCATGATGACCTCGGCCGGTTCCGCCAAACCGGCCAAGCTGATCGTCCTCGGCGCCGGTGTGGCCGGTCTCCAGGCGATCGCCACGGCACGCCGGCTGGGCGCCGATGTCTCCGCCTACGATGTCAGACCCGAGACCAAGGAACAGATCGAGTCACTGGGCGCCAAGGCTATTGAACTGGACATCGGTGAGAGTGGCTCGGGTGAGGGGGGGTATGCGAAGGAGCTTTCGGATGAAGCGAAAGCGCGTCAGCAGCAAGCCCTGTCCGATGAGTTGAGCAAGGCTCACGTGATCGTCACCACCGCGTTGATACCCTGTCGTCCCGCCCCGGTACTGATCACCGAAGAGGTGGTCAAGCGGATGCGCGAAGGTTCCGTGATCGTGGACCTGGCAGCGGCAACCGGAGGAAACTGCCCGCTGACCGAGGCTGATAAGGTTGTGGTGAAGCACGGAGTCACGCTGATCGGATATACCAACTATCCTTCGATGGTCGCCTCGGATTCGAGTAACTTTTATGCAGGTAATATCATGAACCTGCTCAATATCATGGTGGATAAAGGCGATGACGGCTTGTCATTGAAGGATCTGGACGCGGATGAGATCACTGCGGCCATGCGCCTCAAATCCGATTCGTGATCCGCGTATCGCCATCGAATCATAACGAGAAAGAGAAAACCTATGCCAGATACACTCGTTGCGCTTTATGTCTTCGTCCTCTCCTGTTTCATCGGTTACTGGGTCATCTGGGGCGTCACACCCTCTTTGCATACCCCGTTGGTCGCACTGACGAATGCCATCTCAGGCATCATCATCGTCGGGGCGTTACTCGTGACCGGGTTGGAAAATGTGGGTAGTGCCGCGGAAATCTTCGGATTCATCGCCGTGCTGCTGGCCTCCATCAACGTGTTCGGCGGCTTCCTGGTGACCAACCGCATGCTGGCCATGTTCAAGAAAAAAGATAAGTGAGAATCTGAACGATGGAGATATCTGCAAACACCCAGTCGATTGCCTACCTGGTTTCGGCGATCCTGTTCATCCTCGCCCTGAAAGGCCTGACCCATCCATCCTCGGCGCGCCGTGGTAATTACCTGGGCATGACCGGTATGGGGATTGCCATCCTCGCAACCCTGTTGGGGCATGAGGTTCAGTCGTACGGTTTCATACTCGCCGGTGTGGCGGCCGGCGCGCTGATCGGTGCGCTGTTGGCTTCCCGGGTGCAGATGACCGCGATGCCCCAGCTGGTCGCGGCGCTGCACAGTTTCGTCGGTATGGCAGCAGTGCTGGTGGCGATTGGAACCTATCTCAACCATAGTGCCGACGGCAGTCTCAACCCGGTCATGATGGGTGAGCTGTCTGCCGGTATCATCATCGGCGCGATCACCTTTTCCGGTTCCGTGGTGGCGTTTGCCAAGCTGCAGGGCCTGGTCAGTGGCGCTCCTGTCAAGTTTCAGGGACAGCATGCCCTGAACGCCGCGATGGCGCTGGCAACCGTGGGCCTGGGCGTCCACTTCGGCATGACCGAGAGTATGACCTCCCTGGTGCTGATGACGCTGCTGGCGTTCATCCTTGGATTCACCCTGATCATACCGATCGGCGGGGCTGACATGCCGGTGATCATCTCCATGCTCAACAGCTATTCAGGCTGGGCCGCGGCAGCAACCGGTTTCACCCTGGGCAACCTGTTGTTGATCATTGTCGGCGCGCTGGTGGGATTTTCCGGTGCGATCCTTTCGTTCATCATGTGCCGGGCGATGAACCGCTCGATCGTCAATGTGGTGTTCGGTGGGTTTGGCAGCGAATCGGGCGGCGAGGCCAGTGCGGCCAGCCAGGCCGCGCAAAAAGGTGTTAAATCCGCATCGGTGGAGGACGCTATCTACTGGATGGAAGATGCCGGAAAAGTCATCATTGTCCCGGGTTACGGTATGGCTGTGGCGCAGGCGCAGCATGCCCTGAAAGAGATGATGGAACTCCTCGAGGCCAAAGGTGTTGATGTGAAATTCGCCATTCATCCGGTCGCCGGTCGTATGCCCGGTCATATGAACGTGCTGCTCGCGGAGGCTGATATCCCCTATGATCACGTACTGGAGATGGATGAGGTCAATCCGGAGTTTCCGACCGCCGACGTGACCCTGGTGGTGGGTGCCAATGACGTGGTGAACCCGGCGGCCAAATCAGATGCCTCCAGTCCCATCTACGGCATGCCCATCCTGGATGCGGCAAAGTCTCGCCAGGTGTACTTCCTCAAACGCTCCATGAGTCCGGGGTATTCCGGTGTCGACAATCTGCTGTTCTATCAGGACAACACATCGCTGATCTTCGGGGATGCGAAGGACACCATCGAGGGCATGGTCTCAGCACTCAAGGGAGGAGGCCACTGATCGAAGGGTAGGCAGTCTATGCCTGACGCCGGGTCAAGTGTTGCGGCGTCCCAGCGAGCTTGCGCTTCCTGACATCGGGAAGCGGGCGAGTCGTTTTACGTATCCACCGTAACGGCCATTCGATCAGCCTGCATATCTTGCCACAGGATTCTTCAACGGTAGGTCCGAACGCGACCCTCAATCAGCTGCCCGATCGCGGGGAACTCGAGGGCTGCATGAGCACGGACCGCCATCGGCTGGCCCGGCGACTGCGCAATCTGAAGCAGGGCCGCAACAAACCGGCCGATTATTCCCAGCGACTGCTTGAGCTGTGGCAGCAGATACGGGCGTCCCAGGAACGCCTGACAGCGCGCAAGGCTTCATTGCCGGAACCCGGATTCCCGTCGGAACTGCCGATCACCCAGCGCCTGGATGAAATCAAGCGCCTGATTGCAGAACATCAGGTGGTGATTCTCTGCGGCGAGACCGGTTCCGGTAAATCGACCCAGCTGCCGAAGATCTGTCTGAGTCTCGGGCGAGGGGTCTCCGGGTTCATCGGGCATACCCAGCCACGGCGCATGGCTGCCCGGTCTCTGGCCTCCCGAATCGCCGCAGAGCTGGACTCGGCAACCGGAGAGCAGGTCGGTTACAAGGTTCGTTTCAGTGACCGGATCGGCGCCAACACCCATGTCAAACTGATGACCGACGGTATCCTGTTGGCGGAAATCCAGCAGGACCCCTATCTCAATCAGTACGATACCCTGATTATCGACGAGGCCCATGAGCGCAGTCTCAACATCGATTTCATTCTCGGCTATCTCAGGCAATTGCTGCCCAGGCGCCCGGATCTCAAGCTGATCGTAACTTCCGCCACCATCGATCCACAGCGATTTTCCGAGCACTTCGGCGCAGCGCCGATCATCGAGGTATCCGGACGCACCTACCCGGTCGAAGTGCGTTACCGTCCGCCTGTGGAAGATTCGGAAAACGAACGTGACGATCCCATGCAGCAGGCAGTACTGGATGCGGTTGACGAACTGTCAACCCGGGATCGGGGGGATATTCTGGTATTTCTCAGCGGCGAACGGGAAATTCGGGAGACCGCCGAAAGTCTACGCAAGCACAAACTGCAGGCCACGGAGGTGGTACCCCTGTATGCACGCCTCAGTCTTGCGGAGCAGGCGCGGGTGTTCAAGCCGCACACCAGCCGTCGCATCGTGCTTGCTACCAATGTGGCCGAGACCTCCCTGACCGTACCCGGGATACGCTACGTGATCGATACTGGGTTCGCGCGGATCAGCCGTTACAGCCACCGCAGCAAGGTGCAGCGCCTGCCGGTAGAGCGGGTCGCCCAGGCCTCCGCCGATCAGCGCAAGGGACGTTGCGGGCGGGTTGCCGCCGGTATCTGCATTCGCCTTTATTCGGAGGAGGATTATGCCGACCGCCCGGCGTATACCGAACCTGAAATCCAACGCACCAACCTGGCCTCGGTGATCCTGCAGATGAAGCTGCTGAGGCTCGGTGAGATTGCCGATTTTCCATTCATTGATCCCCCGGATGCACGCCTGATCAAGGACGGCTACCGGGTTCTGGAGGAGATCGGTGCGGTGGATGGCCTGCGAAAGGTCACCCGTCTGGGACGCCAGCTGGCCCGACTACCCGTGGATCCACGCATCGGACGAATGCTCCTGGAGGCTGCCCACCAGCATTGCCTGCGGGAGATCCTGGTCATCGCCTCGGCCTTGAGCATTCAGGATCCCCGGGACAGGCCTCTGGAGTACCGAGCCCAGGCGGATCAGGCGCATGCCTCGTTTCGCCACGAACAGTCCGATTTCATGACCTTTCTGGGTCTGTGGAAGTTGGTTGAGGAACAACGCCGGCATCTCTCCAAGCGAAAGTTTCACGCTTGGTGCAAACAGCAGTTTCTCTCCTGGAACCGGCTTCAGGAGTGGCATGATACACACACCCAGCTGCGTGCTCAGATGCACGAGATGAGTTATCGGGAAAACCAGGCTGAATCCGCTTATGAGGAGGTCCACCAGGCCCTGCTCAGCGGACTGTTGAGCCAGATCGGCTTCAAGAGCCAGGGCCATGATTACCTGGGGGCGCGCAATACCCGGTTTTATATCTATCCGGGTTCCGGCCTGTTCAGGAAGCAGCCGAAGTGGGTGATGGCCGCGGAACTGGTGGAGACCACCAAACTGTATGCCCGTACCCTGGCACAGATCCAGCCGGAATGGATCGAGCGGGCCGCCGGACACCTGCTCAAGCGCAGCTATTCCGAACCGCACTGGGAGCGTAAACGGGGACAGGTGGCGGGTTACGAAAAGGTCACCCTGTTTGGTCTAACTCTGGTAGCCCGGCGCAAGATCAATTTCAGTCCAGTCGATCCGGTGGTGGCGCGCGAAATCTTTATCCGTTCCGCCCTGGTGGATGGGGATTTCCATACCCGAGCGCCGTTCTGGCGGCATAATCAAGAACTCATCGCGGACGTGCATGACCTGGAGGCCAAGTCCAGGCGGCGGGACATTCTGGTGGACGAGGAGCGGATCTACGAGTTTTATGATCAGAGGGTGCCGCAGGGAATCTCCACCACGCCCGAGTTTGAAAAGTGGCTGCGCGCGCACTCGAATAAGCATCCCAAGCAACTCTATCTTTCGCAGCAGGACCTGTTGCGCAGTGGCTCGGAGAACGTACAGACACATCTGTTTCCTGACAGTCTGGATCTGAACGGCATGCAACTGCCCCTGGAATACCATTTCGATCCGGGGCAGTCCGCGGATGGCGTGACACTGGTGGTTCCCCAGGACGTATTGAACCAGGTCAGCGAGGCACGTCTGCAATGGCTGGTGCCCGGACTGCTGCGGGAGCGGGTGATTACCCTGATCCGCAGCCTGCCGAAACAGTTGCGCCGCGCCTTCGTTCCGGTACCCGATTATGCGGATGCCTGTCTCGAGGGGCTGCAGCCTGGCGATCGCCCATTGATTCAGGTGCTGGGCGAAAGGCTCAAGCAGTTGACCGGGGTGCACATTCCTGAAGATGCCTGGGACAGCACGGACATCGCACCCCATCTGCAGATGCGCCTGCGGGTGATCGATGCGCAGGGAAAGGCGCTGGATACCAGTCGGGATCTGGTGGCGCTGAAAAAACGATATGCCACCCAGTCGCAGGATCCGCACCGTCATCTGAATGCCCCGGAGTTGGAGCGCAGTGACATCAAAAGTTGGGATTTTCCGGACTTGCCCGAGCAGTTGGCGATCGAACAGGGCGGCATTCGGCTGCAGGGTTATCCCGCACTGGTGGATGAGGGTGATTCGGTGTCGATACGCCTGCTGGACGCACAATTCACGGCTCGACGGGCGCATCAGGCAGGGATTCGGCGCCTGTTGATGCTCAACATGCCCCGTGACATCCGCTACCTGCGTAAGAACCTTCCTCATCTCGAACGTCTCAGACTGCTGTATGCCAAGGTGCCCCGGGAATCCACTGCGGAAGCGACCGCGAAAGGCAGGGATCTCGAGGATGATCTGGTCAGCTTCATTCTCGATCAGACGTTTCTCAATAATCAGCCTGAAATCCGCGATGCGCAGACCTTCAGGGCGAGGGTCGATGCGGGCAAGGCACAGATGATGAGCCTGGCGAATCAATGGTGTGATCAACTGCTGCGTATCCTGGAGGCCTATCATCAGGCGCGGACCGCGGTCGCGGGAATTACCCAGATCAACTGGATGAGTTCCGCAAAGGATATGCAGGATCAGCTCAACCGACTGGTTTACCGTGGGTTTTTGCAAAAGGTTGGGGAGTCTCATCTGCGTGAATACCCACGCTACCTGGCGGGTGTCAGCAAACGGGTCGGCAAACTGGCCCAGGCAGCCGCGCGGGATCAGCAGCGGATGCGGGAAATGGCGGAGTTACAGCGTAAATGGGAGCAGTGGGATGATCAGCTGCGCAGGGAACAGAGGGATGATGAGCGGGTCGAGGAACTGCGCTGGGCCCTGGAGGAGTTGCGAATCTCCCTGTTCGCCCAGGAGTTGGGTACCCAGTACCCGGTTTCGGTCAAGAGACTGGAAAAACGTGTCCGGGAACTGGGATTCTGATTCTGCATCGATCCCTGTCGGGATGGCTGTGGCAGCCGGGGCCAGATTGGTTAAAATACGGCATCTGTTAGCACTGCTTGGGGGAATATGATGACGGCTTGTTACTGTGGTTCGGGACAGGATTTCGATGCCTGCTGCGGTCCGATACTCGAGGATACGAATCCGGCCCAGACCGCGGAAGCCCTGATGAGGGCGCGATATACCGCATTCGTCGTCAACAAGCCCGAATTTCTGCATGATTCCCTGCATCCGGATCACCGTCATGATCATGACCTCACCGCGACCCGACGCTGGGCGGAGAACTCCCAGTGGGTGAAGCTGGAAGTGGTCGACTCTGAACAAGGCGCCGAAACGGATGAGGAAGGCCGCGTCGAGTTCATTGCCACCTACAAGGAAAAGGGGTTCACCCGGTCGCATCACGAGATCAGCCGCTTCGTCAAACAGGACGGGCGCTGGTACTTCGTGGACGGTGCCCTGGTGGCGCCCAAAACCGAGGTTCGTTCACAACCCAAGGTGGGGCGCAACGATCCCTGTCCCTGTGGCAGTGGCAAAAAATACAAAAAGTGCTGTGGAGCCTGAACGCCTGGCAAACCGCGGGCGGTTCAAGTTTCTTCGCTTCAGGCCGACTATAGGTTCAGGCTTCGCGAAGCCCAAGGATTGGTGTTAGACGGAATAGTACACAGGTCAGTCGTCGTGAGAACAGAGAAGAGAACCCTCAGCCGGTATGGGAGATGGCTCCTGTTGTGCGGGGCGCTGTGTGTACCGTTCACCGTGCAGGCGGAAATCTTCAAGTACCTGGGTCCTGATGGCGGGGTCCATTTCACCGACAAGCCGATGAAAGGCAATTATCGCCTGGTGTGGCGCAGTGGCCGGGATAAGAAACGTGCCAGCCGCAGCCGTGTCAGCCTGGAGAGGATGCGTCAGAACAAGGCCAGGGTTTCCCCCTTTATTGACGATATTGCGAAGCAGTATCACCTGCATCCGGGGCTGTTGCACGCCATCGTGCTGGTCGAGTCCGCGTATGATCCCAGTGCATTGTCGCGTAAAGGCGCTCAGGGCCTGATGCAATTGATGCCCGCCACGGCGCAGCGCTATGGGGTGGATGATTCCTATGATCCGCAACAGAACCTGCGGGGTGGGGCGCAGTATCTGAAAGACCTCCTGCAACTCTTTGAGTTTGACATCAAACTGGCCTTGGCGGCATACAATGCGGGTGAGAATGCGGTGATCAAATACGGGAAGAAGATTCCGCCCTATCCGGAAACGGAAAATTACGTAAAGAAGGTGCTGGACGCCTTCGACAAGAATCGCCTGGCAATGGTCAACAGCTGAGTAGAACCCGATCCTCGCAGTGACGATCCGTAGTGGGTCGCTATTCCTCCGAGTACCAGTTGAGCACCATCTGATCAATGCTCAAAACGTCTTCGTTTTCGATATCGATGATGTGAAACCCACTCCAATAGCTGTTGGGTTGTGTCGCCTCGGTGCACCACACCGCTTCAGCGCCGAATTTGATCGGCTGTTTGTCCTGGGATTCGGGATCCGTCAGTTTGAGCTGATAGACGGAGCCTGCGACCATCGGTTCCTCGCTAAGCAGCATGAAACCCTCCGCACTGATGTTCACCACACGACCGACCTGGTTGCCGGTTATCTGATCACACACGTCCAGGATCTGATCGGCTGGCTTGCGCGGCGCATGACGTTTTTCTTGCATGAGACCTGATACTCTTGATTCTTATTGCACTTTCTTGCCTTCTTCCTCATCCTCATCGATGAGTTCGCTGGCAAGGTCTTCAGTGGTTTTCAGGGAGCGTTGCAACATTCTGCGGATCGCATGCAAAGTCCTTTCAACGAAGGGGTCGCCACTGTCTTCGAGAATGGTGGACTCTCCCTTGAGAATCTCCTGGGCAAGGGTTCTCAGAGGTTTGATGGCAGTCTGAACTCCCGCCCGGTCAACGAACATGCAGGAAGCGGTCAGCGGGCTCAACCAGGAGAGTTTCACTTTCTGGGTGCCACCCGTCTGGTTGTCGCGGATTTCGAACCAGGTGCCGAAGCGGATCTTGCGAAGCTTCTCCATCATCGCCTCTTCGTCTTCGGGGATGGTTTCCTCTTCCGCAGGCGTACCGACCTCGACCAGTCTGGGTTTGCCGGGAACCCCTTCCAATCTGGAGGGGGTCTCATCGGCAAGCGCCGACGGTTCGGATATCTCACGGGTGTGCTGGTCTGAGGCCTCCTGGGAGGCGAGGTGAGCCGATTCCGCACTGCTCAACAATTCGAACAGAGTCTTGCATTTCTCCTGATGAAAACCACCCAGGGAGGCCAGACCCTCTTCAATGGAATGGCGTAGATCGGGCAGAGTCCGATCGAGTTCCTCTTTCTCTTTTTCAGTTTTCGGCTCGAAGGTCCAGGCGATTTCGTCGGCGATGCGCAACGCCTCGTTCCAGTCTTCGCTCATTTCCCCATCGGGATGGCGCAGTAGGACGAAGATCAACTTGTCCACCCAGGTCTGTTCGAGGAACTCCTTAACGGCCTTGGGCAGGTTGTCGCTGAAGGAACGGGCCTTCATCTCCTGGGAGGCCCGCTGGCGGGCGATATTCAGCTTCTCGCGTCCCTTGATCGAATCCTGGGCGCGTTTTTCAAGGATGTCGGTCTTGCGCCGGAATTCGTCCATGCGCTTTTTGAAATTTTCCAACAGGGTGCCCAACAGGCTGACATTGTCGGAGAACTCCTTGAGCACCCGGTCGACCACGTTCTGCATGTCCGGGTAGATTCCCCGTTTCAGATTGCGTTCGTCGATCCAGTGGCTGCCGGCCTCGACCAGCGAATCGAGCAGTTGCCGTGCTTCGTGGCTGCTGTCGGTCAGCAGTCGACGGTCGATGATCGCGACTTTCAGATAGGGGGTGTGGAGATGGCTGATCAGGGCCTTGGCGACCGCCGGTAGAACCGGATCGTTGAGCATGTACTCGAACAGCATGCCGACCAGGTCTATGGTGTCCTCATCGGCCGCCTCCAGACGGTCGGCACCGACCACGGCATAGAGTTTATGGCGTTCCTCGGCAAGGGTATGTTTCACCCGGGTCAGGAACTGCTCATCGACTTCAATGTTCGACAGGTTGGTGCCCGGCGCGTTGATATCCGGTACCAGATCGGATCTCTGGGCCGGTTGAATCTGATCCAGTGCATCGACCAGGTTTTCACGGCTGGCCGGGGGCACGCTGCCGAGTTCCCGACCGGCGGCCTGTGCCGCAGCGGCCTTCGCCTTGAGTTTCTCCGGGGAATCCTGGCGGCGGTTGGCCATCATCTCCAGGATCGAACCGAACAACTCCTCGCCCAGTTCCTCCTGAGTCTGTTCCTGCACCTGTTCCGGCTGTTCTTTCTCCTCTTCACCGGCGAGGGATTTCTCATAGGGGGTTTTCTGGATCGTAGGCCGCAGGTGGGGCAGTACCCCGGCCTCTTTCAGACTGTTGTTGAAGTCGTCATAGATCGAACCCAGTTGCTTGAGCACGAACTTGTCGAACAGCACCAGCACGATGACTTTGATGCGGGATTCCAGATTCAGGGCGTCGATCGCGTCATTGAAGGCATGTGCGAGATGATGGGGCCCCGAGGGAATCTGTTTGTGTTTCACACTGCGGCCGCCACTGACCACGCTGAGGCGTTGTCCCAGGGCGTACAACTGTGAGCGGTGAGTGCCGACCGTGCGGCTGATCATGTTTTCCAGGGCAGTATTGACATCCATGGAGTCATGGTCGATCAGTTCCAGTTCCGTATCCTCATCGAGGTTGGAAAAACTGTCGTTGTCCCCCGGTTCGTGCCAGAACTCGCTGAACCCTTCGCTGACCCGTTCCCGAAACTCGTATTCCACCAGGCCGTGACGGTTGCGAATCAGGGCCATGGCTTCAAAAAAGCGGTTTTGAACCTCGTTGGTCTCTGCTTTCTGAGCGAAACTGGTGAGTGCCTTGTCCGTGTTGTTGAACAACTCGGTGAGCAGTGCATTGAGGAAGACCAGAGCGGTGTCTTTGCAGCGGTTGAGTAGCGGCTGAAATTGCGTCTGGTACTTGTTGATTCGGTCCTGGGTCGACACGTGTGATGGGTCCTTCGATGGATCTGTGACAGTCGTTTTGTTTTGGGGCAGTGCTATCGAACTTCCCAAGGCGCCTACTCAGGCATTTGACCTATTCGAATAAGATTAGCATGAAGAGTCAGGCATATGAACACTCTGTTGCCGTGCTCACCACAGATCCGGGAGAGGCTGTTTCATCAGTCGTCGCCGATGATTCGTTCTTCCCGGTGGCCGGGGGTGATCAGGGTCTCTCCCTGACCCACGGTCTTGGCGAATACCATCCGATAGACTGTGCTGTCATTTTCCTGGTGCGCCATGCGCATGTCCCGGACCTTTTCCCTTGCGTCCCGGTACTTGACTGCTTCATCAAGGTATTCAGTGGTCTGGTCCGGGTTGATTTTGAAGATATAGTACGGCATCAAACGGTTCTCCAAGTCTGCGGTACAGCGTCCCTGATCAAGCTTTAAGGGGTTGTGTCGCTACTATAAACAGATACCAGGATGATAAACCAGTCTGTGACTAATGAATATCCCTTAGTCCATTACAAACAATGGATTAGAATGGGAACTTAGCGCCTTTTCTGGTTGTGCGGGACAGCGCCTGGGTTGATCGTGCCGGTTCGGTTTCCGGGTAGGCTGATGTGACGGCGCAATCCAAACGACAGCTCTGAGCGGTATTGCAGACAGGATCGCGATGACCCTTTACAGGACAGGGATGGCCGTTTGCCTTTAAACAGCCAGACATCTGAGAGGTGACAGGCATGACTCCCCAGCAACTTGTGCGTGAGATTGAACACCTGGTTTCGCTTCCGGATGTGTGTGTCAAAGTCAATCGCCTCATCGATGCACCCAATTACTCCGCGCTGACCCTGGGTGAACTGATCTCCCAGGATACTGACCTGTCGGCCCGGCTCCTGCGGCTGGTCAACAGTGCCTTTTTCAGTTTGAAGTCACCGGTGGATACCATCTCCCGCGCGATCACCGTGGTTGGCACCGGTGAGGTGCGCAATCTGGTCATGGCAACCACCGCAGCCCGGGTGTTCACCGGGATTCCCGGGGATCTGGTGGATATGGCGGAATACTGGCGTTATTCGATCACCACCGGGGTGATGGCGGCGGAACTCGCCAAACAATGTCATGTGCTGCATAGCGAACGCCTGTTCGTGATGGGGGTGCTGCATGATATCGGTCGTCTGGCAATCTATCTCAAGCTGCCGGATCAGGCCCGGGATATCCTGCTCATCGCCGGGGAGGACAACAGTCTGCTGCTGGAAGCGGAGCAGGAAATTCTCGGCTTCGACCATGCCCATGTCGGGCAGGCGCTGCTGGGACAGTGGAAACTGCCGGAGAGCATCGTGGAAGTGGTGGCTCATCATCACAAACCGTCCGAGTCGAAAAATTATCCGCTGGAGACCTCTTTGCTGCATATTGCCGCATCCCTGGCGGAGTCTGAAATGCGGGGTCTGGAACCCGAACAAGCGGTCGATCGCATCGAAGGTTTCGCCTGGGAGACCACCCGAATCGATCCCGCGCAACTCAATGATCTGCTGGAAACCATGCACGACAAGGTCTTCGAGATCATGGACGTGGTGCTGACACCAAAGCTCAGGACACGTCAGAATCATCCCAGTCAGTCCTGATTCAACCCTCAGCGGGTCCGGGTGAGCGCGGGTAGATAATCCGCGCAGCCGATTTTTCCCAACCAGGGTAGAATTGGGGGCCATGCTGTGGCTCTACCAATCCAACCGACTCGAAAACCTGGCTGATCGCCTGAGCGACCTGTTACGCGATCCCCTGGTCGATCCGTTACAGCCGGAAACCGTGGTGGTGCAGCATCCCGGAATGGCCCGCTGGCTCTCCCTGCGAATCGCTGACCGTCTGGGTATCTGTGCCAATCTGGAATTCCCGCAACCCGCCGGGTTCGTCTGGCAATTGTTCCACCGTTGGCTGGCGAATGCGCCGGATCAGGACCGTTATCGTCCGGATATCCTGGCCTGGCGGATCCACCAGCTGTTGCCTCAGCTGGCACAGCGGCCCCTTTTCCGCGACCTTGACGGTTATCTGCTGCAGAGCGATGAAGCGCGGGGGTTTCAGCTGGCGCAACAGCTGGCAAAACTCTACGATCGATACCTGCTGTACCGTGCAGACTGGATAGTTGCCTGGCAGGAGAATCGCCCGGCATTGCCCGGAGATCACTGGCAGGCAGAACTCTGGCGTGAGCTGGTCGCGGCGGAACCGGTCCACTGGGTGAGGCTCCAGCAACAGTGCATGGCGCTGGCGCAATCCCCCGAACCGCCAAGCGGATTGCCGCAAAGAGTTTGTGTATTCGGTGTGCCCACCCTGTCTCCCGGTTACCTGGAGATTCTGCGCCAGTTGTCGGAGTGGACCGAGGTGCACCTGTTCCTGCTCAATCCCTGTGCCATGCACTGGGCTGAGATCCTGAGTGAATCGGAGCGGGCGAGGCTGGCCCTGAAGTCGGGTGGTGAGGCCCTGTATCTCGATCTGGGTCATCCACTTCTGGCGACACTGGGACGTCAGGGACGCGATTTCTTTGCCGCGATCAACGAACTCAATCCGGGCGGGGAAGAGCTTTTCGAGACCGATTCAGGCGTCACTCTGCTGCAGCGGTTGCAAAGCCAGATCGTGAATCTCGAGATGCCTCAATCCGGGGCTCAGCCGGACACCTCGATCAGCTTCCACCTGTGTCACAGCCCGATGCGGGAAGTCGAGGTGCTCTACGATCAGTTGCTGGATGCCCTCGACCGGGTGACGGATCTCAGGCCTGATGAGATTCTAGTGATGTCACCCGACATCGATCGTTACGCGCCGTTGATGGAGGCGGTGTTCGGTGCGCCAGGTGAGCGCCCGCGCATCCCTTTTCGCATCAGTGACACCCGTCTTGGGCAGTCCAGTCCCCTGGCCAACGCGTTTCTTGAAATCCTCGCCTTGGCGGATTCCCGGTTTGGCGTCGATGAGGTGTTTGGTCTGCTGGAAATACCCGCGATACGTTCACGTTTCGAGCTCGATGAAAGCTGTCTGCCGATCCTCCAGACCTGGCTCAAATCCGCGGCGATCCGCTGGGGTCGAGACGGCTCCGACAAGGCGGCTCACGGGTTGCCCGAGGATGAACACAACACCTGGCTGTCCGGGATTCGACAACTGCTGCTGGGTTATCTGATGTCCGCGGATTGCGAGTCGCTTTGGCATGCGGTCTATCCCCTGGATGCCGCGGAAGGTTCGAGTCTCATCTGTCTGAACGGTCTGCTGTCACTGTGCGACCGGCTGTTTGATCTGCAGAGACAGTTGCGGGAATCAAGACATCCCCAGGACTGGATCGCTCTGCTGGGAAGCATACTGCAGGATTGCTTCGCCAGTGACGACGCAACCCAGCAGTCCCTGACACCCATCCGAGAGGCGATACGGCAGCTGTCGGAGGAGACGCAGTCGGCCGGTTTCGAAGGTTTGGTTTCACCGCCGGTAATCCGCCAGCGCCTCGCGGAACTGTTCGATCAATCCATCATGCGCGGGTTTCTCGGTGGTGGCGTGAACCTGTGTGCGCTGGCGCCCATGCGCAGCCTGCCGTTTCGCGTGGTGGCCCTGATCGGCCTGGACGATACGGATTTTCCGCGGCGCAGCGATGCCCTGGGATTCGACCTGATGCAGCAAGGGTTCCGCTTCGGCGACCGCTCCCGGCGGGTGGACGACCGTTACCTGTTTCTCGAAACCCTGATGTCGGTTCGGGAACGGTTGCTGATCATCTACCAGGGGTTCGATCAGCGTGACAACAGCGTCAAACCTCCCTCAGTGGTGGTGGATGAACTGCGCGACTGTCTGCAACGAATGCTGGGGCAGTCCGGTCTGCAGGCGATTACCTTTGAGCATCCCCTGCAGCCTTTCTCCCGTGCCTATTTCGAGGATGATTCCCGGCTCTTCAGCTACGATCCGTACATGCGGGAGGCCGCACTGAACCTGGGCTGTGGACGCAACGGCAATGCATCCCTGGTAGCGGAAAGACTGCCCGAAGCCGACCCGGGAACGCTCATCGAAGTCGATCAACTTGTTGGTTATTACGAAAATCCCCAACGCGCCTTCGCCCAGCAGCGCCTCGGCATGGCCCTGGAATCCCAGGAATGGATTCCCCAGGCCCGGGAAAACTTCGATCTGGAACCTTTCCAGGATGTGAACTGGGGTGATGCCTGGGTGGGCGCATTGCTGGACGGAAGTAGCGGGAAGGATCTGATCAGCCAATACCAGGCCCGTGGCTGGTTGCCGTACGGTGACGCCGGGGCACTCCGCGCCCGGGAGATACTCAGACAGGCGGAGGTCCTGGCGGATGCGGTGGCACCGTTGCTCGAAGGCGCCCTAGATGCGCCTCTCGGGGTGCAGCTGCAACTTGGCGAGTATCTGTTGCAAGGTCAGATCGAGCGGGTCTGTCGGCGTGGATTGGTGGCGTACGCCAGTCATGGGTTCAGTGCCTATCATCTGATGGGACACTGGATCCGCCACCTGCTGCTGAATGCCATGGCGCCCCGGGACGTGGAACCCCACACCCTGTTGTGCGGAGTGGCGGAATGGGGCCGCTTCAGTCCGGTTTCCCATGCACAGGATATCCTCGCGGAACTGGTTGCGGACTACCAGGAGGGTCTACGGATGCCAAGCCTGTTTTCACCCCGGGTCGCCCGGGTGTTTGCCGAGCATCTGCAGACCAGGGGCGAGGAGCAGGCGCTGGAGAAGGCCCGTGCCTGCTGGTTTGGCTCAGGCGACCGGCCTGGAGATGTGGACAAACCCTATATGCAGTTACTGTTTCCCCAGCGACCCGATTTGGACCAGGCCTTCATGAGCCTCTGCCGTCGGGTCATGCTGCCGTTGCTCGAACACCTGGAGTGGGAGGGGTGATGCAGATCGAGTCGATTCCCCTCGCGGGTCTCAACCTGGTGGAGGCAAGCGCCGGTACCGGCAAGACCTACGCCCTGACAAGCATCTATCTGCGACTGTTGCTGGAGCAGGATCTGGGACCGGAATCGATCCTGGTGATGACCTATACCAACGCGGCGACCGCGGAGCTGAAGACCCGCATCAGGCAACGCCTGGTGACTGCCCGGGAGGTATTCGACAACGGCGAAACCGACGACCCGCTGCTGCGCGATCAGTTCGACAGACAGGCCGACCGCGAAACGCTCCGTCGCCGTCTCGACTTGGCCTTGGCCAACTTCGACCAGGCGGCCATTCATACGATTCACGGTTTTTGCCAGCGGGTGTTGAGTGACTACGCCTTCGAATCCCGCCAGGGATTTCGCACCGAACTGGTGACGGATCTGCAACAGCGCCAGCAACAGGTGATGGACGATTTCTGGCGTCGTGAGATGAACGGTCTGCCACCTGATCTGCTGAAAGCCCTGTTACGGGAAATTCCGGGGCCCGATTATCTGCTTCGGTTACTCAAACCGGCCCTGGGTAAACCCTATCTCAAGGTTCAGGCGGAAGCCTGGCCCGAATCGAGCGGCGAGACCTTGCAACGCTTCCGGGAGAAACAGGCGCAACTGCTCGAGTTGTGGAATCAGGCGCGCGATTTGCTCGGCGAACTGCTCAGCGATAACCGGGTATTGAACGGGCGTATGTATCAGAAACGCTATCTCAGCGGCTGGTTCGATGGCATGGATCGACTGCTAGTCTCCGATCCGGGCGAAGCGCCTTTCGCGAAGGCGGAGCGCTTCACCCAGCGGGAGATCCGGGCTGCGGTGAAGCCCGGCATGCAGCCGCCTGAGCACCCGTTGTTCAACGAAATGGAGGGGTTTCTCGAACTTGCCCAGGCCTGTCGACAGGTCATCAACAAGGCCGTTTCCAATCTCCTGAGACAGGGTTACGAATACCTGTCCACGGAATTGCCCAGGCGACAGAAGCAGGCCAACGAATGGTCTTACGATGACCTGTTGCTGCAACTTTCCGGGGCCCTGCGGATGGACACCGGGGGTGCTCTCAGCGGCCTGTTGCGCAAACGCTACCCGGTGGCCCTGATTGACGAGTTCCAGGATACCGATCCTGTGCAGTACGAGATCGTTCAGGGCATCTATGGCAAGCAACCGAAGGCGGTCTTTCTGGTGGGTGATCCGAAGCAGGCGATCTACAGTTTTCGCGGTGCGGATATCTACACCTATCTGCGTGCCCGGGAACATCCGGCGACCCGGCATCACAGCCTCGACATCAACTGGCGATCCAGCGCGAAAATGATCCGCGCGGTGAATACCCTGTTTGAATTTTCCCAGGATCCGTTTTTCGATGAGCGGATTCCATTTGAGCCGGTGCGCGCGGCGCCGGACCGGGCTGAGGGTAATCCGGAGGTCACCGGACTGGGGGGCGCCGCGCTGCATGTCTGGTACCTGGAGGGAGCCAGCCGTGACAGGGTCGACGATGTTCGCCAGTCCGTGGCGGATGCCACCGCGGGTGAAATCGCGAACCTGTTGTCCGGCGCCACGCCGCCGGTCACGATCGGCGGGCGGGGCATCCGGGGTAGCGATATCGCGGTACTCGTGCGCAGCCACAAACAGGGGCAACTGATGGCGCGCGCACTCCGCAGCCACGGTGTTCACAGTGTCAGCAACTCACCGGTCAGCGTGTATCGGACCCCGGAAGCCGAAGCCCTGGAGCGGGTACTGCTGGCGATTCTCGAGCCGCATCGTGTGCGTCTGGTCCGTACCGCCCTGGCCAGCGCCCTGTTCGGCTGGGAGGGTGCTGCGATCGATGCGCTCAACACGGATGACGCTGCCCAGGGGCGGATCATTCAGCGCTTTTTCGAATTTCATCAGATCTGGTCGAAACAGGGTTTCGTGGCGATGATTCGCAGCCTGATGCAGGCTTTCGGGGTCGAAACCCGACTGCTCGGATTCAGCGACGGTGAACGTCGATTGACCAATCTGTATCACCTGGTGGAACTCTGCCATCAACAGGACAGCCTTCAGCAGCCGGGTATGGAGGGACTGGTCACCTGGTTCCGTCGTCAACTACTCAACGCTGATATTGAGGAGGAGCATCTGCTGCGTCTGGAGAGTGACGGTCACTGGGTACGCATCGAAACCCTCCACCACAGCAAGGGACTGGAATACGGCATCGTATTCTGTCCCTTTGCCTGGGATGAAGACGCCGGGCGTATCCCGAGCGGGCCGTTCCTGTTTCACGACCCCCTCGACCGGGATGCCGCGGTGCTCGATCTGGGGACCACAATGACAGCACGCAACCAGGCTTATCGCCAGGCTGAAGATCTGGCTGAGAGTCTGCGGCTGCTCTACGTGGGACTGACCCGCGCGCGTTACCGCTGTTATCTGCCCTGGGGGCTGGGTAAAAAAAACAGACGCTCCGCACTGTGCCGCCTGTTGCACCGGGGCAGGGACGGGTCTGCGTCGGACGCGGGCGGAGATGTTTGGCTTGAACGGGCCGAGGCGCTACAACCGCAGGATGATGTCGATCGGCTGGAGCAACTGTGTGAGGCCTCCACGGGCGCCATCACCTGGCATGCTCTGCCGACAGACGCCGGGCGAATCCAGCAGTCTCTGGACTTTCCCCCACACCTGTCCGATGCGCGTGAGGCGAAGTTCACCCATTGGCCCTGTTACCAGGTGGTGAGTTTCTCGTCTTTGATCACGGGTCTCTCCGAGGACTTGCCGGACCATGACCAACAGACCGGGGGGTCGGATTCACACAGCGTGATGGAGGCAGGTTGGGATGCGCACGGATTTCCCCGTGGATCAGGCCCCGGCAGCTGCCTGCACGCGATCCTCGAAGCAATCGATTTCAGCGTGGAAGAGGAATCCGGGATATTGCCGCATGTGGCGCACAATCTGGCACTCTTCGGAATCGACTCCCAATGGTCGCCAGTGGTTGTCAGCTGGCTTCAGCAGATCCTGAGTACGCCGCTGAATGAGCAGGGTTTGAGGCTGCGTGATGTGGATAACAGGCACAGACTCAACGAGATGGGTTTTCACTTTCCGGTGAGCGCCTTCCAGCCGCAGCAGATTCGCGTTCTGGCTGAGCAGCACCGCTTCAGTGAGACGCCGGCCCTGCTCGATGGATTGATGAGCAGCCGCGCCTCGGCCGTTGACGGCTACGTCAAAGGTTTCATCGATCTGGTCTTCGAGCACGCCGGGCGATTCTATCTGGCGGATTATAAATCGAACTGGCTGGGTATGGACGCGGCGGATTATCAATCCCAGGCGCTGCAGCAGGCGATGGTCGAGCACCATTACACCCTGCAATACGTCCTCTACACCCTGGCGTTGCACCGTTATCTCAAACACAGACTGCCCGGCTACGATTACCAACGGCATATCGGGGGGGTCTTCTACCTGTTCCTCCGGGGCATGCGTCCTGACAATGATCAGCCACTCGGGATTCTCTTCGAATGTCCGCCGGCTGAGTTTATCGCGGCACTGGACCGGATGGTCGGAGGTGACCGGGAATGACAAACCCTCACATCGGAATCCTGCCTCTGGGTGGTGAATTGATGGACCTGCTGCGTCAGGGCAGGGACTTCAATACGCTTGATCGCTATCTGGCGGGGTTCCTGATGCAGGAGGCTAGTCGGCCGGTGAAAGAGCTGGCACTAGCGGTCGCGCTGACCAGCCAGGCGACCCGGGAGGGGCATGTGTGTCTCGATCTGAGCGGGATTGCCGGACGCAGCCTGGGCAACCCGGCGGAGGAGCCGCTGCTGACCCCGCCCCTCGAGGCCTGGTGTCAGGTGCTGCGCGAAAGCGGGGTCGTGGGCCAACCGGGAGATGACATGCCGTTGATCCTGGACCCGCGAAACCGGCTCTACCTGCACCGCTACTGGGACTATGAGCAACGCCTCGCGGAAGGGTTGCTCAGACGTGCCCAGCAATCGCCCGGGCAACTGGATCGGAGCCGCCTGAAAACCGATCTCGAGCGACTCTTCCCCCCCTCATCCAGTGGCCTGCCGGACGATCAGAAAATCGCCGCAGCGACCGCGGTTTTAAAACCTTTTACGGTAATTTCCGGGGGGCCGGGCACCGGCAAAACCACCACCGTGGTACGTCTGCTCGCCTTACTCAGGCAACAACTCGGCGGTAAGCGTCTGCGCATCGCTCTGACCGCGCCGACCGGGATGGCGGCCGCCCGGTTGCAGCAGGCCATCCGCCTGGCCAAAACCCGTCTGCCTCTCGACCGGGAGCAGTTGCAGGACCTGCCTGAAACCGCCACCACTCTGCACCGGCTGCTGGGCGTAAAGTCCCAGGGCAGCGGTTTTCGTTATCATAAGCACCACCCGCTGCCGCTGGATCTGTTGATTCTCGACGAGGCCTCCATGGTCGATGTGGCCCTGATGGCAAAACTGATGGATGCCTTGCCGGATTCGGCGCGCCTGATTCTGTTGGGAGACCATCATCAGCTGGCCTCGGTGGAGGCGGGGGCCGTGCTGGGTGACCTGTGTGAAGGCTGTGAAGGACCAGGCGGGGGATTTGCCCAGGTACTCGAATCCCTGACCGGGCAGCCGATTCCGTCGGCCGATTCACCACGCAACCGGCTCAGCGATCATGTGGTGGTGCTGCGCCAGAGCTATCGTTTCAGTGATGCCAGCGGGGTCGGCCAACTGGCCCGGGCGGTCAATTCCGGGTCAACGGACGAGGCCTGCCGGCAGTTCGCTACAGGTCCCGGAAGAGATGACCTGAACTGGCTGCCCGGGCCAGCGCAGGCGGTGGAGCAGTCGGTGCGCCATTTCAGTGAACTCGCGGAAATGATACGCAGCGCCGAGCCGGTCCCGAAATTGTTCGACAAGCTGTATGAATTTCGTCTTCTGTGCGCCTTGCGGTCGGGTCCCCGCGGCGTCGATCAAGTCAACCAGTCGATAACCCGGCGACTCGTTCAGTCCGGCCAGATCGCGGCACAGCAGGAGTGGTATCCGGGACGTCCGGTGATGATGACCCGTAATGACTACACACTCAATCTGTACAACGGAGAGACCGGACTGGTACTGCCCGACCCGCAACAACCCGATCGACTCAGCGTGGTGTTCAGCGACGCCGATCAGGGTCTGCGCTGGATCAATCCCTCTCGACTGCCGCATTGCGATACCGTGTATGCTCTGACGGTGCACAAGAGTCAGGGATCAGAGTACGCGCATGTGCTCCTGCAACTGCCGGACCGGGACAGCCCGGTGCTCTGCCGGGAACTGCTCTATACCGCGATCACCCGGGCGAAAACCCGTTTTTCAATCGTTGGCCCGGAGGCGGTGTTCAGGACCGCGGTCTCGCGACAGATGCAGCGTACCAGCGGATTGCAGGATCGGCTGCAGGAATGACCGGCCGCGATGCCCGGTTATTGTGATTCGGCGGTGGGAGCGGTGGCCCTGCGGTAAGCGTCGAATCCTCCCTTATGCTGCCAGGATTCAATGCCCCCCTGGAGTATCCGCAGATTGTCATAGCCGGCGACCCGCAACGCGAATCCGGCCTGGGAGGAGAGGGATCCGGTGTTGCAGTAGACCAGTATCGGCTGGTCCCTGGGCAACTCGTCGCGGCGCGAGAGCAACTGACGCCACTCGATGTTGACCGCACCGGGAATGTGCGTTTTTTCAAATTGCGCGGCGTCCCGAGCGTCGATGACGAAGAAATTTTCCCAATCTCCGGCGGGGATCTGTTCCGCGGAGATGGTCGCGCCGCCATACTCTGCAAAATCGAAATAGGCTTCCAGGGATTCGATTACCGGGTCCGACTCCTGGGCGTATAGAAAGCCGCTGGTCAGCACCAGGGTCAGGGCGGTTGCAAGCTTGTGCATTCGGCTCACCTAACAGGTTGTTGAAATTCTACTCAGACGGCACGATTCTACGTTGAAAACCGCCTCAAAATGCTCATTTACTTCAGATAAACTGCGCTTTTTTCGGCGATTTTCGCCTTGTCTCGCACTCGTCTGAGCGAATTTCAACAGCCTGCTAATTGGATTCGCTGGGTTGATAAGGCCGGTTGTGTGCGAAGCGGGCATCCGCCGTACAGTGTGAAGAAACTGACCGGCTGGATGCTCATCCTGACGGACCCTGAAACCACGGGGATGCCGCAATCCTGATCAAAACTCTACATGAATCACCCACCGAAGTGTACCGCCGTGGGGAACATGCAGGTAACGACGAAAGATGTGTATACTGGGACTTCGACGTTGCCACGGCGGTTGAGGGTTTCGATCGCACCTGGCCGCAAGCGAAACGTCTTCAGGGAACAGTCGCGATCAGCAGGGAACGCCATGAGTGTCTGATGACCTTTTTCCAGGAGGCCGCCCGGCTTCCGTCACCCCGGGTTCTGGAGTTGGGAGCGAAGCGAAGCCGCAAAAACCGCAGTACCCTGCACAAAGCCTGGGTGCCCCATGCCGGGGAATATCTGGGCACCGAATTCCAACCCGGAGAGGATGTGGATATCGTCGCCGATCTGCACACCCTGTCAGCCCGGACCGGCGAGAGCCGCTTCGACATCGTGATCTCCTGTTCGACCCTGGAGCATGTGCAGAATCCCTGGATTGCAGTGGAGGAGATTTCCAGGATCCTGTCATTGGGTGGATTGATCGCGGTTCAAACCCATCATGCGTTTCCCCTGCATGCTTATCCCCAGGACTTTTGGCGTTTCACCACAGAGGCCCTGTCGTCCCTGTTCTGTCCCCAGGCAGGTTTCGAAGTGCTCGGAACTTCCTACGACTTCAAAAGCCATCTGTTCTCATGGAGGCGTCCGTGGATGGTTCGCCATACTTGCTATCTGAACAGCTATCTGGTCGCACGCAAGACGGCAGGACTGTCCGAGAAATTCGACTGGCGAGACTGTATGAGGATCAGTTGAGCGATGACCTGAACTGCTTGTGCGGCCATCGTATCCGCCATCCCGGGTGTCTCGACTCCCGTACAGGACGGGTAAGGCTGGTGTGCATGCGGAGCCTGGTTTCCGATTCCGGATTGTTGCATTGCGGTATCCGGGGGGAAGCAGATATTTTGCTGAGTGCATAAAAAATAACTGGGGTGGGATAATTCCGTGTTGTGGTAGGGTATGGGCTGTTTGAATCGGGCTCGGCCAGCGGCTGACCGATATAAATAGATAATAAACAGTGGGATAGAATGCATATCAAGACTCTGCTTTATGTTTGTGCAAGCACAGCGGAGCATGCAATACACTCACCGTCATGGGCACGTCCGCTCCGGCATTGCGTTGAAATCCGCCGGACTGGCAAAAGCATTTAGCGATCACAACGAAGGAGAAGAAACGTCATGATCAACCCCGTTGGTTCCGCAGAACTAAAACCTCTGTTCGTTTACGACCCGGATACCCACCACTCACTCTCACATGAAGCCGAATCCCTGCCTTCGGTAATGATCAGTTCCCAGGCCGCCGGCAACGCGGTGATGATGGGCGCGGGTTACTTCAGTCCTCTGAAGGGTTTCATGAACGTCGCCGACGCTATGGGCGCCGCCGAGAAGATGACCCTGTCCGATGGCAGTTTTTTCCCGGTGCCGGTGATGTGCCTGGTGGAGAATACCGATGCCATCGGCGACGCCAAGCGTATCGCCCTGCGGGATCCCAACGTGGAAGGCAGTCCGGTGCTCGCCATCATGGATATCGAGGCGGTGGAAACCGTCAGTGACGAGCAGATGGCGCTGATGACCGACAAAGTCTATCGGACCGATGACAAGGATCATCCCGGTGTGGCGGCGTTCAACAGCCAGGGCCGCATCGCCCTGTCCGGGCCCATTCAGGTACTCAACTTCTCCTATTTTCAGAGCGATTTCCCGGACACCTTCCGTACCGCGGTCGAAATCCGCAATGAGATCCAGGAACGCGGCTGGAAAAAGGTTGTGGCGTTCCAAACCCGTAACCCGATGCATCTGGCCCACGAGGAACTCTGCCACATGGCCATGGACCGTCTGGGTTGTGACGGGCTGGTCATCCACATGCTGCTGGGTAAGCTGAAGCCGGGTGATATTCCCGCACCGGTGCGTGATGCGGCGATTCGCAAAATGGTGGAACTCTACTTTCCGCCCAACAGTGCGATGGTTACCGGCTATGGTTTCGACATGCTCTATGCCGGTCCCCGCGAGGCGGTTCTGCATGCCTACTTCCGTCAGAACATGGGCGCCACCCACTTCATCATCGGCCGCGATCATGCCGGTGTGGGTGACTACTACGGGGCATTCGATGCGCAGACCATCTTCGAGGATGAGGTGCCGGCCGGTGCGCTGGAGATTGAGATCTTCAAGGCAGACCACACCGCTTATTCCAAGAAGCTCAATAAAGTGGTGATGATGTGTGAGGCTCCGGATCACACCAAAGAAGACTTCGTGCTGCTGTCAGGCACCAAGGTCCGAGAAATGTTGGGTCAGGGGATCGCCCCGCCTAAAGAGTTCTCGCGTCCGGAAGTGGCCCAGATCCTCATGGACTACTATCAGTCCCTGAAGTGATCGATCCGGTCATCGGCATAAAAAAGCCCGCGTCAGCGGGCTTTTTTTTGCGTGCCATGAATGACTTGACAATCGATTCTGAAAATAAATAGAAAAATCAGAAACTTAATGGATTATCAAGCATCCTGTTTAAACCTTTCAGGCCATCTCCTGGCACAATTCTGCATCTGCTTCGATCATCATTTCGATGATGACCTCAACCTCCTGCATGTGGGTTTCCGCGAGTTCGCGCAATTCGTCGCAAGTGATTGCAAGATTCTCATTCATGACAGTTACCTTTAAAAAGAAAATAATTAAATACTAATATAGATGCGGGTTATGATTCTGTCAAGATGTATTGTCAGAAGACCGGGATTCCCCTCACACTTTAAAACGCAGGGGTTACTGCCGAGCCAATTCGATTGCTAGGGGCGTGATAGCAGGTAAACTATGATCCAGAGTGGAAATCGTGCGTCCGGATATCATGCCCAAGCGTAAAATCAGTTTCATCAATCCCCCCTATGACGCGATCGAGAAGGGTTACGAATTCGTCAAGGAGATCACCAACAATTCACCCTCCCTGGGTCTCATGTACCTGGCAGCGGAGGTCAGGGAACACGGTTACCAGCCTGAGATTATCGAAAGCAACATCATGAACCTCTCCATCGAGGGGGTCGTGGAATGTGTTTTGGCCTCAAAACCGGCCTACGTCGGGATCACCCTGTTCACTGTGGGGGTGTGGAACAGCGCCAAGATCGCCAAGCAGATCAAGGAACACCTGCCGGATACCCAGATCATCATCGGCGGTCCGCATGTCTCGTCCATGGGCCGGGAGACGATGGAACGTTTCCAACAGTTCGATTATGCGGTTCTGGGAGAGGGTGAGAAGACCCTGATCGACCTGCTGCGCGCCATCGAGGGCGGAGGATCCCTGGCGGATGTACCGGAACTGATCTACCGCGACGGCCCGTTCATCAACCAGACAGCGGGACGCGCGATCAACCGGGATCTCGATGTCCTGCCGATGCCGGCCTGGGATCTGCTGCCGGACTTCCCGGATGCCTACAAACCTGCGATTTATGATTATCCCCGCGGACCGGTGGCGACAATAGCCGCGTCCCGAGGCTGTCCGTTTCATTGTAAATTTTGTGATACCTCCACCTTCGGCGACCGGGTTCGTTACTATTCGCCGGCAAAGGTGGTGGAGATGATGAGCTACCTGAAACAGAGCTACGGAATACGTCACATCATGTTTGTGGACGATCTGTTTCTCGCCAGTCGCAAGCGTGCCAGCGAATTCTGCCGGTTACTCATCGAGGCGGGACTCAACATGACCTGGTCCTGTACTTCCCGGGTCGATACCGTGCATGAGGATGTGCTGAAACTCATGAAACAGGCGGGATGCTGGGAGATCAGCTTTGGCCTGGAGAGCGGTTCCCAGGAGATGCTCGAAAAGATGGTCAAATCGGCGAAGATGGTGGATTCCGAAAATGCGGTCAAGCTGACCGCGGCGGCAGGAATCCGCACCAAGGGACTGTTCATGCTGGGCTACCCGGGGGAGACCCTGGACTCGATCGAGCAGACCAAGGATTTTGTGCGGCGTATACCTATGACCATCATGAACCTCACCAAATTCACACCCTATCCGGGGTCCCCGATCTATCATGATCTCTACGGCGCAAATATCCGCGACGACCACTGGGAAAAGATGAACGGCATGAACTTCCTCTGGTCTCCTGAAGGTATCAGCATCGATGAGCTGGATCGGCACTACCGGGAGATTCTGATCTCCTTTTATCGCCGACCGGCCATCAGCTGGCACTATACCTGGCTGACCCTGCAGCACCCGCAGCACCTGTTGCGCCTGTTTCGTTTCGGCTGGGGGTATCTCAAGTTTCGCTTCGGCCGAGCGCTGCGCAGAACGGAAGTGGCGGACGCGCCACGATCCTGAGACCCGTCATATTCACCATTCAACAGGGAACAGCAGGACCGAAGGGAGATGAAGAAAGAGTATGGCAAGGCGTTGCGGCAGTTGTTCGCCAAACGTATGCAGGATGAATGGCCCCTGTTTCGGGAAACCAAAGTCAAAACCATCTATCTGTTTCCTGGTGAACGGGCCTTTCTCTGGGTAGTCAGTGAACAACTCTATTGCTGGGTCGTTTTGAGTCCGAGTCCAAAGGATTATGATCAATTCACCCTGCTGATCGGTTGGTCGATGCTCGGTCGCTATCCCGAGTTGAACGCCATCCCTTCGACACGCTTCCCCTCGGCCGATCATGAGGAATTTACCGAGCAGGAGTACCTGATCCGTCTGCCAATGCTATGGACAGACAAGGATCCCTGGTGGGTGGTGCGCAAATTCAAACCGGCTCGAAATAATCAGGATCTGCTGGCGCAGGTGGCGCCGATAGCGCCGCAACAGGCAATCGCTCAGGTCATGCCGCGGGTCGATGAGGCCCTCGAGAAACTCAGGTCACACGGAATTCCGTATCTCCGTGCATTCATAAATTCACAAAAACCCGGGAATTAGCGAATTTTTATCAGCCGAATCAGCCGATTTCGGTGACTCAGAGTTTACAGGTGTCATAAAACTGTCATCTTCTGGATTGGCGGTGTAACCCTCTGATCTGAAGTTACAACCTTAGATTGAGAGCCGTCTTATCCGCTTTCAGGTTGGTCGGGCAGGGATTGCGGCCGATTGAGATCCCTCGCTTGATGTGACCCCGTTCCCCTTTGGTTTAAGTAAACCTTAAGTCTTGTCTGCTAATTTTTGCCACCATGTGCAGCCGCCCCAGCACATGGATTGGCCTGCAGTACCAAGCGGCTACCTACTCACTATCAAGTTTCTGGAGAACGATCATGGTATCGAGAGGTAGAACCCGGGTGACCCACACCTTCAGTTTTCTTCTGTTGATCATGTTGAGCGCCTTTACCGCACCGGTTGTCGCGGATCGGGATGGGGCAACTTCATCATCCTTTTCGATCGATTCCGCACGCTGGAACGAACGCCGCAACCGCCTCGAGGTTCGAGGCTCGGGTTCGAGCGGCGCCATGATCGAGATTTTCAATGCCGATAGCAACGAGCAGCTCGGCAGCAGTCAGGTCGGCCGCAAAAGCTGGTCGTACATCAATCGCAATCCTGACCGCATACCTTGTCGTGTGCGGGCCGAACAGTCCGATGGCGCATCCGACGAACGGGATGTCAAATACGCACCGAGCGACTGTGATGCCGGCAGTGGCAACGCGAATCCGGTAGCCAATGCCAACGGTCCGTACAGTGGAGCCGTGGGGGACGAAATCAGTTTCTCCAGCTCCGGTTCTTCGGATCCAGACGGCACGATCGAATCCTACAGCTGGGATTTTGGCGATGGTGAAGGCAGTAGTCAGGACAATCCAAACCATACCTACAGTGTGGCCGGAGACTACACGGTCTCGCTGACCGTCACCGACAACGACGGCGCCTCATCGACCGATATCACCAATGCATCCATCGATAGTGTTCAGGGGCCCAATGAACCGCCACTGGCGAACATCAACGGTCCCTACCAGGGAATTACCGGACAGCCGGTGAATTTCAGTAGCGCCGGCTCTTCGGATCCGGAAGGTCTGGCCCTGAGTTACGCCTGGGATTTCGGCGATGGCAACATGAGTTCGGAAGCCAACCCGGCTCACACCTACGACACGGCCGACACCTATACTGTCAGCCTGACGGTCACCGACAGCGAATCTCAGACCGATACCCAGACGACCCAGGTCTCGATCCAGGATCCGCAACCGGTTCCGCAGGTGTCCATCAACTCCACCAGCCAGAATGGCATCCCGGGCGATCCCGTCGCCGAAATGCCGTTCATCAATCAGAGTGGCTACAAGGTCTTTGCAGTGAATGACCTGGGTATGCATTGCGGCGACTTCGACACCCGTATCTCGAGTGTCCTGCCTCCGTTCAACGTACTGCACGCGACGGTCATTCAACGGGGCAGTGAGCCCAGGATTCTCTCCCGGGCGGATGGTGTGGAAGTCTATTATTCCGCTGCGTCCAACCCGAACGACCCGATCCTGACCGGCATCAACTCGGCAGGCAGTGGTCCGGTGCTGTCCAGCATGGTCAACGGAGTGGTGTTCAAGACCAACTTCTGGGATGTGGCCCGCACCGCCTACGATCCTTTCTATCCGCCCGGTATTCTGCCGGCTTTCTATCCTGCGGGTGATGCCTCACTGATCGTCGACCTGGGACTGCCGATGCCGAACGTGGAACAGCTCTACCTGGGTAACGGGGCGCTCACCGCCGATCAGCAGGAGATGCCCGGGCGGGTCGCTCCCTACCTGGTCAACGAGGAGCGGATGTTCGAGGCATACGTGGTGGATCAGCCCTTCTTCATCGATATGCTGGGTAGCCTGGATCGCGGCTTCCAGTTCGGATATGTCTCCGAGGGCGTGAACTGGTACGAGGCGCCGGGCGTTCCGGTCACCGCGTTTGACGACTACGGGCGTGAAAACCCCTGGCCGCTGTACCGGGTACAGGCCAAGCAGGGCGGTACGACCCTCGCCTCCGTGGACACGGTGGTGCCGATCTCCGGTGAGGCCAACTGTGGCGCATGCCATAACGATGTGGCCGATGGTGGCAACGGCGCCGCGACTGAACGCCTGCTCCAGGAAGGGATCCCGGTCGCCACCGTGCTGGATGACCCGCAGCTCGACCAGCTGCCCCTGGAAGTCAGCAAGGAATACGCCGCGGATCTCAATCTGGTGCGTCTGCATGACCTGAAGCACGGCACGGATCTGGAGAACCAGACACCGGTGGTGTGCCAGCAGTGCCATTACACCCCGGCCCTGGATCTGGCCCAGTTGGGACCGCTCGGACCCGAGTTCGATCCTTACGGTGGTTTCGCCAACGGTCGCGATCAGATCAAGGTCAAGACCATGTCCAATGTGATGCACAGCCATCATGGTTCGGTCACGGATGGCAATGGCAACCGCCTGTTCCCGGACATGCCGCCGGTGCAGAAGGACGCGTTTGGTTTTGTGCTGAACCTGCAGGAACGTCGTCAGGCCTTGGAAGAGACCTGTTATCAGTGTCACCCCGGCCGGCGTACCGACTGTCTGCGCGGCGCGATGGCCAACGGTGGCATGGTATGCCAGGACTGCCATGGCAACATGGCCCAGGTGGGGGACGACTTCTCAAGGGATGTGAATCCGGCGAACCCGGGTGATTTCCACCTCGGCGGCGATTTCTACACCAATGCCGACCAGCCGAGAGTGCCCTGGGCGAACGAACCGGGTTGCGGTTCCTGCCACACCGGTGACGCCATGGACAATCTGGCAGGCACCACGGGTACGGTCGTCAACGGGGTCGACTCGAACGGCAACACGGACGACATCCGCCTGTTCCAGGCCTACCGCAGCAATGACAGCAAGGCTACACCGATTGTGCCGACCAACAAGCGTTTTGCCGAGAATGTCATCGAGGCGGACAACCCGGCGGTTACCGGACCGGATGATCCACGCATCGGCAACCCCATGCTGTATCGGGTCAGCACCGGTCACGAAGGGGTGTTCTGCGAAGCCTGCCATGGCTCGACCCACGGTATCTGGCCGAACAAGAACGACCTGGCCAACGATAACGTGGCAGCCAACCAGCTCCAGGGCCACAAGGGCACGATCACCGAGTGCAGCACCTGCCACGAGGGTGACCTGGGTGTGACTCTGGGCGGTCCTCATGGCATGCACCCGGTGGGTAATACCCGCTTCTCCAACGGTGGCCATGAAAATTTTGCAGAAAACAACCGCAATGCCTGCCGGGCCTGCCATGGACGTAACGGTGAAGGCACTGTTCTCTCCCGTGCCGCCACGGATCGCACTCTGAGTAACGAAGGCAGGACAGTTAGTATTTCGAAAGGCGAAATGGTGACTTGCACCCATTGCCACGAAAACGAGCTCTGAAAGAGTGATGCAGGAGCAGGAAGCCCGTATTGAGCCCGAAGGATCGGGCTCAATACGGGAACAGGAACAGGCTCACTGCGAATAAAAAAATGGTGCTCCCCTCCATAACCCGGATGTTCTGTGGCTGACTCCGGGTTATGTTTTTTTTACACATTCCCGTCACCTGAATTGACGCCTGGTGTCGACCTCGATGGGTCATTGACTTCGAGGTGCAACGATACTGAAATAGCGTTTCATGGATGCAGATAAGGTCATAACCACTCTGGAACGTTTGGCTGATCCTACGATTGCAGCCCATTCCCAGAGATTCTTCAAAACCGCACCCGGTGAATATGCAGAAGGTGACCAGTTTCTGGGTATCCGGGTACCGCAGATCCGTGCTCAGGTGCGGCTGTTTCGCGAGCTGAATCCCAGGGATATCGAAGCGGTACTCCACTCACCCATACATGAGGCGCGTCTGCTCGCGTTACTCATTCTGGTGTGGCGTTTCGAACGGGCAAAGCCAAAGCTCCGTACTGATATTTACCATCTCTACCTAAACAATACAGGCTTCATCAACAACTGGGATCTGGTGGACAGTTCTGCACCTCAGATCGTCGGCGGTTATCTTTTTGAGCGGAGTCGCAAGCCTCTGTATAACCTCGCGCGATCCAAGTCCCTGTGGGAACGACGTATCTCCGTCCTGGCCTGCTTCAGCTTCATCCGCGCCGGCCAATACGACGATATCCTGGCATTGTCAGAGCAACTGCTGACGGATTCCCATGAACTGATACACAAAGCGGTGGGTTGGATGCTGCGCGAGGTGGGAAAGCGCGACCCGGAGTCAGCCGGGCAATTTCTCAGGCGTCACTGCCGGAGCATGCCACGAGTGATGTTGCGCTATGCCATCGAGCGGCTGCCAGAGGCGCAGAGGCAGGCTTATCTGAAAGGGGAGGTGTGTGGTTCCTGACCTACGACTTCGGATAACACAAACTTCGCCACGCAATGTCTCTACCCAGGCGGGTGAGATACCGTGAAAGGTGGCATATCAACGATATTCTCGTTCCCACGCTCTGCGTGGGAACGCCTATCGATATATAAAGCCACTTTGCCCATTACTGTTAGGCACATGCAAACCCGGGTACGCATTCCCACGCAGAGCGTGGGAATGCGTAAATGGGGAGGCGGGCGCCGCAGGGCTTCGCTGGGTCGAACTTCCCGGCTGGATCAACGAGTTGTGGGTCGGGCGATGCTTACCCGACCCACGCTTGCAGGACTGAAGTGCGGCTGGCGGCGTTATGCCTGTGCAGCCTTCTCGCTTAGCTGTTTCTGGATATTTCCGGGTACCGCCTCGTAGTGACTGAATTCGATGCTGTAGCTGCCTTCACCCCCGGTGATCGCCTTGAGATGGGTGGCATAGCCTTCCAACTCCGCCAACGGCGCCTGCCCCTTGATGATCAGCATGTTGTTGCGTCCACTTTCCGTGCCGCTGATCTGTCCGCGCCGCCCGGCCAGGTCTCCTGTCAGGTCACCCATGAAACTGTCCGGGGTGGTGATCGAGAGGTTGACGATCGGCTCGAGGATGACCGGACCGGCATTGTCCACGGCTTCCAGGAATGCCCGCTTACCGGCTGTGACGAAGGCGATCTCCTTGGAGTCCACTGAGTGATATTTGCCATCGTAAACCGTGACCCGCACATCCTGCATGGGGAAACCGGCGATCGCGCCTTCCTCCATGGCGCTGCGAACGCCTTTTTCAACCGCGGGTACGAATTGCCCGGGTATCGCGCCGCCAACGATCTGATTGACGAATTCGAAACCCTCACCCCGGGTCAGCGGTTCGATGCGCAGATAGACTTCACCGAACTGACCGGCGCCACCGGTCTGCTTCTTGTGCCGGTAATGGGCTTCCGCCTTGCGGGTAATGGTTTCCCGGTAGGAAATGCTCGGCGGATGCGTCTCCACTTCCACGTTGTACTTGTTCTTGATCTGCTGCAACAGCACCTCGAGGTGCAGATCACCCAGTCCGCGCATGATCGTCTCGTTGAGCGTGACATTGTGCTCGACATGAAAGCAGGGATCTTCGTCTTCGAGTTTATGCAGTGCATCGCTCAGTTTCTGTTCATCGCCGCGTTTTGTCGTGTTGATTGCCAGGCCGAACAGGGGCAGGGGACACTCGATGCTGCGCAGGTGGTGATGGTCCTCATCATGTGAATCATGCAGCACCGCGTCGAAATGGATGTCGTCGACCCGGGCCACGGCGCAGATGTCACCGGGAACCGCACGGCTCATCTCGATCTGTTCCTTACCCTGGAGTGCAAACAGATGATTCACCTTGAAAGGTTTGCGCGCATCTCCGATGAAGAGTTGGGCGTTCGCTTCCAGGGTGCCCTGATGAACACGGAAGATTCCGAGCTTGCCCCGGTAGGGGTCATTGACGACCTTGAAGACATGGCCGATGACATGCTTGTCCGGGTCGGGAGAGACATCGACCGGTTTCATGTTGGCGCCTTCCCCTTTCATGAAGGGCGGAGGATTGCCTTCGGTCGGGTCGGGCATCAGCTTGTCGAACAGTTTCAGCAGTTCATCGAGACCCGCGCCGGTCTCCGCAGAGGTAAAACAGATCGGGATCAGGTGGCCTTCCCGAAGGGCTTTTTCGAACGGGTCATGCAGCTGTTCCGGTTTGAGCGCCTGGCCCTGTTCCAGATAGATTTCCATCAATGCCTCATCGACCTCCACAACCTGATCGATGAGACTGTCATGGGCTTCACTGACAGACAGGATATCGGTGGCATCGCCGCCGGGTTGAAAATAGCAGTCGATGACCTTGCTGCCCTGTTCCGCAGGCAGATTGATGGGCAGGCATTCCTTGCCGAAGGTCTCCTGCAGGCTTTGCAGGAGCGCGGGCAGGTCGGCGCCTTCCGCATCGATCTTGTTGACGATTATGAGTCGACACAGGTTGCGTCGCTTGGCGGCGTCCATCATGCGCAGGGTGACCGGCTCGACGCCATTCGCGGCATTGATCACCACGGCGGCGGTTTCCACGGCGGGCAGAATACTGATACTGCGTCCCAGGAAGTCCGCGTGTCCTGGGGTGTCGATCATGTTCACCCGGGTGCCCTGGTGGTCCAGGTGGGTGAGCGCCACATCCAGGGAGTGCTGCAATGACTTCTCCATGTCGTCGAAGTCGCAGACGGTATCCCCCCGGGCAATGCTGCCTTTAGCGGCAATCATGCCGCTGCGGTGGAGCAGTGATTCCACCAGGCAGGTCTTGCCGGAACCGGCATGTCCAACCAGGGCAATATTGCGGATATCGTGGGTGGTGTATTGGGGCATATCAACTCCTAACAGGCTGTTGAAATTCTACTCAGTCGATACGATCCGGCGTTGAAACCCGCCATAGATTGCTCATTAATGCCAGCTAACCGCGCCTGTCGGCAAATATTGCCTTGCATTGCGGTCGCCTGAGCCAATCTCAACAGTCTGCAAACCGGCATGATGGATCGTTCGATGCGCTGCAAACCGCCGCCAAGTCAGCGTTTGGATCTTGTTTTGGTTGTGATGCCGACCGCGCATCAGGCCGATATGCAAGAACACGGCTGGATGCGCCTGGGCTCTCTAAACATATCCGGGTTGGCACTGTATGGCAATCGATCCGGGGCAAAAAGCGGGGATCAGGGGTGAACGCTGTCGATGACCACCTTGACCACTTGGGATTGACCGGGCGAAACCGGTTTTATTTCACCTTCCAGATCACCCGACTGGGCGCTCGGATTGCCTGAGAGGGAAACCCTGGCGCCAACCAGCACCTGCTCGAAACCGGAGAGTTTCATCTGCGGCATCATCGCCATGCTGTCATCGAGAGATAAACTGAGCGGCAGGTCCCGTACCTGCTTGCGTACCGCCGCCAGGGGCATGGGAGGACCGTTCAGGGCACGGGCGTAGATGAACACCAGGTCCTCGGGTTTGGTACGCGCGGCCATCTCAGGTGACAGCGAGATTTCCACCTGGAGTCCCTTGGCAGCGTCACCCGCGGGTGGCTGGGGGGCGGTGGAAGGTTTGGCGGTCTGGACGATTTGCGGCAGTTCCGGTTCTTCGGGTGCGAGGCCCATCTGGGCGCGGGCGTCGTCGATGGCCGCATTCACCGATTCGAGTTCAGAGCTTTGTGGCGTCAGATGGGTTCTCAGGTTGCTCCATCGATCGACGGCTTCCTGGAAACGGTTGTTTTGGTAGGCCAGCACGCCGCTGAGCCAGAGCACATTCGGATCCTGTGACGCCAAGGTGTAGGCCTTCTGGATCAGCGGCGCCGCCTCGCCGGTGAAATCGTTGCCCTTGGATGCCGCGAGCGCCTCGGCGTAGGCCAGCAGCAGGTTCACATTCTGATCGTCCAGCTTGATCGCGGTTTGATAGGCTTCGATGGCCGCCGGATAGTTGTTCATGCTCATGTAACTGCGACCCAGAATAATCCAGCCTTCAAGATTTTCCGGTTGTTCCTGCAACTTGGCCGCCAGGCGCTCCACCAGGACCTCCATCGGAGGCATTCCCTGACCCGGCGCCGAGGGGGTTCCGGCAGCGCTCCCATGGGGCGGCATGCCGGACTCTGCAGTCTGTGCGCCGAGTCGTGGAATGATCTCCGGGGATCCGATCACCTGATAGAGGGTCAGGGCGGCGAGGGGTACCAGCAGCGCCACCGCGGCCATTGTCTGTCCGGACATTTTTTGCCGGGTCTTGTTGTCTTCGTCCGCATCGATGTCCGAGAGCAATTCCTTTTCCAGATCGGTGCGTGCCGCTTCATAACGGGCCTGCTCCAGATTTCCGGCTGCCAGGTCATTGTCCAGTTCCGCGAGCTGTTGCTTGAAGATCGCCAGGTTGAGTTCGTCGGAAGTGACACCCGTGTTGACGTTCTTACGCAGTAACGGCAGGGCGACAAATGCCATGGCCAGGACTGTCAGCCCGGCGGTTATCATCCAGAATAGGGTCATTGATTCGTGTCTCGGGGATCGGTCGATTGATTCAGGAGGCTTGCGAGTCTTTGCCGTTCCTCGTCGGATAGATCGGTTTCCTGACTCCGGCTCTTGCGCTTCAGGATACGCAACAGCACCAATGCGCCCACCACGAAGATGATCAGCGGGCCGAACCAGATCGGGTAGGTCGTGGGTTTCAACGGTGGGTTATAGAGTACGAAATCTCCGTAGCGGGCCACCATGAACTTGATGATGTCGTCCTTGCCATGGCCCTGTTTCATCATGTCGTAAATCTCGTTTCTCAGATCCACGGCCAGGTCCGCGTTGGAACCGGCGAGGGATTCGTTCTGGCAGACCAGACAGCGCATCTCTTCGATGATGCTGCGAAACTCGTCGTGTCTGTGCGGATCCTCGAAGGTGTATTCCGCCAGGGTGGAGGCCATCAGGGTCGGCGCACTGATGATCAGCAGGCCAAGTAAAACCAGGGTACGCACGGGACTAACCTTTGCCTTTCAGTTCGTTGATTTTGGGTAGGATGGTGTCGTTGAAGATACCCATCGTGATCGGCCCCGCCAGTTTGTAGCGGATCACCCCCTGCTGATCCACGAGAAAGGTCTCCGGTGCGCCGTAGACTCCCAGGTCGATTGCGGTACGGCCTTTCTGATCGAAGATATTGACCACGTAGGGGTTGCCCAGTTGCTGCAACCAGGCCTGGGCCTTGTCCCGCTCGTCGCGCCAGTTCAGACCGACGATCTCAACCTGGCCGGAACGGGCCAGTTGTACCAGGGTCTGGTGTTCAGCCCGGCAGGAGACACACCAGGTCGCCCAAACGTTCAGCAGATAGATCTTCCCCAGCAGGTCCTTGCTGGTCACCTGGGTGTCGGACTGTTCAACCGTCGGCAGGCTGAATTCGGGCACCGTCTTGCCGATCAGGGGCGAGGGAATCTCCCGGGGATTCATTCCCAGACCCTTGAACAGGAACGCGGCGATCACCGCGAAGATGATCAGCGGCAGGGAATAGCGCAGATATCGGTTCATCTGTGATTCAACTCCCTGAGGCCGGCAACGGGGATGCGGTATTGACCTGTTCGGCTGAACGCACCCGAGCGGTGCGGTAACGCCGATCGGTGATCGCGAGGATGCCGCCCAGTCCCATCAACACGCCACCCAGCCAGATCCAGCGTACGTAGGGTTTGTAATAGAGTCGCAGACTCCATTCGCCGTTACCCAGGGGTTCGCCGAGGGAGACATACAGGTCACGGGTGAAACCCCAGTCGATCGCCGCTTCGGTCATTGGCCGGGTCTGTACGAAATAGGTGCGTTTTTCCGGCTCCAGTTCGGCAAACATTTTTCCGTCTTTGGCGACTTTGAAATGTCCCCGGTGGGCGTTGTAGTTCGGCCCCGGCTTCACTGTGACGCCATCGAAGGTGAATTCATACCCGGCGATTTCACTGACGTCGCCCGGGCCCATGCGCACATCGTGTTCAAGACCGAAATGACTCACCAGGGTTACGCCGACGATGAACATGGCAACGCCCAGATGCGCCAGGACCATGCCGTAGAAACTTCGGCCTCCGGTTTTGAAATCCCGCCAGAAGCCGTCGAATCCCGGTTTATGTTTCAGTCGTTCGCGGATAATCACCAGGTGCGAGGTTGCGACCCACATGGCCAGCCCCATGCCCAGGCCGACCAGGACCTGGCCCTGGGAGAACATGGGGATCAGGCTGAGCAGGCCAAACAACACGCTCACCGCGAAGGCCACCCTGAGGCGTTTGATCAGGTCCGCAGGCTCTGCGTGCTTCCAGCGCGACAGGGCGCCAACCCCCATCATCAGGGCGAGGAACGGGGTGGTGAGCAGGAACATCTTGTTGAACCAGGGGAATCCCACCGAGATCTTGCCCAGTTCCAGGGCATCGTAGATGAGCGGCGCCAGGGTGCCCAGAAGCACCAGCGCGCCGAACACGGAGAGCAGCAGGTTATTGCCCAGAAGAAAGGTTTCCCGGGACACCAGGTCAAACCGGCCGCCGCCGGAGATATACGGCGCCCGCCAGGTGTAGAGCATCAGCGAGCCACCGATCACCACCATCAGGAACATCAGGATAAAGATGCCCCGCGCCGGATCGGAGGCGAACGAATGGACCGAGGTGAGTACCCCGGAGCGGACCAGGAAGGTGCCGAGCAGGCTCAATGAGAAGGCTGAGATCGCGAGCAGTACGGTCCAGCTTTTGAACGCGCCGCGTTTTTCCGTGACCGCCAGGGAGTGAATCAGGGCCGTGCCGATCAACCAGGGTATGAAGGAGGCGTTTTCCACCGGGTCCCAGAACCACCAGCCGCCCCACCCGAGTTCGTAGTAGGCCCACCAGCTGCCGAGCACGATACCGAAGGTGAGAAACACCCAGGCCACCGTGGTCCAGGGTCGTGACCAGCGTGCCCAGGAGGCATCCAGACGACCGCCCAGCAGGGCCGCAATGGCAAATGCGAAAGCCACGGAAAAGCCCACGTAGCCCATATAGAGCATCGGGGGATGGATGGCCAATCCGGGATCCTGCAGCATCGGATTGAGTTCGCCACCCTCGCTGGGCACCGGAAAGGTCCGGTCGAAGGGGTTGGAGGTTAGCAGCATGAACAGCAGGAACCCGATGCTGATCATACCCATCACGGCAAGCACCCGGGCGACCATTTCCAATGGCAGGTTGCGGCTGAAACTCGCGATCGCCACACCCCAACTGGCGAGCAAAAAAGCCCATAGCAGGAGCGAACCTTCGTGAGCACCCCATACCGCCGATATCTTATAGATATCCGGCAGCAGGGTGTTGCCGTGCTGGGCCACGTAGACCACTGAGAAGTCGTTGGTGAGGAAGGCATTCGCCAGTATCACCAGGGCCAGAGCCAGGAACACGAACTGGCCCCACGAGAGGGTTCGCGCGGACGCCATCCATACGGTGTTGCGGGTATACGAACCGACCAGCGGTACGACGGATTGGGTGACCGCCAGGCACAGCGCCAGGATAAGCGCGAAATGTCCAAGTTCCGGAATCATTGCACGCTCGTCGCAGGTTGAGTGGCGCCGACCCCTTCATCGTGGGCGGTCTTGAGGGTGGCCGCAACCTCCGGCGGCATATAGTTCTCATCATGCTTGGCCAGCACCTCGCTGGCCACGAACACCCCGTTTGGATTCATCTGTCCCATGGCGACGATACCCTGGCCTTCGCGGAACAGGTCAGGCAGGATGCCGGTATATTCCACGGTCACGGTTTCGGCATTGTCCGTCACGTCGAAGGCCGTGGTGAGACCGTCGGACTGGCGTTTGACACTGCCGGAAGTCACCAATCCACCGATGCGGAAGGGGTGCCCGGTCGGGGCTTTGCCCTCGTGCACCTCGGTGGGCGAGAAGAAGAACATCAGGTTCTCATCGAAGGCGTTGAGGGCCAGCCAGGTGGCTACCCCCATGCCGGCGACCATCAGTCCGATGAGGGTGAGTCGTTTTTTACGGATCGGGTTCATTGCGTTTCTTTCCTGGCCCGGCGAAGTTTCCGGGCGATGTCAGTTAAGGCGCGTTTGCGTTGCCGCATGGGAGCGACGATATTGGCCAGCAGAACAATCAGTGCCAGGATAAATGAGGGCCAGACGTAGACCGCATAACCGCCCATCGCGAAAAATTCACTCATTTCGCCCCCTGTTCAACCATTTCCTGCACCCAGCGGCTGTTTCTTTCCCGCTCGACGATTTCCGCGCGCGCGCGCATTAAGACCACGGCGCCGTAATAAAGTTTAAACGAGATCGCCATAACCAGCAGGGGGATCAGCATCGATGCGTCCATCGAGGGCTTGTCGAATTTGGTGATCGAGGCCGGTTGGTGCAGGGTGTTCCACCACTCTACAGAGTAATGAATGATCGGGATATTGACGACACCCACCAGCGCAAGTATCGCCACGGCGCGTGCAGCCACCCGTTTGTCTTCAATCGCACTGTGCAGGGCAATGATCCCCAGGTAGAGGAACAGCAGGATCAGTTCTGAGGTCAGGCGTGCGTCCCACACCCACCAGGTGCCCCACATCGGCTTGCCCCACAGGGAACCGGTGGCCAGCGCCAGGAAGGTGAATGAGGCGCCCACAGTGGCGCTGCTGATGATGATGATCTCGGTCATCTTGATCCGCCATACCAGGCTGATCAGGCCGCTCACGGCCATCACCACGTAGATGAACATGGACATCCAGGCTGCCGGGACGTGGATGTACATGATGCGATAGCTCTCACCCTGTTGATAATCGGGCGGGGCGACGATCAGGCCATAGTAGAGTCCCGCGAGCAGCGTCAACAGGAAGCTGACCATGAACCAGGGAATCATTTTGCCCGCGATATTGTAGAAGTAGCGGGGTGAACCCATCTGATGAAAGAAACGTATGATCATATCAACTCAAACTGATTCTCAGGGAAGCGGCAGTAGCCAGTGGGGCCAGTACCAGGGAACCTACCAGCATAGCGGATAAAATCGAAATCTGCGCGGTTGTCGGGATACCGGCGATCGAGGTTTTCACCGCATCGGTGGCGAAGATGAGTACCGGCACGTACAGGGGCAGTACCAGCAGCGAGAGTATCACCCCGCCACGCCGCAGTCCGACCGTGAGGGCGACCCCCACCGAGCCGATCAGGCTGAGCACCGGGGTGCCGAGCAACAGGGTCAGCATCAGGGTCGGTACCGCTTCGCCGGGTATGTTGAGCAGGATCGCCAGTAGCGGCGCAACGATAAACAGCGGCAACCCGGTCACCAGCCAGTGGGCCAGGATCTTTGCCAGCACCAGTATGGAAATCGGGTGCGCGCTGAGCATGTACTGTTCCAGTGAACCGTCCTCGAAGTCTGAGCGGAACATGCTGTCGAGTGACAGCAGTGAGGCGAGCAGGGCGGCCACCCAGACAACGCCGGGACCGACGGCCTCGATCAGTTTGGGATCGTTACCGATACCCAGGGGAAACATCGCCGTGACCAGGACGAAGAACAGCATCGGGTTGACGAGTTCCGAACGACGCCGGTAGGCCAGGACAAGATCCCGCTTGAGTAACAGGTTGAAGGCGCTGGTGAGGGAGAGTGTGCTCATCGTTCGGACAGGTTGATGCGTATCAGTTGGACCTCTTCCTTGAACCCGATTCTGTGGTGAGTCGTCATGGCCGCCATGCCACCCCGCTTGAGATGCGCCTCGAACAGCCGTTCCATATGCTCGATACCCTTGCGGTCCAATGAGGTGAAGGGCTCATCGAGTATCCACAGACGCGCATCCGTGACCAGCAGCCGGGCAATCGCAAGCCGACGCTGTTGACCGGCGGACATGTTCCGCGTCGGCACGTCCTCGAACCCGTAAAGCCCAACCTGGTCCAGTGCCTCCTCCAGGCTGATCTCCTCGCGGGCCTTGCCCAGACCCTGAGCGATTCGCAGGTTTTCCAGAGGCGTGAGGTCCAGCTTTGAACCGTCCTTGTGGCCCAGGTAGGCGATGTGTTCGTGAAACTCGGGGCCGAGCCTGAAGATGTCCTTGCCGTCCCAAAGGACCTGCCCCGATTCCGGTAGACGGATGCCGCTGAGGATGCGCAGCAGAGAGGTCTTGCCGCTGCCGTTACGACCTTCCAGCACCAGTGCCTGCCCCGGATTGATTGCAAACGCGAGGGATTCGAACAATATCCGGTCATCCCGAATGCAGGACAGGGATTGGGCCTGGAAAAGGCCACTTGTAGGTGGTGATACAGCTGTGCTCACAGAGGTCTCTGTCGGCTCGTTCCCGGTGTCGGTGGATGACGGGATCAGCCGTCAAATCGTTGTTTTAATTTTCGTGATTATCGAATATGGCCAATCTGCCGGCCCACTGTCCGGGGGTGGTTCCCGGGCTGAGTACGGAGCGAAGCATCCATCTTTCACCTGTGGCTGAGACTGTCTCCGTGTCCGCAAGGTTCCGGTTGATTCGTAACCCCGCCACCATACCTGATCCTATAGAGGGCTCTCAACCTAAAATTCCTCTCGGCCGGGTGTCGATTGTGCACCAAATAGCCTGAAAGAAATGGGCAATATTTCCCAATATCGACCCGAAGTCTGGAAAATGATTCACCGTGTTATGTGATGCGGGTAGCAAATATCCGGGAGACTCACGAACCCGGCCGGAGTCTCGCCACTCGGTACCTGAGCCGCCATGCGGGAAATCAGCCGCTTAGATGGAGCGGGTATGGAGAGGTTTGTGGATGCTGGAAGATTCGGTGGTGAGACGCCTTACAGGGGCATGAGGCGGTATGGTGCTCAGTTGATCAGGTTGCCTGTGGCGGCGTCCGGATAATGATCTGTTCCTGTTCGTAACTCTGAAGGTTGGGGGTTCGCTCCGCGATGTTGGATGTCTGCCAAATGAGCGTCATACAGAATGCAATCGCCAACACGAACAGGTATTTCACCGGTTATCCCCCCGGAACTTAGCTTGGTGGTGAAATGTGATGCCATCAATGGGCCGTTATTATGCTTAACCGGCTCATTGCTTCGAGCCTTCAAACTTGGTGGGCAATATATAGGAATTAGTGAGCCGTCGCTAGTATGGGAAGCATTTGATTTTTGATCTGGATCACCAAAACCGGGCCTACAACCTATTTTTTCGGTTGAATCAGGATCTCCTCGGCATGGATCTTGACCGGGTAGGTTCCAATCGGGTCGGTGGCAGGCTCCTCGAGCGGTTCGCCGGTCTTCAGGCTGAAGCGGCTGCCATGCAGCGAACATTTGATATGGTCTCCGTGAATGCACCCCAGGTAGAGTGAAACATCTTCATGGCTGCATTGATCGTCCACTGCATACCAGGCGCCCTCACTCTGGATGACAAGGTAACGCTGACCCTCGATTTCCACACGTTTCATGCTTCCATCCGGGATCTCCTCCCGTCGTGCGACGCTCACCCATGTATCTGTCATGGTCTCACCCGAGCCGCTTTGCGGCTTCACCGCTGTCCAGTACCTTGCGCACGCGTGCCGCTGCATCTGCAAGGGTTTCATCGCGGCCGCAATGCCAGAGCACCAGGGCGCTGGCATAGACCAGGGAATCGTAGGCCGGGCCTGGTTCCCCGCGCAGGGCGCGCAGTCCGGTATCGGCCGCCCATTTGGCCGCCTGTTGCACATCCGTGATGCGAGCGATTTCGTCACCGCTCTGATTCGCCCCGGCTTCATCAGGCAGGGGTACCGCGCGCACCGGTTGCTCGATGGCCAGACTCCCGGGAGAGATTTCGACCGGCTGCTCGGAGCCCCCGTCGTCATAACGGAAGATCATTCCAGGCTGGCGCAGGGAAGGGATCACGCCTCCCTCGGTGCCGCGCACCAGCAGACAGCCCTCGAAACCGGCAAACCGGGCCAGCGAGGCATATTTCGCGGGATAGGGTTTGTGTACGTAACCCGTCACCAGGTGGGTTTTCCGGGTACCGGTGATAGGCTTGGCGAGGACCTCGACGGTGGTGATCACCTGCCGTTTGATGATGCGCTGACGCAGGCCGGTCAGGTCGTGCAGTCCGGGACAGAAGGTTTTCTGATCCACGTAGGCCCAGCCCAGATGCGGATTCTCGACACGTGCCCTGGCATCGTCCAGGGAGATGTCCACATCCACACCGGCGGCCTGCAGCACATGCCGATGGGTGACCCCGAATTTCGGCCCGACCGCGTCCAGTCCATGGCTCACGCAGGGCAGACCGCAGGCGGCAAGCACCATTGGAATCATCGGTGCAATCGGCAGGTTTCGGTTCATTCCGTCGTAGGGATCGACCAGGGAAACCAGTTCATCCACATCCGCCTGTCGAGTCTCGGAAATGTTCAGGATGGCCTCCAGAATCCCCTTGTTCTCGTCGTCGGTTTCCCGTTTCATGCGCAGCGCAATGAGGAAGATCGCGGTCTGTACATCGTCGATCTCGCCCCGCAGCACCGCCTGCATGCCATCGCGGGCTTCGCTAAGAGAGATGTCTTTGCTCAGTTCCGGACCGGTTGCGATGCGTTGGATGATCGAGTGCATCAGGGCGGAGGAGGTCATCTGTTCGGTCATTTGTACTACCTGCTGTCTGACAGTGATCCGACCGGTCAGCTTGCCTGGCGGACGCATCCAACGTCGTGCCGGGGTTCAGGCTGAAGGTCCCATGCGGCGGCAGTATAAATAACTGACTAAAATTGTCAAGAATAGCCGCGACGGGGTATTTCGGACCGATCCCTGCCGCTTCGGGTCAGCGGTGCAGGACTGCGGTCAGTACGTGGTTGTATTCGAAAAATACCGAGTAGCTGGGGTAATCCCAGCGGGTAATGGGAGGATCGCCGACACTGGGGTGAGCGGTCGTGGGTTCACCGAAGCGCTTCTGCACCTGCTCCATGGTCATGCTGCGGGTGGGTCTCGGAACGCCCTCTTCGCTGTTGATGGGGTAGGCGTCGATGGAATCGATCAGCAGTTCATCAGCACTGGCGGCCTGGACGCTGAGGCCCAGCAACAGGGCGGCAGAAAGGGTCGTGAAACGAAAGGTCATCTGAGCAACTCCGAATTTGTCTCTTCAAAAAGCAATATAGCACTCTTATCTAACTATAGGAAAGCATGGGCATTTATTTCCCTGTTTGGGATTCGTGCCGGGATATCCCAAAGCCTGACAGCGAACACAGAAATGAAGATTTTCCGCGATCCTGAACGAGTAAACACGGCGATTTCTGATAGTCTATTCGGTTGTCGTACCACACTATGGTTTAATGCCCCCCATGTTCAAACCACTTGAACTGTACGTGGGCCTGCGCTACACACGGGCCAAACGCAGGAACCACTTCATTTCCTTCATATCCATGATCTCCATGCTCGGCATCATGCTGGGCGTGGTGGCACTGATCGTCGTTCTGTCAGTTATGAACGGGTTTCACAAGGAAGTCCGTGAACGAATTCTCGGTATGGCTTCACATGCCACGATATCCGGCGTCAGCGGTGAATTGACGGACTGGGAAACGGTCATGGCCGAAGCCTCCAAATTTCCCCATGTCATCGGCGAGGCGCCGTACGTTGAGGGCCAGGGCATGCTGATCAGCGGACAGAAGGTCAGCGGGGTGATGCTGCGCGGCATACTGCCCGACCAGGAGGGCGCCGTCTCGGATGTTATACGCGACATCAAACAGGGTTCCATCGAGAGTCTCGAATCCTCCGCTTTCAATATCATACTGGGCCGTGAACTGGCCTTGGTGCTGGGGGTCGGCGTGGGGGACAAGGTCACCCTGGTGACCCCTCAGGTCAATGTGACGCCCGCGGGAATCCTGCCGCGTCTCAAACGGCTCACCGTGGGCGGTATATTCCAGGTGGGTATGGGTGAGTACGACCGGGGTGTGGCGATTCTGCATATCGACGATGCCGCCAAGTTGATGCGTCTGGAGAACGGTGTCACCGGGGTCCGCCTGAAACTCGACGACCTGTATCTGGCGCCTCAGGTCTCACGGGAACTCGCGTTGAAAATGGGTGGCTATTACCGGATCAGCGACTGGACCATGCAGCATCGCAATTTCTTTGCGGCGCTGCGCACTGAAAAACGCATGATGACGATCATCCTGTCCCTGATCGTTGCGGTGGCGGCCTTCAATATCGTCTCCACGATGGTCATGGTGGTTACCGACAAGCAGTCCGATATCGCGATCCTCAGGACCCTCGGTGCGTCACCGAAGTCGATCATGGGGATCTTCATGGTGCAGGGCGCGACCATCGGTGTCGTGGGTACGCTGCTGGGGATGACCGGTGGGGTGGTGCTGGCCTATCGGGTGGAAGAGATCGTCAGCTGGATCGAACGCACCTTCCAGGTGGATTTCCTCGATCCCAGCATCTACTACATCACCAAACTGCCGTCCGATCCGCAGCTTAACGACGTGTTGTTCATTGGTGGAATGGCCCTGCTGATTACCTTGCTGGCCACCCTCTATCCCGCCTGGAAGGCATCCCGGACTCATCCCGCAGAGGCGTTGCGCTATGAATGATCAGCTGCTGGTGCTCGAGTCTCAGGGGCTGCTGCGTACCTTTGCCCAAGGCAATCTCAGGGTCGAAGTGCTGCAAGGCGTGGATCTTCAGGTCAAGGCCGGTGAGCGAATCGCCATCGTCGGAGCTTCCGGTTCCGGCAAGAGTACCCTGTTGCACTGTCTCGGGGGACTCGACAGGCCCGACGGGGGGCAGGTGATCCTCAACGGCCAGGACCTGCTGACCCTGAACGAACGGGAGAAAGGTCGGTTACGTAATCGTAATCTGGGTTTCGTCTACCAGTTTCACCATCTGCTCCCGGAGTTCAGCGCCCTGGAAAATGTGGCAATGCCCCTGTTGATCGGCGGTCTGGGGGTCGTCGAGGCGAAGCAGCGAGCCTCCGAGATGCTCGCCCGGGTGGGTCTGGAACAGCGCATGAGCCATAAACCGAATGAACTCTCGGGGGGCGAGCGGCAGCGTGCCGCTCTGGCCAGAGCCATGGTGCATCATCCCACCTGCGTGCTGGCGGACGAGCCGACCGGAAATCTGGATCGTAAGACTGCTGAACAGGTCTACGAATTGATGCTGCGGCTGAACATCGAGCGGCGGATCAGCTTCGTCATTGTCACCCATGACGTGGAACTGGCCAGACGCATGGACAGGACCCTGACCCTGGTGGATGGTAAACTCGCAAACCTCGACTAGGGGCTATGCGGTGGGTGTGGAAGGCGGCTTGATGGCCTTTTTGCTTTGCCGACGGTTTTTCCATTTCTCGATCGCCCGCCAGCGCCAGATCCACAGGATCAGGCTGTATCCCAGGGCCGCTGCGACAACGGCACAGATGCCACAGCCGATCAGCAACGGCAACCAGATCCCTTCCAATCCTCCGTTGTGCAGCCATTCCATGCTCAACTCCACGGGAGGCGTATCGGCGGGATGGCCGACGACCCAGGTCCCCACCATGTAGGTAAACAACAGGATCGGCGGAATGGTGAACGGGTTGGTAATCCACACCAGGCAGACCGAGATGGGCAGATTGACCCGGAAGATGATCGCTGCGCCGGCCGCCAGCACCATCTGGAACGGCAGGGGTACGAATGCCATGAACAGCCCTACCGCGAAGGCGCCGGAGGCTGAGTGCCGATTCAGATGCCAGAGGTTGGGGTCATGCAACAGGTCGCCGAAGACTTGCAGGTACTTGTGATTCCTCACCACATCGTGATGAGGCAACCAGCGTTTGATGAGTCTCTTCGGCATGAGTGCTTGGGGTCTGTCCTCGGCGCGATTCGGATTAATCGAAGTGCGTCGGCATGGTACACCAGATCGGAACAAATATCCCGATGCAATTTAGGGGCTTAGGTTTATATGATCTTATTCAGAACGGTGATTCCTTTCACCTCTGAGCAGGTAATTCTGATTAAGTATAATAGATCGTGAGGGATTGGCGGATGACAGGGAGAAGTCATGAATGGGATTCTGATCGGGTTCGTGGCGGGGGCGGCCGGGTTCCACCTCCTGAGTGCCACACCAGGCTTGTGGTGGACCGCACTGTGCCTGCCCGCACTGTTGCTGTGGCGAACTCCGCGCCTGCGTCCCTGGGTGGCTGTGTGGTTGGGCGGATGCTGGAGTCTGGTCCAGGTCAATGATCAGATGGCGCACTGGCTCCCGCGGCACCTGGAAGGCCAGGATCTGATCCTGCAGGGTATCGTAGAGGATCTGCCGAGGGTAGACGCACGGCTGCAACGGTTTCAGCTCAAGGTGGATTCGCTGCAGGACCCGCAAGGCAATCCAGTGCCGGTCTCCCGCCTTCAACTCAGCTGGTTCGGTCGCTCTGATCTGCTCCAGGCGGGGGAGACCTGGCGGCTCAAGGTCCGTCTCAGGCAACCCCGGGGGCTGCACAATCCCGCTGGATATGACCGCGAAAGGGGGCTGATGTCGAAACGCCTGGGTGCGCTGGGGTATGTGCGTGAATGGACGCATAACAGGCGTATCGAACCTCCCTCAACCCGGGGTGCTGTGGACAGGCTGCGCCAGGCGATTGCCCGGGGTCTCGAGGAATTCACCGCAAATTCCCGCGCCGCGGCACTTTTCAGAGCGCTCGCGATCGGTGACCGGCGGGGTCTGAGCGACCGGGACTGGCGGATATTCACCCGCACCGGCACCAACCACCTGATGGCCATATCCGGTTTGCACATCGGCATCGTTGCCGGCTGGGCACTGTGGCTGGGAAGTCGATTATGGCGCCGTAGCGAATGGCTTTGCCAGCGCTATGCGGCGCTCAGGGCCGGGGCCTGGCTGGCGCTGCTGCTGGCGATCGGGTATGCCGCGCTGGCCGGCTTTTCCCTGCCCACCCAACGGGCGCTGCTGATGTTGGGGGTGGTATTGGGTGGAGTGATCCTGGGATTCCGGATCTCCCTGGGTAAAAGCCTGCTATGGGCGTTGTTTCTGGTG
>JBEVVG010000001.1:620367-941509 GCA_040507225.1 Candidatus Thiodiazotropha sp.
TTCTGGTGGTGCTGGTGGATCCATTGGCGCCGCTAGAGGCAGGTTTCTGGCTCTCATTTCTGGCGGTCGGCAGTATCTGGTGGATTGCCGCGGGTCGTCTGGAGTCCGCAGCGGGGTGGCGCCAGGCCCTGGTCATCCAGGGGGCGGTAACACTCGGACTGGTGCCCATGCTGTTTCTGCTGTTCGGCCAGGCCTCGCTGATCGCCCCGTTGGTCAACCTGATCATGGTGCCCTGGTTCAGCCTGGTGCTAGTGCCTCTTCTGCTGCTCGGACTGCCTCTCTTGATCTGGCCTGATGCAGCGACTTTGTGGTTTGCGGGGCTGGGCCACCTGGCGGATCTGAGCCTGGGTCTGCTGGAAGGCTGTGCTGCACTGTCATGGGCCGCTGTGAGTATGCCTCAAGCCGGGCTCTGGGTGTGGCTGCTGGCGCTTATGGGAGTGCTGCTTGGGTTGCTGCCACGAGGTGTGCCGGGACGTTGGATGGGATTGTGGATGTGTCTTCCTGTGTTGGTTGTGCAGCCTGAGCGGCCGGTCCCGGGAGGCTTCTGGCTGACCTTGCTGGATGTGGGACAGGGACTGGCCTGCGTGGTCGAAACCCGCAACCATGTGTTGCTCTATGACACCGGTCCTGGGGCTGCGAATGGGTACAGCGCAGCCGCTGCGGTGATTGAGCCCTATCTGCTGTCCCGGGGCCGGAGCAGGATTGACCGGTTGATCCTGAGCAACGGAGATCAGGATCATGCCGGTGGTGCGACTTTCCTGAAAAGCGCGCTTGCGGTGCTTTCGACGCTGAGTGGCGAGTCCGCGCGGGTCGGGGATGCCGAAGCCTGTGAATCTGGCCTGCAGTGGGACTGGGACGGGGTGAGTTTCCGCATCCTACATCCTGCGCCTGGAGATCGATTCAACGACTCGAACAACCGTTCCTGCGTACTACAGGTGGAAAGCGGAGGACACCGGGTGCTGCTGCCCGGTGATGTCGAAAAAGACGCAGAACAACGACTGGTCGCGCGTTATCCTGACTCACTCCAGTCGCAGATTCTCATTGCTTCGCATCATGGCTCGGCGGGTGCTTCGAGCCCCGCATGGGTCGAAGCGGTTCAGCCAGACTGGGTCCTGTTCTCGACCGGGTACAGAAACTCGTATGGCTTTCCCAGGGCATCGGTGGTGGATCGCTGGCGCGCTCAGGGGGCGGCCACTTTGAACACCGCGGATTGTGGGTCGATCCGTTTTCGGGTCGAGCCGGGGACGGCTCTCGAGCCGCCCCGACGCCATTGCGTTGAAGAGAAACACTATTGGCAGAATTGCACGGTTTCGGAAAACCGTTGATCACCAGTCACGCGGGGTCGCAAGGGCGTTACCCAGGGTTGGGCAACCAGCCGGTTTATCGAGTATGATTCTGCGTTGGCCACAAGGTCCGATACAATCGCAGTGTGACCTGTTAAACAAGACAATGAACAAGGAATCAGATACGTGTTTGAGTTAGTGAAATCCGGTGGCTTGCTGATGCTGCCCATCATTGCCTGTTCCATCGCGGCTCTGGGAATAGTCATCGAACGGTTCTGGTCACTGCAGCGCAAGAAGGTCATGCCCAACTACCTGATGAAGCAGATCCTTCAGCTTCACAAGGATAAAAAGCTCAATCTCGCGGACATCAACAAGCTCAAAACCAGTTCCCCCCTCGGGCGTATCCTCGCGGCAGGCCTGATCAATCGTGATCACGACAAGGTCGTTATGAAAGAGGCGATCGAAGAGGTGGGGCGCCAGGTGGTACATGAGCTGGAGCGGTACCTGAATACTCTTGGAACCATTGCCTCGATTTCACCCCTGTTGGGGCTGCTGGGCACCGTGATCGGTATGATCAAGGTGTTCAGCGTGATCGTCACCGCAGGCGTGGGCGATCCCGGGGTGCTTGCAGGGGGCATCTCAGAGGCGCTAATCACCACTGCGGCCGGACTGTCCGTGGCCATACCCAGCCTGATGTTTCATCGCTATTTCACAGGCCTGATCGATCAGCTGGTGATCGGCATGGAAGAGCAGGCGCTGAAACTGGTGGAATTGATTCACGGTCAGCGAGAGGTTTGAGATGAACCTCAGGGGCAAGCCACGCAAGGCGCCGGAGGTGGATATCACGCCACTCATCGATGTGGTGTTTCTGTTGCTGATCTTCTTCATGGTTTCGACCACCTTCGAGCGGGAGAGTCAGATCCTCATCGAGCTGCCTGAAGCCAGCGGTGAGGAGGCGGTCCACGATGCCAAGGAGCTGGACATCACGATCAACGCATCTGGCACCTTCTTCGTCAACCAGCGCGAGGTGGTGAATACCGAGATCGGCACTCTCAAGCTGGCGATCAGCAAGGCGATCGGGGAGCAGCGGGATCTGCCGGTGATCATCAATGCGGATGCCAAGACACCCCATCAGGCGGTGATGACCGCGATGGACGCCGCCAGTCAGCTCGGACTGTCAAAGATGACCTTCGCGGCTCACCAGCCTGCCGAATGAGGCCGCACCGCTGTTGAATGCCATCGAAGCCTCCTGGGATCGCCGTCAGGCGTTGAACTATCTGCTGTTGCCACTGAGCGGGCTGTTCTGCCTGGTTTCCCTGATGCGGCGTGTCGGCTATCGCTGGGGCCTGTTGCAGACGGTACGCGTAGGCGTGCCGGTCATCATCGTGGGCAACCTGAGCGTGGGCGGGACCGGTAAGACACCCCTGGTGGTGTGGCTGGTGCAGCGGTTGCGGGCCCTGGGTTACAGCCCGGGCATCATTACCCGAGGCTACGGAGGACAGGCGGAATCCTGGCCAATCGAGGTCACCGATGAATCCCGGGCCGGCGAGGTGGGGGACGAAGCCATCCTCCTCAAGCGTCAGGCCGGATGCCCGGTGTATGCCGCGCCGCGCCGTGTCGAGGCGGCGCGTCAATTGCTTGAGGAGCATTCCTGTGACCTGATCGTCAGTGACGACGGGTTGCAACATTACGCCTTGGGTCGCGATATCGAGATCGTCGTTATCGATGGTTACCGGCGATTTGGCAATGGTTATTGCCTGCCGGCCGGGCCGTTGCGGGAGTTACCCTCGCGACTGGCCGGAGTGGACCTGGTGATCGTCAACGGCGAGGCCCAGGCGGGTGAATTTGGCATGCGGGTGGGCGGGGAGACCGCGCGCGCGCTGGATCGCCGCCAAGCTTCGAGGCCTCTGAGTGACTTCCAGGGCGAAACCGTGCATGCGGTGGCGGGCATTGGTCGGCCGGAACGTTTCTTCTCGATGCTCGAGGCGGCCGGGTTGAAGCTGCAGCGCCATCCGTTTCCGGATCATCATGATTTCCGCAGGGAGGACCTGCAACCATTTAGCGGCGAGACGGTTCTCATGACTGAGAAAGATGCGGTAAAGTGCGAGGCATTCGCCGACAGCCGCTGCTGGTATGTTCCGGCGAACGCCCAGGTCGATGCTGGGGTTGAAGAACAATTGAAGTTATTGATGAAAAGGCTGAGGAATGGACAGAAAACTGCTTGATATCCTGGTATGCCCGGTGTGTAAGGGGAAGCTCTTGTTCGACAAGAAGGCTCAGGAGTTGATTTGTCGCGTGGACCGTCTGGCCTACCCGGTTCGGGATGATATTCCGATCATGCTGGAAGAGGAGGCGCGACGCCTCGCCGAGGATGAAGAGGTGCCGGAAAGTTGAACGACGTCGCCTTCAAGGTGGTGATCCCGGCGCGCTATGCATCGGTGCGTTTACCCGGCAAGCCATTGCTGGATATCGCAGGCAAGCCGATGATACAGCATGTTTTCGAACGTGCTCAGGAGAGCGGCGCAGCAGAGGTGGTGATTGCCACGGATCATCAACAGATCCTTGAGGTGTGCCAGGCTTTCGGCGCTGATGTGTGCCTCACTGCGAGCGATCACCGCAGCGGTTCAGACCGGATTGCCGAGGTAGTCGCGCAGCGGGGCTGGTCCGAGCATGAAATCGTGGTGAACCTGCAGGGGGACGAACCCTGTATGCCCCCCAGCCTGCTGAGTCAGGTGGCTCGGGATATGAGTCAACACGAGCGGGCCGTGATGACGACCCTGTCGACGCCCATTACCAGTCGCCAGATGCTGTTCGATCCCCATGTGGTCAAAGTGGTCGTCGATCAGCAGGGTTACGCGCTCTACTTCAGCCGTGCACCCATCCCCTGGCACCGGGATGAGTTCATCGACGCGGACAAGCCACTGCCCGGGGATGTGGGCTTCTCCCGCCACATCGGTCTGTATGCCTACCGCGCCGGTTACCTGGCCCGTTACGTGGCACTCGAGCATGCGCCCATCGAGCGGGCTGAATCTCTGGAACAGCTCAGAGCGTTGTGGCACGGAGACAGAATCCACGTCAGCACCGCGGAGACGGATCCCGGACGGGGTGTGGATACCCGTGACGACCTGCATAAAGTGATCGAAGAGTTGAGCTGAACGACGTGTAAATAATCCCGACGCTGGGTAGGTGAATCGAGGCAAATGGCCTGCCGCAGCCCCCCGATTCGGTTTACATGTGTCGGAATACTTTACTCTCGATCGCGCTAAAAATGTAAAATAACGTTAAAAAAATACTGTAACATACTGATATGTATGTTTATTTAAATACTTGGCATGGACACTGCTTAGTATCAGGTCATTCAATCACAATGTATTTTGTGACTTGTTTCCCAAAGCTGTAACGAAGCAAGCCGCATGGGCAAAAGGGGATATTGAGTGACCTTGACTAAAGACAAGCATGCGATGGATCTGGACTTCATTACCAGTTTCAAACTCTCCTCAGCCAACACTCAGCCCCAGCTTTCTGAAAAAATCGATCCCCGCGGACTCCAGGATGAGCTACGGCTCGCGCAGACCCTCAGCGCACAGGGGCTTGAAGACTTCCGTCTCATGAATCGCCCGAGCTACTTCCCGATCAACTCCGAAGAAGAGGAGCGCAAGCGCATCTCCCAGGAACTGCACGATGGATTGGGTCAGATCCTCACCAGCATCAGTCTGCATGTGCAGAGCTGTCTCAACCGTTTCGACCAGGATGAAGCGGTCGACACCGGCAGCACGACTCAGCAGCGTGAATCCCTGGAATCCATCTCCGACATGGTCAAGCAGGCGATCACCGAAGTCCGCTCGATCTGTCGGGCCATCCGTCCGGCCATTCTCGATGATCTGGGTGTGGTCGCGGCGATCCGTTGGCAGTGTCGTCAAATCTCCCAGGGTTGCAGCAACCTGGAAGTCACCACGGATTTCGATATCAATGAAGAGGTGCTCTCGGAAGAGTACAAGAACACCCTCTATCGTATCGTCCAGGAGTGCCTGAACAATGCGGTGAAATACGCCCAGGCCAAGTCCATCAGCGTCTCCCTGCTTCAGTCGCACAACGCCATTCACCTGGTTGTGGTCGATGACGGGGTGGGATTCGATCCCTCACAAATCCAGGGTAAGCTGGGTATGGGGCTGGTTGGAATGCGTGAACGGGCGGAGTCGGTACAGGGTAAACTGCGCATCGACACAGGTCTCAACGAAGGCGTTCAGGTACGCGCTTCCTTCCCGCTGTTCAAATCCACGCTCAACGGCTGATTACGCCTTTTTCAAGGGCATAGGTGGTCAGTGCCGACACGCTGTGCAGATCGAGTTTCTTCATCAGATTGGCGCGGTGCTTTTCAACCGTCTTCACACTGATACACAGATAATCCGCCATGCTCTTGTTGGTGTGGCCTTCGGCGATCAGTTTTAGTATCTGACGCTCTCTCTGGGTCACCGTATCCCATCGGGTCAGGGGTTCCTGGTGGACGCTGTTGGTATGCAGGTAGCTGTTGACCACCTTTTCGGTGATTTCCGCGCTCAGGTAGGTCTTGCCTTCCAGCACCCGTTCCGCGGCCACCATCAGTTCATTCTGCGTGGCGTCTTTCAGAACATAGCCGTTGGCGCCTGCCTTAAGGCTCGCCAGGACATACTCCTCCTCGTTGTGCACGGTCAGGACAAGCGCCTTGACTTCAGGCATGCGTTCCTTGATTTCACGCACCGCGTCCATGCCGTTCAGACCGGGCATGCTCAGGTCCATGATCACCAGGTCGGGTTTCAGCTCGATGGTCCTGCGAATCGCATCCTTGCCATTGTCCGCTTCGCCGATGACCTGGAAGTTGGGATTCGAGGTCAGCAGCGCCTTCAGACCGGCACGCAGTATGGTGTGATCTTCAGCAATGACGATGTTTTTTGTTTCGGAGCTCATAGGTTGTTCGTGTCGTCAATGGTGCTGTCCGGTTGATCCACAGCAGTTGTATGGGGTTTCGGGTCCGGTTCGATCACAACCCTCACAACGCGGATGTGTTCAAGTCTTTTTGTTCCCGGTCCTGATAGGGTGGTTATTCCGTAACGCACTGTAAGTAAAGGGTAATTTAGGCGATCCCCAGTTCTTAATCATGGTACGGATTCGGCTTTTTTGCAAATATGTCATCGCCTGCCGCAGAGTGCCATATCCATTCCCCCGCAACCCTACCTCATGGGTAGGGTTTCAACCCCCGTCAACTACGTACATTCCAGGTAATACGGGTGGGGTGTAACCCCGCCCAAAGGCGTAGTTGCACGCAAAGACCCTCTTTATTAAGCGACGTAAGATTCACCACAAGAACCGGGAAAGGGGAAGCCGTGTCTGGATGGTCCGGCAGGCAACCCCCGAATCTTAAAGATGACCAATAGGGGTCTGGAGAAAAAAACCATGATAAATGAAAATCAGGGTTACACGAACAGGGTGGCAACATCGTTGATGTTGATGACCCTGCTGTTGATGTCCTCTGCCTTGAATGCCGCGCAGTTCAATCTGAACGTGGTGGATGGGGCAGGCAATCCGGTCAACGGATTTCGCTGGGTGATCGAGAGGGATACCACTTACGCGGTGGATCCCACCAACCCCGCGACCACCGCAGACCGCTCGGCCACCTCTAACGGTCTCCTGTCCCTTGGTTTTCACGCCAGCCATCACCCGGTGGCTACCGGTCAGACGGATGCGGCGGACCTGAACGGTAACAGCGACACTGACGCAGCCACGGTGCTGAATATCACGCCGGGTCGCTACTACGTCTCAGTGCTGCCTTACTCAGGGCATAGCATCAGCGGTGCCCCGGTCACGGTGCTGCCGAATGCGGACGATCCGAACAATAACCTGGACGACCTGACGGTGACGGTGCAGGCGCACCCGATCCCCACCGCGCAGATCTCCATCTATCTGTTCCACGACAACAGCCCGATCAACGGCGCCCCCGACCTTCCGGAAGAGACCAATCCGGCGCCGGGTGAGACAGGCCACGTGGACTGGTCACAGTTCAACCTGTTCCTGGAAGAACCGGGCGGCCGCTACGGCATGGCCGGCGGCCAGGTGATTCAGGATGCCTTCGCCAATCCCCTGGGTACCGTGTACCGTGAGGACTGTGGCATCAACAACCAGCCGGACGCCGATCCGCTGACCAACTTCATCTGTTTCGTCAACGGCGCTCCGATCGTCGAGTCGCTGGGTAACGGTACCCTGCAGCCGAACTCGGAAGGCCTGCTGGTGGTCAAAAACCTGGCCCCCGGCAAATACGGTATCATCATCAACCCGCCGACCAAGGGCGCCAACGAGTCCACCGGTTGGGTCCAGACCAGCACCATCGAAGGCACCAAGGTCATCGATGCCTGGGTCAAGGCCAACGAGCCGGCGGCCTTCGTGGAGTTCGGCCCCCCCGGTCCGCATGTCTTCATCGGCTTCATCAAGCCTTCCGTGGATGGCGGCTTTCCTCCGCTGCCCGCGCCCGGTGCGGGTGAGACCGCTGCGACCGTCTCCGGTACGGTCACCGATATTCACCTGTCCCGCCCGCCGTTCTCCCAGTTCTACAGCGGCCGTGATTTCCCGGGTTGCTGGATCGGTATCAATGACATGGCCGGCGGCGGCATCGGTACCGGCGTCTACGCCACACCGTGCAGCAACAGCGGCTTTTCGATTCCCGGTGTGCGTCCCGGCAGCTACCAGCTGGTGGTGTTCGACAGCAACCTGGATGCGGTGATCAGTGCCCAGCCCTTCACCGTCAATGCCGACGGTACCTGTAATGCATTGGCCAGTTGCGACCTGGGTACCGTGGGTGTGTTCAACTGGTTTGCCCGCCTCAACACCGGGGTGTTCCTGGATGAGAACCAGAACGGTTTCTGGGATCTGGAAGAGCAGGGCATCGGTCCGGAAAGCCAGAGTGTCTCCCTGCGCTGGCGTGATGGCACCATGTATCAGAGCTTCCCCACCGACGGGGAGGGCATGGCGCCTTTCGACGAGAAATTCCCCTTCTTCCACTGGTTGGTCGCTGAGGTCAGCTTCTCCAATAAGAAGGCCACCGGCGCTACTTTCGTTGCCGATGCGGGCGGTGCAATCGATCCCACCATTACCGATTTTCCTGGCTTCGGTGAACTGACGCCCCAGGCTCAGTGTAGCGATCCCTCTCAGTACGATCCGGCCTTCAACCAGTGCCCGACTGAGTTCCGCGTCATCAATCCGGCCACCGGCAACAACTACTCGCGTACCGTGGTCGGTCCGGTTCTGACCCAGGGTGTTCAGGCATTCCTTGGACAGACCAACGTCCTGCAGTTCGGTAAGACCGACTATGTCAGTTTCACCCCGCTGGACTTCTCCACCACACCGCCGACCGCACCCCAGTTCGTGGGTGAGAACGGTGGCATCTCGGGTATCGTCTACTACGCCACCACCCGTGCGGAAGACGATCCCCAGTTCGCCGCTGCGGAAGAGTGGGAGCCGGGCGTGCCCCGGGTGCAGTTCGCCCTCTACGCGGACGGTGACATCGATTCCTTCCCCGTCGGCGCAACCTTCCCCAACCAGGCAGGCACCTACGGTGATGTGGACTGGAACGGTGACGGCATCGCGGAAGCGGACGACGGGATGATCGACGATATCGACGGCAACGGCTGTGTCAGCTACGCCGACGTGGACAACTATCCGTTCGGTAACTTCCCGGGCATCGAGGACATCGATTACAACTGGATCGCCGGCGCGGGTGACCCGCTCACCGGAGTCTGCGCCCAGGCGGCCGGACCCGGCAACGGTGTGTTCGACCTTCACGACGCGGTTCAGGTGACCACCAGCGACAGCTGGGATGACAGCCTGCCCACCGGTTGTCAGGGTCGCAACAACGTGCCCGGCGCCGAAGTCAGCCCGGCCATCGCAGATGATCGCTGCTACGACGGCCTGCGCAACTTCAACCAGGTGCGCGACGGCGTGTTCGACGGCGGTTATGCCTTCTCCGACTATGATCTGGATCACCTTGCGATCGCCAACCCTGGTGCCGCAGCCGCGATCCAGAACTACCTGACCCAGGCGGATGCCGCGGTTCGCGCGGTTGACGCCGACCAGGCAGATCATCTGCAACTCGGCCTGCTGCCGAGCGACTACATCGTACAGATGAGCACACCCCCTGGCCTGAAGCAGCTCAGCGAGCACCACAAGAATGTGGACTTCGGTGACGAATACATCCCCCAGGAGGGTCAGGGTATCGAGCCGACACTGCAGGCGCTGCCCCCGGCCTGTGTGGGTGAAGCCCATGTCGTACCTGCCTATCTGGCGATGGTCACCATGGACGGTAGCGGCAACGCCGATCAGCTGATTCCGGGTGTGGAAGCAATCGAAGCACCTTTCGCGGGTGAGGCTCGTCCCTCCTGTGACATGAAGCAGGTACCGCTCTCCTCGGCGCAGAACGCCGCGGCTGAGTTCTTCGTCATGACGGATGTGCCGAAGGCGGCCAACGTTTCGGGCATGATCCTCAACGACCTGGCCAACGAGTTCAACCCGAACTCGCCCAACTTCGGTGAGAAGTATGCACCTCCGCATACTCCGGTGGCCTTCTATGATTGGAACGGCAACCAGGTCAACCGGGTCTATGCGGACGAATACGGTCGCTACAACGCGATGGTGCCTTCCACCTCCACCGCCAACCTGCCCATGCCTTCCGGCATGTCGCCGAACATGCTGATTTCCTGCATGAACGACGCAGGTCCGGTGGTCAACCCGCAGTACAACCCGAGCACCGATCCGGGCACGGGTATCGATGGCAGCGGCCAGCCGAAGATGATCGTCGATCCGTTCTTCGATCCCCGCTACAGCCAGTTCTGCTACACCTTCCAGTACATGCCGGGCACCATCACCTACCTGGATACCCCGGTGGTACAGATCGCGGCCTTCGCCGGCGTCGGTCAATACCCGCTGGATTGTGAGCAGCCGACCAGCACCCCGATGATCTCTTCGGTCACCCGGGTCGGAGGCGGCGGCCCCTTCGCCCTGGCTGGTGAGTCGATCCGTATCGATTCCATGGGTCACAACGTATCCGTGCCCAACCCGGAATGGGATGGTGTCAACCAGGCTGAGAAAAACATCCTGCGCGACTACCGTTTCTCCGCCCAGGCCCAGGCCTGGATCGAAGATGCCCTGGGTAACCGCACACAGCTGTCCCGTGTGCAGTCCGGCAGCAATCCCTTCCACATCGAAGCGAGTATCCCGACCGGTGTCGCAGCCGGTGAATACCAGCTGACCGTGGTCAACAACGATGGAGCGGAGACACCCACCGGCGTGACCCTCACCGTGGGCCTCTCGGAAGGTGTCGGTGTACGCGGCAACGGCGAACCCTTTAACGTCTGGCACGTGCCCGGTGATTTCGCCACCATTCAGGAAGCCATCGGCAATCCCCTGGAAGGTCAGCCCGGTGTTGAGGCCGGTGACCTGATCCTGGTCGCTCCCGGCATCTACGACGAACTGGTGATCATGTGGAAGCCGGTGAAACTGCAGGGATGGGGCGCCGGTGCGGTGACCATCAATGCACGCCAGTCCCCCACCGAGAAGATCATCCACTGGCGCAACCTGGCCAAGTACCTGGTCGACAGCGGTCTGGTCGATCAACTGCCGGGTCAGAACAATGCACCCTTCGGTTTCCCCGGTCTGGCCGGTGGACCCTTCCCCACGGAAGAGGGTGCGGGCGTGTTCGTCAGCGGCCCGCGTCTCGGTCTCGACCGCTTCGGTCACCCGCGTAACCGCGGGGCTCGGGTCGATGGCTTCACCATCATCGGCGCCAGTACCGGCGGCGGTATCGTGGCCAACGGGTACAACCAGTTCCTGGCGGTTTCGAACAACCGTCTGGAGGCCAACTCGGGCTTCAACGGTGGCGGTATCCGCATCGGTCATCCCGAACTGAGTCATACCATCGCCAATGAGACCGACCCGGCATTCAGGGACGGCGATCCCAACCGCGAGGTCGGTTCCCTGGTCTATGACGACGCAGTGAACGACCAGGTGCGTGTGCACCACAACTACGTGGTGTTCAACGGCACCCTGAACGGACCTGGTGGCGGTATCGGTATGTATACCGGTGCAGACAGCTATCGTGTCACCGACAACTGGGTGTGCGGTAACTTCAGCCAGGGCGGCGGTGGCGGCATCGCTCACCTGGGCCTGTCCCGCAACGGCCTGATCGAAGACAACCGTGTCGTCTTCAACGAGACCTTCAGCCAGACCCCGGGTACTGCGCCTGCGGGTGGCGGCATCCTGATCAGCGGTCAGCCGGCCCTGATCCCCGAGGATGAGACCGGTCTGCTGCTGTCTCCGGGTGCGGGTAGCGTCACCATCGACGCCAACCTGATCCGCGGCAACCTGGCCGGAGCCGGTGACGGCGGCGGTATCAGCCTGGTCAGCATCAACGGTCAGGATATCGGCCAGAGTCTCGGCGCCCGGGGCCCCTGGTATCAGGTGCTGGTGTACAACAACATGGTCGACAACAACGTCGCGGGTCTGGCCGCGGGCGGTATCGCTCTGAGCGATGCACCCAAGGTGTATATCCGTAACAACACGGTCGCCAACAACGACAGTACCGCAACCGGTTCACAGGCCTTCGCGACACCCACGCCGAACCTGTCCACGGCGCTGCCGGCGGGCATCGTTTCACGGATGCACAGCGGGGTGATGGCGCAGTTGCTGAACCTGGATGAGAACTCCGGCGATGTGCTGGTCGATCCCAACGTGTTCGGCAGCCGTCCGGAGGGTTCGCGGTTCTCCGACCCGGTCCTGCGTGACACCATCGTGTATCACAACCGTTCCTTCTACTGGACCAACTTCGATGATCCGAACACTCTGACCATCGAGTTCAGCCTGGTTCCGATGACCTGTGATACACCGGCAGCTCCGAACGGTAACGCGAACTGCGACATCACCACCTTCACCTCCATGGATGCCGTCAGCTGGGATCTTGGAGTGCTGGATGGCACCGTCGAGCAGAGCGGTAACGGCGAATTGCTGAATCCGCGGCAGTCCCTGCTGATGGCCGGTACGCCTTACCACGGCAGCAACACCTTCATTACCGGGGATCCGGGTTTCGTCAACGCTTACTTCAACGTGGGTCGTGACTCGGTGATGCTGTTCCAGGAGCCGAAGAGCCTGACCACCGCGGCGGCCTTCGACGAGGGCGGCAACTTCATCCAGGTGGCCTTCGGACCCCTGAGTCTGGTCGAACCGGGTACCAATGGAGCTGACCTGTTCGACTATCACCTGGCGGCCGGTTCAGCGGCGATCGATGCGGGTGGCAGCACCCCGGCCAACGGCAGGTTGAGCGTCGACATCGACAACGAACCGCGCCCGACCACCGCCGTGTCCGATATCGGCGCTGACGAGGTGAACTGATGAACCGCTCAGACACCAAGACTGTCTGGACCGATCCCCAAGGCCGGTGTGTGCCGGCCGGGATCGGGGAGACGCAGGCAACACCGAGTTATTCAAACTTTCTCTCTGGCAGTTACGAGACCATGAGGAGTAACGCCCAATGAACACATTTCGTAAGAACACGCTCGCAGGGGCTATCGCAGTCACGCTGTTGGGTTTCATGGGCAGTGCTGCCGCGGTGGTCAACCTCCAGTGCCCGGGTCCCATGAATCCCAGTCCGACCGGTGATCTGGTGGTCGATGCGGCGACCCCGCAACATCCGACCGCCAAGTGCGCCAGCCTGATCGCGGGTGACAGTTTCGCGGTGATGTCCGACGACAACCCGATGTACATCTTCGGCTTCGGTAACCAGACCGGTACCGCTGAGGCTGATCTCATCGACAACGGCATTCTCGACGCGGAATGGTCCGGACCCACCATCGAACTGGAGCAGGGTGACGAGTTCTGGCTCAACCTGACCAACGTGGGCACCGTGATGCGTCCTGACCTGTTCGACCCGCACACGGTGCACTGGCACGGCTTCCCCAATGCCGCCACGGTGTTCGACGGCGTGCCCGAGGTGTCGATCTCCATCAACATGGGCGCGACCCTGACCTACTACTACAACGTGGTTGAGCCGGGCACCTATCTCTACCACTGTCATGTGGAGGCCACCGAGCATATGGAGATGGGCATGCTGGCCAATCTCTACGTGCACCCCGCCCAGGACAGCACCGGCTGTACCGGTATCACCCCTTGCCCGGTCGCCACCCGCAGCGGCGGCAGCGATCCCGGGGCGCCCACCGGGTACACCTATAACGACAATGACGGCACCACCGCCTGGGATGTGGAGAAGGCCCTGCAACTGGCCAGTTTCGATTCCGATTTCCACGACGCCAGCCTGTTCGTGCAGCCTCTGCCGTTCGCCCATCTCGAAGGCAACTACCCGATGTTCAATGGCCGGGGCTATCCGGACACGGTCCAGGCGGGACCCATGCCGGCGCCGATGGATGACGCCAGCGGCAAGGTGACCGGCACTCCCGGTGAAGTGCTTAACAACGGTACTTCCACCCAGAAACTCGATTCGGTGATCAGCGTCAACCAGGGCGAGCGCCTGCTGCTCAGGCTCTCCAACGTGGGCCTGGACCGCTTCTGGACCCTCACCGCTCCGGGACTGAAGATGCGCATTGTCGGGACTGGCGCGAAGCTCATGCGTGGCATGGACGGCAAGAACATCTACCGCACCACCACCTCGGTGAACTTCGGTGGAGGGGAGACCCACGACGTAATCATCGATACCGCGGACATCGAGCCGGGCACCTATTTCCTGCACGCCACGGAACTGCATCAGATGAGCAACAAAACCCAATTCGACGGCGGCATGATCACCGAGATCGTAGTGAACTGAGCGCGAGCCGAACTAGGAGAGAATGATGATGAGAAAATTATTCAAACAACCTGGACGGCTGCTGAGCGTCCTTTTGCTGGGCATGGCCAGTCTGGCGCCCTGGTCACAGAGCCAGGCTGCGCATGACATACGCGGTATCACCCCGAACCCCTCGGGTGAGTTCAATCTGTACGCCTTCCCGTTCAATATCAACCTGCCCGAGGGCACCAGTCTCTACATGTGGGGATTCGGTGACATGGATCAGGGTGTGGGAGCCACCCATGCCGCGGGTAACGGCTATGCCATGCCCCAGTATCCGGCTCCGACCCTGATCGTGCAGTCGGGACAGACGGTGACCATCAATATGACCAACTACGGGGTGCCGGATCCGGTGTCGATCGTGGTGACCGGGCATGATGTCACAGGCACCGGCGGTACTCCGGGTCTGCTCACCCAGGCCGCGAACCTGAACGAGACCGTGACCTACACCTTCACCGCGGGTTCCCCAGGCACCTACATCTACCACAGCATGGACGGGGCCAACCCGGGTTTGCATGCGGAGATGGGTCTGCAGGGGGTCCTGGTGGTGCGACCCGTCGATGGCACGCGCACCGCATACGGTGACGGTACCGGTACCGCATACGATCAGGAAAACCTCTACCTGATGACCGAGATCGATCCGGAGATCCATATCCAGATGGAGAAGGGTCACTACAACCACTTCACCAACTCGGATCGTTACGCCAAGGTCTGGTTTATCAACGGACGGGTCTTCCCTGACCTGTTTCAGGGCGACTACAACCCCCTGTTCCCGAACCAGCCTTACGAGTCCCTGGTTCAGGCCCATCCGGGTGACGTGGTGCTGGTGCGCAATGTCAACGCCGGTCAGGATTCCCACCCGATGCACTATCACGGCGAGAACCTGCGTTTCATCGGTCGTGACGGCAAGATGCTGAGCTCCGACGGTGTGATGGCGGACCTGGGCCGTTCCGACAACACCATCAATTCCGCACCCAAGCAGACCGTGGATGCGCTCTGGACCTGGACCGGTAAGGACCTGGGCTGGGATATCTACGGCCATGACACCAACCACGTCTGTGTCGACAACGACGGTGACGGGTTTGGCGACTTCACCACTCTGGGCACTCACTACCCGGGCGAGTACTGCGCCGATCACGGCGTCGCACTCTCGAGCCTGGTGAACCTGCCCGGCGTCGGCGACATGGGCCTGGGCGGCTGGTGGAGCGGCAGCCCCTTCCTCGGTGACGTGGGCGACCTGCCTCCGGGTGAAGGCGGCCTGAATCCCTACGGCGGTTACTTTCTGGTGTGGCACTCCCACGCGGAAAAAGAGCTCACCACCTTCGATATCTTCCCCGGGGGTAGTCTGGGTGCTGTCGTCATCCTTCCGCCCTACGTTGGCATCGACTGAGCAAGCGGGAGCGTAAGACAATGAAAAGGTCAACAACCATGAATGCCAAGATCAAACCGATTATCTTAGCCTGTGCGCTCTCGTCGCTCGCAGGGCCGGCCATGGCCCTCACCGACACTTACCTGATCGCCAAGGAGTTCACCAAGACCCTGCCGGGCGGTACCCAGGTGACCATGTGGGGCTATGCACTGGACGTGGACGGTCTGTGCTACGGGACCACCCCGATCGCGGATCGTCGCACCAGCCCGGACTGTCTCGACCCGGTCGCCACGGCGCCGGGCCCCGAAATCGTCCTGCCGCCGGGAGAGACCGACGCCCGGATATTCCTCACCAACCTGCTGCCGGTGCCGAGCTCCGTATTCATGACCGGTCAAAAGCGGCCCTTTTCGAACCTCACCAGCAACGGGCCGACCTGGAACGATGGCTCGGTGGGCAGTCGCACCAGCGCGACCCAGAAGATGCGCTCCTATGGGCGTGAGGCCGGACCCAACGGCGGTCGTCGCGCCTATGTATGGCGGCCCAACCGTGCCACCGCGATCGACAACGAGGGCGGCACCTTCATCTACTACTCCGGTACCGAACCGCAGAAACAGATGTACATGGGACTCTACGGAGCGGTCACCAAGACCGCCGCCGCAGGCGAAATCTACACCGGTGTGCCCTATGTCAACGAGCAGATCCTGTTCTACAGCGACATCGATCCGGCGCATAACGCAGCGGTCGCCGCCGGGGACCCGAACTACACCCCGATCGACTACCAGGCCAGCTGGTTCCTGGTCAACGGCGAACCCTACACGGCCGGCAGCCTGCCCACTCCCATGGGAATGGCCAGCGAGCCCACCCTGCTGCGTTTTCTGAGCGTCTCCAGTGAGAAGCACGTCCCGGTGATTCAGGGCATGCACGGTTCGATTCACGCGGAAGACGGCATCCCCTACAACTGGCAGGACAGCGCCACCGGAACCGTGACGCCGGCCCCGATCGAGCAGTACTCTGTCGACCTGCCGCCCCTGAAGACCAAGGACGTGATCATCGCCGCGCCCGCCGAGGGCACCTATGCGGTGTATGATGGCAACGGCTACATGACCAATCCGAGTGATCCGGAGAACCCGGACATCGGTGACGAGATCGGCGGCATGCTGACCTTCCTGAGCTTCGAACCGGTGCCCAACCAGCCCCCGGTGGCCACGCCAGATGAGCTGACGGTGGTATTCGCTCCGGGCGCATTGCCCGGTTCCGGTTATACCGGCCTGGTGAATGTACTGGCCAATGACAGTGATCCGGAAGGTGGCAACGTGGTGCTGATCGATTGGGACAGCACCTCCACCATAGGCGGTGGGGTCAGCTGTAACAATACCCAGGGTGACGCCGGGGAAGGCGAATGCACCTTCACCCCGGATGCCTATGTCGACGGCGCAACGGGCACATTCAGCTATACCGTCCGGGATGACGTGGACCTGACCGCGAGCGCCCAGGTGACCCTCACCCTGGCCGAAAACCAGGCGCCGGTGCCGGTAGATGACACGGTGAGCACCGATGACGGGGTCGCGGCCGATTTCAACGTCCTGGCCAATGACACGGACAGTGAGACCGATCCGCTGCAGATGGTGACCCTGGATACCGCCGGTATCGTTGAAGGTCTGTTGCTGTGCAACAGCGGCACCGGGGACTGTACCTATACACCGCCCGCCGCCAGCACCGCCTCGGTCTATCCTCTGGTGGAAACCTTCACCTATACCCTGACGGACGGTTTCACCCTGGAGACTGCGACCAGCGCAAGCGTCACCATCACCGTGAATGCCCCGGTCGTGGCGCCGGTATTCGAAGCGGCGCCTGACGGCTATACCATGGACCAGGATACCGTGCTGAGCGTGGATGCGCTGAGTGGTGTGCTGAGTAACGATACCTTCAGTAACGCCACCACGGAGGCCCAACTGGTGACCGGGCCGCTCAACGATCCGGCTTTCGTGCTCAATCCTGACGGCTCCTTCACCTATACCCCCACTACCGGGTTCAGCGGTGATGACAGCTTCACCTATCACCTCAACGATGCCGGTACCCTGAGTGCCGACGTGCTGGTCACCATCACGGTGTCGGCGCCGGCCGCAGCGGCTAACTGAGCGGGCAGGGTGTTGAGACAGCAGTACGACTCCCCGGTAAACGGTCCCGTTTGGGAACCGTTTACCGGGGAGTGCCAGGCAGTAAGATCGATGAAGGTGTACCTGCGATGAGCAATTCGGAATTATCTGACGACAACAAGCAACAGGAAGGGGAGTATCAGCCCGGGGGCAACCCGCTGCTGATCATCCTCGCCCTGGCCTTTGGAGTATTGCTGTTTTACGGCTTCACATCCCTGGCTCAGGCCTCATCCGAGACCCAGCAGGCTCCCGCGAAACCGAAATGGCAGCCCCCGGTGGCGCAAAAAGTCACCTTGCCGGCCCTGGTTTCCGAGGAAAAGGCCCGGGAAATCGCCGACCGCTGGGGTATCGAGCTCGTCAGCCTCAGATTGACCGCCGCCGGGTACATGATCGACTTCAGATTTAGAGTACTGGATGTGGACAAATCCAGGGTGTTTTTCAGCAGTGAAGTGAAACCTCAACTGCTGGTCGAGAAATCGAATGCTAAACTACCGGTACCCATGGCGGCAAAAGTGGGTGCCTTTCGCACGACCGACCGGGGCCGGAACATCAAGCCCAATAAGACCTATTACATCGTCTTCGCGAATCCGGATGCGCATGTGAAATCCGGAGAGACCGTCACCATGATGGTGGGAGAGTTCAAGGAGGCGCACCTGGTCGTGAACTGATGCGGCGGAACCTCCCGGGAGAGCCCGGTATTGTCGTCTTTTTACCTACCCGAGAGAGAAAAAGGATCCTATGATAACCAGGAAATTCGCCTCACTGATCGCGGTCGTTGGGTTGGCCCTGTCCTTCAACAGTTCCGCAGCGGTAACCGTCTACTGTTGCGACGCCAATGCAGAGGCCCAATTCATTCAGGATCTGGCCAGTCTCAATGGCGGCTCCGTGGACATGACCTCGGAGAGCTTCGAATCCACGGTCTGGGCCGGAACCCGGGGCGTTTTTCCAGCTCTCAACGTGGCCAGCCAGGGCATCACCTGGGCGGCCAATCCATCGGTCACCTCCGGTCTCCTCACCGGCAGCGGCGCCCATGACGGCAGTTACCGTCTGTACGCAGCAGTCGAGGCGGGCAGCGCGACCCATCCGGTGCCGGATGCGATCTCTTTCGATGCGGGCAGCATCACCCTCTATGGCGTGGGTGGCTGGTTCTATAGCGGCGCCGGCGCCCAGCTCGGCTTCACCACCAATGGCGGCACGGTTGATTTCACCGGCGCCCAGGCCTCGGTGCTCGACTGGACCTTTCTCGGGTTTATCGACGATGCCGGCTTCTCCACCCTGGTGATCCAGGCAGTTGACGAGGGAGGGGCCGAGCCGAATATCTTCTTCTCCGACGATTTTACCCTGGGAGGAGAGGCCGGTGCCTTTCCCGGGCAAAAATTGCAGTTCAGCGCCTTCGACTACAGCGTCAACGAAAGCGCGGGCAGCGTCAGCATCAGCGTCACCCGCAGCGGAGGCAGCAGCGGTTCGGTGTCGATCGATTACGCGACGACCGCCGAGGGAAGCGCAACTGCCGGGCAGGATTACACGGCTGCCAGCGGCACCCTGACCTTTGCCGAGGGTGAAACCCAACAACAGTTCACTGTTCCGATCCTGGATGACGCCATCTACGAGGGGGATGAAACCATCGGACTGCAGTTGAGCGGTGATGCGGTGGGGGTATTGAATACCGCGGTGGTGACGATCAGCGAAAATGATCCTCAGCCGGTGGGCTCAGTGGGCTTCAGCGGCGCCCAGTACCGGGTCGCGGAAGACGCCGGCAGCCTCAGCATTACGGTGCAGCGTAACGATGGCGACATGGGCGCGGGTTCAATCGATTATGCCACTGCCGATTCCACCGCCGTGGCCGGTTCCGACTATACCTCCACGAGCGGGACCTTGAGTTTTGCGGATGGCCAGATCAGCGCCAGCTTCAGTGTGCCGATCAGCAACGACTCGGTTTCGGAAGGTCTGGAAAGCTTCGTCGTCACCCTCAGCAATCCGCTCAGTGTGAGCCTGGGCGGCGTCGATTACACCGAGGTGCAGATCCTGGATGATGAGCCGGTGCTCAGCGGGGGCAGCTTTCAATTCAGCGGCACCGACTACTCGGTGAGTGAATCGGCGGGGCAGATCAGCCTGCCGGTCACCCGGATCAACGGTTCCACCGGCAGCATCAGTCTGGCATGCGGCAGCGCGGATTCCACGGCGCTTGCCGGCAGCGACTATACCACCACCCAGGCGACCCTGACCTTTGCCGAGGGCGAGACGCTGAAGACCTGCGTGATCCCGATCCTCAACGACACCAGCTATGAAAACGACGAGACCTTCATGGTCAGTCTCAGCGGCCTTTCGGGCAACGGGGTGCTGGGGACACCGACCCTTGCCCTGGTCAGCATCCTGGACGATGACCCGGTACCCGCGGCAGGCAGCCTGCAGTTCAGCCTGACGGAATTCAGTCACAGCGAGGATGGCGGATCGGCCACCCTTTCGATCACCCGCACCGGGGGAACATCCGGGGCGGTGAGTGTCGCCTATGCCACCGCAGACGGCACCGCAGTGGCCGGTGATGACTACACTGCGGCCAGCGGAACCCTGTCTCTGGCCAGCGGGGTGGCCAGCGCTTCATTCACGGTCAGTCTGATCGATGACAGTGCCTACGAAGGTGATGAAACCGTCGCGCTGAGCCTCAGCCAACCCACCGGCGGGGCGGTACTCGGTGACAATGCCAGCGCGACCCTGACCATCGAGGACGATGATCAGCCGCCGGCTTCGGGCGCCCTGGGATTCAGTCTCGGAGAGTTTTCCGCCGAGGAGTTCGACGGCAGCGTGACCATTACCGTGACCCGGGAAGGGGGCAGCAGCGGAACCGCCCAGGTCAATTACGCGACCTCGGATGACACCGCCACAGCCGGCAGCGATTACGAGGTCGCCAGCGGGACCCTGAGTTTTGCAGACGGTGAACTCAGCCAGGAGTTTCAGGTTACGCTCAACGACGATGCGGTCTACGAGGGTTCTGAAACCTTCCGGGTGAGCCTCAGCAACGTGTTTGGCGCCGTGCTTGGCAGCAATTCGAGTGTGCTGGTGCGTCTCGGCGACGATGATGACCCACCGGCTGCCGGTTCGCTCGAGTTGACCCAGAGTACCTACTCGGTCAGCGAGAACGGCACTAGTGTGACCCTCAGTGTGGGCCGCAGCGGGGGTTCCAGCGGGGCCATCAGTGTGGATTACGCCACCCGGGACGGCTCCGCGATCGCGGAATCCGATTACAGCTTCGCCACCGGAAGACTCAGCTTTGCCGATGGTGAAACCGCAAGCCAAAGCATTGAGGTGCCGATTCTCGATGACAGCGTGCTGGAGGGGGACGAGGTGTTTCAGGTGGCGTTGAGCAATGTGCAGGGTGGCGCGGTGGTCGGTCCTCTGAATGAGGCGCTGGTGACCATCACGGATGATGACACGGAATCTGCGGTCTCGATCATCGGCTTTCAGCTGCCGGCGCAATCCGTGGGTGAAGCGGATGGCTCCCTTGATGTCACAATTCTGCGCAGCGACAGTTTCAGCGGTGTGTTGAGCGTGGACCTCTCGGCCAGTTCTGACAGTGCCGTGGATGGCACCGATTACAGTATTACCACCGGGACAATCGAGTTCGCCGACGGCGAGCAGAGCAAGACCGTCATTCTGCAAATTATCGACAACGCCGTCGAAGACGGCGACAAGACCCTGATCCTGAGCCTCAGCAATCTGACCGGTGACGGTACCCTGGACAGTGCTGCGAGCAGCATGGTGATTACCATCGCCGATGATGATGGCGCGGCGCCGCCACCCACGGATGGTGGGGATACCGGGGGTGACAGTGGCGGCGGTGGCGGCGGCGGGTCCCTGGATCCCTGGCTGCTGATCGCGCTGCTGAGCCTGATGCTGATGGCCCGCGGGCGAGAATTTTACAACCTAACCAGAAATGTGTGTCGGAGTCGTTACTGAGCGACCGCTGGTAACGATCCGATCGACGGGGGAGAAGTCTAATGGACTGCAAAACAGGAAAAACAAAAAAACGCCAGGGATGGAGGCGGGCCTTACTGGGTCTGGCCCTGCTGCCCGGGGTGTGTGCCGCCTGGGAGGCGGCACGCTTCGACGCAAACAGCCAGTTGCCGTTCAAGCTCGACTGCGTGACCCGACCCGCTGCAGCGGTGTCCGAAGCTCCTCAGGCGCGCTTCCAGGTTGCCATGAACGACATGGATCATGCGGCTCACGACCATCATGCGCATCATAAGATGATGATGAACCAGAGTGGTTATCAGGTGAAGCAGGCCCGTTACTCGGTGCCGGACGTTGACCTTACATCGCACCTGGGAGACACGGTTAATCTGCCTGAATTGCTGGCCATGGAACGTCCGGTGATGTTGAACTTCATTTTCACCACCTGCACCACCATCTGCCCGGTACTCTCCGCCAGCTTCCATCAGGTGCAGAGCCTGCTGGGCGAGGATAGCGAAGTGGCGATGATCTCCATCACCATCGATCCGGAGTACGACACCCCGGAACGCCTCAGGGCCTATGCGGAGCGTTTCAGGGCCGGGGACGAATGGACCTTCTACACCGGCAGCTACGAGGATGTGGTCGCGGTTGAAAAAGCCTTCGACATCTTTCGCGGCTCGAAGATGAATCATGAGCCGATTACCCTGATTCGCGGTCAGGGGACCACGGAATGGAAGCGCATCGATGGCCTGGCCAGTGCCGAAGACATCGTGCAGGAGTATCACAAAACCATGATGCAGCACTGAGGAATCGTGACGCCTGATTCTGAGTGGGGATACGTCTTGATCATGAAAACCGGTTACTGCTGCCGTCGCCCCGGACCGAGTGTCACGGGAACATCCGTTAAGGGCCGCAAGCCTCGTGAATTCGCCGCCGGCAGCCGGGTGCTGCCCGGGGATCACGCTCAGGGCGGACCCTCATGAATCGCTGGAATCGCCTGACCCTGCTCGGGCTGCTGAGCTGCCTGAGCCTGTTTTATGCAACCCGGCTGTACAACGCTGAAATCGACAGCGAACAGTATCGCCTGGGCAAGCAACTCTACTCCCAGGGTATCCTCCCCAATGGCCAGCAGGTCAAGGCCGTGGTTCAGGGGGACATCGCGGTGCAGGGTGATCAGCTGATCTGCGAGACCTGTCATCGCCGCAGCGGCATGGGATCGACCGAGGGCCAGGAAGTGGTTCCTGCGATCGCCGGACACATCCTGTTCAATCCGTTGCAACTGCCCACCAGCAAACCACCGGCCCCGCCGGTGTATCGCCCGGCCTATACCCGAGAAACCCTGTTGCGGGCTGTGACTCAGGGCATCGATGCCAATGGCCAGCCGCTCAACCCGTTTATGCCCCGTTATGAGATCGACGGGCCGGCCCTGGACGTGTTGATGAGCTATCTCGATACCCTGTCCCAGTCCATCTCCCCGGGAGTGAGCGACACTGAGATACATTTCGCCACCATCGTGCTGGACTCGAACCCGCCGGAGGAGAACCAGGCGCTGCTGGATGTCATGCAGCACTACTTCGAGCAGAAGAACGTCGAAACCCGCTACGAGTCCAAGCGGGCGGAGAACGCACCCTGGCACAAGGAGTGGCTGTTCAAGCCCTATCGCAAGTGGCATTTGCATACCTGGCGTCTCAGCGGCGATCAATCCGGCTGGGCGAAGCAGTTGCAGGCCTACATGCTGGAGCAGCCGGTATTTGCGGTGATCAACGGACTGGTGCCGGAAGGCTGGCCGAAAATCCACGCATTCTGTGAGGACAGTGCCTTGCCCTGCCTGTTTCCCACCACCCGCGAGCCGGAGCTGGGGAGCCTGGGATTCTATGATTTCTACCTGGACCGGGGCGTGGCTCAGGATGCCGAGGCGCTCGCCTCGCATCTCTCCAACACCCCGGAGGTGACCCAGTTTTACGATCCAGAGGACACCCTGAGCCGGAAGGCTGCAGAGCACTTCCGCAGCTTGATGAGCACTGCCGGCGGCAAGGTACATGATGTGCCGCTCGAGCGGCTGGAGCAGCAGGATTCAGCCGGTTATGCAGGCACCCTGGTGGCCTGGACGGACCGCTCGGCCACCCAGAAACTGTTGCACTCACTCGATCAAACAAAACCTGAAACAACCGCCCCGGTTTACCTCTCGACCCGTTTTTACGGCACCCGGACCGATGCACTGGGTGAGGCCTGGCGTGACCTGGTTCGCTTCGTCCACTGTGCAGAGATGCCTGACAGGCTCGCTCATCACCTGTTGCGATCCACGGGCTGGTTCAAATCCAAACGTATTTACAATCCGAACGCCCGGGAAATCCAGGCCAACGCCTATTTCGCCCTGAAGGCGGCGGGGGATGCTCTGAAACAGATTCGCGGCTACTTCTACCGGGACTATTTCATCGAAAAAATTGAGCATATGGTCGATGATCTGCCTTATACTTCCATATATCCCCGGGTGAGCATGGCCCCGGGCCAGCGCTTCGCTTCGAGAGGTTTCTACATTGCTAAAGTCGATGGGCAGGGCGGTAATCTGGTGCGAATCACGGAGTGGAAGGCACCCTGAATCGGTAGCCGGGGCTGCCGATGCACGGCAGACCCATGCTTAACGTCATGTCGAGTCCCAGCGAATTCAAACCTCCGGTCCAGCATTACCGACTCGCCCGGCGTTACGCCGTGACCAGCCTGATCGCGGTGGCGATCACCGCTCTGATGATCTTTTTCTTCTTTCGTTATGAAACCACCAGCATCGTCGAGGCGGCGAGCATTCGCAGTAATGAAACCCTGACGATCGCCACGGAGTACGCCCTCAACGATCACTTTGTGATGTTCCTCAATATCATCAAGCAGAATGAGGAGAGGAATATCTCGAAAATGCCCTTCGAGCCGCTGTTGCACCGGGTCATCGAGCGCATGCTGAACGATACCGACGTGATGCGCATCAAGCTCTATGATCTGTCCGGTCGGGTGGTCTATTCCACCGACCCGGACTACAACGAGGATGATGAGGAGCACAATGAAGCCTTCGATTCCGCCGTGTCGGGCGAACCGGCTTCGAGTCTGATCTACGACGACAGACTCAGCCTGTTCACCTCGGTGGGAGAGAAAAACCTGGTGCAGACCTATGTGCCGATTCGCGCCACCCGCGATTCACCGGTGCTCGGGGTCATGGAGATCTATTCGGATATCGGCTACTACGCCCTCGAGGCTAACCGGACCATCCTGATCCTGCTGGTGATCACCCTGACGCTGATGACTTTCCTGTATTTCTTCCTGCTGATCCATATCAAGCGATCGGAACGTATCATCGAGGATCAGCACCGGGAAACCCAGGAGAAGAAGCGACTGCTTGAATATCTCACCTCGAAGATGATCACCGCCCAGGAGGATGAAAAGAAGCGCATCGCCTTCGAACTTCACGAGGACGTGGTGCAGACTCTGTCCGGCGCCAAGATGCAGCTGGAACGCTATCTCATCGACCTCGACAGGATCACAGCGGATGACGAGATATCGCAACTGTCGCAAAACATCGTGCCGGTCCTGCAGGAGGCCGCACACAAGATTCGAGCCGTGGCCATCGACCTGAGACCGCCGAGTCTCGACGATTTCGGGCTCAAGGCGGCGCTCAATTCCCTGGTGTCGGAGTGTCATACGATCACCAAGGGTCTGGAAATCCAGGTCAACCTGGAGGTCGAAGAGGTTTCGGTTTCGCATGACCAGAAATCGATTCTCTATCGCATTCTCAAGGACACCATGAAGGGTATCTGCTTCGACGAGCAGATGAATGGCAGTGCCAGTTTCTCACTGATCCGGGAGGAAGACCGGCTCATCCTGCAGGTTCAGATCGAGAGCGAAGCGATCCGTAGCCGCTATCGCCAGGTGTTGCCTGGCTTTTTCGAATCGATGCAGGAGCGGACCATACTCTCCGGCGGGGAATTCATCGTGCGACAGCAGAAGGATGAGCGGCTGTGGGTGGAGTCCGTGTGGTTTTCCTGATCATCCCGGTATCCCACCTGGATCAGATCATTCAGTCGCTTCGGCAGGTGGATTCTGACTGGCCGGAACCGGCGCGGCAGGCTCTGCAGGAGTTGTTTCCGGTGCCTGCGAAACGTCTGCTTTGATTTCATCCTCATCGCTTACGCACGAACCGGCGGATCCCTGAGCAGTTGTTGAATCGGCATCGCCGCATAATCCCTGCTGCCGGTCTCCCGTTTGGGATTTCTCCGTTTTCGCCAATTCAGCATCGCGCTCCGGATTGCTTGCCGATGCATCGGTCTCGCCTGTGCCAGGCTGCTGGTAGTGGCTGAGATTCAGATCGAATCGTTGCAGCCCACCCGGTGTGCCGTTCGAGGCGCGGCTGCCCGATCCGCCGATCCCTCCCGAATCCCGGCGTGAATTGCTCATCGAGTTGCGTCCCGGGGCCGCCCCGGAAGCGCCCCCGGATGGAGCCGAGTAGGGTGAAACGAATGGCAGGGCGTCGTCATCCGCGATGCGCACGATGGCGGCCGAAGGCGCATAGATGCGGGCGCCCGCGCTGGGATTCGACAGGCTGACCGAGAAACTGCTCTCCTGCTCGTAACGGGTGTCGTTGAGGATTTCCAGGGTGATTCGCTGGCGGGTGATTCCGGCAGGAAAAACCAGTGTTCCGGTGGCTGGGCTATAGTCGATGTCCTGCCGTGCTGAGCCGTCCTGAGTGGTGTACTCGACGCTGATCCGGTTGTCGGTCTGTCCGCTCCGGATAACGTCCAGCACGACCTGCAGCGCGTTCTCACTGACGTCGTATTGCGCAGCCTCGAGGTACAACGCTGCGGAACTTCCATCCGGGTCGTCATCGAGAATGGTCAGGGTGATACTGGCGGGATCGCCGATCGAGACACCGCCGGAGGGATTGCCGATCACCGCCTGGAACTGTTCGTTGCCTTCGTACACCCGGTCATCGACCAGGCCGATGCTGACCTGCCGAGTGGTCTCGCCGTCAAGGAAACGGATCTCATCCGAGCGGTGCAGATAATCTGTGCCTGCCAATGCGCTCCCGTCCACCAGGTTGAGCCACACGCTGACACTGCCCTGGCTACCGCCTGAACGTACCAGGGTCAGCAGGACCTCCCCCCGGGATTCGTTGACCGCCTGGGTGATCGAATCGAAGCCGATACTCCCCGCACCGTCGTCATCGAGGATCGTCACCTCCGCCTGATCCGATGCGCCGAGGACCGCAGGCCCCTCGACACCCTCCAGACTGATGAACAGGGTCTCGTTGCTCTCGTCCAGGTTGTCATCGATGATGGGAATCTCAAAACTGCGCAGGGTTTCGCCTGCATCAAACTGCAGACGGCCGAACACCGGTGCGTAGTCACGTCCGGCCTGGGCGCTGCCGTTTTCGGTGCGGTAGCCGATCGAGACCTCGCCGTCCGTATCCCCCTGACGCCTCACGCTGACGATCAGGCGTTGGGTGCTCTCATCCACCGAGTAATGAAGCTCGCTGAATCCCAGTTCACCCCCTGCGGCACTCCCCTGACGCTCAAGCAGCAGATCGTAGGCCGCCGCGACATTCACCACCCCGTAGCCGAACAGGTCATCCGATCCGGGCTCACCCAGGTCATCCGCTGCGTCATACAGGGCGGTTTCGATCTGTGAGACCGGGACTTCCGGGAAGGCGCCCCGCAGCAGGGCCATCGCGCCGGTGACATGAGGCGCGGAAAACGAGGTGCCGGAGACCACGTTATAGCCAATCGGTAACCGGTCGGTGGTGTAGACCTGGGCGCCCGGAGCCACCAGTTTGGGGAACACCCCTCCGTCACAGGCCCCCGGGCCGCGGCTACTGAGCAGTTCGATGTTGTCGTTCGGGTCGATGGAACCGACCGAAACAGCACCGACATTGTTAGCCGGACTGATGCTGGTGGCGGAATAGGGACCGTAGTTGCCCGCCGAGAAAACCACCCCGATGTCCGCCTCGCGCAGCAGGCGGATATCCTCTTCGAACTCCTGATAGCACTGGTCGATGGTGTTGGCAAAACCCCAGGAATTGTTTACCAGGTCCGGTGCATCGTCCGTCAACGGGTCACCGTCAGGATCCAGCAACCACTGGAAGGCGGCGTGTATGGCGCTGAGCGTGCTCTGGTTGCCGTCATCGAAGATCCGGGCCGCGATCCACTGGGCACCGGGCGCGGCGCCAATTGCATAACCACTCTCATCCCCCCCCAGGATCAGTCCCAGGGCCTGAGTGCCGTGGCCAGCCAGGTCGGTGGGATACTCGTGTTGCAGGTAGGGGTCGAACCAACTGTAATCCCCCCCGCGCCAGCGTTCCGCAAGGTCCGGATGGTTGCCGTCGACACCGGAGTCCATGATCGCGACCACCACCCCCTCACCATCGATTCCCTGTTGCCAGAGTGGGTCGAGATTGAGCCGATCGATGTTCCACAGGGGCACGGCATCACTCTCTTCGGTGTCAGGCGTTTCCATGGTCAGGCGCATATCCGCGCTGATGCGTGACACCCCGGGCAGGCGTGAGATCTTTTCCAGCAATCCGGCGGGCGCATCGAAGGCCACCGCATTGATACTCCAGAAGGTCTTCAGCGGGGTCTTCACACCGTGGCTGCGCAGGAGTCCGGCAATCTGCCGGGTGGATGTTCGGGCTTCCTCCTTGAGGGTCCGAAAAACCTCGCGCCGAAAGCGTTTCTTTCGCATGTCCGGCGAAGCCGGCTCGCTCCGATATGCCTCGTCCGCCTGCGCCAGTGATCTCAGCTCACTGATCGGGTGGCCCCTTTCGAACCTCACAATCACTGGAATGCGCTGCTCATCTTCAGCCTGCGCACGCAGGCTTGTCACATCCGCGGTCAGCACGGCAGCCTCCGTCCACATGGGCATGGCACCGCTGACGAGCAGCAGTAGCGTGAGCAGTTGACGGTTGAACAGGGACATAGGGCAGTAGTGTCGCGGCGACCTCAAGGGATAGGGAAAAACTTCGTGATCCCCATGCCGGCGACTCCCCTGAGGATCGCTTGCCTGCGGGTTGGCCGTTACGACCGGAACAGGGGTAACGGGATTCAACGGGAATTTCCAACTACTATAGGCAGTGAGCCGATTCCACGATAGGAGTAGTATTACTACCTGGGGGTAGGGTCAGTTACTACCTTCGGTCGAGAACAGCAAAGCAAGCAAGAAGAACTGGGGCCTGTTAACACTAATCCGATAGTCCCTGTTGTGTCGAAAAAAGCGCCAATCAAGGCGCGAGGAGTGAAGTTTGGTGATTCCAAATGAACGACGAGCAACGCTGAGTGGCGCTTTTCCCGGCGCAACCCTAAGGGCTGGGGCTGTATATACGCCCAGCGGCGTTATCATTCGCTTATGTAGCCGGGCTACACTACGCTCATTCTGCCTTGCTGGACGTAAATACAGCTCCAGCAGGAACTATCGGATTAGTGTGAACAGGCCCTAACAGATGCCTCTGGCTCATCGTCGTACCACCTGGTTGGGACTCGCCCTTGTGGCGTGCATGCTGGAGGGTGCCGCACTCTACTTCCAGTACGGCCTCGACCTGGATCCCTGCGTACTGTGCGTGTATCAGAGAGCGGCGGTCCTGGGGATGCTGCTCTCGGCGCTGATTGTCATGATGGCTCCCCGCATGCTGATGCTGCGCTGGATCGGTTACCTGGGATGGGGACTGGCCGCAGGCTGGTGTTTGCAGCTGGCACTGGAACTGTCCGGCATGCAGATCGGCTGGATCGAACCGTCTCTGAGTTGTGATGTGAATGCCCGGTTTCCGGATTGGCTAAAGCTCGACCAATGGCTGCCGACACTGTTCAGGCCCACCGGTTTCTGCGGCGATATCCAGTGGAGTTTCCTGGCTCTGAGCATCCCCCAATGGATGGCGATCCTGATGCTCCTGCTGTTGCTGTTGCTGATCCTGCTGGTGGTGAATGATCTGCGAGAACGGCGTTCCCCTGACCCATAACCTGATTGAAGACGCTGTAAACGGGGTATGGGAGGTGAATCAGAACTAGGTTCTGGACAGTAGATCCGGTGGTAGGGTTTTTATGCATACAAGGTAAGGGGTTACCCTACATGCAAATACACTCTCCGAGGGGTCACGCTGAAGGCTAAAATCTGCTGAAGTAACATCAGGGATCCAACAGGACTTAACAAGCCGGCTTTCAGCAGTTCAACAAGCCACTGGAAATTTGTCAGGAACGATTGATGCGGAACAGAACGATACACAGGCTGGGTACAGTGTTTGCTGCTGCGGCATTGACGCTGCTTGCCTCCTGCGCACAGCAGCCGTCACGCGAAGCAGCCTCGCAACCGGTCTCGTCATCGGCCCGCATCCCGGCCTCACCCCCGCCGGTGATGGTCGCCCAGGAAGAGGATCAGGAGCTGGTGCTGTCCCGGGAAACCCGACAGGAACCGGAATTCTATGTGCGCAAGGGTAGCGGTCAGTTCCTCGACACCAGCAGTGCGGCCGAGTCGGGCAAACAGCCGGCCAGGGGTGACATCACCCTGAACTTCGAGGCCGTGGATCTGCGCGAGGTGGTGAAAGTCGTCTTCGAGGAGATCCTTGGCGAAAACTATCTGATCGATGACAAGGTGCAGGGCAAGGTGACCATCCACACCACCTACCCGGTGAGCACCGATGCGGTGTTGCCGATCCTCGAAAATATCCTGCAGATGAACGGCGCGGTGCTGGTACGCAACGGAGCGCTCTACAAGATTCTCCCCGCAGGGGAGGTCAAGGGCATCGCACTCAAGCCCTCGGTCGGGCAGGGGGCTGCGGCGATGCGCGCTGGCCAGGGTGTGCAGGTGGTGCCCCTGAAATACATCTCCGCGGTGGAGATGAAGAAGATCCTCGAATCCTTCACCGCCTCGGGAGACCAGATCCGGGTCGACTCGGGACGCAATCTGCTGATCCTTTCGGGCTCCTACCAGAAGATCAACAATCTTTTGCAGACCGTCAAGATGTTCGATGTGGACTGGCTCAGTGGCATGTCTTTCGGCCTGATCCCGTTGAAATTCACCGATGCCAAAACCCTCACGGAGGAACTTCGCCAGCTGCTCGGGGATGGCGAGACCTCGCCCATGGGGTCGATGATCAAATTGATTCCCGTCGAGCGACTCAGCGCGGTCATGGTGATCAGTCCGCAACCCCGCTATATCGAGGAGGCCCGTCGGCTGATCTCGCAGTTCGATCAGGGCAGCGATCAATCCCCGGACCGACGCCTGTATGTCTATCATCTGAAAAACGGCAAGGCGGAGAACATCGCGACAATCCTGCAGAGCATCTTCGGTAATGAGATCTCCGCCTCGCCGTCCGCTTCCAACATCAGCAGTTCCGACCCGTTGCAGCGCTCCAATGTCCGGGCGCCGACATCCACCGGTCTCGATCTCAAAACCAGCAATGCCGATCGCAGCAACAGCCTGACCCAGGAGCAGCCCGCCATGGGCGGAGGGGCACCCGCCGGGCGCGAACCGGGAGCGGCAGGCGGCGGGACCGGCTCCAGCGGTTCGGCTGCGACGATCATCGCCGATGCGGACAACAATGCGATCCTGGTCATGGCCAGCCCACGGGATTACCAGAAGATCAAGGCCACCATCAGTCGTCTCGATGTTCCGCCCAAGCAGGTGATGATCGAGGCGACCATTGCGGAAGTCACCCTCAGCAACAACCTGAGCTACGGTGTGCGCTGGTTCTTCAACGGCACCACTGGTGGAGGTCGTCCCTACCAGGGCGGGCTCGACACGCCGTTGCCCACCGGGATCAGCGGTGACGGATTCGCCCTCGGTCTGTTCAACAGCCTCGACGAGTTGCGGGCGTTTTTCGATATCCTGGAAAATGAATCCTCGGTGAAATTCCTCTCTGCGCCGCAAATCATGGTGATCGATAACCAGACAGCGAGTTTCCGGGTGGGTGATCAGATTCCCATCGTCACCCGCTCATCCCAGAGCACCACCGATCCCAACGCGCCGATCGTCTCAGAGGTGCAGTTCCGCGATACCGGCACCCTGTTGCAGGTCACCCCGAGAATCAATGAAGGCGGCATGGTCACCCTCGAGGTCAGCCAGGAGGTGAGTACCCCGGGTTCCGCGCCCGCCGTGGGCGGTGGCGGCAACGTGTCAATCTCGCAACGCACCATCGAAAGTACCGTCGTGGTGCATGACGGACAGACTGTGGTGCTGGGTGGTTTGATCCGGGAGAACACTTCCAATGGCAAGGCGGGCATCCCGGGGCTGATGGACATACCGCTGCTCGGTACCCTGTTCAGCAGCACCACCAAGGATGTCAGTCGCACCGAACTGCTGGTGACCCTGACACCTAAGGTTGTGCGCAACCCTCAGGAAGCCTTTGAGATCTCCCAGGAACTTCGCGAACGCATCCGGGATGCTACACTGCTACAGAAACAGTTTATCGAATCCAGGGATGCCGAGCAGCTGTAAGCAACCCTGATGGGAGATGCATGAAGTCTCAACCACGGCCAAACCAGGACACGTCTGCGGCCTCACAGACCGGTGAGGTGACTGAACCGGCCTATTTCCGTGATCCCCTGAGTCTGGCCCTGGTAAGATCCGGGCGTCTGGGCAGTGCGGAAGCCGAGCGTGCGGTACGCCTCAAGGAGGGTCAGCAGGGCGATGACCGGCTGGCGACCATCCTGTTGCAACTGGGACTGATCTCCGATCGTGATCTGGCTCAGGCCCTGGCGGATCTGTGCCGGGTGCCGCTGGTCGAGCGCAAGGCCTATCCCGATGTCGCCCATCTCAATGATGGAATCTCCCTGAAGTTCCTCAAACAGCACCGCCTGGTGGTGTTCGATGAACAGGATGACTACAGTCTGGCGATCATGGTCGATCCGTCCGATCACTATGTGATCGACGCCCTCGAACTGATCGGTGGAAAACCGGTGAGAATCCTCACGGGCATTGCATCGGAGATCGATGAAACCCTGCAGGATCATTTCAGCGAACTGCAGAAGCATGACGCGGAAATCGACGAACAGGGCGTCGACCACCAGTTGCTGCTCAATGACGTGGAGCAACTCAAGGAGCTGGCCAGCGAAGCACCGGTGATCAAGATGGTCAACCAGATCATCCAGCGTGCGGTCTCGTCCAAGGCATCCGATATTCACATCGAGCCGTTCGAACAGGTGCTCAAGATACGCTACCGCATCGACGGCCTGTTGCGGGAAACCGAACACCCTGCGGTCAATCAGGCGCCGGCCCTGATCTCACGTATCAAGATTCTCGCCAATCTCAATATCGCGGAGCGGCGTCTGCCCCAGGATGGTCGGTTCAAGGTGCGGGTGCATGGATCCACACTGGATATGCGCGTATCCACGGTACCCACCCTGCATGGCGAAAGCATGGTGCTGCGCCTGTTGCAGAGGGACGAACTCGAACTGAATTTCACCGGTCTGGGTTTTGAGCGGGATCTCGAGGAAAAGATTCTCACAAACCTGGACCGGCCTCACGGCATCGTGGTGGTGACCGGTCCCACGGGTAGCGGTAAAACCACAACCCTGTATGCTGCGCTGAACTACCTGAACCGTCCCGAACGCAAGATTCTCACGGTTGAGGACCCTGTCGAATACAACATCGAAGGGGTCAATCAGATTCAGGTGAAACCTGGAATCGGGCTGGGATTCGGTGAGGCGTTGCGATCCATCGTACGCCAGGACCCGGACGTGATCATGATCGGTGAGATCCGTGACCGGGAAACCGCCAGGATTGCGGTGCAGTCCGCGTTGACCGGGCATCTGGTACTCTCCACCCTGCATACTAACGACGCGGCGGGCAGCATTACCCGTTTCATCGATATGGGTGTTGAGCCTTTCCTGCTTACCTCCACGGTCAACGCGGTGATCGCCCAGCGTCTGGTGCGAAATCTGTGCACCCATTGCAAGCAGCCCTATCAGCCACCGCCGGCGATTGCCGAGCGCCTCTCCGGTTACAGCGATTCGCCGAAACTGTTCAAGGCCGTCGGTTGCGAACACTGTGGCGGCAGCGGCTACCGGGGACGCAGCGCGATCATTGAAATGATCGAAATGAGCGATGAGCTTCAGGCATTGATCCTCAAGGGCAGCGACAAGCATGCCCTGGCAGCCTGCGCCAAACGTCAGGGGGCTCTCTCCATGTATGAGAACGGTCTGTTGAAGGTGGTGCATGGCATCACCACCCTGGAAGAAGTCCTGCGCGTGACCCAGGAGCGCTGAGCATGGCAGCTTTTCAGTATAAAGCCGTCGCCGGGGATGGAGAGATCGTCGAAGGTGTCCTGGAGGCCACCAACCGGGAGCAGGTGGTGGATCAGATCCACCACAACGGCCAGGTGCCGATCCGTATCGAGGCCCTGCGTGCCGCACCGCGCCCCCAGAACCGTTTGCGGTTACGTCGCAGCCGGGTGTCGGCGACCCACATCGCCTCATTCACCCGGGAACTGGCGACGCTTTTGAAAGCCGGACAACCCCTCGATTCGGCGCTGTCGATCCTCATCGCCATCGCCGGTCCCGAAGCCCCGTTCAGCATTCACCTGGGGAATATTCGCGATCGTCTGAAAGGCGGCCAGACTTTCGCCGATGCGCTTGCGGGCGAGGAATCCCTGTTTAGCCCGTTTTACATCCAGATGGTACGGGCCGGCGAGGCCGGCGGCGCCCTGGAGCAGGTGCTTGCGCGCCTCGCCCAGCATCTGGAAACCTCGCGGGAGGTGCGCAGTGCGTTGATCTCCTCGCTGATCTATCCGGCGATTCTGCTGTTCGTCGCAATCACCTCGATCCTGATCCTGTTGACCTATGTGATTCCACAGTTTCAGGACCTGTTCGTCGATATGGGTGAGACCCTGCCACTCTCCACCCGCATCACCATGGGTGCCGCCAACTGGTTGCAGAACGATGGCTGGATGCTGGCGGTCGGATTGCTTCTGTTGATCGCCTATTTCAAATGGCAATTCAGCGATCAGGCCCGCAGCAAGCGCTGGCATGGCCGGTTTCTCGGCATCGCCCTGGTCGGGCCGATCATCAAGCAGGTGGAAGCGGCGCGTTTCTGCCGCACCCTGGGCACCCTGCTGGAAAACGGTGTGCCCATGCTCAAGGCTGTGGCCATCGTCAAGGAAACCATCAGTAACCGGGTGATCGCCGACGGCATGGATCAGGTCATCTCGCATCTGAAGTCGGGACGTCGCCTGGCAGACCCGTTGATTGAACATGCCCAGTTTCCCGAGTATGCCCTGCAGATGATTCGTGTGGGTGAAGAGTCCGGACAACTCGAACCGATGCTGATGCAGACCGCGGACATTCTCGACCAGGAGACGCAAACCCTGATCAAACGGGGTCTCAGCCTGGTTGAACCGGTGATGATCCTGGTGCTCGGTCTGATCATCGCCGGTGTGGTGATGTCGATTCTGGTGGCGATCCTCGGAGTCAACGCCCTGGTGGCCTTATGAGCCGGGCAGGGCATCCGCTCCGGGGTCGCTCTGCGGCAGGGTTCACACTGATCGAAATCATGCTGGTACTGGTGATTCTTGGGCTGATCTATTCCCTTGCGCCCCCTCTGTTTCACAAGGCTTTTCCCGCCTTGAAGCTCAAGGCGGTGACCCGTGACCTGGTGCAGGAGATCCGCTTCGTGCAACAGAGTGCGATTACCACCGGTCAGCCCACAGCGATGCGATTCGAATTGTCCGAGGACCGATACCAAAGTGCGTTGATCAACGCGGGGGCCTTGCGTCAGCTGCCTGAAGGCTTTCATTTCGTCCACCCTCCCAGCAATTTGGCCGGGCAGACATTGGAACTGCATTTCTACCCGGACGGCAGCGCCAGCGGCGGGCAGGTTCAGATCGGTGTGGACAAGCGGCTTTACACCATCCAGGTGGACTGGTTGACCAGTCAGGTGGAAATCCTTTCACACAAAACACAGGCTGAGCATGCATCGTTCCGCATCTGAAGGCATGACTCTGATCGAGGTCCTGGTGGCTTTCGTGATTCTCGCGATGACCATGAGCGTGGTGCTGCGGATCAACTCGGGGGCCATCCGCAATCATCAGATAGCCTCGGGATACCTGCAGGCGGTGGCCATTGCCGATGCCCGCATGCAGCAGATGGGGGTCGAGGTGACGGGCGCTGAAGCACGCCGCGAGGGCGAGGAGCCGGGAGGCTACCGCTGGTGGTATCAGCGCATGCCCGATTCCAACGGCTGGGAGGAGAAGCGCCTGGCGATTCCGGCTGCCACCTACCAGGAACGCCTCGAAATTCGTTGGAACTCGACTTCCGGAGAACGCAGCCTGATCCTGACCCGCCAGGGGAGCGCCTATGGCCGAAGTTGAACAGGCCAGGTCAAAACCTCCGCAACAGGCCGGTTTCACTCTGTTGGAGATCCTCATCGCGCTGTTGATTCTCGCAACCATCGCGAGTTCGGCGATCTCGATGTTGTTCCTCAATCTAAAGGGCTGGGATCGGTTGACGGAGCAGAGTGACCGGCAGGTCACCCAACAACGGGTCATGACGCGCATGGAACGCATCATTTCCCAGCTTACACCATTGAGTTGGCAGAGCGTAAAGGGCAGACAACTGGCATTCATCGGTGAACCCGATCTGCTGCAGTTCATCGCACCGGCTCCGCAACCCTATGCTGCGGGGGGACTGTTCGAATACCGGTTCAGCGTGGAGCGCGACAGCCTGCAAGGTGCCCGGGTGGTGTTGACCTATCGTCCCTATCAACCCCAGGACAGCGCTTTCACCCTGCCGGATCAGGGGGTGCAACGGGTGCTGCTCAGTGGCCTGGGAGATCTGCAGTTTCAGTATTTCGGGACCCCACAGGGTTCCAGGCAGGCGGATTGGAACGCGTTGTGGCCCGCGGCTACGCGAAACTATCCGCAACTCATCGGAATACAGGAAACCGCAGCGGATGGGGCGATTCACCAGCGCTACATTGCCTTGCGACAATGGCATACGGGGTCTTGAATATGAAACACAGGACGCTGCCGATGCGTGAATCAGGACTGGCTCTGGTCATGGTGCTCTGGCTGATCGCGCTGATGACGGTAGTGGCCGCCAGCTTCGCCACACAATCGAAGGTTGAAAGCCAGCTGGCGCGCAACACCGTTGAGGCACTCAAAGCCCGCTATCTGGCCGAGTCCGGTTTTGCCCGCGCGATGCGTGAACTGATGGTCACCGATTCGGCCCAGCGCTGGCAATTCGACGGTCGCGTGTACGCTCTGGAGGGGGACGACGCAGTGACCCGTATCGCGATCCGGGTATCCTCGGGACTGGTGAATCTCAACCAGGCGCCAAGGGATGTACTGGTCAAACTGTTCGCCCTGATCAGTGATGAGCCTGAAGAGCGCGAGGCACTCGCAGACCGACTCGAGGACTGGCGCGATGCCGACGATCTGCGCAGAGTCTCCGGGGCAGAGGACCCGGACTACCGCGCGGCGGGTTATACCCGGCTGACCGCCGGGCGTGATCTGAACAGTCTTGACGAATTGGCCTATGTGATGGGATTCAATGCCGCCAAAGTGACGCAACTGCTGCCTTATATCACACTCAACTCCAAGCGTTCACAGGTTGATCAGCGTTATGCGCCGGAGACTTTGCGGACATTGCTGCAGCAGTCGTCGTCGGGAACTGCGTCACTCGGCAACGCCCTGGATTTCATCGAGCCGGACTGGGGAGGCTGGGCCGGTGACCCATCCAGCGGCAGTAGTGGCGCCAACAAGGATTACCGGGTCGAAGTCGAGGTGTCGACCCGACAGGGCGCGCGGGCCCATATTCAGGCGGATGTGACTTTGCAAAGCCGACCGGATCAGCCCTATCTGATTCGCTACTGGCGAGAGTAACCGGACAACATCAGTCACTTCGGGATAGAATCGAAACATGTCCGTACAAACACTGAAATTTCACTGGCTGGGATTCTGGGAGTGGTGGCGAGGAGAAATTACCGCCCTGCTGCCCGAGTCGATACAGGTCCTGTTCAGTGGTGGACGGCCGGTGCGGCTTCATTATCTCGAGGATACCCTGCGCATCGTCAATCACGGCAACAGCGGTGAGGAGGTGGCGCAAAATTATCTCAGGGAACTCGACTGGCAGGATCCCGATCAGCGCCGACTGCTCAACTCCGCCAGTGAAATCACCCTCTGCCTGGGGCGCAAGAACTACCTGATCAAACGGGTCACCCTGCCGATCGAGGCGGAGGAGAACCTGAGAGAGGTCCTGGCGTTCGAGATGGACCGGCATACCCCGTTCAATGCCCAGCAGGTCTACTACGACTATCTGGTCAATCAGCGGGACCGCCACAACCGGGTTCTGGACATCAGCCTGGTGCTGGCCCCCATCGACAAGCTCAAGGATGCCCTGAGCCAACTCGAAGAGCATCGCATCCGCATCAACGGCATTGCCCCCTGTGATGAGCGCGAACCCGGGATCAACGGGGTGAATCTGCTGCCTTCCGGGCAGCGCTCGAAGCCGATCAAGCGCTATCGCCTGGTGAATGGATTTCTGATGTTGCTGTTGCTGGTCCTGCTGGGTTTGCAACTGGCCCTGCCGCCTTATCAAAAGAGCCACCTCTCGGACAGCCTGGAAGTCACTCGCAGTCAATACCAGGAGCAGGCCAACGCAGTGGGTGCCCTGCGAGACGAAGTCACCGCAGCCGAGCGGGAAAACCGTTTCCTGGAGAATAAAAAACTCGAGACCCACCAGGTTCTGGAGGTGCTTCAGGAACTGACCCTGATTCTGCCTGACGATACCTGGGTCAGCCAGTTTGAAATCCGTGACGGCAAAGTACATCTGTACGGACAATCCGTGGCATCCGCGGTACTGATACCCCTGATCGAATCATCCAAACTCTTCCGTAACGTCAGCTTCCGTTCTCCGGTGACACAAAACAGCAAAAACAACACCGAGCGTTTCCATATCTCCGCGGACCTGGTCAGCCCGCAAGGTGAGGGTTAGTGGTGTTGTTCACCCAACGACTCAACGCAAAGCAGAGCCGGGCGCTCGCCTTGGCGCTGCTGCTCGCCCTGCTTTTGGGACTGCTGCTGGTGGTGGGCTACCCACTGTGGAGTATGAACCGTCATCTCGACGAGCGTATCGCTGAACAGAGACACCAGATCGGTCTATATCAGCGGATGGCTTCCCAAACCGATTACTTTGAAAATGAGTACGCGCGCCTCAGCCGCATCCGCCAGGCGGATCGCCGATACCTGCAAAGCGCAACCGAATCCCTTGCCGAGGCTGAACTGCAACGCCGGGTGAAGCAGATCGTATCCGCCGCCAAGGGTGAGATCATCAGTACCCAGGTCATCAATATCAGCCGGGAAGAGGGCTTCAGCCGGGTCGCGGTGCGGGTGCGTATGAAAAGCAACCTGCCGCAGAGCGTGCAGATCTTTCATCGTCTGGAAAGCGAACAGCCTTACCTGTTCGTCGAAGAAGTCACCATGCGCGGGCGTCCGGTGGTGCGCCGCCGGATGCCCGCGAATGAGAAGATCCGCGAGGCTGAGTCGATCCTGGATATCGATTTCCAACTGGTGGGTTACATGAAGGAACCGGCGTCATGAATCCCTGGAAAGGTACGATCAATGGTTTGAGCCTGTTATTGTTCGGCGTCATCCTGATCCTCTCTGCAGGGCTGTTCTGGCAATGGCAGCATCCGCCTGTCGCGGGGGATTTCACCCTGAAGCCTTCCGCAACACCTGAAAGCCAGGAGGCGTCCTCCACGATCAGCTATACCGCGGTGCCCCTGGGCGCCTATCGGGAGATCACCGAACGTCCGCTGTTCGTCGAGGGACGGATGCCACCCAAGCCCCCCGAGAAGACCCCTGTGGCCGGGATACCCCGGGTGGCGCCCCTCAAGCTCAAACTCGAGGGGGTGGTGATCACACCCCAGAACCGGGTGGCGGTGGTGCGGGATCTGACCAGCAATCGTCTGTTACGCATCTCGGAAGGCATGAACCAGGATGACTGGAAGCTGGTGCGTGTGGATAACGCCAGTGCCACGATCGAACGGCGCGGGGAGCGTCAGACCCTGGAATTGGAGATTGTAGGCGCCGGCAAACAGCGCAAGGTCCCCCCCAGGCTGCCTTTTGGTCCCCGTTGAACCCTCTTGAACTCTCATGCGCATCGTATTAGTTTGCGCAGTTCGTTGTATTGATCATCTTTTTGCTGGATACCCATGAATCACATCAAGGTACTGTTTGTCTGTATGGGCAATATCTGTCGCTCGCCCACCGCCCAGGGCGTGTTTCGCGCGATGGTGGAAAAGGAGGGACTGAGTAGACGGATCCTCACTGATTCCGCCGGCACCATCGACTATCACATTGGCGGTTTGCCCGACCGGCGTGCCCGGGAGACGGCGTTGAAACGGGGGGTCGACCTCAGTGATCTGAGAGCCCGGCAGGTGAACGTGTCGGATTTCGAGGCGTTTGACTATGTCGTCGCCATGGACCGTTCCAACTATCAGGACCTGTCGGCTCTGTGTCCTCCGGGATTGGAGGAACGTCTTCACATGTTCCTGGATTTCGCGCCGGATCAGCCGGTGCGTGAAGTGCCGGATCCCTACTATGGCGGGGCGGCCGGGTTCGAGCGGGTATTCGATCTCGTGGAAGAGGCCTCGCGGGGACTGCTTGACAGAATCCGTCACGATCACGCCCTGAGTTGATCTTACCGTCTGTACAGGCCGCGATAGGCTAACCGCATCAAGGCGTGCACGGGGTGATGCTGATGCTTCAGCGCCCTCATATGCCGACCCAGGTCAACCCGAAACGGGAGAGCCTGAGTCGGGCGTCAGAGATCAGTCATTCGTTCCGGCATCCGCCACTTTGGGCTTCTCGGAGGGACTGGGTTTGGTTTCCACCTGTTTCAAAGCCGGCTTGTCTGACTCGGCGATTCTGCGCGGGCTTTCCTGAGACTTTTCCACGGTGGATTTCTGTTCCGCCGGTTTCTTTGCTTCAGTTTCGGGCTTTGCAGCCTCTGCGGGCTTTACAGGCGCTACGTGCTTTACAGCCGCGGCGGGTTTGGTTTCGACCTGTTCCAGTTTCGGCTTTTCCGCGCTAACCGGTGGTTTCGGTTTCTCCGCGGCGACCGCTGGGGCGGCCGGTTTCTCGACCGGTTTGGGGGCAGGTTGACGTTCAGCAGCCGTCGATACGACGCCCTTGTCCTCCCGAGTCTCGGGTTTTGAGGCGGGCGTGGAGGACTCTGCGGCATCTGCCTTGCGCGTCTCTACCTGAACGGTTTTGTCGTCCCCCTGGGTTGCCTGGGTTGCCTTGGTTGCCGCGGGCTTGGGTGTCTTCTCCGCAGAGGTCTCAGGCTTGTCCCGAGTGGCCTCGGAGCGGCCGGCTGATTCAGCACCTTCCTTGGCGGGCCTGGCCTGGCGGGTCCGGTTGGAGGACCGGGGCGGGCTTTTTTTACGGGTCTCCGTGGCATCCGTATTCGGAGAAGCCTGGGTAGAGCCCTCTTCGGTTGTGCGGCTCTGACTGGCCTGCTGTTCACCGCTCTTGTCAGCACTGCTGCGGCGTCTGCGGCCACCACGCCGTCCCCGGCGCGACTTGGGACGGCTGGCTTCACCCGTTTCGCTATTCGAGGGGTTGTCACCCTGTGGCTGGATCTTCGTCTCATCCGCGGCCTTCGCTTCGGTCGACGATTTGCTCTCCGCAGCGGTTTTTTTCGAGGCAGGACGTCGCTTCTGCGTGGAAGTTCTGTCCTGACTCTGACGCGAGTCACTCCGCTCACCGGCGGATTTGCGATTCCGGTTGGCGTTTCCGCCGCTTGACGGGGTACGACGGCTGCGGCGTTGAGCGGATTCATCCTGCCCGGATCGCTTCTCCTGGGCGTTGCTCGCGGCTGGCGTGCGTTTCACCTCGGTCTGGCCGGCAGGTTCAGCTTCCCCGGGATGCTTGGAGGAAAAAATACTGAAGATGCGCCGCAGGAAGCCCGATTCATGATCTTCAGCGGGTGGCGGGGCGATCGGGGCCGCTCTCTGCGGTGCCGGGCTGGCCGGCGCGATGGATTTTACCGCGGGCTGTTCGGATTTGACCGGCTTGTTGGGCGCGTATGAGCTACTGCCGCTCTCCTCGGATTCCTCGCTGACCAGCCGGTAACTGGAGACATCCTCGTCATCCATCGGCATGTCACTGATGCGGATTCGTTCGATCCTGTAGTTCGGGGTCTCGAGATGGATGTTCGGTATCAGCAGGACCTCGATGGACTGGCGCTTCTCGATGTCATGGATCATCTGGCGCTTCTCGTTGAGCAGGAAGGTCGCCATATCCACGGGCAACTGGGCCATGATGCGCCCGGTATTCTCCTTCATCGCCTCCTCTTCGATGATACGCAGCACCGAAAGGGAGAGGGATTCCACGCCGCGAACCGTGCCATGGCCTTTGCACCGCGGACAGACCTGTTCGCTGGCTTCTCCAAGCGAGGGACGCAGACGCTGGCGGGACATCTCCAGAAGGCCGAAGCGGGAGATACGGCCGATCTGAACCCGGGCGCGGTCCTGTTTCAGGGCCTCCTTGAGACGGTTTTCAACCTCCCGCTGGTTACGCGAGGGGGTCATGTCGATGAAATCGATGACAAACAGTCCACCCAGGTCCCGCAGCCGCAACTGGCGCGCGACTTCGTCGGCGGCCTCGAGGTTGGTGTTTAGCGCGGTCTCTTCGATATCGGCACCCTTGGTGGCCCGGGCCGAGTTGATATCGATGGAGGTCAGGGCTTCGGTGTGGTCGATGACGATCGCGCCGCCGGAGGGCAGGCGCACCTCGCGCTGAAAGGCGGATTCGATCTGACTCTCGATCTGATAGCGGCTGAACAGCGGTACCTCGTCGGAGTAGTGACGCAGCTTCTTGCCGTACTGGGGCATCACCTGGTTGATGAAACGCTCGGCCTGGCTGTAGACATCCTCATCGTCGATGACGATCTCGCCAATGTCCGCGCGCAGGTAGTCGCGGATCGAACGGATGATGACATTGCTCTCCTGGTAGATCAGGAACGGGGCCTGTTTCTCCGCGGATTGTTCGATCGCATTCCATAACTGGATCAGATAATCCAGATCCCACTGCAACTCCTCGCTGTTCTTGCCAACCCCCGCGGTGCGTACGATCAGGCCCATGTCCTCGGGGATCTGCAATTCGCTCATCGCCTCGCGCAGTTCGGTACGGTCCTGACCTTCGATGCGTCGTGAGACGCCCCCGGCACGCGGATTGTTCGGCATCAGCACCAGGTAGCGTCCGGCCAGGGAGATGAAGGTGGTCAGGGCCGCGCCCTTGTTGCCACGCTCCTCTTTCTCCACCTGGACAATTACTTCCTGACCCTCCCGGAGGGCCTCCTGGATGCTGACCCGCCCCGAGGATTCCCGGGCCTTGTCCGTGAAATAGCTGCGGGAGATCTCCTTGAGCGGCAGAAAGCCGTGGCGTTCGGCCCCGTAGTCCACGAAGGCGGCCTCGAGGCTGGGTTCGACGCGGGTGATGCGTCCCTTGTAGATGTTGGCTTTTTTCTGTTCCCGGCCGGGAATTTCGATATCGAGGTTGAAAAGCTTTTGGCCATCGACGATGGCAACACGCAACTCCTCAGGTTGAGTTGCGTTGATCAGCATACGTTTCATATTGTTTTATCCATTAAAGCCGTCCGGACCTCCGGTCCGGGACAAAAAACAGCTGTCTGACGGGGCCTGTCCCACAAGGACGGCGACCCGGGTCAGCAGGCGTTTCTTTGAACCCGATGACGGGTTGGGCCAAGCCGTAAAACTGGCTCGGACGGCTTAAAAACTGTTAAAGTCCGCCGCTCGGGATTTGCTTATGATCGAACGGATAAAGGCGCTCAGAGCAGGGGAGAGCAACTGGGCCGCGTGAGACAGGACCCGGCATCTATTCCGAGGGACAAATCCAGCTATACAGGGATTGGTGCCCGAAAGCTTACTCTGGCGCGGCAGTATGGGTTCAGATTAAGAGCCAGGTCCCGAGGGCACCTGTGCGCTTGGCTGGGTAGCCCGGGTAGCGCCGATCACGGAGTTCGGGGCGCAAATCGGGTCACGGACCGCGCTAACGACGGCGGGTGCAGATCACGGAGGGCGCGCCAGCCGACGTAGAAAAACTGAAACTGAATATAGCAACCTTCAGTGCGAACATCAATCTTACAATTGAATTAAAATTGACGCTAAATGTCAGAATCAAAAAAGAATTCTCCATCAGTTCAATTTGTCGACGTCGCATCCGAGTTCGCCGGGCAGCGGATTGACAATTTTTTGCTGCGTCATCTGAAAAGTGCGCCCAAAAGCTATGTCTACCGGGTATTGAGGAAGGGGGAAGTGCGGGTCAACAAGGGGCGGGTCAAGGCCCAGTACAGACTTCAGGCCGGTGACAGGATACGAATTCCACCGGTCAGGCTCGATAACCGTGGTCCCAGTCCGGTGCCGGATAACATCCGGGCCCGTCTGCGAGACGCCGTTGTGTATGAAGACGAGCGTTTCCTGGTCCTGAACAAACCTTCGGGCGTCGCGGTGCACGGTGGCAGCGGTGTGAGTGTCGGGGTCATTGAAACCCTGCGCCATCTGAGACCGGAAGAGCGCCACCTGGAGCTGGTGCATCGACTCGACCGGGACACCTCAGGGTGCCTGATGATCAGCAAACGGCGCAGTGCTCTGCGGGTTCTGCATGAACTGATGCGGGATAACCGGGTCGATAAGCGCTACCTGGCGCTGTTGGCGGGTAGTTGGCGCAAGGGGGTGCAGCGAGTGGATCAACCGCTGAAGAAAAACACTTTGCAGGGCGGGGAACGCGTCGTCCGCGTGGACCCGGAAGGGCGTGCCTCGCAGACTGTGTTTCGTCGTCTGGAGCGATACGATTACGCCACCCTGGTCGAGGCGGAACTGCTGAGCGGGCGGACCCACCAGATCCGTGTCCACAGCGCCTGGCTCGGATCCCCGGTGCTGGGTGATCAGAAATACGGTGATTCTGAACTTAATAAAAGCATGAAAGACAAAGGCTTGAGAAGACTTTTTCTACATGCTCATCAGTTGAAGCTGGTATGGCCCGGCGAGCGTCAGTCGCTGGTTATCCAGGCGCCGCTTCCACATGATTTGCAACAGGTGCTGGAGAATCTCAAGAGTTCTCATGAAGTTTAAACTGTTAGTGTTTGATTGGGATGGCACAATCATGGATTCCGAGGCGCGTATAGTCGCCTGTGTGGAGGCCGCCATCCGGGATCTGGAAATGCCCGTGCCGAGCCGTGAGGCGATCAGCAACATCATCGGTCTCGGCTTGCGCGAAGCCGTCCATCAGCTGTTTCCCGAGGCTGATGATCAGCTGCACCTGGAGATCGCCGCCCGCTACCGGGTGCATTTTTTCAGTGGCGCAGTCGCACCCTCCGAACTGTTCCACGGCGCTCGGGAGACACTCCAGCGCCTGAACGACCTCGGTTATCTGCTGGCAGTGGCAACCGGCAAGGGTCGTCAGGGTCTTGATCATGCGCTGGAAACCACTGGCCTGGGCTCCTTGTTCCTGGTCACCCGCTGCGCCGACGAAACCTTCTCGAAACCGCATCCTGAAATGCTTCACCAGATACTGGACTTCACCGGCATGCAGCCCGTTGAGGCCCTGATGATCGGTGACACGGAATACGATCTGGAGATGGCCCGCAATGCCGGAATGCCCTCTCTCGGAGTCACATACGGGGTACATGCCGAGGAGCGGCTGAAAAAGCACCGTCCGCTTGGATGCGTCGACGCTGTGGCGCAGATACCGGATTGGCTTTCCCGGATCACGGAAGACTAGTCAAGAATATATAATCCATATATATCATTAAGATAGAAGGTATTTCTTATGTCAGATCAAAATAGCTCTGAGCAAAGGTCACAGGATGAGCCCAGCCGTTGGGAGCGTGACTTGCTGAATCGGATGGTGATGGCCACGGTCGCCGAGAACCGGCGCAGTCGCCGCTGGGGTATTTTCTTCAAACTGTTGACCTTCGGTTATCTGTTCCTGGTACTGGGAATGTTTCTCTGGTCGGATCAATGGCGTGACACCCAGGTAAGTACCCAGGACCACACCGCGCTGATCAACGTGGAGGGACTGATCTCGTCGGAAACCAAGGCGAGCGCCGACAAGGTGGTCACTGCCCTGCGAAAGGCTTTCGAGGACAAGAAGACCAAAGGTGTGATACTGCGCATGAACACCCCGGGGGGAAGCCCGGTGCAGTCCCGTTACATCAACCGGGAAATCGGACGGCTCAAGGAGAAGTATCCAGACATTCCGGTGTATGCCGTGGTATCGGATATCTGCGCATCCGGCGGTTACTACATCGCGGCCGCGGCAGACAAGATCTATGCGGATGAGGGCAGCCTGGTGGGTTCCATAGGGGTTCTGATCAACGGTTTCGGCTTTGTCGAGGGGATGAAAGAGCTGGGTATCGAGCGCAGACTGCTCACCGCGGGTGATCACAAGGCGATGCTCGATCCCTTCTCTCCGGTACGTGAGGCGGACCGGGAGCATGTACAGGTGATGCTTGACCAACTGCATCAGCAGTTCATCAGCGTGGTCAAAGAGGGACGTGGTGACCGACTCCAGGACGAGCGCCATCCGGAGATCTTCAGCGGCATGTTCTGGAGCGGCGAGGAGGCTAAAAAGCTGGGACTGGTGGATGAGTTCGGCAGTAGCAGCTACGTCGCCCGCGAGGTGATCGGGGTCGAGGAGATCGTGGATTTCACCCAGAAAGAGGACGTCTGGGAGCGGGTTGCCCGCAACCTGGGGGCGGGTGCTGCCCAGGCTCTGCTCTCGGTGGGCGGTCTCAGTGAGGGGATCAACATTCGCTGAGCGAACCGCCAGGCCGATGTACCAGCCTGGAAATGCTCAAAAAAAGCCCCGCATTCGTGCGGGGCTTTTTGTTACCGGCCAGGTGGTCAGTTATTCGCTTTTCTGGGCCGGTGCCGGAGCCGCTGGCGCAGCGTAAGGATAGCCGTAAGGCGCGCCGTAACCTGGGTAACCATAGCCGTAGCCGGGGTAGCCATAGCCTGGGTAACCGTAGCCATAGCCTGGGTAGCCGTAATAGCCTGGATAGCCATAAGGACCATAGGGTCCTCCCCCCCAGGGACCATCGTAGTAGTCGTCATCAAACCAGTCCCAGGGTCCCCAACCTCCGAAGAATGCCTGAGCCGGAATTGTGGCGAGCAGGGCGGATCCTGCCACTGCGCTGATCAATGCAGTTTTCAATGTCTTTTTCATGGCGTGTGTTTCTCCTTCTTAACTCGATTTGATGTTTGGGAATCGTAGCGTATTCCAGGTCTCGATCCCGCTTTTTTTGTACGGTTCATCGCCTCCGGGCATTTCCCTGAACCTCTGATGCGACACCCTGGCTCAATCAGTGATCCCGGGTGGGCACACAGTTAATATATGTTAGCGGAAAAATATTATGTTGATCTGAATCACTAAATTAGTGGTTATTAATATATGCGCGTAATCCCCTGGCTCATGGCCCTGGGATCAAGCCGAATCGATTGCCAACATTGCCTACCTGAGCAGCTTTTGCAAGCGAGAGAAAGCGCTTGCGATCTGCTCGGGCGTATTATGAAAATGGGGTGAAAAGCGGATGCCTCCGGCACGCTGGGCGCACACCACCCGGGAGGCCATCAGGTCCCGGTAGAGTCCGAGATTGTCCCGCCCCGGCACCCGGAATGTCACGATACCCGCGCGGCGCTCGGCTTCTCTGGGGGTCAACAGTTCAAGACCCATCCTGTCCACCTGTTCGATGATCTCTCGGGTCAGTTCCTCGACCCGGAGGGCTATGGTTTCGATACCGGTCTGCAGAATCAGGGAGAGGCTGGCGTGCAGGGCATGGATACCCAGCATGTTGGGACTGCCGCATTCAAAACGCCGTGCGCTGTTCGCGGGCTGCCAGTCGGCTTGATCGAAATCCCCGGCTGCTTCCACCATGTGCCAACCGTATTGTTGCAGGCGGAGACGCTTGCGTACGGCTTCCCGGCAGAAGAACAGGGCCAGTCCCTCAGGCCCGAGCAGCCACTTGTGTCCATCGGCGACCACCACATCGGCCAGACAGGCCTGTGCGTCAAAAGGCACGACGCCGAGACTCTGAATCGCATCCACCACGAACAGGATCCCGTGCTGGCGGCAGAAGGCCCCGATGCGCTCAAGCTGCAAACGTGTGCCGCGGGCATACTGGACCGAACTGACCGAGATCAGCCGGGTGCGATCGTCGCACAGGGCAAACAAGGCCTCTTCCGGCTGCTGATACTGCTCCAGGTCGAGCAGACTGACCTCGACACCCTGGCTGCTCAGGGACTCCCAGACGATCCGGTTGGAGGGAAATTCCTGGGCGATTGAAACCACCCGGTCACCCGGGTTCCAATGCATCCCGTAGGCCACCAGTGAAAGTCCTTCGGAGGTGTTTTTCAGCAATGCGATGTCATCCGCCGAGGGTGCATTGATGAGTGCCTGTCCCAGGCGTCGCAGTGCGGATTCCCGGGTGAGCCACTGAGGGTAGTCAAAGGCTCCCCGGGAGCCGTTCTCTTGGGCAAAAGTGCTCACCGCATCCACCGTCACCTTCGGCCAGGGTGCGACAGCGGCATGATTCAGATAGATGAGATCCGGGTCGAGATTGAATGGGTTCACAGAACTGTCCGTTGCAGGTAGGAAAGGCCAAAGCCTGTCGGATGGGTGTTGACAGAGTCTAGTTTAACGGTCCTGAGGTTGACGCAAAACCCGTCTGCAAGGGACTGATCTGAGAAAAAATTCCCATTATTCAGACGATTTATGATCGTCGTATATAAAAAACATTGATTAAATTAGGGAATTATAAGAAACTTCAAAACTTCATAATAATCTAATGTATGCAATACTTGGATTATCCATGTCGTGATACGGTCGACTCGTTTGCCGAGTGGCTCAGTTCAGGATTTATCGCTCCTGGAACCGACAGTATCCGCCATGACAAATACGCAATGCAGTGAGGTGTAGTATGTTGTTCCTGAATTGCAAATATTTACGTCGGGCCTTCAGTCTCGCCGGTTACTTTCTGATTGGGGGCATGCTGCTGGAAGTCATGGCCCATCTCCTTGCCAGTGAAGCTTACCTGCTGACCCTCCAGACCATTGCATTGGGCATGATCCTGTTCAGCCCGGTGATCTTACTGGTCGTCATGGTAGTGTCCCTGATTCCTGGGGTTAACCTGAAAGAGTGCATGGGCTACACACGTTAGGGCCTGTTCACTCACATCCGAACATCCCTGTCAGGACCGTAGTGCCCGATACGGTAACATCAGCCAGATTCCTTCCGCCATTTGACCTGTTCAACCACTTGCGCATAAACAGTATCACGCCTCGATGCTCGTGGTTCGTTTGCGCTCATTAAAGCGCTCGCCCGATGCCTTCGGGGAAGAACACCGGTTTCGCTCTGATGGCCCCTTTTTGCCGAACCTACAGAGTTTGCCGGGTGCCTGATTTGAGTTGTCCACGCATCCACCTGGATGACGGCAGGTCAGCCTAAGCCCCCGATTTCAACAACTCTGGGAGCGATGTCCCTGGAAGGCTTCTGCTTGCTTAAACCGAAGTGTATCGCCCGCCTGTGAATCACTGACATGTACAGCGCTTCTCGATCGGTCGACAGGGAAGGTCAGGGTCCGGCATGCCGGGCCTGCGGGTCGCTGCAGATTTGAAAAGAATGCTGCCCAAGGCTTGAAATTTTTTATTGCGATCCATATCTCCTACTCAACATGAAATCAACGCTAAGGAGAACACGAATGTTCCTGAGACAGCACCCCCTTGAAGACAGTCTGCTTCATCAGTTTCGCCACATGGAGCGGGAGATGGACCGTATGCTGGGCGCAGTGGGTTTGAAGCATTCCTCCGGTTTGTCCGGTGCGAGCAACTACCCGCAGATCAGCCTGGCCACCTCGGCGGAGCAGGTCGACATCGCCCTGTTTGCTGCGGGTATGGACAGTGATGCCTTTGATATTACGGTCGATCGCAACCACCTGGTTGTTCACGGCAAACGCGTGTTGCCCAAAGAGGAACAGGCAGAAGGCGCGTTGCGTAAAGAACGCTTCGATGGCGAATTCCATCATGTCATCAATCTTCCGGAAGACATTGATGAAACGCGTGTGGATGCCCGCTACGAGAACGGTGTTCTGCTGATTTCGATCCCAAGGCGTGAACCCCCGAAACCGATTCAGATCAAGATTCAGTGATTGAACCGACACGACATACAACTGGATATTGGAGAGAGACATGAGTAACCAGAATCAGATGATCAAACAGGATAACAAAGAGATTCGCAAGACCGGGATTCCTCACAGAGCGGCCCGTCCGAATGTGGATATCTATGAAGACAAACAGGGCATCACCCTGATCGCCGATCTTCCCGGTGTTGCCACCGAAGGCCTGGATATCCAGGTTGACCAGGAGATACTCTCGATTGATGCGCAGATCGATATTCCGATGCCGAGCGGACAGGATCTGCATGTCGCAGGAACACGACCAACGCGCTATCAACGCAGCTTCACGATCAGTAACGAACTGGATGTCGACAACATCGAAGCGGTGCTGAAAAACGGTGTACTGGCAATGCGTATTCCCAAACGTGAACAGTATCAGCCGCGTAAAATCAATATTCGTGCAGCCTGATCGGCAATCCCATTGAGATAACCGGATCGGCCGTCCCGTACCTTGATCACAAGGTGCGGGACGGCCGTTTGTTTTACCGAGCGGCCCACTAGGTGGGTGGGTGAGACTGGTGTATATTCAAAAGTCTGATGACTTTTATGCTAGCGTCCCATGAAATCCATCACCACAGCTCGTGACCTGGCTATCAACGGGGCACAACCCCGATTTTCTGAACCGCTGCATGTGGGACGTCCCCATGTGGCGAACCGGGATGGTTTCCTGCGTACCACCCAGGAAATCCTCGATCGGCTCTGGTTGACCAACAACGGACCGGTGGTTCAGGAACTGGAACGGCGTGTTGCCGATCACCATCAGGTGAAACACTGTGTTGCCATGAGCAGCGGCACCCTGGGACTGGAGATCGCAATCCGGGCTCTCCAACTGGAAGGGGAGGTGATCCTGCCCTCCCATACCTACGTTGCCACGGCCCATGCGTTGCACTGGCACGGTCTGACACCTGTGTTCGCGGATATCGATCCAGCCACGCATAACATCGATCCCGAGTCGGTACGCGGTCTGATTACCGAACGCACCAGCGCGATCATCGGCGTGCACCTGTGGGGACGTATCGCCCCGGTGGATCAACTGGAGCGTCTGGCGCGGGCCCAGGGTCTGAAACTCCTGTATGACGCGGCACACGCCTTTGGATGTTCCTGCGAGGGCGTCAAAGTCGGTAATTTCGGAGATTGCGAGATCCTGAGTTTTCATGCCACGAAGTTTTTTCATACTCTGGAGGGCGGGGCGGTCCTGACCAATCAGGACAGTCTGGCGGAACAACTCAGACTGATGCGTAACTTCGGCTTTGCCGGTGTCGATCAGGTGGTGTGCGCCGGTACCAACGGCAAGTTGAACGAAATCTCAGCCGCCATGGGACTTGCCAACCTGGATGCACTGCCTTCACTCCTGGCACATAATCGACAGGTCTATAGCGCATACCGGGATGCGCTCGCTGAAGTGCCGGGGCTGAGCATGCTGAAACTGGATGAAAGCCAGGACAGCAATTACCAGTATGTAGTGCTTGAAACCGACCCGGATTGCAGACTCGAGCGGGATCAGATCATCGAGGCGCTACACGCGGAAAATATCCTCGCACGTCGCTATTTCTGGCCCGGCTGTCACCGCATGATGCCGTATCGAGAACTGATTCCCGGCGCAGGACGTCATCTCAGCCGCACGGAGCAGATTGTCGAACGTATCATCGTCATGCCTGCCGGGTATGCCGTCACCCCGGAGATGGTGCCGGAGATTGTCGGGGTTTTACGCACCCTGATGGATTGATGTCGGTTCAGGCCTCGCCGTATTCACATGCCAGTGCGCGGTAGACTTCTCCCAGGGGCCGAAGGTCCGCCTCCGCTGATGAATTATTATTACGATAATGTTCAGGTCCCGCATAGGTTTCAGGGATCGCATAACCCTGTTGGGCGAGACGCTGTGCAACCTGTCGGTAGCAGGAACCGGGGTCTTCGCAAAACGCCTCGTAATCGACTTCCAACCAGCGATCGACAGGAATCTCCGCGAAAGCACGCCTCAGCGCGCGTCGGGTGAACAATATCTGCGCCGCAACCTGCTGTTCGGCGGATCGGAATGCAAGTCCTTCGAATTCCGGAGGCTTGAATCCCCACCACAGACCGGCGTCTCCGCGAAATCGTTCACGGGCCTTGAGGATGGAGTTCATCTGGTGCGCGGGATCGCGACGAACGTGGATGAAAAGCACCTGTTCGAACAGTGCATTCAACAAAGGTACATTCCAGTTGCCAATGATACCTTTCATGGCAAACGGCTTGTCGAAAACCGATTCCACCGCAGCCAGTTCCCGGACAAAACCCCTGCTGTCGGAGTGCGCCTGTTTGCGTTCATCGAGATAGGGACTTTCGCCGAAATCGAAGAAACGTCGCCAGAAGTACCAGAACACGTTCGGCGCCGCGAGGCCCTGGGTTTTGCCCAGGTCGGAAGAGAAACTGTGCGCATAACTGTAGGCTTGAAGATCGGCGAAGTCCTCGCGATAGCGATAGCGGGGATTGAGCAGCATCTCCTGAATCATCGCACCGATGCGTGGCGCCTGATAGAAACGCGCGAGTAGATTGGAGGGATATCCGAAGTGGCCACTGGCGGCGAGCCATTGCATCATCAGGGTCGTGCCCGAGCGGGGACCGCCCATCACCAGAATCAGCGGATAGCGCGGCGCCGTAAAGGCATCGAGCGCATCCTGTTCCGTCTGGTGTAAAAGCCCATTGAGTGTGTCCAGCAGGTTTTCGAGTTGCTGATTTCTCTGAAAGGCCTCGGTTCGGGCTTCGTTGCGCATCTCTTCTGACATCTGTTATTCCGCTCAGGGCCAGTAGGCGAGGAATCCTCGCGTGGTTTTCCAATCCTCTAACCGGTGGGTTTCAAGGATGATCTTTTGTAACGCCTCGAGTCGCGGCTGTCGAAACCATAACCAGAGTCTCGCCTCGATGGCATAGAGTGAACAGTCGAAACTCCATTGTTCGAACAACAGGGACATGGCGCGATTGGTGAACATCAGGGTGTGAACCGGCAACAGGTAGAACCAATCGGGATCACTGGGTATCTCGCCGCGTACCAGGGTATGCAGCGCCAACACTCCGTGATCACTGACCAGACTGCCGAGCCGGTCAAGACTCTCCCGGTCGCGCAGATGTTCCAGCGTCGCGGTGTTGAGCACCACGGGAAACCGCCCCGGCAGCAGATCGGCCGGGCTGAGATGGGAAGCGGCGTCCCAGTAGGGGTCATATCCTGATACCCTCAGACCGGATTGATTCAGCCGATTCAGCAACTCACCCTCTCCACAACCGAAGTCGAGCCATTCAGACTGCGTAGGAAGCATTCCCTGTTGACTGAGTGCAAGCAGTACTTCAGCCTGCCGGTCGAGACGCTGCGATGCGCGGGGGTCATGCGGATTGACACCCTGACCCCGATAACCGCCATGGTATGCGCGACAGAGATTTCCCCACTCTGCTTCAGACAGATCGAGAAGGGTGCGCGCATGCACACAGCCGCACTCGGTGCAGCGTTCATAGTTCACCCGATCGAGGCCATAGCATTCGAATGACTTGGTCATGCAGGGATGCAGCGGGCTTTGGCATATGAGACATCGCATTGTTGTTATACTACCCGCTTTTACTCACATGATCCGGGTTGTCATGAAATCCAACGACGAACCTTTCTGGGACCGCGCCCGGGAAACTGCCGGGGAGGCGATGCGCAATGCCCGGATACTGGAGCGCATCAAGGCACAACTCGATTACGTGTATCCGCGCTTACCCTTTTATCGCAAACTTTATGACGCGCATGGAGTCAGGCCGGAGGATATTCTGTCCCTGGAGGACTTTACCCAAAAGATACCGGTGGTGACCAAATCCATGCTGCGCCAGTCTCAGCAGGATCATCCGCCTTTCGGTGATTACCTGGGAGTCGAATTCGCGGATGTGGCCCGCATCCAGGGCACTTCAGGCACCACCGGGCATCCCACCCTGTTCGCCATATCCAAAGCGGACTGGCAACAGATTTCAGAGGATCAGGCGTTACAGTGCTGGGCCGCGGGATTGCGACCTGACGACATCGTGCAGATCGTCTTTCCCCTGGGTCTCTACGTCGGCGGTTGGGGACTGTTGGGGGCCGCTGAACGGATCGGCGCAAAGGTACTGCCGATGTCCGGGGGCGACACTCTGCGCCAGATTCGCATTCTGCAGCAGGTCGGTGCGACGGTGATTTGCGGCACGCCCTCGTTTTGTCTGCACATCCTCGAAACTGCCCGCGCCGAAGGCATAGATCTGGCCGGCGGGGCTTTGCGGCTGGGTTTCTTTGGCGGTGAGCCTGGTGCGGGTATCCCTGCAGTGAAACAGCGGCTTGAACAGGGTTTCGGCATCCGCGCCATCGATTTCGGTAACGTGGCGGAACTGCATCCCTGTTCCAACATGGAGTGTTCACAGGCCAGCGGAATGCACGTTTATCAGGACATCGACTACACCGAAGTGGTCGATCCCCATGACCCGAACCGGGGCCTGGGCTTTGAACAGCGTGGTGCGGTGGTGTATACCCATCTGTGGCGTCGCTCACAACCGATGATCCGTTATTTTCCCGGCGACGAAACCCTGCTGACCCGCGAGCCCTGCTCCTGTGGAAGGACCTATCCCCGCATGCCCCACGGCATCATCGGGCGTTTGGATGATATGCTGATCGTGCGCGGGGTGAAATTCTATCCTTCCGATGTCGAGGAGATCCTGCGAAGCCTTCCGCAGATGGGGGTCGAATTCCGTATCCGTCTGCAACGCATCGCTGAACTCGACGAAGTGGTGATCGAGGCGGAGTGTGAAAATCCACAGGCGGCGGATGAATTCCAGGCCGCGGCCGAGGCGCGCCTGCGGAGCCTGCTGGGTTTGAGAGTGCGTGTTTCGGTTGTGAATCCGGGCAGTTTTCCACGCACCGCCTTCAAGGCGCGGCGGGTGATCGATCAACGACCAGGACAGATAACATGAAGCAGCAAAAATCGCTGGTCATCATCGGCAGCGGCGGGCATGCAGGATGCGTGCGGGATATCGCGCGTGTGGCGGGCTTTCAGGTTTCGGGGTTTGTCGACCGCACCCGGCCCCGGGGAGACAGGGTGCGGGATCTGGCGATCCTGGGAGGGGATGAACTGCTCAGGGATGAATCGTTCATCAACCGCCATCAGTTCGCCATCGGTATCGGACACCCACTGGCCCGCCATCGATACGGGGAATACCTGCTCCGGCATGGTGCAGAACTACCCGCGATCGTCAATCCGAGCAGCTTTGTTTCGCCGGATGCGGAAGTGGGGCTGGGGGTTCTGCTGATGGGTATGAACGCGGTCAATCACGGGGCCGTCGTCGGGGATTTCAGCGCACTCGACTGGCAGGTGACCGTGGGGCACGGGGCGCGTCTGGGCAAGGCCGTGTTCGGCGGTCCCGGGAGCCGGGTGGCCGGAGACGTGACCTGTGGTGATGAGACCTACCTGGGGCTGGGATGCCAGGTGATCGAAAAGGTTCGCATCGGCAGGGGTTGTCTGATCGGCGCCGGCGCTACGGTGATCCGCGACCTGCCGGATCATGTGCTGGCCGTCGGCTCTCCGGCCCGGGTGCTGCGCGACAATCCCCCGGAGACATCCGCGGATTTCGGTCCCCTAGGCTAGCGCCGGATCGGCTCCAGCCTTAGCGAATCCCCAGGGGTACGGGAGATTTCCTGAGCACCAGGGTATCACCCAGCACGAACGCCCGGTCAAAACCTCCCCGGGCCAGCAGTTCATCAGCTGCGCGCTTGACCCCGGCGCCGAAACTCCACACGTAGTCGTCCAGCAGTACCCAGCCGCCAGCAGTCACATGGGGTTCCCAGAGTGCGATGTCCTGCACCACATGCCGGTAGCCGTGGTTGGCATCGATATGCAATAGCGCAATTTTACCCTGGATCGCTATGCGACCGAATTCCGGCGTTTCTATGAACCCGGCTGTAATCGCCTCCAGGTAGATCCGGTGACCGATCTCCGAGGTCTCTCGGACGTAACCCAGGTTGGATTGCAGGGCAAGATGGCACAGGAAACCCTGAAAGATCTTATCGAAGTCAATCCGACCCACATCCCGGTTGATCAGTTCCGATTCCTGATCCTGCAGATCCAGCTTGCCGGCGGACCAGGGGTCGATACTCAGGTGGTTGCCGATCCGGTAGTGAGCACCCAGCCAGGACATGGCGAAGGCACTGCGCCCATACAGGGATCCGATCTCCACCAGATCACCGCGTGGCAGCAGGGGGGCGATGTGAATCAGGATATGCAGTTTGCTCAGATCGCACTGACCGGGAATCCGCAGGAACTGCTGATGCAGTCCGGCCAGCATGTTGCGCTTGAGCGGCGGGGCAGGGACCTCGGCTGCGATATCGCTCAGGCTGTCGGTGAAGCGTTCCCGCAGGAGACGCTCCGCCCATTCCAGACTGTCAGCGATTGTCAGCCAGTCGCGCGTATAGGGATCCGGCTGGACGAGTGTGAACGAATAGCGGTCGGGGTTGTCCTGCTGAAGGCTCCGAAGCTGCGTCCATACTCCCTGGTGATGGGTGTAGACATGAGTGATGTGTTCGCCTTCGATGAGGCGCCGGAACTGCTCGGCGAAGGGCGCTTCGGTGACGAACGGTAATCGCCTGATCTCGCCCAGCAGTGGATCGGGCCGGGTGCGGGGTATCGAACTGGCGCCAACCAACGGTATCCCCAGCGCACGAACCTCAGCCGCGAGGCGCTGACCGGCATCGATATCGATTGGGAAGATCAGCAGTTTCAATTCTTTGTGCCCGACTGACTCAGCCCACTGCCAGACTGTTGAGTGCCTCCCACAGCGGCCGGGGCAACGACAGCGTGCCGTCCTGGCGTATCCGCTGCAACCGGGCCTCGCCGTGCGCGCCGGGAATCTGCTCGGTCCCCAGCACCGCCGAGAGACGGCCCAGTAACTCACGCACATCCTGCAGGTGCAGACCCGGAAGCCGCCCGGGGTTCAAACCGATCATCACCAGCGCCCCGCGCTTGCTCTGTCCCGCGAACAGGGTGGTGAGCGCCTCTACGGCCAGGGTCAGGGCGTACTGTCTTCTCCCGGCCACATCATCGAACCGCTGAATGATTTTTCCGCTCAGGCGCATCTCCTCGTCAAACAGCTCGGCCACCTCCCGTGGGGGGTTGGATTCATGGGTTTCCACGCTGAGGGAGGCCACTTCACCCGGGGCGCCGAACAACAGGGCGAGCAGCTGACCAAAGGTGGCCGGTGCGGGACTGACATCGGACACGAAAGGCGGTTCGCCTTCCGTGCCCGGCATCGCCAGGGCAATCGGGTTGGTGCCGAGCAGGGGTATCTCAGAGGACCCGAAGGAGACCAGCGGTGGACTGGTGGCGATGCCCAGCGCCACATGACCGGATTTCGCCAGGGGACGCAGGTAATCGCCGATCACCCCGGTGGGAAAGGCGCCATGACACACCACGACCGCGAAACCTTGCTGTTTGAGTTGTTGTTGTAGCGTTTCGGCCGCCTGACGGGCGGCCAGGTATCCCAGGCTTTGACGGCACTCGAAGCGGGTCAGCCAGGAGCTGAGGGGCATCACATCCGGCGGTGCGTGAGTAAATTTGCCGAGACGGGTGTGCAGCCAGGGGATACGCACCAGGCCGTGGGAACGCTTGCCGCGTAATTCCGCGTCCAGCAACTGTCGCAGGGTTTCCTCCACTGCAGCGTTCGGTGCCAGGAATCCTGACAGGGCCTGACGACAGATTTGTTCGATTTGCGAAAGCGGCCGTTGCAACAACCCGCCGGGATTCAAGTGGAGCCCCGCTGCTGCTGTTTGAGGAGTTCCTCCAGGCCGGCGACGAAGGCCGCCAGTTTGCGGCTCTCATCACCCTGAGCCTGCTCCAGGGCCTGATGCAGGCCGCTGCAGCGATCACTGAATACGGGACCCACCACATCATCCATGCGGGCCCCGTCGAACAGGGATTTCACCAGACTTGCGCCGAACAGGGAGGCGCCGGTCAGATCGGCACCGTTGAGGATGATCTGATTCAGCCGGGCATAGACCAGCAGGGCGCCGCGCAGGTCCGCGCCACTGAGATCCCCGGCAATATAAGACTGGACCAGGGTGGTTGCGGAGAGATCGGCATCGTTCATCGACATCGCCTTGGGCGGATCTCCCGTGATCATGGCGCGGTACAGGTAGGCTCCGTGGAGATCCGCGCGGGACAGGTTGCAGTCTCTGAAATGGGCGCAGCGGGCGGTGAAACGGTTCAGTTTCGCCGCCTGAAAGGAGGATTCGCGCACCGCGATGTTCTCGCCTGTGACCGCGCTGAAATCCGAACCGTCCGCCATGCAGTTGTAGAGAGTGGCATTGTCCAGCTTGGCGCCGGAAAAATCGGCGCCTTCGATATTCAGGTTGAGGAACCGGGCCTGTTCCAGATCGGCCAGGCTGAAATTCGCGCGGGACATGGACAGGGAGGCAAAATCCGCCTCCCGGGCGGTCAGGCTCTGTGCGGCGAGGCGGGTGTAACTGCCGCCGCGGATGCGTAATCCGGGCAGGTTGGCCTGGGCCAGGGAGATGTTGTCCGCATCCACCAGCCGTTGCAGACAGAGTCCTTCACCGCTGGCCTCGTTGAAACGCACCCCGCGGCAATTGGACTTGGTGATACTCAGCTGGGCGAGTTGCGCACCCGTGAAGTCCGCCCCGCCCAGGTGACACTCGTTGATCACCGATCCCTGCAGGTTACTGCGTCGAAAATCCACATCGTCCATGATGCACTGGTAGAAAGTGGTACCGGCAATGGAGTTTCCGGAGAGGTTGACGCCGCTCATGAAACAGCCATGGAAAAGGCTGCCTGTGGCATCTGTGAGATCGCTCATGTCCGCGCCTGTGAAGTCACACACCTGGGCGGCAAAGGCGTGCATGTAGACCCCGCGCATGATCGTGCCTTTGAGCAGGGTGCGCTCCATCCCGGGACAGACCAGGGCGGCGCCGCTCATGTCCGCGCCGCTGAGGTTGGTGCCGTGCAGTACAGCCCGGTTGAGCACCGCCTTTCGCAGATCAAAACCGGACAGGTCGAGGCCCCTCAGATCGGCTTCACGCAACACCATGCCGCGCCCGGTGCGGGCGATCAACTGCTCGGTATAGGCGCTGACCTCCTTCTGCGCGGCGCTGCGGTCTGAAGACGCGGCCCAGCGGCGCAATCGGGTCAGGGTATCCAGTTCCGGGATTTTTGCCTCGATCGAGTCGACCTGTTCTGATCTGTTCATAATTGACAACCTGCTTTCATGTAATGAATCGTAAATCGAGGTGATCGTTTACCTGTTCTTCTGGCAGTGAAGTTCCCAGCCTTGTTGCAATGCCGCTTCGATCCCGGCGGCGGCCGACGCGAAGTCCATGATCGAGGACTGTTCAACCTGCGCCCGCAGTTGTTCCCTGATCTGCGCGAGACCGGTCTGATCTTCCGCCAGACTCACAGCCTTATCAAGGTACTCATCGAAGTTTTCCGCGATCCAGGCCTGCCGGCCAATCGCACCGAGAATCCGTCGCGAGAGATTGCTGGCGATGGACCGTCCACAACAGGAGATTACCGGGACCCCCATCATCAAGGCATTGTAGGTCGTGGTCTGACCATGATACGGATAGGGGTCCAGGGCGATATCGACTTCATTATGCGACAGCATGTACTCGTTCATGGGCAGACTGGGCTTCAGTATGATCTGCTCTCGCGCGGCCCCCAGTTCAGTGAACAGCTCATAGAGATAATCCTGCATGGTGGGATTATTGTAGTCTTCTATCACCATGCGCAGACGCGCAGTGGGCAACCTGCGAAGTAATTTCGCCCACACTTCCAGAATCCGCCGGTCGATTTTTCGCAACACGTTGAACGAGCCGAAAGTGATGTAGCCGTTGTTCTGACAAGGCGCTGGACTGAGTGGAGGCAACTCGTTGAACGGGTAGTAGAGATTCAGTGATTCGACCGGCAGCATCGTCTCCGAGGCATTCTCATCCAGCTTGCAGATGTCGATGGTCTGGCGGTCCTTGATGGCGTAATCGATACAATCCAGCCCGGTCGAAACCGGCAGGCCCAACCAGGAAATCTGTAGCGGTGCGGGACGCCGATTGAACACGCTCAGGCGATTGCCAACGGTGTGGTTGGAAAGGTCGATGAGAATATCGATACGATCCTTGCGTATCTGCTGCGCCAGCTGATCATCCGTATAGTGCAGGCACTCGCACCAACTGTCGGAGAAGGCGCGAATCCGCTCGGTGGTGGGGTCATGGATCAGGTTGTTGTAGTAGAAGTTGAGACTGAAGCGTTCCTGGTCCAGGCGCTCAACGATGGGCAGAAAATAGTGCGCAATGGCATGTTGTCGCAGATCGGCGGAGACGAAGCCCAGTTTCAGTTTGCGTCCCGGGGTGCAGTCGATGGCGCCTTTATGGCGTCTCACACACTGCTTGTTGAAAGGCGCGACGATCTTTCTGAGTTCCCTGTAGATCACGGCCTGGTCATCTTCCGTGTAGAGCATCTGGGTCAGGTAGTTCTGTATCGCTATCGGGTGATCGGGATCAATCTGCAACGCCCTGCGATTGCAGTCCAGGGCGTCGCTCTGTCGTCCCTGATGGGCGAGTGCGTGAGCCAGGTTGATGTAGACTTCCACGGTTTCGAAGCCGTTCTGCAGACAGTGATCCAGCGCCTGAATGGACTCTTCGTAACGCTCCTGAAGAATGTAGAGCCGGCTCAACGCCAGGTAGGCGACCTGGGCGTCCGGACTGAGCGAGATCAGGTTGGCGTAGTAGACCTCGGCCTTGGCGTAGTTGCGCGTGATGTTGGTGTGGAAATTTCCGATCAGGTAGTACATGCGCGGCTCGGTACAACCGCTGCGTTCCGCCAGTTGATAGGATTTCTCCGCATCCGCATACTGTCCCTTCTTTTCCAGCGCCAGGCCGCAGGACACGAACCAACAGGGTTCCCCCTGACCGTCAGCGACGGCCTGCATGAGGAAAGGCAGGGATTCGTCGACGCGCTCCTGAAGCAGCAGAGACTCTCCCATAAGCAGGGCAGCCTTGCGGTTATGCGGCTCTTTTTTGAGAATTCGTGACAGCAGTTTGTGCGCTTCCGCAGGTTTCCCCTGGCTTAACTTCTTTTCAGCAATATAAAGATTATTCGACATGAACAGTGACTGATTCCGGTTCTGAGACGAGGGTGCGACCTATGCCCGGTTCCTGATGGGGCCTGCTCAGGATGGCCTTATCAGGCTGTTGAAATTCTACTCAGACGGCACGATTCTGCGTTGAAATCGGCCTCAAAATGCTCATTTACTCCAGTAAACTGCACTTTTTCGGTGGATTTCGCCTTATCTCGCTCGCGTCTGGTCGAATTTCAACAGTCTGTTAGCCGTGTGGCATGACGCGCGGTTTATTGTCGGTCATCCCCAACCCCGGAGAATCATAGCATTTCTGCACCCGCACAACAGGCCGTTATCCCTCAAACCAGCTGTTCGAGCCAGTTTTTCAACACGCCCTCGGCGGCGGGAAGGATCTGCCGGGAGACTTCAAGCGTACGTCGTCTGAGTTCATCCGGCTCTATGCCCACCTGGGAAAGTTCGCAGCAATGTCCGATCAGCCAGCGCTCGATACCGACCGGATCGACTTCAGCATGACACTGGATTCCGAGGATGGTTTGCCCCAGGGCGAAGGCCTGGTTCGGATAGTGCTCGTTGCTGGCCAGCCGCTGTGCACCGTCCGGCAGATCGAAGGTATCGCCGTGCCAATGCAGCACCGGGACACCCTCCAGAGCCGCAAGACAGGAAGCCCGTCCAGACTCCGTCAACTGCAACAGACCCCAGCCGATCTCCTTGACAGGGCCCGGGTAGACCCGGGCACCCAGCGCGGCCGCAATCAGTTGTGCACCCAGACAGATACCCAGCGTCGGACGTCGGTGGGCCAGGCGCGATTTCAGGGCCTGCAACTCGACCGTGAGAAACGGGTAGCGATCGTGTTCATACACCCCGATCGGACCGCCCATCACGATCAGCAGGTCCGCATGCTCGATTGGCTCCTGAATCTCATCCACCCCGGCATCGTAGTAGTCGAAACTGTACCCCTGAGATTCGAGCAATGGGGCAAAGCTACCGAGATCCTCGAATGCCAGATGGCGGATCACGGCGATGCGGGATGATTCGTTCAGCATGCTTCAACACCTGTGATCTGTTGCGGATACGGGTTCATGAGCAGGTCCCAGTATATCGTGTAGAGCGGCCGGGATAACAACCACTCGGGGCACAAACCGAGTGATGCTTGGCAAGCATGCGCAGCAGGTGGGACAAAGCCGGAAGTTTCCAGGTTAATTTTTATCGGCCGGCCGTTTATCATCAGTATCCAGCCAATCCGGCCGGATACACAGGCGCCTCCTGCCGGCTATGCGAAGGAAAGCCATGAGTTCGCAACACAAGATACTTCAACCCGGAAAAAATTGCTGGACGATGCAGTCCGCATCGCGTCTCGGTATCGTGGTTGATAGCGCCGATTATTTTCGCGCTTTTGCCGAATCCTGCCGCAATGCGCAGCGTCGGATTTTGATTCTGGGCTGGGATTTCGATCGCAGGGAGAGACTGTTCAGGGAAGACAAGCCGTTTGAAGGTTCCGATGAACTGGGTGATTTTCTGGTTGACCTGGTGAATCGAAAAAAATCCCTGCAGATCTATCTGCTGTCCTGGGATTTCAACATGATCTATGCCATCGAGCGCGAGTTGCTTCCCGCGCTCAGGCTGCGCCTGCAAACACCTCACCGATTCCACTTTCGCCTGGATGGCCGTCATCCGAGTGGTGCGTCACACCACCAGAAAGTGGTCGTGGTCGACGATCGGGTGGCCTTTGTCGGTGGTATCGATCTCAGCCGCTGGCGCTGGGATACTCCGGAACACAGGGCGGATGATCCAAGAAGAATCGACCCCAATGGCAAACCCTACCCACCATTTCATGACATGATGATGGTGGTGGAAGGAGATGTGGCGTACAAGCTGAGTGAACTTGCCAGAACCCGTTGGCGGCGTTCCGGAGGACGTTATATCCGCAGAATGAAACCGGTGGGCGACAGTCCCTGGCCCGAGTCGGTAACCCCGCTGCTGACCCAGGTGCCGGTTGCAATCTCACGCACGGAGCCGGTGTATCGTCAGCGTAAAGCGGTAGCCGAAGTGCGTCAGTTGTATCTGGACGGCATTGAGTCGGCGGAACGCTTCATTTACATCGAGAACCAGTATTTCACTTCCCAGGCGTTGACCCGGGCTCTGGTCAGCAGACTCCAGGAGGAGGATGGGCCGGAGGTGGTGCTGGTGCTTCCGCAGAAGACCGGCGGTTGGCTCGAGCAGGTGACCATGGATGTTCTGCGCACCCGGGAATTGGAAAAACTGCGCGCCGCGGACAAATATGACAGACTGGCCGTCTATTTCCCCTATCAGCCGGGACTGGGGGAGCATTGCATCAGCGTGCATGCGAAACTCCTGGTGGTGGACGACCGCTTGTTGCGGATCGGGTCGTCCAACACAAGCAATCGATCCATGGGACTGGATACCGAGTGTGATCTGGCGATCGAGAGTCAGCAGTCGGATGATGCGGTGACTCGTGAAATTCGCGCCACGCGGCGGCGGTTGCTCGCCGAACACCTGGATTGCAGCGTCGATCAGGTAACTGAAGCGGAGCAGAGTGCCGGGAATCTGATTGAGGCAATCCGCAGTCTTCAGGGGGAAGGGCGGAGCTTGAGACCGCTGGATGAGCAGGTGCCGGAGCCGGTCAATGAACTGGTGCCCGATGCCAGCGTGGTCGATCCCCCGGAACCCTTCAGTTCTGAGTACTTTGTATCCCAGTATGTTCCCAGTGACGGCCGGCAAACCGGTAAGCGGCAGTTGCTGCTGTTCGCTCTGGTGGTGGTGGGTCTGTTGGCACTGGCCGCAGCCTGGCGCTGGACCCCCATGCAATCCTGGCTGAGCCCCGATCTTCTGCACCAGGGCCTGGATCTGCTGCCGAATCCCTGGGTCAGGGCACTGGTGACCGTGCTGGTGGTGATTCTGGCCAGTACCGCGATGGTGCCATTGACCCTGTTGGCAATATTGTCCGGGGTGCTGTTTTCCGCATGGCAGGCATTCGTCTATGTCCTGGTCGGGGCGGTTATCAGCGCATCCTTGGGATTCCTGCTTGGTCGCAGGTTGAGTCAGGGCCTGGTGGAGCGGCTCGCGGGATCGAAGATCAAGTCACTCAGCAAGCGGCTCGCCAAGCGGGGCACCCTTGCAGTTGCGTTGTTGAGGCTGCTGCCTGTTGCGCCTTTCACGGTATTCAATCTCGTTGCGGGAGCCTCGCACCTGAATTTCCGCCAGTTCGTGGTGGGCAGCATGCTGGGGTTGATGCCCGGACTGGCGGCCATCACTCTGTTTTCCCGCTCACTTTGGGACGCCATAGCCAATCCCTCGGCGATGAACCTGCTGATCGTGGCGCTTGTCGGCGGGGTGTTGGTGATCTTTTCCTGGCTGGCGAAGCGCTGGTTGCGTTCCTGATCACCGGGTGAATACCCCCTGGATCGTGGCGGATTGTCATAGAACCTTTACATGATTCTGGTATCAGTTGCTATAGAAACTGATGGGATTGTCTCATCAGGGTTTAGCAACAAAGAATCTGCGAGGGGTTCGCATGTCACAACTGGCAAAACTGCAACAATTCGGTCAAAAATTCTGGCTTGACGAGCTTTCCCGGGATTTGCTGGAGGAGGGTGTGATTGCCCGTCACATGGAAGAGAACGGATTGGCAGGCATCACCACCAATCCCGCGATCTTTCAGAACAGCATCAGCCATTCCCATCGTTATGATGCTGATATTGAGCAGGGGTTGCAGGATGAACTCGATCCCAGGGACATTTTCCTGACGCTCGCGATCGAGGATGTCAGGTCAGCCTGCGACGTGTTACACCCGCTATATGAGCTCAGCGACGGTGTGGATGGATATGTCAGTCTCGAGGTGTCGCCGCGCTATGCCTATGACAAACAGGCCACCCTTGATCAGGCCCAGGATCTTTGGCGCCGGGTCGATCGCCCCAACCTGTACATCAAGGTTCCGGGTACCCCGGTGGGTCTCGAGGCAGTCGAGGAACTCCTGTATCGCGGCATCAACGTCAATATCACCCTGCTGTTTGGATTGCAGGCATATTGCAACACCCACATGGCCTTCATCCGTGCCCTCGAGCGACGCAAATCCGAAGGGCTTGATGTGGATCGGGTCAGTTCGGTGGCCAGCTTTTTTCTCAGCCGGATCGATGTGGCGGTGGACGATCTGTTGAAACAGTCCGTTGAGCGGATCGCCTCGACTGAACGAGACAGGGTATTGCGGGAACTGCTCGGCCAGACTGCGGTGGCCTATGCAAAACGCGCCTATGCGCAGTTCCTGGATATCACCGGGGACGAGCGATGGCATGCGTTGCAGCAACTGGGCGCACGCCCGCAACGGATCGTCTGGGCCAGTACCGGCACCAAGAATCCGGACTATTCGGACGTAATGTACATTGAACCGCTGATTGGTCAGCACACCATCTCGACCATACCTTCAAAGACTGCACAAGCCTTTAATGATCACGGTAATCCCGGACCTACCATGGAAAACGGAATGGATGAATCCGAGCAGCTGATCCGGCGGTTAGAGTCTCTCGAAATCGATATCGAAGCAGTCACCGAGCGTCTGGTCGAGGAGGGAGTGGATAAATTCATCCGCGCTTATGAGCAACTGCTGGATGACATTCAGCAGAAGCAGGCCCGACTCGCGGTATAACACCCTGCACCGTTATTGCGGCTATGCCAAATCCAGTCGGGCAACCACGGGCAGATGATCCGAAGCACCCCGGCTGGTCAGGGTATTGTGCGCAAATACCGAATGCATCAGGGTGTTCGGGGAGATCCAGATACGGTCGAGTGGCAGCAGTGGGAATCGCGCCGGAAAACTGCGCTCGCCGTAGGATCGACCAAGCAGTCCGTTGATACGCCGCAATGTGGGGGTGAACGGACGCCATTCATTCAGATCCCCCATCAGCAGGGTCGGACCCTCCCAGGGTTTCGACAGCAGCGTGGATATCAGTCGATGCTGATGATTGCGTTCCCGGGATGACAGCCCGAGATGCGTCGCCAGACAACGCAGGGTATTACCGGCAGGGGTTTTGAGTATCGCATCGATGATTGATCGGGGTTCTCGCTGTTTCCAGCTGATATCGATCACTTCGACAGTCAGCACATCGAGATCCGTCAGCAGAATGTTGCCGAAGCGGCTGTCCGGCGTGTCCAGGGTCATTCCCGCCAGGGCCGTCATTTGTGTTGCCTCGGCCAGGGTCTGTGCGTCGTCGACGTGCTCCTCGACTTCCTGAAGTGCGAGGATCCGGGCCCCGGTTTCCCGGACCACCTGCACAGTGCGCCTGAGGTCCCGGACCCCGTCCGCCCCGATGCTGCGGTGGACGTTGTAGGTTGCCACGCAGAGGGTATCCGCCAGGTGCGGAATTTCAGAATACGCTTTCGATCTGTTTCTCATACACCGCTATATCCGGGTGCGCACCCAGGTTGATCATTGGCTGGTAAACAGCGTCCATCAAGCCTGTGGCGCTGCATGCGTAATGATACTGCTGCAGATCACCGATATGTTCAATCGGGACATGCGCATCGATCGATTGACCATCCAGTGGTCGTTTGAGTTCCGGAGTCCAGGTGAAGAGGGCATGATCGGCGAGCGGGCTCTTTATAGCCTCTGCGCAGATCACAGGCCCTGGGGGATTGCGATGATTCTCAGGGTGTAAAACAAACCCCCGCGATTATCGCGGGGGTTTGTACAGCAGGGAAGCGTTGCGCTTGGAGATGAGATTATGAGCCATCAGCGGGAAAATACATCTTTTCCCGGTTCAGCTTATAGGACCAGGGCAGATTGGCGTTTTTCCAGCCATTCAGCAGTCGCCAGCCTTTGTGCTCCCCTTGTTTGACTTTACCGCCTTCAAATCCGTCGGTCACCACATAAACCTGCTCATAACCTTTGTCCCACAGCATCTTGGCACTGGGTGCGCCACGGGTTCCGCCCGAGCGGCACATGAGAATGATCGGAGCCGACTTCGAAAGACCGCGCGCTTGCAGGGCGGAATTGACCTGTTGTTCGAAATCCGCGTTGACCGTCATTTGGTAGACCGGCTTCTTCGGGTTCCACTCTGAGCGGTTCGCCAGCTTGTAAGGGATGTTGATATCCACCACGTCGGTAAAACCGGTGAACATGATCTCGATCGGGTCCCTGACGTCGACGAACAGAACCTCTGCGCCCTGTGCCTGCTTCATCTCGTAGGCTTCCCTGGCATCGACATAGAGATGCCAGGGGGTCTGTTTTTTCGGGTCTTGCGGCTCCGGTGCGGCCTGCAGCGTCCAGGCATTCAGAAGTCCTGTCATGGCGACCGCGTATATCAGTGATTTTCTCATGAAACACTACCTCAGATTCAGAAAACCATAATTTTATGAATTATTGGAATGACAACCATGATAATCCGCAAACGTAATAGTGGGTCGGCTGTTAGGAGGGCAGGAGAATACTTGTTGCAGGGCTCACAATCGGACAATAATTCAACCCGATGCAGGTTTCCTGGCAAAGCGATACCGCTCAATTCAGAACCAGGCCCAGGGCATGATAACAGGCCCAGACAGGAGGGAGCAGCAACTTGGAAATTTGGCAGATTCTGATTCTGGCACTGGTCGGTATCCTGGCCGGTTGGCTCAACGTCATGGCGGGTGGCGGTTCATTGCTGACCGTCCCGGTGATGTTGTTTATGGGTATCCCCGGTCCGGTTGCCAATGGCACCAACCGGATTGCGATCCTGGCGCAGAACATATCCGCCATCACCGCCTTTAAACGCAAGGGTTATGCGGAATTCAAACTGGGCCTCAGCCTAGCGGCAGCGGCTTCGATCGGGGCGCTGGCAGGCGCCTCCATGGGGATTCACCTGGAGGGGGAGTGGTTTGAAAGGATACTCGCATTGGTGATGGTCGGAGTGCTGATTCTGATGGCGACGGGTCACGATCGGGTCAAGCCCGGTCAAGGGAATGAAAAACCGCGACATCTGCTGGCAGGGCATCTGTTGATGGTCGGTGCCGGTTTCTGGGGCGGGTTCATCCAGATCGGTGTGGGATTTATCCTGATGCCGATTTTGCATCGGGTGCTTGGTCTGGACCTGGTGCGGGTCAATATGTACAAGGTGATGATCGTCCTGGTCTACACCATCGTGGCGTTATTCGTCTTCGCCTCGAATCTGCAACTGCTGTGGTGGACCGGACTCGGACTTGCGGTGGGCAATTCGATCGGCGGATGGCTGGGGGCGCACATGACCATCAGCCATGGAGAAAAGCTGATCCGTCGCGTACTTTACCTGGCGCTGAGCGCATTCATCCTCAAACTGCTGTTTTTCTGAGCCGAAATCGTAACACTACTCCGGACTGTTCAGTCTATTCAGCAGGGCAATGAGATCGGCGCTCATTGCATCGAGTTCATCCAGTCGCGACTGGGCCTTTTCCACGGACTGGTGTTCGGCAATCAGCACCAGTTCCATACCCAGTTCGTGGATTTCGTTATGCTTCGCCTGAATGAACGGGTAGGGCTGACGACTGCCGTAGCGAACCTCACCGATACCTCGGTACCAGCGGGTGAACGGGCAGTTGGTTTCATTAGTCTCTGGTCGCAGGGTTGTCAGGCCGGAAGTGATGTAATTTTTCACCGCCATCAGCCAAAGTTTTTGGCTGAAGATGGCCACATTCAGATCATAGGGTGCGACGGGCCCCTGAATGAATTCGTTCAGGTTGTGCCACAGTTGGTTGTCGACCCATTGTTTTGTCCAGGGCACCACCGAGTCCGCGGGCATGGGTTTCGCGATACCGTAACCCTGAGCGAATTGACAGCCGAGCTGAAGCAGCATCAGGCCATGCTCGATGGTCTCCACGCCTTCCGCCACAACCGGTCGCTTCAGGGCGTCCGCCAGTCTCAGAACACCCTCGACGATATCCTGGTCTCTGGGATCGACCATCATGTCCCGGACAAAATGCTGGTCGATTTTCAGGACGCTGATCGGCAAACGATGGAAATAGGTCAGCGATGAGTAACCGGTGCCGAAATCGTCCAGTGAAAAATGGATGCCGAAGTCCCGGCATTCGGACATGATCTCGGACACCTCTGAGGTGTCGCCGATGGCGCTGGTCTCGAGAATTTCGAGTTCCAGATACTGCGTGATATCCGCGGGATAGTGGGACAGCAGCTTTTTCAGGTCTTGTGGAAAGCTGCGTTGCTGGATGTGTCGGGTACACAGATTGACACTGACCGGCAGGTACAGATCCTGTTTGCGCCAGGCCATGTGCTGCTCCAGGGCGGCCTTGATCACCCACTCATCCAGGGCGATTTCCAAGGGGGTATCCTTGATCTGGTGGAGAAACTTGCGCGGCAGGAGCAGGCCATCCTGCGGGTGGTTCCAGCGAATCAGCGCTTCGACACTGGCGAGTTCTCCGCTGCTCAGATCGATGCGTGGCTGATAAAAGAGACAGAGTTCGTATTTCGCCATGGCCTGGGCGAAGTCGATCAGTGCCTTTTGATGAGCATGAACCTTCTTGTCCTGTATCGGATCGAACAGGCTGTAGGTGTTCTTTCCCTTCTCCTTGGCCTGATACATCGCCTGGTCAGCATGTCGCAACAGGGTATCCGGATCTACATTGTCATCCGGGAAAAAAGTGACCCCGATACTCGCGGAGATATGCATCCGTCTGCGATCGATTTCGAACGGCTGGGCAATGATATCGAGTACCCGTTGAACGATCTCTTCGCCGTGATAGAGGCTTCCAAGTCCTCCCACGAGTAACACGAATTCATCGCCACCCAGGCGTGAGAGGGTGTCGCCTTCACGCAGTTCGTCGGTCAGCCGCCGACCCAGATCAATCAGCAGCTGGTCCCCGACATCATGGCCAAAAGAGTCGTTGATGGGTTTGAAGCCATCCAGGTCGATATAGCAGATGGCCAGTTTCTCATCATTGCGCCTCACCTGGGCGATGGCCTGTTGCAGGCGATCGGCCAACAACTGACGGTTCGGCAACCCGGTCAGCACATCATTGTAGGCCATGTACTGAATCTGCTGTTCCGCCTGCTTGTGCTCGACGAAATCGAAGGCCATGTTGGCAATCCGGGTGACGATCGAGAGATCGTGGTCATCGTAATATTTGGGTTTGTTGCCGACACCGATGACCGCTACGATTTTCTGTCCTCTGAATATCGGTACCGTGAGTTCCCGGACCACCGGTGCATGACCTTCCGGCAAGCCTTTCTTGTGAACCAGTGCTTCGTAATCGTTGTGTATGACGGGCTCCCGCACCTTCACGCAATCCACCCAAACCCCTGCCTCACTGATGGGATAGTGCAGGCCTTCACCCTTGAGATAACACATCTCTCTCAAGGTGCGGGTCGACCAGGTCTGCAGGGTGACGCTCTCCTGGTCCTTCTCGACGAAATGGAAATAGCCGATCTGGCTGTCAGTCATTTCCTCCGCGGTATCCAGAGCGGTGCGTAACAGGGTTGGCAGGGATTCGGTGTATACCATCTCTCCCAGTATCCGGCGCAGTTCGAGCAGCTTGTCGGACTCTTTACGCTCCTGGATATCCCGTAAGAAACAGAAAAACTGACCGCCCTGCAGGCCGGAATGGCTGATCGAGACCTCGACCGGGAACACACTGCCGTCCTTGCGCACATGTGTGGCTTCAAATATGGCGTTTCCCTGCTCGACCACCTGTTCAGCTCTATCGGAAACCTTTTCAGCGCTATCGGCCGAATCGAGTTCCGACACATGTTTGCCAATCAACTCATCCCGGGTATAGCCGCTGAATCGGCAATAGGCGTCGTTGACATCGACAATGAATCCCTCCATCTGCACGACCCAGAATCCGTCCCGGGTACTGGAGAGAACCGCCTCATAGCGCTGACTGCCCTCGAGTATCGCCTGCTCCGAGAGTTTGCGATCGGTGATGTCATGACCGATGCCGAGCACGCCCAGGACTTCGCCGTTGCTGCCAATCATCGGTGTCTTGGTGGTTTCCAGCAGCGCCCGGTGTCCATCACTGGCAAATGTGATCCACTCCTCGTTGATGGTCGGGCCATCATTCTGCAGGGCCTTCTGATCATGGGCACGGAAGAAGTCCGCAACATTTTCATGCACAAAGTCGTAATCCGTCTTTCCCACTATTTCGGCTTCGGTAGCACCAAAAAATGCCTCGAAGGACGGGTTGCAGGACAGGTACACGCCCTGGGTGTCTTTCAACCAGATAAGGTCCGGGAGGTTCTGAATCAGCGATTTCAGGAAACCGCGTTCCCGCTCGAGATCGGTCAGGGCCTGCTTGAGGTTCAGTTCGGTCTTTTTGCGCTGGGTGATCTCCGCGAACACTGTGGCAAAGCGCCCTGGACCCGGTGAAAATACCGAGATGGAAAAGGACTTCTCCATCGGCGAGTATTCGGTCTCAAAGTGCTTGCCGACGCCGCTTTCGGCGACCTCCGCGTAAAGCTCGAGATAGGGGGGAGGCGAGTCTTGATAAACGTCGCTGGCGAGTCGCCCTTCGACCACTGATTTTTCGAGACCGAGAATCCGCGAGTAGGACTCGTTGACCATGATGATCCGGTAATCGCATGCCTTGCCTTCCGCGTCCATCACCATTTCGTGCAGCGCCAGGCCCTCATTCATGGCGCTGTGGAGTGCGCGCAGAGTGCTTTCACTGGCGATACAGGATAATTCGGTGGCTTTGATTCGGCTGATGTCCTGAATCACCGCGAACAGGTAGATGTCGGGTTGATTGGTGCCTTCGATCCTGTTGAGCGAGATATTCAGCCAGATACCGGCGCCATCCTGCACGGGACAAAAGACTTCGCAGGTGTATCGTTGCTCCGCTCCCTGGGTGAGGTTTTCGAGATGCAGGTGATCCGCATCCACATCTTCGGGTTTCAGACGATCCTGGATTTTTTGCCTGCGCAGTTCATCCCGGGTCGCCTGCAGAATGTGGCAAAGGGCACTGTTGACGCCGAGCCAGTGGCCATGCCGGTCGAGATAAGCCATGCCGACAGGGGTCTGTTCAAAGGCGGGAAAATCCTGCCAGGGGCCAGGGATCGTGATGCGTGGTTCAGTCATGGTCTTTGGGCGGATTTGTAGAGTAAGACCATCAGTGGAGCGACTTTAGCCGGGTAATATCAGCCTGCGTCCTCGGGGTTTGCCGGAGCGACTCCACGGATATTGGGATGGTGATAGGGCAGGGCGCCATGTCGCCTGCGGTCAGCTTGCGCAGGATTGATGACGTTGAGGTTCGCGGTTTGCTCAGCAACCTAAACAACCGCAACAGTACGCTGTAAATTGTCGTTTGGCTCATTGTCGCGCTTCATCAGGAACGGCATCCATTCAGTGCCTTGCCAGAATTCCTTTCGCACGGTTTGTTACGCAATTGTATCGGCCTTGTTGGCGATATCTTCAATCGGACGGGTAATATTTTCCCACATTTTCAAGGCAATGTGTGTTACCGGAATGGAGCCGCGCAAACACAGTAATAGCTCTCTAATACAATAGGTTATGTATCTTTTTGAAAATACGTATGAATTTTTGTTTTTAGATAACTCGCTGATAATTATGACTAATTATTGACAGGCATGCGTCGGGTAGTCAGGTCACTAAACCAAGCTATCAAGTATTTCTCATTAACAATTGAATTTATTATTTATTTTAAATTCATGCGTGATCGATCCAGGTAATCCTTACAAACTGCACAGGAACATATTCATTATTTTCAGGAAGCTGTTTCCCTGAACCACTGATGACCTGCACACTTTCGATACCGGATTCATGTTGGAAGGACGCAGAGTTCTTCTGTGAACCCTGGTCTGAAACAGAGGTATTATTAGGCATGACCTCGCTCCCATTTCACCCGGCAGTTGCGGCCTGGTTCAGGTCGAGATTCCGGACTCCGACCCCGGTTCAGACACAGGCCTGGCCGGCGATTCAGTCTGGCAGCAATACCCTGATCTCGGCGCCGACCGGGTCTGGCAAGACATTGGCCGCATTTCTTGCAGAGATCGACCGGCTGATTGTTGAAGGTCTGTCTGAGCCGTTGCCCGATCAGACCCGGGTCCTCTATGTCTCGCCTTTGAAGGCACTCTCGAACGACATTCACAAAAATCTCGAAGTGCCCTTGCAGGGGATACGCGACAGCCTGCTGGAGGAGAGCTGTGTGGACGTGCCGGTTCGTTGCATGGTACGCACCGGTGATACCACCGCGTACGAGCGTGCGCTGATGAAACGCACCCCTCCGCATATCCTGGTGACCACGCCGGAGTCCCTGTACATCCTTTTGACCTCGGAATCCGGGCGCCAGATGTTACACAGCGTACGCAGCCTGATCGTCGATGAAATACACGCGGTGGCCGGCAATAAGCGCGGTGCGCATCTGATGCTGAGTCTTGAACGGCTCGACGCCCTTTGCGGGCAGCCTCCGGTGCGCATCGGGATCTCCGCCACGCAAAAGCCGATCGAATCCATGGCACGATACCTCACCGGTGATCATGGCGAATCTCGCCGGGATGGCTGCAGGATCGTGGATGCCGGGCATGTGCGTCGGCGCGATCTGGCCCTGGAACTGATCGACGCCCCGCTGGAAGCGGTGATGGCCAATGAAGCCTGGGATGTCATCTACCGCCGTCTCGAAGATCTCATCGTTCAACACCGCACCACCCTGATTTTTGTCAATACCCGGCGTCTGGCTGAACGGGCGGCGGCGGCGTTGGCCCGACAACTGGGTGAGGAGGCGGTTACCGCGCATCACGGCAGTCTCGCCAAAGAGCATCGTCTGCAGGCGGAGCAGCGCCTCAAATCCGGTGCGTTGCGGGCGCTGGTGGCAACCGCATCCCTGGAGCTCGGTATTGATATCGGTGAGGTGGACCTGGTGTGTCAGCTGGGCTCCCCGCGCAGTATCGCCACGTTTCTGCAACGGGCCGGTCGCTCGGAGCATCATTTGAGCGGTATACCCAAGGCGCGGCTGTTCCCACTCAGTCGTGATGATCTGGTGGAGTCGGTGGCCCTGCTGGACTCGATCAGGCGCGAAGAACTGGACCGGATCAGGGTGCCGCAACACCCCCTGGACGTGCTTGCACAGCAGATCATCGCTGAAGTCGCATGCGGTGATTGGGACGAGCGGGCCCTGTACCGCCTGTTTCGAAGTGCCTATCCCTATCGCGACCTCGATGAATCGAGCTTTATCGATGTGGTGAAAATGCTTGCCAGCGGTTTCCTCACCCGACGTGGGCGGCGCGGGGATTATCTGCATCGCGATGCGGTCAACGGGGTGATACGCGCGCGTCGAAACGCGCGCCTGACCGCGATCACCAACGGTGGGGCAATACCTGACGCGTTTGATTATGATGTCATTCTGCAGCCGGAGGGATTGTTCATCGGCAGTCTCAACGAGGACTTTTCCTTTGAAAGCATGCCGGGGGATATCTTCCAGCTGGGTAATTGCTCCTACAGGATTCTGAAGGTGGAACAGGGGCGGGTGCTGGTTGAGGATGCCCGGGGACAACCGCCCTCCATTCCGTTCTGGTTCGGTGAAGCGCCAGGTCGCAGCGACGAACTCTCCTTCTCGGTGTCCCGTCTCCGCGAACAGATCGAGGGTCTGCTCGATCAGGGTCAACAGGCTGTTTTGAACTATCTGCAGGAACAACTGCAACTGAACCCGGCCATCGCCCAGGTACTGCTCGACTACCTGGCAGCCAGTAAAAGCGTACTCGGGGTACTGCCTACCCAGCAGCAGGTGGTCTTCGAGCGGTTCTTCGATGAAACCGGAGACATGCATTTCGTCATACATGCGCCTTTTGGCTCGCGTATCAACAAGGCCTGGGGTCTGGCGTTGCGAAAACGCTTTTGCCGACGCTTCAATTTCGAACTCCAGGCCGCTGCCAATGAAGACAGCCTGATTCTGTCTCTTGGGCCGACCCACAGCTTTCCCCTCGATGAACCGGCAGGTTATCTGAAGGCACAGAGCGTTGAGCAGATTCTGGTGCAGGCTCTGTTGGATGCTCCGGTATTTCCGACCCGCTGGCGCTGGGTGGCAAACCTCTCCCTGGCGGTACCGCGCATGCGGGGCGGTAAGCGGGTACCGGCGCCTTTTCAACGCAATGATGCGGAAGACCTGGCGGCATTGGTGTTTCCGGACCAGTTGGCCTGTTTTGAGAACTTACAGGGTGAGCGGGAGGTACCGGATCATCCATTGGTCAACCAGACATTGCGGGACTGTTTGCACGAACTGATGGATATCGATGGGCTGAAGCGCGTGTTACTGGGCATAGAGCGAGGATCGATCCGGGTGGTTGCCAAAGACCTTCCAACACCCTCGCCCCTGTCTCACGAAATCCTCAATGCACGGCCCTACGCATTTCTCGATGACACACCCGCCGAGGAGCGACGTACCCGGGCGGTGCAACTGCGCCGGGGACTCGATCCGGAAGATGCGGCGCAACTGGGGCAACTCGATCCCGATGCGATTTCCCGGGTCAGGGTCGAGGCCTGGCCGCAACCCCGCAGCACGGATGAGTTGCACGATGCCCTGTGTATTGCGGGTTTTATCGATGAACGTGAAATAGCCGACACGGATCTGCCGCTGTGGCGTGCCCAGATGGAGTCCTTGCATCAGCAACAGCGGGCTACCTGCCTGATCCATGATGCCCACCGCCTATGGGTCGCGGCGGAACGCCTGCAAACCGTGCAATGGATCTATCCGCGGCACCGGCTGGATCCTGTGATCGCTGCGCTGCCGCCGAGCGATGGCGAAAGTGGGGAGACCGCGCTGGTTGCGATCCTCCGCGCACGCCTGGAGTGCCTGGGACCGGTCAGTATAAGAACACTGGCGCAGAGCATGAACCTGACGGGGGATCGCCTGCACGGTGCCATGCAGCTTCTGCAAGCCGAGGGCTATGCGATCGAGGGTCATTTCGATCCTCAGGAACCCGAAGTTCAGTGGTGCGAGCGGGGATTGCTGGCACGAATCCACCGCTACACGCTGCGCCAGCTGCGGCGTGAGATCGATCCGGTCAGCCCGGCGGTGTTCATGCGTTTCCTGTTTCGTTGGCAGGGCCTGGATGAGCCGTCTCAGGGAATCACAGCGTTAGAGCGGGTGATGTCTCAACTCGAGGGGGTCAGCCTTCCCGCCGCCAGTTGGGAAACCGAGATCCTGCCAGCGAGGTTGGCGCCCTACGAGTCACAGGAACTGGATGAACTGTGCGGCTCAGGAAGACTGGTGTGGCTGCGCCTGCATCCTCCCGCGACACAGGAAAACAAGCGCAGGAATCCAGCCATCAAAACTACCCCTCTGGCTTTCGTTGCCCGACATCGTCTGGGTCTCTGGCGGCAGACCGATCCGGTCGAACCGCAGGGATTGAGTTCCGCCGCGATGCGCATACGCGAGGTCCTGCAGCAATGGGGCGCCAGCTTCTTCGAGGAGATACAGCAGCAGACCGGGCTGCTCAACGCCCAGCTGGAATTGAGCCTGGGAGAACTGGTGGCAGCCGGGCAGGCCACCTCGGATCAGTTCCAGGGTTTGAGGATGATGATCAATCCGCGCAAAAGGCGGCCCCAGCGGCGACGTACCGGGCTGCAGACTTCCCTGGCATCAGGGGGGCGTTGGTCTCTGCTGCGCCCCGCCCTGAATAATGACGCGTCGGCGCCTCACAATGAACAGTTGGCCCGGGCCTTGCTGAACCGCTACGGGGTGGTGTTTCGCAAACTCCTTGAGCGGGAATCCGGAATGCCACCCTGGCGGGAGCTGCTGTACGTGTACCGCAGGCTCGAAGCGCGAGGGGAGATTCGGGGCGGGCGGTTCGTGCAGGGATTTGCCGGTGAACATTTCGCCTTGCCGGAAGCGGTCAATGTGCTCAGGGAAACCCTCAGACAGCGGGATGAAACCCAGACCATCACCCTCAGCAGCGCCGATCCACTGAACCTTACCGGCATCATCACCCCGGGCGAGCGGGTTCCCGCGCAGGCGGGATATCGTATTCTCTACCGGGATGGCAAACCCATCGCCTCCCGACAGGGCAATGAAATCCGAATCGATGCGGGCCTGCCCGATGAACAGCGACCCCAGGTCACCCAGTTGCTGGTGCGGGGCGCACGCGCGGCGGGATTTTGAGGCCAGTCACACTGAGGACATGAACGTTGAGTGAATCCGAGCATCTTCTGGAATTGTATCCACACAGCGGCAGCAAACCCCTGCCCGGGCTCTACCTGGGACAGGATCTGCGTAACATTCTCGATGCTTCCCCGGAACCTCTGGTGTACACCAATTTCGTCACCAGCCTGGATGGCCGGATCGCGCTGGTGGATCGTGACTCCGGTATCAGCGAGGTGCCCGAGGAGACGGCGAACCCTCGGGATTGGCGCTTGTTGCAGGAACTGGCGGCGCCCGCGGATGCGATTGTCATGAGCGGGCGTTACCTGCGCGATCTTGCCTCCGGCAATGCACAGGCGTTACCCCCATTCAGCGGTGAACTGCCGGAGGACATCGGCGCTTACCGCAAGCAACTCGGACTCGACGACAAACCCGCCCTGGTGTTTGTTTCCGGGTCACTGGATCTTCCGGAAAAGGCACTGGATCGTCTCGCCGATCGCAAGATCATGGTAGCTACCGGCAAACACCCGCCAGATAAGCTCGCGTTCCTCAAGGATCGTGGTATCGGTGTATTGAGTTCCGCCACACAACAGGTGAGTGGCGGTTGGCTGGTCAAGGCCCTGTCCGGTGAGGGTCTGCGACTGATCTACTCGATCGCCGGCCCTGGGATCATGCACACGCTGGTGTCCGCGGGTGTTTTATGGCGCATCTATCTGACTACCGTGACCCGTGTGTTGGGGGGTGAAGCGTTTGCCACCCTGACACGCGGTGCGAAACTGCAACCGGTGCGAGATTTCGAACTGACGGCACTGTATCTCGATCGATATGCACCGGATACCGCGCAACAGCTGTTGCAGGTCTACACCAGAAAGGCCTAACGCAAAATTCGTTCACCCGGCGCCTGGCGAATGCCCCGTCGGGAACAGGCCCTCAATCAATCAGCCTGACCGCCCAAGCATGGAACCGGGCATAGGTCATACCTACCCCGACAGCACCCTTGTCCAGGTAGAGGGCCCAGGCCCAATCGGGTTCATAGAGACTGGTCGTGGATGACCAATAGACCGGTTGAACCGATTGAAAGGGATGTTGCCCTGGCACAACAGGTCGGCAGCGGGAACAGTCCACCAGGGATTCGAGTTCGTTGATATTGGGTAGTCGCCAATTGGCATCGCCGGACCTGGCGCGCAACTCATGAATCGAGGCCAATGCCTGGTCCCAGGTGACAGCATCCCTCGCGGTATGGGCTGTGGCCTGTCAGACACGCGCGGTCAAGCGGTCCCAGACCCCATCATCGATGATTTGAAAGCGCGGCTCGGGCCAGGCTGCTCCCGAGCGATAGGCCGCATCCTGACCCGACGCTTCGCAGGCAATGCGCTTGCCTGATGGATCGTGACAGGTAGCCTGACCCGTCCGCAGCACCAATTCGTTGGCTATACCGCGCACCGGCCAAATCATGAAAGATTGATCCTTTCCTCCAAAAAACATTCGCCCGCCATCCAGACTCACATACCAGGCGTGATCCGGGGCAATCGCCGCCGTCGTGGATGTCCAGTACCAGTTGCCGAACACATCGGTGAAGGGATGACCCGCGGGCAATGGAGGACGTCGGGTCTGGTGACTGATCAGGCTGCGCATTTCCCGCCGGTTGGGCATGCGCCAGTCATTGTGGCCGTATGCCTGTTGTTGATTCATATGCTCGATGTATTCCAACGCTTCCTGCCAGTTGAGTGGAAACTCGGCCGGGTTCGCGCTGCGCGTCCAGATCAGCTCCGTGAGCCGGTCCCTGACGGTGTCGTCGTGGGTCATGAAACGCTCTTCGGGCCAGGCTGCACCGGTCAGGAACTCCGCATCCTGCCCACTGGCGTTACAGTCGATGATTCTGCCCTGCGAATCATGGCAACTGGTCTGGCCGGTCCAGGTCAATGATTGACGGTGATCCTCGGGGGGCATCAGCATGGACTTGATCCTTATCTGCATTGAGCGAAAGGCGCATCAAAGTTTCAACGTCACCTGTACCAGCCCGGGATCCTCGGCGGAACGTGCCTGTTCAAACCCCAGCACCTCGCAGAGTTTCAGCATCTGCCGGTTCTCTCTCAGCACATCCCCGTGCAACTGCTTGATGCCCCGCTGCCGGGCATAGTCGATGATTCTTCGCATGAGGAAGATTCCCAGCCCCAGCGCTGTCATGTCGTGGCGTACGATGATGGCGTATTCAGCATCTTCGTTGTCGGGATCGGCGATGATGTTGACCACGCCGAAGATCTCCGTTTTCCCGGGAATTCCTGGTTCCGTGAGGATCAGTCCCATCTCCCGGTCATAATCGAGCTGGGTGAAACGTACCGCCGCGACATGGGTCAGGGTCTTCATCGGAATGAAGAAACGGAAACGCACCTCTTCCGGGGTCAACTTGGTGAAGGCGGCCTGCAGGGACGGTTCGTCCTCCGGCAGAATCGGACGCAGCATCAGGGTTCGCCCATCGCCCAGGGGGATCAGTTCCTCCAGTTCCTTGGGGTAGGGACGTATGGCGAGACGATCGCTGCCCCGGCCCTCGGCACGGCGGATCTTCATCCGGGCATCCAGGGCCACCACCCCATGTTCATCCGCGAGCAGGGGATTGATGTCGATCTCCTGGATTTCCGGCAGATCTATGACCAGTTGAGAGACCTTGATCAGGGTCAGCGCGATGGCGTCCAGGTTGGCCCCTGGGGTATCCCGGTATCCTCTCAGCAGTTCGTAGACGCGGGTGCGGCCGATGACTTCGTGGGCCAGGCGCATATTCAGGGGTGGTAGCGCCAGAGCCTGGTCCTTGAGCACCTCCACTGCGGTGCCGCCTTGGCCGAACAACAGTGTTGGACCGAATTGGGGATCCTCACTGGCACCGATAATCAGTTCGTAGGCCCCATGCCTGCGGATCATGGGCTGTACGCTGAAACCCGAAAGCCGGGCCAGGGGATAGGCCTCGGCGATGCGTCGCTGCATGGCTTCGGCGGTCTCCCGGACGGCCTGCTCTCCGGACAGGTCGAGAATCACGCCGCCGGCATCGGACTTGTGGATGATTTCCGGTGAGACCACCTTGAGCACCACCGCGCCACCGATTTCAGCCGCCACTGCGCCAGCCTCTTCGGCACTCCGGGCCATGCGCGTCGTGACCACCGGAATACCATAGGCGCCCAGCACCTGTTTGGATTCGGGTTCGCTCAACCAGTCGCGTCCCTCGGCCAGCGCCTGCTCGATCACCGCTTGGGCGATTAGCGGATCGGTGCTAAAGGCTTCCGGTATGGAAGCCGGCGTCTCGATCAGGGACTCCTGGTTGCGTTGGTAATTGACCATGTGCATGAACGCGCGCACTGCCTGCTCAGGGGTGGCGTAACCCGGAATGTGGTGAGCTGCGAACAGAGCCCGCGCCTTGGCGGCGGAACCCTCTCCCAGCCAACTCGTCAACAGGGGTACGGGCAGGGTGCTGGCCTGTTCGATGACCGATTCAGCCGCCTGCGTGCTGGAAGCCACGGCCGTCGGGCAATTGAGCACCAGGATGCCATCCACGGAACTCTCCTTGGCGACTGCCTGCAGAGCAGCCGCATAGCGCTCACCATCCGCATCGCCGATGATGTCGATCGGGTTACGCTGAGACCAGGTGGGGGGTAACACAAGGTTCAAGCTCTGTAATGCCTCATCGGACAGCACCGCCAGACGCCCGCCGGCATCCATGACCGCGTCAGCGGCGAGCACCCCGATGCCACCGCCGTTGGTCATGATTGCCAGGCGATCTCCCTCCGGGCGACAGCCCATGGCGAGGGTCTCCGCAGCGTCGAACAATTCCTGCAGGGAGGTAACCCGTAGCATGCCGGCACGTCGGAAGGCGGCATCGAATACTGCATCCGCACCGGCCAGTGCCCCGGTATGCGAGGCCGCGGCCTGGGCGCCTTCGGGATGCCGGCCCGCCTTCACCACGATGACCGGCTTGACCCGAGATGCGGCCCGGGCTGCGGACATGAATCTGCGGGCATCCCGAATCGACTCGATGTACAACAGGATTGCCCGGGCCTCGCGTTCATTGGCCAGATAATCGATCAGGTCGGAAAAATCCACATCCGCCATGTCCCCCAGCGAGACCAGGTGGGAGAAGCCGATCCCCCGACTGTGCGCCCAGTCGACAATCGACGTGACAATGGCGCCGGACTGGGCAACAAAGGCCAGCCGGCCGGCATCCGGAGAACGGTGAGCGAAGCTGGCGTTGAGATGGATACCCGGTATCAGAATGCCGAGGCAGTTGGGGCCAACGATCCTCAGGGTATGAGGCCTGGCGGATTCCAGCATGGACTGCTGCAACTGCCTGCCCTGATCCCCCTGACATTCGGCGAATCCGGCGCTGATGACGACGGCCGCCCGGGTGCCGCGCTGTCCGAGTTGGTCGATGATTTCGGGGATGGTGTCCGGAGGCGTGGCAATGATCGCCAGATCCGGTGTATCCGGCAGACTTGCGATATCCGGATAGGTCCAGACACCGCGTATGTAGCGGTGTTTCGGATTGACCGGCATGATCGGCCCTTCGAAGCCCCCCTGAAACAGGTTGTGCGCCACCACATGGCCGATGGAACCGGCTTTGCGGCTGGCACCGATCAGGGCAACCGAGCGGGGCTTGAGAAGACTCTCGAGATTTCGGCTGGACATATCAGATTTCGCCTTGAGATCACCGTTCTAGAATGCAGTACGTTTTCAGATACCGGGCCTGTCGTGGCGTGTATGAACGGGCCATCAAACCAATGATGGTCCGTTTTCATGGCTTGATCAAACCCGGGGCACGACGACACAGCAAGTCAGACTGTTTGCAGGGTTGAGGATCTATTTCTGAAACCACATGCGCTATGTTTAGATGAAAACATGCAACATGGTCATGAGATGAACGCGAAGTCCCCGGCATTCGACTGGTCGCCTGCCTGGCAGGAACTCGGAGGCCTACCACACGGTGGCGGCATCAATATGGCCCATGAGATCGTCGACCGTCATGCGCTGAGCGCACGGGGCGATCAGCTGGCCCTGCGCTGGTTGTCACGAAACGGTAACACCGAGGACCTAAGCTACAGGCGGCTGCGTAATCTGAGCAATCGCTTCGCCAACCTGTTGAACGCTTTGGGCGTGGTTCCGGGAGAACGGGTTTTCTGCGTGTTGGGACGGGTTCCGGATCTGTTTGTCGCTGCCCTGGGCAGTTGGAAGAACCGTTCCGCTTTCTGCGCCCTGTTTGCGGCCTACGGACCGGAACCCCTGTGCACCCGGTTGCAAATCGGCGAAGCCCGGGTACTGGTGACCAGCGCGCAGATCTACAACCGTAAGATCGCTCACCAGCGGGATCAACTTCCCAACCTCGAATTTGTCCTCATCACCGGAGACGATACCCCTCCCGAAGGCACTCTGAGCCTGAAGCAACAGTTGGAGAGCATGAGCGAAGCATTCACGATCGCACCTACCGATGCCGATGAGATTGCTCTTGTCCACTTCACCAGCGGTACCACGGGACGCCCCAAAGGGGCCTTGCATGCCCATGCCGCGCTGGTCGCGCACCGCCATACGGCCAGACTGGCGCTGGACCTGCGTCCTGGGGACGTCTACTGGTGTACTGCGGATCCCGGTTGGGTCACCGGGATATCCTACGGGATGATTGCGCCTCTGGCACTGGGTGCCCGGATCCTTCTGGACGAAGGGGATTTCGATGTGGAACGGTGGTACCGGCAACTCCAGGAACAGTCCGTCAACGTCTGGTACACCGCGCCCACGGCGCTGCGAATGATGATGAAATACGGCGTCGAGGTGGCACACAAATACGATCTCAGCGGCTTGCGATATATCGCCAGCGTGGGAGAACCCCTGAACTCCGAGGCGGTACACTGGAGTCAGACGGCCTTCAACCAACCGGTGCACGATACCTGGTGGCAGACCGAGACCGGCGCTATCATGATTGCGAATTATAAAGACATCGAACTTCGCCCCGGATCCATGGGACGGCCGCTGCCCGGCATCGAGGCGGCCCTTTTCGAGCAAGGGCCGGATGGCCGTCTCGAAGCGCTGAGCGATGGCAATGCACGGGGCCAACTGGCACTGCGATGTGGCTGGCCTTCGATGTTCCGGGGTTATATTGACGAAGCATCGCGGTATCAGGCCTGCTTTTACGATGGTTGGTACCTGTCGGGAGACCTGGCCCGGCGGGACGAGGCGGGCTACTACTGGTTTATCGGTCGCGCCGATGATGTCATCAAGTCCGCGGGACACCTGATTGGCCCTTTCGAAGTGGAGCGCACCCTGCTGGCACATCCGGCGGTGCTGGAGGCCGGTGTGGTGGGTATCCCCGATCCCATTCTGGGTGAATCGGTCAAAGCCTTCGTGGTACTCAGGCCCGGCAACACGCTCGATGCCGGTTTGACGCGCGATTTGATGGCCCATGCGCGCAAGCGCCTTGGCCCAGCGGTGGCTCCCAGAAGCATCGAGGCCCGGGACGAATTACCGAAAACCCGCTCAGGCAAGATCATGCGTCGGCGGTTGCGGGCGCAGGAACTGGGACAGGCGGATGGTGATCTTTGAATGTCTTCGGCCACCCGGTCAGCAGGCCCCGTATCGACACCGCATGACTTGGAATACTTATGAACAGCGACGAAATCAAGAACACGATACTCGAGGTTCTGGTGCAGATCGTGCCGGAATTGGAGCCTGCCACACTGGATGCCCAGGTGAGTTTTCGCGATCAGTTCGAAATCGATTCCATCGACTATTTGAATGTGATACTGACATTGGAGAAACGCCTGCAGATCAGGATACCGGAAGTGGATTATCCGCGCCTGTCCAGTCTGCAGGGTTGCATGAGCTATCTGGAAAAGCAGCTCAACCCATGAACCCGGCTTCATCCATTCATATATGCCGCTATCGCCGACAGGCACCGCGTGCCGTCCAGACAATCACAGCCCCGGTTCAACGCACCGTATGAAAACTTCAGACCCCCGTAAACGACATGTCGTGGTCCTGGGCGCCAGTAACAAGCCTTTGCGCTATTCCAACCAGGCGGTGCGATTATTGACAGAGAAAGGTTATCGGGTGACACCCGTTCATCCGAAAGTTGAGATGATCGAGGGGTTAAAGGTTGCGCCGAATCTGTCGTCGATACAGGAGCCGGTCGATACTCTGACCCTGTATGTGGGGCCCGAGCGGATTCAGCCCATGCTGAACGACATCATCGGACTCCGGCCGCAGCGGGTCATTCTCAACCCGGGCACCGAGTCTCCCGAATTGATACACCGGCTGCAACAGTCCGGTATTCACCATCTTGAGGCCTGTACCCTGGTGATGCTGCGAATTGGCACATTCTGAGAATCCTACACACATGAAAACATCGCTCCTTATCGCTACGAGTACCCCACATGGGGCAGGCTTGTTCGCTACAGGACACTTCTTATCATCAATTGGGAGTTGGAAATAATGGGCATTCGAGTCGGAATCAACGGCTTTGGACGTATGGGACGGCTGGGACTGCGGGCCGGATGGGGCCGGCCGGGTCTGGAATTCGTGCGCATCAACGAGATATCCACTGACGCGGCGGGTGCCGCGCATCTGCTCAAGTTCGACTCGCTCCACGGAGTCTGGGAGCGGGAGTGCCGTGCCGATTCAGGTCACGTCATCGTTGACGGACAATCTATGGCCTATACCGCACACTCTGGGATTTCCAAGACCGACTGGTCGGAATGCGATATCGTCATCGAGGCCACAGGCAAGCACCACAAGGCCCCGGAATCGCTGCTCACCTATTTCGATCAGGGTGTCCGCAAGGTGCTGGTGGCAGCACCCACGGAAGGGGCCCTTAACATTGTCTACGGCATCAACGACGATCGTTATGACCCAAAGGAGCATCATCTAGTGACGGCCGCTTCCTGCACCACCAACTGTCTGGCGCCGGTGGTCAAGGTCATGCACGAACGGGTCGGCATCCTGCATGGCTGCATGACCACGATTCATGACATCACCAACACTCAGACCATCGTGGACAAAGGACACAAGGACCTGCGCAGAGCTAGGGCCTGCAGCCAATCCCTGATTCCCACAACGACCGGATCCGCCAAGGCGATCACCAAGATCTTTCCGGAACTCACGGGCAGATTGAACGGGCATGCTGTCCGGGTTCCCCTGCTGAATGCCTCATTGACCGATTTTGTGTTTGAAGCGGCGCGACCGGTAACGGTCGAAGAGATCAACGGTTTCTTTCAGGAAGCGGCGGAAGGAGAACTCAAGGGTATCCTTGGCTATGAGGAACGCCCGCTGGTCTCGGTGGATTACCTCAATGATCCGCGTTCATCGATCGTGGACGCCCTGTCGACGATGGTCACAGACGGCACGCAAGTGAAGATTTATGCCTGGTATGACAATGAATGGGGGTATGTATCGCGTATGATGGATATCGCAGAAAAGCTTGCGAAGGGCCTGTAGGTGCCATTGCTGGGTCAGATACCTTGCGGAACCGCAGCACACGGCTCTTTCCCTCGCTGTTCCTCGGAGATCCAGGGTCCGAAGCGGATCAGCGCAGCGACAGAAGCCCGTACTACCGGCGATAGAGGACCCGCCGGAACCGATCAATGATGAAACCTGCCGCCCGTTTGCCTGAATCCGGAGAACAGGCAACTTGCTGAAATCGCCGGGGCGACTCATCCGCAGGGTCGACGCAGGATGTATGGATCAATTATTCAAGTCGATCGCAGTTGCATTCCCTTCAGCAGGCCTCAAGACAGCCATTCTATCGCCGATGCCCCACACAGGGCAGGGGCCACGCCGTCACCTGGATGGGTCAGTTGTCGCTGAAACGCATTCGACTGCGAATCGGCAACAACTGACCGGTTATCAATAGACGGGATCGGTCATGGAGCGCACTCAGAATGGTGATTTTGATTTACGAATACCTCTATTGATGAATATCAGGCAGACAGACTTTCCGAAACCGTGGGTTCCTGGCTGGCCATCATCCTGGATTGGGCTCTCACCAGACGGGACATGGCATTGATGTCACGATCAGACAGCGATAATGCGGAGTCCACCCAGTAATCGGCGATATCATAGAGTTCCTGCTTGTCCAATGGCAGGATCCTGTTGCGCATTTTCAACACGGCTTTGCGAGTGATACGCGTCTTCTTGTGGCGTCGAATGAATTGATGCAGCGCTTCATCCAGCCGGCCTTTGTCCGCGATCATGTCGACGATGCCCATGTCATAGAGTTGTTCCGCGGTGTAACCTTCGGCATTGATGATCATCTTCTCGACAGCCGCCGGTGCAATCCGTCGTGCGAGGAAGGAATAGGCGCCCATCCCGGGAAACATGTTGAATACCACTTCAGGAAATTTAAACTCACTGCCTTCCTCAGCGATAATATAGTCGCTCGAAAGCGCGGCCTCGAAACCAGCACCCAGTGAGGTTCCATTCACCAATGAAATCGTGGTGAGATCATCGAATCCCAGGTTGCTGTGGTTGGTGTGAAGCACATCGATACTCAAACGGGCATATCGAGACAGGGTTTCCCGGTCGTTGTTTTTGATGCATTCCACAAAAAAGCCCAGATCTCCGCCCAGGTTGAATACTCCAGGGACGTCAGAAGTGAAGATCAGGTAGTCCACATCTCCATGAGGATGCGTATTCCTACTAATTTGGTTGGTCAATCTTTTTTGAAAGCTGTCGATATCATGTAGGAGTTGATGAGAAAAGCAGGGGATGGCACCCGGATTCATCGCAAAAAATTGTGCCTTGATATCCTCCTGATAACTGACGTTGAGCGTATTATAACTGTGTTCAATTAATTCAATATTCTGAGTCGATGCTAACATGGTGATACTCTCCGTATTTGTCAATATACTGAAATGACTGGCATACTTTTACTTCAGTCAACTAACGATAACACAAGGATTCTCACACCTCTTTACTTAGTACTTTATGTAACACGAATGTGACCAATCCCGGATTGTGTAACTTAAGCCTAATCCGGCGGTGGAGGTTATCAACGAAGCGGGGGAGTTTTTTTGACTTGTGTTAATTTATTGTGATTTTCCTCTAATTTTTTCATTTGAGCGGAATTCGAAACACAAAAAAGTGGTTCCACCATCGGGAGGTCGGGCTCCAGCCAAGACGAGTATGAGTTTATGCCAGGGATAACCAGGAAACAGGTTTTTGCGCTGCCCAGACCGGATTTCATCTGCAAGGGCCTCTCGGAAGAAGCACTGCTCGAATATGAACAGGCGGTGATACGCGTATTGTTCACCGCAAGTGTAGTGATCTATTTCCTGATACACGATGTCCTGTACGCCCACACCAACATATTCAATACGGCTTTCTACCTGGCATCGCTCTACCTGCTCTTTTCCCTCGGCGTGATTCTTTCTTTCACCGTCTACAAGAAGGAATCCCGCTTCCGTAAATCGATCACAATGCTGGGTGATCATGGAATGACCTGTCTCGCCATGTACCGGTCAGGGGAAGCAGGCGTCCCGCTATTTACCGTGATCCTGTGGATTACTGTGGGCTACGGCGCGCGCTACGGGATGAAATATCTCTACCTGGGCATGTTCTTTTCATTGGCCGGGCTTCTGATTCTGATCAACACGAACGATTTCTGGCTTAGCCATCCGATCATCGGTTACGGAATGATTGTGACCAATATCATCATTCCCGTCTTCGTATCGAGACTGTTGACACAGCTATCCGACGCGAAAGCCAAAGCAGAGCAGGCGGATGAAGCGAAGGGGCGCTTTCTTGCCAATATGAGCCATGAAATGCGTACCCCTTTGTCCGGTATCATCGGCATCGCCAAATTGCTCTATAAGGAAAAACTGCCACCGTCGACCCTGTCATCCATTGTGACCATTGATCATTCCGCGAATCACTTATTGCAACTGATCGATGACATATTGAATTTTTCCCGCATCGAAGCCGGCACCCTGCATGTCAACATGGCGCCGTTCGATGTGTATGAGACGATCCACTCGGTCAGTGACAGCCTGATGCCGGTGGCCAAGGACAAGAGCCTCGGCTTCCACGTCTTTATTTCAACGGATGTGCCCGTGAGCCTTGTGGGTGATGCCAGCCGACTCAAGCAGATTCTGATCAATCTGTGCGGCAACGCCATTAAATTCACGAAACAGGGCTATATCGAGATAAAAGTCAACGCACTTTCAGTGGATGACGATGAAGCCATACTGAGGTTCGAGATTATCGATACCGGTATTGGCATACCCAAGGATGCCTTGCCTAATATATTTGAGCGTTTCAATCAGGTGGATGATTCCATCACGCGTCAATACGGTGGCTCGGGACTGGGTACCACCATCTCCAAGGAACTGGTGGAGCTCATGGGGGGGCATATCAATGTCCAAAGCGATGTCGGCAAGGGAAGCCGCTTCTATTTCGATATCCCCATGCAGGTGGTTGAAACGCCGGTCAGTGATGAATTCGCCAAAGTAAAATGTCTCATTTTCACCAAGAATGATTCACTCAAGAACCGGCTCGAAGGTTTTACGTCACGCTGGGGATTAACGATCCATTCCACAGCGGATCTGCATAACCTCTGTCCTCTGTTAATCGAGAATGAAGATAAAATAAGCGGCTTGCCGATACTTCTGGTGGATCGGTTATCCGTGGAAGAGGATCTCAACGAATTCCTGAAATACGTGAGTTTTGGCGTGTCTCAGGATGTGGATACCGTGCTGATCGACTTGAAAGAGTCCTGCTCAGACTTTGAAGAGTCGGTCGCGGCCATCGTGAGTGATCTTTCAACACCAAGACAACTCTTCAACGCGCTTCATGCGGTTAACCGAAAATCTGAACTTCCCTCCGGTATTACCAAGCTCAGTGATGCCACTAAAGCGCATTTCAAGAAACTCAACGTCCTGATTGCCGAGGATTCCCGGGTCAATCGCATGATCCTCGAAGAGATGCTGAAAGCACATGATATGAATGTCATGAGTGCTGAAGACGGCGATCAGGCACTTGATCTGTTCGAGGAGCATGTCTTCGATGTGGCAATCCTGGACATGCAAATGCCCAATGTCGGTGGTCTGGATGTCATCAGGGAATACAATGCAGTCAATGGGCTATACAACAAGATTCCATTCATCGTCCTCACCGCCAATGTCACTACGGATGCGAAGAAAGAGTGTGAGCGTGCGGGCGCCGCGGCTTACATGAAGAAACCTGTCGACGAACAGGAATTGCTGAAAATCATCTATCGCCACACGGGCGCGAAAGAGGAGGGGATCGACTCACCGCTGTTGGAAATCGTATCAACCGAGTCGATAGAACCCGCAAAACCGGATACCGATGAACTGGACATGCAGGTGATCGAGAATCTCAAGCGACTGGGATCCAAGGATGGCATTTTCGAAGCCTTTATCACGAATTACCTGCAAGATCTGAAAATTTCACTGCAAGTCATCGAGCAAGCCGTCAAGGATCGTGACTTCGACCGCTATCATGACGAGGCTCATGCGGTAAAAGGCGCTTCCGCGAACATTGGCGCCCGTTCGGTTCTGGCGATCGCCAAACGAGCGAATGACGACTCGAAACAGGAATTCGATGAATTCGGACTGCAGCGCCATCAGGATCTTCTTGAATCTGCTGAGCGGACTGATGTGGCATTCAAATCAGTACTCGATGATTACGTAATGGCCCAAAGGGAGCGTGGACAACCGGAAAGGTAAGGTTTCCGCTACCCGTTATCCCTTTCACCCAGATACTCCGCATCAATCCATTACCATATTGAAGATAGGTTTTTATCACCCGAACACGTCGCATTTTCATTTTTCGGGGGAAACTGGGTATACCAGGCAGGTCGATTACTTCTGATTTAATTCCAGTCTGTTCCGAAATAACCTCTTAAGTCATTGTTAATTTACATTAAATAGGCTACCCATGAGGAACGGGTCAATTAAAGTCAGTTCCGCCTGGGAGCGGCCCAAGATGCCGGCCTACAACGTTCATAATCTGACCCCATATCAATCAGGGTTGACCGATGTCACACAACGGCAACGACGTGGACACCAGGATATCGTCGCTTAGCCCGCCTCTCGCGATCCATAGCACTAATGGACAAGTGGCGATATAATACAGACAAATGGCAATATGGAACCTAAGGCTCACTATGGCATCCTCTAAAGGCAAACCTGAAGCAAAATCCACGAAGCGCTCCCCGGCTGATCGGAGAACCCCACCGGGCAGGCGTGTCGCTGCAGGGAAGTATGCACCGCCAAGCGAGAGGAGGGTGGGTGCCGTACAACGGGGCGAATGGGTTTCTTTTGATGAGCGTGTCAGTCGTCTGTTGACAGGCCGGAACGTAAAGACTGAGCGATTAATCGGCTGTCTTCGTGAGGGCTTGGCCGTGACGAGTGTCGAGCGCGTCATGAAGGGCCTGGGGATAGAATCGACCGAATCGCTGCTCCCTATCATCGGCATGTCGAGCAGAACCTACGCCCGGCGCAAACAATCCAATCAGGCACTCACCCCGCTGGAGTCTGATCGTCTCTATCGCCTGGCCAAGATCGAATCGTTGGCCGAAGGTGTGCTGGGCGATAAAGAGTCCGCCAATGACTGGCTACAGAGTCCCAATCGGGCGCTAGGCGCGGCGCCTTTAGCCTTGCTCGATACCGAAGCCGGAACCGAACAAGTCGAGACAATCCTCACCCGCATCGAGCACGGAGTCTACAGCTAGTGCGCGTCTGGCGTTTAACCACCAGACAGCATGCGACTACAGCATTCAGCGGATTGGGCAACCGGAAAGTCGGTAGCCGTTGGGTACCGGCCGGGTATTCCGCCGTCTACACCTCGGAAAGCCTTTCGCTGGCAACGCTTGAGACGTTGGTGCATATCGATCCCAGACATTTTAAAAATAACTTTGTGAAACTCTGGATGGAGATCCCGGAAGGAATGGAAATGGAGACCCTGCAGGTCGAATTCCTACCCAAGGATTGGCGTGAGGCCTATGAAGATCACCGACTACAAGCGATCGGGCAAGATTGGATTGAACGGGCCGAGAATGCGCTGTTGGTGGTGCCGTCCGACGTCGTTCCGGAAGAAAATAATATAATCATCAATCCACTTCATCCAGATTTTACGGACATTCTAGTGGGACCGCCGGAGTTATTCGCCTTCGATGGTCGACTTATGACCTGATTCTGCTGTCGTTAATTGATATTGATATCCGAGTTGTGAGTCCATCCATCAGCATTACACCAGAGGAGACATAGAGACCGGACTCGTGACAGCCCCTAATATGCCCATAATGTATATTATGTTAAATAATACCCACGTCTCTTTATACCTGGCGTTACTACAGGCTTCCAAGACACCAGCGATTATACGTCCGACTGCAATACGGAGCGCTGCGTTTTCGCAACATCAATGGCGACCATACACAATCAGTCAAGCGGAGTTGTGGTTCGGTTGGATATTTTGGTCTGGGCTGATGAAAGTAACGCGAATTAGCCTAGCCTGTCAGTAATTCACATCGATTGTTCAGAACGCGATGCGCGCGGAGGCGTCATGAAATCATTGTTAACGATAATTATGCTCCTGATGTTGGTGTCCTGCGGCCTGGCTGTTGCGGGCGATTCCACACGCCTCAACTGGGCCACGGCTACCAAAGGTGGCGGATTCCAGCTCTACGGACAGCATTTAGCGGATGTGATCAATGCCACGGATACAAGCATCGAGGTGGAGGTGCTTGCCACACGGGGTAGTCGGCAAAACCTCAAATTGCTGGAGGCCGGCGAGGTGGACGTGGGTCAAGTCGAAGGGAATGCCGCGCGCATCGCGCTGGACGGCATTGACCGCCCTGCGGTTGATCTCAAGGTGTTGTCGGTGATGTACCCCAATCCGGGTATGTTTGTGGTGCGTGGTGATTCCAAATACCGGAATATCGACGACCTGAAGGGTCAGCCGATTGCCTTTGGCACCCAGGCATCCGGATTGCGCATATTGGCGAACGATGTGCTCGATGGCCTCGGCCTGAAACCGAACCAGGATTTTCAGCAGATTATCCTGAGCAAGGCTGCGGATGGCCCAAGACTGGTGATCGAGGGTGAGGCTGAAGCCCTGTGGGGCGCGGGTATCGGCTGGCCCGGTTTCGTCAAGGTGGCCAGCGGTCCGGCAGGTGGCCGGTTCATCGCGCCTTCGGCGGAACAGGTCAAACTGATTCTGGGTAAACACCCCCACCTACAGGAGATGACCGTGCCCGCTGGCACCTACCCCGGCCAGGACCAGGACATCCACTCGGTTGGCCTGTGGTCGCTGATACTGGTCAAGCCTGACCTCGATGAGAGTCTGGTTTACCGCTTGGCGCGTGCCATTCATCGCAGTCATGAGGCCTTGGTCAGCCGCTTGGCCCAGGGTCGATACACTCAGCCAGCGAACACAGTGGCTTATGTACCCCTGCATCGCTTGCACCCGGGTGCGGCCCGTTACTACCGGGAGATCGGTTTGCTACCCGCGTTGTAACGCATGGAAATGCTCATCCCGCTCGACAATCATGACAGCGGATGCAGCGCTCCGTTGTCGCCTGAAAGCTGAATTGAGTCGGAGTGTCTGGCCGTACCGCGTGGGTCACTGACCTGATTTGCTCCAGCCGAAGACCTTTGCCGTACCTGCGCCACAAGCGATGACGGTGCGCATCGCCGAATCGATTTTCACCTCCGGGCACAGGGTCACCTGTGACTCATGCACATGATAGATGTTGCCGCTGGTTGGATTCGGTCCGGTGGGCATGAATATGGTGACGATGCCATTTTCACCCTGATCGGTGACCAGGGCCGTGACCTCGGTGGGACTGTCGAGTCCGAAGATCTTTACGCGGGCGACTTTGCCATTCGAGAATGGCGAGTTTTCCTTGTCCCCGAATATCTGCACGATCACCTCTTTGATCATCCGGTAGCCCGGTGCGAGCTGTTGTAACCAAGTGTCGAAGATTCTGTGCAGATAAAGACCGACGCTGGTCTTGACCGCGAGTCCCACCAGAAAGCAGGCAAGCACGATGATTGCCACAACGATCAGATCAGCGACGATTTCCGGTACCCCATAGACCGCCATGGCCTCGTCGGTGAGTGGCTGAATCGCATCAGTGACCAGTTTGAATATCCATCGAAACACCAACACGAGAATGGCGACCGGCAGGATCACTACCAGCCCACCGATGAGCGAGGTCTTGAACATGGCCTTTATTCGGTCTGACAGGTTCATGGACGGATACTCCTGCGCAAATGGGATTTACGGTGACATACAATGCCAGGATTCATGGACGGAAACTTACTCCGGTTGTGAGAACCGGAGTATTTTGTATCAAATTGGGATCGTCGCAGCTACGAATTAACCGGAATGCCGGTCATTTAGGCGCATCACAGACCGGGTGTGCCGGGGCGTGGAAGGTAATAAGCCCCCTCGCCTGCCTGCGGATCGCCCATGGACTGCGCTTCAATGGGCCGAATGGTTCACAGGCGCCGTCAATGATCACGAACGGGTGAACCTTCCGACGTAACCGCTACACGATCCGACAGGACGAAAGCTCGGCGATCTGCAGGTTGTAACTGGCGCCGGGATTGTCCGGTGAAGGACCCTGGGTAAGAATCACCCGACCGTTATCGTAACCCTGTTCGTGCAGCCAACTGCAGGTGAAGGGCCCCCAGTCCTGCAGATCCTTTTCCACCTTGACCGGCTGAACGCCGTAGGAAAACTGCAGAGCCTGACAGACCGCTTCATCGGTACTGAAGGCGCTGATCCAGGTCGGCAGGCGGTAACGGGTGATATTGCGTGCCGTGGCCCCCGAACGGGTGGGTACCACCACCGCGACCGGATCCAGTTTCATCACCGCCTGCTGTACGCAATGAGCGATCAGGTCCGTGGGTTGAACGCCCCCATTGCGGCGCATGCGTTGTTCGCGCAACGGCATGTTTCGGCTGGGCTCGGTATCCGCGGCGATCTGGGCCAGCATCTCCACCGCTTCCACCGGATATCGGCCCACCGCGGATTCTGCGGACAGCATGACCGCATCGGTACCGTCGAGAATCGCATTGGCCACATCTGTGGCCTCCGCCCGGGTGGGTCTGCGATGCGCCGTCATGGACTCGAGCATCTGGGTGGCCGTGATCACCGGTTTGCCCAGTTGGTTGGACTTCTCCATCACCTGTTTCTGCACCACCGCCATACGGGAGATGGGAATCTCCACGCCCAGGTCCCCTCGGGCGACCATGATGCCATCAGCCACCTCCAGGATGGCGTCGAGATTTTTCAAGGCCTCCAGGCGTTCGATTTTCGCAATCACGAATGGTCTGCGCCCTGCTTTGTCCGCGGCCGCCAACAGATCCTCGATGTCTTTGCCATCGGCGACGAAGGACTGACTGACCGCATCGACGCCGGCCTGCAATGCAAATTCGAGGCACTCCCGGTCGTGTTGGGTGAAGGCGCCGAACCCCAGGTCGATCCCGGGCAGGTTGAGGCCCTTGCGTGAGGAGAGTTCACCACCGGCGCGCACTTCACAGATCACCTCGGACCCCTCGATGGCCTTGACCTGCAGCGAGATCAGTCCGTCGTTGAGAAACAGCTTGTCGTCTACCGAAAGAATCCCGGGTAACTGCTTGAGGCTGACGGAAACGCGCTGCGCATCACCCGGAATCTCCTCGGTCGTCAGGACCAGCCGGTCGCCGATCTGCAGTTCCACCGGTCCCCCGGGCATCTCACCGATGCGCATCTTGGGCCCGGGCAGGTCTGCCATGATCGCCAGTCGCCGGCCGGTTTTCTCAGCCGCCCGGCGTAATTTCGAGATGTTTTCCTGATGGGTGGCAAAATCCCCGTGGGAGAAGTTCAACCGGGCAATATTCATCCCTGACAGCAACAGCTTTTGCATGACCTGTTCGGAATCGGAGGCGGGACCGATGGTACCAATGATCTTGACCTTGTTCGTGGGATGAATCACTACCGTGCACTCTTTGTGTTGAAACTCTGCCTATATTAAGGCCGTTTGATGAAGGTTTTGTTATGAGATTTTGTGGGGTCAATCGGATCTGTTGCCCGGGTATTGTCCCTGACTGAATCAGGGTATACTCAGAGACGCCCGATACCCGCCATCTGGCCCGTTCAGAGGTTGCGGTCCGAACTTGATCTGGCAGTCCGGTAGTCGGGTCATTCTCTTGATGATCGGTCTCATGTCAGCTGATGCTGAACTTCCCGATCGACGCCCCAATCCAGGTTGCAGAACCGCTCAAAATGGTTTTTGATAACAGTGTTTATTAACCCACTGTGAGACCCAGCATGCCCGAACGCCTGCGCAACGCCATCCTGACATTCGTATCGCTGCTCCTGCTGATTTCCCTGGATGCCCAGGCGGACGGACTGGATCAGATCCTGAAAAAAGGCACTTTGCGGGTGGGTGTATCCCTGTTCACGCCCTGGACCATTCAGGACAAGGCCGGAGCACTCAGCGGATATGAAATCGACGTAACGGGCAAACTGGCACAGGATATGGGCGTAAAACCCGAATACCACGTCTATGTCTGGGAAGACATCATTCCCGCCTTGATGCGCGGCGAGATCGACATCATTGCCGGGGGTATGGCCATCACACCGGCGCGCGCCCTGAAGGTGAACTTTTCTTCCGGCTATGCGGATTCCGGTATATCGCTCATTACGAACACCAAAAAAACACAGGATATCAATGACTTTTCGGGACTTAATAAAAAAGAAATCAACATTGCGGTAGTTTCCAGAACGGCCTCCGAGGAGTTGTCCGGACAATTGTTCGATCAGAGTACCGTCAGAGCATTTGAATCGGCGGACGAGGCCAAGGCCGCGATTCTGAGTGGCGACGTGCACGCCTGGCTGGCCTCGAGTCCACAACCCGAGTTTCTCCTGCTGCAACACCCCGAAATGGTGGATATGCCGTTATCCAAGCCACTCATGTCCTACAAGGCGGGTTTTGCCGTGCAAAAGGGCGAGCAGGAACTGCTGAATTTCCTGAATGCCTGGGTGACCGCAAGGCAGGCAGACAAATGGCTGGACGCCACCCATAAGCACTGGTTCAACTCCCTGGATTGGGCCAAGGATTCACTCAAATGAATTCTCTCGTCGACACAACCAACCGGTTCTCTCGGGGATGGCAGTGGGTATCCGGGATCATGCTTGTGTTTTTGACCCTGGTTGTCTTCGCGCAGGGCGTCGACCCTGAGAAATTCTCACTCGACGATCTGGAAATGCGGCACACGGATGAACTGAGGAACAGCGCCGGCGCATGGCGGGAATCGCCGACCAGCCCGGATGGCTGGCGGAGTCAGACCCAGGAAGAACCGGCCAGTCGAATCAGTTTCGGTTATGACTCGGGTTACGACGAACTGAGAGCCCGAAACTCGCGGCCCCAGATCAATCAGAGCCCGAGTCAAATCAAACCCAGTACCCTGTTTCGCGTACAGTGGTAGAAGCGTCTGATTTGCTCAGTTGTCATCCAGGCAGGAGACGCAGCACTTGAGCGGTCTGCGGGTTGTTGAGCGGCCAGGTGAAGTTGCCGGGTTGCGGTTTTCATAAAGTCAAACAAGTCACTGCCCGCTGTCTGGAAATTTGCTGCCATTGCAATCGGATGATTGCAAAATCGTGATCGTGAAGATGTGGGAGGCCGGCAGCGTTTTGCCTTGGGCTTTTGACGACGGTCCATGAAACTCATAGTATGGGGAAAAACAACACCCTTACCCATACCATTAGCTGATCCGATGTCTGAACGATCCTTGCCCAACGGGGTCATGTTTAATGCCTATCCTGACAGTATCGGCAGTAAACTGAGTGATACGGTCGCCCTGCTCCAGCGACCCGAGTTTGATAAGGTATTCTCCCTCTTCTATATCCTTCCGACCTTTTTTCAAAGCGATCTGGATCGCGGCTTCTCCATCAACCGCTACGAGATCAATGATGAACTGGTATCCAATGAGGATCTGCAGAACCTCATGGATCTTGAAATCGTTCTCAAATTCGACCTGGTGCTCAACCACCTGTCCGTTCGCTCTCCACAATTCATGGACATGCTGGAAAAAGGCGACCAATCCGAGTTTCGCGACTTTTTCATCGACTGGAACCAGTTTTGGGAGGGCGAGGGGAAAATGTGCGATGAGGGTTATGTCGTACCCAACGAATCGCACCTGAACCAGTTGTTCATGCGCAAACCCGGCCTGCCCATCCTGTTCGTTCGTTTTCCGGATGGTTCGGAACGACCCTACTGGAACACGTTTTACCAGCAGATCAACTACCGGGAACTGGAATTCGATGACCTGAAGCATCTGCGCATGATTCCCGCCGAAGAAATTTCGGACATACTCGACCGTTACAATGCCAGGATCGTGGCACAAGGGGATTTTCGAAATATCGACCTGGGTCCCTATCAGGACTACGCAGACCAGATCATCGACATCATTGAGTCCAAACGTCGCTACCTGGGTCAGATGGATCTGAATGCCGAATCCGAGACGGTATGGGCATTTTACGCAGAGACTCTCAAGCGGCTGGCCGACTATGGCGCGAAACTGATACGTCTCGATGCCTTTGCCTATCTGCATAAGCGGCCGGGGATGAGCAATTTCTTCAACACACCCGGTACCTGGGCCTACCTCGACCGGTTGAAGAACATTGCTGAAACTCACAATCTGACCCTGTTGCCGGAGATCCATGCACAATACGGCAAGAAGCTTCACTCCGCGGTCTCTGAGGCCGGTTATCCGATCTACGATTTTTTTCTTCCGGGACTGGTTCTTGATGCATTGGATCAGGGGCGCAACACTTACCTGCTGAGATGGATCGGTGAGATCCAGAGTAAAAACATCCACACGGTCAACATGCTCGGATGCCATGATGGCATTCCGGTACTCGACCTGGATGGGTTCGACTCTGCGGAAGGCTATCAGGCCGGTCTCCTTGAATCCTCTGAGATCGAGGCTATCATCGAGCGCGTGCTGCAACGCGGGGGACGTGTGAAAAACCTGTTCGGCGCGGACGGAAAAAAGATCGCCTATTACCAGGTGAATGCGACCTATTTCAGCGCCCTGGGAGAGGATGAACAGAAACTACGCCTGGCGCGCGCCATCCAGCTGTTCATGCCTGGAATACCTCAGATCTGGTATCTGGATCTGTTTGCCGGCAAGAACGATTATGCCGCAGCCGACAGCGGCGCTACGGCAGGACACAAGGAAATCAATCGCACCACCCTGAGCAATGAGATGATTGCAGAAGGATTACAAAAGGATGTGGTCCTTGACCAGCTGGAGATGATGCGTTTGCGCAATACCGTAGCGGCCTTCAATGGAAACCTGTCGATTTGCGAAACCCCGACACATGAACTTGAACTAAGCTGGTCGAACGAGGATGAAGTCATTACTCTGAAGGCCAATCTCGAGACCCTGAGTTTCGCAATCAGTCACCTCCCCTCTGGAGATGCGCCTCGGGTCTACCACTACCCGAAACCCTGAGCAACGTGGACTCTGCCATCCGGTTATCGCTCATGCGATACCGTTGCCGGCAACTCATTGAAGTAAACTGAAACCGGAATCCCGGTGTCTGCCGGGATTCCAGGGTTTATCATCCTCAATCGTTTCGAGGGAAAGATAGATCAGCTCTCATCGTGATGGCTCGAAGGCTTACGGGCCATGAATTCATCAAATTCCGCCTGGTCCTGGCGACGTTTCGCATCGAACCTGAAAGCCTTGAACGCCTCCGCCCGCTTTCTGATCTCCTCTTTGATTTCACGGATGCGGTCATGCTGTGTCTGTTGGAATTCGTTGAAAATAATGTTTTCACTATCCTGGTAGGGCTGCGAACGACGGCCACCGAAAAAATGCTGCCACTTGTCACGTACCCAGCCCGGAAGTTCCTGAATCGGGTGACCGAGAATTGTCCACACCAACACGGCAAAACCGAGGGGGGGAAAGATGACGAAACCCAGCACCATTGCGACGAGATTTGCACCGCTCCAGTGACCCCGGCAATTTCCCATGCGACCGTTGAAGTACTCTCCACGCGAACGATCCGCGGTTGAATAATTTGCTGAACACATCGAAGGTATCCTCCAAATAATTGCAAATATATCAGTGACCTATGACATATCTGATGGTCATATGTTAACACTGTTAACTTACAATTTAGATGATTTCGCTGGGCATTTCAAGGATCAGGGCAGAAAATGTTAACAATGATCACTTTTAGTGCTAAAACTTAAAGCATGAAAAAAAGTAACAATCACTATCATCATGGTCATCTGGCGGAGTCGCTACTCGATGCCGTGGATGAAATCGCCACCCAGTTCGGGATTGAAGCCGTAACCCTGCGCGGATGCGCCAAACGCGTCGGTGTCTCCCCCGCTTCAGCATTCCGGCACTATTCCGACAAACGCTCGCTGCTGACAGTTTTCGCAACCCGGGCGGTGAACCAACTCGCGGATTCCATGGAAACCTCCATGTTGCAGGCTCAGGATTCAGGTCAGGATGCACTGCAGGCGGTTTGCATGGCCTATGTCCAGTTTGCCTTGAGTAAACCGGCTTTTTTTCGCGCCATGTGGCGCGAGGAGATGATCTACACCCAGGATCCTGACTACCTCGTAGCGACGCAGCGCTTGGCCAGCTACCTTCAGCAGGGATTCGTGAACACCATCACTGATGAGGATCCCTGCAACTTCAGTCCACAGGAGATGCTGGCCTGGTCATCAGTGCATGGATTGGCTTGTCTGTTTGTCGACGGACCGGTTGCCAGGGACAAGGGTATGGAGGAAAAGCTCGCCATCGCGGAAGCTGTCCTGACACAGCTGACGCCAGTGCTGACACAGTAGGGACCGACGATATCCTTGTGTTGTTTAGCCTGTGTAACTCTGCTGATCCGGCAGTTTGGTGTCCTACTGGGAACATCGCGTGGTAGTTTTTTGCGTAAAATGCGTATTCCGAGGATACGAGCTGTACTATATTTTTCCACCTGAGCAGTCTGTTTGATGATAGCGTGCTGTTGACTGTCTCATCAGAAACAAACGTATAAACACGACCCGACACCGGGCAATCCGTGATTTGCATTTCATTCAACCGGAGAATCACCTTGAACTATCAATACGTCCTAAAGACAGGCGCCTCTGTTGTTCTGATGAGCGCACTGACCCTGAATGTTTCTCAGGCAAGAGATAACGCTCCCGGCTACCTGGAAGACTCCTGGGGCAACATCGTAACGAGCGGTGCCGGGGAATGCATCCACACAGGACAATGGAAACAGGAAATGTCCACGGTCGTGGGCTGCGATGGTGTCGTACTTAATGCCCAGGTCAAGACGCTCAAAGGCACCGGCACCGGTCAATTGATCGAAGTCACTATTCCAACCACCACCATGTTCGCTTTTGACAGCGCGAATTTAACCGAGGAAGGCAAGGCATCCATCGAATCCCATCGCGATGTCCTCACGCCGGAACTCGCCAAGGCCTACGCAATAATCATCATCGGCCACACCGACAGCCAGGGCGATGCACAGTATAACCAGCGATTGTCTCTCAAGCGTTCCGAATCAGTTCGCGACTACCTGGTGGAAACCGGCGCAAACCCAGAAAAACTGCGTGTGGTCGGGCGCGGTGCCAGTGAACCAATCGCATCGAATGAGACCAAGGAAGGCCGGGCAAAAAACAGACGCGTCGAGGTGGTGGTCGTGGGTGAAGTTCGAGCCCTGGATGCGATGTTGTTCCCAAGTGTCGCTCTGTTCGAAAGGCGCAGTGCTGAACTGACCGACGCCGGCAAGGCTTTGATCGAAAAATATCGTATGCAGGCCCAAGCGCAGATGAGAAGCGCCCGGTATATCGAGATCGTCGGCCATACTGATGACGTCGGCGACGACGCTTATAATCAGGACCTCTCGGAGCAGCGGGCGATGAATGTATTTAAGTACCTGGCGGAAACCGGCATGGATGTGAGCAATGTAACGATCAAGGGGATGGGTGAAAAAATGCCGATCGCCAGCAACCAGACCGATGAGGGTCGCGCCGAGAACCGTCGCGTGGAGATCCTCCTGTTAGGTCGTGACCGCTGACCTCCTGGAAAACCGAATACCGCTCATGGATTGAGTGGTGTTCCTAGTGGGCCAGGCGGAGAGAAAACCCACCCAGACTGGGTAGTGGTTCAGAAACGGTAGCCGAAGACAATTTCATAGCCGTGGTAGTGATTATCACCTTTCAGGTAATTCAGCCCGAGTTTGAGCGATTTCGAATCCCGCTCGGTTGCCTGCAACGCCACTTCAAGACCGTAGCCGACGCTCCAGAGTGAATCAAACCCCAAGGCATCCCTGTTACCACCCAGGAATGTCGAATTACCCAGGTGGACGATCCCATCGAGGGGGAAGCCCTCAGCGATCACCCCCAGGGAATGTCGCAGGTCTGCGGACAGGTGGAAGGTATCCGTGTGCGCCCGGAAGCCCACAAAATCACCTGACTCACCGAAACTCGCTATGTAACTGTGGATATAGTGCGCACTACTCGCCAGATCCAGATTTCCGAAATCGTGTTGGTACTCCATGCCCACAATCAAGCTGGCCAGGCTGGCATTCGTTGTCCAGTTGAACAGCAGGTTATCGACAAATGGCGCAAGTGCCTCTACTTCACCCCGGTATTTGGAATCGTTTTCAAAACGGGACATCCCGATATCGATGGCGCTTGCGAAAATCCAATATTGCGATACAGGGCGCTTCAAAACCAGTCCTGCCGCACCACTGTAGGCGGTGTATTTCGTATCCATATTATCGGATGACGGCAAGCCAACCAGGATGTTTTCAGATTCAAAAGTGGCGTAGTTGAATCCTCCACGAAGGAGGAAATCCCAAGCATCGATGGTCCCGTTCATGAGTTTTACGGGAAGCTTGAAAATATCGAACCGATTCTTCGGTGCTTCATCGCCAAACAATGTGATACCTGACACGTCAGGGTCGGTCACGAATCCCACTAGCTGTGCATACCCGGCTACGGTTTCCGACCCCCTTTCTGATTCGGCAATCACATCACGTGCTTGATTCAACTCATCTTGCGTATAAGCGAAAGCATTTCCGAATCTTGTCAGACAGATTACTGATAGAAGAACAGCATACGACCTGGAAATCATATCCATGCACCTCAGCAGACGGATCTATGACTCACCGAGCAATATGCCGAGTATATCATTCGAACTTGGACACTCTGTCCTGCTATCGCTATGCGGATTTTCCGGGATGCACGGTGCGCTGCGGAATGATTTTTCGTCCGGCAGTTTACCAGGCTAGTCCGCCATGACCGAACGCCAGGTCCATCTGATTTTCCATCTGTTACGCCACCCGATCATCGGCTACCCGATAAACCGGGTCTTCCATCATATTCACCTCCACCAGATCACCGGCTTTGACCAGCAGATTCTGGCATTCCTGGCTGAGATGACGGATGTGCAGCGTCTTCTGTGCACGCATGTAGCGGTCTGCCAGAGCGTCGATGGCCTCAAGCCCTGAGTGATCGTAGACCCGGGTATTGGCGAAGTCGACGATGATCTCCTGGGGATCGTTCTTCGGATCGAAGATATCCGCGAAGGTTTGCACGGAGCCAAAAAACAGTGGTCCTCTCAGGTGGTAGTACTTGATCCCATATTGATCTATGCGTGTTTCTGCAGCCATGTGCTTGGCGTGTTCCCAGGCAAATACCAGGGCTGACACCACCACACCCACGATGACTGCGATGGCGAGATCGCTCAATACCGTGACCACAGCAACCAGGATACCCACCACCGTATCCGCCAGGGGGATCCGGCCGAGCAGCCGAAAACTGGCCCATTCAAAGGTACCCAGCACCACCATGAACATTACCCCCACCAGGGCGGCTACCGGTATCATCTCAATGAGACTGGACCCCACCAGGATGAATGCGAGCAGGAACAGTGCGGCACTGACACCGGACAAGCGTCCACGCCCTCCTGAGTTGATGTTGATCATGCTCTGGCCGATCATGGCGCATCCACCCATGCCCCCGAACAAGCCATTCACCGTATTGCCGACTCCCTGGCCGATGCACTCCTTGTTACCCCGTCCCCGGGATTCGGTTAGTTCATCGATCAGGCTCAGGGTCAACAGCGACTCGATCAGCCCTACCCCGGCCAGAATCACCGCATAGGGCAGCACGATCCGCAGGGTATCCAGGGTCAGTGGCACCAGAGGGATATGAAATGCGGGCAACCCACCGGCGATGGTCGCAGCCGGATCACCCGACAGGTCACGTAGGACATCCTGCACGGTACGGGTATCGAGATCCAGACCTATGACCAGCAGGCTGACACTGACGATTGCCACCAGCGATGCAGGTATGGCGGATGTCAGCTTGGGCAGAAAATGAATAATCGCCATGGTGAGCGCCACCAGGCCCAGCAGGGTCCACAGTGGCACTCCGCTCAGCCACAGCAACTCGCCATCATCACCGGGGACCTGGAACTGTTTCAACTGGGCGAGAAAAATCACGATGGCCAGACCGTTGACAAAACCGAGCATCACCGGATGCGGAACCATGCGAATGAATTTCCCGAGCCGCAGAACACCCGCGCCGATTTGCAGGGCCCCGGCGAGCAACACGGCGGCGAACAGGTATTCGACGCCATGTTCGGCGACCAGGGCGACCATCACCACAGCCATGGCTCCGGTCGCACCCGAAATCATCCCCGGTCTGCCACCGATGAGCGCGGTGATGATACCCATCATGAAGGCGGCATGCAGTCCGACCAGGGGTGCCACACCGGCCACGAAAGCGAAGGCAACGGCTTCTGGCACCAGGGCCAGGGCCACGGTCAAACCGGAGAGCACATCATTCTTGACGCACTGCTTCCCCGGGCAAGTCAGCTGAAACATGGGTACCTCGCACTGCATTCCGCAAAAAGCGGCGAAGTATATCAGCAATGACGAAACCGTTCGACGGGCTAATGTAAACCCGGCCACCCAATATGTCGTCTTCAGCCGAAGCGTGCCTGCCTGCAGCAAGCCATCAAACGCCGCGAAAGCCCTGGTCGTAAGAAGCTTCCCGCAGCGCTACGGTCATGCCTTCTTGAATGTCACCTGCAGTTCATTCGCGAGAATCGAAAATGTGGGCGTAACACCCTCGAGGGGGTTCGCGGAAAACTGCTGCGCGCTGAATGCCTGCATATTGGGGCTGCTGAGTATCGTATAGCTCGTGTTGAAGGCGAGAGGCTCATCCTTTGAAGTCTGGAATTCGAATGCCACCTGGTTCGCATTCAGCTTGATCCCGCCGCTCACACTCAGACTGGATGTACGGGCGCCCAGGCGGATACCGATGACTCCACCGGTCATTTCAAGTGCAGCAATGCTGACCCCCTCCGCATGGCCGCTGATATCGAGCACTGCATTGCCGAAGAGTTGTACCCGGGACTCACCGCCGCAAGCCTGATCATGGAAAAGGATGCGCCCGCCCTCTCCGCCATGGGTTCCTCCGTAGGCGATCAGCGTGGCTTGATCCGCGCTGGAAGTGGCGGAGAAAATCGTATAGCCACCGGCCTCGCCCTGGGCGGTCCCGCCCAGATTCAGCAGGGTGGCATTGCCACCGCTCGGGCCCATCCCGTGACTGTCGTCGCTGCCGTAAACCGAGAATTCCGTGTAACCGGCAGCCCCGCGCTCGCCCACCGCGGGATGGTTATAGATTCTCGCTTTGCCGGCATTCGGAGCGTAGTTGCCGGGAAGATTCATCGAGAACAGAGTATGCCCGGCGCTCGATTTGTGTGGGGCGGTGCTGCCGTAGTTGACGATGGTGGCCTCGGAGGCTGTGGGCGAACCGTATTTCGCGGAAAACTCCATATGCCCGCCCCCGCCCTGCTCGCCCTGGCGGGCGCCGAAGTTGAAATACATACCCTGACCGGCCGAGGCGCCTCCCGGAGTCGTATGCGGAGGATTGTTGTTGAAACTGGTGACGCCGCCGTAGGCATTGGCTGCCTTTGCCGCGTAATTGTAGAAATAGCCATGCCCTGCGTCCGCATTGGCATCGAACGCGACATCTCCGCCATTCGCTTTGGCATGGTTGCCCCCCCAGTTGTAGAAGGTGGCCGTGCCGGCGTCTGAATGGCCGTAAAACTGGGTATTGCCTCCATCGCCCCCCGGAACGGTACCACCCACATTGGTAAAGTTGGCTTGGGATGCCGATGCGCTGTCATGGAACACCACGTTTCCAAAGGTATCACCATCCGCGCCCAGGCTGCCGTAGATGATGAATCGCGCCCGGTCTGCGGTTGCAGAATCCGAGAAACTGATTTCTCCACCCACCGTGTTGTGTTCAGGTGGGGCCGCAGCACCGGTCCATGCCTTGAACGACGCGCTTCCTGCCGAGGATTGATCGCAGAAACTGATCACCCCGCCCCCGTAAGCGGATTCGCTCTCAGGCCCCGCGCAGTAAAAGATGTCATCGCCACCCGCGGACGCGGAATGGTCGAACCTCAGTTGCGGATCATGATAGCCCCGGCTGGTGGCCGCGACGATGAAGCTCTGAAGTTTTCCCGAACGGTTGCACACCCCGCTACCGGTGATGTTCAGTACCGGCGAGGCGGATGGGCCGAATGTCAGGGTGTAAGACGCCGCGTCCTCGATGAAGGTGATTTCAGCGACCTGGGCCTGACCGGTCGATTTAAAGGAGACACCGGTCTGTGTTGCCGCGCCGAAGCAGGCATTTCCCGTGGGAACACCGCTGGGTGTCCAGTTATCGGGGTCGGCCCATGATCCGCTGCTGGTTTGGGGATTCCATTGCGAGTGGTTCATGCGCGTCTCCTTGAGTATTGATCCTCTGTCCAACGGTCCTTATGACTCATCATCGATCAGGTGAGGCCGTCATGCACATCGGTCTTGACCTCCGGTGCCGAATGCACCTGGTTACGCCCCATGCGTTTTGCCCGGTAGAGCGCGGTGTCCGCTTCACGAAGCAGTTGTTCCGTGGAACCCACCACTCCGGGAATCATGGTGGCAGTGCCGGCACTGATAGTGACCACGGATCCCACGGACGAGTGTGCATGTTCGATACCCAGTGCCTCCACCGCATGTCGAACCTTCTCTCCCAGATGGGTTACACCATCACGATCGGTATTCGGCAGAATCAGGATGAATTCCTCGCCCCCATAGCGGGCAACCAGATCGGTAGGTCTCAACAGTTGCGCATAGACCGCTTCGGCCACTGCCACCAGACAGTCATCGCCGGCCTGGTGGCCATAGGTGTCATTGAATGCCTTGAAATGGTCGACATCCAGCATGATCGTCGAGAGCGGCTGTTTCTCGCGCCGCAACCGGGTCCAGACTTCCTCGAGATAGTTGTCGGCGCGACGCCGGTTGGCCACGCCGGTCAATCCATCCCGTTCGGCAAGTCCCTGCAGTTCCTCATTGAGTTGCTCGAGGCGCGCAGTTCTCTCGACCACTTTCTGTTCCAGCGTACGTGAATAATCCTGTACCTGTTCATAGAGTCTTGCATTTTCTATGGCGACCGAAGCCTGAGCCGCCAGCAAACGAATCACTTCCACACGTGCTTCGGTAAACACCCCTTGGGTCAGATTGTTTTCCATGTACAGAATGCCTTCGAAACGTTCCCTGCGCAGGGGCACGCAAAGCACGGATACGGGTTCGATGCTGAGAATGTAGGGGTCCTGGGTAAACTGGCCTTCACTCGCGGCGTTTTGCAGCACCACCGCCTCACCGCTATAGAGCACCTGGCTTATCAGAGTCACGGGCAATGCGATACGACGGCCCTGTCCGTCCGGCACCCGGGAATGGGTTGGCACCTGATTACCGGTCGCCCCGTTCTCAGGCAGTTTGGCGGCCTCCACCTTGAGTCGGCCATCCTTGCGCACCACCAGGCAACCCCACTGCCCTCCTGCATTCTCCAACAGTATACCCATGGTGGTTGTGAGCAACCGATCTAGGACGATCTCACCGGAAATTTCCCGGGATGCCTTCATCACCGATGCCAGATCCAGGTCTGTGTCACCGAACGAGGTTTGCAGTTTTCGTCCCCCGTTGGCAATCTCAGACAATACCGGATACTCCTGTTCCATCAACATCACTTTGCGTTGCGCACCCCAGCGATCGTATAGATGATGCGCGCCGCGCAGGTAACCCTCAGCGGCCCGTTGCCGACCCAGTGCCAGCAGGTGTCCGGCAGCCCGCTCGCAGGCGGTGGCTTCGTCATGAAGAAATCCGCTGTTGCGCGCCCTCTCGATCGCTGCGTCGTAGCGCTCCAGGGCGGTCTCCCGGGCGCCGTCGAGTCGTTCGAGTTCGGCCTCCATCAAGAACTGAAGATGTCGGAAGTTGGCTTCGCAATTGTCCGCCCAGCGGGTCATGCGTGCGAGATCACGTTGCATGCGTGTACGGGTTTCCGCCTGCAGCGTCTGAGTCATTTGCGGGTAGTGGCTCGCAAGGGTGAGAAAGGCAACGATGTAGAAGCGCACGAGTTGCGGTAACGACATGGCCGACTTGATCAGTGCATCCTGTTCACGAACATGCTCTAGGGCCTCGTCATGATTACCATACAGCAGGCAGATCTCGGCATGATAGATATGATAGTTGGCGATTCCCGTCATGAAGCGCCGCTTGCGCATCCCGGCGAGACACTGCTCCGCATCGAAGCTGTCGTCGCTCAGACTGCACGGGGAACGGGTCAAACCCAGCAGGTTACGTTGCAATTGCAGAAACAGGGTTCCGGAGTCGAGCGAATCCTGATAGGCGCATTCACGAACGATCTCGAGATTCTCTGCATGCAGCCGGTGGGCGGTTTCCAGATCCAGGGTCGGGTCCCAGATCACGCAATCCTGAGCACTGTAGGCTAGATAGAGCAAATCCCCCGACTGGTAGCCCGACTCGATGCCTTTTCGGAACCAGGGTGTCAGGCTGGACCAATGGTTGTTCCAATGATGCACGAACATGGCATAGACATAGGTCACCCGGGCCTGTAGTGCCAGGTCGTCATATCGCTCGTTGATCGCCAGCCCCAACTGGGCGTATTCGTAACCCAGCGCAGGTTCGTCCATCTCGCCGCACAACAGCATGCCGTAAGCCGCATAGACGAAAGCGGATTCCGGGCAGTTACCGGATCGCAGCGAGAGATTGACAGCCTTGAGCACCAGGAATGGGAACAGGTTGCCGCTGCCGGATAGGAATGCCGCTGCGAAGATCTCCATCAACAGACGGTTTGCCGTTAACAGGGCGGGATCATCCACAGGTGGCGCATCCACCAATTCCGCAATACGCCGTCCTCCGAGGTTGGTCTCGACCCGGCGGCGCTCCTCTACTATATCCTCCTGTGAAGGCCGATCCGTGATTTCGACCCCCAGCAGGGCCAGCCCCTGTATGGCGGACTGAATCGACTCCTGCATCCGTCCCAGGGTTGCATACTGACGGGTACGAGTGGCCAGGATATCACTGCGCTCCAGGTCCGATCGGGCATGCTCCAGCAGCACTTCGATCCAGTATTCAGCCGCTTCGGCGCGCCCTGTCAGATAGGCCGACTGCTGGGTCTCCTCTGCCAGTGAGCGCATCAGTGAGGGTAGTTTGCGCCAGGGGTCGGACGGTAAGAGTTCCTCCGCGACCTGCAGGTAGGCAAACGAGGATTCGTATGCGGATGAGTGCCGCGCGCGGTTCCCCGCACGCAGGTTCAACTCCATGAGTTGCTGACGTTCCTCAGCATCCTCGATCAGGCTCCGTCCCTCGTTGAGATGGCCGACAATATCGATCAGTCGCTCTTCAGCAACCCGGCTCCCGGCATGCTGAAGCAGCAGGCGCCCAACCGAGAGATGTACCTCGCCCAGCCTGTGAAAATCGATCAGCGCGTACGCAGCCTGTTGTACACGGTCATGCTGAAACCGATAGAGTGGATTAAACCCACGAGACTCCGCACCTTCACCCACAAGTCGGTAGTCGCTGTTCAACGGCAACACCACGTGCTGTTTCAACGCCGGCAACAAAGCTGCGGCAGTTTCGGCGACGGAGCGCTCGTAAATCGCAGAAAGCGTATGCAGATCAAAGGTATTGCCGATACAGGCTGCCAATTGCAAGGCCTGTTGGGTTGCCGGGTGTAAACGCCGCAGATTATCCACCATGAACGCAATGACATCGTTACTCACACCGGACCAGCGCACGGCGTCCAGATCCCAGTTCCACCGCCCACTGGCCTGATCCGCAGTGATGGCGCCCTCTTTGTGGAGTTGGCGCAACAATTCATTGGTGAAGAAGGGATTACCCTGGGCCTTTTCGAAGAGCATGTCACTCAGCGGACCTGTCTCACCCACATCCCGGCTCAGGGTGTCCGCCACAAGACGCGCCACCGAGTTTTGATCGAGCGGTCCTATGGGCAGTTGTCGTACACGTCTCCTGACCTGCAAGTCATCGAGCAGCAGACGTAATGGATGCCCCGCGCTTACCTCATTACTGCGATAAGCGCCAATCAGTAAGAGGTGGGTGAGATCCCTCGAGGTCAACAGCCTGCGTAACAAATCCAGGGTCGGGGCATCGCTCCACTGAAGATCGTCGAGAAACAATACGACCGGGTGCCCTTCCCCGGCAAACACCCTCAGGAAGTTGATCAGCACGATATGCAGCCGGTTTCGTGCCTCTGCCGGTGGCAGTTCCGCTACCCCAGGCTGTGGTCCGATGATCAACTCCAGCTCAGGAACCAGATCCATTACAAGGCGAGCATTGGGCACCAGGGCATTGAGCAGTTGTTGGCGCCAACGCTGCAACCGCGGATCCGTTTCCGATAAGACCGTTTGCACCAGTCCGCGAAACGCGCTGGCCAGTGCCGTATATGCATCACTGTGCTGAAACTGTTCGAACTTTCCCTGCACCAGAAATCCGCGCTTACGCACCAGGGGACGGTCGATTTCATTGACCAGAGCTGACTTACCGACACCGGAATAGCCGTGCACCAGGCAAAACTCCGTCTCTCCCGTGCTCGCCACCCCCTCGAACATACCCAGCAACTCCTGCAGTTCCCTTTCGCGGCCGTACAGATTCTGCGGCACGAGGAATTTCTGCGGGACATCCTTTTCACCCAGAGTGAAGGGCTCGATCACGCGACCCGCAGCCAATCTGTCGGCACAATGACTCAGATCGTGGATCAATCCTTCGGTGCTCTGGTATCGGGCTTCGGGATTCTTTGACAACAGTTTCATTACAATGGAGGAAACCGCCTCGGGTACTGTCGGGGCGATCACGTGCGGTTCGGGAGGAAGACAGCTGATATGACCGTAGACCCACTCGAGCAGGTCATTGGCCTGAAACGGGCGCGTTCCGGTCAGCAGTTCAAACAGCAGCACGCCAAGCGAATAATAGTCGGAGCGATAATCCAGATCGCGATTCATACGCCCGGTCTGTTCCGGCGAAATATAGGGGAGCGGTCCTTCCAGGTGGCGTGACGTCTGCACCGCCTGGCGCTCCTGATCCAGTTCAGATGCAATGTTGAAACCGGCCAGTGCGATCAGACCCTCCTGGCGGTTGACAAGCACATGTCGCGGGGTCAACGCCTTATGCACGATATCCCGGGCATGAATGCCTCCCAGTGCGCGTGCGAGTTGCAAGGCGATCTCCAACGCCTCAGCCAGGGGCAGCCCTTTCCCGCCCGCATGGGAGAGATGGGTATCCAGGGTTTCCTCATAGAGATCACCCACCAAGGCAAGATTGCCACTGCCATGAGACAAGAGTTCATAAACCTGGCGCACTCCGTCGACTTCGATGAGATGACGGACGATGTGCCATTCACGGCGGATTCCAGCCACCTGTTGGCGGTCAGGATACTCGGCATCGAGGGTTTCCACCGCCAGCACAGTCCCATCGGCAAGACGACAGGCCCGGTAAACCAGTCGTCCTGCGGTGCGGTACATAACCGCACCGATCTCGTAGCCGGGAAGTTTGATTTCATTCACCGGAGTGTTCCCGTCTCTGTGTGCGCCTGTCAGACACCAAACATTTTTTTGATAGTGAGGCTGTAATCTCTGTGGGCCGTGTCGCGCAGAGGATCTCCGTGGCCACACACGGCATGTTTGAAGTTCAATCCCTTGAGGCGGGCAAAATCCTCACCACCCGGTTCGGCGCGCTGAACCCATACCGGTCCGAGATTGGCAGGAGTGAAGAAACCCATCTGCTGCATCAGTTCCCGGGAGCTGTCGGAGAAAAACTCATCCGGCGCCAGCCAGTTCTGCAGTGCGTCACAAGCGATCAGGATACCGCCGTCACGGTCCAGGTGCAGAATACCCTCGGGAATCCGGGTGGTATGAAACTCGAACAAAGCCGCATCGGAAATCGGCAGCGGTCCGTCGACGCTCAGGGTACGCGTGGCCTGCAAACCGGTTTCGTGCTGCATCCCCGGCATCACCCAGTACTCAGCGTCATAACGATCGACGTAGAAGGGATCGTCGCGGCCATGCAGTGACCCGAGCCTAATCACATCGGTGACGCGGCCCAGCCGGTCGAGTTCCGCCAGGCCTGAATCATCCAGACGAACGCTGTTGATGATGATCAGGCGTTCACCGTCGCGTACCACGGTCATGTTGCGGCTGAACTTCCAGTCCATCTCCTGGAGGACCGTTTCCATCGCACCACTGATGAAAAATACATCAGCAAAGATCTCTTGAAAATCTCCATGGGACAGTGCCGCTGGGAATTGATCCATTGTGCTACTCCTCTATGTTGTCATCGTTGTATTGGTAGCGGCCTACATAGCGATACTCCCGGGCATATTCGTTGAGATAGCCATTGAGATACTCGCGTTGGGCCTGATTCAGCCCTCCCTGTCGGATATCGTCCATGGTTTCGTCACCGTTGCTGGTGTCCAACCGCTTCAGATGAAACAGGGTCATGTCACGCCCGCCGAAGAAGCCTCGCAGATATTCATGCAGAGGACGCGCATGAGACATGTCGAAAACCGCATCGCAGAGCGCGGTATAGTGTGGATGCTGTGCCAGGGAGCGGGCATCGAACACGGGGAAATCACCCGCAGGCGGCTGGAACAGCGGATGCGATTCGCTGCGATGCACCGGGTGTGACATCAAAGCCTGCACATACTGAGGGTCGAGACCCGCCTGTCTTGCACCCTCGATGAGAATGTTGAGATAACGGCGACTCGGCAGACACTGATTATCGATGAACCCCCGCATGCCGACATAGGTGAATGCTTCAACCCGGGATCCCTGCGCTTCGACTTCAAGCGTAATGCGCTGGTAACCATGACCACAGGCCTCCATGGCATCCAGGGAGGCCAGCGCCTCATCGGGGCAATCATACAGTATACCCAACACCCGGTCTCCCGGGAGCTCAGAGGTTTCAATATTTCCCACGCCCCCCTCGTGGCGGAAGAAATGCTGCACATTGAAACAAAGACGCCATCCGTTCAGGACGCCCCGGCAGGATGCCAGCGGCTCAACACCCTTGGCCCTCAGTGAGGTGATGCTCATGTTGGAACCGTAGCCAAAGTAGCGAAACATGCCAGTATCAACCACCATTAAGCAAAAACACCATACAGGTCGGCATCCAACCCGGGGATGCTCGGCCATTCGGGCGATAATTCCAAAACCGCAAAGATATTCAAGTGGATTCAAACTGTTATTAAAGGTTTGTATCGACCTGCCGCCGGTTTACTTTATTCCGCCGTTTTAGTCGAATAATGACATCTTTACCACACTCCCGGGCGATCTGTCAGGATTGCGGACCAGGAGGTGATGACAGGGAGAAGCCGGTCTCGTGATCGAAGCAAAAAATCAACACGGAAAGGCTGTCGACTGGTGGTTCATCTACAAAACCCCGGAGCACACGGGCCGGCCAGGCAATCAGGGATTCGACTTCTTTTATTTCGATCCTGTAACAAATGCCCTGAGCCTCTCACCGGTTGGGCTGGACCAGGAAAACCAGGCCCTGAGTCACACCCTGAGCGGAATCTTCGAGTCACCCGAAACGGCCGGTTATCTTGTGTACAACGACGAACATGTCGATCAGGAGGAGAACCGTTCCGGCAAAGGACACTGCAAAGGCATCCTGGCTTTCGACAAGACCACCGACTCCGGTCTTTTCCTGCTTCACTCCACGCCCAGGTTTCCTGCGCAAGGGATGCTCAGGTTGCCTCAGGACGAGACCATCTATGGGCAATCCTTCCTGTGTGTAACCTTGCCGGACTATGCGACGGCGAACCGCATCGCACAACAGATGCTCACTCAGCAAAACCCACAAATCCTTAAAGGTAATTCACGCATACCGGGCACCATCAATACGCACGAACCGCTATCGCGACTGTTCCACGGAGACACCGAACCCGAGGCGGATACCCCCTCCACACTTTCGTTCAATTCCAGAGGGGGTAAGTCATTCCTGCTCATCGCGAAGAGCCGTAAGTGGGGGGAGGACTTCTGGTTGGACCTGGTCTCCCCGGCGCTGGGTTGCGACCTGGTGGTTGAAACCTGGAGACGAGGCAACGTAACACCCCTGCAGGATCAACACTCAAGCGACTTCGATGATGACGTACTGAATCTGCTGTTCAAGGTGCCTCCCGAATTGACCTACCGTTGGCCCTACACCAAGGATCATGCCAAATGGGCCGTCGCCCTGAACAATCCGTTGAGTGACAAGCCTTGGGTTTGCGTGGCAGACCTCAATCGCATGGTTTCACAGGAACGGAGAGGGGGTGGGAGTCTCTGCTTCGAGGAACCAGAGCTGTGGAAGGCCCTGCAGCAAGCCGAGACAAAATTGCATGAACTGGCCCGCTTAACCAGGGATCATTCCTGAACCCCCGGATCATCGACGGTCCAGGATCGCGCGAATCGGGCCTGAATGGATCTCCTGCAAACCTGCTCACGCAAGAACGCTGCAGATTATGGCGTCAGGACGCCATATTTTTCGGTCCTTCTCAATTATCAGGACACAGCTTAACCACTCGGATGTCTGGGATAGGACTTGTCGTAGGGCGGAGTCAAAATCGGGGCATCCCGTCTCGGCTGCGACGCCTGCAAGACCTGTTCGAAAGTTGGCGCAGCTTCCACACGATCACCCAGCCCCCAAAGAGTTCTCGGAATACCGAACCACTTCAGCAAGGTGGCGGCGAGCGAGGTCGAATCAAAGGGTGTCTCGCCCTCGGCACGAATCACTGTGTGCCTCTTGATCCATGGCGAAACCAGGATGGCAGGCACTCTCGGTCCCATCAGGTCGAAGGCGAACCCATTATTCAGGTCGTTTGGCCAGGGTTTTTTCGCATAGGGCGGCGCGACATGATCGTACAGCCCGTTGTTCTTGTCGAAGGTGATGACCAAAAGAGTCTGCTCCCAACCGGGTCCTTTTTTCACTGCTTCGTAGATCTCATTCAAAGCCGATTCCGCGGGTACCAGGTCACCCCCGGGATGATATGACGTGGCGCCTGATGGTGCGATCCAAACCGGTTCCAGATAACTGAACGCCGGCAGGTTACCCCGTCGGGCATCCTCCTTGAACTGATCCAGTCCGGCGAGGAATCGGCTTGGATTGTTGTCCACGCTGGGGATCTGTCCCTTGAGATAGAGCTGATAGGTGAAGATGCACGATTCCCAGAGCACGGCATTGTAGATCTTCCAATCCGTGATGCCCTGACTCCAAAGCACTTTCCATAGTGACGGGCGATGTGAGGCACAGGGCCAATACTTGTAGGCGTCACCCCCTTCCCAGGTTCCAAGTCGGTTGAACGCGGATCCGGTTACGGAGAAGGCCCGGTTCATATCGGTACCTCCCGGTACGGAACAAAACCAGCGGTCCGAGACCGCGAAATGGCTGGCCAGACCGTTCAGTATCGGCAGTTGTTCCGGGCTGAAGGTCTGCATCACCTGTGGATTGGCATTGTTGAGGATGAACCCTCCCATGTCCGGTTCTGTCCGTCCCCAGTAACCGGGCGAAGCCGCAAACATCTGTTGCAGATTGTCGCTGGTATCATGAAACGGATCCTGGTCGAGGGCGATCAGGTCCCACGCTTCACTCAACTGGCCATCCCTGAAAAGACTGACGGGCACCTTTTTGTCACCATCGAAATTGAAGTGGTCTGTACTCGCGCCGTCGAAGGGTTCCTGGCTGCCAATGAAGTGACAAGCACTTTTATCCCCGGCGTAGAGCCACCCACAGACATTGTCGAAAGAACGGCTCTCGAGCATGTAGTAGACCACGTGCTTGATTTTCGAACGCATGAAGTCCAGGGTGCCGGGCCGCTGCGCCATCTCCTCGTGGATCGGTGTACGCGTCTGGTAGCTCGTGAGTGAAGACTCAGCGGTGATCCCGTCAGGCAACCGACCCTCACGAACCGGCCCAAGCAGAAGACCGGACTGGTCCGGGTCGAATCTCCATAACCGGTAATATCCCTCTGCTGGTTGCCAATCCAGCAGGTACCCGCCCACGCAGATGAGTTGGTGGCCTGCGTCGATATGACTCCAGGATCCTTCCCTGATGGTGGGCAGTGATAGCGGTGTCGGCTGTTGTGGATCAAAACTCCATAGCCGGTACTGCCGGCGATCAGGGAGCCGCTCCAGTACATAGTTGCCAATCGGGATCAGGCTATGACCCTGGCGGATCAATGAAAACCCTCCCTGTCCGGAATAGGGTCTGGGTATGGGATCGGCATCCCCGGGTGATGCCGGCTGGGGATCGAAATTCCAAAGTTCAAAGGTTCCCCGGCCTTTAGCCGGTATCATGCTCAGGACAAAACTCGTCACCGGGACGAGATCCAGATTCTGACCCTCCTCAGGATTGTCGCTGTAATGATCCCGATAGTTACCCCAGAATTTGGTTTTTCTCCAGAACCCGGCTTGATGTGGCGGGCTGTTGAGGGGATTCCCCGAGTCCAGGTCGGGTGTCACAAGACGGTAGTGATAGCCGGATACACCCTTGTCTTCGCACAAGGCGCTCCACTGCAGGAGATAACCGCCTGTCTGGGCCATTCGGTAGCCAGGATCAAATGTCGCGCCATGGGACAAATCGAGCTGAACAAAACACTCTTCCGCATCGGGATCCAGTCGATAGATCTGGTAGACATCGCTGTGTGAGTGGCGGCAGATCAGGTAATTGCCGGTGGTATGGGTGCACGTGGTCATTTTGTTGTGATCTCTAAGTCGGACAGGGTCCATCGAATTTCTGCCTGGTTGGGAGGTTGGGTCCATCCGGGTTGCAGGTTTACTCGATGCCAGGCCATCGCTTCAGACGACCTATACTCTGAAATCATGACGGGATACTGTTTTGGACATTCATGACGTTTCAATGCTATAACCGAGTATACCAGTAGGTCTTTCGCGGCCTGTCAAGACTCATCCAATACGCTCTGTTGGACCTGTAGAACTGTGGCTGATTCGATTAGCGTTACAGACCCTGGGACGCATCAACCTCCATTGTAGTTGCTATTTTCAACCAATCGGAAACTTGTCAGCCTTAGCCATGAACAGCATGCACTGGACCACAGCCGTCAGTCGCGACCCACAATTCGATCAGGCACTTGATGCGGTTTCACGCCAGGTGATTACGGACCTGGATGGGGAACCGGATCTGGTATTCGTCTTCATTACCGATCATTACCGCGATCACTTCGATGAGTTGCCAGCCCGGTTGGGGGAAAAACTGGGTCCTGGCACACTCTTCGGATGCTCGGCCAGCGGTGTCATCGGGAGTCATCAGGAGATCGAGTTCCAACCGTCAGTGACCTTAACCGCAGCCCGTTTGCCCGGGGCCCGTTGGGATGCCTGGCATATCGAGGCCGAGGCTCTGGCTCCGGGTACTGAACATAGCCTGAAGTGTGCGGCCTGGGCGGAGAGTCTTGGGGATGAACCCGCTCAATTCATCATTCTGGCTGATCCTTTCACCTTCCCATCAGAACAATTGCTTCGTTCCCTGGAAACCGGCTTTCCCTCGGCGGTCATCGCCGGCGGACTGGCCAGTGGTACGCGAGGTCCGGGTGACACTGCCCTGTTCCTGGATCAGTCCATTCAGCATAGCGGCGCCTTGATTCTGGCGCTCGGCGGATCGCTTGAAATGAGTACTGCCGTGGCACAGGGTTGTCGTCCCATCGGACAACCGATGTTCGTTACCGCCTGCGAGGGGGGCTTGATTCTGGAACTCGACGGTCAGCCTCCCCTGCCCCAGTTGAATGTACTCTATGAGCAGTCCAATGAGCGTGACCAGGCCTTGATGCAGCAGAGCCTGTTTCTTGGACTGGCGATGCATCCGCAGGAGACACGCCATACCCGGGGAGATTACCTGATCCGAAACCTGCTCGGTGCAGACCAGCAGCGGGGATCGATCCAGGTCTCGGCGGAACTACACCCGCAGCAGGTGGTACAGTTCCATTTGCGTGATGCCTCGACCTCCAAAGAGGATCTCGCACTGGTGCTGGATAAAACCCGCAAGGGTTTCGATGAGAATCCGCCGCTAGGCGCGTTATTGTTCTCCTGCACCGGCCGCGGTGAAGGGCTCTACGGGGTTCCCGGGCATGACAGTGAGGCGTTTCATCAGGTTCTGGGCGATACCACGCCCCTGGGAGGCTTCTTCTGCAATGGCGAGATAGGCCCGGTGGCCGGTAAAACCTTTCTGCACGGCTACACCAGCGCTTTCGCCCTGTTCAGCAAACCTCGCGCACGGGACTGATCAATCGGCGGAAACGGTTCGACCCCTGGCCCAATGTCGCAATTGATCGATCTGTTCCGCCATCACCGTAGACAGGGGCTGGGTTCTTTCTATCTCTGAGAGAACCAAACCGGTGGAAATGGTGGATTGAGATCCATGAGCGGTATACAGCGCCGACACTACGGCTTGCTCGATTTCAGCGCCGGAAAACCCCTCCGACGCTTCAGCCAGGGAGTTGAGATCGATTCTTGCGCTGTCTACAGAGCGTTTGTCCAGGTGAATCTGCAGGATGTGCTCACGGGCGCTGGGATTGGGCAGGTCGATGAAAAAAATCTCGTCCAGTCGGCCTTTGCGGATCAATTCCGGAGGTAATGACTGAACATCATTGGCTGTCGCGACGATGAAGACGGGTTTTCCATGTTCCGCCATCCAGGTCAATACAGTGCCCAGAACCCTGCGCGAGGTGCCATCATCACTGCCATCGGAAGCAATTCCCTTTTCGATCTCATCGATCCACAGGATGCAGGGTGACATTGCTTCGGCGGCCTGCAGCGCGGTGCGAATATTCTTCTCCGATTCACCGATATATTTATCATACATCGCGCCAAAATCGAGTCTCAGCAGAGGAATGCCCCAACTGCCCGCCACGGCTTTGGCGGCAAGACTCTTACCGCCCCCCTGCACGCCAAGCAGCAAAATACCCTTGGGTCTGTCGAACTGGGTTCCGACATCTGCGAGAAATGCGGATTTTCTCAGATCCAGCCAGGTCTTGAGGCGTGAAAATCCACCTACTTCAGCAAACTTTGCAGTATCGTATTCAAAAGACAGCAGTCCACCCTGGCCAATTAACTGGTACTTGAGCTCCATGGCCTTGGGTATGTCGGTTTGTGTAATTGCGCCATCATCATAGATCGCGTTACGGACAAGACGCCGAATGTCGCTGATGGTCAATCCTGTCAGAACCCGGGCGAGTTTCTGATAGGCGGTTTTGCTCCCGCGGATATTCCTGTTGCCGTTACGAAGTGACCAGACTTTGATTTCGTCCTGTATGAGCTGCTTGATCTGGTTGGTATCCGGAAGCGACAACTCAAAACCGGCGCTCAGGCGTTTCAACTCCTCAGGCAATTCCAGGGCATGGCTGATCAATACGATCGTGATGCCATTCTGAGGATGCTGGAGCGCCATTTCTTTCAACCTGCGGATTATTTTCGGATCATTCAGAAAGGGGTGAAAGTCCAGCATCGCCACGATGGCATGCCGATTCTTTTCCGCCAGTTTCGCGAGAATTTCCTCCGGGTTTGAGGGCTGGTGTTTACGGATACCGGGTTGCCCCTCGTAGGTGACCTCCTCCCAATTGACCCCGTTGTCTGCAACGGTCGATTTTTCTTCTCTTAATCCATCGGTAATCGACCACATCAGCAAGGGTCGATGCTTCTGCAGTGCGATATTTCTCAACAGCTGCAATGCACGAATTTCCTCGTGAGTCTGGATCACAATGATGGGGAAATGCCCGGAAATCACCAAGTCGAGATCGTGTTTGTCATTCATAATCAGTCAGCTGGTCTGAAATGTCTTTGTCCAGGCCCGGAAATCGTCAAGCCAGGGGAAATACTGGAGTCGAGTAAACTGTACCGGCACAAACTCAGAAAAACAGGGTTCTTGATCTGCGGGTGAACGGGTATATGGGTTCGACCCGGATCTAATATGCGAGCGGTTGAATTGATATGAAGCAACCCAGACAGATCAATCCGTTCCATTGTTGACAGCTTATGCACTCCATTACAGTGATCCAATTATGCCAGACTCCACCAGGTTTGGTGAGCCGTGATCTTCTGGCAAGTTCCAACTGACCAGCTATGGCGCCCAGCGAAGGTCATTATCCTGGTTCAAATTCAATAGATACGCAGCAGGCCTCGCAGAACACCCTGAATCTGTACCTGATCCGGTTCGTAGATCATCGGTTGCATTGCTGAATTGGCCGGAATAAGCAGCACCCTTCCGGGGTGCTGTTCAAGTCGCTTCAGGGTGACCTCGGATGACTCGACCAGTGCCACCACGATCTCGCCATCCCGCGCCTGGGTGGTATGCTCGATGACCGCCAGATCACCGTCGTAGATCCCGGCCTCGATCATTGAGTCTCCTCTCACCTCGATGACGTAGCGCGGCTTGTCTCCACCCTGCATGACATCAGGCACCTTGATGCGTTCCGCCTGTAGCACGGCTTCCAGTGGAGGGCCTGCCGCGATGCGACCCAGGAAAGGCAACCCCTCCTGATCATCCGCCGCCCCGGAGGTCAGCCGTATCCCCCGCTGCAACCGATCCATTGGCTCAATCAACCCGGCATCGGTCAAAGCCCGAATGTGCTTGTGCAGCGACCCCCGTGATTGCAGACCCAGGATACGGCAGAGTTCATCATGAGTCAGGGGTTGTTCGAAGAGTTCAGGATGGCGCACCAGGTATTCATAAATTTCGCGCTGGCGTCGGGTCAAATTCATGAAATTCGTACTTGATTCCAGGTTGGGGTATTCTCTATTCTACAATAGAGAACGGATAGAGAACAGCCTCATGAAACACACTGCTGCAACTGAACGGACACAGGCCGATGCCGCCACATCCTCGTCTGACGCTGAGGCCTTTATAGGATTCATCCGTGAACAATATCGGGAGCGCATCACCGGTGAACTCACGATCCCGGCCCGGGACGGCTGTTACGGGGCCTTTCCCGAAACCCTGGACCTGCGTCTGGCCCATGCGCTGAAAAAACGGGGTATCGAGCGGCTCTATTCGCATCAGATCATGGCCTGGAACAGTCTGCTTGAAGGCCGGCACTCGGTCATCGTGACCCCGACGGCCTCGGGAAAGACACTTTGTTACAACCTGCCGGTTTTACAGCGCGTCCTGCATCAGCGCAGCAAGGCGCTGTACCTTTTCCCCACCAAGGCGCTGGCTCAGGACCAGGTTGCTGAGATCAACGCACTCAACCAGGCAGGGAATCTGGGGGTGCGATCCTATACCTTCGATGGGGATACCCCGGGTGACGCCCGCAAGGCCGTCAGGGTTCATGGAGACATCGTCATCTCCAATCCCGACATGCTTCACCAGGGCATCCTGCCCCATCACACTAAGTGGGCACAGTTTTTCGAGACGCTTCACTATGTGGTGATCGATGAGATGCACAGTTACCGGGGGGTGTTCGGTTCACATGTGGCCAACGTGTTGCGCCGATTGAAACGCATCTGCCGCTTTTATGGTAGTGAACCTCAATTCATCTTCTGCTCCGCGACGATCGCCAATCCCGGGGAACTCGCATCTGAACTGATCGGTGACGAGGTGCATGCGATTACGGAAAGCGGCGCCCCACACGGCGCCAAGCACCTTCTGCTGTGGAACCCGCCGGTTGTGAATCCGGACCTTGGAATCCGCGCGTCCGCGCGATCTCAAACCACGGCCGTCACCAAAACGGCGGTCGGATACAACCTGAAAAGCATCGTGTTTGCTCAATCGCGCCTGATGGTGGAAGTCATCACCAAGTACCTGAAAGATGCGTTTGACGATGATCCCCGTCATCCACAACGGATTGCCGCCTATCGCGGTGGATATCTACCCAGTGAGCGACGGAGTCTGGAGAAACGATTGCGCGCCGGTGATCTCGATTGCGTGGTTTCCACCTCGGCACTGGAACTGGGCGTGGACATCGGCTCCCTGGATCTGTGCGTGCTCAACGGTTACCCGGGTACGGTATCCGGTACCTGGCAGCGACTGGGACGGGCAGGCAGACGCCAGAGAACCGCTGTCGGCATCCTGGTGGCCAGCAGCCTGCCACTGGATCAGTACATCATCCGCAATCCGGGGTTTTTCCTCGGCGCTTCACCCGAACATGCCCGAATCGATCCGGATCAACTGTTGATTCTGCTGGATCACATTCGATGCGCCGCATTCGAACTGCCCTTCAGCGCCGGGGAACGCTTCGGCGGAGAAGATTTGAACGAGATGCTCGCCTATCTGGAGGCACAGGGGGTACTCCACCTTGAGGGTTCCCAGTGGCACTGGATGGCCGATAGTTACCCGGCAAACAGCGTCAGCCTGCGATCGGTAGCGGAAGGCAACTTCGTCGTGATCGATGCCACAGAGGGTGGCAAACGGGTGATCGCGGAAGTGGACTACAACTCCGCACCCATGACCTTATACCCGGGCGCCATCTACATGATTCAATCCTCGCCCTATCAGGTTGAACGCTTGGACTGGGAGGGACGCAAGGCGTTCGTGACCCGAACCCGTGTTGACTACTACACGGACGCGATCGACTATACCCGTCTGAAGATTCTCGAACGTTTCGAATCCAACCGGTCCGGGGGACACCGGGATGCCAGCGGCGAGGTACACCTGGTACGCCGGGTTGCCGGCTATAAAAAGATTCGTTACTACACTCACGAGAACGTCGGTTACGGGGACATCGATCTACCGGACCAGGAGATGCATACCACGGCAGTTTGGTGGCAGGTCGATCCGGATCTCATGGATCGTGTCTTCGCATCCCGGCATGCTGCCCTGGACGGGTTTCTCGGCGCAGGCTACGCGATCCATATCGTGGCGACACTGCGTATGCTGTCCGAACCCCGGGACATCGGACGGGCTGTGGGAGACGGAGAGGCTCAGTGGTTTGCAACCGTGGGTAACCAGGGGAGAGGCCACATGATCAATACCGCCGGGGAGACCCTGGACCCGGCGCGCCTGCCCCGCTTCGCCCCCACGCTGTTCCTGTACGACAACTATCCTGGCGGCATCGGCATCAGCGAACCTTTGTTCGCACAACGGCATGCCGTTGTTCAGGATGCTCTCTCCATGGTAGCCGCATGTAACTGTTCCCAAGGCTGTCCCAGTTGCGTCGGGCCGATCCTGGCGAGCGACGAAGCGCGGGGATATTCGCCCAAGGCATCGGCAATGAAGTTGCTCAAAATACTCAGCGGACATGAATCTTAAATCCCGCTTGAGCCGACTGCAGTCGCAAAGCGGCAGCATGTCCCCAGCCATCGCCGCGAAAAACACCGGATTGAGAGACCGGCTTGAGAACCTGCACCGGCATCGACCGGTGTCCTCTTCACCCAAGTCCTTATTGGCGGCGGAGACCGATCTCGCCAAAACCCTGAATGGCCGCCTGGTTTCAGAGGGATTGATACGCATCCGCAACCGAATTCCCGTTCCAGTCATCATGCAGCACTATGGACTGGAGACCCTTGACCTGAATCCCCGGTTACCCGGGGAGCCCGGAACAGGTGATCGTTGCAATCGATACCTGGACACGGAGACTACCGGACTGTCAGGAGGGAGCGGCACGCTGAGCTTTCTCGTGGGATGCGCCTGGACCGAGGAGACTCAGATTGTACTCGAGCAATGGCTGATCACCCGGTTTTCCGGGGAACCCGGACTGCTCAGTGCTTTGAGCCAATGCCTTGATCCGGAAATGGACCGGCTGGTCAGCTACAACGGTAAAAGCTTCGATCTGCCACTGCTCAGATCGCGCTTCCGGATGCATGCCCTGCCCTGGACTCTGGACGCAATCCCTCACCTCGACCTGTTGCACCCTGTCAGACGCCTGTTTGCGCGTCACTGGCCGGACTGCCGGCTGCTGACCCTGGAAAAGCGCCTGCTGAATTTTCACAGGCGCGGCGATCTTCCCGGTGCCGAGGCACCCGACGCCTGGTTCGATTTCATTCGTCAACTGTCTCAAGATCGCCTGGTTCGTACGGTGCGACATCATCGTGATGACATACTGTCACTGATCGTTGCCCACAGCCGCCTTGCACAGACAGTCATTGACGCACCATCAGGAGAGATCGATGTCTTGGGGATCGCCCGATGGTTGATGGCAGAGGATCCTCGTAAGGCCTGCCAAGTGCTTCAAAGATCCTATGTCAGTCTGGATGAAGCAGGAAAACTCCTGCTGGCCCGGTTGTTAAAACGCAACGGGGAACACCAACAAGCCCGCAAGATATGGGAATCTCTGGCGGAGGAGAACTGCACCGAGGCCTTGGAACGACTGGCAAAATATCATGAGCATGTCACAAAGGCTGTAAACCAGGCCCATACTTACTGCCTCAAGTTACCTGAAGGGGTTGCCAAGCGGAAAAGAATCGCAAGGTTGGAAATGAAAATGCAGTCTGGTTCTTACGACCTGTTGACTGACAGAATATGACCATGCTCGAACGAATTTGAGAATTTCATTACAAGCCATCTGAAATCAAGGTTCTTGACCTTCCACTGACGTATCCAATCAATGCGATCCGAATCAGGAGGTATCACAGAGCGAAACCAGAGTTCCCGGGTGATATGCAAGGCCACACGCGGAACCTGCGCTTCCTGCGCAGGTGTGATCAGTTCAGAGGTATCAGTCAAGAGGAACTGTTTTGCATCAATCCGTGTTCTTTATCCTGCTGAGCAGTTTCCAACCGGATATCGATTTTGGAGTGGTCCATTACCTGCAATTCATCGATCAGGCACTCCTTCGCACCCTCGATGGAAGGCATGTCGAACATCACCTTGCGCAACATCCCCTCCATGACCGCCCTCAGTCCCCGGGCTCCGGTACCCCGGGACATGGCCTGACGCGCAATCGCTGCCAGAGCTGGTTCGGTGAACTCCAGGTTGACGCCTTCGAAGTCAAAAAGTCTCTGGTATTGACGGGTCAGTGCGTTGCGCGGTTGTGTGAGGATACTGACCAGTGCCTGCTCATCAAGATCGTGCAGCGCGGTAATGACCGGAAAGCGCCCGACAAACTCCGGGATCAGACCGAAATGGCGCAGATCATCCGGTTGAACCTCTTCGAAGAACTTCAATTGATCGTAGGCTTTGGAGGTATCGCTCAGGTCGACATGAAATCCAATACCGCCTTTGTCCTTGTTCATGCGCTTTTCCAACAAGCATTCCAGACCGGCGAATGCGCCTCCGGCGATGAAAAGAATGTTACGGGTATTGAGCACCACATCACCGGGCTCCTTGCGACCCTTGGCATTGATTTTGACCTGGGTACCTTCGACCAGTTTCAGCAGCGCCTGCTGCACACCTTCACCTGAGACATCCCGGGTCCCCTGTGACGATTCAGCGGTGCGCGCCAGTTTATCAATCTCATCGATGTAAATAATGCCCCACTCAGCGAGTTCCCGGTTTCCGTCGGCGCTGTCGAGCAATCTGACTATGATACTTTCCACATCCTCGCCGACGTAGCCCGCCTGGGTCAAAGTGGTGGCATCGGCGATCACGAACGGCACACCTACGATTTTCGCCAGGGTACTGGCCAGCAGAGTCTTGCCGGTTCCCGAGGGCCCCAGCAGGAGGATGTTCGACTTCTCGATCTCCACATCGGCTTCGTTGGCGGTCATGTGCAGATCCTTGCCTTCCATGTTCAACCGCTTGTAATGGTTGTACACCGCGACCGCAAGGGTTTCCTTGGCCAGTTCCTGACCAATTACATAGCGATCAAGCTCATCCTTCAGTTGTTTGGGCTTCAGCATGTTTTGAAAAGGCTTGATCGCGGTACGGCGACGGCCCCAGCTGGCAACGACCTGTGAAGCCAGGCGGACGCATTCTTCGCAGATATGACCGTCGATACCGGCGATCAGGGGGTTGTCCGGCCCTTGCTCTTCAGCACAGAATGAGCAGTGTTTCTTATGATCGCTCAATGTTCGCTTCCTCCCGATCAGCCTTGCTGCACTTTTTGCAGGCTCGTGAGCCAGGACTTTTGACAGTTGCGGCGTTGGCGCTCCTGGAGAATTTCAAGAATCTTGTCGCGTGCCTTTGAAAGAGGAACCCGTTTCGCGGATTTGATCTTCTCGCAGTAAAGGATGTGAAAACCCATATCGGATTCAATGATCGGGCTGATTTCACCCGCCTGCATTTTGAAAAGGGCGCTGTCGAGGGATTCGTAGAGCTGTCCGCGGGCGACTTCCCCCAACTTGCCCCCCTCCATCGCGCTCGGGCACTCTGAATAACGCTTGGCGAACTGATCGAACCGATTCACCCGCCCGCCGAGTTTATCGACGACTTCCTGCATCCGTTGCAGTGCTGCATCCGGCATGTTTTCAGGGTAGTCAGGGTTGACTGTGATAAGAATATGTCGAACCGTGCGCAACTCAGGCATCTGGAAACGCTCATGATGCATTTCATAGAACAGATGGACATCAAGATCGTTGACCTGCGCACTTTTCGCGGCAACTTTTTGCATCACCGCATCGAAAACCAGTTCCCGCTGTAGCGCGGATTTAAGCCCCTCTTCGTCGAGACCGTTGTTTTCCAGATCGCGAAGATATTCGTCGCGGCTGGGATAGCGGGAGGCCACCTCCTGCAACGAGGCATCCAGTTGCGCCTCAGAGATGATCAGGTTTTCAGCTTCAGGTGACTGAATAACCAGGCATTCCAGATCATAGCTTTTGGCAGCGCTACGGGTTACCTGGTCATGCTCATGAGGATCCAGCTGGGTCAGATTTTTTTTGAAACGACTCAGTGCATTGCGCAGCATATGGTAGCTGAATACAGGAGAAATTTCAGTTTGTTCGACTGCCAAGTTCATGCCTCCACCTCATCTTCAGGATTGAGGAAATCCAGTGCGCTTTCCGGAACCATGAGGGTTCGGCCATGAAACCTCACGTGATAGGCAGGACCTCCCGGATGATCCCGCAGTGTTTTTTCAATCTCGCCTTCATCTCCCGGGGCGGCGATCACATCACCCTGGATACCCAGAGAAATCTTTGGTGTAACTTTGTCACGAAAGTCGAACCGGGTCGGGATCCATGGATCGGTTTCGAGTTGCAACTCCTGCTCACGACAGCCGACACGCATGTTCGCATCGAGAAAATCCACAGAGTAGATCAGCTGATCCTGGAGAAACGTGCCGACATCTCGGATATAACCCACACTGCCACGCCGCACCAGAAGCCTACCGGTTGGTTCACCGGGGTAGGTGCCATCGTTACGCAGGTTGCGGACTACCCGAACCGCCTGGCCGTATTCATATTTCGGACGCAAGATTCTTTACCTGTTGACTCAAATCCATCAACGGTATCTGCACAGATACCGGTTCATTCATCTTGAAGACCTTAAAAACCTTTTCAGTCAATGCATCTGAAGTTACAAAGTCGGCATAGGCGCTGCTCAGCATACCGGCATAAACCGCGAATTTTTCATCATCCTCTTCAGGCATGCTTTCAACTTCAGCCAAGTAGTCGTGAAAGCGCTGCAGGATATGCAGGCGGTTAACGTGCACGATCGATGCATCGTAGGCGATACCGAAGTATTCCAGAAAATCCTCGGCACTGCTGAGTTCTTCCAAATCCAAATCAAATTCACTTTCGCTCATCGTGATGTGCTCCTGTTTAGGTATTAGGCCATTGCGCTGTCAGTCGTGTCGGACAGGGCTTTACGAACAACTTCCAAAAGTGCTTCGGCTCCCAGACGATCCTTGGAATCGAGTTCCGCCACTTTTTCCAGTCGTTGCAAAGCCGATTCGTAGTCACCGAGTCTGAGTTCGAGGTAACCGGCGCCCTTGAGCGCCAGCATGTAAAAGCGGATCAGCGTCATGGAGATCATAACGCCATTGCCGAGCCGACCTTCGGTCAACTCACGCCAGTCGAGAGGTAAATCCAATCGTTGAGCCATGACAACCAAAACCCGCTCCGCAACAATCAGTGCATCGCGCAAACGGTGCTGATAATAGTAGTACCGGTATAGTGCAACCAGCACCATGGGATGTTTTGGCTCGAGAAAATAGGCCCGCAACAACGCCATTTCGGACTCATCGTCACCATAGGTCGCAGCAGCCTGATCCAGACATTTTTTTACCTCTGAATTGAGAGCCTCGTTGAAGTAAAGGTCTTCACTGTCAAAATCGAGCAGGTCAAGTGTCATTGTGTTGGCTCCTTTAACACCACTTCGTTACCGTGCTCACACACCTTTTGTGCATCGCATTCACGGCATTCATCCTGAGGTTTTTCCCCTCCGGGCAAGCAACCGTAGACACCGACCTCATGTTCCAAAAGGCGAATACGCTCCAGCAGACAGCTGATTGCATCGGCCACGGGATCGGGTATCAGATGGTGATTCAGGTCGATGCCCTCAGCATTCTCGGGACGGCTGGAGCGAACGATTTTACCGGGTATTCCGACCACGGTTTTTCCCGCGGGTACCGGCGAAACCACCACCGAATTGGCGCCGACCCGGGCCTTGTCGCCAATCGTGATCGGTCCCAGTATTTTTGCACCGGCGCCCACCACCACCTGATTGCCCAGCGTGGGGTGACGTTTGCCTTTACTCCAGGAAACGCCACCCAATGTCACACCATGATAAATCGTGACGTCATTACCCACTTCGGCGGTTTCTCCGATCACCACTCCTGCGCCGTGATCGATGAAAAACCGGTTGCCGATCGTGGCCCCGGGGTGAATATCGATACTGGTCCAGATCCGGGCGATATAGGATATGAAGCGTGGAAAGTAGCGCCATCCCCTGCGCCACATCCTGTTCGCGATGCGATAAAGCAATACCGCATGAACGCCAGGATAGGTGGTCATGATTTCGAATCGTGTCCGGGCGGCCGGGTCACGCGCAAATACGCAACCGATGTCGTCCCGCATCTCCCGCCAGACGGAGCGCTTTTTATCCTCGCAAGCCTGTTCCTCTACACAGAGTTCAGAGTTCATTACGATGCCACCCTGTCCATGGTTACCTCATTGATGGTCAGATAGAAACGACGCAGGTCCTGAACCGCCGGTGGACGTTTGAACTTGACCGCGTGCTGCCGAACCTGCAGCAACAGGGAAGCTGCCTGTTCCATGGTCAGTGACAGGCCCATATCGGCATATGCCTGGATCACGGCGTGGCTTCCTGAATGTTTACCGAGCACGAACTGGTGCTCGCGTCCCATCTCTGCGGGATCCACACCCTGATAGTTGAGCCGGTCTTTCATCAGGCCATCCACATGGATCCCCGCCTCATGAGTGAAGACTCCGGTACCAACCAGACTTTTCTGCCAGCCGACCAGTCGGCCTGAGGCCTTCTCCACAAGCTGCGAAAGCACCTGATAGCCGGTCATGTCAATATCGTTCGCATGATTGAAAAAGCGCCGCAGGCCCATGACGATCTCCTCCAGAGGTGCGTTACCAGCCCGTTCGCCCAACCCATGTACGGTCGTATTGACGTGCGTCGCACCGGCTCTCACCGCCGCCAGGGTATTGGCCGTTGCCAGCCCCAGGTCATCATGGGCATGCATTTCAATCTGCATGTCGGTCATGGCTCTCAGGTCCCCGATGGTCTGGTAAACCTGAAACGGTTCCATGATGCCCACGGTGTCGGCAAACCGGAAACGTTGTGCGCCCGCTCGTTCAGCCGTTTCTATCACCTTCCAGAGGAATTCAGGATCAGCCCTCGAGGCGTCTTCTCCCCCGATGCAGACGTTGAGTCCCAATTCATGGGCCTCCGCAACATGCGGTTCGATCTGCTCCAACACCCAGTCACGGTCACGACCCAGCTTATTGCGGATCTGTTGATCGGATACCGGCATGGACAGGTCGATCCAATCCACATTGAGGCCGCGGCAGGATGCAATATCTTGCCGGTGCATGCGACACCAGACCATTAGTTTTGCCTGCTTAACATCCTCGCTCACGGCACGGATCGACTCACGTTCCTCTTCACCCATGGCGGGGATGCCAATTTCCAGCTCCGGGACACCTAACTCATCGAGAGCGCGGGCAATGGCGCGTTTCTCATCCAGCGAAAACGACACCCCGGCGGACTGCTCGCCGTCCCGCAGGGTAGTATCGTTGATCGTAGCGTTGATGGTCTCTTGCGACATAGTGATCTCCTTGTATAAAAGACTATTTGCAATCACCATGCCAGTCGTGATTTTATATTATTATCAACAAGTTAATGAATATTGCCGCGTTCCATGCCCGACATGCCAACAGATTTGTCGGATACCCTACAAAAAAAACCGCGGCATCATGCCGCGGTACCAAGCGAGAATACGAATGCGTGGGATTATGCGTAGGACGGCGCGAATGCCTTTTCAGGTTCTTCCACCGGTCCATTCTCACCCCAGTAGGGAGACAGTTTCCGCAATTGCGCCACGATCGGAGGCACGGCTTCGATTACCTTCTCGATCTCGTCCATGGTGTTGTAGCGGGACAGGGAGAATCTAACCGACCCGTGAGCGGCAGTGAACGGTATGTCCATGGCCCGCATCACATGCGAGGGTTCCAGAGAACCGGAAGTACAGGCCGAACCACTCGATGCCGCAATGCCCATCTTGTTCAACAGCAGCAGTATCGCTTCGCCTTCAATATATTCGAACGCGATATTGCAGGTATTGGGCAGTCGGTTGTTCGGGTCTCCGGTAACGAAGCAGTGACTGACGCTCTCCAGGATGCCCTGTTCCAGACGATCGCGCATGGCTTTTACGAAACTCTTTTCGTAGTCCATGGATTCAGCCGCCATTTCACAGGCTTTGCCCAGAGCCACGATGGACGCCGCATTTTCCGTACCGGCGCGACGACCGCGCTCCTGGTGACCTCCTCTCAGCAGTGGGCGGAAACGCACGCCGCGGCGCAGGTAGAGGACACCGATACCTTTGGGTGCATGCAGCTTGTGTCCGGACAGGGACAGCATGTCAATGTTTGTTTCCTTGAGATCAATCGGCAGTTTTCCCACCGCCTGCACCGCGTCTGTATGAAACAGCACACCCGCGGAACGGGCCATCTCCGCCATCTCTTCAACAGGAAACAGCGTGCCGCTTTCATTGTTCGCCCACATTACGGAAACAATTGCGACATTGTCAGAGAGCAGCCGGTAGTACTCGTTGATATCAAGACGGCCCTTCTTATCCACTTTCAGATAGTGAACTGTGTAACCTTCCTTCTCGAGATACTCACACAGAGTCAGTATCGCCGGGTGTTCCACTACTGTGGTGATGATTTCCTTGCGTTCCGGTTGAGCCTTGAGTGCCGAGAGAATCGCAGTTGAGTCCGACTCAGTGCCACAGGAGGTGAATATAATCTCCGAATCATGCTCGGCGCCAAGCAGTTTTTGAACCTGCTGGCGGGCTTTTTTCAAAGCACGACCCACCTTGTCGCCAAACTGGTGCAACGACGAGGGATTGCCAAATTGTTCGGTGAAATACGGCAGCATGGCTTCCACCACCGCAGGATCGACCATGGTGGTCGCATTATTGTCCAGATAGATACCATCAGCCATGATCAACCTCCTACGGAAGCCCGACGGGCCAGTTCTTCAGCGGGAAGAACCTGAATGAATTCGCCCAGACCTTCCGCAAGATGCTGCTGAATACCACCCAGAGTGGTCGCGGCCATCTGACAGCCGGAGCAGGCGCCCATCATCTTGACATAGATATACTTGCCGTCGACTTCCACCAGCTCCACATCACCATGATCCCGCTGCAGATTCGGGCGGATATCTTCAAGTAGTTCCTCGATGCGTTTCATTCGTTGCAGATTTGTCAGACCCGACTTGGGTTTCTTTATTTCATTGGGCACCGCATTGGGATCAAAGCTCTCACCCTGCTCCGCCAGAACCATGGTCAGAATCTCTTCGATACCTTCGTGGCAGGCAGAACAACCGCCGCCAGCCTTGGTGTAGTTGGTCACCTCTTCCACGGTACGCAAGCCATTGGCCCGTACGGTCTCTTCAATCATTACTGCATCGACCGCGAAGCATTTGCAGATCAGCGCGCCTTCTTCATGGTCGTCCTTCCACTCCTCGCCACGGTAGTTTGCGACCGCGGCCTGCAGAGCTTCCCGCCCCATCACGGAACAGTGCATCTTCTCCGGAGGCAATCCGTCGAGAAAGTCGGCAATATCCTGATTGCTGACATTCAGGGCATCGTCCAGATTCATACCTTTGATGATCTCGGTGAGTGCCGAACTCGAAGCAATCGCGGATCCACAGCCAAAGGTCTGGAACCCTGCATCCAGAATGGTCTCAGTATCCGGGTCAACCTTGAGGGTCAGTCGCAGTGCGTCACCACAGGAAAGGGAACCCACATCTCCGGTGGCGTTGGCTCCCTCAACCGCGCCGGCATTGCGGGGGTTAAAGAAATGTTCCTGAACTTTTTCGGAATAGTCCCACATGTCTTTACTCCTGTCAGATTAGGCGGAAAAGGAATTGCCGCAACCACAGCTCGCCGTTGCGTTTGGATTTTCAAATTTGAAGCCACTGCCATCCATGCTGTCGAGGAAATCGACGGTCACACCCTTGAGCATCGGTGCGCTGTAGGGGTCGACGAAAACTTTGATCTCGTCAATCTCGATCACGGTGTCATCAGGTTTGGCCGTCTCTTCCAGCGCCAGGCCGTACTGCATTCCGGAACAGCCACCGCCGGTGACGGATATCCGCAGACCGGCAACCGGGGTTTCAGATCCTTTGATGAATCGGCTGATGGCCTTTTGTGCATTCTGTGTGATTGTGAGCATGGTCGTTTCTCCGTGGCAAGTCTCTTGCATTCTAGGTTTACACAGAGGTTGCAAAGCCTGTGCCACAGATCCCAAATATTTCTTACTTATTGATTTTATTGGGATTTAGTGTCTGAGAGGATAATTTGCTGTTGTAACCGCGACAATCGAAAAAGTCTGATCTGGTACGAAACCTGACAAATCGGAGTAAACATGACGATCGATCATTTGAACCCTGGAGACCTGGTCTACGCGGCCAGCCACATCTATAACGACGGGGGCATTCCCGAAATCCCGAATGATGCCCTGTTGGCGAAACCCGGTACAAAAGGAGTGCTGATCGAAACCGGTCACCTGGAGGAAGCGCCGGAGCGAAAAATCTATCTGGTCAGGTTTGAAGACGAGTCTTTGAATCTCGGCCCGCCCACCGGCTGCTGGGAAGAGGAATTGAGTGCGACAGAGGTCAGCTCCGCAGAAGACTGAACCTTTCTGCGCCCGGGAAAAGTGGACCGCAAAGTAACACAGCGGACTTATCCCTGTGGTTGAATTTCCGGCGACCGGTCAGCGACTCCAGCGGCGCAGGTTGAGAGGATCCTGCCACACCCCGGAAGGGATGATCTTCCAGTCCCGGAGTGATTTGCGATAGAGATAGATCCATGCCCGACCCCAGGGGGTTGGCACGTACGCTCGCGTGTAGTCGAGGGGATACCCTTCCAGCCGGTCAAGGTTTCCCATAAGGCGTGTGTCAACCTCATAGACTTCACCCTGGATCGCAGTGTTTCCGCCCTTGGTCACCCCCGGGTAGGCGCCCAGATCAAACATCTTGTAGATTGGTGCGGTGGTGTGGAAACCTAAAAATCTCGCGCCTTCGAGCAGGGAGTGGTTTACCTGGCCTTTACGCAAGGTACCGTACACGAACACCCGGGCCCGGATTGACCTGCTCCCGCCTTGCTTGTTCGTGTCAAATTTGAATTTTAGCATTCTGTGCGCCTTGTCCGCCGGGTTATCAGGCCCTCATTTTACCCTCGCCAAGCTCAATATAGTGATTATCAAGAATAACTGCTCTTGGCGTTCGACCTAATCAGTGTCAAGCGATGTGCTATGTTATGAGCATAGCTTGGGATATCCAGTGCAGGCACACTCCAATGCGCTTATCCTTCCAGTGTGTTCGCGCGCAGCAAGCGTTACCGCTCATCAGCACCCATAAACGCACGTTGTATTAGATGAGTATTGACTGGCCCTGGTAGTGATCGAGTAAACGGAAAACTCTCACCCATTACACTACAGATATCAAGGAGGACAAATGCGGATCTACATCTCGTCGACATTTGAGGACCTGATCGAGTATCGGAGTGAAGCAACGCAGATACTTCGCCAGTTGGGGCACGAGGTCGTGGCCATGGAGGATTACGTCGCGGAAACTGCTGTACCCCTGAACAAGGTCCTCTCAGATGTGGCCTCGTGTGACGCGTTTGTGAGTATTGTCGCCTGGCGCTACGGATATGTACCCGCCACTGGCCCGTCGGAGATTGCCGGCGCAACACCGGGCGTTACCTCGATTACCGAATTCGAATACCGAAAAGCCGTTCAGGTTGGCAAAAAGATACTTCCCTTCCTGCTCGACGAGCGGACCTCCTGGCCAACACCATTTATCGACGGGATCGGAAACCAGACAGACCCCGGGCCGATCCGCGCATTTCGCGAGGTTTTGCGGGAGCAGCATCTCATTAACTATTTCTCGAATCCAGACAGCCTGGCCCGCCATATCGCCGCATCGATCAGTTCAGTCGGAATGCGAACCGAGGTACACAGGCAACTGGTAAACATCACAGGGAATATCGATTTCTTTACCGCGAACGAGTATCTGACCGACAGCGCAACCATGCCGATCCTTGCATTGGCGGAACAGCCCAGCTGCCCTCCCGCAGTCATGATCGACCTGGCGAATCCCTGGTGGTCCACGAGACTTTATCTTCTGGCCGCCATTGGCGAGGAGATGTGGGGTCTGCAACGTATCGTGATCCTCGAAAATCAACGATTTTCCGGCATGGTTTCAGCGTCATCCGTGCGCAGGGCGCTCAGATCGTTACACAAAGAGGCCGAGAAATTTGACACCAAGGTGCTGCCATCCGCAGGCGGAGCCGATGTCAGGAAAATCGCAGAGAGTCACTTGTTGAAATGGAACGCGATCATTGGCGCAGACCCGGGCGATGCGATGGCTGAAAGCTCCATTGCGCAGAACGTTACCGTTCCCAACCTGAGATTGTGGATTGGAGACTGTTTCGTTGAGACCCCGATCGTGATCGAAGATGTGGAGGCCTTGTCACCCATCGATATCATGCGCATCATCGATTATCCGAACAACTTCGTGCCCATCCTGAATAAGGTTTACAACGTTGAAAAGCCTGTTTTCCTAGTCGATAAACGCGCGCTCTCGGATGTGCTTGCACGCAACTCCGTGGTGCAATTGCTTGATCGCATGGGCGTCAACTGAACCGGTCCATGTGGATCAGTGCTGAAACAACTACGGGCAGTCGTTACCCACCCAAAATCAGTTCGTAGGCGGCGCGTAACAATTCCAGCTCCACCTGCGGAAGTTTTCGCGCCTGGGTCAGATCTATGAAACAGGCGTCGATCTGCTCTGCTGTTTCAAACGGTGGGTCAATTGTGTTGATACTCGCAAGCAATACCTCGATGGTTTCACCGGGTACCTCGACCCCCTGTCGGTACTCAGCCTCGTTACTCAATGACTCCCGGGGGAATCCCAGCCGCGTTTCGGTTTCCCGTAGTATCGCTGCCGGGTGGTGTACGGTGCTAGGCAGAGTTGTTACCCGGGCGGATAGTTTTGGCAGTGCTTCAAAGGCACATACGCTTTCATGACTGAATTTCAGGAACCGGGTGCGCGCACTAGTGGGCTGCTTGTGGTAGAGAATGACTCGATAATCCATCTTTTAATGATTTTGAAATGTGAATATTGAGTGATGCATGCTTAGTGCTCACTGCGCTTGCACCCTGTCATGTCGGCAGGGGCTATCGGAAGCCTGTGCATGACTTCGTACATCAGACCTAGCAAACTGTTTAAATACTACTCAGACGGCACGAATCTGCCTTAAAATCCGCCTCAAAATGCTCATTTACTCCAGTAAACTGCGCTTTTTCGGCGAATTTCGCCTTGTTTGGCGCGCATCTGAGCGAATACCAACAGCCTTCTAGTCCGGCATGGGTAAAAGACGCGCTTCCGCTTTGATTTCGGCATCCTTTCCCCAGGCATTGACCGCCTCGACAAACCAGCCCTTTCGCTTAGGATGGGGCCTCACGACATCCTGCTCGACGAAGAAGCTGCCATCTGAATGAAACAGCAGGGTGCCAAGCTTCATGCCCTGTTCGTTCAACCAGTCTCCCACCAGACTGTATTCACTGGTGGACGGATCACGTTCCAGCCGATAGTCCGCTTCATGAGGACGCTTCAGAACCACTTCATCCCCGGAGAAACCCAGTTTGGCGACTTCCCTGTGAAGGTCGTCAAAGATCTGCTCAGCAAGTTGTTCGACTTTATAATAACGAACAGCCACAGACTCATCCATCGTCATCCTCCTCTGCAACACCCTGGAGCAGATCACGAAGTACATCCGCTCCCACCTGATCGTTTGGATCGATACGCTGCATGGCAGTCAGTATCCCTTTTGCTTCCTCCGCACGGTCCTGGCGCAAACGTATGAACGTCAGAGCCTTGAGACTGTAGAGGTAGAGACGGCCGAAACCTCGAGGATTGTCCCAGTCGGCTGTTTCCTCTTCCAGACTTTCCCAGTCGTTGTTGAAACCGCCTTGCTCGGCCGCCTTATGCATAGCCTCTCTTACCACGGATTCCGCTTTTCCGGTCTCTCCCTGGTAAAACAGAATCTTGAACATCGCGACCAGTGTCTCGACCTGATCAGGAGCCTCGTGATACGCATCCATAAGCGCCTGTAACGAGGCATTCCGGTTATTGACCAGATGTGCCGCCCGCTGCAGATGGGCCTCCACCTCCGATGCTATGCCGAAGCCAAACTGGATCGGGGTGTCGAGCGGTGTTACCGCACTGCAGCGGGAGTCACTCAACCCCAAAACTCCTTGGAGACCTGCAGCCGTTCTACAGGCTTGTCATTTTGCAGATGTTCATCAAAGATCGTTGCCACATCCGCCTTGCTGACCCGCCCATACATGATGCCTTCCGGATAGACCAGCACGGAGGGTCCTTCACTGCAGGGACCGAGGCAACTGGTGGTGGTTACCTGAACCTTGTCGAACAGCTGACGTTCCTGAAGATGCCAGTAAAACTCCTCGGCCACTTCTGCACAGTTTTTATTGCTGCACGAGGGCCTGGGGTGTCCCAATGGTCGATTTTGCACACACACAAAGACGTGCTTGCTTGGTTTAGGCATGTTTACCTCCAGACCTGCATGACATCAGGCATTGATTGACTGAGGCTCATGGGTGAAGCATTTTTTCGGACATATCCGTGCGCAGGAACCGCAGCCAATGCAATCGAGACTGTTCTTCAGACTCATGACCATGGCGGTGTCATCGGAGAAACCGTCATCATCATCACCGTAATCGTCATCGTAGTCGTCATCATCAGCCATCAATCCCTCGACATCATCGCGTTCGATCAGGTCGAACACATCCCGGGGACAGACCTTGAAACAGCGGCCGCAGCCGATGCAGTTCTGCTGATTGATATCCATTACAAACGCGGGAACATATTCCTCTCCACCGCGTGTTACACCTGTAATCATTGACATTGTTACTGTTCCTCAACTCATTTCAGATTCGGCGGACTTGTAGGCGGCATCAGCCTCAGCCCAAGCGCGACAGGCATCGTAAGTGGCCTGCGCCACAGCCGGTATCTCTTCATATGCAGCCGGCAACCGGTCTTCAACCAGATCGTGCAATTCACCAGCCCGCTCAGTGGCGATTCGCTTGGCCCGTTTGGTCGCTTTCAATAGTGCTTTCAATTCTTCATCAGTCATACTCAACCCTCCTACATACCGGCTACCTTCGGGTGCTGGCCGATGATTTCCAATGCAACGGACAACAGTTTGTCAGCTTCGTCTTTCATTTTCGAAAGCGTGGGAAAACCGAAGCGGTGAACATCACGCAGAGTCTTGTCCATGACGACCAGTTTGCCCACGGTAATGATGGATCGCCCAAATCCTTCATGGGTCAGATTCATCATGGGAACCGCCATCAGTCCGCACTCTTTCTCGATCAATGCGGAGATTGCGTTATAGAACGCCTTGACACGCGACATCGTAATCTCATCAGGATCACCGATCACAGGTATCTCACGCTTCTTCTCTTTGGTAAGGACAAACGGCTCGAGAATTTTTTCAACCGGCCAGTTATCGTAAGTGCCATAGGTATCGATGGCACGCATCTGACGCACCATCTCCTTGGCGAAGTCGGTTTCGAGAACCGGATCGTCACTACTCACCAGCACGACAGCTTCATTCATTGACTTGACTCCTGAATGTGATTTGTAAATTCAACCCGGTGGTAACCGGGTTGGAGAACTTTTAACAGTTGAGGCGTCTGGGTGGCGGCAGCGCCCCCAGGTGCAGTCAACCAGCGCACGGCCAGCAGACCGGCAGACAATCCCGCCAGTGCAGACAGGCTCTGCAGGCTGATACTCATCTGCAGCGACTGGCTGACAAATGTCAGTGTCAACATCGCTATCAGCGGTAACAGGTAAGCGAATACCGACGCCTTGGCGACCATTCGACTGGGGATGCCGATCAGCACCTGATCCCCGACCTTTGCCTGGATTGAGTTTTCAACCCGGAAGCGATTTCGTTTTAGTCCGAACAGGCTGGCGATCACCGAAGTGGAGCAACTGTTGCTCGAACAACTGCTGCAACCGCTCTGAACCTCGGCCTCGATCCAGGCGTATGGTTCCTGCAGGGCGACTACGCGCGCCGGGTGTTCAAGCATCTCCGCAGCCATCTGACTCATTGTCTACTCCTCCCAACCATCCGCTTCCATCTGATCGAAACGGGAGGGATCTGCGGGTACCGCATTCTGGATTGCGCGGGCCAACCAGCTCCCGGGTCCCTGCCGCAATTCCTCCTGCAGGGATTCGAGCAGCGAATTGATCGAGGTGCCCTCAGTGGTTTTAACCGGCTGAATACCCTTGAGCTTCAGCTGGTTGATAGCAGAAGCACCCACTGCCTGACTGTATACCGCAATGCAACCTTCCAGAGCATCGATCTTTGCGGTCAGCTTGTCTTCATTGCCGTCCATCGAAAGCTTGCCGAATTCAACCGCCTCGACCAGGCAAACCTTGTCCTGGTTAACCGCGTAGATGGCGAATGACTGGGCTGCGCCAAAATGCTGATCCACGTGCTGCATATCACGGGTCGCGAAGGCAACTTTGAGCGCGGTCGTCATCCATTCATCCTCAGTGGTGCAACCCACCAGTTGCAGCCGCCTCGTGACACTCATTAGATACCTCCCGGTAATCCGCTTTCTGCGCGTAGATGGAACGATAGGGATGAATTTCACCCTTCTCCAGGGTGAGCATGATGTTGGCCAGATCAAATAATGTCTGTCGGGTACCGCGGTAGCCGATCCAGGTCTTCTGATAGCCACCCAATTGGTCGTACTGCGGAAAACCGGCGCGCAACAGTGGGATCCCGAGCCGTTGTGCGGTCTCCACTCCATGTGAATTGGTAATCAGTATCTCGGCGTCATTTTCCCGGGCGAGGATTTCCAGATCCTCAAGGTCTCCAATCTTGATCGTCCCGGTTGCGGCCTGCTGCAGCGCAGGGGCATTGACCGGCGAGACAGCCGCCACGGTTTCCCCGCCGACTCCAGCCAGCATCTGACTCAGCCCCAGCAGCAGGTCCGGATCAGCGGCCAGAGCAAAGCGGGCCATGCCGAGCATGAAGTGGCAATCCAGCATGGCGTCCTGAAGCTGCGCACGCTGACGTTCGAGTTTTGCCGGTACCGGCTGTTGCGAGATTTGATGCAGGGCATCGACGAAACAATCCACCGCTTCGAGACCCATCAGATGTTCAAAGCGATAGTCCGGCACGCCGGTAAGCTTTATCAATTGATCAGCCGCTTTAAACATGGACGCACCGATCACCAGGGTAGCCTGGGCATCCCCCAGGGTCTGCATCTCAGAGACCTCTGCGCCCCCTATGGTCAGGGGCGAAAAGTCATCCACACCCAGATGCCCGTCCAGAGAGTCGGAGAGATCAGGAATTACAACGGGACGCAGGCCAAATATCTCAATCAGATCCTTGAGTTCCTCGAGATCTCCAGGTGTCAGAGACGCACCAACCAGCACGTTGACCTGATGCTGACGTTTTCCGGGTTGTGTGCCTGCGCTATCCGCGGATGGGACAAGGGTCTGTATGATCGCCTCGACGGCCTTGGCAAATCCGGTTTCGAGACACCCCGTGTAATCGGGCGTAGTGACCGGAACCACCGGTATTGCATCGTATTCGGGGTGTTTCTGACGAAACTGCTTGACTGCCATGCGCACATCACTGCCCTGGGTCTCCGAAAGACCGGTGGTGGGCACGCCAAGCAGTGACGGGGCACTCTTTTCCGAAATGGTTCTGAGTCCCTCGACCACGCTTTCCTCGGAGCCCATTACGGTGGTCACCTGGTCCATGGCCGTGGTTTGCAGGGGAATCGGCTCACGGAAATGGCGGACGAAAAAGACTTTACCGAATGCGGTGCAACCCTGGGATCCGTGCAGCATGGGCATCGCCCGACGAAAGCCGAGAAATGCCAGAGCCGCACCGATTGTCTGGCTGGCCTTGAGGGGATTGACCGACAGGGCTTTGTTGCGCTTGATGATCTCGGTCATGGACAAACCTCCGCCTGTGCTGTGGTGGGAGTAGCCCAAGGCGCCGGCGTCCGCACCTGACGCCATACCGGACTTTCAATGGTCAGTACCAGTTGACGGGCGAGTTCCACCATGCCGGTATAGCCGGCATAACCGAACTCGCGCTCCTGGTTGATATCGAGAAAAGGAATGCGTGCCTTCAAGGCGGTATACATGTTGCGGCCCCCGGCGATCAGGACGTCGACGTCATTGTCACGAACCAGGTTGATCAGCGCGCGGGGATTGCCGTCCTCGATCATCACCGCATCCTGGCCCATCAGTTCACGGATTCGCGCTTTGTCCTCTTCAGTGGATTTTTTGGTCCCGGTCGCGACTACCTGCATACCGAGATCCTGCAATGCGGCAATCACAGACCATGACTTCACGCCACCGGTGTAAAGCAACACCTTGCGGCCGCGAAGTTTTTCGCGCCAGGGTTCGAGTGCCGCATCAATCTTACGCTCTTCACGCTCTATCAGCGCTTCGGTGCGCTGAGTCAGGTCCGCATCGCCGATAAGCCGTGCAAAATCACGCAGCGCCTGGGAGACGTCACGCACGCCATAAAAGCTGCCCTCGAACCAGGGCGTGCCGAAGGCATCCTGAAGTTTGCGGGCCACATTGATCATCGCCTTGGAACAAACCATCATGTTGGCCTCGGAGCGGTGCATGGTTTGTACTTCCCGATAGCGGGCGTCGCCGGACAGGGTGCACAGAACACGTAACCCCAGTTCATCGAGCAGTGGCATGACATGCCAGAGTTCACCGGCAATGTTGTATTCCCCGACGAGGGTAATATCGTGTATCTGATGCCCCACCTGAGCGGCCGATTCCGGTAACGGATCAGGCTCACGGCTTCCGCAAACAAACTTGACCATGGCTTCGCCGGCAATCCGGTTGCCCAGGTTCTTGGTACCGTAGAATCCGGCAGCATCCACGGGAACTACCGGGGTACCCCAGCGTTCCTGAGCTGCCTTGCAGACAGCTTCGACATCATCCCCGACCAAGGCGGGGACACAGGTGTTGTAGACAAACACTGCTGCCGGGTGATGGGAGTCGATGGCTTGTTTGATGGAGTGAAAAAGACGTTTCTCGCCACGCCCCATGATCACGTCCTGTTCGGTAAGGTCTGTGGTCATACCAAGGCGGTAGAGTCGAGGACCGCTGCTGCGGGTTCCCCGGTTATCCCAGGAACTGCCTGCGCAGGCGATGGAACCGTGTACGATGTGGGCCACATCGGCAATCGGCAGCAACGCAATTTGTGCCCCGTCAAAAGCACATCCGCCTGCAGTGGCGCCGGGTTTCGGTTTTGCGCAACCGGATTTCGATTTCTTATTGTGGGCGCAGGCTGGTTCGTCCAGCAGGGCAGCAATGTCTTTTTGTTTCATAATCTGACAGGTCTTCCTGATGAGCTTACCGCAGATTATGCAATGCTTATGCCATGTGTTAAGGCATTGTTTTCTTTAAGCTTATTTTTTTAAGACATTGTAGCAAACCTGACAATCGATAGGATTGCAGGGAGTGCTACACAGCGTAGGGTCGTTCCTCCCAACTGCGTAACACTTTCAGGTCCCGGGCAGGCAGGTAATCGTAAGCTTCCATCTGATCTCTGAGCACCGCCTCGGCCAGACGAAAATTAGCCGCCTTGCGACTGAGCATGATGAAGAACCAGGCAAAAGGATAGCCGATCTGACGATCATAGCTATGAATCGCGTTGGCCAGTTCCGAACCCTGAAGCAGGTCGCCTTCCGGCAGCTCTGGCAGGCATTCCGCGGCCACCGCATAGGGTCGGGCCTTAACCCGGTAATCACCGTTACTGTCCATGTAATCTTGCAGAATCAGCACCCAATGGCTGCAAAAATGCCCGTTCTCGTTGGCGCTGCTGTCCGACCAATCATCAAAAAAACGCTTGAGGCTGCGCTGGGCCTGATCCAGCCCTGCTTCCACCAGCAGGAGCTTGTTCATCGGGGTGACACGACGAAACTGGTAGTACGGTGCGCCAATCGGCTCCGGCTCGAGTCGGGGATAATCGAGTGGATCCAGAAACTCCTCAAGACTGTCAGGAAACCAGTCCCGCTCTACCAGCGGGCGATCGAGCACTTCCTGAAGTTCCTCGATCTCCAGTTGAATGAACTGATCAGGCTTGTCGCCCAGTGGGGCGGTGAAATAGTGGGTTTTACCGGACAACCGGGTTGCGAAATAGCCTTTGTCGTCATACTCAGCGATCAGTTGATCGACGTCGCCACCTGAGACCTCTTCTGCCCACTGGGCAATGTTCCCGGCTATGGGTTGGTACTGTGAATCCACCACGCCGCCAAGCCGGTGCCAGTTCGAGCGGGTAAGTACACAGGAAAGTGCTGGATCCGGTAGAAGTTCATTGACCGCCTCCTGCAAAGCCGAAAGCCCCTGCTGCGGATCCAGTTCCTGGCAAAGTTTCACCAGCTTATCACTGTGAGAGAGCAGCTCATCCATCAAACCGCCTCCCGGGTTACCGCCAGATGCTCCTGATGTCGCTCGCGCCACCATTCAGCGCCCTTGAGATAGGCATCGGTACTGTCCTGCGCCAATCCGAGAGCTCGCAGCACCAGCGCCAGGGTACCTGTTACCGCATATTCGGCATAATCGTCTTTCACGTCACCTTCCCACACGGATCTGAAATGGTTGAGGTTGAGCCTTTCGGGTTTGACCGTCGTTCCGGTCTCTTTGAGTTTATCCCATTGCTCCTTCCAAATGCCATCCCGGTCCACCCCGTAGAGGGTGACGTCCCGATCCGGAATGCGTTCAAACTCGCCGCCCTCCCCCTTGCAGATCAAGGCTGCAGGCTGTTCCATTTTATAAGCTGCCTGCTGGTGGATTGCCGCATAGTTGGGATGGAACACACCCATCAGACTCAAGGGTGCAGAAAAAGGATTCAGCATACGCGCCACGGTGTGCAGCGGGGACCTCAGGCCAAACAACTCCCGGGTGCCAATGAGTTGACCGGTCAGTGGCGAAAGTTTGCTGATCGGCAGATAACTGAAACCCAGTGTCGAAAGTTGATGTTCGGCCTGTGCGAGTGAACCGGCTGTGTCGATATCCAGGGCATCCAGCGCTTCAGGGACATATATACGCTCGTCGTTCCGGTACATGCCATGCATAAAAACACGGTATCCGCGTTTCGCCAGAATCAAGGCTGCGAGCAAGAACCAAGGCAACTGACGCTTCTTCCCCGCATAGGCCGCCCAGTCGATGGATGCCTGCACCTGCAAACCAGGCAACGGCAGGCTTTCGCGCAGCGCCAGGGTAAAGCCGGCGACCTCGTCTGCAGTCTCCTCCTTGACCCGCATCAGCATCAGAAATGCACCAATCTGCTCCGGTTCCACATCGTAGCAACTGATCATGCGCATGGCATCCCTGGCCTCATCGAAGGTCAGGGATCGCATGCCGTTTCGTCCTTTGGCAAGGATTTCTATGAAGCGGGCAAATGGGTGCATCATCTTCTCAATCGAATGATCTTGGAGGGGTTATCACGATTCCGGGGATTCGCTATCGTCGTCAGTCTCAGTTACGGATTGCGCATTCTCGAGGCGCTCCCGGACACAGCTGAGAACGTCTTCGTCATCATCATCCTGCAGTCCTCGTATTGCTCGCAGCGGCGCACGCTGACAAGCCGTGAGGCGAACCCGCCAGTCCATATCGCGCAGCAACGGTTCGAGATATTCACGATCGATTCGCTCAGCCACCACCCGGCGAATCTCGGCTTCCGGATCATTTATCATCAGGCCCAGACTCTCTTCGGGGAGACGCATGGCCACTGTCTTCCTGACTTCCCTGTCCGGGTCTGTGATCATGCGGAAAAGACGCCCCTTGACGATTCTCTTGGCCACATACTGCCTGACCAGATAGTCATCATCCTGAACAAGTTGCTCCAGTGCCTCTTCAGGTAACCGATCCGCAACCGTGATCCTCACCTCGCGGTCAGGATCATGGACAAGTGGCATCAGTTCATCCACCGGAAGACGATAAGCCAGCACCCGACGCACCACCTCATCGGGATCATCGAGCATCTGCAACAATTTCTGCTGCGACAGATAGCGGGCCGCGATTGCACGCCTCTCCCAAAATTCATCACCGGCGTAGTGCTCAGCGAGATCAGGGTTGACCTTGAAGAAGCGCGCGATCTGACGACCACTGACCGCACGCACACAGACGTCACCCGGATGGCAACGCCCTTTTTCCAAACGATCCTGCTTATGAGGACATGTCGTGCAATCCGCGGTTGGTGTTACGTCTTCCCCTTGCAGCATACCAGGTTTCGTCATTCATCAATCTCGGCAACCACCACACCGGTCGCAATTTCAGGGTCCTGGGTGAAGCCCAGACAGTGATTGCGACTGTCGATGAGGTAAAGATTGAAGGTATCAGATTCATGAACCGGTCGAGCAGCGACCACATCATCATCCATACAGTAGGTGAAATGGATGTCCGGATATTTCTCACGCAACAGCGCAAGCGTCGCCTCCGATGGGGCGTGTGTCTGAGTGAACGCCCCGATTTGTTCGAGTTGATCCGTGCTAATCACGCGTTTGCCTCATCACGTTCGAACCGAATACGCTCTTCAGGTGCCTGCCCCATGACCTTGGCCAGCCAGGGCGGCGCATCCTTACCGATAGCAGATTGCAAGCGGGTGATTTCATCGCGTGCAGGGACAACATCCTTGACCTTGATCGGATGCGCGCCCTTTTTGACGACTTTTGCAGCGGCCGGTCCACCGATCGAAGCAACGAACAGTATCTGGCAATCACTGATCAGGGAAGCGCGGTAGTCATTTTTGTCCTCAGCATCCTTGTCACCATCAGTGGCACGGATATCAATCAGGCGGTTTGAATCAGAGGAGACCTGATAGATGAGGAATTTACGACAGGAACCAAAATGTCCATCAAGCATCTCCCCTTTATTTGAGGCACAGGCAACACGCAGGCTGTTCGGCATGTCGCCATCCTGATAGGCTTCGAGCTCAGGAGCGGGTTCGGAGAAACCGCCGACTTCACCTTTAAGACAGGCCAGCGCTGATTTGAGCGCTGCAGCATCGACATCCGAAAACTCACCGTCACAGGCCTGTTTCAAGGTCTTTACGGTCAGGGAATCGAGGCTTTTTTTGGACGGAGGCAATCCCACCGCGTCGTTCAGTACCTTGAGCAGACGCGCTGCATTGGTGTCCGGTAATTCGCGGGCTGCCAAGCCAATTCGCAACGCAATTTCGTCAGATATGGGTGATGAACTCATCGTTGGCACCTCGCAGGAATTCTTCTAAGAGTAACCGGAGTGGCAGGTGCCACTCCGGTTTTGTTACACGCTGAAAAAAGAGACCGGATCAAACGGGGATGATGCAGTCGTCTTCCATGCAGACATCGAGACATTGCGGGACATCATGGTCGCCTTCGCACTCGGTGCAGGTTTCCGCTTCGATCTTGTACACGCCTTTGAAGGGTACGATCGACTGAGTCGGGCAAACCGGCTCACAATCGCCACACGCAGTACAGATATCACGTACAATCTGGAAAGCCATACTATTTCTCCTGTTACAACTTATTGAGCACGTTTGAAACGCAGGGTTGTTGGAAAGTTCGGTCGCGGACTGATGGGATCGATGTAGTACTTCGAACCATCGGTCAGTTCCACCTCACCACCCCACTCACTGTCGGTATCCTTCTCGACATGTGCGATCTCATCCTCCTGGTCCTTCTTGGCGATGTAAAACAGGAGACCGCCATCGTCTTTCACACGTATCATTACATTCGGCACAATTTCTACCTCACTTCGTTCGGGAGTTTTGAGTTTTTAGTTGTGAGTTTTGAGTTGAGGTGGGCGTAAGCCCACCTAACTCCAACTCAAAACTCAACACTTGCTACTCAAAACCGGTTGATCCAAGGATCAACGCACCAGGTCGTAGTTGTAGTCCGTCGTGCCCATGCCGCGGGTTTCCTCGTCGAGACGTTCGAGTACTGCGTTGACCAGAGTCTTCAGCATGTACATGGCGCCTTCGTAACCCAGGGTGGTATCACGATGCATGTGGTGACGATCGAAGATCGGGAAGCCGATGCGGATCAGCGGAACTTCGTGCTCCTTACCTTTGTGCAAGGTATCACGCTGGATGAACTTGCCATAGGAGTTGCCGATCATGAAGTCAGGCTTGTTGGTGAACATCAGAGAGCGGAAGTGCCACAGATCCTTACCGATGTGCACTTCGCTGTTCTGCCCGTAAGGCGAATCCGCCAGCATCTTCTCCATGGCCTTTTTCCAACGCTTGTTCGCGTGGTTGCAGAGCACCTGAGTCGGCTCGGCACCCAGTTCCAGCAGGAACTTGGTCATACCCAGGACGAAATCCGCATCACCGTAGATACCGAACTTCTTGCCGTGCAGCCAGGCATGGCTGTCGGTCATCATGTCGACCAGAATGCCACGTTCACGGGTCAGGGACTCGGAAACAGGCTTGCCGGTCAGCTCGGAGACCTTCATCAGGAACTCGTCGGTAGCTTCCAGACCCATCGGGATGGAGATATCGGAAGCCGGCTGTTTCCAGGTGTTCTTGGTGAACTTGCGGCTCTTCACAGACTGCCAGGGCTGCAGGAACAGGGTATCGATGGCGTTCGGGGCATCTTTCATCTCAGCGATCGGGGTACCACCGTCATACATCCGGTAGGAACCGTCGGCCGGGGTGTCCAGCACGTCAGTCGGGTCGCACAGCAGGCTGTACTCAACGCCCATCTCTTCCATCATGCGCTTCATCACACGGTAGTTACCGAGATAAGTTTCAAAACCCGGCACGATGTTGATCTTGCCGTTGCTACCCACCTCTTTGTCTTCCATGTAGTTCAGCGTGAAGTAACGCTGGATACCTTCGAACATGTTGTCCCAACCGGTAGTGTGGGAACCCACGAAACTCGGGGTGTGGGCGAAAGGTGTGGGGAAGTCCTGCTCGATGTGACCTTCCTTCTTGGCGTTGCCGATGAAGGCGTTCAGGTCGTCGCCGATAACCTCGGCCATACAAGTGGTGGAAACAGCGATCATCTCCGGCTTGTAGAGGGCTTTGGCATTGGCCAGACCATCAAACATGTTCTTCTGACCACCGAATACCGCCGCGTCTTCAGTCATGGAGTCGGAAACACAGGCCACCGGCTCTTTGAAATGACGATTGAAGTAGGTGCGGAAATAGGCCACGCAACCCTGAGAACCGTGCACGTATGGCAGGGTCTTCTCGAAACCCAGGGCGCAAAGCACGGCACCCAGGGGCTGGCAGGCCTTTGCCGGATTGACGGTCAGGGCCTCACGATTGAAGTTCAGCTCTTTGTACTCTTCCGTGGTGGTCCACTGGAAGACCTGCTGGATTTTGTCGTCAGGATGCTTCTCTTCGAAGGATTCCTGCTTGTTTTTCAGCGTCTCGATGTATTCGTCGGTACGAAACAGCGGATAGCTCGGTTTGATGTCATCGACAACTTGGCTCATGGTAGTTCTCCTGCCGCGCCACTAATCTGTGAACAACGGCTCAGACAATAATTAATTCGTTCTGCCTTGGCTTGCCAGACGGATCGGGTTCGTCACCCGACCCGTCTGTCACTCGGATCAGGCGCCGGCCGCGGCGGCCGTTGCCTCTTCCTCACCCTTCAGCCAGGGTGCCTGGATTTTGTTCCAGCAGGGATTGTTCAGCGTCATATCCATATCACGGGCGAAGATGGCGAAGCCGTCGTAACCGTGATAGGGACCGGAATAATCCCAGGAGTGCATCTGACGGAAGGGGATGCCCATCTTCTGGAAGATGTACTTTTCCTTGATGCCAGAGCCGATCAGGTCAGGTTTGACCTTCTTGACAAATTCCTCGAACTCGTAGCCGGTAACATCATCGTAGATCAGGGTAGCATTACCCATCTCTTTGATGGTGCGGTCGTAGTCGTCGTTGTGAGCGAACTCATAACCGGTACCGACCACTTCCATACCCAGATCTTCGTAAGCGCCGATGATGTGGCGCGGACGCAGACCGCCGACGTAGAGCATCACACGCTTGCCTTCGAGACGCGGACGGTACTTGGCGATGACAGCCTCGTACTCAGCCTTGTACTTTTCGATGACCTTCTCGGCGTTGGCCTGAATGGTCTCGTCAAAGAAAGCGGCGATCTTACGCAGGGATTCCTCGATCTTGGTGGGACCGAAGAAGTTGTACTCCATCCACGGAATCCCGTACTTCTCTTCCATGTGACGGGAGATGTAGTTCATGGAGCGGTAGCAGTGGAGCAGGTTCAGCTTGGCCTTGGGAGTGTTCTCCATCTCGGCCAGGGTGCCGTCACCGGACCACTGAGCGATGACACGCAGACCCATCTCTTCGAGCAGGGTACGTGAGGACCAGGCGTCACCACCGATGTTGTAGTCACCGATGATGGTGACATCGTAGTCGGTACCCTGGAAGCTGGTGTCGTTGTCGCGGTTGTGCAGGACCCAGTCACGCACCGCGTCATTGGCGATATGGTGACCCAGAGACTGGGAGACACCACGGAAGCCCTCGCAGCGGACCGGAACCACGGGCTTCTCGATCTCTTTAGAGGTCTTCTTGGAGACCGCTTCGATGTCGTCGCCGATGAGACCAATCGGGCACTCGGACTGCACGGTGATACCCTTGTTCAGGGGAAACAGCTCTTCGATCTCAGTCATGATCTTGGACAGCTTCTTGTCGCCGCCGAAGACGATATCCTTCTCCTGGAAGTCGGAGGTGAAGTTCATGGTGCCGAAGGTGTTGATACCGGTAGTACCGACATAATAGTTACGACGACCCGCACGGGAGTACTGGCCGCAGCCGACAGGACCGTGAGAGATGTGGATCATGTCCTTGATCGGACCCCAGACCACACCCTTGGAACCGGCATAGGCGCAACCACGGATGGTCATAACGCCCGGCAGGGACTTACGGTTGGAAGTGATACACTTCTTGGACTGCTCGATCTCCTGGTCATTGACCGTGAGATGCTTGGCGCGGTCTTTCTTTGCCTTCTCAGGATAGACTTCAAGCACCTCCTGGATGAGGGCTTCGGTCTCTTCGCGTGTCATAGCTGACATAATGTTCTCCTACACCTGCCACCACTAATCCGTGGATGCACAGGCTGTGAAAAAAACGATCGGTCGATGCCGGCCCCAGGGGGCCGGCGTCATCAAGATGACTTAAGCAGATTCAGACGCTGCGGTCTGACCGATGATGCTCTCGTCCTCTTCGTCCATGATGCCGAATTCCATCAGCAGCTCTTCCAGCTCATCCATGGTGCAGGGAGTCGGGATCACCAGCATCTTGTTGTCGATGATCTTCTGCGCGAGGTTGCGGTACTCATCAGCCTGCTTGGCGGCCGGATCGTACTCGATGACGGTCATACGACGGATCTCAGCACGCTGCACCACGTTGTCGCGGGGCACGAAGTGAATCATCTGGGTACCCAGCTTCTCGGCCAGGGCGATGATCAGCTCGTCCTCACGATCGGTGTTACGACTGTTGCAGATCAGGCCAGCCAGACGCACGCCACCGGAGTTGGCGTACTTCACGATACCCTTGGAGATGTTGTTGGCGGCGTACATGGCCATCATCTCACCGGAGCAGACGATGTAGATCTCCTGAGCCTTGTTCTCGCGGATGGGCATGGCGAAACCACCACACACCACGTCACCCAGAACGTCATAGAACACGAAGTCGAGGTCGTCTTCGTAAGCGCCTTCCTCTTCGAGGAAGTTGATCGCGGTGATAACGCCACGGCCGGCACAACCGACGCCCGGCTCAGGGCCGCCGGACTCAACGCACTTGATGTCGCCGTAGCCGGTTTTCAGCACATCTTCCAGCTCCAGATCCTCAACGGTGCCAGCTTCCGCTGCCATTTCCATGATGGTATTCTGTGCTTTGGAGTGGAGAATCAGACGGGTAGAGTCCGCTTTGGGGTCACAACCGACGATCATAACCTTTTTACCCAGCTCAGCCAGACCGGCCACCAGGTTCTGGGTAGTGGTGGACTTACCAATACCGCCTTTACCGTAGATTGCACATTGACGCAGCGCCATGTTGGATCTCCTTACTATTGATGAATCATTTGGGTGACTAAAGTCGTTTAAGGTCACTTGGACGATTACTTAACTGCAATCGCTATGCCAAAAGTCAGTATTTTGTATAACACACTGTTTTAATTGACTTATTTACGATTTATATCAATTTGCAATGAGGTCAGGTTCGCTACAAACACCCAGTTATTGTATGGATGAACACATACAAACATTACAAAAGGCGGCTTCGCTTCCGAGCTATGCAAGACTCTCCATCAACCGCTGCAACCTGCCTTCCGTAATCCTCGGCAGCCTGACCTACCAATATCACCCCGTCAGCCTGGAAATTGACGGCGTAAAGCAGCTCCACCGGGAACTCTTCAGTACCCTGGTCGACATCGACAACGCTCAGACCCGTGCCGATAATTTCCATGACTACATGAGATCCGGTTTTTTGCTCGATCATCTGGATGAAGCGGGTTTCTCGAGGAACAGTCGTTGTATCAAACGAGACAAAGCGGACTATCTGCGTGTGTTGCGAGGTTGGATGTTCGATGCGGACAGCAAAGAGGCCGCGGTATTGAAGAGCTGGGTGGAGTCCCGCTTCGGGCTCCGGCCGAGAAATCATCACGGTCCGCTGGGTGATGAATCGTCCGAACAGTATCAAAGATACCAGTATGACCGCGCCCGGGGTCTCTACAACACCAATGCACTGGAAGCTCAGCTCGACCTGCTTTATACCTATTGTCAGTACGAAGCCGCGCGACGATTTCCGGATCAGGTCATTTTATTCCGCGGAACCAACCAGGTCAGGGAGTACGAAGTACTGGATCGTCCGGAAAAGCGGCGCTACATCATGATCCTGAACAATCTCAACTCCTTCAGTTGCGATCGAACCCGGGCCGACGAGTTTGGCGACTACATCCTGGAAGTCCGTGTGCCCATTGCAAAGCTGCTGTATTTCCCGGACCTGTTGCCAGGCACACTCAAGGGTGAGTCGGAATACCTGGTGATTGGCGGTGTCTATGACGTGAGTGTCAGCACCCTGTGATTGTAATCCACAAAACGAGTCCGACCCGCGCGCTTATTGCATCGAGCCTATCGGAACCTGGCGGATGACCGGAAGAGCGGTTGATCAGATACCGTACAGGGATTCACGCAGGAAGCGTTTGAAAAATTTCATCACGGATTTGGGAATCGCCCGTTCGGCATAGAGGCGCTGTTCGTGGACCTCCTTGCGTAACAGCGGATGATCGCTGTTCCAGCCCTGTTCGATGAGTTGATGGACCGTATCGTCAAAATAGTGTCCCGGGCGTTTTTTCACCGCATGGTAGATCGCAATAAAGGCGACCTGCTCTTCCGGTCCCATGCGACATTTGTCATCCAGGATCTTCAGCATAATCGCTGTGATGCAGTCGATCTGCAATGGATCGAAGGCCACCGATTCGGCCCAGCGCCCGGCAGGATGCGGCTCATCGATATCGAACACACCATCATCAGTCTTCAACAGTCTCATGCCCATCAACCCTTGCTCAGCTCGTGCAGGCACTCCTGCAACATCTTGCGATACTGGTCACAGTAATAATCGATGGCGGCATCCTGTTTTTCCGGAACCCCGTCCGTTTCCCAAAAGAAGAAGGCGTTGTAACGGGCGGCCGCATACATAAAAGCTGCGCTCAGAAATGGGGTTGCCCACTCTTCACTCAACTCGTTGGCCAGATGGATGAACTCATCGGCGACTTCGTGAAAATCTGATTCCTGCATTGTCGAATACACATTGTGAAACGGATTAAACCGAGCTATACAGGATTCATGCCAAACAGAGACTGATCCTTTATGACCACCCGTCAGGCGGCCGTTGCTGTAGGATTGGAGACTTCCGTGAGTTGTCTCAAGTACGACAAAACCACTCCCCTGCGGAACAAATCCACCCTATCTGCTTGATTTTGAGTTGAATCACTCTATGGCCTGTCTCTTGCTTTACTTTTCTGATTAGATTGATACACGAGGAGTGATGAGATGTCTGATCAAATGTTTGAGATGCTGGTCCAGGGTGTAAAATCCGGCCAGATTGTGCCTTATCTTGGTGCAGGCGCACTGAATGGAGCCATTCAGACAGAAACTGGAGAGCCGATCCCAGCCGACAGCGACAGCCTGATTATTGCGATGAACGGCGGCAAGCCCATGGCACCCAGGCTGATGTATGAATTTCCCCGGGCCGCCATGGACGTGGAATTGAAGCGGGGCCGCACGGCCGTCAACCGTTTTCTCTCGACTACCTATGGCGAAACCAGCTGGACCCGCGCACCCCTGCATGACTGGCTGGCGGGCATCCAGCCGCACTATGTCATCGATATCAATCGGGATACCCAGTTGCAGGAAAGCTATCAGTCTACACCCCACTATCTGGTGCGCGGTATCGCCCGGGTTGGAGGCACTGACTATCGGTTTCGCATCCATCACTTTGACGGGGAAAAATACTCCGCTGATGAGATCGATCAGGAGTCGGTTGACCCAAGCCTGCCCACTCTGTTCAAGCCCATGGGCAGTCCCCTGCCCGACCCGACCTTCATTGCTTCGGATGCCGATTATGTGGATTTCATCACCGAGCTGATGGGGGGATTCGCCATTCCTAACTACCTGAAGGCCTACCGCAAAGGCAAACAGTATCTGTTTCTCGGGCTGCGCATGACCCGGGATACCGAACGCATGGTGTTGTCCGACATGATCTACGCGTCCGATTCACCGGCGGGCTGGGCAATGATTCCTGAGCCTAACGACAAGGAGCGCCGTTTTTGTAAGAAAATGAACATTGAGATCATCGAGGCGGATATCGATGCCCTGCTGAGTTTCACTGGCGGTGTTGCATTGCAGGAAGCGGTCGCTGAAGATGTCGGGTGTTGATTGATGAAGAAGTTCGTACCCTGCCAGGGAAAAACAGCCTGTCGAGAAGACGAAACAGGCTGTAAGACCTGCGGTCGATCACTGGAAGAGATTGTCACCTTGCGCAGCCTGCTCGACCAGTTGGCGACCCTGGCCGAAACCCACGACTATGAAAACACCGAGGAATATGCGGAATACATTCGGCGTAAACTGGTTAAGATCATAGAATACCGCAGCAAAGCCAAGCCAGAGACAGAATCCACTCATGCTACTTGACCCTGAAAACCCGGAATACCGGCTGGGTGTCTCGCAACTCGACGACACCCACCTGCACTTCATGGAACTGCTCAACCGTATGGAATCCGCCGAAAAAGGTGTGTTCATGCGCCTGTTCCAGGAACTGGTGGCGCATACCGAAGCCCACTTCATGATGGAACAGGAATTGATGCAGACCACCCGGTTTCCGGCCACACGGGAACATGTGGATGAGCATAACCGAGTGCTGGGGGAACTGGGTCGGTTTGCGATTCGCGTGGCGAAAGGCTCTCTGGTGCTTGGCAGGGCCTACGCCATCGAGCAATTGCCGAATTGGTTCGAGGTACATGCGAGGACCATGGACAGCGCCCTCGCCGCACACCTCAAACAACATGCCGAAGTACCAACCGTGGGTCATTATTGACCTGGACCCTCAGTTCACCATGTTCAGGTGCCTGGGTGACCGGTTAACAGAAACCCTACGGTCTGGTCAGCCACGACACGCGCTGCCCGCGCAGGATTATCGAACGGGTTTCGGGTATATGCGTCCAGCCTGGCAGGAACGTTGATCTGCAAGTGTTACAATCCACTGCCAACCGAACCGGTTTGCATCACTTAAATATTCTCTTGATCACATCCACCATCTGATCTATTAGCTTCAGAAATCCGTTTCCCACCAGGGTGGAAAACCTGTCGCCGGGTGTGTGACTGATTCCGCCTGTAAAACCATCCCAGGTGTCAACTGGTTTCCAGGTCGTTGATTTCACGGGCCAGCGCCATCAGTGCCTCGGCCTGACTCAGACAGCGCTTGCGCACCGCACTGTTGAGTTTCTTTACCCAAGGGGACGGTATCGCTGACATTCCGTAACTGGCGCCAGCAAGCATACCCGCGATGGCCCCGGTGGTATCCGCATCCCCGCCCCGGTTCACGACATCGATCAGGGTCGTCTCGAAATCCGAGTTGTCGAAGAAGGCCTGGAACACGACCTGCAGGGTCTCCACAATGTAGCCGCTGGGATTTTCGACCCTTCGCTTGTCGAAACGATACTCCCGGTGTTCCTCGACAAGGTGTTCAGCGATCTCCAGCAGATCAGCCTTGGCGACGCCCTTCATGGCGGCCACGGTCATGTGCAGTATTGTCTCGGTACCGGCATCGGAGAGCGGATTGTTGTGTGTGGTATGGGCTTGGGTCCTCGAGGCCACCACCAGGGCATCGGGAGAACTGCCGTGGTACACCAGGGCGATCGGCAGGCAACGCATGCAGGCACCATTACCGGCATCGTAGAAATTCTCATCCACCCAGGGATGACCGGTATTTCTGAAATGCATGATGCCCCGCCGAACGGTATTGCCGATATCGATGGGTTTCGACTTCATCCAGTCGCTGAAGGCCTGGGCTACCGAACGGGCACTGACACCGCCACTTTTGAGTATGGCATCGCCCAGAGCCAGGCTCATCTCGGTGTCGTCTGTAACCTGTCCGGGTTTGAGATTGAGCCAACCGCCCCCCTGGATGTTTTTGTGGACCCCATAGCGTGTCCTGATCTCATTGGGCGTAAGGAATTCCGTGGTGGCTCCCAGGGCGTCCCCCAGGGCCAGCCCCAGATAGGCGGCAGAGGCTTTCTGAGAGAGTTCGGGATCAACTGGAGGTGAGGCTTGTCTTTGCATCATGACCCGAGGTGGTTTGACTCGATGTTGTGTCTGGACTGGAAGGGTTTCCCGATTTCATCGCGATACGGGACATTCCTCCGCCAGTATAATCGCTCTTGGGAGCATCGCGGTACCGCCAATTCCCCAGGAGTTGCAGGGACTATCACTGGATTAGTGTGAACAGGCCCTAGCTCAGGACTCCTCGGGACCGAAGCAGTTGGCATAGTCCGCACACACCTCGCAACTGGGTGAGCGACAGGTATAAATCCCCTCGGTTTCACACAATTGCTTGTAAAAAAATTTCTTCCATTTCATGTTTTTGGTATTCATAACCGCCAACGGATGGAAATGATCGGAAATCAGCAGGGAGAGATCATCACGGCTCCACAGACCCAGATCCTGCCACAGGTGATCCTGCCCCATACAACCGGCAATGAGTATCTCGGCAAACCAGGGTTCGGCATCCGAGCGATGGCTGCGGTTGTTCAGGATCAGGGTACGCAGATCCTCCATTTCACCCTCGTAGGCGCTACGGGGTGCAGCGTTGTGATGGATGATCTCGGAGGGGTGAATGGCCGGAAAGTGTTGCTCGAGCATGCGCCGGAACTCGAACTCCCCAAGGCCCAGCCATTCCGGAAGCACGGAATATCCGCACTTCCAGGATGAAAGCAGGCGCGCCAGCACAACTTCCGTGGAGGTCTGCTGGCGCGCCCCATCCATCAACCGCTCGCAGAGGATCTGTACCTCATCATTGGCGAGAACGGGTTGGGCCATCACACGCCCTCGTATTCGACCAGGATATCCTCGTCCCTGGGGATGAACTGGCAAGCCAGTCGCCATTTGCATGGCAGGTCATCGACGATCATTTTTTCCATCTCATCGGCAGAAACCTTGCCCATCTCCCGCAAAACCTTTTTTTCCTTCTCTTCCAGGTGATAGCCCATGGGCTCGTTATCCCCCAGATAGGTGACCTTGATCAGGCAACTGCCGCAATTGCCATCACCGCAGTCGAAGTTGACCGGAATCTTATTCGACTTGGCGATCTTAAGCACGGTTTCGGTAAAGCTTCCTGCCACAGCATAGACGGTCTTATCCTTATAACCGGGACTGGAAAATGTAATCAGAGGCATTTCGACTCTCCACAAGAGTTACTCGGCCGAGCGTTGCAACACGCGTGAATCGAGGTGAAATTCAACCTGGATTCGTACCGTCCGAGTGAAATTTCAATCGTTTCTCAGGTCGGTTTGACTTTACAGTCACCCAGAATTTGCGCCTGGCAGGCCAGCCGGTCATGACGTCCGGCCATGTTCTCCTTGAGCACCTTCTCTTCCAGCACAGACGGTTCGGTAAGGTTGTTCCAACCTTCCTCCACATGCATCATGCAAGTACCGCAATCGCCCTCGCGACAGCCGTAAATGATGCCTGCACCAATCTTCTCGGAAACCTCGATGACCCGTGTACCTGCGGGTACGTTCACGGTCTGTTCAATATCTGCGAATGTAATCTTAGCTTTTGCCATATCAGTTCACCCTAGGGTCTGTTAAAACGATTTCGGTATCAGATCAGGTCGGCCAGATCGACCACCTCTTTTTTGTGTTTTTTTCCAACCAGTTCTTCGGCAATCGCCTGACCGAAATCACGACACGCCTCCAGTTCTTCCTCGGTAGGTATCAGTTTGACTTTCAAACCCTGCTGCGGAATCCGCATCTTTAGACCGCGCATCCGGTCCTCGATCATGGAGACCGCTTCGCCACTCCAGCCAAAGGAACCGAAAGCACCACCCAGCTTGCCTTTCAGGTTGACTACGGCCAGGGACGAGAGCAGGTCCCAAACCGGTTTGACTGCATCACCGTTGATGGTCGGGGAACCGAACAGCAGGGCGTCCGCCTCCTCGATGAGGTCGACGAAGGGGCCTGTTTCCCCACCCTCAAGATCGTATAGAGACACCCTCACTCCGTCGATCACACTGGCGCCGGTACTGATCTCCTCGGCCATCCTCGCCGTGTTGCCGTAGGAGCTCATGTAGAAAATGATCAGGGAGCGGTCATCGACCCCGATTTCCCGTGACAGGCTGGAGGTCGACAACTCCCGGTAGTGGGTGACATAACGTCTCGGTCGTTCTCTGAGGATTGGCCCATGGGTCGGAGCGATCTGCTTCAGCTTGAGCGGCTCGATCAACTGTAATGCCTCCATCACGTGCTTCTTGAAAGGCCGCATGATGTGGGCGTAGTAATAATCGAAAGAGAAACGGAAATCACCCACCCGGTCGTTGAACATTCGCTTGTCACAGTAGTGGCAGCCGAACACATCACCGGAAAACAGGATACCCTCCTCCTCCAGATAGGTGCACTGGGTATCCGGCCAGTGCAGAAACGGGGTATGCAAAAAACGCAGGGTACGATCGCCCAGACTGATGCGGTCGTCAGTGGTCACCGTGGTGTACTCGAAGGCGCCGTTGGTGGGCTTGAGCAGCGCCTTGAGCATGGAGGTCGCCCGCTGAGATATGTACAGCTTTGCCTGAGGGGCTCGACGCATCAATTCCGGCAGGGCGCCGGTATGGTCCGGCTCCAGGTGGTTCAGCACGATGTACTTGATCTCCTGGTAGCTCACCTCGGATTCCAGGCGAGCGAAGAACTCATCACTGAAATTGGCCTTGACAGTATCAATGATGGCCACACCGTCCTGCCCCTTCACCAGGTAGGAGTTATAGGTGGTGCCATTGGCGGTACTGAGAATGATGTCGAAGGTGCGCAATGAGGGATCCAACGCGCCAATCCAGTAGACGCCGTCTGCGAATTCAATCGCATCCCGATGGCTTGAGGCGTCGATTTCGTAGCTCACTGGGGCTCCTCACAGGGATCGGACACCCGGGGGCAGGACTGCAGGTCCTGTTCCGCATCCAGGCGGATACCCAAATGATCGAGCACAGGTCCAGGTACGAATCCGGACTGTTTGAGTCCGTCGCAAGACATCAGCGGTCTGCGGATGAGGATCGGGTCATCCACCATCAACTGCAAAGCCGATTCCTCGTCCATCTTATCGATCGCGATGTCACCGTTTTTCACCCGCGGGGCGGAATCATTGAACCACTGGTTCACCGGGGTATCCGAAAAAAACGATCTCAGGGTATCAGCGGTCCACGGCGCACTCAGCAGATCCCTGACCTCGAAAAGTATTCCATGTTCACGCAGGATCGCTTTCTGCCGGTTGTTGCCAACACAGCCTGGTTTTTCATAGAAAACCAGTTCACTCATGATGCCGGGACTCATACAGACTCATGATCAGTGCGGATTGACGCACCCAGACCCGATCCGGCAGCGTCATGCCATAGGGTTTGCTGCGAGTCACCGGGCGGGTGAAGTGATTGCGCATCAAACGGATGAACTGATGATAGGGTTTCACCGTTCGTGCATGCACATTGCCCGGTACGGGTGCGAGTTGCTGTTGCATGATCTTTTCCATTTGGCAGTACCTCCGCGGTATTTTCGCTGTCGCAATGTCGGCGACAGTCAAACCTGTTGGGAATAGCGTTTTCACCGGACACTCAGCGTGACTGAATTTCCGCCATTACCTCCGCCATACGCTCCGGAGGTATTCCGGTCAAAGAACCCGGAGGATTGGCCGGCTCGTTGAACGGGTTCAGGATCGCCCCCTCGATGGGACAGATACTGACGCATTGGGGATCAGCATGATCACCCTCGCACTCGGTGCACTTTTTCGCGTCGATCAGAAAATGGGGACGCGCCTCATAGATGGCCTGGCTCGGGCAAAGAGGTTCACAGGCCCAGCAGTTGACGCAACTTTCGATAATTTCGTATGACATGGTTACGCTCCTCAGGCGCCGGCCTGGATTTGATCCGCTGCGCGGGGTTCATCGAGGCGGCCAGCCTCTGCCATTTCGGCGTAGACTTTGGCCACCGCTTCCTCGATCGCTTCCATGGCATGTTCTCCGTTGGGTTGAATGCCCGCTTCCTCGAGCATCTCCCAGGGTTCGTAACCGATCTTGGAGCAGAGTACGGCTTCGCAACCCTCAAGGGTGCGGATGGTTTTCTGCAGGGTCGTCTCCGCATCGCCGCAGGTGTCGCCGCCGCTGCAATAGAGATCGACTTTTCGGTGTCCAATGAAACGCACGTCGTACTGGGATGCTTCGTAGACCAGGAATTCCCGGGCATGTCCAAAATGCTGATTGATCACGCCGCCTCCGGTGGTCGCCACGGCCATGAGCACCGGGCGGGTTTCCTTGGGGCTGCGTTTCAGGGAACTCAGGGGAATGAAGGTTTCCGCTTTCTGTTCGCGTTTCGCTTCCATGGTGGCGGTCACCGCTGCCTGGTAGTCGGCGCGCTTTGCCATCGCCTCCTGGTAGTCGATGTCCATCATCTCCACCTTGTCCATGGTGAATTCATCACCGCGATCCTCACCCAGCATACCGACCGCGTCGGCACGGCACTGGCGGCAGTGACGCATCATGTTCATGTCACCGGCACACTTGTCCTGCAGGCTCTGAAGTTCGTCATGGGTAGGTCCACGCTGACCCATGACACCATAGAACGTGCCATGCTCGGCCTCGGCGATCAGCGGCATGACATTGTGCAGAAAGGCACCCTTGGCCTTGACTACCTTGCTGACCTCTTCGAGGTGCTGGTCGTTGACCCCGGGGATCATCACAGAGTTGACCTTCACCAGAATGCCCTTGTCGGTGAGCATCTGCAGACCTTTCTGCTGCTGCTCAATGAGGATTTCGGCGCCCTTACGGCCTTTGATGCGACGATTCTTCCAGAAGATCCAGGGATAGATTTTGGCTCCCACATCCGGATCCACACAGTTAATAGTGATGGTGACGTGATCAATGTTGTGTTTGCACAACTCCTCGACCTGCTCGGGCAGCGACAGCCCGTTGGTGGAGACGCAGAGCTTGATGTCGGGCGCCTTCTCGGTGAGTTGGCGAAAGGTATCGAAGGTGCGTTCAGGGTTAGCCAGGGGATCGCCGGGACCGGCGATGCCCAGCACGGTCATCTGCGGGATGTTGGCCGCTACGGCCATAACCTTCTTGACCGCCTGATCAGGGGTGAGCAGTTCAGAAACCACGCCGGGACGGGATTCGTTGGCGCAGTCATATTTGCGGTTGCAGTAGTGACACTGAATGTTGCAGGCCGGAGCCACCGCGACGTGCATACGCGCGAAATGGTGGTGCGCCTCTTCGGAATAACAGGGATGGTTGTGTACCTTTTCCCGGATATGTTCCGGCAGATGCCCCAGTTGATCACTGCTGCTGCCACATCCGGACGAACTGCATCCGCCTTGAGCCCCTGCTTCGGCTGATTGACCAATCACTTTCAATTCCATCATCCGGCCTCCCAAACTGTGCCTAAATGTTTTCACTGTTGGAGAGACAAATGCAATCTGCGTGCCTAGTCTGGAGAGAGATTTTATTTATCTGTTTTTACTGACTTTTTTATTCTCACCCTAATGAAATTGTCACGTTGACGACAGAATCGCGGGGCTGTGTGTACGGGTGTCTACAGTGGATGTGGTCGGCGTGTCACAAGATTCCGCCTGAGGGTTCAGAGCAGCAACCGATTACACAAACCCACGATCCTGGCTCAATCCCGGGCACCGGGTGTAAGCGCAGCCCTAGTGAGCCACGCGGTAAATAATGTAACGATCAGCCGGACCCACTAGGCTCAGTATTGGCGGCAAGCCGGGTCTGCGCCTCACGCCAGGGACCCGCGGTTCCACGCAATGCGAGAGACCGCGGGTCAGGTCGAGAGATTTGAAGCGAACGCCGGAAAGGGAACCCAGGGCAGGAATCCACCCTTTAGAGCTGGCGTACCTTGATATTCAGGGTCTGGATGCGATATCCGATCTGCCGCGGTGTCATTCCCAGCAGACGGGCGGCCTTGGCCTGCACCCAACCCGCCTGTTCCAGGGCCGCAATGACCCGCTCCCGCTCATCCAGATTCGGATCGTCGAGTTCTTGCTTGGCACCCACGTAGGGTTCCGGAGCAAGATCCGGTTCAAGCAGGGGACGCAGCCCGGAGAGGTTGATCGCATTTTCGTCGATCAATCCGTCGCCACTCATGACCGCGGCACGCTCCAGACAGTTTTCCAGTTCCCGGACATTTCCCGGCCAGTCGTGACGCATCAACATACGGATGGCGCCATCGTCGATCTCCAGCTCCCGACCCTGACTCTTGGAGATTTTACTCACCAGGAAGCGGGCCAGGTCATGGATATCCTCACGCCGGTCGCGTAATGGAGGCATCTGAATGGGCATGACATTGAGGCGGTAATAAAGATCCTCGCGAAAACTACCAACCTGAACCTCCGATTCCAGGTCCTTGTTGGTCGCCGCCACCACCCGCACGTCGACCACGTGGGTTTTCTGACCACCGACCCGTTCAAACTCCCCCTCCTGCAGCACGCGCAGCAGCTTGGCCTGAAAGGTGGGGGTAATCTCACCGATCTCGTCGAGGAAGATGGTGCCGCCGTGCGCCTGCTCGAAACGCCCTTTGCGTTGATTCACCGCGCCAGTGAAGGCGCCTTTCTCATGGCCAAAGAGTTCCGATTCAAGCAGCGTGTCGGGCAACGCCGCGCAATTCAGTTTGATGAACGGCCCGTTGCTGCGTGGCGAGTTGTAGTGGATGGCATTGGCAATGAGTTCCTTGCCGGTACCCGACTCACCACGCACCAGTACGGTGGTGGTCCACTTTGCCACCTGTCTTACCTGCTCGAAGATCAGGCGCATGCCGGGAGTATGCCCCACCATATTGGAGAACCCGTGCTCACCCCGCACCTTGCGACGCAGGGAGTCACGTTCGATCTTCAGCGCCTGCTGCTGGTCCTCGACCTGCTTTGCCAGCCTTACACTCTGTCCGATCAGATTCCCGACCATCTGCAGGAAGCGTTCGTAGACCTGCAGCTGACTGAGACTGCCGATGGGTTGTGCGGCCAGAACACCGGCGGTGTGGTCACCAATCGGTATCGGCACCCCGATGAAAGGCAATTCCGGATCGTACACACCCAGCCGGTCGAGAAAACGGTCTTCATCAGAGATGCGCCGCACCACCAGTGACTCGCCACTCTCCATGATCGCGCCGACCACGCCTTCACCCGGTTTGTATCGCACCGTGTTGAAGGGCGCGGGATTTTCGTGCAGCGCGGTGACGAACAGTTCGCCGCTGTTTTCATCGATCAGGCAGATCATGCCATGATGCAGATTCGCCGAATCGTTCAGACGACTCAACACCTCCACGAGGGTCTCGCGAAAGTCCAGCGACCGACTCAGAACCTGACTGACCTGATAGAGACTATCGAGTTGTGACTCGAGGAAGGATCCGTTCGCTTGCATGTCGGATGATGACATCAACCGTGATCCTCCACGCCGCTCAGCGGCAACCTGATAAACACCCGGCAACCGCCGAAGAAGTCGGGATCGATTTCAACACTACCCCCATGACCGATTATGATCTCCTGAGCCATGGTCAATCCCATGCCAGCATGCTCCTTGGGATGCTCCCATCCGCAAAAGAAAGGTTCAAAAACTTTGAGTCGGTGGGTATTCGGAACCCCCAGACCATTATCCATGATCGCTGTTACCAAATCCTGTCCGTCGAGGTAGGTTTCGAGACGTATCTCACGATAGGTGTGTTTCGCCTCGATGACCGCCTTGATGGCGTTATCGATGATGTATTTGAACAGCCCGCGCAGGGCGTTGACACGTCCCGAGACGCAGGGCAGTACCGGCGCGGGCCGCCAGTCCACCACGATACCCGCGGAAAGCAGCGCGTGGGTGGACATCCGTATCACCTCATGCAGCAACTCATTGACATTGACCAGGGTGGTTTGTTCCACCACCGGGCTGGGCAGGGCGGCGTGCAGACTCTCCACCGCCTCATCACCGCTCTGCAAGGCCTGTTGAAGGACCCGCACCAGACCGTTCTGTTCATCGGAGCCCGGCATCGCCAGGGCAGCCTTGATGACGTTCAGAGGCACCTGCATCTTGAAGATGGCCCCGGAGATGGCCTCTCGCATGGTCTGGACCATCTGCTGTTCCGCCATGGTGGCGCGAATCATGTTCAATCGGGCTTCCTGGATCCGGTTTCGGCTACCGGTCACCTCGTTGGCAATCAGCAACAGGCAACAGCGGGCATTTTCCGGCTGTTTGAAATAGTGCTGCGCCGCTTCGTCCAATTCCGGTACATGCACCCCGGAACAGGCGAACCAACGCGGATGGGCGGAACTGCCCGGCGGATCCAAACGGATTTCCACATTCGTGAACCCCTGCCCCACCTGGCAGACTTTGCCCAGGTCGAAACCAATCTGCTGCTCCAACGCCTCGAGGAATACAGCGGCCGGCTCCACCCCGCGGAAATCCCCCATCAACGCTTTGTAGGCATGATTGTCCATCAGCACCTTGCCATCGGTCGCCACCATCGCCACCACCATGGGTGCGGCATTGAGGGCGGCTTCGGTGATGTTCTTCTGATACTTCAGCTGCTGCTGCAACTGGTGTACCTCGGTGACATCGCGGTGCATGCCGAGAAAGTAAGCCGTCTTGCCCTGCTTGTCGTTGACCGGAGAGATGGTCAGCTCCGCGATGTATTCCGTCTTGTCCTTGCGATGATTGATCAGCATTCCCTGCCAGACACGCTTGCCCTGAATCGTCAGCCAGAGATCGCGGTAGACCGACGCGGGGGTGGAGCGACTCGAAAGCACCGATTCGTTTTTCCCGATGACCTCGTCCCGGGTGTATCCGGTCAACTGCTCGAAAGCTGAATTCACGTACAGGATGTGGGCATCCGGATCGGTGATTGAGATCGCCACCGGCGCCTGCTCGACGGTCTCCAGAAACAGTTTGGGTGGCAGGTAGTTTTTGCCGCCAATGGGACTGAAGGCCTCGATGATTTCAGCCGGGGTGCCTTCCGGAGGTGATGCGAGAAAACTGCTGATGCGATCCGCAAGATCGTTTTGTGTGGTTTTGACTGGGCGCTGAATCATTTTCGCGAACACCTCAAACAGATTTCTTAATCCTGACCTACAAAAGCTGCAATTCCCATACCATACAGCGATTACCCGGCTCTGACGCTAACCCCGCAGGGATTTGTCGTCAACTCTACAAAGGTATCGGCCATTGCTGTGCGAAAACCTACAATCCTCCCGCATCGATATTTGATGCATCCCTCTGTCCCGGTCATCCGGCAAACCGGTTTAGCCCCGTTGTTTCAGCAGTCTAGACCTGTTTTGGTGCCGCTGACGACCCAAGATTGGGCGGGTATTTGTCAATTGGCATATTTTTTGTTGGGTGAATACCGTGTCAGATCCGAACCGAGACATCCATGGAATATCTGCTCATCATTTTATCCACTGCACTGGTCAATAACGTAGTCCTGGTCAAATTCCTGGGCCTCTGCCCATTCATGGGCGTGTCCAACAAGCTCGATTCAGCCCTCGGGATGGGCCTGGCGACGACCTTCGTACTGACCCTGGCCGCCTTCGCCGGCTGGTTGCTGGAGCACTATGTACTGCTGCCGCTGGACCTCGGTTTCCTGCGCATCCTGACCTTCATCCTGGTCATCGCCGTAGTCGTGCAGTTCACCGAAATGGTGGTGCGCAAGACCTCTCCGGCACTCTACCAGGTGCTGGGCATCTTCCTGCCTCTGATCACCACCAACTGCGCAGTGCTCGGTGTCGCCCTGCTGAATGTGCAGCAGGATCATGATCTGCTGGCGAGCCTGATGTACGGCTTCGGATCAGCATTGGGATTCACCGTCGTCCTGGTGATGTTTGCCGGCCTGCGTGAGCGCCTGGCGCTGGCCAACGTACCCCAGGTATTCAGCGGTGCGCCGATCGCTTTCGTGGTAGCCGGCCTCATGTCCCTGGCATTCATGGGATTTGCCGGCCTCACCAGTCACTGAAGGAGTCTTGACGATGGTTAGTGCGATCATGATCGTTACTTTACTGGGCCTCATTATGGGGGCAATGCTTGGCGTGGCCGCGAAATACCTGGCCGTGGAAGGCAATCCCCTGCAGGAGGAGATCGAGGGTCTGCTGCCGGGTTCGCAATGCGGACAGTGCGGTTATCCGGGATGCACCCCGGCGGCGGCGGCAGTCGCCAACGGCGAAGCGCCGGTCACTCTGTGTCCCCCCGGGGGCAAGGCGCTGGCCGAGTCATTGGCCGAGAAACTCGGGGTCAGTGTCGATCTCTCCGGTGTCGAGGAACAGGCCCCCCGGGTGGCCTTCATCCATGAAAATCTGTGTGTCGGCTGCACCAAGTGTTTCAAGCGTTGTCCCACCGACGCCATTCTCGGCGGTCCGAAACAGATCCACGCGGTGTTCGCGGATGCCTGTACCGGTTGTGAGAAGTGCTATGACGTCTGTCCGACCGAATGCATCGAGATGCGGCCGATCCAATTCACCCTCCAGACATGGTACTGGCCCGAGCCGGCCAAGGTGGCCTGATGCAAACCGCGCAACTCCTCAAACTGTTTAAGATCCGTGGCGGGGTGCACCCGGACGATCGCAAGGAACTCAGTGCCGGCCGGGCGATTGAGCCGCTGCCCATGGCCCCGCTGCTGCACATCCCGTTGCAACAGCACATCGGCGCGGCCGCAGAGCCTCTGGTACGGCGCGGTGACGAAGTGAAAAAGGGGGATATCCTGGCCCGCAACCAGGGTGCAATCTCCGCACCGGTGCATGCCCCGACTTCCGGGCGCATCATGGGTGTCGGCGGCTACCCGGCTCACCATCCTTCGGGCCTCTCTGTACGCACCATCACCTTGAAGCCGGATGGACAGGACAGTTGGACAGACAACCTGGATCCGGTGGCCGACCCCCTCTCCCTGGAACCGGACGAGATCGCCTCGCGGGTCGCCCGGGCAGGCATAGTCGGCATGGGTGGCGCGACCTTTCCTTCTGCGGTAAAGCTCAATCTGCGTAAACGCTACCGGTTGCATACACTGGTGATTAATGGTGCGGAGTGCGAACCCTACCTCACCTGTGACGACCGGCTGATGCAGGAAAAGTCGGCGCAGGTCCTGATGGGCGTACGGTTGATGGCGCGGGCCCTGGATGTGGACCATGTCCTGTTCGCCATCGAGAACAACAAGCCCCTGGCTCAGGCCGCCATGCAGGCGGCTGCCGAGGATTGCGACTCGGTCACCGTGGTGGGTCTGCCGACCCGCTATCCCATGGGGTCCGAAAAGCACCTGGTGCAGACCCTGACCGGCAAGGAAACCCCGGCTCGCGGACTCACTGCCGACATCGGCGTGGTGGTCCACAACGTGGCCACCGCACTTGCGGTTCACGACGCCATCGTTCTGGGCAGACCTTTGATATCCCGGGTCGTCACCGTGACCGGCGATGCCGTCGTGCAGCCGCGAAACCTGGAGGTCCTGATCGGTACCCCCCTGTCCCACTTGATCGACTATTGCGGGGGATTCAAATCTGAACCCGAGCGCCTCATCAGCGGCGGTCCGATGATGGGCCAGCCCCTGCCGAGCACCCGGGTGCCTGTGGTCAAGGGCAGCAACGGCCTGCTTGCCCTGTCCGCGCAGGAGATCAATCCCAATCCGGAAATGCCCTGTATACGCTGCGCCAGCTGCGTCAACGCCTGTCCCTGTGGCCTGGTGCCCCTGGAGATGGCGGCGCAGATCCGGGCCGGCGGTCTCGACAATTCCGTAAAACTGGGCCTGCTGGACTGCATTGCCTGCGGTTCCTGCGCTTACGTTTGTCCATCCCAAATCCCCCTGGTGCAGTATTTCAACTACGCCAAGGGTGAACTCGCCTCACGTCAGAGGGCCCAGCACAAGCAGGGTGAGACGAAACGGCTCGCCGATGCCCGCAGCGATCGTATGGAAGCCATCAAGAAGGCCAAGCGGGAAGCCATGCTGAAGCGCAAGAAAGAAGCTGAGGCAAAGAAGAAAGCCGAGGCTGAGAAGGCAAAAATGGCAGGAGCGGAATCATGAACGAACCCCAGCCGATATTCGGCCCCTACGCGCATGCCCGCAACAGCGTCTCCCGGACCATGGGCCTGGTGATGCTAAGCCTGCTGCCCGCAACTCTGTTCAGCCTTTATCAGTTCGGCTGGCCGGCGATCTTCCTTTTCGCCGTCACCCTGCTCGCCTGTGTGTTGGCTGAGTCGTTTGCCTTGAGACTGGCCGGCAAGCCCCAACGCATGTTTCTCATGGACGGCTCAGCCCTGCTCACCGGCTGGCTGCTGGCCATGACGCTGCCCCCCTGGGCGCCCTGGTGGATCGGTGTGGTCGGCGCGATTCTGGCGATCATCGTGGCAAAGCAGGTGTTCGGCGGTATCGGTCAGAACCTGTTCAATCCCGCGATGGTGGCGCGGGTGGCCCTGCTGATCTCCTTCCCCCTGGAGATGACCCTGTTCAGCCAGCCGGTGCCGCTGTTTTCGGATCAGGCGCCCGGCCTGTTGGAGGGACTGCGTATCACCTTCGGACTGTCTGACGGCATCGATGCCGTGAGCAGCGCCACTACCCTGGGCCACCTGAAAACCGAGTTGGGGCGTGGCATCGGTCTTCAGGAGGCGGCTCAGCAGGTCGACCCCCTGTGGCGACTGGTCACCGGGCAGACCGCGGGCAGCCTGGGCGAGACCTCAGCCCTGCTGCTGCTCCCCGGCGGGTTGTTCCTGATCTACAAAAAGATCATCACCTGGCACATCCCAGCGGCCACCCTGGGCAGTCTGGCGTTGTTCTCCGGGCTGTTCCACCTGATCGACCCGCAACAGTACGTGGGTCCCATGACTCATCTGTTCAGCGGCGCAGCAATCCTGTGCGCGTTCTACATCGCTACCGACCTGGTGACTTCACCGGTCTCAAAATCGGGGCAGTTGCTATTCGGTGCGGGCTGCGGGCTGCTGGTGTTCGCGATCCGCACCTGGGCCGGCTACCCGGAGGGTGTCGCGTTCGCCGTGATGTTCATGAACGCCTGTACCCCGCTGATCGATCACTACCTCAAACCCCGGGTCTACGGTCGCGACCGCAAGGGCAACCCACTGAATTATGTCGACGAGGGGGCGGACATCGGATGAGTACACCCAAGGAACCCGCATACCGCAAACGGGTCGGCTACCAGGCCGTACTGCTGGGCGGATTTTCAACCCTCGCCACCGCACTCCTGGTAGCCGGTAACCTGGCTACCCGGGAAGACATCCTGGCACGTCAGCAGGAAGACTTGCTGAGTTCACTGAACCAGGTGGTGCCTGCCGAAACCTACGACAGCGACCTGCTCAATCAGCCACTGACACTGCAGGACGACAAAGGCCATGACCTGACCGTCTACCGTGGACTTCACGGCATGAAGGTCAATGCCCTGGCCTACGAGATTGTCGGCCAGGGTTACGCCGGCGATATCCGCCTGATCATGGGTATCAACGCCGACGGTGAGGTGCTGGGGGTTCGGGTGCTGGCGCATGCTGAAACACCCGGGCTGGGTGACAAGATCGAACTCGCCAAGGATGACTGGATACTGGGATTCAACAACCGTTCCCTGACAAACACCACGGAGCAGCAGTGGCACGTAAAGAAGGACGGTGGTGAATTCGACCAGTTCAGCGGCGCCACCATCACCCCCCGTGGGGTGGTCGGAGCGATCCACCAGGGTTTGAAATTCTTCCAGGCTCATCGGGACGAACTGCTAGATCCCCCTACCCTGACCGAAACTACGGTATCCCATGCGGATCTTCCGTTACCGCCGAAGACACAGGAGTAGCGTCCGATGAGTAATGATTACAAACGTCTCGCCAAAGACGGGATCTGGGACAACAACATCGTATTCGCCCAGGCCCTGGGCCTGTGTCCCCTGCTGGCCGTGACCGGTACCGCCACCAACGGTCTGGGCATGGGTCTCGCCACCACCGTGGTGCTGGTCGCATCCGGGCTGTTCATCTCGCTGTTAAGGGGAATCATCACACCCCAGGTCCGCATCCCGGTGTTCGTCCTGATCATCGCTGTGCTGGTCACCCTGGTGGATATGTCAATGAATGCCTGGGTGCATGATCTGCACAAGGTGCTGGGATTGTTCATTCCGCTGATCGTCACCAACTGCGCGATCCTTGGTCGGGCGGAATCCTTCGCCTCCCGCAATACAGTAATGGCATCAATGTATGACGGCCTGATGATGGGGGTCGGATTCACGCTCGCGCTGGTGGTACTCGGCGCGACACGGGAGATGCTCGGCAGTGGCACTCTGTTTGCCAATGCGGAGATGCTGCTGGGCAGCTGGGCCAAGGCGATCGAGCTGACTTTGATCCCGGATTACAAGGGATTCCTGCTGATCATTCTGCCTCCCGGCGGTTTTCTCATGCTCGGCTTCATCATGGCCGGCAAGCGTCTCATTGACCGCAGCCTGGCGGAACGACAGGCCAGGATGGCAGACGACGACGCGGAGCTTACACTGGAATCGACTTCCTGAAGGAGACGTTTATGAATGTCGGTGTTGCCTACGCAGACAAGTTCAAGCAGATCTGGCTCAAGCTCGAGGTCCCGGACGGATCCACAGTGCGCGAAGCCATCGACCACTCCGGCATCCTGAACCAGTTTCCAGACATCGATCTTGAAAAGCAGAAAGTGGGTATCTTTGGAAAACTCACCAAGCTCGACAAGGTGGTGAACGATGGGGAAAGGATCGAGGTCTATCGTGAGATCACCGCGGATCCTGAACTGGTGGAGCGACGGGACGAAAGTGACGACGACTAAACCCGACACGGCACTACATTGACCCCAAGCGGCAGTGATCCTCGGGATCCTGTCGGCCTCTAGGGCCTGTTATTAACCCGGCCATCCAGTATGCCTTGCTGTTGCTGACTTGGATCAACCAGACTTCTCTGCTCGCGCCTTGCCTGGCGCATCTTCAGGTCCAACAGAGCATATTGGATTAGTGATATCAGGCCCTAGCGGTATCTTCCATACACCTCGTCCACCCACGCCGTCTTATCGCGATATTTCCGCATGATTGCGGCGAATGCTTCGGGAACCTCTGCAGGCCAATCCAAACCGTACTTGTGCGGCATTCGCAACGGAGCGATCAACGCGGCCGCTGCCAGATCCGCACGTGAAAAATTCTCCCCTGAGAGAAAGGGATGCACCTGCAGGTAACTAAACAACTTGTCAACCACCGCATCGATCTTTTGCATCGATTTGCCGGCGGACTGCTCATTGATTGCCATGAGAGTTCGCATTCTTTTCTTGAATGTGGGGAAAATGAATCTTAAAAGAGGTTTGGCATAGAACGGGCCCCGCTGGGAAAAGAAGTCGATCACTATTTCCGGATAATCGAGCAATATGTGATAACAGCAGCGCCGGACATGTGGACCCAGCGCATCGTCGACATAACGTTCCCAATGTAAAGCCTGTTCGGCCCATTGACCCGCAGGCGTCAGACTCCGCTGCGGAAATTTCCTGTCCAGAAAGGTAATGATTTCACTCGAACCCTGAACGACCTGATCACCGCAGGTCAATATCGGTACTTCTGAACGTGGTGCTAATTTACGTGCTTTGGAAACATGAAATCCCGGCAGCAGGTTAACGGTCTTATATGCGATGTTTTTGTATTCCAGAGCCCATCTGGCCTTCTCACAGTAATGCGAGATTGGAAACTGATAGAGGGTAATCATCGTCGACCTCGTCACTCAGTAGTGGGTGTACGCCCAGGATGTGAAGCGTGCGTTCGTGCCTGTCAACACTGATCCAATAGTTACAGCCCATTTGGGTGCGCCCCGAAGGAAGTGCCCTTGGGGTACATCGTAAAAAAAGAGGATACCGGATAAGTGTTGACAGGCTCTGGCCAGCAACCTCACTGACTGTGGACACAATCGTGCTCGGTTTATGCTTTTCGATCGGTAGCCGTTAGAGAAGTTATGGCTTGATGCTTTTCACGTAGGCCGCAATTTTCCGCGCTTCCTCATCGCTCATATTCGGAAAATTTGGCATTTTCGAGCTGTTCTCCTGAACCGTTTTGACTTTGTGGGCTATCTCGAGTTGGGTTAGGTAGGTATCTTTGGCCGATGGAATGCCTTTCAGGAAGTTACCGATCCCCGCCACCTTGTGACACCCCGCGCAATGGTAGTTGAACAGTTGCTCCCCGCTTACCAGATCCGGATGATCGTGAGCATCCTCACTGCAACCGTGCAATGTCATCATAAGCACGAAGACGGATGCTGTGCAGCATCCCGCGGCATAATGGGTGATTTTTGAATTGAACATGTGTCTAATCATTCCTGACCTTGGTTAACCGCGAGTCCTTCGCGCAATGGATTTGATGGCAGCTGCAGAGACCAACCCGGACTGTTCATTCCCGTCACTTACAGTTTAAACCAAAAACCTGCAGATAATCCCCCCTGCCGGGCCATTCCATGATCCGTTTCCCAAACCATCACCGTTCCAGATCGACCGCTGGGCCTCAAAGAGCGCCCAGATGAACCGCGCAAAATGAACTTTGTGGAGACTTTGAAGGATGACTGAAAGTTGTTATTGATAATCATTATCATTTGCATTATGCTACATTCAACCTTGACCCAGTGATAGTGAAAACCATGAACGACGCCTCCCGGATCTCGAAACACAAACCGCCCCATCCAGCATTCACCGACTGTCCCCGCATACAGAGTCGGATGCTGTTTGGTCGAGGAAACAGAATCGCCATCGAACACCGGGGATCGGTCTATCATTTACATATCACCCGCATGGGGAGATTAATCCTGACCAAATAAATCAGTCTCGTGGTTCAGCCAGCATACGCCAGCCAGACCGTCAACAACCTTTGGAGTCGAAATGAAGAAAACGGCCTTATTATTGGTGGCGCCTGCCCTGCTCACTACCTCCGGATCGCTACTGGCTGAAACGCCAGATCAGCGACTCGACGTAATGGAACAACGATTGAGGGTGCTCGAGCAACAGGAGCCCACCCAACGTCACCTGCAGGTTGAAAATCTGCAGTCCGCGGATGCCGATGCTGTCACAGCGGAATCCATCACTGACCGAGTCGCCATCAATGGTGTGGTCGAGGTGGAGGCGCAACAAATCGCTCCCGATGAAGGCGACAACAGCAGCGACCTCTACCTGGCGACCCTGGAACTTGGTATCGCTGCCCAGGTGAATGACTGGACCAGTGCGGAAATCGTCTTATTGTATGAGGATGACGGTACGCATTCCGGTGAGATTGCGGTGGATTCCGGGATTATCCATATCGCAGATCCCGAAGCAGCCTGGTACCTGCTGGCCGGGCAGACAGCCCTGCCCTTCGGTGATTTCTCAACCAATCTGGTCTCAGACCCGCTGACCCTGGACGCCTCGGAGACCTACGACGTGGCACTCCAAGCCGGTTACGAGTTGAGCGGATTTAGCTTTGCAATCTATGTGTTCAAGGGTGATCAACAGGAAGAGATCAACAATGGCGGCATGCGTCTCGGCTACACTCTGGAGCATGATGATCTGGCATTTACCACCAGTTTCGGCTGGATCAATGACCTGAGCGAAACGGACAGTGTCGTCGATGAAGGCACCGCAGCGCTCAATGAAGCCCCCGCCTGGACCCTGTTTGGCCTGCTCGACTGGGGTCCATTCACCCTGATCGGTGAATACCTGGCCGCCACCGAAGCCTTGGACGCCTACAACACGGATGACAAACCGTCCTTCTATAACCTGGAAGCCGCCTATCACTTCGAGGCCCTGGAAAAATCCATGACCTTTGCCGTTGCCTGGCAGGGCAGCGACGAGGCGCGCGACTACGCCGGCGGAATGGATGAGAAACGTGCATTGGCCGCCCTTTCGGTTGGCCTGGCCGAGTCTGTCGATTTTGCTTTTGAAGTCGCTCGCAGTGAGGACTATGACGGATCGGACGACCGCATAATCACCGCGCAACTGGCTGTTGCTTACTGATCACGGGAGTCCTTACCATGAAAATTCATACCCTGGTGCTGATGGGGTTCATCAGCGCCCCGCTCACGGCTGCGCCCAGCGAACAGGCTGTACTCAACCACTATGCCGATCTGGCCCAGGTCATGTACCAGGATGCCCTGCTGCAGGCCCGGGAACTGGACCTGGCGGTGAAAGCACTCATAGCGCACCCGGACGAGACCCATCTTGAGGCGACCCGGGCTGCCTGGATAAAGGCGCGTCACCCCTACCAGCAGACCGAGGCCTACCGTTTCGGCAACCCAATCGTCGACGATTGGGAGGGAAAGGTGAACGCCTGGCCACTGGACGAGGGACTGATCGATTATGTGGCCCGCTCCTATGGCAGCGACTCCGATGAAAACCCTTACTACACCGCCAACATCATCGCGAACCCCAAGCTGACCCATGGCAACCGGGTGATCGATACCTCCCAGTTGAACAAGACCACCCTGTCCGAGCAACTGCACGAACTCGGCGACGTGGAATCGAACGTGGCCACCGGTTATCACGCCATCGAGTTTCTACTCTGGGGCCAGGATCTCAACGGCACCGGACCCGGAGCCGGTAGACGCCCTGCATCGGACTATGACACACAGCATTGCAGCGGGGGACATTGCGATCGCCGGGCCGCGTATCTCAACGCGGTCAGTGAATTGTTGATCGATGATCTGGAATGGATGGAAAAGCAGTGGCGGGACGATGGTGCAGCGCGACTTGCGGTGACCCAGGGTGATACGCAACACAACCTGGCGACCATCTTCACCGGCCTGGGCAGCCTCTCCTACGGTGAACTGGCCGGTGAACGAATGAAGCTGGGGCTGCTCCTGCATGATCCTGAAGAGGAGCATGACTGTTTCAGCGACAACACCCATTGGTCCCACTACAACGATGCTCTGGGAATCCACAACGTCTATACAGGCCGATATATGCGAATTGATGGACGAGTGCTGTCCGGCCCAAGTCTCTCGAACCTGGTGGAAGACAAGAGCCCGGAAGCGGATCATCGTCTCAGGATGGCGATGCGGGACACCCTTATGCAGATGAATGCGCTGGTCGAAAGCGCGGAACAGGGCGTGGCATACGACCAGCTGATCGGCGAGAACAATCCCGAAGGCAATGCGTTGGTAGCCTCCGCGGTCGAAGCCTTGGTGGCGCAGACCCGGGCGATTGAAAAAGCGGTTCAGGCGATGGGTCTCGAAGCCATCACCTTCGAAGGCTCTGACAGCCTGGACGCCCCGCAAAAGGTACGCTGAGTGAACGCCACCCTGAGAATCGGCTGGCTGGCAATGCTGCTGCCGCTGGGAATCATCCCGGCGGCGGCCCAACCCGACCTGGAGACCATCGAGCGCCTGGGCGAAGCCCTGTTCTTCGATGTCGATCTGTCACGTAACCGAAGCCAGTCCTGTGCCACCTGCCATGCACCGGACACAGCTTTCGTGGATACCCGGGTGAATGCCAGTGGACAGGCCTACTCATTGGGTGACGATGGACGTTCCCTGGGAGATCGCAACGCCCCGACCGCGAGTTACGCGGCGTTGACCCCGGCATTCCACAAAAACCGGGACGGAGACTATGTCGGCGGGCTGTTTCTCGACGGCCGTGCCGTTGACCTGGCGGAACAGGCCGGCGGGCCACCGCTGAATCCCCTGGAGATGGGTATGCCGGATAAAGACGCCGTGGTTCAGCGGCTGTGGCAAAACCCCGCCTATCGGGAAGCCTTCCTGAGACTGTTTGGTGAAGCCGTGGTCAACGACACCGGGGCCGCCTACTCCGCCATGAGCCAAAGCATCGCTGTGTTTGAACGGAGCGAGAAGTTTGCCCCCTTCGACTCGAAATACGACCGTCACCTGAAGGGCGAATACCAGATGACTGCCGAGGAGGAACTGGGCATGACCCTGTTCTTCTCCCAACAGTTCACCAACTGCAACCTGTGTCATCAACTGAAACCGATTCCCGGGAGCACCCGGGAGACCTTCACGAACTACACCTACCATAACATCGGTGTACCCACGCATCGCGCAGGGCGTGAGGCGAACGGACTGGGTGCCGCTTATGTAGACCGAGGACTGCTCGAGAATCCCCGCGTGGATGACGACGAGCAGGCGGGTCGATTCAAAGTGCCAACTTTGCGCAACGTGGCGGTCACCGGCCCCTACATGCACAACGGGGTATTTCGTGATCTGCGAACCGTGGTGCTGTTTTACAACCGCTACAACAGCAACAGTGCACGACGCCAGATCAATCCCGAAAGCGGATTGACCTGGCGTGACCCCGAAGTCAAAGAGAATCTCTCCCTCGTAGAGCTGGAGACCGGGCCGGCGCTGAAAGACCGGCAGATCGACGCCCTGGTGGCTTTCCTGCAAACCCTCACGGATCGCCGCTATGAACCTCTGCTGGACAGCGGGAAGGAACATCCATGAAGGGCGCTTGGATTATCCGCACCGGGATCATCCTGGCCGGCTTGTGCCTGCCGGTGCGGGCAAACAGCGGCATGGACGACACCGGCTATGCTGAACAACTCTACAGCCGCCCTCTCCCCGGGATGAGCGCCGAGCAGCGGTTCCAATTCCACATCGGCAAGAGCCTGTTCGAGCGCATCTGGGTCAGTGCCCCCGCTTCCACCCGCGCAGCGGATGGCCTGGGTCCGCTGTACAACGCCCGTTCCTGCGTCGCCTGCCATCCCAAGCATGGTCGCGGCCGTCCTCCTGCGGATCCGGCCGAGCCCCCCCTGTCCCTGGTACTCAAGCTCGACGTGCCGGTCCCTCAGGCGGAGCCTCCCGACATCACGCAAAACAATCGACCTGAGCCGGTCTACGGGTTGCAGATACAGAACGCCGCGGTGGCGGGTCACCCCGGAGAGGCGAAGATATCCGTTCGCTACCGGGATATCCCATTCACTCTGCCCGAGGCGGAAACCGTGCAGCTGCGCCAACCGGTCTATGAGATCCTCGAGACCCGTTACGGGGAACTGCATCCCGACACCCGGCGCTCACCCCGCCTGGCGCCGCAACTGGTCGGCCTGGGCCTGCTGGATACCATTCCGCAGGAAATGCTGGTGACCCGGTCTGATGCCGAAGATCGGGACGGTGACGGCATCTCGGGCCAGGTCAACTGGGTGTGGAGCCGTGAGGCGCAAAAACTGCTGCCCGGCCGGTTCGGTCACAAGGCGGGACTGGTCAATCTGGATGAAATGACGCAATCCGCCTTTTTCACCGATATCGGCCTATCCACCCCGCTCTATCCCGAAGCCTACGGGGACTGCACCGAGCAACAGTCAGCCTGCCGAACAGCCCGGCATGGTACGAGTTCAATGCAGACTGAGCCTGAGGCGCCACAGTTCGTGGTAGCCGCGGTACGTGATTACCTTTCGCAACTGGCGCCTCCCCCCCGCCCGGCGCAAACCCCGGATATCCTCGAGGGACAGCGGTTGTTCGAGTCCATCGGTTGCGACAGCTGCCATGTTTCCCGCTACGAGGTAATGCACAACGGACAACGGCAAGCCATCCACCCGTATACCGACCTGCTGTTGCACGATCTGGGAGACGGCCTGTCGGACCGGCGTCCGGAGGGCCTCGCCAGCGGCCGGGAATGGCGAACCGCCCCGCTCTGGGGAGTCGGCCGGGCCATCCAGGCCAATGGACACGGCTACTATCTGCATGACGGGCGGGCCCGCACATTGCTCGAAGCGATTCTCTGGCACGCCGGTGAGGCCGAGCCCCACCGGGATGCGGTCGTCGCCCTGTCCACGCAGCAGCGCAGTCAATTGTTGCGCTTCATCGAAAGTCTTTAATCCCAGCCTAACCACCTGATCACCAATCGACTCATGAAACATTCAACCACCCATGGGGCTGATAGCGCTCAGCCACACCGACGGATGAACGGTCTGCTGCTGATCGGCCTGTTGCTGATTTGTGTAGATGCAGCGGGCTACGAATTCGAACCGCTCGCAGACCGCTATATCATCCCCGGCTACCGGCAACTGGTGACAGCGACTGAAGCACTGAATCTGTCAGCACAGCACTATTGTGTCCGGCAAGACGCCGCGCATCTGGCCAGTCTCCGGGAGAACTTCCGCAATGCGTTCCTCGCCTGGCAGGGTATACAACCGATCCGCTTTGGACCTGTGCAGTATCTGAATCGGGATTTCCGCTTTCAGCTGTGGCCGGACAAGCGCGATTCAGTGACCCGGCACCTGGGACAGTTGCTGGACGACCCGCAACTGACTTCGGCGGAATTCGACATTACCGCCAAGAGCGTCGCTGTACAGGGATTCAGCGCCCTGGAACAGCTGCTGTTTTCACAACAACCGCTGGATGAGCCGGGTTGCCGATTGATGCCTGTCATTGCGGCGAATCTCAACCACATGGCCACCGCCACGTTGAAGGACTGGCTGGAGGGTGATGAACCCTACTTCAAGTACTTCATAGAGCCCGGCCCGGACAACCCCATGTTCGAGTCAGACCGGGAACTGGCCGGCCAACTGTTGAACAGCCTGTACAGTCAGTTGGAGATCATGCTCACGCAGAAACTCGATCGACCCCTGGGGGAAGGGATCGATAAGGCACGCGGAAGCCGAGCGGAGGGTTGGCGCAGCGATACTTCCCTGGCGGCCCTGGATCACAATCTGGATGCCCTGCAGAGGATCATCACGCTGGTCCTCGGCCACAAGCTGAATGCAGATCTGCAGCGACGCATCCGGCAGCAGTTTGAATCCAGCCGTTCGTTGCGCCGAAACATCGACCTCCCCCTTCATCGGGCGGTGGATGACCCCAGTCAGCGGGTCCGGGTGCTGGCTTATCGACAGGCCCTCTCCGAATTGAAGCGCCTGGTCACTGCTGAAATGGCCAATGCACTGGATTTATCACTGGGTTTCAACAGTCTGGATGGAGATTGAAGATGCAGCGCAGAACCTTTCTGGGACTCACTCTGGGACTCCTCGCCTGGGGCCCCGGGGCAACCCTCGGCAGGCCCGGCCAGGACCGTTTTCTCAGTTGCAACAGCAATCGCGACGGCCGTCACTTCGTCAGCCTGTTCGAAGCCGACGGGAAAGTGGTTTTCGAACTGCCCCTGCCCCTGCGGGGGCATGGCGCCACGCTTTCGGATGACGCAAAAACCGCTGCGGTGTTCTCGCGTCGTCCCGGCGATCTCTGCTGGATCGTCGATCTCGACCAGGGCAAAATCGTGCATCAGATCAAAGCACCGCTCCACACCCATTACTACGGTCACGGAATCTACAGCAAAGATGGCCGGAGTCTGATGTGTTGTGAAAACCGTTTTGCAACCGGAGACGGTGTGATCGGGATTTACGATGCTACCGACGCCTACCGGCGTATCGGCGAATTCCCTGCTCACGGCATCGGACCTCATGAGATCCGTCGTTCACCTGACGGGCAGACACTGATCCTGGCCAACGGAGGGATTCGCACCCATCCGGACCTGCCAAGGCGTAAACTGAACCTGTCCGACATGCGTCCCAACCTGAGCTACCTGAACAGCGACCGGGGCACGCTCCTGGAGCAGGTGACGCCCCCGCAAGCCTGGCAGCAGCTCAGCATTCGCCATCTGGCCGTGGCCGATGATGGCCTGGTCGCCATCGCCATGCAATACCAGGGGGGTCCCCAAGAGACGCCGCCGCTGATCGGGCTGCACCGGCGCGGCCAACCGCTGCAACTGCTGAGCGCCCCGCAGAAAGTCCAGCAACGCCTCAACAACTACTGCGGCAGCGTCTCCTTTTCATCGGACGGCGCCCGGTTTGCGGTTTCCGCACCCCGCGGCGGCCTGGTCACCGTCTGGTCGAGAAACGGTGACTACCTGGGCCAGCATGACCAGGCGGATGCCTGCGGCCTGGCCCCGCTGGAGAACGGATTCCTGGTCAGTGACGGACTGGGTACCCTGCAGCAGATCGGTGCACACAGCGATTCCCGGGTGGTTCTCCCGGCTGCTCAGACCCAGTGGGACAATCACCTGCTGCCCTGTACCACGATCAGTGGAACCAGCATCTCGTCCTGACTCACGCCTCCGTGTACACCAACCAGTTCAAACCGCCTTTCCTGGGCCAACCAGTCTCTGAAGGAGTAATGGTGTTTGAGGATCAGAACCCGGTCACCGATGCGCCGGGCCAGTTCCGGATGGGGTTCGCCCAGACCAAACCAGCCTGCATCCATGAGTGTCTGTGAAGGCACGGATTCCATGACCTGTGAAAGGTGCCGCTCCAGGTAACCGTCAAACGCAGCTTCACACCCGGGGCGCAGGTAGGCATAGGCCGAACGGGGTTCACCGCACAATGGCAGGGCCAGATACTGCGAAAGTTGCGGATGGGCATCCAGGCTCAAGCGGTCCCCGCTGCGGGTATCGATCTGGCCATGATCCGCGGTGACCAAAAGCAGCGCGTCGCGGGTACGGGCCGCCTCGGAGAGTTCCGCGAACACCCGGTCCAGCTCGAGCAGATGTTCCACCGCCTGCTCGCTGGCGATCCCTTCCCGATGGCCGATCGCATCCAGTTCAGGCCAGTAGGCAAACAGGTATCCCGGTATTTCCTCACGCATGGACCGGAGCAATTGATCACGCAGATCATCAAGTCCCCGGTAGCTCGATAACCGCGCGGTGCCGAGATGGGCCCGGTTGAAATCGGATTGTGCAATGGTGTGAGGCGAGAGGACTCTGGCCGGCCGGGCTATGCGTTCGCTGAAGGGACGGTTGCCGAGCAGTTTTGCCACATCGATGCCGGACTGTGCATAACCCACACCCCCGTATCTGGGTCGTCCCGGCAATACCGCCAGACAGGCTCCCAGTTCCCTGAAATGGATAAACCAGCCGGTCAAACCGTGCTGCTGGGGGGCGTCACCGGTGAGGAAGGTGGTGACCGCGGACGCCGTGGTCGGCGGGTAAACAGAGGTCATTCGCTCGCGCAGTGCGGCATTCAGATGCACCGCTTGCGGCTGCTGCCTGAGCATCTGCCATCCCAGCCCGTCGATCACCCACAGGATCACCTGTCGATAGCCTTCGACCTCGGCCACCGGCAGATGTCTGAGTGGCGGGTAGACGTGAGCCTCGCCACCCAGTCCCTGCTGTAGCGAGGCCATCAGGTTGACGATACTGCCGCCGTGGTAGTCAGGTTTCTGCATAGTGTGATTTTAACCCGATTCGCCCCGTTGGTGGACTTGATACCTTCGCCTCGGGCAGAGTGGTCCGTATCGCCCTTTATCACGCTGCGTGATTCCCGGAGACTTTGCTATGATTAGACGCGACCCGGCCCGGGTGTAGACCGGGTGCTTGTAACCGCATGGCCATGAGACCGATGATTTCGCTTCCAGACTCTCACAACAGCAGTGCATTTCCACGATGAGCGCCGATCAAGATCCTCCGCACAACGCCGATGAGGCGACCCGCCTGGCCGATACCAGCCTGCCCCGCGCGACCACGGATAGCAGCTCCCGGCCCATCACCAGCCCGTCCACCAGCGGCACCGCCACCACCACCTTCGAAACCATCAGCGCCGAACCCTACAAAAGCGTCAGCGTCGGCTCCGTGCTGAACAACCGATTCGTACTGGAGCAGCTGCTGGGCCGTGGCGGCATGGGCGTGGTCTACAAGGCCCGGGACATGCGCAAGGTAGAGGCCATGGATCGCGACCCGTATATCGCGGTCAAGGTGCTCTCCAAGGACTTCCAGGCCAACCCGGACTCGTTCATTGCATTGCAGCGCGAGAGCAAGAAGGCACAGTTACTGGCCCACCCGAACATCGTTACCGTATACGATTTCGACCGCGACGGATCCAACGTCTTCATGACCATGGAACTGCTCGAGGGCGAACCCCTGGACCAGTTGATCAAACGCCTGCGTCCCGCCACCCTGCCCCAACCCCAGGCGATCGCGATCATCGAACAGATGAGCCGCGCCCTGGCCTATGCTCACTCGGAAAAGATCGTCCATTCCGACTTCAAACCCGGCAACGTGTTCCTCACCTCCAAGAGTGTGGTGAAGGTCGTCGATTTCGGCATCGCCCGGGCCGCCAAATCCGCCGACCGGATCGTCGATGACGCCACCGTGTTCGACCCGGGATCACTAGGTGCCCTGACCCCCACCTATGCCAGCTGTGAGATGCTGGAACAACAGGATCCGGATCCCCGCGACGATGTGTATGGTCTGGCCGTGGTCGCCTACGAACTGCTGGTGGGCAAACATCCTTTCGAACGCAAACCGGCCACCTATGCCCGTGACCTGGGTATGAAGGCCGAAAAACCCAAGGATGTGAGCAAGGAGATTTGGGCAGCCATCTCCCACGGTCTGGAATTCGAACGTGAAAAACGCACCCCGGACGCCACCCAGTTCATCCGCGAAATGTCAGGCCCCCGCAGCGGACGTGGCTCGACCCGGCCCAAATGGTGGTTACCGGCCGGTATTGCTGCCGGGGTGCTGTTGCTGAGTCTGGCGGGATGGCTGATTGTTGACGTGCAGAATGGCAATCAGGCCCCGCCAGTGATCCTGGAAGACACGGCCAGCCTGGGCAGTGACCTGCGCGACCGGGTACAAAGCCTGCTCGAGGTGGCGGAAGTCCATGAACTGGTCGGGCGTGACATCGATCCGCCCGGAAGCAGCGCCTATGACGCCTACCAACAGGTACTCGCACTGCACCCGAACAACCGGGAAGCCCATGAAGGTCTGCAGCGCCTCGGGGATCATCTGGCCGGAGTGATTCGGGAACAGGTCCAATCCGGGGATACCCAGGATGCCTCACAGCTGCTGCAGAAGGCATTGCAGAAACTGCCCGACAACCCGTCTCTGATTGATCTTCAGGATGAGTTTTGATCTGCGAGAACAGTGTCCTGTTCTGCAACTGACAGGTCTGCTCACCCTTTGAGCACACAGTCGGCCGGCGAGTGCGCTGGGCGAGTCTGCTGGGTTGTCCACGGAGAGGCCCGGCACTGATACGCAACGTCGTGTTTTCGCGTCCTGGACAAAATGGGTACCATAGCCCACCCAGCACAGGTATGCGATCCGATATCCCGAGACTCAGAGTACAGACCACGAGGCAACACAAGGTGAGAAATTCACTCCAGGATCAACTGCTCAAGGCCGGACTTGTCGACAAGAACAAGGCCCAGCAAGTCAGCAAAGAGCGGCGTAAAAAGGCGCGCCAGCAGCAGAGCGGAAAAGATTCGGCCGCCACTGATGAAGATCGTCAGCGGCAGAACGAGAAGGCAACGCGGGACCGTGAACTCAATCAAAAACGCAATGAAGCCCGCAGACAACGTGAGATTGCCGCACAAATCACCCAGCTCGTCACCCGACACCGCCTCCCGCGCAGCAACAGCGATGATGACAGGCCCTTCTATTTCAACAACAAGGGCAAGGTCAAGAAGATGTATGTGTCGGAAGAGATGCATACGCAGATCACAACGAAGAAAGTCGCAATCGTCAACTGCAACGGGGTGTTCGAACTGGTCCCCGCAGACGTCGCGGAAAAGATTCGCCAGCGCAATCCCGGCGTAGTCATCGAATTGCCGGAAGAGCAGGAGGTTTTGGAGAACGACCCCTACGCGGACTACAAGGTGCCGGACGACCTGATGTGGTAGGCCGCTCAAGGCTAATCCGACAGGTCCCCTTCCTCTTTCCCCTGACCGTCCCTGGGGTAACTCGACTGCCAATCGCAATCTACCGCGAGGCAGCTCAGCAGGTCCGGCCAGATCTGTTCCCAACAACATCCGTGGGTGAAGTGCTCAAAGCGTAGAAACTGGAACCGGGGCTGTTCCGCGATGGCCTGTTCGATCAGCTCAGAAGGAATATTCCCATCCTCTCCACCGGCCAGGTGATACTGCTGGATATCCTCCCTCAGGGTTGGCTGTTCACGGGGATTCAGCGAACCGCTCAGTGCATCGTAGTGATGCAGTTTCACCCAGGCCTCGGTGTCCAGATTGCCAGCCAGGGTTACCACCTGACGGGTCTGGGCGAAGCGTTCGGCGAGGATCATCGCCAACGCGCCGCCGCCACTGAAGCCGATGAAACTCAGCGCCTCATAACCCTGTGCATCCATGACACCCCGCAATACCTCCGCCATGCTGTCCGCCACGGTTTCGGAATAGCGGGCGGATGTCCAAAGTGCTGAATCGCAATCCGCTGCACGCCCGACACCGTGATAACAGGGTCGGCCCAGATAGAGACTGTCGCGATCATCCAGCGCCATCAGCCGCAGCCCAAGCGGATTCCGGGGGGTCGGATCCGAAGCCACCACGACACCACCGATCCAGGGCGTTCCATCGCCGCCGAGATAGACGTGAAGCACCCCATCCCGGCGCTTTGCCGAGTTGAAATAGACCCGATGGACAAAGCCCTTTCCCGGGATATCCCGATAACTCAGACTCAACTCACCGGCTACCCGGTCGAAGCGTTGACTCGGGCTGCTGCATGCCATCAGAAACCCCAATAGTGCAGCGCACAAAATTCGTGAATTTGTCATAGTGGGAATTGTAAGGCGTTTTCAGTACGAGACAATTTGTCTATTCTTCTAATCATTCATTCGAAACGATCTTGGGACAGACCATGCAAGCCTTATCAGCCAAACACCGGACACACCGTTTCAATCCCCTTACCCTGATCCTGTCTACCCTGTTGACACTCAGCATTGGACTGAGCGGTTGCCAGAGCCAGGAAACCCGAGCGCCCACCCCCGACGGGGCGTCCGTAGGCGGCAATCCTGAGAAGTTCCTGATTGTCGACTGCCTGCTGCCCGGCCAGGTGCGCAAACTCGGTTCGAGCATGACCTATGTCTCTCCGAGACGGCCGGTCAAAACCTCCGCGACAGAGTGCGAGATCCGCGGCGGCGAGTATGTCGCCTTCGACCGGGCCGACTATCGTACCGCGCTCAACGTCTGGTTGCCGATGGCGCAACAGGGCGATCCGGAAGCGCAGAATTACGTGGGTGAAATCTACGAGAAGGGTCTCGGCATACAACCCGACTACCAAACCGCTGCCGCCTGGTACCGCAAGGCCGCGGACCAGGGCAACTCCCGGGCCAGCATCAATCTCGGCTTCCTCTACGAGAAGGGTCTTGGAGTGGACAAGGATCTGGCCCAGGCACTCAACTGGTACCGCAAGGCCTCCGGGCTGGAGCAGGACAACCTGCAGTTCTCCTCGTCGATCGAGATCTCCAAGGCGGAACGCAACGAACTGCGTCTGCTGAAACAGGAACGGCAGCAGCAGAAGGCAGAGAGCGAACAGTTGCGTCAACAACTGAAGGATACCCAAGGTGCGCTGACTGCCCAGCGCAAGAAACTCAACCAGGCCCAGGACCGGCTGTTGAGCCTGCGCACGCAGATCACCGAGTATCCAACCGCGACCCTGGCCTCGGCCCCGGCTGCGGACAACAGCGCCGAACTGGAACAGCTGCGTGAGCAGCTCACCCAGCAGGAAACGATCGTACAGGACCAGCAGCAGTCGATCTCTGCCCTGGAATCCCAGCTATCCACCCAGCGCAACGAAATGCAGGGCGCCCTGCAGCTTTCCGCTCAGGAAAACCTGCAACTCCAGGAAGCCCTGCAGCAGCAGAGCGGAGAGATTGCCAAACTGAAGAAAAAATATGATCAGGCCCAGGCGGAACTGGTGGCCGCCAACCAGGTCCTGGAAACCCAGCAACCCAGGCTCGCAGACCAGCGCAGTCAGCTCGAGGCGACCCAGAAATCCCTGATCGAGGCCACCAACAAAGCGATCACCCTGGAACAGGAGGTGGCGCGCCTGAGCGAGGCCCAGCGGAACAATCCGCAACGCGACCTGCAGCAGACCCGCCTCAACAAGGCGCAAAAGGAACTGGTGGCCACCAAGACCCTGGCTGCGCGCAAGGAGCAGGAGCTGAAACGGCTCAGGTCCGCCGAACAGCAGTACCTGGATGAGATTCAGAAACAGCAGATCAAGATCGACCGGTACCAGGCCGAGGCGCTACGCTACCGCACCCAGTTGACGGATCTGCGCAGCCAGCGTCAGACCGCAGCACTGAGCGGCCCCAGCATCGAAATCATCGATCCTCCGGTCGCTCTGACCCGCGGCATGCCGAGCATCCGCCTCAGGTCCGCGGCGCGTGAACGCATCATCACCGGCAAGGTGGTGGCGCCCGCCGGCCTGGTCTCTTTCACCGTCAACGACAACAGCCTGAAACCCGATCCACTGGGTATCTTCACCACCCGTGTCGCGGTGGAGGATGAGCAGACCCCGGTGCGCATGGTTGCGGTGGACAAGCAGGGCCAATCCACCAGCCTGGAATTCCTGCTGATTCCCAAGATGCGTTATGCCGGCCAGTCCAGCACCCTGGAGGAGCAACCCCAGTCCGAGGCTCCCAGACGTCTCGCGCCGCGGGTCAATTTCGGAAAATTCTATGCTTTGGTCATCGGTAACAACCAGTATCAGAATTTCCCCAACCTGGTGACCGCCAGTTTTGACGCCCAGGAGACCGCGGAGATTCTGCGCGACAAGTACGGCTTCAAAACCACGGTTCTGATGGATGCCACCCGCTACGACATGCTTTCGGCATTGAACCGGATGCGCGAAGAGCTGACCGAGAACGATAACCTGTTGATCTACTACGCGGGTCACGGGGAGTTGGACCGGGTCAATCTGCGCGGATACTGGTTACCGGTGGATGCGGAGCCAAACAGCACCGCGAACTGGATTTCCAACATCGCCATCACCGACATACTCAATGCGATGTCCGCCAAACACATCCTGGTGGTGGCCGACTCCTGCTATTCCGGCGCCCTGACCCGCTCGTCGATGGCCCGGCTGGACTCGGGCATGTCCACGGATGCCAAGGCCAAGTGGCTCAAGGTGATGGCCAAAACGCGCTCCAGAACCGTGCTCACATCCGGCGGACTCAAGCCGGTGCTGGACCAGGGAGGTGGAAAACATTCGGTTTTTGCAAGATTCTTCCTAAAGTCTTTGCAGGACAATGACGATATTCTGGAAGCGTACAGTCTGTTTCGGGGTTTAGCCAAAGAAGTTCAGAAGACCGCTTCCAGATTCGGCATTGATCAGATACCGGAATATGCGCCGATCAAACACGGAGGGCACGAAGCGGGAGAGTTCTTCTTCATTCCTCAGGGTTAAGGAGTAACATGCTACCACTTGAATACGTTGCATCAGGGTTAAAGAAAAATCTCAGATTACTCAGACTGCTGTTGCTTCCGCCACTCCTGGCGGGCTCGGCAGACGTCCTCGCCCTCCTCAACTATTCGCCTGCCGGCATCGACTTCGGCGAAGTCGATGCCGGCAGCAGCAGTACCCAGCAGTCCGTCCTCCTCACCAACACTTCTGACAGCTACTTCGTCACCATCTACTCCATCACCACCCAGGGCGATTTTGTCGCCGATTCCGCCTGCGGCACCTCCCTCGGCCCCAATCAACACTGTCAGATCATGGTCAGCTTCGCACCCCAGTCCACAGGCGCTCAGACGGGTCAACTGCTGATCTCGGCGAATGATCCGGCACTCGATCCCCCGCCGATCGTCCCGATGCAACTGGTCAATCTCAACGTGTCCTTGAGCGGTATCGGCACCGGTCTCGACGGCGCGCTTGCCACCGACGTGTCAGCAGTCGATTTCGGCAGCGTTTCGGTCAACGCCACCAGCCAGGCTGAAAGCATCACCCTGAGCAACAACGGCAGTGCGCCGGTCACACTCGGCGCCATCAGCACCGACGCACCGTTCGGGAACAGTCACGACTGCCCGGACATCCTGGCTGCGGCAGCCACCTGCACCATTCAGGTCAGCGCGAGCCCCAGTATCGCGGGTGATCAATACGGTGACCTGCTGATCACGGGAACCAGCAACAGCGGTGCTTTGGAGCAGCGTGTTGCGCTGAATGTCAACGCCACCCCTCTGGCAACCTCGGTGTCCCCCGAGTTGCTGAGTTTCCCGCAGACCGACGCCGGTTCCAGCAGCGATCCCCAGGCGGTTACCCTGAGCAACCAGAGCGATGTGGCGATCGCCATCAACAGCATCACCATCGAGGGAGACTTTGCGCAGAGCAACGATTGCGGAACGCTGCTGCCCGCGGGTGGCCAATGCGCGATCTCGGTCAGTTTCACGCCTCAGGCTCCGGGAAATCTCACCGGTGAGTTGATCATCGCCAGCGATGCCACCACCAGCCGGGTATCGTTGTCGGGCGCTGGCGCGATCTCGGTGGACTATGTGGCGAATCTGCTGCTGCCCTATGTGGGCGATGATCCCAACGCCGTATCCACCAGCGAGATCATTGCTGCCGCCTGTCTCAGCGGTGACATCAGTCCACGCATGCAGGAGGATTGTAACGCGGTGGTCGCAGCGGCATATGAAGGTGTTTCAGGGACCGGATCGGCGCTCCTGCAGATCACCCCGGAATCCGCCACCAAGGCCAACCGGACCGCGCGCCAGGGCGGTGAAACCCAGAGCCGCAATCTGGGCACCCGGATCAACGCCTTGCGTGCCGGAGTTCGCGGTCTCTCCTTTCAGGGTCTCGACCTGAAAATCTACGATCAGAATCTGCCGATCGGCAAGCTTGCCACCGCTTACCAGAGACAACTGCGTGGCGCCGGTGCCGGTGCCGACAACGCCTTGCTCGAAAACCGCTTTGGGATCTTTCTGACCGGTGACATCACCACCGGCAGCAAGGATAAGACCGACGTCGAGTCGGGTCTCGATTTCGATACCTACGGAATCACCCTGGGTGCCGATTACCGTTTCACCAACCAGTTCATACTCGGTGGCGCGGTGGGTTACATCGATACCAATACCACCCTGGATGATGGAATGGGCGATCTCGATACAACCGGCTACAGTGTCAGTCTGTACGGCACCTACTATGGGAAACAGCAATACTTTTTCGATTTTTCGCTCAGCTACGGCTCAAACAATTTTGCCCAGCGGCGTGTGCTTCAATATGAGTTGGAAGGCCTGGCGAGCGTGGACCAGGAGATGAAATCGGACTACGACGGCAGCATGTTCAGCCTGTTCCTGGGCTCAGGTTACGACTTTCAAAGCGGACCATGGACTTTCGGTCCACGGGCAGACCTGGAATACATCAAATCGGAGGTAGACGGCTTCAGTGAAACAGCATCCGATCCGAATGCCTCAGGGGGTGGCTGGGTCACTCAGGTCGACGCCACGGATCAGAACTGGCTGACGCTCAACTTTGGCGGCAAACTGTCCTATACATTAAGTACATCATGGGGGGTGCTGATACCCTACACCCGGCTCGACTGGCTGCATGAATTCAAGGACGACGCCCAGGTCATCAATGCCTATTTCGCCGACGATCCAAGCGGCAGCGCGATCCGCATCGAAACCGACAACCCGGATCGGGACTACTTGCGTCTGAGATTGGGCGCTTCGGCCCAGCTCCGCCAGGGCATGGTACTGTTCTTTGACTACGGCACCCTGATGGCGCACAGCAACTGGTCCTCGAATACCATCAACATCGGTCTGCGCATGGAGTTGTGAGGCAACGCCGGAGAGTCGGCTGACTGATCAATCCTCAGCGTTCCCCGCGGCCGCCACCAGACGCGCGAGGAGTTCGCTCACCAGTTCCGAGGCCGGTCTGCCTTCATACTCCTGCCGGAGTTGCGTGGCCTGATCATACAGCAGGGTCATCGGAAGGTACCCCCGCTGATGCTCCTGGTGCTGGTAGCACATTTCATAGACGATCTTCGAGACCTGGGCCGGCAGCGCCACTTTACGGATCGTCTCAGGCGTGGGTTTGGAACAGTGGCCGGGGTCCGAAACCACGAGAAATTCACGGCAGCTGATAGGGCGTTCAGGATGAATGCTGCAGGACTGGTCTTCAAGGAAGGGACAAGGCAGGTTCAAATTGAAATAATCCAGTCCCACCTTTCGCAGCAGACTGCGATCATTCTCTCTGAAGGCGCGTTCCAGATCCCGGTTCAGACCGCTCTCATTGAACCTCGCGAGGTTCTGTTCGAAGCGCAGCCGAACCCTGTGCTGCCGCTCATCTGGCAGACGCGCAACCAGCGCCAGCAGCGCATAACCCTCCGCACGGCTGATCGGCACCAGTTGCGAACAGCAGGCGCCACACCCACTGCCGCAGGAGATCCGCTCCCCGTTCGCTTCGACTGTCTGTATCGCCACCGATATCACCCGGTTGGTGATATCCTGAAACAGTGGCAGAAGATCATGAATCTGTACGGGTTGATCGGAGATCTCAGCGTTGAACCGCAGGACTTCATGACCCAACGGCACCTGGGCCTCCACCCGCTTGATACTGTAATGGCTGTTGTCTTCACTCAATGTTCAATACCCGGTGTGATGCATCACCGACAACCTGGATGGTTACCATGGCAAACTACGACCTGTTGATCAAGTTACACGATCCGCAAGCCTTCAATCCGGCGCCCCCCCGACTGAACGAGGCAGGCATCATACTGCGCAAACCGATCGGTCCGGACCGTTCCCTGCTGCTTGCCTGGGCGGCGTCGCACTTTCCAAGCCTGTGGGTGGATGAAATTCAACAGGCGTTGTCAAACCAGCCGGTTTCCTGCTGGCTGGCGCAGCAAGCCGGCAATCTGCTGGGTTTTGCCTGCTATGACGCCACCGCTCTGGGATTCTTTGGCCCATTGGGTGTGATCGACTCTGCCCGGGGCCTGGGTATCGGCAGCGCCCTGACCCGGGCCTGTTTTCATGAGATGCACATCAAGGGCTATCGCTATGCGATTGTCGGACGAACCCAGGCCGAGGCCTTCTACCGGCGTATCGCACCGCTGATCGCAATCGCGGATTCGGACCCGGGCTGCTATGCCGACACGCTGTTGCTCATGGAGGCGTTGTCAGAGGCGTCCCGGACTGTCGGCACTGACTGATCTGCTGCTCCCAGGCCTGTTGCCGGGAGGCGTTGCGGCCATGATCGGTCTGCTCTGGTGAATCGTAGCTCTGAGACAGCAAATCGGCTCGCTGGTCATGCGCCGCCATCACCCGGCGGACATCCAGAACCAGTTGGTTTCGTTGCGCATTCCTCAAGCCGCGGATCTCCGCAACCATGTCCCGGTAGCACAGGCCGCCGATGTCGTAGTGTCCCTGTTCATGCGCCAGGAGCTCATCGGTACGCTCCGACCCGACGACCCAGGACTGATTCCGTTTGACCACTGTATTGAAGGCCACATCGCCGAGACGGTATTCACCGTTCTCCTGAATGAAGGCCAGCCTTCCAGGACGCAATTCAACAGAGATCTGTGCATTTTCCGATTCACCCTCCGGGCGAGAGGCGATCTCGCGAAACTCATCCCACTCCAGGTCTCTCGGCCAACCCGTCAGATGGGGAACCGGTGATGCCGCCGGTGCATCGGCGCCTTCCGGTTGCGCGGATCGAAACCCCCCGTGGGGCGGATCCGGCCGCGGTCCAGGTGCGGTGGGCAGGTTTCTCCGAGCGGGTGAACTGGTATCACACATCTTGGCATCCTCTGAGGCGTCGCTTGCAGACTACCCGGCTCACAGTCCGAAAAACAGTAAAAATGTCACAAGCGTGAAGACCCCGGCAACCCGGAGGCGTGCCATGGCGGCCGGATGGCGCCAGGAATCGGCGTGACGAGCCTGTTGTATACCCAGACCCAGATAGATCAGCGCCAAAGCTGCAAACAGCCAGGGCAGACCAGGCATCAAGCCAGTTGCGCCCGCTGCCGCTCACCCCGGTCTGCGGTGTTGAACAGCACCCGGTCGCTTTCCAGCATGGCCCACTCCAGAGCCGCCGCACGACGCTGCCTTTGAAATCCGGAGCGCAGCACTTCCCGGCACTGGCCCAGGTCGATGGGTTGACCACACAGATAGCGTCGCCCGGTCGTAAACTCGGACTGATGCGCCTGCCACCAGATCACAAGCTTGTCTCGATCCGGCCAGGGCAGGTCCTCATCCTCATCGAGTGCCACCCGCTCATCCTGGGGATCATCCGTGGGACCGGCCTCAAAGTCATCCGGCATGTCGCCATCCAGATCGAGATAGGTCAGGTCGAGTCCCGTGATGAGACTCAGGGCTTCACCCGCCACCCGAGCCATAGCGGGCTGCTTCATCTGTTCGAGCAGCCATGGTAGCGAGGCCGGGTCACCGAACCAGCCGCTCGCCTCAACCACCTCGCGGCAGCCGGGTTGCTTCTGACTGAGACTTCGAAGACAGGCCACCGGGAGGGCGCTGTTCGGGTTACGCATCAATAGTTCCAGTGCGGGACGCTGATGGACACCGGGCGTCTCGGCAAACTGCTGCAGTTCAGCCTCCGCCTCGGGACTTCCCAGCAAGCAGGCCGACCAGGCGGCCCAGAAGCGACAATCCGCATCACTGTCTCCGAGTTGAGTCAACAGCATGGGAAGCAGTTCCCGACGACGGATCTCACCCACTGAACGCAATGCCCGAGCCCGCACCTGAGGATCCGCGTCCTCAACCCCGGCTTTCAGATATTCACCACAATCGACCCGGCGGATCGCGCAGGCGCTGAGCCCGACCTGTCGAAGCAGGGGATCTTCCGATTGCAGCCAACCGACCACATGCCCCTGCAACCGTCCCTGCTCCACCCAGCCAAGCGCGGAGACCAGACCCCGGGTGGCTTCAGGGGCCTGCCTGAGCACCTCCAGCACCGGCGCCAGACCCGCCTCGATGGCACTGTCCAGAGCTGTGTAAGCGGCGGTGAAAACCTCGCCCTTTTCAGAGAACCCGAGTTGTTCCACACAGTGATCCCAGCCCGCTGAACCGGCCACCTTGATCCCGTCCAGGTGAGCATCGATACGGGATTCCAGGTGAATCAGGTCATCCAGGCGATAGTGTGGCGCAGTGACCGCGTCGTCACGCAGCAACCAGAGGAACGCGGACTCCTCCGCATGCTGGGAAACGATGTTCTGCAGAACCACGGCGTCGATCCTGCCTGTTTCAGTTGATCTGTACCGAACCGCCCTTGATGCGGTTCAAACCGGATGAACGGCTGAAGATCGAGGTGCCGCGGAGAATGATCTTGCCGGCCCGGGTTAGGGTAATACTCGACTTGCCGCACTTCAGCACAATCTCACGCTGCGCACCGAGTACGAGGCGCTCACCGTCGATTTCAGCTTCGGCCTTGGAAGTGTCATCAGCCGGTGCACGAGGGTGCTGCAAACGACCGATGATCAGAGGATGTTGCGGGTCACCGTTTTCGAACAGCAATGCGACTTCCTTACCCAGATCCTCGGGTTCGAAACCCAGGGTGGACTTCGCGCAAACAGCCTGTTCCTGGGGGTTTCCGGGAAACACCACGCGGGGTTGACCATCCGGATCCAGCCCCACGAGTACCCCGATCACCACACCGTCAAGCCTGCTCGGCTGAGCCGTTTCGTGCTGACTGCTAACCTTCGATGTTTTACTCATGACCATACCTCCCGGGCGAATCGATACGCAGCCTGTCCAGATCCTGGGCAGCCGTCAGTTCTGCAGGATCTTCTTGCCTTTGATAATGACATCCTTACTCGCCTTGACATTGATCTTACCCGAGCCCTTAACCGTGATATTTTTACCTTCGAGAAGAATGGTGCCATCCTTTTTCATGGTGATCGAGGCTTTGCCGGTCTTGATCACCACCGCATCCCCGGCCTCGATGGAGAGCGTCTTCCCCACAGTGATGTTGTGGTCTTCACCGACCGCCAGATTATTGTTCTTGGCGACCGAAACCGCACGCCCCTCACCCACGGTGAGGCTGCTGTTCTGCGCAATGGTCACCGACTCACTGGCGCCCACCTGCGCCGCCTTGGAGGCACCGACCGTCTCGTTCATGGCGGCGCCTACTGTGACCTGATAGGCCGCGCCGATAGTCAGCGCCTTGGCCGCACCAATGGTTTCCACCTTGTTGATGCCAACGATCTCGGTCTTGTTGCTGCCGATGTTTACGGTACGGTTGCTGCCAATGGTGACCGTTTCGTTGCTGCCCACGGTCTCGGTACGATCGACACCGATGGTGATGGTCTCGTTGTTGCCCACGTCTTCGGTGCGATCGTGACCGATGGAGATGGTCTCATCATTACCCACGTTCTCCGTGCGGTTGACCCCGACCTGGGTGGTCTCGTTGTTCTCGACCACGTTGTCCTGGTTCTTCTCCGCGTGGATGTAGACCTGCTCCTCGTCCTTCTTGTCCTCGAAGCGGATCTCGTTGAAATTCTCACCGGAACCGCCCTTGCTGCTGCGACTCTTGATGCCGCTTTGAGTCATATTCGCGGGTAGCCCGTAGGGAGGCATCTGGTCGGCGTTGTACACCCGTCCGGTGATGATCGGGCGGTCCGGATCCCCCTCGAGAAAATCGACGATCACCTCCTGACCGATGCGCGGAATATGCATGGCGCCCCAGTTCTTGCCCGCCCAGACCTGCGCCACACGCACCCAACAGGAGCTGTTTTCATCGCGCCCGCCATAGCGATCCCAATGGAACTGCAGCTTTACCCGACCGTACTCATCGGTGTAGATCTCTTCACCCGCCTTGCCCACCACCACGGCGGTCTGGGGACCCTGCACCATGGGCTTGGGAGTCGTGCGGGAGGTTCGAAAGTTCTCCTTGCTGTCGGCACAGCGGAACTCGCAGGTAAACAGCGGCCCTTCCGCGATCTCCGGAACCGATTCGAAGGCATCGGAGTGGAGATAGCAGGTGGTGGAGGTAATCAGGTATTCACGGTTCTGATCACCCCGGGGATGCTCGATCAGGCTGAACAGACCACCGGTGCACAAGCCCCGGGCTATGCCTTCCCCCTCCAGCACTTCATAGCCGCACTGAATCTCTTCGATACGCGACCGGGCATAACTGTCGCCGTCCGAGGTCTCTTCATATTCACCGGGATAGTCATATATCTCCAGGTCGGAATAGGTATACCCGCGAGGTTGCGGGGCGTTGACCGCCAGATCCGATTTCGGTTTCTTGAAATCGTAGTCGGTATGCGCATAGCGTCCAGGTTGCACACTCTTCGTGTATGACCACTGGTAAACGTAATCAGTCCAGCGTGAGCTGCCGGACTCAGTAGCGGGCAGGTAGGGAATTTCGGTGTAGGCCTCCAGCGGACTGTGAGAACTGTATCCGTCACACAGGATGAGGGTATGCTTACCGTCCACGTGGGTGAAGAAGTAATAAATGCCCTCCTGTTCCATCAGCCGGCTGACGAAATTGAAGTCCGTCTCCCGGTACTGTACGCAATACTCCCATTCCCGGTAGCTTGCGCTCAGTTTGTCTTCAAAATCGGTAAAGCCATTATCCCGGAACACTTCCTTGATGATGTCGGGCACTTTCTTGTTCTGAAAGATCCGACAGTCGGAAGTGCGGGTCAGAAACCACAACCAGGGACGCAGGGTGGCGCGGTAGTGGGCAAAGAAGGCAATGTGCCCGACCTGGGTAAAGCGGCTGACATAACCATTGAAGTAGCGCTTGCTTCCCTCGACCATATCCATCTCCACGGTCATGGGCTTGCCAAGCAGATCGTCATGCACGATCGACTCATTGTCACTCAACAGGTCGACGGTGAATTCGAACAGCCGCCCCTGCTCCTCCCGAGCCTCCATGCGAAGGATCAAGAGTTCATCCGGCCCCAAGGGGGTTTTGATCAGTAACTGCCGGTTACTTTGTGTAAACGCCATGCAATACTCCTGCCCGATTCCCGCTAAGCATAGCAAAGAAACAAAAGTGTGACAGGATATCCCCAAACCAGGCAATACACCGGTATGCGACTGTTCGCACCGGGCTGCATCCCGCGTATTCTCGGCGGGCTGACTGGCAGTTGAACTCCTGTCTGGAGTGTGTGCGGCACTCCGAACAGAGCCCGGAACCGCTGCAAAATTAAGATTGTCTCAACACTTTGCGGATTCAGCACAGGCTCCCCTGAAGATCATGCAACTCCGGGTGATTCTGCCCCGTATGCCTGCGTTTCACCAAGGCACCAATCCACACTCGATAAGCTGCAATAATACCGTGCAATGCCGTGCAGCATGGAGTGGAGTTGATCTCTGACTTGTCAGAAGCGTGTTTTCGTCAAACAATAGGTGATGCCGGAAGGGGTCCGGACCACCAATCACGATCGAGCGAACCACAGTAAAGGAGTCCACTGAAATGGCGGAACGCATGACCATGACGTTCGATCTGGGCAAGCCTGGACAGGCAAGGCCGAGACCGGACCGCGCATCCCACATCCTGGTCGTGTTGGGGGATTTCCTGGGATCAGGATCAGAGCTGCCAGCCCCCGCCAGGCCCAGACGCGTAGAAATCGAAACCCTCGACACCCTGATGGCGCAGTGGCAGCCGTCCATACCAAGACCCGGATCCTCAGCGCCGTCCGCGACCAGGATAAACTTTACCCGACTCGATGATTTCCATCCCGACAACCTGGTCAGGGAACTGCCTGAGCCCGCAGCCGCTGAGGCCTCCCCGGAAAGCGCCCAACACGCCGAACCGCTCGGACTGCCCCCAACCGAATCCGATGCCACTCATGAATCGGACCAGCAGACGCTCTCCAGACTGCTTGGCAGTCAACCCCTGGGCATGTCGGCCGCTGACGGAAGCAAAACCGGTCACAGCAGAAAACAGCAAAGCCTGATTGACTCGGTGGTGCAGAAACTCACCGAGAAAGCCGCATTGGAGGCGCCTGCCGATCAGCCCGGCAACCGCTCATCGATAGAAGACGGTTTACAGGCGGATAATCTGCGCCGCTTGCTGCAGGACCCGGGGTTACGCCGGCTTGAAGCCTGCTGGCGCAGTCTCGACTGGCTGCTGCGCAACAATCCTCTCGATACAGAATGCCCGGTTTACCTGCTCAATTTCCCCGCTGCGGGGGAAACGGCCGAGGTCGATCAGGGCGATGCGTTCGATCATGCAGTGGATGTTCTGCATCAGCAACTCTCCCACCTGGATCCATCAGAAAACCGCTTGATTCTAATATTAGACCACTGCTTCAAACCCACCGCTGAGGATATCACCCGTCTTCAACGACTCGGACTGCTCGCGCAGCAGCTCGGCGCGATGCTTGTCAGTGCAGCGGACAGCCTGTTCAGCGAGCTTCAACAGGACTCCGAGAGCGGTCAATCCTGGGCGAATATGCGAAATCAGGAGATATCAGCTCATATGATGCTCAGCCTGCCCCGGCTGCTGTTGCGCCTGCCCTATGGCAACCGTTATGAGCCGATCGAGCATTTTGCATTCGAGGAGTGGACCGGCCCGGCAGACACAGAGAAGCTCACCTGGGGTAATCCCGCCTATGCCCTGGCGCTGATTCTGTTGTGTGAATGGATGGATGACCGGAGTTTTGAGGAACGTCGCTTCTTGGACTGGCCCGCCTTTGCCTATCCGGATGGTGACGAAATGGGGTTTCAACCGGCAACAGAGTCGCTCTATACCGAACAGACGCTGCAAACACTGCTATCGCTCGGTCTGACACCCGCGATTGGCAGCCGTCGTCAGAACAGTGTGCAGTTCCCCTGGCTGCAGACCCTGAAGAACAACTGAGAGGAACCCCGCAGAAATGCCTGTAATCAACCCGTTAGGTATTATTTCACTTTAACTGTCGGGCATTTGTTGTAGTATCACATATAAGCGGGCAAGGAGTTATGTGCTAAACCTTACCCAGGGTTGCAACGTCGACTTCACACAATGTCACAACGTCGCAAACCACGAACATCAGCACACTGTGAACACATAAAGCATGCATCTGAATCCTCAAGCCGTTCATGGGCAGGAGTCAGAAGCACAAGACAAAGACACGGGGGATACGGGCTTGACGGGCATCATCGACATCGACCAACTGCTCAGCAGCGTTTCCGAGGAAGAGCCCTCGGGTCCCGACATGGAATACGATCCCCTGTTCGGGGAGATGGAACGGGCCGCGACCGCGAAAGAAGAGCAACAGTACGGTGATACCATCATTCCCGCCGAGGAGCCGGACTGGAAGGAACTGAAAAAGACATCCCTCAAGGTACTCGCCCAGAGCAAGGATTTGCGCGCCGCGATCCACCTCACCCGCGCACTCATCCACACCGACGGATTCCCCGGTATCGCCGATGGCCTGTCCCTGATCAAAGGACTGCTGACTACCTACTGGGACAGTGTTCACCCGCGACTCGACCCGGATGACAACAACGACCCGACCCTGCGCATCAACACCCTGATCAATCTGTGCGACCCGACTGACTTTCTGCTCGCCATCAACCGGGTACCGGTGGTCTCCTCCAGTGTAATGGGGCAATTCAGCTACCGGGACATGCAGATTGCCGACGGGATGATCGAGCGCTCGGAGAGCGACAACAAGGAACTCTCGGGCGAACTCATCGATGCCGCCTTTCGGGAAGCCGGTGACGAGCAAAACCAGGAGACCCTGAACCTGATCAATGCCGCGTCCCAATGCGTGACCGAGATCGAATCCTATCTAAACGAACAGGTGGGGATGGATCAGTCTCCCGACCTGACCGCCCTGCCGAACCTGCTGAACCAGATTGCCCAGGAGACCTCCCGGCACAGCGGAGTGGGAGTGGGCAGTGGAGAAACCGCTCAGGATGGCCAACCCCAGAACGCTGCAGGCGCAGCCGCCATGGAAGCCCCGCCTGGAACGATCAACAGCCGGGATGATGTGGTACGTACTCTGGAGCGAATCAGCGAATACTACGCGAAGCACGAACCCTCCAGCCCGGTACCCCTGTTACTGGATCGTGCCAAGCGGCTGGTCAAGATGGACTTTCACGAAATCGTTGAGGACCTGGCGCCAGGCGGCATGTCCCATTTCGATTTCCTGTGGAAACCGGAAGACCGTTGAGCATGTCTTCAGAAACATATAACAACCGTACCGAATAAGGTATCGAGAAACCAAGAGAGGTAGACCGTGGCAAAAGAGAGCAGCCAAAAATTCGTAGCCAGAAACCGGGCGCCCCGTGTTCAGATCGAATACGACGTGGAACTCTACGGGGCCGAAAAGATGATCCAGCTACCCTTCATCATGGGCGTGATGGCGGATCTATCGGGCAAGTCGGAAGAACCCCTGGCTCCCGTGGCAGACCGCAAGATGCTGGAAATCGACGTGGACAATTTCGATGAGCGACTCAAGGCGATGAAGCCCCGGGTTGCGTTTCGGGTGCCGAACACCCTCACCGGTGAAGGTAATATCAACGTGGACATCACCTTCGAGAACATGGATGACTTTTCACCCGCGGCAATCGCGAAGAAGGTCGGCGCGCTGCGCCAACTGCTCGATGCGCGGACCCAGCTGGCCAACCTGCTGACCTACATGGACGGCAAGTCCGGCGCGGAAGAACTGATCGCCAAGGCCATCAATGATCCGACCTTACTGCAGTCCCTGGCCTCCGCGCCTAAACCCGATGACGCATCGTCCGAGTCCAGTTCAGAGGAGTAACCCATGGCCGAAACAGAAAACCAACAAGCCACCTCAGGTGAAGCCGCTGAGGGTGTTGCGCCGGATGAATTCTCGGCACTGCTGCAGCAGGAATTCAAACCGAAAACCGAGCGCACCCGCGAGGCCGTGACCAGCGCCGTACAGACCCTGGCCGAACAGGTCCTGAAAGAGTCCAGCACGATTACCGACGACGCGGTCGAGACCATCGAAGGCATCATTGCCGAGATTGACCGCAAGCTCACTGAGCAGATCAATCTGATCCTGCATCATGATGATTTTCAGAAACTCGAAGGTACCTGGCGCGGCCTGCACCATCTGGTGAACAACACCGAAACCGATGAGATGCTGAAGATCCGGGTGATGAACATCTCCAAGCTGGAACTCGGCAAGACCCTGAAAAAATTCAAGGGCACCGCCTGGGATCAAAGCCCGATCTTCAAGAAAGTGTACGAAGAGGAATACGGTCAGTTTGGTGGCGAACCCTATGGTTGTCTGGTCGGGGACTACCACTTCGACAACTCCCCGATGGATGTGGAACTGCTGTCCGGCATGTCGCAGATCGCCGCAGCCGCGCATGCCCCGTTCATCGCCGGCGCCGCACCCACGGTGATGCAGATGGACAGCTGGCAGGAACTGGCCAACCCGCGGGACCTGACCAAGATCTTCCAGACCCCGGAATACGCGGCCTGGCGTTCCCTGCGCGAATCCGAAGATTCCCGCTACATCGGTCTGGCCATGCCCCGTTTCCTGGCGCGGCTGCCCTATGGCGCCAAGACCGACCCGGTGGAGGAGTTCGATTTCGAAGAGGACACCGAAGGCGCACAGCACGACAAGTACACCTGGTCGAACTCCGCCTACGCCATGGCTGTGAACATCAACCGGGCGTTCAAGCTCTACGGCTGGACCACGCGGATTCGCGGTGTTGAGTCGGGCGGCGCGGTGGAGGGACTGCCGACCCATACCTTCCCCACCGATGACGGCGGGGTGGATATGAAATGTCCCACTGAGATCGCCATCTCAGATCGACGCGAAGCAGAATTGGCAAAAAATGGTTTCATGCCCTTGCTGCATCGCAAAAACTCGGATTTTGCAGCCTTCATTGGTGCCCAATCGCTGCAGAAACCGGCGGAATATGACGATCCGGATGCGACGGCCAATGCCAACCTGGCCGCCCGTCTGCCGTATCTGTTCGCCAGTTGCCGTTTCGCCCATTACCTGAAGTGCATCGTTCGCGACAAGATCGGTTCCTTCAAGGAACGGGACGACATGGAGAAGTGGCTGAACAAATGGATTCAGAAGTACGTCGAGCCTAGCCCGGGTACGGCTTCTGAAGAGGACAAGGCACGCAAACCCCTGGCTGCGGCCGAGGTTACGGTTGCCGAAGTGGAAGGAAACCCGGGCTACTACACGTCGAAATTTTTCCTTCGCCCGCATTATCAATTGGAAGGATTGACGGTATCCCTGCGTCTGGTATCCAAGTTGCCGTCGGAAAAAACGGCCTGATACCCGGCATATCATCACATTGTATTGGAGGATTGAACCATGGCAGTTGACATGTTTATGAAAATCGAAGGCGCCGACGGCGAGAGTACGGACGATGCACACCAGAAATGGTGCGAACTCGTCAGCTTCAGTCACGGTGTTTCACAACCCACATCCGGCGCCAGCGGCACCGGCGGACGGACCGGTGGCCGGGCCAACTTCGAACCCTTTGTCGCGGTAAAAACCATCGACAACTCCACACCGGACCTGAACATCAAGTGTGCCAAAGGTGAGCACATCCCCAAGGTCGAGGTGGAGCTCTGCCTGGCCACGGGCGACAAGCACACCTTCATGAAGTACACCATGGAGGATGTCATCGTCACCTCGGTGGTACCGGGAGGCACCGCGGGTGATGAGGTAAAACCGCTGGAAACGGTGGCTTTCGCCTACGGCAAGATCAAGTGGGAATACACCCCCATCGATCACACCGGCGCCGCAGGTTCGACCACCGACCGCACCTGGAGTCTTGAGAAGAACAAACAGGAATAGTTGCGGGTCACCCCTGAAAACCGGCTTGCCTTCCCCTGTTCGGGGGACAGGCAGGCCGGATTTTGTGCGTGAACCCGGAGGACACGCGTCGTCTGAGCGGAGCCCCGCGAGCAGGAAGTTCGCGGTGACCGTGTGGCAGGCATCAGCCAAGCCCGTCGACGAAACCGCAGGGGTACGTTGAGTACCGGGAGATACGCAGAACCGTTACACTGTTCAATCCTCGATTCGGTTCCGCTTGCCTGCCGGGTCATACAGACCCGGCAGGTATTGCGGACCCGACAACCAGGCAGAGACAAATGCAAGCGGAAGAACTATTACAACAAGGTGAACTGGAAGCCGCTCTGGATGCCTTGCAACAAACCATTAGAAAAGAACCCTCGAACGCAAAATGGCGGACATTTTTGTTCCAGTTGTTGTGCATTACCGGTGACTGGGAAAGGGCGCTGAATCAACTCAAGGTTTCCGCGGACCTGGACTCACTCGGCATACCCATGGCCCAGACCTACCATGAGGCGATCCGCTGTGAACTGTTGCGCAAAGAGGTATTCAACGGCCAGCATTCTCCGTTGATTTTCGGCGACCCGTCCCAGTGGGCCGCGTTACTGGTCGAGGCTTTGCGACTCACCGCTCAGGGAGAGTACGCACAGGCTGACCAATTGCGCCAGCAGGCCTTCGACCAAGCCCCCGTCACCTCAGGCCAGATCGACGGACAGCCCTTCGAATGGATCGCGGATGCCGATCCGCGCATCGGGCCTGTCCTCGAGGCCATCGTCAACGGCCGTTACTACTGGATTCCGGTGCAACGTCTCAAACAGGTGACCATCGATGCTCCGGAGGACCTGCGTGACCTGGTATGGGTTCCCGCTCACCTGACCTTTGAAAACGAAGGAGAGGCAGTTGCCCTGCTCCCAGCCAGGTATCCGGGCACAGAAACGGTTCAGGACAACACCTTGAAGCTGGCGAGAAAGACCGAATGGCAACAACTCCACGAAGAACTGTATATCGGGCTGGGGCAGCGGATGCTGGCCACAGATCAGGATGAGTTCCCACTGCTCGGGATTCGTCAGATCCAATTTAACTCTGACGCGGGCACGGTAACAGAATGAGTCCTTCGCAGCCTCAGGATTCATGGGAGGGTGTGTGCCTTTGAAGGCTACCAAGCACCAGCATCTGCAACCCTCGCTGCTCGACCGGCTGACCGATGACGAACCGGGAAAGATCAAGGAATCCCAGGACACGCGTGTCATCTCCATGCGTCGCCTGCGTCAATTGGTACTGCGCGACCTCGCCTGGCTGCTCAATACCACCAACCTGGCTACCACCGAAGACCTGGAGGCCTACCCGGAAGTTGCCCGATCGGTACTCAACTACGGAATTCGCGAACTCTCAGGCCATCTGGTCTCCAGCATGGACCTGAATCATCTCGAGCGTATGGTGCGCCAGGCCGTACAGGACTTCGAACCTCGGATTCTGCCGAATTCAGTCCGGGTCCGTACGGTGCGGGACGACGCCAAGGAAAGCCATAACCAGCTCATGTTTGAGATTGAAGGGCAACTCTGGGCCGTCCCCACCCCGACGCACATGCTGATCAAAACACAGATCGACTTCGAAGAAGGTGGCGTATCACTTTCCGACGCCTTCAGCGCGGCTCGGGAGTAACCCAATGGACCCGAGACTACTCAAATATTACAACCAGGAACTGCAATATCTGCGCGAAATGGGTGCCGAGTTCGCGCACGCCTACCCTAAGATCGCCAGCCGTCTGACCCTGGATGAATTCGAATGCGCCGACCCCTACGTGGAGCGTATGCTGGAAGGCTTCAGTTTTCTCACGGCGCGCATTCAACTCAAGCTGGATGAGGAGTTTCCCCGCTTTACCCAACACTTGATGGAGCGGGTCTACCCCCACTACCTGTCCCCCACCCCTTCCATGATGATCGTGCAGTTCCAGACTGATCTGCTCGACCCTTCCCTGGGAGACGGATTCGAGTTGCCCCGTCATTCGACCCTGCGCAGCCGCCTCGGCAAGGGCAATCAGACCACCTGTATCTATCGTACAGCCCAGGATGTCCGGCTCTGGCCCATAACCCTCGAGAGTGTCGAATATCTGCCCAGCCCCGCCGCCATCACACTCGCGGGAATTGGCAAACAACCCGGAGCCAAAGCCGCTTTGCGGTTTCGTTTCAAGACCGCCGGAGACATACCCTTCAACCGTCTCGAGGTGGATCGCCTGCCGGTGTTTCTGAGCGGAGGAGAACCGGGCAAGCATGCTTTCGAGATGCTCGCCGGGCATACCCTGCGCCTGGTCGGTCGCGCCCCGGATGCGGAAACCTACCGCACGACACGTCAGGCGCGACCGGTTCAGATCATGGGCTTCGAGGAACATCAAGCTTTGCTTCCTTACGGGCCTCGCTCATTTCAGGGGTATCGCTTTCTGGCGGAGTATTTCGCGCTTTCGGACCGTTTCATGTTCCTCGAGTTCGGTGATCTCCAATCACTGACCAAAGACTGTGAAGATCAACAACTGGAGCTGTTTGCACTCCTGGATTCGGCTGAGCCCAGACTCGAAGGCGCATTGAGCGAAAAGAACTTTCTGCTCTACTGCTCCCCGGCGATCAATCTGTTTCCAAAACGTGCGGATCGCATTCATATCAGTGACAGTTTTGCCGAGCACCACATCCTGCCCGATCGCACCCGGCCCATGGACTACGAGGTCTACGAGGTAACCGGGGTAAAAGGTGTGGGCAGTAATACCGGTGAGAATCAGGTTTTTCACCCCTTCTACGCGAGTAATGACCTGATCGCCTCGGACCAGCCCCGGGCTTACTATGTGAGCCACCGGTTGCCACGCCTGCTGTCTTCGAAACAACAGCGCGAGGGCGCCCGAACGGGTTATGTGGGCAGCGAGGTTTTTCTCTCCATTGTGGATGCAGACGAGGCGCCTTATCAGAGCGACATGCGTCAACTGGCGGTGACAACCCTGTGTACCAACCGGGATCTGCCGATGCACATCCCCCTTGGCCAGAGCGACACCAGCTTTACCCTGGACAGCAGCACTCCGGTCAACCGAATCCGCTGCATCGGCACCCCCACCCGTCCTCGCCCCTCCACCGCTCAGGGTCAGATCAGCTGGCGTCTGATCAACCATCTGTCGCTGAATTATCTATCCCTGGCAGGCGAGGATCAGGAGCAGAGCACCGCAGCACTGAAGGATTTTCTGCAACTCTATGCCGACACCAGCGACCCGGCCCTGCGCAAGCAGGTGGATGGGGTGATCTCGATCCAGGCAAAACCGGTCAACCGGCGACTGCCGAGTCCCGGGCCCATCGCCTTTGGTCACGGCCTGGAGATCACCCTGACCCTGGATGAGTCCGCCTTCGAAGGCAGCAGCGCCTTCCTGTTTGGCGCCATGATGGAGCAATTTTTCCGCCGCTACACGGCAATCAACTCCTTTACGGAGACCGTAATCGTTACCCAACAACGTGGAGAGATCATGCGATGGCCGGTCAGGCTGGGTCTGAGACACACGCTTTAGGTCTGTACGACCAACTGCGCCAGGGTCCCTATCGCTTCGATTTCTATCAGGCGATGAGGCGACTGGAGTGCGCCTATCCGGACAAACCCCGGCTGGGTGAATCCCGCCATGCCCGGGATGACAATATTCGCCTGGGTCAGGATCCGACCATGGCCTTCCAACCCTCCACCCTGTCTTCGTTCCGTGAGGGAAAGGATGGTATCCCACCACGCCTGGGAGTGTACTTCTTCGGCCTGTTCGGACCGAATGGCCCCCTGCCGCTGCATCTCACCGAGTACGTCTACGAACGCATAAACAACCATCGGGATGCCACCCTCGTACAGTTCCTCGACCTGTTTCATCATCGCCTGTTGAGCCTCTTCTATCGGGTATGGGCGGACTGTCAACCGACCGTCAGCTATGATCGTCCCGAGCAGGACCGCTTCGGTGATTACCTGGGTTCCCTGTTCGGTATCGGCACCGAACATCTGCAACTGCGCGATGCCATGCCGGACCTGGCAAAACGCCACTATGCGGGGCGACTCGCCTGCCAGACCCGAAATGCGGAGGGACTGGAGGCGATCCTGAGGGATTTTTTCCGCCTGCCGGTGCGTATCGACGAGTTTGTCGGCTGTTGGATTGATCTGCCGGACAACAGCCGTTGTCAGCTGGGACTGTCCGATGAGATCAGCACCCTGGGATCCACCATCATCCTCGGAGATCGGGTCTGGCAAGGCCAACATAAATTTCGCATCGTGCTGGGGGCTCTGGACTTTACCCAGTACCAGCGCATGCTGCCGGGTGGTGAGAGCCTGAAACGGCTGATCGCGGTGGTGAAAAACTACATCGGTGACGAATTGGACTGGGAACTGCAGTTGATCCTGGCCGAAGCGGAAATACCACCGCTGCAACTCAACGGCACAAGCCAGCTGGGCTGGACCAGCTGGTTGGCACAACAGCCCCTGGGACGGGATGGTGACGATCTCACCCTCCACCCCTTAGTGTGGCGCAACCAAGTAAACTGAGAGGCCTGACATCATGAGCGAGATCAACCGTGTTGCCCTGTTCGGAAAATTGAACAGCCTCGGCTACCGGGCCATCGAGAGCGCAACCGTGTTCTGTAAGATGCGCGGTAACCCCTACGTGGAACTGGTGCACTGGTTCCATCAGGTCCTGCAACTGCAGGATTCGGACCTGCACCGCATCATCAAGCAGTTCAACCTGGAACCCTCCCGCCTGGCCAAAGACATCACCGACAGTCTGGACGCCCTGCCCCGGGGCTCTACCTCGATCTCCGATCTCTCTTCTCATGTGGAAGAAGCCGTGGAGCGGGGTTGGGTGTACGGCACCCTGATGTTCGGCGATGCCCAGGTACGTACCGGCTACCTGGTGGTGGGCATCCTCAAGACCAACAGCCTGCGTAACGCCCTGATACGCGTCTCCGATGAGTTCAAGAAGATCAGCGTGGATACGCTGACCGAGCGTTTTGACGAAGTGGTCGCTGGTTCTCCCGAAGAGGCGATGCGCGCCAACGACGGTTTCCAGATCGGCGGGGGCGCCGCACCGGGGGAAGCGAGCGGCGCCATGGCCCCGGCGCAGATGGGCAAGCAACAGGCGTTACACCAGTTTTCCGTGGACCTGACCGAACGGGCGCGCAACGGAGAGATCGATCCAATCGTCGGGCGAGACGACGAGATTCGCCAGATCATCGACATCCTGATGCGACGTCGGCAGAACAACCCCATCCTGACCGGTGAGGCCGGTGTGGGCAAGACTGCGGTGGTTGAGGGCTTCGCCCTGCAGATCGCCCGGGGGGAGGTCCCCCCGCCACTGCAGGATGTCACCCTGAGGGTGCTCGACGTGGGCCTGCTGCAGGCGGGCGCCAGCATGAAGGGTGAATTCGAGAATCGCCTCAAACAGTTCATCGAAGAGGTACAGTCTTCGGAAAAACCGATCATCCTGTTCATCGACGAAGCACACACCCTGATCGGCGCCGGCGGCAGCGCCGGAACCGGGGATGCGGCCAACCTGCTGAAACCGGCCCTGGCGCGGGGCACCCTGCGCACCATCGCAGCCACCACCTGGGCCGAGTACAAAAAATACATCGAGAAGGACCCCGCCCTGACCCGGCGTTTCCAGGTGGTGCAGGTGGATGAACCGGACGAGGAGCGGGCAATTCGCATGATGCGGGGCGTCGCCGGTACCCTGGAGCAGCACCACCGGGTGCAGATCCTCGATGAAGCCCTGGATGCCTCGGTGAGGCTCTCCCACCGCTACATCCCAGCGCGCCAACTGCCTGACAAGTCAGTCAGCCTGCTCGACACCACCTGCGCCCGGGTCGCCATCAGCCAGGCCGCGGTTCCGGCGGAGGTGGACGACAGCCGGCGCCGGATCGAGGCCCTGGAAACGGAACTGGAGATCATCGGACGGGAAAAGGCGATCGGTCTGGATACTGAGGAACGGGAGCGCGTTTCCAATGAAAAGCTCGAGTTGGAGCGAGCCCGGCTGGAGCAACTCACCCAGCGATGGGAGGAGGAGAAGTCACTGGTTGAGCAGGTTCTGAAAATCCAGCGTCAGCTCAAGGGAGAGAGCGACGACGACGAAGTCGCACCAGTCAGCGCCGATGCGGCAGCGGAGGATGCCGTTGAAGCGGGAGAAACTGCGGATGCGGAGTCCGCTCCGGATATCCCCCCGGAGACTCTGCGCAGCGAATTGGCCGAATTGAAGGTCCGGCTGGAGGCGCTGCAAGGCGAAACCCCTCTGATCCTGCCCAGCGTCGATGCCCAGGCGGTGGCCTCGGTGGTCGGTGACTGGACCGGTATTCCGGTGGGCCGGATGGTGAAGAACGAGATCGAGACCGTGCTCAATCTCAGCGATACCCTGGCCAAGCGGGTCATTGGACAGGACCATGCGCTGCAGATGATTGCCCGGCGCATCCAAACCTCACGCGCCAACCTGGACAACCCGAACAAGCCGATCGGCGTGTTCATGCTGTGCGGTCCCTCGGGTGTGGGCAAGACCGAGACCGGTCTGACCCTGGCGGAATCCCTGTATGGCGGTGAACAGAATGTCATCACCATCAACATGAGCGAGTTCCAGGAGGCGCATACCGTCTCCACCCTCAAAGGCGCACCCCCGGGTTATGTCGGATACGGCGAGGGCGGGATACTCACCGAAGCGGTACGCCGCAAACCCTACAGCGTGGTGTTGCTCGATGAGGTCGAAAAGGCCCATCCGGATGTGCACGAGATCTTCTTCCAGGTCTTTGACAAGGGCTGGATGGAAGACGGTGAAGGGCGGCATATCGATTTCAAGAACACTTTGATCCTGCTCACATCCAACGTGGGCACGGAAATGATCGACAATCTCTGCAAGGACCCGGACCTGATGCCTGAGCCCGACACCATCGCCCAGTCCCTGCGCGACCCGTTGCAGAAGGTGTTTCCCGCCGCCCTGCTCGGACGCCTGGTGGTGATCCCGTATTATCCGCTCAGCGATGAAGTATTGGCCAAGGTGGTCCGCCTGCAACTGGGTCGTATCCAGACCCGCATTCAGGCCAATCACGGCATTCCGCTGGAGGTCGACGACGAGGTCATCAAATTGATCATCAGCCGCTGTACAGAAGTCGAGAGTGGCGCAAGAATGGTGGATGCCATACTCACCAACACCCTGTTACCGGAAATCAGCCGTCACATATTGATCGAGCAGATGGAAGGACGGCCGATTGAGCGGATCGGAGTGAATGTGCAGGATAACGAGTTCAACTACCAGTTCACCTGATGTATGGTCTTTCTTGAAGGATGTCTGTTTCGATACCTGTGAACCTATGAAGATAACCCTCACAGTCACCCAAGCCGCCGGTTTGCCTCCGGCCCAACCCATGTCGGTCAGTTTTGACGAGGACGGTGGGCGTATTGGTCGGCGTGCGGATAATGACTGGGTGCTACCGGATCCTGAGCGATTCATATCCGGACACCACGCCCAGGTGATCTTTGCCGGGGACAGATTTCAGCTGCTCGACACCAGTTCCAACGGGGTGTTTCTCAACGGCGCATCAACCCCCCTGGGTAAGAACAATCAGGTGGAACTCAAGGATGGTGACCGGATCACCATCGGGGAGTATGAAATCCAGGTCTCGCTACCCAAACCTCCTCAAAATGCGGCCATTGAGCAGTCATTCGAAAGCCTGGACGATCCCTTTGCGGCACTCTCGGAACAACATGCCGGCAATGCCCTGGATCAAGCCTTCCCACCCCCCCAGGAGACGCCCTCCACGGCCCCTCCCCTGGAAGAGAATTCCTACCAGCTGGAAGAGTCTGAACCCCGGGACTTCACCCTGAGCGAGCCTCAGGAAGCGGGCCCGACGATTCCCCCCGCGTCAGATCACACTTCGGATCTCAACGCCTATTTCAATCAACCCGCGCCGATTCCGGAAGATTGGGACATCGACGAGCCCGCGCGTCCTGCAATCCCCGAGGATGAACAAGCATCCGCACCCGAAATACTCCCGCCTCTGGAACAGCCCGAAACACCGGCTCCGCCTCCGCCTCCCCCTCCGGCCTGGGAAGAAGCACCGGTTACTCCGCCTTCCAAACCCCGTCCCGGACAGAGCGGAAAACCGGCTGCGCCCAGCCCAACGCCGCCAAAACCCCGTGAAACGCCAGCGGCACCCAGCCACCCAGGGGACGAAGCGGCAATGCGCCAGGCCCTGGCGGAAGGACTGGGAATTCCAGCCAGTCATCTTCAGGAACAACCCTTGGCCACACTGCTACAGACCCTGGGGCAGATCCTGCGAATCAGCACGGAAGGTCATATGTCCCTGCTCAGGGTGCGCGCGCAGATCAAAGGCGAGTTCCGCATGAATCAGACCATGATCAAAGCGGTTGAGAACAATCCCCTGAAATTCTCCATCAACACCGACGAGGCGTTGCAACAACTCCTCAATCCCAATACAGGCAGCGGCTACCTGACGGCCGTGGCCGCATTTGAGGAGGCCCATGAGGATATCGAGGCTCACATGATGGCCGTTATGGTCGGCATGCAGGCAGCGCTCAAGGTGGTGTTGCAGCGTTTCAAACCGGAAATTCTGGAGCAGCGCCTGGGACAATCGGCGCTCCTGGAGAGACTCCCCCTGTACCGCCGCGCCAAGACCTGGGATCTATTCACGGCACTCTACCAGGAGATCGCCACTGAGGCTGAAGACGACTTCCACCAACTGTTTGGCCGCACATTCAGTCAGGCCTATGAAGACCAGATACGCCGTCTGGAGGCGCTCAAGAGCGCAGATCCCAGTGGCCTGTAATATTGTATAGAAGGAACCGAAGAAAAAATGACCATCATAGCCATGAAAAACCTCAAACTGATCGGCCTGCTCTGCCTGGTGATGCTGACCGGCTGTTCGAGTGTCTCCAGTGTGACGGCAACCCTGCACGCGAACAAACAGGTAAACCCCGACCTCAACGGAAGACCTTCTCCGATTGCGGTGCGCGTCTATGAGTTGAAATCCCTGAGTGTGTTCAACAGTTCCGACTTCTTCAATCTGTTCGAGCAGGATGTGGCACTGCTTGGCGACGAGATGCTGATGCGTGATGAATTACACTTTCAGCCTGGGGAAACCAAGGAGTTGGACCGGGATCTGCAACCCGACACCCGTTACATCGGAGTGATCGGCGCCTATCGCGACATCGAGGACGCCACCTGGCGGCGTTCCATCGAGGTCGAGCCGGAAGAGGAAAATGATCTCTCCATCTACTTCGGTGAGTTGGGTATCACAATCCTGAGAAACCAAAAGTAAGAGAAGCCCATGTCTTGGATGTCCCGCATCGTCTGGTCAGAGGGAATGTTCCTCAGACCACAACATTTCCAGCAGCAGGAGCGCTTCCTGGAACACCATATCCAGGCGCGCTGTTCCGACCTGCAACCGTTCAGCTGGGGCTTCACCCATCTCAAGCTCGACCGACAGGCACTCGCCCTTGGACGACTGGCCATAACCTCCTGTCGCGGCGTGCTGCCGGATGGAACCACCTTCGACGTCCCGGCCCATGACGACCCGCCACCGCCTCTCGAGATTCCGGCGGACCGCAAAGGCGCGGTGGTTTATCTGGCGCTGCCTCTGTCCCGCCCGGGCGCCGCGCAGTTCCGTTATTCCAGTCAGGAAGCCGGGCTGGAGCGCTATCTGGTGGATGAGATCGAAACCAAGGATGATATCGCCGGCTCTTCGAACGCCTCCAATTTACAGGTCGCCAAGCCGATCCTCAGGTTGCTGCACGGGGATGCGGAACTTGAAGAATTCGCCCATCTCGCCATCACCCGGGTGGTAGAACGCCGCTCGGATGACATGCTGGTACTGGATGAGGAATTCATACCCCCCTGCCTTGACTGCGAGGTTTCGGCCCGCCTCTCAAGCTATGTGAAAGAAATCGAGGGTCTGCTGCATCACCGCGCGGATGCCATCGCGGCGCGCCTGGTCGACGGCGGAAAAGGCATTGCCGAGGTCGCCGACTTTCTCATGCTTCAGGTGGTCAACCGCTATGAGCCCCTGTACACCCACTACACTCAGCGGATTCCTCTGCATCCGGTCCTGTATTACGAAACCTGCCTCGCACTGGCCGGGGAGCTGGCCACCTTCACCAGCACCAACAAACGCCCGCCCCCCTTCCCGGTCTACCAGCACCAGGCCCTTCAGGAGACCTTCACACCGGTCATCCGGGAACTGCGCCGTTCTCTGAGCATGGTATTGGAACAGAAGGCGGTTCCGATTCCTCTGGAAGAACGAAAATACGGTATTCGTGTTGCCGGGATCTCCGACCGCAAACTGCTCACCGACGCCAATTTCGTTCTCGCGGTAAACGCCAATATGGCCGCGGACGCGCTGCAAAAGCGTTTCCCCAGTCAAAGCAAGATCGGGCCGGTCGAGAAGATCCGCGACCTGGTCAATCTGCAACTGCCCGGTATTGGTCTGCGCACTCTGTCTGTTGCCCCCAGACAGATCCCATACAACGCAGGCTTCAGTTATTTCGAGCTGGATAAAAACAATGACTATTGGAACCTGCTTGAAACCTCAGGAGGATGTGCCATACATATAGGAGGCGAATTCCCGGGCCTGGAACTCGAACTGTGGGCCATAAAAGGTAGCTGACAATGGATCACGACGACCCATTTGGCATGAAGCCCAACGAAGCCGGTGACCGCACGGTGTTGCGTCCCAGACCCGGAGGGAAGGGTCCCGTGACCCCACCCCGCCCCGCCGCGCCCGAACCACCCCCCTCACCGGCGCCTCGGGGACCCGCGCCCAGCCTGCCCACCCGTCACGGCGCCAACAAACTGGAGATCGCCGCATCAGCTCTGCTGTCCATGCTCGGCCGATTACGGGAGACCTCTTCCCATCCGGATCCCGCCTCCCTGAAACAATCGATCATCGATAAAATCCATCAGTTCGAACACAAGGGTCAGGAGCTGGGCGTGGAGCGGGAAACCCTGTTCTGGGCTCGCTATACCCTGTGCACCGCGATCGACGAAATGGTGCTTTCAACCCCCTGGGGAAACCAGGGTGTGTGGCGCAACCAGAGTCTTCTGGTGACCCTGCACAATGAAGCCTGGGGGGGCGAGAAATTTTTTCAACTGCTGCAGAAATTACTCCAGAACCCCTCCAAGAACCTGGAACTGCTCGAACTGATGTATATCTGTTTGAGTTTCGGTTTCGAGGGACGCTACCGCCCACTGCCGGACGGTTATGCACAACTTCAAACCCTGCGGGACAACCTCTACCGCACCATTCGCAATCTCCACGAGGAGTATGAGCGGGATCTGTCCGGTCACTGGCAGGGTTTGGCGCTGAAACAGAATGCCCTGGTTCAATACGTTCCCCTGTGGGTGGTGGTGGCGATATCCAGTGTAATTCTGCTGCTCATGTATTCCGGTTTCAGCCTCAGTCTCAACGTCAAATCCGACCCGGTTCACGCGCAACTCCACAACATCGCGCGCAATGTCCAGACCGTGGTGGAGCGCAAGCCGCCACCGCCGCCGGTGGTACCCCGCCTGACCCTGCGCAGCCTGCTGGCCAATGAGATCGCCAACAACCAGGTGAGCGTCGAGGAGGACTATGCGGAAGGCCGTGTGAGCATCGCCGGTGATGGACTGTTCGCCTCCGGCAGCGTGGCGGTGAATTCCCAATATCTGCCGCTGCTGGAACGGATCGCCCAGTCCATGGATCAACTCGACGGCGAGATCCTGGTAGTCGGACATACCGACAATGTACCGATCCGCAGCCTGCGTTATCCCTCGAACTGGCACCTGTCCCGGGCACGCGCCGAGTCGGTCGCAAAAATCCTGGCATCGGAAATCTCCCAGCCGGCACGTATTCAGAGCGAAGGCCGGGGTTCCGCGGAACCGCTGGCCTCCAATGACACCTCAGAGGGGCGGGCGCGTAACCGGCGCGTCGAGATCACTCTGATCAAACAATAGGCTTTCACGAAAACCATGCGCGCGTTACTGAGAATCATAAAGAACCGCTGGTTCGTCGCTATCCTCGGGCTGATTGCCCTGTCAGTGATCATCTGGCTGATCGGTCCCCTGTTTGCCTTCGCCGACTACGAACCCCTGGGCTCGGTCACCGCCCGCCTGGTGGCGATCGGCATCATCATTCTGCTGTGGGGCGCCAACCAGTTCCGCCGCTACTGGCAGGCCCGGAAAAAGAACCAGCAGATGCTGGAGAGCGTGGTCGGGCAGAAAGACCAACCTTCCCGGGGTTCCCAGGAATCCTCTGAAGAGATTCAGATCCTCGGCCAGCGCCTCGACGAGGCGATCCATATCCTCAAGGAATCCAAAATCGGCGGCAAACAGAACCGCCAATACCTCTACCAGTTGCCCTGGTACATGTTCATCGGTCCACCCGGCAGCGGCAAAACCACCGCTCTGCTCAACTCCGGACTGCATTTCCCCCTGGCGGACAAACTGGGCAACGATGCGGTACAGGGAATCGGCGGTACCCGAAACTGCGACTGGTGGTTCACCGATGACGCGGTATTACTGGACACCGCGGGACGCTATACCACTCAGGATAGCTACGAGGAGGTGGACCGGGCCGCCTGGATGGGCTTTCTCGACCTGTTGAAAAAACACCGCAAGCGGCGTCCGATCAATGGCGCCCTGGTGGCCATCAGCGTCGAGGACATTTTACAGCAGACCGATCTCGAACGGATCAATCACGCCAAGGCAATCCGCATGCGGGTCAAGGAGTTGATCGACCACTTCGGCATCCGTTTCCCGATCTACGTGCTGTTCACCAAGTGTGACTTGCTGGCCGGTTTCAACGAATTCTTCGAAAACCTCGGGCGTGAGGAACGCAGCCAGGTATGGGGCATGACCTTCCCCCTCTCCGACAAAAGTTCCCAGGAGAGCGGCATCAGTCATTTTCGCGGCGAATTCCGTGACCTGGAACAACGTATCGATGCCCGTCTCATGGATCGACTGGAACAGGAACGGGACGTCAAGCGACGGGTGTTGATCTACTCTTTCCCGCAACAGTTCGGGGCTCTGCGGGATGCCGCCGAGGCGTTCCTCCACGAGGCGTTCAATGCCAACCGTTTCCAGGAGACCCCCATGGTGCGGGGTGTCTATTTCACCAGCGGCACCCAGGAAGGGACACCCATCGACCGACTGCTCGGCTCCATGGCTCAGGAGTTCGGTCTCAACCGACAGATTGCGCCCGCCTTTTCCGGCAGTGGCCGCAGCTTCTTCATCAACCGGTTGTTCAAGGACCTGATCTTTGCCGAATCCCACCTTGCGGGGGTGAATACCCGGGTGGAAAAACGCCGCGCCTGGCTGCAACGCATCGCCTACGCCGGCGCCCTGGGCATCGCAGTGCTCGCGGGCATCGCCTGGTTCACAAGCTACAGCCGCAACCAGAGCTATATCGACCAGGTTGCGGTACAGGCCGTGTCCGCCAACGACCAGGTCAATGCGGTCGCACCGGATGATCTGACGCTTAGCGACGTGATACCCGCCCTGGACCGGGTGCGGCAGATTCCTGGCGGCTATGCGGATCGCGACAAGGACATCCCCTGGCTGATGGGGCTGGGACTGTATCAGGGCGATAAACTGGGCAGCGAGGCGATCAGCGCCTACCACAACACCCTGAAAAACCTGTTTCTGCCACGCATCATCCTGAGTCTGGAAAATCAGCTCAACCAGCAGGGTAACAACGCCGATTTCCGCTACGAGGCGCTCAAGGTCTACCTCATGTTCGCCGACAGCGAACATTTCGATGCTGAGACCGTCAAAGCCTGGCTGCAGCTTCAATGGCAGCTTGACCTGCCCGGAGCGGAGAATGCCCAGGCCCGCCAGGCGCTCACAGATCACATGGATGCGCTGTTGACCCAGATGCCGATGCCCCCCACCCTGCCCCTGGATGATGCCCTGATCAGCCGGGTGCGCAACGATTTGCTGCGGGTACCCCTGGCGGACCGGGTCTACAATCGCATGAAGCGGATCACCCAGGATAGCTCGGTGCGCCCGATGCGTCTCACTCAAGAGATCGGCGCGGATGCCGAGCGGGTGTTCACCCGTCGTTCCGGCAAATCCCTGGACGAGCCGATACCCGCCCTGTTCACCTACCAGGGTTATCACAAACTGTTTCTCAAAGAGCACCTGGCCATCGCCAACCGCTTGCTGGATGAGAAGTGGATACTGGGCCCCGAACTGGAAAAGATCGTCGGCGAGACCGACCTCAACCTGCTCAGCCGACAGGTCAAGGATCTGTACTACACCGAATATGTGCGAATCTGGGATCAGCTGCTGGCGGATGTCAGGGTGAAACCCTTCAGCGACATGCGTCAGGCGGTGGAGATTCTGAATATCATTTCCGGCCCGACCTCACCACTGCGTCGCTACCTGACACTGATCAAAGAACAAACCACCCTGGCCAGATTGCCCGGCGGCGCCCAGAAGGCGGCTGAAATCGCCGCCAAAAGCACGACCGGTATCACCCGGCGGCTTGCATCGATTCTTCAGGTTTCGCCCGATGAGAGTAACGGAGCGGGATCACAGGACTCGATGCTGACGACTCCGGTCGATCAGCATTTTGCCAGCCTCAACCGTATGATCGATGCACAGGAGGGGGAACAGCCCCCTCTGGAACGGACCCTGGAAATGCTCAACGAGCTGTATGTGCATATGAGCAATATCGCCAGTTCCGGCAATCAGTCGAGCCAGGCCTTCGACGTGGCCCGTGATCAGGGCGCCGGCGGTGGCGTGATCAGCCGCCTGAAACTGGAGGCCAAGCGTCAACCCGGCCCACTCGCAGCGATGCTGACCACTCTGGCGGACGGCAGCTCCAATCTGACCGTATCCGGCGTCCGAAGCCACCTGAACTCGGTCTGGAGCAGCCAGATCCTGCCTTTCTGTCAGCGCAGCCTCAGCGGCCGTTACCCCTTGGACCGGGATGGTACCCGGGAAGTCACGATCAGCGATTTCGGTCGTTTTTTCGGGCCCGGCGGCATGATGGACAACTTCTTCAACAACTATCTGCAGCAGTTCGTCGACACCAGCCGCCGCACTTGGCGCTGGAATGCGGCCGGCAATCAGGCGCTTGGCATTCCCACCGGTACATTGCGCCAATTCCAGCGTGCCGCGGTCATTCGGGATGCCTTCTTCAGCGGCAACGCTCTGGAGCCTAAAATCGATTTCGAGATCAAGCCCCTGGGTATGGACACCACCATCACCCAGATCACCCTCCTGCTCAACCAGCAACGGGTACGTTACAACCACGGCCCAACCCGCTGGAATCGTCTGGCGTGGCCGGATGATTCCGGCATCAGCGATGCCAAGATTCTGCTCGCGCCTCCGGCTGGCAGCAAACCCTCCGGACTCTCGGAAGACGGTCCCTGGGGATTGTTCCGCTTGCTCGATCAGGCCAAGGTCACCCCCACCGATGCTCCGGAAACCCTCCAGGTGGAATTCGATGTGGGGGGGCGCAAATCCCGCTTCGCCGTGCGTGCCAGCGGCGCGCTCAATCCTTTCAAGCTCAATGAATTGACGGATTTCCAGTGCCCGAACAGACTTTGAATTCAACGCCTCAGGATGACTTTCCCGGCCTCTATGGCAAGATCCCCTCACTCGGGGATTTTGTCACCCGCCGCCTGCCCAGAGGTTTCATTGCACCCTGGGAGACCTGGATGCAGGAAGCCATCGCCAACAGCCGTGAAAAGCTGGGCGATATCTGGCTCGAAAACTATCTGACCAGTCCCCTTTGGCGTTTTGCCCTGTCGCCTGGAATCTGCGGCGAACAGGGCTGGGCCGGCATCCTGATGCCGAGTGTTGATCGTGTGGGTCGTTACTACCCCTTCACCCTGGCCTCACGCCTGCCGCCCCAATGTAATCTGTTCCTTTTTATGGAAGAGTCTGAGGGTTGGTACGCTCGCATGGAGGACCTGGCGCTCTCCTGTCTCGAAGATGAATTCGATATGGCCGCACTTGAACAGCAGCTGCAAGCCTTGGGGCCGCCCACCTGTCAAGCGGATGAAACTGAACCAGAGGGAGCGGCATTGAACAACGCCTGGCACGCCCATTTGAACGAACAGGGTGCGTTGCGCAGCCTCTATCCCCGCTTCCTCCCCCATCTGATGAAAAAACTGCTGTTTGCGTATAGCCTGTGGTGGACTCAGGGGTCCGAGCGCATCTCACCGTCCCTGCTGATCTGTCAGGGACTGCCACAGATCAAGGGCTCCTGCGCCCTGATCGATGGCGCCTGGGCGCAACATGGCTGGGAAGAGATCGAAACCGGAACCTTCCAAATGGGATTAGCCCCGGATGCAGCCCCAGAGACCCCATGACTCAAAACAGCTTCTACTGGGTCTCCGCGCACCTGTCGGACAAGGGTAAAGTCCGAGCCATCAATGAGGACTCCTGCCTGGACCGGGCCGATCTGGGTCTCTGGGTGGTCGCCGACGGTATGGGAGGACATGCTGCAGGTGATTTTGCCTCACAGATGATTGTCCATGATCTGAAATCCACACAGCCGGGCGACTCCATCAGTCAATTCGCCAATGAGGTGTCTCAACGTCTTCAGGTTGTGAATCAGAAACTTCTTGAAGAGTCGCAGCAAAGAGGTGGGGAAATCATCGGTTCCACCGTTGTGACGCTGCTGGCGCAGGATGGCTATTGCATCTATCAGTGGGCCGGGGACAGCCGGATCTACCTGTATCGACGGGGTACGCTCAAGCAACTCAGCCGCGACCACAGCCAAGTCGAAGAATTGATCGACCTGGGGATGTTGAGCGCGGAACAGGCTGAGCAGTCATCGATCGCCAACTATATCACTCGCGCGGTGGGCGCCAGTGAAAACCTGGACCTCGAGGCAGAGATCTTTGAGCCTCGTGACGGCGACCTCTTCCTACTGTGCAGTGATGGACTGAACAAAGAGGTCAGTGACGATGAAATCGCCCACATACTCGACAGCTACCCGTTTCAGGAAGCCATCCAGCAACTCATGGACCTGGCCATGGCGCGCGGTGCCCGCGACAATGTCACCCTGATACTGGTCGAGGCCCGATCCACCCATATTGCCGCAGGCAGTGAGACATGATCTGCTATATTTGTGACAGTGAGCCTCGCTCATGCCCCCCTGAATTTCAAGGATTTCTGTTGTGAAAGTGGTCAATCCCCGAATCGGTCAATGTTTTAAGATTACCTTGGTAGCAATCTTCGCCCTCACACTGGCTTCCTGTGGAATGTTCGGCCCCAGCAAGACCGATGAATCTGCAGATACCATGGTGGATCAAACCCAGGAAACATCCCCACCGCCGCCACCAGATGACCTGTCGCCCGGCAAACGGGTTCGCAAAGCCATGCAACTGCTTCAGAACGGGGATTATGATCAGGCCCGGGACCAACTCACCTGGGCCTTGCAGGAAAAGCCCAATCTCCAGATCGCATCGCAATTACTGGAACAGTTGGATGCCGATCCCATCGAGTACCTGGGCCTGAAAAATTTCTTCTATACCGTACAACCCGGAGACTCCCTCTCACTCATCGCCAAGAAATTCCTCGATGATCCGATGAAGTTCGTCATTCTTGCGCGCTACAACAAGTTGGATAACCCAAGCCGCCTGGCCCCGGGGCAGCGGATTCGGATACCTGGTGACAGGCCTCCCGAGCCGCAGCGCAAATCTAAACCTAAACCTCAAAAGACCCCGTCAACCGCCACACCGCAGGCACCTGAGTCACCCTCTCAGGCACAACCGACGGCTGCAACGGAGGCGCCCGAAGACGCACATCCAGAGACAGAAATGCCTGACACTCTGATCGTCGATGAACCCGCGATCGAAGAAGACCTCTCTGAAACCTTTGAATCCATTGCAGTACCCGTGGAACAGGTGCAGGTCGTCGTGGATGACACACCCAATACGGCCGACACACTCGACACCGCTGAAAAACTGCACAGCGCGGGGGATCTGGCGGGCGCCATTGCATTGCTTGAGAGCGAAGCCCTGCGCAGTCCCCAGGCCGAAGAAATCAACACCACACTGGCCCAATACTACCGGGAATCCGCTGATCTGATGATCGCCCGGGAACAACTTGACCCGGCCCGTTCGATCCTCGAAAAACTCATCATTCTGGATGCCTCCGATGAACAGGCCATCAACACCCTGATCCTGGTCGAAGACCGGATCGAAGCCCGCAAACTGTTCGCGAAAGCGGAAGGGCTGCAGCAAACCGGACAGTTCGAGGCCTCCTATCAGGCCTACTCACAGGGGCTCACCTACGACCCGGACAACACACCCGCCAAAGCGGCTCAAACCGCCGTACTGAGCCAACTGACAGACAGTTATCATCGCCAGGCAATGCAACACTTCCGAAAACAGGAACTGGATCAAGCCATCGAATACTGGGACAGGATTCTGAAACTCGACCCCAACCATTCACTGGCCCCCGGATACAAGTCCCGCGCCCTGGAAATGAAGCAACAACTGCAGAAGATCGAACCGGCCAAATAGATACCTTAGAAGTACCGAAATATCTCTGACGGGCCCAGATCACGAAACCCGCCCGGGCCTGGTCTGGTAGGCCACTCGGTAAATTCGGTAACTCTCAGCCGCCCCCCCAAGGGCAATTCCTTCGGGCGCGGGAAACGCGATTTGGTTATTTCTTATCAACGAAGAACAGCGCTGAGTGGCGTTTATGTGGGATTAATCCGCTTCCGAATTTTCACCGGTCAGCTGACGTTGCGATCAACCGCGTTTCATTCGCTAATTCCACCGGGTTGCACGTGAAAATAATTTCAGCAGAGCCGATCTGATAAGTCTTTACCGACCCGGGTATACACTTCCGCAATGATCCACTGTCCATTCACCCAGTGCCGCTCAGGCAGCCGCGCCACAGCCTTCGAGAACAGACCCGGAGCCTGAGATCATTACCATTGAATTAAAACAAGAATCTTTACAAGCAGAAATGCCGAATGAGAATGGGCAACTATGCTTCGAACCGTTTGAGAGGTTAAGTATCGCGGGCTGCGATACATCCTGTTGAGTACGATTTCGTTGGAGATCGACTTTACATGGAAAGAGCGTCAACTCACCCTGCTCCCTCCGAAGGAAGCAGGGCAAGCCAAGCAAACAGGAATCCTTGATTATTCCTGTTTGTTGTTTTCCAGACTCCAGGTCCGATCGGTAGCCGCGCCCGGCTTGCCGGTATGATCGATGGGAGTATATTCCCATTTGATCTTACCGTAGGCGAAGGCCACGGTTTCCAGCGGTTTGGTCTCATCTGCGCTGGTCCCGCCCGGAGTCACTGATGAAACGATGACATCCTCCATGGTGTATTTCATGAAGGTATGCTTATCGCCGGTAGCCAGGCAAAGTTCCACTTCCACTTTCGGGATATGCTCACCCTTGGCACATTTGATGTTCAGATCCGGAGTTGCATTATCAATGGTCTTGACCGCAACAAAAGGTTCGAAGTTGGCCCGTCCTCCGGTCCGACCGCCCGTGCCACTCGCACCGGACGTGGGTTGGGATACGCCATGACTGAAACTGACCAGTTCACACCACTTCTGGTGCTTATCGTCGGTACTTTCTCCATCAGCGCCGTCGATTTTCATGTACATGTCTACTGCCATTGTTAAATGCTCCAATAAATTACAAATTGTTATGCCCGTTATCCCACCGTGATTCCATCAACGGTGTGGATGTCAGGCTCAGGGGACACAGCCAGTCTTTTCCATGAATTAATTGAACAATGGAAAAATTCTATACCTGTGAGTTACCCGGGATTCCTTCCACTTAAAGACACGACCAGATCCGCTTCCATCGGAAACATGCGCGCTTTGCCATATTCAGAAGCCGTACCCGGGTTTATTTCTACGTACTTCTGAATTAATTTTGTGAACCATTCCTCAGTAATGATCCATCCTTTAATAAATTCATTCTTGTGTTGCGAATATCCCTTCAGATTTTCAATAAAAATTTGTGAACATTCATCCATAGTGACACATGGATTTATTAAGCGTTTAAGGGAAACATAGCACTTCGCACAATGCGTAATTTACCGCAATAGCACTGTTATTGACTGACCAGTCATTGGTGGGCGATGGTCTTCCTAACCGCATTTTGATTCCTTTGAACTGACTACATTTTTAAGCTAACTCAAGCGATATGATCATTCAACTGTTTTTCTGGCGCTACTTATCCTGCATGAATCTTTCATGACAAGTGTAAAAAATTCTGACACTAAATCGATGAATTGCATGGCGTTTATAGGCATGATAATTTAATACCCGCCTCAAGGTGGGACTGTCAATGGTATTACTACCTGACTCGGTTCATAACGAGGCGCTATCATCCGCCCCGTAATTGTAGTACCAAGGGACAACATGGAAAGTTTTATGGAAGAGACCGAAACACCTCCTGGTGCCCTGCACCCGTCCTGTAAAAAATTCTCGCAATCACACTTCCGCTTGGATGTCATAAGATGAGTATCTTCCAAGCTGCGCGTCAGATACGCATCCATACCCCGCTCGGCCCGAACAAGTTGCTGATCGATACCCTTCACATTCATGAAGAGCTGGGGCGGTTGTTTGAAATCCATGCCGATCTGCTCAGCGAGGACGACTCGATCACCCTGGATGATCTGCTCGCTCAAAAGGTCGACGTCGAACTCGATACCATCACCGGCGGCATAAGGATCTTCAATGCTTTTGTCACCGAGTTCATCCAGGTGGGTGTGATCGGGGATCTGTTTCACTATCAGGCCATCCTGCATCCCTGGGTCTGGTTCCTCACCCGCACCAGCGATTGCCGCATCTTTCAAAACCTCGATGCCACCGCCATCATCAAAGAGGTTTTCGGTGACAACGGTTTCAGCGACTATGAACTGCGCCTGAGCCACAGCTACCGCACCCGGGAGTACTGCGTACAGTTTCGTGAGACCGACTTCAACTTTGTCAGTCGACTCATGGAAGAGGAAGGCATCTACTACTTCTTCACCCACGAAGCCGGCAAGCACACCCTGGTGCTGTGCGACGACTACGCCTCCCACACCCCCATCAGCGGCGGCCCCAGCGTACTGCCCTTTCAGCCCCGCCCGGGCATGGGCGGACAGCGCGCCCAGGAGATCGTCAGTCACTGGCGCATCAGCAAAGGGGTGCGCAGCGGTCGCTACGCCCATACCGATTACGATTTCAAAAAGCCCAAGGCCGATCTGCTCGCCGTGGCGCCGATGATCCGCAGCCACCCCTATGCCGACTTCGAGATCTTCGACTACCCGGGCATCTACGAACAGCACGGCAACGGCGATCAGTACGCCCGCAGCCGCATCGAGGCCCTGCAGACCCACTATGAGCAACTCCATGGGGAGTGCGACATCCGCCACCTCAGCGTGGGCGGACTGTTCAACCTGCTCGGTCACCCGAGACTGGATCAGAACCGGGAGTATCTGGTCACCCAGGCGGCCTACCGGATTCAGGCGGACGACTACCGCTCCACCACCGGCAGCGGCGAGGAGCCCACCTACCACTGCGACTTCGCCTGCGTCGAGAGCAAGGTGAGCTTTCGGCCCAACCGCGCCACCCCCAAGCCCATGGTCGAAGGCCCCCAGACCGCCGTGGTGGTGGGCCCGGCGGGCGAAGAGATCTACTCCGATGAGTACGGCCGGGTCAAGGTGCAGTTTCACTGGGACCGTTACGGGGAGCTCAACGAGAACAGCTCCTGCTGGGTGCGGGTCGCCCAGGTCTGGGCGGGCAAGAACTGGGGTGCGATGCACGTCCCGCGCATCGGCCAGGAAGTGATTGTCGAATTTTTAGATGGCGACCCCGACCGCCCGATCATCACCGGACGAGTCTACAACGCCGAGCAGATGCCCCCCTGGGGACTGCCCGCCAACCAGACCCAGTCGGGTATCCTCAGCCGCTCCAGCAAGGGCGGCTCCGGGGCCAACGCCAACGCTCTCAGGTTTGAAGACAAGAAAGGCGCCGAAGAGGTCTGGCTGCATGCGGAGAAGGATCAGCGCATCGAGGTGGAAAACGACGAGTCCCACTGGGTGGGTCATGATCGCACCAAGACCATCGATCACGATGAGACCAGTCACATCAAGCACGATCGCACCGAGACGGTGGATCACGATGAGACCATTACGGTGCACAACAACCGCACCGAGCGGGTCGATCACAACGAGACCATCTCCATCGGCGACAATCGCAGCGAGGATGTGGGCAAAAACGAGACGATTTCGATTGGGCAGAACCGCAGTGAGACGGTGGGTAAAAATGAGACTATCGCCATTGGCAAGAACCGTAGTGAAACCGTCGGCAAGAATGAAAGCGTCAGTGTGGGTGGCAACCAATCGGTCACCGTCGGCAAAGCGAAAAGCGAGAGTATCGCGTTAGCCAAAGCCCTCTCAGTCGGACTGGGCTACCAGGTCTCGGTGGGGGGCGCCATGAACAGCACCGTCGGCCTGATGTCCGCCGAGCAGGTCGGCATGTCCAAATCGGTGAATGTCGGGCAGGATTTCACGCTGACAGCGGGTACCCAAATCACGCTCAAAGTTGGCAGCAGCGAACTGGTCATGAAAGCCGATGGGACAATCACCCTCAATGGCAAGGACATCACTACCACGATGAGTGGCAATGTCCAGGTCAAAGCAGGCGGTGACATAACCCATAAGGCCACCAACATCCATAACAATTGATGGGTGGGTTACGCATGAATGATGCCGATGCTTTTTGCGAACCCAATCCCTGGGTAGGTGGCGTGCGTCTGACTGCCGAGAGTCGAAGCACTCTGGCAAGCCACTACCTTGACCGGCTCGCTCTGACCTGGCGCAGGCGTAGCAAGCAGATCACATCCTATCATCATGACTTCAGTGATCTGCTGGAATGGGACAGCCGCATTCTGATCTATCTGGATGCCTTGACGTTGCTCGAAGACCAGATTTGCCAGGAAGGCCTTGAACGACTCGACGCGCCACTGCTGGACGAAGAACTCTTCGCCCTGACGCTGGTGGCGCTGAGAACCCGAGACATCCCCCTCTCGCAAGCCTGTATCGGTCTAGTACAAGCCATACCTCGTTTGATTGGCCCCTACGCAGCGGCTTTGACCTGGGTGCGTTGGGTGGATTGTGAAGCCCATCTCAAGTTGTGGCCTAAGGATAACGACCACTATCTAAAACTCTATTTGGCAGCCTCTGCGCACTATCCGGTAGTGATTTCGCCTCAGTCCATTCAACACTGGGTGGCGAGCCTGACGCCAGACCCTCAAGTCGGAATCGCGACGCTTCGCTGTGGCATCTTGCGGGGTGAGGCCGAATGGACGACCCATGCCCAGGAGTGGCTTGATGCCGACCACTCCGGACTACGTCTGGCCGCCGCCGAAGCCCTGATTGTCTTCGGCTCCACCCAGGCACGGCGTGATATGTTGCCCGTACTGCGAGATCTGGCTCTGGACCCGAGAGATCCGGCTGTGAGTGAAAATGCGGCCAGAAAGCTTTTGACGGTCACCTGCAACGAGGGACGGGAACTGATCGATGCGCTGGAAACTGACACAGACCGACAGCGTCTCTATCTGCAAGCCCTGGGCTGGACGGGTGAACCTGCTGCCATACCGCGCCTGAGCGAACGCCTGGACGATCCCCGTGATGCCCGTCTGGCTGCTGCTGTCATCAACGCATTGCTCGGCACCCATCCGGTGCGAGATGGCTGGCAGACCGAGGCTCAATCCCAATCCGACCCATCTGGCGATCTCTCAGAGGCGGAGGATGCCCTTCCACCGCCCGATCCCGATGCGGGCTTACCCTGGCCCGACCGCGAGCGTTTTTCGCAATGGTGGCATAACCAACGCCACAACTGGCCGGAGAATCAAAGGTATCTGGGCGGTCGACCGAGAGAACATGCGACGCTGCATGACATCCTGCATCAAGGCGTTCTGGCCTGGCGTCCTCAGGCCGCCTGGCATCTGCAAATCGTGCAGCGGGGCCGACGTTTTCCCTGGCAGGCGCCTACCCCCCATCAAAAGCACCATCTCGCAAACTGCGCGGAGAGACTCCATGGCTGATACCTTAAAACGTTCAACAGACAATACCGCTCTTGAGTTAATGCTTGATGAAGATGCCGCCATGCCCGATGTCAGGACTACGGAGGATGAGGTTCTGATCGACGCCGAGCGCAAATTGACCCTGCGTTGCGGTAAGTCCAGCATCACCCTCTACCCCAACGGCAAGATCGTGTTGCGGGGCGAATACATCCTCAGTGATGCGGAAGGCGTCAACCGAATCGCCGGCGGCCGGATCGAACTCAACTGAGCCTTGATCGTCGATGTGGCAACTGGACAACCGCACCCCCTATGCGGCGGCACAAGGCTGGATTCGCGACCGCGAAGGCGCTGAGATCTGGCTCGTCGCCGTCAAGGCGACTTATGAGATTCTGCCGGATGGCGGCGCCCGACTCGCAGAGGAACAAGTGCCGGTCTATTCCGGGCCCCAAAAAGATCTAGCCACCGGACAACTGCGCTACGAGACCGACTTGGGGCCACAAAAGTCGGGGACGGATATTATCCTCAACGGTCACGCCTATAGTCCCAGTGGCGCACCCATTAGAGAGTTATCGATCGCCTTTCGGGTCGGGCCCCTGACCCGCACCGCGATCATCTACGGGGATCGTCACTGGTGCAAGGGTGCCTCCGGTTACACCCCCAGCAAACCCGCACCGTTCACTCAAATGCCCCTCGACTACCGCCGGGCCGTGGGTGGCGATGACCCGGACAGCTCAAACACCACAGGTAACCCCGACGGTTGCGGTTTGCTTAAGCCAAAGGACAACGCACCTTGGCGCATGCCGAATCTTGAAAACATCCACAAGCCTTTGCGTCGTCCCAGCGACCGACCAGCGGTTGTGGGTTTTGGGCCCGTTCCGACCCACTGGCCCGGGCGTAGCCGCTACGCGGGCACCTATGATGAGGCGTGGTTCAAACAGCGCCGTCCCCTGTTGCCGGAGGATCTGGACCCCCGCTTCTGGCGCATCGCCTCGCCCGAACAACAACTCAGCCATCATCTCAAGGGGGGCGAGCCGATCAGTTTCGTCAATCTGACCCAGCCCGGCTTCTGTCCCGAATCCCGGCTGTTTACCGAGATACCCCGACTCACCCTGGGATTCGAAACCCGTTTCTATGACAACAGCAAGGAACACAGCCGCGCCAAGATCCACACCCTGATCCTCGAACCGGACCACCCCAGGATCAGTGTCGTCTACCACATGGCCCTGCCTTGCCATCCCAAGGTGAATCTGCTCGATCGCACCATCATTCGGGAGAAGCAGCGACCTCTGGATCGTCCGGTTCAGGCACAGCCCGAGGCGGTTGAAGCATGATCCCGATCAACGCCGCCAGTTGCGTCTTCCCTGCCGGTCCCGATATTGCCCTGGCTGATCTGGCCTTGCGTTCGGGGTTTTCCCTGGTGCGGCGTCACCCCTTCTACGTGGATCGCTCCGGCCAACGGGTGACCGCCAGTTATTTCAACGATCCTCAGGGCCACTTTGACATCACCCGCTGGCAGGCACTGACCGAAGCGGTCATGAGCGATCTGCTGACCCGGTTAGCACCGATACCCGAACAAACCCTGAAACAGGCCCCCTGGCACGTCTGGCTGGTGCTACCCGAACCAAGTCGCCCCGGAGTCCCGCCTGATCTCACTCACGATCTGCTGCCCACCCTTGACACCTGGCCGTACGAGTTACAAAGCGTCGAGGCGATCTTCGGGGGACATGCCAGCGGCGTCATGGCCATTGAAGCGGCCAGCCAGGCGTGTGCCGCTGACCCCCTGATGATTGCCTTGGTTATAGCGGTAGACTGCTTGGTGTCACCTGAGTCGCTCATGTGGATGGAAGAGCATAACTCGCTCCATGGTGCGCGTCGGCTGTTCAAAGGACATCCACGCCAGAATGCCTATGGCCGATTACCCGGCGAAGGGGCGGCTACACTCATGCTTAGCCAGCGCCGGGATCTGCCTGCCTGGTCCTACATCACCGGCTTGGCCGTTGGAGAAGAGTCTCGCACCTACGACCAAACCGAACCCTGTACTGGTCAGGGGCTGACGGCTGTAGCCCAGCAGGCCATTGAGATGGCCGCTCAACTGCAACCAAGACCCATCAACCACCTCTACCACGACTATAACGGCGAGCCCTACCGGGCCGACGAGTACGGCTTCGCCGTCCTGCGTCTGGCCGAACAGCTCGCCCCCGAGTACGCCCGCCACACCCCAGCCCTTGTCAGTGGCGACCTGGGTGCGGCCAGCTTCATTACCCATACGGCACTCGCAGCCTGGGCAAGCCGCCAGCAAGAGGATGGCGCCTCACACCTGATCCTCGCCAGCAGTGACGATCCAACACGGGGCGCCCTGGTGCTCTATGGGAACAAGGAAGAAACCGCATGACCATTACAATCAACATCAACGACCTGACTCTGTGCCATAAAAACAGCGGCGGCATCTCAACCAACACCCTGCCCGATGTCTGCAAAACCCCTGACAAGGGCGTGCCCATTCCTTATCAAAACGAAACCTACTCGAAGGAACTGGTCAAGGGAACCACCACCTGCTTTGCCGACGGCGGCAACATGATTGCCAATCTCGGCAGCCAATTCGCCGTCTCGGTGTTCGACGAAGCCGGCTCCATGGGCGGGGTGGTCTCGGGTACGAATAAGGCCGAGGCGGAATGGATCACCCACTCGTTCGATGTATTCTTCGAGGGTAAACCCGCCTGCCGGCTCACTGACAAGCTGTTCATGAACCACAAGAACACCGTTAACATGGCCGGGTGGCACACCCAGCGTGATATACCCCATGAAGACCTTGAGTTCTATGATGAGCTTTGTGAGATGGCCTGTGACTGTAAGGCAACGCATGGACCGGGAGGCCCGCTGCCGCTGCAAGATGGGCAAACCTACCAAGAATGTATTCGCAATAAAATAGACGAAAAGTACTATGATGGCCCGGAAGGTGCCCGGAATGGCCGCTATCCCAAACCTGATGCTAAAATGTGGCGCGAGGTCTCTTATGACAATCGCACCTGGGATATGATCGAAAGTAACAGCAATCCCGGAATGCCGAGTTCCCAGTACCCCTGGTCGATGTCCCGTCGTCTTGATGCAGTGCAAATTGGCTCTGATGGCAAGCCCAACAAAATGGTGGATATGAAGTTTGGGAATGATCCAATGAAACCAAAAGCCAAAGCTGACTATGAAAGTATTGCAAAAAAGCATACTGGTGACCCAGATAATTTTGAAGAGTTTCGGGTTGATGGCGATGAGGGTCGCTGTACCTGCGACGATGATGACGACGATCTACAACCGGATCCCGTTCCTGTCGCATCACCTGAAGAGGAAAAAAGCTTTCTTGATTCATATGGTGAGGCTTTAGAATCTGCTACAGGCCTGAAGGTTGCGGGTGGCGCACTGGTTGCCATACTCATCGTTTCTGAGTTGACACGGCTTATTCCAGCGCGCAATGCAGTCCCTATTCCTTAGTAGGCTTAATCATAATTGGAGATTCTGATGACAGATCCGAACCAAGTGATCGCTGACCTGATTCAAACCGATGGCGGCCTCTGCGTCTTCGATAAAATCTATTTACCTTTTCCTCATAAAGAACATGTACCGGCGGCCAAATTTGGACTAGGAGTCGAACTTTTTTTACCTGATATCGACAGGCTTAAACTTCGAGATCAAGTGAAGCGATTTATGGTGGACTATTGCCAGACCTTCCCGGGAAAGGTGAATCAAATTTTACCGGATAACAAGGAACACCTAGTTAGTTTCAGTGGAAATCCAACACCGTATATACTAGAAGATTTCGAAGAAATACCGATAGAAGAAGGTTATGGAAGTTTGCTGCAAGGCAAGGTTAACATAGGTCAAAAAAAAGACTCTATTGCACCTTACAAAGTTCAAACCCTAGTTAAACGCCCGAGAGAGAGAGAGCTATCATTCGTTAATGCTACCTTTCCTGTCTGTAGCGATGCGGATCAGCCAAATTTCGATAATTTACTGTCCTCTGTGTTGCGCTGGTGTGCGATCTGTCAACCGGCACACGGATGCGCTGGATTCACATTCATATTCCTTAGTGAACAAAACAGCGTTTACGCCATGCAAATGATCAAACGTTTCCCAGGCTTTGATTTCCAGAATGGTGGTAGATTTTCCTTGGAGGCCGAGACCATTCACAATCGAATTAAGAGCGTAAATTGGTTAACCTTATTAAACGACGCGTTGGTTGAGGAGCTAGGTGGTCTCGACGACATGCGTTCTACATTAGAGCCCGTATGTAAAGTACATGAATATCCTGGAGGGGTAGTCATTCAGGCAGGGGCTTATCCACATGTTGGAGACACCTACCGCAACGATGTTCCGGAAGCCTACCGATTGGTGGCCAATTATACCAAACCAATCCGTTTCGAAAGCTATCGCAGTGGCCTGTTCAGGGTTCCTCATAATCTGGATAAAGGAGAAGAAACCCAGGCTTGGCTACGTCGATTTGATTGAAGTGCCACCTTCCTACTTGGCATTATATTTGTGGAAGAACCTTGCGATAATATTGTCCTGTCCGCATGTCCACGCCGAGCTAACTTCCCGAAAATACGCCCCAAAAATGCCTCGACCGACGGGGTGCTACAGCTTTTTCATAGACCGATTTTTTATAATCTGAGAAATTCACTCATATTTCTCTTCAGGGAGCTGTCTCCCAACTTTTTTGCCCGACAGAAACAGCTCACTGCGGAAAGAGTGGACCTTCTATTCAGATGACGATGAGTTACCCTGCCTAACTGGCGCTACTCAATGACGAAATAATATCCTGTCAGCAATCCATCTGCACCGGAGTCCCGCCTGATCTCACTCACGATCTGCTGCCCACCCTCGACACCTGGGTTCTACCCCGATTTCACGGACGCTTCAGAAAAGCCCATAATGGGCAGAAAGGAGTGTTTATATGTCGAAGAGAAGAAAGTTCAGCCAGGAGTTCAAGCGGGGAGCTGTTGAGCAAGCGAGGCAGCCAGGGATCAGCTGTGCCAGGTGGCGCGGGAACTGGGTATTGGCGCCAATCTGCTGACCCGCTGGAAGCGAGAAGCCGATGCAGAGGGTCACCATGCGTTCGGTGGTTCCGGCACTCCGCGGGACGAGGAATTAGCGCGACTAAAGCGCGAGTTGGCACGGGTGAAGAAGGAACGTGATTTTTTGCGCGATGCGGCAACGTTCTTCGCCAGGGAGTCGTCCTGAGATATCAGGCGATCCGACGTTGTCACGGTAAGTATCCCGTTCGTATGATGTGCCGACTTTTAGATGTCTCTCCGAGTGGTTACTACGACTGGGAAGACCGTCCACCCAGTGCTCAGCAGATGGACAACGAGCGCCTGCTACAGCGGATCCGCGAGATCCATGAGGATAGCCAAGGCGTCATTGGCGCACCGCGCATGCATGAGGATCTGACCGCGGAAGGCGAGACGGCGAGCGAGAACCGCATTGCCCGGCTAATGGCCGTCAATGGACTGCAGGGCTGGCCGCGCAAGAAAAAACGGGGCCAGCGCGGGAAGCCAGGCTTGGCGCCACCGGGGATCCGCAACCATTTGGAGCGGGACTTCATGGCCGTGGAGCCGGAGACGAAATGGGTGACGGATATCACCGAGTTCAAGACGGACGAAGGCAAGTTGTTCTTATGCGTGGTCATCGATCTATTCAGTAAGCTGATGATCGGTTGGTCGATGCATCATCGCCAAGATCGCCAGATGGTTATCCGAGCTGTCGAGATGGCCGTCTGGCAACGCCATGGCGGCTGGTCAGTGATCTTGCATTCGGATCGGGGCAGTCAGTTCCGGAGCAGCGATTACCAGCGTTTCCTGCAGCGGAACACGCTCATTTGTTCCATGAGTGCCATTGGCCACTGTGGCGATAACGCGGCATGCGAAGGGTTCTTCGGCATGCTTAAACGTGAACGAACAAACCACCGCCATTACCGAACCCGAGACGAGACCAGGGCCGATGTGTTTGACTACATTGAGCGATTCCACAACCCGAGAATGCGCCGTAGAGTTGCGAAAAAGGATCAGGCGTTTTCCGCCTTGTTAAAACTGTCCGTGGAAACGGGATAGAACCCCACCCATAAATGGAGCAATAGTTTCAAGCACTGATACCGCTCGGCAGATTTCATATTGAGCGAAAGTTACATCGAGCAATGTCATTTCAGAAGTAAATCATATATCATTGTTTTTATTGGTATTTTTCTTTATCGTCGTACAACAGAGATATTCAACGTCATTCTTCTTTCTAATATTTGAAGTGGCACACACATTACGATAATTTCTCATAATATAATTCAATGTTGCTTTATATGATCGATTCATTCATCGATTAATCTTTTTTTACTCAGACCAAATAACTACTTGTCAGCCACCTTGAGAGGGATTAGTTTATTAGGTTCTAATGGAATAAGACGAACATCTTTCCTCTTGACCCGGCCAGTGTTGTAAAAGCGAACGAGAGTTAGAGCGTGACTGATCTCAAGGAACGATTTCAGGGGTTTGTTGATGGACAGAACACCTTTGAAGAGCTAAGGCATGCCGTCTGTCATGAAACGATGGAATGCGATGACACGATTGTCCGGGATTTCGTCGCATGCGCTCACAGAGACGGTCTGCTCAGTGACACTCATTTCAGGGCTTTGATTGATGAGATATCCAACATCACGGGCCAAAAGTATTACCAGGGATCTTCTCGCGCGACTAACGGCAGCGGAACCGCACAGCCTCCCAAACAGCTCACCGTACTGAACAACCGTTTTGTCCTTGGACCCATAATTGGGAAAGGCGGAATGGGCTTGGTATACAAAGCTCGCGATTTGCGCAAGATGGAAGCCAATGACAGCAATGATGTCGTTGCGATCAAAGTTCTTTCATCCAATCTCCGCGCTCATCCGGAATCGTTGATTGCTTTACAACGCGAAGCCACCAAAGCACAGAAGTTAGCACATCCAAATATTGTTACCGTCTATGACTTTGATCGTGATGGTGACATTGCCTATATGACGATGGAATTCCTTGACGGCATTCCACTAAGCAAGATCATAGAGGCTCATGCGCCTCTGCCCAGAAGCAGGGCAATACGAATTATCAGCAGTATTGCGCGGGCATTATCCTATGCACACCGACAACATATTGTTCACTCCGATCTTAAACCGAGCAATATATTCGTGCTCAAAGATGGAAATATTAAAATCCTTGATTTTGGGATATCCCGGGCCTTACTGACCAATGATGATACCAACCGTCACTCGACACTGATTCACAAACAATCGTTTACAGCATTTACGCCTGCATACGCCAGTTGCGAAATGATCAACAATGAGCCCCCCACCCCAAAGGATGATATTTTTGCACTGGGATGCGTGGCACATGAACTCTTGACCAGAAAACACCCCTACAACCGTAGATCAGCAGATAAGGCAAAATCGGATAATATCGTATTTCAAAGACATACCATCCTCAATTCACAGGAATACCACGCCATCAGGCATGCCGTGGAACTTGATAAGATAAAGCGAACTGAAACGGTCAGTGAATTTCTTAAAGAAATAACAGAGAAGCAATCTGAGAATCCATTCTTTTCACTGAAAGCGGCCGGCTTGATATGTATTGCACTGGTTATTGCTGGCATCGGTTATACAACGAACAAAATAAAAGACTATGAGAAATTAACCGCACAGCAAGCCATAATCGTGAATAATCTCGAGATTGAGAACACTTTGAAGAAGGCAGACAAAATACTGAATGAAAATGAATCATTTTTACCCGACAACACCCAAGCACTTACTCTCTATCATCATGTACTAACGCTTGATGAAGACAATCATCGGGCAATATCCGGACTGGATAGACTGAAAAACATATATGTTCAATCAGCTCAGGCCAGCATCTCGGCTGGAAAGCTGGAACTTGCCGGTAAATTTATAAATATACTCGATTCATATTTTAAGGACAGCACCGATTTACAGACTCTGAAAGACGACCTGAGTGACACTGCCACAGAACATAGAATCAAGCAATTACTCAGAAAAGCTTATGCCGAAGAGTTAGACAATAACTATGTTAGACCTAAGGGTGGCAATGCATATGACACCTTTAGCGAGGTGCTCACAATATCGCCTAATGACTATCGCGCACTCAAAGGGATTTCGAGAGTTCGAGGAGAAATACTGGCAGAAGCACAGGATTTAATCAATAAAGATGAGTGGGACAATGCTGACTCACGCATTAAAGATGCACTGATAATATCTCCAGGAAACGCCGAAGCTATCGCGCTATATAACAAAATTAGAATAAAAAAATTATCAGATGAATATTCAAAAATACAAAGTAACGCCGGCATCGATTCAAACAAGACGCCAACCAACAAATCTAAAAACAATCTAGAATCCGCGAGTCATAAACTGGCAGAAGACAGATTAAGATTCTCACAAGCTAAATTAATTGATTCGCACATCACTCAAGCAAAGTACTACTTATCCAATGATAGACTCATTGGAATCGGAAGCGATAATGCATCCTTTCATTTTCGAAAAATTCTCGAAATCGACCAAACTAATGAATATGCAAGAGCCGGACTTGATAAGGCCTGGAAATTTCTATCTCACAGCGTAAGTATCGCCGCCGATAGCAATCGTTACGACAATGCCATATCTTTTCTGGAAGCATCAAAGGATAACTTTTCTCCATTTTATGATATCAATAAGATTATTGGAGAACTTTCAAAAGAAAGGGATAAGTTACTCTCGAAAAAAATGCAAAATGACGAAATCGAGTTACTCTTGAGTACCGCCAAGTCACAAATCAAAGAAAACAGATGGAGCCTACCCAAAGGCGACAATGCCATGGACACCTATCTGGAAGTTTTGGATATTGATCCGTCAAACGAACAAGCAAAAACAGGTCTTAAACAAGTAGAATATATATTCGCCTCACGCATAAAACATAAAATTGGAAACGCTGATTATACTGACGCCGAATCCATCCTTACACGTTCATTGAAATTATTCCCAGACTCCAATCTCATATCGGATCTCAAAATAACACTCGAGAACGCACGAACGGAACATATAAAGAAGAACGAAAGAGTTCAACTGTCCAACAAAATAGAAGGGCTATTGAAATCTGGCCAACAGTCCCTCGATAAAAACCACTGTATACTTCCCGTTGGAAGCAGTGCATTTGATTATTTCTCTCAGGTCATTGAATTAGAACCAGGCAATACAACTGCAATCAGGGGGATTAATGAAGCAAAATTCAGAACCTTCGATCAAATAGAAAAGGACATCAAGTTAAATAACTTTAGAATTTCGAACTTAAGAATGAGCCGGCTGTCTCAACTCGGAATACAGGATAAGCGTTATAAATCGCTTCATCTAAAGCTCACTGACTTGAACCAGACAAACAATCGTCTGATTTCAGACCTCATCATCAATGGCGACTACCTTTTAGACTTACTGATGTTTGCTAACAATCAGGAATCAATCGGCATAATTTGGCCGCCCGCCCCTAATAATGCATACCACATATATAAAGAGGTACTGACCCTCGAACCTAAGAATATAACCGCGAAAAATTCACTCAAAAAACTATTCACACATCGTTTGAATTATGTTGGTGAACTCTTGGAAAGAAAACGCTGGAATGAAGCCGAAAGCGAATTAAAACAACTGGGTCAACTCTTTGATCAAAAAACAGAACTCGCCGTAATATCCTCCACCCTGAGGAAATTGATCAATTTAAAGAAAGATGACATTGAGTCCAGAAGTGCAAGCAATTTCGGATCCTTATAGGTTGGCGCCAACCAATACACCAAACCTTTCTTCAAGAATCATGGCATAGCTCACTGAAACTTGGTTAAAAAATACTTTTCGATTTAATCATTGTTATAACAATTTAACAATCTTCCTTCCTGGTTTAAATCGCGCATCCAGTTCAGAATTCACGTGGGTTTATCATTGCTATTGAATTTCCGACACATCTTCCTCCGGATATGTCAGATTCAATTCTTCTATCGAGTCAGGTATATATGGCAGTTTACGCTCGACCATCTCTTCTATAACCAGATCCGGTTTATCTATCTCCAACTGCTGCTTAAGAATCTCGAACTCCAATTGCCCCCAAACATAGGTAATCTGCTTGAACTGTCGAGAGAAGTAGGGTTTCAGGAAGTTAAAAAATGAATCACGAAAAATCACGGTTTTGAGATCGGCGGTATCGCAGGTTACTGTAAATATTTCTGTCTCATCAGCATCCTTCGGATGCTTGACGGGTTTGCAGCCTCCCTTGAAGATCGGATTGGGCGCCAGTTCTTCAAAACGATCCTTCTCCCCTATCATACCCGCCAGATCGCCGCCAGAGTGCTGTACACCAGCGGACAGTTCATACAGTCTCGGTTCGAAATCCTCCGGGAACACCGGCTGTAAGGCCTTGAATATCTCGTATTGCGCGATATTTGATGCATAGTGATTCCAGTGGGTGTCTGTCATGCTATAGAGGCGATGGCCCTGTTTACTCTCCAGCAGACGTTGCCTGACATCCACGATATTTACATCCGTATTGTTTCGAATATAGTCCACCAGTTGGTCCGAACTTGAACACGGGTTGATCTTCCGGATGTAATCGGGGAGATATTCCGGATAGATAGTGTGCTTGTTCGGCAGAAGTATAAACAGATACTCGACCCCCTGCTGATTCAGCCATTGTTTCATCCCTGACATGTAGGCTGCGACATACGCCAGTTCCTGATCCGAGTACAGATCCACATTTCGCGCATCGCCCATGGGATTGTTGTAGTTGTCGTAGCCGTTCTTGATCGAACCGAGAAACAGCCACCCGTCCTTACCGAATGTCACATCCTGTGAGGGAGAGTCTCCAAGACCGAGTTTGATGCGTCGATAGGTCGAAGAGAGCCATTCCCGACCGCCGAAGTGGTCAGCGTAATAGTCATCGAACAGCCCGGGGAAACGTTTGATCGACCCGCCGCGCAGTTCGATTGGAGGGAAGTTGGCCAATGTGCGCTTTTCCGTGCTTGAAACCTTACTGTCCTGCTCGAGGATGCCTACGATCAGGGATGCGAAGATCGCCACCAGGAACATCAGACTGATGAGGATACTGTTGAGTTTGTACAAGGTCCGCTTGTTCATGGTGCAAGTGTAGTGTCCATTACTAAAACCTGAAGTAGATAAACGGGTTGTAGGTCGATGACGCCACCTTGACCAGACTCAAAAAGAACAGTGAGGAGAGCATTACCAGTCTGGGCAGATCGATGAGCAGCGCATTGCCGATCACACCCTGCCCTGTGAACTTTTGCAGCCATTGCTTCAATCCCGGGTAGACCGGCATCGCCAGCAGCACGGCAATCGGCAGCGCCCACAGGGATTCATGCGTCACTACCTGAAGAAGCTGCAACTCGGTGGTTGAAAAATTGCTGACATCGGACAGCGCAGACAGATAGTCGATCGCCTGCGGAAGGCTGTCAGCCCGGAAGAACACCCAGCTGATCATCACCACAAGCAGCAGATAGGCGTGCTGGAACGGTTTCCAGGCCCTCTGCAGGAGCTCGGAGAACCCGGCGTGCTCGGCCGCGAGAAACACGCCATGGAACAACCCCCAGAAGAGAAAGTTCCAACTTGCGCCATGCCAGAACCCGGTGAGGATAAACACCAGGAAAAGATTCCTGTAGACCTTAAGGGTGGAGACCCGGCTGCCTCCGAGAGGAATGTAGACGTAGTCCCGGAACCAGGAGGAGAGTGAGATGTGCCAACGTTTCCAAAAGCCGCGCAGAGATGTAGCGATATACGGATAGTTGAAGTTTTCATGGAAGCGAAATCCGAACATGCGCCCCAGACCGATCGCCATATCGGAGTAACCAGAAAAGTCGAAGTAGATCTGCAGGGTGTAGGCCAGGATCCCCAGCCAGGCCAGGGGCATGGTCAGATCGCTCCCGTTGGATGCGAAAGCCGCATCGGCAATCTCCGCCAACGGGTTGGCGAGCAGAACCTTTTTCGCTAATCCGTAAATAAATCGCATACTGCCGCTGGCAAACAGCTCAATCGAATGCTGCCGGTCGGTGATCTGGGACGAAACATCGTGATAACGCACGATTGGCCCGGCGATCAGTTGCGGAAAAAGCGCAATGTACAGCCCCAGATCCAGAAGTCGCTTCTGCGCGGGCACTTCGCCGCGATGTACGTCAACCAGGTACGAGATAGCCTGAAAGGTGAAAAAGGAGATGCCCAGGGGCAGGTGTATCGATGGAATATCGATCGACGGCAAGTACAGGAAGTTCAATGCCGTATTGAGGTTATCGACGATAAAGTTGGCATACTTGTAGGTGATGAGTAGAAACAGGTTGATCGAAATACCCAGCGCGAGGTAAAAGTTACGCTGATTCGTGTCCACTGGATTCTGGTCAATTTTCCTGCCGACCAGGAAATTGGCGGCGATCGACAAAAGCATCACCAATACGTAAAAAACTTCTCCCCAGGCATAGAAGAACAGACTGGCAAACAACAGCCAGCGGTTTTTGTAGCGGATGGGCGAGAGAAAATAGATCAGCAGGACAACAGGTAGAAATCCAAACAGAAATATCGGTGTACTAAATACCATGGGATGTCCCGGCGCACGCGATGTGCTGAACTCGCTCCTCGATCACATCATTGTCCTCTGCCCCGGCCGACTGTCCTGACGCCCTTCAGGTACCAGGATCCGGTGTCAAAATCCGCCTGAAAAAGCTAAGCTGCAGTGGTTAATTGCGTATTTTTTGCACATATCGCCATGTCACGAACCTGCCTGAGCGTATCTCAAAAGCCTGTTGAGTGCGCAGTCAATCACCCCGTAATCGGCCTATGAATCGGATCCAATCATCACTTCGGTTGCGGATTTTGTAACACCCGGGTCCTGCCTTCAAGCCTGTCACCCGGCAACTGAGAATCCCGTATGGGCCGGCCAACACGCCATTGGTCGCCTGTCAGGCATTTTGCCTTTATCAGAAAAGACATACATTAAGCAAGGTAATCGATTAATTTCTCCAGGAACCTTATTCCTCTATTGAATAAAATAAACACCACTTCTCTATTGAGAAACAACACCTTACTTCACTTTCTTAACACTGTGTAGAATGTCACTGCACTACAGATCCAGTGCTCTTATGCGTAACGGATTGCGCAACTCATGTTGCTCATCGTCTTTACGGATAGGTGCACGGTGCTGGAAACATTTTCCTTACAGAGCCTGATCCTGGCGGGGATTATCATTGGCTCAGGCTATGTGGTCAGGGGCATTGCCGGTTTCGGTTCCGGGTTGATCGCGATACCGCTGCTGGCCCTGATCATGCCCTTGAATATCGCAGTGCCCCTAATTGTGCTGTTGGACTACATCGCCTCGGCGAGCCAGGGTTTATCCAACTGGAAGGCTATCCAATGGAAAGACCTGCTGCCCCTGTTGCCCTTCTCACTGCTGGGTGTGGTGCTGGCCCTTTACCTGTTCCAGTCGCTCGATACCCAACTGCTGATGCGCGGTCTGGGCGTGTTTTTGCTGCTGTTCGCGGCCTATTCACTGCTCTCTTACACCCCGAAATCCCAAGTCTCGATCCTGTGGGCCATTCCCGGAGGCATGCTGGGTGGCCTGATCGGTACCCTGTTCGGTACCGGGGGACCGTTCTATGTGATCTATCTGAAACTGCGGGGGCTGCAGAAAGGCGCTTTCCGCGCCAGTTTCGCGGCGCTTTTCCTGCTGGACGGTCTGGGACGCATCTCGGGTTATCTGATCACCGGTTTTTTCGATCTCAATCAGATCATCTTGACAGCCCTTGCCCTGCCCCTGATGACGGTCGGCATGTACCTGGGTGGCCGCATCCATACCAGTCTTTCACAGCAAGCCTTTCAGCGGGGCATCAGTGTGTTGTTGATCTTCAGCGGCCTGTCATTGCTGTTCAAGTAAACGAACCGCATGCATCGGCCGGTCACTGGAACGGATTGACCAGCGACCCGATGCCATCAATGCACACCTCGACGGTACACCCCGGCGACAGAGGCCCGGCCCCCACGGAGGTGCCACAGGCAATCACATCCCCCGGATGCAGGGTCATATCGTGAGATAAACGGCTGACGATCTGATGCGGAAGAAAGAACATGTCGTCCACCGGATAGTTCTGCCGTTCCACACCGTCGACCAGGGTCTTGACCACCAGCGAGGAAGCGTTCAATCCGGTTGCTATGACCGGACCGATCGCGCCAAAGGTGTCAAAGCTCTTGGCACGGGTCCATTGAACAAATGAGGGGTCTTCACGCATCAACCCCCGGGCGGTGACATCATTGACACAGGTGTAACCGAAGATATACCGCTCTGCCTGTTGTTCACTGACCGCTCGACACGCCTTGCCAATTACGATTCCGAGTTCTCCCTCGAACACTACTGGCCCGGCATATGATGAAGGCTGCTGAATCTGGCCGCCATTGGCCAGGAACGAACCGTTGGCTTTCATGAAATACAGGGGATGCGTGGGTCTGTCCCAGCCCTCCTGCTGCGCCCGGCTGTGGAAATTGTTCCATAGGCCGATCAGCTTGGTGGGTTTCGTGGGTATCAACATGCGTACGTCGTTCAACGGCAGGAACCCTCCGGTGGGTACCGGATCCTCGAACATGTCACCTTCATAGATCGCGACATGATCGTTTCTCAGTACCCCAAACTTTTCGCTTCCCAGATATTCGAACCGGACCCACTGTTCCACTGACTTCTCCCTAATACTGCAACTGTGTGGTGTCTGAGCTTGACGCACACATCCTTTCATTCCTAATCTCTAAGTAATCCCGAGGCATTGTTTGTCACATGGGCAACAGATGCCTTACCGGCGGAACGAATTATATTCACAGGATGTGTAATTTTCACGCCTTTTGTCTTCAGTATCCCGGTCGATCGGCGATAGATCTATGCATGGACAGATCATGAACTGCGTTGATTTACAGGAAGTTTTGCAGTATCGAGACGAAACTTCGGGGGATCATGATGAGTGGTAGTTTTTTCAAAACGCTGATGATCAGTGTTTTCATCGCAGTGCTTTTCCTACCCCTGATGCTCTACCTGTACTATCTGGCGCAACGTTACCCCGGGACGACCGGAATCAGCCAGTTTCGCTGGGAGGAAATCACCTTGATGCTGACCAGTGGCCTGATCCCGTTCCTGATCCTCTCAGGTTTGCGCATACCCTGGAACAAACCCGCACTGCAGCGTTTGGAACAGTCTAAAGGGACGACGCGTTACGGATACGCATCTGAATTTTTTTATCCTGAGGATCGAACTTGAGCGCCGCCTGCCATAAGTCCAAGGCCTCAGGACGACTCACACGCACCCGGCGCACACCTTCAAGATACAGGGTCTTCGCATAACGCTTGCGATGTCCATCCAGAGTGGTGAGCGCTTTGGGGTCGCTTTTCAGGCTTTTTTCACCCTGAAGCAGCTCTTTCAGGGTGGAATCGTAGTCCCGACGATCGAAGGCCTGCTGCGCCTTTGAAACACGCAGTTCGAGCAGCATCTCGCGTAACGCATCATCCTGCGGGTACTTGGCCACATGCGCCTCCAGCTCCCTGATGAAACTGACGGCGTCTCTGGCACGTTCGTCCGCCTGCAATATCGACTGCCGCGAGTAGGCATAATCCTCATCCCTCAATTCCCGTTCGTCCTGAGGCTTGGTGCCCTTGACGGGGCGGGTCGGATACTTGGCCTGGAGTCGCAGTTTTGCCTGGCGTTCATCCAACCTGCGCAGGGCGGTCAGAGCCTGTCGATTGGCCGGATCCAGGCTGAGAAGATCGAGATACAGGCGCTGTGCCCGTTCGATCTGGCCTTTTCGTTGCGCCTTGCCGGCGGATTTCTCGAGTTCACGGGTTTTTGCCTGAATCGCTTTATCAACCAGCTCCATCTGCTGCTCGATTTTGGCGTCGTTGCGTGACAGGGTGAGTGCGATACGGTATTCGTGACGGGCACGCTGCAGGTCTCCGATGCGCTCATGCTGTTGCGCTTGTGACACCCAGTAGGCGGCAGAGGCGCTATCTCCGCCCTCCCCCTTGGGTTGCGGACCCGACACGCACCCCGCCAACAGAAGCGCCGTGAGCAGAATGCTCGCGAGCCGTCTCATATGCAAGACCTGACGATGCCGGGTCTGCCTTTGCCGGTGTTGTCTGAAATGCACCGCAACCTCAGAGCCCATGCCGGTGCAAGCCGATGTGTGATGGCTGAACGATCCGTTCAGACTGCTGGAATGTGTCTCTGTTTTCACGGCCTGTTCATGGACTGCTGGATTCCGTTGGATGGTGAAAGCTCCGGCTCAATGCTGACGCGGCTGAAAGGTAACCAGCCTGTCGACAAAGGCATCCAGATCCCTGTCGCCGTAGATCATGCTGCGATGCAGGGTGTAGGGATAGGTAAATGCGGCATTGGGTTTCGACTCCACGGTCAGGCCCATCTGCAGTTCACGCTTCTTGAGAATTGCGATCACCTGTTCGTTGGTGGCGCCGAATGGATAGGCGTAGAAGCGGGGGGTAGAACCCAGTTTCTGATTAATCGCTTCAATCGGGGATTCGACTTCATGATCCACCCGGCGAAGATACTGCTGTCTCGATTCACCTGCCTTGCGATGGGTCAGATTCGCATGCGTCTTGGAATGCGGCTGGACACTGATCAGTCCACTGCGTTGCATGCTGCGCAGCTCCCGGGTCGTCAAACCGCCTTTATTCATGTAGTCGGAATAGAGGAAAATGGTGGCGGGAAACGCATACTCCTGAAGGATCGGGAAGGCGATCTTGTAGATGGACCGGTGACCATCGTCGATAGTCAGAACGACCGAGCGCTTTGGAATGGGATTATCCCCGTTGAGAAAGCCGAGCAGATCCTGCAAAGGAATCACCCGGTAGCCGTTGGACTTGAGATACTCCATCTGTTGGCGAAACTGTTCAGCGCTCACCTCGAGTTTGCCACCCCGCTCACCAAACCGGTGATAGCAGAGTATCGGCACGGTCTGATATCCCGTGTATTCGATACCGGTGGGATTCGGTTCACTCAGGGGGATCACGACATGTCCGCCCGGCACCAGATCCCGGGAACGGTTGGCATCCTCGATCACCCAGTATTGCGCTTCGCTGCCAAGATAGCGCTTTGCAAGACTGCGGGTGGATTCCTGCCCCATCTGAACGATTACGAAGGCATCATCACGGGCGATGACCCGGCTTTGATAGCCGAAAGGGCCTGTTGTACACCCGGAAAAAACTCCAATCGCCAGCAATATCAGCCCCCGAAACCATCGCGCAAGCACAGGAGCGGGAGAGTTAGCGACGCAATTCAAACAGCATACAGCACGATTAACGTTTGATGATGCGAGTTGCGTCATCGATGTTCGCCTCATCATTGAGATCATCCTCAGGCAGAGGATTCACAGCAGGTTGCGAATCCACGGGCGGGCCGGCCAAGGGTGATATTCGTGTCTCATCGTCATCCTCCTCCACTTGCTCTGGCATGTCAGGCGGAACCTCGGGCGGCTCGGGAATCGGGTGAGCGGATGTGGGCACGGGCTGTTCCAGATTCTGCAGGGCGTCGGCCATGCGGTTGTATTCGGTGAACAAAAGACCCAACTCGTCATTACGCTCTTCACGAATCCTGTAGGCGTAGTTGCCATGATGCACGTGAATGATCGCCTTACGCAGAATCCGGATGGGTAGCGTGATACCGGTTGCCAACAGGTATGCGACGATAACCACGGTCATGACCACCGCCAGCAATAAAGCCAGCATCGTGTAGAAAGTCAGGTCCGCGGCCGCAATCAAAGGTGTTTGGGACATACCCAGTTGAACGCCGCCAATCTGTTTATTCTGAAAAAGAATGGGAGCCTGAAAATCGAAAACCCGTTCCCCGTTCCACTCACCCTCAAAGATTTGCACCCCCTCGCCTCCCTTGAGCATCGACATTGATTCCTGGGCTTGATGACTCTTCGAGACCTCATCTTCCTGGGTGCTGGCGCGGACGATCTGCTTGTGATCGAAGATCCTCAGATAGCTGATCTGTTGACGTTCCTTGATCTCCTGGACAAAGGTTTCCACCGCGACCCAGTCCTGAATCAGGACGGCCTCCGCACTCTCGATCGCCATGAACTCCGCCAGCGAACCACCGGAATCGAGGGTCAGTTCCGTCATGGTATCGACCTGTTTCTGATACACGAGATAGGATCCCAGGATCATCGCCAGAGAGACCACGAATGCCATGATGGCGGTCCACTTGATACGCAGCGGAAGAATCTTTGACTCATTGCTGTGCTGCTGCTTCTCATCGATTTCCCGAACCACCCGGCGCAGCGAGACAGCCAGTTCCTTACCGGTCTGGAAGCGCTGCTCGGGTTTTTTACTGAGCAGCTTCTCCACGATGTGTTTAAGACTCTCTGGGACGTCCTTTTTTCTGACATCGATGGGCGCTGGCTCATCCTGGACGATCTTCATCAGCAGGGAAGTGAAGGTTTCCGACACAAAGGGCCGCTCACCGGTGATCAACTGATAGAGGATGACGCCCAGGGAAAACAGGTCGGATCGTCCGTCCACGGGGAGTCCTTCCACTTGTTCCGGTGACATGTATTGTGGCGTTCCCAACACAGCACCCAGCATGGTGTGATGCTCTTTGTTGGGAGCCTCCATTCTGGCAATGCCGAAATCGGTGATACGAATCGTGTGCTCATCACCGGGGGATATGATGTTTCCGGGTTTCACATCACGGTGAACAATGCCGTGGGCATGAGAATAATCCAGAGCTTCTGCCAGCTGGATGCCGTAGATCACCACCTCCCGCAGTGAAATATCGGTGTTTGCCGCCATGATCTGCTCGAGAGTACGGCCTTCGAGAAACTCCATGGCGATGTAAGGACCCTGGTCCACCTCGCCGACATCGAATATGGTGACAATGTTAGGGTGCGTCAGTTTACCGGCGGCCTTTGCCTCCTGCAGAAACCGGTACCGATATTCCGAATCCGCGGCGTACTCACCTCTGAGCAGTTTTATCGCCAGAACTCGGTTGATTTCGGGGTCAAATGCCTTATAGACAATCGACATCGCGCCTTCGCCCACCTCTTCCAGGAGATGGAACCTCCCGATAGACTCAGGCATCGGTTTCTGACTGTTCAAATTGACTTCTCCTGCCACTTCTCAAAAGACATGGGTATATCCCTGGGTTATCAGTCGACCCTGTCAGGGTGGACGTGCCAATGTTATTCCGAACACCTCGACACCTGGAATTCGCATCAGCGAAATAAGCCGCCAGGCCCCCTGACACCCGTGCATTCTGGCTCTCCTGCAGGTCTCCACTGACTTAGTGTAGCAAACCCGAGGATAAATATTTATTGACGCCAACCGGTTATATCGATTAGTTTTTTATATATTTTTCCAATAAATCAGGTGAGATCACCGAGTTCACTCAAGCGATACGGACATGACTGAAACCTTTGACATACCGCGCCTCATCGAGCTTCGCAAACTCACCCGATCCATATCAGACAATCTTCAATCCCAGCTCAAAACCTATCTGGCAACGCTGGCCCCCCTGTTCTCCCCGATGCCTCTCCTCGGAGAACATGTGCGCGGAGGCTCCAAGTCGATGGTCAAAGGCGCTGAGAAGAATTTTCAGGAGCTGAGGAGCCGCTTTCACGAAATCGCGAGACAGGCGCCCTTCTCGCTGGATACTGAGCTCAAATCCCCACTGGACGTATTTGCCGCGACGCCTTCACTGACCCCGGTGGAATACGCCTACACCGCCGATCAGGGCGGTCAGGAGACGCATCTGAGCGTCACCTCTCCCCTGAAATGGGTGCTTTCCTACCCCGAAACCCAGCCGAAGAGACTGCTCGAACTGCTCAGGGGCAACAGAAGTCAGGTCAGGGATGAACTGTCCCACGCACTGCTGCAATGTCTGACATTGAACCTGGTCCTGGAAAAACAGGCCGGCCTCACCGCATTGCTGAAGGACTTGCGATTCAGTATTTCAATGACCCAGATGGAAGGTTTGGGGCCACTCCCGGTGATACTCGTCGCCTGCCCCATCGCGACCCTGTTACCCCCGGACGACATCATTGTCCAGAGTACTGAGATTTCCGGAATTCCCTCGTTTGAGGAAATCGTCAACATCGAGGACATTCGCAACCTGTCGGATCCTCTCAGGGAACGCATCATGGAGATCACCCGGGCGTCCTCCACGGCGATTCAGGAGGAGATTGCAGCCGGCTGATCATCGCGGCCACCCATTCCAGTCCAATAGTGACTATAAATAAAACAAGGTTTTACTCAACCCCGGTTACTCCTAAACTTCCACCACTTGAGTAACCCCCATGCTAGGCCTGCTTCAGCCAAGTGTGCGTTCTGCGCTGACCCACACACATCGCCATGGTACAGACCGGACATGACCGGCCATTGCGACCCGCCTGTGGCTGCAAACGTCATTGATTGAGCAGATAACAACACAAAGAGGAGAGACCAATGGCCACGATCACACTCGAAGGCAACCCCATCCACACCAACGGCGAACTGCCAGCAGTCGGTTCCAGCGCCCCGGATTTCACACTCACCGCCGGCGATCTGTCCGATGCCAGCCTGGCCAGCTATGCTGGTAAAAAGAAGCTCCTGAACATCGTTCCGAGTCTCGACACCGGTGTCTGCGCAACTTCAACCGTCACCTTCAACAAGGCCATGGGTGACAAACCCAATTCCGTGGCTCTGGTCATCTCCGCGGATCTGCCCTTTGCCCAGGGCCGCTTCTGCAGTGCGGAAGGTATCGACAACGTGGTATCCCTGTCGATGATGCGAAATCGCAACTTCGCCAAGGACTATGGTGTACTCATCGATGATGGCCCACTGGCCGGCATCTGCGCCCGTGCCGTGGTGGTGCTGGATGAGAACAACCAGGTCGTTTACACCCAGATGGTTCCCGAGATTGTCCAGGAACCGGACTACGAGAGCGCCCTGGCCCATCTCGACTGAGTTTATCGATATCAACCCTGCACCCGATCCTCACCCCGGCCGGGTCGAGGTTACGGGCAGGGTTTTCTCCACCGCCCCCCGTGTAACCGCTGCTGCCGCCTGGCGGCCCTGCGGGACAGGTTTCAGCGGTGCATTCGTATTTAGCCGTACATCGCCAGCCACCGCGTCAAGCGGGCATCCTTTACATCGCCGGGTCAATGTCTGCTCGAGTAGCACGAGGGTATGTACGCAAGCCCTGACCTGGAACCTTGCAGCGCCGATTGCGACCGATTAAAGTGCCTAGAAACCGCAGACAAAGCCGGTGAACCCAGGAACCTGGTAAAATCGGCGACCGTTGATTGAACGACTTCCTCGCCAGTTGCTCCCGTTTCGCATGGGTTCGCGGCGGCGCAAACTCGGTAGACTGGATTTAGCATCCTATGTTGAGATTTTTCAAAATTGAAGATGACCTCATCCTGGACATGGGGATCCCACCGGAGGAACAGTCCGCCCGAATTCGCGAAGCCGACTGGATCGATGCCCATGAACCCGATGAAGAGGAACGTCTGCTGCTGCAACGCCTGCTGCGAACCGACATTCCCGAATCGGATGACGTGGAGGAAATCGAGGCCTCGGCACGCTGCTTTGTGGACCAGGCCGGTATCCATGTTCACTCCCTGTTCCTCGCCCAGACCGAAGGTCGGCACAATTCAGTGTCCGTGGCCTGCATCCTGCAACGGGACCGGCTGATCACCATCCGCGAAGACGATCTTGCGGATTTTCGTCTGTTGCGAATGCGCATCCGGCGCCGTCAGATAGAGGCGCGCTCTCCCGCAGAACTGCTGGTCACCCTGTTCGAACAGAAGGTTGAAAACCACGCGGATACCCTGGAGGACCTGCACCGCCAGTTGGAACTGGTGAGCTACCTGGTTCTGGAGGATGAGGATTCGGATCTAGAAGACGCAATCAGCAAATTGGCGCGCCTGGAAGACAGCAACGGTAAGATCAGACTCTGCCTGATGGATACCCAGCGGGACATCTCTTTTCTTCTAAGACATCTTAGATCCCAACCGGAGCAGTCTGAAACCCTGCGGGAAATCATGCGGGATACCGAAACCCTGATGTCTCACACCACATTCCTGTTCGACAAAATCAACTTTCTGATGGACTCCACCCAGGGATTTATCAACATCCAGCAGAATCAGATCATCAAGATCTTCTCCATCGCTGCGGTCGTATTCCTGCCACCGACCCTGGTCGCGAGTATTTACGGCATGAATTTCTCGCACATGCCGGAACTCGAATGGCTTCTCGGCTATCCCTGGGCAATCGGCCTGATGATCATGTCCGGAATTGCTCCATACTGGTATTTCAAGCGTAAAGGCTGGTTATAGGCGCAATCAACCGGCCGTTCCTCGCGGTCAATCCAACAGGCAAGCCGGGTTCATCGACTCCAAGTCACTGGGAGTGGTGATTTAGAAGCTATGCTGCTGTGATGTTGCGATGGGCGTTGCGTCAGCCACAACAACAGCTGGGGAAGAGATACACCCGCTGCACCTCAGCGCAGCGGGTGATGGACGAGAGGGCTCAGCGGTAGTAACCACCGGGGTAACCCTGCTGATAGGCAGGCGGGGCATAGGGGGAGTAGCCCGGTCGACCATACCAGCCGGGAGGCGGCGGAGGCACCATGGCGTCCTGCAGATCCCGTTCGGCCTGAACCCGGTTCTTGGTGGCTTCCATCTCAGCCTGTGCCGCGTCACGAAGATCATCGAACTCCTTGAGTATCTTGCTCACAGACTCTTCATGGGCTTCCCTTACCGCCTGATGCTGGGCCGCTGCGCTTTCAGCCGGTGTGGCAGGTGCCGGAGTCGGTTCAGCGGCCACCGCGGCGGGTGGTGTCTCGGTTTGTGCCGGTACGGTGCTTTCAGACGCTGCCGGTTCCGCTGCAGCCGGCTCCGCGGCGGCGGTCTCAGCAACCGCAGGTGGCGTCGATGCTTGTGGTTTGCTCATCGGCAGCACCGTAGGCGGAGGTTGCATGAAACCAAACCCGGGAACCGGCGTCCTGGCCTGAGGCGGCGCCTCTGCGGGTTGTTTTGCGGCGACCGCTTCAGTGGCAGGCTGAGTGTCAGCGACCGGAGCATCGGCAGGTTTGTCGGCCGGGGTCGTTTCAGTGGTTGTGGGGGCAGTCTCGCTCGCCACTGATTCGGTAATCTCGACCGATTCGACCGGTGCGGCTTTATCTGGGCTTGCTGCGACGGGATCGGCAGCTTCGTTCTTGGCCAGGGAACGAATGTACAGGAAGCCGAGCACGATAATGATCAACCAGAAGATGACCTTTATCCAGAAACCGCTCGAACTTTTGGTGTCCGTTGACATTGGGGATTCCTCCGAGGTTTTGTTTTGATCTTCTATTTTCGCTTGTACCACAACGCTTGTGGATGCCGTCTTGGAACCAATCGGTACGACCTTGGGTTCCTCAAGCGGACTTTTGGAAGCGGCTACCGCAACCGCGACGGTCGTGGGTGTTGCCGTCTTGGGCGCCTCTGCCGCAGATTCGGATCTGGTTTCGGGTTGCTGCTGTTGGCTTGACGGGTCAGCAGTTGCAGCGGGGTCGGGAGTGACCGATGCGGAAGCAGCCGGTTTGGCTTCAGCGACGGCTTTCTTCTTGGGAGCGGCCTTTTTGACAGTAGCGGCTTTCTTCTTCGCCACCTTCTTTTTCGCCGCCTTCTTCTTTACGACCTTCTTGGCGGTCGCCTTTTTCTTAACGACTTTCTTTTTCACCGTTCCGCTGTCTTCGGCCGGTTTAGACTCTGTATTGTCGTCGGTCTGATTGGTCTCGTCAGCCATCTTTTCCCCCTTGTGGCGTTCGGAATATCACTCCACCATTTTACCCAAAACCCTGGGAAGTCAAGAATATTCCCAAGAAAGAATGATCAGCTGGCTTAGGGTCTGTCAACAGGCCCTAGCATCCTGAATTCTGGGTACAGATCACGCCCGGTCAGTCAGGTGTTGAAATTCTCTAACCTTCAAGCAACGCGATAATCAGCCGCTTTGCCTGTTCCATGCCGTGTATCAGGTGTTTCTCGATATCGGTCATGGTGATCGGCGACTCCCGTTTACCCGCCGCCCAGTTTGAAACTACCGCACAGGAGGCATAGCAGAGCTTGAATTCCCTGGCCAGGGCCGCTTCGGGCATCCCGGTCATTCCCACGATATCACAGCCATCACGTTCCATGCGAACGATCTCCGCCGCGGTTTCCAGTCGCGGCCCCTGGGTGGCTCCGTAGGTTCCCCGGCCGACGCTCTCCACACTGCTTTGATGCGCGGCGGAGATCAGACTCTGGCGCAGTTCCTCACAATAGGGATAGGTGAAGTCGATGTGCGTGACCTGCTGCAGGTCGCTTTCGAAGATCGTCTGCTCCCTGCCAAAGGTGTAGTCGATGATCTGATCGGGTATCACGATGCTGCCAGGCTTCATCTCCGGGGTGATGCCGCCCACTGCCGCCACAGCGATGACCCGGTCCATCCCAAGATGGTGCAGTGCCCACATGTTCGCCCGGTAATTCACTCGATGCGGCGGAATCGTGTGCGAAGCCCCGTGACGAGGAAGAAAAACCACTTCTGTGCCGGCGATGCGGCCGTGTGTAAAAGCCGCAGAGGGGTCACCAAACGGCGTGTGACAAACTTCACGATGGGTAATTTCCAGATCCGGAATCTTATCCAGACCGCTCCCACCGATAATGGCTATCTTGGTCATGCCCTGTCTATCTGTGCCCGTAACTGTTGTTGTGATTCATATCGCGACGGCCGTCTTGCCGCGTATTCTCGCGCGGTACGCACCGTGAACCGCGCGTGCTTGTCAAAGCAGATCTGCGTGACTGGCCAGGTAATCCGCGACCCCTTCCGGGCTGCCTTTCATCCCATCGTCACCCTGCTTCCAGCCTGCCGGGCAGACTTCTCCGTGTTCTTCGGTGAACTGCAGGGCGTCGATCATACGCAGCATCTCGTCGATATTCCGTCCCAGCGGGAGATCATTGACGATCTGGTGACGCACGACACCGCTCTTGTCGATCAGGAACGAGCCCCGGAAAGCGACCTTTCCGTCAGGCGTTTCCACATCGTAGGCCTTGCACACGGCATGATTCAGGTCGGCCACCAGCGGGTACGCAACCGGCCCGATGCCCCCCTCGTTCACCGGGGTGTTGCGCCATGCGTTGTGGGTAAAGTGGGAATCGACGGAACACCCCACCACGGCCACCTGGCGTTGCTCGAACGCATCAAGACGATGGTGGAAGGCGATCAGTTCGGAGGGACAGACGAAAGTGAAATCCAGGGGGTAAAAAAACAATACCGCATACTTGTCTTTAATCGCCTCGCTGAAAGTGAAATCATCTACGATGGTTCCGTCACCCAATACCGCCGATGCGGTGAAATCCGGAGCCTCGCGGCCAACCAATACGCCCATTTTGTACCTCCTACTGCTTCCGATACGTCATTGTGAAACAACCGCGTACGCCCATCATGTCCGGTGCACACAGTCCGAGAGGTATCTTAGAGGGTCTGGGCGGCGGATGCCATGAAAAAAAGGGGGCCACAAGCCCCCTCACATCTCCTCCACCATCCTGACACTACATGGCCCGGGCAAACACCCCGGATTTTTCCAGTGTAGGGATCAGGATTGTCTCTTCGCGCTGAATACGATCTTCAATCATGTCGAAGATTTCAAAGGTGTCCGCAATGAAATCATCAGTGAAATTGAAATCGCAGTTTTTGAGCCATTTGTTGTGATATTGCTCAAACTGTTTACGCATGGGTTTCTGGCCATTCAGAAATCCCCAGGCCATCGACTTGAGTTTGGGATCCTGATGGGTCAGCAGATCAGGGTAGACGCCTCTGTCCTGCTCGATCATGTGCTCTTTCATCTTATCTGCCAGATCACAGATCATTTTGTGAGCCGTCATCGCGGTGGGACGTATACTCAATTGCTCCTTCGTCATCATAGCCCTGAGATCACTGATGATCTCCTGCATATCGGAATGGCTACCTCGCAGACTTTCCAAAGTACTCACTCTCTACCCTCCTACAAAGATGGTCCCGTTCCGTACCGCTCTTATCGGAATCAAGGTGATAATAGAAACGCAATGTCGCCCGGTCTTCGCCGGGTTGTGTCATGCTTAGGGTCAAGCTTGACCCATAATCAGTCGGATGGCAATAGACGCTTAATATTTCTACTGTTTTTCTAGGAAATTACGCAGGGATAACCCTAGGGACAGAGCCAATGCGTTAAGGGTTTTTACTAACTTTTCGAGCCTTCCGTTGCATCCATTCCCACCGCGTAGATGGCCGGCAGGTTGCGATGATACTCCATGTAGTCCATTCCAAAGCCGAACACATAGCGATCCTCGACCTGCAAGCCGACGAAATCCGCCCGAAACCCATTCCCCCGGTCATGATGTTTTTCCACCATGACTGCAGAATAGACCTCCTGCGCACCCGCCTCCCGGCAGGCAGAGACAATAGCCTCCAAGGTAATTCCATGGTCGAGGATATCGTCGATGACCAGAACCACTTCGCCCTGCAGAGAGTTGCTCGGACGACCGATCCATTCCAATTCCGCCCCGCTGATCGCACCCCGGTAGCGGGTGGCGTGCACATAGTCCTGACGCAGGGGGAAGTGCATACGGGTCAGCAGATGTCCTGCCGGTATCAAAGCGCCGTTCAGCACGCACAGCACCAGGGGATTCCTGGTTGACAGTTTACCGGTGATTTCCAGGGCGAGTCTGTCGCAGGCGGCCTGCACTTCGGACTCTGAGTAGAGCCTGTCGGCAGTAGCGAGCACCTCGGATGCTTGTTGTGGCGTAATGGACATGGTGTGGTTCGTTTCCCGTTTGGCGTGACTTACCGCCGCAACGATCATTCCAACGGCAGATCCAGGCTGGAGACCATCTCCGGCCTGGTCAACTGCTGGACGGCCTGTTTCCAGCGTGGATCGAGATGCATCTGTTGCGCGGTCACCGGCTTTCTGCCATGCATTCTCACGAGTCGTACGTGGGCGGCCGGATCATCATGCTGTTCAAGCCGATCCAGCACCTGGCGGGCGGCCGGGCGATTATTGCAAATCAGCACCATATCACAACCCGCTTCCAGCGCGAGTTTCGCCCGCCCTCCGTAATCCCCGCCTTCCTGGGCCGCGGCCATATTCAGATCGTCACTGAAGATCACGCCCTGAAACGCCAACTGCTTGCGCAACACATTGTGAAGCCAGAAATGGGAAAAACCCGCCAATTGAGGATCGATCCCCGCATAGATGACATGCGCGGGCATAATCGCCTCCATGCCTGAACGGATCATGTGTTCGAAGGGTCTCAGGTCATCCATTTCCAGGTCCTCGAAACGCCGTTGATCCACAGGCAGGGAGAGATGGGAATCCTCCGTCACCCCGCCATGGCCTGGAAAGTGTTTACCGACCACCGCCATGCCGGCCGAGTGACAACCGTGCATCCAGGCCTGCGCCAGACGTGAAACGACTTCGGGACGCCGGGAGAAGGCCCGGTCACCGATGACCTCGCTGACACCATGTCCGAGATCGAGAACCGGCGCAAAACTGAAGTCGACACCGCAGCTGCGCAGTTCCATGGCCATCAGCCAACCCCCCTGTTCCGCCAGGCGGATGCCTCTTTCCGGTTGCTTTTCGTATTGTTCTCCGTACCAGGCCGCGGGAGGTAATTCGGTAAATTCTTTGCGGAAGCGCTGTACCCGTCCCCCTTCATGATCCACCGCAATCAGGAGATGGGGCGATCGTGTCGCATGAATCTCCTCACACAGTTGGCGCAACTGCGACATCGACTCGAAGTTACGACTGAACAGGATCACCCCGCCCACTGCCGGGTGTCCCAGGAGGGTGCGCTCCTCATCCGAAAGACGGGTGCCTTGCAGATCGAGCATCACAGGACCAAGACTCATCAGGCGTCACCCCACGGGCGATACGTTGCACCCGTCTTGAGCCGGCCCCGTTGAGCGTCCCCCTTGGTTCGAATCATGATATTTGTCCTGGCTGATAGGGTCTGTCTTTTTAATTCAAATGTTTAGCGACTGCAAGATGGCCATCTACCAATCGTCGATGGGGTAAACGCTTTATCCAGCAGGCTGAAGGGTGAAATTCGAGGTCAAGAGATGCCGCGGGATGCCGTAAACCTGATAGACCCGGAAACCTTCATCTGACAGATTACCGACTATCATGCCAAGTTCCAGATTGTCCCGATTGCTCCTCACCTGCCTGCTACTGCTGACAGTTCAGCCCCTGTGGTGCGCTGATGACGAGGAACAGCCCGAGGTCATCAGCTACTACCAGATCAAACCCTCGCTGGTGGCCAACCTCGCAAGCGGCGGCCGCTATGTGCGATGCGATATCCAACTCATGACCAAGGATCCGGCATTTATCGAAACCCTCAACCAACACGGCCCGGCGATTCGGCACAGCCTGCTGTTGCTGCTTTCCGAACAGAACGGGAGTGAGTTGAAAAACAGCGAGGGAAAAGAGTCGCTGCGCAAAAAGGCGCTCTCGGAAATCGATAAACTCATGCAGTCCCTGGAAAAGGAGAACGCGGTCGAGGGCCTGTTCTTCACCACCTTTTTCGTCCAGTGAAGCATTTAAATGCGGTGATCCAGCCAGTCTCGCAGCCGATCTCCGATCAGGTTGAGTGACAACACCACCAGCATGATGGCTATGCCCGGCGCGAGCACCATGTGGGGCGCCATCAGCATATAGCCGGCGCCATCCCGGATCATGCTGCCCCAGGAAGCCTGGGGTGGCTGAACGCCGAGCCCCAGATAGGAAAGCCCCGCTTCCGCAATCACCGTACCAGCCAGACCAAATGTGGCCTCAACGATCAGCGGTGCCGCCAGCATCGGCAGGATATGCCACCCCAGGATGCGCCAGCCCGGCGTACCGAGCGCCCGCGCGGCAGTCACATGCTCACGCTGCTTCAGCGCCAGGACCTGCCCCCGCGCGAGTCGGGCATAACCCACCCACCCCACCGCGGACAGGGCGATGATCAGGTTGTCGATTCCCGGTCCCATCACACCGGCCAGAGCGATGGCGAGGAGAATCCCGGGAAACGCAAGAAACACGTCCACGATGCGCATCAGCACCAGATCGAGCCAACCGCCCCGGTATCCCGCAACCAATCCCAGTACGGTGCCTACAAGCAGGGAGAGCGTCACCACGCCCAGGGCCACGACAAAGGAGATCCGGGCCCCGGACCAGAGCCGTGACAAGACCGAGCGTCCCAGGTCGTCATAACCCAGAAGCGTCTCCACCCCGGGGGGGTCGAGTATGTGCTGGAGCTGGATCCTGCCGGCCTGCTCGGTGACGATATCCGCACTCAAAGCCGCCAGTGCCCATACCAGGATCGGCATCAGGGGCAGCCAGCGCCGTGTCAGATCAGCCATTCAGACGTATCCTCGGATCGGCCCAGGCGTAGGCCAGGTCGGTCAGGGTATTCACCGTCACATAAGTCAGGCTGATCAACAGCACGCAGCCCTGAACCACCGGGTAGTCCCGCTGCTGGATGGAATCGATCATCAGGGAACCGATACCCGGCCAGTCGAACACCACCTCGGTCACCACGGCGCCTCCCAGCAGCGCCCCCAGCTGCAATCCGATCAAAGTCAGCACCGGCAGCCAGGCATTGCGCATGGCGTGATGCCAGACCACCCGCCATTCACTGAGTCCCTTGGCCCGTGCGGTGCGGACAAAATCCTCCCCGAGCACCTCCAGGAGGCTGCTGCGCACCATCCGGGCAAGGATCGCGGCCAGCGAGGTACCCAGGGTCAAAGCCGGAAGAATCAGGCTGCTCAATCCCTCGCGGCCGCTCACCGGAGTCCAGCCCAGCCCCAGGGAGAACAGCATGATCAACAACGGCCCCAGCCAGAAATTGGGAATCGCCGCGCCCAGCATGGAAAAACCCATCGCCCCCCAGTCCCATCCCTGGCCGCGCTTCATCGCAGCCAGAATGCCCAAGGGCAACGCCACAAGCACGGCCACGAGCAGCGCTGCCAAGGCCAGTTGCAGGGTGGCGGGGATTCTTTGCGCAAGCAGTTCGCTGACCGCCTGACGGCTGTGCAGAGACTGGCCCAGGTCCAGGCGAACCAGGCCGCCGAAATAGTCGCCCAGCTGTCGCGGCAGAGTTTGATCCAGTCCCAGGCTGGTCCGCAACGCGCTGCGATCGGCAGGCCGCGCGGATTCACCCAACATCACATCCACCGGGTCACCGGGGACCAGGTGAATCAGAAAGAACACCAGCAGCAACACACCCAGTGTGGCGAGCAGGGCGCTCATCAGACGTGCGAGCAGGTATTGACCCATCAGCCGGAAATCTCCACCGGGGTGCCGGTTTCGACCCAATCGAACACCCGCAGCAGGTCCCGGTTGCGCATTCGAATGCAGCCATGGGACGCCGCCAGACCCATGGGTTCGCTGTCCGGTGTGCCATGAATGTAGATGAAGCGACGCAGGGTATCCACCGGACCTCCCCGGTTGTAACCCGGTTGGGTGCCGGTGAGCCAGAGAATGCGGGTCAGGATCCAGTCCCGCTCGGGAGCCCGGGTGGCAAGTGCCTGGGTATAGATCTCCCCGGTGGGACGACGACCGACAAATACACTGTTCTCCGGACAACCGGCACCGATCTTCAGGCGCACCTTATGCCAGCCCCTGGGGGTGCAGCCGCTGCCAAGGGCCTCACCGGCCCCATTGCTCGCGGTGGAGACGGGGAAACGCATCACCATCGCCCCATCCCGCAGGCAAACCAGGCTCTGGGTCGATAGTTCGATGCGCAGTTGCCGGTGACTTCGTCCCGGCTGCTTGTCAGGGCTCTCACTCAATCGGTGGACTCCCAGGGGGTTGCGCAGAAGCGGATCCCGCGACACGGGCCGTTGCATGTTCGGAGGCGGATCTCAAACGCACCTGCCCGAGACCGTCGTAATTACCGTCACTGCTCAGATCATACCCGCTTATGCGGCTGCCGTGAGCGAGGACCTGATCTTCGTACCAGAGCGGTATGTAAGGCAGATCCTGATGCACCGTTTCAGCGATTCGTCGATAAAGTCCGGCCTGGTCGTGCAGATCCAGCCCCTGCCGCAGCTCATTCAGCCAGGCATCGACCTGGGAACTGCTGTAGCGGCCGCGATTGGCGCCGTTGGGAGGCACCGCATCCGAGGCAAAGATTTCACGATAGATGTCGGGGGTGCGCAGTCCCACCCAGGTCAGGCTGTAGAGCTGGAAATTGCCCTGTTTGATATCACCGAAAAAGGTACCCCAATCATAGCTGCGTACCTGCACATCAATTCCCACATCCCGCAGCTGACTCTGGATTATGGTGGCGAGACGAACACGAAACGGGTCACTGGAGGTCTTGTAGGTCAGTGTTAACGGTTTATCCGCAGTGTATCCCTGTGATGCCAGCAGCGCCCTCGCCCGATCCGGGTCGTGGCGATATCCAGCGAGTTCGCTACCAGCCCAGTGTTTGGCCGGAAATAACGACTCGGCGGTTCGCGCCGAACCGCGCATCACCCCCTGGATGATCGCCTCCCGGTCAATCGCATGCGCGATGGCACGGCGTACCTTGGGATTTCCGGTGGCTGGATCGGTAAAGTTGACACCCAGGTAGGTGTAGTTGCTGCCGGGTCGCTGCCGAACTACAACATCGTCCCGGGTTCGCAGGTAATCGGTCAATTCGGGTGCCAGATCGCCTTGAAGCAGGTCGACCTCGCCGCGCAACAGCTTGAGAACCCTGACAGTGGGATTTTTCACGGCCAGCAGTTCAAACATCCGGCCATCCCGGCGGCGTTGCAGCTGGATCCGGCCCGGCTCCGGCCAGGCCGTAAGCTCGAAACCGCCACTGCCGACTGGCTGCCTGGAAAAATCGTGCCCCTGCCTGATCAGCTCCGCAGGCAGAATGTCGAGGGTCAGGTAGGCGGGAAACAGCGGGTCTGCTCGGGTGAGCGTGAACTCCAGGGTCTGTTCATCGCGTGCATCGACAGCGCTGATCAATGTGAGTGCCGCACGTTTCGGCGAAGCGGTTTTCGGCTCCAGTACCTGGCGGTAGGTCTCCACCACATCGAAAGCGTCCAACACACGGCCGTGTGTAAAGGTCGCTCGGTCAGGATTCAGATGAAAGCGGTATCGGGTCGGGGTGACCGGTTCCCAGGTCGCAATCCCTGGAACCGGCATGCTGCGCGGATCGAACTCCACCAGGCGCTGATAGAGCAGACGGTTGATCCGTTCAGAGGTGGCGTCGGTGGCGAAACGGGGATCCAGGTTGAGCGGAACCGTCGACAGGGCCATGCGGATCGGACGTTCAGCGGGCTTCTCGCAGGCACTGAGCATTACCAGGCTGATCGCGAGCAGGATCCGCCAGCCGTTGCTCATGCCATTACCAGTCGCAAAATGGATGCTGCACCAGGCTCGCGTTGTAGTAGCGGGTATCTCCCGAGACCTCCTCGCCAGCCCAATCGGGCATTTCGAACGCCTCGCCCTCGTGGCTCAATTCCACTTCCGCGACCACCAGTCCCTGATTGGCTCCCAGAAACCGGTCCAGGTCCCAGACATGCCCGCCATGCCTGACCTTGTAACGGACCTTGTCGATCACCGCCCCGCTCACCAGATGCTCGAGCATCTCCTCGGCCTGTTCCACGGGTATCGGATATTCGTACTCCCGCCGGCTGATGCCAACAGTGCTGCCCTTGATATTCAGGTTGGCCTGTTCGCCATCCACCCGGACCCGTACGCTGGCCCGTGGCGTGGTCGCCAGATAAGCCTGTTTGATCGGCGCTTCGCTGATCACGCTGCTTTTCCAATTATCGTTTATAACCAGAAATTTACGTTCTATTTCTATGCCCATTTCTCATCTCTTTTCGAACAATGCGATGGATTCCACGTGGGCGGTATGCGGAAACATGTCCATGACCCCGGCACTCACCAGCCGGTAGCCATGTTCGCTGACCAGCACCCCCGCATCACGCGCCAGGGTGCCCGGATAACAGGACACGTAGACGATCCGCCGGGCGCCCAGGCGTGGCAGATGATGCAGAATCTCTAAGGCGCCACTGCGGGGCGGATCGAGCAGAACCTTTTCATAACTGCCCTGCATCCAGGGTTCATGTTCGAGTTCCGCATATAGGTTGGCGGTGTAGAAGCTCGTATTGTCGATACCGTTGCGGGCGGCATTCTCCCGGGCCCGGGCCACCAGCCCGGCATCCCCCTCGACACCGACCACCTGCCCGGCCCTGCGGGCCAGCGGCAGGGTGAAATTCCCCAATCCGCAGAACAGATCCAGCACCCGGTCCTGGTCGGTCAGCGCCAGCATCTCTACCGCCCGCTGGATCATCTGCCGGTTGATATCGGAATTGACCTGGGTGAAATCACTCGGCTCGAAGCCGAGGGTCACATCGAAGGCAGGCAGTTGATAAGTGAGATCAACGCCCTTTTCGTCCAGGGGTCTGACCGTCTCAGGCCCCCCTTCCTGCAGATATACCGCCACCTGATGCCTGGGACCGAATTCGCCCAGCCGTTCCAGGTCTTCATCGCTGGGCGCTGTGAGCAGGCGGAAGATCAGCACGCAGATCTCGTCGCCCATGGCCATTTCGATCTGCGGCACCTGATCGCGGATCGACAGTTCACCGATCAGCTGCCTGAGCTGCGGCAGCAGTTCACCCACCCGGGGATGCAGTATCGGGCATTCCCCGATCTCGGCGACGAACGAGGAACTGCGCTCCCGGAAACCCACCAGCACCCCACCCTTTTTCGGTACATGTCTGACCCCCAGACGGGCCTTGCGCCGATAACCCCAGGCGCTCTCCCCCCGTAAGGGGTCGAGGATGGTCGCCGGCTCGACCCGCCCGATATGTTTCAGGCTGTCGAGCAGGGATTGTTGTTTGGAACGGATCTGTTCGCGTTCATCGAGATGTTGAAGACTGCACCCCCCGCAGATACCAAAGGCACTGCAGCGTGGTTCCACCCGTTCGGGCGAGGCCTCCAGCACCTCGACCACCCGGCCTTCGTCGTACTTGCGCCAGCGACCGGTATACAGAAATCGGACCCGTTCCCCGGGTAATGAACCGTGCACGAAGGTGGCCTTGCCATCCACGTGCGCGACACCCTTGGCATCGTGGGTCAGGGATTCTATTGAGACTTCGACCGGTTCCGTCGGCAATGGCTTGCGTTTGCGTCTGCGCGACATGCTCAGTCTGCCGGAAACACATCGGTGGACAGATACCGGTCACCCCGATCACAGATGATGGCCACGATGACCGCATTCTGCACCTCGGCAGAGAGTTTCAGGGCCGCCGCAACCGCCCCACCGGAAGAGATTCCGGCGAAGATCCCCTCACGGGCGGCCAGCTGGCGGGTGGTCTCCTCAGCCTCCTGCTGCGACACATCGATAATTCTGTCCACCCGGCTGGCCTCGTAGATCTTTGGCAGATAGGCCTCAGGCCAACGGCGTATGCCCGGGATGCTGGAGCCTTCCATGGGCTGAACACCGACGATGGTAATACCGGGATTTCGCGATTTGAGGTAACGCGAGGTACCCATGATGGTACCCGTGGTACCCATGGCGCTGACAAAATGGGTGACCTGTCCCTCGGTATCCCGCCAGATCTCCGGACCGGTGCCTTCAATGTGCGCCTGAGGGTTGTCCTGATTGGAGAACTGATCCAGGATCACACCATCTCCGGCAGCCTCCAGTTCCCGCGCCTTGTCGATCGCGGCCTCCATGCTGCCTTCCCTGGGGGTCAGGATCAGTTCCGCGCCGTAAGCCTTCATCACCGCACGGCGTTCAACGCTCATGTTCTCCGGCATGATCAGAACCATTCGGTAACCCTTGATCGCTGCCGCCATGGCAAGCGCAATGCCGGTATTGCCACTGGTGGCCTCGATCAGGGTATCACCGGGTTTGATACTGCCCCTCGCCTCGGCCAGGCGGATCATGCTCAGGGCAGGACGATCCTTGACCGAACCGGCCGGGTTGTTACCTTCGAGTTTTACCAGCACGGTATTGCTCGAGTCAGGAACCAGCCGCTGCAGGCGGACCAGTGGGGTATTGCCGATGAAATCTTCGATGGTTTTGTAGTGCATGGCAGGGATTCTAACCTGATTGTGCAGCCGGTTACATCTGTCGACCCAGGGACCCGTCAAACCTGACAGGCGCTTCGCACACCTCCCCGGGATGGCTTATGATCAACGGATCATTTCCGCACCAGCGATCGCCTCCAGTTTCAGTCCATGCACATGCCCGCCAGCTTACCCAAAATCGACCAGGCCTGGTTCGCCCGGGCCCAGGCAGAGGGGAAAACCTGCCGGGTGACGGGAATTGAATCTCACCGGGTGTTTGAATATCAGGGACTGCGCTGGCTGGTTCACGAGGATGGCAGCATCCAGTCGATCATGTGGCGGGAACGGCCCGATTACCCGGTATTCGAATATGTCAGGGGGATGTTGTGCGCGCTATTGTTCCACCCCGGCCCCCGACGCATACTCAACCTGGGATTGGGTGCAGCGACCCTGGAACGTTACCTGCTCAAGCACCTGCCGGAGGCGAATCTGACCAGCGTGGAACCCGACCCGGATATTCGGCGTCTGGCGCAGGAGTGTTTCGATCTGCCAGACACGCATCCCGTCGTCAGGCAATCCGCGCAGGCTTATCTGCGCCACACCCAGGAAACATTCGACATTGTTTTTTGTGACATTCATGCGCGCCCGGGTGAACGGGACCCGCTGCAAGAGGAGGCATTTCTGGATAAACTGGGCAATGCGCTGGCCCCTCATGGTGTGGTGACCTTCAATCTCCTGCCCGTAACTGAACGCGACATCGTGACGCAGTTGATGAGGATTCGTCAGCACCTGCCTCATATCTCACTGTTCGATGTTCCTGAACAGCAGAATCTGGTCCTGTTTGGCAGCCGCGAACCATTGCCAGAGCGGGAAACCCTGCGTAAACGCGCGCGCGGAATATCCCTGTATCAATCATCGACAGCCGAGTCTCTGGTAGAGCATTTCATATGGCTGCCACAAGCGCGCTGATCCTCGCACTCCCGTCGAGCAGAGACAATCGGGGGAGCAACCCGATCAATCACCCCCGCAGCAGGGTCTTCATTTCCCGCACCGCCTGATCGAACCCGGTGAACAGGGCGCGACAGACAATCGCATGGCCGATGTTGAGTTCGGTCACGCCCTCGATGGCCACAATGGATTTGACGTTATGGTAGTCGAGGCCGTGCCCGGCATTGACCTGCAAACCAAGGGAATTGCCGTAACGTACAGCCGTGATGATGCGTTCCAGTTCACCATCCCGGGTCCGGTCATTCTCGGCATCGGCAAAATGTCCGGTATGGATCTCCACCACCGGTGCGCCGGCAGCCTTGGCCGCATCGAGTTGTTTTTTGTCCGCATCGATGAACAGGGAGACGCGCACACCCGCCTCTTTGAGTTCCGCACAATAGTCGGTGAGGTATTCGAGATTGGCCGCAACGTCGAGACCGCCCTCGGTGGTCAGCTCTTCACGTTTCTCCGGCACCAGGCAACAATCATGAGGACGAAATCGAGTGGCAATCGCGGCCATTTCCGAGGTCGCCGCCATCTCCAGATTCATGCGCGTCTGCAGGACATCCGAAAGGATCTCAACATCCCGATCCTGAATATGCCGCCGGTCTTCCCGCAAATGCAGGGTAATCGCATCCGCACCCGCCTGTTCCGCGCTCAAAGCGGCCTGGACCGGTTCCGGATAGCGGGTGCCGCGTGCCTGACGCAGAGTCGCTACATGGTCAATATTCACCCCGAGCAACATCTCATTCTCTATCATTGCCATCCCCAATCATGATGAAACAAATCCGACCCCAGGGTCTGCCTTGAGGGCTTGAAACAGTTCGCGACTCTTCAACGGACGACTCCCGAGATAGTGTGCCAGCACCCGTCGCATGAGACGTTTCGCCTCCCGGTTTTCCTCGGCATCGAGGGCGGTGCGATTCTGCAGGTTGAGTAAGGTGCTGCCTCTGAGGGTCGGTCCAGAGTGTATGGAGCGCACCATCACAGGGCCCTGCTCCACATGATATTCGTACACTCCCTGAGGATCGACCGGCTCATCCGTATCCGCGGTCCGGTCGAGCAGCAGCCCGTAACCCAGTTCCGTCAGCAGTTGCAGTTCGAACTCCCTGAGACTGCGATCCACAGACCCATCCCGGGTCAGTTGCAACAATGCCTCAGCATAGGCCTGATAAAGCCCGGGCGCCGGATCGCCCCGATGCAGCAGCCGCTGCACCAGTTCATTGAGATACAGACCGCAGTAGAGCCGCTCTCCGCTAAGCGCAATGGTCCTGCCATCCACCTCCGCCTGGTTGAGCGAGAGCACTTCCCCGCGTCCCCGCAGACTGACCCTCAGAGGGGTAAAGGGATGCAGAATCAGGGCACGTCTGGCGCGACCCGATTTCACACCTTTGGCAATCGCCGCCAGTCGCCCTTCCTGTTCGCTGAAGAGTTCCAGCAGCAGGCTGCTGTCACGGTAATCCCGGCGATGCAGTATAAATGCGGGGGTCAGATCGGCGCGGATCACGGCAAGGCCGCCTGTTCAATCGCTGTAGCCGAGTCGCACCAGGGCGGCCTCGTCACTGGACCAGCTCTTTTTAACCTTCACCCAGACTTCCAGGTGCACCTTACACTCGAAAAAGGCCTCCATGGCCTTTCTCGCCTGGGTGGCAACCTCTTTGAGCGCCTGTCCCTGTTTACCGATGATAATCCCTTTCTGGCCTGGCTTTTCGACCCAGATAACCGCGTGTATCAGGTAACGACCATCCTTTTCCTCAAACCGCTCAATCTCCACGGACACCGCATAGGGCAGCTCTTTCGCATATCTGCGCGTGACCTGTTCGCGAACCAGTTCGGCCGCAAAAAACTTCTCAGGGCGATCCGTCAGTTGATCGTCCGGATAGAAATTCTGCGCTTCCGGCAGTGCCTGCAGCACCGCCGCTTCGAGTTGCGGCAGGTTCTGTCCCTTCTTTGCCGAGAGTGGAATGATCTCTCGAAAATCATAGCGGGCAGCCAGTTCGGACAGGTAAGGCAGCAATGCCTCTTTCTGCGGCACCTTGTCCACCTTATTGACCGCCAACAGAGTGGGCACCCCCTGTTGCTGAACCATTTCGAGAACCTTTTCGTCCTCACGGGTCCATCGCAGGGCTTCCACCACGAACACCAGCACATCCACGTCGAGCAATGCCGTGCGGGCCGTACGGTTGAGGTAGCGGTTCATCGCATTGTCATGCCGCTCGTGGATGCCTGGCGTATCCACGTAGATAATCTGACCCTGTGCCAGGGTCCTGACTCCAAGGATGGAATGCCGAGTGGTCTGGGCCTTGTGCGAGGTAATCGCAAGACGCACCCCGATCAATGCGTTCAGCAAGGTGGATTTGCCGACATTGGGTCGCCCCACGATCGCCGCATAGCCACAACGGTTAACAGATTCATTCATGGTTCAACTCCGCAAGCATCTTCAGCGCGGCATCCTGTTCAGCCTTGCGCCGGCTGGTGCCCTCGCCCAGACTCTGCCGCTGAAGACCCGGCACATCGCACAACACACGGAAACGTTGCTCATGCGGGTCGCCACTGATGTCCTGAATGTCATAGCTCGGCAGTTCGTATTTGTTGGCCTGGAGATATTCCTGCAAACGGGTCTTGGGATCTTTTTGCTGCTTGGCCGGATTCAGTTGTTCGACTCTGGGTGAAAAGGTGGCCAGGATCATCTCCCGCGCCGCCGGGTAGCCGCCATCCAGGTAGATCGCGGCGATCAGGGCCTCGACACTGTCTGCGAGTATCGAGTCACGCCGATGTCCACCGCTGCGCAGTTCTCCCTGACCCAGACGCAGGTAGTCGCCCAGATTGAATTGCCTCGCCACCTTCGCCAGGGTATCCCGTTTCACCAGGGCGGAACGCAGGCGGCTCAACTGACCCTCCGTGGCATCCTTGAAATGGTGAAAAAGCACATCCGCGATGACGAACCCAAGCACCGCATCACCCAGATACTCGAACCGCTCATTGTTCCTGCCACCGAAACTGCGGTGGGTCATGGCTTGTATCAACAAATCGGGGTCGTGGAAGCGATAGTCCAGATCCCGGGAAAGCTTCTCGTAATCCGGCTTCAATTAGGATTCAACTCAATCGAGTCATCGAAACTCATGACCAGAGATGCGTTGTGAACGATGTGTCTGCGCTCTTCATAGGTGATTCGGATCGTGGTCTTGCCCTTTTCCCGCGAGACACTGATATTGTCATTGGTAAGGTAACGGATATTGTTGATATCCAGGCGCCTCATGATCATGTTCTTCAATTCCCGAACGGACTTGCGCGCCGCGAACGGCTCCTCTTTCACGGATTCAAGTGCGGCCTTGATTGCGAAGTGTTCCATGTACACAGGCGCCACTTTGAGCCCGACCATTACAAAGAATCCTGCCACGACCAGGATCACCAACCAGCTAATTGTGGTAAGCCCTTGTTGTCTCTTATTAAAATACATGTTCATCCCTCGCATAATGGTTACCTGATTCGGGTTATCGGCAGGATCCGGGAATCAATTAGTCAATCCCCTTGCCGATCCGCTCCCAGGCGATCGGCGGAAAACCCTCGATGTTGGAATCCCAGTTCATCCAGATACCAAAGGCCTTGCCCACCAGATTGGCTTCAGGGACAAACCCCCAGCAACGGCTGTCATTGCTGTTGTCCCGGTTGTCACCCATGACGAAATACTGCCCCTCGGGCACCTGGATCGGTCCCTGCCTGAGAATCTGGCAACCCAATGGAAGATCCGGCGCGAAGGGATTGATCAGGATGCTGTGTTCCACCCCATCGAGATTTTCCAGCGCCACCATGGCACCGTTCATTTGCGCACTGGTGCCGATCCCCGTGTATTGACCCACCGGTGTTTGAGGCATGGGTTCGCCGTTTAAGAACACTGTCTTGTTACGGTAATAGATGGTGTCACCCGGGAGACCAATGACCCGTTTGATATAATCGACGCCAGGTTGCTTGGGGTAGCGAAACACCACAGGATCGCCACGTTGAGGCTCCCCGAGCTCCAGGACCTTGGCATTGATTACCGGTAAACGGATGCCGTAGCTGAACTTGTTGACCAGGATGAAATCACCCACCAGGAGGGTTGGCATCATGGAGCCGGAAGGAATGCGGAAGGGCTCGACGAGAAACGAGCGTAGTACCAGTACGACGAAGATGACAGGAAAAAACGATTTCGAATACTCGACAATCAAGGGTTCCTTGACAGCCGCCGTTTCGTCGATATCCAGCCCTTCAGACTCCTGAGGCGTCTGCGCATTGCGTTTATTGGCGAAAAACAGGCTGTCGACCAGCCAGATGCCGCCCGTCAGGGCGCTGGCGATGACGAGAAATGTTGGAAAATCGAAATTCATGGTTTACTCGCTTCCTCTCTTGCTCGCGTGCTGTGCTGATTCAATTGACACTCCGGCTCCTGTTCCCGACAGGGAACCTGCAGGATCTGCGTATTACATCCAACAGAATCGGACAGCCCGCTAATTATCCTTCCCCACCTGAAGTACGGCAAGGAAGGCATCCTGGGGGATCTCGACCTTTCCGACCTGCTTCATTCGTTTCTTGCCCGCCTTCTGCTTCTCAAGCAGCTTGCGCTTACGGGTGATATCACCCCCGTAACACTTGGCGGTCACATTCTTGCGCAAGGCTTTTACCGTGGTACGGGCAATGATCTTGCTGCCGATGGCCGCCTGTATTGCCACTTCGAACATCTGCCTGGGAATCAGTTCTTTCATCTTCGAGGTCAGATCGCGGCCGCGAAACTGTGCCTGGTCGCGATGCACGATTAAGGACAGGGCATCAACCCGCTCCCCGTTGATGAGAATATCCAGTTTCACCAGAGGTGCGGCCTGGAAATGGGTGAACTCGTACTCGAAAGAGGCATATCCGCGACTGACTGACTTGAGGCGGTCGAAAAAGTCCAGCACCACCTCGTTCATGGGCAATTCGTAACTCAACTGCACCTGACCCGCCAGGTACTGGAGATTCTTCTGCGTACCCCGTTTCTCGATACACAGAGTGATTACGTTACCCAGGAAATCCTGAGGCACCAGGATGGTGGCCAGAATGATCGGCTCCCGCACCTCCTGCAGCTTGGCGGGATCCGGCAGCGCGGCAGGATTCTCGATATGAACCACTTCACCGTCGGTCATCACCAGTTCGTAGACCACTGAAGGCGCGGTGGTAATCAGGTCGAGATCGTATTCCCGCTCCAGTCGCTCCTGGACGATTTCCATATGCAGCATACCCAGAAAGCCGCAGCGAAAACCGAAACCCAGCGCCTGGGAGGTTTCCGGCTCGTAGTGCAGTGCCGCGTCATTCAGACGCAACTTCTGCAGTGCGTCCCGCAGGTCTTCGTAATCGTCGGAACTGACCGGATAGAGACCGGAAAAGACCCGCGGATGCATCTCCTTGAACCCTGGCAGAGCCTTGTCCGCCTGGCGGTTTTCGAGCGTGATGGTATCTCCCACCGGCGCACCATCGATCTCCTTGATGCCGGCGATCACATAGCCGACCTCCCCGGCCCGCAACTGTGCCCTGTCGAGCTGCTTGGGTGTAAAAACGCCCACCTTCTCCACCTGAAAGACCCGCCCTGTGGACATCACGCGCATCTTGTCCTTGGGTTTGAGGGTGCCATTCATCACCCGGATCAGGGATATGACCCCGACATAGGAATCGAACCAGGAATCGATGATCAGGGCCTGCAACGGGGCCTCGGAGTCACCGCCGGGTGGCGGTATCGTATCCACAAGCTGCTCAAGCAGCTCAGTAATGCCCAGGCCGGTCTTGGCGCTGACGCGAATCGCGTGTGAGGCGTCCAGACCGATAATCTCCTCGATCTCCTGGATCACCCGATCCGGTTCCGCGGACGGCAGGTCGATCTTGTTGAGTACCGGAAGCACCTCCAAACCCTGTTCGATCGCGGTATAACAGTTGGCGACACTCTGGGCCTCGACCCCCTGCGCCGCATCCACCACCAGCAGGGCGCCCTCGCAAGCCGCCAATGAGCGGGACACCTCGTAGGAGAAGTCCACGTGTCCCGGGGTATCGATGAAGTTGAGCTGATAGACCTGCCCGTCCTGCGCGGAATAGTCGAGGGTCACGCTCTGGGCTTTGATGGTTATTCCCCGCTCACGCTCAAGATCCATCGAATCACAGACCTGTTCCGCCATCTCCCGGTCACTCAATCCGCCACAGGTCTGGATGAACCGGTCCGCGATGGTGGATTTGCCATGATCGATATGCGCGATGATGGAGAAATTACGAATGTGTTGCAGGTCAGCCATAGCGCTCTGAATTCTACCCGAAAAAAGAGAAACGCCCCGTCCGGGGCGTTTCAAAGATATCTTGAAGCCACAAATCTGTTCCGGTTCCATTCGACGAGAATCACCGGGGGAATCCGTTAAAACCGGTTTCAGCGCCGCCGACAAGGGTCTGCAACAGGGTAACCGGATACCCGGCGCCCCCCGTGCGCGACCCGATACGAGGCGCATCCGCGGAATCATATCAAATCATGGGCCCTGCAAATAGCTCAGGAGCCGCTTCGGATCGAGGTAATACTCGCTCAGACACTCCCCCTGCGCACCCAGCAACAGAGGGATACGCTGGCCAAAACGCTGCTTCAAATCAGCATCCTGATCGACGTCCACCTCGGTGACCCCGAAACCATGGGTGTGCTGAAGCTCGCCGAGAAGCTCGCGCATATCATCACACAGATGACAACCTTCCCGGTGATAAAACCTGACCTGCCGCGCACCGGTCACCACTGGCCCCGTCTGCCAATGTCTCTCATGGGCGGGATCGTTAACGGGAAGGTACCCGCAGGGCGAGGAAAATCGGTCCCGTTTCCCGGTACACCAGCAACGCCACAGTCTTGTCACCCGGCAGCTCTTTCACCAGCTCATTGAACTGCTCCACGGTTTCGATATTCGTATTGTTGACCATGGTGATCACGTCGCCGGACTGAACCCCGGCCTCGCGTGCTGACTGACCGCTCACCGAGTCGACCAGAACACCTTTGCCATCGGGCAGACTGAGCTGCTCGCGCAACGCCTGGGGAATTTCAGAAACCATCAGGCCCAGGCGGTTCTGTGAAACTCTGGGTGAGGGTTTGTGTGACATGGCGAAGGGTTCCTGATCCGGCAACTCACCGATCCTGACCTTGAGATTCATAACCTTGCCGTTGCGCAGGATCTCGACATCGCTGGCTTTGTCGATGTCGCTGCGGCCGACCAGTGGCGGCAATTCCGAAGAGGTATTGATGACAATCCCGTTGAACGCCAGAATCACATCCCCCACCTTGATGCCCGCTGCCTCGGAGGGACTGTCGGGCAGAACTCGGGCAATCAGCGCGCCGCGGGGCTGATCCATGCCGAAACTTTCCGCCAGGTCGCTGGTCACGTCCTGAATCAGCACCCCCAGCCAGCCACGGGTCACATGACCCCGGGTCTTGAGCTGATTCGCCACATTCATGGCCATTTCAATGGGAATCGCAAATGAGAGTCCCATGAATCCCCCGGATCGGCTGTAGATCTGGGAATTCACTCCGACCACCTCGCCCTGCATGTTGAACAGGGGCCCCCCGGAATTGCCGGGGTTGATGGCGACATCCGTCTGGATGAACGGTACATAGTTTTCACTCGGCAGACTGCGCCCCTTGGCGCTGACAATCCCCGCGGTTACGGAATGATCGAATCCGAAGGGAGAACCAATCGCCAGCACCCACTCGCCGACGCGCAACGCCTCCGGATCTCCTATCGTCACCACGGGAAGATCATCAGCCTCGATCTTGATCAGCGCGATATCGCTGCGCTCGTCACGACCGACCACCTCCGCGATGAATTCACGCCGGTCGTTCATCCGCACCAGGATCTCGTCGGCATCATCCACCACATGGTTGTTGGTCAGGATATAGCCATCCCCGGAAATGATGAATCCGGATCCCAGTGAGCGTTTTTCCGGCTCCGCATCCGGCATATTGAAACCATGGTTGCCGAAGAAGCGCTTCATCAGATCGCTGAGCGGGCTGTCTTCCGGAAGATCCTGCAAATCGGGCACATTGAAAGGCATCATGCCCCGGCCGCTGGTGGTACGCTTGGTGCTGATATTCACCACCGCCGGTGCATTCTGCTCCACCAGGTCGGCAAAGTTCGGCAATTCCGCGGCGCGCGCCGGCAGCATGGCCAGCCATGCCAGACAGATCAATGTTAGAAGTTTGCTCAAATCGTTTATGTTTCTCACCTAACGACTCCCGTTGCAATGAGGCCCGCAGAACACGGGATTAGGACGTGTGGGGATACTGCAGGCATGCAGCAACGCATGGGGTTGCGCCCACTCAGACAAAGCCGACCCGGGTCTGATCGGCGCGGCGCAGTATCACGGCCTGGTATTCCGGATCCCGGGATCTGTTACGGGAAAACCAACGCAGCACCCAGAATCCGGCCATCAGCCCCGACAGTCCCCCGATGATCTGGGGAAGTTCCCCCTGAATGACGAGGTAACGCTGCGCCCATGAATCGATGACGATCGCACCGGCGATCATCCCGATGAGGGGCATCAGATAGGCCAACAGGGAAATCTTCACCAAGGCGCGTTCCTGAACACCGATGACGACCTGTTCTCCGGGCCTGACATCCAGGGTGTTGAGCACCCGCAGTTCGTTGTCGCGCCGTTTGAACAAGCCGGCCAGCACCGAGGTGCTGCAACCACCCGCACTCTGACAGGATCCGCAAGCTGCCTGTTGCTGGGTCTCCACCACCGCGAAATCACCCTCCACGCGGACGATCCGGGCGGTCTCCTCAATCATGACCGGGATTGAGCTGCATGCCTTGAACCACGCCAAGAATGGTGACCGCTGGTACTTCACCCACCGCGGTCACCTGAAACCCCTGGACCTGTCCGCCCCAGGCGTTGACCGCACCTAACCGGGATACTCCGCTGAAGGCCTCATCGCGGGTCTCCGGTTCGACGAATACAGAGAGGGATCCCAGTCCGTCACTGAACACGTACTGTTCGATCGGGCTCTCTTTCGCAGCGTCGTGAAGCAGATGCTGCATACTCAAATGAAAACCGGGCGGCAGCCGGGTAAAATGCCAACGGCTGCTCGAGGGTTGGGTGAGATCGACGCTCTCCCCTTCATGGCTTTTCAGCCGGTAGGTGTAGAGCGACTCCCGCTTGTGTATGTCATTGATCTCCGCAACCCCAATCTGCAGCTCGGTGAACAGGGTCTGCTCCACGGGCTCCGCCCGCTCATTCATCAAATCCGACTTCAACGGCAATCCGCTCTCGATGTCCAGGTAGAACCGATACCCGTAGCGTAACCGGTCGTTGGGCATGATCATCACCACTTGTGCGGCGCGGTCAGTCATGCGGGTCTGCCCGGCCTTGCGGAAGGTATAATGATCCTCGAGTTGCTGCAGGTCTTCGGGCAGGATGTTGAGGAACTTGGAGCTGGGTGAGCGCCGGTCGATCGAGACCTCGTTGGTCTCGGGCATCACGCAGGTCACCGACTCGTCATCCCGGATCACCTCCCGGGGTGTGCCGTTGAGTGATACCAGGCTTTCCCGCACCCGGTCACCCTCCACTGCGTGAGCGATCTTCATGATCTCCAGCTGGTTGTCATGGAGGTAGACAAAGGTCCCCTGATAATTGAGTTTCTGAACCGCAGTCATCATGCGTTCCAGCCACTGCTTGGCGGTACGCTCCTGATCGGCGTGCAACTGCGGCGCGATACTCAACAGCAGCAGACCGCTCAGCAGCAGTCTGTGCAGTACAACGGGGGTTGGCAGAGCACTTATCCGGGGGTTATTCACTACTGCCTGTTCTCATCGTAGCTGACGAAATTGGCGAACGGCATGATGCCTTTCATGTTGTTGGTCGGCGACAGCTCCTGGTGATTGACCAGATAAGCATTGAGCCGCGATTCCACCTTCGGCTTCTTCAGCAGCTCCCAGCGGGTTCCATCATCTGCCACATAGAGCGTATGCGGGCTGCTTGCCTGGCTGGCGGCCACGCTCTGCTGCGGCATGTCAGAGCCTTCAGGATTGATCATCTGCGGCACCATCACGACCGCTGCGGCGGCCAGGGATGCCGCGACAGCCACCCCGGTATAGGTGTGACGTCGTTTCGATGCGGGGCGTTTGAACGCGCCCGGGGCGAGGACCACGGGTTCGTCCTGGATGCGTTCGCTGATCGCCTGAGCCAGACCCGGCGCAATCTGCCCGCCGGTTTCACCGCGCATCACATCGCCAATCAAATGATAACGGGACCATTGTTCCCGGGTCGACGAGTTAACAGACAACTTCTTGATTTCCATTGGTATTTCATTCAATGGGATTTCGTCGTCCACGAGTGCGGAAAGTCTTTCAAGCTCTTGCTCAGTCATTGTTCGATGCCTGACATTTAGGGTTTCAACAATGGGCTCAGTTTCTTGTCAATCGCTTCCCGAGCCCGGAAGATGCGGGACCGCACGGTGCCGACAGGACATTCCATGGCATTTGCGATCTCCTCGTAGCTCATTCCCTCGAGTTCCCTCAGCACGATGGCGGTTCGCAGATCTTCGGGAAGATCATCAATCGCCTTCTGAACCGTCTGGGAAATCTCCTCCGTGAGTACATGGTTCTCAGGGGTTCCTGTCTCCTTTAGACGGATGCCCACGTCCATTTGTTCAGCCACTTCCGCCTCAACGTCGTCCGATGGCGGCCGGCGGCCCTGCGCCACGAGGTAGTTTTTCGCGGTATTGATGGCGATCCGGTACAACCAGGTATAAAAAGCACTGTCACCACGAAACTTGGGAATCGCCCGGTAGGCCTTGATGAAGGCCTCCTGAGTGACATCCAGCACCTCGTGAGGATCACGGATATAGCGGGAGATCAGATTGGTGATCTTCTGCTGATACTTCAATACCAGCAGGTCAAACGCCTTCTTATCACCTTGTTGGACTCGAGCAACGAGTTCCTGATCGATTAACCGCTCGCCCATCCGGGCCGATACCTCCTCGCGACGGGCACATCCAGTGCACAGTCCCATTGACAGTCATGGTTTGGAATAGTTCTGGCAATTCCCGCATCAGTTGATACAAATCATTTACCCGGCTCATTGGTTCAACCAGATTCCAATTTCCGCTAGGATGCAGGGGTACTGTCCCGACACTTGCACGACGGCAGTACAAACGACATTATCGCCATAAACCACCGAACCCCGCAATATGACCACCGAATACCTCCACGACGTCCTCATTATCGGCAGCGGTGCCGCCGGCCTGAGTCTGGCCTTGCGCCTGAGCGAGGATCTTAAGATCGCCGTGATTTCCAAGAAGGAGTTGGAGGAATCCAACACCTACTATGCCCAGGGCGGCATCTCGGTGGTGCTTGACGAGGCGGACAGTATCGCCTCCCATGTCAAGGACACCCTCATCGCGGGCGCCGGACTGTGTGACGAAGAGACCGTCCAACTGGTCGTCGAAAACGGCCGGCAGAATATTGAATGGCTGCTCAAGGGTGGGGTCAACTTCACCCGGGACGATACCTCCGCCAGCAGTGGGGGCTACCACCTGACCCGCGAGGGGGGGCACTCCCACCGCCGGGTGATCCATGCCGCAGACGCCACCGGCCGGGAGGTTGAAACCACCCTCCACAGCCAGGTCATGGCACGCCCGAACATCGAAGTCTTCGAACACCATATCGCGGTCGACCTGATCACCAGCGAACGCAGTGACCAAAAGATGGCGAAACACTGTTATGGCGCCTACATCCTCGATCATGAGAATCACCAGGTTGCCACCTTCAAGGCCCGTTTCGTGGTGCTGGCAACCGGTGGCGCGAGCAAGGTCTACCTCTATACCAGTAATCCGGACGTCTCTACCGGCGACGGGATCGCGATGGCCTGGCGGGCCGGCTGCCGGGTGGCGAACATGGAGTTCATCCAGTTCCATCCCACCTGCCTCTACCATCCCGAAGCGAAGAGTTTTCTGATTTCAGAGGCGGTACGTGGGGAAGGCGGCCATCTTATCCTGCCCGACGGAAGTCGTTTCATGCATCGTTTCGACGAGCGCGGGGAACTGGCACCCCGGGATATCGTGGCCCGCGCCATCGATCATGAAATGAAACGCATCGGCGCGGACTGCCTGTATCTGGATATCAGCCACAAACCTGCGGCATTCGTCCAGGAGCATTTTCCCACCATCTATCAGCGTTGCCTGGATTTCGGATTCGACATGACCCGCCAGCCGATCCCGGTGGTACCCGCTGCGCACTACACCTGCGGCGGTATCATGGCCGACCACCAGGCACGCACCGATGTAGCCGGTCTGTATGCGATCGGCGAATGCGCCTATACCGGGCTGCACGGTGCCAACCGCATGGCCAGTAACTCCCTGCTGGAATGTCTGGTGTTCGCCGACCTGGCAGCCAGGGACATCCATGCCCTGGTGGAGTCCACGCCCCTGCCCTCAACCATCCCCCCTTGGGACGAGAGTCGCGTCACCGAGCCGGATGAGGAGGTCGTGGTTTCCCACAACTGGGACGAATTACGCCATTTCATGTGGGACTACGTGGGGATCGTCCGTAGCAACAAACGCCTTGTGAGAGCACGTCGCCGTGTGGACCTTCTGCAGCGGGAGATCGTGGAGTATTACAGCAACTTCCGCGTCAGCATGGACCTCCTGGAGTTGCGCAACCTGGTCGATGTCGCCGATATGATCATCCGCTCCGCACAGTGTCGACGGGAGAGTCGGGGCCTGCATTTCACCATCGACTTTCCTTACCCGGATGACCGGGTGCAGAGAACCCCAACCATTCTCATCCCGGAGTCCTACTCGCCTTACTGAGTGACAGTGGGATGACCTCAGGGGCGTCTCTGTCGCTTGACCCGGGAATCCTCGCGTGGGAAACGAATATACCCCAGGATGATCCGCAGCCGGCGCATACGGTCCTGATCCAGGGCGTCCCGGAACAGCACCAGACTGGGTCGCCCCTGGCCCTGTGGCAGATCGAAGCGTAATACGATCAACCATGGAGAGACAAAACTGTCCCCTCTGAGTCTGGCCTTGCGCTGGCGGCCTCCGGCCATGTAGAGCCTGCACCAGCCGCTCGCGGTCAGCACCACCCGAACCACCTCTGATGGGGATGAAAACCGCTGCCGCCTGTGGTGAATCACGCCTGACAGCAGGAGAATGGCAAACAGTCCTCCACGGGTGCCCCATGACAGACCAGAGAGTGCCACCGATGCGCCCGCAACCAGGTAGAGCAACAGCCACCATATCCTGCGCAGTCGGGAAGATTCGGGTTCAATGTTCAGTGAAGGCAGATCAATGCCCATGCCGCCGCCTCCCTGCGCGGATTGAGGAAATCCCGAAAAAGCTCCCGGGCCGGCAATCTGTCCTGTGCCCTGGCCTCAGTGGTCCTCGGAACCCTGTTCTCTGGTGGAACATTCATCATAGCGCAACGGATTCAGTGCGACACTCACCCGCAATCCGCCGAATCGCCGGGACCGGCCGAAATCGATCTGTCCAGCATAGAGTTGAACCACATCATTCACAATCGCGAGCCCCAGGCCATGCCCGACGACTGACTCGTCGAGTCTGCGCCCCCTCTGAGTCAGGGTCTCGATTCGTTCATCGGCCAGACCTTGACCGTCATCTTCAACCACGATTTTCAGTCCCGGTCCTCCTGATACCTGACACAGCACCCGGCTATGGGCCCATTTGCAGGCATTGTCGAGAAGGTTACCCAACAGTTCCAGGAGGTCCTCACGATCGCCAAAAGGGTTGGATTCACGATCGATCTCAGACTCGATAAGCAAATCACGTTCCCGGTAGATCTGCCTCAGGGCATGCATCAGGTCCGGCAGATCCCGCTGCGCATCAAATCGCTCACTCAGGGTTCTGCCGCCCGCAAGTTGCGCCCGCCGCAACTCCCGGTCCATCAATACCCGGATACGTTCCACTTGCTCATGGGCCTGGGCCAGACCCGGATCCCGGTTCGCGGCCTGATCGATGTGCCGGGTCAGCAGGTTCAGCGGTCCCTTGAGGGCATGCGCGAGATTGCCCATGGCATTTCGTGAACGCTGATTGCGGGTCGACAGAAGGTGCAGCAGATGGTTGACCTCGCTGACCAGGGGTAAAAATTCCGTGGGTACCTCTTCACCCAGCAGTTGTTCCCGTCCAGAGGCCAGGTTCTGCACATCCTGCCGAAGCGGTTTGAGGCGTTGGAACGCCCTTCTCACCACCACACCCTGGAGGATCAAAAGCAGCAACAGGCCGGCCAGTGCTATGAGGGCAAAGTGTTTGAGAAATCGGTCACGCTGTACCTTCAGGGGCAGCAGGTCCTCGGCGACGGCAAGGGTTAGTTCCTGGCCTTGCTTGCGGTATCCCCGGGCCCATACCAGGAGACGTTGCCCATCCGGGCCCGGAAGATGAAAACGCCCGGATTCACCAAAAGCTAGTCGGGGTATCTTCAATTCATAGTCCCACAGGGAGCGGGACGCCAACGCTTCGCCGTTGTCCATCTGAACCCGATAATAGTGTCCCGAGTAGGGTCTGTGATAGATCTGGTTGATTTTCGCGGACACCAGTGTCACCCCCTGCCCCAGGTCCATCGCACCGAGAACCGCCTCGGCATCATGTTCCAGGCGGGAAGCAATGAAGTCTTCCGTCAAGCGTTCCACCGCCCCGGCTCCGAACAGCCAGAGCAGCCCCATCAGCAGTGTCAGGCTCACCGTGAGCCCGATCTGCAAGCGAAACTGAAGTGAGTTAGCCCGTTTTGAGACCGACAAAGACATACCCCTGGCCGCGCCGGGTTTCAATAGCCTGTTTGCCCAGTTTATCCCGCAATCGTCGGATATAGACCTCGATCAGGTTGCTGTCTCGATCGAAATCCTGTTCGTAGACATGTTCGGTCAAGCGGGTCTTGGATATGATCTTACCCTGGTTGAGGAGGAAACAGCGCAGCAGCCTGAATTCGGTACCTGTCAGTTCAAGCCGCTGTTGGGAAGGCAGGATGACCTGCTGAGTTTCCTCATCGAGTTCGAGCCCACCTGCCCTGAGACGACTGCCGAGCATATCGTGGCTGCGCCGGATCAGCGCCCGCACACGCAACACCAGTTCTTCCGCGTGAAACGGCTTGCCCAGATAGTCGTCCGCACCGGATTTGAACCCGGCGACACGTTCATGCCAGGCATCCCGGGCGGTGAGTATCAACACGGGTGTCTGATTGCCTTTCGAGCGCCAGTTTTCCAATACATCCAACCCTGAGCGTTGCGGCAGCCCGAGGTCGAGAATAATCAGATCGTAGTTCATCTCGTTGCCCATGAACTCGGCCTCAACACCCTGGTTCGCCTGGTCAACCGCGAATCCCTCGCGTTCGAGATCCTGCTTCAGGGAATCACTCAGGATTTGATCATCTTCGACCAGCAGCAAACGCATGCCTCAGTCCTCCCTGTCCCGTCTGAGCACCCGGCCGTCCTGGGCATCAACCAGGAACTCCCAGACACGGCCTTGCTCGTCCAGCAGTTCTATCTCGTAGACATAGCGGCCGCGTTTCTGTTCCAGTTCCAGTTCCAGTACCCGGCCTTTTTGCAACTTGCCGAGATGGGTCAGTATCTCGTGCAGAGGCAGGATGACCCCCTGTTCTGTCAGGCGACGCGCCGCATCATGGGCATCCTCCCCCGCAACGACCCATTGTCCCTGGCCCAGCATCAAAAGCAGAATCCAGATTCGCCAACCATTCATGACAGCCAGTATACCGGTTCAGTCATCCCAGCGCCCTAAACCGGGTACGCGAATGTCGCGCTCATCATAAAATCCCTGCATCGCCCGGGAGTGGCAGGTATCGCAATTGCTGAAGGATATATCCGGATTGGAACGTCGTTGAAGGTAGTCGGCAATTTCATCATGCTCATGACGGAAAAACGCGGTTTCGGTGACCCGCTGCGGGTTGGGTGTATAGCGCAACGACCAGATGACCTTATTGGGAATTTCCCGGTTCATGGCATCCGCGGAGTTGGCGGCCAGGTATTCCAGTATCGAGCGCTGTGATACAGCATCCATCTGCGCATTGTCACCGAAGTGATCGTCCAGGCTGCTCATGATGGCAACCCATGAAGCCGTCGGGAGAAAACCGGGTTGATAGGGAAAATGACAACTGCCGCACTCCTCTTGATAGCGTGCGCTGTCCGGGGTTTCCACCGGTGCGACCGGGGAATCGAACCAACGGGACCAGTAACCCTCATGCTCGTCTCCGTCGCGATCTGCCAGAGCGACTCCGATACCCAGAAGAAGCGGTGCCGAGAGCAACAGGATTGCTATGGACTTTGAACGATTCATCTTGATCTCCTCGTTTACTGTTGTTGGAGAAATCGCAGGATGTCGCCTTTCTCCTGCGCCGTGCAGGTGCGCCCCCAGGTCCACTGGCAATTACGCCTGAACCATTTCTCGATTTTGCGCCCATCCGCCAGACGGCGGGAATTGACAGAAGGCGCCATGGGATCGATCGCACGCCCGGTTTTGACATGCTTGCCAGGTCCGGTCAGGCGTTCACCATGACAGTCCTGACAGGATCGTTGAAGAGCGCCGGCTTCCACCGCAACCTGGCGCGTCCAGGCCTGAGCGCCATCCTGCGCCGAGAAGTTTCCGGCCCCTTCGGCCTCGTAGGCATTCAAACGTTCTGTCACACTGTCCGCCTGACCCGTCACCGGGAGACACAGGCAGAGACCCGACAGCAGGATTGCTGTGTGCTTCATAACCACCTCTCAGTTGGCTTTGCGACCGGTGAACATGGCCTGCACCAGGTTCTCCCGATGCAACAGAGAGCCTACGGCTACCCCCCCAAGGTGAACAAACACCAGGATCAGCGTGACGTGGGCAAAAAACTCGTGGACTTCCTCTAACAACTCACTGCCAAAGCTGGCCTGGTGGCTGAAAAACCCGGTCAGCGGTCCCATCCCTTCTGCGCCGTAGGTGAGCATGCCACTGATCACGGTGAGCGTGAGCATCAACAACAGCGCCAGGATCATCGCCCCGCCCGCCGGGTTGTGCCCCAGGGTACGCTTTGGCTTGAGTCTTACGAGGTCTTTGAGATAGGCGATCACCACCGCAGGAGGTTTGATGAAATCCGAGAAACGGGCGTATCGGGTTCCGATCAAGCCCCAGATCATGCGTACCGCCAGAAATCCGGCAATCAGGTAGCCGGCATAAGCGTGTACAGACATGAGTTCATCCTCGGTCAGCCAGGCAACGGCGAACGCGCTGACCAGCGTCCAATGAAAAATCCGCACCAGCGGGTCCCATACCTTGACATCGGAATTCGGTTTCATGGCTTCCATCCTTTTGCATTTACTTGCTGCAAAGCATGGCAGGGGAAGCTGAATCCAAACTGAAAACCCATTTCAGCCACCCTGAAATCATGGATGCTGAGAAATGGTCAAAGAGCGGATCGGGTACCGGTCAGTGGCTGACCGGGTTTCATTATGGCTTTTACGCTGAGAGTGAGCCTATCCGGAGAGGGGAACTTCTTCGGAACATCGGTCAGAACAGACGCGGGCAGGCAATTGAAGCGGATCACAGGCACAGAAAACTTCAGCCCGGACCGCAGGGTCCAGGCCGAATTCTCCTGATCAGAATTTGTTACGCCGACTAACCTCAGGTCACCTTCAGCTGTAGCATCTCATCACCCTCCTCATCGGAGAGATGCACGGCACAGGCGATGCAGGGGTCGAAGCTGTGGATGGTACGCAGGATTTCAACCGGCTGTTTCGGATCGTACAGTTGATGATTGTCCTGTAATGCCGCCTCATAAGCGCCGGGTTGACCGTTGGGATCCCGCGGTCCCGCGTTCCAGGTGCTGGGAACCACCGCCTGATAATTGGCGATTTTGCCGTCCTCAATGACGATCCAGTGTCCCAGAGCCCCACGCGGCGCCTCCATGAAGCCCACACCGCGACATTGGCTTGGCCAACTCGAAGGTTCCCACAGACTATCGTTGAAGGTCGTGATATCACCGGCCTTGATATTGGCGATCAACTGGTCATACCAACCCTGCATGGCGTCGGCCAGCAGTTTGGTCTCCAGGGTTCTCGCAGCGGTTCGTCCCAGCGTCGAGAACAGCGCCCGGGTCGGCAGATCCAGAGTGCTGAGGGTCATCTTCACCAGTTCCTGGGTCTGTTCATGACCCTTGGCGAAAAGCGTCAGGACCCTCGCAAGGGGACCGACCTCCACAGGTATTCCTTTCCAACGGGGCGCTTTGAGCCATGAGTAGGACTGTTCCACGTCTAGGTGTTCATACGGTGGCTCGGGTCCGGTGTACTTCAGGTTGGTTTCACCGTCATAGGGATGCAAACCCTGATCTTTGCCGCCGCTGTACTCGTACCAGGAATGACTGATGTGCTCCTGGATCTCATCGGCACTGTTGAGGTCCAGCGGGTGCAGGGTGGAAAGGTCACGATCAAGTATCACGCCACTGGGGAAGAAGAAGCTGTCCGGGTCATCCATAGAGGTGGCCGGCAAATCCCCGTAGCACATAAAGTTGCCCAAACCTTCGCCCCGCTCACCCCAGTCCTTGTAGAAACCGGCAACCGCGAGGGTGTCCGGTACATAGACCTGGTCGGTAAACTCCCGCATCTTGTTGATCACATCCTGAACCTGGGCCAGTTTCTTGGAGTTGATCGCGGAATCGGAATTGAGATCGATGGCCGAGGCGACGCCTCCCACAAGGAAATTCGGGTGTGGATTCTTGCCACCGAAGATCGCATGCAGCTTGACCACGTCACGCTGCCAGCTCAGCGCCTCGAGGTAGTGGGCGACCGCCATCAGGTTGGCCTCGGGCGGCAGCTTGTAACTTGGATGTCCCCAGTAGGCCTTGGCGAAGATACCCAACTGACCGGCCTCGACGAACCCCTTAAGCTTTTTCTTCACATCCGAAAAATAACCTGGAGAGGCCTTGGGCCAGTTGCTGAGCGACTGAGCCAGGGCGGCGGTCTGTCCCGGATCCGCGGATAACGCGGAGACCACGTCAACCCAGTCCAGGGCATGCAGATGATAGAAGTGCATCACGTGATCGTGGATGTACTGGGCCCCGATCATCAGGTTGCGGATCAGCTGCGCATTATGCGGAATCTTGTAATCAAGGGCATCCTCGACGGCACGCACCGACGCGATACCGTGCACCAGGGTGCAGACCCCGCAGATGCGTTGCGCGAACGCCCAGGCATCCCGCGGATCCCGCCCCTTGAGGATGATCTCAATACCGCGCACCATGGTTCCCGAGGAATAGGCGCTGGCGATCTGGTCACCCTGCATCTGTGCCTCGATACGCAGATGTCCTTCGATTCTTGTTATCGGATCAACGACGATACGGTCACTCATCTTCTCTCGTCTCCTATCGGTACGATAAGGCTTGCGCTATTCACTCTTTGTCTTCCACCAGGTGTTCGGCAATCATTTCAGTCAATCCGACCACCGGCATCTCCATGTGATAGGCCTCCAAGCCCTCTTCGATCACCAGTCTGCAGTTGGCACAGGCCGTCACGAGGGTTTCCACGTTGAGTTCGTCCAGCTGAGTCTTCTTACGCTTGAAAGCCTTCAAACGCAGCTCCTCGGCCCGCTCGTTGGCACTGACGCCGCCACCACCGCCACAACACCAATTCATCTCACGGTTGTCGTTCATATCCACGAAATTGCTCGCAACCATGTTCAACAGGTTGCGGGGCGGTTCGAGCACGCCGCCCTTGCGCACGATCTGGCAGGGATCGTGAAAGGTCAGCCGGGTATCATCCATGCCTTCGGTCTTCATCCGGCCACTGGCACGAAGTTCATCCAGCAGTTCCAGGATATGCACGACCTTGAATTTGTACGGCCGCCCGATCAGGTTCGGGCCCTCCCAACGGATCGCGGTATAGGCATGGCCACATTCGGGACTGATCACATACTTGACCTTGAGTTTTTCCGCGGCGACGACGACCCGGTTGACCAGTTCGCGGGCAATGTCGGAGGAACCGATCTGAATCCCGGAATTCGTGGCCTCGAAGGCCTCGGAGCTCAGGGTCCAGGTTACCCCGGCCTGCTTGAAGATCCGCGCCAGGGCCTCGAGATACTCGGGGAAGTTGATGATCTCCATGGACGACAGCAGCGCCATGTAGTCGACACCCTCCTGGTCAACCGGAATACTGAGCCCGGTATCGGCCTCCACATGCTTGATCTGCGCGGCCAGGGCGGGATATTTAACCCCCATCGGGCTGCCCAGGGTAACCGCCCGTCGACTGGCCCCCTTGACGCCTTCCGGGGCGTAGCCAGCGGCCACCATGCCTTCGCGGGCGAGGCGAATCATGTGACTGATATCATTACCGACCGGACACACCATCGAACAGCGGCCACACATGGTGCAGCCGTCATAGATCAACATCTCCCACTCTTCCAGAAGCGCGTCGGTGACCGGTTCGGTCAAACCCAGTTTCGATTTGATGCGCCCCCACAGGGTGTACTCCTGCTCCCAGACCCGGCGCAAGGGCTCGAGCTTGTGGATCGGGGTATATTTCGGATCACCTGTTTCGGTGTAGAACAGGCAGGCTTCGGCGCACATGCCGCAGTTTACGCAGCTGGAAAAGAACGCAGCGACCGGCGCACTGATCTGTTCGCGAAAGGCGTTCATGCCTCGTTCAAGGGTTGCCTCGCTCATGACTGAACTCCTCTGCGTCCGGCCATGGCGCCGTTGTACCAACGTGCCAGGGCGAAGGTAAAAGCATGCATCAGCTTGGTAAAAGGAAATACCACCATCAGCAGTTCCACGCTCAGTATGTGCAGTCCAAGTGCCAGGGTATAGGGGTCGATCATGCGATGGTAGGCCAGATAACCTGTCAGCATGGGGAGAAAACTGACCAGCCAGGTCAGATAGTCCTCGGGTCCGCTCAGGAAACGTTTCACCGGGTGATTGAGCCGGCTGAACAGCATGGCGATCATTGCGACGATCGTGACTGCCGCCACCGCGTCCACCAGATTGCTTGCGATACCGGGCCAGCTTACCCCCAGAGTGGCATGAATCAGTTCAATATGCGGGACAAACAGAAACAGACTGATGAGAAAACCGATGTGCCAGATGTACCCTCCCACCACGGTGAAGGGTGAACGTTTGAAGACACCCGGCTCCGGTGCGGTACGGGTGACCACGGTCAACATTCCCGAGCCCAGTTCTCCACCTCTCGGTTCCGCGTAATCCGGTTTACGTCCGATCACCAGGATTTCGAGAATACGGATCAGTACACCCACGACAAAGATCACCAGGGCGATATCGAAACCTGGCCCTCTAACCCACAGTAAAAAATCGATAGATTCGCTCATGATTTCTTATCCAGATCGTCAATGGTTACGGTTTCATGCTGCTGTTTCGCCTTGGCCCGGGCACTGCGATTAAGCGCTCCGGCAACCGCGCCCAAAGCCACGCCGGCACCCGCCACATAACCCAGATTACGACTCACATCACTGTCGGGTATGGACAACGCCTTGTAGAAACCACCCGCATCCCAGAAATTCGGCTCGGAACATCCGAGACAGCCATGTCCCGACTCCACTGGCCAGCTGGTACCCTGATTCCACTTGGCCGTGGCGCAGGCATTCTTGGTCATCGGCCCTTTGCACCCCAGACGGAACAGACACCAGCCTTTACGCGCACCCTCATCGTCGAAGGTCTCGGCAAACAGCCCCTTGTCATAGAACGGACGCCGGTAGCACCGGTCATGGATGCTCTGTCCGAAGAACACCATTGGCCGACCCAGTTCATCCAGTTCCGGCAATGCGCCGAAGGTCAGAAAATGCGCCAGCACACCGGTGATGACTGTGGGTATCGGGGGGCAACCCGACACATTGACCACGGGTTTGTCCTTAACAAGGTCAGAAACGGAAACCGCGCCCGTGGGGTTGGGGTGCGCATGTGGCAGTCCACCGAAAGCAGCGCAGCTACCCACCGCGATCACCGCCGCAGCACCGGCCACAGTCTCTTCGAGCATCTGTTTGTTGCTGATGCCTGCGATTGCCGAATAGCCCGGATCCCCCAGTGGGATCGAGCCGTCCACAACAACGATGTACTGGCCTTCGTTTTCATGCATCGCGGCTTCACGGGCAGCCTCCGCTGCCTCACCGGCCGCCGCCTGCAGGGTGTGGTGATAGTCGAGCGAGATATAGTCGAATATCAGGTTTTCGACACTGGGCGAGTGGCTTCGGGTCAGCGACTCGGTGCAACCGGTGCATTCCTGAAATGACAGCCAGATCACCGAGGGTCGTTTTGCCTTCTCCAGCGCTTGGGCTATGGCCGGCACCATCGACGGAGGCAGGGCCATGAGGGACGCGGTGGCAGCACAAAATTTGAGGAACCCCCGCCGGGTTACCCCAAACTCCCGCAGGCTTTCACCGAGCGTTTTCGAGAATGGATTTTTTTGATCAGTCATCTCCGCTCCTATCACTCTACTCGTCACGAGTGACTCTCATCAGGCTTAGACGATCGTTCCGAAATCGCCACCGAATTGTACTGGTCCTTTTCGCCACCAGAGGCAGCTGTTCTGTTGACTCAAGCCCGCCTGTCTCCATCGTCGGCCAGCACCCAGACGAAGCCGGTCATGTGCAAACCGCACGGCGGTCATCTAGTCGTAAACCTCCAGCCGCTCCTGCAGGCGGTCGACAGCATCCAGAATATCCTCTGTCTGGGACTGGATGATTTCAGGAATACGGCCTATCACCAGTTGCAGGGCAACCCGTTCATTTTCCGCGTTACGGTGATCCACGACCCAGACTCCGGGATATGAACTCTCCCAGATTGTGCTGTCCCCAAGAGAACGCAGCATGACCTCAACCTCACCCCTGCCGAGAATATCCAGCAGGGCCTGTTCATCCCCTGGTCCGAACGGGATGGCGCGAAGATCGATTGTGGTTTCGCTGCCTTGCTGGGCAAAGCGATTCAGCGCGTGAAGAACTTCATGCAGAATGGGAATGGCATTGGCGTGATTGAGGGGGGCATCGTCAGAAGACGCGACCGTCACCGCGATATCCTGAAGACGTTGCATGTAAAAAGACTCCTGAAAGAAGCTTGTAGATAAGAATATCACTGATTCCTGAAGCTTGGACTGACTTGAGTCAGCTTGAACCATGAAAATCCTTGTTTGATGTGGATTTGGGAATCCCATGCCGACCGGCTACAACGCCATTGCAGTCACCCTATTTGAGGAAAGTATAGACAGGTTTCCAGTCATCAACAGGATCCCCTCGAAGCGTTGAGCATGTAAAATCCACTAACCTACGCTTTGCAATGAGTGTCCTTGTACGACGTTAAGTTTCTCAAACGGCCGGCAATCCAAGCGACTCGCACGGTTCTCCATCGGCTCAGGAATCCCTCTCCTGAGCCGGTGTAGATGGCAAGGGCCCCGTTGTGAATCCTCCCACTCAGAGTTCTGATGTCACCCCATACCGGGCGCCGTAGTTTTCGACGACGAAGTCGATATCCTTGTCACCGCGACCGGACAGGTTGATCAGGATCCTGCCCTGCTCGCCCTCACTGGCCATGCGCAGCGCATGCGCCACCGCATGCGCGGATTCGATCGCGGGGATGATGCCCTCGGTACGGGAAAGCTCAAAAAAGGCGTCCATGGCCTGGGTGTCGTTGATGTGGCTGTAGGCCACCCGTCCGATGTCCTTGAGGTAGCTGTGCTGAGGTCCTACGGATGGATAGTCGAGGCCACTGGCGACCGAGTATACCTCCATCGGTTCGCCGGCCTTGTCCTGCAGCATGTAGGACTTGAAGCCGTGCATGATGCCGGGGGATCCCTTGGTGATGGTGGCGGCGTGCTCACCGTCTTCCAGGCTTCGGCCTGAGGGCTCCACGCCGTGCAGGTTGACCAGTTCGTCTTTGAGAAAAGCGCTAAAAATCCCCATCGCGTTGGAACCGCCCCCGACGCAGGCCACCACATGATCAGGTAAACCACCGGTCATCTCCTGAAACTGAATTCTCGCCTCGTTTCCCACCACGGATTGAAAATCACGCACAATCATGGGAAACGGATGTGGACCGACCACTGAACCGATGGCGTAGAACTGAGTCACCGGATCCTTCACATATCCTTCGAAGGCCGCGTCCACGGCCTCCTTCAGGGTCTTGCGGCCATGAGTGGCGGGAATCACCCGGGCGCCGAGGATCTGCATGCGCACCACATTCGGGTGCTCCTTGCGAATATCCACCTCACCCATGTAGATGTCGCATTCGAGTCCAACCAATGCCGCAGCGGTGGCCAGGGCCACCCCGTGCTGGCCTGCCCCGGTTTCGGCAATCAGCTTTTTCTTGCCCATCTTCTTCGCCAACAGGGCCTCACCCAGACAGTGATTGATCTTGTGCGCCCCCGTGTGATTCAGGTCTTCACGTTTGAGATAGAAATCGGCGCCGAATTTACGCGACAGGTTCGCAGCATGGAATATCGGGCTGGGTCGGCCGACATAGTGACGGTACAGGTCACTTAATTCCTCGACAAAATCCGGATCCTGACGAATCTCGAGGTAGGCTGCGGTGATCTCGTCCATGATGGCCTGGAGCGGTTCGGGAATAAAACTGCCCCCGTACTCTCCAAAAAAACCCTTTTCGTCCGGAAGATCATGGGTGAAGGTGTTTTTCATGCGCAATTCTCACTCTGCTTCGACTATAGATTGTTACGACCTGGAAACATCCAACCAATCTGATCCGCTTTCACGCTCCAGACAACTGATCAGTCTGCCACTCGCCAAGCAGTTCCAGGATCTGCTCGATGGCCCGGTCGATGGCCTCCGAGACCACCGGACTGGGTGATTCGCCCCAATCGAGTTCCTGGGGCTCGATGCCGACCAGACAACGTTTCGCGGGAAGGGTTTCGGACAAGCGGGCAATGTCCAGCAGATCGCCCAGACTCACCTCATGAACGCTTGCCCGGTTCCCCTGCAGGTACTCATCCATCTCCTCATCCCGGTAGATTCGCACACTGCCCGGCGCCTGATTCATGCGCGCGGCATCGACCACGATCAAACCGCTGGCGGAAGCTATCGGTTCCGCCAGGGTGAAACTCAGGGTCCCGCCATCGAGATACTCGATACCCGGCCGTTCACCGGTCGAAGCACGCATCCGATCGATCAGATGAACCCCGACCCCCTCGTCACTGAGCAGGGTGTTGCCTATGCCAAGAATGAGTATTTTTTGCGTCATGGTGTTCGTTAGTGTGAATCTGATTACAGCTTTCTCTTGAACAGCCGATGGAGAGGCTGAGAGAATGCCAAAGTCTGACATGAGTGACAGTTATACCATGTGTCTCGGTATACCCATGCAAATTAAGCACATCGACGGATACACCGCCACTTGCGAGGCGAAAGGCATCGAGCGGGCGGTCAGCCTGTTCATGTTACAGCACGAAACCCTGCAGACCGGTGATTTCGTGGTGGTTCATCTGGGCTATGCAATCGAGAAGGTGGCGCCGGAAGAAGCCGCCTCCGCCTGGGAAGTCTATGACGAAATGCTCGAGAAGCTGAATTCCCCCCCCCAGGCCTGACCCCCTGCGCAGGTGGCCTTTTCCGCACCTTCGCAACCCATGAATCCGAAAGGATTCCAGGGCCGCATTTTAGGACCTGTTCTACCGAGTCCGCCAGGCCGTGACAGCTATCAGACTGATTGAATTGGGGAATATCAAGTCCAGTACGATCAGCGCCATTTCCCAGAAATACCCCGAATCAAGGCAAGAGGAGCGCCACCAAGACACGCCAAATATGCCATGAGCCAGGCTATCGGCGCTTTTTCTGGAACAACCTCTTTATTGATTTAATGCGTCCCGGGGCAGTCAGGCCAATGAGTAATGGCGGATTCCGACCTGCTGGATGCCGGGATGATCTCCGGTATGATGTAATTCTTGCCAGTGGTATCGCGGCATTATGCAACCAGCCTCAGGGATGACAGACACGACATTGATTCGAAGAACAATCAGAAAATGAACAAACCCAAGACCGACTACATCGGCCTGTCCGTGGCCGATACCCTGCCCGGGGTGTTTCAGGAGCGGGTTCGACGCAGCCCTGACAAGACCGCCTATGTGCAGTATGACGCTGTGCAGCAATGCTGGGTTGAAAGCACCTGGCGGGAGATCGAGCAGCAGGTCGCCCTGTGGCAGTCAGCGTTGCGCGGGGAACAGCTGAAACCGGGTGACCGGGTTGCCATTCTGATGAAAAACTGTCGGGAATGGGTGATTTTCGACATGGCGGCACAAGGGCTCGGACTGGTGGTTGTGCCCCTCTATACCAATGACCGGGCGGAAAATATTGGTTACATTCTGCAGGATGCCGGGGTCAGACTGCTACTGCTCGACAACCCGGAACAGTGGCAGAACCTGCAGCAGATCCGCAATCAACTCGCGGGCTTGAACCGGATCGTCACCCTGGAACGGGTCAGCCCCATGGGGCTGCAGCCCCGCCTGGTCACTCTCAGCGACTGGTTGCCCGAATCCCATGATGGAGAAATGCAGGTTCACGAGGTACCGAGCAACAGCCTGGCAACCATCGTCTACACCTCCGGCACCACCGGGCGATCCAAGGGTGTCATGCTGAGTCATCGCAATATTCTCTGGGATATGGAGAGCGGGCTGAAAATCATCGACATCTACCCGACGGACCATTTCCTCTCCTTTCTGCCACTCTCTCACACCCTGGAACGCACGGTTGGCTACTATCTGGCGATGATCTGCGGTGCCACCACGAGCTACGCCCGTTCCATCCCCCAACTCGCCGAAGACCTGCAAATCGTCAAGCCTACCATGCTGATATCGGTACCCCGCATCTTCGAACGCGTGTACGCCAGGATCCAGGAAAAACTCGCCCAGGATTCAGGCGTGGCGCGGGACCTGTTTGCACGGGCGGTGAAAACCGGATGGGCTCATTTTGAATACCGGCAGGGTCGCGGTCACTGGTCCGCCGCTCAACTTCTGTGGCCCCTTCTCGACCGGCTGGTAGGAAAAAAAATACGGGCTAAACTCGGTGGCCGTTTGCGCATCGCCGTGTCCGGTGGTGCGCCGCTCGCCACAGATATCGCCCAGACCTTTATCGGTCTGGGGGTCCCCATACTGCAGGGCTATGGCCTGACCGAGACCAGCCCGATCATTTCGGCCAATATCCATGAGGACAATATTCCCTCAAGCGTTGGTATCCCGTTCCCGGGCATCGAGATTAAAATCGGCGCACAGGACGAGCTGCTGTGCCGCGCCCCCAGTATCATGATGGGATATTGGAACAATCGCGAGGCAACCTCGCAATCCATCGATTCAGAGGGCTGGTTTCATACCGGTGACAAGATCAAGATCGAACAGGGCCACCTTTTCATCACCGGGCGAATCAAGGACATCATCGTCCTCGCCAATGGAGAGAAGGTGCCTCCTGCCGATATGGAGATGTGCATTACCATGGACAACCTGTTCGAACAGGTGCTGGTGGTGGGTGAAGGCAAGCCTTACCTGAGTGCACTGATCTGCCTCAACCATGAGCACGAAGACGCGCAATCGTTCGATCCCAGGGATATCGACACAACCCGGGAACAGGCACTGTTACAGCGCATCAACGCACAGCTGGACAATTTTCCAGGCTACGCCAAGATCGTAAGAGTCCGCATCTCGTCAGAGCCGTGGAATGTTGAAAACGGTCTGCTCACCCCGACCCTGAAGATGCGCCGCATCCAAATTCTCGAACGCCACCAGCACGATCTGGATGAACTCTACCGGGGTCATTGAAAGGATCGTTGCAATGCCCCCGCATTCGTCGTTTATGGGCTGACTGCGGGAAAGCAGCGCAGGAAGTTATCCCGACTCTGAGTCACCACCTCCGTCAGTGACATTCCCTTGATTTCCGCCACGCATTCCGCCACCTGCCTGACATACTTCGGTTGGTTGGGCTTGCCGCGGAAAGGTACCGGCGCCAGATAGGGGGAGTCGGTTTCGATCAGCAGACGGTTCATGGGGACCTGTCTGACCACATCCCGTAACTCTTGTGCATTCTTGAAGGTGATGATTCCCGAAAACGAGATGTAGAATCCCAAAGAGAGGGCGGCCTGGGCCATTGACCAGTCTTCGGTAAAACAGTGCATCACTCCACCCGGATCCGCAGCGCCTTCCTCCTGCATGATCTGGATGGTGTCCTCCCGCGCCTGCCGGGTATGGATGATGAGGGGTAGTCCTGCCAGTTTTGCAGCACGGATATGCTGGCGGAAGCGATGTCTCTGCCAGTCCAGATCACCGCTGCCATGAAAATAATCCAGTCCGGTCTCGCCGATGGCAACCACTTTGGGATTGCGCGCCAATACGACCAACTCTTCGGCTTCCGGATCACGTCGGTCACGATCGTTGGGATGGACGCCCACGGATACTGAGATGTGGGGATAATCGGCGACCAGGGCCAGCATCTCCGGCCAGGATTCCAAATCGATGGAAACACACAGCATATGCTCGACCCCGCTGTCGCGGGTCGCATCGACAAAAATCCGAAAATCATCCTGGTACTGACTCAAATCGACACGATCGAGATGGCAATGGGAATCCACGAGCCCCGCAATGATCCCGTGGGTACCCGGAGCGCTCGAATTTGTCATCTGAGTCTGTTGTGACATGAAACTGTGACCCGGGGATTATCCACGTAACGCCGGGAACTCTGCCAGGGATCGGCTACATGGTATGGGTGGGACGATCGGACTTCAGGGCTCCGGCGAGATAGGTCTCGATCTTGTTACGCGCTGCGCCACCGTCCTGGTCGCTGAACTGGACACCGATACCGGCTGCCCGGTTGCCTTCCGCACCGACCGGGGTGATCCAGATGATCTTACCCGCGACCGGCAGGCGTTCGGTCTCATCCATCAGTGTGAGCAGCATGAACACCTCGTCACCGAGCCGGTATTGTTTGGTGGTCGGGATGAACAACCCGCCAAACTTCACGAACTGCATGTAGGCCGCATACAGCGCATTTTTGTCCTTGATGGTGAGCGATAATATGCCTTGTTTGGGTCCGCCAGCCATGTGATACCTGAATCGTTATCGGCCAGCCTGAGAACAGGCGTGCCATTCAATGAGCAATCGCTCCAATGCCAGTTGCAGATTGATATTGCGGTCGATCAGGCCGCTGGCCTGATAAAGCGACTGCAGATAACCCTGCAATGCCCTAGAGTTTAACTTGTCGGCTGTTTTCTGCAAAGCTTGAGCGCGATCCGGGTTGAATAACCTGGCCGAGGATGTACCGTTTTTCAGATACACAAGGTCGATCACCCAGCCGATCAACCACTCCAGGGTCAGTACCGGTGTCAGATTACCCCATTGGCCCGCCAGTTTGACGGGATCCAGACGCCCTTCGCCCAAGGCGAGAAAACCATTCAGCATCTCCTCTCTGAGCACCAGAAGTTCCGGATTGTCCAGCTCCAGCGATTTGAGAGGGGCGCCATTGGCCAATGCCAGGAGCAACTCCGGGGCGCCATGCCTGATTTGTCCGCCCAGCCAGGACAGGGCTGCATCCCGCTCAGGAGGATAAAACGAAAGGGTCTGACAGCGGCTGCGGATGGTGGGCAGCAATCGGGCCGGCTGGTCGGTGAGCAGCAGAATGATCGTTCCCGGAGTCGGTTCTTCCAGGGTTTTAAGAAGGCTGTTGGCCGCCGCATGGCTCATGCGGTGAGCTGGTTCAATGGCGATCAACTTGTATTGCGCGGAATGCGTGGTCAAAGCCGCCTTATCGGTGAAATCCCGTATTGTCTCGATCTTTATTTCACCGCTTTTGCTCTCTGCGTCCGGGCTGATCCACTGAAAATCCGGATGATGCTTGCTCATTACCAGGTGGCAGTGGCGGCATTTCCCGCAAGCCAGGCCGGTCTCATCGGGCTGTTCGCACAGGCAGGACTGGGCGAAAGCCCGGGCAAAATGCGCCTTTCCCAGGCCCGCGGCACCACACAACAGCAGCGCGTGAGGAAGACGTTGGACAAGGGATGCCTGTCTCAGCCGATGCCAGAGAGCCTGATGCCAGGGAAGCGGATGATATGGGCCCTCAATCATCGAGATCACCCAGGAAGCGGTGGATCACCGTCCGGATCTGACGCTGAACATCCGGGAGTGACACCGACGCATCGATCACCCGCACCCGCTCCCGATCCTGTTGCGCAATCTCCAGATAACCTTGCCGAACCTTCTCGAAAAAGCTTTCGGCCTCACGCTCAAACCGGTCCGGTTCGGATCGCTTGCCGGCCCGCTCCAAACCCACCGCAACCGGCAGATCGAGCAACAGCGTCAAGTCGGGACGCAGGGATCCCTGCACGAAGTTCTCCAGGGCGGCAATGCGATCCCTAGGCAGGCCTCGGCCAGCCCCCTGGTAGGCATAACTGGCGTCTGTGAAGCGGTCACAGAGCACCCATGCACCCTGATCCAGGGCCGGCAGAATCTTTGCCTGCAGATGTTCGGCCCTTGCGGCAAACATCAACAACAGTTCGCAGTCACTGCTCATTCCGGTGTGTTGATGTCCCAACAACAGTTCCCGAATCGCTTCACCCAGTTCCGTCCCCCCCGGCTCACGGGTGAACACCACCGATTTACCGGCCTGTTCCAGAAGTTCACGGATATAGGAGAGATTGCTGCTCTTGCCAGCACCCTCCCCGCCCTCGACAGTTATAAAACATCCTCTGTGGGAATGACTCTGCATGGCTTACCTGGGTGTCATACTGGCGGAATGTCATGGCTTGATGGGGCTTCTGGGGATGGGACAGCGAGTCCCCGGGCGCCACCCGGCTACGGATTCGATCAGTCCTTCCCTGAGCGGGAAACTTCCGCCAGGATGTTATCACAGCAAACTCGAAAAAGGGGGGTGTTTCAGGTACCAGCCGCGTTGCCTGGGGAGACCAGGTAGTTCGTACAGCACTCGGGGCAAACAGCCACAGTCCCGCAAATCCTCGATCCACGGATCCGCCCGGCACTGTGCATGGCCCATCGGGTCGTGTCGGAACACAGCGGCTCGATGCGGCATGCTGACCTGCGCGTGCCACCTGCAGCAAGGCGTCAAAACGCCGTAGCAACCCCCCTGCAGATAACATTGATCACGCAGTCTGCAGGCAGGCATGCTTCGGCCTGACCTTTGAAATCCGTAATGTTAGGGGCTTCAAGCCTGACCATGGTCAGACTTGAAGCCCTGAAGACCACATATTACGTGGCCGGGTTGATAACAGCACCAGATTCCTGGCCTCAGAGTTTCACCTCGCTGACAGCAATCAACTTCGGTGCGGTCAAGTCCTCGGGCAGATGTTTGAAATTTTCCACCAGCGCAGGCCAAAGCAGATTGTAGTAAAGTTCGCCACGCACAAGCACCACATCACTGGCCGGAATATCATACGAGAGCAAACGTTCCTCGTGGGGCTTCAGACGCGAGTCCAACCCGAGTTGAGTCGCGACCGGAGGCATCGCAGGATCGCCTTTATCATCCGCAAGGCGATATGCGAGGTAGGCCTTATCATCAGATTTACCCGGGTGACCAGCGGCGTTCTCCCATACCTGGTTGCCGTTCCCGTCATATGCCGAGAGCTTCATGTAAATGTTACGGAAAGGCGCCCCTGTGGGCAGGCTGTGAGGCTGCATGTTTTTCAGCTTTACAGTGGTCTTCAACACACTACCACCGTTCTGAACATCGATGCTGAACACCACACTGCGCTTCAGCATGCCATCCCCATGTCCACCCTTCATGCCGTGATCAATCATCCCCCCGGCAACAGGCATATGACAGGACTGGCAATTCACATTGCTACCTGCGTACTCATTGCCTGTCTGACAAAGTGGCACGCCGTGCGGATTGTTACGTTTATCATGACAACCCATACAGGCGGCATTGGTCTTCATCAATTCCGGATTACTCGCCATGGGAAGGGCAGGAATCGCCTCACCGTCGAGTTCCAGGGCACCCTGGGTGTGTGGATTCGGCTTGCTGTCATCGTCTGCAGCGACGCCACCGAACAGATCATCCTGAGCTTTCAGTTTATCGAGTTCCTGAGTAAAACCCTGGGGACCTTGCAGCACCTCCGAGCGCTCATAGGCTTTCAACCCAAGCAGCATTTTTCCGTCCTTGCCGGATGTTCCCTTGAAAGCGGCCAGGGTATGGCAGGCAACGCAATTGACGCCTTCTGCATACGCAACCTTGGCATCCAGTTTAGTGGATTGATCCACGGCGGCATTCGGAGCGTGGCATTGGAGACAGACAGGATACTTCCCGGAAGCCTTGTGCTTCACTCCTTCCTGGGTAGGATCCCCTACCACCTTTTTATAGAACGTAGCGTGTATGGGATCATCTAGTGCAGTGCTTTTCGCATGCATTGACTCCTTCCACTGGGCATAGATTTCTTTGTGGCAGTTTTTACAGACTTCAGAAGATATCAGGTGTATTGGTGTAGTGGCATCAGCAGTGGCAACCGATCCGAACAGCATTACCAAAAGAGAAAAGACGCGTGAGCAGGTACTGCGAAAACTCTGAGCGAACATGGCATCCATGGTTTACCCCCCTTTACTAAACAGTCAGAGTGATTCTTGTACTTCTTTTATTTCCGCGTCCGAGTATTACATAAGACCCCATGTTGTGTGAAGAAAATAGAACATCACACGAACCTTAATTACCGAGTTAAAATCTACTTATATAATAAAAATTAATACAAACAAGTTCGCTCTGACCTGTCGAATAAGATCCGTTCTTATTCCGATAAGCGTAACCTCATATCGTATTCTTAAACTTGTTGTTGGATTGCCTGCTTTCCCGCGCCTGCCGCCAAGATTTGGTGATCAATACACTTGGCATGGTTTTAGATGATTGATATTCTCTTATGCGCATGGAAGATCCAGGCTCCACAGCAGTGCGGGATCCAACTTCCATGCGAGCCTACCTTCATGCCGTATCAAAGCGGGCTCCACTGCCAATTAATAATAACCTCGAAGGCTCGACATGTTCGGAAACTGCTCCTTGATGTCCAGCCAGGCAAGGAGTAGCGAGCATGCACACACCGACCTGCAGGGTTTCCCTCCTGTTTCTGATTCTGCTGTTGTCCAGTTCGACGCTCATCGCAGACAAAGTCACCCTCAACCCCGATGAATGGGGTGACCCTGCCGGACAGGAATGTGTCAGTTGTCATTCCAAATCATCCTCCGGATTAACCGAGCAATGGCGGCGAAGTGAACACGCCACAGCCAATGTGAATTGCCTGGATTGTCACAAAGCCGATATTGACGACCCTGATGCCATCACCCACGAAGGCGCCGTCATTGCCACTATCGTATCCCCCCAGGATTGCGGCCGATGTCACAGCGCTGAGTACACTCAGCAAAAAGGCTCTGTACACTCAGAGGCATTTTCTCTCATTGAGGACAGGCTTCCGGATCTGGCGCATCACGTGGGCGGCGATGCAATTGTGGCTGCGGGATGCGACCAGTGTCACGGATCCCGAATCAGGGTCCGCGGGGATGGGACCCTGGATGCCGCCACATGGCCCAATTCAGGCATCGGCAGAATCAACCCGGACGGATCCAAAGGCTCCTGTTCCGCGTGTCACGGGCGACACGGATTTTCCAAGGCCCAGGCACGTGAACCCAGCGCCTGCGTACGCTGCCACGCAGGCCCCGATTCACCGGACAAAGCCATCTACGAAGCATCCAAGCATGGCATGTTGTACGACGCGCAACGTGCCCAGATGTCCATGCACAGCAATGACTGGATAGCCGGCAAGGATTATGTAGCCGCGCCAACCTGCGTGACCTGCCACATGGGCGCCGCAGGTAAACTCAAGGCGACCCACGATGTCGGTATGCGCAACATGTGGAGTTTAAACTCGCCGGTATCGGTCAAACAGCAACTGGTGGTATTGGAAGATGGCGACAAGTTGGAAATTCCCGACACTCAGCCCACCCCCAAACGCGGCAGCCAAATAACCAAAGCCGATGGCAGCCTGGGCACCGTTCGGGCCGTTGCCTCTCCCGAACGCCGTCGCCAGGCCATGAGCCTGGTGTGTCTCGAATGTCACGCGAAACCGTTTACAACGAATTTCATGCGCCAGTTCGATGATGTCGTCGGACTATTCAATGAAAAATTCGCCGAACCGGCCCAGTCAATCATGCGTACGCTCTATGATGAAGGACTGCTGACACCCACCGCCTTCGATGAACCCATAGAGTTCACCTACTGGGAGCTTTGGCATGACGAAGGAGCCCGAGCAAGGCACGGCGCTGCGATGGCCAGTGCGAATCACACCTGGTGGGAGGGCATGTATCAAGTTGGTCGTAACTTCTATGCGCGCTTCATCCCCGAGTTGAAGTCCGTTGCGGGCGAGGCGCGTGCCCAGGCACTGCTTGAAACCCATGTCTTGAGTCAGCCTTCACATGAATGGTTGAACCAGCCGCAAGCCGGCAGTTCGATTCTAGGACCTGTTAACACTAATCCGGTAGGCCCTGGGTCTCAGACAAGACGGCAATAATCATGCGTAAATTCAGAATACCGGTCATCATATCCCGAGACGTCTTCTATGCCTTGGTCATTGGAGGATTGGCGGGAATCAGCCTGATGCTTTTTCTGATCGAATTCGACGAGCTGACCAGTTCGGAAAAATTCTGCACATCCTGCCATTCCATGGAACTGTCAGCCCTGCCCTATCGAAAATCCGTGCACTATCTACCCGTTTCGGGGGTACGCGCAAGTTGTGGGGATTGTCATGTCTCGGAGGGGGTATTCGCGGCCACCTGGGATCACATCAAGGGCGGAAAAGATCTGCTGGCGCAAATGATCGGTCCGGACTACGACGACCCGGTCGTCAACGCCCTGCACCTACCCGATGCCGCATTCAGGGCCAGACGCTGGTTTCGTGAAACAGGATCAGCGACCTGCAAGCGTTGTCATGCGCTTGAAGCGATCCAGGGCAAACGAGCCAACACCCTGGCCATCCATCTGGAGGAAACAGCGGGTAAGAGTTGCATCGACTGCCACATCAACCTGGTCCACAGATCTGTTCCTGATGAAAACACGTTCAAGAGAGACGCATGGAATACAATGATCGAACAGGAGTTTGGGCTCGAACCAGGCAGCGCCGAGCGAATATTGAAACAGTGATAACCTTGACAGACCAAGCCCTGGATCTGAGGCATCACAGGCGCACGTGCACCTGCACCGCCTGCGTTAGCACAGGGCTTTGTCGAATGACCGGATCAGTGCGTGCAGTCCCTGAGCGAAACACCCGGTACCAAAGACAGCACCACGGTCACCAGGATGATTACCGGACTGGCCAGTACCATGCCCAATGCCAGAGGCTGCAACAGAACCAGATTCACCGATACAGACATCAGGTGTGCGAAGACTTCCAGAATCATGCCGGCAATCAGGAACCCTCCGGCCAGCATGACCACTGTACGCAACCGTTTACAGTTCAATATTGCCATAATCTATTCCTCTCATACATAAGTATATCATAATATACTTGTACCGTTGATGTCTACGCCTGCATGAATTCGCGAGGAAGCATTTGAATCCAGCGTCACATCAAATTCCTTACCTGTATTATCGGCTATATTAGATTATCCTTTAATTTTAATATTCGTTATCCGTGTATTCTTATGATAAGTAACACATTGATAAGTAATTCTTATGGATAAATGTGAAATCGAGGTTATTCCGTTCTGATTCCTCGTTCTCAATAGCTGGAAGAACGACTGTCTGCAACTGTTTCAACGTCCAAGCGGAGCATGGACGCCGAGGCTGTTCAGCGCTTCAGCTGGTATTTCCTGACCGCCCGGTTATGCGCCTCCAGGGTCTCCGAGAAGACGTGGCCACCATTGCCGGTGGCCACGAAAAACAGTTCATTGCCCTTCTCCGGATGCATGACCGCCTCGATGGCTGCACCACTTGGCATAGCGATTGGTGTGGGTGGCAGGCCCTTCCTTACATATGTGTTATAGGGGGTATCTGTGCGTAAATCCTTCTTTCGGATATTGCCGTCATAGTCTTCCCCCATACCGTAAATCACAGTGGGATCGGTTTGCAGCAACATCCCCTTCTTCAAACGGCGTACGAACACACCCGCAATCTTACCTCGTTCTTCAGGCAATCCGGTTTCCCGCTCCACGATAGACGCTAGAATCAGTGCCTCGTAGGGCGTCTCAAACGGCAGTCCTTCCTCCCTGCCAGCCCAGGCGTTTTGCAACACCTCCTGCATCCGTTGATAGGCACGCGACAGAAACTCTTTGTCGGTGGTGCCCTTGGGAAAATGATAGGTGTCAGGGTAGAACAGTCCCTCCGGGTGGGACTCCTGCAGCCCAAGCTGCTGCGTGATCGACTGCAGATCTCCATCGCTCAGCGTCTGCTGAAGTATCGGGTTGGATTTCACCGCCTGCATCATCTGCTTAAAGGTCCAGCCCTCGATCAGCGTCAGGGCATGCTGCACCACCCGGCTCGAGGTGAAGATTTCCAGCAACCTGGGTGGCGTGGTGCCTTGCATAAGGTGATATTCACCGGCCCTGAGACGACTGGCCTGGCCACTCCAGCGCACCATGAGTTCGAAAAGCACCGGTTTCTGCAGAATGCCTTTGTGTTTCAGATCCTCAGCCAACCCTCGCACACTGGTGCCCGGCACCAGGACATAATCCACGCCCTGCTCCGGCAGACTGAGGGGGCTGCTGAGGAAATCCTCATATTCCATCCATCCCCAGGCGAGCAAAAGACTGACAATGAAGACCAAAATGCCGATGAGTCGGTTCATGAAGTGAAATTCTACTGAAAAAAGGTCTCAGTGATGAGTCTGTGTGAAAAAGGGATACCTGACAGACGATCCAGATCAAAAGCGACCTCGGCGACCTGCGATACCGGACAGACCCCCCACACGGCATTGGTGAGGAACAGACCATCGGCGTTTTCAAGATCCTCAACACGCAGCCTGACCTGACGTGCAATCAGTCCCAGTCCTGCGGCGGATGCCAGCACCAGCTCTCTCATCACACCAGCAACACCACTCTGGCTGAGATCGGGAGTCAGGAGATCGTTGCCATGCAACACAAACAGATTGGACTGGGTTCCACATATCAGGTTGCCGAGATCGTCAAACATCAAACCCTCGGCAATTTCAGGATCGTCCCATTCGTCTCGCGCCAATACCTGTTCCAGGCGATTAAGGTGCTTGATGCCTGCGAGTCGGGGCTGGCGTGACAGACGGGTCTCACACACACGGACCCGCACGCCATTACGATACCAGGCCGGGGGATATTCCGGCCAGGGATGCAGACCCAGAATGCGCCGGGGTTGAGATGCTGTAGGCGGCCGGTAGCCGCGGCCACCGCTACCCCGGGTGAGGATGATCTTCACTATCCCCCGCTCGACACCAACACAGAGTTGCTTGGCCTCCCGTTCGAGCAGATGTTTGTCGGTGATTGGAAAGCCGAGTCGCTCTTCACCGCGTTGCAGGCGCGCCATGTGGCGTGACCACAGCGGCATGCACCCTTCAAGAACGGCAATGGTCTCGAAAAGGCCATCGCCATATTGCAGTCCACGATCCGTAACCGGAACCTGCTCAGAGGCCAGCCCGTCGATCAACAAGGTGCAGGAATCAGCTGATTCGACGGAAAGCCAGGGTACCGTTGGTGCCACCGAATCCGAATGAATTGGAGATCACGACATCGAGTTGCGTTTCCCGGGCCGTGTTAGGCACATAGTCGAGATCGCAATCCGGGTCCTGATTCTCTAGATTGATGGTAGGCGGAATCACCTGATGGTACAGCGAGAGAATCGTGAATACCGCTTCTGCTCCACCCGCTGCACCCAACATGTGTCCGGTCATCGACTTCGTCGAGCTGACGCAGAGCTTGTAGGCATGGTCTCCGAATGCCCGTTTGACCGCCAGAGTCTCCGCCACATCACCCGCCGGCGTGGAAGTGCCATGGGCATTGATGTAGTCGACCCGATCCATATTGAGACCCGCATCCTTGAGCGCGAGTCCCATGCAGGCCGCCGCACCGGAACCGTCCGTTGAGGGAGCGGTCATGTGATAGGCGTCAGAGTTCATACCCATACCCACCAACTCGGCATAGATCCTCGCACCGCGCTTTTTGGCCTGCTCGTACTCTTCGAGAACCACGACACCTGCTCCATCACTGAGTACGAAGCCATCGCGATCCTTGTCCCAGGGACGACTCGCGCCCTGCGGGTCGTCATTGCGACGGGACAATGCCCGGGCCGCAGCAAAACCGCCCAAACCAACCGGAGAGGTGGCCATCTCGGCGCCCCCAGCGATCATCACGTCGGTGCGCCCATAACGAATCATCATCGCCGCTTCGGCAATACTGTGGGCGCCGCTGCTGCAGGCGGAGACAATGGAGTAGTTCGGCCCTTTCAAACCGCACATGATCGACAGATTACCCGAGACCATGTTAATGATGCTCGAGGGTACGAAAAACGGGGATATCTTACGCGGCCCCCCGTCGAGGTAAGCCTGATAGCTGTTTTCGATGCCTGTGATGCCGCCAATTCCAGAGCCAATCAGCACACCGATACGCTCTGCGTTGTCATCCGTGACTTCCAGACCGGAGTCCTTTAGCGCCTGGATGCCGGCCGCAACACCGTAATGGATAAATTTATCCATCTTTTTGGCTTCTTTCTTCGGGATATAGTCCGTGGGCTCGAAATCGTAGATCGGTCCACCAAACTGAGTCGGAAAGGCTGTGACATCAAAGTGAGTGATTGGCTGGATACCGCTCTTACCGGCGAGAATGCTGTCCCACGCGGAAGCAACATCCAAACCCACTGGCGCCACCATACCAAGCCCAGTAACGACAACCCTTCTTGGAGTCATGTATGACTACCCCCGAATTCAGTGCTCGTGCTGAAAATGCAAAAGGCCGCGCTCCCGATCAACCGGAGCAACACGGCCTGCAGGAAAAATCGAACCAAACGGTCAACTGTGTGCGTTGATATAATCGACCGCCAGCTGAACCGTAGTAATCTTTTCAGCCTCTTCGTCCGGGATTTCGGTCTCGAATTCCTCTTCAAGGGCCATCACCAGCTCTACAGTGTCGAGAGAGTCAGCGCCAAGATCATCGACGAAGGAGGCCTCAAGGGTCACTTCTTCATCTTTAACGCCCAGTTGTTCTACGACAATTTTACGAACTCGTTCTACGACATCGCTCATTTTATTAATTTCCTCTGGATTATCCGACGACCTCGAATAGGGCCGATGCGGTATTGTAGTAACAAAAAAGTCCTGAGAAAAGCGCAATCCACAGATCGGCACCCCCCGGGCTAATTAATTACTTCTCTCTTAAATTCATTAACTTATATTAGATAATTAATTCAGTGTATGGTTTTGAAATTGTGACACTGAATCATCACATGTACATTCCGCCATTCACGTGCAACGTCTCACCCGTGATGTAGCGTCCCGATTCCGATGCCAAAAACAGCACGGCCTGGGCAATATCCTCAGGCTGCCCAAGCTTTTGCAGTGGGATATTCCCCTCAAGACTTTTCCGTTGAGCCTCGGGCAGTTGATTGGTCATATCAGTCTCGATAAAACCGGGCGCCACGGCATTCACCGTGATGCCCCGGGACCCCACCTCCCGAGCCAGCGAACGGGTAAAACCCTCGATCCCCGCCTTCGAAGCGGCGTAGTTGGTCTGTCCCGCATTGCCCATGGAACCCACCACTGAGGAGATGCTGATGATACGTCCCTTGCGGGCTTTCATCATGCCGCGCAGCACACTTTTGCTCAGCCGGTACACGGAACTCAGATTGGTGTGGATGACCTGCTCCCACTCCTCGTCTTTCATGCGCATCAGGAGATTGTCCTGGGTGATACCTGCGTTGTTCACCAGGATCGTGGGGGTTCCGTAGGTCTCGGTAATCTGCGCGATACAGGCCTCCACTGAGGCCGGATCGGAAACGTCCAGCACCAGGCCTGCGCCTGATTGATCCGCCGCCTGGAAACGACTGCTGATGGCAGAAGCACCGGATTCAGAGGTCGCAGTGCCAATCACGACAGCCCCGGCAGCAGCCAGGGTATCCGCGATAGACGCGCCGATGCCGCGGCTTGCTCCCGTCACCAGGACGATTTCATTCTCCAGTTTCATTGCAATGCCTCCAGGGCCTGTGTCAGGCTTTTTGTATCATAGACCGCGAGTCCGCTCAGGCTTTTATCGATCCGTTTGGTAAGCCCAGCCAGCACCTTGCCTGGCCCGGCTTCGACCAGAGACACAGAACCCGCCTCGGCCATTTTCCGCACCGTTTCCACCCAGCGAACCGGGCTGTAAAGCTGCGCGGCCAGCAGTTCCCGGATCGTCTCTGGATCCTCGGCTTGAGCAACATTGACGTTATGAATGACCGGAATTGTCGGGGCGCTGATCTGGATTTCGGACAATCGCTCGGCAAGGCGTTCTGCCGCCGGCTTCATCAGCGCACAATGGGACGGTACGCTCACAGGCAGGGGCAACGCCCGTTTAGCACCCGCCTGTTTGGCAAGATCACAGGCACGATCCACCGCTGCCTTGTCACCTGCGATCACCACCTGCCCGGGAGAATTGAAATTGACCGCCTCGACCACTTCGCCAGAAGCGGCGGACTGGCATACATCCTTCACCGCATCATCATCCAGGCCGAGAATTGCCGCCATGCTGCCGCTGCCCTGAGGTACCGCGCTCTGCATGAATTTTCCTCGCTCAGATACCAGCCGAACCGCGTCCTCGAATCCCAGGGAGCCGGCGCAAACCAGGGCGGTGTATTCGCCGAGACTATGACCGGCCAGCCAGGCGGGTGCCGGACCCTGCTCCTGCTGCCAGACCCGCCACACCGCCACACCCGCGGCAAGCATGGCAGGCTGGGTGTTCTCGGTCTGATTCAACCGCTCGACCGGACCGTCCTGCATCAACGACCAGAGATCGAACCCCAGTGCCTCGGAGGCCGCCGCATAGGTTTGTTGTACGATGGGATAGGACCCGGCCAGTTCGGCTGACATTCCGACCGCTTGGGAGCCCTGTCCAGGGAATACCATACTGAATATGTTTTCACTCATGTCGCTTGTCTTTTTTATTAGAATTTGGCCAACACGGAACCCCAGGTAAATCCTCCTCCAAAGGCTTCCATGAGTATTGTTTCACCGCGTTTGATCCTGCCGTCGCGGACGGCCACGTCCAGCGCCAGGGGTACGGAGGCGGCCGAGGTATTACCGTGTTCATGCACGGTGACCACCACCCGCTCCATCGGTGTATGCAGTTTTTTCGCCGTCGCTCTTATGATCCGGATATTCGCCTGATGGGGAATCAGCCAATCGACATCCGATTTTTTCATCTGGTTGGCGGCGAGGGTCTCATCGACGATGCGTCCCAGGGTGGTAACCGCCATTTTGAAGACTTCGTTGCCACGCATCTCCATGTAGGCCTTGCCTTCCTGGAGAATATCGTAGCCCCGCGAAATACCCGATGGCACCCGCAACAGACTTTCGTAGGCCCCATCAGCATGTAGATGGGTGGAAATGATTCCCGGCTCCTCGCTGGCTTCGATCACCACCGCACCGGCGCCGTCACCGAACAATACACAGGTGTTACGGTCGTTCCAGTCAAGGATACGGGAAATGGTCTCCGCACCAACGACCAGTGCCTTGCGGGCCGAACCGGTTCGGATAAATTTATCCGCCACACCCAGAGCGTAAATGAACCCTGTACAGACCGCCTGTACATCGAAGGCAGCCGGACCCTGAATGCCAAGGCGGGCCTGCAGCAGGCAGGCCGTGCTCGGAAAGACCTGATCCGCGGTAGTGGTCGCCACGACGATCAGATCGATCTCCTGGGGGTCCAGACCGGCCATTTCTATGGCTTTACGGGCCGCTTTTTCAGCCAGGTCGCAGGTGTACTCGCCCTCTTCAGCCACGTGTCGTTTGCGAATACCGGTCCGTTCAAAGATCCATTCATCGCTGGTGTCGACCATCTTTTCCAGATCGGCATTGGTGAGTATCTTCTCAGGCAGATAACCGCCCGTGCCCGTGATTCGCGAATAGATCACGCAGTCTCCCTTTTATCCAGATGGGCCTTGACCTGTTCCGCGATTCGACGCGGCACGTCGCTGGCAACCTCTTTACGGGCGATGCTGATGGCATTGGCGAAGGCCAGTTTGTCAGCGCCACCATGGCTCTTGATCACAATGCCTCGCAGGCCGATCAGACTGGCGCCGTTGTAGCGTCTGTGGTCGATGCGTTTTCCCAATGCACGCAGCACCGGTAAGGCAACCAGGCCGGCCAGCTGGGTCAGGAGGTTTTTCTTGAATTCGAGCTTCATGAAATGGCGGATCATTTTGGCGACACCCTCACTGCTCTTCAGAGCAATGTTGCCGACGAACCCATCAGACACGATTACATCCGTACCGCCCTGATAGATGTCATCACCCTCCACATAGCCGACATAATTGAGCGAACTGTTGAGCAGCAGTTCATGGGCTTCCTTGACCTGTTCATTCCCCTTGATCTCTTCCTGTCCGATATTCAGCAGACCAATGGTGGGTTTCGCGATATCCGAGACCGCTGAAACCGTTTCACTACCCATCACTGCAAACTGGAAAAGATGCCCGGCACTGCAGTCCACATTGGCTCCGAGATCCAACATGAAAGTTTGACCGGTAACCGAGGGCAGTGCAGTGATGATGGCAGGCCGATCCACGTTAGGCAGCATCTTCAGCACAAAACGGGAGGTTGCCATCAGCGCCCCGGTATTACCCGCACTGACACAGGCATCCGCATCACCCGACTTGACCAGGTCAATGGCGACCCGCATGGAGGAGTCCTTCTTGCCACGCAAAGCCTTTGACGGCAGCTCGTCCATGGCAACGACTTCGGAGGCATGATGCACGCGCAACCGCTCGGCAAACGGATGATCACCCATTTTTTTGCGTATGACCTCTTCGCGACCGACCAGGATCAGTGTGGTCTGTTTGTCCTTTTTCAGATACTCGAGCGCGGCAGGCACCACGATATCGGCACCGATATCACCGCCCATGGCATCCAAGGAGATCGTGACAGGTCTACTCATTCGAAATTGGCTTCACCCAAAAACTAAAGAACCCGCAATGGGGCATGCCCTGTACGGGTTCCGAAAACGGTCGTTCAACCAGCGGGACGCGCTTATTCGCCCTTGGTTTCGATGACCTTGCGGCCTTTGTAGAATCCGTCCGCGGAGACGTGATGACGCAGGTGAGTCTCTCCGGAAGTGGAATCGATTGACAGGGTTTCCGCGCTCAGCGCATCGTGGGCTCTGCGCATACCGCGCTTGGAAGGGGTCTTTTTGTTTTGTTGAACAGCCATGGCTGGTCTCCTGAAAAATAACTGTAATTACGGTTCATTCCGCTTCAGTCCAGCCAGAACTGAAAACGGATTGTCTTTTTCCTGCTCGTCCGGCTCGATCACCGGGACGGTTTCATTCGAACTGTGAACGACGGGCACCCGGCAGACCTCCCTATCGTGCAGCGACACCTGAGGCAAGGCGAGCAACAACTCATCCTCGATCAGTTCCGTGAGATCGACCGACCCCTCTTCAACGAGACAGGGATCGAGCGACTCAGGCAGGCGCTCTGCCTCATCCAGCCCTTCGACGAAAACCACGGAAATCCGGCATTCCACGGGGAGCACCATCTCACCGAGACAGCGCTGACATTGCAACGACAACCGCGCCCTGATGTTCCCATCGAGACGCGCACGCCGCTGCTCATCACGTCTGAAATGCAGAGCAAAGCCGACATCGCCGCCGTTTTCGAGCAGGCAATCCCGCAGACGGGCGAACTTCGCCAGCGGCAGTTCTCCGCTGACCTCACGGCCGAGGTCAGCGAAGCGCCAGGGATCCAATCGATCGGGAAAGCGCTTCGACATAAGCGCGCAATAATATTATGAGAGCACCTGTCCTGTCAAAATGGCGTGACTGGCCCAATAACCCGTCGTTCCGAGCGTACCCGGCCCCGCCTGACCGGAGTTTCAGGTTTTGCGCGAACCCGGCATCCAAACCGCGGAATCGCTATTGCCCCCCCACCAGGGCCAACAGCACACCGGCCGCTACGGCGGAGCCGATGACCCCCGCCACGTTGGGCCCCATGGCATGCATCAGCAGGAAGTTGTGATGGTTCGTCTCGAGTCCGACCTTGTTCACCACCCGCGCGGCCATCGGCACCGCCGACACCCCTGCGGCGCCGATCAGAGGGTTCACCTTGCCGCCGGTGACGCGATGCATGATCTTACCCATGATCACTCCCGTCGCGGTGCCGATACAAAAGGCGAATGCCCCCAAGGCGAGAATGCCCAGGGTATCCAGGGTCAGAAACTTATCCGCCGACAGCTTGGAACCCACCGCCAGGCCAAGAAAGATAGTGACGATATTGATGATCTCGTTTTGCGCCGCATGACTCAGCCGCTCCACCACGCCGCTTTCACGCAGCAGATTTCCGAAGGTCAACATACCGATCAGTGGCGCGGCGGAGGGGAGGAAAATCACACACAGCAGCAGCACCGCGAAGGGAAACAGGATTTTTTCCAGCTTCGTCACATGCCTTAACTGCTGCATCTCCACACCACGCTCCTCCTCGGTGGTCAGCCAACGCATGATCGGCGGCTGGATGATCGGTACCAGGGCCATATAGGAGTAGGCCGCCACCGCGATCGCCCCCAGCAGATCCGGCGCCAGTTTCGAGGCGAGGAATATTGCCGTCGGTCCGTCCGCGCCTCCAATGATCGCAATCGCCGAGGCATCGGCCAGGGTGAAATCAAATCCCGGGACGAAGTTAAGGGCCAGGGCGCCCAGCAGAGTGACGAAGATTCCGAACTGCGCTGCCGCCCCCAGAAGCAGGGTCCATGGCATGGCGATCAGGGCGCCGAAATCGGTCAGCGCACCCACGCCCATGAATATCAGCAAGGGGAATACCCCGGTTTCGATGCCGACATGGTAAATGTGTCCGAGCAGTCCCTCGCTGCCGCCTATGCCCGCCAGGGGAATATTGCTGAGGATGGCACCGAAACCAATCGGCAGGAGCAACAGGGGTTCGAATTTCTTGACGATCGCCAGGTAGATCAACAATGCACCGACGCCCATCATGAGCGCCTGCCCCCATTCGAAGTTGGCCAGTCCGGTGGACAGCCACAACGGTTCAATTCCCAGTTCTAACATGTCAGGAGAGACTCACCAGCGGGGTCCCGACCTGGACAGCCTCGCCTTCTTTGACCAAAATTTGCGCAACCGTTCCTGAAGCTGTCGCACGCACCTCCGTCTCCATTTTCATGGCCTCGAGCACCATGATCACATCACCGGACGCCACCGCCTGACCGACTGAAATCTTGATGCTGTGGATGTTGCCGGACAGGGGCGCATCGATATTGGTTGCGCCAGCCGCAGGAGCCGCAGCCGGCGCCGCTTCCTGGACCACTGGAGGTGTTTGTGACACCGAGGTGACGGCGCCAGCCGGCGACACCTTGACGTTGTAAGTGACCCCGTTGACTTCGACCTGATAGGCTTCCGGACCCGCTTGAGGCTTTTCCAGGGATGCGGCGGGTGCCTGAGGCGCAGCCGCCACCGGTTCGCTACCGGGCACAGGCTCGAAGGCATCCGGATTGTCCCGGTTCTTGAGGAATTTCAGCCCCACCTGGGGAAACAGGGCATAGATCAGGACATCGTCGACCTCGTCGTCGGCCACCTTGATACCCTGTTCGCTTGCCAGACCGCGGAATTCCTCTGTCAGCTTATCCATTTCGGCTTCCAGCAGATCGGCGGGACGGCAGGTAACCGCCGCCTCCCCTTCCTTTAGCACACGACCCTGGAGTTGTGCATTCACCGGCGCAGGGGTAGCTCCGTATTCACCCTTCAGAACACCCTCGGTCTCTTTGGCGATGGTCTTGTAGCGCTCTCCCATGAGGACATTGATAACCGCCTGGGTACCAACAATCTGCGAGGTAGGCGTGACCAGTGGAATGAAACCCAGATCCTCCCGAACCCTTGGAATCTCCTCGAGCACTTCGTCGAGACGATCGCTCGCACCCTGCTCGCGCAACTGGTTCTCCATATTGGTCAGCATGCCGCCGGGAACCTGAGCCACCAGAATGCGTGAATCGACACCTTTCAGGGAACCCTCGAACTTGGCGTATTTTTTTCGTACTTCGCGGAAATAGGCTGCGATCTCTTCGAGAAGATTCAAATCAAGGCCGGTCTCCCGTTCTGTGCCCTGAAGAATGGCAACTACCGACTCGGTCGCCGAGTGACCGTAAGTCATGCTCATGGACGAGATCGAGGTGTCCACCATATCGATGCCGGCTTCTGCCGCCTTGATGTTGGTGGTGGTGCTCATGCCTGTGGTGGCATGGCTTTGCATGGCAATGGGTATGGCAACACTCTCCTTCAAACGGGTCACCAGCTCGTAACAGACATACGGGTTCAACAAACCCGCCATGTCCTTGATACAGATGGAGTGACATCCCATTTCCTCGAGGCGTTTGCCCATATCGATCCAGTATTCGAGGTTGTGTACCGGGCTGACGGTATAAGACATGGTTCCCTGGGCATGCTTTTCGACTTTCAGAGTGGCCTTAACGGCGGTTTCCAGGTTACGCAGATCATTCATGGCATCAAAGATGCGGAATACATCCACCCCATTCACCGCCGCACGCTCGACAAAGCGTTCCACCACGTCGTCTGCATAGTGCCGGTAACCCAGAATATTCTGCCCCCGGAACAACATCTGCATCGGCGTGTTCGGCATCGCGGCTTTCAAAGTGCGAATGCGTTCCCAGGGGTCCTCACCGAGAAAGCGGATGCAGGCGTCAAACGTGGCGCCACCCCAGGTTTCCAGCGACCAGAATCCAACCTTGTCCAGTTTTTCCGCGATGGGGAGCATATCGTCGATGCGCATGCGGGTTGCAAACAGGGATTGATGTGCATCTCGCAGCACGACATCCGTTATTCCAAGAGGTTTCTTTTCGCTCATAAACTAACCGCCGTTTGTTGGTAAACAGCCTGGGAACAGGTGTTGGTGAATGAATTGAGGCTCAACGATTGATTGAGCGGTATTGTTGTATGGCCGCTGAAATGACCGCAACCAGATCACCGCGCATCCCCGTCTGTGCCTGACCTGTCAGGGTTGCATGGGATGATAGCGTCTCCGCAGCGCCCTGTCGCTCTGTAACAGCCAGCGCCAGGTGCGACATGCCCTTCATGACCAGAATCAGGACGAACAGGAAGACAAACACGATTCCCATTCCAATGAGCATCAGATTGACACCGGACATAAGTAAGTCTTCGATTGGCATCTGTTTTCACATCCCCTTGTAGTGAATTTGCCTTTCTACGTCGACCACACCCGGCGTGTCAAGCATCATAGACTTTAATATACTCATCTATCTATATGTTTTATATGCTGAAATAGCCCATTCATTTATAATATTCATATTGAATATTAAGCAGGGCTATCTGTTAATTGGGTAACTGTTGCATAGTGACACGACACGCTGCTCAGGCCAACCCACAGCAGCGCTACGAGCGGCTCCGCATTCCTGTCGGAGGAGATTCATTGGCACCCCTTGGTACGCAATCCTGGTTGCGGTAGTCCCAATCCCGGCTTGAAGGCGTGGGCGATACCGATTAAGGTTCCGCGACAAAATGAGCCGGATCCCGAAACACCCTCCCAATGGGGTCCTGAATGCAGAGCATGCCGGAATCTATGCCGATGAATCACCCCCTCCTAGTGCTGGCCTCGAGTTCACCCTTCAGACGGGAATTACTGAGTCGATTGGGTATTGAATTCAGCACCGCGTCTCCAGATGTGGACGAGTCACCCCTGGAACAGGAGAGCGCCGAAGACCTGGTTGTCAGGCTTGCCGAAATGAAGGCGAAGGCGGTTGCTGAAACTCACCCGGACGCCCTCATAATCGGCTCCGATCAGGTGGCCACCCTGCAAGGACATGTCCTGGGCAAACCCGGAACCCATGAGCGTGCGACCGGACAGCTGGCCATGGCCTCCGGACAGCAGGTCACTTTTCACACCGGACTGTGTCTGTACAACAGCCGCAGCGGGGTGAGCCAAACCTGCCGCGAACCTTTTCACGTGTACTTCAGAAATCTCAAGGCCTACGAGATCGAAAACTACCTGCGCAAGGAACAGCCCTATCAATGCGCAGGCTCGTTCAAGTCCGAGGGTCTGGGGATCTGCCTTTTCGAACGTCTGGAGGGGGATGACCCCAATAGCCTGATCGGCTTGCCGCTGATCAGACTGATCGGAATGTTGCGCAAAGAGGGGCTCGATATCCTGGCGGAATGACACCACGCGGATTGCCCCCCAGACCAGGCCCCGGGCTGGATAACAGGCCCTAAAACAGGGCGTCCTCCACCTTACGGGTATCTTCGTCCAGGCCTGATGCCCCTCCCCCCTGCTCAAGCCGGGCGAACGCCCTGACCGCTGAACGATCCACACCAGCCAGCATATGATGGCTGCCCTCGTGGGACAGGATATTGGCCACCTGAACAATATCCACATAGTCCACCGGCGCATCCCCAGGATCACGCGCCAGGTCCTCATGCAGCGAGGCCACATTGATGACATGGGGGTCGAATTTCCAAAGTTTGAGAATGCTGCCTCCCAACTGGGGATGCAGTTTGTGCAGTACGCGATCGAGAAATTCAGGATTTTCGATCAACTCCGGGTAGTCGCAGGCCTTGATCAACAGGGGTATGTGGCCGATGTCGTGGACCAGGCCCGCCACCAGCGCGACATCAGGGTCCAGTCCGGAATGTTGTTTGGCCAGCATGGCAGCCTGGGCGCCCACCTTGACTGAGTGGCTCCACAACTGATCCATGCGTCGTTCGATGTCTTTGACCGTGGTCCGGAAAACCTCTTTCATCGAAACGGCATAGACCGCGTTTTTCACACGCTGAAAACCGATCCTCGTGATTGCGGGTCTGATCGAGGCAATGGTGTTCATACCCCGGTACAGAGGACTGTTGGCATAACGGATCAAACGAGCTGTCAAAGCGGCATCCCGGGAGATGACCTTTTCCAGGTCCGCCGCCGAACTGTCCACATCATTGATGACGATCAAGGCTTCCAGAGCCAGCGCTGGAAGCGTGGGGAGATAGATCTTGTTCGCCAGGAGATCTTCTTTTACGGATTCGACAAAGGCCTTGGTGGTGAACGCCTCTTGCTGTTTTTTTTCGAGATCCTGCTCCTTGGGGTCTTCTACGGGTTTTCCATCTGATAATGTGAAGACTGATTTAGTCATCGATACTTGGCCTGCCTCTTTCGCCAGGATTGTGATTACTTCTGATGTCGTCGAACCATAAAACTGTTAGCCGACCCTTGAAATCCTCGATGCCGATGAGCTTCTGCGTAAACTCCAGCAGACCTGTCGGGATATGCCGGGTCATTGACGCAGAAACGACCATAGGCCAGTAAAGCCAACAACAGCTCACAATGGCCGCTTTTTTCCTGTTTTCAAGCGGCATTGACCTGGTGATCACGCATCTTAGCGGCCACCTGCCGGATTTTTTCATCCTCCATCACAACTCCCAGACTAGTTGAGTCTCAACGGTGCGTAAAGGATCACAGATTTGCATGGCCACTGCATCCAGCGATGGGGGTTGCTGATAATGCTTCGTCAATCCTGTTGCGTTGGGAACTCGCGATAAAATATATAATTATCCTTTACATACAGTTTATTATATATATTTATTAAAGTTTATTCTTGATTTTGATCCGTACCGAACCCTGACTTACCGAGACTCGTTTCAGACAAATAACCTGAGGGCGTCTGCGATCCTGCCCATGGCGAGTGTGAACAACTGCAAAGGTGATCGATCTCTCAGTTTCAGATTCCTACCGAGAAAACAATAGACTCACCTCTTTATATTTAAATTCATGCACTTATGATCTATACCTCGAACCTTGATCGATTACTTGTGGATTAAAGATTTCCCGGTTCACGTCGAATCTACAGATAGATCACATCTTGGTATACCCTAAACACTGGATCCATCAGCGGCATGGCAGAACAGGCACTCCATTCCTACACTCAGCATCCCGGTGACAAGCCGCTTGTGCTCATCGCGGACGATTCCCGCGTGGTGCGGGTCTCCCTGCGAAACATCCTCAAGGATCACTGTGATCTGATCGAGGTGGAGGACGGTCAGCAGGCTTGGGAGGTCCTGTCGCAAAATCCCGCTATCGATCTGGTCTTCAGCGATCTCTCAATGCCCCACCTGGATGGTCGTGCATTACTCAACAAAATGAGGAAGTCCGGGACCGAGCATCTGTCCCGACTGCCTTTTATTGTAGTCACCGGTAACGAGGCAACCCCGGAAATCGCCCAGGAGATGCAACAACTCGGGGCCAATGGTATGGTCAGCAAACCATTCGACGCTGATTTGATCACCGCCTACCTTCGCTCCCCAGCCGAACAAGCAGAGGGAGAAACCGCCTCCGACTGGCAGGATTCCACACCACAGACCGACTTTCTCGATAACACACCCGACCGCGCCCAGTTCATGGAGATCGCGAGCCGCGAACTCTCTTTCGCGATCAGAAACAAGAATGAACTGGCCCTGGCGCTGCTCATGATCGATCAATTCGAGAATATCCTCGATCATTACAGTGATGGCGCGATCGAACACATACTTCTGGCGATACACGATATCGTCGACCAGCACATCCACCCGGACGACACCCTGGCCTACCTCGGAGGCGGACGCTTCGCGATACTTAGACCGGCATCAAACGCCATCGGCACCCGCTACCTGGGACGCAGGATTCTTGAGGACATATCCGCCAAGCATTTCTACCTGGGTGAATCGGACAGCAATGTCAGCGCGAGCATCGGCATATCCGCCCCGGACATCAAACCCGGTTTTCGCCTGGCGGATCTGATGAGCCTGGCCGAGGGGCGTCTCAAGGCGGCCCTCGATAGCGGAGGCGGAAAAGTCGTCGACAAGGGCAACGAGAACCTGACCCCGGTCTCCGTAACTCCGGATCTTTCCGATATCCCCACCGCACCGCCAACGGAACACACCCGCTCCACCAGCCATCTTTCCACGCAGATAGAGCGAATGGCCAAGGAACAGGTAGCGGAAATCAAGGCAAAATTCGCAGCGAATCAGGAATCGGTCGAGACACAGCTGGTTGAGTACCAGCAGAACATCGAATCCCTCACCGGGGAAAACCGACAACTCCTCGAAGAGGTCGAGCATTGGAAAAAATTGTCTGCCGAAGCCGACAACTTGCGTCGCCAGTTGTTTGAAATCGAAAGCGAACGCCAACAGGTCAAATTGAAATTCAATGAAATCGAGGACAAATACCAGGTTCTCGATCAACAATTCACCTATTTGAAACAGGAGAACCGCCGACTCATTGATGATGAAGAGCAAAGGACCTCTTCGCTCAAACAGGCACACGGCTTCACCGAGGACGAAAACAGGCGCCTTGAAGACCAGGCAAAAGAGCTGCGCAATCGAGCCGAAAAGGCTGAAATCGAAAGCCTGAAATTAAATCAGCTGGTGAGCAGTCTTCGGGAGAACAGTCAGTTGCTGAAGATGCAACTGGATCAGGCCCAGCAGGAGATCAATGAACTCAAGGCATCGCAGCGCGCTCAAACAGCCCCGGTAGCGTCGCAACCCAAGCCCGTAGAACCTGCCCGCCCCGTGGATCCTGGCCCCTCCGACTCATCGTTACTCAACGATATGTACGAATCGGAGTTGAACCTGACCGCGACGCCCAACCTTTCAGCGATGAGCGCCCGCAAGAGCCCTCCGCCGGTGGAACCGGCTCCCCAAGCCTCGCAGGTCCGAGCAGCCTCCGAGCAAACTCAGGAGCAACCCAAACAGGCCCCGGCCCCGGCCCCGGCCCCGGCAAAAGCCGAATCATCCCAGCATGAAAAACCGCTACCTTTTCGTGTCGAAAAAGAACCCCTGCTGTTCAGGTTTGGCTTCAACTTTTCCGCCTTTACAATTGCCAGCCTGATTCTGGCGATATTACTGATCGCCGGTGCGGTCTCGCTCTATTTCTATCTGCAGGACTCACCACTTCCGGATTCCGAGCCGCCAGTGGTGACCAGTCAGACCCGCAGCACGCCGTCAACTCCAACCCCGCAGACCGTTGCGAAAACAACATCACCGGTCAAGCCCCCGTCGGTCAAACCATCCAGCGACACGAAGCAGGCAATGCCCACCGGGACCGTGCCTGAACGTGCAACACTGGCCGAGCAACCCACCCGCTCATACAGCCCACCAGGCAATCCCATATCCGAAGAAATTCGTATGGAGCAGGAACTGACCTTACGGCAGATGGCGGAAGAGGAGTTCGCGCGCAAAATGAATCAAGTGGATGAGTTCAGGCCGGAGGGAAGCCTGGACACGCAATCCGGGATCCCGTCCGAGCCGCCTTCACCGCTGCTGCCACTCCCGGCTCAACCGGCGCCCAGTACAGCCGATGAAAATGTCGAACAGTCCGGAGTGAATCCCGTTCCGCAAACCGAGATCCAGACCGGAGAAACGATCAATCTCCGCTGACCCGCTGCTGCAGAATACTGGCGTGTAAAGGCCAGCCCGATTCATCGATCACAAACACAGTCCACTTGCCAACTTCTCCAGGATTCAGGCTTTTTACGGAATACGCCCGCCAGCGCGGACCTTTCACGTTGATATCAACCTCACTGATCACCGATCCCTCGAATTCCCAGCGATGGGTCACAGTACGTCCTTGAAGGTTTCTGAGGTCCGTGAAGAACATGACCTGGGTTGCGCCCTCATCAACACTGACGACCTGATCGACAGGCTCCCGATCGACCACTTCCGTGGTAAAGAGCGCTCGCGCCACGTAAGCATCCGGCACTGGAGACTCTTCGACAAGCGACGATTTGCGCTCGGATGATTCGCCCATCTCAGCGTCGGATTCAGACCCTGAGTCCACGACCGACTCAATATTCTCGGCCGTCCCGGCATCAACCGATGGCCGTTCGGAATCCACCGCTTCAGACCAGACCTGGAGTGGGATCCACCCAGCCAACACACACACCAGCAGACGCTTTTTAACCTTCAAAAGAGTCATCTCCTCCTCCAATGCAATGATTTCAACGGCCACCCTACAGGCGGATCATGAATGATAGTCTGGCGGTTGCCGTCGCGTAATCCGGTCCAGACACCCCGAGTATCGGGTCAACAGGGAATCACTACAGGGATCGGAAACACCTGATTGCTTCACCGGTGCGGCGCTCGAACCGGAGAATTACACGCGAAATGGCTTCAAACCGCCGCTGGGCCTTCAACTCAACGCTCCACACCATAACCATGAATTAATCATGGTTATGGTTTATTCGGGCGATCAGTAGGTCACAACGCGCGGCAGTTCCTTGGCCTCGGCAACCCATTTCTCAACCGCAGACAGGCTCGGAGTGGCCCTGACCAGTTTCTTTGCCTCGTTGACCTCGAGCATTTTGGCATGCAGGTTTTCCGGCTTTCGCTGCGCCAACTCAGGAACCGTATCCACTCCAGCGGCTTCAAGCAGGTCTGAATACTGTTCACCGATACCCTTGATACGAAACAGATCCGCCATATTGACCCAGCGTAAAACCAGTTTTCCGCTGATTCCACTTGCCTCCTCGATCTGCTTGCGACCTTTTTTCGTACTCCCCTTTTCAAGCAAGGCCTCCAGACTGCCGACATCAGCGCCTTGCAACTTGGCCGCATAGGTTTCACCAATTCCCTCGATCTCTACTAGTTTGGTCATCACTCAGTCTCTCTATTTACAGGTGGAACATGATGGAAGTCACCCTCAATGACCAAGCACTCCCTGGCACGAATGGTTTCCCTACCCAGGGTCAAAAGGATTTTTAAGTCTGTGTAACGGGTTTTGTAGATTGTTGCACCTCATGATTCAACATCAAATAAATCATGTAACTTTTTGTAAATTTTATATTTTTATACCAATCTCCCAGACACTCAATTAACACTGTCCACGACGAAACTTACCAGACTGCCCCGCCGGCGGTCGGATTTACGCCGATTACCGGGGAATTCATTGTCTGGTTCGATATGCACTTTGCGCCGGTCTCGGGTGGATATGCGTCGAATGTAAGGATGCGCGTGAAGACGGGCACCTTTGATGAATGTGGTATTCAGCCGGCCCATCAATTCATGCACCGAATCAGACGCATCGATGTAAACCATACCGTGATACTCCCATTTGTAGGAGTCAGTGTATTTGATCTTGAGGATTTTGCTGCGTGTGACCCCATCGGTTTTTTGCTTCAGCAAGGACCACTTCGCCCCCATCTGTCGGCATACCAGCCGACTCAGATCCCGGGCCGAGTATCCGCTGGCAATTCCTTTGATAAAAACCCACATGAGTCCAGTCTCACCCTGTTCAGTATCTAGGTTCCCAGCACCCATCATAATCTTACCGTTCCAATCCGCCAACCACTTAGCTTTACCGCGATGCGGGATCTGTCCACGATGCCCCCCCTTGACGCACCTCCGGGGTTGCCGGAGGATTACAGAAACGGGCAGTCTCGATATGAATCCTCGGCGACCAGTGGAGAAAAGATCCTTGAATGAGCACCTGTGATTCAAGGCCTGCCCAGACTCATCCGGTTGGTTTCAACACGATCCTCTGGGCACAATCTGATTTTGTCCCGGTAGCGTTGACTTTCATTCATGCTCTGGGGCTATTACTGCACCCCGCGCATGCCGCCCTGCTGGACGCATACATCAGACCCTGCAGTACCGATCGAACCAGTTTTAACGGGCCCTAAGATGCCAAAAAGCGGAAAAGAGACAGACCAGATCGTCGTGGATATCGCCTGTCTCGATCATGATCGCTTCAGAGCCACCCTGATCTCCACAATTGGCAGCCACTGTGAGGTCTGGCGCAGCAACAAACGACTTGAAGAAACGGTCAATGGAGAGCTCGAAACCAGTTACACGGAGTTCGTCATCAAGTGGCCGCTGACGGAATATTCGGAAACGGAGAGCAAACTGCTCGCCCGCCATTATCGGCAGTTGAAGGAGACGCTCGATGAGATCATCCCCAATGCCCTGTTCGTGATTACCCGTATCAATGGCCGTCCCAGCCTGTTCGTTCTCGCCCGGGCCATCAACGTCTGGTTCAACATCGCCAATCAGCAAAACGAAGAAGAGGCGATCCAGCTTTTGTGCGCCAATCCCAAGGCGCGCATCCAGCTGTCGCGGTTTGTCAACGCGGCCCAGGCCTGGCGCAAATCGGACAACCCCAGGGTCATAGACCTGTTCGGCCTCGACAATCTGATCATGGATACCAATCGGGAAATCTATTTCCTCGACAGCTTTTTCGTGTTTTTTTTCGAAGACACCTTTCATCTGATCGATGATGACGAAGAAGACTCAGAACTGGCGGACAAGGTTAACCTGTCGATTCGGCGCTTGACCTATCTCGAGGATCTGCTCGCCCGGGTGAAGGCCTCCTGCACCTGAAACCACAGGACCATTTGACCTCGGCCCGGGTTCACTGACCTGCCGGAAACAGCACGCTCATTCTGAGTCCGCTGCAGTCGTCGCGATTCTGCATTTTTATCGCCGCCCGGTGCAGATCGACGATGCGTTTGACAATCGCCAGCCCAAGGCCGCTACCGGGAGCCTGGGTGGCCTCACCGCGGCGAAAGCGCTGATACAACCCCTGTTGCTGGGCCTCCGGCACACCGGGGCCGGTATCGACAACCTCGAGCGCCACCTGATTTCCCTGTCGTTCCAGCCTGACAGATACTTCTCCCTGCTCCGGGGTATAGCGAATGGCATTATCGATGATATTGCGCAGCAAAATCTGAATCGCGGGGGAGTAGCCAGGCACCATGACCGGATCACTGGGACCGTCATAGGATATTTCGATGTCCTTCTCCAGCGCCGAGGATGCAATGGCTGAGAGGATATTGATCGTCTCACGCTGCAGATCCACAGGTTGTATATGGGCGTCACCGATGCTCTGACTATCCATTCGGGCGAGGGTCAACAACTGCTCCAGAAGATGCGTCAAGCGGTCCACGCCTCGTATGATCTGATCCAGAAAGTCCCGGTGCTCCGGATTGCCGGCGAGGGACTTAGCCTGCGCCAGGGTTTTCAGCGCCGCGAGCGGGGTGCGTAGTTCATGCGCGGCATCTGCGGTAAAACGCCGTTCATTGTCCAATGCGTTATGCACCCGGCCGAACAGACGGTTGAGAGATTCAACCATCGGCACCACCTCCGTCGGAACATTTTCGATGGCGATGGGATCGAGGGCATTGGGGTCACGGTTTTCCACTTTACGGGCGATGACCTGCAGGGGTTTGAGCCCGCCGCCCACCAACAGCCAGATCAGCAAGCCCATTATCGGCAACGAGAAAATGATCGGCCAGAGGCTGTTAAAAACAATCTCGGAGACCGTTTCCTGGCGCAGCGACAACAGTTCACCCACCTGCACGTTAAAAGCACTCTGCGTCTGTCTCAACCCGTACATGCGCCACTCACGATCCTCGATGCGAATATTGTGATAACCCTCCTGGAAGTCATTGAACTCCGCAGGGATGTTCGACCGCAGGTAGGTCCTGCCATTGGCACCCTTTATGAGGAAGGCAATTTTGGCTTCGTATCGATGACCGTTCATGAGATTCCTGGGAATCAGCGTGAGATAATCCTTGCCAGTCTGATCCGAGGAGTACTTTTGCAGTAAGCTACGCAGCAATGCCGATTGGCTGATGACTCCATCCCCCAGTTCCTCGACCAGCAGTTGCAGTTTTTCCTCCACCTCCCGGTCCTCATCAATTTCATGAGCCATCAGGGTGGCCAGAATACGTGACTCCTGGGCAAGCGCTGCATCGTAGATCTCCTCCACTTCATGGGTTGCAGCGCGATAGACAAAAAACGCGGAAATCAGCCACAGGATGACAATTGCAGATATCAGACTGAGCAGCAGTCTTCTGCGAATGGAAGAATCCCCCATACCTTTCAATGCCCCGTTCATTTAAGTTTCTGTATGGTGTATCCGACGCCGCGAACGGTCCTGATCAGATCCTTACCCAGTTTTTTGCGCAAATGATGGATATATACCTCCACCGCATTGCTCTCCACCCCTTCATCCCAACCGTAAAGCGACTCCTCCAGCAAGCGTCGGGAAAGAATTCGGCCCTGATGCGTGAGGAGAGTTTCGAGCACCGCGAACTCATTCGCACCCAGCGAGATTTCCTCTCCATCCTTGGTCAAACGTCTCGCCGCAGGATCCAGCACCAGGTCTGCAAAGGTGATTACAGGAGCGGCGCGCCCTTCCCGTCTTCGGGTGATGGCGCGCAGTCGGGCGTTGACCTCATGCAGATCGAAGGGTTTGACCACATAGTCGTCCGCACCCATATCCAACCCCTGGATACGGTCTTCAACCGTATCCCGGGCGGTGAGGATTAGCACGGGTAAATCAACCCCTTGCTGGCGCAACTCCTGCAGGATGATCAAACCGTCTTTGTTGGGCAATCCCAGATCCAGTATCAGGGCATCGAGATTTTCAGTTTCCAGGGCCTGCACAGCGGCGATTCCGTCCTGCACCCAGTCCACGGTGTGGCCCAGCTCCTTCAGCCCCAGACAGATTCCCTCGCCTAAATGGCGATCATCTTCCACAAGCAGTATTCGCATCCTCAATTATCCACATGTTTTCAGTGTGCCCAGTCGAATCAGTGATTGATGACACCGATAGCTGCAAAAACAGACCTCGCCGCCAGACTGAGTCTGGACAGCACAGGCTCCACGTATACTCACTATATAGCCGAAGTGACACACAGTGCCGATTGGGCATCCAGGACGGTAGCCGTGAAACTTATCTTTGAGGCGGATCCTCCGGGGTAATAAATCGGAGTCAGTTTCACTGTAATACCCGTTCGACTTCTTGCTGTTGTCGCTGAATCGACTCACGGGCTTCTGCGATCCCGGCACGGGCTTCCCGCTTTCTCCCGGCATCCGCCAATCCCTGCCCCGGTCGGGGTTCCGCAGACAGGACCCGTTCGAAAGATTCGATGGCTGATGAGTAATTCCGATTATGCATATGATACTCACCGTAAAAAAAATTGGCGTCGATATTGCCAGGATCAATTTCCAAGGCCCTGAGCAGGCTGGACTGCGCCATTAAGGGGTCGCCGAATCCGACAGGCCATCCGGGAACCTTGAGATAGAGGCTCCCCTTCAGGGTGTAGATCAGTCCATCCAGGGCCTCAGGTTGAATCTTTTCGGCCTGATCGAGGTATCGCTTGGCCTGCTTCGCCAGTCCCAATCCCTCACTCCCACCAACGAACCGGCCCAGGGAGGAAAGAATCACCGCATGCCACACCATGGGTTCGGCGCGCTCTGGCTGCAACGCCATCATCGCTTTGGATTTTTCCCGCAGAGCCTCAAGGGCGGCCACGCGTCGTTCGGCTGGATATTCGTAACGGATCTTCGCCCAACGCTCGCTGAGTTCGGCCCATTCCGGGGTCTCCTCCTGCGCATGCACGGGTGTCAGACTTATCCAGATAACCATCAGCAGGCCGAAGAAAGAAATGCCGTGCTCATCCATCTCATCGTCCCCCGGCGACAGCAGTTCGATCACCATCGTGCATTGCAGCAATCGCGGTTTTCCTAATGCTCCACTGTGCCCGGTATTTCCCGGTTTCGCAGGTTGTCTCAAGAGGAAGGTGGCTGGTCGATCTAACTGAAGCGGACAATTTGAATCTCCCATTACAGTCTAGTGACGAAAATATCACCACCGCGCCCCAAATTGGGTCAAAACAGCACGCCAACTTAAGCTAGCCCGAAAGTCATGCTCAGGTAAAGCCGCAGCACGGTTCACAGGGATGAAAACTAAGGGTGTCAGGGGACTCCAAAAGCCATTGTCATGGATTTTTTTCGGGAGTATTATCGGGTCTACGCTACGAAACAGGCCCATAATCCGCTTCCCATTTGAGTTATCCTTCAGTTCGTGAATCGGCATCCTCAGGTTTCCAAGCCCATAAGCATGGTATTACACCATGGCTTTTCCGTGTTCGAGGTCTGTCTGGCAGGTTTGTTATTGGGACCGTCAGACCCTGAACAAGAATCTCTCTTTGTTAGGAACGTATATCGATGACTAAATTGTATGTTGGCAACCTGCCCTGGACTGCAACAGAAGACGATGTGAAGACTCTTTTTTCCGAAATCGGTGAAGTTTTCTCCGCTAACCTGATCCTGGATCGTGAAACCCGTCGTTCGCGCGGCTTTGCATTTGTGGAAATGAGCGACTCCGATGCCGAGAAAGCAATTTCCCAACTCAATGGCAAACAATTTCAGGGACGCGACCTGAGAATCAACGAAGCACAGGAAAAACCCAGACGCAGTGCTGGTCGCTTCTGATTCAGAGCACCTACCAAGCTTCCCGAAAACGGCCGCTCCTGCAACGGAGCGGCCGTTTTTTTATCGGCCTCGTCAAAACAGGGTTGCAAGTCGGCCGGTCAAATTGTGCGCTTAGTGACCGGATCTGAGCGCTTGAATTCGCGCTTCCAACGGAGGATGACTGGCGAACAGCTTTTGCACCTTGCCGGCATTGATCGCAAACGCCGCCATCTCGTCCGGTAACCCTTCCGGCTGATGGGCCTGCTGTAATCGCTGCAAAGCCGCAATCATCTTGGTGCGCCCTGCCAGGTCTGCCCCGCCCTTGTCCGCCCGGAACTCGCGCCAGCGTGAAAACCACATAACGATCATCATCGCGAGGATTCCGAGGAGAAACTCCGCCGCGATTGAGACGATAAAATACGCGGGACCATATCCCCGCTCTGTCTTGAACACCACCCGATCCACGGTGTGGCCAATTACCCGGGAAAGAAATACCACGAAGGTGTTCACCACGCCCTGAATCAGCAACAGTGTCACCATGTCTCCATTGGCCACGTGACTGACCTCATGAGCCAACACCGCCTCGACTTCGTCCCGGTTCATCTGACGCAGCAGACCCGTGCTCACCGCCACCAGCGCATTGTTGCGATTCCATCCGGTGGCGAATGCATTGGGTGACGGATGGTCGAATATGCCCACTTCCGGCATACCGATACCACGTTCCCGGGTCTGTTTCTCAACCACTTTCAACAGCCACTGCTCTACCTCGCTCGACGGTTGTTCGATGATCTGAACGCCCATGCTGCGCTTGGCCGACCACTTGGATAGGAACAAACTGATCAGGGACCCGGAAAAACCGATGATTGAGGAGTAGATCAACAGGGCATTCAGGTCCAGATCGACCCCGTTCTGCATCAGCAACCCTTCGAGCCCGAGCAACCGGAATGTCATGCTGATCAGCATCATGATTGCCAGATTGGTTGCCAGAAAGAGGCCAATTCTCATCATGTCTGCATTTCCTGTATATGAATTATGTGAAGCAAATATGAGGGCATAGAGGTGGTAATTCAATCTAAGTTCCCTGCATGACGGTTTCAGGGAATGTCCGACAACTCGGCGGTCACTGATAACGCGATTCAAATGTTCAGATTTCGAACATAGCCCTGCCCACTGACACGAGGCTGGATTGGAGTCATACGGGATTTTGTTGGAGCGGATGGGGAATGGATTCGCTATGCTCACCCCTGGGGGCGCCTGCGCTGCGCTACGGCGTCCTGCGGCGCTTTGCGCCTTGTCGAACCGAGGGTTCGAACCAAATCCTGCCCCGCCGCCAAATAAAAAGGGGGCCTGGTCGGGGTCACGCGAGGTTTGGTTGCGTTTGGATCGGCAGGGATGGATTCACTGCGCTACGGCGTCCTGCGGCGCTTTGCGCCTTGTCGAACCGAGGGTTCGAACCAAATCCTGCCTCTCCGCCAAATAAAAAGGGGGCCTGGTCGGGGTCACGCGAGGTTTGGTTGCGTTTGGATCGGCAGGGATGGATTCGCTGCGCTCACCCCTCCGGGGCGCCTGCGCTGCGCTACGGCG
>JBEVVG010000001.1:941609-1893405 GCA_040507225.1 Candidatus Thiodiazotropha sp.
CTACGGCGTCCTGCGGCGCTTTGCGCCTTGTCGAACCGAGGGTTCGAACCAAATCCTGCCCCGCCGCCAAATAAAAAGGGGGCCTGATCGGGGTCACGCGAGGTTTGGTTGCGTTTGGATCGGCAGGGATGGATTCGCTGCGCTCACCCCTCCGGGGCGCCTGCGCTGCGCTACGGCGTCCTGCGGCGCTTTGCGCCTTGTCGAACCGAGGGTTCGAACCAAATCCTGCCCCGCCGCCAAATAAAAAGGGGGCCTGATCGGCCCCCTTTTTATTTGGCGGAGAAGCAGGGATTCGAACCCTGGGAGGGCTACTAACCCTCAACGGTTTTCAAGACCGCCGCATTCAACCGCTCTGCCACCTCTCCGAAGGAGCGCTAGAATACATAAGCCTCCGGTAAAATGCCAGCGGTCAGGCAGCGGAGCGAGAAACCCTCCCTGTACCAGGGAATTCACTGAAAATCCCGTATTGACCTTTCAGGTCAGGTCGGTATCCTGTCCTGAACATTTTCCTACACCGGCTGTCATACTAGAAGAGTTTGATTTTAGGGAATAATTCTGGAGAGAAAATCAAAATGAATCGCATCGATTTCACTGCCACACGGTCGATTGAGTCCGCTCTTTCGACGAACAAACTGATTAAGAATACCTACATGCTGTTGTCCGGCACACTCATCTGGAGTGCCCTGCTGGCAATGGTCTCCATGGCGATGGCGCCGTCCCCGATGATCTCCCTGGGTACCTCACTGGGCGCTCTGGTGCTGTTGTGGTTCGTGCTGCCGCGCACCGCCAACTCCGCATCCGGTCTGTGGGTCGTTTTCGCCGTGACCGGGCTGTTGGGTTTTGGCCTTGGCCCGACCCTCAACTACTACATCGCCCTGTCAAATGGCTCCCAGATCATCGCAACCGCGTTTGGCGGGACCGGCATCATCTTCCTCGGCCTGTCGGGCTACGCCCTGTCCACCAAGCGTGACTTCAGCTTCATGGGCGGTTTCATATTTGCCGGGATGATGGTTGTCATGCTGGCCTCTCTGGCCGGACTGTTCCTGGATATCCCGGGACTGCACCTGGCCATTTCGGCAGCGGTGATCCTGCTCATGTCCGGATTCATCCTGTTCGAGACCAGTCAGATGGTTAACGGTGCCCAGACCAACTACATCATGGCCACCGTGAGTCTCTACCTGTCGATCCTGAATATCTTCACCAGCTTGTTGCACCTGCTGGGCGCCTTGGGCGATGAGTAAACATTCTGCTTGAAGCCACGAGAACCCCGGCAACGCCGGGGTTTTTTATTCAGAGGAAAATAGCATGGAATGGGTCAAGATCTTTTCGGCCATCCTGATCATTGGCTGGATCATCTTTCTCTGGCCCCGCGCCAAGTACTGGCTGAAAAACAGTCCCAAGGCCCAGGAGGGTGACTGGATGGCGGCGGTGCTCCCTCTGGCGCTGGTGGTCGGATTCGTGGCACTACTGATTATGCTTGTATAGTGCCGGATCCGGGTGCAGAACCGCTTTTCATCGACACACAATAATTACAAAACCCCTGAACTCTGAGGTGTCCGGAGGGCACTCCCCTGCCCCACGGCCCCCTCCTAACCGATGACTTCAATCCCCCCCATGTAGGGTCGCAGGGCCTCGGGCACTTGAATTCGGCCGTCCGCCTGCTGATAGTTCTCCATCACTGCCACCAGGGTACGCCCCACCGCCAGGCCTGAACCGTTGAGGGTGTGCACCAGTTCGGGTTTACCGGTTTCGGGGTTGCGCCAGCGGGCCTGCAGTCGCCGGGCCTGGAAATCCACAAAATTCGAACAGGAGGAGATCTCCCGGTATTTCTGTTGTCCCGGCAGCCAAACTTCCAGGTCATAGGTCTTGGTCGAGGAAAACCCGATGTCACCGGTACACAGGGTAACCACCCGGTATGGCAGATCAAGCTTCTGCAGGATCGCCTCGGCATGCCCGGTGAGCGCTTCCAACGCCTGGAACGATTGACTTGCGGGGACGGCCTGTACCAGTTCCACCTTTTCGAACTGATGCTGGCGGATCATGCCGCGGGTATCCTTGCCGTAAGAACCCGCCTCGGATCGAAAACAGGGAGTATGAGCCACCCATTTGCGGGGCATGTAGTCCGCTTCGATAATCTGGTCACGAATCAGGTTGGTCACCGGCACCTCTGCGGTGGGAATCAGGTAATACTCGGATTCGCCGCAGAGTTTGAAAAGATCCTCTTCGAACTTGGGCAGCTGCCCCGTGCCTCTGAGGCTGTCCGCATTTACCATGTAAGGGACATAGGTCTCGGTATAGCCATGCTCCGTGGTGTGTGTGTCGAGCATGAACTGGATCAGCGCCCGGTGCATTCTCGCCAACGGTCCCGCCATAACGGCAAAGCGGGAGCCTGTGATGCGCGCAGCAGCCTCGAAATCCAGCAGGCCGCTCATATCGCCAAGATCGACGTGATCCCTGGGCTCGAAGTCGAAGGTCTTCGGTTCACCCCAGCGTCGTTCCTCCCGGTTGTCAGATTCGTCCTTGCCATCCGGGACAGAGGCGTCCGGCAGATTCGGGATGCCCAGGGTAATCTCGGATATCTCGTTCTGTACCTGGCTCAAGGCGTCCTGACGGGCCTTGAGCCGGTCACCCAACTCGGCCACTTGCGCAAGCAGAGGCTGAATGTCCTCACCCGCGGCCTTGGCCTTGCCAATCGACTTGGAACGGCTGTTGCGTTCGTTCTGCAGATCCTGAGCCTCGATCTGCAGACCTTTTCTTTGTTCTTCCAGCGCGGAGATCCGCTGTTTATCGAGCACATAACCTCTGCGCTGCAGTTGTTGTGCCACCTCATCCAGGTTGTTTCTCAGCAATCGTGGATCCAGCATTGATCATTCACCCATAGTCACGTGTGCGGGCCAACTCACGATGTGGCCCGGTTCTACCCATTGATTCAAATCCCCCAGCACCTTTTCCACCCGCTGCGGAACATCGAAGAACTCAATAACCAGCGGCAGGTCCATGGAGATATCCAGCAGCGAGGCCTCATGCGCCTTGCCCGAGCGTCCGAAACCGGCAATCCCACGAAATGCTGTCACACCCCTCACCTGCTCGTCACGATGCAGAAAATCCAGCAGTGTCTTCAGCTGGTGGTCCCCCTCTGTGAGATAGACCCTGACGAAGGTGACTTCGATCTGTTTCATAGCTGTCTCCCCAGCACCAGGCCAATCCAGCAGGCCAGCAGACATGCCGTGACACTGACCAGGATATTGAGTGTGGCCCTGAACAGTTCAGCCTGCTCCAGCAGGTTGAGCGTTTCGATGGAAAAGGTGGAAAAGGTGGTGAATGCTCCGAGGAAACCAACCAGCAGTGCGGCCCGCCACTCCGGACTCGCAACCATTCTCTCAATCAGCAGCGTGTAGAGAAATCCCATTGCCAGGGATCCCAGCAGGTTCACTGCGAGTGTGCCGTATGGAAACCCCCGTCCCAGCAGGGCATAGATACCGCCGGACACCCAATATCGCATCAAGGCGCCCAGTGCGCCCCCTGAAGCTATGGCTAGCAGTTGATTCAAACCCGATTCCCGCAGAGCGTGCAAAGGTTGGGATTATATTAACCCCGGCAGGTCACAAGCAATCCTTGAGGTGAAACACAGGATCTGGGCCAACCGGCCGAATTCGCCCGGCAGAGGCTAGAAATCCCAGCGATAGCCTGCGTAGAAGTAGTAATCCGTGTAGTTGGTCACATCCACCGAGTCCTCTTCCTCGTACCAGTTCAAGCCGCCCTCCATTTCCAGGGTAAAGCTCTTGCGCAGTCGGTATTCCATGCGCAGATAGGGTTCGATGGACAGGCGGGTACCCTCGTTGTCGTCATTCTCGCGATAGGAGACATCCAGCCGTGGATTGATGCGCCACACGGAATTCACCGGGTAACGGCTGCTGATCCCCATCCGATAGGTATCCGAGGTGCTGGTATTCGAATATCTCAGGCTGAACACCCCGATATCACCCTGTTTGAGGAGATCATTCTTGATCACCTGGAAGGTGTAGAAGGTTTCGGTGCCGGTAGCCTCGGTCTCCGGTACGCCACCGGATTCAGGGGTACCATCCGTTTGGGTGAAGGTGAGATCACCGCTGAACTGCAAGGTTGGAGTATAGGGGTGCGACACACCGAATGACAGGGTCTTGACCCGGGCGGTGCGATCCGCGGCCAGATCGTAAATCTCGTCATCGGAGTAGTAGTCCTGCAGGTCCTCCACCGTGGTGATTGGCAGCAGGGTGTCCGGGTCGAGCTGACCGATCAGTGCATTGGACGTCGACAGAATCGGACTGTTGCGATAGTCCAGGTTCATGTACACGTTGGTATCGTTCTCAAATCGCCAGTTGGTCTGCAGCATGAAGATACTCAGTTCCTTGTGAAACATATCGTAGTCGACCATGCTGAAGAGTGATTTGACCGGATCGTAATAGCGCACCTCGCCACCGATTCCGCGCCGGTCCACCAGGCCGTCGACCCGTTGTTCCACGAGAAAAAGACTCAGATCCCAACGATCCATGATACTCAGGATATCCCCGCTGATGCCCGCGAACTGCTTGTGCTCATGCAGATAGGTATCGCGGGAGCGTTCGACGGGTAATCCGGCACTGAAACGCAGATTGACGTCGGGGGTAAGGCCGTAATTGACCACCAGGCCGTCAAACCGGTTGAGAATACCGCTGGACCGCAGACGCTGACGACCGAAGCGCATGCTGGTGCCAGTGACCCGATGCTCCGCATCGAGATAGGCGTCGCTCATAGCCGTGTCGTTTTCCCCGTCTTCGAGTAAATCCAGGATGTAGCTGCCGGTGATTTTCATGCGCACATCGTAGGTTTCGCCTTTGCGACGGGTGTTGAAATCGATAAAGGTCTCAATTTCTGATCGGGAGACCTGATCCTCGTCTTCGACGAACGGGCTGTCGATTTCATCCCGGCGGTAACTCTGGGAGATACTGCCATAGGTCTCCCACTCGGCCTGATAGCCCTGTTCCTCTTCCGCGATCAATTCCCCGGAGGGGCCGGTTTTTTTCTCACGCAGCGGCTCTTTGGGTTTCTGCGGCGCGGTCTCCAGGCCCAACAGCCGCTGCCAGACCCGGGCGGCATCCTCGCCTTCCGGATACTTATCCAGATACCGGCGATACTCCGCCTTGGCATGGGCAATCTGACCGTTTCGCTCCCGCGACAGTCCGAGCAGTTCCAGCGCTTCCTGGGTGTAGATGTTGTCCGGCTCCTCGAGTAACGCTTCAAGCAGGCGTACCGCCTTGGCATACTCACCCGCGGTTATGGTCCGACGTATCAGCCCCATCATGTCGGTCAGCCGGGGATCGACGTTTGCCAGCTGGGGCTCCTCCATCTGTTCGCCCTCAAGCTTGGGATCCATACCGCGCTCGAAGAACACCCTGCGCCGCTCCTCCACATCCGCGGTATCCACCCAGGCATCGGGGTAGAAATGCTTGATCGTCTTGAGTTGTTGATTGGCTTCCTGGCGGGTGCGGAAGAATCCCAACCGCAAGCGGTAACTGGCGGACTCCTCGAGTTGGACCTTGTTGGTGTACAGAACCTGGTTTTCGCTCACGGGCACAGGCGGAATTTTATCGAAATCCACCGGTTCGGACTGGGTGCTGAGGTTGATCACATAGATCACCAACGGGAGTGACTTGACACTCAGCGGCGCACGCATTTCCAGTTCCGCCAGATCCAGTTCGGGACGGCTCACCACCTGGGTTCCGGCCTGCTCGGGAAGGATGATATCCATGACGTAAACATTTCGCCCCTGGCGAATCTGGAAGGCATTGACGGGTGTTGCGAAAGACACCAGCAGAGAAGAGGTGCCGACCCGATTACCTTGATACACCACTTTGTCCAGGGGAATCGCCGCGGAAGGGCTCCAGGTCAGCTGGTCCTCCGACATCAGGTCATTGTCGGCATCGGCGCCTGCCGGGTCGGCACCGGCGCTCTGACCGACCTTGACCTGAATTCCTATCTCCGTTTTCGTGTCATTGACGATGTGAGATACGTAGCGAACCGGTACGTTGAAATAGATGGAAACAACCTGAGCCTTGTCTTCCGTGGATAACTCGATGTGGTCCAGCACACGGGTGGCTGCCGAAACACTGCCCGAGATCAGCGGCAACAGAAACAGGAATCCGAGAGCAACCCTCCTGCTGCTTACTGCAGGAGGGGTTCGGTATGAGGACCCGTGATCGATGCTATCCATCAGCCGACATGGGGGAGCGATAACTGCATCATCTCTCACCATTCCCGGGAAGATACCGAGTGACAACGACCGCAGTCCGCATCATTGCTGAGACCGTTATGCCGGTCCACGCCCGGTCGATAGTCATTCGCATGACAGCCGGCACAGGTCCTGGCATAGGCGGGTGACGGCCAGGGCACCACTTCACTGTTACTGGAATGGCAGTCGTTGCAGGTCAGGCTGACACGATGAGTGCCCGGGTAAAAGGCCGAAACATGGCGATAGGTGCTCACCGGTAACCAGCCACTGGTGGAATGGCAGGCATCGCACTGCTGGGTGGTCACGAAATGTCCGGACGGCATCCCCGTGGCAGTAGAGCCATTGTGACAGGAACTGCAACTGCCGGTGACCACCGAATGATCGAATGTGATACTCGTCCAACTGGTGGTTGAGGTATGACAGGCATCACACTGCGCGTTGGTGGTTACGTGGTCACCGGGTTTTCCGGTCGCGTAGACACCATTATGGCAATTCGCACAGGTTCCGGACACATTGGTGTGATTGAACCGCACACTCAGCCAGTTGCTGGTTGATGTATGGCAGGTGTTGCACTCGGCAGTGGTCGGAATATGGCCGCTCGGTTTGCCCGTTGCAAGACTGCCGTTATGGCAGCTCGAACAGCTACCGGTGATACCCGCATGGCTGAACTGCACATTCGTCCAGTCGGTGGTCGACACATGACAGCTATCGCACTGGGCTGAAGTCAGTATGTGATTCGCCGACTTGCCGGTGGCGGTGACCCCATTGTGGCAGGTGGAACAGGTGCCCGCCACGTTGACGTGGTTGAAACGCACGTTGAGCCAGTTGCTGGTGGAGAGATGACACTCGTCGCACTGGGCAGTGGTCTGGATATGCCCGGGATCCTTGCCCGTTGCGGTTACCCCGTCATGACAGTTCGAACAGTTACCCGCCGCATTGGTGTGATCGAAGCGAACCGACAGCCAGTTGGTTTGAGACAGGTGGCAGGCATCACATTCCGAGGTGGTCGGGACGTGTCCGGTGGGTTTGCCCGTGGCGGTGGTGCCATTGTGACAGCTCGAACAGCTGCCGCTCACCGCTGCGTGGTCGAAATTGACCGCAGTCCAGACAGTCTGCGAGGTATGGCAGACATCACAGTTTGCCTGAGTGGTCACATGGGTGACCGATTTTCCAGTGGCGGTCACCCCGTTGTGACAACTCATGCAGGTCCCCAGCACGGTGCTGTGGTCGAAACGGATACTGGTCCATACACTGGTTGAGATATGACAACTGTCGCACTGACCGGTGGTCGCAATATGCGTCGCACTCTTGCCGGTGGCGGTGACCCCGTCATGGCAACTCGAACAGGTACCGGTAACGCCGACATGATCGAACGTACCGGTGGCCCAGGTCACTGTGGTGTGACAGTTCTCACAGGGTTGCGTGGTCGGAATATGAGTCGCGGGTTTGCCGATCGCGTCCACGTTGTTGTGACAGCTCGCGCAACCACTGGTGATCCCGGTATGGTCGAAGCGGATGCTGGTCCAGGTCGTATTGGAGATATGGCAGTTGTCGCATGCCGCGGTGGTCTGGACATGGCCCGCCGGCTTACCCGTCGCCGTGGTGCCGTTGTGACAGCTCTCGCAGGTACCGGTGACCACGGAGTGATCGAAGCGAACCTGGGTCCAGGTCGTGGTCGAGGTGTGGCAGGCCTCACAGGATGCCGTGGTCGCCACATGGGCGGCATGTTTGCCGGTTGCGCGAATGCCATCGTGGCAGGACTGACAGCTTCCGGTAACCCCGTCATGGTTGAAATTGGTGATCACCCAGCTGCTGGTGGTATGGCAGGTATCGCAGGAAGCGGTGGTCAGTACATGGGAAGGATATTTACCGGTGGCGATGTTGCCATTGTGGCAGGCCTCACAAGCGGTGGTGACATTCTGATGGTTGAACGTGGTGACCAGCCAGTTGGTCGTGCCATGACAGTCTTCACAGGCCTGGGTGGTGGGGATATGGCTGGCCGGCTTACCCGTCGCGGTGGAACCGTTGTGGCAGGATTCGCAATTCCCCGTGATGCCCTCGTGGGAGAAGTTCGAAATGGTCCAACTGCCGATGGTATGACAGGTATCGCACTCCGCATTTGTTTGCAGATGCGTGGCATGCTTGCCGGTCGCCCGCACCCCGTTGTGACAACTGGAGCAGACACCTGCGGTAGGCACTGAACTGTGATCGAAAGCGACCCGCGTCCAGGAGGTGGTCGAGGAGTGACACACGTCGCACTGCTCGGTGGTCGTGATGTGACTGCTGTGCTTACCCGTCGCGGTGATGCCGTCATGACAGCTCGAACAGTTACCTGTGGCATCCACACCGCTGTGATCGAAACTGGTATCGGTCCAGATGATCGTCGACAGGTGACAGTTGTCGCACTGCGCTGTGGTCTGGATATGCTGCGCGGACTTGCCGGTGGCACGGTTGCCATCATGACAGGTGGAACAGGCCCCGCTCGCCTGCACATGATCGTGATTGAAGGTCACTGAAGTCCAGTCAACCGTGGAGTTGTGACAACTGTCGCATTGTGCCGCGGTGGGTATGTGGGTGGCCGACATACCGGTGGAGATGACGCCGTCATGGCAACTGGAACAGGCGCCGTTGACACCCACGTGATCGAAACGTCCGGTGCTCCAGGTGATCGTGTTGTGGCAGTTTTCACAGGGTTCTGTGGTAGGCAAATGGGTATCCGGCTTGCCGATCGCATCCACGTTGTTGTGGCAGGATTCACAACCGGAGGTAATGCCGCTGTGATCGAACCGGACATTCAACCAGGACTCGTTGGAGGTATGGCAATTGTCACAGGCCGCATCGGTCTGAACATGATCGAAGGGCTTTCCGGTGGCGGTGTTGCCGTCATGGCAACTGGCGCAGGTTCCCGTCACGATGGCATGATCGAAGGTCACCTCGGTCCAGTCGGTCGTCGAGGTATGACAACCTTCACAGGAGGCATTGGTCGTCACGTGGCTGTCCGACTTGCCGGTGGCCCGGGTTCCATCATGACAGGACTGACAGCTGCCGGTGACCCCTTCATGGTTGAAGGAATCCATGGACCAGCCACTGGTATTGTGGCAGTTGTCACAGGAGGCTGTGGTCGGAATGTGGTTGGGATGTTTACCGGTCGCAATGTTGCCGTTGTGGCAGGACTGGCAGGTTCCTGAAACCCCTTCATGGGTAAATCCGCTCAACCCCCAGCTACCGGGTGAGTGACAGGCCTCACAGGGAGAGGTGGTGGCAATATGATTGCCGTGCTGACCGGTGGCGATGATACCGTTGTGACAGGACTCGCAGTTACCGTTGATGCCCTCATGGGAGAAGTTGGCGACATTCCACGCGCCGATCGTATGACAGGTATCGCATTCGCTCTCGGTAGGCAGGTGATTGGCATGTTTACCGGTCGCCCGCACACCGTTGTGGCAGGTTGAACAAACCCCTTCGGTCTGCACGGAACCATGGTCGAAATTCACATTCGACCAGGAACTGGTCGAGCCGTGGCAGACGTCGCACTGTTCAGTGGTCTCGATGTGGGTCGCGTGCTTACCGGTTGCCTCGACACCATTGTGGCAGCTCGAACACACACCCTGGGTGGTCACTCCGCTGTGGTCGAAATGGGTATTCGACCAGTTGTCGGTCGACAGATGGCAGGTGTCACACTGGGCCGTGGTCTGAATGTGCTGGGCATGTTTACCCGTTGCCCGGACACCATCATGACAACTGGAGCAGGCCCCCTCGGTCTGGATGTTGGCATGGCTGAAACGAATGACATTCCAGTTGGCGGTGGTGGCATGGCAGAGATCACAGGATTCGTCCGTGACGATGTGTGTTTCGGGTTTACCTGGCGCCTGCACACCATTGTGACAACTGGCGCAGGTACCGGCGACCACGCCACTGTGGTCAAAACCCACCTGCTCCCACTGGTTGGTGGAAGTATGGCAGGTATCGCATTCCGCGCTGGTCTGGATATGATCTGCAGGTTTACCGGGCTGAGTGGCACCGTCATGACAACTCGAACAACGCCCGAACACCTCCTCGGCATGCACGAAGCTGACGATACTCCAGGAATTGGTCGAGGTATGGCACAGTTCACAGGGTTCGCCGGTCGTCAGGTGACCGATGCTCTTTCCGCTGGCATTGACACCGTTATGGCAACTGACGCAGTCACCGCGAACCCCGACATGGGAAAAGTGATCCACCCGCCAGGATTGGGTGGTATGGCAGAGATCGCATGCCTCGCTGGTCAGGATGTGATTACCGGATTTGCCGGTCGCGCTGAGACCGTTGTGACAGCTTTCGCAACTGCCCTGCTCCACGTTCGCGTGATCGAAGAACACCAGCAGCCAGCTGCTGGTGATATGGCAGGTGTCGCAGGTTTCCGTCGTGGCAATGTGCTGACTGTGCTGACCGGTGGCGATGGTGCCGTTATGGCAACTCTCGCAGGTACCGGTCACCGCCGTGTGATCGACTCGGCTGACGCGACTCCAGCTGAAGGTGGAATGACAAAATTCGCAGGTATTGGCGGAACGGATATGGTCAGTACCCTTGCCCTGGGCGGTATCCCCGTTGTGGCATGCAACGCAACCATCGGTGATCAGCCCATGATCGAAACGCGCCACATGCCATCCGGCCGTGGTATGGCAGTCGTCGCACTGGTTGTCGCTGCGTATGTGATTCGCGGATTTCCCCGGCGCGTCGGTATCATTGTGACATCCCTCGCACAGCACCGGGGTTCCCACAAACTGACCCTTGTCATGACACTGATCACATTCGACATCACGATGTTCACCGGTGAGCGGGAAACCGGTCGAGAAATGGTCAAACTTTGCATCTTCGGCCAGTGCCATCTGCTGAATCATTAACAGGCCCAGGACCAGCATCAGCAACTGCATCAGGGGACGGGTCAAGATCAATGCTTTGGATGTCAGTTTCATCAGTTCATCATCCACATAACGTCAACGGATCACCGGGTCCTTGAAACTGTCGGTGCTGTGGCAACGGTCGCAATTCCGACCAAACCCCCCCTGGTGAATGTCATCCCCGCGATGACAGCCATAGCAATGGTTGGCCGAATGCTTGTGCTCATCCAGTTCAGCGCGATGACAGGCATGGCAGAAGATCTCCTTGTGCCTGCCATCCAACTGAAACTTGGTCTGCTCATCGTGATCGAAAGTCCACAACATCCAGGCATTCGGATTGTGGCAGGCGCCGCAGTCCTCACCCATCCGTTTCTCGTGTATGTCGTCTTTGCTATGACAGAAGACACACTCCCGCTCGGTCTGTTTGTACTCCGCGTTGAGATGACAGGATTCACATGCGGTCACGCTGTGGATTCCGATCAGGGGGAAACGGGTAATGTCATGCTCGAAAAACAGCTTCCGGTTCCATCCGGTTTCGTTGTGGCAATAGCCGCAATCCTCGCCAAGATCACCTTTGTGCATGTCGATTGCGCGGTGACAGGTCACGCATTGGGCATCCTTCAGGTCATCCATCGCCGCACTCCTGTGGCAGGCATGGCAACTCAGGTCCTTATGCTTGCCCATGAGTGCGAAATTCGCATCCTTCTCATGATCGAACGCGGTGTCCTGCCAGCTTTTCGCACGATGGCAATCCTCACATTTTTCACCGTTGCGGCCTTTGTGTTCATCATCCTTTTCATGACAGGCAAAACACTTCTGCGGCAGTTTTTTTTCAAACGGTCCCCGCACGTGGCAGGTATCGCAGGGAACATCCTTGTGCCGACCTTCCAGGGGAAACCGGGTATCCAACCGATGGTTGAACGTCAGCTCCTTCCACTCCTGGGTACCATGACACTTGGCGCAGACATTGCCATACCGGCCATTATGGGCGTCATTGATAAGATGACATTCGACGCACTTGTTGGGAGTATTGTCATAATGTTCATCGGCATGGCACAACTTGCAGTCCAGGTCACGATGTTTCCCGGTCAGTGGATAGTCCGTATCCAGATCATGATCGAAATCCTGCTGTTTCCAACCCTTCTCGTTATGGCACTTGGCGCAGTCCTCGCCGAGCTTCCCACGGTGGGTATCATCGGATTCATGGCAGTCGAAACAGGCTGATGGGGCCAGGCTGTACTTCTTGTAATCCTGGGTATGGCAAAGGGTACAGGTAAGTTTCTGGTGACTGCCGCGCAGGGAAAAGTCCGTCAGACTGTGATCGAATGATTCGGTGTCGAGATTAACGATATCGCGGTCCCGTCCCTGGTGATCGGTATGGCAGCGTTTGCAGTTGCTGACCTGATCTTTTCCCATGCGGCCGTGAAAACCGGTTCCGCTATCGATGTCACTGGCCACGTCACTGTGGTCGTGACAGGCCAGACAGCGCTCGACCTGATCCGCCTTTTTCAGGGTTTCATGGCAGCTTTCGCATTTCTCCTCGAACGGTTCATGCCCACTGATCACAGGCCCGGGCATGAGCAGAAGATCCAGCTTACCGGCCTGGCTGGTCGGAGCGAAAATCATCATCAGCAATACCAGAGCCGGGGCAATAACGCCGCGCATCATGAGCCTGTGGATGCAAACGCAGGCGGGTGATCAGTACGCGTGCACAGCGTAGACGTGCACAAATCCGGTGATCACCATCATGATGAACAGCGGCATGTGCAGCAGATGCCAAATGGCAAACAGACGCTCATAGAAGTGCAGTTCCAGAATCTGCTTCAGAACCCTGCGATGCGCCAACAGCATGGAGCGGATGCGCAGCTGACGACGTCTGACCTTGCTCTTGTCCCAGCCTTTGCGATAACCCGCCGCGAGGAGTTTTTTGTTCAGGGAGCGCATGACCGTCGGATAGAGGCGCGCAGCCATGTAGCGCATGCGAAACCAGTGCCAGGCGCTCTGCAGGGGGTTTGACGGCGTGTTCAGGACCTGCTGTTCATAGCCTTTGAGCAGGTCGCGGGCTTTCGGCTGCAGTTCGAACAGGGGACCGAGTTTCTTCTTCAGAGCCTCCGAGTCGGCATGCAGCGATGCAAAGGTTGCCTTTTTACCATACAGCCCGTAATGAATCCGGCTGTAGAAGTACCGACCGAACAGTCCGCTGATCGCGACGATCAGCATGCTGAAGAGCGCTACCCGACCATTGAGCGAACCCAGGCGGTAACTGGAGTGCATGATGATCAGGACCGGTCCGAGCACACCGAATACCATGTGCACGCGAAACCAGAATTTCACGGTCAACCAGTTCGACATGAAACCCAGTCGCTTGCGCATCGGGTAGATCAGCAATGCCAGCATCATGCTGCCACCGACGATGCCCAGCCAGTAACCCCATCCCGCCTCTGCGGTCCATACCCTCTGTTCGTGATTCAGCCAGGCCATGTACAGGAGCAGACCTGAAAACAGGGTGAAGGCAAGGGTCGTGATCAGGCCGGCACGTTTCTGCCAACCGGATACCACGATATCGAGCGTTGAGTCGTTTACACTCGGTGAAATGGCCGCTGTTTCCATCATAATCACCTTTTTGGTATAAATATCAGTTGTTTATCGTTATTACGCTGTATCGAAAACAATTCGACAGCGTTTATGTTCCCTTTATTCTATCGCTTGATTCCATTGAGCGTTGGGACGTTTTTCCCATTTATGATAAGGATCACAGTTCCAACGATCTACACTCCTGTGATCGGCACGCGGGGAGGCATATTGAGAAGGGAGTGCTAGAAATTAGGCATGATTTCCCACAAACTTGAACCAGTTGACATTTATCAATGGGTCCAACGCTCGCCTGCGATGAAGTATACGATCGATTTTTATCTAATTTACGCATTACCCATACTGATTGTATGGGCTATGTACATACTTCACGGCAAAACCAAGAGCCGACGCAATCTCGCGCTCAAAACCGAGGAGTTCGAAGCCGGGCTTACCGAACCCGCGTCCCTGCATCCACTGATCGACCCGGGAAAATGCATGGGCTGCGGCACCTGCGTCAAGGCCTGTCCAGAGCAGGCCCACCACCCGGTGCTCGGACTCATCGACGGCAAGGCGGAACTCATTGCACCGACAAACTGCATCGGTCACGGGGCGTGTAAAACCGCCTGCCCCTTCGACGCGATCAGCCTGGTTTTTGGCACCGAGCGCCGCGGTGTCGATATCCCGCTTCTCCAGCCCAACTTCGAAACCAGCATGCCCGGAATCTATATCGCCGGAGAACTGGGTGGCATGGGACTGATCCGCAATGCGATCGAGCAGGGCCGCAAGGCGCTCGACCACATTGCGGATGGACTCAAGTCCCGCCCTCAGGCGCCGATCGACGTGCTGATCGTGGGTGCGGGACCGGCCGGTTTCTGCGCCTCGCTACGCGCCATGGAAAAGAACCTCAAGTACAAGACCATCGAACAGGAATCCCTCGGCGGCACCGTGTTTCAGTTTCCCCGGGGTAAACTGGTCATGACCGCACCGGTGGTTTTGCCCCTGGTCGGTGAAGTGAAATTCGTCGAGACCACCAAGGAGGCCTTGCTGTCATTCTGGGAACAGGTAGCCGAGAAAACCGGCGTTGAGATCAGCTTCCACGAAAGGGTCGAGACGATCACCCCGCTCGATGAGGGTGGCTATCGGGTCAAGACGACCCGCAATGAATACCACACGCGTACCGTGCTGCTGTCGATCGGCCGCAGAGGCACACCCCGAAAACTCGGTGTACCCGGTGAGGAACTGAGCAAGATCACCTACCGGCTGATCGACCCGGAGCAGTACCGGGGTCAGCATGTCCTGGTCGTGGGGGGCGGAGACAGCGCTCTCGAGGCGGCTACCAGTATTGCCGATAACGATGCCAGTTCCGTGACCCTCTCCTATCGCAGCGGCTCGTTCAGCCGGGCAAAACGCAAGAACCGGGAAAAGATCGACAAGGCCGTTGAAGACGGTAAAGTGCGGCTTCTTCTCAATTCCAACATCGCCTCGTTCACTGCAGACCGTGTCACCATCAAGGCACAGGAGGAGCAGATCGAACTGCCGAATGACGCCGCCATCATCTGCGCGGGAGGCGTACTGCCTACCGGTTTTCTCAAAGAGACCGGAATCGACATGGAAACCAAGCATGGAACAGCCTGATACGGCGCGGCTCAGCAGTCGGCGCTGCAGAGCATGGCTTGGCATCCTGCTGCTGTTGCTGTCGTTCACTCCCCTCCTCGCAGCCGCGGCGGGTCATGCCGATGCACAGGCGGCGATCCGGATACGTGATTTCGACACCGCGGCCACGATCTATCAAGGCCTTGCTGAAGCGGGCGATGTGGATGCACAGTTTGCCCTGGGGGGGCTCTACCGTTCAGGCCGCGGCGTGGAGAAGAACTATGCTCAGGCCCTGCACTGGTTTCAGGCTGCGGCCAACCAGGATCACACCGAAGCCCAGTACACGACCGGGACGATGTTCGAAAACGGTTGGGGAACGGCGGCCAATCTGGGTCTGGCGCAGCAATGGTATGAGCAGGCAGCGGCAAAGGGTCACAAACTGGCGCAAAAAAAGCTCACCCAGCTGGCCACCGCATCACCGGTTGAGGGATTGGATGACCAGCAGATCTCCGAGTTACTCAACCGGGCCGCGGCAGCGGGCAGAACGGAAACCCTGAAACGGATTCTCGCCAGTGGTGTTTCACCGGACAGCCGGGACGCCTTCAGCCGCAGCGCACTGCATGAGGCGTGCATCAATAACCGGCCGGAAGCCGTGGATCTGCTGCTCTCGGCGGAGGCCAACCCCAATACCAGCGACAGCCTGGGTGACACCCCCCTGCACACTGCGGCGGGTCTGGGGTATACCCGAATCGTGCGCAGCCTGCTCAAGGCCGGTGCACGGCTGGAAACCAAGGATACCAACATGAACACGCCCCTGCTCGTGGCTACGGGGCACAACCATGCGGATACCGTTGCGCTGTTGCTTGAGCAGGGTGCCGAGGTCAACGCAAAGAACCCGAAAAAGCAGACCCCGCTCGACCTGGCGCTGTTGAGAAAATATACCCAGGTCGCACGCCATCTGAAAGCGGCCGGTGGTCGCGCCACCCTGACCCGTAACCGCACCTCGGAATTTCCTGATCTGGCACGCATACGCTTATCGGTTTCGGTCGATCCGAATGCGGGTATCGATCCCGACGATCCCTTTGGCGGTTGGAGTCCCCTGCACCTCGCTGCCTGGCGTGGCCAGTCACCCCTGGTCGATGCCCTCCTTAAGGAGGGCGTCGAGATCAACCGGCTCGATCCGCAGGGGCTGACCGCCCTGAGCCGTGCGGTCTGGCAGGGCCATGAAAACGTCGTGCATCACTTGCTGGAGGCCGGCGCCGACCCGAATCTCAGCGAGCCCGGCGGACTGACCCCGATGCTCCTGGCCTGCCGGGAGAATCAGACAACGATGGTGGAACCCCTGATCCAACATGGGGCGAATATCGACATCGCCACCGCCGACGGCATTACCCCGCTGCATCTGGCCATCGAACAGGCCAACCTTCCGGTGGTGAAACGGCTGCTCGCCCAGGGTGCGCAACAGAGCAGAACCCGCGATGACGGCTTATCACCCCTGATTCTGGCGGTCATCCAGGAGCAACCGGAAATTGTCGCCGAACTGATCAGCCAAGGCGCCGAAACCGACCTCACGGACAGCAAGGGCCGCACGCCCCTTTATCACGCCATCGACACCGGCAACCGGCCGATATTCGATCAGCTGCTGAATGCCGGAGCCCGGGTCAATCTGCAAGCCCAGGGGGGCATGACGCCATTGATGCATGCCGCAGCCCTGGGGCATACGGAACTGGTGGAAGCGTTGCTCAACATCGACCCGGATGTCAGCCGCGCAAGTGACAATGGCAATACCGCATTGTTGCTCGCGGCGCGTAACGGATCGCTGGCAACCCTTGATCTGTTGTTGCGTCATCAACAGGATCTGGATCACCGCAATCACGCCGGCAACAGCGCGCTGATGATGGCGGCGCAGGAAGGTCACCTGGAGATCGTCAAACGCCTGCTCGAGATGAACGCGGATGCCCACCAACTCAACTTGAGACGGGAAACCGCGGCGGATATGGCGCGTAGCGCCAATCATGAACAAGTCGCGGAATATATCGAGGCGAACAAAGGCAGTGGCGGGCTGCTGGATTTCATGCGCTGAACCGGGATTTTCTCATGTGATTCGCTGACCGGACAAACCCGCGAACCGGTTAAACCCCTGACAGGGCAGCCTCACGATGGGCCTGCGGACTCAAGCCCCTGACCCGCTTGAACGCAGCGCTGAAAGCAAACGGTGTCGCGTAACCCACTTTTCCCGCCACGGTGCTCACGGTCTCGTTTGGCTGACACAACAGATCCGCGGCCAGGGCCATGCGCCAATTCCGCAGAAAGGTCATCGGTGATTCCCCAACCCGTTGCTGAAACCGGCGTGCCAGCAAGGCCCGCGAGGCGCCGACCTCACGCGCCAGCGCATCCATGGTCCAGGCTTTGGCCGGATTGTCATGCATGATGCGCAGGGCGCGTTCGATGATCCGGTCCCCCTGATAGCGCCACCATTCCGGCCTTTCGCTGTCCTGCTTGCTGAACCAGGCCTTGAGCACGGCGGTGAGCAACAGGTCAAGCAGCCGATCCAGGACTGCCGCCTGTCCCGGTTCGTCTTTGATCACCTCGTCACATAACAGGCCGACGAGAGGAGATTCCCAGTCGGCATGATTCAGCGAAAGCACCGGTGGCAATGCCCGTAACAGGCGATCGCTGATGTCGCTCAGATGTTCATAGGCGCCGACAAGAAACACGCTTGACCCTTTCGCATCGTTACCCCAAGTTCTGACCCCATGCATCATCACCTCGTGCAAGGGGTTTCCGTTCAGGTCACAGCAGAATTGTCCCGGATGAATGATCACCTGAGGAGGGGTTGCCGGAGCATCCGCGAGATTGTATTGCACCGGTGCGCGTATGACCGCAATGTCACCGGGACCGATCGAAATCGCATCCTCATGATCAGCAATCAACCACAGTTCACCGGCCACCCCCGCGATCAGTGTCAACGGAGAGCCGGCGAGATCCCGCAACGACCACGGCGGCTTCATCACCGCTCGTAATGCAAAGGCCCCGCGGGCGCGCGGAGCATCCAGCAATCCACCCAAAGTATCCATGCCAGTCATTATAGACAAACGCGTATGGATCCGAGCGTTCCGCAAATGGCGACCGATGCCCCTGTCACATAACGTTATGGGTAAGCAGGCTCACATCAAAAACTGAAACCCGGAAGGAGAATCCATTATGTGCCAGAGTCATGAAAAAACGCTGCGTCGGTTTGTCGAGCAAGTCATCAACCAGGGAGATTACCCCGTCATGGACGAGGTGATTGATGCGAAGTATGTCTACCACAGTCCCGAGCAGGTACTTGAGGGTCCATGGGCGCTCAAGGAACTGCTGACAGCCTATCGCTGCGCATTTTCCGATCTTCATATAACTATCGATGAGCTGTTCAGCTCGGCTGACAGGACCGGTATGCGGTTTACCCTGTCCGGCACCCACAGCGGCGATCTCATGGGCATAGCGCCAACCGGCCGGCCGGTCAATATCGTCGGTATGGCCGTGAGTCGTTTTGCAAACGGGAAAATCGTCGAAGAGTGGGAAATTCTCGACCAATTGACCCTCTACCAGCAGCTCGGCATCGCAACGATCCCTGCGCAATCTGGCACCCATGACACACCGCGGGGCGCGATGGATATGGCATCAAGCCCAAACCCTGCCTGTGACGCCATGACCCTGGTACTGGGAGGGACGGGAAAAACCGGGCGTCGGGTCGCCGAACGCCTGCAGGCTCTCGGGATGGCTACCCGGGTTGCATCCCGATCTTCGCATCCGGCATTCGACTGGAACGATCCTGGCACCTGGCACGCGGTCCTCGAAGGGGTAACCTCGGCCTATATCACCTATGCACCGGATCTCGCGATACCCGGCGCCACCGAGTCGATTCGCCGCTTTGTCGAAATGGCCGTCGAGCGCGGTGTGGAGCGGCTTGTGCTGTTGTCGGGACGCGGTGAGGAAGAGGCACAGGCCTGTGAACGGATCATCCAGAAAGCCGGCGTCGAATGGACGGTGGTTCGCGCCAGCTGGTTCATGCAAAACTTTTCCGAGGGGGAATTCCTCGACATGGTGTTGCAAGGGGCCATCACCCTTCCAGCCGGAGATGTTGCGGAACCCTTTGTCGATGCCAATGACATCGCGGATGTGGTGGTGGCCGCGTTAACCGGAGCGGAACATGCCGGCGAAGTCTACGAAGTGACGGGCCCCCGCGCACTGAGCTTCAGTCAACTGGCTGCAGAGATCTCTCAAGCCACGGGCCGCGAAGTGCCGTACCTGCAGATTCCGAAGCAGGCGTTCAGCCAGGCCATCGCCGAGTCCGGAGCCCCGGATGACATCGCCTGGCTGTTGATCTACCTGTTTGAAACGGTGCTCGACGGTCGCAACACCCAGGTTTGCGATGGAGTTTGGCGCGCCTTGGGGCGTAAACCCGCCGACTTTGCGGACTATGCACGGCGAATCGCCGCACGGGGCACCTGGACTACCGCAGACAAGGAGGGCGAGGCCGCCTGAACCGGCGGAGCGCCAGCCAATTGGTTCCGGCATGGCCCGGTGTGACCTGCCGGAACCGACCCAGCAACCCGTCTTGCTCGGATTGTCGTCCCGGTTCCGCACATCAATCCTTGTCGGCCACCTCGTCGAGCTGGCGGAGGAACGCCAGTTTTTCACGGATTTTGATCTCCATTCCCCGATCCACCGGATGGTAATAGCGTCGCCCGGACAGCGCTTCAGGCAGATAGTTCTCCCCCGCTGCGTAAGCATTGGGTTCGTCGTGGGCATAGCGGTAGGTCTTGCCGTAATCGAGAGATTTCATCAGCCGGGTCGGTGCGTTTCGCAGTGCCAGAGGCACTTCCAGGGAACCGGAGGTCTTGGCCTCCGCAAGAGCCGCTTTCCAGGCCGTGTAGACCGCGTTGCTTTTCGGCGCACAGGCCAGGTAGACCACCGCCTGGGCGATCGCCAGTTCCCCTTCAGGACTACCCAGGCGATGTTGCACGTCCCAGGCGTTGAGCGCCAGCGAAAGGGCCCGTGGATCGGCGTTGCCGATATCCTCCGAGGCCATGCGAACCACCCTGCGCGCCACGTAGAGGGCGTCGCACCCTCCGTCGATCATCCGCGCCAGCCAGTACAGGGCGGCATCCGGGGCGGAGCCCCTGACCGATTTGTGCAGCGCGGAGATCTGATCGTAGAAGGCCTCACCGCCCTTATCGAAGCGTCGCAGGGTGCCACTCGCCACCTCTTCGATCACCGCCTGGGAGATATTCCCCTCCTCGCTCAGGTCAGCGGCGATCTCAAGCAGGTTCAAGGCGCGCCGGGCATCCCCGTCCGCGGCTTCCGCCAGCAGGGTCTTCGCTGTTTCCTCGATACTCAGATTTCGCGCCCCCAGACCGCGCCCGGAGTCTGTCAGCGCCTGACCGATGATGCTCTCGACTTCAGACGTGGACAACGCCTTGAGCACGTAGGTACGCGCCCGGGAAAGCAGTGCGTTATTCAGTTCAAACGAGGGATTCTCGGTCGTGGCGCCGATGAACACCACGGTGCCGTTTTCCACGTGGGGCAGGAAGGCGTCCTGCTGGGACTTGTTGAAGCTACTTGTAGCTTTTCTGCTAATATTCCATGGGTGTAGCTTTTATAATATGGACAGCTACGCGAATCAAAGATGATTCGGCTATTTAATGCATCGAAGCCGAGGTTTCTATACTAAATTTTACCTGGTGGAAGGATATAAAACGTGTTTCTTTTAGTTTGAGACATGGACTTTTACTGGAACTGACGAATACCCATTAGATATCGCCTTTGTAGCAAACTCTGAACAAGACTGGGATAAACATGGCCAATACAACGGAGCGGATAACAATACTTATGAGCCCAAGTGAAAAAAAGCGTCTATTTTCCAAAGCTCAAAATGCCGGGATATCAGCCAGTGAATATCTTCGGCGGGCCGCAGTCTGCTACCAACATTTCGATGATGAGCAAGTTCTATGCTCAATGATCGATCAAATGATCCTTGCTACTGATCGCGCGGAGAGATCTATCGATGATGCACTGAGATATGTCGATAAATCTAATCGTCGAATAGCTCAACTTGAAGACTCTAAGTCTAATTCTGCTACTAAATAGCTGTTGTAGAAGATACGAGATGACTTCAGATGCCAAATGTATATTGCTCCCGGTTTTCACATTAACAGCCACTTGCAAGGAAACTGATCCAGGTGCAACTAAAATTACCATTCCAGGTTCTTCAAATAGATCACAACACACATATCACAGCCACCCTGTAAGAAGACCTACCTATCGAACCGAAGAACTGGATACCTATAGTTATAACCGAGTACCTATTGTCCTAAATGGTGATGGATCACCTTGGGTCGAGGCCAATCTCTATATATTGAATAGGTTGGAGTCCGATATAACCCCAAACATAACAACCTGTCATGGAATTGGAGATGACTTATCATCATATCGTCGATATCTCGAGGATGAGGGACTGGATTTCACAAAATTTCCCCAGCGTAAGTTACACAGACCAACCTACAGGTACCGCGGATCACTTAAACATCGAATAGAAGCTCAAGAGATTTCTCCAAGGACTGCTCAACGCAAAATCGGATCAGTCATTCAATTCTACCGCTGGTTAATTCAAGAAGGCATATTTATTCCTGAACACCATCCTTGGTCAGAATCCGATATTTATATCCTATTCAAGAACACGCAAGGCTTTATACATTCGAAACAGGTAAAAACAACCAATTTAAGAATCGGATATCAAAAACAGGCCGACTCATACTCTGGATTGATTTACGATAGTGGTGAACTAAGGCCGTTAACACCAAACGAGCAGAAAGCACTAATTGAAGCTCTTATTGAACTTGACAATTATCAAATGACACTAATTCACCTATTAGCTTTGTTTACAGGCGCGCGCATCCAAACGATATTGACACTGCGTGTGTGTCATGCCCGTCTAGAATTACCAGACAACCTGTCGGAAGTGCGCTTTCTTGCAGGCCCAGGTACTGGTGTGGACACTAAAAATGACAAACGTCTAACCGTCTTTATTCCTAGATGGCTTTATGAAAAATTGCGTACTTACACCTATAGTGAAGATGCAAAAAAAAGAAGGCGCCGAGCTGGGGACGATACCGATAATCAATATCTCTTTCTGACCAATCAGGGCGCTCCACTCTATACATCGAAGTCTGACCTGACGAACTTCGATGCGAAAAACAAAAGCAGACATATCAACTCTGGTCAGAGTGTACGTCAATTTATAGGCAGAAGAGTTATTCCTCTGATGAGGAAGAAGCTCAGTGAGTTAGAGTTCCGTTACAAGTTTCATGACTTAAGGGCTACTTACGGTATGAATTTAACCGATCATGAATTGAAGCTTGTTCGTAAAGATATAGTCTCCCTGCATCAAGCCCGCGAATTTGTAAAGGCCAGAATGGGCCATACCAATCACGACACAACGGACCTCTATTTAAACTATCGACAAAACCTAGATTTAGTTCGACAAGCGCAATCTAATTTTGAAAAGAACCTTTTAGATCTAGTTAATAATATTTCGGAGAGACCCTTATGACAAATTATGTTGTAAGGAAAACAGCAAAAATAGATATTTATGACGTTTCAAGTATTTCTATTTTTTGCCCTGAAAATACAGTTCTTACTTTTGGAGAACGCAGCAGTCAAGATGTTGGAGCTGTATGTTTTCTGCGCCGCCTACCTAGGAAGAATGGCACCTATGAACGTTTAGTAGACATCAAATCAATTGACAAGAAACGGGTAATTTCCATAGGGGAAGTAGTAAACCTCCTGTCAGAATATTTAATATCTGGGCGCCTAGCGAAAAGCACATTGAGCGAAAGAACGCGTTCATTTATACGATTTATGGACTGGTGTGACAACTCAGGACATTCAAATGTACTGTACGATGCAGAATGTGCGCAATCAGGATTGTCTGCTTTTATCCACCATCTGCGAGAAGATATTCTTTTAGGGAAAATTAGTACTTCTTTTGCTAGCAGTCTCCAATATACATTAATTTCACTTCTAAATGACTTGTTAAACATAGATGATCTTGAAGCAGGGATTAATTTAATTGGAGGAGGAGCCTATATTAATCCCACTTCGCCACAAGACGACACGGACTCAGGAAGAGTTTTAGCCATCTGTAGTGCCTTGTTCGATGGTTTATCTGAACTCGTGTTAGAAAACAAGCCCTTCCCATACAAGCTTAAAATGCCCTCTATACTTAATTGGGAGATTGATTATTTATGGGTAGTTCCATCAGGAACTTGGTGCTTGCCTCCCCATCATAAATCGAAAAATGGAAAACCTATTCAACATTGCAAGGCCTGGGACTATAAAAATGGCCGCGTTTTTAGTTTAGAAGAAATATCTGATAAGTATTGCAATAAATACGGTGCAGCAAAGGCAATAGAAGAAACAAAGAAACGTTTGTACTCGGCAAACAACGACAAACTTAATTATTTTAGACTATGGCGAGCAGCTACTGCTAGCGCTGCATTCTTTCAACTCTTCCTTGCTAATACCGGAATGAATCATGCTCAAGCAAGAGAGCTGACATGGAACAACGAAATGGAATTTACGAAAGATCGTCAAGGATTTATTGGGATAAAAGCGCGCGCCTCCTATAAAACGGTTGCATTTGAAATTCAACAAAGATTCCTGAACTCTTTCAAAAAGTATCTGAGTCTTAGAGATTATCTACTTCTTAATGAGTCCTGTGATCTATTATTCTTCAGTCGAGAAAGATCTTTCAACGAAAAGCCAAAGAAACTTCCTTTAAGCCATACGTCGAATTTCTCGCGTATCTTGCACCGCATTGACCCTGACATACCTAATTTTGGACCAAGGCAGTGGAGAGCAAACAAAGCTGATTGGCTAATAAGAAATGAAGATCCCTCAATCACAGCATCTGTATTGCAGAACAAAGAAACAACGGTTCTAAAGCATTATGCGGCCGGCTCAGAATCGCTTGCCACTGAAGAGATGGGCGGATTTCTAGAGAAACTAATAATTCTCAGAGAAAATGCAAATAATTATCCCAATACTATTGCCAACAGCCTCGGTTTTTGCAGTAGCTACGGAAACGCTTGTACTGCTGATAACTCACCTCCCATTAATCCCGACTGCAAACAACCAGAAGGCTGCTTGTTTTGTGGACATTTCTTTATACATGCCGATGAAACAGACGTTCGCAAGTTAGTTAGTTGCCGCTACTGCATTCACAGAACTTTTCATTTTTCTGCATCTACCGAGCATTTTGAATCAATGTTTAGCTCTGTTTTAGGTCGAATAGACATAATTTTAGACCGCATAAAATATTTGGGTGAAGAGGCGAGAAATATGATTGATCGAATAGTCATGGATGTCGAAACCAATGAAAACCTATCTCCTTATTGGTCTGAAAAGCTACATATGCTTATAGAACTTGGGGTAGTCAGTCATTGACTAATTTTAAGATATACGAACCAAAGCTCCCATCGCACATATCAAATGTGATGCCAGATAGTTTTAACTGGACGCCAGGCTCTTACCCTCCAAATAGTTTCATTGTAAGCCGCAAACCAGATGGCAGCACCGCATCAGTATTTTCAGACGATGTTTGGGACTTGAGTGCATACGAACATCAAAGTAATTCACTAGAAATTGTTTTTAATGGCTGGTTTGATGGCCCAACTACCAATGAACGACGGCATATTATAAGCGAACTGAAATGGGTAATCTTTATATTTATATGGTTCAGGAAAAGCCCCCTAGGAACTAGAACCATTTATGCGCGCTTCCTTGTGTTAAAAAAAATTGCCATTTACGCCGAAGGCAAAAATATTTTTCTTGAACAGTTTTTTAACGAACCAAGATATATTCTAGATTATTTACAAGATAACACAGCAATAAATATTACAGTTCTCCCATCTCTTCTTTCCGACCTTATCAAGGTAGGCCCGAAAATATTAGGTTATAGAGTTGTTGGTGGAACTACTCTCAAACAACTTAGATTAATACATTCTAAATACTCACAAAATTTTCGGCAACACCCAACAATACCTTCGAGGATATATCTTTTATTAATACAAATGTTTTCCGATGAGCTTGATAGCTTTGATTTAATATCTGACAGAGTCTTAAAGATTGTAAGAGATTGCATATTCGATCCACTAAATGGTTTAACGCTTAGCAGCCAATACCGAAAGGCCAATAAACTCGGTATAAAATGGACTATCAAAGACGCACGAAAGACATTCCCTCATCTATTGCAGCAATACGATCTAGAGCAATATTTCAAATTATGGGAATCAAAAACAGGAATTAGAGTAAATTCGACACAGACCTTATTGAGTTATCTTCTTCGAATACTTTATACCTGCAAGCATACAATCCATTTGTATTCTGGCATGCGCAATTCTGAAGTAACTAATCTTCCTTTTCATTGCATTGAAATTTTCAAAACGAATGGAAAAACCCATTACCGCATCAATGGTCGAACAACAAAACAACACAAAGGAATCCCAACAAGAGCAGTTTGGGTGACTTCTATTGAGGGAATAAACGCCATTAAAATTGTACAGAAAATTGCACTATTAGTTTACAACGCGATTGGCGACATTCCAAAGAAGTCTATGAAATTCAGTCACAAGTACCCTCTATTTATATCTCTTGGTTACCTTGAATTCTCAGAGAGTTCCTTTCCCAATGAAAACTCAAATGGTTATGTTACCCAATTTCTTTCTAAAAAACTTATTGACTATATGCCTCATCTAATTCCAAAAATTGCAGAAACTGACCTTCATGAACTTGAAAGTTTAGATCCTTACAGAGCTTGGCGCACTGAAGACGAGTTTAAATTAGGAATGCCCTGGCCACTAACTCCGCACCAGTTTCGTCGATCTCTTGCGGTTTATGCATCAAATTCCGGGATGGTGTCGTTACCTTCTCTTCGACGCCAATTGCAGCATTTAACAGAAGAAATGTCCACCTACTATGCGCGCGGTAGTAATTTCGCTAAAAACTTAATCAAAAATAATCGTGATCACTTTGCTCGCGAATACCAGGACACCCAACCAGAATCGCAAGCACTTGCATATCTCTCACATGTTATTTTTTCAGATGAAAGACTTTTTGGCCCTCATGGCACATGGGTAGAAAGAAACATCCGCAATACTTCGCCTTTAGTTTCTTCTTCCGTTCGAGAAGATACATTTAAACGCTTTAAAAAGGGCGAAATCACATATAGAGAAACTCATCTAGGTGGATGCACAGAGATAACACCCTGCAACAAAAGAGCAATAAGATCAATCATTGGCTGCCTGGACTGCAGTCGCGCTATTATAAAACTATCGAAGCTAGACAGGGCGATCGCCATTCAAAAATCATTTGTCAAAAAGTTGCCCCCCCATACCATGGAGTGGAAAACTGAATACTCAGATCTTGAATCTTTACTTAAATTCCGTCAGAGAATGCTTTCTCAGGAGAATATCACAGGTGAGTAAGTTGATTGATGATTACTATGAAGCACTGGATAGGCTTAAAAAAGAACAAACTTTGAAAGTACCTAAAGGCACAAGAATCTCTAAAGACTCTGTCGCTCTTGAAGCTGGGCGAAGTCGCGGCAGCATTAAGAAATCTCGCCCTACTTTTCATAACCTAATACAGGCAATTGAAGATGCAGCTAACGCACAGAAAAAACCAAAGGTAACTAATGAGTTGAAAACTGCAAAATATCGGGCATCTGCTCAAAACTACCGCCGGCTATGGGAAGAGGCCCTAGCTAGAGAGTTATCACTAATTCACGAATTGCATGAACTTAAGACAGAGTTATCAAAGCTCAAATCAAATAAGGTTTCGTCTTTTACCAATTAAACGATAGGTGCACTTTGCAAAATTCACTTTTTAACGATTCTGATGGATTAACCGATCTATCACCTCTTGCCCACAAACTTCGCCCAAATACCAGAGATGACTTTATTGGCATTAGTGAGCTAGAAGATAAATATCCATTTTTAAAATCCGAGTTGCCAAAAAGTATGATTTTGCACGGCCCTCCTGGATCAGGCAAAACAACATTGGCTCATGTGTTATGTTCTGGAGATAACATTGAATTTTTGCCATTTTCAGCGGTTTTATCAGGAATTGCTGAACTCAAGATACTATTTCAATCTGCAAGCGAAGCTATTGCAATGCATCAACGGACTCCTGTGATTTTTATTGATGAAATTCATAGGTTTAACAAAGCACAACAAGACGCCCTACTTCCGCATGTAGAAAGCGGAAAATTCATTTTAATCGGCGCTACTACAGAAAACCCAAGAAGCAGCATCAATAAAGCACTTCTATCAAGACTACGCACTGTCGAACTCAAAGCAGTAAGTTTTCACGACACACTCCGTATTTTAACCACTGCAACAGATTACCTTGAGTTTGATTTTAGCGAAGATGCGATAGAACTCATGGCCGAGTTCTCTGGAGGAGATGCCAGAAAGGCAATTGGCAATCTAGAATTAGCCGTTGGGTTAAAAGAAGCAAATCAATTTTCTCTTGAACACTTTAAAATATTGATTCTTGAAAACTCTAGATCCTATGATCGCAACAAGGATAGACACTATGATGTAGTATCTGCATTCATTAAAAGCATGAGAGGCTCAGATCCCGACTCCGCACTCCTCTGGCTGGCAGTCATGCTCGACGGAGGCGAAGATCCCGTGTTCATTGCAAGACGACTAGTCATTTTTGCGTCAGAAGACGTTGGAAATGCAGATATAAATGGTTTAACCATTGCGAATAATGCTCTTCATGTCGTAAGTAATATAGGTATGCCAGAAGCGCGCATTACACTAGCTCAAGCTACCACTTATCTTGCTAGTACTGTGAAAAGCAATGCTGCATATACCGCAATCAACGAAGCACTGGAATACGTAAAATCCAATCCAACCATAGAGGTACCGGAACATTTAAAGAATTTCCCAGCAAAAAATCATCCTATGAAATATCAATACCCCCACTCAACTGATGTTGGCTGGGTTGAGCAACAATATTCGCCAGATAATACTCCCCAGTTCTACAAACCGAAAAATATTGGCGTTGAAATTAAGATAAGAAACAGACTTGCTCAATTATGGAAAAAGTGGAAAAAATATGAATGACCATGTCCCCAGATACTATGATCTAGAACTTGTACATACTGTATCCAGTCAAGGAACTGTATCGTCCCCAGATGCAATAGGTATCGAGTATATCGACCGACTTAACCGCTCTCGTTTCAGCATGACCACCAACGCCGTGCAAACTAGTCTGCTGCTTAGATGATTACTGATAAGCGATTCTCTATCCATTTTGATAACTTTTGCGCATCCGATAAATCCGTCTTAATACGAGTTCCTAGCGATTCAGTTGAAGTATCTTTTGCCGTGGAAGTAAAACCGGAGGCTGTTACTAACAGACCAGCATTCCCACCGTGCAGCGAAATCACTCCTATTAATTCACGCAAATCTGACACTGTAGCAACGGCATTACCTGCTTTAAGCTGAATGAATAGAACATTAATACCAGAACCTGATTCGATGTAAATCACAAGATCTATACCGTCATCATTAGAGTACTGAGTAACCTCAACAACACCTATTCTATGAGCATCAAATATCTCACCAATCAGTAACTCAAATTGTCTATACTCTTTATTTTTGCTGCATTCCAATAATAGCTTATATTTTATACTTAACGCGTCTTCTACTTTTCTAACAACTTCACTAGATAAATTTTTATTAAAAAAAGGCAATGATAGGTCATTCAATAACTCTCTTGATTCACAAGAATTAGGATTTGTATGTAATTGCTTCCATTTTCTCTTTGGTACTATACGAGCCATATTTCCGACGCATAATATTGCAGTATCATCTTGAAGTTCTGCAAATTCAGTCAAATCGCGAGGAATCAGAATCCGGTTCTTTTTATCCAACCCTACCTCATACGCACTACCAATAATTAGTCGTTGTAGATTTCTGTTTTGCTCCTCAATCGAAGGCAGTGATTTGAGTTGGTCTTCATATTTTTCCCAATGGTCAGGTACATGAAGAGATAAGGCCCGCTGTGGTGTTACCGTGAGAACGAGATCACCAGAAAACGAATCACGCATTTCAGATGGAATCTGTATCCTGCCTGATTTGCTTATAAATTTTCTAACGTAAGATCTAATTATCAAGTGAATACCATATTCATTGTCACCGTAGGGATAATAGTTACCCGGCGTTCGTTACCCAGATACCGGCGTGAGATATCCCGCATCGGGGACCCCTAGCAGACTCACATTAATAGAGTGACCAACTGCCATAAAAGCCCCACATTCTCTGCCTGTCTGGTTGTCTGCACGTGTCTCGGCAGGTATTAACTAACCAGCCATTCGATGAGCGACTGCGGCAATCTCGCCTTCGGTAAGTCGATCAAGGCTCCAACCTTTCGCAAACATCGCCGTCTCCGATTTCGGCAATTGATTCTCTGCGAGATCTCGAATTCGAATTCGTGCAGGCATTGCAGAACCTTCGCCAACAAAGAGCGCCTCTTGCTGAGCGAGATTCGGTAAGGCTTTCGTCATACCAGATAGACCATCTGGAAGAAAACGTGATACATGCTGTTGGTCTGCTGCATTTGTAAGCCTTAGAACGAGCCAAGTTCCACATTGAGAAATCACAGTACTTTCCACGTCCGCTGGTCTTTGGCTAACAAGCATCAGACCAATTCCATATTTTCGCCCTTCACGAGCAATACGCCGTATAGCAGTTTGAGCTGCCGCATACTCGGCTTCGCCCCTGTCGGGGACATACCGGTGAGCTTCTTCGCAAACCAGGACGACCGGATCACGCCTTCTCTCATCAGTTGTTTGGTAAACTTTATACTGAAACAATAGACGGGCTAGCATTGCTGCAAGTGGGCCCGCCACTTCATTTGGAAGGCCGGAAATGTCCAGAATTCGAATGTCCTGGTCGACACCTCCTTGACCTTGGATCTGACCAACCAATTGGGCAATAATATGCTCAAGCGTTGGACTCTGGTGGTTGTTCCACTCCCGCATCATGAAACGAATTCGAGGATCGCGCCTCAATACTGAGAGTTTGTCTAAAATGGATTTGAATTTGGTAGCGAAATCAGAAGCCGTAACGCTCTGAAGTGCCCCACCCTGCACACGCGCTGCCTGCAAGTAGAAAATATGATTGTAGAATTCCTGAAGGCTAAAAGGGCGGGGCTTATCATGATCGAACTCAATCAACTGTTCGGATGTCACACCTTCCTTGGGTCGTGGCGCATCATGATCCAAACCATCAGTTGGGGCTGCACCTCCATGTGCGATCGGGGAAGGATCAACAAGGTTGGCTGCAACCATACGTGCATAGGTGATAGCCTTGTAGACGATGTTGTTCTGAGAAGTCGCTTCCTGCTCAGTTTTCCCAATTACTAACGTCCTGAATTCATCCGCTGACATCAGCCAATAGGGCAGGTATATCGGAGAGCCAGTCGTCTCTTCGTTTCCGAGTGGGTCGTATGCACGATACACGATCGCACGATCTTTGAATGCATGCCCGTATTCCCCGTGGGGATCAATAATAAGGACCCTCGGATGACACACTGCGTTAGGCTCTGGGGTGTGCTCTAGCATGCTATGAAGCAATGCGGATACAGCACCAGACTTTCCTGACCCCGTCGAGCCGAGCACGGCGCAATGCATGCCAAGCATTTTATCCACGTTTGCACGACAGACAGCATTATCTGCTCCGACGTAATGAGCAAATGGAACGAGTGGGCTATAGTCGCCATCATTTTGCTGCCCTTCCGCAGCCGAGTAGATCTGAGTAGTCTCCTCACGAGTGAGCAAATGTACGCTCTGTCGGGGCAGCGGATAGGTCGTAACACCCCGGACGAACCATAGCTTGTCGGCTGCCGCGTTCCAGACACCCTCAGCAAACAGTTCTACCTCCATCAGCCGCTGGTCAGCATCAGGTGGAATGGGCTTTGTGCTCTCAAGCAACTCCTCGGAACGCATACGCAATAAAGTCACAAATCCAAATACAAGACGTCTTCCGAAGTGGACTTTAACAATGCTACCGATCTGTCCAATGGGATATACTCTCCCTTCGTAGATTCGGGTGAGTTCGGTAACATCCCCCGATAACTCGACCCGAATCGTAGTTCCAGACACTTCGACGATGTGCCCAATCTTCAAGTCTGAAATAAGATCAAACGTATTCATAGCGAGCACGCCTCCGCTCCGCTATTTAGTATTTTGGCGACTCCAGCAAAAGTCCACCAATCTAGTTTTACTGGACTAGTCGGAGGAGAATGAGGGCCTTCCGAGCCGACATACAAGCCATCTTCTGTAATGACATAAACCCGTTTTCCCCACGGACCATTCCTCCACTTTTGAAGAGTGGAATTAATTGTTTGAGCGAAGACAAGAAGCGTTGTTTTGTTCTCCGGACGCTGGAGGGCTAATTCAATTTCTTGGTTAATATGCTCATCACCAAAGCTGTATCCACATGTAGCAAGGACATTCTCCTCTCGTGAACCCAGTGCACGACGAAATAGGTCAAATTGGGCAGCAAATGGATCCCGTTGAGTCGCTAGATATTTAGTCGCTTGTGGGTAGATAAGAACGCGGGTAATCTTCTTCGGATAGAGATCACCATCTCGAACTCGCCAGACACGATCATCTTCACCCAAGTGCCAATCAATCGATCCATGAAGCTTAATTACATGGGCGCGATCTCCGTAGCTCGGTTCTTCATCGCCATATCTATGGCTTCTAAACGCTACAGCGCCACCTGAAAAACCGTCCCAGTATGAAAAACCACCTAAGGCAAGTGCATCTTCTATGAGTGTGTCATAGTTAGTAGTGAAAAGTCTGACAGCACGACGGCGCTCTGCAATACCAGCTTGGCTTCTATTGAATAGGGCTGAAACGAACTTTTCATGGTAGTCGATAATAACAATCGGTTTATCAATCGTCCCTATCTCCTCCGGATCACTACTAGGTTTAGGTGGTTTGTAACCCCATCGAATTGTCTCAGCAATCCATGTCAGAATCCTTTGATGAAATTTATCGAGATCATCTATTGAAAAGGTGACATCATCGAATTTAATAGTTTTGTCCTTAGATCGCTCAGCAATAGCACGATAATCTCCTAGTTGACTCAATATGTGCTCGATATGTGAATCATTAGGAAGTATATTTTTTACATAATCAAGAACTTTGATGTCGTATTTCTCCCCATCAATCTTCGCCCTAGCGAAAACCTGCTTGGTCAGAGACCACATAAGGGGAACCCCTGCATCAACGCTGATGCCAGCGCCGAACAACCACGATTGATTACTAGCTGCTAACAGATTGTCCAGCTGTGCAAGAATATCTTTTGTTCCTGTGTCCATGGCGCTTATATCCTTCTGTGTTGCAACCAATAATAGAGTTATTTAATGCAATAGAATCCTTGAAAACAGACTAAGTATGGTCAAATACATTAAATACATTTATCTAAAGTCGTATTTACCATAATGGAGCTTTATTAGCTCAACATGTTATACAACGTTGTCACATAATTAAAAAGCTGAATATCTCAATTCAGCAGGTCGTGATAACCGTGGCCGAGCACGTCTTTGCCTCCGATAATCTTGTATTTCATGCCGCTGGCCACTGCGATCTGCTCAGCAAACTCTTTCTTCGCATTTACTATAGGATCGTCTAGTTTATTTTCCCCTTTTACCTCTACGATCACGTAGGAGCCATCATCTTTTTTGAATAAGAAGTCGGGGTAGTAGCTGCGAACAGTATGTGATTCTGGGTCGATGTACTGAATATAGAAGTCCGTCTGGCCATGGGTAAGCATGCCGGTGAAGTAGACCTCCTTGATCTTTTTTTCGCGTAGAAAACGCCAGAAGAGGTCGTACTCGGGAGTAGAGTCGAAACAGTAGGTGTCCAGATGAAAACTGCGTTCCTTGGGTAGGTCTTTAAGTTTCTCATCGTCCATTCTGAGGATTTTGTCTTTGTCAGCAGAAACCTCGTAATAACCTTGAGTGGGAACCTTGATGAGCTCGATCTCGTACTCTTCCGTCTTCTCTTCAGGGGTGATCTCATAGAGTGCGTGGAACAGGCGCGGTATGATCCAATCATAGAGCAGCTCATTGTAGGCATTGACGTGCTCCAAGATCTTCGCAGTGCCTTCATGGGTGTCAGTAAGGATGTCCTGGATCATCAAGCAAGACTTGTTGAGATAGCGAGCAATTTCTCCGACCAGGGTGATTTCGCTGAAAGTCCGCTGTTCGCGCAGGTGTGATAGATCCTCTGACGGTCCGAGAGATTTCTTTGCGGCATCAGCGGCGCTGAGCCCCTCCTGTTGGTAGTGGAGGAGTTTGTACTGTTCGGTTTCGGCCTGTTCCAGTTCCAAGTCCAACCCTTTGGCGGGTTGTTTGTCTTTGATCTCGAACTGTCGGTGGATGCGGCGTAGCTTTATTGTGCGGGGTGGTGGTACCACCCGTACCTCCACACGCTCCTTATTGGTGCCGCTCCCCTGGAACTGCTCTGCGCTGATGCGAAAGTTCTGTTGAAGTTCATCGTTGAGGATGTCCATGTTGGAATGGCTCAGGTAGACCTGGCCAGTGTGCTGAATATCGCCAATCTGACGCAGGCAGCGCATAGTTGCCTGGAGGACAAATACTTTCGATTTCGGTTCGCGGAATAGCCCTACACCGAACAGGGAGCGGCAGTTCCAGCCCTCACGCCCTTTGTTGACCAGCAAGATAAACTGTTTATCCGACTGCGGGGTGTCGAGGCGGTTGAATTCACGGATGTCATCGTTCGATGTCAGCTTGGGATCACCCACGTTCACTAAAATCCGGTTCGTTGGTATGCCGTGCCTGGCCAGTTCCTTCTCAACGGCGGGCCTCAGATCCTGTTGAAGTTCATCGATTGTCGCTGCAAAGAAGGCAAGTTTAGGCCGCATTCCCTCGGCTGTGACTTCGCTGGTCTCCCTCAAAAAATTATCGATGGCCAGTCGCACAAATTCAGTGTCGCGGGTGGTGGTGTAACCATGTAAAGACACTTTCTTTAGGTATTCCTTGTTGATGGCTTCCTGGAGCCCGTAGGCATAAACCACCTCAGGCAGTACCTCTTGTCCAACGTAAGGCGTGCCGGTGTAGTTGTAACAGGCCACCACATGCGTGCCCGCTGCCTCCAGACTCTTGGCGAGCAGATCGACGGTGGTGCGTAGGCTGGTTTTGGTCTGCTTGATCCCCATATCCTTGGCAAGCTGATTGCCGAAGGCATGGTGTGCCTCATCGATGTAGATACCGAGCTGCTCCAGACGGCGAAGTTTCTCGAATCGCTGGTTGGTCGAGAGGTCAGCCTCTTCTTCGGGTTTGTCGAAGTCGTACAGATCAGCGGCCTCAGCATAGACGCTATTTGCCTCGAAGGTCGGTTTGCCGCTGCCAAACAGCTTATCCACGCCCGTTTTGTTTTTGTGCTGCTTCTTTAGGATGATCTTCTGTGTGTTGGAGATGATCAGGTTGAAGCGGGAGCGGTCGAGGGTGTTGAGTGAAGTGCCTGCCTCCTCGAGGAAGTGGAATTGGATGTGCTGGGTAAGGAAGTTGACATACTCGGGCGGTACGACCTTTGTCATGTCGAAGGTCTGGATCTCCTTCAGAGACTGGAGCACTGTTCGGTCAGGAGCAAACACCAGGGCGTTGTGGCAGTACTTCTTCTCCTTGGGAAATTTGTTTGCCAGAATGAACTCGTAGAAGATGCAGGTGGCCATGAGGATCGTTTTACCCGTACCCATGGTCAGCGCAAATATATAGTTCGGGTAGAGACGCGCCATTTTCTTCATGCGCTTGAAGATGGCGTCGTAGTCCTCCTTGTTCAGTTCTTCGAGGAGGGCAATCTCCCGGCGGCCGTCGAACTTGCCCTTTCTATCCGCCCAATCACGGAACAGTCGGTGAACTGGCTGGTTGTCTAGAAACTCCTTGAGGAAGACGTACATCTCCAGCGCTTCGAATTGCGGCACACGCAGAAAGGCATTGGCGTTCTGCGGATCGTTGAAGTCGAGGAACTTGCGTGACAGCTCGCGGTAATGTTGTCGGATTCGACCACGGTTCTCCAAGTAGAAGGCGCGCAGATGCTCGTAAAAGGTGAAGTTAAGGTCCAGGCCGCTGGTGGTACGCTTAGCCATACTTGACCTCCACTTCCAGCGACTCTGAAAGCAGATCGGTGATCTTTACGCGGATAGTACCCGCGTCTTCTGGTATATCGTATTCGCCTGAGACCAGCTCATCCTTGCCAGGAAGATCAACCACGGCTGGCTCTAAGACGGCGCCGTCGTAGTTCCAGTCCACCATGATCGATTCCACTAGCTCGCGCCAGTCGTCTACGTTCTCCTTCATCAGGCTCAGTTTCTGCAGCAGATTCATGGGGTAGAACTGCGCGATCGCCAGTTTGCCACCGGTAACCGAAACCTTGGCTTCAGCGTCGCGTTTGAACTCCAGGTTTGACTTGTCGCGCAGGATGTCCACTACCTCAATATCCAGCTTGAAGTTCACCTCGTTTTGGAGTGTGGCAGCTAAGTCAGCCTCATGACCCATACAGACAAGCAGTAACTTTTCGACCGGTTGGTTTGGCTTTTCTGTTTGGCGACGTTCAAAAGCCTTGTAGTCGAAGCCGGAAATCAGCTCGTTTAAATCGGCCTTGGTGGCAATGCGATTGACAGGCATGATTTTAACCATGCGGCCATCCTTTTCGCCGTGGTATAAGTTGTTGGCGTCAAGCTTTTGGACTTCTAACGCTTCAATCAGGAGGTCTTTAGCCTCTAAGGGATTCCGGAATACATCGTAGTGATTAACATTGTAGACCTCAAATCCGGTATATAGGACTGTTTTCTTTTCTTCTTTCGTCAATCTGTTGGATTCGGTTTCTAGGTTATTAGCTATATTAATAAGGCGCTTAGTTGTGGTTTGTATGGCGCCGAGGTTGATGTCGGCGCCGATAAACTTTCGGCCAAGTTTCATTGCGGCCGCTTGGGTGGTGCCCGAGCCCATAAACACATCTAGAACCAAAGAACCCGGCTTTGACCCAAGTTCGATTATGCGTTCTAGCAATGATTCTGGCTTTTCTGTAGGGTACTGGGACTCGTCTCTTCTTTGTATCCCCCTAACCATTTGTATATCATCCCACCAATCTTGTAATGGTACCCCTTTGCTTTCATCTAGATAGCGTTTTTGATAAGGCATGCCGGATGAGGTGTATACAATGCGCCCCTCATCGTCTAGCTGTTGCATCCGTTTCTTACTGTATCGCCATGCTCGCGTGATTCCATTCCATTCGTAAACTGGATTCCCTTTCGCAATCCCGCCAGGTCCAGTCATGTCAGCTTTATTGAATCTGCGACCAGTTCCCTCTTCTATATGCCGATACCATTTTTCAATTGTAGATTTTGGTAAAGGGAGAAAAACGTTGTTCCAGTTATACTCGGGCTTTTTCGAGTACAACAAGATCATGTCGTGAACAGATCCTAAATGTCTTGCGCCTTGCCCAGAATCATTATGAGCATCAGATCGTTTCCAGACAATCTGATTAATAAAGCGATCTGATCCGAATACTTCATCCATCATGCATTTTAGGTAGTGACCACGGTTAGGGTCACAGTGCAATAGAATCAATCCGTTATTAGAGACGAGCTCACGCAACAAGGTAATACGCTCATACATGTACTGGAGATATTCGTCGTTCGACCAGATGTCTGTGTACTGCTTTTCCTCAAAAGTGCTTTGATCACTAAAATACTTTCTTCCGCGAATTTTAATTCTCAGCTTATAGTCGGCTTTTGAGTCAAACGGTGGGTCAATATATACAAGGTCAACTTGCCCTCGATACTCCTTGAGTAAATGACTCATTACCTGGAGATTGTCACCCCAGTAGATCTTGTTTCTCCAGCCGTTGATTTCTGGACCATGTTGCTCTTTCTGCTGTGCTGGGTAATATTGCGTCGACCGGAATGGTCTCTTGCCGCGCCAGTTAAGCATTGGATAACCTTGGATTGGCTCAAACTCATATTTGTCCAGTTCTGTTTCTTCTGGCTGAGTTGCGCTCAGATCCATCTCATCTTGTTTTGTACTCATGTTGCGGTCCTAAATTTCCAGTTTTTTGCGTCGCAGTGAGCGCGCATATCACATTCAATACAGAGTTTGGCCGGGCGTTCAGTGATACTGAAGTCCCGGCTCTCAATTCGGTGTACCACTGCATCAAAGGTGGCGATGGTATTGTTGATCGATGAATCATCTTTAGGGAATGTGATGAATGGGTTCCCTGATTCTTCGCTTGTGTAGTAGAGGTGCGTTTTCGTCACCTTCTGACCGGTGCGTTCTTCCACCAGATGGGCGTACACCTCGAGCTGACGCTGATAACGGCGCAGCTTCTCCCGGTCCTTTTCGATGTCTGGCTTTTTTTCGGATTTGAAGTCCACGATCTCCACCGTTCCATCTTCCCCTGTGATCAGGTCCACGCTGCCCTTGAGGATGTACTCGTCCTTCACCAGGGAGATGTCGACCTCAGCTTCCAGTATCTTTGACCAATCGCCGCCCTGGCGTTGGTAATAGCGCAGGACATGGCCAAGCGCGACGTGCTTGATGGGCTCGGCCAGGTAAACGCGTTCCCGCTTGGTGAGATAATGGTAGTTGGTGTTAAACCATGATTCTATCTGCGCCTCTGAGAGTTTCTCTACCTCACCGCGCAGTACCGTTTTATGGATATCTTCAATGGTTTGGTGGACCAAGGTACCGAACAGGATGGGGCTGGTCCTGACCGGCATGAACTCCAGCTCCTTGAAAAAGCGGTATTGCTGGGCGCAGTTCTCAAATAACGTGAGGTGTGAGGTAAAGGAATACTCCTTCTTTAAGTGCACCTCCTTGACTTGCTCCAGGTCCAGAAGATCGGGCTTGAAGGAGTCGGATTTCCACGGCGGTAATTGGTCGTAGAATCGTGCAAAGTGCTTAGAGGGGGTGCGCCCACGGCCGTCCTTCTCCTGGCAGGTCATGACTAGCAGGTTCTGTGCTCTGGAGTAGGCGGTGTAGTAGAGCCGCCAGAAATCGAAGTACTTAGTACGCTCTAGCGGCTCGAATGGGGGACGAGACAGATAGCCTTGTTCGAGTGCCTCATCTAGATCTGTGTACTGTTTTCGGGGCACTGCTTCCAGTGAGCCGACCATGACCACCGGAAACTCCAACCCTTTCGATTGGTGAATGGTCAGGAACGACACGCAGCCTCTAGGGGCATATTCGGATGTGTCCTCGTACTCGTCAATGCCACCATCCTTGAGGAACCGTAGAAAGCTGTTGAACAGCGATTTGATATTGTTCTCTAGAAAGGCGGGATTCAATACTGATACGTGGTGCAAGTATTCGAATTTGTAGAGTAACTTGGAAAGCTGGGCGAGATTGCGCGCGGCACGCTCATTCACCAGACTGCCATCGTCCTCCTCGTCCAGAAACCGGCTGAATAGGGGGTAGCTCAGCAGCTGATATAAAAGACCCGAGAAGGCGTAGTCGGTGTTTTCTGTTAGCGTCATGTGCTGCTTTGCGATGGGGCGCGCCCAATTGAGCAGGTCGGCATTTTCTGGTTTGCGCAGTTCGCTGATAAACGGCGCAAAGCAGGCACGGTCGTAATAGTCCCAGACTGGTAGATGGGCCTCGTCATTCCATTTGCGGATTTCGGGGAACTGAGGAAACAAGAAAATTAGAGCGCCGATCATCAGGCGCACTTCTTCGCGCTCAAAAAAGAGGTTGGAACGTGGCGAATATACAGGAATGCCGCGCTCCTCCAGGGCCCTGGCCAAGGCAACCGCTTTTGGGTTCTTTACTGACCGGAACAGGAAGGCGACTTGATTCCAGTCTGTTATGGAGCCTCTGGCGCGCATGTCGCGAAGAAAGGACTCTACCTCGTCGTGCCAATCATCGCCCTCTTCAGCTGAAACGGTGATAACGGAAGCCGTTTCAGGGAACTCTTGTGATTTGTCTTCTTCGATACGCTTGTCAAACCGAAATGACTGGCCACCAACCTCCCAGGCCTGACTGTCCATCCACCGGTTATAAAAGTGGATGATGTCTGGGTGTGAACGGTAGTTGGTGGTTAGTCTCACCTGTTTGCACTGATTGTTGCCGAACTGGTCTGCAAAGCTAAGGATGTTGCGAACCGATGCACCTCGAAAACGATATAGCCCTTGGTCGTCGTCGCCCACCGCGCAGAGATTGGGTTTCTCAGCACAAAGCAGTTTGAGAATCATTTCTTGGATGGTGTTGGTGTCCTGATACTCGTCTACCATGAGATAGGTGATTTTGTACCGTACCTCTTCAAGCACAAGAGGGTAGTCGCGCAGTAGTGTTAGCGCCTCATACTGGATACCGGAAAAATCGAGGGCATTATGTTCTTCAAGCTGTTGCTGATAGAGCTTGAGACACTCACCCAGGGCGACAACAGCCTCGTCTTCCGCGTGAATCAGATCATCAGGATCAAGGGCTTCTTCGGTTGCCTTGTTTAGCCACTTCAGCAGCGATTCAGACTGACGCCATCGTGCTCCATCCTTTTTGCCCAAGATGTGCTCGGCATTCTGGATGTCATGGTAGGGTTCAAGGTTCTGGTACAGGAAATACTGTTGATCGAACTGATCCATGACCGTGAAGCTGCGCTTCAGGCGAGTGAATTCCCGGTTCTCCTCCAGCAGTCTCAGGCAGATTGAATGAAACGTGCCCAGGTACATTTCATGAAGGTTGAAATGTATCCCAAGTTCGAGAAGGCGGTTGGACACGCGGGTAGTGAGTTCCTGGGCTGCTTTTTCTGTGAAGGTGACTACGAACAGCGATTCCGGTGTGGCACCCTTGTGCGTAATGAGGTAAACGATGCGCTCAACGAGCGTGAAGGTCTTCCCTGACCCGGGGCCAGCAATGATGAGGAGTGGCCCCTCGGTGGATTCGATGGCATCACGTTGACAAGCGTTAGCAGTGGTTGCAAAGATGTGCTCAGAAGATGGCTGTCCCACTACTACCCCCTACCCAAGTACAGCTTTATCAGAAATGCCAGGTAAGTAGGAATAATTGAACTCAACAAGCTTGTCGATTAAGTCTGATTCAACTATTCTTCCTTTTGCCATGAATCTCGAAAACCGAGGGTATTTCCTAAAAAAATTATTGTTCAACTACCTGAACTCTCTTACTAAGCACTCTGCGTAGCTCATCGACCTCAATAATTGCATTTTCCGAGGAACCACCAAAAGGCTTTATCAGGTCAAAACCAAGCTTTGATGCAAATGCTCGACTCGATTCACCAATATTTTCTATAGAAATAAACCTATATCCGTACTTGGGAGCAATATAGGCTAGATAATTTAGCAATCTAGTCCCATGCCCTATACGTTTTTCCCTAAAGGAGATGGCAGCTATAACCAATGTCCGTTTTCCTGCATAATTATCAGTAGGATATCGAAAATAGAGCCAAAAGGCTTTTCTTTTAGCCTCCAGAGTTTGTCCTAAACCACGAGTCGTTATTCTTCCCTTGTAAGAAAATTCCCTTTTTAAATGTTCATCAAGGTCTTTACAAAATGGCCCGATGTTCATACAAGGATATCTCGAGAAAATATGGACATATTAATACACCACTTGTCCATATTTTAAGAAATAATATGGACACATGATTATCAAATGATATTAATTATAACATTATGATTTTAAGTAGTTTTTCTCTTCTTTCCAACTGTCCATAAATTACAAAGTTACTGGTGAGACCAGGTGCACCTCGTCGATGAACAGCACCGTGGGCCGATGTTCCTGCTGCTTGCACAGGCGGGCCTGTTCCACGGCTGCGCGGATCTCCTTGACCCCGGACAATACCGCTGAGAGGTTTATGAACTGAGCTCCGGAATGTTGCGCGATCAATCCGGCCAGAGTGGTCTTGCCGGTGCCGGGCGGCCCCCAGAAAATCATCGAGTGGAGCCGATCCGTCTCGATCGCCAGGCGCAGGGGTTTCTGCTCGGCCAGGATATGCGTCTGGCCGACAAACTCCTGCAGACTGCGGGGACGCATCCGGTCCGCGAGGGGACGGAACGCCTCCGCGGAACCCTGGAACAGATCCTCCCCTTCCATCAGTCCCCGATCAGATCCACAAGGGGCGGTGGCTCGAACTGAAACAGCCGCTCATCCAGTTCAGGGTTGAGCTGTATCTGATCGAAGAAGAAGCGGGTGATCTGGCCGAAGTTGTCATACATCTCCATACGCTGGAGGCTGTTATCCGCAAGGGCCAGCAGCAGGCGCTGAAACTGTCCCTCCGGATCCCTGGGAATCAGTTCCACCCAGGCCATATCATCCTTTTCACCCAGGTCATTGACCTGGAAATAGTCACTCACCGGGCGGGTCGTGCTGAGCAACTGGGCCGGGGTGCCTTTGAGTGCCGAGTCCTGACTCTGATGCGACACCTGTTCGAGTTCCATGTCGTAAAGCCAGATCCGGTCCCCATCCGCGACGATCAGCTGCTTCGCGGGAGACTCATACTCCCAGCGCAACAGGCCCGGGCGTTTCAGGTAGAACACCCCGTGACTGGCGAAATACTGGTCATTGTCCGGTTGCTCCAGGGTTTGACGAAAATCGGCCTTGAGGGTGTGCAACCCCTGGAGAAAAGATTCCAGCTGCTGGCTGCCGTTGGCTGCTATCGCCGACGGCAGAAACAGCAGGCACAGCAGGGCTGGCAGAATGAATTGACCCACCGGTTTGTACATAGTGTTGCGATTCCTGATATCAATCAACAGGCGGCGGGGCCAGCACGGCCCGGCTGCCATTGGTTTCAGCCGGCCCGACCACACCGGTACGCTCCATCTCCTCGATCATTCGGGCGGCGCGGTTGTAACCGATTTTGAGACGCCGCTGAACCCCTGAAATGGAGGCCCTGCGGGTTTCCGTGACAATCCTGACCGCCTCGTCATACAGGGGATCGTTGTCTTCGGTATCTCCCCCTTCCACGGGGAATCCAGGCACCGCTTCCGTCGCTTCCTGGAGGATCTCCTCCAGATAGTCCGGCTCGCCCGATGCCTTGAGATGGCTCACCACCCGGTGCACCTCGTTATCATCGACGAACGCACCGTGCAGACGTTGCGGGATGTTGCTGCCGGTGCCCATGTAGAGCATGTCACCATGACCCAGCAGGTGCTCCGCACCCATCTGATCGAGAATCGTCCGGGAATCGACCCGTGATGACACCTGGAAGGCGATGCGTGTCGGGATGTTCGCCTTGATTAGACCGGTGATGACATCCACCGAGGGACGTTGGGTGGCGAGGATCAGGTGAATGCCGGAGGCACGGGCCTTCTGCGCCAGGCGGGCGATCAATTCCTCGACCTTCTTTCTCGCCATCATCATCATGTCGGCCAGTTCGTCGATAATGACCACGATGTAAGGCAGAGGTTCCAGTGTGGGATGCGCCATCGCCTCGATGATTTCATCCGGCTGCGGCTGAAACAGCGGGTCGGGTATCGGTTCGCCCTTCTTGATCGCCTCCCTCACCTTGCGGTTGTAGCCCTGGATGTTGCGAACCCCGAGACCGGCCATCAGCCGATAGCGACGTTCCATCTCACCGACACACCAGCGCAGCGCATTGGCCGCCTCCTGCATGTCGGTGACCACCGGAGTCAGCAGATGCGGGATGCCTTCGTATACCGACAGCTCGAGCATCTTCGGGTCGACCATGATCATCCGTACTTCCGACGGTTTCGCCTTGTACAACAGGCTCAGGATCATTGCATTGATCGCCACCGACTTACCCGAACCGGTGGTGCCGGCAATCAGTGCATGGGGCATCTTACCCAGATCGGCGCACATGGGATTGCCCGCGATATCCTTACCCAACGCCAGAGTCAGGGGCGATTTGGAGGCCTCGTAGGTCTGCGACTGCAGTACTTCACTGAGGAACACCATCTCTCGATATTCATTGGGGATCTCCAGGCCGATCACCGATTTACCGGGGATCACCTCGACCACCCGCACCGCGACGGTGGAAAGGGCGCGCGCCAGATCCTTGGACAGACCGCTGATCTTGCTCACCTTGGTACCGGCAGCCAACTGCAGTTCATACAGAGTTACCACCGGCCCGGGGTGCACCGCCACCACCTGCACCTCGATATCGAAGTCGGCAAACTTCATCTCCACCTGTCGTGACATCGCCTGCAGGGCCTCTTCCGAATAGGCCTGTACGGTCTGTTTGGCGGGATCCAGCAGCGCCAGGGGCGGCAACTCACTGTTCGGATCGGCCTCGAAGAGGGGCACCTGACGCTCCTTCTCCACCCGTTCGCTGGGTTTCGGCGCATTGATGACCGGTTCGATTCTGGGTTGCTTACGGCTCTCAGCCTTCTTCTTCTCCTTTTTCACCAGTTCCACCCGTTCGCGACGGGCCTGCTTGGCGGCGTTGCGCTCCCGCCACCCGAAGAAGACCCGCTGCACGCCCTGGGCAAGCCAAATCACCCATCCGCCCAGCAGATCCATCACCGTGAACCAGGAAACCCCGGTGAACAGGGTGAACCCGCTGAGAAACAGGGCCAGCATCAACAGGGTGCTTCCGGATGAGTTGAAATTGGTCTCGAAGTAGTGCGCCAGGGTGGCGCCCAGGGCGCCACCGGTACCGGTGGGCAAGCCACTGCCCAGGTGACTGATGTGCAGGGTTGCCAGCGCGCATCCTGAGGCCAGGGTGACGAAGAAACCCAGCCAGCGCACCAGTACCAGATTGATGTTCACCGTGTCGTCCGGGTTGCGACGGCGAAACACCAGCACCGCGCTCCAGCTCAGCATCACCGGAAAGAGGTAGGCGAAGACGCCGAAGAGGTAGAGGAACACATCCGCAAACCAGGCGCCCGCGGGCCCCCCTGAATTGAGCACATTGTGGGCGGGGCCGGTATAAGACCAGCCCGGATCCAGCGGGGAGTAACTGAACAGGGATATCAACAGGTAGCCGCTGAGACAGAAGAGGCTCCACATCACACCTTCGCGCAACGCGCGACTGACATGGTTGTGGAAGGCGCTGTGTTCGCTGGATTGTTGGCTCTTAGCCTGTGCTGACATCTTGGCTCCACGCCTCCAGGTTTGTATCCAAACAACCCTGAAGTGCGAAATCGATTGAATAAATGCTTTTCAAATTATCTATTTACACGAATTTCTTATTTTAATTTCACAAGTATTGTTCACGCAAGACCGGATGTACCAGTTCACCCGACGCCAGATTCACGGCCCGGTTCAACGCCCCGTGGGAGGACCAGTCCGGAGACACCAGCGGTAACAGATAGGGCATCATCGCGGCGGACAATGCCTGGCTGGCGCTGCGCGGAACCGCCCCAGGCATGTTGGTGACGCAGAAATGGCTGATTCCAGAGACTTCATACACCGGATCCTCGTAAGTGGTGGGACGGGTGGTTTCGATGCAGCCGCCCTGATCCACCGAGATATCCACCACCACGCCTCCGGGCGCCATGCTCTCGATCTGCTGCCGGCTCACCACGTGCGGCGCCCGGGCCCCGGGAATCAATACCGCCCCGATCAGCAGATCCGCATCGGCGACCGCCTGGCTCACCGCCTCCTCGTAGGGATACAACGCCGTGACGTTGTCACCCAGATCCCGCAGGTGCCCCATGCGCTCCCTGAAACGCTCGAACACCGTCACCCGGGCACCCATGGCGGCTGCCAGAGCGGCCGCGTTTCCTCCTGCCTGGCCGCCCCCGAGGATGACCACATGCCCCCGTTCCGCGGCCGGCAGTCCGCCCAGCAGCAGACCTTTTCCACCCCGGGGGCGATGCAGCAGGGTGGCGCCATTCTGCACTGCAAGCCTTCCGGCAATGTCACTCATGGGCGCCAGAATCGGCAGCGCACCGCCCTCTTCCACAGTTTCGAAGGCGATCCCGGTAACCCCGGAGTCGAGCAGACGACGGGTCAGCGCCTGATCCGCCGCCAGATGCAGAAAGCAAAACAGAATCTGCCCCTCGCGCAGCAGTTCCGGCTCCGGCCCGTACGGTTCCTTGACCTTGACCACCAGATCCGACTCCGTATAGATTCTTTGTGCGTCCTCAGCCAGCTCGACGCCCAGATCCTGGTAGCGCTGATCCGGATAACCGCTGTTGAGTCCGGCTCCCTGTTGCAGCATGACCTGATGTCCACGTTTGACCAGTTCGGCACAGGCATCGGGCACCAGACCAACCCGGCCTTCCAAAGGTTTGATTTCTGTGGGGATGCCGATTTTCATAGCTTGAGGCCCTTGGTGATTCTTTACCCCGAAGGGATGATTCCGTAGTATTCCCGCATTCATTTTTCGAGTCTTGGATGCGGGTCACCGATTTTCGGACCCGCAGGTCCAACCCACCATCATTCGTGGTCTGCCCCAGCCAACCGGGCAACACCCGAGGGGAGTTAGTATACATGAGCGAAACCAAGCATTGCCGTCTCTTGATTCTAGGATCGGGTCCTGCGGGTTATACCGCAGCGGTGTACGCAGCCCGAGCCAACCTGGAACCGGTGCTGGTCACCGGCATGGAACAGGGCGGCCAACTGATGACCACCACCGAAGTCGACAACTGGCCGGGTGACAACCAGGGTGTTCAGGGTCCGGAACTGATGGAGAGGATGCGGCTGCATGCGGAACGTTTCAACACCGAGATCATCTTTGATCACATCAACAAGGCAGAGCTCGATCAGCGTCCCTTCCGCCTGACCGGTGATCAGGCCGTCTACACCTGTGATGCGCTGATCATCTGCACCGGCGCTTCTGCCAAGTACCTGGGCCTGGAATCGGAACAGGCATTTCGCGGCAAAGGGGTCTCCGCATGCGCAACATGCGACGGTTTTTTCTATAGAAACCAGAAAGTTGCGGTCATTGGCGGGGGTAACACTGCAGTTGAGGAAGCCCTCTACCTGGCTAACATCGCCTCCGAAGTGGTGGTGGTGCACCGGCGCGACCAGTTCCGCTCCGAGAAGATCCTCGCGGATCAGCTGAAGAAGAAGGCCGAGGATGGCAATGTCACCATCGAGTGGGATCATGTGCTCGATGAGGTGCTAGGCGATAATACCGGAGTGACCGGTATGCGCATCAAGAACGTCAAGGACGGATCCACCCGGGATATCGAACTGCAGGGCGTATTCATCGCCATCGGCCACAGTCCCAATACCGCCCTGTTCGATGGTCAGTTGGAGATGCACAACGGCTACCTGAAAGTCCGCGGCGGACTGGAAGGCAATGCCACTGAAACCTCCACTCCTGGGGTGTTTGCCGCCGGAGATGTGATGGATCATGTCTATCGCCAGGCGATCACTTCCGCCGGTACCGGCTGTCAGGCCGCGCTGGATGCAGAACGCTACCTGGATGCGCTGGCTGCAAAAGACGCCTGATCCTCCGCCTGCCGCCCGGTTACCCGGGCGGTCCATACATCGCCATGACGCACGGCACCCCGGCGTACCGCGTGTCCCCGGACGGCGGTTGGCGTGATCAACCCCGTTCCCGGGCGATGCTGCCGAGCACGTAAGAGCAAAGAATCAGTTGTTGAAAGCGGTTCAGTCCACGAAACTCCACCCCGTGGAAGTAACGCAGCTTCCCCTCCGCGTCCGGCACTTCACGGATATTTCGGATCACCGCCAGGACCTTGAGGATATCTTCACCGCCGCAAACCGCCAGGGTCTGACTGATTTGGAGGACCGATCCGACCTCGCCCAGTTTCTGCCGATCGATGACCCGCGCCCCGGTGCTGCTGATGTCACTGATGATGACCGGGTATTGCGTCTCTTCACCGCCGGCGCCTGCGGGGCGAATGATCGTGGCCCGCAGTTCAGTCGGCACCCGGGGGGCATTGCGCACCACCGCGCTTTCCACCTCACCGGGATAGGACAGATGCAGGTGCGGATAGGGTTTCGATGAGGCATGCAGCACCCGGGAGACAAAGCCGAAGATATTGCTACCCTGCAGCATGCGCACCGTGAAACTCTGCCCATCCCGCACGATGATGGGGTTGCCTGATTTTCGGGGCGTGGTAATCACCAGACTCTGACCGGGCAGAAAACCGACGAGTGTGGCGGAAAAGCGATCCTGATTCTCAGAGGGAGGGGCAAACTGCAGCTGCAGCACATCGCCGATTTGCAAATATTTGACAGAATCAGACAAAACCTCTCTCCAATATCACACATTAATAACCGGTGAATAATGCGAATTTTTTAGTGTTTACACAAGTGCTTGTTATGATTATATGAGAGTCGGAGAAAGTACGTGTCATGATCTACCTCCTCGATGAAAATCCGAACATGCCTTTCCCGGATGTCTCCGAGGCCGAGCGAGACCCGGATGGCCTGCTCGCGGTGGGCGGAGATCTCACCCCACAGAGATTGATCCAGGCCTACCAGTTGGGAATCTTTCCATGGTACTCCGAGGGTGAACCGATCCTGTGGTGGTCACCCGACCCGCGCACGGTACTCTACCCGGAGCGGGTCAAGATCAGCCGGAGCCTACGCAAAACCCTTCGCAGGGGTTGCTTCCGCGTCACCTTCGACCGGGATTTCGATGCGGTCATTAAGGCCTGTGCGGCTCCGAGGGGTGACAATCCGGGTACCTGGCTGGTACCTGAGATGATCGACGCATATCGTATGCAGTTTCGCCTCGGCCTGGCCCATTCCGTCGAAGTATGGAAAGACCATGAGCTGGTGGGAGGCCTCTATGGCATGGCAATTGGTAAGGTGTTTTTCGGTGAATCCATGTTCAGCCGGGTCAGCGACAGTTCCAAGGTAGCCCTGGTCACGCTCAGCCGCCAGCTTCAGTCGTGGGGGTTCCGGATGATCGATTGCCAGGTCTACACCCGGCACCTGGCCAGTCTGGGCGCGGAGCAGATTCCGCGCAAACGTTTTTGCCAGGACCTGCAAAACTGGACCCGCATACCGGGATTGGTCGGCAGTTGGGCCGAGACCCGTCCCGAGTTTGAAATATGATGAATCAATCCGAATTCGACCAGGAAACCGCTTACGCCTGCTACATGAGTCAGTTGCACGACTGCTCCTACCTGCCGGGTCAGGAGGCGAGGAACCTGTTTCTCGATCCAATGGCCAAGGTCACACCGCAACTGTATCAGCAACTGATCGACCAGGGATTCCGCCGCAGCGGCTGTTACCTGTATCAGCCGGCCTGCCCCAACTGCACCAGTTGCGTATCATTGCGAATTCCGGTCGAGACCTACCGGCCATCCCGCAGTCAGCGTCGAAACTGGAAACAGAACAGCCGCTCAGTGCAGGTCACACCCACCTCTGCTCACTACCGCGAGGAACACTATCAGCTCTACAAACGCTACCTGGCGCATCGTCATCCGGATGGCGCGATGGTGTGCAACAGTCCCGGTCAGTATTCCCAGTTTCTGACCTGTGACTGGGCCGACACCCGGTTTATCGAGTTCCGAAAATCAGGCCGTTTGGTCGCAGTCGCGGTCAGCGATCTGCTGCCCGATGGCAGTTCTTCAGTTTACACCTTCTTCGATCCGGAAATGCGCCAGGATGGGCTGGGGGTGTTTGCCCTGATGTGGCAGATTGAGTTCACCCGGGAACTGGGATTGCAATGGGTCTATCCCGGTTTCTGGATCGAGTCGTGCCAGAAAATGAATTACAAAACCCGCTTCAAACCTTTTCAGGCCTGGACAGGACACCACTGGATCGAAGTTGCTTCAGATTGACGATGCTCCCTGTGCGTGTGCCAGGATACGATTGATCCGGCCGCTCACTCTGTCGACATGAGTCGCCTGTCTGCAGCGGGCCGATCGATTGGCGGGTGCGGTTACTGATCCATGACAAGTTTTTTACGCCGGGGCTTGTAGATCACACGGGGCTCGTGGATTTTTCCAGCATCCTGCCGACTGGGAGATCTTATTGGAGTGGTATCACTGCGATGAGCCAGTTCTTCTCTCAAGATCTGAACATCGGACGGCGCTTCGATACCAAACCGGACATGGCCGTTTGTGATACTCAAGATCTTGAGGCTGACCTCTTCGCCAACCTGCAATGACTGATTGAGATGACGGGTGAGCACCAACATGCGCTACCTCCTTGGGGCATGAGCAATGGTTATCCTGTTCTGAATCCCATGATGCTGTTAACCCGGCCACCCAATACGTCGTCTTCAGCCGAAGCCTGGCCGGGTTGATAAGGGAGCCTGTTAAGTCTAATCATACATGACCTACACCTGATCGCCACCTGTGCACTGGCGCCGGCGCGGCTTGATCAATGCTGTACATCGTTTCATTGCGCATGTCGGGTCGCGGACTGCGAAACATCAGACAAAGAGCATGCACCCCTGCGAAGTCTTGCGGCGGTTCAGATGATCGGTGGTTCCTCATCCGGCATGTCCGGCGAACTGTCAGGAATCAGTTCCTCGGTAAAACTTTCAACCCGTTCCTCCGCGGCGCGAACCCCCTGGAATCGTGCAACATGAAACAGCGCATCACCCTCATTGGTCAATGGCAGATTGGAACGACCGATGACGATGCCCGCGCAGGGCGAAATCACGGTGACCTCCTGGTCACCGAAAGGCGAAGCCACCACACCCAGCAATTGTCCCTTCTTGACCCGGCTGCCGAGGGACACCAGCGCACGAAAAATGCCACTCTCCGGAGCACGTATCCAGGTTGTGCTGCTTGCGATCAAGGACTCGCTCGGTTGTCTTGATTTCAGCCTGGAAACCGGCAACATTTCCAGGGTTCGCATGATATTGAGTATGCCCTTGACCCCGGCGCGAATCGCCACCTCATCAAACCGCAGCGCCTCTCCCGCTTCGTAGAGCAGCATCGGGATACCGTACTCCGCGGCAGCCTCCCTGAGTGAACCATCACGCAACTGGGAATTGAGCAACAGCGGCACACCGAAGGCGTGCGCCAGGCGGCTGGTTTCCTCGTCGTCCATGTTGGCCCGCACATGGGGCAGATTTGAGCGGTGCAACGCACCGGTATGAAGATCGATCCCATGGGTCGAATTGGCCACGATCTCGCGCATGAAGAGATTCGCCAGCCGACTTGCCAGCGACCCCCCTTCATGACCGGGAAAGTTACGGTTGAGATCACGACGGTCCGGGAGGTAGCGCGAGTGCTGAATCACCCCGTACACATTGACGATGGGAATGGTGATCAGGGTGCCGTGCAGGCGGGACAGTATCTTCTGCTTGAGAATCCGCCGGATGATTTCAACACCATTGAGTTCATCACCGTGAATCGCGGCGCTGACGAACAGCCTGGGGCCCGGCTTTTTTCCCCGCCAGACCTGAATCGGCATACTCAGCGGGGTGTGGGTCGGTGACTTGGCGATCGGCAGATCGAGGTTGACCCTTGCTCCAGGTGGAATCTCGACCTCGCCGATCTTCATTATGGTCATGCTCAACCCTTACCCTTGGTTCGGGTGCGATGAGGTTGGGCATTTCGCTCGATGAACTCGATAATCAATCCCGCCACATCCTTCTGCGTGGCCTTCTCGATACCCTCCAATCCCGGAGTCGAATTCACTTCCATGACCAGCGGACCACGCTCCGAGCGCAGAATATCGACACCGGCCACGTTCAGCCCCATCACCTTGGCGGCGCGGACCGCCGTGGCTCGCTCCTTGGGACTGATCTTGATCAGTTCCGCACGCCCGCCGCGATGCAGATTGGAACGGAACTCGCCTTCCGGCGCCTGGCGCTTCATTGCCGCCACCACCTTCCCGTCAATCACAAAGCAGCGGATGTCCGCTCCGCCGGCTTCCTTGATGTACTCCTGGATCAGGATGTTGGCCTGCAGGCCCATGAAGGCCTCGATGACGGATTCAGCGGCCTTCTTGGTCTCCGCAAGCACCACCCCAATTCCCTGGGTTCCCTCCAGCAGTTTGATCACCAGGGGAGCGCCCCCCACCATCTTAATCAGATCCTGTATATCGTCCGGTGAATGGGCGTAACCGGTGATCGGCATTCCGACACCGTCCCGAGACAACAGTTGCAGCGAACGCAATTTGTCACGTGCCCGCGAGATGGCTACGGATTCGTTTGCGGGGAAAACCCCCATCATCTCGAACTGGCGCAGCACGGCGGTGCCGTAGAAGGTGATCGAGGCGCCGATACGCGGGATCACCGCATCGTAATCAAGAAGTCGCTCACCCCGGTAATGGACCTCGGGCTTCATCGCACTGGTATTCATGTAACAGCGCAGGGTATCGATCACTCTCGGCTCATGCCCACGCGCCTTACAGGCTTCCACCAGGCGTTGGGTAGAGTAGAGCTTCGGGTTTCTGGAGAGAATGGCTATCTTCATGACGCCTCCTGACGTTGTTTTATTTTCGCTGGGATCTGCCGGGCTTGCCGCACAAATACGACGAAGCCGGATCCACCATGAACCGCCCCGCCATGGCAGTGCGTCCCAGCAACATGCGAAATTTCATCGAATCCCGATTGGTCAAAGTCATCTCGATCGGCCATCTCACCTTGCCCAGCTGGGCAAAGGTTCTGATTACATAGCGCTTTTCCTGATGACCTCCGGAATCTGAAACCACGCGTTCATCGATGACCTCGGCAGTACACCAGCGTTCGAACTCGGTATTCTTCTGCAGCGGATGAATTCCGAAGCGCACCAGAGTCTTGTCATCCTGAGTATAGGTTTCAAGGGAAAAGGCGTGCAGCGCTGAGGTGCGTGCACCCGTGTCGATCTTGGCCTTGATGTGGGGAATACCCAGTTCCGGCAAACTGAGCCATTCCCGCCAACCGATCGGTATGAGTTTGTGTTTCATGTAACGGGATGGTTTCTTTATGAACGCTTACCCGAACAGTATAATCCCAGCAACGCGATTTGGGCGAGTTTTGACGCTTCCGACACATGGCGGCTGGATGATGATCACCCTGATCAGCGCGCTTTCACCTGCAACGCAATACGCATCTGTGCGAGAATGCGCATCCAATGATGTGCCCGTAAATTTCTCATGAACCATTCTTCCGACGCCAACCGCTCACCACTCTCTCCGCAGTTAGCACAAGCATCCGGTGAACGCCTGCAATGGGGCGGTTTGCATGGATGCAGTGCATCCCTGGCGATTGCCAACGCAGCGCGTGAATATCCGGGGTTGATCCTGGTTGTGACACCTGACATGCAGTCGGCTTCGCGTCTGGAGCAGGAACTCTGTTTTTTCCTGGGTGATGCACAGGTACCGGTGGTTAATTTTCCGGACTGGGAGACCCTGCCCTATGATCTTTTCTCTCCGCTACCGGAGTTGATCTCCCAGCGCCTGCTGACCCTCAACCGCCTGCCGAAGATGAGCCGGGGTCTACTGGTTACTCCGGTATCGACCCTGATGCAGCGGCTGGCGCCCCGACAGTTTCTGGATGCGCACTGCCTGATCATCGAGACCGGACAGCAACTGAATATCGAGGAAACCCGGCAGCGTCTGGAACAGGGTGGATATCAATGCGTTTCACAGGTCTTTTCCCACGGCGAATTCGCGGTGCGCGGATCATTGCTGGATATTTTTCCCATGGGCAGTCCGCAGCCTTTCCGCATCGACCTGTTCGATGACGAGGTCGACACCATCCGCACGTTCGATCCGGAGTCCCAGCGCTCGGATGAGAAGATCGAACGCATCGAACTGCTCCCCGCCCGGGAATTCCCCCTGGATGAGCCCGGCATCAGCCTGTTCCGGCGCAACTACCGAATCCGCTTCGAGGGCGATCTGCAGAAAAGCCTGATCTACCAGGACGTATCCGACGGGCGTATACCCAGCGGTCTGGAATACTACCTGCCCCTGTTTTTCGAGCAGACCATGACCCTGTTCGACTATCTGCCGGATCAACACATGCTGATCGATTTCGAGGAAACCCGCGCGCAGTGCGGGCGTTTTCTGGACGATGTCAGGGGGCGCTATGAAGAACGTCGTCATGATGTTGAACGCCCGATTCTGCCACCCGAGAACCTTTACCTGGGTGAAAACGAACTCTATTCGCAGATCAAGCAGCGTAACCTGATCACGATCAGCACCCACGCCCTGGCCAACCGTTCAAAGGGCTATGCCGATAGCGTCAACTATGCCACCCGGATGCCGCCGCCGGTGGCCTTTCAGGCCCGCAGCAAAACTCCGGCACTGGCCCTGAAGCAGTTTCTGGAGGCACCACCCAAGGGTAAGCGTGTGCTGTTCATTGCGGAAGGCGCCGGTCGTCGCGAACTGCTGCAAAGCAGCCTGCGCGATCTGGATATTGCGGTAAAGCCGGTCGTCAGCTGGCAGGCGTTTCTCGATGGCAAGGAACACCAGGCCCTGTGTGTCGCGCCCCTGGAACAGGGACTTTGGCTGGAAGCACAGGGTATCGCCCTGATCACCGAAACCCAGCTCTACGGCGAGCGGGTGCGTCAGGAACGACGACGCCGAAAAGTCAGCCAGGACCCGGATCAGATCGTCCGCAACCTCACCGAACTGCACATTGGCGCGCCGGTGGTGCATGAAGAGCATGGAGTCGGCCGCTACCTGGGCCTGCAAACCCTGGAGGTGGGCGGTCAGATCACGGAGTTCCTCACCCTGGAGTACGCCAAGGGCGACAAGCTGTATGTGCCGGTATCCTCCCTGCACCTGATCAGCCGCTATGCCGGTGCATCTCCCGAGCAGGCGCCACTGCACCGTCTGGGCGGCGACCAGTGGGACAGGATCAAGCGCAAGGCCGCCAAGCAGATCCGCGATGTTGCAGCCGAGCTGCTGGAGATTTACGCCCGGCGAGCAGCACGACAGGGGTTGTCCTTTCCTTCACCTGACGCCGAATATCAGGCATTTGCCGCCTCTTTCGAATTCGAGGAGACACCGGATCAACAGCAGGCCATCGAAGCGGTCCTGCAAGACATGACCGCGGCGCAACCCATGGACCGGGTGGTTTGCGGCGATGTGGGTTTTGGCAAAACCGAAGTGGCGATGCGGGCGGCATTCCTTGCCACCCAGGGCAGCCGTCAGGTGGCGGTACTGGTGCCGACCACCCTGCTGGCGCAGCAGCACTACCAGAACTTCGCCGACCGGTTCGCAGATTGGCCGATCCGGGTGGAGAGTTTGTCGCGCTTTCGCACCGGCAAACAGCAGCAACAGGTGCTGGATGGCCTGGCCGCGGGAAAAATCGACATCGTGGTCGGCACCCACAAACTGCTCTCAGAAGGGGTCAAATTCGACAACCTGGGGCTGGTGATCATCGATGAGGAACACCGGTTTGGGGTTCGCCACAAGGAACGCCTCAAGGCCCTGCGCAGCGAGGTTGACCTGCTGACCCTCACCGCGACCCCGATCCCCCGTACCCTGAACATGGCCATGTCGGGGATGCGGGATCTGTCGATCATCGCCACTCCACCGGCCCTGCGCCATCCGGTCAAGACCTTTGTCAGTCAGTGGAACGATAACCTGATCCGTGAAGCCATGCAGCGAGAACTGAAACGTGGCGGGCAGATCTATTTCCTGCACAACGAGGTCAGCACCATCGAAAACATGGCGCAACGTCTGGAGACTTTGATGCCGGGCGTACGCCTGCAGGTCGCCCACGGACAGATGCGCGAACGCCAACTCGAAGGCATCATGCGGGATTTCTACCATCAGCGCTTCAGTCTGCTGGTGTGTACCACGATCGTGGAAAGCGGCATCGACGTGCCCACTGCCAACACCATCATCATCAATCGTGCCGACAAACTGGGTCTGGCCCAGTTGCACCAGATCCGCGGCCGGGTGGGACGCTCCCACCACCGGGCCTACGCCTATCTGCTTGCGCCCCCCCCGGGGAGCATCACCTCGGACGCCAAGAAGCGCCTCGAGGCGATCGAGTCGCTGGAGGACCTCGGCGCGGGCTTTACCCTGGCCACCCATGACCTGGAGATCCGCGGCGCCGGGGAACTGCTCGGTGAAGAGCAGAGCGGACAGATCCATGAAATCGGCTTCTCACTCTACACGGAACTTCTGGAGCGGGCGGTGAGCGCCTTGAAATCGGGTCGTCAACCGGAACTGGACCGCCCTCTGGATCATGGCACTGAGATCGAACTCAACATCCCCGCCCTGCTGCCCGAGGATTACCTTCCAGACGTACACAGCCGCCTGGTGCTCTACAAACGCATCGCGAGTGCCCGGGACGCCGGTGAACTGCGTGACCTGCAGGTCGAGATGATCGACCGCTTCGGTCTGCTGCCGGAACCGACCAAGAACCTGTTTGCAATCACTGAACTGAAACTGCGCGCTCACCCCCTCGGCATCCGCAAAATCGAAGCGGGCGCAAAAGGCGCGAGACTGCTGTTCGATGAATCACCAAAACTCGATCCGGCCAGGCTGATCCTGTTGATCCAGCAGCAACCCCAGCGTTACCGGCTCGATGGGGGGGACAAACTCCGTTACCTGGTGACGATGGAGGCCCCTGACGCCCGGGTGAAAAAGATTCATGAACTGCTCGACATCCTGGTAAACTGATGCGCTGCGTGGAGTTGATCAGAACACAGTGACGGAAACAAAACGGGATTCACAATGACACGAACACGAGGCCTGTTGTGGTTAATGCTCATTCTGCCCGGGCTTGTCTGGGCCGAGAACGCGGAATCCGAGGCTCCCTGGTACCAGTTCGAGGTATTGGTTTTTCAGCGCATCTCAGCAGGTGCCGGCTCCACAGAACAATGGCCCGTCGATCCGGGCGTCCCCTCGCAGGAAAATGCCGTCTACCTGTCACGCGGCGAGGCGGTGGTAAACAACAAGGCCATTCCCTTCAAGCATTTACCCGCCGAGGAACAGGAACTGGCCGACACCTGGCAAACCCTGCGCAGATCCCGCGACTACCGCCCCTTGTATTTGCTTGCCTGGCGCCAACCGGTATCAGCGCCTGAGCAGGCCGAAGCGGTCTACTTCAGCCTCTCCTCGGATGACGGCAGCGACCTGCCGAAACTGGAAGGCCGTGTGCGCTTCGGCATTAAACGCTATCTGCACATGGATGCCGACATACTTCTGCGACTGCCTGCCGTGACTGAACCCGCCCGCCAGGATGACCTCGGATATTCGCCTGAGCATCGCCTGTATCGCCTGCAGGACAGCCGTCGTATGCGCAGTGGGCAAACGAACTACCTCGATCACCCGGTTCTCGGCGTAATCACACTTGCCTCCCGGTATGAACCGCCGGTCATCGAACCTTTACCCACCCCGCCGCAGCAAAACTCCGCCCAGCCCACAGCCCCTCAAGCGGTCGAACCGGCACCCGTACCACCCGCCAACTGATCATTTGAGGCTGAGATTCCGGCGACAGCGGCGACCGGTGTCATGGCGAGTCGCCGGGTCGGCCGGCGGCGTCCCTGAACCAATCGGCAATGATCTGCGCCCAGCGCCCCATGCTGCGATGTGAGGCGGCGACCACCGCGTCGATACCGCTGCCCAGGATCGGCTCTTCGAGACCCACCCGTTGCAGTGCCACCAACTCCCGGGGTTTCTCCCGGATCAGGCTCCAGTTGCCTCTAACGATGATCCGATCCCCCACCCAGTCGAACTGCCGAACCATCAGTTCCAGCCGATAGTCGGGTTGGCGGCTACCCGGCCAGGGCGAGGTCACGACCGGCCGTTCCGGCATCAACCGTTGCAACTCTTCGCCCAGCACAATTTTGAGATTTTCCTGAAAGGACCCGGCCCATTGGTCGAATTCGTGAAGTTTCAAACGGTGTTCCGCCACACGTTCGACAATCTGCGGACGGTCCAGGTAGGCGGCGACGGAAACCTCTTCCACTCCGAGCATGGAACGATTGAGGGCGGGCATCAGGTCCTGGGCACGAATATTCGGCGCACCCCCATCCAGGCGGTAGAAGCGGGTCGGCTGGGACGGACTGGCACAACCCGCGAGGAGTATCACAAGCAGTACCATGGAGAGACCACGGTGTTGGATAGACACTTTCATCGGTTACTGTTTTCCCCTGATCAATGCCTCGGGATGACGTTCAAGATACTCGGACATGATACGGATGGATCGGGCCGCGGCACCGAGTTCCTGTAACGCGGCCTTCATCTGCTGCACCACCTCGGAGTCCTCGCGGAGCAACTGGTTTCCGGAATTCGCCAGATCCCCCACCTGTTGAAACGCCGCATCACCGCTGGCCATGGTGCGATCCCAGTTATTGAAGGCCCTGTCCAGATCCTGTTCCATCCCGGCAATCAACGATTGCACCTGGCTCGCGGCCTGGCGGATCGTGTCCAGACTCTGCTGTGCCTGTAGCAGGGTCTGGTTGCTGTTTTCCAGGATCTCCGGCGCCTGAAGATCCAGTACCTCGGTCACCGCGTCGAGACGCTCGGCGATGCGCATCATGGCGCCGATAAACTGCTTCAGATCACCCTGCTCCGCCAATTGGTCGATGCTGTCGAGCATCTCCGAAAGGCGCTGGGTGATCCGCTCTATGGGCAGTTGTTCAATCGCCGTGGCGAGTTTTTCCATGCCCGACTGTACTGTCGGGATTTCCGGATAGACGCTGTTGGCGCCGATCAGGCGGATTGGTGTCTTGGGCTGAAAATCGAGTTCGATCTCGAGTTTGCCGGTCACCAGGCTCTGCAGATTGAGGCGCGCCCTCAATCCCTGCTGGATCAGGTCGTGCAGATCCAGCTTGCCTACTTCATCGGTTATGACCCCGTCCACCTTCACCCGCTCATCCTCGATACCGATGATCACAGGAATGCGAAAGCTCTGTGAATCCCTTGAATAGGTGATCGACATCCGCTCGACCTGACCGACCTTGACCCCGCGGAAATTGACCGGAGATCCCACCTGAAGACCCTTTACATCGCCCTCGAAGTAGAGGATAAAACGGGTCGCTTCGTGTGAGAGCTTGCTTCCGGAGAAGATAAACACCGCTCCCAGCCCCAGCACCAGGCTGGCCAGCACAAAGGAACCGATGAGTGTTGGACTGACCTTGGATGGCATAATTTCGCTAACCTCCCGCTTCTCCGCGGGTGAGAAATTCCCGTAGTTTGGGATCCTCGGAGCTATCCCTCAGTTCGCGCGGATTGCCCTGGGCAATCAGGGTTTTCGTTTCCGGATCCAGGAAAATGGCATCATGCCCTATGGCAAAGATACTTGCCAATTCATGGGTGACCACCACGATAGTGGTACCCAGGCTTTCGCTCAGCTCCAGGATCAGGTCATCCAGGCGTTTCGCGCTCACCGGATCCAGACCGGCAGAGGGTTCATCGAAAAACAGCAGTTCCGGATCCAGCGCCATAGCGCGGGCGAGCCCTGCGCGTTTCTGCATACCGCCACTGATTTCAGAAGGATAGTAGCGCTCGAATCCCTTGAGTCCCACCAGGCTGAGTTTAAACGACACCAGTTCCCCGATCTCCCCTGCCGAAAGACGGGTATAGGTCTGCAGAGGCAGGGCCACGTTCTCCGCCAGGGTCATATGAGTCCACAGGGCACCGCTTTGATAAAGCACGCCCATGCGGCGCATGATCCTGTGACGGCCGTTGCTGTCCAGATCCCAGAATGATTCACCCTGGTAGCGGACCACCCCCTTCGCCGGACGCCTGAGTCCGATCAGATGACGTAACAGGGTGCTCTTGCCACACCCGCTGCCACCCATGATGATGAACACGTCACCGCGCTGGATGCTGAAGTTGAGATCCTGCTGGATCACCCGTGAACCATAGGCCATGGTCAATCCCTGCACCTCGATATGGGGCTGCTCGGTGAAACTGGAATTCGTGATTGCCGAATGGTTCATCAGATACCCAGTCGATTGAACAGTATGGTGGTGATGGCGTCCCAGATCACGATCAACAGGATCGCCGTGACCATCGCTGAGGTGGTGGCCCGACCCACCGCGGAGGAGTCCCGACCGCACTGCAGTCCGCGCAGGCAGCCGGACATGGCGATGACGATCCCGAACAGCACGCTTTTCACCAGCCCGACCGCCAGATCATCCCAGCCGATCGCGCCATGAGTCTGGGTCAGGTACTCCAGCAGCGAGAGGTCAAGCACCAGAACGCCAACCAGCATGCCACCCAGAATACCCAGCAGATTGGCCCAAATGGTCAACAACGGCAGCATGATCACCAGCGCCAGAATTCTTGGCAGCACCAGAAAATCGATGACCGGAATGCCAAAGGTTTTCAACGCATCCAGTTCATCGTTGACCTGCATGGTCCCGATCTGCGCCGCATAGGCCGATCCGGTGCGGCCGGCCATGATGATCGCGGTCATCATGGCCCCCATCTCACGGAAGGCGCCCAGTGCGACGAGATTCGCCACATAGATTTCCGCGCCGAACATCTGCAACTGGATGGCCCCGACGAAGGCCAGTACCGCACCGACCAGTATCGCGATCAGACTCACGATCGGCAGGGCCTCGGGACCCGCCGCCTGCAGGGCACTGAACAGATCGACCCAGCGAAATCGGCTTTTTCCCCGCAGCAACCGCCCCATGGCCAGGATCAACTCCCCGGCGAACTCGGTAAAATCCACACACTCCTGCCATGCAGCCAGGGCTCCGACGCCGATACGATGCACCAGTCCGAGAGCCTTCGGTTCGCTGTGAGACAGGTCACGATCAGCCACCGAGCGACTCAGCCCCAGTAGCCGGTGCACCCCGTCCGGCAGCTGTTCCAGGTCCAGTTTGAGACCCTGTTGATCGCAATAGCACTGAATCTGCTTGAGCATGACCAGCAGACGGCTGTCCCAGCGCCCCAATGCCTGGGTGTCGATATCGACCTGTTGCAAACCTGCCCGTCCGGCCAGATCGCGCTGCAGAGCGTCCCAGGCGTATACCGGCTCGGCGAGGGTCCAGTCACCCAGGAAGCGCAACACGACCCGGTCCGGGGACGGATTGGCAATTGTTAGCGAGTCATTGAGCAGCACAGTGTTCCACAAACCTCCAGGCTGATCCTGGGACACCCGAGCAACGCTCGAGATGGGCCCCTTGAGGCTGATCATAACAACCCACCCCTGGTAAAGTCAGGTTTCTCACTTCACCCGAGATGCGGATTCAAGTAAACGCGCAACAAACCGACAAGTTATCTGAGGCAATGACAAATGCACGGACCCTCCCGTGAACAGTTACCCCGGTCACCTGTGTCGGACCGGTAAGGCCGTACCGATGCCCGGCTAACCTGATCCCCGGAGCCAGGAACCCAGCGAGTTGAGGCACGCATGTCAGAGCACCTACCCCATCAACGTTCGGACCGTTCATCTATGACTGACCACAACGCCGCCCCCAGCCTGGGACTTGCACTGATCGTCGAGGACGAAATCACCAACCGGATGATCCTCAAGACCCTGTTGAAAAAACGCGGCTATCAGGTCATCGAGGCAGAGAATGGCGCCGAGGCGGTCGCGTCCTTCAAGGAGCACGAACCGGACATCATCTTCATGGATGTCATGATGCCGGTCATGGACGGATACGAGGCCACGGAACGCATCAAACATCTCGCCGGAGACCATTTCATCCCGGTAATCTTTCTCACCGCCATGTCGGACGAACGGGCGGTGGCCCGCTGTATCGAGGCGGGAGGTGACGACTTTCTATCCAAACCCTACAGCCAGACCGTGCTGTCCGCGAAGATGAAGGCAATGGAGCGCATCCGCAGTCTTCACCAGGACACGCGGATGCTCTACAGCAGAATGCAACGGGATGAAGAGATCGCCGAGCAGGTGTTCAGCGGGGCGGTGGTGGCCGGCAATGTGGCCCTGGAGCACATCCACTACCTGCTCAAACCAGCCAGCGTTTTCAGCGGTGACCTGATGTTGACCGCTTTCGCGCCATCACACGACCTGCATGTGCTGCTGGGGGACTTCACCGGGCACGGCCTGGCCGCGGCCCTGGGCGCCCTGCCCACTTCGGAAGCGTTTCGCTCCATGACCGCCAAGGGATTCGCCCCGCAGCAGATTCTCTATGCCATCAACAACAAACTTCACAGCCTGCTGCCATCGGGCATGTTCCTCGCCGTGCAGTTGCTCAAGGTCGATCATCAACTCGATCACATCAGCATCATCAATTGCGGGATGCCCGACTGCTATCTGGTGGAGCAGCAGACCGGCCGGATCAAAGCACGCGTGAAGTCCCGTTCCCTGCCCCTCGGCATTGCACCGGATCTGGAATTCAAAGGCGAGTTCTGCCATCTGCAGGTTGACGAGGGAGACCGTGTAATCCTTGCCACCGACGGGGTGACCGAGGCACGTAATGCGCAGGGTGAACTGTTCGGTCAACCGCGCTATCTCGAAGTGATTCAACAGGACCTGGATGACAGCTACATCATCGATCGGCTCTCCCTGGTTTTGGAGTCTTTCTGCGAACAGGCGCCCCAGGATGATGATATCAGTGTCGTCGAGGTACCTCTGATACGGCAGATCTTCCCCGCCTGGGGACGTCACACCCTGCCCGGGGAGATTCAGCAGGAACTGCCCGAGTCCTACCAGGTTCTGGAACATCGTAACTGCATCGAGTTCCAATACTCGCTCTACGGCGCCCAGCTGCGCCATGCGGATCCGATTCCGGTATTGATCAACTCGATTCAGGAGACCGCGGGACTGCATGAGCACAGGCGTCCCCTGTTCACCATTCTCACAGAACTGTATATCAATGCGCTGGATCACGGTGTACTGGGTCTCGACTCCAACATCAAGCAGGGAGAGGATGGCTTCACCAACTATTTTCAACAGCGGGAACAACGCCTCAACAACCTGATCCAGGGCCGGATACATCTCAAGCTCGGCATTCACAGTCAGTCCGATGGCGGTTTTATCCTGATTACCGTGGAAGACAGCGGACCGGGATTCGATTATCTGAACTTCAAGCGAGAACTGGCTGATGAAGAACTTTATAGTGGCAGAGGTTTGCTGCTCGTCGAGTCTCTGAGCAAGCAGTTGCGTTTCCAGGATCCCGGCAACAAGGTGGAAGTCCTGTATGTCTGGAAAAATCCTACTTGATGCCGATTCGCCGCGCATTGGCCCGATGTCACTGAGCCGCTGCTGATCAGCGGCACAAACCCGGCACTGCCAACCCCCCGGCTTGGTGTTATCCCGCCCCGGGATCTGCTACGCTTTGAGCTGTTGAACGGGCATACCGAATGCATCACCCGGTCATCCACAGCGGATGCTGAACCGGTAACCGCATCATCCTTACCACCTGACCCAGCCGCAGCGCGACGATGGCCAAAACACTCATCATCGACAAGTCCGACCAGAGGCGCACGCCCTTTCTAAGGGGTATACTGACCCGTTCTCTGACCGATGCCGGCCTGCCGTTCGAAACCGCCTACCAGCTTTCCTCCGAGATCCGTCAGCAGATCAGCGGCAAAGAAGAGATGACGACCACGGATCTGCGCAAACTCGTGATCAAGAGACTCGGTCAGTTGTCTCAGCACGAGGTAATAGCCAGTTACGAAAGCCAGGTCCCTTCGAGCATCGAGATCCAGGTCACCGACCTGAAAGGCAGCGTGAGCCCGTTCTCGCTGCTGGAGCACCGGCAGAGTCTGGAATCCACCGGATTGAGCAGTGACAAGGCGGCGCTCATTTCACAGTCGGTTTTCCTGGAACTGCTCGAATCACGCGAAGAAGAGATCACCACACCAAGGATCGGTCGGCTGACCTTTGAAAAACTCAAACAACGTTATGGTAAGGATGCTGCCCGCAATTATCTGGTGTGGATCGATCACAAGCACTCCAAACGGCCACTCATCCTGTTGATCGGCGGGGCAACCGGCTGCGGAAAAAGCACCATCGCCACAGAGGTGGCGCATCGCCTGAACATCATCCGCACCCAGTCCACCGACATGTTGCGGGAGGTGATGCGCATGATGATTCCGGAGCGTCTGCTGCCGGGTCTGCACACCTCCTCCTTCAACGCCTGGAACACGATACCCGGCCAGAAGATGACCAATGTCCCGAAAGAGGAGTTGATGATTCAGGGTTACCTGTACCAGTCAGAACTGGTTTCGGTACCCTGCGAGGCGGTGGTGCAGCGGGCCCTGAAGGAGCGGGTATCGCTGATTCTCGAGGGAGTGCATGTCTCAGCGGACCTGTTTCAGCGGTTCGAGGAAGAGGCGGATGCGGTGATCGTACCGATCATGCTGGCGGTGCTCAAACAGGACAGACTGAAGCATAGACTCAAGGACCGGGGCATCAGCGCACCCGCGCGCAGCAATCAAAGCCATTACCTATCCAACTTCGATGCCATCTGGCTGTTGCAGAGTCACCTGCTCTCGGACGCGGACAATCACTCGGTGCCGATCATCTCCAATGATCAAAAGGACATCGCCACGGACAATGTGATGCGTTCCATCATCGAGGTGTTGGAGAAACGCTTTGAGGGACATGTCGATGATGTATTCCCGCCGGGATAGTGAGCCGTGTTGAAATCCCTCAAAGGCCTGATGATCATACTCGACGGACTGGGTGACCGGGGGATACCCGCGTTTGGTGGCAAGACCCCTCTGGAAGTGGCTGAAACGCCGAATATGGATCGTCTTGCGCGCGCCGGACAGTGTGGATTGGTCGACCCGCTGCTGCCCGGCATTCCGGTGGGCACCCACACCGGCATCGCGCTGCTGTTCGGCCTGCCACGCAAGCAGGCGCTCAAACTGGCCCGTGGACCGGTCGAGGCCAGCGGCGTCGGTCTGACCTCGGACCGGCATGCACTCTATCTCCGCTGCAATTTCGCCACCCTGGAAAAACACCCTGAGCATTTCGCTATCCTCGACCGCCGCGCCGGCCGTATCGACACCCAAACCGATGTTCTCGCTGCCGCTGTCGGCCAGGTTGATCTGGGTGAGGGAATATTCGCCAGCCTGCATCCCGCCACCCAGCATCGCGTGGTTCTGCAACTGGAAGGTCGGGGCCTGTCGGCCAGGATCAGCAACACGGATCCCGGCAATCACTTCCACCGTCTGGGATTGCTGCCCTGCCTGCCGCTGGATCAACGAAACCCCAAGGCGTCCCGCACTGCGGCTGCAATCAACCGGTTTACCGAGCGGGTGTTCCAGCAGCTGGACTCACACTCGATCAATCAGCAACGCAGGGATCAGGGCCTGCCCCCCGCCAACGGCGTGATCTGCCGAAGCCCCGGCAAGCTGCCGCGGGTCAGACCCCTGCTGCAGCGCCTCAAGTTGAGATCCGCCGTGGTCTCCGGAGAGCGCACCGTACTCGGCCTCGGAAGACTGATGGGTTATACCCTGTTCGAAAATCCCGCCTTCAAGGCGGATAAAACAACCGACCTCGCCGCAAAGATACAGGTCACCGAGCAGGCCCTGACGGAACACGACCTGGTGTACCTGCACATCAAAGCCACCGATCTGTTCTCTCACGATCTGGATCCCGTCGGTAAACGAGAAATCCTCTCGCTCATCGACGACGCCATCGCGCCGCTGATCAGCGAAGATCGGGTGATTGCAATCACCGCGGATCACAGCACCGACAGCAACACCGGTCGACACACCGGCGACCCGGTTCCGAGTCTGATCTACAACCCATGCGGGCGTGTGGACGCGAGCGAAAGCTTTTCGGAAAAATCCTGTTCCCTGGGTGGCCTGGGACGCATCGGCAGTCGTGAATTTCTCCTCACCCTGCTCGACCAGATGAACCGTCTTGAGAATTACCGTTCCACGGATCGCAGCTTTCTGTTCTGAGAGAAGACCGTGATCAACCCGATACCCATTGTTTGACAAACCGGCATATACTATCAGGGTGACCGGCGTCATCCCGAGGCTGCCTCCCATCGACCCAAGCAGGACGACAACCTCTCTTAAAGACCAGGCCGGCGTCTCTACAACCCAGTGAACAGACGACTATGAGCATACCCGAACAGCTATCCGCGAATGACGATGCCCTGGACCCGACTACGGAGATGGACATCCAGAACCCTGAGTTCGACCTGGACGACCCGGAACTTTATCTCAATCGGGAACTGACCTGGCTGGCGTTCAATCGACGTGTTCTGGGAGAGGCGGAACGCCAGGAAAACCCTCTGTTGGAGCGGGTTAAATTCCTCGCCATCGTCAGCAGCAACATGGACGAGTTTTTCATGAAGCGGATCGGGGGCCTGAAGCAGCAGGTAGCCGCAGGAATTCATACCACGACCGTGGACGGCCGCACCCCCACCCAGCAACTCGCGGAATGCCAGGAAGTGACCCGTGAGATGATTCAGATACAGCATCGGATCTACGGAGATCTGATGCTGGAACTGGCGGAACAGGGCATTCTGATTACCGAGTTCCGTTCTCTGGATGCGGATCAGCAGGCCAGCTTGCGGGAGCATTTTCAGGAAAACATCTTCCCCATGCTGACCCCCCTGGCGATGGACCCCAGTCACCCCTTTCCGTTCATCTCGAACCAGACCCTGAATCTGCTGGTCACCCTGAGATTTCCCGGCGGCCACGACCTGCACATGGCGCGGGTCAAGGTTCCGGTCAGTCAGGAGGTCTCCAGCCGCCTGATTCAGATTGGCGAGAGTCACGCCTTTGTCACCCTGGACGATCTGGTGGCCAACAACCTCGACATGCTGTTTCCCGGCATGGAGATAGAATCCTGTGAATTGTTCCGGGTAACCCGCAATGCGAATGTGGAACTCGATCAGGAAACCGCCAACGACCTGCTGGAAAAAATAGAATCCGAACTCAGGGAGCGTCACTTCGCTCCCATCGTGCGCCTGGAAATCTCCAACGGCATGAATCCGGTGCACCGGGGCATGCTGGCAGCCGAACTCGGACTGGACGAGGAGCAGGACGTCTACAGTGTTGAAAGCATGATGGCCATGCGCGATCTGTTCGAGCTGACCCGGCTGAATTTTCCGGAGCTGAAGGACCCACCCCATCACCCGGTGGATCACCCGCAGCTGGCCCATGACCGACGTAACATCTTTCACATCCTGCGCGATCACGGCGCCCTGTTGTTGCAGCATCCCTACGAGTCGTTCAGCACCACGGTGGAGCGATTCCTGCGCACTGCGGCGGAAGATCCCAAGGTGCTCGCAATCAAGATGACCCTCTACCGCACCTCGGCGGATGGTAATGTGCTCGACTCGCTGATCAAGGCAGCCAGGAATGGCAAGCAGGTTGCGGTTCTGGTTGAACTGAAGGCGCGTTTCGATGAAGCAGCGAATATCCGCTGGGCCCGGCGACTCGAACAGGCAGGTATCCACGTCACCTACGGCGTGGTCGGCCTGAAGACCCACAGCAAGTTGATCATGGTCATTCGCAAGGACTACTCCCAGCTGCGCCGCTACTATCACATCGGTACCGGTAACTACCATGCAGGTACCGCGCGGCTGTACACCGACCTGGGTGTGCTCGGTTGTGAAGAGGAGATTGGCAAGGACCTGACTGAACTGTTCAACTACCTGACCGGTTATTCACCACCACCGAGCTATCGCAAGATTCTTGCTGCGCCCTATACGCTCAAGCAAAGCCTGCTTAACAAGATCGAGCGGGAGATCAAGCTGCATCAGGACGGCTCACCCGGGCATATCCAGCTGAAGATGAATGCCCTGGAGGATTCGGATATCGTCAAGGGCCTCTACAAAGCCACCCAGGCCGGGGTCAAGGTCGATCTCATCGTGCGCGATACCTGCCGCTTTCGTCCCGGAATCAAGGGACTCAGCGAAACCGGCAGCGTGGTGAGCATCGTCGGACGGTTCCTCGAACACGCCCGCATCACCTATTTCCACAACGGCGGGGACGAAGAGTATTTCATCGGTTCAGCGGATCTGATGCAGCGTAACCTGATGCAGCGGGTGGAAGTACTGGTACCGGTGGAGCCACCCGCACTGCGCCAGGAACTGCGCCTGATTCTCGACGTGCAACTCAGCGACAAGCTCAACGCGTGGGATATGCAGCCCGATGGCAACTATATTCGCCGGGTGCCTTCGGAAGACGACAAGTCAATGAACTGCCAGGAGACCCTGATCGGGGTGGCAGAGCGGCGTTTGGAAGCTGCCAAGAAGCATCGGGAAAAACGCATGCGGGAGAAACTCATGACCCACTTCCGTCATCGTGTGCGTAATCACCCGACCGGCAACAACAACTGACAGGCTTGCCCGGGGGCAGACCAACAGATCCCATCAGCACCCGGGTGCAGTATGTCTTACTGTACCTCTGGCGTTAACCGGACTCAGCTGTCGGATACCAGATCGCTGGACACGCTTTCCTCATCCGGCTCGTTGCGACACAGAATGACCTGGTGAATCCGGCGGCTCGAGGCGTCTTCCACCCGAACCTGCAATCCGTCGAGTTCAAAGCGCTCGTCCTTGGCCGGGATCCGCTCGGTGTGTTCCAGCAGCCAGCGGTTGATGGTGTCGGTCGGCTTACCGGGTATGTCGATGTCGAAATAGTCCTCGACAATGCGCAGTTCGGCGGTCCCGTCGACCAGAATGCGGCCGTCGCCGAGAATCATCAGATCGTTCGGTTTTTCATCGCTCTCGTCATAAATCTCGCCAACCAGTTCCTCGAGCATGTCTTCCAGGGTGATGACTCCAACCATGGCGCCATGTTCATCGACCACCACGGCGAGATGAATGCTCTTGTTCTTCAGGGTACGGATCAATTCGTCAATGGGGGTATTCGACGAGGTAAACAGGGGTTCCTGCCCGAGTTCGGATATGGTTTTATCGAGCTGACCCTTGGCGATGATACCGATCAGGTCCCTGAGGATCACCACGCTGTGAATCTCGTCCGGATCCTCATTGTAAACTGGAATGCGCGAATACCCCTCGGTCAGGATTTCCGGCAGGGCATCCCGCAGCAGGCGACTGCCATCCAGACGAAAAACCTGTCGTCTTGGCGTCATCACATCTTCGGCCTTGAGGTCATTGAAGTTGAAGATACGCTCGATCATCTCCCGCTCACCGGTATCGATGACCCCCTCTTCCTCCCCATGCTCAATCAGGGTAATGACTTCGGACTCAGTAACCAGAGGATCATCCATCGCCTTAGTGGATGACTGCACCCAGTTGGTGATCTGCAGAAAAACCCACACCAGCGGATAGATCAGACGCATGAAGCCGTATATCACGGGGGAGATCGCCAGCGAGATACGCTCGGAGAAACGCGTGGCGAGACTCTTGGGCGTGATCTCACCGAACACCAGAATGAGGATGGTCAACACACCGACCGCAATACCCGGCCCGCTGTTTCCGAAATGCTCGGTCGCAACGACCGTCGCCATCGCTGAGGCGGCGATATTCACCACGTTGTTGCCGATCAGGATGGTGATCAGCATGCGGCTGGGATCTTTCTTCAGAAGATACAGGGCATGGGCGCCGCTTCGACCTTCCTTGTACAGAGATTCCGCTCGCGCCATGGAGAGCGAGACCAGGGCAGTCTCTGAACCGGAAAAAACGCCTGACAGTACCAGAAGTACCATCAAAATTAGATAATTTTCCACGAAAATATTGAATTTAACGCCGGTAATGGCCCAGTTGTGATTATCGCCATTGAGGCTGATAATCACAAGCAATCGGGACAATTTTCTGCATCGCGAATGGCAGCCCGTTTCTACCCTGAATCGTGGAATGACTTCATATCATCATTGATTTCAGCAGCTTGTGATAACTATTTAACAGTAAACGCTGACAATCTGAACGAATCCCGTTCTCGAACCGAGAATCGCCGGAGCGAACACCATCAGCCGGGGCATCCGGCCGGGAGACGCAGCAAGACCGGTGAACATACCGCCAAACCGGCCCCGCCCGGAATTTCATGAGGACTGCCCCCCATCACATCATCCGGGGTGAGATTCAGCGGTCATCACACCGGTGTCGGGGTATAATCCCCATCTTTGTCGAACCAGGACAGGTGATGCGGAACCGAATTCTCATCGTGGAAGACGAACCGGAAATCAGGGAGATGATTCGCTTCGTGCTGGAGCCGAAAGGTTACACCATCGATGAAACGGACAACGCCCTGGAGGCCCGCAAACTCCTGTCGCGCAACCGCTATGACCTGATTCTCATGGACTGGATGTTACCCGGCCGCTCGGGACTCGAACTGACCCGGGAATTGAAGCAGAATGCCCCCCACTCCACTCCGATTATCATGCTGACTGCGAAAACCGATGAGTCGGACAAAATAACCGGCCTCGACAGTGGTGCCGATGACTACATCACCAAGCCCTTCTCGACCCGTGAACTGATTGCACGCATCAACGCGGTAATCCGCAGATCCGCCTATGAGGAGCGCCAGCAGATTCTCGAAATCCAGGGTCTGATGCTGGATCATGCCAAGCACCGGGTGCTGATCGGGGAGATGCCGGTCAGCCTGTCTCCGGCGGAGTATCGGTTGCTGCATTTCTTCATGACCCATCCCGAGCGAGCCTACAGCCGCTCACAGATCCTGGATCACGTGTGGGGACAGGATGTCTATGTCGACGAGCGCACCGTTGACGTTCACATCCGCCGATTGCGTAAAATCCTGACCCCGTCCGGCCATGATCGACTCATACAGACCGTGCGCGGCACCGGATACCGTTTTTCACCCTTGCCCAATCGATAGCGGACAGAGCTGCAATACCCGTGAAACACTACCTGAGCATTGAAGTCAGTCAATTGAGCGGTGCGATACTGATATTTGCCCCGCTTGGATATCTGACCGGCCAGATGTCTTTGCTGTTACTGCTGGCGGTGGCCGCCTATCTGGGTAAACACGCCTGGTACCTGGTCAGGCTGGCACGCATCATCCAAAGCGGCTCACCGATCAACCCACCCTATCCTGCGGATGTGTGGGGCATTATCTACCGGGAGCTTTCCCATCACCGCTCCCGCAGCCGGAAACGCAAGCGGACCTTGAACCGGTTCGCCTCACGCTTCCGCAAGGTCACCTCCTCGATACCCGACGGATTGATCCTGCTGGATAAATCCGGTGGTGTCGAATGGGCCAATCCGGCGGCCAACAAACTGCTCAGGATCAGCTGGCCCAGGGATGAACACATTCGCCTGTCCGAACGCATCCCGCATGAAAAACTGACGGACTACCTGAAAACACCCGATTACCATCAACCCCTGGACTTTCCCTCACCGGCCAACAAGGCGATCATCCTGTCACTGCGAGTGATGCGCTTCGGTGGCAAGAAGGCGCAACGCCTGGCGGTTATCCGGGATATCACGGATGTCTATAAATTCAACCAGACCCGGCGTGACTTCGTCTCCAACGTTTCACATGAGCTGCGCACGCCGCTGACGGTCATCACGGGGTTCCTGGAAAACCTGGGGGAAAATGAAAAACTGCCGTTTCAGAAACGGCCTTTCGAGTTGATGATTCAACAAGCCGAGCGGATGAACAGCATCATCAACGATCTACTGACACTGTCCCGATTGGAGATGGGCGAAGCCCCCTCAGCAGAGATACCGGTAGCGGTGCCGGACCTGTTGCGCAGGATCTTCGATCAGGCACGCTTGATTGCGGATCAGAAAGGCGGCTACAACCTGCAGCTCCAGGTTGATGAAAATCTTTGGCTGCAGGGTGAGGAAAATGAGTTGATGAGCGCCTTTTCGAACCTGATCTTCAATGCCATCGTGCACTCACCCCCGAAGACCACAATCCGAGTTGATTGGCAAATGCTGGAAGACCGGGCATGCCTGTGCGTGGCCGATAACGGACCCGGCATCGAGGAAAAACACATTCCCCGCCTGACGGAACGATTCTATCGTGTGGACAAGGCCCGTTCCCGACAATCCGGTGGGACGGGTTTGGGTTTGGCGATCGTGAAACACATCATCAGCCGGCACGATGGTGAATTACAAATCGTCAGCCAGGTCGGTGAAGGCAGTCGATTCACCTGTTGTTTTCCCACGGAGATGATCCTGGAAAAACGAGAGTAGTTAAGTGGGAGGCTGTTGAGTCGATCAGGCCTCGTCAGTCGCCTCTTCCTGTGCCTCTTCCGGCAGGTCGTCGGAGAACCCCAGGTTGACCCGATCGCGCAATTCCTTACCCGGTTTGAAATGCGGCACATACTTGCCAGACAGGGCAACGGTCTTGCCCGTTTTGGGATTACGCCCCATTCTCGGCGGGCGGTAATGCAGGGAAAAGCTGCCGAAACCGCGAATCTCGATCCGTTCACCGGAAGCCAACGATTGACTCATGTGTTCAATCATACATTTGACGGCCAGTTCCACATCGCGATAGGCGAGATGGCTCTGCTCCTTGGCAATAATCTCAATCAGTTCGGATTTTGTCATTCTTGTCAGCTCTCCAATTCGCCGTTGCTATGACCGGCAGCCTGATCAGTCAGTTCCTTTGATAACCGGGCTCACAGACCCCTGTCTGCGAGCCCGGTTAACAGAGGCCGCACGAATCGCAGCCTCTACCTCCTATAGGGAGTCAGGTGAACCTGACCCAAGACATCAGTCGCCTTGATTGTCCATCTGCTCCTTCAGCAGGTCACCCAAAGTCGGCGCACTGGTGGCGGCATCCCGGGCATAACCTTTGATGGCGGCAGCTTCCTCATCGGCATCCTTGGCCTTGATTGACAGGGAGATGGTGCGGTTCTTGCGATCCACGCCAATGAACTTGGCTTCGACCTCGTCGCCTTCCTTGAGCATGCTGCGGGCATCTTCGACCCGGTCACGGGACAGTTCAGAAGCGCGCAGATAACCTTCGACACCATCCGCCAGGGCCACCACAGCACCCTTGGCATCGACTTCGGCAACCGTACCCCTGACGAAGCTGCCTTTCTCATTGGCAGCCACGAACAGCGAGAACGGATCCTGAGCCAGCTGTTTGATGCCGAGAGAGATACGCTCGCGTTCGGGATCGACAGACAGCACCACGGTTTCGACTTCATCACCTTTCTTGAAGTTACGAATGGCATCCTCACCTTCGTCATCCCAGGAGATGTCGGAGAGATGAATCAGGCCGTCGATGCCACCGTCCAGACCAATGAAAATACCGAAATCGGTGATCGACTTGATGTTGCCGCTGACATGATCGCCCTTCTTGTGGGTGGTCGAAAACTCTTCCCAGGGGTTGGCCTTGCACTGCTTGATGCCCAGCGAGACACGACGACGCTCCTCGTCGATGTCGAGCACCATGACTTCGACCTCATCACCCAGCGAAACCACTTTGGAGGGATGAACGTTCTTGTTGGTCCAGTCCATTTCCGAGACATGCACCAAACCTTCTACGCCCTCTTCGATTTCCACGAAACAACCGTAGTCGGCGATGTTGGTCACCTTGCCGAACAGGCGGGTGCCTTCCGGATAGCGACGCGCCAGTGCGACCCACGGGTCGTCACCCATCTGCTTCAGACCGAGTGACACGCGGTTGCGTTCGCGATCGAACTTGAGGATCTTGACCTGTATCTCGTCACCGATCTCAACCACTTCAGACGGATGCTTGACGCGCTTCCAGGCCATATCGGTGATGTGCAGCAGACCATCGATACCGCCCAGGTCGACAAACGCACCGTAGTCGGTGAGATTCTTGACCACACCGGTGACTTCCTGGCCTTCCTGCAGGTTTTCCAGCAGCTTCTCGCGCTCTTCGCTGTACTCCTGCTCCACCACGGCGCGGCGGGAAACCACCACGTTGTTGCGGCGGCGATCCAGTTTGATCACCTTGAATTCGAGATCCTTGCCTTCCAGATAAGCGGTATCGCGCACCGGACGGACATCCACCAGAGAGCCCGGCAGAAACGCACGGATATCGTTGAGTTCGACGGTGAAACCGCCTTTGACCTTGCCGTTGATTCGACCGATAACGGTCTCTTCGGCTTCGTGTGCCTTTTCCAGCACTTTCCAGGCCTGGTCACGCTTAGCCTTTTCACGAGAGAGCCGGGTGGCGCCAAAACCGTCTTCGACGGCATCCAGAGCAACTTCCACCTGATCACCGACCTCAACCTCTATTTCACCGTTGTGGTTGAGGAACTGTGAGCGCGGAATGACGCCTTCGGATTTGAGGCCCGCATTGACAATAACGGCTTCGGAAGTGATATCCAGGACAGTGCCAATGATGATCGCGCCATTGCGAAGCTGGGTGTTGGAGAGGCTCTCTTCAAATAATTCTGCAAAACTTTCGGTCATGGGAATGGATTTCCTGCAACACATGGTTGCACAGGTGGAACAGATCGGGCTGATTGCGCCACCAGGTTGTTAAGGGTTAAAAACTAAAGCCGGGATTATCCCGGCCGCCTGTCGTAATCTTACCTGGAGGGAAAAGGCGCTTTAGTGTGGCAGTTCCGGTATTGCGGAACGGATCTTCTCCATCACGCGCCGGTAGACCTCATCGGCATCGAGCTCAGTCGAGTCCAACTGCATCGCCGACTCCGCTGCTGTCAGGGGTGCGGCGGTGCGATTGCTGTCACGCTCGTCACGCGTCTTTATCTCTTCGGTAAGATCGGCGAGATTAACACTCAACCCCTTTTCTTTCAACTGTTTATAGCGCCTCAACGCACGTTCTTCCACACTTGCGGTGAGAAAAATCTTGACCGTTGCACCGGGAAAAACCACCGTCCCCATGTCCCTCCCATCCGCCACAAGTCCCGGTGGCTGGGCATATCCCCGCTGCCAATCGAGCAGGGCCTGACGCACCTGGGGAATTGCGGCCACCTGGGAGGCTCGATTTCCCGCACTTTCCGTGCGGATATCGAGGCTCACATCCTCACCCCCCAGAAAAACCTTGCCCCGTTCAAATGAAACAGGAAGATTCAAGGCCATTTCGACAATTTTATCGACATTTTCCTGATTGATGCCCGCACGATACACCGCATGACCGAGTACACGGTAGATTGCCCCACTGTCCAGCAGGCGCCACCCAAGGGTGTCAGCCACCCGTTCAGCCAGGGTGCCTTTTCCGGAACCGGACGGGCCATCGATGGTGATTACCGGAACCTGACTCATGCGTCCGCGACCTCCTCGATGTTCAGTCCCGCCTCCGAGGCGAGTGTGACAAATCCTGGGAAAGAGGTGTTCACATTGGCCACATCTGCGATTTCGATGGTTCCAGCGGATCGCAGGGCTGCCATGGCGAACGACATGGCGATACGGTGATCCCCATGGCTCTCAACCGACCCGGCGCGAATTGGGCCGCCGATGATGCGAATTCCGTCCTGGGTAGGCTCGGCCTTGACACCCAATGCCGTCAATCCATCCGCCATGACCTGTATCCGATCGCTCTCCTTGACCCTGAGTTCCTCGGCCCCGCGCAAACGGGTTTCGCCATCGGCACAGGCTGCCGCAACGAACAGTGCCGGAAACTCATCGATCGCCAGGGGCACCAGCTCCTCGGGAATATCGATGCCATGCAGACGGCTCGAGCGTACCTGGATATCAGCAACCGGCTCCCCGCCAACAACCCTCTGGTTGAGCAGATTGATATCCGCCCCCATGAGTTTGAGGATCGTGATCACGCCGTCCCGGGTCGGATTGATACCCACATGCTCGAGCAGCAACTCCGAACCTTCCGCGATACAGGCACCCACCAGGAAAAAGGTCGCTGAAGAGATATCCGCCGGAACATCGATGACACAACCCTGCAAAGCACCGCCCCCTTGAAGGCAGACGGTATCGCCCTGGCGCTGCACGGCGTAGCCAAATCCCTGCAACATGCGCTCGGTATGATCCCGGGTCGGCGCCGGCTCGGTGACGCAGGTCAGGCCTTCGGCATACAGGCCGGCCAGGAGGATTGCGGATTTGACCTGGGCACTGGCCATTGGCAGTGAATATCGAATGCCCTTGAGTGGATGTCCCGCCGCAATCGTAAGGGGCGCCCGACCGCCTTCCCGGGCATCAATGCGTGCCCCCATCTGGGTCAGAGGATCGATCACCCGTCCCATGGGCCGGGATGACAGCGAGCGATCGCCGCTGAGACTGACCGCGATGCCTGTGCCGGCCAGCAGGCCACTGAGCAGCCGCATCGAGGTCCCGGAGTTACCCAGATCCAGGGGTGCTTCGGGTTCCCGCAGACCCCGCATGCCCACACCCTGGATCCGCACCTGACCTGAGGTCGGGCCTTCAATGGTCACACCCATGCTGCGAAAGGCATTCAAGGTGGCCAGACTGTCCTCACCCTCGAGGAATCCGTTGACCCGGGTTTCCCCCTGCGCCAGGGATCCGAGCATGATCGACCGGTGAGATATGGATTTGTCTCCGGGCACCCGGATTCTACCTGTCAGTTTTCCGCCGGGCTGAACCCGGTATTGTCGCTTGGATGGATGCTGCAAAATGGTTTTCTCTGGTTGTTATGGCTCTTCACGAAGATCCGTGCGGGCAGATCCCGATTCACCGATTCCGTCGACATAGCGGTCCCGGGCCTGCTTGGCCGAGTTGAACAGTTTCAACAATCCTTCACTGTCACCCTGTTCAAGGATCCGCGCCAGTTCGTGCAGATCATCCGCGAAACGGGTCAGCATACCGCCGAGCGCCTGCTGATTGGCGAGGCAGATGTCGCGCCACATCACCGGGTTGCTCGAGGCAATCCGGGTAAAGTCACGAAACCCGCCTGCGGCGAAACGGAATATCTCATCGTTTTCCTTCATGCGTGACAGGGTCTCAACAAGACTGAAGGCCAGCATGTGCGGCAGATGACTGGTCGCCGCGAGCACTTCATCATGGTGTTCGACACTCATGTAGGTAACTTCGGCGCCACACGCCTTCCACAGGGATTCAACGCGCTGCAATGCCTCCGGGCGGGTCTCGACCGTGGGGGTCAGAATGACCCGGCGATTACGATAGAGGGTTGCAAACGCCGCCTCCACACCACTCCGTTCAGTACCCGCGATCGGATGCCCCGGCACAAAAAATTCCGGGACCTGGCCAAACACGGCACGCACATCCCGGATCACACTGCCCTTGACACTGCCCGCATCGGTCACCACCGCATGCTTCTCGAGATGCTCACAAATCGATTCGAGGGTGGCGCGCATCGCTCCCAGGGGCACCGCCAGCAACACCATATCCGCGCCACGCACGGCCTCCGCGGAATCGTGGGTGTAGTGATCGATGACCCCGAGTTCCTGGGCCTTGATCAGATTCGCCGCGCCGCGTCCGCAACCCACCACTTCCCGCACGAGGCCTTCTTCCCGCAAGGCCATGGCCACGGAGCCGCCGATCAGACCGACACCGATCACCGCAAGTTTTTCGATCATCGCTCCAGCACCTCGCTGAGGGCGGTCAGAAATCGGCTGTTTTCCGCTTCCAGACCAATGGACACGCGCAAATGATTCGGCAGACCATACCCTGCAATCGGCCGGGTGATGACGCCCTGTTGCAGCAGCGCCCGATCCACTTCAGCGGCATTATGCTGCAGGTCCAGGGTCAGAAAATTACCCACCGAGGGAATCCAATCGATTTCCAGGGCCTTCAGGCCTTCCTGCAACTGAGCCATTCCGGCACGGTTAACCGCCACGGAACGTTGCAGGAAATCCCTGTCATCCAGTGCCGCAAGCGCTGCTTCCTGGGCCATCAGATTGACATTGAACGGTTGCCGCACCCGATTCAACAGATCGGCGACCAACGGATGCGAAAGTGCATAACCGACTCGCAATCCCGCTAACCCGTAGGCCTTGGAAAATGTCCGCGTCACCACCAGGTTGGGAAACTCTCCCAGCCACTCGGTGGCATCGGGATAGTCGGGCTCCTCGACATACTCGAAATAGGCCTCGTCGATCACCACGATGACATCCGCCGGCACCCGGGTGAGAAACTCATGCAGGGGCTTCCGCGCCAGCCAGGTACCGGTGGGATTGTTCGGGTTGGCGATCCAGATCACCCGGGTTTGCGGGGTGATCAGGGCCTGCAGGGCTTCCAGATCATGTGAGTAATCGCGTGCAGGGGCGCTGACCAGCCGGGCTCCGACTGCCTGGCTGCTGAGGGGATAGACCGCGAAGGCGTATTCCGAAAACAGGGATTCAGCGGCGGGACCAAGAAACACCCGGGCCAGCATATCCAGCACATCGTTGGAGCCGTTCCCCAGGGTGATCGCATCCTCACCCGTGCCATGCATTTGCGCCAGGCGGTGGCGTAACCGGTACCCCCCACCATCCGGATAGCGCGCCACGCCGGCCACACCTTGCCTGAGTACCTCGGCAACCCTGGGGCTGACCCCGAGGGGATTTTCATTGGAGGCGAGTTTGATGGAGTGACGGATACCCAGTTCCCGCTCCAGTTCTTCGACGGGTTTGCCCGGCACATAGGGCTGCAAGGCCTTGATACTGGGCATCGCATGTTGCAGAAATGGAAACCCGGAATCACTCATCAAAGCACCGCTTTGGGGTAGGAACCAAGCACCTTGAACTGGGTCGCCGCCCGTTCGATCTTCTGCAGTGCCTGAGACAGTTCAGAATCTTCCCGATGCCCCTCCACATCGACGAAAAACACATAGTCCCAGCGACCCCGTCGTGACGGCCGGGATTCGATACGGGTCATGCTGATGCCATGCTCGGCAAAGGGTGTCAGCATGGCGTGCAGGCCGCCAGACTGATTGTGGGTGGAAAACAGCAGGCTGGTCTTGTCCGACCCGCTGGGCGGGACATCCTGTTGACCGATCACCAGAAAACGGGTCGTATTCCCTGGCTCATCCTCGATATTGGAGGCCAGACGATGCAACTGATAGATCTCTCCGGCCGCCTCTCCGGCGATGGCTGCGACCCCTGCTTCATCGGCCGCCAGACGGGCCGCCTCCGCATTACTGCCGACCGGTACCCGTTCGGCATGCGGCAACTGGCGATCCAGCCAACCCCGGCACTGGGCCAGAGACTGGGCATGGGAATAGACCTTGCCGATCTGATCGAGCCGCTCCATGCGCCCCAGCAACTGGTGGTTGATGCGCAACGAGACCTCTCCGCAGATCTTCAGCGGAGCGTTGAGGAAGCTGTCCAGGGTGTGACTGATGACCCCTTCCGTGGAATTTTCCACCGGCACCACCCCAAACTGACAGGCCCCGGCCTCGACATCGCGAAAGATGTCACCAATGGAACTCATCGACTGGGTGACGACCGAATGACCAAAATGCTTCAGCGCCGCCGCCTGGGTGAAGGTCCCGTCCGGGCCGAGGAAAGCGACTTTCAGCGGTTGTTCCAGAGCCAGGCAGGCGGACATGATTTCGCGAAACAGACGCGCGATCTCCTCCCCGTCCAACGGCCCCTGGTTGCGTTCCTTGACCCGCCGCAGCACTTCAGCCTCCCGCTCCGGACGATAGAACTCCGCTTCGGGATTCGCCTTGAGTTTGATCCGCGCCACTTCCTGGGCCGCCTCGGCCCGCTGGTTGAGCAGGGTTTGCAGTTCAGCATCGATCCGGTCGATGCTTTCGCGAATGCTTTTCAGCTTGTCGTCGTCATTCATGATCGGATTCAGGGCCGTTGTTAACAGCGTAGATTGACACCACATGCCCGTGCACGACAGGCGGCTTGGCTCAGGTACTTTCCGGTAGGGTCCGCACCGACAGAACCCCGTCAATGGATCCCAGGGTATCCAGCAGCGACTGGCTCGGCTGTTGATCCACATCCAGAAGGGTGACCGCGACATTGTCCCGTGACTTGTTGAGCATATCGAGGATATTCAGGCCTTCGGCGGCCAGGTCGGTGGATATCTGCCCCACCATGTTGGGCACATTGTTATTCACCACGGCGATCCGGTGACCACCGTTTCTTGGCAGATTGATGCTGGGGAAATTCACCGAATGACTGATGTTGCCGTTTTCCAGGTAGTCCCGCACCTCTTCAGCGACCATGATGGCGCAGTTGTCTTCCGCCTCCTTGGTCGAAGCGCCCAGATGCGGCAGGGTGATCACCCGGGGGTGATCCTTGAGCAGGTTGCTCGGAAAATCGCAGACGTAGGCATACAACTGGCCACTGTCCAGGGCCGCTACCGCTGCGTCGTCGTCGATGATGCCGTTTCGCGCGAAATTGAGCAAAACGGAACCGCGCTTCATCAGTTTCAAGCGGTCTGCGTTGATCATGTTGCTGGTGGCATCGGTCAAGGGTACGTGAAAGGTTACGAAATCGGATTTCGACAAAAGATCATCGACACTGAGCGCCTGCTGCACCTCGGATGCCAGTTTCCAGGCACTCTGCACCGTAATGGTCGGATCGTAGCCGATGACCTTCATGCCCAGCGCCCGGCAGGCGTTCGCCACCTTGACCCCAATGGCGCCAAGACCGATCACGCCCATGGTGCGCCCCGGGAGTTCGAAACCTACGAAATCCTTTTTTCCCGACTCGACCTGCTTTGAGATCTCGCCATCCTGCCCCTCGAGAGCGGTCGCGAAACGCCAGGCCTGCCCCAGGTTGCGCGCCGCCATCAAAGCACCCGCCAGAACCAGTTCCTTCACTGCGTTGGCGTTCGCCCCGGGGGCATTGAACACCGGTATGCCCTGAGCGGTCATCTGCTGCACCGGGATGTTGTTGACACCTGCACCGGCCCGTCCGATCGCCCGGACTGACTTGGGGACTTGCATGTCGTGCATCTTGTATGAGCGCAGCAGGATCGCATCCGGCTGACTGAGTTCGGACGCGACTTCGTATCGTTCGCGCGGCAGCCGATCCAGGCCTGCCACGGAAATGTTGTTGAGGGTCAATATCTTGTACATCTTGCTTCTCTGCTGGTTTGGATCGCCGGGCGCAGCACAACCATTGACGTCCGCCGGGTTTATTAATGACCGACCTGCCCCGGATGCGGCAGGCCGGTGCTGAGTGTTTAGCCGTTCACACGCTCGAATTCGGTCATGAAGTCGACCAGGGCCTGTACGCCGGCTTCCGGCATCGCGTTGTAGATGCTGGCGCGCATGCCACCCACGGAACGATGGCCCTTAAGGGTCTTCAGTCCGGCTGCACTGGCACCTTCGAGAAATTTCGCGTCCAGCGCCGCGTCGGCCAGGGTGAACGGCACGTTCATCCAGGAGCGACTCTCGGGATCCACCGGATTGTTATAGAAAGCCGATTCATCGATGGCTCGATAGAGGGATTCCGCCTTGCGACGATTGATCTCCGCCATGCCCTGCAGACCACCCTTGCCCTTCAGCCACTTGAACACCAGCCCGGCCAGGTACCAGCCATAGGTGGGCGGGGTGTTGTACATGGAGCCGTTTTCACTGTGGGTACTGTACTGAAACATCGCCGGGGTGCCGTCAAGCGCCTCGCCGATCAGGTCCTCGCGGATGACCACCAGGGTCAAGCCGGCGGGTCCGATGTTTTTCTGCGCACCGGCGTAGATGATGCCGTAACGACTCACATCCACCGGACGGGACAGAATGGTGGATGAGAAATCGGCTACCAGGGGTACCTCCCCAGTGTCCGGCAGATACGGAAACTCCACGCCCTGGATGGTCTCGTTGGGGGTGTAATGCACGTAGGCGGCGTCACCGCTGAGTTGCAGTTCGGACTGCGCGGGGGTTGCGGTGAACTTTGATGCCTCGGTCGTGGCCGCGATATTCACGTCCGCGAAGCGCTTGGCTTCGGCAATCGCCTTCTTCGACCAGGAGCCGGTATTTATGTAATCGACCTTACGTTTGGCCCGGGTCAGGTTCATCGGCACCATACTGAACTGGCTGGAAGCCCCGCCCTGCAGGAACAGCACTTTGTAATCGGCGGGAATTGCCATCAGTTCACGCAGATCAGCCTCCGCCTGTTCGGCGATCGACATGAACTCCTTGCCCCGGTGACTCATCTCCATCACCGACATGCCGGAACCCTGCCAGTCCAGCATCTCCTCTTTGGCCTGCTGCAGAACCTCTTCCGGCAACATTGCCGGCCCGGCGCTAAAGTTAAAGACTCGTGACATCTTGGTCCTCATTCTGTGTGTTTCAGATTTTGCCTGAGCGGCAAGATTCGGAATTGGCCGGGCGGTCCGATGGACAACCCGGCACCTCAACCCTGTTCGTCAGAAGGTCCGACGTCGGCGTCGTCATCAACCTCGTCAGCCTCGAGACTCTCGACCCGCTCGATACCGATCAACCGCTCCTGCTTGTGCAGCCGGATCATGATCACACCCTGGGTGTTGCGTCCCATCTGTGAGATCTCAGCCACCCGGTTGCGCACCAGGGTGCCGCCATCGGAGATCATCATCACCTCTTCGTCCTCGCTGACCTGCACCGCGCCAACCACCGATCCGTTGCGTTCCGACGCCTGGATCGAGATTACACCCTGTCCGCCGCGGCCATGCACCGGGTACTGGTCAATCGGGGTGCGCTTGCCGAAACCGTTCTCCGTAACCGTCAGCACGTCACCCTCGGAAGCGACAATCAGCGACACCACCTGCTGACCCGGTTCCAGGCGAATGCCCCGCACGCCGCAGGCGGTGCGGCCCATGGGACGCACGTTGGCTTCCGCAAAGCGTACCGCCTTGCCGCTGCTGCTGAACAACAGGATGTCCTGCTGACCGTCGGTGATATCCACTCCGACCAGTTTGTCCCCATCGCGCAGATCGACGGCGATGATGCCATTCGCACGGGGATGCGAGAAGGACGTCAAAGGGGTCTTTTTCACCGTACCCGAGCCGGTCGCCATGAACACGTAGCGGTCCTCATGATACTCCCGCACCGGCAGGATGGCGTTGATCTGTTCATCCTTGTCCAGCGGCAACAGGTTGACGATCGGCTTGCCCCGGGCATTGCGTCCCGCCTGGGGCAGTTCGTAGACCTTCAGCCAGTAGACCTTACCCTGGTTGGAGAAGCAGAGAATGGTGTCATGGGTGCTGGCGACGAACAGCTTATCGACGAAATCCTCGTCCTTGGTTGAAGTGGCCACCTTTCCTTTGCCGCCGCGTCGCTGGGCCTGGTAGGTACTGACCGGCTGGGCCTTGGCATAACCGGCATGGGACAACGTGACCACCACGTCCTCCTCGGTGATCAGATCCTCCAGGGTGAGGTCGAGACGCGTCTGGATGATCTCGGTGCGGCGCTCGTCGCCGTACTGTTCACGGATCTCTACCAGTTCATCACGAATCACCTGCATGAGTCGGTCCGGACTGCCCAGAATATCAAGAAGATCGGCAATTTTATCCAATAACTCCTCGTATTCCTTGATTATTTTATCCTGCTCCAGACCGGTCAGACGGTGCAGGCGCAGATCCAGGATGGCCTGGGCCTGGACCTCAGTCAGACGGTAACCCGCGTCAGTCAAGCCGAATTCGTCGGTCAACTCCTCGGGACGGGTACTGGAAGCGCCGGCACGCTCGAGCATCTTCTCCACAGCTCCTGATTGCCAGACCCGATCAAGCAGCCCCTTTTTCGCTTCTGCCGGGCTGGCGGCCTGCTTGATCAACTCGATCACCTCGTCGATATTGGCCAGAGCGACCGCGAGACCTTCGAGCACATGGGCCCGGTCCCGCGCCTTGCGCAGTTCATACAGGGTACGGCGGGTCACCACTTCGCGACGGTGGCGAATGAAGAACTCCAGTAGCTGCTTCAGATTCAGCAGACGCGGACGGCCATCCACCAGGGCTACCATGTTGATGCCGAAGACGCTCTGCATGGCGGTCTGCTGAAACAGGTTGTTGAGCACTACCTCCGCCACCTCCCCGCGGCGCAGCTCGATGACGATACGCATGCCGTCCTTGTCGGACTCGTCGCGCAGCTCGGTGATGCCCTCGATACGTTTTTCCTTCACCAGTTCCGCGATCTTCTCGATCAGGCGTGCCTTGTTGATCTGGTAGGGCAGCTCGTTGACGATGATCGCCTGTTTGCCGTTGCCGGGGTCGGTCTCCACCTCGGTGCGGGCGCGCATGTAGATGCGGCCACGGCCGGTCTGGTAGGCCTCATGAATGCCACTGGCACCGTTGATCAGGCCGGCGGTCGGGAAATCGGGCCCGGGCAGATACCCCATCAGGCCGTCGATGCCGATGGCTGGATTGTCGATCAACGCCACACAGGCATTGATCACCTCGGTCAGATTGTGCGGCGGCACATTGGTCGCCATGCCCACGGCGATACCGGCTGACCCGTTAATCAGCAGATTGGGGATGCGCGCAGGAAGTACCGAAGGCTCTTTTTCCGTGTCGTCGTAGTTGGGAACGAAGTCGACCGTCTCCTTGTCCAGATCGTCCAGCATGGTCTGGGCGATCTTCGCCATGCGCACCTCGGTATACCGCATCGCGGCGGGGGAATCCCCGTCCACCGAACCGAAGTTGCCCTGACCGTCGACCAGCATGTAGCGCATGGAAAAGGGCTGCGCCATACGTACGATGGTGTCGTAAACGGCGGTGTCACCATGAGGATGGTACTTACCGATCACATCGCCGACGATACGCGCGGATTTTTTGTAGGGTTTGTTCCAGTCATTGCCCAGTTCGCTCATGGCGTACAGCACCCTGCGATGCACCGGTTTCAGACCATCGCGCACGTCCGGGAGGGCCCGCCCGACGATCACGCTCATGGCGTAGGCGAGGTAAGACTGCTGCATCTCGTCTTCGAGATTGACGGGGAGGATTTCTTTCGCGAATTCAGACATGGTGAGTGGTTATCTTCCTAATATCGCCCGGGAGCGGTGTGTCGCCACCCGCCCGATTATTCTCCCGGGCTCAGCGGGGCGTCACAAAAATGACAAGTTTACCATAACCCCCGATACTATGTTGTATAAAAAACGCCTGATATCCGATTTAAGGCGCTCTCAGATCAACTCTCCATCAGTTTCTGCATCTTTTTCGCGTTTGGCGAACTGACAACCCCCCGCTCAGTAACGATCGCGTCCACCAACTCGGCAGGGGTCACATCGAACACCGGATTCCACACCGATGCTCCCGGCGCCGCCACCGAAGTGCCTCCGCAGGCCAGCAGTTCCCCGGAATCCCGCTCCTCGATGGGTATCCGGGACCCTGAGGCCAGACTCATATCGATGGTGGAGGTGGGCGCCACCACCATTACCCGGACACCGTGATGGCGGGCGGCGACCGCGAGCTGGTAGGTACCTATTTTGTTCGCCACATCCCCATTGGCCGCGATCCGGTCAGATCCGACGATCACCCAGTCCACCCCCCCCTGGGCCATGCGGCTCGCCGCCGCCCCATCCGCCAGCAGGGTGACCGGAATACCATCCTGGAGTAACTCCCAGGCTGTCAGCCGCGCACCCTGAAGCCAGGGCCGGGTCTCATCCGCATAGACGGTGGTCAGCTTGCCTGCGGCGTGGGCGGCGCGAATCACGCCCAGCGCAGTACCGTAGCCGCCGGTGGCCAGAGCCCCGGCATTGCAATGGGTGATCACCCCAGAGTCCGTTCCGATCAACTCGGCACCCAGGGCACCCATGGCCCGGTTTGCGGCGACATCCTGTGCGTGGATGGCGCGTGCTTCCTGCAACAGACTGTCGACGGGATCCTCAACCGTGCCCAGACGGGCGATCCGCTGCTGCATACGCTCGAGCGCCCAGAACAGGTTGACCGCCGTAGGGCGGGATCGGCGCAGCTGTTCCAGGTCCCTGGAGAGACCATTACGCCATTCCGCCCCTTCCCTCCGGCAGGCGTGTCGAACCGCCAACACCACGCCGTAGGCTGCGGTGATCCCGATCGCAGGGGCCCCGCGCACCACCATGTCGGTGATCGCCCCGGCGGTCTCGGCCGCCGTGTCGAGGCGTACAAAAGTCACCTCCTGGGGTAATTTGCGCTGATCCAGCAGGTACAGGCGATCCTCACGCCATAGGATGGCGTCGTCCGGGGTAACTCGTTCAACCGATTCGGGCATGTTCATGGGTATCCACTGCGTTGTTCCTGTGAGCCCCCCATGATACCGGCATTGCATCGGTTCAGGCGAACATGCCATGCTCTGAAGAAACACGGCGGGAAGTCAGCGCAGGCTCCCGTGCAAGACCCTCAGCTCAAGGCGAGTCCAGATGCCGCAAACCATTGACCTGTTGATTCATGCCGAATGGATCATTCCCGTGATACCAGAAAACCAGATACTGGAGCGGCACGCCCTGGCCGTGCATGGTGGAAAAATCCTCGTCATACTGCCCGGCGAGGTCGCTGACCAGCGTTACAAGGCCGAGCAACGCATGGAACTCCCGGAACATGCCCTGATACCCGGACTGATCAATGCGCATACCCATACCGCCATGTCACTGCTGCGCGGTCTGGCGGACGATCTGCCCCTGATGAGCTGGCTGAACGAGCACATCTGGCCGGCGGAGGCGAAATGGATCAGCGAGGAGTTCATCCATGACGGCAGCCAACTGGCAATCGCCGAGATGCTCCTCAGCGGCACCACCTGTTTCAACGATATGTACTTCTACCCTGACATCACCGGGCGGGTGGCGGATCACGCCGGAATCCGCGCGGTGCTCGGCCTGATCGCGATCGATTTCCCTTCCGCCTGGGCCTCGGACGGGGATGAGTATCTGCGCAAAGGACTGGAAGTGCATGACCAGTTCCGTACCCACCCCAGGATCCATACCGCCTTCGCGCCCCATGCGCCCTATTCGGTGGGGGACCCGATGCTCAAGCGTGTCCGGGTACTCGCGGATGAACTGGAAATTCCCGTCCACATGCATGTCCACGAGACCCAGGATGAAATCGTTCAAGGCATCCAGCAGCACGGCAACCGGCCGATGCAGCGGTTGCAGGAACTGGGACTGCTCTCTCCAAGCCTCGCCGCGGTGCATATGACCCAGTTGGAAGAAGAGGAACTTGAGGCCTTCGCCGCCAGTGGGGCGCATGTGGTGCATTGTCCGGAATCCAACCTGAAACTCGCCAGCGGCTTCTGCCCGGTGGTGCCGCTGCTCGAAGCCGGGGTGAATCTGGCGCTCGGCACGGATGGCGCAGCCAGCAACAACGATCTGGACATGTTTGGCGAAATGCGCACCGCGGCTCTGCTGGCCAAAGGAGTCTCCGGCAACGCCCGCGCCCTGCCTGCTGCACAGGCGCTCAGTATGGCCACCCTGAACGGTGCCCGGGCCCTGGGCCTGCAGGAGATCACCGGTTCCCTCGAAGCAGGCAAATCCGCCGATCTGCTTGCGATCGACCTGGGACGCATCCCCACTCAGCCGCTGTACAACCCGATTTCACAGATCGTCTACGCAGCCGGGCGCGAACAGGTGCGTCACGTCTGGGTGGCCGGCCAGCATCTGGTCAGCCAGGGACGCCTGACAACCCTGGACGAGGCTGGCTTGCTGAATGCCGCGGAACACTGGGGCAGACGCATCGGTTCGTCCCGGGTAAACGGCTAACCGGCGGGTCAGCATCCGGTTCTGCGCAGACCACTCGAAAATCCCCACCGGCGTGTGTAACCTATTGGCGGGAGTATCCAGGGGAAACGCACAACATGAAACGTCTTTCCCGATGAGACAGGAAGATATGAAACAGGAACAGATCAACGTCGATCATGCGGAAGTCAGCAAGTTCGAGGAACTGGCCTCGCGCTGGTGGGATTCGAACAGCGAATTCAAAACCTTGCATGAGATCAATCCGCTGCGCCTCGAGTACATTCGGGGACATCTGCCCCTGGAAGGCAAACAGGTGCTCGACGTGGGCTGCGGAGGAGGCATACTCTCGGAGAGCATGGCCGCCTGCGGTGCCCATGTGACCGGCATCGACATGGGCGAGGCGCCGCTCCAGGTGGCACGTCTGCATCTTCTGGAATCCAGCCTGGAAGTGAACTACGAGCGTATCCCGGTCGAACGGCTTGCCGCTGAACGCCCTGAAGATTTCGACCTGGTCACCTGCATGGAGATGCTTGAGCATGTCCCCGACCCGGCCTCGGTGGTCAACGCCTGTGCCCGGCTGGTCAAACCGGGTGGCAAGGTCATCTTTTCCACCATCAATCGCAATCCCAAGGCCTACCTGTTCGCGATACTCGGCGCTGAGTACCTGTTGCGACTGCTGCCGAAAGGCACCCACGACTTCGCCAAATTCATTCGACCCTCGGAACTCGACGGCTGGATTCGCGCCGCGGGTCTGCAGAATATCGACATCACCGGTCTCAGCTACAACCCGCTCACCCAGGTCTACCAGCTGGGCGACGATGTGGATGTGAACTACATGATCGCCGCGCTTCGGGAAGATTGATACCTTTCACCCCGATGAACACCGCCCACCCCGCATCCGGCCGCACCACCGACTGCGTCCTGTTCGATCTGGACGGCACCTTCGCCGATACCGCCAGGGACCTGCATGATGCGCTCAACCGGGTTCTGACCCGCCACGGTCGTCCACAAATCCGTTTCGAGCGGCTGCGTCCCTCGGTCTCACACGGCAGCAAGGCGATGTTGAAAACCGGCTTCGGCATTGACCCGGACGACCCGCAATTCGCGGCTTTACAGCGGGAGTTCCTCGATGGCTACCTGGAGCAGATCGCCAATCTGACACAACCTTTCGCGGGTATTCCCGAATTACTCGAACAGCTCGAACTCCGGGGTATCCTCTGGGGCATCGTCACCAACAAGCCGTCGCGCCTGACCGATCCGCTGATGCGCAAACTCGGTCTGCAAGAACGGGCCTGCGCAATCGTCAGCGGGGATACGACCCCGTTCGCAAAACCTAACCCGGAACCGATTCTGCATGCCTGCCGGGTATCCGGGGTGGAGCCCGGGAATACCCTCTATGTGGGTGACGCAGTGCGGGATATCGAGGCCGGACGCCGGGCCGGCACACGTACCCTCGCCGCCCGATTTGGCTACCTTGCGCAGGAGGACCGGCCCGAAGAGTGGCAGGCGGACGGGTTGATCGATCACCCCCTGGAGATCCTCGACTGGCTGTAGAACGGAGAAAGCACAGACACCTTTCTTTCCAGCCCGACCGAAGAATATCAATGCCGTTGTGAGGGCTGAACCGCTATAATCCCGGCCTCGTAATTCCAGGTATGATCATGCACGACTACAAACCCGCTAAGAATCTGCTCGAAAACCGTGTCATCCTCGTCACCGGCGCGGGCAGCGGTATCGGACAGGCCGCCGCCAAGGCGTTTGGCGCACACGGTGCAACAGTCGTGTTGCTGGGACGCAATGAAGACCGTTTGAAACAGACCTATGACGCGATCGAGGCACTAGGCGGGCCGACGCCTGCATTGATCAGTTTCGATCTTCACAAGTCCCCCCCCGAGGACTACTACGCTTTGGGTGTGACCCTGATGGAGAACTTCGGCCGACTCGACGGACTGCTGCACAACGCTGCGCAGCTTGCGCTGTTGAGCCGGATCGACGATTACGACTATGAAACCTGGCAGAAGGTCATGCAGGTCAATCTGAACGCCCCGTTTCTGCTCACCCAGGCCTGCCTGCCGCTGCTGCGTCGATCGGAAGATGCCTCGATCCTGTTCACTTCGGATGAACGGGGACGCAAGGGAAAGGCCTATTGGGGCGCCTACGGGGTCTCCAAGTTCGGCGTCGAAGGGCTGATGCAGATCCTTGCCGATGAGCTCGAAAACAGCCCCATCAGAGTGAACAGTATCGCACCCTGCCCGACCCGGACCTCTCTCAGGGCCTGGGCCTATCCGGGTGAGAATCCGCTTAGCCATCCGCTACCCGACAGTCTGATGAGCAACTATCTCTACCTGATGGGACCGGACAGCCGCCCGGTCAACGGTCAGGCGTTTACCGCCCAGCCCGATTCCCGCGCGCACTCTTGAAGGCATTCCCTGGCGATGCGGTTCCGGTAGGCCCGCAGGACCTTCTGTTCACTGATACTGTGGCTGTTGAGTACATTGTCGATGAATTGTAAGACCTCGAGACGCTCTTTGCGGGTCAAACCGCTGGTGATTTTCGGCATCTGATCATCCCCGAAGTGCGGCGTGGCAACCGCATGTGTTTTTATTATCCTTACCTGACAACCGATGTTGATTCCCCGTTGAGGGGCCAACCCTGTGGCCGCAAAATTCCCTGACTCCCGACCCCAACCATAGACGATCACTCCAGCCATTGGAATACCCAAGTGAAACACTTGGGTATTAAACAGCACTGGATTGAATGGGGCGGATGCGTTACGGCTTTTTGCGCAATACATCCTCTTCCGAAACCACCAGGGTGTAGTTGTCCTGACGCACCCCCTGCAACAGCAAATCCACGTTTTCCTTCGGCATATCGATCATTTCCAACGCCACGGCACCCAACCTCAAACTGCTTTCCAAGGCCTCGGGAAAGGCTCGGGTGGCCCCGGCACTGACCTGATGCCCGCAGGCCTCCAGGTCCCGGGCGCGGGAGATGATGGGCAGACCGGGAAAACGGTTTCTCAGGCGCGCGATGGTCTTCAGGGCGGTGGGACCGCTGTTGATGGTGAGCACGACCAGGGTGGCGCTCTCCAGATCCGCCGCTTCCTGCAGATCAGGATCGCTGATATCCCCGTAGTAGACCGGCAAACCATCCCGCTTGCCCTGGGCCACCCGCTCCGGGGAGGTATCGAAGATCACCAGGGGCACGCCACTGGAATGCAGCATCACCGATACCGTATGACCCACCCGCCCATAACCACCGATTACCACTTTTCTGCGCTGATCCCCATGATCCGCGGGATAACGCAAATGGTCGGTGTCATCGACAGACTGTTCGAAGCGCCGTGCCAGACGATCACTGATCGTCACCAGCACCGGGGTAATCAGCATACTCACCGATATCACCCCGACCGCAGTGATGAAGGTCTGATCATCGATCAGTTGCAGGGCTTTGGCCGAACCGAACAGGACAAAGCCGAATTCGCCGCCCTGGGCGAGAAAAAAGCTGATCCGCATGGCCACCAGTCGGGAAAAGCCAAACGCCAGGGAGAGAGCGAACAGTACCGCGAGTTTGATCGCAACGATCACCAGGATATGCTGGCTGAAGATCCCCAGCTGATCATGCAGGGAAGAGAAATCGATGGACATCCCCACGGCGACGAAGAACAGGCTCATGAGCAGGCCTTTGTAGGGTTCGATGAAGGCCTGAATCTGCAGCCGGTAGTCCGATCCGGACAACAGCATACCCATGACGAAGGCCCCCAACGCCATCGACAGTCCGGCCTGGAACATCGCCCAGGCAGCCAGAAACACCGCCAGCATCACCACCAGCAGGAACCCTTCACGATTGGCCTGCCGGGCAAGGTGATTGAGTACCGGAGGCAGCACGTAGCGGCCAAACCCCAACAACACGGCAATCATCCCCACGACGATGGAAAACTGTTTCCACAAGGGGACTTCCGCGGATAGGCGGCCGGCATCCGAAAGGATCGGCACCGCCGCGAGCAATGGCACGATCGCCAGATCCTGCATCAGCAGGATCGAAAACGCGGCCTTGCCATGTTCGCTGACGGTCTCATCCCTTTCATGCAGGATCTGCATGACGAACGCGGTGGACGAGAGTGCAAAGGTCAGGCCGATGAGAAGCGCCAGGGACCAACTGGACTCATACTGGCGCAGGTACAGCGCGATCACGACACCGCTGAGAAGAATCTGCAGGGATCCCAGTCCGAACACCTCTCGCCGCATTGCCCAGAGTCGGCGCGGTTGCATCTCCAGGCCGATCAGAAACAGCAGCAATACCACGCCGAGTTCAGTGAAGTGACGAACATCTTCCACGTGTTCCGTGACATAGGGCCCGGGAGAATGGGGGCCGACCACGATACCCGCGACCAGCAGGCCCAATACCGAGCCAAGTCCCAGATGCTTGAACAGAGAGACCGTGATCGAGGTCACCAGCAACAGCAGCAGGGCGGAAAACAGGAAGGTATCGAGATGCATGGGAGGTCCGAAAATGTTGAAATTGATCGCATGAATGTCCGCTTGAATCCCGAGGCCAAACCCTTGAGGGTCGCCAGGTTCCGCACAGCAACTGCATAATGCCCCAACCCTGTTACAGGCAGATGCCCGAACAGCCTGACAGGCCCTGGGTCGTCTGTCCACTCAACCCCAATGATCCACGTCTGTAAGGGCGAAATACACTGGATTTTGCATGGCTTTGGGGGCTTTCCAGGGCCTGATTAAATTTGGGAGCCTGTTCCCTACGGCGTCTTTTGGCCTATGCTAGAAAGAATAGGAGTGAGTTGTGCGACAGAGGTGCAGTCAACCACGGTCACCCTTGAGATGCTGTCATCCGTAAGGAGTGAAATGCATAAGCCGAAACGATTCAACATCCCCCTGGAATCTCTGCTGGAGGCAAAAAAGTGCAACAAGCATCATGCCTGCCTGACCAGTGATGACTACGAACTCTGCGGTATCCGCATCACTACGGAAACTCATGCCCGGATGGTTTGCGGTACCGGTACGGATTGCCCCTACAGTTCCCGCATCGGCAACCAGGTTGTGTGCACCTGCCCGGTGCGTCATGCGATTCATCGGAAATACGGCGTCTGAGAGCATCTCACCCCGGCCGCGGGACACGACTATTTGGATGCGGATAGCTTGAGACGCTCACGGATGTCCTGACCTGCCTGTTGCAGAATCGAATCCTTGTCCACCGTTTGCAGAATCTGCCGGACCAGGGTCTTGGGACCGGCACTCCCCCAGGAGCGACCCTGGGCGAAGTAACGTTTCGCCGCTTCACCCACGATATAAGTCGTGTAGTAGCCCATCGCCCCCTGGGCTGAAGCGGTGACCAGCGTCGACAATCCACCACTACCCGCCTTCAGCGCGCTCGAGGCGATATTCACACCCCAGACCGTGGCCATCAGCAGAGCCATCTGCGCACCAATGGTTTTAATCAACTGCCCCGCCTCACCCCGGCTCACGGACATCCCGTAGACCCGTGCCAGATGAGTGACCATGGTGGCGTCCAGGGCGAGTGCCGCCACCAGGTCCGCCACGGGTATGGGATTGACCGCCACGGCGATGCCCTTACCGAGACAGTATCCCCGGATGACCCGTTCGGCGACCTCCCCGCGTATCTTGACGATGCGCCCCGCCACTTCGTCGCTCAACTGTCCCGCAAACAGACTGGCATTCAATGCAGAGAGGGTCATGCCCTCCTTTTCGATCAGCATCCACAAGCGTTCGCTGAGGAGACTCACTTCCGGCTCCGGCTGCTTGCGAACCTCTGTTTCATGACCTTCATCATCGACCTGCAGATAGACCCGCTCGGCCGGTCTTGCCGAGACCGGGATTATGAAGGACTCCGCCACCAGTGCCGCGAGTTTGTTCTTGAGACTGCCAAGCAGCAGCTCCAACTCGTCCCGGGTATAGCGGTCTGCCTTGTTGAACACCACCAGCAGCGGCCGGCCGGACTGCTTGAGTTGCTGCAAGGCCTGCATCTCCGTGCTGGTCAGGTCCGCATCCACCACGAACAGGACCAGATCAGCACGACGGGCGACTTCAGCGGCCATGCGCTCCCGTTCCTCACCGCTGATTTCATTGATGCCCGGAGTATCGATGAGATAGACCCCCGCCTCATGTATCTCACGCCAGGCGGCCATTTCGCTGTGCCGGGTTTCGCCGTGCAGCGCACTCACCGAGAAGCGCTGTTCTCCCAGCATGGCGTTGAGCAGTGCGGACTTGCCCACGCTGACACGACCGAACACCGCAATGTGCAAGTGACCATGCTCGAGTTTTTCGAGCATCCGCTGAACCTGTTGGAAGTCGTCCTTGAGGGAGTCTCGGACACCCTCGGGCAGACGCTTGTCCTGCAACAGCTCATTGAGGTTGTCCCGGGCCAGTTGCAGACGCTCGTCGTCGTTACCGGGATCATCTTCCTTTGCGGACGAGTTGTTCCAAAGCGATCCGCGCAAGAGCTGTTGCACGCGCTTCCAGATTTCCACTCAATTTCTCCTCGAAATCATTCAGTATCTGTGTCGTGGTGAGGGACCGGGTTTGCTCCAAGGTGCGTATCACCGCCTGACCCAGGGACTCGAAAATCATGCCATAGGCCACGGCATGGGTCAGTCCTCCGGTCACCGTGCCGACCCCTGGAAAGGCTTTCAGCACATTCCCGGTCAGTGCCAGTAACAAGGTCATTTTCTTTCCCACATTTTGGCTGGCCTGTTGTATCAGAGCATCCAGATCCATTTCAGTGACACGCACTTCGTAGAGTTCGCACAGCGTTCGAACCATCTGCGCGCCCAGGTATCCCTGGATCAGCAGATCCGTACCCGGACTCACCGCGGCCATCGCCCCGAGCATTGCCTTGCGGGTGTACTGACGGACGGTTTTTTCACCCGTCTGCAAGCGGTGTTGCGCGGTAGCGGTCTGCAATTTCTCAGCCCCCAGGCGGATCAGGCTTGCATCACGCTGGCGGGAAAGCTCATCGGTTTGCCCGTCAAGGCGTTCGCGGATCGTCCGCAGCAGATTTTCGACCTGGGGTGGTTTGAGTCTCACCACAGGTTGCTCCCGCCCTTGCGCATCCACCCGAATCACCTCTTCATGACCGCCTGCCTGTACCGGCACGATCGCCACGCCGGTCAGTTGTTCGCTGAGACGGGCAACAATCGCATCGAGATCCTCGGCCTGATATCGGTCCTGCTTGTTGAGGGCCAGGATCAGCGGCCGCTCATAACCTTGCAGCTCAACCAGTTCCTGGTACTGATCCCTGGTCAATTCACCATCGCTGACGTAGATCACCAGGTGGGCGCGCCGGGCCTCCTCCCTGGCCTGTTGCACGAGAGATAGATCCAGGTCGAGAATCCCCGGGGCATCGCTTAAAACCCATTCTTCATGGTCTTGCGGGGCAAACCGGTAGTGGCGCACCTCCCGTGTGGTACCGGCGCGTGGATCCACTGCGATTTCCGGATCTCCGGTGATCGCCCGAATCAAGGCGCTCTTGCCCGCCGAGACCGGACCGAAGAAAGCCAGGTAGACAATCGCATTCTGTTGCCGCTGATCCAGAGTCACCAGTTCCGCCCGTGCCGGGGCGGTTTCGACCCCCTGCTCGTCAGCCTTGCGCAGGGCCTCGGCGAAGGCATCCCTGTCCTGGGGCAACCATTCAGACCCGGTTGATGACTCCCGCGTGGCCTTGCCTCTGCGCAATAACCAGCTGCTCAACAGGATCAGCAACAGCGCAAAACCCATCAAACCGATCACATAGACGATCAGCAATCCCGGGGACATCCGTTCCAGCATATCCCAGACATTGAGCGCGGACTCGGTCAACTGCAGCAGCACCAGCAAGCCCAGAAGGGCTACGAACAGCAGCAGAATCACCATCAACCACCTCAGGATACCCGGCGCCGTGGTTTTGCCTGGATTCCGCTCAGCCAAGATATTCCGCCTGTACGTAATCCGCCACTTCGGACCAGTGGAGACTGATCTCACCGAAACGGCTCATGCCAGGGAGAATGATCTGTACGTCCATCGCTTTGAGCTGGCTGGCAATCCTGGAGATGTTTTCATACTCGGTACGCATCAATGACGGGTGCGGCCTGACTGCGTTGGCGTTCAGGTAGGCCAACACTTTGAAGGCGGTTTCATTACAGGCGAAATTGCCCAGAGATATACCGACTCCCAGTGCGGAAAGTTCGCCAAGAAAGGTGCGCGCCAGTTTCAGGTTTTTCGCCAGTCCAGGCAGATCGAACTCCACCAGCAACTCTGTTCCAACCACCTGCAACCTTCTGAGCTCTGCCTGGATAAAGGCCAACAGCCCATCATCCTCAATGGCGCTGCTCAACAGGCGAACGCTGACCCGGTCACGCCTGCCATCAAGCAGCAGTTCCCCCGCCCGATGGATTGCATACCGGCACAGGATCCGGTTGAGCACATCACCAAGCCCGAAGCGTTCCGCAGACGCATAGATATCGGCGGCGTCCTGGGGGATCTCTGCGACCGGCTGGAATCCGGGCTGCAACATGATCACTGCCGCGGCGCCGTGCCTGGATGCCTGAAAACGTTGTTCCAGGAAGGTCACATGGCCGGACTTCAGCGCCATGCGAACCTGTTCCTGCAACATATCCAGGTGTTCGGGAACGGCCTGCACTGGCTCTTCCGCTGACTCTTCGTACTCGAGACACCCCGGGTGCGAACCCTCCAGCGCCCGCTGCGCAGCGGTTTCCGAACGCCTCAGGCAGCGGAAGGCTCCGCCGCTGTCTGTCGAAATCAGCACATAGCCAATGCCCCAGCGGTTCTCATCCGGTTCCTCACCATTGAGTTCCTCGGCGATCCGCTGAAAGAGATCTTCTCCGAGTGTCTTGACTTCGGCAACCTCGCTCCTGTTGAGTAGCAGGGAAAAACTGTGCCTGCCGGTGCGGGCCATCAGGTCGCGTTTGCCGATGACCGTATCCGAAACGTCCATGGCGCGGGAAAGCACGGGATCATCACCCCAGTCATCGGATTCGCTGTCCAGCTCGTTGACGACAAACGCAAACAGCCCGTAAACGCCACTCTTTTGCGCCGACTGGATCAATGCCATGTCCAGTTCCTGCAATAGCCAGCGACGGTTTTTCAATCCCGATGGGGAATCGCGCAAACCGGTTTTCGCCGCAGCCAGGGTCTGTTTCGAACGTTTGATACGGGAATTGACCGTAGCCAACAGAAACTGGGGGCGAACCGGTTTGGTGAGAAAGTCGTCCGCCCCGGAATGCAGGGCAAGAATTTTTTTGTCCAGATCATCCTCACCTGAAAGGAACACGATCGGAATGAAAGCAAACGACTGACGATCGCGGATCACCTGGGTCAATTCGATACCGTTGGCTCCCGGCATATACAGGTCCATCAGAATCAGGTCCGGCTGAAACTCGTGCACGGCACCCATGACATTCAGCGGATCTGTGATTGCCAGGGTTTCCAGTCCACCCTTTTTCAACAGCGTCGCGGCAAACTTTGCCTGCGCCTCATCGTCTTCAACGATCAGAACCCGGAAATGGGGTTTGAATTTCGGTGACACTGCATCCTTGACCAGTGTCATGAGTTCGTTGATGTTGACCGGTTCTGAGAGACACTGGGTTGCACCCGCCCTGAGCACTTCGAGTCGAATTTCCACATCGCAATGCGTAGAAAGAAAAATCAATTCCGGACAGGCCATCTTGTTACGCCGCATGCCGGCCAGGGTTTCGCTCAATGTGGCGATCACCGGCAGAAATGCGGTATCGATCAGCATTACCCGGGCCTGCTCACGCTTCAGCAAGGGCACGAGTTCGTTGAACTCACTGACCCTTTGTATCACCCATCCGTTCTGCTCGATTGCGGTGGCAATCGAATGACCATCCACTTCGCTGCGATGCCAGTAGATGACATCCACATGGGTTGGAATCAGCGGCGCATGCTCGACAACACCCGAGCGGGAGGCATTGATCGCCTTCTCCAAGTCCTGCAGCAGTTGCTGCAAGGTCATCACCTCTTCACCATCGGGTTGTGCGTTGTCCTCATAGACATCGCTGATTGCCCGCTCGATTTCGACTGACAGGGCATGGATGTTGACCAACCCGGCCGCATTGCACTTCTTGTTCAACTCATCCAACAGGCGCAACACTATGCGAATCCCCGAGCTGTTCCACATACCGGAGGGCAACACCGGCCAGTTGCCCTTGATCTGTTTGTATAACTCGGGCAGATCGTCGATTGTGTTCAGATCCCTTGGGTCCTGACTGGAAGGCATTACGCATCCTCCGTATCCGGCCCGCATCCAGGGATCAGCCGGATCAAGTGGTGAGTTAAAAAGAAACTTTTGCTACGTGGACATAATCAAAGCTTGAGCCAACTGCCATTCGGGGGCACGGGCTTGCCGGGGAATCCACCTGTAACCCCATGACCGGACCGCCCGGTTTGTGGATCGCGCTTGCCCCACAGGGCAGCCGCAACCACCGCTGGCATAAATTTGAGCGGCCGGTTCCGTGAGGTTAACCCAATTCAACAAAGCAGTCACTTGGCGGATGTCTGTGCATGAACCGGAATCTGCTCGACGCTCGATACGAGCGATTAACACAGCTGCGTTTCGACCGGCATTCTGATCACCAGCCGGGAAGCTTCAGTAACTTTTCCCATACCCTGGGGACAAGAATCGACTATGATTAACCGGCACACCGACCAAAAGCCGCTATCGGGTCCCAAGCTTTAATATCCATGTCACAAGCCACACCGCTCGAATCAATCAGAAACATTGGTCTCATCGCGCACATCGATGCGGGTAAAACCACGGTAACCGAACGTTTCCTCTTCTACACAGGACGCACCCGGCAGATCGGATCGGTGGATCATGGCACCACCATAACCGACTGGATGGACCAGGAACGTGAACGGGGCATCACCATCGTCGATGCCGCGGTGACCACCCAATGGAGGGATCATCAGATCAATATGATCGACACCCCCGGGCATATCGACTTTACCGCCGAGGTGCAGCGGGCGTTACGGGTTCTGGATGGCGCGGTGGTGATATTCGACGCTTCCCAGGGGGTCGAACCTCAAAGCGAGACCGTCTGGCGTCAGGCCGATCGTTACCGGGTCCCGCGAATCTGTTTCATCAACAAGATGGATCGGCTCGGCGCCGATTTTGAACATGCGGTCGATACCCTGGTGAATCGACTCGGAGCCCAGCCGGTGGTTATTCAGCTACCCATGGGCGCGGAGAGCGACTTCAACGGTGTAATCGATCTGATTGAGATGCGCGCGATCCACTGGGACGACACCCTGGGCAGCGAAACCACCGTGACTGAAATTCCACCACATCTGCTCGAGCAGGCCCGGACGGCGAGAAACGCCATGATCGAGACCATTGCCGGAGAGGATGACACGCTGCTGGGCCTGTGGCTGGAGAACAACGATGCACCACCTGCGCAGATCCATGCCGCGCTGCGTCGTGTGGTGATTCACAGGGGCCTTACCCCGGTGTTATGCGGCAGCGCCCTGAAGAACCGTGGCATGCAACCGCTGATGGACGCCGTGGTCGACTACCTGCCCTCCCCTGGCGATGTCGAGGCCGTGCAGGCCCGGCATCCCGAGCGGGATACTCCGGTCATCTGTCCGCCCTCCCCCGAAGCTCCCCTGTGTGCTCTGGTCTTCAAAACCGTCACCGATGCCTACGCTGGAAGGCTTTGTTATGTCCGGGTCTACTCCGGAACACTGCAGTCCGGTAGCGCACTGCTCAACCCCAGGTTCGGGCGTCCCCAGAAAGTTGGCCGACTGGAGCGCATGTACGCGGAACACCGGGAAGACATAGATCACATCCCCACGGGAGACATAGCCGCCATTCTGGGCCTCAAACAGGCGGTAACCGGTGATACCCTGTGTTCACCGGATCAACCGGTACTGCTGGAATCCATCAGTTTTCCGGACCCCGTAATCAAGATTACCGTTACCCCAGTCACGGCACAGGATAACGACCACCTGGCAGGTGCCCTGCAACAACTGGCGGATGACGATCCGACATTCCGCACCGAAACAGAGAGCGAGACCGGGCAGATCCTGCTCGCCGGCATGGGAGAGCTGCATCTGGAAGTCCTGCTCGAGCGTCTCAAACGCGAACAGGGCGTCAACGTTCGCACAGGCAAACCCAAGGTAGCCTACAAAGAGACCATCGGACGCGATGTGTCACGCGCGGAGGGCCGATTCATCCGCCAGACCGGAGGCCAGGGACAGTACGGTCATGTGGTGATCGCAGTATCCCCGGCACCTGGGACAGAGGGCATCAGGTTCAGTAACGGGTTGGCATCGGATGCGATTCCAAAACAATTCCTGCCAGCCATCGAGACCGGCTTGCTGGATGCTTCACGCAGCGGGGTCATCGGTGGCTATCCGCTGACCGGCCTGGCGATTACCCTGCTCGACGGTTCGGCGCACAGCAAGGACTCCAATCCCCTGGCGTTCAAGATTGCGGCCGGCATGGCGTTGCGAGAAGCCTTGGAGGCAGGCGACCCCATTTTGCTCGAACCGATCGTCGCCTGCGAGGTCGTTACACCGGAGGAACATCTGGGGGATGTGATGGGTCAGCTGGCAAGTCGCAATGCGGAGATCCTCGGGATCAGCGATCGACCCGGAGGACGCAAGGCAATCCGTTGTCATGTCGCGCTGTCGGGCATGTTCGGTTATGCCACCGATCTGCGATCGGCCACGCACGGCCTCGGTTCATTCACCATGCAGCCCGATCACTTTGCGCCTGCGCCTGCCCGGGTTCTGAAGAGCTTTGGGCGCTAGCGGACCCTGGCAGTACTATAGAAAAAACCTGGGAAGCAGCCAGCTGAATGCCAACCACATGATCAGGATCAGCGGTAACCCGACGCGTAAAAAATCACTGAAGGTATAGTTACCGGCACTCATAACCAGCAGGTTGGTCTGATAGGCCATGGGCGTCGCATAACTCAGGTTTGCACCAAACAATACGGCGAGAACAAAGGGCTCGGCCGGCCATTGAAGCGTTTCAGCGATCGCCACCGCCACCGGAGTACCGATCACCGCGGCCGCGTTGTTGGAAACCAAATTGGTCAATATCGCCATCAGCAGTATGAGGCTGCTGATCATCACCGGTGCGGACGCGCCATCGGTCAGTCTTACAAAACTCTGCGCCAGAAAGTCACTGCCGCCGGTGAGTAGCAGTGCATTACCCAGAGCCAGACTGGCCACGATGATCAGGATCACCTGCGCATTCAGGGCGCGGCCGATATCCCGCCAAGACAGACATCGACTAAACAGCATCAATAACATACCGGTAACCGCGCTCACTGAAATGGGCAGATAGCCCATTGCAGCGGTCAGAATCACCCCAAGCATGATCAACAGCGCATAGGGTGCTTTGCGGGTGTGCGGCAGATCGGTGGTGGCATCAAGCACCAGTAACATGGACTGCTGTTTGAGTTCACGAATCGTGTCCCGCTGAGCCTGCAGCAACAACACATCACCAACCCGGAGCCGGATATTGCCAACCCCCTGCGGCATGGTCTTGATCTGCTCATGCGCTCGATGAATTGCCAATACGAACAATCGATGGGTGTCGGCCAGTCGCACCTCGTTGAGGGTTCGGTTCTGTACCGGTGAGCCCTGTATGACGATGGCTTCTGCGAGTTGCTGGTGGTCGGAGTGCAGCGGATGATTCTCATCGACCCGGTCACCATCCGAGTAGAGCGTGGCACCCAGGAGTTCTTCGTAGCTTTTCAGATTAGCCGGTGTATCGCGAACCAGCAGACGATCCCCTGCATTCAGTTGAGCGTCCGGAAGCGGCATGATTTGCGTGGTCCTGCTGCGCCAGATCCCCTCGACCTGCATCATATTGCGGGTATGGGCAATCGCCTCGGACAACGCTTTTCCCACCACGGGGCTCTCCGACTTGAGAAGCAGTTGCGCGGTAAATATTCTCGGCGAGGTGTCAACCATTACCGGCTTCCGCTTGGGCAATATCCTGGGGGCAACCAGCCACAGATAGAGAATACCCAGACCGTTCGCAAGCAACGCTGGAAGAAAAAAATCGAACATACCGATGGGTGAGACCCCCAAGTCAGTCGCGACACCGATGACCAGCAAGTTGGTGGATGTGCCTATGGAAGTACTCATGCCACCGATCAGGGTCGCGAACCCCACCGGCATCAAAATCGAAGAGGATTGCGCCCCGGTCTGCATTGACACACTGACCAGGATTGGCAGCAGCAACACCACAATCGGGGTGTTATTGATAAAAGCACTCATCAAGCCCGCGAGGAACAGCGCAGCCAGAAACGAGACATGCGGACTGATCCGCCAGAATCGGGCCAGATAACGCCCGACCGGTTCCAATGCGCCGGTTCGTACCAGGCCGTAACCCACCACCATCAGGGCGCTGACGGTTATCAGTGCCTCGTGACCGAAACCGCGGAAGAAATCCACCGCACTGAGACGCCCTCGAGAAGATGTATACGGGAACAATTCGAAAAACAGCGCCAGCAGTGTCAATACGGTGAGTGCCGAGGTTTCGAGAGGAATCTTATCCCGGCTGAACAGGAAGAGTGCGATCAATGTCAGTACGATGACCGCGAGTGCATGAGCATTGGGCAGATCGTTTTCAAGCATACAGATTCCATCGACGAAAGACCCGGTCAGCGATCTCACCGGTTTCCCTGGTAAGCCTAGACGATCCTGTCAGGCCAGTCCTGTTCACACCAACCCAATCAGCCACAGACCCTCTATGAAATTTCAAAAAGGTTGGACCTGACAAAACGCCACTTAGCACTACTGGTCGCTCACCTGGAAGAACCAAACATCTCTCCTCGCGCCTTGATTGGCGCCTTTTCAGATCCAACAGAGCGTACTGGATTAGTGTTAACAGGCCCTAACCAGTCATTGCATTAACAATGCGCAGCGGCCTCTACCAAGTGTGGCCCATCACGCCGCAAAAATAACGTTGTCTGGGTTTACCAGGCTTTTGTTCACACGGTATACGCAAACCTGACTGGATGCATGTACTGCGATTGATCGACACACTACAAAAATTCAGATGATACTCACCCGGTCAGGCAACATATCTGCGACAAGATGACGAAGCGGCTGAGCTGAAAACATCTAACAGCGGCGAAACTTGTACAATCGTTTTTCTGTAACTTTTGCAATGTTCATAAACATCAAGAATGCTGAAAATTTCGCAAAAAATTAGAAACTGTTTTCATAATATTCGTGAAACTATTGTTCTTATGTAAAACACCAACTATATTATGCAATGTTATTCAATTATTTAGGAGCAACAATGGCTTTAAAGAAAACCGTAAAGAAACGTCGCAGAGCAAAACGGACTGTTATTTCCATGGAAACAATCACTGAGGCACTGATCGCCGGCAAGACCCTGTCCGCCGCCAACAAGCGTGCACTCGATCGATTGAACGCTGCAGAGAAAGCCCTTGCCCGCCAGGATAAACAGGTGGATATGGCCAGCGCCCGGGTAGAAAAAGCCCGCCAGGCTGTAGCCAACGCAAAAACCGCGGCCACCAAGGAGAAGGCTAAAGCCCGCCAGAGTGATCTGCAGCTTAAGCTGAAAGAGCTCCGGGCACAGCGCATGACAGTCGTCAGCGAGCAACGCAAAGCGGTTCGTCTTGCCAAAGGTCTTTACAAAGCCATGCAGGCAGCTCAGGCCAAAATGGTCAAAGATTTCGAAAAGCAGGCCAAGGTCCTTGAAAAAGCGGCTGACCGTAAGATCCGCCGTCGGCGCAGAACCAGCAAAAAGAAAGTGGCGGCTGAAGCCTGATCTCCGTCACCCCTCCCGCCCACTGCCTTGGCGATCTGCCAAGGCAGATATACTGCAAATCCCTTCAGCTCTTCTGCTTTAAACTTCATATCAAATCAATAGTATCGGCCTCCGAACCTGTTCTGTGCCATGCATATGCGGTTAAAACCAGAGACTGCAGACAGTTTCGAGCGCTCGTGCAACTTAATAAACGCACGTAACCGGGTAATCCATTCACTCAAGAACGATCGGACACTATTACCCGAAAACCAGAAACCCGTTGTCCGCACTCACCCGCTTTGATCGCGGTCGTTGACCGGGATTTACCGGAGGCGCTTGTTGATTATCAAAGCGGCACTGTTTTAAGCTTTGTTCAGTCGCTTGAACTGATATCGACGTCACAGGGACCCAGCGCGTGAAAGATCTTATCTCCCGGATTTACCGTCAGAGCATTGCCCTGGCCCAACGCATCGCCCGGCTCTACCACCCTCAGAACTTGAGGGAAAAGGGTTGGATATGGGGCAGCGGACTCGTAGTGGTCACGCTGATGGTGATCCTGTTTTTCACAGGACTCTACTGGAGCCGCATCCCACAGCCATTCGATGTGCGGGATAACACCCGGCAAACCCTTGCCAGCCTGGACCTCACACCTGTCACCGGTTCCTATACCACCGCCACCCTGTTGAGCGCCATCAAAACCCTGCTGCAAAAACCCGGCGGTTATCTGAGCAATGATGTCATGCCGCCGAGTCTGTTTCTCGACAATATGCCCAACTGGGAATTTGGTGTTCTGACCCAGGTCCGCGATCTGGCCCGTTCACTGCGCAATGATATGAGTCGCTCCCAGTCACAATCCCTGGAAAATAAAGATCTGGCGATTGCAGAACCGCAATTCAACTACAGCAACGATTCCTGGATTTTTCCCTCCACGGAGGGGGAATACCGTCAAGGCATCAAGGCTCTGGAACGTTACCTGGCCGATCTGTCCCGTCAGAACCAGGCAAACGGTCAGTTTTACGCCCGAGCGGATAATTTAAGAGACTGGCTCGCAGTTGTGGAAAAACGCCTTGGCAGCCTTTCCCAGCGGTTGAGCGCCAGTGTCGGCCAGGAACGGGTCAACACCGATCTTGCGGGAGACCCCGAAGCAGCGCAGTCCACCGCCACCGCGGAAAATCTGATCGTACAAACTCCCTGGCTCGAAATCGATGACGTGTTTTATGAAGCCCGGGGATCGACCTGGGCGCTGATCCATTTTCTCCAGGCTGTGGAGATCGACTTTCACGACATCCTGACCAAGAAGAACGCGCTTGTCAGCCTGAGACAGATCATCCGCGAACTGGAGGCCACTCAGCAGCCGATCAGCAGCCCGATGGTTCTGAATGGAAAAGGATTCGGGATTTTCGCCAACTACTCTCTGGTTATGGCGTCCTACGTTTCCCGGGCCAACGCAGCGGTCATCGATTTGCGCAATTTGCTCAGTCAGGGCTGACAACACTGACCCTAAGCAATTGAAATAGTGGATTATGCCGACCGGGCGATGGGTAGCCCGAAAATGGCGCAATAATCCGTTACAGAGCGCTGCCGTCGCGATTCCGAAATCCTTTTATCGCATTCAAAGCAGGCAAGACTGTGCTGAAAGGTCAGGCTACCCGAGCCTGTTCTTATTCAAGCGGCAGGAAATTTGACCACAGAATTCAGGAATATTCCCTTTGGTGACTTGCCATATGCTCAAATATACAGATAATGGCGCATTCCACTCTGGACCCCGGGCAATGCGTCAGGGAATCAGCCCGGAGACCCTGTAACCATCAGATCTAGATTTGAACCTATGGCGAAAGAAGATTTTATCGAAATGGAAGGCACGGTGGTCGAGACCCTGCCGAACACCATGTTCCGGGTTGAGCTGGAGAACGGCCACGTCGTCACAGCCCACATCTCCGGTAAGATGCGCAAACACTATATCCGCATTCTCACCGGTGACAAGGTTACCGTGCAGCTGACACCTTACGATCTCACCAAGGGACGTATCACCTACCGCGCCCGCTGAGTGGCTCAGCCGTCGTCCAGCGACGCATCGGCTACCGGCTCTCCCTCGATCTCGAAAATCAGCTTGTCCTCTGCTACATCCACCTTGACTGCGCCCCCGGTAGCCAGTTTGCCGAACAGCAGTTCCTCGGCCAGCGGCTTTTTGATCTCGTCCTGAATCAGGCGGGACATCGGGCGTGCGCCCATCGATGGGTCGTAACCGTGTTCTGCCAGCCAGACCCGGGCCTCGGGTTCGACGATCAGGTTCACACGCTTCTCCTGAAGCTGACCCTCCAATTCGAAAATGAACTTGTCCACCACCTTGGCGATATTCTCGGGTGACAGACCGGAGAACTGGATGATCGCATCGAGACGATTGCGAAACTCAGGGGTAAACATCTTTTTGATCGCCTCCATGCCGTCACTTGCATGATCCTGCTTGGTGAAACCGATGGAGGAACGACTCATTTCATGGGCTCCCGCATTCGTGGTCATGACGATCACCACGTTGCGAAAATCCGCCTTGCGGCCATTGTTGTCGGTCAGGGTGCCGTGATCCATGACCTGCAGCAGCAGATTGAACACATCCGGGTGGGCCTTCTCGATTTCATCGAGCAGCAGCACGCAATGCGGGTGCTTGGCAATCTCCTCGGTCAGCAATCCTCCCTGGTCATAGCCGACGTAGCCGGGAGGTGCACCGATCAGGCGTGACACCGTATGACGCTCCATGTACTCCGACATATCAAAGCGGATCAGTTCCATGTTGAGAATCCGCGCCAGCTGACGAGTGATCTCGGTTTTACCGACACCGGTCGGTCCGGTGAACAGAAAAGAACCGACCGGCCGACCCTCTTTGACCAGGCCTGAGCGGTTCATGCGGATTGCCGCGGTCAGGGCCTCTATGGCCTCGTTCTGGCCGAACACGACCAGCTTCAGATCACGTGTCAGGTTACGCAACGACTCGGTGTCCGATGTGGAAACCTTCTTCGGAGGAATTCGTGCGATCTTCGCCACGATCGCTTCCACTGCATCCACATCGATGACCTTGACCCGCTGCTCCTCGGGTTGCAGTTGAACATTGGCCCCGGCCTCATCGATCACATCGATAGCCTTGTCAGGAAGATGCCGGTCATTGATGTACTTGTCGGAGAGCTCCGCAGCACTGGTCAGGGCCTCCTGGGTGTACTCAATGTGATGATGTTCCTCGAAACGGGATTTAAGTCCCTTGAGAATCTCCACGGTCTCTGCAACCGTAGGCTCTTCGACGTCGATTTTCTGGAAGCGTCTCGCGAGGGCACGGTCTTTTTCGAAAATCCCGCGGAACTCCTGGTAGGTCGTGGAGCCGATGCAACGCAGTTCACCGGAGGCCAGCACCGGCTTGATCAGGTTGGAGGCATCCATCACCCCGCCGGAGGCCGCCCCTGCGCCGATGATCGTATGGATTTCATCTATGAACAGCACCACGTCCTTCTTCCGCTTGAGCTCCGCCAGCACCGCCTTGAGACGTTTCTCGAAGTCGCCCCGGTATTTGGTGCCTGCCACCAGAGTGCCTAAATCGAGCGCGAAGATAGTGGCATCGGCAAGGATGTCCGGCACCTCCTTGTCGACGATTTTCTTCGCCAATCCCTCGGCAATCGCGGTCTTGCCCACCCCGGCCTCACCCACCAGCAGCGGGTTGTTCTTGCGCCGGCGGCACAGTATCTGCACGGTCCGCTCGATTTCCTGATAACGACCGATCAGGGGGTCGATCTTGCCCTGCATGGCGAGTTGATTCAGGTTGGTGGCGTAACTCTCCAGCGCGCTGGCCTGGTCGCCGGATTTGTTTTCCGTGGAGAGGTCCACCGGAGTCTCTTCCTGGCCTACCTCATTGATTTTGGAGATGCCGTGGGAGATGTAATTCACCACGTCCAGACGGGTGACGTTCTGCTCGTTGAGAAAGTAGACCGCCTGGGAGTCCTGCTCGTTAAAGATGGCGACCAGCACATTGGCGCCGGTCACCTCGTTCTTGCCCGATGATTGGACGTGGAACACGGCTCGCTGCAGAACTCTTTGAAATCCCAGGGTAGGCTGTATTTCGCGCTCGTCGCCATCCGGAATCAGCGGGGTGGTCTCGTCAACGAAGGTGCGCACACGTGAGCGCATCTTTTCGATGTCTGCGCCGCAGGCCCTGAGCACGGCCGAAGCGGATGGGTTATCAAGTAGTGCCAACAACAGATGGTCCACGGTCATGAACTCATGCTGCTTCTCTTTTGCGCTCTTAAATGCTTGATTGAGCGTAAATTCCAGCTCTTTGTTCAACATCTCTGAAACTCCGGTCGACTGGATTAAGTCTCCTCCATGGTGCACATCAGGGGATGTTGATTACTTCGCGAGTAGTCGTTCACCTGAGACACCTTGGTTTCGGCAACGTCCTTGGTGTAGACACCGCAGACTCCCACACCGCGGGTATGCACATGCAGCATCACCCGGGTTGCCTTCTCCCTATCCATATTAAAGAAGGTTTCCAAAACCTGAACCACGAATTCCATGGGGGTATAGTCATCGTTCAGGATGATGACTTTGTACATCGAGGGTCTTTTGAGCTTGGGTTTGGATTCCTCTACGGCAAGACCGTCGTTGTGTTCAATCTGTTCTCTGTCACTCATATTGGGAGATTCTAGCAGGCTTACAAGGCCTGAAAAGTCATTTATTCTGTTGAAATTGTTTCCCGGACCCGGGGTCTTAGGCCTCTGTTCAGTGGCTACGGTAGATAATGAAAAACGCCCTCCCCCGGGCTTTTTGACGTTTTAATCGGCACTTACAAACCGGTCGGCGAGCAACATCCGAATCTACTTCGTCTTTGACAGCCTCGTGGCGAAAACCTCACACCTGAATACCGGGTTCCAGGGTCGTCCTCACCGGGTCGTGATGTGTGTCGCGGAATCCGCCAAAGCAGCAGTTCAGTTGCCGTTCGTTGCTTTGACACTCCTCAGGAGAGGGGCCGGTACCCAGGATCGCGTCCGACGGTAACGCCTGCTGAATTCTGTTCATTTTTAAGTACCATGAATTCGAATCCCACGACAAGTCATTCCAGTGTGGATTTATTTAGGGAAAACTACAATAAAGCGGTCAAATCTGTTAGGGAAATTACCAATAAAATACGACTATTTTTCTTCAAAGTCAGATAGTTGTTGACCCTTTTAGATTGCACACTATACTTCCCGTTACAGTGTTGAGAATGGTTCCGATTAGAAGAACAGAACACAATATTTGAGCTGTTATTTTACAGCCTGAGCAATTTACCAAAGGCCGATCCTTGGGTGGGTGGACAGAGTTGCATGAAGCGACTTTGAAATAACAATGCAGGTGCTGCTTGATCAGTTAGTAGATGTATCGCAAGCGAATTGTTACGGCTGTTCCGGACGATTCCACAAACGGGCAGACAGGGAATGTCAGTCTCAGTGCGTCACTTCTCATCTCATCACATACCGACAGGCAGCCTCTGTGATCTCTCCACCTTCCGAGATCCTATCGATACATGTTTGAGGAGTACTAGCTATGGCGACTGGAGTCGTAAAGTGGTTTAACAACGCCAAGGGCTACGGTTTTGTAACCCCGGAAGATGGAGACCAGGACGTATTCGTCCATTTTTCTTCAATTGAGATGGACGGCTATAAGACCCTGAAAGAAGGTCAAAAGGTCCAATTCGAGATCAGTCAGGGTCCGAAAGGCCTGCACGCAACCAACATCCAGAGAGTTGCGGGTAGCGACCAGTCCTGATCCCGTATCCTCTTTCGATCTCTCATCATAATACCGGTGCATCAGCACCGGTATTTTTATGCCCTGTCGAAAGTTCACCTGCCGGCCGTTCACCCCTTGTGAATCCACATCCGCTGGGCATCCGTTCACTGACTCCACCTCGCAGCCATGCTGAATCTCTCTGCTCCCCGTGTTTTCAAAGCATGTGAGAACAGGATTGGGTAATCCGGACCCATCTCTTCGCCAATCGTCGGGGTGTGGGTAGAATTCACTGCATCCCCCATGACCTGATCGTAACCGGGTTGATCCATGCTGTTGCTGTTCAATAAACCCTACGGGGTGCTGTGCCAATTCACTGATACCGAGGGCCGTCCCACCCTGGCCGATCATATTCCGGTTCCCGGCGTCTATGTGGCCGGCCGCCTGGACCGGGACAGCGAGGGGCTGGTATTGCTCACCGACGACGGCAGGCTTCAGCACAGACTCACCCATCCGCACAGGAAGACCTGGAAAACCTACTGGGTTCAGGTGGAGGGCATCCCTGATGAAGCGGCGCTGCAGCGCCTGCGACAAGGTGTGGTACTCAAGGATGGTCCGACCCGACCCGCGCGCATCAAGCGGCTGGAAACCGCCCCGGACCTGTGGCCCCGGGACCCGCCCATTCGCACCCGCATCAACATCCCCACGCAGTGGCTCGAAGTCGGGCTCCGTGAGGGGCGGAATCGTCAGATACGCCGCATGACCGCCAGCGTGGGACACCCGACCCTGCGCCTGGTGCGGGTCGCTATTGGCTCGCGTCGACTGAAAAACCTGCAACCCGGCGAATGGGTCAAAGTGGTATCCTCTCCGGTTTCCAAACGCCAACCTCCGGGCAGGAAACAGCGCAATGGCAAAAAAGCTTAAGGTGATCGTGGGACTGTCAGGCGGAGTCGACTCATCCGTCGCCGCCCTGCTGCTGAAACAACAGGGTCATGAGGTCGAAGGCCTGTTCATGAAAAACTGGGAGGAGGATGACGATGCGGCCTACTGCTCCGCCGCAGAGGACCTCGCCGATGCCCAGGCGGTCGCTGACCGGCTTGAGATACCGCTGCACAAGGTGAATTTCTCTGCCGAGTACTGGGAACGGGTGTTTGCCTACTTCCTCGATGAGTACCGCGCCGGGCGGACACCCAATCCGGACGTACTGTGTAACCGGGAGATAAAGTTCAAGGCGTTTCTCGAATACGCCCTGGATGTGCTGCACGCAGAAGCCATCGCCACCGGACACTACGCCGCCCTCAAGCATACCCAGGATACCCATCGATTGCTGCGGGCCTGTGACGAGGACAAGGACCAGACCTACTTCCTCTATATGCTCAATCAGCACCCCCTGTCCCGCACCCTCTTCCCGCTGGGTGGAATGAGCAAGCAGGAGGTCCGATGCCAGGCCCAGGCGGCGGGCTTCCCGAATCACAAAAAGAAGGACAGCACGGGTATCTGTTTCATCGGCGAACGCAAGTTCCGGGAGTTTCTGCAACGCTACCTGCCCGCCGTCCCGGGAGACATTGAGGATCCTCACGGCCGCCTGCTGGGGCGTCACCAGGGTTTGATGTACTACACCCTGGGACAACGTCAGGGGCTGGGCATCGGCGGCCGAAAAGACGCCCCCGAGGCGCCCTGGTTCGTGGTGGCGAAGGACCTGTCGCGCAATGTACTGATCGCCGCACAGGGACACGACCACCCGTTGCTGCTGTGCGACGAGATCAGCTGTGGACAGTTGCACTGGGTCAGCGCAACACCTCCGGTTCCGGACAGGTCCTATCTGGCGCGTATCCGCCACCGCCAGTCCTTGCAGATCTGCCGGATTGTCGCCATCCAGGACGGAGGTTGCCGAATCCGCTTCGACACCCCGCAACGGGCCGCCACACCGGGGCAGTCTTTGGTGCTCTACCAGGACCAGGAGTGTCTGGGGGGCGGTATCATCGAAACCACCAATGCACCCACACCCTGATACCTGCACAGGACCAGCCTGCGTCCCAGAGAGGGATCGGTGTGTTATCATTGCCGGCCTGATCAGCGCTGACTATCCCCTAGCATGAAGTATCAAGACAGTGATCGCGCGATGGCGCTTGCAGGCATCTACCAGGCGGCCAGCCTGGTCCAGCAGGTGGCACGCCGGGGCATGCCGAACAGTGATGCCTTCGAGGCGAGTATTCACAGCCTGTTCCAGCTCGACGCAGCGACTGTTGCCGAAGTTTACGGTGACCGCTACGCGATCTCCCCGGGGATGCGCCTTGCGTACAAGCAACTCAGTGGCGCGGTCGCCCGGGATGATGAACTCACCCGTTATCTGCTCAATCTGATCCAGCTGGAAAGAAAACTCAGCCGCCAGGGAGAACGGCTGCAGCGCATTCGCGAGGGGATCACCGGCATCGCGACCCGGCTGGCGCATTTTCCCGAGACCCACAGCAACATCCTCGGGGCACTCGCGGATATCTATGCGGAAAACATCAGCAGTCTGAAGCCCCGCATCATGGTGAGCGGCGAGACGATCTATCTGCAAAACAGCGATAACGTGAACAAGATCCGCACCCTGCTGCTGTCCGGTATCCGCTCCGCCGTGCTGTGGCGCCAGACCGGCGGACGGCGACGCCAGCTGCTGTTCAGCCGCACCCCTTACATCGAAAACCTCAAGCGTTTGCTGGACGGAATGTGACCGCCAAACGAAGTCCGCCCCCAACAACACCGCAAGGCACTTGGTGATCCCCTTGACACGGTTTATGATGCACTGAACAAAAATACCCTTTCATGGGGTAAACCGTCTTGCTTCAGTCGCGGGCAGAAATCATAAATAACTTTAATTAATGAATATAACTTATCGTTATTAAATAACTTTAGGAGACCCGAATGAGTAACAGCTTTGGCGCAGAAAGTGAACTGAAGGTTCAACAAAGCACCTATCAGATCTTTCGCCTGGATGCTCTGGAAAACACCGATCGTCTGCCCTTTTCAATCAAAATCCTGCTGGAAAACCTGCTCAGGCACGAAGACGACCTGACCGTTACCGCCGATGACATTCGCGCGGTCGCCGAATGGGATCCCCAGGCAGAACCGAACAAGGAGATCCAATACCGGCCCGCCCGGGTTCTGATGCAGGACTTCACCGGCGTACCCGCGGTGGTGGATCTTGCCGCGATGCGCGACGCCGTGGTCACCCTGGGAGGCAAGGCCGCGGAAGTCAACCCACTGCAGGATGCGGAACTGGTCATCGATCACTCCGTTCAGGTGGATCACTTCGGTGACGAGAACGCCTTCGAACTCAACGCCAAGCTGGAATTCCAGCGCAACAAGGAGCGCTACGAATTTCTCAAGTGGGGCCAGGGGGCATTCTCCAGTCTTAAGGTGGTTCCGCCGGACACCGGCATCGTGCACCAGGTCAACGTGGAGTATCTGGCCCGGGTCATCTATGCGGAACAGCGCAATGGCAGACTGCAGGCATTCCCGGATACCCTGGTAGGCACCGATTCACACACCACCATGGTCAACGGCATCGGTGTGCTGGGCTGGGGCGTCGGCGGCATCGAGGCGGAAGCCTCCATGCTCGGGCAACCGGTGTCCATGCTGATTCCCAAGGTGGTCGGCGTGAAACTCACCGGCAGCCTGCCGGAGGGCTGCCTGGCCACCGACCTGGTTCTTACCATCGTGGAACGGCTGCGTGAACACGGGGTGGTCGGCAAGTTCGTCGAATTCTACGGTCCGGCCATCGCGGCCATGCCGATGGGCGACCGTTCGACCATCGCCAACATGGCGCCTGAGTACGGTGCAACCTGTGGCCTGTTTCCCATCGACCAGGAAACCCTCGACTACCTGCGCCTGACCAATCGCAGTGAGGAACAGATCGCCCTGGTGGAGGCCTATGCCAAGGCCCAGGGCATGTTCCACACCGCAGATTCCCCGGAAGCGGTCTACAGCGAGTCCCTGGAAGTGGACCTGTCGCAGATCGAACCGAGCCTGGCCGGACCGAAGCGCCCCCAGGACCGGGTACCCCTGAAGTCGTCCCAGTCCTCCTTCGCCGACGCCGTGAAGACCTTCAACCAGGGCGAAACCCATACCGCCACTGCTCAGATCGGCGGTAATCCGGTCGAAATCAGCGATGGCGCGGTGGTCATCGCGGCCATCACTTCCTGTACCAATACCTCGAACCCGGCGGTCATGCTCGGTGCCGGTCTGCTTGCGCAAAAGGCGGTGGCGCTGGGCATCGGGGTCAAGCCCTGGGTCAAAACATCACTCGGCCCGGGCTCGCGTGTGGTCATGCAGTACCTGCAGAAATCGGGGCTGGACAAACCCCTGGAGAGCCTCGGCTTCGATCTCGTGGGCTACGGGTGCACCACCTGTATCGGCAATTCCGGGCCGCTGCCCGCGGAGGTTTCCAAGGCGATCAGCGATGGCGACCTGACGGTGACTTCGGTGCTCTCCGGCAACCGCAACTTTGAAGGGCGAGTACATGCCGAAGTCCGCATGAACTACCTGGCCTCGCCGCCTCTGGTGGTCGCCTATGCCCTGGCGGGCACCATGAACATCGATCTCTACAACGAACCTCTGGGCACCAGCGCCGCTGGTGAACCGGTCTATCTGAAAGACCTATGGCCCAGCAGCAAGGAGATCGCGGATTGCATCGCCGCCAACCTCAACCGTGAAGCTTTCGAGGAGAGCTATGCCACCCTGTTCGATGGCGACCAGCGTTGGCAGGCCCTGCAGGCCCCGGGTGGGGAACGCTTCGAGTGGGCGGAGGATTCCACCTATATTCGTCATCCCCCCTACTTCGAGAACATGTCCCTGGAACCGGCACCGGTCAGCGACATCGAGGCTGCGCGTTGCCTGGCCTGGCTGGGTGACTCGGTCACCACCGACCATATCTCACCGGCCGGGGCGATCAAGAAGGACAGCCCTGCGGGTCTCTATCTGACCCAACAGGGTGTGAAACCCGAGGATTTCAACTCCTACGGTTCGCGACGCGGTAACCACGAGGTGATGATGCGCGGCACTTTCGCCAACATCCGCCTGCGCAACAAACTGCTGCCCGGCAGCGAAGGCGGCGTAACCCGTCATCTGCCCTCCGGCGAGGCAATGAGCATCTATGATGCGGCAATGCGTTACAAGGCGGAATCGGTCCCGGCCATCGTGATTGCGGGTAAGGAGTACGGTTCCGGTTCATCCCGGGACTGGGCCGCCAAGGGGCCAGCCCTGCAGGGTATCCGCGCGGTCATCGCCGAGAGTTATGAGCGTATCCATCGCACCAATCTGGTCTGCATGGGCATACTCCCGCTGCAGTTTCTGGCTGGGGAAAATGCCGAGTCCCTGGGCCTGACTGGCGAGGAAACCTTTGACATTCCCAATCCCGGGGATGAGACCGGTCACCAGTTGACGGTCACCGCGCATGCCCCCGACGGGCAGAGACGTTCCTTCCAGGTCACCGTGAGAATCGATACCCCCAATGAAGTGGACTACTTCAAGCACGGCGGGATTCTGCATTATGTACTGCGGAAAATGATCCAGTAACGGCGTCCTCCATCGACTTGTTCCCACGCGCTGCGTGGGAACACAGGCACAGGCACGGCGGACCACACTCGATCTTATCGAGACCACTAGGTCTTGAGTATGCATTCCCACGCAGAGCGCGGGAACAGAGCACCTTGTTGCCATGCTCTGGGTGACAACACAGACCAGGGTCCGCTGGGCAACTTGTATCCTGCCGCTCCCATTACGCCTGGGGTTGGATTGCCACGCAAAGCGTGTGAACCAGGCGCCAGGGGATGGAATCAAGGAAAAACCGGCTTATGCAGGGTCAGCACGGCAGCGGGTTTCCGGCACCTGCAGGCAGAATGTCCGTCCGATCAAGTGCCTTTGCAATTAACCGGGTATAATCACGTTTTTTTCAGAACCACTCGGACAGTCATCATGCAACTCTCAACCCTCACCGCAGTCTCCCCCATCGACGGCCGTTACGGCAGCAAATCAGAGAACCTTCGCCCGATTTTTAGTGAATTCGGCCTGATTCGTCACCGGGTGACCGTGGAGGTCCGCTGGTTACAGGCCCTGGCGGGTCACCATGAAATCCTTGAGATTCCCACCCTCAGCGAACATGCCGGCAATATCCTCAACGGGATCGTCGATAATTTCAGCGAAGAGGATGCCCGGCGCATCAAGAACATCGAACGCACCACCAACCACGACGTCAAGGCCGTCGAGTATTTCCTCAAGGAGAAGATCGCCGGCAATGAGGAACTCGAGAGCATCAGCGAATTCATCCATTTCGCCTGCACCTCGGAGGACATCAACAACCTCTCCCACGCCCTGATGCTGCGTGAGGGTCGCGGACAGGTCCTGCTGCCGCAAATCGACGAGGTCATCGACGCCATTCGTCAATTGGCCCATGCCCTGGCCGACCAACCGATGCTCAGCCGCACCCATGGCCAACCCGCTTCACCCTCCACTCTGGGCAAGGAGATGGCCAATGTGGTCTACCGTCTGCAGCGCCAGCGTGACCAGATCGCATCCATCGAACTGCTCGGTAAGATCAACGGTGCGGTGGGCAATTACAATGCCCACCTGTCCGCCTACCCCAGCATCGACTGGCCCGGGTTTGCCAAACAGTTCGTCGAAAGCCTGGGGATCAAGTGGAATCCGTACACGATTCAAATCGAACCCCATGACTACATCGCCGAGCTGTTTCATGCACTGAGCCGCTGCAACACCATCCTGATCGATTTCTGTAGGGACGTGTGGAGCTATATCTCACTGGGGTACTTCAAGCAAAAAACAATCGCTGGCGAGGTGGGTTCCTCCACCATGCCGCACAAGGTCAATCCGATCGATTTCGAAAATGCCGAGGGCAACCTGGGCATCGCCAATGCACTGCTCGATCACCTGGCCAATAAGCTGCCGATCTCCCGTTGGCAGCGGGACCTGACGGACTCGACTGTGCTGCGCAACCTGGGGGTAGGGTTCGCCCACAGCAGTATCGCCCTGCAGTCACTGATGCGTGGCCTCGGCAAGCTGGAAGCCAACCCGGATGCCATGCTGTCGGATCTGGACGAAAACTGGGAGGTTCTGGCGGAACCGATCCAGACCGTGATGCGCCGCTACGGCATCGAAAAGCCCTACGAAAAGCTCAAAGAACTGACCCGGGGTCAGCGCATCACCCCCGAACAGCTGGCGGCCTTCGTGGACACGCTGGAGATACCGGACATGGCCAAGGAGAGCTTGAAGCGCATGACCCCGATGAATTACCTTGGTAATGCCCGGGAACAGGCATCAGGTATCTGAATCCAACCCGTCATGATGCCGGAAATACACTTTCCCCGGGGCGTCGATACGCACAAGTTCCTGGCACACTACTGGCAGAAAAAACCCCTGCTGTTTCGCCAGGCCCTGAAGGATTTCCATTGCCCACTGGCACCGGAGGACCTCGCCGGCATGGCCTGCGAGGAAGAGATCGAATCCCGCCTGGTGCTGGAGAAACATGGCGCCTCCCCCTGGGAGGCCCGTTATGGTCCCTTCGACGAGGCAAGCTTCCGTGACCTGCCGGAGAGTCACTGGACACTGCTGGTACAGGACGTGGACAAGCACCTGCCCGAGGTGGCGCGACTGATCGACTATTTTCGCTTCATCCCGGACTGGCGGCTCGATGATGTGATGATCAGCTACGCGGTGGATCAGGGATCCGTCGGTCCTCATACCGACGACTACGATGTGTTTCTGTTCCAAGCCATGGGTCGGCGCCGCTGGAAAATCAGCACCCGGCCAGTGGCGGAGGACTACATACCCGGTCTCGATCTGCGCATCATGCCGGATTTTCAGGCCGAGGTAGAGTGGCTCCTCGAGCCGGGGGACATGCTCTACCTGCCACCCAATGTGGCGCATTGGGGGATTGCTGAAGGCGAAGCCATGACCTGCTCCGTGGGTTTTCGCGCCCCCTCCTGGCGGGATCTGGCCAACGCCTGGCTCGAATCGGGTCTTGGACACTGCCTGCCACGTCAGCGATACCGGGATCCGCCCTTGCATCCCCAGGCCTCTCCCGCGGAGATCCATCCCGAGGCATTGGAGCAATTCAAGACGCATCTCCGGCAGTGCCTGACGGAACTGGACCAGGATCCCCGCTGGTTCGGCCGTTTTGTCACCGAGACCAAGGAGCACCTGCAGGTATTTCCCGAACCCCAGCCACTGGCCGAGCAGGATTTCCTCAACCACTTCCGCCAGGTCTCGGTGATTACGCGCAACAGCTACTCCCGGTTCGCCTTCAGCCGATTTGGACACAACAACGGCGTCGCCCTCTACGCCAATGGCGACGACTATCCCTTGCCGGCGCGGCTGGGCGAATTTCTCCCGGTACTGACCCATTACCAGGAGCTTCATTTCGGCTACCTGCAGGAGTGGCTGGAATCAGCGGAAGTCGTTTCCCTGTTATGCCGTTTGCATAACGACGGCCATCTGCAATTTCCGAATGAACGATAAACCTTACACCATTCGCCCGGCCCGCTGGCCGGAAGACCGGGCGCTGCTGGCGCGTGTCCGGGTACCGGTATTCATCGGCGAACAGGGCGTTCCCGCCGAGATGGAATGGGATGACGACGATCTGACCGCCTTCCATCTGCTGGTCCTGGATGAGCATCAAAACCCGATCGGCACAGCCCGCCTGCTCGGCAATGGCCAGATCGGTCGTATGGCGGTGATGCCACAATGGCGAAACCGGGGCATCGGTACCGCGCTGTTGATGAGATTGATGGAAGAGGCTCAGCACAGACCGCTGCAGCGGCTGTTTCTGCATGCCCAGGTTCATGCCGTGGACTTCTACCGGCGACTGGGGTTCATCCCCGTCGGCGAGGTCTACGAGGAGGCGGGCATTCCCCATCTCAGCATGACACGCGACTTATCGGCCGTCCCCGCCGCTCACGACCTGCAGTTGTCGACTCTGGCCGAGACGAACGAGCGCGTCAGTCTCGAACGGATCGAGGATCACCAGATACACACTACCCGGTTGATCCGCCAGGCACGGCGCAATCTTTGTTTCCTGAGTTACGATCTCGAGCCTGCGGTGTATGAACAGCCGGCCTGTCTGGACGCCCTCAAGACCCTGGCCCTGAGATCCCGCTACAGCCGCATCCGCATCCTGCTGCAGGACAACCGCCGGGTACTCCAGCAAGGTCATCGACTGGTCGATCTGGCACAGCGCCTGACCTCGACGATTGAAATACGCAAACCCGCGCAGGAACATATCGACATGGAAGAGAATTTTCTCTACGTGGACGACTGCGGTTATCTGCAGCGGCCCCAGAGAAGCCACCTGGCCGCGACGGTCGACTACAATGACCGGGTCCGGGTCAACCGCCTCGCTGAACGCTTCGATGAGGTCTGGGCCGCTGCCACCCCGGACCGGGAGCTCGCCCGATTGCACCTGTGAACCATCCGCGCATCAGGCTGACCGCATTCCGGCCCAGTCTTTCCTCAGTTGCTCCCGATTGAGGGCCAGCCACTGCAGGGCCATGATGATACTGGTGGAGTTTGCCCGACCGTCATACAACTCGGCAATTGCCGCATCGGCATCCATCACCACCACCCGGATATCCTCCCCCTCATGGTCCAGGCCATGCACACCTCCGGCCCGCGAGGCGTCGACCTCCCCACAATAGAGTTTGATGCGGTCCACCGAGATGCCGGGACTCACCATGAACTCGCAGATGCGCAGCAGCCGCCCGATCTCGCAGTCCGCCTCTTCCAGGGCCTCACGCCGGGCCACGGACTGTTCGGCCTCGCCGCGGGTCTGCAACCCCCCGATGGTCTCCAGCAGCCAGGGGGATTCGAGATAGCCCACCGCACCGATGCGGAACTGTTCCACCAGCACGACCTGATCCCGAACCGGGTCATACAGCAGTACCGACACGGCGCCGATCTCCTCGAGCCGTTCATGCACCAGGGGCTCACTCTCCCCGCCCTGGAAGAGTTCATGTCTGAGTTCGTAGCGGTCGAGTTTGAGAAACCCCCGGTAAACGGGGTCGCGGTTGAGAATCCGGTACTGGTAATTCATGGGCTCTGGTCATCCCCCGGGATTGTGTCGGGCTGTGCGTTCTGCCGCAAATTACGCGATTTCACACACCCATCCATACAAAAAAACGGATCAATCATCAAAATATCAGCAGCTTATGCTCTGGCCCCGTTATTGCAATCGTAGCGAGCGGACGCGGGCGCGTTTGCTCCCGACCACTTGTCGAAGAACATCACCACGATGTTCGGGATGATACTGACAAACCGAAGGATCTGTTATGAATTTTGCAGAACTCATCACCAAAGGCGGACCGGTCATCTGGATCCTCGCCGCCTATTCATCAATCGGTCTGGCGATCGTCCTGGAGCGCTATTTTCTGTTTGTCCGGCTACGCAAACTGCCCAGGGAGTGGCTCCCGAAACTCAACCAGTTGCTCGAACAGCCTGATGCACAACAGCGGGTCAGCACCCTCAAGGGACCGGAAGCAAACATCCTGCGGGGTATGCTGGATGCCCAGGCGCAAGGCGTCGTCGAACTCAGGGGGGTTGGCCAGCGAATCCGCAGTAGTGAACTTCAGCGCATGGAGTTTGGACTGCGCACCCTGGCGATCCTGGGTAATACCGCTCCGCTGCTTGGCCTGCTTGGCACTATCACCGGAATGATCAAGGCCTTCATGGTTATAGAACAGGCAGGCGGCAAGGTAGACGCCCAGGCACTCGCAGGTGGCATCTGGGAAGCCATGATCACCACCGGTGTCGGACTCGCCGTGGCAATTCCTCTGCTGCTGCTGCTGCATTTCCTGGAAGGCAGTCTGGAACGCTGGGCCTCGCGCATGGAGCGCGCGATCGCACTGCTTCTGGAACGCCGCACCCAGGCACAGAATGCTGAATCGCAGATAACCTCCAGTCGTCATTGGGAGAACATTACCGATGGCGTATGAGGTACGACGTCGCTCCAGCCAGGTACTGAATCTGACGCCACTGATCGACATCGTGTTTCTGTTGCTGGTTTTCTTCATGCTGACCGCTCACTTCATCGAAGATCAGGCCATCGACATCCAATTGCCTGAGGCTCAATCCAGTCAACCCAGCGAGGAAGACGATACGGTCGAGGTGGCCCTGTTGCCGAATGGTGAAATACTGGTGGACAAAAACCCGACTCATCCGGATGACTTGGAAGAGACCCTGCGCGGCGCATTGCATGCCCCGGGTAAACGCTTCGTCAGACTGAAGGGGGACAGGAACGCCTATTTTGGAAGCGGTATCCGGATCATCGATGCGGCCCGCAACGCGGGCGCCGAATCCATCGACATATTGACCGACAAGCCATGATCGATGCCGTCTACGGATGGCGATCACTCGCGATCCTGGTCTCCCTGCTGGTACATGCGTGGCTGATCGTGGAATGGTCCGATCGACGAATCGAGCAGGCGGCGCAGGACCAACCGTTCATCGAGCCGATTGTGGTGCATCTGAATTTTCCGCAACCTCAGCCGGAGGTGATTCCGCAAATTGTTCAATCACCCAAACCCGTCGTGGAAAAAGTGATCGAGGTGCCCAAACCAATACCCAAACCAATACCCAAACCAAAACCCAGGCCCAAACCGAACAAACCGGACAGAAAGCCACTCATCAAACCGCTCCCCAAAGCAGACCCGGAACCTGTGCAGGAGAGCGTTGCGCAAACCCGCTCAGCGCCTCCCAGGGCCGTACCACAGGCCAATCTTCGGGAGCAGTACCTGGCCCGTCTGCTGGCCAGAATCGAAGCGCACAAGCACTATCCCAAGAGCGCGCGGCGGCGCAACATCCAGGGAAAGGTCCAGGTCAGTTTCAGTCTCAGCTGTGACGGAAGGGTCACCGATCTAAGTATCGACGGATCGCACAGTGTACTGCGCAAGGCTGCCAACAAAGCCATACAAGCCGCCGTCCCCCTGCCCGAGGTACCCGACCCGATATCTTGTCCGATGCCGGTGAAATACGCCATGGCCTACACCCTGGATAATTGACCTCAGCGCCCACATCCAGCTGTAGGGTGATACCGGGCGGAGACTGATCTATAATCCCCGGTACCGTTCGTTTTGGAGTTGTCACGCGGTACAACGGGATGTCAGACAGCCGAACCATCCGCCTGGGTTGGACGTTTTTATTGGCGGTGCCCGCACTGGTCGGCGTGATCCTGGCGATAATATACTTTTACTTCCCAAACGTGCTCGGCAAACCGATTGAAACCCCGCCTCCCAAGACCTCCCCGGTCACCCATGAACAGCCACTGAAGCCGTTCTCCCTCTCCAACCACCCGGGTCTCGCCTACGATAATCGACTCTTCAGAAATCCCTGAAATTTCCGCGGCCTGCGAAACCCCAGTCCGATCACTCCACGCTTCATCACTGCACAGAGAAACGCCCTGAAACACACATATTACCCGTGATGACAGATTCTGGTGAAGCCATCCTGGAAACGTCGCTGATGGATTGAAAATCGTGAATACCGCACATCTTCGATGCTCAGTAATCACGCTTCATTTTCTCCATCAGTCCCTAGTATGAGTAGCCGACGTAGCCCGACCTGAACCTTTCAATGTGAAGCACGCTTCACCAGGAGGCGACCATGAAGCAACGTTATCAATGGCTCTTCGCTGGACTGATCTGCACACTGTGTATCACCGACAGCGATACCCTGCTGGGCGATTCGAATACCGATGACTGGCAATCCCGAAGGCTCATGCATCCAACCGAGGCAGAGATCCAATCGGAGCATGAAGGCCATATCGTGATATATCACGGCCTGACGGACCGCCAGGTGAGTCGGGCCATGGACCGGCAGTTCGGACGAATACAATCGATGATGTTCACCGGCATCGTTGTGACGGACCCTAAGGGATCACCGAAAAAGGATTCGCAAACCGGCGAACTGATCACCGAAGACGACGGCTGTTGAGACAACGACGAATCCTTGCTGAACCCGGTCGAATAGAGTCTTCCGTGGCGATGGCTTTCCAACCTGTCCGTTGTACGCCGGCCAGGTCCGTGCCCATGTCATGCATTTCGTGGAACAGCCTGGCTTGCCCTGGACGTCCCGGATGGATAACTTATAAATCCGTCTCCAGGAGGACACCCCATGAATCAAGCAGCCATCCAGGGCAAATGCTGGCATTGCAGCCAGGCGCTGCTGTCCGCGGACTATGGCCGGGAAACCACCTGCCGCAACTGCGGTAAACCCACACGGGTGTGCCGCAATTGTCGCTGGTACGCGCCGTCACGACCCAATCAGTGTGAAGAACCGGCCGTGGAGCGGGTGCTGGACAAGGAAAAACCTAATTTCTGCGAGCTGTTCGAACCGACCCTGACACCGATCCAGGGTGCGGCGCCGGCTTGCGATGATGCGTTACGCCAGGCCGCAGAGGATCTGTTCAAATAACCCACTGCGTCCATGCCGACAGACGTACCCGCCCGGAGCGGCATGCCTGAATCGCCCGCACTTCGCTGAGCCCAGGACCTGGCTGTGATTCAAAAGCAGGATGCAATTTACAGGCCGGACCAGTATACTTCCCCGCCCGGCTCTACCGCCCTCAGACTCTGCCCGCCTCCAGGAAACCTGCCATGTCATCCGACCCCGTCCCCGCCGAAAGCTTCGATGCGTTGAATTTACCCAAGCCCCTGCTGGCGGCCCTGAATCTGGTGGGATACGAATCCCCTTCACCGATACAGGCCCAAACCATTCCCTCGCTGCTCGAGGGGCTGGATCTGCTGGGTCACGCACCGACCGGTACCGGCAAGACCGCGGCCTTCGCCCTGCCACTGCTGGCGCGCCTGAACCTCAAAGGCGGCGGTGTACAGGCACTGGTGCTGACCCCGACCCGGGAACTGGCAATCCAGGTGGCAGAGGCGTTTCAGCGCTACGCCTCCCAGCTGAAGGGGTTTCATGTACTGCCCGTATACGGCGGACAGGACTACTCGACTCAGATTCGCAGCCTGAAACGGGGTGTTCATGTGGTGGTCGGCACCCCCGGACGGGTCATGGACCATATCCGCCGCGGCACCCTGCAGTTGGATGTCCTGCAGACCCTGGTGCTGGACGAAGCCGACGAGATGCTGCGCATGGGTTTCATCGACGACGTGGAGTGGATTCTCGCCCAGACCCCCGAACAACGTCAGACCGTGTTGTTCTCCGCGACCATGCCGAAAGAGATCCAGCGTATTGCCCGGCGCTATCTCAACCAGCCCAAGGAGATCGCGGTCAAGAGTCAGACCGCCACCGCGGAGACCATACGACAACGCTACTGGTTGGTCGACGGACTGCACAAACTCGACGCCCTGACCCGCATCCTCGAAGTGGAACCCTTCGATGCGATTATCATCTTCGTACGCACCAAGACCGCCACAGTGGAACTGGCGGAACGTCTCGAGGCGCGAGGCTACGCTGCGGCCGCACTGAACGGCGACATGGCGCAAAATCATCGTGAGCAGATGGTGACCCGACTCAAACGGGGATCACTCGACATCCTGGTCGCCACGGACGTGGCGGCGCGGGGTCTGGATGTGGAGCGCATCAGCCATGTGATCAATTTTGACATCCCCTATGATACCGAGGCCTACATTCATCGCATCGGACGCACCGGACGGGCCGGCCGGAGTGGAGAGGCGATCCTGTTCGTCGCCCCCCGGGAACGTCGCATGCTGGGCGCCATCGAAAAGGCCACCCGGCACAAGATCGTATCCCTGACCCTGCCCAGTAATGAGATGGTGAACAACAAGCGCATCCAGGATTTCAAACAGCGCATCACCGATACCCTGGCAACCGGTGAACTGCAGTACCTGCACGAACTGCTGGAACAGTATCAGCAGGAGCATGACGTACCGGCCTTGGAGATAGCCGCGGCGTTGGCCAAGCTCTCCCTGGGTGATCAGCCACTGCTGCTCAAGGACAAGGAGAGACAGAAACCCGCCAAGCGTACCCGGGAGACGCAGAGTCCCGAGCGGAACAAAAAATCCCCGCGTCGCAAGTCCGCCGCACCCCAACCGGATCAGGGCATGGAAAGGTACCGGGTTGAGGTGGGCCACAACCACCAGGTGAAACCCGGCAACATCGTCGGTGCGATCGCCAATGAAGCGGGTCTCGATGCCCAGTTCATCGGCCATATCGACATCCAGGACGACTTCAGTACCGTGGATCTTCCGCAAGGCATGCCCGACGATATTTTCAAGCACTTGCGTAAGACCTGGGTATGCGGCCAGCGGCTGAATATTTCGCGCCTCGATCAAGCCGCGCAAGGTGAGCGGAAAAAATCCACCGGCAGCGTCAAACCCAGGAAGCACAAACGCGCGAAGACCTGACAGGCGGCACCTGCCGCTGCGATTGCGGGCTATAGAAAGTCGACCCGCAGGTTGACGCGACGGTTTTCAGCCCGCCCCGCGGCACTGCTGTTGTCCGCCACCGGGTGGGCATCCGCATAACTCACGGAACGCAGATGCTTGGGGGAGAAACCCTGCTCCAGCAAAAACCGGGTCACTGCATTGGCCCGGGCCGCCGCCAGCTCCCAGTTCGATGCGTAGCGTCCCCCGCGGATCGGGCGGTTGTCGGTATGTCCCTCCACCGCGATATCCGCCCTGCCGATGCTCTGCAAAGTGCTCGCCAGTTTCGCCAGGATCGGCAACGCCTCGGGCAACAGCACCGCCTCGTTGGTACGAAACAGAATCGCCTCCGCGATCTCCAGCGAGACCCCATGTTCCCGCTCCACGACTTTGACTTCATCATCGAAACGGTTTTCGATTTCCGCCACCAGCCGGGCTTCGGGATTATCAACCACGGGCGCTTCTCTGGACTGAACACTGACCGCGGTTTGTTCAAGCGTCACCGGTGAGATCTCAGCCACCGGTTCGACCACCTGATGCGCAGCTTCCAGAGGCTGCAGCTGGCGCACTGCCATCTGTCCCAGCAGGACCACCAGCATCGCCAGGATCACGCTGAGCACGTCCACGTAGGTCACCAGCCAGCTGGGTTCCGCCGCCGCGTCCTCCCAGGCATACCAGGCCTGGGACTCCAGGGATCCGATAGGGGCTCTAGTGTTCATTGCGACGAGGCCACCAGTTGCAGTTGCATCGCAGCCTGCTGCAGGTCCTTGCGGGCATTGCTGTCATCCATCATCTCCCGGATCAGATCGGCATGCTGGCGATCGCATACCATCATCACCGCCTGCAGATGGGCCACCTTTTGAGTAATCAGCTGGCGCCCGCGTTGTTCGAATTTACTCGCCATGGGTTTGAGTATCAGGTTTGCCAGCACCAGACCGTATACCGTGGTGAGCATCGCGAACCCCATGGCGGCGCCGATCGAGGCCAGGTCCCCGGAGCCGAGACCGAACAGCATCTGCACCAGCCCCAGCAGCGTACCGAGCATACCGAAAGCAGGCGCATAGCCGCTCATTGCGCGCAGCATTTCCACTGGCTGACGCAGGTGATCCCGATCCTCGGCGATCTGTCGCTGTAGCGCCAGGTTGATCTGGTCCCGGGGAAAACCGTCCAGCACCAGCTGAGTGCCGCGACGCAGGAGCGGGTCGGAAATCTGCTGAATCACCGTTTCCGCCGGCCGTATTTCACCGCGGCGGAAAAGATTTGCCGCCTGGAGGAATCGGCGGAAAGAATCTTCCTCTTCAACTTCCAGGTTTCTCACCGGTTGGCGAAAATCGCTGATCAATGGCCACAGTGCAATCACCGACTTCATGGAAAAACTCATGATCGCGGTCAGCAGGGTTCCGCCCATCACCAGAAACAGTCCGGAAATGATGGCGATCAGCCCCGATCCCGGCGCCATGAGTTGAACCGCGACGGAAAGAATCACAGACAGGGTGAGTAGTACGATCCACAGGTAAAGTGCCAATGCAGGTCTCCCGTTGATACCTTTTGTTCAGGAAAGGTCTCGTGAAAACGAGTCTCTGAATTGAAAACAGCAAATAGCAGGCCAATTGTCACACCCGGTCACGGAGTACGTCACAAACAGGACAAAGATCGTTTTATTCCCATGGGGGACAGGCTATATTGCATAACCATCCATTCTGCTCAGGAGACACCCCTATGAGACGTCACGGTTTTATCGCCCTAGGAGGCCTTGTGCTCGGATCCTACGGCGCTGCCCAGGCTGCGGATATCAATATGAATCCGGGACTGTGGAAGTGGACCGCGGTAATGGACATGCCTAATATGCCGATACAGCTGCCGCCAGCTTCCTATACCACCTGCATCACCCAGGCGGATTCCGTTCCCAAGGACAGTCAACTGGGACAATCCTGCGAGACCATCGACTTGCAAACCGAAGGCGACAAGGTCTCCTGGAACATCGCCTGCCACCAGCAGGGTCAGGACACCACCAGTACAGGCGCCATCACTTACCATGGGGATACCGCCGAGGGAATCGTCAACATCACTTCCCAGGGCGTTCAACTCACCTCCCGGACAACCGGCCAGCGCCTGGGTCCCTGCCAGCAGTGATCCTCTATGATGGCCCGGCTGCCCCGATCGGCAGCAGGGATTGACCCGCTCAATCGAGCACCGGGTTCAACCAGGCATCACCCAACTGTAGCATCTGCTGTCCGATCCAGCGGGAACGTTCCCGCACATAGGGTGAGGGGGGCTCCGCCCGGTATCGCCAGGGATTCGGCAGTATCGCAGCCAGCTGCGCGGCCTGCGCGGGCGAAATCTGCTGCACCGGACGGTGAAACCAGTATTCACTCGCGGCCCCGACCCCATAGACGCCGGGACCGAACTCCACGATATTCAGGTACACCTCGAGAATACGCTGCTTGTCCCACAGCAGTTCCAGCAGCAGTGCCAGTCCCAGTTCGAGAAATTTTCGGCTGAAAGCCCGTTCCGACCAGAGAAAAAGGTTCTTTGCGGTCTGTTGGGTGAGCGTGCTTGCACCCCGCAGAGGCTGGCCCCGGTCCGCCGCCTTCAGCGCCTCGCGGACCGCTTGCAGATCGATTCCATGATGCCAGGGGAAGCGCTGATCCTCAGCCGCAACCACTGCCAGCGGTAACGCCAACGGCATCTGATCCAGCGCGACCCAATGATGTCTGGGTTGCTGTGGATAGTTCGGCGGCGGGTCAATCGCCCGGTGAATCCGCCAGGACCATGTGGGCGGATCGACGAAACGTAGCATCACAATGGTCGCAACCAGCAACACCACAAAACCGCCGAGCAGGCGCAGCACACCCCGGATCAGAGTTCCCAGGATGCTACGGGATTTACGCGGTGTGCGGGACGGACCGGCCATTCTGATTCCCATACTAGCACCCGGTTAAATGCCCCGGCACGGCTTGATATAAGAAATGTGAAGCGGAAAACCGCGGATTTTGTTTCTGCGTGAGGTGAAACCAGATGATTCCCCTTCCCAGTGGAAAAAGGGCCGGCATCTCCAACATTCGGGCACGTTACCACGCGTTGCGCCTGAAGCGACAGGTGACACCTGACACCCCGCATCTGGAGCTTTACGATCTGGTCGATATCGTCACCGAACCCGCCCGGCACCGACAACTGCCCTACCATCACCATCCAAATTTCCACTTTTCGGGTCATACCCTCGCGGATCTTTCCAGACTCGGCCACTGGAGCGAGGACGATCGCCGCACTTTTCTTGAATGGTTGCATCAGGAAACCCAGATCCGGGTGATCGAGCAGGCCCGCAACCGCATCGTCAGCGACGACTTTCCCGCGCGGGAATGCAACTATGCCTACCCCGAGCGGCTCTACAGCCGGTTGCGTCGCCAGCTCGAGTCGATCACCCTGCAGCGGGCTTCGGCCGAACAATGGCGCAATACGCTGCGCAATCTCATGCAAAGCGGTGTCCGGCAAGAGGAGATCAGCTGGTCAGGCGCACTCCCCTACCTCACCCACCAGGAGCAACTGGGCAAGGTCTCGATCAGCAAACAGGAGCTAGTCGAACAGATAGACTTTTCCGCGATTCGCCTGGAATTGACCCAGGAACTGGTTTCCGACAAAAAATGCAACCTGCGCTTCGAGGAGGTACCCCGGTTCAACGCCCTGAAAGAACTGCCCGCTGAACAAACACTCATCGGTGCGGACGAAGCGAGCGTGATCTGCTACCTGGACAGCCTGCATGCCTACCGGGTTGGCTTCATCGTGCCGGAGAATCGGAACGCGGACATCCACGAGTCTCCCGACTGGTTCGTCCTCGATGCCGTCGGCAACCCGGTTGCCAACCCATCGAGCGGCGCGTACCGGTTTGCCGACAAGTCCCTTGCCTTCGAGGCAGCCACACAACACGCCCTGCGGCACGCGGGTCTTCCCGTGGAATTCACCCCCTGCAGTCGCTACGAGCACAAGACACTATGCGGTGGCGATGACTACAGAGAGTGGTTGCTGACCCTCCCCGACTACCCGATCTCTCACTTCACTGCGCACTATCACGCACGCAATCTGCTGCTGCATTTTCGCACCAAGCAGCGCTGCGATGTGAACGGCCGACGTCTGTTGTTCATCGAGGAGATTCAAAGTGACTGGCACCAATCCGGTGCGATGCACGGCTACCTGAACCGCTGGCCGGGACGCATTCCACCCGCCCCCTTCCGTAAAGAGTGGCTCGGTATGGCCGTTAAAATGTTGCTGCTGCACGCGGCGGATCTCGATGTGGACGCTATCGCCTGGACCGCCGGGGTCGTCCAGGAAGCCCATTACGGCAAGCGGATGGAGACGATACGACGTCTCTACGATCAGGAGATTCCACGCGCCATGACCCGTCTGTGCCGCAGCTGGCAAATAAACCTGGGGCTCACCCGGATACGCACTCGGGAACACCGACTGCAGATTAACCGGGAGAGAGATCAATGGTTCATTACCGATTTGCAGGGCGACCCATTCAAGACGCCCCCGCTGAACTCTCAAAGGGAAGCCATCCGGGTCATGGCACACCACTGCAAGGAACTGGTTCTTGAGGTGCCAGCCCTGTTTCTCGACCCGACGATCAAGGCACAGATCCTAGATCACGGTTTCCCCCTGTTTGGCGAATAGCCGCCTGCCCGCTACAGATGTTAAGCGGTATGGAACAGGGTAGACTTGTGGCTACTATCAACCTGGCCGCTCATGAACCCACAGTACGAACCCTCGCTCAGTACCCTGCCGACCGGAGACGGCGGGCAGCACCCTGTGACAGGCAGTCGCCGGCTGCCGTCCGCGATCTGGGACTACCTGCCCGTGGCGCTGGTGGCCCTGGTCAGCATGAGCGTCACCCTGGGCATGTTCATGCAATCCGTGGACTGGGAACGGCGCCAGACGGAAATTTCGTTTCGCGAGGCCTCGCAAATAAGAATTCTGCTGATTCAGCGAGAAATCAACTTCTCGCTCTCGCTGGTCAAAGATCTCGCGAGCCTGTTCGAGGCTTCCGAAGCGGTCGGTCGTCGTGAATTCCGCAAGTTTGTCGCCCCCGCCCTGAAGAACCGCACCGGAGTCAAATCACTGGCCTGGGTGCCTCACGTGGCGCAAAAACGGTACCGTGATTTCATTGCCGATGCCCGGCACAGCTTTCCCAAATTCACGATACGCGAAATCGACGATCCTGCCGTCGAGGGTCACCAGGATCACTACCCGGTGCTGTATGTACAGCCCTACTCGGAGAACAGGTCGTTACTCGGCCTCGACCTGGTTTCCAATTCACGCATCATGGCGATCTTCCGTGAAGCCCTGGCCAGCCGGCAGCAGCAAATCTCCGCGGAACCATTGACCCCTGGTACCCAGCCTTCCGAAATCACAGTCGCCATCCCCGTCTTTTACAATGAAGAAGAAGAACCGGAGAAGGTGCTAGCAACCGAATTTCGCGGATTTGCCCTGGGACTGTTCACCCTGGGAGAAATTGTCGAGCAGGCCCTCTCGACCCTGAATCCGGGTTCGGTGCACCTGTACTTTTTTCTCGGTGATCATCGCTCCCCGGATTCCCACCTCTATACCCACATCTCCCGGGTAAGCACCGATCCTGAGCCGTCGAATCAGGACTATCAGTCCACCGGCTTGGAATACTCAGAGTCCATTCGCATCGGCAATCAGGACTGGGAAGTCATCTGCCAGCCGGCCAGCGACCGTTTCGAGGCAGAGTTCCGCAACAGCTGGATCATCTTCTCGGGCGGTATTGCCTTTACCCTGCTGCTCACCATCTATGCCGCCAGTCTGGTGGAGCGGTCACGCCAGGTGCGTCTCGAGGTCGCGGTAAGAACCGCACAGCTGCGAGACGCCGTGGCGGTACTCAACAAGGAGGTCGTCGAACGCAAGGCCGCAGAAACCCAGCTGCAACGCCTCAATGAAACCCTTGAGCAGCATATCGCCAGCCGCACTGCGGAAGCCGAACGACGTGCGGAGTACCTGGAACAGTTCGCCTATGTGACCTCCCATGACCTCAAGGCTCCGTTGCGCGCAGTGAGCAACCTGGCCGAATGGATCGAAGAGGACCTGGCGGACCGAATCGACAACCACTCCCGGGAGCAGCTGGCGCTGTTGCGGGATCGGGTCCGGCGCATGCACGAGTTGATCGAAGGCCTGCTCGAATATTCCCGGGTCGGCAAGACCGGGGACAGCGAAACCCGGGTGGATTGCCGTGAACTGATCGAGGAGATTGTCGATTCCCTATCGCCTCCCCCGGGGTTCACGGTAGAACTCGGCGCCCGCATGCCAGTGTTGCAGGCCGACCGTCTGCAACTGGGTCAGGTATTTTCCAACCTCATCGGCAATGCCCTCAAATACCATGGAGGAACAACAGGCCACATCCTCGTCAGCGCTGAAACCCTGGACGAACATTATGAATTCAGTGTAAGTGACGACGGACAGGGGATCGATCCCAAGTATCATGATAAGGTGTTCATGATGTTCCAGACGCTGGAATCCCGGGACTACGGAAACAGCACAGGCATCGGGTTGGCCCTGGTAAAAAAAATCGTAGTGGAACACGGCGGTGTGATCCGGCTCAAGTCGGACAAAGGCGAGGGGGCCTGTTTTACCTTTACCTGGCCCAGGAAGGGCAATCAGGGGTTAACCACGGCAAGCCCTCCTTCTGAGTAACGAAATGTTGAATAGCGACGAAACCATCCTACTGATAGAAGACGACCGGGTCGATATCATGACCGTACAGCGGGCTCTGGAGAAGAACGAGATTCGCAATCCACTGCATGTGGCGAGAACCGGAATCGAGGCCCTGAAGCTGCTGCGCGGCGAGGGTAACCTGGATAGAATCTCCCCGGCATTGATCCTCCTCGATCTCAACCTGCCGAAGATGAGCGGTATCGAATTTCTTCATCAGGTACGTAACGACCCGGAACTCGCGGAACTGCGGATCATCGTCCTGACCTCCTCCAACGAACCCAAGGACCGGGATGCCGCCTTCGCCTACGATGTGGACGACTATATCGTCAAACCCCACTCCTTCGGAGAGTTCTCCCGGGCGATCGCCACTGTGTTGGCGTTGTGGGACTGAACTTGTCCTGGCAATTGATCTTCACTGGAGTGCCGGGGCATGATCGTTTCAGCCGCTGAACATTCGGACAATAAGGCGCTACGCTGCGGCAGCCGCCATTTATCCAACAAATTTCCACATCCAAGGACCCGGTTTCGGTATCCCCTGAACAATAGTTTCACAAGGCAGTGATCAGATAATGGGCCACACCATCATGCTGGTGGACAACTCCACCACAACCCGCGAGGCACTGACCCGGCGATTGCTGCAGGCCATGCCGGAAGTTCGAGTCACCCGTTGCTCCAGCGCTGCGGAAGCCCTGGAGCGGATGGAGGAAGAACGCTATTCCCTGATCACCACTGCGCTGCTTCTGCCTGACATGGACGGCCTCGATCTGTGCCGAAAGATCCGCGCCAGCCAGCGTCACCGCTATGCCCCCGTCATCGTGGTTTCATCGGATGCCGACCAGCGCCTGCTCCACGAGGGTTTCAATGCGGGGGTCACCGACTACTTCGACAAGGCCCTGGGGTTCATGGCCTTCGGCCAGTTCATCAAATCCTTTCTCGAGCGTAACCCGGTGCTGCGCGGTCGCATCCTCTATCTGGAGGACAGCCGTACCGCTGCCCTGGCCACGCTTAAGATGCTCGAACAGCACGGCATGGAGGTGGTGCACGTCAGTTCAGTGGAGCAGGCCCAGGCCCTGCTTGAGCTTGCACGCAGCGATGCGGCTCAGGGATTCGACCTGGTGATCACTGACTTTCACCTGCAGGGCCGCAGAACCGGGGGTGATCTGCTCTACTTCCTGCGTGTCAATCTGCACTACTCCCAGCAGGAATTGCCGGTACTGGTCGCCACCGGCAATGAGGAGACCCATACCCAGGTAGAGGTGTTCCATGCGGGCGCCAATGATTTCGTCATCAAACCCCTGGTGGAGGAGATCGTGATGGCCCGGGTGCGTGCCCTGCTGCTGGTCAAGTACCAGTACGACGCACTGCATCGTCAAACCCTGGAAATGGCACGCATTGCCGCCACTGACGCCCTCACCGGCACACGGAACCGGCGTTTCCTGCTGGATGAAGGTAAGAACTTTCTCACCGCCCAAAGCCATGGTTGGGTGATGATCATCGACCTGGATCATTTCAAACGAATCAATGACAGTGAAGGACACCTGACCGGTGACCAGGTTCTGATGGGCGTGGGTCGACAGCTCAACCAGGACTTCAACGACGGACTGGCGGTGCGTTTTGGCGGCGAAGAGTTTGTGGTGATCGTACATGGAGAGGATGTTACGGAGCGTACAGAGAGGTTTCGTAAGGCCCTGGAGGCACTCAATCCCGCAGGGATCCGGGTGACCGTCAGCATCGGCCTGACAGCCGCCTACGAGCATCCCGGGAAGGATCTCAACACCCTGATCGGCTATGCCGACAAGGCCTTATATGTCGCCAAAGAGGCAGGCCGTAACCGTACCGCGATATACCTGGCGTCGGCAGCGCCGAAACTGATCTGACCGTCGTAATGTGCGCTGAACTTCAAGTCGCACCACCAGAGTTCAATGCCTATCCGACTCTGTTTTGTGCGAGCCAAACCGTCCAGCGATGAAAACCCCGAGCGCGCTGGAAACCGCCCCATAGAACGTGCCAAAGAGCAATGCGGCCGGCCACAGCGACGCCCCTGTTTCTGCAGTGGTGAGGACGAATTCATCCACCAGGACGAATAGCGGAACAACAGCACAGCCGATAAGCCACGCATGCCAGGGCCTGGTCTTGTAGCGCCTGGCAATGAACCCGGTGATTCCCGCGATACTGATTGCAACAACTGCCCACATGGCCTGACACCTGAACACAGAGTCGTTCGACAGGCTGATCCAGCCGTCGAAAACGAAGTTTGAAATACAGTTCATGCCCGCTGCTTCCGCGCAAGTCCGGACGAGTCGACATCAAAACCTTCAGGGTGACTTAATACAAACCATCGCGGGCGCCTGGAAACCCCAGGTAATGCGGGCCTCGCCCTGATGCTCCCAGAAGGTCTCATTGCCACCCTGGTATTTACTGCCACTGGCGCTTGGCTGTTGGAACATGAGCGAGACCCTGTCACCACGTTCAGCGATGAGTGTCGGCGGATCCGTTTTGAAGAAGGTGACAATGACTTCATCGGCCGGGTTGCCGTTGCAGACGAATTGTACCGAAGGGGTATAACTGACCAACCGATACCGGGCCTGCAATGTCACGATGCGGCGCTGGTACTCGTCTTTCACACAGCCACGCGGATCTGTGGACTTCCAGCAGTCGTCACGGCCCTTGATCCAGCCTCTTTGCTCGGCCTTGAGCATTGGTGGATGCTGATTCACCGCCTTCGCAACGGCCGCTGCGTACACAGCGGAAAGTTCCCGGTCCAGTGCCGACAACTCCGGGTCAGCGCAGATCATCGCTTCGATGCTTCCGGCTTCCACCGGGTCGCAGGAAAACGAAGGACCCTGATGAGGGTCCCCTGCTCCGACCCCCGGGTCTGCCCTTGACACGGAAGCGCTCTGTTTGCCCATGAGTGAGTCCACATAACGGCACCAGTCATCGCTGTCCCTCGGGGGGATATCCGCATGCCCCCGAACACCCAGCTTGAATTCGATCACCGACTTCCACTCTTCCGAACCCAGATCGGGACCGTGTCCCTGTCCATCGCCGCTGACCAGCCGCCTCTCCGTCGCGCGGTACCAGTCATGCGAACAGGCAACATCGGCTGTCTTACCGCGAGTAGGCGGGTTGTCTGCACTTGCATAACCCGATACGGCTGCAAGGATCAATGGCAGCCAGAGTCCTGTCATATTTGAAATTATCTTGCGCATGAATGTTGCGCCCCTTGTCGCCATGTTCAGTCTGAGAACGCATCCCGCACCGCGCTTGTGTACGGGACTCAATAGGATATTACCTCGAAACACCCGCAACCTTTCATTTCACAGATTGGTAGAATAGCCGTTTGCAATCGACGCACGATATTCACGCCACCAAATTTTAGCTCGGGTATGCCCTTGACGGGTTGCCATGCTCCGCGTGGGTTGTGGCAGAGGACACTGGGATCGGGTAGGTATATGGTTAACTCGACCTATCCCGATATCAAGTGTAATGGGCTGCTCGTCGGGTTACGCGGCACTCACCCAACCGGCCCACTAAAGCTGGAGGGAAAGGATTTGAATCTTCATGGGGCGAAAAAAAAGCCCGGCATAAATGCCAGGCCTTTTTTATATATGGTGGGTCGTGCAGGGATCGAACCTGCGACCACCTGATTAAAAGTCAGATGCTCTACCGACTGAGCTAACGACCCAATTTTTGGAACGCGCAATACTACCCTAGTTTGCCCCTTGAGTGAAGTCCCATGGATTGATTGTACGGGATCCGTATGCCGGGCTACTGCATCAGATCCACCACCTCACCGCGTTCACGCATCGCCTCGGCGCGAGTCTGGATATAACGCTGAAAATTCGGCTGCTCCCGGTAGCTGCCACTGAGCACATAATCCAGGGCGGCGTTGATATGGAAGGACTTCAGATAGGCCTCGGAACGAAACACCTCTTCACCCCGGGCGTCGAAGAACAGCAGGCTGGGTGCGTACTGGATATTGAGCGCTTCCGCCCATTGGTTGGCGGTCATCGCTTCGCCCCGGGGGGTTGTCAAAGGTTCCGATGACCAGATGTCGAGTATCGCGATGTCAAACTGCTGGAGGGATTTTCTCACCTCGGGCCGGGTGAAAGCCTGGTCGTGCAGTTCGTCGCAGGGCGGGCACTGTTTCATCTCCATCAGGACCAGCAGAGGCTTGCCGGTGCTGCGCTGTTCAGCGCGCAGATCCAGCGGTTGCGGGAGATAGCCCGGTTCACGCCGCAATTTGCCGCTGGCGGCCAGGGTCTGGTGCTGTTTCTGATAGTCGCGGAAGGAGCCTCGCCGTTCCCCCCGGGTTGTGACATAGTCCAAAGCGGCCATGAAACGGTGTGGCGGGTAGTAACCATTGACCCGCAACACCACCTGCCCCTGTTCGTCGAGGAACAGCAAGGTGGGCGTATAGCGCACCTTCAACGCTTCCGCCATGGCTTTTTCGGTGCTTTCCGATCCCTGCAGGTCCGTGACCGTACGATCCCCCCACATGTTCAACGCGATGACCTGGAAGTGTTCGCGGGTCCGGTCGACGATCGTGCGGATGGTGAAATTCTCATTCAGCAGCTTGGCGCAGTAGGGACAACCGTCCTGGTAAAAATAGAGGATCACCCGTTTTCCCTCATCCGCCGCTTCGGCGACGTCTTCGCGAAGATCCAGGAAAGAGGATTTGAACCACTCCGGCTGATCGTGGAAACCGGGATTGACCAGGCCGCTTTTCAGGCCTTCCCCGGTGTCGGCACTCCAGCAGAGGCTTGGCATCATACAGGCGATCAGGAGGAACAACCGGGTACCACTCACAGGTATGAATCTTGGCATGGATCTCTACTCTAAAGTGATGAATATCAAGTTTGATCAGGTCGAGCTTCGCGGGTTCCTGCCAGGGACAGGATAACCCGCAGTCTGATGGGAATGCCGGAGGTTATCAAACCGCAATCCCATTCAACGGGATCCGGATTCCCATAAATGCCTGACTTTCGCGACATTTTTTTGTCTCCTGTGAACCTGGCCCATCACTTGAAGCCGCGAAACCAGTGACGCGGTTTTGACGCTATGTGAAATTAATAAATTTATATTACTGTTTTATATATGTATTTTACTTTTGGCACACTTATCGCTTAGTTCCTAGTGAAATCAAGACCTGAATGGGCAGTACCATGAACAGTACCTACAGCATGCATCAAGATCCCACCGTTCCGAACGCCGGCCAAGTGCTGGGTCGTCTGCCTGACCTGCTGACCGACGACGGGACCCTGGGCCTGATTATGGAGCTCAGCGGCAAGCTGCAGACCACCCTCGAGGTGGATACCCTGATCGAACTGTTCGCCCAGGTCATCCATGAACAGTTTCAATACGACAGCCTCAGTTACCGTACCCAGGATGGTGAAAGCTTCCAACTGGGTGATCAGGCCGGGCGTCACAGACTCGACTACAACCTGAAGGTGCTGGACACCGAACTGGGCAGCATCCTGATCACCCGACAAAAGCGATTCGACAAGGGCGAAATCACCCAGATCGAGAACCTGCTCGCCGCGCTGCTCTATCCGTTGCGTAACGCCCTGCTCTACCGCGCCGCCCTGCGCTGTGCCTTTTTCGACTCCCTTACCGGAGTGAAAAACCGCACCGCCTTCGATGCGAATTTCCGCCGTGACATGGAGATCAACCGGCGCAATCTCACCGATCTTTCGGTCATCGTCCTGGACATCGACTTCTTCAAACGTTTCAACGACCGCTACGGTCACGCGGTGGGCGACCTGGTACTCAGCCAGGTCGCGAAAACCGTGGAACAGACCATTCGCGGCAGTGACGCCCTCTACCGGGTCGGTGGTGAGGAATTCGTGGTGGTGCTGAATGCCACGGAACTGAAAGGCGCCAGACTGTTGGCGGAACGTATTCGCGAGCGGGTCGCCGCCCTCGATATCGAAGGCCTGAAGAATGCGAAAGTCACCCTGAGTCTGGGCGTGGCCCTGATGAGCGAAGACGATATTCCCCAGAGTCTGTTCGAACGGGCCGATGCCGCGCTCTACCAGGCTAAGCGCAGTGGCCGCGATCAGGTGGTGGCAGCATAGTCGCGCTCAGCCAGTAACCCACAATCACCACACACCGGGACCTTGCGGCAGATGGTTTTCGCCGGGTTCACGATCAATGCGTGATATTCCTGGAAGATGACCAGATCCACCTCTAAAGCCCGTTCCACCTGACCGCGCATCTCCGCATAAGCGAGATCGGCATCGAGCACTCCGAGACGCCCGAACAGACGCCGTATCTAGGCATCGATGCCGTAAACCGGGCGATCAAAGGCATACAGCAGGATGTCGTCAGCGCTACTCGCACCAATGCCCTTGACCTCCATCAACCGCTCGCGCAGCAGGCAGTCTGAGCAGTGCCGCTGGGGAAAGTTCGGTGATTTATTTGAGATTGGCAAACGCCCGTTGCACATTCGACCAGGCGGTGCTCTGGGTGAGAACCGCGCCGAGCATCACCTCGAAGCGGCTGTCCCCGGGCCACCGGTGTTGTGGGCCATGCTGCGCCAGCAGGGTCCGATAGACCCTGTCCTGGCGCCTCCCCAGGGTCATCAGCGCCTGGGCTTACCCGATGAGCCCCCGCGCCCCTTCCAGGGTGATTCCGCGGAGGGTGCCGAGCGGGCCTTGGAGGATTGCCCCCCCGCGCGACCTTTTGCGGGACGTCCCCGGGCCGGATGCTCGGCATCTTTCGCATGTGCGGGACGTTTCCCCGGCTTACCCGGGCGAGCGCGCTTGTCCGGCGCTTTGGTGCGGGGCTTGGCCTGAACCGGCTTCGACCCTCTGGGTTTGACCGCTCTGAGTCCCAGGGTGACCAGTAGTTCGTCGACCTCGGTCTCGCTGAGGTAGCGCCACCGCCCCACCTTGAGCGCACTTTCCAGGATCACACTGCCGTAGCGGACCCGTTTCAGCCGGTTCACCCGGGCGCCTACCGCCTCCCACATGCGCCGCACCTCTCGTTGCCGACCCTCCATGATCACCACGTGAAACCAGCGATTGATTCCCTCACCGCCGGATTCCACGATCTCTTCGAAGCGCGCGGGGCCATCCTCGAGTTCCACTCCGTGGGTCAGTTGAGTGAGTTGCGCATCGGTCACCTCGCCCATCACCCGTACGGCGTATTCCCGCTCCACCTGGCGGCTCGGGTGCATCAACTGGTTGGCCAGCTCCCCGTCGGTGGTCAGCAGCAACAGACCGGTGGAGTTGATATCCAAACGCCCCACAGGGATCCAGCGACCATGCTTGAGCTTGGGCAGACCCTGGAACACGGTGCGACGACCCTCCGGATCCCTGCGGGTCACCAGTTCGCCTTCCGGTTTGTTGTAAACCAGCACCTCGCGCTGCGGCGCTTCGAGCATGCGTTTGGCGACCGCCTTGCCATCCACCCGGATGGCATCGTTGGGCAGCACCCGTTGACCGAGTTGTGCCGGTTGGCCATTGATCTCCACCCGGCCCTCGCTGATCCAGCCTTCGATCTCGCGGCGGGAGCCCATGCCGGCATTCGCCAGCACCTTCTGCAGGCGCTCGCCCTCGGCGGGATTAACGTGTTTCTTCATCGGTTTGCGAATTCTCTGTAAATGTCTCCTGAGTGACGACCTCGGGGTTTTCGCCCGGGAGTTCCGTGATCGAATCCCCCGCTTCGTCGACCCCGGCATCCTCGGGCGAGGACTCCCGCGGCATGGCTGCGTCTTCTGTTGCGACCGGATCACTGGATTCGGTGTGTGATGGATCCAGATCCTGCAACTCCACCGCTTCAGCGGATTCGTCCTCATCGGTTCCGTGGGGATCATTTTCGGAGTCTGCGGCCGGCGGTGGCGGCTTGTCCGGATCCAGCAGTTCCAACTCCCGGTTGATCGAGTCGAGATCCCGTATCTCCGCCAGGGTTGGCAATTCGTTCAGTCCTTTCAGATTGAAATAGTCGAGAAACTCCTTGGTGGTGGCGTACAAGGCAGGTTTTCCGGGTACGTCACGATGGCCGACCACGCGCACCCATTCGCGTTCCGTCAGCGTCTTGATGATATTGGTACTGACCGTTACCCCGCGGATGTCCTCGATCTCTCCCCGGGTGATCGGCTGGCGGTAGGCGATCAGGGCGAGGGTCTCGAGCAGCGCCCGTGAGTATTTGGGCGGCCGTTCCACCCACAGCTTGGAGATCCAGGGGGAAAATTCGGAGCGTACCTGAATGCGAAAACCGCTGGCGACCTCCACCACCTCGATGCCCCGACCCTCGTAGTCTGCAGTGAGTGAGGCGAGTGCATCCCGCAGGTCCTTCTTATCCGGGATTTCCTGTTCGCCGAACAGCCCCTGTAACTGGTCAAGGCTGACCGGCCGGCCTGCCGCCAGCAGGGCGCCTTCCATGATCTGCTTGAGTTTATCCGCTTGCATCGGCATTTCAGGTTACTTTCGCTTTGACATGGATGGGCGCGAATGCCTCCGCCTGGACCAGTTCCAGCAGCGAGCCCTTGATCAGTTCGAGTACCGCGAGGAAGGTCACCACCACACCCAGGCGACCTTCGCTGATATCGAACAGTTCGGTAAAACTGACAAAATTGCGCCCGTTGACCTGTTGCAGGACATGCGACATCTTCTCCCGCACCGACAGCGGTTCCTTCTCGACCCGATGGCTGGTGAACATGTCCGCACGGTGCAGGACATCGGAAAGGGCCAGCATCAGCTCGCGCAGCGAGACATCAGGATCCACCGCCTCCACATGGCGCTCGACCAGTTCCGCATGGGCCTGAAAATTATCCCGGGTCATGTGTTCCAGCCCGTCCAGGTCCTCCGCGGCCTGCTTGTATCGCTCGTACTCCTGCAGACGCCGGATCAGCTCGGCGCGTGGGTCATCCTCGTGTTCTTCGTCACTCACCGGCCTTGGCAACAGCATGCGTGACTTGATCTCCGCCAGCATCGCCGCCATCACCAGGTACTCGGCGGCCAGTTCCAGGCGCAGTTCGTTCATCATCTCGATGTAACTGATGTACTGATCGGTGATCTTGGCAATGGGGATATCAAGGATATCCAGATTCTGTCGCCGGATCAGATAGAGCAACAGGTCCAGCGGCCCCTCGAAGGCATCCAGAAACACCTCCAGGGCGTCCGGGGGGATATACAGATCGGTGGGAGGATTCAGCCAGGGCTCACCCTGCACCACGGCAAACGGCATCTCCTCCTGTTCCGGATGATGCTGGGGATGCGTTTCAGTGGGTTCCATATTTAAAGATCATCGGACTCGTCATGTGAATTTTCGCGCTCCGCGGGTCACCGCCTACAACCGGGCAGCGTTCCAGGTTCAGGCACCGCCGCAGAACTCATACCATATCCCAGAGGGTAATTAGTCCGCCAGTCCCTGCAATGACATGGCCTGACGCACTTCACGCATGGTCTCCCGTGCCACCGTGCGGGCCCGCTCGGCGCCTTCCAGGATAATCGTCCGCACCCGCTCTGGCTGGGCCTCGAACTCCGCGGCCCGGGCCTGCATCGGTTTGAGCTCCGCCATCACCGCCTCGATCACCGGTCCCTTGCAGTCGAGACAGCCGATCGCGGCGCTTCGACAACCCTCCTGGACCCACTCGCGGGTGGATGAATCGGAGTAGACCTGATGAAATTGCCACACCGGACAGCGCTGTGGGTCACCGGGATCGCTGCGCCGCACCCGTTGCGTGTCGGTGGGCATACGCTTGAGCTTAAGCTCGACATCTTCGGGCTTTTCCCTTAAAGACAGGGTATTGGCATAGGATTTGGACATCTTCTGGCCATCCAGCCCGGGCATCTTCGAGGCCTGGGTCAACAGCGGCTGCGGTTCGGTGAGGATGATCCGGCCGCTGCCCTCGAGATCGCCGAGTAGACGTTCACGCTCTTCGACGCTGATGTTCTGCTGGGCGGCCAGCAGGGCCTGGCCAGCGCTCAACGCCTCCCCGTCGCCCTGTTCCTGGTAGGCTCGCTTGAGTTGCGCGAACTGCTTCGCCGCCTTCTTGCCCATTTTTTTGCAGGCCGCCTCAGCACGCGCCTCGAAGTCGGGTTCCCGACCGTACAGGTGATTGAATCGACGCGCCACTTCCCGGGTCAGCTCCACATGCGCCACCTGGTCCTCACCCACCGGCACATGCGCGGCCCGGTAGATCAGGATGTCCGCGGACTGCAGCAGCGGGTAACCAAGGAACCCATAGGTAGCCAGATCCTTCTCCTTGAGTTTTTCCTGCTGGTCCTTGTAGCTCGGCACCCGCTCCAGCCAGCCCAGCGGGGTAATCATCGAGAGCAGCAGATGGAGTTCCGCATGCTCGGGGACCTGGGACTGGACGAACAGGGTCGCCTTGTCGGCGTCGACCCCCGCAGCCAGCCAGTCGATCACCATGTCGCGGATACTTTCGGGAATCACCCGGGGATCGTCATAGTGGGTGGTCAGGGCGTGCCAGTCGGCGACGAAAAAGTAGCAATCGTGATCGTGCTGCAGCGCCACCCAGTTTTTCAGAACCCCGTGATAATGCCCCAGGTGGAGTTGACCCGTGGGTCGCATGCCGGAGAGTACGCGGCTGGCTTCGGACAATGAATTCAAGACTAACTCCTTGCGGGACTGAGAATCACGGGAATCAACTGGGTCACGACATCACTCGCCGGCAGCAGTTTGATGGTCAGGCCTACCACGGGCCAGAGGATGACCCCGAGGATGCCGGTGGCCAGCAACACCAGCACGATCACCAGACCGAATGATTCCAGCCGGGAATAGATCTGCGCCGGTTTCGGCGGTAACAGCGAGACGATCACCCGGCCGCCGTCGAGGGGCAGGATCGGCATCAGGTTGAGGGCCATCAACACGGCGTTGATCAGCACTCCGGCCACCCCCATGAACACCAGCGGCTCGCCCAGCCAGTGAAAACCCTCCAGGCTCATCCCGCCGACGTAGATCAGGAGGGCCCAGATCAGCGCCATCAGCAGGTTCGCGCCGGGACCGGCAAGCGCCACCAGGCCCATATCCCGCTTGGGATGGTTCAGGTTGCGGTAGTCCACCGGCACCGGTTTGGCCCAGCCGAACATGAAGCCGGTCAGCAAATAGGCACCAAGGGGCACCAGGATGGTACCGACCGGGTCGATATGTTTCAGGGGATTCAGGGTGACGCGCCCGAGCATTTCGGCGGTCCGGTCTCCCAGTCGCTTCGCCATCCAGCCATGGGCGGCTTCGTGTACGGTGATGGCAAAAATCATCGGCAGGATGAAAATCGCCAGTTTCTGCATCAGGGTGAGACCTATCATCGGCGGATTATACCTCGAACAGGGCGGCGTCGCCCTTTCCTTCACGAACCACTTGCGGCACTTCGTCGGTCATCACCACCACCGTGGTGGCTTCGAATCCGCAGTAACCGCCATCAATGATGAGATCCACATGATGGTCCAAAAGATCCCGCATCTCGTAAGGATCGGTCAGCGGCATCTCATCCCCGGGCATGATCAGGGTGGTGCTCATGATGGGTTCGCCGAGTTCCTGCAGCAGGGCCCGCACGATGTGGTTATCCGGCACCCGGATACCGATGGTCTTGCGCTTGGCATGCATCAGTCGCCGGGGAACCTGCTTGGTCGCTTTGTGTATGAAGGTGAACGGACCCGGGGTGAGATTCTTCAGCATGCGGTAATCCCGGTTGTCGATCTTTGCGTAATTGGAGATCTCCGTCAGGTCACGGCAAACCAGGGTGAAATTATGACTGTCATCCAGTTTGCGGATGCGCCGGATACGCTCCATCGCCCCTTTGTCGCCGATGTGACAGCCCAGGGCATAGCTGGAGTCGGTGGGATAGATCACCACACCGCCCTTGCGAATCACTTCGACGGCCTGATGAATCAGACGGGATTGCGGGTTATCCGGGTGAATTTGCAGGAACAACGCCATGACGAACAGCTCAGTGAAGGAAACGGGCTCAGCCCAGTTGAGATCGCAAAAGTCCGGTTTCAGGCCGGGGCCAGTCCTCCCAGACCGGTCGGCATCCGTCCGGCAGGCTGGGCAGGCAACCCAGTTCGATCCAGGGATTGTCGGGGGTGTGGAAATCGGAACCCGCCGAGGCACGTAAACCAAAATCACTGGCGTGCCGGGCCATGGTTAAATAATCATCCCGGCTGTGGCTGCCGGAGACCACCTCGATAGCATCACCATCCAGCGCAACAAAGTTTTTCAACAGGCGCCGCAGCTTGGTCCGGGTCATGCTGTAACGCGCAGGATGGGCGATCACCGCCTGCCCCCCCGCGGCATGGATCCAGGAAACCGCCTGCTCCAGCGGAGCCCAATTGCCCGGCACATGGCCCGGTCTGCCCTGGATGAGAAAGCGTTTGAACACCGCCCGCTCATCCTTGGCCGCTCCGCACTGCACCAGGAAGCGCGCAAAATGAGTGCGGCTCACCAGATTGCCTTCGGCGAAGCCACAGGCGCCGTCGTAGGCGCCCGGAATACCCGCCTGCTGCAGGCGTCGGCCGATTTCCACGGCACGCCACTCACGGAACGCCCGCAGACCCGCCAGCCCCTCCTGGAGGCGGGAATTCTCCGGATCCACGTTGAGACCGACCAGGTGCACCGTGTAACCCTCCCAGCTCACCGAGATTTCCACCCCGGGAATCAGGGTCAGTCCGCACCCTCCGGCGGCCGCGCCCGCCTCCGCGACACCCGCTGTGGTGTCATGGTCCGTCAGCGCCAGCACATGCACGCCCGCACCCGCCGCGCGCAATACCAGATCGCGGGGATTCAGGGTACCGTCAGAGGCGGTGGAATGGCTGTGCAGGTCATAGAGGGTCATCACGGGGCGTGATTGTACCGATTGTCCCCGGTAACTGACAGCAAAAACACGAATCCCCGGTGGTTGGCGCCGGGATGTGACAACTATCCACAGACGCACCCTCCCCGGCCTGCTACAATCGGCAAATTTCCCCGCCGTTACCGGTTACGGGAACATTAATCTCGGGTTTGAATCAGACAGGCTATGAAATTTCTCGCAGACTTTTTTCCCGTCATCCTTTTTTTCGTCGCCTACAAAATCTACGGAATCTACATCGCCACCGGGGTCGCGATCCTCGCCTCATTCATCCAGGTGGGCTACGCCTGGTTTCGCAAGGGACGGGTGGAAAAGATGCACTGGATCACACTGGGCATCCTGGTGGTGTTCGGCGGCCTCACCATCCTGCTCCAGGACCGCACCTTCATCATGTGGAAGCCCTCGGTCATCAACTGGCTTTTCGGCCTGGTGTTCCTCGCCAGCCAGTGGATCGGCGAGAAGCCGATCGTCCAGCGGATGATGGAGCAGAGCATCGAGGTACCCTCCCCGGTATGGCGTCGATTGAACCTGTTCTGGGGTCTGTTTTTCGTCATGCTCGGATTTCTCAACCTGTACGTCGCATCCGACTTCTTCACAGCGGAGCGCCAGCTGGTGGCTGTCAGCGGTGTGCAGCAGATCGATTTCGATCACTGTCCGGACCAGTTCCAGGGCAAGGAACTGGAGATGTGCGATAGCGCCCACACCCTGGAGGCGCAGTGGGTGAACTTCAAACTCTTCGGCATGATGGGACTGACCCTGGTGTTCATCGTGCTGCAAGCCTTTTACCTGGCCCGCCACATACGCGAGCCGGAACTGAAAACCGAGGAAAACTGAGTGTTTTATGCAATCATCGCGGAAGACCGGGACGACAGCCTGGAACAACGTTTAAAAGTGCGTCCCGAGCATCTGAAAAGGGTGCAGGCCCTGCAGGACGAAGGGCGTCTGCTGCTGGCGGGCCCCCACCCGGCCATCGATGCTGAAGACCCGGGACCCGCCGGATTTTCCGGCAGCCTCATCGTGGCGGAATTCGACAGTCTCGAAAGCGCACGTCAGTGGGCGGACAGCGACCCCTACACCCAGACCGGGGTGTATGCCCGGGTCACGGTAAAACCCTTCAAGAAAGTTCTGCCCGCATAGCACGGGCAGTCCACCTCACACTCCAGTCATTCAAGTAAGGACCAACGATGAAAAACAAGATCATACTGGCTGCCCTTTGCAGTGTAGGCATCATCTCCGGCTGCAATCAGGCCGCCGAAAATCCGGCCGGTAAGAGCGCCGACACCAACCGATCCGCCACCCTGCCGGCGTCGACCGAACAGTCCGGCAGCACCGAGATGGATACCAACATCCTGTTGACCGTGAATGGCCAGCCCGTGACCCGCGCCATGTACGCGCTTTACTTCCAGGACCGCATGCGCGGCGTACCCGACGCCAAAGCCTCACCGGAGATGCAGATGGGGGTGCTCAACGAACTGGCGAACATCCTCATCGTCGCCCAGGATGCGGAACAGGCGGGTTACCTGGAACGCGAGGAGATCGCCGGCTCACTGGAACTTCTCAAGGCGAAACTGCTCACCCAGGCTCTGGTTCAGGAATACAGCAACCAGAGCAAGCCCAGCGACGAGCAGGTGCAGAAGATCTATGACGAGCAGTACGCCAATCTGACCGGCACCGAGTACAAGGCGCGCCATATTCTGGTCAAGGAGGAGGACGAGGCAAAAGCCCTGATCACCGAACTGGACAATGGAGCCGACTTCGCGGAACTGGCCAAGCAGCACTCCACCGGCCCATCCAACGTCAAGGGGGGGGATCTGGGCTGGATCGATCCGGATCAGATGGTGGAACCCTTTGCCAACGCCCTCAAGGCAATGGAGAAAGGCAGCTATTCCAAAACCCCGGTACAGACCGAGTTCGGCTGGCACCTGATCCTGCTGGAAGACAGCCGGACCAACCCCGCTCCAACCCTGGACAAAGTGCGCAGCGAAATCGAAGCCAAGGTTCAACAGAAGGCGCTTACCGATTATATGCAGGGCCTGAGGGACAAGAGCCAGCTGGTATTCAATGAAAACAACGGAAAATCCGCCGAATCCCCGGAATCAGCCACCGCTGAAGCCACTGATCCGGCCAGCCCGGCTGAGGTGCCTGCAGCGGACGACGCGGCGCCCGCCGCTGAAAGTGCGGAAACTCCAGCCCCTGCTGAGGGTGACAAGACCCAGTAGCGGTATTGCCTGGGCATCCCCATGCGGAGCCGGCAATGCCGGCTCCGCTCGTTCAAGGGTGTAACAGGTACATCGAAGGCCGGTTCTTCAGGCCCTCAGCGCAACCCTTGATCAGTCAGTAGTGTCCGGCTTTTTCGCTTTGCCGATCGAGGTTATGGGCACCACCTTGGTCTTGGGTGGCTCATCCACGAAATAGGGGCGTTCCTCGACCGTCCGGCCGGACAGGTCCGCCAACTCTTTTTCCCGGGCGGTGATCAAGCCCAGGCAGTTACGAATGTCCTGGATGGTCTGATCCGAAAGGGGATGCCTGAGACTCTTGTGCTCGGGTGTGACCTCACGCACGATGGAGGTCAGCACCTTGCGCATCACCATCATGATTTCCCGTTCTCTTGTCGCTTCTTCATTCATTAGGAGAGTTTCCGAATTGGGTGTATACCGGCCACGGCCCGGAGGATCCACTGATCCTGTCGATGACCGCCCGGCTGTTATCGCCATCAGGCGTTGACATCGAGCGATGCTACCATGGGGCCGCGATGCGTTAAAACCGCTGCCTGACTGCGTATTACAGTGGAGTGGGCCTCATCGGCAATGCGCTTCGTCCTGTAACCGCTGCGTCACTTGATCCTGTGCCGCGAATACCTCTATAAAGGACGATTGACAGTCACCACGCACCGCTGCGGATTTCAGGACACAAACCCTTGCAACAAGAACTGCGCAACTACCTGGTGGTAACCGGGGGATACTGGGCCTTCACGGTCACCGACGGTGCGATACGCATGCTGGTGGTGCTGTATTTTCACCTGCTGGGCTACTCACCCTTTGAAGTGGCTATGCTGTTCCTGTTCTACGAGTTCTTTGGCATCGTCACCAACCTGGTGGGCGGCTGGCTGGGTGCCCGCATCGGCCTCAACCTGACCATGCAGATCGGCATGGGACTGCAGGTTCTGGCGCTACTGATGCTGACCGTCCCGGATGACTGGCTGTCGGTCGCTTATGTCATGAGCGCCCAGGCGCTGTCGGGCATTGCCAAGGATCTGAACAAGATGTCCGCCAAGGCTTCGGTGAAGTCCCTGGCCCGGGGGCAGGAATCCTCGAAACTATTCAAATGGGTCGCGATCCTCACCGGCTCCAAGAACGCACTCAAGGGCGCGGGATTCTTCATCGGCGCCGCACTGCTGGAATCCCTCGGCTTTCGGGGTGCACTGGGAATACTCGCCTCCCTGCTGGCTGTGGTTCTGCTGGCCAGCCTGGTTCTGCTCCCCTCCGGGGTGGGCAAGATGGCCTCGAAACCGAAATTCACCCAGGTGTTTTCCCGGGTCGGCGCGATCAACTGGTTGTCCGCCGCGCGGTTTTTCCTGTTCGGCTCTCGGGACGTCTGGTTCGTCGTGGCACTGCCGGTATTCCTCTACGAGGTGGTGGGCTGGTCCTTCACCGGGGTGGGCAGTTTCCTCGCCCTTTGGGTGATTGGCTATGGCATGGTTCAGGCGGCGGCTCCGGGGCTGTTGCGCCAGAGTGGCCAGGACCATGGACCCGGGGGTGGCAGCGCCCGGGGCTGGGCCCTACTGCTGGCCCTACTCCCGGCCGGGATCGCCCTGGCGATGCAGCCCGGGTGGCCGGTAGAGTGGATTCTGGTGGGCGGACTGGTGCTCTACGGGGTGGTTTTTGCGATCAACTCCGCACTGCACTCCTACCTGATTCTCGCCTACTCCGGTCATGACCGGGTGGCCATGAACGTGGGGTTCTATTACATGGCCAACGCCGGAGGTCGGCTCACCGGCACGGTGCTCTCGGGGTGGGTCTATCAGAGCTACGGCTTGACTGGATGCCTCTGGGTCTCCACTGGATTCATCCTGCTGGCCGCACTGCTTTCGTTGAAACTGCCGGATCCTGGGGATGATCCGGGCATCGACGACCCGCTCACCCGCTAGGGCCTGTTAACACTGATCCGGTAGACCTCAGGACTTGCTCAGAGGTTTGCCAGCAACTTCTGCAACCCCTGTTCATCGAGCACGCTGACACCCAGCTTTTCCGCCTTGGCGAGCTTCGAACCGGCCGCCTCTCCGGCAAGCAGATAGTCGGTTTTGGCGGAAACGCTGCCGGCCACCTTAGCGCCCAGGGCGGTCAATTCCGACTTGAACGCATCCCGGGGACGGCTCAGGGTTCCGGTGATGACAAAGGTCTTTCCCGCCAGGGGCTGTTCGTCGGCGCCGGGCGCTTCGACTGGAGGCCAGTGGATACCCGCATCGAGCAGTGCATCGATCACCTCCCGGTTATGCGGTTGACGAAAGAAGCTGGCGATGTGCGCAGCGACGATGGGACCCACGTCCGGGGTCTCCTGTAGCTGTTCCTCGTCCGCCTGCTCGATGGCTTGCAGGGTCAGAAAGTGCCGGGACAGGGCCTGGGCAGTCGCCTCCCCCACCTCGCGGATACCCAGGGCGTAGAGAAACCGGGCCAGGCGGGTATCACGACTTCGGTCGAGGGCCTCGCGAATGTTGCGGGCCGACTTTTCCGCCATGCGTTCCAGTCCGCTGAGCTGATCCACAGTCAGTGCATACAGATCCGCCGGGGTGGTGACCAGTTCCCGCTCGATCAACTGCTCCACCAGCTTGTCACCCAGCCCCTCGATATCCATGGCCTTGCGTGAGGCGAAATGCTTGATCGCCTCCTTGCGCTGCGCCGGGCAGAACAGGCCACCGGAACAGCGAGCCACCGCCTCTCCCTCCGGGCTGATGACCTCAGAACCGCACACCGGGCAATGGGTTGGCAACACCACCGCCTGGGTGTCATCCCCGCGTTCGCTGAGGACTACCTGAACGACCTCCGGGATCACGTCACCGGCGCGGCGCACCACCACCTGGTCGCCCACCCGGACATCCTTACGCCGCACCTCGTCCATGTTATGCAGGGTGGCATTGCTGACCGTGACACCACCGACGAAAACCGGTTGCAGCCGGGCCACCGGGGTAACCGCCCCGGTGCGTCCGACCTGGAATTCGATCGCCTCCACCCGGGTCATCTCCTCCTGGGCGGGAAATTTATAGGCCAGAGCCCAGCGGGGGGCCCGGGACACATACCCGAGTTGTTCCTGCAACGCCAGTTCATCCACCTTGAACACCACTCCATCGATGTCATAGGCCAGATCATCCCGCTGTTGCTGGATCTTCCGGTAGTAGGCAATACAGCCCTCGCTACCCTCCACCACGGCCATCAGCGGCGATATGGGCAGTCCCCAGTCCCGCAGGCGCTGCATGCGTTGGCTGAGTTTCGCTTCGCTCAACGGTGCTGCCACCTCACCGAAACCATAGGCGTAAAAGGTCAGGGGTCGTTGCGCGGTGATGCGCGGATCGAGTTGGCGCAGGGAACCGGCCGCCGCGTTGCGCGGGTTGACGAAGGTTTTCAGCCCCTGATCCCGGGCACGCGCGTTGAACGCCTCGAATCCCTGGCGGGGCATGAACACCTCGCCGCGCACCTCGAGAATTTCCGGCCAGCCCGAACCCTGCAGTTTCAGGGGAATCGCCTTGATGGTGCGCACGTTGCTCGTCACATCCTCACCCCGGCTGCCGTCGCCGCGGGTCGCCCCCTGCACCAGACGCCCCTGCTGGTAGCGCAGGTTCACCGCCAGGCCGTCGAGTTTCGGCTCCGCCAGGTAGTAAATGGATTCATCGGAGGGACGTTTGAGGCGATCACGGATGCGCCGTTCGAAGTCGTGCATTCCGTCCTCGTCAAAGGCGTTGTCGAGGGACAGCATTGGTATCGGGTGGGCGACCTCGTCGAAACCCTCCAGGGGCTTGTCACCGACCCGTTGAGTCGGTGAATCGGGGGTAATGAGTTCCGGGTGGCGGGTTTCCAGGTCCTGCAGATCGCGCATCAGGCGATCATAGGCACTGTCAGTGATTTGCGGATCGTCGAATACGTAGTACTGGCGATTGTGGTAATCGATCTCCCGGCGCAGGCGATCGATCTCCTCGACGACCGATTTGGCTGCGCTCAAGCCTTGCTCCGGGCCAGTTGTACCTGGCGCCGATGCTCCATGATCTGACCGCGCAGGTGCTCAATGGTCTGTTTTGTCAGGGCGCTGTGGGTCTCGTCCTGCAGTTCACCGCCAAGGATTGCGGCCAGGCGTTCGGCGGTAAACAGCATGTCGGAGAATACCGCCATGCTGTCTCCGGGGACCGGAAGCTGGGTGAACAGGGTCAGCCCCGGCGTCGCAAAACCGGCCAGGTCCTTCTCCTTGCCCGGAAACACCCCCGGTTCGACCATGCTGGCCAGATTGAACTGCGGATGTTGCTGATCGCCCGCGGCAAGACGCTGGTAGATATTAAGCTTGCCCATCACCATTCCGGTCTCGAGCATCGCTTTGTGGATATCCAGACCCGGAAAGGGTTCGCTTTTCGACTTGATGTTGATCTGAATGATCAGCTTTGGGACATCCACCGGGGAAGCCTCCTGGGCGCTGAAACCGAACAGTTCCTGCTGTTCAGGCATGACGAAGGCGTCGTCATTTTCAAGCTCCAACTCGGTGTCGGGCTCATCATCGGCGTGCATTTCGGAGACATAGTCCTCGCCGTCCCTGAGCGGCTCGGTTTCGTCTTCATCCCAGTTCACCCAGGTATCGTCTTCATGCTGAGGATCATGGCCGTCCCGAGACCGTTCCCGGGCATCGAATTCCGGGTAATCCTTCAGTTCGGGCTCGCGCATTTCCGGCGCCACGCGCCGCTTTGCCTGAGCGGAATCCCGCTTCCTGCGTCGGGTTTCGTAGAGGTAGATCGCGGCGAGGAACACCAGGCCGAGTACCAGCAGGACGATACGCAGGGTGGTGGCATCCATGGTCAGATCGCGGCCAGTTGCGCCGCTTCCTCGACGTCGACGGTAACCAGGCGGGAAACGCCGGGTTCATGCATGGTGACACCGGAGAGTTGGTTGGCGATTTCCATGGTGATCTTATTGTGGGTGATGAAGATGAATTGTACCTGATCCGACATCGACTTCACCATTTCGCAAAAACGTCCCACGTTAGCGTCATCCAGAGGCGCATCCACCTCGTCCAGCATACAGAACGGGGCCGGGTTGAGCTGAAAGATCGAGAACACCAGGGCCACTGCGGTGAGCGCCTTCTCCCCGCCTGAGAGCAGGTGAATGCTCGCGTTGCGTTTACCCGGGGGCCTCGCCATTACCGTCACACCGGTATCGAGGAGGTCTTCACCGGTCAGCTCCAGATAGGCATGACCGCCGCCGAAGAGCCTGGGGAACAGTTCCTTGATCCCGGAATTCACCTGGTCGAAGGTCTCCTTGAAACGGGTACGCGTCTCCCGGTCGATTTTGCGGATGGCATTCTCCAGGGTCTCCAGAGAGCTGGTGATGTCAGCATGCTGCTCTTCCAGATACTTCAGACGTTCGGACTGCTCCTGGTACTCGTCGATCGCCGCCAGGTTGATCGGACCGAGACGCTGGATGCGCTGGGCCAGGGTTTCCACCTTGTCATGCCAGCTGGCCTCGGTGGCCTCTTCAGGCATGGTGCGGAACAGTTCCTCCACATTCAGACCGCCCTCGTTGAGCTGCTCCTCCAGGGTACTTCGGCGTACCGTCACCTCCTGGCTCTGCAGACGCGCCTGGTTGAGCGACTCACGGCGTTCCTGTACCCGCTGTTCCGCCTGATGTCGCTGCTGTTCCTGTTCACGAAGTTGTCCGTCCACCGCTTCCAGTCCCTGTCTCGCCGCACTCAGTTCCTTTTCGACCTGATTGCGCTCCTCGAGTTTCTCATTCAGTTGTTCGGCCTGGCGCAGCAACGGCTCCTCGGCGTTTTCCAGGGAAATCTGCAGTTCGTCCCGACGTTGCGAGAGTTGCTGCAGTTGGCCATGGGCGCGTTCCAGGTTCTGCCGCAGCGAGGCCTGCACGGTGCGCATTGACTCCACCTGAAGCGCCAGCTGATGGGTGGCGGTACGTTGCTGGTTGACCCGTTCCCGGGCAGTGTTGACATTCTGACGCAAACTGTCGCGACGCATCACCAGGTCTTCGCGACGGCTGCCCAGGGTTTCGATGGCCTCAAGCGCGGCTTGCAGGCGTTCGCGGGTCTCCTCCATCAACATCTGGTCAGTGCCGATCTGCTCGGCGATCTCCTGCTTCTCCTGCAGCAACTGCTCTCGGCGCTGACGCAGATGTTCGGCGCGGGTACGCTTGCCGCTGAGATTCGAGCGAACCTCCGACAGGGTTCGGTTGATCTGGTTATAGCGGGTCTGTAACTGTTCCCGGTCCTGTTCCATCTGCTGGAGGGTGTCACGCCCGGTTTCCAGTTGTTCCGCCAGTTCGACGACCTGCGCCTCCTGTTCCCCGAGTAACTGCTTCAGGGTGCGCAACTCCTCCTCCCGGGCCAGTACACCCGCATGCTGGTCCGTCTCCCGGGTGATTCTCAGCCAGTTGCGGCCGACCCAGACCCCGTCCGGTGTGATCAGGGATTGGTCTGCCGCGAGGGTGTGACGGATCTTCAGGGCATCGGCCAGACTGTCGGCCATGCGGACACCACCCAGCAGCCCACTCAGATCCCAGGGCGCCTCGACCTGGGACGCCAGGTCACTCCCTGATGGCGGGCTGTGCGGGTTTGAACCGGGAGGGGATTCCCACAGGCCAAGCGCACCTTTGTGCAGTTGCGAAACGAGGATTTCAAGGTCATCCAGGCGTTCCACACAGACCGACTGCAGATGGAAACCGAGCACCACCTCCACCGCCTGCTGCCAGCGCGGGGTCACCTGGATGCGCTGCACCAGACGCTGGGCGTTTTTCAACTGCGCCCGCTCCAGCCACTCGGAGAGACCCTGGTCCGAGTCTCCCAGAGCCGCCTGCTGCAGGGCCTCCAGGGAGGCCTTGCGGCCTTTGTTCGCCTGCATCTTCGCACGGGCCTGGTCGAGACGCTGGTTGGACTGGTGATTGCTGTCCCGTTGCCGGTTGATCGACTCCAGGGTTTCGCCGAGTTGCCGACCCATGCCTTCGAGGATCTCTTTCTGGCTCGTCTCCTCGCTTTCCAGATCGGTGATCTCGCTCAACAGGCGACTGTCATCGAGTCGCCCCAGCTCTTCGTCGAAGCGCTGCAGGCGACGTTCCAGCTGTCCGCCCTGCTGTTCAAGATGATTGATCCGGGTACGCTCGACCTGGGCGGCCTGAGCCGGCTCGGCGGCCTGCTGGTTGAACTGCTCCCACTCGAGCTGCCAGGCCTGCATGGCCTGTTCCGCCTGGTTCAGGGCTTCGGCGAACTGCTGCTCCTCGGCGCGCGCCTGCTGCAACTGGGGCTCGACATTCAGCAGACTTTCCACCAGTTCCTCCAGGCGTCCTTCATCCTGCTCCCGGTGGGCCTCCGATTCCTGGTAGGCCTGACTGACCTGTTCCAGGTCCTGTTGCTGCTGCCGCTGGGTGTCGCGGGCAAACTGTATCGCCTGTTCCAGACCGCTGATTTCCGCCCCGAGGCGGTAGAACCTGCCCTGCACCTCGTTAAACTGGTCGTTGACCTCGACCTGATGCTCCCGCTCGGTTTCGATCTGCGCCTCAAGCTTGCGCTGATCCGCCAGCGCCGCCTCAAGGTTGTTCTGCAATTCCGCAATGCGCCGTTCGCGCTGCTGCAGGTCCTGGTCCAGGGCATGCCAGCGCAGGGCCAGCAATTCCGCTTTGGTCTGGCGTTCCTCCTGCTTCAGCACCTGGTATTTTTCCGCGGTGGCCGCCTGTCGCTGCAGGTGCTGCAACTGCTTGGCAACCTCGTCCCGCAGGTCGGTCAGGCGTTCGAGGTTTTCCCGGGTGTGGCGGATGCGGTTCTCGGTCTCCTTGCGCCGCTCCTTGTACTTGGAGATGCCCGCGGCCTCCTCAAGAAAGGTCCGCAGATCTTCAGGTCGGGCCTCGATGAGGCGCGAGATCATGCCCTGCTCGATGATCGAGTAACTGCGGGGTCCCAGACCGGTACCGAGGAACAGGTCGGTGATATCCCGTCGCCGGCACTTCACACTGTTCAGAAAATAGAAGGACTGACCGTCACGGGAGACCTGCCGTTTCACCGAGATCTGGTTGTACTGGGCATACTGGCCGCCGGCCCGACCCTCGGAGTTGTCGAAAATCAGTTCGATGGTGGCGGCCCCCACCGGCTTGCGGGCAGTGGAGCCGTTGAAAATAACGTCCGCCATCGATTCGCCACGCAGCATCTTGGCCGAGCTTTCGCCCATGACCCAGCGCACGGCATCGATGACATTGGATTTCCCGCATCCATTCGGTCCGACGATTCCAACCAGATTGCTCGGGATGGGTACCGTGGTGGGATCGACAAAGGATTTGAATCCGGCGAGCTTGATTTTCTCCAATCGCATGGGCGGCTAAGATACACCAAAGACCTCGCTTATGACAGACCAGAGAACAAAATTTTTAACATTAAGTTAATTGCTTAACTTATTGTTTTTTAATTATTAATAACCACATCATCTATTTATCCCAAGGGACTTGTCAGTTTCAGCCTGATCTACCCAAAGGCCAGTTGTGTGCACCGGTCAGTGTAGAAACGAATCACACCCGGGAGGCGGAATGAAACAAGGCCTGATGCGCATTGATTGGCTGACGAATTGCCCGGACTCGCGGTTACCTCCAGCGGATGGCCCAGCGGCATCGCAGCCTTTGGTCGAATCCTCATCGGTCACGTATAATCCGACGTCTTTTGACAGCCTGAGTTTTCGAATATGCCCAGCCAACCGAGTAAAGACCTGGAAACCTTCGACAATCCCCGTCCGGAACGGGACTACACCATCCGCATCTCCATTCCCGAGTTCACCTGCCTGTGCCCCAAGACCGGTCAGCCCGATTTCGCGGAGATGACCCTGGAGTATGTGCCGGATCGCCTCTGCGTGGAGCTGAAGGCATTGAAGATGTACATCTGGTCTTTCCGCGACCAGGGCGCCTTTCACGAAGCGGTGACCAATGAAATCCTCGGCGATCTGGTACGCGCCACCGCACCCCGTTTCATGCGTCTGAGCGCCGAGTTCAACGTACGCGGCGGTATCTATACCACCGTGGTCGCGGAACACCGCGCCGAAGGCTGGGAACCCCCCACGCCGGTCAGTCTCCCCTGAAACACCAGGACCCGGGGATTCGATGAGCCTGTTCATCGGCATCGATCTGGGCACCTCCGGCTGCCGTGGGATCGCCATCGATGTGCAGGGCGCGGTCCGTGGTATGGCGACATGGCCACTGCCGCAACCCGTATCCAGAACCCCCGGGCAACATGAACAGGATCCCGGTTTGTGGTGGGAGGCCGTGTGCCGGGTTGTCGGCGCTTTGCGGCAACAGACACACCCCGGGGATATCGCGGCCCTGGCCGTGGACGGCACCTCCTCGACACTGTTGCTCGCGGATGCGACGGGAACGCCGCTCACCCCTGGGTTGATGTACAACGACACCCGCGCCCGGGATTCCCTGGATGCGCTGCAGCGGGTCGCTCCCGCCGAAAGCCCGGTATTGAGCGCCAGTTCCAGTCTGGCGAAACTGCTTCACCTGTACCCGGCCAGCCCCGGGACGGGGACCTTCGCGCTGCACCAGGCGGACTGGATCGTGGGGCGGTTCACCGGCGAGTATCCGCTGAGTGACGAGAACAACGCCCTGAAACTGGGTTACGACCCTCTCAACCGATGCTGGCCCGAGTGGATCGGCTCACTCGGAATCCCCCTCTCCTGCCTGCCCCGGGTGGTGCCCTGCGGCACCCCGCTGGCGAACCTGAGTCCCCGGGCGGCCGACGAAACCGGTCTACCACCGGGCATTCCGGTGATCGCCGGAACAACTGACAGCAACGCCGCCTTCCTCGCCAGCGGCGCCCGGCAAATCGGCGATGCGGTCACCTCCCTGGGCAGCACCCTGGTGCTCAAGGTGCTCACCGACCGGCCGGTCAGTGACGCCCGCTACGGTATCTATAGCCACCGTCTGGGCGACTTGTGGCTGGCCGGCGGAGCTTCAAACAGCGGAGGCGCGGTGTTGCGCCAGCATTTCAGCGATCAGCAGATTCAACGCATGACCCGAAAATTACGCCCCCAATACGCCACCGGACTGGACTACTACCCACTGCCGGCCCAGGGTGAGCGCTTTCCGCTGAACGATCCGGACAAACTGCCGCAGTTGTCACCCCGGCCGGATGACCCGGTGATCTTTTTCCAGGCCCTGCTGGAAGGGATTGCACAGATCGAACACCAGGGCTACCAGTTGCTGCACCAGCTGGGGACACCTTATCCAAAGCGGGTCTTCTCCATGGGAGGCGGAGCGCGCAATCCGGGCTGGGTGGAGATCCGCCGGCAACGCCTGCGAGTGCCGGTGCAGGTCGCCGAACATCAGCAGGCGGCCTACGGCACGGCCCTGCTGGCCCGCCAGGGCGCCGGGATTCGCAACGGATCGCCGGGGAGCGCCTTTTCCCTCAACCATCCAGAAGCCGACTGACCCCCCGGGCATCCAGAGGCGGCCCGGCCCGGGTCTCGATAAGACACGGCAGGCGCGGATGGGTAACCCGCTTGCGCCGCCAGAATCCCGGCAACTGCATCGACTGGTTGAGGGCCTGTACCTTGCGATCGCCCTGATAATGCTCGGCCAGGCGTTGCTGAAGCCCGGAAAAATCCTCCAGGGGCATTCCGCTCACCCGCCAGTAGTAGTGAAAATGCCGCGGAGAGGTGCTCACCACGAGATGTGGCTCCGGAGTCAACGCCAGTCGGCCAACACCGCGGTCGTCGTCGACGAACACCGCCCTGACATGGGTGATGTCATCGATACCCCGGGCGGCTCCATGGGTACGATTGATGGTCACCGTGATCACGGCGCCCGCCTGGTTGAGCGCTACAAGTTCATCCCAGCACTCAGCCAGAGTCCCGTGGAGCGCCCGTTCCAGCGGGTCATGGCTGGCATGACGGGTATAGCCCGAATCTGAGAAGGTTCTGAAGGAGAAGCGCTCGTCTTGTGGATCAAGGCTGTGCAGAAACGCCTCGGCTGCGGCCCTGTCCGGGGTTAGCTGACTGCCCTGCTGCTTCAGCCAGCGGGCAACATGGCCGATGTACGGATCCCGAACAAAGCGACCGCTCATGCGCCGGCGGTGAAGGCATAGGCTCCGTAGCCGACCACCTGATCCCGACTGCCTGCGGTGTCTCCGGAGTTTCTCAGATCCACCAGTTCCCCCTCGAGGCCGTGACGCTTTGCCAGCAGCAGTAGACCCTGAACCGGGATGCGCCCGCAGGCATCCTCGTAATCCAGATTTTCCGGATGCAGCGAAACGATCGCCTCGCTGGTGCGACGGTCCATGCGCTGGGCAGTGGCATAGTCATGGTAGTGACTGAGATCGGAACTGATGACGATGAGGGTCTCCGCTCCACCCCATAGCCGCTCCAATACCTCCGCCACCTCCTCGCCGGTCGCCTGGCCCACCACGATGGGCACCAGGCTGAATTCACCGAGCACTGTCTGCAGGAAAGGCAATTGCACCTCCAGGGCATGTTCCTGGGCATGGGCCTGTTCCAGATGGGTGATCTGCGGCAAGGCATCCAGTGTCCGGATCGCCGCATGATCGACCGGTATGTCACCCAGCGGAGTGCGGAACAGGTCCGCATCACTCACCGCCAGACCGTAGAACGGCACCCGGTGCGCCGGGCCCAGCAGGACCACCCTGCGCACCTGTCCGGCCAGGGGCTTGAGCCGGGCATAGACACGGCCGGCCACCGGCGCCGAGTAGATATAGCCCGCGTGGGGTGCAATCAGTGCCTTCGGCGTCGCCCCCCCGGGGATGTCTGCACCGAGGTACTCATCCAGCATGCTGCGCAATTGTCTGGGATCAGCGGGATAAAACATATCGGAAACCGCGGGTTGTCTGATCGTCGTCATCTCATCTCCTCGCACAGCATCGGCTATTGTGATCAGGCCGTGGCCAGTCTCACAGGTTTGCGGCGACTGCCCCAGCTTCCGGGTTGTGTCTCGAACACCCCGGGCAGGGGTGCACCGCAATGTCTGCAGCAACCCTGGGCATCCAATCCCCAACGTCCCAGTTCATACCAGTCCCGCTGGATCAACAGTTCACCGCAGGCCGGACACCAGGTACTCGAAGCCTGCTTGTCGTGAACATTGCCTAGATAAACATATCGTATCCCCTGAGCGATGGCGATGCGCCTCGCGCGGCTCAGGGTGGCGTGCGGCGTGGGGGGAAGATCACGCATCTTCCAGTCCGGGTGGAAGGCGCTGAAATGCAGGGGCACATCCGGTCCCAGGTGCTCCACCACCCACTGGCTCAACGCCTCGATCTCCGCATCCGAGTCATTCTCACCGGGAATCAACAGGGTGGTGATCTCAAGCCACACCCGGGTTTGGTTTTTTAGGTAGACCAGAGTATCTAGAACCGGCTGCAGATGCGCTCCGGTCAACTTGTGGTAGAACGCCTCGTTGAAGGATTTCAGATCCACGTTGGCAGCGTGCATATGCCGGTAGAACGCCTCCCTGGGTTCCTCGCAGACATAGCCCGCGGTGACCGCTACCGACTTGATGCCGTAGTCGGCGCAGGCCTGTGCCACATCGATGGCGTATTCATGAAAAATCACAGGGTCGTTATAGGTGTAGGCCACACTGCGGCAGCCCAGGCGGTGAGCGGTCTCGGCGATGGTCTGGGGATCGGCGCTGTCCGCCAGGGTCTGCATTTCGCGGGATTTGCTGATGTCCCAGTTCTGGCAGAATTTACACGCCAGGTTGCATCCGGCGGTGCCGAAAGAGAGCACCGGGGTTCCCGGCAGAAAGTGGTTGAGCGGTTTCTTCTCGATGGGATCGACACAGAAACCGCTGGAGCGCCCGTAGGTGGTCAGCACCACGGCGCCCTGGTGATTCATTCTCACGTAGCAGAACCCCCGCTTGCCTTCCTTGATCTGACAATAGCGGGGACACAGATCGCACTGCACCCGGTCATCGGAAATTGCATGCCAGTCGTGTGTCGGAAAATAGGTTTCCATCGGCGTCACCCTTGGGGATCGCTTGTCTCTCACTCATATTTTAGGCTCCCGTGAGGGGTTCCAACAGATCCCCATCGGGGAGTGCGGACAACGTCTGGCTGACACACTTGCATCAGATTCACCCGTCATCGGTACAGGGCTGCGCAACTGCCTCGCCGGCATGGGATTGGGTTATGATGCAGAAAAGAGGAATCGACCACAGCATCATGACCCATCCTGCCAGGCCGGAATTGACTGACCGGGAGCCCCTCGCGGAATGGGCGCTCGCCTGCCGTGAACAGGCCCGCCAGGCGGGCCACCGTCATCTGATCTGCCTGGCTGGAGCCGAAGCCTGGTGCATCGACCGGGCCGAGCACCTGGTGCAGACGCTTAAGGAGCCCGCCAGCCTGTGGATCGGGCGTAAGGGTGATCTGGCCTGTGCCGCACTGGACAATTCCCGGGCATTGACCCGCCTTGGCAGCGAATCCGCGCTGCTCGTCTACAACAGCTATTCGGGTTTCGATCCGGATGCCCTGGGTGCACTCAGCGGCACCCTGCGCGGCGGCGGCCTGTTGCTGCTGTTGACTCCCCCCCTGGCGGACTGGCCCGAGTATCCCGACCCGCAACTTCAGCGGATTGCCGTGGCCGGCCATGAGCTTCCCGCTTCGAGCCGCTTCCTGACACGCCTGGCGCGGTTGCTGGATCAGGATCCCAGTATCACGATCGCCACCCCGGAGGGTCTGCGCCATGGTCGATTGCCGACACCCGAGGCGCGGACAATTCCCTTTGACGACCCCTACTGCCGCACTGCTGATCAGGCCCGGGCGGTGGAGGCGATACGGCATGTGGCGGCTGGACACCGCAAGCGTCCGCTGGTGCTGACCGCGGATCGGGGGCGCGGCAAATCCTCGGCCCTCGGAATCGCCGCGGCTCAACTGATCGCCGAAGGGTATCCGCGGATCCAGATCTGCGCCCCGTCACGCCAGGCCGTTTCGAGCCTCTACGATCAGATCGATCGGTGCCAGAGCAATACGGCCCAATCCGGCTTGACGCATGAATCACTGCGGGATGCCCTGGAATTCGTCGCCCCGGATGTATTGCTCGCCCGAACCCGGCATGCGGAGCTGCTGCTGGTGGACGAAGCCGCCGCCATTCCAACCCCGATGCTGCAGGCCCTGCTGGAAAAGTTTCCGCGCATCGTGTTTGCCACCACGGTGCACGGATATGAAGGCACCGGCATGGGTTTCTCGCAGCGCTTCAAAAAACATCTGGACCGGGTTCGCCCCCAGTGGCGGGAACTCGTGCTGCGGGAACCGATCCGCTGGCAGCACAACGACCCGCTGGAACACACGGTGTTCCGGCTGCTCGCGCTGGATGCGGAACCAGCGGATGCGCCCGAGCCGGCTCGCGCGGAAGCAATGCAACTGCAGATCGCCCAACCGGATCAAGCCTGGCTGCTGGAATCGGAGACGGATCTGCGTCAGCTGTTCGGCCTGCTGATTCTGGCGCACTATCGCACCACTCCCCTGGATCTGCGGCACCTGCTCGACGGCCCCAACCTGCAGATTCTCCTGCTGCGCCAGCGCCGCCTGATACTGGGCGTGGCATTGCTGGCCAGCGAAGGGGGATTTTCACAATCCCTGGCAAGGGATGTCTGGTGCGGCGCCAGGCGACCCCGCGGCCATCTGCTGGCCCAGTCGTTGACCGCCCATCTGGGACTGCAGCACGCGGCGACCCTGCGTGGCCTGCGTATCATGCGAATCGCCGTACACCCGGCGCTGCAGGGTCGCGGACTGGGTGGAACCCTGCTGCAAGCCGTTGACACACTGGCCCGGGATCAGGGATGCGCCTATCTGGGGGTCAGTTGCGGCGCGACACCCGAACTGATCCGCTTCTGGCGGCACAACCGGTATCTGCCGGTGCGCCTGGGGATCCGCTCCGGCGCCAGCAGCAGCCTCCCGTCGGTACTGTTTCTCCGGGGCCTGAATGACCAGGGAAGCATACTGGAGGCATCTGCCCGGGAACGATTTGCCCGGCAACTGCCATCCCTGCTCGGCGAACCCCTGGATGGACTTCCGGCGGAATGGATCGACGGGCTGTTTCCGGGCATTCCCTTCCCCGGACCGGAGACCCTGTCCCGTCAGGACTGGCTGGACCTGATCGCCTTCGGCTTCGCCCAACGGGGATACGAGATCACCCAGGCCCCGCTCGAGCAGTTGGTCCTGTGGGGTCTGGCGCAGCGACAATTCGACCGCCAGGAGCGACAATTTCTGATCATGCGCGTGTTACAGAAACACAGCGTGCAATCCTGTGCCACAGGCTGGAATCTGCCTGGCCGCAAGGGTGTGGAATCACGCCTGCGTCAGATACTCAGGCCGATCCTGAAAAAACACTGTGACGAGGTGATCGCGGAACAGATCGAGGATTTGGAGGGCATTCAGGGGCCGGGGTGAGTCAGCATGGCATGAGCCTGGATCAGCGCTGAATCGGAGACAAAAAAAAGATTGCCGGGCCCTGGCCCGGCAATCTTTTTTTAGAAACCGCTTGGCTCAGCCGCGGTTTTTGAGGCGTCTTGCACCACCGGTCAACAGCAGGCCGGAGGCCAACAGCAGCAGCATACCCGGCTCAGGCACCGAGGTCGTACCGTTGTCGCCACCTGCCAGCAGCACGTCGCCATCGCGAACCGCCCAGACGGTCTGGGTGTCCGTGCCTCGGTTATCGATCATGGTCTGACCGAAGTGGAAATGGAAATAATAGACCTGGTTCTGCAGATCGGGGTTACCGGTCAGAGTGTCGGTCCAGGTACCCAGGTAGTAGATGTTCTGGAACGGGTTGTAAGTACCGTCCGGAGAGGTCGGCTGGGGAACCAGATGCGGATCAGTGATCGGGTCAGTGTAGGCCTGAAGTCCCAGGTTCACGTAGTACATGTAGGCCAGTTCATTGGCGCCGCTCTCAGAACGATCGTAGACATAATAGCTGCCGGTCTCGGTGGCCGGATCGAAGATCGGCTCCCATCCGTAGTTGGCGCTCGGATCGATCGTCGGCAGCCGCCAGTCATCCCAGATGACGCCACGTTCGGTATCTTCGTACTGCAGGCCGTCAACCCAGCTCATGGCGGTCTGCCAGTCCACAGCCCGTGAATCACTGTTGTAGTAGTTCTGCACGTAGGACGCATCCTGCAGCCAGGTTACATCCAGCACGTCGTCATAGATCAGGCCTGCGCCCCGGTCGATGAGGGCGGCTTGGCTGGTGCTCATCGCACACAGCAGGGCCAGGGGGGCGAGAATGGAAAGAGTTGCCTTTTTGCTCACAGGTTGCTCCGGAATAACCAGGGTTGATCGATTTGGTTACGACGAAGCAAATGCTGTGCCATTATTGAAATTACATTTTTTATCAATCAGTTACACTTTGTGCGAAAATCATTAAAATTCAAAGTGTAAAAAATTCTGACACTACGGCTCCGGCTGTTCGACCGGGATGATCTCCACCGGCACGCCTTTTTTATGCTGCCTGGGCCACACCGCGTAGCGGCCCGCTACAAGATTGAGTCCGGACTGTCGATTGATCATGTCGACAGCCTGGGCGCTGAGATGCAGAATCGGCAGGCGTCTGCGACTCCCCTGCACCACAAAGCGGTCGTTCTCCCGCAACCGCTCCGCGATCCACCCTGGGGTCTTGCTGGTGACCAGGCTGAACTGGGCATAGTCCCACAGCAGCCACTCCTCCAGCAGCGGGTTATCCGCGATGAAAGATTCCACGAAACGGCTCAGCGGTTCGAACAGGCGGTCCGGTTGCAGGTTGTCGCGCACCAGGCCCAACCCCGATTCGGCCAGCAGCAGGTCGAAACAGGCGCACAGACTGTTCCCGAAACAGGTCGTCACCAGTCCCGCCAGGGTATTTCTCAGATAACCACTGTTGTACAACCGCTCCAAAAGCTCGGCATATCGTTTGAAAAGCACCAGCTCGTCGAATGCCAGTTGTGGATGCGACAGAACCTCGTAAGGGGGCTGCGGGTCCCATCGGTAGCCCAACGAGTGGGCCTGTTGCGCAAGCGGGGTCCCGGGCAACAGCTTCAGGGTGCCCAACTGCAGATGGTCAGGATACAGCAAGAAGGTCCGGTCCAGAGACTCCGCGCACTGCTGCGCGTCCTCCCCCGGCAATCCGACAATCAGATCAAGGTGCACCGGATGGCGCCGCTGTTCGACCAGCGCGCGGATATTCTCCAATGCTTTGTGCACATCCATACGCCGGTCGATGCGCATCAACACCTGGTCATCCAGGGATTGCAGGCCGATTTCGAACTGAAACTTGCCCGGCTCAGCGGCGCGGAAGATGTCCATGGCCTCAGTAGAAATTCGATCGGGGTTGAGTTCCAGGTGAAAGCGCAAGCCGCTCGGGCTCTCCGCGAAGCGTTGCAGCAACTCGGTGGTGCGCTGCTTTCCCAGATGAAAGCTCCGATCCAGCAGTTTGACGGTCTTATCGCGCAGGGACTCCAGCAGTGCCAGGTCGGACAGTACACGTGGCAGAGGAAAGGCCCGCAGGGTTTCCGTGGCGCTGCTGCAGAAACTGCATCGATAGGGGCATCCCCGAGAGGTTTCCCAGTAGACCAGGGATTTTTCCTCGCCGGCAATCCCCTGCTCCGCCAGGGACGGGATTGTTTCAACAGGTACCGCCTGCACCGGGTTGCTGATCAGCTGACCGTCCCTACGGTGGATCAATCCGGATACCCCCTCCCAGTCATCCGCCCCGCCAAACATACACTGCATCAGCTGGGTCAGCGCCGCCTCGCCTTCGCCGGCAATCACATAATCCACATCCGCTACCTGTTGCAGCAGCGTCTCACCCCGGGGTCCGGCTTCCGGCCCCCCCAGCAGGATGGCGCAGCCCGGCAACAGTTGTTTACAGACCCGGGCCAGATGCAGACTTGCGTCGATGTTCCACAGGTAGGTGGAGAAACCAATCAGCGCAGGATCATAATCAGCCAGGGATTCGATCAGCACCTGGTGATTGGTGTTGGCGAGTGACTCAAACAGCCTGATCTCATGCGGACCACCCTGAATCCTCGCATAGGCGGCCATCGAGCGCAGCGCCAGAGAGGTGTGGCTGTACCCGGCATGCAACGCGATCAGGGCAACCCTGTTGCGGGATGGAGTCATGGGCGATATCCGGTCTGGCATCGATCAGCTGCCCTGGGGTCGTTCACAGGTGTGTGCCTCCACTGGACTGGGCCGCGCAGTATCTCACAAACCAGCCAATCCAGACATGCTGTGGAGCTGTTCCTGAACCGACACGGGCCGGAGTCCACGCGGCGACTGGCGGGGAATACGATGATCAGACTCTGTGCGCTTGGGAACCCGCTTCCGGCGCACGTGTCACGCCCGGACATGGTGCAGACACGCCACCCCGACCCGGCCAGGAATAAAACCCCAAATCCCTCGATTTCAACGGCATGGCACGTTATCATTGGCCCGTTTTTCACCATGTCGGCAGACGGCGCTCGTTACGACAACAGGCTGAGTCAGACGCATCCAGTCAGGGCAAACCCGCCCCGGGTTCCGGTCAACCCGATGCGGCGACGGGATGTGCCATGCACCTGGGAAGACCGGAATTCGGGCACCTCTAATCCGGTGGAATTCACTGGCATACAAATCCAAAATCCCTCTCAAAGCAGGAAGGAATCAGAGTATGATCGATCTCGGAAACGTGCACATTGGTGTACTCGGCCTGGGTTACGTTGGCCTGCCCCTGGCTGTCGAATTCGGCAAGAAATTCCCGACCATTGGTCTGGATATCAACGAAGCGCGTGTAGAGGAGCTGAAATCCGGACAGGACAGTTCCCTGGAAGTCGATCCCGCGGAACTGGTCCAGGTGCCACACCTCAGCTACACCAGCAAGCTGGAAGATCTGCAACCCTGCAATGTCTACATCGTAACGGTTCCAACTCCGATCAACGAACACAAGCAACCCGACCTGTCGCCCCTGGTCGGAGCCAGTCATGCCCTGGGCAAGGTGCTCAAGCCCGGTGACGTGGCGATTTTTGAATCCACGGTTTATCCCGGTGCCACCGAAGAGGTCTGTGTACCGATCATGGAAGCCGACTCCGGGCTCAAGTTCAACCAGGATTTCTATGTCGGCTACAGCCCCGAGCGGATCAATCCCGGTGACAAAGAACATCGCCTGCCAACCATCAAGAAGGTGACTTCCGGCTCTACCCCTGAGATCGCCGACTTCGTCGATGAACTCTACCGCAGCATCATCACCGCAGGCACCCACAAGGCCAGCAGCATCAAGGTGGCCGAAGCCGCCAAGGTGATCGAGAACACTCAGCGCGATGTGAACATCGCCCTGATCAACGAACTGGCGCTGATCTTCAACCGCCTGGGCATCGACACCCTGGAGGTACTGGAGGCCGCCGGCAGCAAATGGAATTTCCTGCCTTTCCGTCCCGGTCTGGTCGGCGGGCACTGCATCGGTGTCGACCCCTACTACCTGACCCACAAAGCGCAATCCATCGGCTACCAGCCCGAAATCATCCTCGCCGGACGCCGCCTCAATGACGGTATGGGCGCCTACGTGGTGCACACGGTCATGAAGATGATGATGAAACGCGGCACCGCAAGCCGTAACAACAAGATTCTTGTGCTCGGTCTGACCTTTAAAGAGAACTGCCCGGACCTGCGTAACACCCGGGTGGTGGATATCGTCAGCGAGTTCGAGGACTACGGCGCGCAGGTGGATGTCTATGACCCCTGGGTCAACCCCGATGAGGCGGAGCATGAATACGGCCTGCGTCCGATTCCGGAACTGCAGGAAGGCGCCTATGACGCGGTCATCATTGCGGTGGCGCACCGTGAATTCCAGGCCATGGGCAGTGAAAAGCTGCGCGCCCTGTGCAATGACCACGGAATCCTATACGACGTCAAACACATCCTGCCCGTCGGGGACGTGGATGCAAGACTATGACGGCTTACGACACCCTCAGGCAGACCCTGTCGGACAATCCCGCGACCTGGCTGGTCACAGGCGTTGCCGGTTTCATCGGTTCCAACCTGCTGGAGACCCTGCTGACCCTGAATCAACGGGTTGTCGGTCTGGACAATTTCTCCACAGGCCACGCCCATAACTTCGACAAGGTCGAGGCCGCCGTATCGCCAGCACAGTGGCAGGGCTTCCGTTTCATCGAAGGGGACATACGAGACCTGGACACCTGTCGCCAGGCCTGCGAGGGAACCGACTACGTGCTCCACCAGGCGGCGCTCGGTTCGGTGCCCCGTTCCCTGGCCGACCCGATCACCACCAATGAGAACAACATCAGCGGCTACCTCAACATGCTGGTAGCGGCGCGTGACGCACAGGTCAAACGCTTCGTGTATGCTGCATCGAGTTCCACCTACGGTGACCATCCCGGCCTGCCCAAGGTGGAGGACCTGATCGGTAACCCCCTCTCCCCCTATGCCGTAACCAAGCTGGTCAATGAACACTACGCCCAGGTGTTTGCCCGCTGTTATGACTTCAACACCATCGGCCTGAGGTATTTCAACATCTTCGGCCGCCGCCAGGACCCGAACGGGGCCTACGCCGCGGTGATACCCAAGTGGGTTGCCTCGATGATCGACAAGGAAGATGTATTCATCAACGGCGATGGCGAGACCAGCCGCGACTTCTGCTACATCGACAATGCCGTGCAGGCCAACCTGCTCGCAGCAACCACGGAAAACCCCGAAGCCACCAACCAGGTGTACAACGTGGCGGTCGGCGACCGGACCAGCCTGAACCAGCTGTTCACCAAGATTCGTGACATCCTGGCGGAGGATTTCGCCTATCTCTCGGACATCTCACCGGTATACCGGGAGTTTCGCCCCGGTGACGTGCGCCACTCCCTGGCCAACATCGAGAAGGCGCAGCAGCTGCTCGGCTACCAGCCGACACACAATATCGACCAGGGACTGGCCGAGGCCATGTCCTGGTATGTCAATGACCTCTGCAACTGAGTCGTAAATTCGTCATCAATCGGACTTGTCAAATTTTTTCATCTTTGACCAAAAGGAAGTAGTAATATGCGAGTACTCATCACAGGTGGGGCCGGTTTCATCGGCTCCGCGCTGGCGCTTCGGCTCCTGGATCGCGGGGACGAGGTCATCAGTATCGACTGCCTGAACGACTATTATGACGTCAGTCTGAAACAGGCGCGGCTGGAGAGAACCCAGGCCTACGCGAACTTCACCGATCTGCGCATGGCGCTCGAAGAGCGCCAGGGTATCGCCGATGTGTTCGCCGAGTACAAACCCCAGCGGGTGGTCAACCTCGCCGCCCAGGCCGGGGTGCGCTACTCGATTGAAAATCCCCTCGCCTACGTGGATTCAAACCTGATGGGCTTCGGCCATATCCTGGAGGGTTGCCGGCACAACGGGGTGGAGCACCTGGTCTACGCCTCGAGCAGTTCGGTGTATGGCGCCAACACCTCCATGCCCTTCTCCGTGCACGACAACGTGGACCACCCGGTAAGTCTGTATGCCGCCACCAAGAAGGCCAACGAACTGATGGCCCACACCTACAGCCATCTCTACCGGCTGCCAACCACCGGGCTGCGCTTTTTTACCGTCTATGGCCCCTGGAGCCGACCCGACATGGCGATGCTGAAATTCGCCCACAAGATCATGCGCGGCGAGCCCATCGACGTCTTCAACTACGGCAAGCACCGGCGGGATTTCACCTACATCGACGACATCGTGGAAGGGGTGATCCGGGTACTCGACCGGATCCCCGAACCCAACCCGGCGTGGGATTCCGATCACCCGGATTCCGCCACCAGCACCGCTCCTTACCGGCTCTACAACATCGGCAACCATCAGCCAACCGAGTTGATGCGCTACATCGAACTGCTGGAGCAGAATCTGGGCAGGAAGGCGGAACTCAACCTGCTGCCGTTGCAGGATGGCGATGTGATCGCCACCTATGCCGACGTGGATGACCTGATCGCCGATACCGGTTACAAGCCTGACACCCGCCTGGAAGACGGCGTGGCCCGCTTTGCGGAATGGTTCAGAGACTACTACGGATACAACTGAGAGGCGCGGGCGGGAAGATTCTGCAGAAAAAAACAGGCGGGGGTGCGGTCCTGGAGGCAATTGGACCATAGCACCCCCGCCAGACTAGCGCTTTACACGGAAACGACCAACCGTGAGCGTGGGGAAAGCGTAAAGACTCTGCCTGGAACCGGCATTGACCTGAGTCAATAAACCATTACATTAACTGGGTTATTGAGAACCCTGTGTGAACTGCATCTCAAAGTTCCTGGCGCCGAATATTCGCGGCATCGGTCTGAAACAGCGGCTGCATACCCACCCTAACTGGAAGTTTCAACACCCCCGAACAGTTCGAACAACCTGGGCAGAAAGTGCCGGAATTCCAGGGTCATGAGCGTGAACTGGCTGTCAAAGGCATCCAACTCCCCGCTGACCTGCTGGTCTGCCGCCTGTTCCTGAATCAGGTCGAGGAAGCGCAGCCGTTTCACCGAAAGATCCGCATCGAGCATGCAGGAAAGATGCTCGTCCCACTCCACGGAGAGTTTGACCACATCCTTGCCCGCCTCCAGGTGCGCCAGCATCTCATCCGCAGTCAGATCCTGACCCTTGCAGCGCAACACGCTCGATTCGTCCGACCGGTCTTTGAGTTCACAGCTGTCGAGCAGGCTGAAGCCCGGATGCTGAGCCGGGTTCTTCAACCACTCGGTCATCACATGGGCGGGTGACACGCGGCTCTCCCAGGGTTTCACCGGCAGGCTGCCGAGGGTATCGCGCAACAGGCTGATCAGGCTCTCTGCCTTGTTGGCGCTGGCGGCATCCACCAGGATCCAGCCCTTCTGTTTGTCGATCATTGCATATTGCCGGGTATGACGGCTGAAGGCCTGGGGCAGCAGCTGCTGATAGGTGTCCTCGCGCAACTCGGTGCGCTCCTTCCGGCCGACCTTGCGTCCTTCCTCCTGTTCGATCTGCGAGAGCTTTTCATCCACCAGTTCATTGACCACCGCGGAGGGCAACAGCTTGTCCTCCTGGCGGGCGCAAATCAGCTGACAGCCACTCACCTCATGCACCAGGACTTCCGTCTGGCGTCCCAGAGGAGTGTCCCAGCCCAGGCTGGTCACATCATGACTGCCGCAGGGCTGAAACGCCTTGCCCTGCAGACGCTCCGTCAACGCCTCCTGGGTGAGGTTGAGCGGCTGTTGCAACAGATAGATCCTGAGATTCTTGAACCACATGTCTGAACTTTCCCGGGTATACAAACGAGGGCGGATTATGGCGAACCTGGCAGGACTACGCCAGTGGATTTCCGATTTGTTTGAAATGCCGTAACCGGAATCACGACTGGGGAATGGTAATTTTGAATTATGGTGTTCGCTGCGCTCACGGTTGTTGATGCCTCCTCACCCGGGCCCTCTCTGTGGACGCTGTCGTAACGCAAGTTTTGATGTTCAAAACTGAATTTAATCCGAGTTAACCAGCAAATCACGCATACGCTGAGTGCATGGTGGATGTGATGGGGAAAAGCCCCTGGTTGGTGCAAATTGTTACCACGAATAACACGAAGGCCACGAAGCGCAAAGGCAATTCATTCTTTACGCCTTTTGCGAAAACTCCGATGGGAGGGAGCCAGGGTGAGGGGACCAGTAACGTGAGCGCAGCGAACACCATAATTCAAAATTACTATCCTCCCTTGTACCCCGCAGAGAAATTCACCAAGATTAAAGTACAGGGAGGCTTTTCTGAGAGGACCCGTCTCATGAACATGCCATCGACAACCCGGCTTGCACAGCCGCTTCGAGACCAGCTGATGGAAGTCGCCTGGCACTCGATACGCCACGGCTTGGAACACCAGACAGCCCTGAGGGCCAATCCCCTCGATTACCCGGAGGCGCTGCGGGTGGAACGGGCCTGTTTCGTGACCCTTAACCGCAACGGGATGCTGCGCGGTTGTATCGGACACCTCGAGGCGTGCCAGGCGCTGGTGACCGATGTGGCGGAAAACGCCTTTGCCGCAGCCTTTCGCGACCCTCGTTTTCCACCCCTGTCCGAGGCGGAATTACACCACCTGGATATCCACATCTCGATCCTCACACCCGCGGAACCGGTCTCATTCGATTCCGAGGAGGCACTGTTGCGCCAGATCAGGCCGGGGATCGACGGACTGATTCTGGTGGATGGCCGTCACCGCGGCACCTTTCTGCCCTCGGTGTGGGAATCGCTGCCGGATCGCCGGGATTTTCTCCTGCATCTCAAGCAGAAGGCCGGGCTACCGCCGCATTACTGGTCGGACGATCTGCAAGTGTACCGCTATGAAACCGAGTCATTCCCCGAATCCGCAGACTCCGACTGATCCGGCCGCGCACTTGCGGCCATCGACCCAGATCGCATCATCGAGATGCGCCCCTTTCAGCAACATACCCTGCACACGGCTGCCGGTGAAGTCGGCGAAGCGCAGATCGGCACGGCTCAGATCGGCCTCCCTGAGATCCGCGCGTTTCAGGTTCACCCCCAGCAGCGACGCACCCTGCAACCGGGCATAGCTGAGATTGGCCGAACTCAGATCCGCGTAATCCAGCCGGGCCCCGCTCAGATCAGTGGCGCTCAACCGGGCGCCGCGTAACACCGCGCTGTTGAGATTGGCGCCCGCCAGACTCGCGGATCCCGCGTCCACCCCGACCAGCACGCAGTTGCGCCAGTTAACCCCCGGCCCCGGCGGGGCGTCGCACTCGGGAGTATCCGCAGCGTCCTGCCGATTCAGCAGCAGAGACAGGCCGACCACCGCCGCGAGCACCAGCAGCACCACTACCAGGGGTATCACCGGGACGCGTCGGGTTTCCGCCCTGTCACGGGCGCTCAGCTTGTCCCGTGTATCAATGCTTGCCCGGGCACTGGCGTCTCCGGCCTCGGCGCGCATCTGCAGTGGCACCACATTCGGCACCTCGAGCATCCGTTGCCATTGCCGCTTGTCCTGGCTGATCTCATCGGACAGTTCCCAACTGCCGTCCAACAGATGCTGACGGACGCGTGCGTCACTGTGAGGACCGGAAATCAATCCCTCGTGTCGCACATACCAGCCCGGTGGTGCATTTTGTTCCTGCGACTTCATAAACTTACCTTCCTGATACGTCACCAAACTATAGTCTGAATCCGGGGCGCCGGGCGTAGCCGGCAGAATTTCACACCCCTGTTCATCCTATCGGCACGGATTCATTTATACTTCAGGAAGTTCCACAGGATCACCCAACGAAACGCACCCAACCGGCCGCCGTATTCCCCATGCAGATCCCGATCGCGAAAATCCTCCCGCCCCTGCCCACGGCGACCACCACCCAGAATCTGCTGCAAACCCTGAAACCGGGACAGATCCTGCACGGTACCGCATTGAGCGAGAACGTGGATGGGGCTATGCAACTGCGTATCGGGGTTGCGCGGCTGACCGCGCAGACCACACTCAGCGTCAAACCGGGGCAATCCCTGTTGCTGCAGGTGGAAAAATCCGGCGATCTGCCGGAACTGAGGGTTCTGACCCTGCCAAGTCAGAAAACCCTCGCCGCGATGGCATTGAAGAACGCCCTGCCCCGACAGCAACCGCTGCCGCAGCTGTTTCAGGCCCTCAATCAGACCCTTGCGAAACCTGACAGCCCGGGCAACCCGCCCCTGCCACCCCCGGTCAGGCAGGCGGTGGAGCAGCTGATGAGCCAGGTGGTACGCATCAACGATCCGGAATTCAAGGCGATCCTGGCCCGTGCACTGTCCATGAGCGGCAACCAGACCGAATCCCTCCTGCTCAACGGTACGATGAACCCTCAGGACCTGAAACTCAACCTGCTGCGCCTGATCGCCCTGGTGCGCAACTTCATGAATCCGCCGGCAGCCACTCCAGGGGGACCGCAATCCCCCGCGCCTCCTCCCGGCGCGCTTCCCCAAACGGCGCCACTGACCACCCCGCCGACGCCCTCGCCAACGCCCAACCCGGCCAGCGGGACGCTGCCCGGCGGCACAATCCCGGGGCAGCCGTCTGCGCCCCAGGCGGGGGCCTCCGCGGACACCCACCCGACGGTGAAATTGCTGCTGGACCTGTTCAAACACCTGGACGGCGCGGTGGCGCGCATTCAGACCAACCAGCTGCACTCGCTGGTTCCGGACGACGCAGGGCGACCGGTCTGGCAGTTCGAACTGCCGATCCGCCAGGATGACGGGGTCGACCTGTTTCAGTTCCGCATCACCCCGGAAGCCCAGCGTGGCGAGAAGGGTCAGTCAACCGGTTGGCGCCTCACCCTGCACATGAACCTCAGCCCGCTGGGCCCGATGAAGGTGCAGCTGCAGCTGGTTGGCGAGCAGGTTTCCACGGTCATCTGGTCGGAAAGCCCCGCCACCTCGCAACGCGTCGCGAAACATCTCGACACCCTGCGGCGAGGCCTTGAATCCGCCGGTCTGGAGGTCACCAAACTCGCCTCGTTCCAGGGATCGGCAGAGAATGAGCAGGAACTCCCCAGCGATCACATCCTGCTCAACGAAAAGGCATGAAGCGTAAATCCCAACAACCGGACGAGGTGGCCATCGCGCTCAACTACGATGGCGAGAACGCCCCCAGGCTGACCGCCAAGGGACGCGGTGAACTGGCCCAACGCATTCTCGCTCTCGCCGAGGAACACGACGTACCGTTGCATGAAGACCCGGAACTGGCGGCGCTGCTCGCGCAACTGCCTCTGGGGGAGGAGATTCCCCAGGCCCTGTACCGGGCGGTGGCGGAGGTGATCGCCTTTGCCTACCTGCTGTCGGGCAAGCGCCCTCCCGGATATGAAGACATGCCCTAGGGCCTCAGCGATTACTCAACCAACAAGGGTCAACGATCATGAAACAAATCATCAGATGGCCGGTATCCATCCTCCTGCTGGGCAGCTTGAGCGGTTCACCCGTATGGGCGGAGGGTGAGGCAGCAGGCAGCAGCACCGAGCCCCCATCCAACACCCGCACCTACACGACCCGCAGCGAGACCCAGCTGAGTCGAAAATGCGGCATCTATTCCGGAATCTGCAACATGTACAAGCGTGTTGAAGTGGGTGCCTACTGTGTCTGCCAGACCCCTTCCGGACCGATCTACGGGGTGGTCGTACCCTGATCAGACGCCGGGTTAGATCAGGTTGTGCTGAGTGATCGCACTGCGCAGTGCCTCCACCCGCTCGAGGGCCTGTACATAGAGGGCATTGAGCTGTTCCACCGGCAGCAGCTGCACCGCCTCGCTCATCCATTGACAGCGTTCCAGGTCGATCGCGCATTGCAGCTCATTGCCCAGGGGACCCTGGCGAGAGAGCAGCGCCTCGATCATCGGCGCTGGCAGAGGCAGGTCCTGGAGCAGCTCTGACATGGGGCGGTCCAGCATTGCATCCAGGGTCGAAAGCAGGCCCACGGTGTAGCCGCTCTCTGGATCTCCCAGGTGCAGCTCCCGGGCCAGCGAACGGCACAGTTCCGCGCGCACCAGACTGGTGGTAATCAGTTCCGGGGAGGCCATTTCGAGACCGGCCATGAGGAACAGGGTGGACCAGGCGCGCAGCCTGTCTATACCGATGTACACCACCGCCTGATGAATCGACTCCACCTGCCGGGGCAGCGCCACCGCCGCGGAATTGAGCACCCGAAGAATTTTGAAGCTCAGATTCGGATCCAGTTCCACCAGCTCGGCGATCTCATCCAGATCGGAGGCCGGATCGTTGATCCGCGCGATCATCTTCAGCAACAGGTTCTTGTTGCTCTGGCTGCGTGCAGTGGACAGGGTCTGGGGTCTGGCGAAGAAAAACCCCTGGAACAGCTCGAAACCCAGGGCCTTGGCCTGCTCGAACTCCCGGCGCGTTTCGACCTTCTCCGCCAGCAGGGTAATGCCCAGGGATTTCAGCCGGGCAATTTCGTCCCGATAGGCCTCGAGATCGAGTCCGAGGATCTCCACCTTGATAATGTCGCAGTGTGCCAGCAGGGGCTCCCAGCGGGGTTCGAAACGATAGTCGTCCAGTGCGATGGTAAATCCCCGCTCGCGCCAGCGCTGTACGCCGGCCACCACCGGCCCGCTCAACTCGATCGTCTCAAGTACCTCAATGACCAGGCGGCTGTTGTCGACCGGGATATCCTGCTCGCTGGTGAAGAAGTGTTCGGTGACGTTGACGAAGGCCCGGTGTCTGCCGACCAGACGCTGCAATCCGAACTCCAGGAAGCCATCCATGACGGTGCGGGCGGTTGCGGTATCCCCGTCCACGGCATTCATCCCGGCCAACGACCGGTAGAGCAGTTCGTAGCCATAGATACGCAGGTCCCGATCCAGTATCGGCTGTCGGCCTACCTGGACAACATTGGGGGGCAGTGACAGTTCCGTTGCGGGGTGTTGATCGCTCATACGCGATGCATCATACCTGATCCGGGGTCCAGGGATAACCGGCGCGGGGAGCGTTCAAACCGGCTTTGACCCCCGACCGGTGGAAGCGGCCGTCAGGAACGGCTCTGGTTGAGGTCGTCGCTCTCTTTCTGCTCGCGCCGATCGGCGTTTTGCTGCTCTTCGCGCTGATAGCGATCGACCACCTTATTGAGGGCCTGGGTGCGACTGTGTTTCTGCTTCCAGTTGTCCTTGTGGCTGTTGTGATTGACCGCGCTGGCGGCGACGATCTGCTCCTGTTGCTGGATCGCCTGATCCAGTTTCGCGAGAAACGCCCGGTACTCCTGCAGTTGTGCGGCGCTGATGCCCTCTGCGGCGAGGGTCTGGAAACGCTCCAGGTATTCCTGATGATAGGCCTTGAGCTGCTGCAGCTTGACCTCCTCCTGCTCCAGGTTGCGCCGCGCCACCCCCATGCTGCGGGCCGCGGTCTGCTCCTTGTTGTGGGCGAAGCGTTGGACGGGTTTGAGTCGTTTCGATGGCGACATGGATGCTTACCGTGTTGGGTTATTCGGTGGTTTGCGGCAGGTTCAGTCCTGCCGGGACTTCCAGCGGTTCCTCCTCTTCCGCCGGAAACAGGGCTTCCAGGTCTTCCAGACTCTGCTCCAGGGTCACCGGGGTCTGCATGTCCTGCCGCAGGAACCGGTTCAGTGCCGGCATCGCGGAGATGGCGATGTCGATCTGCTCGTCGCTGCCCGATTCGTAGGCGCCCACACTGATCAGGTCGCGATTCTGCTGATACAGTGAGTATAGATGCTTGAACGAGCGTGCGGCCTCCTGATGGCCGTAAGCGGTGATATCGTTCATCGCGCGGCTGATCGACGCTTCGATGTCGATCGCCGGGTAGTGCCCCGCATCCGCCAGTTGGCGGGACAGCACGATGTGCCCGTCGAGGATCGCCCGGGCGGCGTCGGCAATCGGGTCGTTCTGGTCGTCCCCCTCGGTGAGCACGGTATAGAAGGCAGTGATCGAGCCACCCCCCTTGTCACCGTTTCCCGCCCGTTCCACCAGCTGCGGCATCTTGGCGAACACCGAGGGCGGATAACCCTTGGTGGCCGGGGGTTCGTGGATCGCCAGGGCGATTTCCCGCTGCGCCTGGGCATAGCGGGTGAGGGAATCCATCAGCAGCAGCACATGCTTGCCCTGCTCGCGGAAGTTCTCCGCGATGCTGGTGGCCAGCATCGCGCCGTGCATGCGTCGCAGCGGCGGGTTATCCGCGGGCACCGCGACCACCACGGCCCGTTTCAGGCCCTCCTTGCCGAGGATGTTCTCGACGAACTCCTTGACCTCGCGGCCACGTTCACCGATCAGCCCCACCACCGTCACATCCGCGTTGGTGTAGCGGGTCATCATGCCCAGCAGCACACTCTTACCGACGCCGGAGCCGGCGAACAGGCCCAGGCGCTGCCCCCGCCCCACGCTGAGCAGTGCGTTGATCGCCCGCACACCCACATCCAGGGGTTCGCGGATCGGGGTGCGCGCGAGGGGATTGAAGCTGGTTCCCGTGAGTGGACGATGTTCGTCCGAATGGATCGGGCCTAGGCCGTCGAGGGGCTTGCCGGCGCCATCGATGACCCGTCCCAGCAGGTGCTCGCCGACCACCGCCTCGCACACCCGGCCGGTGGGAATCACCCGCGCGCCCTGTTCGAGACCGTGAATGTCCCCGGTGGGCATCAGGTAGAGGCTGTCCTCGCCGAATCCGACCACCTCGGCCTCGATGTGGGTACCGTTGCTGCTGACCACGTCACATTGGCCTCCGATCACCGCGCGGCAGCCGATCGCTTCCAGGGTAAGCCCCACCATGCGTGTCAATCGCCCTTCCACCACCAGTCCCCGGTCATCGCCGAGCCGGTCCTGGTAGCGCCTCAGGCGCTCGACCCACATTCTCTGACGTTCCTGGCCCAGGGGTGAGCTCATCGGGCTACTCCTGGCTGCTCTGTTCGTCGATGGCCCGCGCCCCCGCCAGCAACGGCGCGATCAGGCTGGCGAGCCGGGATTCCAGAGTGGCGTCGATCTGCGAAGTGTCCGTGACCACTTTGCAGCCGCCACGGTTGATGACCGGGTCCTCGATCATTTGCCAGCCGGTTTCACTGTCGCCCAGGGCGTAGACCTCGCGAATCAGTTCCGCGTCCTCCGGATGTACCAGCAGGCGCACATTGCGCGAGGCGACCGGCAGGATCGAGAGGGATTCGCGCACCACCCCGATGATCAGGTGCGGATCACTCTTCACCTCGCGGCGCACCAGTTGTTTGACGATCGCCACGACCAGGGTGAGCAGTTCCTTCTCCACCTCGTTGTCCAGGTTGCGCAACGGGTGTTCAAAGGTCTCGAGCAGGCGGTCGAGGCGTTCGGTGTAGCGTTGCAGATCCTGGTGGGCCCGGGTCAGCCCTTCCTTATGGCCGTACTCGAACCCCTCCTGCTTGCCGCGCTCGAACCCCTCCTCGTGAGCGGACTGCTGGATCGCCTCCAGCTCCTCGGCGGTGGGCGGAGCCGGCGGCGGGGTGATCTTTCCAGCCATCGGTTTGGATTTGCGCTCCCCCATTTCCGGAGGAATCCACTGGCGGATCTCATCGAAATCCCGGTCGTTGGGATCAGACGAACTCATCGCCGCCGCCTCCCAACATGATCTCACCCGCATCCGCCAGACGGCGTGCCACCTGAAGGATCTCTTTCTGCGAGGCTTCGACATCGCTGAGCTTGGCCGGAGCCGCAGCCTCCATATCGTCCTTGAGCATCTCCGCGGCGCGTTTCGACATGTTCTTGAAGATCTTCTCCTTGAGCACCTCATCGGCACCGCGCAACGCCAGCAGCAACTGTTCGGTACTGACCTCGCGCAGCAGGGTCTGAATACCCCGGTCGTCCACATCCACCAGGTTCTCGAAGACGAACATGTTGTCCTGCAGTTCCTGGCCGAGGTCCGAATCCACCTCGGTGATCTCTTCCATCAGCTTGCTCTCGATGGCGCCGTCGAGCATGTTGAGGATCTCCGCGGCGGTCTTCACCCCGCCGAGACTGGAGGACTTCACATTGGTGGCGCCGGAGAACTGTTTTTCCAGGATCTCGTCGAGCTCCTGCAGGGCCACCGGCTGGATACCGTCCAGGGTGGCGATACGCATGATCACATCGGTGCGTACCCGCTCCGGAAACTGGCTCACCACCTGGGCGGCCTGATCAGATTCGAGAAACGACAGCACGATGGCAATGATCTGCGGATGTTCGAGGCGGATCAGCTCGGCTATGGCACGCGGATCCATCCACTTCAACTGCTCCAGTCCCTTGCTGTTGCGACCCAGCAGGATGCGATCGATCACGCCCCCCGCCTTGTCTTCGCCGAGGGCGCTGGTCAGCATGTTGCGGATGTACTCGTCGGAACCAAGGCCCAATGCGGTCTGGGTCTCCAGGGTGGTGACGAACTCGTGCATGACCGCTTCCATTTGGTCGGTGGAAACATTGGTCAGGGTCGCCATCGCCAGGCCCACGTCCTGAACTTCCTTGGGGCCCATGTGACGGAGGATTTCCGCGGCATCCTTCTCACCCAGCGCCAGCAGCAGGATTGCCGAGCGCTCCACCCCACGGATCTGGAGTTTTTGCGGGGTGTCGGGTGTGGCGATCTGTTTGCCGGCTTCGGCTTTTTGACTAGTGGGCATCTTCAGCGATCCATTTTTTCACAACCTGGGCGACGCGTTTCGGATCTTCCGCAATCATACCGCGCGCGGCATCCAGGGTCTTCTCATAGCTACGCGGGCCGGGCAGATGCAGTCCCTCGCCCTCTCCCTCCGGCAGGTAGGCGACGCCGCCTTCCTCGCCCCCCATGGCACCGCCCTCACCCGCGGCCGCACCGGCCAGCGCCTCCTGCGGGACATGCACAACCTGTTTGGTGAGGCGGGTCATGATCGGTTTCAGCACTCCGAACACCAGCACCAGGAACAACAACACACCACCGACCTGACGCACCGTATCCCAGAACCAGCTCTCCTCCCAGATCGCCGGCTCCGGCAGTGGCTCCGGCGGTGCCGGTATAAAGAACGCCTCGCTGATCACCTGCACCCGGTCGCCCCGTTGAATGTCGTAGCCAACCGCCTCTTTCACCAGGTTCGCGATGCGCGTGATCTCCTCCGCGGTGCGCTTCACCGGGACTACCTGTCCCTCCTCGTCGACCTCGGCGCGGTCATTCACCACCACCGCGACGGAAAGCCGGCGCAGGCGGCTGGTGGGCATGCGGGTATGGCTGATGGTCTTGTCCAGCTCGAAATTGCGCGTCGCACGCTTGCTGGTGTTCACCGGGGTTCCGGTTTCACCATCCGCACCCGCCTCACCGGCCACCTGGGGGGCGTTGCCCGTCGCCGGAGGCTGATTGGTCAATGCGCCAGGTACTCCCTGCACATCATTGAGGATCGACTGCTGCTCATTGATCTGTTCCGAGCGCAGCGCGTTAACATCCGGATTATAGTATTCCTGGGTCTGCTCCACATAGGTGAAGTCCACGTCGGCGGTCACCTCGGCGCGCAGGTTGTCACGCCCGATCACCGGTGTGAGGATGTCCTCGATGCGCTGCTTGAAGTGGTCTTCCAGGCCCCGGGTGTATTCGAACTGGCTCGACGAAAGCTCCATCTCGCGGCTGTCCTGCTTGTTGCTCAGCAGGCGTCCCTTCTGGTCCACCACGGTGACGTTCGCCACCTCCAGTTCCGGCACGCTGGATGCCACCAGGTGCTGGATCGCCTCGACCTGCCCCTGCTCCAGGTTGCGCCCTGAGTAGAGTTTCACCACCACCGAGGCGCTGGGAAATTTGCGCTTGCGGATGAATACCGACTGCTTGGGAGTGGCCAGGTGAACCCGGGCCGACTCCACGTTCGCCAGGGTGCCGATGGAACGCGCCAGCTCACCCTCGATGGCATGCTGGTATCGCGCCGATTCCACCAGCCGGCTGGTGGAGAAACCGGTGTCCTCCTGAAGCAGTTCGAACCCGGCGGAACCGCTATGCGGCAAGCCCTGGCCGGCAAGCTTCATCCGCGCTTCCTGCAGGCTGCCGCTGGGCACCATGATGATGCCGTTGCCCTGATCGATCTCGTAGCTGATCCCCGCCTGTTGCAGGGCCTGGGCAATCTCCACCGCATCCTTCTGTGAGAGGTTGCCGTAGAGCGGCGTAAAACTGGGGGTCTGGGACCACAACACCACGGCCACGCCAAGGGCGACACTGGCTGCGATACCGACCATCACCGCGATCTGGCGAACGATTGGATTGTCCTGGAGACGCGGCGCCTCCTGCAGTTCGAGAGTAGTCTCTTGCGCGTTTACCGTAGCCATTTTCTATTTATATCCAATAAGTTAAATCGACATGCTCATGACGTCCTTGTAGGCTTCGACGAGCTTGTTGCGGACCTGCACCATGGCCTCGAAGGAGAGACTCGATTTCTGTGCCGCGATCATCACCTGGGCCAGGTCCACGTTCCCTTCCCCGGATTCGAAGGCGGTGCGCAGAGCGTTCGCCTCCTGCTGAACCGAGTTCACCTGGTCGATCGACTGCTTCAGCAGGTCGGAAAAATCGGCCCCCGCCGCTTTCGGAGATTCGGTCGGGTGGTTACCGGCCTGGGCGGACATCACCCGCATCTGCGCCAGTACCTGGTCGATATTCATGCTGTTGTTCATCATTCACTCCGTTATCAGGATACCGATACCCTTGAGATGCAGATTTCGCACCAGTTCAGCCCGGAATAGGCACACCCGCGTCACGCATCCGCGCGATCTTGTAGCGCAGGGTACGTTCGCTGATGCCCAGGCGGCTGGCCACGTGCTTGCGGCTGACGCGACCGTCTTCCAGGGCATCCAGAATCATCTGTTCCTCCACCGAGCGCAGGTCCTCGGGCAGCTTGCCCTTGGCCGCCTGGGAGACCGGCTCTTCAAGCGACGTTTCCGCGCTGTGCGCCTCGAAGGCCAGGTCTGCCGGTTCCAGGGTTGCGCCGCTGTTGAGGATCAACGCCCGCTGCATGAGATTGTCCAGCTCCCGCACATTGCCCGGCCAGGCATGGCTCAGCAATTGCTGCTCCGCGGTCTCGCTGATGCGTGGCGGTTGTTGTCCCGGGCGTTGGCTCTTGGCCAGCAGATAGCGGGCCAGGGGCAGAATGTCCCGTGGCCGTTCGCGCAGCGGCGGCAGGCGAATCGGAAATACGTTCAGCCGGTAGTAGAGATCCTCGCGGAAGCGACCGGCGGAGACCTCTTCACGCAACATGCGGTTGGTGGTTGCGAGTACCCGCACATCCAGTTCGATCATGCGCCGGCCACCCAGGCGTTCCAGCTCCCGCTCCTGCAGCACGCGCAGCAGCTTGGCCTGCAGCGCCAGGCTCATCTCGGAGATTTCGTCGAGCAGCAGGGTGCCGCCCTGGGCCTGTTCGAACTTGCCCGCGGTGGACTGGTAGGCGCCGGTGAAAGCGCCCTTTTCGTAGCCGAACAGCACCGCTTCGAGCATGTTCTCGGGGATCGCGGCACAGTTGATGGCGACGAAGGGTCCCTCTCTGCGGGGTGACTGCTGGTGGATGAATCGGGCATAGACCTCTTTGCCGGTGCCGCTCTCACCGTTGAGCAGCACCGTGGCCTCACTCTGCGCCACCCGGCGGGCCAGTTCCAGCACCTCGCGGCTGCGCAGATCCTCCGCCACCGGTCCCTGGGGATCCGGATCCGCGATGCTCGGCAGGTGCTCGGCCACCTTGCTGACCAGCACTTCCGCCTCGAACGGCTTGACCAGATAGTCGACCGCGCCGTCGTGCATCGCCATCACCGCCTTTTCGATGGAACCATACGCGGTCATCAGCAGCACCGGGGTCCCGGGCATGCCCTTGTGAACCTCGCGCAGCAGCTGGTGGCCGTCCATCGGCTGCATCTGCACGTCACTCACCACCATGCCGATCGGTTCCTGCTGCATGAGCTGCAGGGCGTGCCGGCCATCCTCGGCGGTGCGCACCGGATAACCGGACAGCTCCAGGGTATCGCTCAGGGCCTCGCGCAGGGCCGGATCGTCTTCCACTATCAGCACGGTTGCATGACTCATGACAGACTCCTCAGGTGTTCAACGCCCGGGCGGGTGGACTGGGCCAGCGCCTGGGAGGCGCCCTCCGCCGTCACCGCCAGGGGAAAGCGCATCTGAAACAGGGCGCCGCCCCAGTGCGATGCGCCGGCGAGGATCTCCCCGCCGTGGTTCAAGACAAGGTTCTGCACCACCGCCAGGCCGAGGCCGGTGCCGCCGCTGCGGGTGGTGAAGAACGGATCGAAGATCCGCTCCAGCAGTGATTCGGGGATGCCCTGCCCGTCATCCGCTACCTCGAGGCTGATCTCGTGGCCGGCATCCAGGGTCACCCGGACCTGCCGTGCGCCCTGTTGAATGGCGTTCTCCAGCAGGTTGCCCAACAGACCCAGAACCGCGTCTTCACGACCGATCATGATGGCCTGTCCGGCGCGGCAGTTGTCGATCGACAGGGTCACGCCGCGAGCCTGCCATTGCTGTTCCGCGGAAGCTGCGAAGTTTTCCAGCACCCGGCTCAGGTCCAGGCGGGTCTCCCCGGCGTCCCCGCCCCGGGCGAACATCAGGATGTCGTGAATTTGACGCTCCATGTGTTGCAGCCGGTCACGCAGTTTCGCGGCGAACTGTTGACGCCGCGGGGCGTCGATCGAATCGCTCACCAGGTGTGAGGCATACAACAGGGCGGTACTCAGGGGGGTGCGCATCTGGTGCGCCAGCTGGGCGGACATCTCGCCCATGGCGGTGAGCCGTTCACGGCGGTTCAGCCGTTCCTGGAGTTTGCGGGTCTCGGTGACATCCACCAGCACAAGGATATGTCCCGGCGCCTGTTCCAGAGGGCTGCTGGAGAGGGTCAGCAGGTGTCCGTTGCTGAGCTTCAGCTCGTTGCCTTTCAGGTTACCGTTGACCGAGCGACGGGCCACCACATCCGGCCAGGGCTGGTTCGCCTCCAGGCGGCCCAGCAACTGCTCTGCGGCGGGATTGTACTCACGAATCCGCGCCTCGCCGTCCAGCACGATGACCGCGGCGGGCAGGGTCTCGAGGAGCTTTTCCAGGCGATCCGCCAGGCGCTCCTTTTCCGCCAACTGCACCATCCGCTCGCTGCGCGCGGCCGCCAGCTCCTGGCTCAGCTCCAGCACCTGGGACTGCAGTTGCTGGTAGGAGCCGGTCAGCTCTTCCGATAACTGGTTGAAAAGATTGAACGCCGCTTCCAGGGCGTGTTGTCGGTCGGCGAGGGACGGTTTCGGTGACACGGTTTGCAACCTCTGTGGTGAGTCAATCGTTCTCACCGGAAATTTTGCAAATAGCGTGCCTATTTTTATATTTGTTTAATTTCAGTAACTTATGAATTCAAATTCAAGAAGACGTCAAATTCCCGGCGACTCGGTTTGACGCTGCAGGCCATATTTCCGTAACTTCTCCACCAGGGTGGTCCGCCGCATGTGCAGGCGCTTCGCCGCATGCGCCACCACCCCGTCCGCCTCGTCCAGGGCCTGCTGGATCAGGCTCAACTCCAGGTTGTTGAGGTGCGCCTTGAGGTCGATGCCGTCATTCGGCAGACGCGGCGCGTTCAATGTGGTGCCCGGTTCGTCGCCCTCCAGGGTGACCTCCGGCAGCCGGGTGGTGTCCAGGACCTCCGCGGAGGGCCGGAACTTCTCAGGCAGGTCCGCCACGTCCACCACCCCGTAGGGAAAAAGTATCGCCAGACGCTCGATCAGGTTGGCCAGTTCGCGCACATTGCCGGGCCAGCGGTAGTGGCTCAAAGCGGCGACGGCGGAAGGCGTGAGGCGCACCGAACCGCGTTTTTCGTTCTCGATCCTGTGGATCAGGTCGCTCACCAGCACCGGGATGTCCTCCACCCGCTTTCTCAGCGGCGGCATCTCGATGGGAAACACGTTGAGGCGGTAGAACAGGTCCTCGCGGAAATCCCCGGTCTTGATCGCCGCTTCCAGGTTGCGATGGGTCGCCGCGATGATGCGTACATTGCAGGGAATGGTGCGGTTGCTGCCGACCCGCTCGAAGGTCCGTTCCTGGAGCACCCGCAGCAGCTTGACCTGCATGGGCATGCTCATGTCCCCGATCTCATCGAGGAACAGGGTACCTCCCTCAGCCAGCTCGAAACGTCCCTGGCGGGCGCTGATGGCGCCGGTGAAGGCCCCCTTTTCGTGACCGAAAAGCTCGCTCTCCAGCAGGTCGCCCGGGATCGCCCCGCAGTTGACCGGCACGAAGGGTTTGCCCCGGCGCACTGAATGGAAATGCAGCTTGCGGGCCACCACTTCCTTGCCGGTTCCCGATTCGCCCAGAATCAGCACCGTGGCCTCGGAATCGGCCACCTGCTCGATCATCTTGTTGACCTGGCGGGTGGCGCGGCTGCTGCCCGAGAGACTGCGGAACAGCTCCACCGGGCGGGACTTGCCGCCCTCGGGTTTGCGCATCTCCTGGTAGACCTGGGCCTTGTGGCCCAGCGCCATGAGTTCATCGTATTGGGTGGGAATCTTGAAAAAGCCGATCACGTTCTCGTAACTGTCGAGCTTCTCGGTCCCGCCTTCCTGCTCATCATAGAGCTGGAACACCGGCAGGTTCGGCTGTTGCTCGAGCAGTTCCTGGACCAGGTCGATCAGCTCATCACGGCTCAGACCACTGCCCAGGATCACCACTGAACAGCGGCTGTCCGGGGTGGCGGGAAGTTGATCGATCTGCGCGGCCTGCGTCAGAATATGGACGCTGCCTTCGACGAATTCCAGGATATTCTGCAGGTATTGCTGGCGCTCAGCGTCTTTTTCGAACAGGTAGAAACAGAGATTTGGAAACACCGGACCTACTTTCGTATCAAGTTGCCCCATTAATCAGGTCCTTATAGCGGTTGAAATCCACAGGACTGATGCGAAGTTAAGCAGCAAACCTGCAAAATGTCAAAATTACGGCGAATCAAGATTTTAATTGAACATAATCAATTAAGAGTCTGTTATTACTAGAGGTTAGACTAAATCGAGACAGCCTGCACCTGGGTAGTCCGATTGAGTCGTTAGTTTCCCACCGCCAGCACCAATCGGTGACATGCATGGTGTTTTCTGTGCAAATCTCGATATATACTTGCACTTGTGCAGGTAAAATCCAGAAATTAGCCAAGATGTCCCCATGCCCAAACTGACGCTCACCTTCAAAGGACGCCTGATGGACGTTTTCCACCTGGAGGGCGCCGAGACCCGTATCGGGCGGAATCCCGACTGCACCATCAGCATCGACAGCCTGGCCATCGCCCCGCACCAACTCACGATCAGCGCCATGCAGGACGGCTACCTGCTGGAAGCGAAGGACGTGCAGTTCCCGGTACTGGTCAATCACGAAAAGGCCGAAAAGACCCCGCTCTACCACGGCGACGTGATCCAGATCGGCAAACATACCCTGACCTTTTCGGAGGATGCCCTGGAACTGGGCAACCTCATGGAGGAGCCGTTTCCGCAATTTCACCCGGTCGAGACTGACGACGAGGATGACGAGGACGACCCCGCCAACAAGGGAATGCTGCAGATCGTCAAAGGCGAGCACTTCGGCCGGATCATTCCACTCAAGCGCAACATGACCCGCATCGGCCATACCGGTGGGGACTGCGCCATGATCGCCCGACGGGAAGAGGGCTACTTCATCACCTTCCTCGAGGGGGAACACCCGCCCGTGGTCAACAATCAGCGCCTGGGCGAACACGCCCTGCAGCTCAACGACGGGGATCTGATCGAGGTAGGCGGCACACAGATGCAATTCCACGCCTGAGGCGACACATGAATTCGACAGACAACAGCGACCGTCGGCAATTTCACCGGATCGTCTTCGACGCCCCGGCCACCATCATCGCCACCACCGGCGAGTACCCCACCACCCTGATCGACATCTCCCTCAAGGGCGCCCTGGCAACCATCCCCGCGGAGTGGCAGCCCAATCCCGGTGATCCGGTGACCCTCAAGGTGGTTCTCGACCAGGGCGAAAGCCTGATCACCATGCAGGCCAGCTGCGCCCACCTGGAGGGCGAGCGGGTCGGCCTGCGCTGCGAGGCCATCGACATGGAGAGCATCACCCGGCTGCGCCGCCTGGTGGAACTCAACCTGTGCGACGAGTCCCTGCTGCAGCGGGACATCGAAGCCCTGGGACAGTAAAGCCCCGGGACCATCCCCCACGCCCCCGTTTTACCGGGTACGTCTCAAAAGGGCGGACATCAACCCGCCAGGGACAGTCGCGCGCGAATCAGCTCCGCGAGGTGAAGACCGGTGCGGCCGGTGGTCAGATCGATCTGGTGACGGCAGGAGAAACCGTTCGCCACCACCAGGGCCTCCGGTTCCTGGCGCAGCGCCGGAGCCAGGGCCTGCTCCGCCATCTCGCGGCCCGCCTGCATGTGTTCCGCCTCGACCCCGAAGCTGCCGGCCATGCCGCAACAGGACGCATCGATGATCTTGAAATCGAGCCCCGGTATCGCCTTCAGCACCTTGCGCATCGACTTCATCGCGCCGACCGCCTTCTGATGACAGTGACCGTGCACCAGCAGACGGGTAGCCGCCTCCCCCGCCCCGGCGGATCGCCACGGCAGTGACAGGCGTCCGGAAGTCAACTCCCGGGCCAGGTACTCCTCGAACAACAGCGCCTGTTTGGCCAGGTGGATCCCATCCGCGCCCAGCCCCAGGGCCGAGTATTCATCCCTCAGGGTCAGCAGGCAGGAGGGCTCCAGGCCGATAATCGGCACCCCCTCGCGGGCCATAGGCAACAGCGCCTCGACTACCCGATGGGCTTCCTCACGGGCCTTGTCCACCCGCCCCTGGGCGAGGTAGGTACGACCGCTGCTGAGTGCTTCCCCCTCCTCCAGGTCCGTGCTGAGGATCACCCGGTTGCCCGCCGCCTCCAGCACATCGATGGCCGCCTGTACCACTTCCGGCGCGTAGTGACGGTTGAAGGTATCGACGAACAACACCACCGAGCGCTCCCGGCTCTGCGTGTGGCGGCTGAACGGGGCGGGGTCGCGAATGGGTACCGGCAGGGAGACCTGGGCGCTGATACCGAGAAAGCGTTCCCCCAGGCGGGACAGCCGGCGACTGCGGTTGCGCCATCCGACCAGGCGGGCGAACCAGGGGGAACGGCTCAACAGGTGGGGAAGTTCCGAGAAAAGCCGCGCGCGCAGCGACAAGCCCATGCGGTCGTTGAGCTGCGCCTGGTATTCGATTTTGATCCGCGCCATGTCCACATTGTTTTCACACTCGCGCTTGCAACCCTTGCAGCTGACACACAGATCCATCGCCTCCACCAGCTCAGGATTGAGCAGGCCGTTGGGTTCCAGGGTACCATTGAGCGCCGCCTTGAGCAGGCGCACCCGCCCCCCGGTGGAGAGATGGGGCGAGGCTTTCAGGCGAAAGCTGGGGCACATCACCCCCTTGGCATTCGTCTCGCATTGACGGCTGTTGATACACACCGCCACCGCCTTGGCGAAATCGCCACCCGTTTTGGGTATATCCGCATAGGCATCGCCCATGCCGGCATCCTCGTACTCGGACCAGTCGAGATAGGTTTTCATCAGGATCACTTTGCAGCTGTGTTATCCGGCAGGCGACGGGTCCGGCGGATTCGCATGACAAGCGTCGCGCATCGGAGAGTCACCTGATCCGATTTACAAGCAAATGTAATACCAGGTATTTTCGTGAGTTATTTCAGCAGGTTAATAATGTGTCGCATGTACACATACCGACACAATGCAGGCATTGTCAGGGTTGATACATAACCGGTGTAACGGATGAACGGCTACGCGGAGGTGTAGATCGCCATCTCGCGGGCATGCCTTTCCGGATCGGGATCGTCGATGGACAGGATATTGCGAATAGCCAGAACATAGGGCTCGGGGAAGCCGTGTTCGAGGGCCCCCGTCAGGACATGGTGCTTGTACCAGTGGTAGGGCTGCAGGGACTCATCGATGTGGGTCGCGTAATAAGTGACCGCCTTGATGCGCTCACCGGAGGAGACGGTCAGTAGCACCTGTTTTTCCTCATACCCATGACCCAGTCCTTCGTAACCATCGAGCACGCGCTTGTCCGAATCCATTATTTCGAATACAACACCGTGCACCTGATCCCCAGGGTTTCCGGTTTCATGAATGTCGCACTTTGCAGACAGGTCACTGCTGCGCTTGTGAAAGCGCAGTTGATGAGCGGTCAGTGGTACGACCGAGATGAAACGCGCTGACGCTATTCTCTGCCGTAGGCGTTTTGTGGACAGGTTGGAGCCGTAGGCGAAATAGTACATGGCGTAGTCTTTTGCGGTAAGCATTCCAGCGTATTGGCCACAGCCACTTGAACTGGCTGTCCAGCAAAACTCATCGATCTATGACAGGCTCTATGATACCGCCCGACTGTTCCAGGCTATCGCGCTTGATGGCGCCCCCCTCGGGAGTAGCGCTGCCTTCACACTTTTTGCTGATCGACCCCTTTCGTTCAGAAATTGCTTTTGTATCGGTGTAGGATTTCGTTGTCTTATTTTTCGTTGGGAAAGTCGTCAGTTCAACCGACATGGCGCTGAAAGCGAAGCCAAATAAAAGTCCAACAGCCAAAACGACGGTCAATGTAGATTTGCAGATCATAGAGTTACTCATAGTTCCTAACCTGGACACCCACGCTAACAGTTGCACCAACCCAGGGAATCTGTCAACCTGCATACAAATATTCGATATCAAGGAGTGATGTCATGCCCAAGCCCAGGAAGGCTCTGATTTCCCTGCAAGATACCCCTTACTACCACTGCATGAGCCACTGTGTGCGGCGGGCCTTTCTGTGTGGCAGCGACCCCCTCACCGGGCAGAATTACGAACACCGCCGTGAATGGATTCTCGATAAGCTGCAAGATCTCACCCGATGTTTCGCGATCGACTGCTGCGGTTACGCTCTGATGTCGAACCACTATCATCTGGTGTTATGCGTGGATCAGGATGCTGCGTCCGAATGGACCCGGGATGAGGTAATGGCTCGCTGGCGGAAATTGTTCAAAGGGCCGGTCTTGGCCGACCGATGCCTGGCGGGAGAGAAGATGTCCCGCGCAGAACACAACACATTGGATAAGCTCATATCCAAATGGCGGGAACGGCTCTCGGATATCAGCTGGTTCATGCGCTGTCTCAATGAGTCCGTGGCTCGCAGGGCAAACCAGGAAGATCAATGTACCGGTCGATTTTGGGAGGGTCGCTTCAAGTCTCAGGCACTGCTGGATGAGAAGGCGCTGGCCGCATGTCTGGTCTATGTGGACTTGAACCCGATTCGGGCCAGGATGGCACGCACACCGGAGACCTCTGACTACACCTCGATCGCGGCTCGCATCGAGGCAACCAAATCTAGCGCTGAGAGCACACTAGTACCTAAAACCTCCTCTCAACCCCCTCACCTGTTGCCCTTTGTTGGCAATCCCAGAAATGTGATGCCCAAGGGATTGCCATTCCAATTATCGGACTACCTCGAACTGGTCGACTGGTCGGGGCGGATCATTCGACAAGACAAACGCGGAACAATACCGCAGGACCTGCCTCCGATCCTGGAGAGGCTAAAGATCAACCCTCAGCACTGGGTCTATATGACCCACCATTTTGAGAGCCCATTCAAGGGACTGGTCGGTACAGCCTATGCCCTGAAACAGGCTTGTCAGAATCTTGGATATCAACGAAGTCCGGGGTTGTCTGCCTGTGAGCAACTGTTGACCTAGCTGAACGATAAACTCACCCATCACGCCATTGGAATCTACGCATACAGAGGAATCCGCTTGTCCGTGGATAGGATAATACTCATAATATTCAATATTTTAAGGTTATAAGAATGCTCTTTTACCGCTTCTGGGATACCAAATAACCCCTATCCTGTCTCGACACTCAATTTAATGAGTCTGCTGGATGAGGACGACTCTCTCTAAACGTGGGTGTCATATTTTAGTAACTTTTAAGTAACAAAACCGAGCAATTTGCTAAACTTCGCTTATGACGGTCAAAACCGTCATGCAGTAATTACAATAAATTCTGCACTGACGGAGGATATGATGAACAATCCCTTGGATAACAGGGGCGTTCTCACCGTAGTATTGTGGCGCTTCGAAAAACAGATCTTACCCCGCATCTTCGATATCAAAGACATGGTCGAGAATGGGAGAACACTCAGCGACTCGAATATCGAATTTCTCAATGAGGCCTTGATCGAATCGAGAAACTACGAATCTTTCGTAGTGGATCATGCCGATTTCAATGTACTGTTTGCTCGTACAGCCCATCTCTATCATGAGATCACCACAAAAGCTCTGGAAAACGAACAGCAGAATGGATCCGGAGTTTTGCCGAGCAGTTCCTCAGCACAACCAGGCTCGTCATGGACGGCTAACGGATGAGTGGTTAAAGCTCTTAACGTGGGTGTCCTAATTACTTCCTATTTACTCACGGTTAAAGCTATTAACGTGGGTGTCCTATTTATTCGTATCGAAGACACCTCAAGCAATTGGACCAGGAGGTCTCTTGGGTTGATCGTCAGATCGAGCACGCCATCGACCAAGAATCTGAATGGTCCGAGCGCAAGACACTCCTCTCAACCGTTCCAGGTGTTGGAAATGTTTTAATTCACACTCTTTTAGCGGATCTGCCAGAACTCGGAACTTTGAATAATAAACAAATTGCCGCTTTAACAGGTCTTGCTCCGATTAATCGGGACAGTGGCCGCTCTAAAGGTAAACGGCGCATCCAAGGTGGCAGAGGCACTATTCGTGTCATTCTCTATATGGCAACCGTGAGTGCCATGCAATGTAATCCTGTCATCAAAGCGCATTACAACCAACTGGTTGCAAAAGGGAAACACAAAAAGGTGGCGATCGTTGCCTGCATGCGAAAAATGATTACCATCCTAAATGCCATGGTACGGGACAATTGCGTATGGTCTTTCTAAATTATCGGGACCTATTGACGCCACAGTCGCTTGTTAGCTGTTTTCATTATTTGGGCCCCGCCTTTAATTTGCCAGCATTCCACAGCCTAAAGCTCGAACTTCCAGGGACAGACGAACGAGCTTGATTAAAGGCTACACCAACTGTTTTTCCTTCCAATAAATGACTAGTCAGGAACGTTTGGCAAAACTGAGAGGCCACTGCCCCTTGAACGGAGTGAAATGGACCAAGAAATTTGCTACAGATGGTAGCCTGTGACATAGCCCCACCATAAGACTTAAAACCTGTTTTGCAGCAAAGTGAGATATATAGCTTTTTGGGCGCGCCATGCACTCGAAGCAGTTCGGCTATTTCCTCTGCTGTTTTCCAGCCATCAACAGCAAACTTGATACCATTTTCGCTACCGTGGCCTATCCAGATTACATGAGAATATGCATTTTGCTCACGCTGCCAGAATTTCACCAACTCTCCTGTGCTGCGAACTCTGATTTGCCGAATTTGATCATCAGGGACTAGTAAGCGGCAAAACTGCGCCACTGACTTCGCTAAGGGATCGAGCAAAGTATGCTCTGTTTCGAAATCACCAATGTTGATGACGAGAATACCTACATCACGATGAAGAAGTGACGTTCCAATCCACTCAGACTCAGCACCTCCGGGGAGTTCTACTTTAGCCGTTTTCCCATTCACTTGAGATACTCGACTTCTATACAGCGCAGTTCCCGTTGACGTGAGCTCTGGAACACGCGTGCATGGCACGTAAATCGTTTCCCCTATTTGCAAATTATTCGCCATAGTTTCCTTGCACAGCTAACGCCGCCTTCAGTGGGGCAGTCGCGATAGCGACTGCCTCCGCTGAAAGGCATTGTTAAGCATTAGCTTACTCATATCGGTCATCTCGCGCGTACAGCAAACAATCGATTTTTTGAGCACTCCATTTTGTCTGAAGACCTGGTAGTTTTTCAGTTTTTACCACCGTAGAAGCAATTTCGTTCAGCTCATGTTCCTTTTCAATACGCATATCAGCTTCTGTTTGCTTTAAGTGAGGAGAAAAGACACAGAATTCTTTTCTAGGCCCATTATCTGGGTATTTCTTCTGTCGTGGATTGATTCGGTCTACATATGTTCCGAGTGCCCCAATAGCGCGTTTATAGAAGCCCTTCCCTAAAAATGCGGAGACGTTTAAAAGATACGTTGCGTCACAACCAGTAGGTCGTCTTTTGATTGCATCAATCAACGCACCTTGTATAGCTTGGGATTTCAGTTCTCTTATCCAATAAAGTGACGGGAGCCCCCGCCATAGGGAAAAGACGAACACGGCCATCTTGTGCTCGTCAGGTATGTTTATAGTTGTTCGTTTATCGTACCACTTCCATAACGTGAGCTCGGATGGAATAGTATTAACATCCGATTTCGCCAGTACTGACCACGCTGCTACTTCTTCTTCGAGCCCTTCGGGTGGTACTGAAAAACTCATGCCTTTAATGGGGATAGACGTAGGGGAGTCTTCAATGATGAACCGCTTAGCTTCCTTGTCAGAAGGGTCTTTAGTTAGAATAAAAACTTCACTAGATTGTGGTGCCTTTACGACCCGGGCGACCTTTTCCATCAAAGATTCCCTGAACTGATCGATTCGCCGTTCTAATACAGAATCAAGGTCCCTTGAATCGCCAAGATGATTTCCAGCACTGCGTCTTACATAGAAAGTGCCCTTTTGTAGCAACGTCTTCGATTTTCCACTAGGGTGTTTAAATATACCGTCTTTGGCAATCAAATGAGTTTTCCCAACAGACTGAGGAATATGAAGAGCAACTATTTTCTTTCCTTCGGCTACATACTCCCTGCTTCTTATAGTCTCCATACCAGGGTCCAGATGTCTATTAATCTTTTGAAGGATATTATTTGCATCACTTAGCAACTGACTTAGCTCATCGTTTAGACCTACTATTGATTTGTCACCGTTCTTAATTCCAAAGATCAGATAGCCACCCAATGTGTTTGCAAACGCGCTAATATCTTTTGTTACTTCAAGCCACTCCCTTTCAGAATTTGGATCAAGCTCAAGCTTGTAATCGATACAGGGGTCTTCCTCCTTGTATTCAATCAGACTACGAACAACATCATCATGAAGCGGGTCATCTAATGTCAGAAATTGGAGGATTGGTGAACTCATACGTTCTTTCTGTGCTTAACAGCGTATTATGTGGACGTCACAAATATTGACTTATGCCGACGTCGCGAATATTGACTTATGCCGCCAAAAGTTCTCAACCTCAGCTCTCCACAGCAACCCCCATAAAGTTCATCTTTCAGCCTGTGACTCAGCCTATCCACCCGCATATGCGACAAAATAGTTCAACCAAACGCTAATTTAAGACGCAGGCAACCACCCCCCTCCAATCACCGACAATTGAGGAGACAGATTTCGTTCAGAAGAGGTAAAAGAAGGAACCACAGTCATCCCCAACCCTTGGAGACTCCTGCCACCGACACTGCGATCCAACGCAACCAAAGCCACAACCACGCCTGCCCTTTTGTACTTAAAAAGTATTCCCTAATACCTTTCTAGATCAACCGCACACCATAAGCAAGCCCAACAGCCCCACAAACCACCCCATCAATCAATCTGCAAAACCTCAGAAAGACTCTCAACCCCAATAACCTCCAACCCCTCAACCCCCTGCTTCGGCCGATTCGCCTTGGGCACCACCGCCCGCTTGAACCCATGCTTGGCCGCCTCGCGCAGCCGTTCCGGCCCATTCGGCACCGGCCGGATCTCCCCGGTCAATCCCACTTCGCCGAACACCACCAGCCCCTGGTCCAGGGGACGGTTGCGGAAACTCGACAGCGCTGACATCAGCACCGCCAGGTCGGAGGCGGTCTCGGTGATGCGCACCCCGCCGACCACGTTGACGTAGACGTCCTGGTCGAACATGCCGATGCCGCCGTGGCGGTGCAGTACCGCCAGCAGCATGGAGAGGCGGTTCTGTTCCAGGCCGAGGGTGACCCTTCGGGGATTGGCCAGGGGGCTTTCATCCACCAGGGACTGCACCTCCACCAGCAGCGGGCGGGTGCCCTCCCGGGTCACCAGGATGACGCTGCCCGGGACCTTTTCGGCCTGGCGGGAGAGGAAGATCGCGGAGGGGTTGTTGACCTCTTTGAGGCCCTTGTCGGTCATCGCGAACATGCCCAGTTCGTTGACCGCGCCGAAGCGGTTCTTGATCGCGCGGATCAGCCGGTATTGGCTGCCGGACTCGCCCTCGAAGTAGAGCACCGTGTCCACCATGTGCTCCAGCACCCGGGGTCCGGCGAGGCTGCCCTCCTTGGTCACATGCCCGACCAGGAACAGGGCGGTGCCGCTGCGCTTGGCGAAGTGCACCAGCTGCGCGGTGGCCTCCCGCACCTGGGAGACCGAGCCCGGGGCGGACTGCAGCAGTTCGGTGTACATGGTCTGGATGGAGTCGAGCACCATCACCTGGGGGCGTTCCTGCTCGGCGGCGGCGATGATCCGCTCCACGTGGGTTTCGGGGAGCAGCTTGAGGGGTTCCACCGGCAGCCCCAGGCGTTTGGCGCGCAGGGTGATCTGGCGCGGCGACTCCTCGCCGGAGACGTAGAGGGTGCGCATTTCGCCGGCGAGCCGCGCCAGGGTCTGGATCAGCAGGGTCGACTTGCCGATGCCCGGGTCGCCGCCGATGAGCACCACCGAGCCCTCCACCAGGCCGCCGCCGAGCACCCGGTCGAGTTCCGAGCTGCCGGTGGCGAAGCGGGCCTCCCGGTCGGTCTCCACCTCGGCCAGGGAGAGCACCTGGGGGCTGGTGTGACCGGTGTACCCGGTGTAGCGCCCCTGCCCGCTCGTGGATGGAGCGACCGTTTCCTCCAGGGCGTTCCAGGCCTGGCACTCGGAGCACTGCCCGGCCCATTTGGGGAAGGTCGCGCCGCATTCGCGGCAGACATATAGGGCCTTGCCGGGTTTGCGTCCGCCCTGGGCCATCAGCGGGTCTCCTCAAGGTTGCAATCGATGAAGGGCACCCGCCGGGTGACCCCGCACAGCAGTTCGTAGGCGATGGTGCCGGCCTGTTCGGCGATCTCTTCCACCGGCAGCCCCTCTCCCCAGAGCACCGCCGGGTCGCCGATGCGGATGTCGGGCAGCGCCCGGGCGTCCACGGTGATCATGTCCATGGAGACCCGCCCGGCCAGGGGCAGGATCCGGTCCCGCACCCGCACCGGGGTGCCGGAGGGGGCATGGCGGGGATAGCCGTCGCCGTAGCCCACCGCGATCACCGCCAGCGGCATCGCTTCGGGACAGCGGTAGGTGCCGCCGTAGCCGACCGTCTCACCGGCCCGACACTGCTTGACCGAGATCACCCGGCTCTCCAGGGTCATCACCGGACGCAGGCCCACCTGCCCGGCCTGGGAGTCGAGAAACGGGGAGACGCCGTAGAGCATGATCCCGGGGCGCACCCAGTCGGCATGGCTCTCGGGCACCCCGAGGATCCCGGCGGAGTTGGCCAGGGAGCGGGCCCGGTAGGGGCTGGGGTCGAGACTGAAAAACTTCTGGCACTGCTGTTGGGTCAGTGGATCCGCCGGGGCGTCGGCACAGGCCAGGTGGGAGATCAGGTGCAGCTCGCCAACCGCCGGGTGACGGGTCAGGCGTTCGCTGACCTGGGCCACCGATCGAGGATCGAAACCGAGCCGGTGCATGCCGGTGTCCACCTTGAGCCACACCGGGAGGGGGGCTTTGAGGTCGTTGCCTTCAGGCAGTTCATCGAGCTGGCGGGGGTGGTGGATGACCGGCTCCAGCCCGGCCTCGGCGGCAGCCTGGAACTCGGCCCGGGTGGAACAGGCGGAGAGGATCAGGATGCGCTGTTGAAAGCCGTTGCGGCGCAGTTCGAGGGCCTCGTCGAGACGCGCCACGGCGTAGCCGTCCGCCTCTGTCAGGGTCCGCGCCACCCGCAGCATGCCGTGGCCGTAGGCGTCGGCCTTGATCACCGCCCAGACCTTGCACCCGGGGGCTGCCTGGCGGGCCCGGTTGAGGTTGTGGCGAAGCGCCGCGTGATCGATGCGCGCCTGCGGGGCGAAGGCCATCAATAGCCCTCGCTGCCGTAGATATCGTCCGCGTAGTTCTCGAATTTGGTGTACTTGCCCAGGAAGGTCAGGCGGGTGGTGCCGATCGGGCCGTTACGCTGCTTGCCGATGATGATCTCGGCGATGCCCTTGTCGGGACTGTCCTCGTTGTAAACCTCGTCCCGGTAGATGAACACGATCAGATCCGCGTCCTGCTCGATGGCACCCGACTCGCGCAGGTCCGACATGATGGGACGCTTGTTGGTGCGTTGCTCGAGGCTGCGATTGAGCTGGGAGAGCGCGATCACCGGCACGTCCAGTTCCTTGGCCAGGGCCTTGAGAGAGCGGGAGATGGCGGAGATCTCGTTGGTGCGGTTGTCCCCCTCCCCCGGCGCCTGCATCAGCTGCAGGTAGTCGATCACAATCAGCCCCAGGTCGTCGTGTTCGCGCTTCAGGCGGCGCGCCCGGGCGCGCACCTCGGTGGGGGTGAGGGCCGGGGTGTCGTCGATGTAGAGCTTGGTTTCCGCGAGCATGCTCACCGCCGAGGAGAGGCGCGGCCATTCGTCGTCTTCGAGCTTGCCGGTGCGCACCCGCAACTGGTCGATGCGCCCCAGTGAGGACATCATGCGCATCGCCAGGGCGTCGCCGGGCATCTCCATACTGTAGACCGCCACCGCCTTCTTGCCCTGGATCGCCACGTTCTCGGCGATGTTCATGGCGAAGGTGGTCTTGCCCATGGAGGGACGCCCCGCAACGATGATCAGATCCGCGTGCTGCAGCCCTGAGGTCATCTGGTCGAAGTCGGAAAAGCCGGTGCTCAGGCCGGTGATCGGTTCGTCCTGCTGGAACAGGGTCTCGATCCTGTCCACCGCCTTGGTCAGCAGGGATTTGATGGCGGTGAAGCCGCCCTTGCCCTTGCTGGTCTGCTCGGCGATCTCGAACACCTTGCGCTCGGCGTTGTCGAGCAGTTCCTCCGCCTTGCGGCCCTGGGGATGGAAGGCGCTGTCGGAGATGTCGGTGCCCACCGATATCAGCTGACGCATCACCGAGTACTCGCGCACGATGCCCGCATAGGAGGTGATGTTGGCCGCGCTGGGGGTCTCCTCGGCGAGCCGCACCAGATACGGCAGCCCGCCGCCCTGCTCCAGCTCTTCCTTGCGCTCCAGGTGTTCCGCCAGGGTCACCACGTCGAAGGGCTGGCTGTCCTCCGCCTGGGCGGCGATGGCGCTGAAAATAAGACGGTGCTCCTTGCGGTAGAAATCGCTCTCCACCACCAGGTCGGCGATCTTGTCCCAGCTGGCGTTGTCCAGCATCAGCCCGCCGATCACCGACTGCTCGGCCTGGATCGAGTGCGGCGGCACCTTGATGGCGCGGGTATCGAGATCCGGAAAGACCGGCGGTTCATCTGGGTAAGCGGGTTCCGACATCGAGGCTGGTCTGTGGTGTTAGGAAACGGGAAGTGGTCGCTTAGGATACGGCATCGGGAGGGGCTAGAAAAGTGCGCGAGGTCACGGGTGTGGGGGATTGTTTGTGGGTGGTTGGGGTGGTCGGGTTGTTGATGTTGCGGGTGCGATTGTGAGGCTTGTGGGAGTGGGGTGTGTTTGGTGTGGGTGTGCTTGTGGCGTGTTGTTTGGTTGTTTTGACCCCACCTATCCCGGCCCTCTCCCACGAGGGCAGAGGGGGAATGCTTGGGTGGGGTTTGTGTTGGTTTGTGGTTCTTCGCTTTCTGCGGGTTTCCGGTTTGCACGGCATTTTCACCCGGGACAAGGCGGTGATATTCGCTCCTCTTGAGATACCCGTGCGGCCCGAGCGAGAAGCGCAGCAAAAACCGATCAGCGGGGCTGGCTGTTTGAGCGCAGCGAGTTCCAGCCCCGCCGGTTTTTGTGAGCATCACAGCGGTCCCCGCAGGGGCGGGACAGTCGGGAGCCCTTTCTTTTGGTTACTTTTCTTTTGGCGCAAACGAATAGTGACTCGCCCAGTAGGGCGAAACCATCACTTGCAGAAATGAAACAAATAACGAAAGGCAGCAAACCGATCCGATGAGAACCCCCTCTCCCGAGAGGGCGAGGAAGTTTGCCTGGGTGGGGTTTGTGATGATTCGTGGTTTTTCGCTTTCTGCGACATCAATGATCACACTCTGCTCCAATCAGGCAAAGCCGGATCAAGCTTTATCGGGTGTGTAAGCGCGGGACGCAGCAGAGCATGCGTTGGCGACGACCAACGCAGGATGTTCAGGCAGGACGGAAAGGCCTTGTCCGGGCCCTGGCCCGGGTCCGGAAGGACCGGGGCCAGGGTCGGTGATCAGGCTTCGGGAACGATGGTCAGCTTGACGGTGGCGTTGACGTCGGTATGCAGGTGCAGATCGACTTCGTACTCACCGGCGACGCGGAAGGCGCCGTTGGGCAGCAGAACCTCTTTCTTGGCCAGCTCTTCGCCCGCATCACTCACCGCCTTGGCGATGTCAGCCGTGCCGACGGAGCCGAACAGACGGCCTTCGTCACCCGCCTTACAGGCGATGGTAACGCTCATGCCGTCGAGCTTCTCTTTGCGCGACTCTGCGGCCTGGAGCTTGTCCTGGGCCTCTTTCTCCAGTTCGGCACGACGTGCCTCGAACTGTTTCATGTTCTCTTCGGTTGCGGGAACCGCACGACCGGTGGGAATCAGGAAATTGCGGCCATAGCCGCTTTTCACACTTACCTTTTCACCCAGGTCACCCAGGTTTTCCACTTTTTGCAACAGAATAATATCCATTGTTATCACCCTTGTAGGTCAAATCATTCGTGCCGGGCCGGTCTTCTCGGAAGAACCTGCCGTGGCACTTCTCACCCTTGTTTCGACGAATCGAAGCGGGTTCGAAAATCCACCCAGATGTCTGCCAGACCCAGTCCGATCAATAGCAGCGCCATCTGAGGCATAAATATAATCAGCGTCAAGTAAGCCAACACCAGCCAGAGCTGTGCCGAACGCATCTGCTTGAACACGCCGTGCATCACCGCCAGTCCCTGTACGAACAGGGTCCCGAGGAACACCATGCCAAGACATCTTACGAAGTCCGGCACGCTGCCCTCCGGCAGCAGGCCCAGTGCCAGGGCGGCGCCGCCCAGAACCCCGACCGCGGGATGCAGCCTGAGACTCCGGAACTCTTCGCCGAACCCGCCCGGGTTATACAGCAGGGCTTGCCACCAGCGCGCCAGGAACAGACTGAACACGGTCTGCAGCACCACTGCCACGGCCATCATGCCGCACATCATATTCGACAGCTGGGCGATGACCTCGGTGCTCTGCTCCGCATCGATCAGACCGGCCTCGATGAACCTCTGGCCCATCGGTTCCAGGTAGGTTTTCCAGAACCCGGCGGGGTTTCCCCCCATGCTGAGGTACTGCACCACTATGGTGATGAAACCCAAGCCCATTCCGGCCTGAACCGAGAGATCCAGGGAGCGGGTGTTGCGCAGCAACGCCCCGAGCAAAACCATCGGCAACCAGAGTATCAGCAGCAGTCCCAGCGCGGGCATCGGCGTGCCGACGATGAGTCCCATCAGCAGACCGCTGGCCAGGGTGGACAGGAGCAGGGTTTTGATCCCCGCCGACCCCCCCTGACGAAGGGTCACCAATGCCACACAGGCGCTGCTGAACAGGCCGATCAAGGGAAAGAAAGGAGCCAGCATGGCGAATACGGTGGTCACCAGTACGGCCTGGGCCTGACCCCGCATCACGAATGATGCCAAAACTTTCATTCCGCTATCCCGGCAGGTGTTGTCTCCTTAACTCAGTGCTGATCCGTGTAAGGCAGCAGTGCCAGGTAGCGGGCGCGCTTGATCGCTGACGCCAGCTGACGCTGATACTTGGCCTTGGTGCCGGTGATGCGGCTCGGTACGATCTTGCCGCTTTCGCTCACGTAGGCCTTGAGCAGATTCAGGTCCTTGTAATCGATCTCGGTGATGCCTTCCGCGGTGAACCGACAATATTTCTTACGACGAAAAAAACGTGCCATTTGCTATGTCCTCTCGTTAATCCTGATGCTCAATCATCATCCGACGAATCATTGCTGTCGTCGGAATCGTCGTCATCATCATCATCCGAACTGTCATCGTCATCCCGACGGCTGCGGGAGGGACGCTCTTCCTCTTCCTGCGACTTGGCAAGCTGGGAGAGTTCGGTGATGGCCTCATCACGACGGATGAACATGTTGCGGATGACCGCGTCGTTGAAACGGAACGCGCTCTGCAGTTCGGACAAGGCTTCGCTGTCGCACTCGATGTTCATCAGAACATAGTGCGCCTTGTGGATCTTATTGATGGGATAGGCCAGTTGACGGCGGCCCCAATCCTCGAGACGGTGGATCTTGCCACCTTTGGTTTCGATACCTGCGCGATAACGCTCGATCATAGCAGGTACCTGTTCACTCTGATCCGGGTGGACCAGGAACACGACTTCATAGTGCCTCATTGTATCTCCTTACGGGTTAGGCAGCCTTCTGCATGGGCAGTAAGGCAAGGAGTGATGCCCGGTCCACATGCACGAGCCGGACGAAATCACGTCTCGGGCAGGTTGTCGGGCACCGGGAAGCCGCGGATTCTACCTTTTTGCCGGGAGAACCGCAAATGGATCCGCGCGCCCGGAACTTCGGGCGCCGCGGGTGATGGGAGCGGTTGTCTGGAACCGGATCAGAAGTCGGCCTGGAGACCCAGGTAGAGACCCTCGAAGGCCCAGTCGGTGTAGATGCCGTCCAGGTCGTCCAGCTCCAGGCTGAAACGCCGGTAGCCGCCCTTCAGACGCACATCCACGGGCAGGCTCTCAACCAGACCGAATGCGACACCGGCCTGGTAGTCCTGCAGGGTGTGATCACCGATGCTCAGGATGTTGATATCCCCGTAGAGGGAAAAGCGGGTCGCCGGAATGCCGATCTCGGTGGCGCCGTAGAGCATCGGCACATAGCCCTTGAAGTGATCCTGGGAGGCCTGGTTGGCGTCGTCCTTGCTCTCGAAACGGATGTCGCCATCGAGATATTTGAGGTTGAGACCGAAATCGAACGACAGTACGTCGTTGTCGAAGACTTCATAATAGAAGATGAAATCGCTGCTCTGGACATCGAACTCCATGTTCACGTCCGATCCGGCGTCATAGTCCACACCGGCGTAGGAAAAACTCCCCGACAGACGCACATCGTCCTCGGCACTGAGATCGTTGGTGCGGAGTTTGAAATTGGGAATGATCGGGATCGGATGCTCGAAGGCCAGGGAGAACACCCCCGTGCCTGAGGAACCCAGGTCGAAGTCCTGCATCTCGCTTTTGGTGGTATCGGACAGCGAGCCCGTGGAATCCACGTTCCAGGCGCCGATATCGACGGTGAACCCCAGCATGTCGGCCTGAACCGGCAGGGCCAGGGCGGACGACAACAGCATCAGGCAGTTGAGGCGTTTCATCATTCTATCCTCCGCAAAACACAGGTTCACAGGTTGCGCCGAATCCGGATTCAGTCATGCGCGTCGAGGTTCGCCGGACCGCTGCCGAAGCGCCTCGTACAGGGAGATTCCGGCAGCCACGGAGACGTTCAGGCTCTCCACGCTTCCCATCATGGGTAACCTTACCAGGAGGTCGCACTGTTCGCGAGTCAATCGACGCATTCCCTTCTCCTCACCGCCCATCACCAGCGCCAGGGATCCAGTCAGCGACGCCTGGTAGAGGCTTTGCTGTGCCTCGCCGGCGGTGCCGATCAGCCACACACCTTCGGACTGCAGCCATTTGAGGGTGCGCGAGAGATTGGTGACCTGCACCAGCGGCACGTTCTCCGCGGCGCCACTGGCAACCTTGCGAACCGTCGCGGTGAGTCCCGCGGATTTGTCCTTGGGAATGATCACCGCATCCACCCCGGCGGCGTCCGCGGTGCGCAGGCAGGCCCCCAGGTTGTGCGGATCCTGAACCCCGTCCAGCGCCAGCAGAAAGGGGGCATGATCGAGGCGCTTCAGCAGCGCCTTGAGATAGGGTTCGTCCTGGGCCTGGCGGGGCATCACCGAGAGTGCAACCCCCTGGTGACGGGTCTCGGGAAAACGTTCGTCGAGTTCCCGTCCGGAGACCCGCCGGCAGGCCAGTCCCGACCGTTCGGCGAGGCTCAGGATCTCCCGCACCCGCTGGTCCTGGCGGGCGGCATCGAGCCACAACTCCCGGGCGTGATGATCCCGGGAAAGGGCCGCCTTGACCGCGTGCAAGCCGAGGATCCAGGCCTCCTGAGATTTCATGCCTGGGGCTTCTTGGTCCTGCGGGACTTGCGCGAGGTGCGCTTCTTGGCGCTCTTGGCAGGCTTGTCGCCGCTCGCCTTCGGTTTGCCCTGGGCCCCCTTGCCGGATGTCTGTTTCTGCGGTGCGGCCGTTGCGCCTGCCGGCGGCTGTTTGCCACGCGAGGGCTTGCTACGCTTTCTGCGTTTACCCTCGCCGGCCTTCGCCTCGCTCTTGGCCGGGAGGAAATCGATCTTGCGCTCGTCCAGGTTCACCTTGGCCACCAGGATGGTGAGCGGATCGCCGAGACGCAGCACCTTGCCGGTGCGATCGCCGGTGAGGCGGTGACCCACCGGATCGTAGTGATAGTAGTCGTTGTCCAGGGAGGAGATGTGCACCAGGCCGTCGACGTAGATGTCTTCGAGTTCGACGAACACGCCGAAGGAGTTGACGCTGGTGATGATGCCGTTGAAGGTCTCCCCCACCTTGTCCTGCATGTACTCGCACTTCAGCCAGTCGAGGGCGTCCCGGGTGGCTTCGTCCGCCTTGCGTTCGGTGCTCGAACAGTGTTCGCCCATGACCTGCAGTTCGGACTTGGAATAGTCGAAGTCCTCGGGTAGTCCCTTGTCGATGACGTGCTTGATCGCCCGGTGCACGACCAGGTCGGGATAACGGCGGATCGGCGAGGTGAAATGGGTGTAGGCCTGGTAGGAAAGCCCGAAATGGCCCACGTTGTCGGAACTGTAGACCGCCTGGGAGAGGGAGCGCAGCAACACGGTCTGGATCAGGTGGCGATCCGGGCGTGAGCGCACCTGGTCGAGCAGCTTGGCGTAATCCCCGGCGCTCGGTTTCTTGCCTCCCGGCAGACTCAGGGCCAGTTCACCGAGGAACTCCCTCAGATCGGTGAGCTTCTCCTCCGCCGGACCCTCGTGAATGCGGTACAGCGCGGGCTGCTTGCAGCGGATCAGGTAGCGGGCCGCGGCCACGTTGGCCGCCAGCATGCACTCCTCGATCAGACGGTGGGCGTCGTTGCGCACCACCGGCACGATCCGCTCCACCCGCTTCAGCTCGTTGAACTCGATGCGCGTCTCTGTGGTGTCGAAATCGATGGCGCCCCGTTCGGCCCGTTGTTCCAGCATCACCTGGAACAGATGATTGAGGTTGTGCAGATGCGGCAGCAGTTCGGCATGCTGCTCGCACAACCCTGCATCACCCTCCAGCATCGCGGCCACGTCGTCGTAGATGAGTCGGGCCTGGGAGCGCATCACTGCCGGGAAGAAGCGCGAGCGGGTGATCTTGCCTTCCAGGTTGACATACAGCTCGGCGGTCATGCACAGGCGGTCGACGTTCGGGTTAAGGGAACACAGACCGTTGGACAGCACCTCCGGCAGCATCGGGATGACCCGATCGGGAAAGTAGACCGAATTGCCCCGCTTGCGGGCCTCCTGGTCCAGTGCGGTTCCCGGCCTGACGTATTGGGAGACATCCGCGATGCACACCAGCAGACGCCAGCCCTTGGGTTTGCGCTCGCAGTAGACCGCGTCGTCGAAGTCCCGGGCGTCGGCGCCGTCGATGGTGACCAGCGGCAGGTCGCGCAGATCCACCCGCCCCTGCTTGTCCGCCTCGGCGACCTCCGGGGTCAGCCCCCGGATCTCCTGCTCCACCTCTTCGGGCCAGTCCACCGCGATGCCATGGGTGCGGATCGCCAGATCGGTCTCCATGCCCGGGCCCATGTGATCCCCGAGGACCTCCAGGACGCGGCCGATGGGCGGCGTTCGCTTGGTGGGCTGGTCGATGATCTCCACCGCCACGATCTGTCCCGGCTCGGCCTGGTTGACCTCGGTGGAGGGGATGATGATGTCCTTGCTGAGGCGTTTTGAATCAGGCACCACGAAACCGACCCCGCTCTCCATGTAGAAACGTCCGGCGACACTCTTGGTATTGCGCTCCAGAATCTCCACCACCGCACCTTCCAGTCGGTTGCGCCGGTCCATGCCGGTAACCCGCACCACGGCGCGGTCGTCATGGAACACCGAGCGCATCTCCTTGAACGACAGGTACAGGTCGTCGCCCCCGTCATCGGGACGCAGGAAACCGAAACCATCCGGATGTCCGATGACCCGCCCGACGATGAGGTCGCGCTTGTTCACCAGGCAGTAGTTGTTGTTGCGGTTGCAGATCAGCTGACCGTCCCGTTCCATGGCGCGCAAGCGGCGGCGCAGCGCCTCCTGCTGCTCTTCCGAAGTGATCTTCAGCCGCTCGGCCAGGGCTTCCCGGTCCAGGGGCACGCCCTCCTGGGCCAGGGTCTCCATGATGAACTCACGACTGGGGATGGGGTTTTCGTATTTTCGCGCTTCGCGCGCCTGGTGCGGATCCCGGTTCTGGGAGGCTTTGTTGGATCTTTTGGCCACGTTCACTTCTGCTTGTTTGACGTAATTCTCCGATTCTACCACTTTCACGAAGCAACCCCACGCCCTCATTGAACAACAACTCGTTCATTAGCCTGCGGGGCACGTGCAAAACCCGCAGGGAATGTCCGTGATTGTGATTGCCGATGGATTTATGCGCCGATTTTCATCAAACTGAGCGCTCCGTACGTCCCCCTGAGAGTGAGCATCAGCTGGCATTAACCGGTCGACGCCGAGTCGCGACCCTGACGCAGTCAATCCCGCACAACCATGAACATTCACACCCTTCAGATCATCCTCACCCTGCTTGGCGTTTCGGTACTCATCGTGACCCTGTTCCGGCGTCTGCACCTGCCGCCGATTCTCGGTTACCTGATCGTCGGCATCCTGGTGGGGCCGTTCGGCGGCGGGTTGATCGCCTCCAACGAGGACACCCGCTTCATCGCCGAGTTCGGCATCGTGTTCCTGTTGTTCGCCATCGGCCTGGAGTTCTCGCTGCCGCAGATGATGGCCCTGAAAGGCGCGGTGTTCGGCTCCGGCGGGAGCCAGGTGGTGTTGACCGCGGCGCTGTTCGGCAGCATCGCCTGGCTGCTGGGGGTCGAACCCATGGGGGCGGTGATCATCGGCGCGATCCTCGCCCTCTCCTCCACCGCGATCGTCACCAAGCTGCTATCGGAACAGGCGGAAGTCAACACCGAGCACGGCCGCCTGGCGATCGGCATCCTGCTGTTCCAGGACCTAGCGGTCATCCCGCTGCTGGTGATCATTCCGCTGCTCACCCAGGACGGCTCCCAGGGACTGCTCTGGCCGCTCACCTGGGCGGTGATCAAAGCCGCCGCGGTATTCGCCATCATCATGGCCGTCGGCCACTGGGTGCTGCGACCCCTGTTTCACGAGATCGCCCGGGCGCGCTCCGCGGAGCTGTTCACCCTGACCGTGCTGCTGGTGTCGCTGACCGCCGCCTGGCTGACCCACGAGGCGGGACTGTCCCTGGCGCTGGGCGCGTTCCTCGCCGGGATGATGCTCGGCGAAACGGAATACCGGCACCAGATCGAAGCGGATATCCGACCCTTTCAGGATGTCTTGCTGGGGCTGTTTTTCGTCACCATCGGGATGCGCGTCGACCTGGTGTCCCTGTGGCCGATCCTGCACTGGGTGCTGCTCCTGGCGGTCAGCCTGATCGCGGCAAAGGCCCTCATTATCATGTTTCTGGCGCGCATCTCCAAGCGCTCCATGGAAGCCTCCTTCCGCTCCGGACTGCTGCTCGCCCAGGGGGGTGAATTCGGCTTCGTGCTGCTCGACCTGTCACTGCAGTCTTCCCTGTTGCAGGACCGGGCCGGGCAGATCCTGTTCGCCGCGATCATCATCAGCATGGCCGCCTCGCCGTTCCTCATCCGTTACAACGGACGCCTCGCGAAACAGTTTTGCGCGCTGCGCAATCCCCAGGACCTGACCGGTTCGGTGCTGGACCTGCAACAGGAGACGGAGAACCTGGAGAAGCACGTAATCCTCTGCGGTTATGGACGTATCGGCCAGAACCTGGGACGCCTGCTGCAACAGGAGGGGTTCCCGTATATCGCCCTGGATCTCGATCCCCGGGTGGTTCAGGAGGCCCATGACGCGGGCGATCCGGTGTTCTTCGGTGATGCCGCGCGACAGGAGATTCTGCATGCCGCAGCCATTGAACGGGCCGGGGTGGTGGTGGTCACCTACGAGGCGCACGCCACGGTGTTGAAGGTTCTGCATCACCTCAAGGCGCACTACCCGGAGATCCCGGTACTGGTGAGAACCCGCGACGACACTCACCTGGAGGAACTCGAGGCCGCCGGGGCGGCGGAGGTCATGCCGGAGATGGTGGAGGCCAGCCTGATGATGGGCGGCCAGTTGCTGCTGCTGTTAAAGGTGCCCGGTTCGCGCATTCTTAAGATCATGCGCGAGATCCGCGAGAATCACTACAAGCTGTTGCGCGACTTCTATCACGGTCAGGAGTCCATCGACCTGGAGCATGGCGAGGCCTTTCAGGAGCGCCTGCACACGCTGACCCTGCCCGAACGGGCCTTCGCGGTGGGTCACACCATCGGGGATCTGCACCTGTGGGATTGGGACATCAGCGTCACCGCGGTGCGCAGGGGCGGAATCCGCGGCGAGGCGCCGGGACCGGAAACCCGGCTGCAGGCCGGGGATGTGCTGGTCCTGGCCGGCACCCCGCAGCACCTGGAACATGCCGAGAGCCTGCTGCTGTTTGGACATTGAGCGAGCCGGCCAGTAAGCCGATTACCTTACGGGGGTGGTTGCGTGCGGCTACTCCGGACGCATGTGCGGGAACAGCAGTACATCCCGGATCGAGGGCGAATCGGTGAGCAGCATGACCAGACGATCGATGCCGATTCCCTCCCCCGCGGTGGGCGGCATGCCGTGTTCCAGGGCGCGCACGTAGTCGTCGTCGTAATGCATCGCCTCATCGTCACCCGCCTCTTTCTCCGCCACCTGCTTGCGGAAGCGCTCCGCCTGGTCCTCGGCGTCATTCAGCTCGGAAAAGCCATTGGCGATCTCCCGCCCACCGACAAAAAACTCGAACCGGTCGGTGACGAAGGGATCCTTGTCATTGCGCCGCGCCAGGGGTGAGACCTCGGTGGGATAGGCGGTGATGAAGGTGGGGTTCATGAGACGATGCTCGACCGTCTTCTCGAAGATCTCGATCTGGATCTTGCCCAGCCCGTAGCCCGGCTTGAGCGGTATCTCCAGGCGTTCTGCGAGCGCCCGGGCCTGCTCCAGGTCATCCAGCTGTTCTTCCTGGATGTCCGGATTGAAATGCAGGATCGACTGTTTCACGCTCATGCGCTGGAAGGGACTGGCGAAGTCGTAGCACTCACCCTGGTAGGTCACCTGGGCGGTACCCAGCACGGCCTCGCAGAGATCCCGCAACATTGCCTCCGTGAGGTCCATCAGGTCGTGGTAGTCCGCGTAGCCCTGGTAGAACTCCAGCATGGTGAATTCCGGGTTGTGGCGGGTCGACAGCCCCTCGTTGCGGAAGTTGCGATTGATCTCGTAGACCCGTTCGAAGCCCCCCACCACCAGGCGCTTGAGATAAAGTTCCGGGGCGATACGCAGGAACAGCTGCATGTCGAGGGCGTTGTGATGAGTGATGAACGGCCGCGCGGTGGCGCCACCGGGGATCACCTGCATCATCGGGGTTTCGACCTCGAGAAAGCCGCGCTCATCGAGGTAGCGGCGGATGAACTGGACGATGCGGGTGCGCTGACGGAAGGTCTCCCGGGAGACCTCGTTCATGATCAGGTCCACATAGCGCTGACGGTAGCGCTGTTCCTGATCGGACAGGCCATGAAACTTCTCCGGCAGGGGCCGCAGGGACTTGGTGAGCAGGCGTAGCTGATCGACCTTGACCGACAGCTCACCGGTCTTGGTCTTGAACAGCACGCCCTCGGCGCCGATGATGTCGCCGATATCCCACTTCTTGAACTGTTCGTTGTAGAAACCCTCTTCGAGGCTGTCCCGCTGGACGAAAAGCTGCATCCGCCCGGACATGTCCTGAAGATGCGCAAAACTTGCCTTGCCCATCACCCGGCGACTCATCATGCGTCCGGCCAGGGAGACCCGCAGTCCCAGGCTCTCCAACTCCTCATCGCCTTTTTCATCGTATTCGGCATGCAGTTCACCGGCCAGGCTGTTGCGCCGAAAGTCGTTGGGAAAGGCAACGCCGTTGTCACGCATCTGCCGCAGCTTGTCGCGCCGCTGGGCAATGAGTTTGTTTTCGTCCTGGGTCTCGTCGTTCATGATCACATCTACTCAAACGTTCGTGCCGGCTGGCTGCCCGGGGCAACCGGCCGGCGATTAATCTATGGCGTTGGCGGCGTTTACAGGCCGCTCTTCAGGCTCGCCTCGATGAACATGTCCAGTCCACCGTCGAGCACCGCCTGGGTGTTGCCGGTTTCCACCCCGGTGCGCAGATCCTTGATACGCGAGGCATCCAGTACATAACTGCGAATCTGGCTGCCCCAGCCGATATCGGACTTGGTCTCCTCCAGCTGCTGCTGGGTGGCGTTGCGCTTCTGAATCTCCAGCTCGTAGAGCTTGGCCTTCAACTGCTTCATCGCAGTGGCCTTGTTCTTGTGCTGTGAGCGGTCGTTCTGGCACTGCACCACGATCCCGGTGGGGTTATGCGTGATACGCACCGCGGACTCGGTGCGGTTGACGTGCTGACCACCCGCGCCACTCGCGCGGTAGACATCGATCCGCAGGTCGGCCGGGTTGATGTCGACCTCGATGGAATCGTCGATCTCCGGTGAGACGAACACCGCAGCGAAGGAGGTATGGCGGCGATTGCCGGAATCGAACGGGGATTTGCGCACCAGGCGATGCACGCCGATCTCGGTGCGCAGCCAGCCGAAAGCGTACTCTCCCTCGAAACTCACCGTGGCGCTCTTGATGCCCGCGACCTCGCCGGCGGAGACCTCGATCAGTTCGGTCTTGAAGCCCCGGTGTTCACCCCAGCGCAGGTACATGCGCAACAGCATTTCCGCCCAGTCCTGGGCCTCGGTGCCGCCGGAGCCGGCCTGGATATCCAGAAATGCGTTACAGGCATCGGTCTCGCCGGAGAACATGCGCCGAAACTCCAGCTCGGAGACCTGCTTTTCATAGTTCTCGAGTTCCTGGGCAATGGAATCGACTGCGGACTCATCCTCCTCCTCGGCAGCCATCTCGAGCAGTTCACCAGCATCGTTCAGGCCGCTGCCCAGTTCGTCGAGACCCAGCACCACGGACTCCAGGCCGGCGCGTTCGCGGCCGAGCGACTGGGCCCGTTCGGGATCGTTCCAGATGGCGGGGTCCTCGAGTTCGCGGAGAACCTCGGTCAAACGTTCCTGTTTGCTTTCGTAGTCAAAGATACCCCCTGAGGGAGGCAGCGCGTCCCTTCAGTTCGGCGATCTGGTGGATCATGGGATTGATATCGAGCATGGTTATACCGCTAAGGGAAAAGGCGGGGATTTTACACCAGCCCGGATGTGTCAGGAAGGGTTATTCTCAGCCCGTTCGCGGGGTAAGCGGCATGCGGGGGTGGGATCCATGAGGCCGGACAGCGGGCCGCGATTTCCCCGCAGCCTGTTTCAGGACGGCAGTCACGGCCGATCAGGAACGGCGGTCGAGCTGTTTCCCGCCCTGGCGGATGTTGTGGAGAGGAGCCTCTTGCACCTAGGCCCAGGATACAAGCCCGACCAAGCCAGCCCTGCTATCCCGTCAGTGATGGGTCGAGCGGGTGCTTCCTCGCTTGGCCCGTTTATGACCGGCGCTTTCTTTCATGTCGGAGAGTTTGTGTTTGACCTTGTCGCGAAATTGATGCCACTTGCCGGCCAGTCCTTCCGCGGCTTCCGGCTCGGGTTCCGGTTCCTTCACAACGGGCTGCTGATCGGTCTGTTTGACCCACATGGTAAAGGACTCGAGGATCTCCTTGTCCCAGGAGACCGGTGGCTTTACGACACGACTGCCCCGATAGAGGGTTTCCAGGGTCAGATTGGCCGGACAGCCGGATTCGTCCATGGCGGCCCGCAGTGCGTTTTCCGCCTCGATGATGCTGTGCTCGACCACCTTCTTTTTCACGTTCAGGGTGCGTGCGATGGCTGTCTCGCTGATGCCGATTTCGTGCTTGAACAGGAAGTAGCGCTTTTGTTCTTCGGTCAGCTGCTTGAAATGCTCGATCAGGGTCAGGCTCCAATTTCCGTCCTGTTCGATGTCCTTGGGCAGGTAGCTGGTTTGTCCCGCAGCCTTGTGGGAGGGCATGAAGGAGCTGACCGATGCTCCCAGGTACTGGTAGAACGACAGCTTGAGGTCTTTGGGGGTCTTGTGCTTCTGGCCGGAGACCACCAGGTGACGCCATGCCGAGTAGTAGGCGGCCTTGCCGTACTCTCCAGTGCCGTACTGTCGGACGATGAACCGATACACCCGGCCACGATAACGCTCGTAAAACGAGTTGAACCCCTCCTGATCGTGTTCGAGTATCTTTTCCAGTACGGCGTCAGTATCGAATCGTCTTGACTTCACTTAGCATGGACTCCATGGATATTCACCTCGTTCAGGCCGAACTGCGCCTATACAAGAAATCCTTTTCCATACAACCAGTTACTCCTAATCCTGACTACCTGAATCACTCCTGATCGTGAGCAGTATAAATCATAACCCCGGGTTTGTCTGTGATCAGCATGCAGGGTCTCAGTACCTTGATTGCGGCCACTCCCCCGGCCCGGAGTCCAGCCTGTGACGCCCTCTGGACCGGGGGCTGATACAGCCCCGCCGGAGAATTCGGCTTGTGTGGCCCGATGCCTCTTTGAGACACTCAGGCACCGCTGGCTGTTCGCACATCGAAACCCTCATGAGTTCCACTGTTTCCGTCATCATCCCCAGCTTCAACCGCGCTCACACCCTTGCCCGGGCGCTCGACTCGGTCATCGCGCAAACCCACCCTGTGCTCGAAATTATCGTCATCGATGACGGCTCCACGGATCAGACCGATGAACTGATCGCCCGGGACTATCCGCAATGTGTCTGCCTGAGACAATCGAACCGCGGGGTCAGTGCGGCACGTAACCGGGGTATAAGCCACGCCAGGGGGGAATGGCTGGCCCTGCTCGACTCCGATGACAGCTGGATGCCGGAAAAACTCGAACAGCAGTTTGCCGCACTCGCGGCCTCACCCGGCTTGCGTCTTTGCCATACCGACGAAATCTGGATCCGCAACGGAACCCGGATCAACCCGATGCGTAAACACCGCAAACAGGGCGGACAGATCTTTGCCCAGTGTCTGCCGTTGTGTGTCATCTCACCTTCGGCGTCGTTGATGCACCGCAGCCTGTTCGAAACCTATGGCCTTTTCGATGAAGACCTGCCCGCCTGCGAAGACTACGACCTCTGGCTGCGTGTCTGTTCACGGGAAGCGGTCGCGTTTGTCGAACAACCCCTGGTAGTCAAGTACGGCGGCCATGAGGATCAGCTTTCGCGTCAGTACTGGGGCATGGATCGCTTCCGGGTGCGGGCACTGAGCAAGTTGCTGGAGGCACGAATCCTGTCAGCCGAAGACCGGCAGAAAACCCTGCAGGTGCTGGAGCAGAAATGCCGGATACTCATTCAGGGCGCGGAAAAGCGCGGCGCCCGGGCACGCGCCGATGAGTACCGGGAGATGCTCGACCTGTGTCAACGGGAGGGGCCGGCATGAGCACGGCAGTGCCACTCAACCTGCTGACCGCACTGCCTGCTGAGGCCAAGCCGCTGATCGCCCTGCTCGGACTCAAACGCAATCCCCGGCAGCACCCCTTCCCAGTATATAACGCACCCGGAATAAGCCTCGCGATCAGCGGGGTCGGCATCCGGGCGATGCATGAGGCGTCCCGCTACCTGCTCGATCACAGTTCCACGGAACAGACTTCAGCGTGGTTGAATATCGGCATCTGCGGTCACGGCTCCCTGGCGCTCGGCGAGTCCCTGATCGCACAACGGGTGATCCGCGGGGATCAGGCCACCTGGGATTTGCTGGTGCCGCCCGGACTCACACAGCAGGCCGGCACGCTCTGCTGTGTCGAACAGCCGCAGGCGGATTATCGACCCGGAATGGCCTATGATATGGAATCTGCCGGTTTCATGACGGCGCTCCAGTCCGAACTCAGACGAGGTCGCATCGGCTTGCTCAAAGTCGTCTCCGACAATCCGTACCACGGCAGCGACAGGATTACCGCCCAGGGGGTTCGCGAACTTATCGCGCAACAGGCGGCGTTCATCACAGACATGATTGACTGGCTTACCCGCAATGACTGACACAGCTTCCCGCAAATTACTCATCACCGGCGCCACCCACGGGATCGGCGCGGCAATCGCCCGTCGTCTGCTGCAGCGGGGTGACCGGGTGATCGGCATCGGACGTGATTTTTCCGCCTGGAGCGATCAGCCTCCGGGGTTTGAAGCGCTCCGGATGGATCTCGCGGATCTGGAGAATCTGCCCCACCGGCTCGGGGACATCGCGCGGAATCATCCCGACCTGGACGGCCTGGTACTGAACGCCGGAACGGGACGTTTTGCTTCTCTGGAGGAGTTTTCCTACGACCAGATCCGCGCCATGGTCGACCTCAACCTGGTTCAGCACCTGTTCGTCACCCGGGCCTTCCTGCCTCACATGAAACGCCTGGGCCGGGGTGATGTGATCATCATCGGCTCGGAGTCGGGTTTGAGCGGCGGACGGCGCGGCACTCTTTACAGTGCCTGCAAATTCGCCCTCAGGGGTTTCTCCCAGTCACTGCGCGCCGAGTGCAGCAGCAACGGCTTGCGGGTCTGCCTGATCAACCCGGGTATGGTGGCGAGCGGATTTTTCGATGACCTGGACTTCGCACCCGGTGAGCTTCCGGAGAATCACCTGCGCCCGGAAGACATTGCCGAGGCGGTCGAGTGGGTGCTGCGGGCGCACCCCGGGACCGTGTTCGATGAAATCGATCTGAATCCCTTGAAAAAGGTGATTCAGTTCAGGAAGTCATGAGCCTGTCACTCGAACCCATCGGCATCGTTCACTCCTGCTTCAAGGAAAAGTTCGGCATTCCCCGCCAGTCCGGGCTGATTCCGGACGCCGAGGGACGCCTGGAGATACTGCCGCCCTACAATCGACCCGAGGCCTTCCGCGGACTCGAGGACTACTCCCATGTGTGGATCACCTTCATTTTCCATGCCGCCCGCAGGGATGCCTGGAAACCCATGGTCCGGCCGCCCCGCCTGGGTGGCAATCAGCGGGTCGGGGTGTTTGCCTCGAGAAGTCCGTTTCGCCCCAACCCGATCGGCCTGTCGGTGCTGAAACTGCTCAGGCTGGAGTGTTCCGGGGCTGGGGTGGTGCTGCACCTCGGCGGCATCGACCTGCTCGACGGCACCCCGGTGCTGGACATCAAACCCTATGTTCCCTATTCGGACAGCATCGCGGATGCCCGCGCCGGGTATGCGCCGACCCCGCCCGGCCAGGACATAGCACTCGCCTTCAGTTCCCAGGCGGAGCAATTCCTGAACGGCCTCGAACCACAACGGGCGGAACACCTGAAGCGACTGATCCAGCAGATTCTGTCCCAGGACCCCCGTCCCGCCTACCTGGACGAGCGTCAGCGCAACCAGTTCGGCATGCGGCTTTACGATTACAATATCCGCTGGTCGGTACAGCAGGATGCATTTCGGATCTTGCAAATCAGCGAGACGCAAACCGACCCATGAGCGTTCGACACCGGCCGGCCGGCGGGTTATCCGACGCGGTGCCAGGCGTATCGGGAATCAAACGCCTCGCGGCACCACGCAAGACTTTCGGCGAAGCACACAAACCGTTATCATCCTCAGGGTCGACAAGCAGTTACATTCTTCTTCAAAGGTTGCACATCGTGTTGCCTCAGACGGCTTGAATTCCACCAGTCAAAGGCAACTGATCCCGATTCCATGAGCAGTGACAGACCCTCCGCCCAGACCACCAAAACGAACCTCATGAGTTCGTTCCTGCATCAGGTACCCGGCCGGGTATCCGCGATTCTGGAAAACTGGCATCAACTGGTCCACAGCGACTGGAAGGGAGACCTGCTCGATACCCTGATCGAACGCATCACCACGCTGTCGGAATCCGGAGAGAAATTCGGCGTTCACCAGATCGCCCACAGCGGAAAATCCCTGATCGGGCATCTGAGCGACTACCACGGCACCGGCCTGAAGCCGCAGCATGACGACGTCGTCGCCCTGGATGGATTGATCCATGCCTTCAAGGATGCCTCCATCCAGGCCTGCAACCAGCAGGCCGAGGAGCTGGCCAGCCAGGAGGAACAAGCCAGGCACGCCACTCCCCAGGTGCCACATGACGGCCACAAGGTCTTTCTGCTGGGTATCGAGGAGACCCTGGCGGGCAGCATCATCCGCCATCTGCAGGCCCTGAATTTCGATGTTTCCCTGCTCAACAGCCCTGAGGAAATCATCCACCACTACGAAATCAACCCAACCGACTCCAGCTTCCTGATCAGCCACACCTCCGAGCTCGGAACGTTGTTCCCGGATTCCAAAAGCGCTGGTCTGTGGAACAAGGAGACCGGACTGCCCGGGCTTCCGGTGGCCTTCATTGCCGATTCTGCGGACCTGAAGACCCGCCTGGCCGCGATTCGCGTCGACGCGAGCGCCTACTGGGCGAAACCGGTGGACCCTTTCGTGGTGGCGAAACGGGTCGACGAACTCTGCTCACGCACCACGCATGCCAAATACCGGGTCATGATCGTCGAGGATGATCCGGCGCAGGCCGATTTCGCGGATGCGATTCTCAGCAAGGCCCAGTTCGATTGCCGGATCGTGACCGACCCGCTGCGCGTGCTCGAGGCACTGCATGAGTTCCGTCCCGACCTGATCCTCATGGATCTCTACATGCCCGAGGCCAGCGGCACCGAACTGACCGCGGTGATTCGCGAACAGAACGAATTCGTCGATATCCCGATCGTGTTCCTCTCCGGGGAACAGGACCTGGACAAGCAGCTCAGTGCGCTGAGTTTCGGCGGCGAGGACTTCCTCTCCAAGCCCATCGCACCGAAACACCTGATCCGCACCGTGACCAACCGCATCCGACGCGCCCGCCAGCTGAGTCACCGGTTCCATGGCGACGCCAGCAGCGAAAAGGTCTCCGGGCTGCATTCCAGGCACTATCTGCTGGAGCGGCTCGACGCCCTGCTGATCTCCGAGGCCGCCCTCGACGAAATCACCGGGGTCTTCTACCTGCAGATCGATAAGCCGGAGGAGCTGATTGCATCCGTGGGCATTGGCGGCCTCGACGTGGTGCTCTCCGAAGTTGCGAAGTTTCTGAAGAGCAAGCTTCAACCCCAGGACATATTGACCCGGTTCGGCGATAACAGCCTGGGACTGCTGGCCCTGCGCAGTTCCGCCAATGAACTCAAACAGCTGGCTCAGACCCTCTGCGATCACGCCCCGAGCCAGATTGTCGAGGTGGACAATTCCACCGCCGTGGTGACCCTGAGCATCGGTGTCTATCCGGTGGAGAGCGGCAATCAGGATTCCCGCTCAATCATCGCCCACGCCCAGATCGCCAGTCGCCGGGCGGCGGAAGCCGGTGGCAACCAGATCAATCTGTACCAGGCGGAACCGCGCTCTGTCGCCGATACCGACAAGCAGAAGGACATGGGCGCAATGCTGAAAACCGCCCTCAAGGAAAATCATTTCGACATCTTCTTCCAGCCCGTGGTGGCCCTGCAGGGTTCCTCAGTGGCGCATTACCAGACCCTGCTCAGGCTGCAGGAGCCCGACGGCAACCTGCACACCGCCGGGGAATTCATACCCGTAGCGGAAGAGCTGGGACTGATTGCCGAGGTCGACCAGTGGATCACCCGGCGGGCCATCAATCTGGTCAATGAGAATCTCAAACAGGGCACCCAGCTACACCTCTTCGTCTCCCAATCCACCGATCTGCTGGAAAACATGGAACGCCTCAGCTGGCTGAGCAAGAAACACCACGCCGGGCATATTTTCAAAAACACCCTCACCTTCGAGTTCAACATCCACGAGGTCGGACGCAACCTGAAAACCGCCAAGATCTGTTTCGAGATGCTCAACAAGCTGGGCATCTCCTGCCTGCTGACCCGGGTCACCCATACGCCCGAAACGGAACAGATCATCCACCATTTGCCGATCCGCTTCATCAAACTGGATTACAGTCTGCTGAATGCCCCTGGCGAGGAAGTGCGGCAGCTCATCGAGATGGTGCACGAGCGGAAGATCAAGGCCATCGCACCCCAGGTCGAGGATCCCCGCAGTATTGCCGCGCTGTGGAGCAGCGGCATCGATTATGTGCAGGGCAACTTCGTGCAGCGACCGGAAAACAATCTCATCTACGATTTCAACGAATCGGTGCTCTGATACCACTGGCATCGATCCTGCATGTTTCATGGTCAGACCTGATCGTGCGGGCGCTTCCCGCTCAGGCGTCGCCTGAGTTTGACACGCCTGCCGCGGAGAGCCCTCTCCGCAGGGTTCCCGGACGATTCATCGGAGCACACCGACCATGATTATTAATCATTATAAAACAATAATTTATATTATATTCTTAAGTTTTTCAGGAAGTTTGGCGGCCGAACTCCCCGACGACGACCTGCTCTCTATGAATCGTCCCCAGCCGGCCACGGAGGAGCCCCGGACCACACGGGTCTACCCCAGCCCGGTCGGACCCCGCTTCGAGGCGGGTGATGCGGCATTGAATTGCCGCCAGTTGGATCAGGCGATTGCCATGCTGGAGAATGATACCTACACCGCCAAGCCCGGTTTCTACGAAGACCCGTATACCGGGGCGTCGATCTGGATCAGCGCGATCTGGGCGCCGGGTGCGCTGGCCTATCTGGGCTATTCCGGCGTAGCCGAGTATTATGAGGACGACCGCATCCACGATGCCCAGAGCCGTATTGAGGCACTCCGACGTATAAAGGCGCAATCGCACTGTTATGAGTACTGATGCCGATACGGCATATTCCCCCGACCTACCACTTCGACAGGAGACTTACCGCTGGAATGAACTGATCCAGATGATTCTGCGGCACCGGAGAGAACTGGTGATCGCCAACCTGGTGGCCATCCTCGGCACCATTGCCGCGGTTCCCGTGCCGCTGCTGATACCCCTGCTGGTCGACGAGGTGCTGCTGCATCAACCCGGACGTGCCGTGGGCCTGATGAACAGTCTGTTTCCCGAGGCCTGGCATGGGCCGATCCTTTACATCCTGGCGATTCTCGCACTGACCCTGTTTCTCAGGCTCGCCGCGCTGGTCTTCGGGGTCTGGCAGACCTGGCAGTTCACGCGCATCGCCAAGGACGTGATCTACCACATGCGCCGGGACCTGCTGCTGCGGCTCGAGCACATCTCGATGTCGGCCTACGAGACCATGGGCAGCGGTACCGTGGCCTCGCACCTGGTAACCGACCTGGAGGCCATCGACAGTTTCGTCAGCGTCACCACCAGTAAATTCCTGGTGGCCGTGCTGAGCATCCTGGGCACCGCGCTGGTGCTGCTGTGGATCAACTGGCCGCTGGCCCTGTTCATCCTCTTCCTCAATCCTCTGGTGATCTACTTCACCACTGTGTTCGGACGCAAGGTAAAGCATCTGAAGAAGGCGGAAAACTCCGCCTTCCAGCTGTTTCAGGAGTCTCTGGAGGAGACCCTGGATGCGATTCAGCAGATCCGCGCGAGTAACCGGGAACGCCACTACGTGCAGCGCATCATCGACAAGGCCGAGCGTATCCGTCATCACTCCGCTGCCTTCACCTGGAAGAGCGATGCGGCCAACCGGCTGTCTTTCATGATTTTCCTGTTCGGCTTCGATATCTTCCGCGCGGTGAGCATGTTCATGGTGCTCTGGTCGGACCTGACCATCGGGGAGATGCTTGGGGTCTATGCGTATCTCTGGTTCATGATGGGGCCGGTGCAGGAGGTGCTGAACATCCAGTACGCGTACAACGGTGCCCAGGCGGCTCTGGGACGCATCAACGAATTGCTGCAGGTGGATCTCGAGCCGGTCTACCCGCACCGCTTCAACCCCTTCGAAGGCAAGACCACCGTGGGTCTGCGCCTGGATGACATCAGCTTCGCCTACGGCGCGGGCCCGCAGGTGCTCAACGGAATCAACCTGGAGGTGCGTCCCGGGGAAAAGGTGGCCTTCGTCGGTGCCAGCGGCGGCGGCAAGACCACCCTGGTGCAGATCATTCTGGGACTCTACCCGGTCACCTCCGGCCGCGTATCCTTTGATGGGGTAGCGGTGCAGGAGATCGGCATGGACGTGGTCCGTGACCATGTCGCCACGGTGTTGCAGCACCCGGCGCTGCTCAACGACAGTGTGCGCATCAACCTGACCCTGGGACGGGAGATCGACGATGAACAGCTCTGGCAGGCCCTGGAAATTGCCCAGCTCAAGACCACGGTCGAGCAGCTGGAGAACGGCCTGGACACCCTGATCGGGCGCTTCGGGGTGCGCTTGTCCGGTGGCCAGCGGCAACGCCTGGCGATCGCCCGCATGGTTCTGACACGGCCTTCCGTGGTGATTCTCGATGAGGCCACCTCGGCCCTCGACACCACCACCGAAGGCGACCTCCACCAGGCCCTGCGCGCCTTTCTCAAGGAGCGTACGACAGTGATTATTGCCCATCGTCTGAGCGCGGTGAAGCAGGCGGACCGGGTGCTGGTACTTGAGGACGGCCGGGTTGTCGAACAGGGACGACATGAAGAGCTGCTGGAGAACAACGGACTCTACACCAGCCTGTACGGTCGGCAGGAGAGCGGCTCCGGCGTGTAAGCCCGGCCCAGTGTGGTGTTCTTGACCAGGCAGTCGGCGACGGGCGGTGCATCGGCGGTATCTTCGGTGGGCGTTTCATTCCAGGCCCCCATCAAGGGCCGTCAAGCAGGCCTCTGATACCGGTATTGTACCGGGTCAATCCGTGAATCAGTCCGGTATACCGGTGCCGGGACCGGAACGCAGATACGCTGCCGAGGGCTCCGGCCTGTGCCACAGCCATAGCGCCACCAGGATGAGTACCAGTCCCACACCCAGAGACAGCCAGATCCCGGGCTGTCCCAGCCACTGCAGCAGGACGAAGCCGAGAGTCATTCCGGCAAACGCCCAAGCTTTGCCCTGGCGGCTCATCTGGCCCTGTTCCAGGAACAGTCTGACCGGTTCCCCGAAATGGGGATGCGCGAGGATGCGCCGGGTCAGGTGGGGTGCGCTGCGGGACCAGCACCACACCGCGCCGATCCAGAAAACCGTGGTGGGCATCACCGGCAGAAAGATCCCCACCACTCCCAGGCCGAACAACACCCAGCCCAAGGCCATCAAACCGCCTCGCACGGCGGTATTGCGGGGTGCTGTGACGATGACTGGGTTTTTGTCGGCATTCATGGTTTCTATCATAGATGTTATGACCGCTCCGAACAGGAATTCGATGCCTTGGGTTTGTGGGGATTTCCCCGGACCGGATGCCAGGCAACGCCTCCCCCGGCTGGATCCAGCCCGGAAAACCCGGGGTTCCGCGTACCCGCAAAGCTCTGCCGCAGTCGTCCACACAGGCGGGCGTGCATCACTGAGTATCCCATCCGGAAGCAATCTGCCGACCGAGCGAGCTGGGCGGTTGAGCTCATCCAACCCGGACAGGCATAATTTCACCCGCGTCTACGTGGGCACAGAATCGAACTGCTGGAGGATTTGCATGTTTACCGGAATCGTACAGGGTACCGCCGAGGTCGTTGCGATCGATGAAAAGACCGATTTCCGAACCCACCGGTTGAGATTCCCCGATTCGGCACTGAGCAACCTGCAGCCGGGCGCTTCGATCGCGCACAATGGTTGCTGCCTGACAGTGGCCCGGATTGCCGGCGACTGTGTGGATTTCGACCTCATGCAGGAGACTCTGCGGGTCACCAACCTGGGTGAACTGATACCGGGGGAGCGGGTGAATTTCGAGCGGGCCGCCCGATTCGGCGATGAAATCGGTGGTCATGCCATGTCCGGGCATATCCTCTGCACCGCGGATGTGATCGCCGTAAAGACCTCGGAAAACAATCACCAGGTGCGCTTTCGACTGCCCCGGGAGTGGTCGAAATACCTGTTCACCAAGGGCTACATCGGCATCGATGGCATCAGCCTGACCATCGGCGAGGTATCCGGCAACGAATTCGACGTCAACCTGATCCCGGAGACCCTGCAGCGCACCAACATCGGTTCGCGAACCCCGGGGGACCGGGTGAACATCGAGATCGACCCGCAAACCCAGGCGATCGTGGATACGGTCACGCGGATTCTTCCGCACATGCTGAATCCCTGAGTCATTGCTCGTGGCGCCCCGATTCGAACCCGGCCAGCTGTGGCGGATGCTCACCGAACGCAGCCGATCGGCCCAGGCCAGCGGTCACCTGCACAGTATCGAAACCGCCACCTGTCCACTGAGTGAAGACGGGGTGGCGTTCATCGTTCGCGTGGCAGCCAACCTGAAACGAAAGGCCGCGGACAAGAAAAGCCATCGCGCGGACTTCAACCCTTTTCTACCGCCGGAAGCGCCACTGATCGTGTGTGAAATCTCCGGCACCCACCTGGCGGTACTGAATAAATTCAATGTGGTGAATCACCACCTGTTGCTTGTCACGCGTAGCTTCGAGGAGCAGCAAACCCTGCTGACAGCCGCGGATTTCGCAGCCTTGTGGCAATGCCTGGGGGAATATCCAAGTGTGGGTTTCTACAACGGGGGCGCTGCCGCAGGCGCGAGCCAGAGACACAAACACCTGCAACTCGTGCCGCTGCCCCTGTATCCCGACGCTGAGTCGAATCCCCGGCCCTACCCGTTTGCATCGATACTGGAACACGATTCCCCGGTGTTGCAATCACAGTCCCTTACGGCGCTGCCCTTCCGGCACCGCTGGTGCCGGCTGCCCGGCGAGTGGTCAGGCGACCCGGCAGAGGCCGCGGAACTCGCCTACAGGCGCTATCGGGAGATGCTCACCGAGTGTGGCATCGAGGCGCTGGAACGGGACGGCGGATTATGCCAATCAGCCCCTTACAACCTGTTGATGACCCCCGACTGGATGTTCCTGATACCCCGCTCCCGGGAATTCTGCGAAGGGATCTCAGTCAATGGTCTGGGCTACCTGGGATCCCTGTTCGTTACAGACCCGGAGGCCTTGCAGCGTCTGCGTGAGATCGGTCCGCTGCGGCTGCTGGCTGAAGTTTCGCGGCCACAAGCGGATTGAAGCGGCTTTTGGCGCGCTATTTTTCGACCGTCGGGGTATGCGGCAGATCCTTTGCCGGAACCGTTTGATTGTCCACCATCTCCCCCATCGGCCCGACGATGGAAGCCGGCAGTTTCGGGAAGGCACTGATCAGCGACACCAGCACCGAGGCCAGATAGGGGATCGCCTGCAACACCAGGACCAGGGACCAGATGCGCGCATCGGGCAGCTCCGCGGCCTGCTGCCAGGCAATGGTCCCGGCCGACAGCAACAGCGCCAGCAGCATCATCAGTTCCTCACGGGCATCCTGCAGGGCACGCAGAACACCGGTATGACCCGCCTTCTTCGGCGTGCGGAAAAACGGCAACCCGCGGGTCCACACACCCTGGATCATGGCCAAAGCGATGGTATGCGACAGGGCCAGACCCGCCAGCGCTGCGGCGATGCTCTGCCTGACGGTGGCTTCCACCCGCCGCCGGTAGAGAAAGAACATCTTCATCAGTTTGAACACGAACAGGCTCATAGGCAGAATCGCGAACAGGGGTAATGGTGCGGTGAAATGGATCGGCCAGAGCAGCATCGATGCCGACCAGGCAATCGCCGCGATATTGAAGAACAGGTTGAAGCTGTCGGCGAACCAGGGCAGCCAGCCGGCGATGAAATGATACCGTTGACCGGTGCTCAAGCGGTTGCGTCGCGCACCGAACAGGCTGCCCAGGTGGTGTTTGATGATCTGCACCGCGCCATAGGCCCAGCGAAAACGCTGCTTCTTGAAATCGATGAAGGTGTCCGGCATCAATCCCTTGCCATAGCTGCTGGGAATGTATACCGCCTCGAATCCCTGTTCGAACACCCGCAGTCCCAGTTCCGCATCCTCGGTGATGCACCAGTCTCCCCAGCCACCGACCGCTTCCAGCACCTTGCGCCGCACCATGGTCATGGTGCCGTGCTGAATGATCGCGTTGCGTTCGTTACGGGTCATCATGCCGATGTGGAAGAAGCCCCGGTATTCCGCCAGGCACATGGCCTTGAAGCAGCTTTCGTCGCCGTCCCGGTAATCCTGGGGCGATTGCACGATGGCGATTTCAGACCTTTGGAACTGCGGCACCAGGTCTTTCAACCAATTCGGAGAGACCTGATAATCGCTGTCGATCACCGCGATCACTTCAGCCTCGGGATGACTCTCCTGCAGGGTGAAGTTCAATGCGCCGGCCTTGAACCCCGCCAGCGGTGAACGATGGAAGAAGCGAAAGCGTTCACCCAATGCGGCGCAATGGCGTTGAACCGGCTCCCAGATATCCGGATCCGGGGTATTGTTGTCGATGACCAGCACCTCGAAATTCGGATAGTCGAGCCTGGACAGTGCATCCAGGGTCTCGATCATCATCTCCGGAGGTTCGTTGTAGGCCGGCACGTGGATCGACACCATCGGGCGTTCCGCGTCGGGTATCTCGGCGCTGGCCACGGGCTTGCGACGCCAGTTACGCAGCCACAAGGCCTCGGCCCACTCGTGGGCTTCGGCAAACAGCACCACCAGGACCCCCAGCATGCCGATGAACAGCAGTACGCCGACCAGCACCGTGCTGAAGGTCATGTACTGCCGGGTATAGTCGTAGAACATCCACACCGACCCGGTGGCGGCGCCATAGGCGACCAGGGCAAGGAAACCCCGTCCCCGGGAACCCAGTCCCCCGCTGTCGCGAAACAGCAGGATCAACGCCAGTACCCCGAACAGGATGGAGATGGCCGCCAGTTCCCGCCAGTGGGGGATGCTCACCACCGGCTCGGTGAAAGTGAACTTGGCCTGCCGCTGCACATCGTAGACGCCCCAGTAGGTCCCGACCCCGCTCTCCTGGCGGGACTTCCAGGGCTGGTCAAAGGCCTCCATCACATAGTAGATGTAGCCCCGCCGTTCAGCCTCATCGAGGAAGCGTCTGAGAAAACTCGCCTGGTTGGCCTGGGAGGGAGTGGCCTGTTGGCGGGGGCGACCATTGCTCGGCCAGCCCACCTCGCCAATGACGATCGGTTTGCCGGGAAAGGTGGCCTGCAAGCGCTCGTAAACGGTAATCGCGAATTCCACCGCATCGTCGATCGACTGCCCCTCCCAGAACGGCAGGATGTGGGCGGCGATGTAGTCCACATGGTCCGCCAGTTCGGGGTGATCGATCCATACGTGCCAGGGTTCTGCGAGGCTGACCGGAGTCCAGACCCGTTTCTTCACATAATTGAGATTCTCGATCGCCTCGGCAACGCTGACCTCGGTACGGAAGATCGCCTCGTTGCCCACGATCACCCGCACGATGTTCTTGTAGTTGTGACGGGCCAGATAGATCAGGGTATCCATCTCCCGTTTGTCCGCTTCGGGATCGCCGCTGATCCAGGCCCCCAGGGCCACGTTGAGACCATGCTTTTCCGCCAGGCGCGGAATCTCCCGGTAGCTGTGGCTGACCGAATAGGTCCGCACCGCATAGGTCTTGTCCGCGAGCAGTGCCAGATCCTCGTCGATCTGCGCCTCACTGGGATAGATTCCCTTGCTGGGATCCTGGCCTTCGCGTACCGGAGAGAAGGAGAAACCCTTGATCCGCTTGGGCCAGGGGGGTTCATTGGCCACTCCGCCGAGCAGGTTCCAGATCATCAGGGTGAACAGGGCGATCGCCAGGGCGATGACCAGGTTGGGACGCAGCATAGAGTTAGCCGAACCGTGAAAAACGCATCATTCTAAAGATTCCGCCCCGGGCTGGCTGTGACCCATCGCCGGTTTAGCAAAAGCAACGCAGAAAGCGGGGAATATTTCCGTAAAAGACTCGCCACTCGCCCTTGATCGCGGCATGAATCGGGCTATATTACCTATATGGCGTTTTATTGGCATATAAATATTACTAATCACTAATCGCCTCATCAGTTCAACCAAAGGAGACTGAGCATGAGACAAATCGATACACAACCCCAGTTGAAAGGTAAGGGAAACATTCCCCTCGAATTCGACGAAGACGGCTTTCTGATCAATGCCGAGGCCTGGACCCGTCAAACGGCGCGCATCCTGGCGGAAATGGACGGGATCGGTGACCTGAGCCCGGACCACTGGTCGGTGATCCTCTATCTTCGTGAAAAGCACCTGGAATCCGGTGGGTTACCGGTGATGTCACATATCTGCCGGATCATGCACCTGGGCAAGCACGGTGTCGAGCGTTTGTTTGGCGGTTGCCGCGAGGCCTGGCGGATCGCCGGGCTTCCGCACCCGGGAGAGGAGGCGAAGAATTACATGTGATCCCTCGCCCCGGCCCCACTCCGGGGCCGGGGTCGCCGAATGTTCGAAAACGGTTTGCCATACCACCCGGGACATGCCAGTATCCGGCACGAAGTCCCATGACCCAAGCAGATTCCCAAACCCAGGCCATCGCTACAACCCGCCAATTGCTGAATCAGGCGGAGGCGGCTTTCCGCCTGACACCGCTCAGACCTGAGATTCGCTTCGACCTGAGCGGCAAAACCGCCGGTAGCGTGAGCTTCGGCCCCCGGGGCCGCATCGTCATTCGTTACAATGCGATCCTGCTCGCCCAGTACGGCCAACACTTCATCGATGAAACCGTTCCCCACGAAGTCGCGCACATCGTGGCGCGCAGCCGCTACGGCCCGCGCATCAAACCCCACGGCAGTGAGTGGAAACGGGTCATGGCCTTTTTCCGGGCGCCCGCGCGTCGCTGTCACAGCTTCGACACGACCCGGGCAGTGCGCCGCAGGATGCGCTATTTCGATTACCAGTGCGCATGCCGGACGCATCGACTCAGCGCGGTGCGTCACAACCGCATACGCTCGGGGGCAATGACCTATCAGTGCCGGCTGTGTGGATCGCCCCTGCAAGCCTGCAACCCGGCTTCGGACCTGACAGACGCTTGAAACCTCAGCGCAGAACACTGCCGGGTGCTCAGCGAGGATTCAGACACGGTGCGTCGATCGCGGATCTGAAGCAAAAATCGAAATCAGCGGACCAGCGCCTCTGAGATCAACCGATCCTTGCGCGCCCGGGTCATCTGCTTGATTGCATATTCCCTGCGCAGGGCCTGGCACCGATCGCTACAGGATTCCACGAACACCAGTTCAACGGGTCGCCGACCCCGGGTGTATTTGGCGCCCTGTCCGAGGTTGTGAACCCGCACCCGCTGGCCCACGTCCGTGGTGATTCCGGTATACAGACTGTGATCCGAACAGCGCAGAATGTAGACAAACCAGTCCGATGCCTTGACTTGTGCCATTAAGGTAAACCACTACCCTGTTTCATAGTTTCTCGACTTTACAGACCTTGCACGCAAGGCTCACAATGTCTTTCGCCGACAATTGTCCAGTAGAGACAATGGCCTGTAAACGACTTGTTGCAGTCTCTGAATCATTACCAGAACAATATCAGACTCACGTAAGCAACAGGTCACCACGACATTCCACCCCCGTTTGGAGGAAAAGATGATAGGTAACACCCAGAAGTGGATAGGAATGGCCGGTGCGATTGGCATCGTCGCCAGCCAGTTTCTCATCGCCCCGGCAGTCCTGGCTGCCGACGCAGATGCGCTCGAAGCGGGTAAAGAACTCGCCTTCGACAGAAAAAAAGGCAATTGCCTCGCATGCCATAACATTCAGGGCGCGCCCTCTCCGGGCAATATCGCCCCGGCACTGGTCGCCATGCAATCTCGCTACGCCAACAAAGAGGCGCTCTACAAGCAGGTATGGGATCCCACCACCGCTAATCCGGAATCGACCATGCCTCCCTTCGGTAAACATGAAATTCTCTCCGAAGCGGAGATGAAGAAGGTCGTCGATTACATCTGGTCGCTCTGAGCAGTGGATCGATCATAGCAAACCCGAATGCCACGCCTCGCGAGGATTGAACAACATGAAACACCTCTTTCGTAGCCTGACCTTACTGGTCATTTCCTGTGGTCTGGTGGCTTCCGCCCAGGCGACCACCCCTGACGAAGACCTCAATGCCTTCCGTGACTTTTTTCAAAAACGTTTCCCCAATGTAGAGACCGAGGATTACGTCAACGGCGCCTACGCCATTGATCCGGTCGGCCGTGAAAACTGGGAAGCGATTGAAGAGTTCCCTCCCTATGAACCTTTTATCGATGCCGGTCGGGACATCTGGGAAAAACCCTTCGCCAACGGCAAGAGCTTTCAGGACTGCTTTCCTGACGGCCCCGCCATGGAAAGTAAGTATCCCTACTGGGACAAAGACAAGGGCATGGTCATGACTCTGCCTCTGGCGCTCAACAACTGTCTCGAAGCCAACGGTGAAAAGCCCATGAAGTATAAGAAGGGCCCGATCAACGACATCCTGTCCTTCATCGCTTACGAGTCCCGTGGCCAGGTCACCAACGTGGAGATTCCCAGTGATCCCGCCGCACTGAAGGCCTACGAGGATGGCAAGAAGTTCTACTACACCCGACGCGGTCAGCTGAACTTCTCCTGCGCCAACTGTCATCTGCAGAATGCCGGCATGATCCTGCGCACCGAGGTACTCAGCCCGGCACTCGGCCACACCACTCACTTTCCTGTATATCGTTCCAAGTGGGGTACCGTCGGCACCCTGCATCGTCGTTTCACGGGTTGTAACAAACAGGTTCGTGCCGCACCGTTCAAGGCACAGGGCGAGGAATACCGTAATCTCGAGTACTTCCTGACCTATATGTCCAATGGCCTGCCGCTGAACGGCCCGGGCGCCCGCAAGTAATGCGGCCCGCGATTCATAACACAAGATTTACGTGATCGGAGTTGATACGATGCACAAAAAGACAACCCTATTTTCATGTTTGATGGCCGGGCTGTTATGCTGCGGCTTCTCGACCGCCAGCTTGGCCGACGACATTTCCGCCGCCAAGGTCCAGCAGCTGATCGATGCGGCAGAGTCCGCGCGCAAAGAAGCGTCCTCGGTTGACGGGGAATGGCGCGACACCAAGAAGATGATCGGCAAAGCCAAAGAGCTGCTGGAGAAAGGTGAATACGTGGCTGCCGCCAAGATGGCCAACAAGGCCGCCAAACAGGGTCACCTGGGCTACGAGCAGGCCGTCTCGCAGCAGGATTTTAAAATGCCCTCGTACCTGCATTACAAATAAAGGCTGAGGCCAGAGGAGGAAGACAGAATGAAGTTTGTCAAGACAATCATGCTGACCACGCTGGTGGGCAGTCTCGCGTTCTCGATGCAGCTCATGGCCGAGGACGGAAACCAGATCAGCCCCGGCCTGCAATCGGTCGAGGTGACTCATGCGGGTAAGAAGGTCACCATCAGTCGTTCGGCGGACAAGGATGCCCATATTCCCGAAGCCTTCGCCAAGACTGCGCGTCACTGCCCGCCCTTCTGCGTGCAGCCCGCAACTGTGGCTCAGGGCGTCGAAACCGTGGGTGAACTCGAGGTACTCGGCTACCTGAAGCGTATCGGCAACGGTGACCGCAAGGTCATGGTGATCGACTCTCGCACCCCGGACTGGATCATTCGCGGCACCATTCCCGGCTCTGTGAACATCCCCTGGAACAAGATCAACGTGGATATGCAGGGCACCTTCGAATCCACTGCGGAAGCTGAAGGTATTCACGATATCCTGGTGGATCAGATGGGTGTCCAGGACGTCAACGGCAGCCTCGATTTCCGCAATGCGAAAACCCTGGTCCTGTTCTGTAACGGCAGCTGGTGTCCGCAGTCTTCGATCAACATCAAGACCCTGCTGAAACTGGGCTACCCCGCTTACAAACTGAAGTGGTACCGCGGCGGCATGCAGGACTGGGTCAGCCTTGGCCTGACCACGGTCAACCATGACTGATTGATACAGCGCAAACCTGGGCCACGGCTCAGGCAGCGGGATGTCTCAAGCGAGATTGCAGTTCCCGCAGATCAACAAGGGTTGTCGGCAATGGCAACCCTTTTTTCATGCAGCCTGTCCCAGGCCTGCATCAAGCTGCCTACAGTTTGTGAGGCAGCCTGCCCCGCCATAGCAACGGCTGCGATGCAAACACTTCGCGCTGATCCGCGATCCCAACCAATTTCGCTCTGCCTACAACAGGGGTTGAAGGCTGATTGCTGTGGGCGGCTGAACGGCGCGCAACAAAAAAGGGTTGCCGAACTTCGACAACCCTTTTTCTGTTTGGTCCGGGCGGGGTGATTCGAACACCCGACCCCTACAACCCCATTGTAGTGCGCTACCAGACTGCGCTACGCCCGGAAAGAAAGGAGCGGCAATACTAGGCAGTTAAGCCAGCCGTGTCAATCCGTTCCAGCTATCTTTTAAGGATTTGCAGTATCTCTTCCAGCTCACCGCGCAATTGGCGGATGATTTGCTGACTCTGCTGCAAATCCTCCTTTGCGGTGTCGCCGGAAAGCTGCTGTCGCGCTCCACCGATGGTGAAACCCTGCTCGTAGAGCAGACTGCGAATCTGGCGAATCATCAACACATCGTGACGCTGGTAATAGCGACGGTTGCCACGTCGTTTGACTGGCTTCAGTTGTGGAAACTCCTGCTCCCAGTAACGCAACACATGCGGCTTGACCTGACAGAGATCGCTGACCTCTCCAATCGTGAAATAGCGTTTGCCCGGAATAGCGGGCAAGTCGTTACTACTGCTGCTCGGATCCAGCATAGGCTTCTACCCGTGCCTTTAGTTTTTGTCCCGGACGAAAGGTAACCACGCGCCGCGCGGAGATCGGGATCTCCTTGCCGGTCTTGGGATTGCGTCCTGGCCTCTGTTTCTTCTCACGCAGATCAAAATTTCCGAAGCCGGAAAGCTTGACCTGCCCCCCACGTTCCAAGGAGAGTCGAATCTCTTCAAAGAACATCTCAACCATTTCCTTGGCTTCCCGTTTGTTCAGCCCAAGCTCGTCAAACAGCCTGGCTGCCATGTCTGCTTTTGTCAGTGCCATAAAACCTGTCCTAATCTCTCAGTTTCGCACCTGCGTCGCGAGTCAGCCGCTGCAGCACGGCAGCAACCACCTCCTCCACTTCCTGATCTGTAAGGGTGTGTGATTTTTCCTGTAAAATCAATCCTAATGCGAGACTTTTTCGACCCGAATCTATGTTTTTTCCAGTATAGACATCAAACAGCAGAATGTCTGTAAGAATTTTACCCGCTTCCTCACGAATCAGGTTCCTGATCGTGTCGTAACTGACCCCCTCGTCCACCACCAGGGCGAGATCGCGGCGAATCGAGGGGAATTTCGACAGGCTATCGAAATGCGGCAGCGTTCCTTCGCCCAATCCGTCCAGATCGAGCTCGAACAGAAAAGTGCTTCCATTCAGGTCCAACTGCTTCTCCAGCTCAGGATGCAGCATGCCTATCACACCCACCGACACCTCCTGTCGGAAAATCTCGGCGCATTGGCCAGGATGCAGTGCCGGATGCTGTGCCGGCGAAAAGCTCAGGTCCTGGGTCGCACCCAGCAGGCTCAGGACCGCCTCGACATCCGCTTTCACATCATAGAAGTCAGCCCGCACCACGGCTTCACCCCACTGCTCGGAAAACCGGTTTCCCGACACCAGTCCGCCCAGCCGGGCCTGTTGTTCGATCGCCTCGCGCTGCTGGAAGCAGAGTCCGGACTCAAAGATCCGCACCCGTGGCTGCTGGCGCGCCTGGTTATAGGCGGCGGTCTGCAACAGACCGGGCCACAGCGAGGTACGCATCACCGACATGTCCGCGGAGATCGGATTGGCGAGGCGAATGCCCTGAGCCTGAGGATCGATCAGTGCCTCGATTTCCGGGCTGATGAAACTGTAGGTCACCACTTCCTGATAATCGCGCCCCACCAGCAGCTCCTTGGCGCGGTCAAGACCAAAGGCCGTCTCAGCCCGGTCCTCCATGATCATTGGCGAGACACCCCGGTGTGCCGGTATCCGGGTATAGCCATAAATGCGACCGATCTCCTCGATGAGATCCACTTCAATACTGATGTCGAACCGACAGCTCGGTGCCTGCACCCGCCAACCCTGTTCAACCGCCTCGACCTGCATGCCGAGACGCACCAGGATGTCGCTGACTTCATCCGCTTCGATAACAACACCCAGCAACCTGTTCACACGCTCTGCGCGCAGCAGAATCACCGGGCGGGGTTCGATGCGCTCCGCATGCACCTTCTCCACCACAGGTCCGAGCTCACCACCGGCGATCGACGCAAGTAATTCCGAGGCACGCTCCAGTGCGTCGACCTGGAGTTGCGGGTCGACTCCACGTTCGAAACGGTGCGAGGAGTCGGTGTGCAGCCCGTAACCCCGGGCCTTGCCGCTGATCGCGGTGGGCGCGAAAAAGGCGCTTTCCAGCAGCACATGCCGAGTCGCGTCGTTCACCGCGGTTTCCTCGCCACCCATGATCCCGGCCAGGGCGATGGGACGCTCCTCATCCGCGATCACCAGGGTGCCCTCCAGCAGCTCGATCTCCCGGCCGCCGATCAGCGTCAGGCGTTCACCGGCACGGGCCAGGCGCACCCGGATACGCTGCTCGATCCGCTGCAGGTCAAAGCCGTGCATCGGCTGCCCGAGTTCCAGCAGAATGTAATTGGTGACATCAACCACCGCGCCCAGACTGCGGATCCCGCTGCGGCGCAGACGTTCCTGCATCCAAAGCGGGGTCTCGGCGGCGGTATTCACGTTTCGCACCACACGGCAGGCATAACGCGGACAGGCCTCGTCGGCCTCCAGCATTACCTCCATGCGATCCTCGAGCACCGCGGGCTGCGGGCGGATCTCCACCGGAGTCACCGGACAACGATTGATCACACCCACTTCCCGGGCAATCCCGGCCAGACTCAGGCAGTCTCCGCGGTCAGGGGTCAGATCCACCTCGATGGCCTGATCCTGCAGGGAAAGATAACCGCGAAAATCCTCACCGACGGGTGCATCGGCGGGCAGTGGCATGATCCCGTCGGAGCTTTCCGCCAGACCCAGTTCGCTGGCGGAACAGATCATTCCCAGGGACTGGACCCCGCGCAGTTTGGCCTTCTTGATCTTGAAGTCCCCGGGGAGCAGGGCACCCACCGTAGCCACCGGAACACGCATTCCGGCAGCGACATTGCGTGCTCCGCAGACGATCTGCAAGGGCTGTTCCCCACCCACGCTGACTTGGCAGACACTCAACTTGTCAGCGTCCGGATGTTGTTCGCGGGACAGGACTTCGCCGACCACCACACCGCTGAATGTGGCGGCGACCGGTTCCACGGAATCGACTTCCAGACCGGCCATGCTCAACTGATCCGCCAGGGCCTGTGTGTCGACCGACGGATTCACCCATTCCCTTAACCAGGCTTCACTGAATCTCATGATGCTCTACCCTAATAAACTTCAGGCGAACTGCTTCAAAAAGCGCAGATCGTTCTCGAAAAACAAACGCAGGTCGTTGACCCCGTAGCGCAGCATGGTGAGGCGTTCGACCCCCATGCCGAAGGCGTACCCGGTGTAGCGCTCACTGTCGATGCCCACATGCCGAAACACCTCGGGATGGATCATTCCGCAGCCCAGCACCTCGATCCAGCCGGTCTGGCCACACACCCGGCAACCCTCCCCGCCGCACATCACGCACTCGATATCCACCTCGGCGGATGGTTCGGTGAAGGGGAAGTAGGAGGGACGGAAACGCAACTTCAGTTCGCGTTCGAAAAACCGGCTGAGGAAGTCATACAGAACACCTTTCAGATCGGCGAAGGAAACCTCTTCATCGACCAGAAAGCCCTCCACCTGGTGAAACATCGGGGTATGGGTCAGATCCGAATCGCAACGATAGACCCGTCCCGGAGCGATGATCCGCAACGGCGGCTCGCTGTTCTCCATGGCACGGATCTGTACCGGTGAGGTATGGGTCCGCAACAGCATGTGTGCATCGAAGTAGAAGGTATCGTGCATCGCCCGCGCAGGGTGTGTCTCCGGGATGTTGAGGGCTTCGAAATTGTGGTAGTCATCCTCGATCTCGGGACCTTTCACCGACTCGAACCCGGCATGCGCGAACAACCGTTCGATGCGGCTCAGGGTTCGGCTCACCGGGTGCAGACCGCCACGCTGCAGGCCGCGCCCCGGCAGGGTGACATCGATCCGCTCCTCGGCCAGACGCTTAGCCAGCGCCGCCTGGGCGAGTGCATCACGACGAACCTCGATGGACTGCTGCAGGCGCTGTTTCGCCTGATTGATGGCCTGTCCCGCCTGGGGTCGCTGCTCCGCCGGCAGGGCACCGAGTTTCTTCAGCTGTGAGGTCAGTTGGCCGCTTTTGCCCAGGTAATCGACGCGGACTTCATCGAGACTGGCGAGATCATCCGCCTGTCCGATGGCCCGTTCCGCAGCTTCGACCAGGGCCGTTATGTCCAATGTGGATTCGTCCATCTGCTGTTACACCTCAAGATCACTTTCATCCATACCCGCTCGGGCATGGTGCAATGGATGTCAATACCTGAATCACCGGGTTCAGGTAATAAAAAAGGGGAAAGCCGAAGGCCTTCCCCTTTTGTACTCACTGTGTCGCCGCCCAGCGCGTGGACGACAGCAGCCGTTAGCTGGAAAGAGCGGCCTTGGCCTGTTCTGCCAGCACGCTAAATGCGGCTTTGTCGTTGACCGCCAGGTCAGCCAGCATTTTACGATCCACCTCGATGTTGGCCATGTGCAGACCATTGATCATGCGGCTGTAGGAGAGACCGTTGTCCCGTGCACCCGCATTGATACGGGCAATCCACAGGGCGCGGAACTGACGTTTTTTCTGGCGACGGTCACGATAGGCATATTGGCCGGCCTTGATGACCGCCTGCTTGGCGACACGATAAACTTTGCTGCGGGCTCCGTAGTAACCCTTGGCTTCTTCAAGCACCTTTTTATGACGGGCGCGTGCTTGTACACCACGTTTGACTCGAGACATGTTGGTATCCGGTTCCGGTTGAGGTTAAGCGTAAGGCATCATCCGACGGGCCATGGCCACATCGGTCTTCGCGATGGTGTTGGGCGAACGCAGTTGACGCTTCCGCTTGGTGCTCTTCTTGGTCAGGATATGACGTCGATGCGAGCTGTTGCATTTAAAGGAACCGGACGAGGTGCGTTTGAAACGCTTGGCCGCGCCCCGATTGGTTTTGATTTTAGGCATAGTCGTAAAACTCCGCTATTTGAGCGCCGTTTTGGCGCAAAAAGTTACTTTTTCTTGGGGCCCAGCACCATCACCATCTGGCGGCCTTCCATCATGGGTTTCTGTTCGACCTGTCCGTAATCGGCCAGATCCTTTTCCACCCGTTCCAGAAGTTCCAATCCCAGTTCCCGGTGCGCGTGTTCACGCCCGCGGAACCGCATGGTGACCTTGGTCTTGTCCCCGTCTTCAAGGAAACGTATCAGGTTGCGCAGTTTTACCTGATAATCCCCTTCGCCCGTCCCTGGCCGGAATTTGATCTCTTTAACATGAACCTGCTTTTGCTTCTTCTTTGCGGCCTGTTTCGTTTTCTTCAATTCAAACAGAAACTTGCCGTAATCCATTACGCGACAAACCGGGGGCTCCCCGTTTGGTACGATCTCCACAAGATCCAAACCTGCTTCCTGAGCGGCCTGTAAGGCCTCTTCAATCGAAACAACCCCAATTTGTTCACCATCGACTCCGATGAGCCTGATTTTGACAGCTGTGATGTCATCGTTTAGACGGTGCTTTTTAACAGCAGCGATAGCCGGTTCCTCCAAAAAGTTCAAACCCCAAAAGTAGAAAAAGCACCGGACATACCAGTGCTTTTACACTCAATTCACACGCTTCTGGACATCCGTCCGCAGCCGCTCGATGAAGTCTGCCAGTGGCATGGAGCCCAGATCCTCACCAGTGCGGGTACGTACTGCAACGCTACCCTCTTCCATCTCCCGGTCGCCCAGGATCAGCAGATACGGAACTCGCATCAACGTGTGCTCGCGGATTTTAAAACCAATCTTCTCATTTCTCAAGTCCGATTCAACCCGGAAACCGTTGTCCCGCAAGGATTTGAGACATTTATCCAAATATTCGGCCTGGCGATCGGTGATATTCATCAAAACTGCCTGTACCGGGGCCAGCCATAGCGGCAGCGCCCCGGCATAATGCTCGATCAGGATACCGATGAATCGTTCCAATGATCCGAGGATCGCCCGATGCAGCATCACCGGCACCTGTTTGCTGTTGTCCTCCGCGATGTAGGAGGCGCCCAGACGGTCCGGCATGGAAAAATCCAGCTGAATGGTACCGAGTTGCCAGACACGACCGAGACAGTCCTTCAGGGAGAACTCGATCTTCGGACCATAGAATGCCCCTTCTCCGGGCTGCAGCTCCCAATCCAGTCCCTGCTGGTTGAGCGCGTCTTCCAGAGCCTTTTCCGCCTTGTCCCAGACCTCATCGGAACCCACCCGCTTTTCCGGTCGGGTGGAGAGCTTGATCAGCACCTCGTCGAAGCCGAAATCCTTGTAGACCTCGAACAGCAGCTGATTGAATGCCAGGACCTCCGAAAGAATCTGGTCTTCGGTGCAGAAGATATGCGCATCGTCCTGGACGAAATTGCGCACCCGCATCAACCCGTGCAGGGTGCCGGAGGGTTCGTTGCGATGACAGGAACCGAATTCCGCCAGTCTCAGAGGCAGATCCCGATAGCTCTTCAGGCCGTGGTTGTAAATCTGGATATGCGCCGGGCAGTTCATCGGCTTGATCGCGTACACCCGGTCATCCGTCTCGGTGACGAAGATGTCATCCCGGAATTTCTCCCAGTGCCCGGACTTCTCCCACAGGCTGCGGTCGATGACCTGGGGGGTGTGAACCTCCTGATAGCCATGCTCCTTGAGCTTGTCGCGTATGTACTGCTGGATGGTGATGTAGATCCGCCAGCCCTTGTCGTGCCAGAAGGCCATGCCCGGGGCCTCTTCCTGGGTATGAAACAGATCCATGGCTTTGCCGATCTTACGGTGGTCGCGCTTCTCCGCCTCTTCGATGCGGTGCAGATAGGCTTTCAACTCCTTCTTATCCCGCCAGGCCGTGCCATAGATGCGTTGCAGCATCTCGTTGTTGGAATCGCCCCGCCAGTAGGCCCCCGCCACCTTCATCAGCTTGAAACCCTTGCCGAGCATGCCGGTGCTGGGCAGATGCGGCCCCCGGCAGACATCGAACCATTCGCCCTGGCGATACACCGAGACCTCTTCACCCTCGGGGATGAATTCACGGATGATCTCCACCTTGTATTGCTCACCGATCTCGCCGAAGGTCTTCATCGCCTCGTCCCGGTCCCACACCTCGCGTTGAATCGGCAGATTGCGCTTAACGATCTCGTGCATGCGCTGTTCGATCTTGGTCAGATCATCGGGGGTGAAGGGTTCGCTGCGGGCGAAGTCGTAATAGAAGCCGTCCTCGATGGCTGGCCCGATGGTCACCTGAGTGCCGGGATACAGCTCCTGGACCGCCTGTGCCATGACATGCGCCGCATCGTGGCGCATCAGCGGCAGGGCATCCTCGTCCCGGCTGGTGACGATCGCGAGATCGCTGTCCTGTTCGATGAGATGGGAGGTGTCGACGAGTTTACCGTTGACCATTCCGGCCATGGCTGCCTTGGCCAGACCGGGACCGATGGCGCTGGCGACATCCATCACCGTGACCGCCTGGTCGAATGCTCGTTGGGAACCGTCGGGAAGCGAAATAACAGGCATAACTACATTTCCTCATCAGTGGTGGCCCATACGAGAGGCCACTTGAAAACAAAAAAGCCGGCAAACGGGCCGGCTCGGCAAGATGATTGTGGCTGAACAACGCTCAACCGCGCAGCCGCCGGATTCGAGATGGCCTGCTGCATTCTCATAACCGCACATTTTCAACAGGTTATCAGGCGGTTTTCAAGGAACGAGGAGTCTAATACGCGCTACCCGGCAAGTCAAAACCTGGCGCCCGGTGTACAAGCACACGGGTTGACGCTCTGTCGCCAGGAAACGCCTCTGCAACAGCACGCGCGCGGAAAGCCTGATCCGCGAAGGTTCTGCAGCGGTCAGTTATCCGCGAATTCCACAGCAATCCGGTAAAAATCATCGGTCAGGGTATTGAATGCGTCAATCATGCGCGGATCGAAATGGCTGCCCGACGCATCCTGAATGGCCTTGACCGCGAAATCATGGCTGTACGGATCCTTATACACCCGCCGGTTGATCAGAGCGTCGTAGACATCGGCAATCGCCATCAGGCGACCGGAGATCGGTATCTCATCCCCTTTGAGACCCTGCGGATAGCCACTGCCATCCCAGTGTTCGTGGTGGCTGTAGGCGATCTCCCGGGCCATCACCAGGAAGTCGGTGCTGCCGAGCACCTGTTCGGCGCGCAGCAGGGCGTCATGTCCATGCCGGGCATGCTGTTTCATGATCTCCCACTCCTCAGGATCGAGTTTACCCGGTTTGAGGAGGATCCGGTCCGGCACCCCGACCTTGCCGATGTCATGCAATGCCGAGGTTTTGTAGAGCAGCTCGATGTTGTGATCGTCGAGGTAGTCGGCATAGAGTCCGCGCTCCCTGAGTCGCTGCGCCAGGCAGAGAATGTAGTTCTGGGTGCGCAGGATGTGCTTGCCGGTTTCGGTGTCCCGGGTCTCGGCCAGGGAGGCCATGCAGTAGATCGCGACATCCTTGGTGCGACTGAGCTCCTCGGTGCGTTCACGCACCTTGCTCTCCAGCTGGGAGTTGCGATCGGAGAGTTGAGCCCTAGCCTGACTGAGCGCGATGTGGGTGTTCACCCGAGCCTGGACGATCGGTGGACTCATGGGCTTGGAGATGTAGTCCACTGCACCCAGTTCGAATCCCCTGAGCTCATCCGCGACTTCGCTCTTGATGGTGAGGAAGATGACCGGAATCTCCCGGGTTCTGGAATCAGACTTGAGTTGTTCGCAGACCTGGTAGCCATCCATCTCCGGCATCAGAATGTCCAGTAGAATCAGGTCGGGTCGGGGATCCGCGGCAGCCCGGCGCAAGGCCTGCTCGCCATCCTTGGCCACCACGATCTTATACTGATCCTGAAGCAGTTCCATGAGCACGTCGAGATAGAATTTCTCGTCGTCAACGATCAGTATCTTAGGTCTTTCTGGGGTCATTCCTATCATTCCTTTAAGGTTTCTTTCAGGCGATCCAACATCACCAGGGCATCATCGAAATCGTAGCCGTTGATCAGGTCGATCATGTGCCTGAAGACGCTCTGGCTGGACTCATCCGGCAATTGGGTCTCGATTGCTGCGAGCAGGTTGCGCGCTTCCGGATCACCCTCCTCAAGGGCCTCGCGCAGCTGCTCAAGTAAGGGCCGGATTTCCCCGGGTGGCGTCTCCGCCGACCCTTTGGATTCCGCCTTGTGCGTGATCACGCCGTCCGTCTCGAGCTTTTTGAGTGAGCGGATGAAGGTTTCGAAAGCCGCGGAAAAAGCCTGGAATGCCTCCCCTTGCAGCAGTCCATCCTCATCTTCCAGCAATTGACTCTCAAGCTCACGGGCCGCCTGCTGCAGGTCAAGCCCCCCGAGGTTACCCGAGACGCCTTGCAATGTATGCAGCTCCCGGCGCGCATCGTCCCGTTGATTGCTCAGGAACAGTTCCCTGAAACGTTGCAGCGCATCACCGTGATGGCTGAGAAAATCCACCAGCAGTTTGGCGAACAGTCGGCGATTTCCACCGATCCGCTGCAGTCCCCAGGTCAGATCGATCCCCGGCAGGCGATGCGGAAATTCTGCTTGCAGCGTTTCGGCGGGGCTGATGGGGGCTACCTGGGGCGGCTCCTGGCTGGTTTGCAGCCAGTTTTGCAGAGTGGCGTGCAGCCGGACCGGTTCGATGGGTTTCGCAACATGGTCGTTCATCCCGGCCTCCAGGCATTTCTCCCGATCCCCACTCATGGCATGCGCGGTCATTGCGATCACTGGCAGACTGCTGAAACGTTGTTGCTCGCGAATACGCCGAACCGTCTCGTATCCGTCCATCCCGGGCATCTGGATATCCATCAACACCAGGTCAAAATCCCGATCGTTCAATAACTCCAGCGCCTGGTACCCGTCGCCTGCGGTCGTAGTCTCCAGACCCATGAGTTGCAGAATTTCCTCAGCCACCTGCTGGTTGATCGGATTATCCTCCACCAGCAGCACCCGGCCCTGCAGGGGTTGCAGCTTGAGACCTGCTGAGCGTTGCCGGGATTCCTCCGCAAATTCCTGGTTGAACGCCTGCATGATCGCATCAAACAGTACCGAGGGATTCACCGGCTTGATGAGGAAACCATCCATTCCGGCATCCTGGGCCGATTGCATGACTTCCTCCCGGCCGAACGCAGTGACCAGTATCACCACCGGCTTGTGGGACAGACCCATCTCCAATTTGATCATGCGGCCCGCCTCGACCCCGTCCAGACCGGGCAGGCGCCAGTCCATCAACACCAGATGGAAGGGTTTGTCCTGCTTGTCAGCCGCTTCAATCAGCCCCAGAGCCTGCTCGGCGCGAGGGGCTGTTGTGACATTGAAAGTAAAGGATTCCAGCATCTCGCTGAGAATCTGTGAGGCCATGGCGTTGTCGTCCACCACCAGAGCCCGCAGACCCCGCAATCCGGGTTCCGGCAACCAGGAACGTGTCTCCTGCTGATGCGGCAGATCGAATGGCAGGACGAACGAAAACCGGCTGCCACGCCCCGGTTCGCTGTCAGCCTCGAGACGCCCTCCCATCAGGTGAACCAGTTGCTGACTGATATTCAGACCCAGGCCACTGCCCCCGTAACGTCTGGTGGTGGAACCGTCCAACTGGGTGAACGCATCGAACAGCCGCTCGACCTGGTCCCTGGGGATGCCGATGCCGGTATCCTCCACACTGAACCTGAGGCGCACCTGTTCGCCTTTTCGCGCTACCTCGCTGACCAGGATGGTGACCTCCCCTGTCTGGGTAAACTTGATCGCGTTCGACACCAGGTTCACCAGCACCTGCCCCAGGCGCAAAGGATCCCCGATCAGCATGTCGGGCACCTGAAGATCCTGTTGCAGCAGGAACTCCAGTCCTTTTTCCTCGGCGCGTATGGCATTGATGCTGACCAGGTTGTCGAGCACCTCGCCGAGTGAAAAGGGGACTCTTTCAATATCCAGCTTACCGGCTTCGATCTTGGAAAAGTCGAGCACATCGTTGATCACGTTCAACAGGGCATTCGCCGAGATCTGGATCTTCTCGATGTAATGGCGCTGGCGCTGTGAAAGCTGTGTCTGCAACACCAGATGACCAAAGCCGACGATGGCGTTCATCGGGGTGCGAATCTCATGACTCATATTGGCGAGAAAATAGCTTTTGAACTGATTGGCCTGATCCGCCTCGGCCTTGGCCGCGGCGAGGGCCTGCTTCTGCCGGCGGGTCTGGGCCACCCAGAGAAAACTCAGCAGCAGCAGCACCGAGGCCGCGCCGATCACCTGCCACAGCAGGGTATAATTGACTTCGACTTCATAACGAATCGCCAGAGATTCCTGACGTATCGCGCGCCGCTCGTCCTCATCGATGGCGGCCAGGGCCTTCTCCAGGATACTCAACAGCTCCGGGCTGTCCTTACGCACCCCGATCGACAGAGCGCTGTTATAGGGGGTTGGGGCCGCCACTTTCAGATTGCTCAAGCCCAGGGTATCGATCAGGAAGCTGCCGATGGTGAGGTTGCCGACATAGGCATCCACCTTGCCCGCGGCGAGAGCCCGCAGCGCCTGCTCCGCCGTGGTAAAGGCAAACAGGTCCAGATCGGGCCGGTCGCGTTTCAGATTTTCCTCCACCACATAGTTTTCGACCACCGCGACCCGTTGCCCTTTGAGTTCCGGCAGGCCGGTCAGCAAGGGGGTATTCTTGCGGTTGAAGATCATGATCGGGGATTGCAGATAGGGCTCGGTGAAATTCAGGTAGAGCATGCGCTCCGGGGACGGCGTGATCGCGGGCAGTACGTCGATCTCACCGGTTTGAGCCTTGTGCATCACCTGCTGCCAGGTCAGGTTGGGTTGCAGGGAGAGACCGATACCGATCATCTCACTCAGGCGTTTCATGAAACGTGATGATATTCCGCGGTATTCACCCTCCAGAGTGACATATTCGATGGGTTCCCAGTTGGGATCGATACCGATGCGGATGCTCGAATGCTTCGACAGCCAGGACCACTCCCTGACGTTCAGGTCCAGGCGGGTTTTATTGCTTTTCACAACGGCCTCTTTCCCGGCATTGAGAGTGATCCAGCGACGCCGGATCTGCTGGCGTTGCTCCTCGGTCACGCTGTCCAGACCTTTTTGCAGGATCTCCACCAGTTCAGGCCAGTCATTGCGAACCCCCATCGCCAGCACGCTGGGGCGTCCGTAGTCGGCGCTGATCCTCAGGTTGCTGATCTCACTGCGCTCCATCCAGTATCCGGCTACACCGACGCTGAGGATGGTGGCATCTGCGGTGCCTTCCGAGACCTTGAGCAGCGCGGTGGGTATGTCGGGCACCTCGATGATTGAGGCGCCGGGGTGCTCGCGGGCAATGATTTCATTGATCGAGTATCCCTCCGGCAAAGCCAGGCGTTTACCGGCCAGCTCAGATTCACTGCTCAGGTCCTGGCGCAGTCCGCGAGTGATGATCACCCGACGGGATAGAAAGTAGGCATCGGTGAACAACAGGTGCTGCTGCCGTTCCGCGGTGCGGTTGAGCATCGGCAGCAGATCCACCTGTTTGTCGTATCCGAGCTGCACCGACTGGTCCCAATCACGGGTTGGAATCAGACGAAATTCCAAGCCCAGGCGACGCCCCAGAAGATTGAGGAAATCCGCGGATATCCCCTGGTGGTTCTGCTGATCATCGACGAATTCATAGGGTGCAAAAATAGGATCCACCGCGATACGCAACACCGGATGCTGTTCAATCCATGCCTTCTCCTTGCGTGTCAGTCCTACCGAATCGAACCGTGGCAGGAACTGCCCGTAATCGACGTTGGCGCCGAGCCAGCGCCCCATGATGGCCTCCATCTCCTCCCGACTCAGCAGGTCCAGCCCCTGTTCGATGACTTCCAGCAGCCCGGTATTGGACTTGCGTACGCCGACACGCAGTTCCGCCTGAAAAAGATCCCGGGACAAGGGCACGAAATCCCCCCGCCGACCCTGGCGCAGCAGGATCATCCCGGTGGAGGGGCGATCGGCGATGAAACCTTCGATCGCATTCTGATCCATGGCCTCGATCATGCGCGGGATATTTTCGTAGACCACAGCCTCCGCTCTGGGAAGTTGCTGGGTAAACAGGGTCTTCGGTGGCGGCCCCAGGATGCCGATCCGGGCGCCGCCGAGATCGGCCAGTTGCGGCGGGCGATCCGCTCGGGGACGAAAATAGAGGGTTGCAGGCGCACTCAGGTAGGGTTTGGAAAAGGCCAGCCATTCACTGCGCTGGGAAGAGGCGTACAACCCCATGTGAAAATCGGCCCGCCCCTGTTTCAGATCCTGCAGCGAATCCATCAGGTTGGAGAGCCGAAAACGAATCTTGCGGCCGGTTCGCTGGGCCCACAGCTCCCAGATATCCACCCCGATCCCGGTGGGTTTTCCGGCGCTGTCCAGCTGGCTGAACGGAGGCAGGTTCCAACTGCCTGCGATCACCAGAGACCCATCCCCTTCCGCCAGCTGGCTACTGTCAGCCCGCTGCGTATCCAGGGGAGGCTCGCTCGGGGGGAAACCGGCCGCGGCACTGCAGATCGGGACACCGATGAATATCAGAAAACTGAGCAGTTGGAGACGAATTCTGACCACGGAGTTCTTTCCTTGAGCCTATCTATCCACCCGCCCACCTGCGGCAGTTATCCTGTTTCCCTCTTGTCATCATGTGTTGCCCGCCTCCCCTCGCCTCAAGTGGTGTCGACAGCCAGTCCCTGAGCGGGAGTCATATGGGCCGCTTCACATTTTTTTACAATTTAAAGCAGGTTTCGCGCAGAAAGCCAGTGCCGGTCCAGGGCAGGATGACCTGGATCAGGAGGCCGGCCAGTATTCCGTAGCGATTGCCTCTCCCAGATCCGCCTCAACCAGCCGCTCACGGACCTCGAGTAACTTCTCCAGCAGCGCCGGCTCTGCTTTCTCATACGCCTCGGTGTCCGGCACCCGTTTCACCACCACGCCGAGCAACTCGGTGATCGCGTTGCCGATGGAGTTCTGACTGATAGTGACAATCAGCTTGCCCTCCTCGTTGCGGTAGATGAGTTGTTTGAATGCCGGCTGCCAACGGATCGAATTGGCGTATTTCGCATCGATGATACAGCGTTCGCGCACCTTCTTCGCGGCGCCCAGGAAGTCATTGTTGAACAGCAACACAGACTCCACCTGGTCCGGGTAGTGGACATCCTTCGGCATGGGAGCGTTGCGGGTCGACACCTGGCTGAAAAAGGTCCGATAGAAATCGATGAACCCCTCCAGGATAGCGTCGTATTCGTGCCAGAAGCGGATATTTTGCAGCGCCTTTTCGCCGCCGCGAATCTCCCAGCAGGGCAGTCCCTGGGGATAGCCGGTCAGGCGCATGCCGGACTCGTCTGAGCTGATGCCTTTGAGCACCTTGAGTTCCAGAGCCTTGTCGAAGAACTCCCGGTAGACATCCCGCATGTAGGATTGGAACAGGCTGTGCTGTCCGCCATCGGTGAGGTTGGGATTGTCGGGATTGGCGATCTCCGCCTTACGCAACTGATCCATGGGAAAAACGATGAAATGGTTGTGCAGCATACGGATGCTGGGAACCCCCGGAGAGGTCAACGGCCAGGTGGCATCCAGGCTCGCTTCGCCGGCCAGCACCAGATGTTCTTCGGGATCAGGGTAACGTTCCAGCATGTACGCGATGATGATCTGGTTCATGCGGTTCCACACATGCCGCACCTGCATCGGTACCTGGGTGCGACGCACCGGGCGGCCGAGGGGGTTGAGAATCACCTTGGAGGTGTTGTAGATGATCGAGGTATCGAATTCCGTGCTGTGCCCGAGGGCCTTGCGGTAGAGCAGGAGATTTTCCGGGTTCACCAACAGCCCGTTGTTGTGCACCAGATCATTGAGGTTTTCCGTACTGTTGAAAAACTCGTTCGGCTTCATGCCCTCCGGCACTTCCAAGGGAATCGGGCGAAAGGGTGTGGTGATCTCGCGGGGACCGTACTTCATGAAATAAACCTCCTGCTGATGAAGTAAGCCGTATTCAATACACACAGCACCCTAAACAGGCCGCGGGACGAAAGCAAAATGATCGCTCCTATGGGGTCATTACTTCACCGGATACCCTCATGAGCGGGACAAATAACCCGCCCGCAGCCGGCTTAGGAAAAATACCGCTGGACGATCCCCCGGGTACAGTCTCAGTGACTGTGGGATTCGTCTTCTCCGAGGAACACCGGGATATCCCGGCGGTAGCGGCGCATCACCAGATTCGCCAGCAGACCGGTCCAGCCGGTCTGGTGGGCAGCGCCCAGTCCCTGCCCGGTCTCGGCATGAAAGTATTCGTAAAACAGATTCAGGTCCTGCCAGTATGGATCGGTCTGAAACGGACTGTCCCGTCTCAGGGCGGGAATCCGGCCTTCATCGTCTCTGCGGTAGAGGTCGACCAGGCGGTCCGCGATCAGGTTGGCTATCTGTAGCAGGGTGAGGGATTCACCGGGACGGCAGGGTACCTGGAACTTGAAGCCGTCCCCGAGAAAGCGGTGGTACTTCTCCAGGGCCTGGACCAGGGCATAGTTGGTGGGCAGCCAGACCGGCCCGCGCCAATTGGAGTTTCCGCCAAACAAAGCGCTTTCGGACTCCCCCGGAACATAGCGTATCCGGGTACGCCCGATGCCGGGCAGGTCCCCCAGGTCCTGAAGATGTTCATGCTGCTTGCTGAGGCTTCGCACCCCGTAGGGCGAGAGAAATTCATCCTCATGCAGCAGCCGGTTGAGGATCCGCGGCAGCATGGAGTGGTCCACCAGAGCGAGTAGATGTTCGCCCTGTTCGTTCTCCCATTCGGGACAGGCACACACGTAACTGCCCTGGAACAACCCAAGCTTGTGCTGCCTGAGGATTTCCCGGAAGCGCGGCACTCCCTGCAGCAGGCGGTTATCCACCACCTCGGTGGCGAACAGGGGAATCAGCCCCACCCAGGAATAGACATCGATGCGATGCTGGGAGCCATCCGGGGCGATCAGCAGATCCTTGAAGAAACCGCTGTCCGGATCCCACAGGGAAGCCCCCTGCCCACCTCCACCGCTGATCGCCCTGGCGATGGCGAGAAACTGCTTGTAGCTCTGGATCGCGATATTTTCGTAATCCGAATCCTCGATCGCCAACTCCAGGGCCATCATGGTCATGTTGAGGGCGAACATCGCCATCCAGCCGGTGGCGTCCGCCTGTTTCAGGGTGTACCCGGGAGGCAGGGGCTTGGAACGGTCGTACACCGAGATGTTGTCCAGGCCGAGAAAACCCCCTTCGAACAGGTTCTGACCGAAGCGGTCCTTGCGGTTGATCCACCAGGCGTAGTTGAGCAGCAGTTTGTGAAACACCCGTTGCAGAAAGCACCGGTCACCCTGCCCGGTCTGCATCCGCTCCGCCCGATACACCTTGAGCGCGCCCCAGGCGTGAACCGGAGGGTTCACATCGCTGAAGGACCATTCATAGGCGGGTATCTGACCGTTGGGATGGAGATAATTTTCCCCCAGCAGCAGTTCGATCTGCCGCTTGGCGAAATCCACATCCACCAGGGCCAGCGCCACCGCATGAAAGGCCAGGTCCCAGGCAGCGAACCAGGGATATTCCCAGGTATCCGGCATACTCAGGATGTCCGCCGCCGCGAAATGACGCCAGCGGGCGTTGCGCCCGGTGTTGCGGACTTCGGGCGGGGGATGCCGGTCCCCTTCCAGCCATTGCATCACGTCGTAGTGAAAATACTGCTTGCTCCAGATCATGCCCGCCAGGGCCTGACGCATGATCCGGTGATCCTCGAGGTCCGCCTCCGGGAGCAGATCGTCGTAGAAGGTATCCGCTTCGGAACGACGCAACGCCAGGACCCGTTCGATCTCCGCAAACGGCCGTTCGAGGGCTTCACCGCTGAGCACCAGATCGATCTGATGGGTGTCTCCCGGAGCGATCCGCAAGCGGTAACGGGCACCGAATTTGGTCCCCTGCAAACCGGGATTCACCGCCCCGGATTCCCCGTCAACGATGTGGCGATGAAAGGCGTCCTTGAGGTAGGGGGTCTGCGCGGGCGTTCCCCATAACCGTTGGGTGTTGGTTTCGTTCTCGGTGAACAGCAACTCCGCCGGTTGCTCTCCGTAGAGCCGGTACTGCCCCAACCCGGGATGATCCGCACGCGTACACCAAAGGGCCCCTGCCGGGGGATCGATGCCCGTGAGCTGTGGCCTCGGGGGGGATTCGTCCCGACTCCAGGACCAGGTATTGCGGAACCACAGTTGCGGAATCAGCTGCAGTTCCGCCGGCCGGTCGCCGCAATTGCGCACCCGGATGCGGATCTTGATCCGCTCCGGCGTCGCCTTGGCATAGCACACGTCCAGGTCCCAGTACCGGTGCTCATCGAACACCCCGCTGTCGAGCAGGTTGAAGGACGGATCGGTACGTCCCCGGCGCAGGTTTTCATCCACCAGGGCCTGGTAGGGATAGCGGGCCTGGGGATACTTGTAGCGGTAACGCAGCCAACTGTGACTGGGTGTCGCATCGGTATAGAAATAATACTCCTTGACGTCTTCGCCCCGGTTACCCTGGTTCCCGGTCAGTCCGAAGGCGCGCTCCTTGAGATACGGATCCTGACCGTTCCACAGGGCCAGGGCAAAACACAGGCGCTGCTGTTCATCGCAGAGACCGGCCATTCCGTCCTCGGTCCAGCGATAGGCCCTGGAACGCGCCTGATCGTGATCGAAATACTCCCAGGCAGTGCCATCGGGACTGTAATCCTCGCGCACCGTTCCCCAGGCCCGCTCCGCCAGATACGGGCCCCAGAGTCTCCAGTTCGCGGTTCCGCGGGTTTGCTGTAGCAGGCGCTTGCGCTCCTCGTCCGGGATCTTCTGCGTAGGATCGCTCACTCCGAAAACCGCCTTGAGGACTGCACGACCTTTTGCAGGCGCACCCAGGCCTGCAGGGTACAGGCCACCGACCAGGCCTGGGCGGGGGCGCCCTTCGGCGGATGCGGAGGATCCGCATCGAAGATCTCGCTGATCGTGCCCAGGCCGGCATGCCGCAGATGATCGGCAAGCGGTTGCAGGCGCTGCAGGGCTGCAATCGCATCCCCCGTGACCCGGTACTCCGCCCAGGCATAATGGCCCAACAGCCAGGCCCACACCGTACCCTGATGGTAGGCCCCGTCCCGATCGGCCACCCCACCCCGGTAATGATGGCGATAATCCTTATCCCGCGGACTCAGGGATCGCAACCCGTAGGAGGTCAGCAGTTCCCGGCCACACTGTGTCAGTATCCCCTCCCAGTACTGTGCATCCAGGGGCGAATGTTCGAGACTGAGGGCCAGGATCTGGTTGGGTCGCACCCGGACATCGTCACCCTGCGGGGTATCCAGGACATCGAACAGGCCCTCGCCGGACGGTTTGCGAAAACGCTGAAAACCATCGCGTACCCGCTCAGCCAACGCGGCGTAGGCTGCTGACGGCTGATCCAGGCGCTGCGCGAATTCCTGCATACAACACAGGGCGTGATACCAGAGCGCATTCACTTCCACCGGTTTGCCGATGCGTGGCGTGACCACCCAGTTGCCGACCTTGGCATCCATCCAGGTCAGCTGGGTGCCCGGCTCCCCGGCGTGCAGCAGGGCATCCCGCTCATCCATGCCGATGCCGTAGCGGGTTCCCTGGCTGTAGCCGTCGATGATCTCCTGCAATACCGGGTAAACCTGCCGCAGCGCTTCGGAATCATCCTCGGCTTCGAGGTACTCACGCCAGGCATCGAAGTACCACAGCGCGGCATCCACGCTGTTATAGGCCAGTGGCTCGTCGATCCCGCCGAGACGGTTGGGCAGCTGCCCGCCATCAACCAGCTTTGCATAGCTCAGGAGTATTGCCCGGGCGCGCTCCGGCTGGCCGTTGATCAGGGTCAGACCCGGCAATGCGATGAGGGTGTCCCGACCCCAGTCGGCGAACCAGGGATAACCGGCGATGACCGATGCGCGCGGAGGTTCATCGCGCAGTGGCCGCTGAATCGGAAAACCGTCCGCGGCCAGCAGCAGCTGACGGATCCAGTCCGGGGCCCGCTCGAATACCGGTTGCGCTTCGGGATGGGCAAGCTGCGACTCGCGTTGCAGGAAGGCCCTCATGGAGGCCTCCAGATCGAACTCGTGATGCATATCCAGCGACACTGCAAATCCGCACCATTCTCCCGGTTCGAGGAGATACACCAGCTGACCGATGGAAAGATTGTTGTCGATATCCGGAAGTCCGCGCGCGGTTTCACGGCTCAACAGGAATCCTTCGTGCCAGTGCTGCTGGGGCTCGAAGCCGGCCCGGGTGGTCTGAACATAGACGCACTCCCCCTCCGGCCATTCGATATGGATGGTCCCGCTATCATCCCTGACCCGTGCGGTGGTACCGCTGACCGGCTGGTTGCCGTGGTGATCCCGGCGATTGGTCAGCAGGTTGACCGAGAGGCTGACGGGTTGGCTGGGGTCGTAGCCCCCCTGGCAGCGATAGGCCAGGTAGGTGGTTCGACCCTCGGGGGGCATCCAGATACGCATTTCCAGGCGGTGCTCGCCGCAGGCAAAACACCAGCAGGGCATACGCCCGAGGAGCTGGAAATGTTCCAGGTGCTGATAACCGGCCGGCTCGACTACCTCTCCGTACCAGCGGTTGGTGAACAGGGGCCAGCGGTGACCGGCGATCTCCAGCGTCGCATCCGCCTTGGTGACCAGCAAGCGGCGAGGCTGACCAGGCTGAACCGCAGAAACCAGCAGCCCGTGATAGCGCCGGGTCAGACTGCCCGCCAGGGTGCCGCCAGCATAGCCGCCCTGCCCATCGGTGAGCCACCACTCCCGCTGTTCCGCCTGATCCAGATCCCCGCACAGGGCGCGGCCGAAGCTGATGCCGGCGGGCAGCCTCTCATCGCCCTGCGGGTTGTCGTTTTCGAGGTCTGAGTCCTGTCTTGTGTTACGCGTTTTTCCTGACATCCAACCCACCAGCAAATAGTATTTTTATTCCCAATTCCGAGATGCTATTCTCAGCGCAAAACGCCCGCCACCTGAAATCTGCAAACTTACTCACACATCGGAATTTAAACACTTAGGACCCGCGAACACGAATCCGATATCGACTGCTGCGAGCGGCAGGGTTCCACACTCTGACCGCTTGCATCCCCAAGCCTCCGCGATGGCTTGCCTATGGACTGAAATAACATGGAGTTATCATGAAAACAAACCTGTTCGATACCTGTCCCCACCGGGTACTGCTGATTCTCGGGATGACCCTTTGCGCCCATGCGGCCGCCGTGAATCCCTCTTTTTCGACCCAGAACAATCCCGTAGCGATGACCGACCGGATCATCGTCAAGTACACCGCGGCAACCACTGATGGAAGCCTGCCGGACAGCACCGCAAGCCTGGTGGGCGAGTTGGCCGGTGTCGATTCGAACCCGCTGCGACAGACCTTCAGCGGCGCCACCGTGATCCAACTCAGCGAACCCCGTCCCCTGGCACAGATCGAGGCGCTGGCGGAGAGCCTGAACCAGGTTGAGGGCATTGCCTATGCGGAAGCGGATCTGCGCATGCTTCCCCTGTTCACTCCCGACGACCCCCGATTCTCCGAACAATGGCACTATCTCGAGGCGGCGGGTGGCATCGACCTGCCCCCGGCCTGGGACCTTGCCCAGGGCAGCGAGACGGTGGTGGCGGTGCTGGATACCGGCTACCTGCCCCATGCGGACCTCTCGGCGAACCTGCTGCCCGGGTACGACATGATCAGTGACGAATACGTGGCCAATGACGGGGACGCCCGGGATTCAGATCCCCTCGACACCGGTGACTACGATCCAAGCTGCGGACGCTACCTGAGCAGCTGGCACGGCACCCATGTCTCCGGCACCATCGCGGCCCTCACCGACAACGGTCTTGGGGTGGCGGGTATCGCCTACCGTGCCAAAATCGTGCCGGTGCGGGTGCTGGGTCGATGCGGCGGCTATCTCTCGGATATCTCAGACGGAATTGCCTGGGCGGCCGGCGTCAGCCTGCCCGACCTGCCGGACAACCCCCACCCCGCCCAGGTGATCAATCTGAGCCTCGGCAGCAACTCGGAGAGCTGTCCGCAAACCGTCTTGGAGGCGATCGCCCTGGCCCGTGGTCTCGGCGCCAGCGTGGTCGCCGCGGCAGGTAACGAAACCCAGGACAGCGCCGGCATCGCCCCCGCCAACTGTCCCGGGGTGATCACCGTTGCCGCCTCTGACCGGGCGGGCGCACTGGCGGAATTTTCCAATTTTGGAGAAACCGTCGACCTGGCGGCGCCCGGGGAAGAGATTCTCTCGACTCACAACGATGGCATTGTCATTGCAAATCAGGACAGCTATCGGTTGATGAGTGGCACCAGCATGGCCGCCCCCCATGTCAGCGGTGTTGCAGCGCTGCTTTACGGCATGGATCCGGGAATCACCCCGGACGAGGTCGAACGGCGCCTGGTGGAGCATGCCCGGGACTACGTCACACCCTGCAGCCCATGCGGTTCCGGAATCCTGGATGCGCACAATACCCTTGCCTCGATGCAACCGCCGGAGTCCGGCCTGATCCTGCTCTCGGACGGGGTGCCTGAGACAGGCCTGTCCGCACCCAGCGGTGAATCCCTGCTGTTCGCGATCGATGTTCCGGACGACGCGGTCAGCCTGAGTATTCGCAGTTATGCAGGCAGTGGCGATGCGGACCTGCATGTACGATACGCTGCAGCACCCACCACAGATACATATGATTGCCGGCCCTATCTCTATGGAAATGAGGAAAACTGCGTGATTCGGCCGGTACTCCCGGGCCGCAGCTTCATTCTGCTCAACGCCTATGCGGATTTTGCAGACCTGAGCCTGGTGGCCGATTACCAGCTGCAGAACCCGCCCCCCGAGCCAGACCGCTTCGAAAACCTGCAAAGCTACCCGATTCCGGATGCCAGCCTGGACGGTGCGCTCAGTCCAATACGGGTCGAGCGCAGCAACCCCGCCGGGCAGGTCAGGGTCACCGTCACCATTCGTCACAGCTACATCCGGGAACTCGCCGTGGACCTCATCGACCCCAGTGGGACGGTTCACAACCTGAAGGGCTTCGGAGGCTGGGGTACCGATCTGCTGGAAACCTTTATCCTGGATCTGGGCGATCCCCCCGCAACGGGCGTCTGGAAGCTCAGAGCCCGCGACCTGGGCAACCGGGGCAGCGGGTCGATCGAGGCCTGGCGGATCCGCTTCGACTGAAGACGACGTATTGGGTGGACGGGCTGATAAAAGGCTCCCCCTGGATAGGCATTGAGCCGTTCGCGGGTCGGATTACACTACGTTAATCCGACCCGTCATTATTGAATAGCCCGGCAGAAGGCCAACACTGAAAAGACCAGAAACAGTCCGCCGCCGAGCCTGTGGATGGTTGCCAAAGGCAGACGCTTTAACAGGGTCTTGCCCAGAAGGACACCCAGTGCGGTCACAGTGATCAGAGCCAGACTGGCTCCCAGCCAGACCTTCAGAGGCGGCCAGTTGACAGACATGCCGGCCACCGCAATCTGAGTCTTGTCGCCAAATTCAGCGGCGAAAATCAGCATCAGAGTGGAAACAAACAGCCGTCGACCCGTGATCAGATCATGAAGCGACGCCTCCGATTCAGGACAATAGCGCAACGCCTGTACCCCAAACAAGGCAAACACGATCGCCACTATCAGTTCCATCAGCGCCTCGGGCAACCAGGTCACAACGGCGGCCCCCAATCCTGCCGCGATGCCATTCAGCAGAAGGAATGCCGAAGTCGCGCCCCAGAAGACCGGCGATGCCCGATGCCGGGCGGCCAGCGTCATGCAGACCAGCTGGCTCTTGTCACCGATTTCGGCCAGGGCAACCAGGGAAAAAGCGGACACGACGACAGAGACGGATTCAGTGATGGGCATCTGTCATGAGGCCTGCAAAAAAAAAGCACCCGGAAAATCACGAGTGCTTTTTTTGAGATGTTTGGTAGGCGCGATTGGAGTCGAACCAACGACCTCTACCATGTCAAGGTAGCGCTCTAACCAACTGAGCTACGCGCCTGAAAGAAGGCGAATCATACAGGCACCCGCACCGGCATTGCAAGCCCATGGAGCAACCCGTCCCGGGACTGCCGGTACCACTGCGACCGAGCCTCCGGAGTCCGGCGAGAGACTCTAAAATTGTCTCGCCGCGGCATTTTCCTGCACCCCGGGCCAGGCGTACATCAGAGGCTTGTATTTACCGATCCCCGGTCAAGGGTACAAAGCTCACTGGCAGCAGGTTCGAGACATGGACCTCACCCGAGTGATCCTTTTGCAGAAGGATCAGATCCTGAGTGTAGTACCGTTGTCCGAGCGGCAGCACCAGCCGCCCACCCGGTGCCAGTTGTTCAACCAGAGGCTGGGGCACCTCCTCCGCTGCAGCGGTCACGATGATGGCATCGAAGGGCGCCGCTTCCGGCCAGCCGAAATAGCCGTTATCGGTGCGGTACTGGATATTCCCGTACCCCTCCTGCTCCAGTCGGTGGCGGGCCTGCCAGGCCAGCTCCGGTATGATTTCGACGGTGTAGAGCTGTTTGCACAACTCTGCCAGCACCGCGGTCTGGTAACCTGAACCGGTACCCACCTCCAATACCTTGTGTTCGGGTTTCAGCTCCAGCAGGTCGGTCATCAGGGCGACGATAAAAGGCTGGGAGATGGTCTGTCCCTGGCCGATCGGCAGGGGACTGTTCTCATAGGCGTGAGGACGAAAGCTTTGACCCACAAACTCCTGCCGTGGCACTCGGCTGATTGCGTCCAGCACATGGTCATCGAGTGTACAGCGACCGGTCATGCGGCAGGCATAGTTGGTCTCGGCACGGATATCCCGCAACATTTCCTCAAGATTCGGCATACTGAGTGCTTTTCCCGGGTCTGTCCCAACAAACGGTCTTCAAATACAGTCTAGCAGGCGAATGAGATTCCTTGCAGACGAGCCGGAAAATTCGTCCATGATTTCCACACACCGCGGCTAACCGCAGTCGCTCCTGGGTCGTGCCCACACCCGCCAACAGCGGTTGAGTGACGACCTGGAACCTGAGACATTCCCACAAGAATATACTTCGCAGCCGATATAGCCAGCATAATTCACACCGAACCTTTGGGGTTATGACATCAGGCCCCGATCCTGAAGGTCGCGGATCTGATCCCGGACCCGCGCGGCCTCCTCGAATTCCAGGTTCTGCGCATGCCGGTACATCGCCTCTTCGAGCTGCTTGACCCGCTTGGCCATCTGTTTCGGTGAGAGGCTGGCATAGTCACGCGCCTCCTCTGCGACCTTGGCGTATTTCCCCGCGCTCATCTGGGCGCCTGGATAGGCGCCTTCCATGATGTCCGCAATCGATTTGAGGATGGTTTTCGGGGTAATACCATGGGCTTCGTTGTAGGCTTGCTGTTTGTGTCGTCGGCGTTCGGTTTCGTCGATCGCCCGGCGCATGGATCCGGTGATCTGGTCGGCATAGAGTATGGCCTTGCCGTGGGCATTGCGCGCAGCCCGGCCAATGGTCTGGATCAGTGATCCCTCGGAGCGCAGAAACCCTTCCTTGTCCGCGTCGAGAATCGCCACCAGGGAAACCTCCGGCATGTCCAGGCCTTCCCGCAGCAGATTGATACCGACCAGCACATCGAATTCGCCCAGGCGCAGATCACGGATGATCTCCACCCGCTCCACCGTATCGATATCGGAATGCAGGTATCGCACCCGGACATCATGGTCACCCAGATAGTCGGTCAGGTCCTCGGCCATGCGTTTGGTCAGGGTGGTGACCAGCACCCGCTCCTGCTGCGCCACCCGGAGACGGATTTCGGATAACAGATCATCCACCTGGGTGAGTGCGGGGCGCACCTCCACCTCCGGGTCCACCAGTCCGGTGGGACGCACCACCTGTTCGACGATCGCCCCGGAACGCTGCATCTCGTAGTCCCGTGGGGTGGCGCTGACATAGATGGTCTGGGGCGAACGGGCCTCGAACTCCTCGAAACGCAGCGGGCGGTTGTCCAGCGCTGACGGCAGACGGAATCCGTATTCAACCAGGGTCTCTTTGCGCGAGCGGTCACCCCGGAACATGCCCCCGAGCTGAGGCACCGTGACATGGCTTTCATCGATCACCAGCAGGGCGCCGTCGGGCAGATAGTCGAACAGGGTCGGCGGCGGTTCACCCGCCTTGCGTCCCGACAGGTAGCGGGAGTAGTTCTCGATACCGGAGCAATAGCCCAGCTCATTGATCATCTCGATATCGAACAGGGTGCGTTGACTGAGTCGCTGCGCCTCCACCAGCTTGTGCACTGATTCCAGCTGTGTCAGACGCTCCCTGAGTTCCAGCTTGATCTGCTCGACCGCCTTGAGCAGGGTCTCCCTGGGGGTCACATAGTGACTTTTGGGGAAGATCGAATAGCGTGGGACTTTTCGCAGCACCTGGCCGGTCAGGGGATCGAACACCGAGATCTGCTCGATCTCGTCATCGAACAGTTCCACCCGCACCGCCTCCGCATCGGACTCCGCCGGGTAGATGTCGATCACCTCGCCGCGCACCCGGAAGCTGGCCCGCTGCAGCGCGGCGTCGTTACGGGTGTACTGCAGCTCCGCCAGGCGCCTGAGGATGGCCCGCTGGTCAATCACCTCTCCGCGACTCAGATGCAGCATCATCCCCAGATAAGCGCGTGGATCGCCCAAGCCGTAGATCGAGGAGACCGTGGCGACGATGATCGCATCCTCACGCTCCAGCAGTGCTTTGGTGGCGGAGAGACGCATCTGCTCGATGTGGTCGTTGATCGATGCATCTTTCTCGATAAAGGTATCCGAGGCCGGCACATACGCCTCGGGCTGGTAGTAGTCGTAGTAGGATACGAAATACTCCACCGCATTATTGGGGAAAAATTCCCTGAACTCACCGTAAAGCTGGGCCGCCAGGGTCTTGTTGGGCGCAAGCACCAGGGTCGGCCGCTGAATCTCATGAATCACATTGGCCACGGTGAAGGTCTTTCCCGAGCCGGTGACCCCCAGCAGGGTCATACCGGCCTCTCCGTCATGCAGGCCCTCCACCAGGCGGCGGATGGCCTCGGGTTGATCTCCCGAAGGTTCGAATTTCGAATTTAATTGAAACACTTTACTCATTGAGGGATTCTTCATCGTGCGCGAATTGGCTATTATGACATCCGCACCGTGTCATCATAGAATGACGTCCACAAATCAACGACCGTCGTTCAGAACCAGGGACCTGAAATCGCCATGAACTCACAACTCTCAAGTCGCGTAAAAGCCGTCAAACCTTCACCGACGCTTGCCATCACCGCCCGTGCCGCCGAGATGCGGGCCGCCGGTAAGGATGTCATCGGACTGGGCGCCGGCGAACCCGATTTCGACACACCGGACCACATCAAGGCGGCCGCGATTCAGGCGATCAATGACGGCTTCACCAAGTACACCGCGGTCGATGGCACCCCGGGGCTGAAACAGGCGATCATCGACAAGTTCCAGCGGGACAACGGTTTCGACTATGCCCCCGAGCAGATCCTGGTCTCCTGTGGTGGCAAGCAGAGCTTCTACAACCTGGCCCAGGCGATACTCGACCCGGGTGACGAGGTCATCATTCCAGCCCCTTTCTGGGTCTCCTATCCGGACATGTCGATCCTTGCCGGTGGCGTGCCGGTGCTGGTCTCCGCAGGCGCCAGCCAGAATTTCAAGATTACCGCCCAGCAACTGGCCGCGGCGATCACCGACAAAACCAAGCTGTTCGTCATCAACAGCCCCTCCAACCCGACCGGCATGGCCTACACCCGGGAAGAGCTGGCGGCACTCGGCGAGGTCCTGAAAGAGCATCCGCGGGTACTCATCGCCACGGATGACATGTACGAGCATATCCTCTGGCCCGGCAACAGCTTCGTCAACATTCTCAATGCCTGCCCGGAACTCAAGGAGCGTACCCTGGTACTCAACGGGGTCTCCAAGGCCTACTCCATGACCGGCTGGCGTATCGGCTATGCCGGCGGCCCGACTGAGATCATCAAGGCGATGAAAAAGATCCAGTCACAGAGCACCTCCAACCCCACCTCGATCTCCCAGGTGGCAGCCCAGGCCGCACTGGAAGGTTCCCAGGCGTGCATCGGGGAGATGCTCAAGGCGTTCAAGGAACGTCATGATTATGTGGTGGAACGTCTCAACACCCTGCCCGGCATCGAGTGTCTGCCCAGTGACGGCACCTTCTACTGCTTTCCCAATGTGGAGGAGGCGCTCAAGCGGATCGACGGGGTGAACAACGACCTGGAACTCTCTGAGTACCTGATTACCGAGGCAGGCGTCGCCCTGGTACCGGGTACCGCCTTCGGTCTGGGCGGACACGTGCGCATCTCCATCGCCACCAGCATGGAAAAGCTGGAAAAGGCGCTCGACCGAATTGAATCGGCGATCAAGCCCTGATAGCCTGACCCCGGGCAGCAACGGTACCCGAGCCCCTCTGGCCAACACGGCCAGTCAGGCTCGCGAACCCGGTCCTGTGTAACGATCAGCCGACCGCTCCGCGCCCTAGTCTGCGCTGCTGACACGGATCTCAGTATCGCCCAATGATGGATGCCGGATTGCATCCTGGCCACACTCCAAGGAGGGAGTATCATGTCCCGCATTGTCCTGTTTTCCCGTCCCGCCCATGGTTTGACCCTGACCGAACTGGTCATCGGCGTGTCCCTGGTCTCGATACTGTTGTCCCTGGCGGTCCCCGGGTTCAACACCCTGCGGGTGAGAAGCCAGCAGACCACCCTGGTCAACGGATTTTCCAGCCTGTTCCACCAGGCCAGGAGCATGGCGATTCTCGAGGAATCACGCCAGATACTCTGCCCGAGCACGGATCAGCAGACCTGTCAGCCCGGAAACGACTGGAGCCAGGGTCTGATCCTGGTGGCGGATATCGATGGTAACGGTCAGGCGGACCCGGGCGAACCCGTGCAGGCAGTTTTCAGCGCGGAACCGGATTCGAATATCCAGATCCATTCGAGCCCTTACCGCACCCAGGTGCACTACCTGAGCGACGGACGACCCAGTGGCTACAACCTGTCCCTGGCATTCTGCGATCCGCAAAAACGGGTCGAGGGTAAATATCTGATCGTCAACAACGTCGGACGAATCCGCATTTCCGACAAGGTCCGCCGTGACGCCAAGGTCCGCTGCGAGTAACGATTTTGTCAGACAAAGTATTGACGCTCGGGGTCAGTGTCATTATCATGCGCCCCTCTTAACTCATTCCCCGGTAGCTCAGTCGGTAGAGCGGGTGACTGTTAATCACTAGGTCGGCAGTTCGAGCCTGTCCCGGGGAGCCAAATAAAACAAGCACTTAGAATTTTTTCTAAGTGCTTTTTTTATGCCCCGAATAGCGGGGATATCCGAGTTGCCGGTGGCAAACCGTCCCAACCACTGTCCCCCTGAACAAGACCATCGACTCGGGGAATAACACAGATTGTGTGGAAACCGAAGAAGCGTTGCCTGTACTGATCAGGAAGGTGTGGATTTAAGCCAACCCCCCGGTTGAAAAGAGATAGGTGACAAAACCAATGGTGCCCAGCATGACCAGCCAGATGGGCCAAAAACAGAGCCAATTGTGACCTTCGCACGCGTTCTGAAACGGACAGGTTCTTTTGAAGGGGCAACGCTTACCGGACATACTGCTTCCTCGACAGCCACCGCAGAAACAATTTCTGCTATCAAACATACTCTGGATACTCTTTTACCCAGCTTGTGTAAACCTTGTGTTTTGCTAAGTTTCTGGTTCACAACCAGCGTTTGGATGATTCGCGCGGGAGAGTGTCCACAAAGTGTCTCGGAAGGGAAGATGCCAATAGTCCGTCTTCGCGCAAAAGCTCATGAAAAGCCTGCAAGACAATCACATACCACACATGTCCTGTGACGATACTGACTAAAAATCAGAGTATTGCCGACCACCTGAACCTTCCAGCTCGATCCGCATTCAGAGGTTGTGATCAAGCCGGCGAGCGACAGTCACGATACTACCGGGTTCCAGGGCGGCTCTTGTCTGGCGTCAATCATCGGCACAGTCGGTAATCGGACCTGCGCCGAGCGGTACCTGGGGTCGCGTGAAAACAGTCAGGCTTGGGATGACCTGTTCAGGAACAGTCTGACCTGGCTGAAGGCCAGTCCCAGGAGGGTCGCGATGCTCAGGGCTGTAACAGCAAACAGGAGTACTGCTGATGCCATGATCAAGATGGGTGCTACGTTCATGATGATCTCCATTCGGCAATCCGGATTGGAAACGACAGCAATCAAGACCGCGCAATATTAGCAAATTAATAAATTATCGAAAAGTCGAATATGCATCGTTGTTGATTCATTTGACCCACAAAGTGACGAACTATTGATCTGGATCAATATGACTTCATCGACTTGCCTTGACATCAGTGAGCCTCACGTAAAAATGGTGATCCAATAATAAATTCGGCTGATTCATCACGCGCGTATAAATCTCCGATTCCTTCTGGCACTGTTGTCCCGTTTCTGGCTGCGTCTGATGTACTAGCATGTTTAGCCTCGTCGTAGCGGTTGTGCGTTTAGCCCGCGAGGAAACAACAATGCTGGTCTTCGGGAACCGCTTCCCATCCTGGATTCTCATTCTTTTATTCACCTTCGGTTATTTCACGCTCATTCAGGATGCTGTCTCTGAAACAGTCATATTGGGCGAGACCCCTCCCCCGGGCTTCGACCCCATGACAGGGAAACGCATCATTCCCAACGAACGTTGCCTGACATGTCACGGCGATGTGCATGAGAAAACTGACACCCGCGATGACGGCAGCGTTGTCGAGATCTACGCGGATGCGGATCAGATCAAAGACAGCGTGCACGGTGAACGGGCGTGCACCGATTGTCATGCGACCATCGACCGGGTTCCCCATCGCGAAGCGCCGGACGTCGTTGTCGGCTGCGTGGAGTGTCATCGCCAGACCTGGGATGAACACCGAAGTGATCCTGACGGAAAGTATGAGCGTCTGGGGGTGGTGATGAAAACCATCGACGCCTACTATGACTCCGTGCATGCGCGTCCCAACAAGCATGATCAGTCAGTGACCAACGCCACCTGCTACGACTGCCATGACGCGCATAACATCGGCAGCCTGGGAAGCCATCAAAGAGCCAGTCACCGGCTGAAGAATCCCGAGGTGTGTGGCGAATGCCATAAGAAGCAGTTGAAGGACTACAGCGGTTCCGTGCACGGCGTGGCGGTCCTGCAAGACAAGGACAGCGACTCGGCGGTCTGTTCCGACTGCCACACCACCCATGCGATCGATTCCCCGGACAGCGACGAGGCCAAGTTGGCGATCACCAAGAACTGCGGTGACTGCCATGAAGAGGCTCAACGCACCTATTTCGATTCATATCACGGCCAGGTGCATCGCCTGGGTTACACCAACACCGCAAAATGCTACGACTGTCATGGTGGTCACACGGTCAAGGGTGAGGATGATCCGACATCGGAGATCCATGCCAACAATCGCCTCGAGAACTGCCGCGTGTGCCACAAGGATGCCAACGAAAACTTCCTCACCTTCTGGCCCCATGGGGATGCGGATGACCGGGAGAACTACCCGGGCCTGTGGTTCTTCAAAGTGTTCATGCAGATCCTGATTTTTTCCGTCATGGCATTTTTCTGGGTGCATGTGTTCATGTGGCTCTACCGTGAGGTGATGGACTATGTCCAGGGGAAAGGTTTTGTTGAGGATCTGAATAAACCTGACGTGGTCTACTTCCGACGTTTTCCCGCGGTCTGGCGATGGATTCACGGGCTGTTCGCGATCTCGACCATGACCCTGATATTGACCGGCACCACGCTTCTGTTTGCCCACACCGACTGGGCGAAAGCGGTCGTGGTGTTTCTCGGTGGAACGGAGATGGAAGGCATCATTCATCGGACCGCTGCCGTCATCTGGCTGAGCATCTTTATCATCCACCTCGCTGTAGCAATCAGTAACATCTGGCTCAAGCGCAGTACTTTCAAGTGGTTTGGCAGCACCTCCATGCTCCCCAACTGGAAAGACTGGGAGGACCTGAAAGGCATGTTTCGCTGGTTTGTCGGCCGGGGGGAGCGTCCCGAGTTCAGCCACTGGACCTATTGGCAGAAATTCGACTACTGGGCGCCCTTCTGGGGTGCGGCTGTGATCGGCTCATCCGGCATCATGTTGTTCGCACCGGAAACGACAGCGCAGTTTTTGCCTGGATGGATGTTCAACATTGCCACCCTGGTACATGCGGAAGAGGCACTGCTGGCCGCGATCTTCCTCAACTCGGTGCACTTTTTCAATGTGCATTTCCGTCCGGAGCGCTTCCCGATGAGTACCACCATTTTCACCGGTGCGATACCGATCGAGGAATTCAAGCATGATCACCGGCTTGAATACGAACGTCTCATGAACAGCGGCGAGTTGGACAGTCACCTGGTCAGGCGTCCGTCACGACGGGCGGATCTGGCGGCTTCTTTCATCACCACGGTACTGATCATGACCGGCCTGGCCCTGCTGACCCTGGTACTGATCGGATTGATGACCGCACCGGCCTGAACCTGGAGACACTTCGAATGATGACAAACAAATCCCTGGTGTTCCTGGCACTGCTGGTCATGCTTCCCGCCCTTGCACAGGCTGAGGGCAAACCGTCCGGCCAGGCCCTCGCCTTCACCTGTGCCGGTTGCCACGGTACCGACGGCTCAAGTGTCGGCCCCTCGAGTCCGACGATCGCCGGCATGGACCCGGATGTCTTCGTCGATGTCATGAAGGGTTACCGTGAAGACAAGCGCAATTCAACCATCATGAATCGCATCGCCAAGGCCTATGACGACGAGGAGTTGAGAGGTATGGCCTGGTATTTCGCCAAACAGCAACAACGCCTCGCGCCGCAACCCTTTGATCCTGCCCTGGCGGCACGCGGTGAAACCCTGCACCAACAGTATTGTGAAAAATGCCACGAGAACGGGGGAGTTGCCGGTGACGCCGGAACGCTGGCGGGGCAGTGGATGCCTTATCTCGAAAACAGCATGATGGATTATCTCGAAGGTTTGCGGCCTTATCCGCGGAAGATGAAACGTAAAGTCGATGCCGTCATCCAGGCGGAGGGTGAGGATGCCGTACAGGCACTGATCCACTACTACGGCAGCCACCGGTAGCGGCGGAGGAGCAGAAGCAATGAGTTATTACAATCGCAGAGGTTTCTTCCGCTGGTCAGCCGGCATGACCCTGGCGGGAGGGTTACTGGGTTTTCCCGGTCTGTTGCTGTCGGCAACCCGCAAGGTGGTGGTGGTCGGTGGCGGTGTCGGTGGCTGCACCGCGGCGAAATATCTCCGCAAACTCGATCCTGGCATCGAGGTCACCCTAGTCGAACCCAAGAAGTCCTACACCTCCTGCTTCATGAGCAACGAGGTGCTGAGTGGTGACCGGACCCTGGAATCCATTACCTTCGACTATGCAGGACTCGAAGCACACGGAGTAAAAATCGTTAACGACCGGGTAACCGACATCGACGCCGATGCCAAGTCGGTGTCCATCGAAACCGGAGAACGTATCAATTATGACGCCTGTGTCGTCTCACCCGGAGTCGACTTCAAATGGGATGCCATCGAAGGTTACAGCGAGGCCGTCGCGGAAACGATTCCTCATGCCTGGTTCGCCGGCCCCCAGACACTGACCCTGGCGAACCAGATCCGCGCCATGCCCGAAGGTGGCCGGGTGATCATCGTGGCGCCGCCCAATCCCTACAAATGCCCACCCGGACCTTATGAACGGGCGGCGCAAATTGCGATGTACTGCAAACATCATAAACCCAAGGCCAAGATCATCATCCTTGATCCAAAAGACGCGTTCTCCAAGCAGGGGCTGTTCCGCCAGGGTTGGAGCCGGTATTACGGGTTCGGCACGAATAACAGCATGATCGAGTGGGTGGGAGCCGCCAGCGGGGGCAAGGTGGAGGCCGTCGATCCATCCACCCGCACCCTCATCGCGGAGATCGAGGATTTCCAGGGTGACGTCATCAATATCATCCCGCCCCAGAAAGCCGGCAAGGTCGCCTATGCCTCGGATCTGGTCGATGGGGACTGGTGCCCGGTTGACAAGCTCACCTTCGAATCCACCCGGCGCAAAGATGTGTATGTGCTGGGCGACGCCTCCAACGCCGCAAAAATGCCCAAATCCGCCTATGCCGCGAACTCCCAGGCCAAGGTGGCCGCTGCGGCGATTGTGGCGAAATTCAATGACCAGCCTGTGGGTGAGCCCACCTTCGTCAACACCTGTTACAGCATCATCAATCACGAACACGGCATTTCCGTGGCAGCGGTCTATTCACTTGACCGGGCCAGCAACATGATCAATCCGATCCCGGGTTCGGGTGGCCTCTCGCCCATCGATGCCTCTGATGCACAGAGGAAACGTGAAGCAAGTTACGCCCATAGCTGGTTCAGGAATGTTATCAATGACATGCTGGAATAAGGCGGACTCGTCCAGAGCCTGTTGACACGAATCCGAGAGGCCCCAGGATCCAGCACCGGGGATCATCATGAGACGGATTGCTTGGAATCCGGCAGATCGGCAGGATCTGGTCAGACGCTCCTGGCAAGGATATCTGCCATTAAGGTCTCATCTCGTCTACATCCATTAACCTTGCAATCTACAGGTTATGCTTTGCCTTGACGGTCATCCACGGTGCTATATATTTGACCCCACGAATAATAAATCACCGAGGGAGAGACATGCTAAACATCATCAACACCCGCTGTCTGCGATATGCGCTGAGCGCCCTGCTGCTGGCCGCCGGCAGCACTTCAGTGCTTGCGGAATCACGTGCATCCGTACCCGGTTACGTCATGGACTATGACGGCAACATCATGCGTAGCGGCACCGGAGACTGCGTACATACCGGTTACTGGACCCCCGAGATGGCTACGGTCACCGGCTGCGACGGCTACCAGGTGAGCAAGGCCGTCGAAATCATCAAAGGCGACGCCCAGGACGAGATCAGCACCATCCTGTTTCCCCAGGCGGAACTCTTCGCGTTCGACAGTGACAAGCTGAGCGATGGCGGCAAAGATTACATCCGTAGCTACCGGGAGGAGTTGGGCGACCTCCTGGCCCAGGCTTTCGCGGTGGTCATTCTGGGCCACACCGACAGTGTCGGTGATGACGCGTACAACCTGAAGCTGTCGAAGCGCCGGGCGCAGGCCGTGGCCGATTACCTCACCACCCTGGATGTGCCCGCCGACAAGATGAAGATCATCGGGCGCGGTGAAAGCGATCCCCTGGTGTCCAACGACACAGAGGAAAACCGCGCGCAGAACCGCCGGGTGGAGGTATTCGTGGTCGGTCAACCTCGCGCCCTGGACGCCATGGTGTTCCCCAGCGTTGCGCTGTTCGAACGGCGTAGCGGCGAACTCACCGGCGAGGGCAAGAACCTGCTGGAGCAGAGCATCACCCAGGCCATGGACACCCTCAGTCGCGCAGTCTTCATCGGCATTCTCGGTCACACCGACGATGTGGGTGATGACGATTACAATCAGGATCTGTCGGAACAGCGTGCTCGTGCGGTCCGCGACTACCTGGTCGGCGGCGGTGTCGATCCGAACAAGATCGCCACCTGGGGCGCCGGTGAGAAGGAGCCCATCGCCAGCAACACAACGCCCGAGGGCCGCGCCGAGAACCGGCGTGTTGAGGTGCTGGTGCTGGGCCGCATCAAGCGGTGATAGCGACTTGAGTGCCTGACCAACCGACAAAGCCCGCAGTCGCGGGCTTTGTCGTTATGGGTCTGTTTCGCGAGTCTGCTCCATGCAAGCCGGCTCCCCTACCCCAATTCGACCTGCAGGCCGACACCTGTCGCCGACTCGAGCATCACCCCGCCCGGACTCTCGAGCGTCAGGCGGAGGATTTCACCCCCCTCCCGGATCGGCAGCCAGGCGCTTTGCAGGACCAGCGAAAGCGGCTCGCTCTCCTGGGTGAATTTCTCACAGGTGTCGGCACTGCCCCGGGCATGCTGGTAGCCTTCCGGGTCACGGTAAAACCCCAGTCGATAACGACCGGGCAGGGATGCAGTAGCGGTGCAGAAACCATTCAGGCGGAATCGCGTGTAGCCCAGATCCGGCGGAATCCGGATCCAGCCTTCCGGGGTGCTGATCACGCCATCGGGGGCATCGTCGATCTCCCTCAGACTGGCGACCTGGGGAAACGAGATGTCCTGCCACCCCTGCCCCGTCAATTCGAGATCCTGTTGCCGCACCAGGCTCACCACGTCCACCACCCGAGCGCGCCTCGGGTAACTGCCGGTCACTTCGATGGGAAAGGGCCCGAACACATCCCGCCCGACCCGGTACTTGATCAGCCAGGAGCCATTGGGCAAGGCGGAATTCTGTACCGAACCGATGTGCGCGCCGCTCGAGGAGACCTTCACCGGCGGCACATCCTGGTTCCATGTGGCGGGCTCCGAGGCTGTGGCGCGCCACAGCTTGGTGGCGATCTCCCGGGTCGGCCACAACCGGGTCATCATGACCTGGAACAGATCGTCCCGGGACTTGTTCACCACGTCGTTGAGTGCGATGCCGGGTCGTTGCTCATTCGCCCAGAAGGTGATGTTGTCGATCAGGTGGGTATCCCCCAGAACGTTCAACCACATCGGGTACTCCCAACCGGAGAGGAAATCCGTATCGACCTCATAACCGTCCCGTTCCGCATCGAGCTTGATGGCCGAGTGCCAAAGCCGGTCGAAGTCCGTGAAATCACCCAGCCTGCGGATCTGCTTGAGCACCGGCAAGGCCTCACGCAGTTCGCGGTCGGTCTGCAGCGCTTCCCAGACCCGGCTCATGATGAAGTAATGTCCCCAGGCGTTGGGATGATATCGATCGTGCGACAGCAGACCCAGCCGGGCGGGTCGGAAATAGTTGGTATCGATGACGAAATCGGCCAACCCGCGGCACTCGGCGTCCAGCGCCTTCCAGTCGCTGAGGCGGGTTTGCATCAGCGGCGAGAGCGGCTTGTTCAACTCCGCCGGTTCTGAGGTGACCAGATCCGACTCGCCCGGCTGGGTGCTCAACTGGTGCATGTAGGGCACGCAGTATTTCTTCTTCACCTGGCTGATGGGCACCCCTGCATGACGCTCTTCGTCATAGGGCACCAGGCGTGAATAGATCAGAGGCACGCCCGGGTTATAAGTGTGGATATACCCGTACAGGTCCCGCGCATCCTGAATCATCTGCGCCCGGGTGCGGCCGCCCAGTCCGAGAATCGCATCGTTGATCCCCAATTCGATGATGATCGCGTCGGGGGTTGCCTCGCGGGTGAACTGGACGTAGCTGCGATCGGTCAATGGATCGATCTTGTGCATCGCCAGCTGGTGGGTCAGCGCGCCTGCCCCGGTATGCTGAAATACCAGCGCCAACCCCTCGGCCTCGCAGGCCCCGTTGATATGGTCGACCCAGGTCTGATGCCAGGGAAAAACCACCTCACTCGAACCCAGCACGGCGATCCGGGTTGCCCGGGTGGCGTCCAGTGCCTGTTGTTGCTGCTGTAACATGAATGTGAGCCGATCGAGCGCCGATTCGATCTGTTGCGGGGGGTAGGCGCTGTCCGGTGGCAGATCAAGTGGTTGCAGCAGTTCCACCCTGCGTTCGATCCACAGGAACTCGTCCGAACCCAGCGGGCCCGATTCAGGATTACAATCCACCACTCCACCGGGATTCACATGGGGATCGCTGTTCAGGATCACCTGATAATCCAGTTCCTGACGCAATACCTCGCGGGAGTGGTCGGCGAGGATGCGCACGACCTCCAGTTGATTCGCCCCGAGCACCGGGAAGTCGAAAGGAAAACGGGTGGTCACCCCGTCCCCGGGGTAAGGTCCTGCGCTGCTGATAGTGGTATTGACTGTCATCGAACCGATTCCTTTGGATGTGGCTGTGATGGGGTTCGGATAATCTCCTTCCCTGTTGTCTGACTGAAACGGTTCAGGGCCTTGCAGGGCCTGTTAACGCTGATCCGATAGGCGCGTATCCCATCAATGGCATAAGCATGAAATTCCGTGATGCTTTTTAGCGAACATCATGCCATAAAAAAACCCGCTGGCCGGGCACCGGACAGCGGGTTTGCTGGTTCGAAGGTGTTCAGATCGTCGATTACATCTCAAAACCGTCTGTCAGGGTCCGCATAAAGGCAGCCACCGCTGACTCTTCCTGGGGTGTCAGCCCGAGATTACCCAACTCGTCGCGATTCGGATCACCGACCTCTATCATGGGCCAGCAGTCATTCGCCAGGGCTTGTGCCGCCGATGCATCGGCTAGACCCAAATCCTCACAGCGGAACTGGACAGGGTTACCCGGTGCACCCACATCTGCGGTGTTGTAGAAATGCGTGATGGCTTCCAGGCTCTTGAAATAGCCGTTGTGCGCGTAGGGACCCGAGATGCCGATATTTCTCAGACTCATCACCTTGAACAGACCATCCAGCGATGGGTCATCCACCGTGATCCCCAGTCCTCTATCGATGTCCTGCGGTTCGCCGATGAGTGCAGCGATTTCCGGGTTCACCGGCACCCCCAGATTGTCATAGGTGAAGTCGGTGAACATCGGCGGCACCGTGCCATCCGGCGACCAGTTGGGCACCTGTACCTCCAGCCCCCCGGCTGCGGCGGGATCCGTCCAGTCGACTACATGACAGGCGACGCACTGGGCCTCGCCCATGAAGAGGTTCATGCCCTGTTTTTCGAGGGCCGTGAATTCGCTGGACGCCACTGCGTCCGCCACAGGGCCTTCACCCAGGGCGCACTCATCCTTGTCACCCCCCGACGCCAGACAGGCCTGCAGGTAGACATCATATTTCGAGCTGAAGGTAGCGAAAAGGGTGCTGCGTTCGAAGGCGGCAATTGCCAGCGCCATGGCATCGTAGGCATCCAGGGCCTCTTGGCCAGGCTCGGCACCAGGATCCAGCGGGATCGCGGCAAGATTGATGCCGGTAACTTCTTTGAATCGCTTGGCATATGACGAATCCCGGATATCGATCAATACCTCGACGATGTTCGCGTTGTGCATCTCCACCGGGTTCAGGAACGGCCCCCGAGCCTGGTCGGCGAGCGGATCACCCAGGCTGTCCGGCAGGGTTCCCGGAATCGCGTCCAGCGCAGGATTTCCGGTGGCCCGGCCATCCCAGAACTGCCCGCCAATCCAGAACTGGGGCTCCGCTTCGTACAACGGCGGCGCAAACATGGCATAACCGGCGGAGGGCGCATTGCGCCCGCCGAATTGCCCCGGGATCACCCCCTCCGACACCGGGATGTTCGAATCCGGGTCTATGAACGCCAGCCCCGGATGATGGCAGCTGACACAGGCCTGTCCGTCCGGATTGGACAGGTTGGTATCAAAGTAGATTTTTTTTCCCAGCTTTTCCATGGGTGTCAGGGCATTCGCCATACCTGCCGCGAGGGACAGCATTGCGAATCCAGCGAGCTGGACTTTCCAACGGTAACGATTATTCATGTGTGATCCCCTCAATTGTTTTTAATCCCAGAAGTTCAAAGAATTCAGACGTCTCTCAAACGCTGTGAGCCACGATGCCGCCGGCTCTACTGACCCGCGAGCGTGCTGTTTGCTGTGTGCCAAAGGCACGGGTTGATCAGATCCGGTGTGATGCAAGAAACCGGATTCGACGAAATGTGAAGTGGTGAATGAATCAAGCCTGAGACTGGCTGACACGGATGATGGATCGCATCGGCAGGTATGTTGTTCATGACGCCTCGTTCTTCGCACTGGGTTGAGTTGCTAAGCTCGCCGGGTCGTCCACTAACCTGCGCAGGGGGTCAACCCCCCTGAATCACACTTGCGGGTCAGCAGTTCCTGGAGAACTCCGAACGGGTACATCCCCAACCGGTCAATAGACCGGATTCGATAACGGCCATGCAGAATCGCTGGGATCCGAATCAATTGCCGCAGCTCATGAACAGTGCCAACCCACGATGCAATCTTTTTAATCAACGTTAAATAAACGTTAAAATGTGATGCAGATCACATGAATGGGCTGATTGCCCCAAATCCCGGGTAGGGTTTGACCCCAGTTTCTGCTCAGGAGGGGTTTTAGAAGACAATACCCGCACATTCAGTCAGGTAAATCACTGGGCAATCAATACCTTGGAAGCGAAGCATTGATCCAGACCGAGGCATGGAGGGACATCTCGGGGAGTGATAGGGATACTGGGATTCTCAGGAAAATTCGTGCTGAATGCGCCAACCCGGCGGTATCAACACAGCAACACTACTGCGGAACCATTGGCAGCGGGCGCACTTCAGATGAAACCGCATTCCCAGACGTCAGGATTGAGCCTCACCGGCCATCGCCAAACACTTTGGCTTGCGGGGTTTCCTTAATCCCTGGCCTGCCCGGTTTATGTCAGAATAGCCCCATGCACGATCACCACCATCCGCATCACGCTCACGCAGGCCATCATCATTCCCAGGGTGTCCACCGCAAGCTGCTCTGGGCTGTGGCGTTGACCCTGGGTTTTGCGGGCGTTGAAACGCTGGCAGGATGGTGGTCGGGATCCCTGGCGCTGCTCGGTGATGCCGGACATATGCTCACCGACGCGTCCGCCCTGGGACTGGCTGCATTCGCTGCGCTGCTGGCGCTGCGCAGCCCTTCCAGCCGGCACAGCTACGGGTTGGGACGCGCCGAGATCCTCGCCGCCCTGTTCAATGCCCTGCTGATGATCGCTCTGGTGGCGTTGATCAGCGCCGAGGCAATCCGCCGTTTCAACAACCCGACCCCGGTGATGGGCGGTGCGGTGATGGGCGTGGCGTTCATTGGTCTGCTGGTCAACCTGGCAGCCGCCTGGCTGCTGTCCCACGATCACCACAACCTCAATGTCCGGGCCGCCCTGCTGCATGTGCTGGGTGACCTGATGGGGTCCGTGGCGGCCCTGATCTCCGGCGCGATCATCAGCCTGACCGGGTGGATGACCATCGATCCCCTGCTCTCCCTGCTGATCGTATTGCTGATTCTGGTGTCGGCCCTGCGTGTACTGCGAGAAGCCCTTCACACACTGATGGAAGGGGTACCCACTCATCTCAATCTGCAGGACATTGGAATGGCGATGGCCAAATGCGAAGGCGTGGTTTCGATTCATGATCTGCACATCTGGACCCTCTCCGCGAACACAAACGCACTTTCGGCACATATTGTTGTGCACGACCCCCTTGAGTGGCCTGGCGTTTTGTACAGGGTTCGAGACATGCTCACGAAACGTTTCGGTATCAGTCATGTCACCCTGCAGCCAGAAATTGATGTTGTCATTGTCCACGTGGACAACCTCAAACCGCAGGCACCACCGCCCGTCGCAGAATAGCGCAATCTGTAGGTGCGCTGCTGGCCAGATCTTAGGGCCTGTTAACACTAATCCGATGGACCCTAAGCAGGGCTCTATTCTGCAATATGCTCCGGCTCAGGATTCCCGGTCATAGACTGGATTCTGCGGATAAACCGTTCAGCATTTCTATCGGCACCTTTGACCACGGCACTCAGTATCCGGGTTGGCGCCAACTTGTCTTTCGATGAGCCGACACAGGGCGATCCCCTGAAATAAGCCCTGAACGTGTGCGCCAACAGCTTCGTCGATCCCGTGAATCTGTTTTCATGTAAGCCGGAAACGATCTCCTTATTGAACTGACTGTCACATTCACAAGCCATATGGCCTCTCTCGAGATAGCATAAATCGTGATTTCGACAGATTTCATCCAACCGATCGATAGGGGCTTGGGCGTTCTCCGGGTTCTGGGGGTGATCGCGCCCGCACCAGTTGCCATAGGTAGGCATCAATGATGTTTTTGCATCCGCAGATGTTGCTGGGGATTCAGGATGGATTTCTTCGGCCTTGAGGGCGAAACACGGCAGCAAGGCCACCACGAGAAAATAGCGGAATTTCATGCTGATTCCTTTCAAGCACTCGGGTACCAACAGTTGTTGATACCATGGATTATGCCACAGCATCCTGGCCTTTGCAGACCCCCTGGCGGCTCTTCATCCGCCCCCCGGAGGAATCCATGCCGCGTTGTGCGGTCAGTAGGTCGGGGTTTCCTCGGCCGGCTCATCGGCGGGAACGGCGGATTCGCACTCGTTGAAGCCCAGCCCCATCTGATCATCCTGCTTCTCCCATTCGAAACGGGGCAGATTGTTGAAAATCTGAATCAGGCCGTTGGTCCAGGCCTCCTGCAGGTCTTTGAGGTAATCTCCACTCTCTTCGAACTTACAGCGACTGGTGATCTTGAACTGATCCACATTGTAAATCGCCAGTTCGTAGGGGGGGCCAACGGTGATATTGGACATGGTGGTGGAACTGAGCGATACCAGTCCCAGGCGGGCGGCATCATACAGGGGCAGATTGTAGTTGAGCACCCGATCGAGCACCGGCTTGCCGTATTTGGTTTCACCAATCTGAAGATAGGGTGTGCTGCGGGAGGCCTCGATATGATTCCCCTGGGGATAGATCAGCATCAGGCCATGGGGCTGTCCCTGGATCTGCCCCCCCAGAATCAAGGTCACTTCACCGCTGACCCCGGCCTGCTGCAGGGCCACGCCGTGCTGCTGTTGCACCATCTGGCTGACCCGTCCCACATAGTCCGCCGCCTCGAAAAGATAGCGGGCGGTGAGCAGATTCTCCCCCCCGCTGGGATAATCGATATCCCGCTGAATGATGTTGACAATCTCCTGGGTGGTCGCCAGGTTCCCCGCGGAAAGGATCACGAAGACCCGGTCCGGCGCCGGTTCGAACACATGCATCTTGGAATAGCTGGTCACATAGTCCACCCCCGCGTTGGTGCGGGAGTCCGACGCGAACATCAGTCCGTCCTGGACGCAGATACCTAGGCAATATGTCATGGCGGGAATCATCCGGTTGTCTTCGGGTCGTTCATGATAATACAAATCACGTGACAAAAAAGTGCTCTTTGATTGAAGCTATTATCGGCACACGGGACTGGAAATTCAGGGCAACTGAGCCAAAATAGTGCCTAATGGGAATGAAGCATCGTATGGCACAAAAACTGCTGAGGATTCACCTTAAAGGTGTCCAAGCCCTCACATCATAACAATCGGCACCAATCTGGAGCATTACGCGCACCATGTCAGTTCGTATCGCGATTCACCACCGGACCGAGTATCACTTCGACCGGTCAGTCAACCTGTCACCCCATCTGATCCGCCTGCGTCCGGCCCCCCACACCCGGACCCCGCTGCATCACTACTCGCTGAAGGTCGAGCCCGAGGAGCATTTCCTGAACTGGCAGCAGGACCCGTTCGGCAACTACATTGCCCGCTACGTGTTCCCCAAACCGGCGCGCAGCTTTGTCGTGGATGTGAACCTGGTGGCCGATCTGGTCACCATCAACCCCTTCGATTTCTTCGTCGAAAGCCATGCCGAGCATTTTCCGTTCGAGTACGAGCCCCAGTTGAAGAAGGAACTGGCGCCCTACTTCGAAATCAAGGAATCCGGCCCGCTGCTGATGGCGTGGCTGGAAAAGGTGCGCAGCGAGCGGCTCGGTTTCGCCTACATGGGCGACAAGAAGGACGAAACCAAAAAGGACGAAGAAGAGGACGATCGTCCGCACATCGTGCACTTCCTGGTCGAACTCAACCAGCGACTGCAGCAGGTCATCGGCTATACCATCCGCATGGAACCCGGGGTGCAGACCTGTGAGCAGACCCTTTCCAAGGCCACCGGTTCATGTCGGGATACCGGTTGGCTGATGGTACAGGTGCTGCGCCACATGGGACTCGCGGCGCGCTTCGTCTCCGGTTACCTGGTGCAACTGACCGCCGATCAGAAATCCCTCGACGGGCCCTCCGGCCCTGAGGCGGATTTCACCGATCTGCATGCCTGGGCCGAGGTTTTCATTCCCGGAGCCGGCTGGGTCGGACTCGACCCCACCTCCGGACTGTTCGCCGGTGAAGGGCACATCCCCCTTGCCTGTACCCCGGACCCGGTGAGCGCCGCTCCCATCGTCGGCGCCACCGACAAATGCGAGGTCAGTTTCCACTTCGTCAACCAGGTCACCCGGGTGCATGAGGACCCGCGGGTCACCAAACCCTACACTGAGGATCAATGGGCGGCGATTCTCGCACTCGGCGATTATGTCGACGGCCATCTCTCGCAGGCCGATGTACGCCTGACCATGGGCGGCGAACCCACCTTTGTATCCATCGACGACATGGACAGCCCGCAATGGAATACCGCCGCGCTCGGCGAGCACAAACTGGAGCGGGCCGGGATCCTGCTGCGTAAGCTGAAGCAGGTCTTCGGCAGCGACGCGGTACTCCACTACGGTCAGGGAAAATGGTATCCCGGAGAGCAGTTGCCCCGCTGGGCACTGACCTGCGCCTGGCGCAGGGACGGAACCCCGGTCTGGCAACACCCGGAGCTGCTGGATCATCCCGACACTTCCAAATCCTTCAATGAGTCTCACGCGCATCGCCTGATCGATGGGATCGCCCACCACCTGGGTGTCGACGGCGGGCACGCCCGCCCCGGCTTCGAGGACAACCTCTACTATCTGTGGAAAGAGGGCATACTCCCGAGTAATCTGGACGTACATGACAACCGGCTCAAGGATCCCCTGGAACGCGCCCGGCTACGCAAGGTTTTCGAGCAGGGGCTCGACTGCACGGTTGGCTATGCCCTGCCGATCGCCTGGGATTACCTGAGCGACAGTTGGATCTCCAGCCCCTGGAGCTTCCGCCGCGACAACATGTACCTGATCCCTGGCGACTCACCCATGGGTTATCGCCTGCCTTTGGACGCCCTGCTGTGGCAAAAGGAGGGCGACCGCCAGACCGTGCTGCCCAAGGATCCCTTCGATGCCCGTAACCAGTTGCCGGAGATCCGCGATCGGCTGCGAATGGTGCGCAGTGGTACCGCCTCACCCCTGCCGGCCCCGCCTCTGGCCGCCGACGATCCCAGTCTGTTCAGCGCACATCGAAGTGATCAGAACGAAGACGTACTGGTGCGCACCGCCCTGTGCGTGGAACCCAGGCAGGGACATCTGCACATCTTCCTGCCGCCGCTCACCGAACTGGAACACTATCTCGATCTGGTCAATGCCATCGAGGCGGCCGCGGTGGACACGGGCCTGCCGGTGGTCATGGAAGGTTACGAGCCGCCCCATGACAGCCGCCTGCTGCGCATGCAGGTCACCCCCGACCCCGGAGTCATTGAGGTTAACATTCATCCCAGCCACGACTGGCGGGAGCTGGTTTCGCGCACCGAAACCCTCTATGAAGAGGCTCGTCAGTCCCGTCTGGGCACCGAAAAATTCATGCTCGACGGACGCCATTCCGGCACCGGCGGCGGCAACCATGTGACCATCGGTGCAGAGTATCCCAGCGACAGCCCGATCCTGCGCAGGCCGCATCTGCTGCGCAGCCTGCTGACCTATTGGCAGAACCACCCGGCGCTCTCCTACCTGTTCTCGGGTTTGTTCATCGGACCGACCTCCCAGGCCCCGCGTGTCGACGAGGCGCGCGACGACTCCCTGTACGAACTGGGTATCGCCTTCAAGGAGATGCCCCCGGGCGAAACCGTGGCCCCCTGGCTGGTGGACCGGATTCTGCGCCATCTGCTGGTGGACCTCACCGGCAACACCCACCGATCCGAATTCTGCATCGACAAACTCTACTCTCCGGACAGCCCCACCGGGCGACTCGGACTGGTGGAGTTCCGCGGCTTCGAGATGCCGCCGCACGCGCGCATGAGCAGCGTGCAGATGCTGTTGCTGCGCTCGTTGATCGCCCGTTTCTGGGACAATCCCTATGCGCGCGAACCGGTACGCTGGGGCACCGAACTGCATGACCGCTTCATGCTGCCCCACTACGTGGAGCGGGATCTGGCCGACGTGGTCAGCGATCTGCGCCGCAGCGGTTACAACTTCGATATGAGTTGGTTCGACCCGTTTGTCGAATTCCGTTTTCCCCGCTACGGCACCCTCAACGTGGACGACCTGGAACTGGAACTGCGCTTCGCCATCGAGCCCTGGAACGTGCTGGGTGAAGAGGTCACCGCTCAGGGCACCGCCCGCTTCGTCGACTCATCGGTGGAGCGCCTGCAGGTCAAGGCCAGCGGTCTCACCCCCGGGCGCCACGCCATCGCCGTTAACGGTCGCCGGGTGCCCTTGCGCAATACCGGTACGCGCGGGGAATTCGTGGCCGGGGTGCGTTACAAGGCCTGGCAGCCGCCATCCGGGTTGCACCCGACCATTGGCGTGCACACCCCGCTGGTGTTCGACGTGGTCGACACCTGGAACGAGCACTCACTGGGGGGCTGCACCTACCACGTGTCGCATCCCGGTGGCCGCCACTATGAAACCTTTCCGGTGAATGCCAACGAGGCCGAGGCCCGGCGCCTGGCCCGCTTCGTCGAACACGGTCACACCGGCGGACGAATCGTGCTCGACAGCGAACCGCTGAACCCGGACTTTCCCTGGACCCTGGATCTGCGTACGACGCCGCGCGAAGGAGGCCTGGCATGAGCATCAATTGGGAGGCATTCGAAAACCATGACTTCTATGACGAGCTGATCACCTCGAATGGCAACGCCCGGGGCTATGCGCGCAAACTCATTAGCTATCTGCGCAAGCTCGATGAGGGCGAACTGGAAGCCCGTCAGCTCGGCGCCGAGCTGGCGATCAAGCAGATGGGCATCACCTTCCGTGTCTACACCGAGGAGGAAGGCTCCATCGACCGGGCCTGGCCGTTCGACATCATTCCACGCCTGATCCCGAAGAAAGAGTGGGACCAGGTGGAGGCCGGACTCAAGCAGCGGGTGCATGCTCTGAACCTGTTCATCGACGATCTCTACCATGATCAGAAGATCGTCAAGGACAAGGTATTTCCCGCCGCGGTGCTTGCCAAGTCGGTCAATTTCCGGCCCCAGTGCGTGGGTATAGACCCGCCCCTGGGAATCTGGGCGCATATCTGCGGCAGTGACCTGGTGCGTGACCGTGACGGGGTGATGTACGTCCTGGAGGACAATCTCAGGGTACCCTCAGGGGTCTCCTACATGCTGGAAAACCGCCTGGTGACCAAGCGTGTGTTTCCCGAGCTGTTCGAGACTTACAGCCCATTGCCGGTGGACGACTATCCGTCGGAGCTGTTCGACACCCTGGCGGCGCTCTCCCCACGCCCCGGCGACAATCCGGAGATCGTGGTACTCACCCCTGGCATTTATAACTCCGCCTACTTCGAGCACGCCTACCTGGCCCAGCAGATGGGCTGTGAACTGGTCGAGGGCCGCGACCTGGTGGTCTGCGACGACGACTGCGTCTACATGCGCAATATCGAGGGCCTGTCCCGGGTGGACGTGATCTATCGGCGCATCGACGACCTGTTTCTGGATCCCGAGGCCTTCAAAGCGGATTCCATGCTCGGCGTGCCCGGCCTGCTACGGGCCTGGAAGGCCGGCAAGGTGGCCCTGGCCAACGCCCCGGGCGCAGGCGTGGCCGACGACAAGGTCGTCTACTCGTACGTACCGGAGATCATCCGTTACTACCTGGACCAGGAGCCGATCGTGCCCAACGTGCCCACGTACCGCTGCATGGACAAGGATTCCCTGGCCTACGTGCAGGATCACCTCAAGGATCTGGTGGTCAAACCGGCCAACGAGTCAGGCGGCTACGGGATGCTGGTCGGTCCCGCCTCGACCAAGGCGGAACGCGAAGAGTTCGCGAAACTGATCGCAGCCAACCCGCGAAACTACATCGCCCAGCCGACTCTGGGCATTTCCACGGTGCCGACCATCGACCGAGGACTGCTGGAACCCCGGCACGTGGATCTTCGTCCTTTCATACTCAGCGGTAAAAACATGGAGGTCACCACCGGCGGACTCACCCGGGTGGCGCTGCGCAAGGGCTCCCTGGTGGTCAATTCCTCCCAGGGGGGCGGCAGCAAGGACACCTGGATCGTGGACAGTTGAACGGAGACCAACCGATGCATTTCACCGCTCGTGAGGCTACCCAGAGATCACCCGCAGTCGCGGGCGATGACCGAATCACAGCAACTTTGAGATACACCCGAGGAGTGCGCCATGCTTTCCCGCGTCGCTGAAACCATCTACTGGATCGGCCGCTATCAGGAGCGGGCCGAGAATACTGCCCGACTGATCACCGTCAACACCAACCTGCTGCTGGATCTGCCGCCCCAGGTGGCGCCCGGCTGGGACGCCCTGATCAGCCTGCTCGGTTGCAATACCGCTTACGAGGAGCGTCACCCGGAATTCACCGAGCGTCGGGTGGCCAACTTCCTCATCTCGGATGAACAGAATCCGAGTTCCATCATCAGTATCCTGTCGAGCCTGCGGGAGAATTCGCGCACCATCCGGGAGATCCTGCCCCGGGAGGCCTGGGAGGAGATCAACAGCTACTACCAGTCCGCGCTGGATAACAAGCAGAGCAGTTTTTCCCGCCATGGGCGGCATCTCTACCTGCAGCAGATCATTGCCAATTCACAAACTCTCACCGGACTCCTGGCCGGCAGTATGAGTCATGACACCGCGTATCATTTTCTCAATCTGGGCCGCAAGCTGGAGCGCGCCGATATGACCACGCGGATCATCGATGTACGTTGTGAAAACCCGATCCCCGACGATGCCCCGGAACTCGCCCCGTTCGAGGACATCCTGTGGATGAGCATGCTCAAGTCGTTGAGCGCCTACCAGATGTACCGCCAGCACATGCAGGTGCGTATACGCCGCAACGACGTGCTGAGATTTCTCTTCCAGACCGAATCTTTTCCCCGCTCCTTGAGCTATTGCCTGGAAACCATCTCCTACAACCTGTCGCGTCTGCCCAAGAACCGTGCGCCGGTGCGTATCCTGCGCAAGATCGAGCGTGAGGTGCAGAGCATGCCTGTGGAGAAGATGGACAACCAGTTGCTTCACGACTTCATCGACGATATGCAGGTCATGCTCGCGGAGCTGCATGAAAAAATGGTAACGACCTATTTCCCGCCCCCGTTACCGGACGCGGCCTGAGCGCTGAACGGGACCCCGGGTGAGGTTGGTGTCCATGGGCTCGCGAGACCGGCACGCCGGTCATAAAGTCAAGTGAACAATTACCGGATTCCCCCCATAGGCGTTTGAGTAGCCAGGTACTATCATTTCCCTGAAGCTGTTGACGCCATTCCATTCAAATCCGCTAAACTGGCGACCCGGACTACCGACACACCGAACCGGAAGCCCCGCAAGACCTTGAATCGCCGGGCAGGACCATCGAGCGATTCGCCAGTGCGCCATTACCAGAGGAGGGTTGTACCATGATGACATTGACACAGGCGGTCGGCAAAGGCTGTCCGAATCGCCCCGCGGACGTAAAAAGCCTGCACCAGCGCCTCATGGATATCGGCATGATACCCTGCTACGTCAGCCAAGGGTCCATGGATGACAAGATCCTGAAAGGGATCATCGAAGTACAGACCCATTTCATGCGCAATCCCGATGGCGTCATCTCGGTCAACCGCACCACGCACCGGTTTCTCAACACCTGGTCGATCAAGAAAGTCAGTCCCGGAGTACAGTTGCCCGGCAAACTCCTGACCGCCTGGGACCTGGTCAATCCGCTGCTGCCGAAAGGCAGCTACTGCACCAGCGGTTATCGCAGCGCTGAGCATCAACGCCGGATCCTGCATCGTTTCTACAAAACCAAATACAAAAGCACGATCATCGCCAAATACGGCAAGACCAAATATGACGCCGCGCTCGCGGACATGCTTGCCCATGAAGACGAGATACTCAGTATGGTTCGCGGAGTGGGTCAGGCAATTGCCAAACCCGGAAGAAGCGCCCACCAAAGGGGCAAGGCGATCGATGTGGGCGGGCCGTCAACGATCGACAATCAGCAGGTCAAAGTCATCAAACTCGTCGCCAGAGCCCATCCGTCACTCCTCAGCGGCAAGGTCATAAAGGAGCGAAACGGATGCGTGCACTTCGAAATTCGATAAACACGGGATTCATCACCGCCTGCGCAGCCGGTATTTGTGTGTTGACCCTGTCCTGCGCCTCGGCAGTCAGCGACAGTGCCGAAACCGATCCGCGTGAAATCCAAGACGCGGTTCAGGGCTCCGCCTATTTTCCACTATCAGTGGGTAACCGCTGGCGCTACAGCTGTTCCGTTGAAGGCGAGTATCTGTTCGACAAAACCCTGACTATAACCGGCCGTGAGCTACACCAGGGAATGATGTATTTCGTTGCGCAACTGCACACAGGTGACGACCCCGCCTCACTGAACCTCTACTATCATGCGGATGAATCGGGCGGCATCCACCGGTCTGTCGACCCAGCGGTAGCCGACGACACCCTGCTGGTCAGCGCGAACCCGGTACCCGGGGATCGGATCGGCAAACGCCAGGTCGCGCGGGAAGAGGCGGTGGAAACCCCCGCCACGGGGACCGTTGCGGCGCTGCTGATCGAGAATTTCTCCCTGGACGATCCTCAGTTGCACGAGGAGCAGCGCATGGATTGGGAAGGAAAATATTATGCGCGGGGGATCGGTCTCGTGATCGAGGCGGACGGTCTGGGAGGCGCCTGTGCCCTGCAGGAGTATGTGCTGCAGTCACCCTGAGTCATCGATCCGGCACGGACCCATGATATCGGCCGCAGGCCGGGAGGCGGGATTTTCAATCAGAAGATCCGTGTTCCCATTGCGAGTCTTACCATTCCCAGCCAGGCCCAAACCGCCCGCCAATTTCAGACAATGTTCAATTGCTGTGCCAGAATGTAGACAGGGGTATCACACCGATACCTCCCCCGTACGCAGTAACAACCGTGGCGCTACACCCCACACAGGTTCAATGGTTCGAAGTCCGTGTTCCCAGGGAAAAGGCCGTTCACGCCCTGGAAACCCTCGCAACCTCCAACAAGGTCGAACTTGAACCCGTCACCGAAGCGGTCGAGCCCTGCTTCGACAGTGCCGCGCTGAACCGCTGCATCGACCGATTCGAGACCCTCGAAAAGCGTCTTCACTACGATCTTCCCGTTGGAGCGGCAGAACCCGATCGCTGTCTTCAACACCCGGTCAAGGTTGCCGAGCAGGCGACCGAAACCCTGCATCAATGGCATCTCAAGGGACTTGAACTGCAGCGGCTGATCCGCTGCAACGCAATACAGCGGGAGCAGCTGAGCCTGCTCGCCGAATACCTCCGGGTGAGCGGCGAAACCACCAGCCATCTGGGAGATATGGGTAAATCGAGTGGATTTCTCAGCAAACACATCTATGCCTGTCCCAGGGGATCGCTGGAGTCGCCCCCGGAGATCAAGGACTATTACAATGCGGTTGTGCCGGGAGAATCCCGGGATTTCTGGCTGGTAGTGTGCGAACCCGCTCATCAGCGCGTCGTGGAAGGCACCGCCACACTGCTGCAATGCACCCTGCTGACGCTACCCGAAGGCTTGGCCGAAGACCCTCAGACACAGCGCCGTGATATTCGCGAACGTATCACCCAGTGCAACCTGGAACGGGTCCGTCTGAACTCGGAACGGGATGCACACCGGCAGGATCTGCAGGTACGTTGCGCCCTCTCAACCATGCGCCTGCTCAGCTGGTACTCGAAGCACGCGATCCATCACGACCCGGAACACCAGAACTGCCGAATCAGCGGCTGGACTCTCTACCCGGACCCACATGCGATGGAAACGATACTGCGCGAATCGGATATCGATGCGCGGGTGGTATTCAGTCCTCCCCGGGGCGACCTCAAGCCCCCCGTGTACCTCAGCCGACGGGGATGGGCGAAACCCTTTCAGCATCTGGTGGAACTGGTGGGCGCACCCGGGCGCAACGAGGTCGACCCCACACCTCTGCTGGCGTTCCTGGTCCCCCTGTTGTTCGGTTTCATGTTCCCGGACCTGGGACATGGAGTGATGCTGATGATCGCAGGCTACCTCGTGGTCAAGCGCTACCCGCAAGCCGCCATTCTGATTCCCTGCGGACTCTCCGCCGCCCTGTTCGGTCTGCTGTTCGGAGAGTTTTTCGGCGCCACGGGAATAATACCCACCTTCTGCGGCTGTCCGCTGGATCACCCTCAGGAGACCCTGATTGCAACCCTCCTGCTGGGTGTCTCGATCATTCTTCTGGGGATGATCTTTTCGGGTATCGAAGCCTACTGGCGAGGTGAACTGGGACTCTGGATGCTCGAAGGCGCACCGGTCATCGTGCTCTACCTGTCGGCGGCTTTCGCGGTACTCTGGCCACAGGCTCTGTACCTTACCCTGGCCGCGGCCATCTGGTATTTATCGGGAGTCGCCGTGGTCTGTCGAACGTGCCCGCCCGGTCGCTATTTTCACCGTGTTGGCAAACTTGTCGAGAGCGCATTCCAGTTGGTCGTGCATACCCTTTCATTTCTCCGTGTAGGTGCCTTCGCACTCGCCCATGGCGCCCTTTCCTTGGTGATCATTCATCTCTACCATTCGGTGGACACGCAACTGGCGCAATGGACCATCGCCCTGCTTGGTCAGGTGGCCATCGTGGCCATCGAGGGTCTGGTGGTGATGATCCAGACCACCCGACTCATCCTGTTCGAGTTTTTCATTCGCTTCCTGCGTTTCGAAGGACGCATCTATCATCCGCTGGACAGCCCCTATGCCGGGAATCCAACGCATTCCCCGGCCACCGATAAAGGCGCAAGGAACAGCAGTGCTTGATGATCGATGCAAACACCGGCAAACCTCCCGCCGGACCTGCCGAACCAGTGCCCGGGAGAGGCCCTGGTATCGGTTATTCGTATCCATGCGGAGGCATTAAGCCGCTCAGTCGATGAAACTGCAGCAGTAATCGGTAACCTTGTTCACCTGAATATCGAAGGCGGAATCTGCGGGGACTTCAAACCTGTCACCGGCGGCATAATCCTGCCATTCCTCGCTGTCCTTGAGGCGCACCCGCACGTCACCGGAGAGGATCTCCATGATTTCCGCTTTACCGGTGTTGAAGCGGTACTCGCCGGGTTGCATGATGCCGAGGGTTTTGCTTTCACCATTGGCAAACTGAAGGCTGCGACTGGTAACCGCACCCTCGAAATAGATGTTGGCGGCCTTGGTGACGGTTACATTTTCAAATGTCTTCATGAATATTTCCTCCAAGCATTGTCTGGGGCTGTAGATCCGGCTGACAGCACCAGCCGGTCACCGGGCAGTGGACGTCAGGTCTCTCCGACCAGTTCCTCGCAACGAAAGCCGAACGCCCCGGACTCTCCCAGCCGTTCTGCGAGGATCGGCAAAATCGTCTGCATCCGTTGCATCAGCATCCAGGGCGGGTTGATCACGAACAGTCCGCTGGCCCACATTCCCTGGCTGTGGGAAACCGCGTGCTGCAACTCGAAACAGTGAAGGCGTCGCACTCCGCTCTTGACCAGGGTACGTTGCATCTGATCGACCCTCCCCCGTTCAACCACCGGGTACCAGAGCAGATAGACCCCGGTGGCGAAGCGTTTCACAGCCCGCAACAACTGTTCGATGGCCCTCTGGTAGTCCTGCTTCACTTCGTAGGACGGATCAATTAAGACACAACCCCGGCGCGACGGCGGCGGCAACAGCCGCATCAATCCATCAAAACCGTCCTCCTGGGCCAGGTGAAACTGCCGGTTGTTGCGAAACGATTCCTTGAGTGCGGGGAACTCGTTGGGATGCAGTTCAAACAACCAGGCCTGATCCTGGGACCTGAGCAACTGGGCGGCGATTTTCGGCGAACCGGGATAGCGGTGAAGTATTCCGTCGGGATTGAAGTGGCGAACGATCTCCAGGTAGGGTTGCAACTCCGGTTCCCCGGCCCCCAGCAGGCACCCTATACCTTTCTCGAACTCGCGGTTATGGGTTGCCTGAGGGGTATCCAGACGGTACAGGCCGCTGCCTGCATGGGTATCGATGTAGACGAAGGGCTTATCCTTCTCCCTCATGTAACCCAGCACTTCGACAAGCACCAGGTGCTTGACTACGTCCGCTGGATTTCCCGCGTGATAAGCATGACGGTAACTGAGCATGGTTTTCCCGGTTCGGATTCCTCGAGCGAGCCCCGCGAAGATTACTCCCTGCCCCAGTCCAGGTCCAGGTCCTGAACAAGCAGGTCGCAAAGTACCTAGCAATACCCGTTTTGCATTCGGTTTAACGCGTCCTCAGTTATCAATCATCCCTGTTTTGAAAAGACCGCGGGGGGCATCGTCGAGCATGCTACGGCCGCTACAGCCACGGCGATAACAGGGTGTCTGAGCGCATGCGTAACGAATTGCCCAGGACACCTCGTTAAATCATCGACCTTCAGTGGGAGATCGTTGGCGTTCCTATTCCCACGCGAACCGGACCACACAACAGGCATCAGCGGTCATGGCATCTTCAATCGTAAAGACCCGTTATGAAATCCACCTGGCGCAACCATTAACCCAGCCACCGGGAGGAGGTGTTCGATGCACAGGATGCCCGTATCACGCTCACCTCGGACCGCTGGTATTTCGCGGCATGGTTCTACCCATCCTGACCGACTCTATGGCCCAGAGCATCCTGCCTGACCCTGTGACAGACTCAGGATTGCAGCCCGGCCTGGACTCTCTGCAAGCGTTGTTTGACATCCTGAGCCAGTGCTTCAACCTCCGGACGTTCCACCAGTTGCAGCACCGCCACGGGGTCCATGAACGCAACAGTGATGGCCCCGTCCGCTTCCTCGCGAAGCACGACGTTACAGGGTAAGAGCAGACCGATGTCAGGCTCCGCATCAATGGCCTTATGCGCCAGCGGCGTGTTGCAGGCTCCCAGTATCCGGTAGGGACGGCGTTCGACGCCCAACTTGGCTTTCAGGGTCGCCTGCACATCAATTTCCGTGAGTATGCCGAAGCCTTCCGCTTTCAGTGCCTCCACCACCCGGGGTTCGATATCCTCCAGGCGGCCGTTCAATTGGATTGAAAAACTGTACATGTCATTCCTCTGTGGTTTAGACGCCACGCCTTGCACTATCGCGCGCCGTATCAGACAGGGCGCTGGATTTACAAACCTGTGCTGCCGCCCGTACACGACGATTCCCTGTCGACCTGCAATTACCCTGATTTTTGTCCGCGAATCCTGTTTAATGCGAACCATGTTGGATCACACCAGCGGTTCTCGCACCATTCCGGACAGAGGTAATGAAATCCTGCCCGTGGGTCAGTGCTTACCTCATGAATCCAGCTGGTCCCATAATGGTGCATCCGGGGTCAGAATGCCAAGTTTTGAACCCCGCTCAGAAACGACCGGGTCGATTTCCGTAGCCCCCCTTACACGGCGATCAGAATCCACTATGATGTCTGAAATTCCTGATGTACCGAGGCTATGACGATCCACCCAAGACGCTCGCAATTACACCTGCAGACAGTCTGGGGTGCACCTCATAGTCGCACCTGCCGGGCCTACCCGACAGACTTCCCCTGCCCAGGGACTCGCAAGCTGGCACCCATTTATCAGCGGCTCCTGACGACCCATTCCCGTTCGTGGCGTCATCCAATGGCAACAATTGAGCAATATCATGCTGGGCTGGTGAACTCCCAATTGAAGCTTGGAGACAGCCGCTTCATAATGGGCACTGTTGGAAATCGGCAACGACCGCAACACAACTGAGGGTGGATGGAAGATGAGTAGCAATACCAGTGATTCGACGTCCAGCGATCTCCCCAGCGGACTGTTCCTGTTCGTTCTGCTGTTCGGGTTCTGGCTGCTGTTGACCGGCAGTTCCGATCCCGCAGAGTGGATCGCGGGTTTGCTGGTGGCCCTGGTCGTCACCCTGATCAGCCGACCTCACCTGAGTATATTCAACGGTCTGCGCCTGACCCCGATGGCCATTCCATCCTTCTTCGCCTACCTGGGTGTTTTCACCCTTGCCCTGATACGCGCCAACCTCGACATGGCACGCCGCGTGCTGTCGCCCTCCCTGCCCCTGCAACCGGCGCTGGTGGAGGTCAGGACCGAACTGCGTTCTCCACTGGGGCGGCTGATCCTGGCCAACACCATCACCCTGACGCCCGGCACCCTGACCGTAGATGTGGTCGACGACATCATCACGATTCACTGGGTGGACTGCCCCCCCGGCATGGATATCGAGACAGCCACCCGGAGCATCACCCGGGAATTCGAAAAACACCTGAAAGGTTTTGTGAAATGACTTTGACGCAACTGGAGGTCATCGCCCTGCTGATGCTGGGCGGTGCCGTGCTGCTGGGGCTAGTACGTCTGGTTCTCGGACCGACCGCCCCGGACCGGGTAATCGCCGCGGACACTCTGGCGGTAATGACCACTTCCGGTCTGGTGGTGATGGCCGCACTGCTCGGCAGTGCCGTCTACCTGGACGTGGCCCTGGTCTACGGCACCCTGGCGTTCGTCGGAGTGGTCGCGATCGCCCGGGCAATCGAGGGGAATGGCTCATGAGACTCGCGGCTGACATCTTCCTCCTCATAGGCTCGGCCTTCACCCTGTTCGGCGCTATCGGTCTGGTGCGTATGCCGGATGTCTACAACCGTATCCAGGCCGGCACCAAGGCGGTGACCCTCGGCGCCCTGTGCCTGCTGATCGGGGTCGCCCTGCTGTTTCCCCAATGGTGGTCGAAAATTCTCGTGATCGGCCTTCTGGTACTAATCACCAATCCCCTGGGGTCCTCCACCATCGCCCGTGCACTGTTGATGGCCGGTGTGGAACCCTGGAAAAAAGCCCCGCAGGAAAAAACCGACTCATGACAGAACTGGAACTCTGGATCGCTGTGTTGCTGGCACTCATGATGCTGAGTGCAGCCGTGATGGTGTTGCTGGTGAAAAATCACCTCGCGGCGGTTGCCGCCGCATCGGTGGTCTCGCTGGGACTCGCCCTGCTGTTCGCCCTGATGCGGGCCCCGGATGTCGCCATGACCGAGGCGGCGGTGGGTGCCGGCCTGAGCAGCCTGATTCTCGCCCTGGCCCTGCGGCGACTGGGGCTTTGGCGTCTCGATGGCAGCGGCGAAAACAGCGCCGGCCCGATCACCCGGCGGAGGGACTGATCTGATGCGCAATATCACGGGACTCTTGTTCGCGGGCGGCCTGGGATTCATGCTGCTGGCTATTGTCAGCGGTCTCGATTTCGGTAATCCGGCCATGTTGGTGGGTGGTGCAATCCAGTCCTCCGCTCCCCAGCAAACAGGTGCCGCCAATATCGTGACTTCCGTGGTCCTCGGCTATCGGGGCATCGACACCCTCGGGGAGCTATCGATCCTGTTCGCCGCGGCCTCCGCTGCCGGTCTGATCCTGGGACGTCGCCACACCACGGCTGGAACTCTCACCGAGGGAGGATTCGTGCTGCGTCACGGGGGCGCCATGCTGTTCCCCCTGCTCATGACCATCGGCTTCTACATTATATTCCATGGCCACCTTACCCCGGGCGGAGGCTTCCAGGGCGGGGTCATGCTGGCGGCAGCCTTCTTCCTGCCACTGCTGGCAAGACCCGGCGCGCGTCTCCACCACGGCATGCTCAACCTGATCGAAGGGTTTGCCGGTGCAAGTTTCATCCTCGTTGGACTGCTGGCGCTGTATCAGGGCGGTGAGTTCCTCCAGCCCCTGATGCTGCAGGGCACCCTGGGTGAGTTACGCTCAGCCGGGACCCTGCCGTTGCTCTACCTGGCGGTGGGCCTCAAGGTCGGAGCGGAGCTGGCAAGCCTGCTGTCCCATCTCGCCCAGACGGAGGCGGAACAATGATCTCGAGCCTCACCCTGGAACTCGTGCTGCACGCCACCGCCCTGGGGCTGATCCTCATCGGTCTGGCCGGGCTGGTGCTTTCACGCCACATGTTTCGCATGGTACTGGGCCTGGTGATTGCAGAGGCCGGCGCCAACCTGATGCTGGTGCTTGCCGGTTACCGCTGGGATGCGGTGGCGCCGATCATCACCAACCTGGCGGAACACCCGAACATGGTCGATCCGGTACCCCAGGCGATGGTGCTCACCGCGATCGTCATCGGCGTGGGTGTGCAGGCCCTCGCAGTGAGCATTCTGATTCGTGTACGCCAGCGTTACGCCAGCCTGGACCGGGATGTGGTGGCGGAACGCATGGATGCGGAGATCGCCGCAAGTGCGGGTATCCGCCGTGATGTCAGTCAGGATGCACCGCTGGGTGAAAGACCTATTCCCCCGCTGCCGGTGCAAGCCCGGGAATCCCAGGGAGGTGAGGCATGATCGATTCACCGGTTCTCAGCATCGTGCTCCCCCTGCTGGGGGCCTTCCTGCTGCCGGTACTGATGCGTGTCAGCCTCGGACTGGGCTTGTGGGTCGGTCCCGCGATCCTGATCTACGGCGGCTGGATTCTCGCCCAGTTGGCGATCGACGGCAGCGCGCTGCCCATGTCCCTCGGGATCGGCGGTTTCGCCCCGCCACTGGGCATCAACCTGTACATCGACCAAACGGCGCTGCTGTTCGCTTTCGCAACCCAGCTGCTGGGGCTGATTTTCTGGCCTTTCCAGCTGGATTCCGACACCCCCAGACGCCAATCGCTGATGCTGCTGCTGGTCGCCGCCTCCACTGGACTGGCACTCTCCGGCGACCTGTTCAACCTGTATGTGTTTTATGAACTGGTGGCGGTTGCCAGCTTCGGCCTGATCACCGCCAGCGGCAGACCGGCCGCTCACGCCGCCACCTTCCGATACCTGGTACTCAGCGGGATCGGCTCGGTTTTCACCCTGCTCGGCATCGCCCTGCTCTACAGCCAGACCGGGACCCTCAATCTCGCGCACCTGGCGGAGCTGGCGCCAGAGCAGCTGAATAACAAACTGGGATTGACCGCGTTCCTGCTGATGCTCATCGGCATCGGAGTCAAGGCGGAACTGTTTCCGGTCAACACCTGGGTGCCGGAGGTCTATGCCACCGCCTCCCATCGCCTCTCGGCATTTCTGGCCGGCCTGGTCTCCAAGCTGGCGATGCTTGTGATCCTGCGCCTGCTGATCCTGGTGTTTCATCAACCGGAAGCCCTGCAAATCGTACTGCTGCTGGGTATCCTCGGCGTCATCAGCGGCGAGTTGGCCGCCTGGCGGGCTCGCGACATGAGGCGCATGCTCGCCTTCTCGTCCATCGGCCAACTGGGCATGATCTTCATTGCCCTGTCCTTGCCGGACGACCGGGGACTGCTCGCGGTGCTTGCCCTTTCGCTGCACCACATGATCGTGAAATCCGGGCTGTTCATGCTGACCGATGGCTGGGGCGGTTCACTGCGAAAGTTGAAGGGGCTGGGTAAACGTGCACCGTTCGGCTCCGCCCTGTTCGTACTGTTCGCCCTGTCTCTGGTCGGCATGCCGCCATTGCCCGGGTTCTGGGCCAAGTTCACCCTGATCTCGGAGTTGGCGAGCCAGAGTTCCTCCCTCTACCTGATTGGACTGGTGGTATTTCTCCTGGCCACGGTGGTGGAGACCAGTTACCTGTTTCGCATCGCCGGATGGCTCTATCAGCAACCCGATGATTCACCGGTCAGCGAACCACCGCCCCGGCTCGGCGGCCTGTCCCTCTCCACCGCCGGCCTGTTCGGTGCGGCCCTGATCGCAGCGACCCTGTGGATCGGCCCGGTGGGCGAACGGTTGCAGGCCATGGCCGTGCAAACCCGCCAGGTTTCGCTCTATATCGACACCGTCAAACCACAATTAAAACAAGCGGCACAAGCTTCGCCGGACGCTTCAGCGGCGGCATTCGACAACCGTCGCCTGGCGGCTTCAAGCTGTGAAACCTGCACACCCATGGGAGACGAGCAGTGATAGTCAGTCTGCTGGATGAATTGCTGATCTTTTCCGCGACCACCTTGCTGGTGGCGTTCGTCCTCGGGCGCGGTCTGGCCGTGGGATGGATGGCGACCCTGCTGTATGCCGGTCAACTGCTGGTGCTGTTTAAGATGGCGCCGCTCGGATACGGCGCCCAGCCGATCGCCTCGGAACTGGGCTTTGAGGTGATGGGTCAGTCCCTGTCCTGGCAGTTCGACGCCATGAGCTGGTTTTTTGCACTTATCACCCTGGTTGCGGCGCTGCTCACCAGCTGGTACGCCAGCGGTGAATGGGAACGCAAATTCCGCTCCCAAGGCGGTAATGTCTGGTTGTTCCATGTCGCCATGGCGCTCAACGTACTGACCATGCTGATCCTCCTGGCCAGCGGCGATCTACTGTCACTTTTCATCGGTTGGGAACTGGTGACCTGGGCCGGATTCCTGCTCATGACCATGGCCGGGGGACCCGCGACCCGGGCGGCGATGCGCTACATCACCTATGCGGTGATCGGCGGCATGGCGGTGTTCGGTGGCATCGCCCTGGTCTATGCTTCCGCCGGTTCACTCCAGTACGACGCCATCCTCACCGCTGCCACACGCATGCCGGTCGGCTATCTCTGGGTGCTGGTGTTGCTGTTTGCCGGGGGCTTTGGCATCAAGCTCGGCCTGCTGCCCTTCCATCTCTGGCAGGCCCCGGCGTATGCTGAAACCCCAGGCCCCGGCAGCGCCTTCCTTGGCGCGATCTCCTCGCGCATGGGACTGTTCGCGATTCTGCTGGTGCTGGTGAAACTGTTCGGCATCGTCAACATCGAGAACCTGAAGATTCCGTTTACCCTGATCGATGCCCGCGACCTGCTGGCCTGGATCGCCGTGTTTACCATCATTCTCCCCACCTATACCGCCATGAAGCAGAACGATGCGCGCTATCTGCTGGCATGGCACGGTATCGGCCAAGGCGGCTACATGCTGCTGGGACTGGTCGTCGCCAACGCCCTGGGCAGTGCCGGAGGGCTGCTGCACATTCTCAACTACGCCCTCTGCCAGGCAGCCCTGCTGCTCACTGTTTTCGCAGTACAACACCGTACCGGCACCGCGGACCTGAACAAGATGGGCGGCCTGGTTACCCGTATGCCGCTCTCTTTCCTGGTGTTGCTGTGCGGCATCATCGGTCTCGCAGGCCTGCCACCGATGAACGGCTTCGTCTCCAAGTGGCTGGTATACCGTTCACTCCTGGACCAGGGTATGCCATTACTGTTCCTGGGAGCGATCATTGGCACGCTCGGCACCATTCTCTCGGTCTACAAACTGATTCACAACATGTTCCTCGGACAACTCAGAGTGGAACACGAGCATATTCAGGAGGCGCCCTGGAGCATGATGCTGCCGATGCTAATCCTCGCTGCGCTGATCTTCCTGACCGGGTTGCTGCCGGGCATACCGCTGACCTGGGTCGCCTCGGTGCAGCAGTCCCTGGGTCTGCCGGCCATCGATTTCACGCTCGGCGGTATCACCGCCAAAAGCGGTTCGCTGGACATGATCTGGGTGATCGGCGTGTTGTTCGCCGGCTTCGGTATCGGCGCTTTGATCTTCTACTCCGCCGGCCGCAGCAAACGGGTTCACCAGCTCGACAACTATGCCGGTGGACATTTCCTGACCGCCGATGTGCGCTACCAGTACAGTGACAACTTCTACTCCGGCCTGATGCACCTGATCGGCGGCTGGTACCGGGGCAGCTTTCTCTGGCTCGAGAAGAGTATCAGCTCTCTGATCGAGTTCCTCTCTCTGGTCATGAAAGGGGTCTACCGGCGCGCCAATCCGGAGTTTTACCTGATGAGCGCAGTCCTGTTTCTTCTCGCCTGGGTGGTGATCTGATGCTTCCGATCGAACTTCTGCTGGAACTGACCCTGATGCCCCTGGTGGCTTTCATCGTCGGGATGATGATGGTGCTGATGATGCGACGCATCGCGGCGCGCATACAACGCCGTGTCGGACCGCCGTTCTTCCAGCCCCTGTATGACATCGTCAAGCTGCACAGCAAGCGCACCCAGGTCTCCCACGGCCTGATTCACGATATCGGCATCGTCATGGCGATGGGCGGATACATTGCGGCGGAGACCCTGTTGCCGGTACCCGGCATGGATGGGATCGCCGACAAGGGCGGTATCATCACCCTGCTCTACCTGATGATGATCCCATCACTGGGTCTCGCCCTGGGCGTCGGCCAGTGCGCCAATCCCAACGGCTCCATCGGTATCGCCCGGGCACTCACCGCGATGCTGGCCTATGACATACCCCTGGTGATTGTCATCTTCGGCGTTGCCTACGCGGCCGGCACCACCAACCTGGTGGACATCATCGCGACCCAGCAGGCGGGTGGATTTGCTTCATGGGGGGCGGTACAGAATCCTCTCCTGGCGCTGGCGGGACTGATCGCCATGCATGCCTCCCTGGGTAAGCAACCTTTCGAGATCTACATCGCCCCGGCGGAAATCGCCACCGGACCGATGGTGGAAATGGGCGGCAAGTACCTCGGCGGCCTGTTCGTCATGCAGTGTTTTCAGCTTTACACCACATCGGTTTTATACGTCAGCCTGTTCCTGGGTGGCGGTACCACCTGGTTCGACTTTCTGCTGAAGAGTTTTCTGGTTCTGGCCATACCGGTCAGCATCGCCTACCTGTTTCCCCGTTACCGCACTGAAGACCTGTTGCGCCTGATGTGGAAATGGCCGGTGATGCTGGGGCTGATTGGCCTGGCGTTTGTTATGTAGTTTTGAGTTATAAGTTTTTAGTTTTAAGTTATGGCGTTCGCTTCGCTCAAGCTTATAAATAAGCGTGTGCAAAGCACACTCATCAACTAAAAACTAAAAAATTCATAACCCAAAACTAAAAAACCCCCGCTAGGGTGATTATGATGAAATCGATAGACAAGATACCGGTAGTAGAAGAGAAGAAAGGCAACCCCCTCGCCCGGGTGTTTGACGAACTGGTCCGCTTCTGCCGTTCCCGTTCGCTGTTCATCCTGCACTATTGCACCGGCTGCGGCGCCATCGAACTGCCGCCCGCCATGACCTCCCGCTTCGATATGGAACGTCTCGGTATTCAGCCCATGGTGTCGCCCCGCCAGGCGGACATTCTGCTGATCACCGGCTACGTCTCGATCAAGACCCTGAAGCGGGTGATCCTCACCTATGAGCAGATGGGCTCACCCAAGTACGTGATCGGGATCTGTTCCTGTACCGTCAACGGCGGCATGTACTGGCAGAGTTACGCCACTGCAAAGAAACTCGACGAATACATGCCGGTGGACCTGTACATCGCCGGCTGCATGCCGCGACCCGAGGCGGTCATCACCGGTCTGCGCAGACTCATGGATCGTATCCATACCGGCGAGGCCAACGGCTGGCAGGACTATTACAGGAATTACGACTACTACCTGGGCAACCAGCAGCAGTTGTTCGGTGAGACCTGGCAGACCCCCACGGACATCATCACCGAGGCGAAACACTACGACCTGCTGTCCGAGGGTACCCTGGGCGATCATACCCGTCTCCTCGAGGAGCATCAGAAGCCCCTCGAGGCCTTGGAGATGCGTCTCGGGCACAACCTCAAGGAGCCTGCGGAATGAGTCAGGAAATCGCCCATTGGCTGGACAATCTGCTGAAAGAGATCGAAGGCATCGAGGTACGGCGTAAAAGCACCCGCCGGGTGCGGGTCGATGTACCTGCCGATGCCCTGCCTGCCCTGTTGGAACTGCTGCAGGGACGCGCCGGCTACATCCACCTGTCCGCGATCAGTTGTGTTGACTGGATCGACGACGATCAGTTCGAACTGGTCTACCACGTCTGGTCCTACGACAGCCATTCGCTGGTCTCGGCGCACATCCGCATCGCCCGCAGTCCCGGCGTCTACCTGTCGGTCTACGATCTGTATCAGCCTGCCGCCTTCTTCGAACGGGACATTCACGAAATGTACGGGATTCACTTCGAGGGCAGTCCCAACATGGAGAAGTTCATCCTGACCGAATGGGACGGCCCCCCCCCCATGCGCAAGGAATTCGACAGCGAGGCCTACGTCAACGAACACTTGAACTGGCAGGAATACAATCCGGAATGGCTGCAGGAACTGGTGGCCGAGGGCGGCGGAGTGATCATTCCGCCCGAGGAACAGCGGTTCAGCCAAAAAAAGAACAAGTTTTGAGTTATGAGTTTTTAGTTTTTAGTTTTTTAGTTGATGTGTGCGCTATGCGCACAACCGTTCGAATGAACGTGAGCGAAGCGAACACCGACAACATAAAAACTCATAACCAAAAACTCAAAACTTACGAGCAAAGCGAGTAAAAATGAGACCGGAAAACTACGAAGCACAAAGACATCCGCCGAGCAACGAGTTCGAGCTCAACTTCGGTCCCAACCATCCGGGCATCGAGGGTAATTACGCGCTGAAACTCAAGTTTCATGGAGATCAGGTGCTCGAAGCCAAGGCAGATGGCGGTTATCTGCATCGCGGTTTCGAAAAGCTCATGGAACAGCGCCTGTGGATCCAGAATATCGCCCTGGTGCCGCGCATCTGCGTCCCCGACCCTTCGCCCATGGAAGTGGTTTACTCCATGGCGGTGGAGGATCTGTGCGGACTCGAGGTGCCGGAGCGCGCCCAATGGATCCGGGTGATGCAACTGGAACTCTCACGGATTGCCGCTCACCTGTTCACCTTTGGCGGACATGCTGCCACCACCGGCATGTACAGCACCATGTACTGGGGCGTCGCCGACCGCGATCTGATCCTCGACCTGTTCGAGGAATTCACCGGCGGCCGGGTCTACAGCATCTACAACATCCCGGGCGGGGTGCGCCGCGAGTTGCCCGAGGGTTTTCTGCAGCGACTCAGCGACACCCTCGACTATATCGAGTCTCGCCTGCCCGATTACGACAACCTGTTTTTCAAGAATCAGGTATTCGTCAGGCGCGCCAAGGGTGTCGGTGTCATGAGCCAGGAACAGGCCCTGGCCTGGGGAGTGACCGGTCCGAATCTGCGCGCCACGGGATTGCCCTTCGATGTCCGTCGCAACGATCCCTATCTGGTCTACGACCAGCTCGATTTCGATATCCCCACGGAACAGGGCGGCGACGCCTGGGCGCGTACCCTGGTGAGACGCCTGGAACTCATGGAGAGCATCCGTATCCTGCGCCAGGTGGTCAAGATACTGCCGGATATCAGGGGACCGATCCGCGCCCCGATCCCCAACCCCCTGGCGTGGAATGTACCCGCCGGAGAAACTTACGCCCGGGTTGAATCGTCCAAAGGAGAGCTCTGTTATTACGTGGTTTCCAACGGCGGTCCCAAACCCTACCGGGTGCATGTGCGCGGTCCCTCCTCCATGCACGCGGTGCAGGTGCTGGAGAAACTGGCCGTGGGTTCGCGCATCGAGGATATCGCGCAGACCATGTTCTCCCTGGATGCCTGTCCGCCGGAAGTGGATCGATGACTGAAGAGTTTTGAATTATGAGTTTTTAGTTTTCAGTTGAGATGGGTGCAAGGAGGCAGCCTGGTGAAGCAGTCCAAACATGTTTCAAAGTCAAAGAGTTTCAGTTTTGCTGTAAGGGTGGTTCATTTGGCCAGGTATCTGCAACACGAGAAAAGAGAATTTGTACTTTCCAAACAGGTGCTGCGCGCTGGTGCCAGCATTGAGGAGGCAGGTGCGGGTGAATCAGGAAAAGATTTCAGGTCAAGGATGTCAATCGCATCCAAAGAAGCCCGAGAAACATTGTATTGGCTCAGATTATTGAGAGCGACGGATTACCTGGAAAGCAGAATGGCTGATTCAATGATCAAAGACTGTGAAGAGCCGGTTGCACTTCTTACGTCCATTGTCAAAACCACAACCGAGACGTATCAGGCATGATGTGTCGGCTGCTATCAAACCGAATCACTGTGCGCTTAATCGCAACAGACGCTGAGGCCCCGAAATGAGTGACCCGACTCACAACTCAAAACTTAAAACTCAAAACTCGTCAAGCATCGCGCACGACGACCGCGGTTCCATCCTGCAGCCGCTCAAGGCGTTGCAGTTCTTCGCCCGCAAGCCCGTGACCGTGCCTCTCGAACCTCGCCCGGCAGCCGCCAATTACCGGGGGTTTCATCTCAACGACCATGAGAAATGCATCGGTTGCAGCTCCTGTCAGAAAGTGTGCGACAACGCCGCGATCAGTATGGTCAAGGTTCCGCACCTGCCCGAGGATCCGGTCAACGGCATCCGCAACCTGCGTCCCGCCATCGATTACGGGCGCTGTTGCTGGTGCGCCTTGTGCGTCGACATCTGCCCGACCGGTGCGATCAGCCTGTCCCGGGAGTACGTACACACCTGTACTCAGGCGGAGATCGACAGTTATTTCATTCTTCCCGATGAGACCGGCATCCACGGGGTCGAATTCGGCCTGGGCTGGACCAAGACTTCCGACTCGGATCTGCTCGCCCTGGAACGACAGCCGATGGCTGAAATGGAAGCTGACACCCGGGTCGACAACTTCGATGAGATCGTGGCCGGTTACAGCGATCAGCAAGCAGTGCTGGAAGCCTCCCGCTGTGTTCAGTGCGGGATGTGTCACGATGCATGCCCGACCCACATGGACGCCCCGGAATACATTCGCGCGATCTGGATGGGCGATCTGGAGGAAGCGGTACGTCAGATCTACCGGACCAATCCCTTCGCCCATGTCTGCGGACGGGTGTGCACCCACAAGTGCGAGGACGCCTGCTCCATCGGACGCCGCGGGGAGCCGGTGGCCATTCGCTGGCTGAAACGATACGCAATGGACTCGGTGGATCCGGAAAGGGTCAAGGCGATTGCCGCCGAAGGCAAGGCGGACTACCTGAGCGGACACCGGGTGGCGGTGATCGGCGCCGGTCCCGCCGGGCTTACGGCAGCCCACGACCTGGTGCGCCAGGGCCATGAGGTCAGCGTATTCGAGGCCCGGGACAAGGCCGGCGGAATGCCGAGATACGGCATACCCGAATATCGCCTGCCCTACGACATGATGGACCGCGATATCGAGGTGATCACCTCACTCGGGGTAAAACTGCAGACCAACACCCGCATCGGCGTCGATATCAGCATGGATCAGCTGCAGCAGGAGTATGATGCCGTGGTGCTGGCGATCGGCCTCCATCTGGGCCGCTCAACCCGGATACCGGGCAGCGAGCATGACCAGGTCACCAAGGCCGTGGACCTGTTGCGAATGATTACCGATACGGAGACCTTCGAGGTACCGGAGCAAGCGGTGGTGATTGGCGGCGGTAATGTTGCCATGGACATCGCCCGGAGCCTAGCGCGGTTGCAAAAGCAGGAATTTGGATCGGTCAAAGTCACGGTTACCGCGCTCGAGGACAAGGCCCACTTCCTCGCCGACCCGGTGGAGATCAAGGAGTGTGGTGAAGAGGGTATCGATATCATCGACGCCCGGGGTCCTCAGGAGTGCATGATCGAGAACGGGCGGCTGCAGGGCCTGCGAACCTGGAAGGTTCGCTCCATCTTCGACGACCAGGGCCGCTTCGCACCCGCCTATGACGAGACTGACGAGACCATCCATCCGGGCAGCATGGTGATCGAGGCGATTGGCCAGATGTCCGATGTGAGTCTTCTTGGGGAGGCCCTGACCGAGACCCTGGAGTGGAATCGGGGCAGACTCAAGGTGGATGAAAACGGACGCACTTCAGCTGACTGGTTGTGGGCCGCCGGCGACTGTGTCAACGGTCCGGACGTGGTGCACGCGGTGGCGGATGGGCATCGGGTGGCGGCGAGTATAGAAGCATGGCTCAACACTAAAACCTAGTTTTGAGTTATGAGTGTTTAGGCATGAGTTAATGAGTGCGCTGTGCGCACAATCATTGGAACGGTTCGTGAGCAGCGCGAACACCTCCACTCAAAACTAAAAACTTAAAACTCAAAACTCATCAACAAACCGGGGTTTGAATATGAAAGAGGGTCAAAGCAGCGGTTACCAAAAGCTGCAATCACAAAAGACACTCGGCGAGATTCTCGCCGTCGCCATAGAATTCGAGCGCACTGCCCGGGACTTCTATACCGCGCTGGCGCCCAAGGTGAGCAAAAGGATCCGTTATCTGGTCGAGGAACTCGCCGAAGAGGAGCAGCGCCACTACGACCTGTTCAGTGAGTTGAGATCACGCCCTGACCTGGATCAGCAGATCGCCTCCCTGGTGGACGTGCCCGCCAGCGACAAGCGTTTTTCCGATGCCATCCTGCTCCCGGACCTGGGCGATAACCCGGATGACCAGGCGGTACTGCAATATGCCCTGGGCCGGGAGCACGCGGCCATGGAACAGTACCAGTCCCTGGCTGAAAACACCCAGGATGGACCGGCCCGGGAGCTGTTTCGCTACCTGGCCAATGAAGAGACTCAGCATAAAAACCAGCTCGAGCAGATCTACTATGCCACGGTCCACAGCGGCGGGGTGTGACCCGGCTCCTCACCAGTGACACTGCATATTAAAACCTGCGAATAATCTGATTTGCCCCCCAAACTGTGGGTGATATAGGCTATCCTTTCTAGAGGAATGGAAGCTTCTGGGTTGCGCCCGGTTGGCAACTCAATGGAACTTCTTCCGGCCCGAAACAGGGGATGGTTTTCGTTGTCGGAGTGGTAGCGACTATGACGACGTATCCGAATCTCCCGTGTGACACATCTACCCTGCCAGTCTCCGCACCCGGCCTGATGACCCGCTTTACGGCGGTTCTGTTGCTGCTCCTGCTGACCGGCCCGGCACAGTCCGCAGACCGCGCCACCGCCTACAGCCTGGACCAGGCAATCAGTGTCGCCCTTGAAAACAACCGCTTGCGCACCATCTCCCAGCAAGCACTTGCCGTCGCGGAAGCCCAGTATCAGCAGGCGGCCTCCAGTTACTGGCCCACGGTGAATTTCACCGCCGGTTTCCAACGTCGCGATGAGCCTGCCACCTTCGAATACCCGGCACAGCAATTCGATGTGATGCCGGGCATGCTGCCTCCGGTCAACATACCCGCCCAGGAGATCGAACTCCTCGGCCGGGACACCAGCACCTACTCCCTGGGCGTCACCTACCCGCTGTATACCGGAGGCAAGCGCAGCAGCCTGATCGAACAGGCGAAAATAGGCGTTCGGATCGCAGATCGGGAGGTGCATCGCACCAACCTGCAGGTGGTCCAGGACGTCAAACGTTACTATTATGCCGCCCTTTACACCCAGCAACTGACCGACCTGGCCGATGACATCACCCTCTCCTTCGAGGTGCTGAGGGATATCACCCGGACCTTCTATGAAGGTGGCTCCAACTCGGTCAATAAACTTGACCTGCTGCGCAGTCAGCTGGCCCATTCCATGGCTGAAGCCACCCTTGCGGAACTCAAATCCAAACACGACGCGGCCCTCGCGGCACTCTCTTTTGCAATGGGCCTGGACTGGCGCGAGCAGATACGCCTTGCGGACGAACGCTATCCGGACAACATCGACGCAAACAGCCTCGACCGGTTGATCGATCAGGCTTTGAATTTCAATCCTGAAATCGAAAAGATGACCCTGGCGGTTCAGGCCTACGAAGCGAAGGTCGACGAGGCAAACAGCGGTTACTACCCCAGCCTGGCCCTGGTGGGATCCTATGACGCCTTCGCCAATGACCTGGATGGGGGGCTGGATACCGAGGCAAACAACCGCTCCTGGATGATCGGCATCGGCCTTAAAATCAACCTTTTCGAAGGCGGACGCACCAAGCACAAGGTCTCAGCCGCAAGGAGCGAACAGGCGAAGATGGAACAACAGCGCCTGCTGGTCAACGACGCCATCGCCATGCAGGTAAAAAACCTGTTTCTGCAAACCCAGGCGGCACAGAACCAGATCGCAATCACTGAACAGAGCCTGGCCACCTCGGAACAGAACCGTGACCTCACCGGCCGGGCCTATCAGACCGGAGCCGTGGATACACAAAAGGTCATCGAAGCGGACCTGTTCGACGCCATGATCCGCGCCAACCACTACCGGGCCCGGCACGATCAGGCGCTGCACCTGGCGGAAATCTCCTATCTACTCGGCAAGGAGGCCACGGAATAGCGCGAAATGCTGAGATGTTGAACCGAGTCTCGACACTTGCGACCGGAGCCGGCCTGCTGATGCTGGTTGCATGGGGATTTACGTCTTCTGCAGAGGTTGCCGCCTATCCTCAAATCCAGGTCGGAGGCAGTCTGGAATCGATTCACGACTCCAGTGTGACCGACGCGGAGATCGGCTTTCGCCTGATCTTCAACAGCATGCTGGAAGATATTCACGAAAGCTTCTCGATCAAAATCTACGACGACAACGAGGCCCTGATTCAAAGCTTCAAGTCGGGCAAAATAGAAGGCATCCTGGTCAGCAGTCTGGAATTCCTCAAACTGGACGAATATCTTCATCCCAGCGGTCGCTATGCCGTTCAGTACGGTCCAGAGCTGAAACAGCCCTACCTGGTATTGGTGCGTAAAGCGGACAAAGACTTCAAACTGTCCAATCTGCGCGGCGGCCGACTCAGCTACGGCAATGGTCACCTGGTGGGAAAGCGTTTCCTCGATGTGATATTGATGCAGCAGGGATACCCGGTCTCAGAGCGATTCTTCGCCGATATTGAAACCGTCAAAGAGGTCAATACCTCCATCGTGGATCTCTACTTCGGCAAAGTGGATGTCGCCCTGGTCCCGAAACACAACTACGACCTTGCCCTGGAACTCAATCCCCAGCTGGCGCAGAAACTGCGGATACTGATGCAGTCGAAGCCGATGATCTACCAGGCCTTCGGCATGCGCAACGATTTTCCTCAGCGTCGCCTGGATCGGATCGATTCGCGGGTTCTCAACCCCATTCCCAAAGCGCGTACTGACAAACTCTTCAAAACATTCCGCATCAAGGGCATCGATAAAATCACCTTCGAATCCCTGCGAGAGGTCATTGAACTCGATGAAACCTATCACGCCCTGATGCAGGCCGCGCCATGAAGATCCGCAATACCATCTTCCACCATCTTTTCATCCGCATGGCGTTCATCCTGCTGGGTATCAGTATCGCCTTCTCCTTTGCTCTGATGCCGATCTACAACGACAAGATCCTGCGCATGATCTCATCCCAGGGCAACACCTTCGCCAATACCACGATCGCGGCCTGTGGCGATGCCCTGTACACCCGGGACTACAGTTTCGTCATCACTTACATCAACAAGGTACTGAAGAAAACCCCGGAAATCACCTACGTGAACTTCACCTCCCGGGATGGGACCCAATTGAATCTCAGCGCGAATGGCTGGCGGGTCTCCGATCCCGACCCGTTGAACGATGAACTCGATCTGGAGGACGAGGACAGCTACACCATCATTCACACCAACGACAAACCCGAAGGCATAGAGGATAACGTGTTCGTGTTCAGGAAGCCGGTCAATATCACCGGACTGGATTGGGGACGTATCGAACTGGGCATCTCCGACAGCGAATACGACGCCCTGATGACCAACTACTTCCGCAATGTGCTGCTCTCCAGTTTCGTCCTGGTGATCATCTCTCTGCTGATCCTGCACGGTATCTCCATGAAGCTGGCGCAACAGCTTTCGAACCTGCGGGATACTGCGCTGAAACTTTCCGACGGGAATCTTTCGGCGCGGGCGCCTGCGGAAGCCATCGGTGAGATCCAACTCCTCGCCACCACCCTCAATGGCATGGCTGAGAACCTGGACAACAAGACCCGCAGCGTGCGTCAACTGGCGCGCCTGGTCGAGGATACCAACGACGCGATCGCCATCTTCGATCCACGCGGTGAGATCAGTTTTGTCAATCCCGCCTTCATGAACATCACCGCCCACAGTTTCGAATTCTACAAGGGCATGACCCTGCAGGAGTTGTTCGAACACCTGGGTATCGAAAAGAAGAAACAGCGTGAGGTTTCCGCCGGCATGGCGCATGTCAACCAGCTCGACTGGTCCACGGACATCAGCATTACACCGGCGGATCAGGGGCCCATCCACATGACCCTGCGCATCGAGGCCTTCGACACCGAGGAAGAGCACAACAACGGCTTCTTCGTGGTGCTCAGCGATATCACCCGGCGCAAGCAGCTGGAGTTCGAGCTGGAGACCCTCGCCTACATCGACAAACTCACTAAACTGCCCAATCGGCGTTTCTTCATGGATCGCCTCAGTGAGGCGGTGAAGGAGGCCGAGGTCTTTCAATCGGGTCTCGCGGTATTGTTCCTCGATCTGGACAACTTCAAGATCATCAATGATTCCCTGGGCCATGAGGTGGGGGACTTCGTGCTCAGCGAAGCGGCCTGGCGAATCCAGGACACCCTCCGCTCCGACGACATCGTCTGCCGCCTGGGCGGAGACGAATTCACGGTGATCATCAAGGGCGTGATGGAAAAGCGCGAACTGGCGAAGATCGCCAAGGCGATCATCCACGAATTCGCCAAGCCCATCGATTGCCGGGACCGGGAATTACGGGTTGGAACCAGTATCGGTATCGTCAAGTTCCCGGAGGATGGTCATGACGAAAAAGAGCTGATCAAGAATGCCGATACCGCCATGTATGCCGCGAAACATGCGGGTAAAAACGCGTTCCGCTTTTTCACCCAGGACATGCACCAGGACCTGCACGATTACCTGGAACTGGAAAGTGCCCTGCGCAAGGCGATCAACGAGTCCGGTCTGCAACTGGTCTACCAGCCGTTTTTCGATCTCGACTCTCAGAGCATTACCAACTGTGAGGCATTGCTGCGCTGGAAGCATCCCGAGCGTGGTTATATCCCACCCGCCCGTTTCATTCCCATCGCAGAACAGGCCGGACTGATCGGACAAATCGGAGACTGGGTCTTCACCGAGGTATGCAAACAACTGCATCGCTGGAAATTCAAAATCAATGTCTCGATCAATGTTTCGGGCAATGAGTTGATCGACAAGCGTTTTGTTCAGCGTCTGGAAAAAACCCTGATCGAACACGATATCGAAGCCTACCGGCTGCAGCTTGAATTCACCGAACACGTACTGGTGAGCAAAGAAGGCAGCAACCTATCCATTCTCAACGCCTTGAAACGCACCGGCTTCCGGATTGCGGTGGACGATTTCGGCACTGGTTTCTCCTCACTCAGTTACCTCACCGAACTGCCGGTGGACGTGATAAAGATCGACAAGTCATTCATCACCAAACTGCCCCACGACCGGCGCACCATCGCCGTGGTCAACTCCATCATTTCCCTCGCGGACAGTCTCGACATGATGACCATCGGCGAGGGTGCGGAAAACAAATCCCAGGTGGATTGGCTGCGCGCCCACGGCTGCAAGACCATTCAGGGATATTATTTCTACAAACCGATGAGCGCTCAGGAGCTGGAAAATCTCATGCAACCCAAGAAAATCACGCCTATAGGTAAATCCTCGAGTCAGGCCTAGTATCGTTCGATGCCCTCCATGCTCATGCATGTACTCACACCACTGAGCAGACCTGACGCGCATCCATTCCGCGTCCTGATCAGCGCTATTCTGGCCCTGATCTGCTCCTGGTCGCCGCTCCTGGCCGAGATTGCGCCCGACAGTCCGTATGCGCGAAAAACGGCCTACTTCGGAGGCCTGTCGCGGCAACTGTTCGGCGGAGACCGCAACGACATCACGATCGCCACCGAGATGTTCTTCAAAGAGATCGTCAATCGCATCGGCCATCATGATACGGTGAAATTCAAGGTCTACGAGAGCAAGTCCGAGATTCTCAGGGCGATGCGTCACGACAAGCTGGACACGATCTTCGCCAATCCGATCGACTACCTCGACCTGGATCCCCAGATCAACCCGAATTTCCGCTACACCCTGACCTATGGCCCGGTGCCCGAGCAACGGGTCTATCTGATCACCTATGCCGAGGATAAAATACTCGGTCTCGAGGATCTGCGCAGCAAGCGTCTCTCCATTCCCTCGGGTTACATCCTGGGGATGACTTACCTGGAGGTACTCCTGGGCCGCGACGACCTGCCCGCTCCCCGGCGTTTCTTTTCATCCGTGGCAAGCACCAACTCCAGCAACGCCGCCATACTCGATGTGGTGTTCCAGAAAGCCGACCTGGCGGTCACCTCGGATGTGGCATTCCGCCTTGCCACGGAACTCAACCCGCAAATCAACGGGTTGATCGATATCCTGGATGTCTCCGATCCGTTCATCCCGTTCATCATCGGGGTCAATAAACAGGTGCCCAGGGATTTCACCGATTCAGTGGATGAGATCCTCTCGGACATCGGGCATCAACCCCGCCTGCGCCGCATCCTCGCCATGTTCAGCGCCACTGATGTGGTCAAGGTGAGCGATCAGCAACTGGAAAACCTGAAGGCGCTGAAGCAGGAGCATGAACGGTTACGGGGCAACCATTAACCCGGCCACCCAATATATCGTCTTCAGGGCTTCGAGCCTGTGCCTGATCGAGGCTTGTCTCGCGGAGAAGGGCCGTTCCCTTGTCAACAGCCACAACGCAGAGCAAGGGCATGCTTAAAGTCCCTAACATTGTGAATTAGGGCCAGGATCTGAGCGGAACTATGCGTCCCTGCGCAACTGAACGGAGGGTTTTTCGATCACGTAACCCACACCCCTGACAGTGCGGATGGGGTGCTCCCCGAGTTTTTTTCGCAGATGGTGGATGTGGACCTCGATGGCATTGCTCTCCACATCGTCATCCAGGCAGTAGACCCTTTCACTGAGTTGCTGACGGGACATCACCCGGCCCATATTCTCCATCAGGCTCTGCAGGATATCGAACTCCTTGGTCGACAGGAATATTTCACTGTTCTGCACCGTCACCGTGTGGGCCGTGGGATCGAGGATCAGGTCGCCGTGGCGCAACATCTCGGTTGCCATGCCCCTGTAGCGACGGTGCAGGGCTCGGATCCTGGCGCAGAGTTCATCGATGTCGAAGGGTTTGACCACATAGTCGTCCGCCCCGCTGTCCAGCGCCTGTACCCGATCCACCACCTCGGCGCGCGCGGTCAGCACCAGGGTCGGAATCGGGTTACCCTCTGCCCGCAGGCGTGCCAGCACCTCCAGCCCGGACAGCCAGGGTATGTTCAGATCGAGCAGCAGGATATCGTAGACCTCGCTCTTCAGTGAGCGCATGGCGGAAAGTCCGTCGCGAACCCATTCGACACGGAGCCCCCGGCGGATCAATACGGTCTGGATTCCCTCCCCCAGCATCTCATCGTCCTCGACCAGCAGCAGATTCATGCACTCTGACATAAGCTCTCACGCAACCTGTTGTTACGCCTCGCGGGAAAGAGCGCTTTGCCATGCGGTAAGCCCGGTACCGTGCCTCCTTCGTCACCCGGTTTTCACATGGCGCAACTCTGTTTCACCCAACCTCAACCCAGACGGCCATTCGTACCCTGTTGAATAGTGGATATAGACTATCGGCACAGGGATCCCAAGCCATGTTTTGTTATTATTTGGGAATTATATACCAAATTAGCCCATGAGCATCCGATTGTGGCGGACCGGGATCACATTCTGCGAACGCCATTCCCCTATTACGGGCAGGGTAATGGCCGCTCGCGTGCCCTTGCCACCGGGGATATCAGACCAGCAGGAAGAAGGCGACAGCCGCCGCAGTCACCAGGCTGATGGTGGTGGGCATGGTAACCAGCATGACCCCGGAACCCAGCATCAGGTAGGCGGTTTCCACCACCAGAATGGCCATCGCAACACCCAGGGCCCGGGAGGTGGGCATCCAGCGGGTCACACCGGCCAGCGAAATGAACGCCAAACCCAGCAGCGCCGCTCCCATCATCCCGGCAAAGGCCTGATTCACCGGTTCCACACTGAAATAGCCGACAATCAGGTAGGGATTCACGATCAGAATCACCCCCCACACACTCATCATGACGATGGCGAGCACCAAGGCCAAACGCTGCAATACCCGGTTAGGCATATACCACCCCTTAATTATTCTTAATAATCATATAAATATAGAAAACTTCCAGAGTAAATACAAAACCCCGGGGAGGGATAATTTTGAATTGATCGGTGTTCGCTACGCTCACTATTCCCAAATTGTAGTCGCAGGTCGGGTTAGCGTAGCGTATCCCGACACCATGTCCCCAAGTTCGCCCCCAACGAGCTTGTAGAAAAACCTTGGACGAATTTTGCGCCAAAGTTATCGTACAAATATTATTCATTATTTTCGTTCCTACGTGAAATCTAGCCGACCCTATTCCTTCGAAACATAATTACTTTCAATCTCCGAACAATATGTTTTTGTGCTGGAGGTTTTTCTACAGCCTCAACGTCAGGTTACGCTGCACTAACCCGACCTACCGGCCTTTTCGAAAAGCGTTCATGCAGTGAACACCTCAATTCATAATTAAAAATTCAAAATTAACACCCCCGTTTCGTTTACAGTTCGCGAAATGTTCTATACTCTATACCCACGATATGGAACATTAGGAGAACAACTATGCTAACCCCCACCCAGGACCGGGTCCTCGCCTTCATCCGCCGCTACCTGAAACGGCGCGGCTACGCCCCTTCGCTGATCGAAATCGCCGAGGGTATCGGCATCACCTCCAAGGGCACCGCCCATCGCCATGTACAGGCGTTGGCCGATGCGGGACGCATCCGCCTGATCTCCGGGCGTAAACGGGGTATCGAACTGGTGGATGAGGAGGAGCATGACAAATCCAGCTTGCCCCTGTTGGGACGCATCGCTGCGGGGCAACCGATCGAAGCCATCGCCGGGCAGGATCGCCTCGACCTCAGCGATCTGCTCGGCGCCAACCGCTATGCCCTGCAGGTAAAGGGCAACTCCATGATCGGCGCGGGCATCCTCGACGGGGATCTGGTGGTCATCGAGCCCTGCGACACCGCCGACGACGGCGCCATCGTGGTAGCCCTGATCGATGACGGGGAGGCCACCTTGAAACGCCTCAAACGCCTCAAAAGCGGACGCATCAAGCTGATCGCCGAGAACCCGGACATCCCTCCCCTGACCTACACGGCGAAACGGGTGCGGATTCAAGGGATTCTGGTGTGCCAGTTGCGGCGCTACTGAGGAGTAATTTTGAATTGTGAATGATGAATTTTGAATGAATGAGTCTAGGTCGGGTTAGCGCAGCGTAACCCGACGCAATGCACCCAGGTTCGCACCCGACGTCGGGTTACGCTGCGCTAACCCGACCTACCCGTTTTTTGAAAATCGTGAACGCAGTGAACCCCACAACTCAAAACTCAAAACTCAGAACTCAAAATTCACCGTCGTGTGTGCACATCGACGACACCCACCCCAACGCCTACTGGTCCCGCGCGATCATCCTGGTGGATATGAACGCCTTCTTCTGCAGCGTGGAACAGATCGACCACCCGGAACTCCAGGGACGGCCGATCGGCATCACCAACGGCATACAGGGCACCTGCATCATCACCAGTTCCTACGAGGCGCGCGCCTACGGAATACGCACCGGGATGCGCCTGAAGGAGGCACAGCGCCGCTGCCCCGGGTTTCTCCAGGTCCCCTCGCACCCGGAACGCTATGCCCAGGTCTCCTCGCGCATCATGGAGGCGCTGGCCCGGATCACCCCGGACATGGAGATCTTTTCTGTGGACGAGGCGTTTCTCGACGTAACCCGCTGCCAGCGGCTGCTCGGCACCCCGCAGCAGATCGCCCGACAGGTCAAACAGGCGGTGCTGGAGGCCTCTGGCGGGGTGCTTTGCTCGGTCGGCGCCAGCGGCGACAAAACCACCGCAAAGTATGCCGCGAAACTGCGCAAGCCCAATGGCCTCACACTGATCCCTCCGGCATGCGCCCGGGACACCCTGGCCCCGCTGCCGGTGACCGAACTGTGCGGCATCGCCGGCGGCATCGGACGGTACCTGGCGGAACGGGGGGTCAGCCGCTGCGCCGACATGCGCCGCCTGCCCATCGGCGAGATCGCCCGGCGCTTCGGCAATCCCGGACGGCGCATCTGGCTGATGGCCCAGGGACAGGACCCGGACCCGGTGCACCCCGATATCGCGGCGCCCAAGTCCATCGGCCACGGCAAGGTGATGCCCCCCGACACAAGGAACCGGGAGGTGATCGAGGTGTTCCTGCTGCACATGGCGGTCAAGGTCGCCACGCGCCTGCGCCAACACCAGTTTCGCGCCAGCCGATTTTACATCGGCCTGCGCATCGACACGGGATTCCTGCAGCGCAAGTACCGCTGCGACCCGCCCACCGACCACGCCCCGGAGATTTTCGCCCTGTGTCTCGACCTGCTCGATCAGCACTGGGCCGGACAGGGTTGCCATCAGGTACAGGTGACCGCCCTGGACCCCCACCAGGCGGACTGCCAGGGGGATTTCCTACAACCCGACCGGCAGCGCCGGGAGCGGCTGAACCAGGCCATGGACCGGGTCAATCACCGCTACGGAGAGTTCGCCGTCGCACCGATGCGCCTGCTGGAACGCTCACGTATGCCCAACGTCATCGCCCCGGCCTGGAAACCCTTCGGCCACCGGGAAACCATCCTGCAAAACCCGCCCAAGACCGATGAAGTGTTCTGAACGCTCAATTTTGACTTGCAGGTTACGGCTGCTGTCACGCACAGCCCCCCCTGCCCCTGATACCGGCGTGAGCGCAGCGAACACCGCCACTCAAAACTCAAAACTCAAAACTACTTCCACCCCTGAACCATGTGCCAAGGCGTCTACTACCTGATCGGCAACCAGGAGATTCGCAGCGAATTCTCCAATCCAAGATCCTGTCTTCCGGTCAGGACCAGGGGGGGTGCGATCGCCCTGCTCCCCTGGGGACGGCGGCGTCAGCAGGCGGGCCGCTTGCCCCTGGGGGGCTGGGCCCGGCTGGATGCCATCTACGGCGGTCACTGGGATCGCTGGCGGCCCCGGCCGGTGAAGCTCGATATCCGCCAGTTCATGGAGCGCGACATCGAGGAGCGGCACTGCTGGTTCGATGTCACGCCGGGCAAATGGGTTCAGGGTCTGGTCGCACGCTGGCAACAGGAACGACGCGTCTATGTGGTAACCATCACACCGGAGATGGACGAAGCCCTGTACGAGCGCTGGCCGAGAATCCTCAGCGACGGAACATCGAAATAGCCCCGTATGGGATGCAGTTCCCATAAAATCGACTAAAGTTTTTCCCAGTCACGTCGATTTGATGAGCAATAACAACAATAACCATTCACAGATTATGGATACCATGCCTACAGGTGGCTTGTAGGGAACACAGCTTCTCACCTGGCAAGACAGACGAATACCCTCCAGGTGAGACCGAAGATGCAAGGAGAACGACCATGCAGGCGCTATCCCGGATCTCATCCGTACGGATGATGATGTGGTTAGGTTTTGGAATTATCCTGTCCCTGTTTTCAATCATGGCAGCGGTGGCCGTATCGAGGCTGGACAGCCTCGAGGAACAGAATCTCCGCTGGCGCAGCAGCCTGGACACCCTGATCCAGACGCCGGGATCCGCTGCGCAACCCGACCTGAGGGCGGGCATGAGCCGGATAATCGAGGAGTTGGGAGAGCCGCACAGCAGCGACAGCGGTCTGATCATCGGTTTTTGGCTAGCCGGGCTGGGAGCGGGACTTGTATTTTGCTGGATCGCCAGCCGAAGACTCTCCAGACCCCTGCGCCAGGCAGCCGCCACGATCTCCGACATCGCCGAGGGCAAGGGCAATCTTCACCAGCCTCTGGACCCCACAAGGCCCGGAGAACTGGGTGAACTCGCCAACTGTTTCAACCAGCTCACCGACAGGATTCGCGGTCTGATCAAACAGACCTCCCGGGCCACCGAATCGGTGATCGAAGCAGTGGCCGAAACATCCGACAGCACCAGCCGGATCATCCAGTGTATTCTCGCCCAGGACCGGGAAACCGAGCAGGTAGCCACTGCGATGACTCAGATGACTGCATGCATTCAGGACGTGGCGCGCAATGCCACGACTGCGAACGAGGCCACCGGCGTTGCACACCGGGAGACGCAAAACGGCTGCAGCCTGGTACAGCAGACGGCGGACACCATCCGCGATGGGGCCGGGGAAGTCGCACTCGCCGAACGTTCCATCCAGAGTGTGGAATCGGAGAGCCAGCGCATCGGCAGTGTCCTGGATGTGATCCAGGGGATCGCCGAGCAGACCAACCTGCTGGCTCTCAACGCGGCCATCGAGGCGGCCCGGGCCGGGGAACAGGGGCGGGGCTTCGCGGTAGTCGCCGATGAAGTGCGGCGACTGGCGACACGCACCCATGAATCCACCGGCGAGATACAGAACATGATCGACGCCCTGCAAAAAGGCACCCGCCAGGCGGTCTCCATGATCGCGACCGGACGCCAAAAAGTGGATAGCGGGCTCGATCAGGCGGTCAACACCCTGCAGGCCCTCAAATCGATCAGTGACGCCATGGACACCATCTCCCAGATGAGCACCCAGATCGCCACCGCCGCGGAGGAGCAATGCGCGGTTGCCGAAGAGATCAACAAGAGCATCTGCAACATCAGTGAGCGCAGTAAGCGCAACGCCCATGAAGCGGCAGAGACGCAGCAGAGCAGCCACACCCTGGGGGGTCTTGCCGCCGACCTGCAGGTAGTGACCCGGCAATTCCGTCTCAGTGCGGATAACGGGCTGGATTTCAGTGCCGCGAAATCGGCCCACCTGGCCTGGCGAGCGCGATTGCGGGGATTCCTCGATGGCAAATCCTCGCTCAGCCGCGAGGAAGCGGTGTCTCATCACGACTGCGTACTGGGTCATTGGTACTACCAGGAAGGTTTGCAGCATTTCGGCCACCTGCCGGACATGCAGGCGATCGACAAGCCGCATGAGGAGATGCACCAGTTGATCAAGCAGATCATCCAGCTCAAGGAGTCCGGTGATCTGGAAGAGGCCGAGCGGCTGTATGAGCGGATCGCACCCCTCTCTTCAAAGATCATCCAGCTGCTGAACCGGGTGGAGGAAAAACTCGAGCAGGCATGACCGACAAACCAGCCAGAAAGGCTCCTGCCACCCTGGATCCGGTAACATAGGCCGGGGCCTGAGTGGATATGCAGGACCTGCTCTGAACGGGATACATCGAGGTACTCGATATGGCGCTGATCGTTGCCGGAAAACTCATCCTTCAACCCAACACCCGGGATCGCTTCATCGAGGCTTCCCGGGAAGCCGTCATAATGGCCCGCAATAACGAAGACTGTGATGACTTTTCAGTATCAGCCGATCCGTTGGAAACGGACCGGGTGAATATTTTTGAAAAATGGAAACACCGGGCGGCGCTGGAAGAATTCCGTAATTCCGGATCTCAACCGGAATTGTTCTCCCTGGTTATCTCTTTTCAGGTCTCAGAATATGAGGTCCCGGACTGAACTGTTTCGGCGTGACATTGCGCGTTCCCGGAACGGAGATTACAGGGTCACTTACCGCGGCGGTTCCACAGCGACACCCCGATGGTGGTCAGTCCCAGGGCGATACCGCTGGAGAGCACCATGCGCGCAAACCACTCCGGCCAGGCCGGATTCGGTGTCACCAATGCAAAGCCGCCAATGACCACCAGCCAAAAGGCGACCTTTCCCAATAGAGCCTGTTTCAACAAGTGAATCTCCCGTAACGGCCTGTCCGGTCAGGCCTGACATTATGCGTTCCTGATGCCGGCACCAGGGCGTGTGACCGAGGGTTGACCATCGATTCTCGCCTCGCGCACGATCGCCAGGATCATATCAAGTTCCTCCGCCTAGTGTTCGACCCGCAGATCAATATCATCGTTCAAATCAGTCCTGACAAACCACATCCGGTTCATCCCCGCAGGATAAAATCCCGGGTAATGAACCAGAATCTTCGCCCCCTGGTGGTCGCGACAGCGCCGCATCATGGTGATCAGGGTCAGTTCAGTCTGTAAATGATTCACCGCCACCCCGAACCTCGGCAGATCCTCATCGGAAAGCCTACTGAGAAGCCGAGTACCGGGCAAGCGAAGCAGCTGAAAACCCTCTGACCACAAGATTCAGAGACACCGAATCGCATGGATAATTGACATATCCCTGGGTCTACCTAGGGCCTGTTAACACTAATCCGATAGTCCCTGTTGCACCCCGAAGGAAGTGCCCTTGGGGTACTTCGGAAAAAGCGCCGATCAAGGCGCAAGGAGTGAAGTTTGGTGATGCCAAATGAACGGCGAGCAACGCTGAGTGGCGCTTTTTTAGACGCAACCCGAAGGGCTGGGGCTGTATTTACGCCCAGCGGCGTTATCATTCGCTGATGTAGCCGGCTACACTACGCTCATTCTGCCTTGCTGGGCGTAAATACAGCTCCAGCAGGAACTATCGGAATAGTGTTAACAGGCCCTAAGATGCGCCATACATTGCAATCAGAGCGGAACCGCGAAACGATGCTGACACAGGAAACCCTCGACAAGTTGCGCCAGGACATCGTATTCGATGCCGACCTGGCCGGTGAAACCCTGAGAATCCACTCGACCTGGGGGATCTTTTCACCCCGGGAAATCGACGAAGGCACCCAACTGCTGGTGAACCACCTGAACATCTCGCCCGCGGACAACTGTCTCGATCTGGGCTGTGGCTACGGTCCGATTGGTCTGTTCATGGCCCGCCGTGCTCCCGAAGGTCAGACCCTGATGGTGGACAAGGACTTCATGGCCGTGGAGTACAGTAACCGCAATGCCGCGCGCAACGGGTTGGGGAATGCCCGGGCGATCCTCAGCAACGGCTTCGACCAGATTGATCCGGCGCTTCGATTCGATATCATCGCATCCAACATCCCCGCCAAGGTCGGCAAGGAGATGCTCTCGTTGATCCTGCACGACGCCTACCAGCGTCTGCGCTCGGGAGGTCGGCTGTACGTGGTCACCATCAACGGTCTGCGACAGTATATGAAGCGCAATCTGAATGAAGTGTTCGGCAACTATGACAAGTTGAAACAGGGTAAAACCTACACCGTGGCAGTTGCTGAAAAACCCTCATGATCGTCCCATGTCCGGGAGTTTGAAGACACAGCGGATCATCAAGGATTGCAATTAGCCAGTTTATCCAGCACATGGGACACCGCCGCCAGACCGAAACCGGCAGTCACCGTCATCACCGATCCGTATCCCGCACAATTGAGCGAACCCTCCACCCCGGCGGGTGCTCCCGTATCACATGACTCAGCCGAGGGGAACGGCAACCGCTGCTGTTCCAGGGAATAGACACAGGGCACGTTGAAACGGCGCTTCTGATTGGTGGTAAAGCCATATTGCTGGCGCAGCAGCTTGCGGGTCCGTGAGAGCAGTGGATCGTGTTCGCTGCGACTCAGGTCAGCCAGGCGTATCTGCGTGGGGTCGCTCTGTCCTCCGGCTCCGCCAAGGGTGATCAACGGCACCCTGGCACGCCGACAGGCTGCGATCATCGCCGCCTTGACACGAAAATTATCGATGCAGTCCAGCACCTGGTCATAGCCTCCCTGGCTGAGCAGATCCACCGAATCCTGTTCTATGAATATCTCATGCAGGGTCACACGGCAATCGGGGTTGATCGACCGGATACGCTGCGCCATGACCTGCACCTTCGCCATCCCCAGAGTCTCGTCGAGGGCCGGCAGCTGCCGGTTCAGATTCGACTCTGCCACATGGTCCAGGTCGAACAGGGAGAGTTGACCAATACCGCTGCGGGCCAGGGCCTCGACCGCCCAGGATCCGACCCCGCCGATACCGACCACCGCCACATGGGCACGCGCAAACCGCTCCAGACCCTGTTGGCCGTAGAGTCGCGCCACTCCCCCGAAACGTCTTTGGTAGTCCATGAGATTCCTGTACTGCCGGGAAATGATCCGCGCGGGCCCAAGCCATCCCGGATGCCTGGCGCTGTTCAGTGTACCGTGGTGATCAGGACTTCGAGATTGCCGACGAAATCCTCGTGCATGGATTGCAACTCCTCCAGCCGCTGCATCGCGCTCTCGCGATGTCCATCGATCACCAGGTTATGCAACTCCTGACCCAGCAGATGGATTCTCTCATGACTTTCGCGAATCGTGCCATATTCCGGCATATGTCCGTACTGAAAATAGCCGGCGCCATAGAACCAGCGGCCGAACGAGCAATTGTGGCTGTCCACGAGGACGATCTGAGAAGATTTTTCAGGGTTGCGCACATTGTCCACAGCGCGCATCACCCACTGCTGATGACTGTTGATGGCCGCCTCGATATCCGAACGGTTGGAACTCTCCAGACGCTGTTTCAAACCCTGCCACTCCTCATTGGTCTTCCAGGATTCCAGCCAGTTGGCTAAGAGTTCGACCGGCATGGGATAACCGATACCGAACCCCTGTCCCAGCTGACAGCCCAGGCGCAGCAGGGCGGCACCGTGTTCGAGGCTCTCAACCCCCTCCGCAATAACCGGGTGGTGAAACGCCTGAGCCAGCCGCAACACACTGTCCACGATCGCGAGATCCTGGGGATCCTCCAGCATGTCGCTGACGAAACTCTGGTCGATCTTCAGGATATCCACCGGCAAGCGGTGAAAATAGGTCAGTGACGAGTACCCGGTGCCAAAGTCGTCGAGCACCACCTGAATACCCAGATTCTGACACTCCACCAGGGTCTTCACGGTACGGCTGAGATCCTCGATAGAGGAGGTTTCGAGGATCTCCAGTTCGAGTTTCTGCGGACTGACCTGAGGATATTCCTCAAGCGCCGCTCTCATTTGATCGAGAAAGTCCGGATGCTGCAGATGGTGCGGGCTGATATTCACGCTCAGGGAAAACTTGTATGCCTCCTTCCGCCACTCATCGAGTTGCGCCATCGCCTGACGTATGACCCAGATACCCAGGTCGATCTCCAGCTCGGTTTCACTGAGATTATGCAGAAAATCCCCCGGCAGGAGGATACCCTCCTCCGGATGTTCCCAGCGGATCAATGCTTCGGCGCCGATGACCCGGCCGCTGTACATATTGACCTTGGGCTGGTAATAGAGCACGAATTCCTCGTCCGAGAGGGCCTGAATCAGGCGCAGATAACTTTCCCGGTGTGCCTTGACCTGGCGATCCTGTTCAGGGTCGAACAGGTGGTAGCAGTTTTTACCCAGATCCTTGGCTACGTACATCGCCTGATCCGCATGACGCAACAGCAGATCGGCGTCAGAGTCATCTGCGGGATAGACCGTGAAACCGATGCTCGCCGAGACGCTGACCTCGTGTCCGTGAACCTGAATCGGTACCGCGGTGTTGTTGAGGATCCGTTTGAGTATCACTTCGATGGCGGTCAGGTTCTCAAGTTCGGTCAGGATCAGGACGAATTCATCGCCACCGATACGCGATACCGTATCCCCGCCCCGCACCGTCGCCATCAGGCGCTGCGCGGTCTCGACAAGCACCTGATCCCCGATTTCGTGACCGTGCAGATCATTGATGGGCTTGAATCCATCCAGGTCGAGGTAGCACACCGCAACCAGGGTATTGGTGCGCTTGGACTGAATGATCGCCTGTCGCAATCGGTCGGATTTCAACAGCCGGTTGGGCAGCCCGGTCAACGCATCATAATGGGCGATGCGTTCCAGTTCGGCTTCCGCGCGCTTGCGATCGGTGATGTCATGAATGATCGAATACAACACCGAGCGCCCGGCCCAGTTCAACGGACCGGAGTGTACCTCCACGTCCCGCACATCCCCACTCGCCAGGGTATGCTGGAAATGGAAATAGCTGCGTTCCTCAAGTTCCGCAAGGCGCATCTCGCGGGCCACCTCCGCCGGCTTGAGGGTATTGATATCACTGATCAGCATATCCAGCAGGCGATAACGGGGATAGCCATAGTAGTTCACCGCGGCCCGGTTCGCTTCGATGATTCGCCCGTTCTTGGGATTGATGATGAGCATCACCGCCTTGTTCTTTTCAAACAGCATGCGAAACCGCTCTTCACTCAGACGCAGCGCCTCAGTGAGTGAACGTTCGCGTTTCAGAGCGTCTTTGATCTCCTCGTTGCTGGTTGCAAGCACCCGGTTGGTGTCCGCCAGTTCCCGGGTACGGATCGTGATCTGATCCTCGAGTTCCTGCCCGGCGTTCTTCAGATCCTCGATCTGGGTCTGCAGGGTGGCGCCCATCTGCTGCAATGAATTGGCCAGCTGGCCGATTTCGTCGCGATTACCGATCGGTTCGAGGCGCTCGAACCGGCCCTTGGCGATGGCGCCGGCATAGTTCGACAGCCGTTTCATGGGTTCGATGATCGAGCGGTGCAGGATCAGGTTGATCAGCATTGCCACGATGAAGAAAGTCAAGGTCACATTGATCAGCATACGGGTGATTGCCCGATTGACCTTGTCACTCACCACTGAGGCGAGAAACCCCAAACGGATGAACCCCAGGTAGTGAGATTCCCCTTCGAGCAGGGGAATCGCCACATCGTAATAGCGCCGGCCGTCCAGCCGTTGATAGAGTTGCGAGATGGGCTTGCGCTCCACCAGGGTACGCTGAGTCGCCGGATCGTCGAACAGACGCCCCTTGTGTACCTGCTGACTGTGATACAGGGCCCGGCCCTGGCTGTCGACGATCGCCGCGTAGGCTATGTGGGGATTGTTTCTCACCACATCGCCGAGTTTGCGATCCATGTTGCTCAGGTTTTCCAGGGACTGACCCTGAAACAGCATTTCGTGAATCTGAGTTTCAATGCTCTGTCCGATGCCGAAGGTCCCGGTCAGCAGGGCATCCGTATACTGCGCCTTGAAATTGACGATGGTGATCGTGGAACTGATCAGCAGGGATAACGCCAGCAGACTGATAGTGATTAAAGATATTTTCCGGTTCAGGCTCATTTAGGGATCTTCAGCGCTTGGCTCACTTTATCTCTCGATAAAGACACACCGGCCTTCCTGATCCACTGGACTGGCCTCGAACCCTTTCATCACAAGGACTCGATTGACCCCTGACAGACTGCGTTGCCACCCGGCACATCCAAGACACTACATCAGTGAGTTGTGGTCAGGCGGCAACCCAGGGATATCCCTGCATTATAGCCTCACCGGGGCTCCCGGCATATGGGGCCCATGGGAACCCGGTTCCAGCTTTTTCTCCGGATAGCCCGGGATAATTCCCCATGACCCGATTCAACCTCCCGGCAAGGAGATGCCGGTGACCTTTTTGTACAGGGACACCGCGTAGGAATCGGTCATACCGGATACGAAATCCGTCAAACGCAACAGACGCGTGTAGTCGTCATTCGCGGGAACCCCTGCTGGTCCGATGAACTGCTCCGGTATCAGACGAATCATCATCTGACTGCGAGGACTGGCATCGGCGCCGTGTTCCGCGACGTCATCGATAATGGGTATGAAGCGTTCCAGCAGTTCACTGATCACCTGGAAACCGGCGGTTTCGATCTCGATCACCTCAGGCGCGATGTAGATCTTCTCCCGGGCCACCTCGATCAGTTGATCCATGGCCTCACGATGGGGTATCCGACTCATCAGGGGTTCATCGAAGCTGCCGCTGAGGATCGCCTGTTCATGATCCAGAAAACAGGCCAGTATCTCGCTGATTGCCCGGCTGATGACTTTGGCGCGCAAGAACTCGATCTTTTCCTTGTCACCGCTGATCCCGTTCAGCCGAGCCATGGGCACGGACTGGGTATCCAGGACCGCGCGAAACAGGTCCGTTGCCTGCTGAAAGCTGAGATGTCCCAGTCGGTAACCGTCCTCGATATCAATCACCCGGTAGCAGATGTCATCGGCCGCCTCAACCAGGAAGGAGAGCGGGTGACGATGCCAGATGGCGAGTACCGGATCCCGACGTATCAGCCCCACGGTTTCCGCGACCGCGGTAAAATTGTCTTGATCCTGGGCGGTAAATCCCGGCTTTCTCGCACTCACTCCATCGAACCGGCCTTTACCGATGCAGGATTCCCGGGGATATTTCGCGAATGCCGCCAGAGTCGCACTGGTCAACTGCAAGCCCCCGGGATTGTCCCGGTTCTGCAGCCGGGTGATCACTCGAAATCCCTGGGCGTTGCCTTCGAAATTGAGAAAGTCCTCCCGCTGGCTACCGCTGAGTACCGCAACCCGCTGACGACCATAACTGGCGGTTTCGGCCCAGTGGCGGATCGCGTCCTCGCCGGAGTGGCCAAAGGGTGGATTACCGATATCGTGGGCCAGGCAGGCCGCGGCACAGATATCGCCGAAATCCGAGGCCTCATGATCGGACAACGCATGTCGCGCGATGATCTGCTCGCCCACCAGGGTGCCGAGTGAGCGTCCCACGCTTGAGGACTCCAGGCTGTGGGTCAAACGGGTACGCACGTAATCGATCTTGGACAGAGGGAAGATCTGGGTTTTGTCCTGCATGCGGCGAAACGCGGAAGAGAAAACGATCCGGTCGAGATCCCGTTGAAAATCGGTACGCATGGCGCCGCCGGCGGGCAGATCTGCGGCGCCCAGGCGTTTGCGGGAAAGGAGTTGCGGCCAATTCATTGACATGACAGGGTCTCGTAAGGGTGGATATGAGCCTGAGCGCAACATCGCGCCAGGCGCAGCCGGCGCCATTGTATCAACTTCTGGCGGTATCACTGACCAATGTATCGTCGATCCGCTCGCCACCGCGCAGTGCCAACACTCCGGCAACCCCGATCAATACGGCGCCAAACACGAACTGCAGACTCAGTAATTCACCCCAGAAGAGGTAGCCATAGGCGGCACCGAAGAGTACCGAGGCATAGGTGAACGGGCTGATCTGCGCCGCTGCAGCAATCGCATAGCCACGGGTCAGCATGAGCTGTCCCAGGGTGCCGACCAGGCCCAGAGCCGCGAGCATGCCCCATTCTGCCGGGGAAGGTTGTTGCCAGGACCAGAACATGGGGACCACGGAGATCATGGAACTGAGCAGTGCAAAATAGAACACCACCCGGACCGAAGGCTCACTCCGCCCGAGACGTCTCAGGGTGACCTTGGCCAATGACGCCAGTGCGCCGCCCAGCAACCCCACCAGGGCCACCTGGTTGAATTCCCCATCCGGGTTGAGTACCAGGATCACGCCCACGAAACCGATCCCGATCGCCAGCAGAATCAGCCGGTGCAGAGGCTCCCGCAACCAGTACCAGGCAATCAGCGGCATAAACAGCGGAGAGGTCATCTTCAGCAGCATGCCATCCGCGAGCCGCAGGTTGGCCAGGGCGTAAAAAAAGCAGTACATCGCGGAAACACCGGCCACCGACCTGAGCATGTGCAGGTGAAACACCCGGGTTCGCAGGCTTGTCACCCCGCTGCTCCAGACCAGCGGCATCAGCAGGGCCAGGCCGAACAGGTTGCGCATGAAAACGGCCATTTCGCTGGGCAGACTCTGGGTTACCTGTTTGACGATGGCGCCCATCGAGGCGAACATGAATTCTGAGGCCAGAATGAAAAAAGCGCCCAGCAGTACGTTTTGTCGATACAACATAGCTCATCACCGGCCTGGCCGGATAAACCGAAATTCGGGGTGGATACTGCCCATCGCGCGTCGCCAGAACGGTCTGCGATCCGACCCGACACCGGCATCCCTGTCCGCAGCGCACGACGCAGGGCCACCGGCGTGTGGAGGCAGCCCCGAATGGTATAGAATCCGGAGCAAAGGAACATTATAAGAGGAATTGTGCCCATGTCCCCCTTTCAGCGTCTCTCCCTGACCTTGTTGTTTCTGTGGCTGAGCGGTTGCTCGAGTGTCTACTACGACACCATGGAGAAAGCCGGATACCACAAACGGGACATCCTTGTGGACCGGGTCGAAGCGACCCGGGACGCACAAAACGAGGCCCAGGAACAGTTTAAATCGGCCCTGGATCAGTTCGCTTCAGTGGTCCAGTTGCAGCAAAGCGACCTGAAACAGGCCTATGAGCGACTCAACGACGAGTTCGAATCCTGCGAAAGCGCCGCCGAGGAGGTCTCTGACCGCATCGCCAAGGTGGAGACTGTGGCGGAGGCCCTGTTCGAGGAGTGGCAGGAGGAACTCGAGCTGTATGAAAATCAGAAACTCAAGGCCAGTAGCAGGAAAAAACTGCAGCAGACCCGCAAGCGCTACCAGGAAATGCTCAAGTCGATGCACCGCTCCGAGGCCTCCATGCAACCGGTGCTGAATAATTTCAGAGATAACGTACTGTTTCTCAAACACAATCTGAATGCCCAGGCAATCGGTGCCCTGCGCGGTGAATTCGCCAGCCTGAAAGCTGACATTGCGACCCTGGTCGAAAGGATGAATCAGTCGATCCGTCAATCCGATGCGTTTATCCGGGACATGCAGGCGGAATCCCAGGGATAGCCCGTCCGACAGGAGTGATCATCCGCTACAGAAACCCTGCCAGGACCGGTTATCACTCGTCCGATGAGCGATACCGGGTCAGAAACAATGCCAATCAAAGGCCAGAGGAGCGCCGTTTGGTCATGCCTGATAAGCGACGAGCAACGCTGAGTGGCGTATTTTCCGGCGCCCCCCTTGGACATTGCACAGCGGGGGCCGGGGCTGTCATTCCCAGATGCCGCCGGGCGACACCACGCGCATCCTGTCTGGTTAGACGCAACAGGTCCCCGCAGCACCGATCGGATGCGTGTTAACGGGGCTGACCGAGATGCCGTTGAAAATTACCGGAATTCTGACGCTGCTGTTCATGATCGGCATTGGCGCCGTATCGCAATCCTTTGCACAGGGTTTCCAGCAGCCCGCGGTGCTTGTGGTGGCCGCCCTGCTGGCGGGCTATATCGCTCTGAACATTGGCGCCAACGACGCCGGAAACAATATCGGTCCTCTGGTCGGTTCGGCGGTGATCAGCCTGACCGGCGCCATGCTGCTGGCGGCGGTCTTCGAAATGGCGGGTGCCCTGCTGGCGGGTGACGAGGTGATCAGCACCATTCAACAGGGCATAGTGGATCCCGAGCGAATCGGCGACAGTTCGGTGGTCGTCAAGGTGATGCTCAGCGCCATGCTGGCCAGCGCCCTGTGGCTGCATTTCGCCACGCTGAGCCGGATGCCGGTCTCCACCACGCACACCATCGTCGGCGGGGTTCTGGGAGCCAGTATCACGGTCGGGGGAACCCTGGCCATCGATTGGACCTTGCTGGGCACAATCACGGTCAGCTGGCTGGCCTCTCCCCTGCTCGGCAGCCTCATCGCCGCCCTGCTGCTGTACCTGATCAAGCGCACCATTACCTACCAGGCCGATATGTCGAGGGCCGCGGAAAAGATCGTCCCCCTGCTGGTGGGTTTGATGGCCTGGAGTTTTACCAGCTATCTGCTGGTCAAGGGACTCAAGGCCAGTTGGCGGGTCGACCTGCTCACGGCCCTGCTTTGCGGTCTGAGTGTGGGCGCCGGGGTGTACCTGATCATCAAACCCACGATCAAGCAACGGACCGCGTTGTTGCCGAACACCAAGTCAGCGGTCAACCGGCATTTCAACCTGCCCCTGCTGCTGGCGGCCAGCCTGTTGAGCTTCGCCCACGGATCCAATGACGTAGCGAATGCGATTGGCCCGTTGATTGCCGTGAAAGAGGCCCTCATGCAGATGCCTGAATTGACGCCGCCCGGGAGCGCCGTCTGGCTGCTGCTGATCGGGGCGTTCGGCATCCCTTTGGGATTGCTGCTGTTCGGCAGGCGAATGATCACCACCCTGGCCAGTGAGATCACCGAGCTCGACCAGGTGCGTGCCTTCTGCATCGTCACCTCCGTGACCATCACGGTGCTGGTCGCCAGTCAGTTGGGGATACCGGTGAGCAGTACCCATACTGCGGTCGGCGCGATATTCGGCATCGGTTTTCTGCGTGAGATCCTGAAGACCCGATACGCGGTGAGCCTGGAAATGATCCGGCGCCACAAGAAGGGAGAGAACGAAGCGGAGATCGAGGCCTTCATTTCACGTTATGACGCCTCGTCACTGCGCGAGAAGGGACTGCTGTTGAAAACAATCAGCCAGTCGGACACCGCACCGGCGATCAGCAAGAAAGATCGTAGAGACCTGGAGAAACTCTACCACCGCGAACTGGTGACGCGTACCGCATTCCGGCGCATCATCGCGGCCTGGATCATCACCCTGCCGGCAACCGGATTGGTGGCCGCCCTGATCTACCTGCTCATGTTTGCCCTGTGGGGATAGCCCGGCGACGCCTGTGCTCTTGCCGACGGGTAAGCTAAGCCCGCTTTGTCCTGGCGCTGCTTCGTTGTCAGCCCTGATTGACCTCTACCCCTGCGCTGGCCTCAGCAGCCGGTTGCAGGTCATCCGGAGGCGGCATGCGCTTGATGATGCCATCCGGCACCTCGCCCCGGCCGGCCTGATAGATCGATCCGGATTCCAGCACGAAACAGATCATCACCGTGATCAGGGTGGGAACCACCGCCACCCGGGATATCGCCACCATCATGATGTGCCCCTTGGAACTGCCCGTCGTCGCCATGTATGCCATCCCCAGGATCACCGCGCTGATGGTATAGCCCACCATCAGGATCCGGGTGCGGTTTGCCGAAAGGCGCCAGTGGGCGGCGACAAACCAGACCTCATGGGCCCGGGTCCGGGCTGCGGTCAGCCAGATATAGGCGATGACACACAGGGACAGGGCCAGGGGGATCAGGAATCCCAGCAGCCCCACATCCAGCACGATGGATGCCGGCGCTGCTATCAGGTGGAACCCCACCAGATTCAGCATGGAGAGTTCGTGGGGAGATTTGGCGCGTTTGCGCAGGGCTTCGTCGACTTCGAATAGCATGGGCAGGGGCCTCGGTAGGAAACAGGGCAAATCCATTCATCAATATGGCATAAAATTCCCTGGTTTTTCGTTGATATTCCGCAAAAGGTTGACCTGAGCGGGAAAAACCTTAAACTAGCGCGCTCTTGGCTTCGGAGCGGTAGTTCAGTTGGTTAGAATACCGGCCTGTCACGCCGGGGGTCGCGGGTTCGAGTCCCGTCCGCTCCGCCATCTTCAAGCCTGGGCCGGAACTGTCCCGTCGGGTCGAAACGTCCCATCTTACGGCCGTTATCACACGCTTCTTCCTTCCCGAGCATCCGGGTAACCGTTTATTGTGCCGCGTTTGCGAAAACGCCAGGAATGATCGGATTCCTCTGCCAGATCAACTCTCAAGCGATGCGAAACAGCGCCAAAGACCGGCGATTCGATACCCATAATGAAATGGAATTTGAATCACCACACAGTATTTGCACGGATATCACTCTAACCTTCCGTTCCATACAACACGGAATCTTGCTCAATGATTCCCAGTGTGCCACGGCGGCACTTGACCTTTTGAGCAGAGCGCAATGGAACTGATCAGAAAAACCCTGTCCCACATTGGCATGCTACTCCTCATGAGCCAACTCCTCAGTGGCTGTATCGAGGATGAAAACACAGCGCCTGAAGCCAACGATGACCAATCGGTCACCACCCAGGGCGGAGGCGTGGCCATTCCGGTGCTGAGCAACGACCAGGATACGGACGACGATCCGCTGACCGTCACCCATCTCACTTCACCCTCGCATGGACGGGTCACCCTTCAGACGGACGGAAAGGTCTTCTACCAGCATGACGGTTCGAATGCCGCTGAAGACCATTTCACCTATACCGCGAACGACGGCGCCGAAGACTCCGCGATTGCCACAGTGAGCGTGACCATCCAAGGCATTGAAGAAGACCCTTCGACGGGAGACACCACGGATCCCGGTCTCAACCATCAACCGATGGCCAGCGCGGACACCCTCCAGGTCGAGCGCGGCGGGAGCATCAGTTTCGACCTGACCGTCAACGACACGGACCGTGACCAGGACTCTCTACAGATCAGTTCGTTCAGCCAACCGGCGCATGGGTCGGTGCAAAAACAGGCCGATGGCGTCAGCATCATCTATCAGCACGATGGATCGGACACCGTCCAGGACAGCTTCAGTTACCGCGTCACAGACGGCCAGCTCAGTTCGGCGCCCGCCCTGGTCAGTGTGCGAATCTCCGCCCTCAACCACCCGCCCGTGTTCATCCAATCCGGACAGGATACCCAGGCCCCCGTCGACCAGCTCTTCAGTGTCACGGTCGAAGCCAGCGATCCGGACGGAGATACCCTGGACTACCAGGTCACCGGTCTCCCCTACTGGCTGATCTACACGGAGGCGACTCACACCCTGTCCGGTTCCCCTTCCTGGGAGGAATTGGGTGATTCCCATGAGATCATCATCCGCGTCAGCGACGCTCAGCACAGCATCGAAAACCGCTTTACCCTCAGGGTCACCGAAGCGGATCAGATCACGGATGGCATGGCGCACCGGTTGCTGCTGCAGAGCAGCTTCGGCCCCACCCTGAACGAGATGGCGCGGGTCAAGAGCCTGGGCATTGCCGGTTGGATCGATCAGCAGTTAAGCCTCGGCTCCGCGGACAGTTCGCCGTCGGATGGCTGGAAGACCCATCTGGAGCGGACCAAGGAGATCGCCCTTGCAGCGGAACCGGGGACCGACTGGCTTGGCAGCAGCATCTTCAACCAGGCCACCTCGGATCGGGATGCACTGGACTACCAGATGGCGGCCTGGTGGGACAATGCCCTGGGGGCCAGCGCCCCCCAGCGCACTCAGATCGGTTCCGATCCGCTGCGCCAACGCATTGCCTTTGCTCTGAGCCAGCTGCTGGTGGTTTCCCACAGCACCCCCACCCTGCTCTACCGCGGTGAAGCCCTGGCGACCTACTACGACTTGCTGGTCCGGCACGCCTTTGGCAACTATCGCCAGCTGTTGAAAGCGGTCGCCACCAGTCCCGCCATGGGGGTGTACCTCTCCCACCAGGGGAATCGCAAGGCCAATCCTGACAGTGGATCCCGGCCGGATGAGAATTTCGCCCGGGAGATCATTCAACTGTTCACCCTGGGACTCTACGAACTGAACCAGGACGGCTCGCCGAACCGGGACGGCAACAGCCTCACCTTTCCGGACGCGGGAAGCAGCGTGGTGGCGACCTACACCCAGCAGGACATCGAGGAACTCGCCAAAGTCATGACCGGCTGGGATCTGGCCAGCAACAGCCGTTTCGGCCGGCTCGGCAACCGTAGCGGGGACTACACCCGCCCGATGGTGTTCGTCGCCGCGGAGCACGAGGATGAAGCCGCCGAAGGGGGTGATGGCCAGATCACCCTGCTGGGGCATACCCTTGCGCTCAATGCGGGCAGCGATCAGAGCGGCCTCGACGCCGCACTGGACGTATTGTTCAGCCACCCCAACCTGGCGCCTTATGTGAGCAAACATCTGATCCAGCGCCTCATCACCTCCAATCCCTCATCCGACTATGTGGCGCGGATCAGTGCGGTTTTCAATGACAACGGCCAGGGGGTCAAGGGTGATTTGAAAGCGGTGGTGCGGGCGATCCTGCTGGATCCGGAAGCCCGGGACGAGGGGCATTACACCAATCCCACCTACGGTAAATACAAAGAACCGTTGCTGGCCTTGACCCAGCTGTTGCGCGCCGCGCATGTCGCACCACTCAACGGCTGGCAGAGCAAGGAGGGGCGCAGCATGCAGCATGTCTACTGGTTCAGAAACCCGGAAACCGTTATCGAACAGGGTGCATTGCGTTCCCCCACGGTATTCAACTTCTACAGTCCTAACCATGTCCCCAGCGACAGCTATTTCAAATCTCACGCCATGGTTGCGCCGGAGATGCAGATCCAGACGGAACAGATGCTGATCAACTACAACAACCTGGTCTACACACTGCTCGATAGCCTGGAGAAGAATCGGATCACCCGCACCAACGGCAAGACACTCAGTGCATTCGCCGCATCCAAAGGGCACTACTCAACCAACCTGCTGACCAGTTTCGACACCGAACTGGTGCTCATGGAACAGGCCATGGAGCAGGATCAGAACGGCGATTTCGAATCCTTCGACGACACCACAATCGACGCCTCAGGGATGACCCCCAGAGATCGCGGCATCAGCGCCCTGATCGGTCATCTTGACCGGTTACTGCTGGGCGGCAACATGAGTCCGGACTACCGGGCCGCCCTGCAACACTATCTGGAGTCGAGCAATGACACCAACACCCGGAACCACTTTGAACAGGCACGGAGAATGATCCGCGATGCCTATGTGCTCATCGCCACATCCAGCGCCTATATGATTCAAAAGTAACCCGCAAGGAACCGCATCGCCATGACCCTGCAACGTCGGAATTTTCTCAAAGCCATGGCCGGATACGCCGGACTGGGCACCCTGGCACCCCTGACACTGCCCATCACAGCGCGGGCTGCGGCACCCAATTTCAGCGATTATCGGGCTCTGGTGTGCATCTATCTGCACGGGGGTAACGATGTTCACAACATGTTCGTACCCCTGGGCAACGATGCGCAGAGAGGTTATTCGCCCTATGCGGAGATTCGCGCCGGACTGGCGGTCGAAGACCGGGATCTGAGTCTCGATCAGATCACCAGCGGAGGCGGCAATCTGAACCAGGGGCAACTGGGACCGGGGGCGGCCAATCCCTACAACCAAAACCTGAATCAGGCCACGGCCTATCTCAGTGGTCACTATCCTCTGACAGGCAAAGGTGTCAATCTCGGGGTCAACGGGGTCATGCCGGAACTGGCCCAGCTGTTCATGGACGACCGGCTGCTGATTCTTGGCGGCACCGGTACTCTGGTACGTCCCGTAACCCGGGAACAGATTCGCAACCGTCAGGCGGAGTTGCCCCTGTTCCTGTTCGCGCACAATCATCAACAGCGTGAACTGCAAACCGGTCAGGCCAACAATCTGGATGATATCGGCTGGGCGGGCAAGATCGCCGATCAGTGGAACGGCATCAATCAGGGCCATCCCCTGGGACTGAACATCTCTTACGCGGGCAATGACCGGCTGATGATGGGCCAGCAGACCTCACCCCTGGTACTCAAGTCCGGCGCCCTGCCCGAGGTCTACCACCTGCGCCCGGGGGGTTCCGGCAACGAGGACCGTCGCGCCCTGTTTCTGGCACTGGCCGGACAGCCCTCAACCACCGACCGGCTCAGCTTTGATGCGCAGAACACCGCCACCACCGCGGACCCGTTGCGGGATTTCTACAACCGCAGCCTGAACCGGTCGCTCACCACCTTCGAACAACTCAACCAAAGCTGGAACGCCGTCAACCTCAGCTACGCCACCCGGGGTCCCTACGGGGAAGCCCTGTTCGACATCCCGGACGCGCAAACGCTGGGGTTCGCCTCATCGATGGGCGGCGGTTTGATTCGCCAGCTGGAAGCAGTGGCGAAGATGGTGCATCTGGGTGCCAATGGTGATCTGGGTCCCGGTTACAACCGGCAGATCTTCTATGTGCAGCTCGGCGGCTTCGATACCCATGCCACCCAATCCTCATCACACCCCCTGCTGCTGCGCGAGCTGAGTCTGGGTCTGTGGAAATTTCACAAGGCCATGGAGGAACTGGGGCATGCGGATCAGGTCACCAGTTTCACCATGTCGGACTTCGGGCGCACCCTGAGTTATAACGGCGATGGCACGGATCACGGGTGGGGATCCCATCAGATCGTGATGGGTGGCTACGGCACGGGTGCCGCGGGGACCTTCGAGGGCGGGCGCCTGATAGGCAGCCTGCCTGACCTGACCCTTTCGGGTGAGGACGATTACAGTGACAAGGGACGCATGATTCCGAAACTCGCACAGGATCAGGTGAATGCGGCCCTGGTCGAATGGCTGGGTGCCGACCCGGGTCTGATTCAAAGCCTGTTTCCGAATCTGGCGAATTTTCAAACCAGCAGCGACCCGAGATCCGCCTATACCCGGCTGTTCGTCTGATCTGCGGGGTCGGCGCTCGACAGCGCAGTCACCCGGTCTTGAAAAGACTCAGCGGATCATCCGGGTCGACACCCTCCATGAAGGGTAGTTTGCGATCCTGGTGAGTCACCTGATAGACCAGGCCGATCCAGTTGCCGATCACCCCTTCCGCGGTGTCGTGCCAGGTATTGTCCAGGCTGTCGATCACCAGGGATTCAGGAAACTCGGGCAGCGGCTCGGCGGCTTCCCGGGCCTGTTCGGAACGCTCCCGGTATTCATCGAAGATCGCCTTGGTGGTGAGGCTGAAATAGTGGCTGGGGAATGGCGGATAGTCGCCGCGCTTGCCCGCAAAGTAGAGCATCACTTCGCGCTTGTACTCTTTCAGCAGACTGATGGTGTCGTACTCCGGATGTCCCTGGAAATAGACCACCCGCAGACCGTCCCGGCTGACCGCGAGATGCACCCCGGCCTCTTCACTTTCCACCAGCACCCGCAGACCCGCGCGATCGAACTGCTCCCGTGAAATCTGGTTGTAGCGGGAATGGGGCACATCGAAACGGGTGTTGACGTCGTTGACCAGTGGGTGGCTCAGGTCCTTCACCCGATGACTGAACACCCCCCACAGCTTGTCGCCCATCGGGGTACGCTTCTCCCCGTGATGGGACTGCACCACCGCATGGGTGGCCAGACAGGAACACAACACCGAGGTGACGTTTTCGTGCGCCCAGTCCACCACCTCGGTGAGGGGTTCCCAGAAGGGCTCGAGGGACAGATCCGGATGACTCACATTGGCGCCGGTGATGATCAGGGCATCCAGACCGTCCTGGCGAATCTGCTCGAACGGCTCGTAGTAGCGATCGATATGCTGCCGGGCCTTCTCCCCCCGGGGCAATTCGTCCAGGGTGAAGGGATGAATGAAAAACTGGGCGATCGGGTTGGCCTCTCCGACGAGACGGAAGAACTGCCGTTCGGTGGCCTCGATGGCGGCATCCGGCATCATGTTGAGCAGTCCGACATGCAGTTCGCGGATGTACTGATGGGCCGCCCGGTCCGGAGTGAGGATGTTCTGCCCCTCCTGCTTGAGGCGCGAGAAGGTGGGTAAGTTGTTATGCGCTACCAATGGCATGTCAGGACTCCCGCTCAATCACCAGTTCCAGAAGTTGAAGAAAGTCGGACTCACTCTGTACCCGGGACAGTTCCTGGGTGGTCACCGTGTACCCGTATTCGGCGGCAATCGCCTCGTAGCGGGGAATGCGGGCCCTGAACAGGCGCGGAAACACCCAGCGGGTAAAGTCATAGGGGTCGACCAGGGAGACATAGTCCAGTGCCTTGAGGGCCATGTATTCGGCAAGTTGCTCATCGAGAAAAGCCTCCCGGTAATACAGTGGCTTGGGATGAGAGACCGAACGGGCGATCAGGGAAGCCTCGTCCTGTTCACTGGCGCGAATGTAGAGAATCAGCGAATGCTCGGCGAGAAAATCCAACAGCCCCGGTTCATCAAGCTCACACAGACTGCCACCCACATCATTGATGAAATGGGCATAGCCGTAGATCAGCTTGGCTTTGTGAATGAAGCCCGGTACGTCGTACATCGCCGCAATTTCACCCTGTCGGTGCAGCGCCTGGCGGCGCTTGAATTCGCTCAGTGGCACCCCCCCCTGCTGCGGATTACCCAACATACCGAGGAAGGTCGACACCGGATTCAGGTTGTGGAAGGAGACATTGCTGCGGATGAAAATGGAGTCGGAACGCAACAGGTCGCGCAGCAGCGGTACCTGCATCGCCTGCTCCTTGATGGTGTCGAGTATCGCTTCATCCAGATATCGGGTGCCGATACGGTAGTCCCCGGAATAGTGAAACCAGTCATTGCCGCGCAGCAGATTGGACAAACGTGTCTTGCCCACCCCGGACATACCCATCAGGGTGATGCATTTGCGGTCCCAGTTCCGAAATTCATCCACGCTAAGCTTCACAGGGGAGACTCCCAACATTCTTCAAAATGGGCGCTAATTTTACGGGCAGACCCGTTCTGAGAAAAGCCGGCTGAACGGGACAGGCAATTCCGTCCCAAAACCCGGTCCGCTTAGGCTTGGGTCAGCGGGCTCTACAATAACCCATACCTGCTTGCTATGATTACACATCCGGCGACTCAGTATGTCGTCTCCAGGACTTCAAGCCTGCTCTTGATCAAGGCGCGGCTCGCAGCCTATGGCTGTGCCCTTGTCAAGCGTCGCAAAACCGGGAGAGGGCAGGCTTGAAGCCCCTAAGAATATGATTTCTAAAGGACAGGCCGAAGTGTGCCTGCCTGCAGACTGGGTTATCAGAACTTGCAGCAGGAGTGCTACAGCGGCGTTTTGATGCCTGGTTGCAGGCAGGTACACTCCAGCAGAAGACGACTTGCTGAGTCGCCAGGTTAATCGCTCGGCTCAAGGCCTGATTATACTGACACTACAACCCATCAGTTGCCGGTTACGAATGAACATCAAAGACCTAGCGGTTGTGCTCGTGGAACCCTCACTGACACAACGACACATCATCGAACAGCAGATGGATGCCCTGGGCATCGAGCATATCGATACCTTCACAACCGGTGAGGAGACCCTCAAGGCACTGCCCTTGAGCAAACCCGACGTGGTGATCAGCAGCCTCTACCTGCCCGACATGACCGGCACCGAATTGCTGTATCAGATGCACAATGTGGAGCGACTGCTCGATTCCGCCTTCATGCTGATCTCCAGCGAAACCAGTATGGCGTTCCTTGATCCCATCCGACAGGCCGGCGCGGTGGCGATTCTGCCCAAACCGTTCGACAAGGACGATCTGCAGGTCGCCCTGAACGCGACCCTGGATTTTATCGAGACCCCCAACCTGTCCCTGCAAAACGTCGATACCGAAACCCTGCAGGTTCTAATCGTGGATGACAGTTTGATGTCGCGTAACCAGGTGCGCCGCCTGGTCGAGTCCATGGGCATAGAAAACATCACCGAGGCCTGCAACGGCGCAGAGGCCGCCCAACTGATCAATGAACACTATTTCGACCTGGTCATCTCCGACTACAACATGCCGGAAATGGATGGCAAGGAACTGGTCGACTTCATCCGCCAGAAAAGCGCCCAACCCGGAATGCCGATCCTCATGATCACCAGTGAATCCAGCGAAAGCCGTCTCGCGGCGGTTCAGAAATCCGGGGTATCCGCCATTTGCGACAAACCGTTCACCTCTGACACCGTCAGACAGATGATGCAGAAAATCCTCGACCCGGACGCCTGAACACTCCTCAAAAACAATCTAACAGCGCTCAATAAGAGATTGTTATTCCTTGATTTTTGGTCTTTTCCTCCATATGTCGTATATTTCGTCCAGTCATCTAAAGGATGGTCGCGCGAACGCATGAAATCGGCTACCATTTCGAGGAACTAAAATCACTCCAACCCCGGTTGGGGTATCACTCGGACAGCAGGGACGAAAGCATCGGTAAACGTCATCGTTCGATTTCAGACCCCCATGCAAGTGGTCAACTATTCGATCGGACTGCCGCTACTGTCGGGAACGGATCAAGGGATCTCCGATGAGTCAGACAACATGAGCGGGGTGTTTGAATATGTTTCGGATCACGGCCTTGTGCGATGGCGGCAAGCCATTGCCCTGCCCCATGGCGTGTTCGCCAAGAGGACTTCAGTCCACTCGTAATGCTCATCCTGATCCACGGGAGGTCAGTGAAGACCGCAGTATCCTGTCACACCAGAGCTTAGCGAAGTAGTTGTAACATGCCTCATGTCCTCATCATCGATGATCAATCGATCACCCGGATGATTCTCCAGGAACTGGTGGGTTCCATCGATAACGATGTCTCGTCGACCTGTTTTGCTGACCCCATCGAGGCACTGGAGTGGGCCAAGTCCCATGAAATCGACCTGGTGATCACCGACTACAAGATGCCCCGCATGGATGGCATCAAGTTCATCAAGTGGCTGCGACGCATTCCAAGCTGCAACGACGTGCCGGTGATGATCGTCACCTGCGTCGAGGATCAGTCGATTCGTTACATGGCCCTGGAGTCCGGCGCCAACGACTTCATCACCAAGCCGATCGATCATACCGAATGCCGCGCCCGTTGCCACAACATGCTGACGATGAGCCAGCAGCGGAAAATGATCAAGGACCGGGCCCTGTTGCTCGAACAGGAGATTCGCAAAACCACTCAGGAGTTGCACGACCGGGAGCAGGAAACCCTGATGCGACTGGCGAAGGCCGGCGAATACCGGGACGAAGACACCGGAAATCACATCATCCGTATCTCCCGCTACTCCCGTCTGATCGCACGTGGCATGGGGTTGCCGCAAGAACGCTGTGATTTGATTGCTCAGTCCGCACCCATGCATGATATCGGCAAGATCGGCATCCCCGACTCGATCCTCCTGAAACCCGGCCGGCTGACCGAGGAAGAATTCGAAATCATGAAGAACCACACCCAGCTGGGTTATGAAATCCTCAAGAACAGTTCCTCCAAATACATCCAGACCGGCGCGGTGATCGCCCTGAATCATCATGAGCGCTTCAACGGCGAAGGCTACCCGAACAAGCTGTCGGGCAAGGATATCCCCCTGGAGGCGCGCATCGTGGCGATCGCGGATGTTTTCGATGCCCTGGTCAGTGATCGGCCTTACAAAAAGAGCTGGCCGTTCGAAAAGGGCGTCGACTATATCAGCCAGCAAAAAGGCCAGCATTTCGACCCGGACTGCGCGGATGCGTTTCTCGACGAGCTGCAGGAGGTCGAGGCCATTCATCATGCCCTGTGCAGCGAACATGAAGGTACGGACGCTTGAACCAGAAACCCTTGCAACGGATGCCTGAAACCCTATCGACCGCCGCCACCCGGGATAGATCCTACCCGCGCCTCAGCGTCATCGTCTGCGGTGTGACCCTGCTGGGGCTGTTCCTGACGCAGTTCTGGTCAATCCCCGCAACTGATGCCACCGGCACGCTCATACTGGCCCTCGCCTATACCTCGGTACGCATGATCCAGTACCGCTCAGTCGGCCGCTCCGATTCACTGTTGCTGCGTCGTTCGGGACTGCTGTTCGACCAGGTTTTCCTGGGGCTGGCACTGCTTGGCGGCGGGCCGGACCTGCTGCTGGCACCGCTCACCCTGCTGCTGATCCTTGGCGCGGGTAGCTACGGGATTCGCGATGCCTGGCTGTCCACACTCAGCGCCCTGGGAATACGCCTGGTCGCCATTGCATTCAGCGCCAGCCTGATGCTGGACGGCCATCAGCTGCTGGTCCTGGGATTGCAGTTCTCTCTGCCTCTGGCATTGAGCATGAGAAGACCCCGCACAGCGTTGAATCCTACCGAAACATCCAGCGATGAGACCCTGAACGCGGTCAGGGCGGCTGAATCACCCACTCCCCCCGAAGCCGATACCGCAGGGGTCTTCAGCGCCACCCCCGTTCCGCGCAACAGCCGTAGAATCCTGATCCTCTCAAACAGCCAGAACAACATTGCCCTGCTCACCCGGCAGCTCTCTGAATGGGGTCATGAGACCACCAGTTGCGGCAACAGTCTGCAGGCCTTTAAACATATGTTGTCGCGCAGCCAGGGGACGGTTTTCGCGCCCTACTCGTTTCTGCTGGTCGATGGCGAGAGCCTGGACATCGAACCACTTTCCCTGGCCCGTCTGGTCAGCGATGAACCGAGACTCGAAGGACTGCGCCTGATCTGCATGCAACCCTCGTTCTACAACGACAAGTATGCCCAGCGGCTGCTGCGATCCGGTTATCACACACTCATTGAGTCACCCTGGTCCAAGGAGCAACTGTTCAGCATTATCAGTTACGAGTCGGACCAGCAGAGTCTGGCATCCAACGTGGTCAGCCTGAGTCGGCATCGCAACATCAAGCAGGCCTATACGCGCCAGAAGCAGTTGCTCATCGCAGATGCACCTTCCGATGAACGGACCCTGCTGGCCAATGCCTTGAGTCAGGCGGGCTACAGTGTGCGCACCGTGGAACATGGCGACCAGGTCCTGGACATTCTCGAGGAACACTTTTTCGACCTGGCCATTTTGAACACGGATCTGCCGGTGATGAGTGGCTTCCAGGTGGTAAAACTGCACCGTTTTACCACCCCCTACAAACACTGGGTGCCGTTTATCTGTCTGCACGGGGAGGACGATCCGGAGATTCTCAATCAGTGTCAGAGCATCGGCGTTGACATCTGCTTGTTCAAGCCGGTATCACCCCATGAAGCGCTGCTTTCGATACTTGCGGCGCTGGACAAGGGGGACCTGCAGAATCTCACCTACGTATACCGCAACACCGATCCGATCCAGTTCAAGAACAACCGTATCCAGGACGCGATGCTGCTGGATCACATGACTCTGTTACGCCTGGAGAAGCTGGAGACAGGAATCCGCTTCATCAACGAGCTGTTCCGGATATTCGAGGCCGAGGGACGCAGCATCCTGGACCGCATGGAACAGGCTGTCGCGCAGCAGAATCTCGGACAATTTCTCGACCAGTCACAGATTCTGCTCGACAGCGCGGGACAGTTGGGCGCTATCGTACTCTATGAGTTGAGCCAGCAGGCTTCCAAGCTGTCCGCCCGTGAATTCGAGTACAAAGGCTCTGACATCCTGAGTGAAATCGAGCAGACCTTCAACCTGACCCTGCAGGCTTACCACTACTACCTCTCCCAACGCACTGCCGCACTGCACTCGGAACCCATCGAACCGGCGACCTGAACCCAGCCATAGCGACGCGTTGCCGCCGCCCCTTCATACGGTGATGCTTTTCAGATACCGCCGCAAGGCCTGACAGGTCAGATTGTAAGTGGAGACCACACGGGCCAGACGCTTCTCACCGATCTCGTCGAACATCTCGTCCTCGATCCGTACTGCTGCCGATGACGCGGCCATCAGCGCATAGGCGCCGATGCCCGAGGCATTGTCCGCCAGCAGATGGGCGCTGTCCCTGAATTGCCGAAAACTGGATGCCTTGAGGGCTTCCCGCATGGATGTCAGCAGCGCTTCGCTGTCGCGCAGGAAACTGTCGATGAGGTTATTGAGAAATCCCGGGTCCCGGCTCAGACCCTGGAGCTTTTTCAGCGTATCCATATCCAGAACCCGACTGCTCCGCTCGGTACTCGCGGGGCGGGTCGGTTCATCGATCAGGGTGTCGGTGTCGATACCCGGCATCTCACCCCCAAGCAGTTTGTTCACCTCATCGAGCAGATGCGCGGAGCGAACCGGTTTGGTGAGATAGGCATTGACCTGCATCGCCTCGCACTGGAGCACCGCTTCGGCCGTCGCATTGGCGGTAAGAATCATGAATGGGATATGCACCCGGCCCGGATGCGTCTCCCGGTAGATCCGGATCACATCGAGTCCCCCCACATCCGGCATGTGCAGATCGAGTATCGCCAGATCGAAGTGCTCGGACTGCAGCGCCTTCAGGGCCTGGGCGCCATCTTCCACCACGGTCACGTGATGGTGTTGCAGTTCCAGAATCTTTTTCACCACCTTCTGGTTGATCCGGTTATCTTCGGCCAACAGGATGCGGGCTTCGCGGCCGGAGAGCTGATCTGCGGAGCGGAAGATGCGGGGCGGTTTCGGTATCGATTCGCCGTTTTCCCCCTTCAGCGCATATTGCAGAACATGGCGAATCTTCTCCTTGGTGACCGGATAGGTGACCACCGCATTGAAACCCGCCAGACACAGTTCCAGTTCCCTCTCGCGGCTCGGCGCGTGCCGCGTGACACATACCAGCCCCAGGTTATCCAGGCTTTCCTCCGCCCGTATGACCTTCAGCAAATCGTCACCGGTGATCACATCCTGGGTCTCATCGACAATCGCGATATCGTATGCCTGACCCGTCTTGGCGCTGTGCAGCAACTCCAGAAAGCCATCTGCAATGGTGTTGCAGACCATGATATCCACCGGCCATTCCTGGAGCGCATCCAACACCTCCTGACGTTCCGACAGCAATTCGGTGAACAGCAGGATCCGCGCATCCATCAATCGCTGATCATTCAGCAGCAGGTCGCCGGGCGGGGCTGGTATCTGGAACCAGAACCGGCTGCCCTCACCGACCCTGCTCTCCACACCGATGCTGCCGTCCATCAATTCCACCAACTGCTTGGTGATGGTGGTACCGAGACCACTGCCGCCGTACTGCCGGGTCATGGAATCATCCACCTGTTTGAAGCGTTCAAAGATCAGATCCAGCTGATTCTCCGGGATGCCGACACCGGTATCGATGACCTCGAAAAGAAGCCTTCGCGACTCCCCGTGATCCGCCTCGCCGCGAAACGGGGTCACCTTGAGCATGACGCTGCCCGAATCGGTGAACTTGATCGCGTTATTCAGCAAATTGATCAGTATCTGCCGCAACAGCTGGGGATCGACCCGAACCACCGGTGAGACGTCCAGGTCGATCCAGCTGCGCATTTCCAGTGACTTGCTGTCCGCAGCGGGTTTCATCATGGAGATCACCAGGCCGACCAGCTCCGAGATATCCTGATCCGAGCGATTCACCTCCACCTTGCCCGCTTCGATCTTTGAAAAATCCAGCACCCCCTCGATCAGGTTCAACAGGGTTTCCGCCGACGCCTGTATCGAAGCCATGATCTCACGCTGTTCCACCCCCATCGGGGTGCCGGCCAACAGGTCGGTCATGCCCACGACCCCGTTGAGGGGGGTACGGATTTCATGGCTCATGTTGGCGAGAAACCGGCTTTTGGCCTGATTGGAGGCCTCACTGAGCTTTTTCTCATCTTCGATGCGTTTCAGCAGCATTGCCACATACAGCGTGGTCACCAGCAACCCCACCAGCAGGCCCACGCTGAGGATCGGCTGTTTGATCCAGAATTCATTCGACACGATGACCAGGGCAAAGCCCACGGTGCTGAAACTGCTGGCGAGATAGAGTTGCGAGATACCGTAACGCAGTCCATTCCCCAGACTGAGCCAGAGGAAGATGACATAGAGCATGGAGGAGCGTTCATCGCCAATCCACATCGAGAAGGCAATGACCGCGACGTCGCAGACCATGGTATAAACACGGCGCCCTGGATAGCCCAGTGGCTTCCAGGCGATGATCAGCATGACCGCCACTGCGAAGGCCATGTAGCCGAGCGCGACACCGAACAGGATACCCATGATCCTGTCGTCGAGCATGAAGAAATACATGAAGCCCGAATAGAGGGTCAGGATGATGGTGAGGCCATAGCGCACCAGCGCCTGTTCCGCCTCTCGGTCTGGGGCCCGCTTGAGTCGCGATACTAGTTCACTCCATGATTTATTCAGCATCTTGATCTGATTCCGAACCTCACGCGATCCTGCATCACAATCTCTGTGAAACGATTACCCTGATACCGGCAGCTGATGCTCGTATCTCCATACAGGACACAAGAGCTGTTGGCCGGCGGTTGTCCTGAAAGAGATTACTCTACGCGAAACCACAGCGCCACGGACAGTGCTAGGGCCTGTTAACACGAATCCGATAGTTCCTGCTGGAGCTGTATTTACGCCCAGCAAGGCAGAATGAGTGTAGTGTAGCCCGGCTACATGATCGAATGATAACGCCGCTGGACGTAAATACAGCCCCAGCCCTTCGGGTTGTGTCGGATCCCGGCTTGTGCGAAAGCGCTCACAGTGCCCTGCAGGTGTCACCGTTTGCGCGGCTTGGCCCTGCGGGTGGCCTCCGCCTGCAAAGGGTCGTCAGGCCAGTAGTGTTTGGGATACCGGCCTTTCAGTTCCTTTTTCACCTCGCTGTAGGTGCGCGCCCAGAACCCAGCCAGGTCATGGGTGATCTGAATCGGTCGCTGGGCCGGGGAGAGCAGATGCAACACCACCCCCACCCGCCCCTGCGCGATCCTGGGTGTCTCTGACAGACCGAACAACTCCTGCAGTCGCACCGCCAGCACCGGGGGCTTATCCGGCGCGTAGGCGAGCGCGATTCGGGACCCGCTCGGCACCTGCAGATGGCTGGGGGCGAACTGGTCGAGACGTTGCGACTGGTCCCAGTTCAAGCGCGCCTGCAGAATCCCCATCAGGTCGAGTTTCTGCAGCTGATCACGGCTTTGCAACCCCTCCAGCCAGGGACCCAGCCACTCCTCCAGGTGCTGTTCCAGCCAATCATCGGAGAGATCCGGCCAATCGCTCTCGAGACCCTGCTGAGCCAACCAGCAGACACGGTTCTGCCACTGGCGAACCCTCGGATTCCAGGGCAGTGCGTGCATACCCATGCTGCGAATTCCCTGCAACAGCGCGGCGCGCACCGCTTCGGTATCCCCCTTCGGCAAGGGGGTGCGGGACAGCGACAGGGCTCCCAGCCGTTGTTCCCGGTAAGCCACGACACGTTGCGCCTGGTCATCCCAGATCACACAGGATTCCTCATGGATTGGCAGATCCGGCAGGCTGCGGATCTGCGCCTCGTCCAAAGCGGCTGCCAGACGTATCCAGGACTCCGTCTGACCCGCCTCGAGTTGGGGTACCACCAGGTAAGGCTCACTGCCGAGCGGGTCATGCTCTGCAAGCCGGGCCGCCCGCCCCGTCATCAGGCGAAACCGGGCATGCCCGGTACGCTGTGCGATACGGTCCGGAAAGGCCAATGCCAGTAACCCGCCGATACTCAGGACTTGCGTTTCGGCAAAAGCCGAGGCACCGCCCAGGCGTCGCGCCCAATCCCGGCTGACCCGATCGACCAGGCCACAGGCACTGCTGTTGAGCCCATCGGCCTTCCCCCGTTCACGCCAGGCGGAGAGCAGCCGCAGGCGCAGGGCGAGATCACACCCCGGCCCGTCTGCTGCAGAACGCGGCAAAATGTCCCGCTCACTGAGCAGCGCCGCCAGATCGCAGGCCTGGGCATGTGCCTCCACCGGGGCGCGCAACAGCAGGTGCGCCAGCCGCGGATGCACCGGTAACCCGGTCATCCCCCGGCCCATAGGCGTCAAGCGGTGGGCTTCGTCCACTCCACCCAGCTGCCGCAGCAGATCCATCGCCTGACTGAAAGCAGCCTGGGGCGGTGGATCGAGCCACTGCAGTTGAGCAGGATCGGAAATCCCCCAGGCGCACAACTGCAGCGCCAGGGGCGCCAGGTCCGCTTGCAGAATTTCCGCCGGGTGATGCGCCGCCAGGCGGGCATGTTGCGCCTCCCCGGGTAGCCGGTAACACACGCCCGGGCCGAGCCGGCCCGCGCGACCGGCGCGTTGATCGGCCGCCGCGAGTGATACCGGGACGGTCTCCAGGCGACTCAGACCCAGACCGGGTATGAACCGGGGCTGGCGGGACCAGCCACTGTCGACCACACACTGCACCCCCTCGATGGTCAGACTGGTTTCGGCGATCGAGGTGGTCAGCACGATGCGCCGACGTCCCCCCGGATCGGGTTTGATGGCCCGATCCTGCTCGGCTGCAGGCAGGTCACCGAAGAGCGGGCAGACCCGGGGGGCCTCGGCAGCACCCATCCATTTTGCCTCGAGCCCGCGCTGCACCGCACGGATCTCCCCCACACCCGGGAGGAACACCAGCAGGTCACCGGATTGCTCCTCCCAGGCCTGGCTGACGGCGCGGATGACCTGATCCGCGATGCGCCGGCGATCTGCATCCCAACCGAGATAATTGAGGCTGACCGGATATTGTCTGCCCTCGGCCTCGATCAGCGGGGCGTCCCGCAGGAGCGCGCACACCCGTTGTTGATCCAGTGTCGCGGACATGACAAGCAGACGCAGGTCCTCACGCAATCCCTGCTGGGCATCCAGGCAGAGTGCCAGCGCCAGATCACTGTGCAGATTTCGTTCGTGGAATTCATCGAAGATGACCAGTCCGACCCCCTGTAACTCGGGGTCCCGCTGCAGGCGCTGGGTGAGAATGCCTTCGGTGACCACCTCGATGCGGGTCGCGGACGAGGTACGGCGCTCCAGACGGATGCTGTAGCCGACCCGTTCACCGAGCGCCTCTCCCAGACAGGATGCCATGTAGCGGGCGGCACTGCGGGCGGCCAGCCGGCGAGGCTCGAGCATCAGGATCTTGCGCTCCCCCAGCCAGGGCGCGGTCAGCAGTTGCAGGGGGATTTGGGTGGTCTTGCCCGACCCCGGGGGTGCGCTGAGCACGGCGCGACGATGCTGCTCGAGCGCACTCCGGAGTCTGGGAACGACCTGATTGACCGGTAGTTCGGGCACTCAGTCCTGCGGCGCCGGCAGGGATTCGAACTCCCGGTCGCAGCGGATATGCCGGTCGAACTGCAGGTCCTCTGCAAAGTCCTGGGAAACGATCCAGATCTGCGTCAACTCTTCACTCAGCGATGGCAGAACCGCCAGGGCATTACGGGTGCGATTTTCATCGAAGAAGGCAAAAGGTTCGTCGAGAAACAGGAATTGACTCCCCTGGATCGCCCGGTCCACCAACTCCTGGGAAAGCGCTAGCCTCACTGCGAGCATGATCTGACGCTGGGTGCCGCTGGAGATCTCCTCCAGGTCCATGAAGTCCCGCTTCTCGCTGGAGAAGGCGCGCACGCTCAGGTCGTCCTCGATCTGCAGGTGCTCGTAGCGCTGTTCGGTGAACAGCGGCAAGGTCTTGCCCACCAGTCCCCGCAGCTTGCGGTTGAACTGATGGGAAATCTCCCGAGTGGTACCCTGAATCAGTTCATCGGCAACCCGGCAGACATCGAGATGATTCTGCAGTTCGGTGATCTTACTCTTCAGCTCGTTCATGATGTCGCGCAGCTGTCCCGCCTTGTCGAGCCGGCCCTGTTCCACCGCGATATCCTGATCCAGCTGTCCCAGGCGGGTTCGCTGCAGTTCCAGCCGGGTTTCGAGGCCGGCGACCTCCTGGGCAACTCCGTCCCGTACCTCGCCGAGGGAGACCTGCCAGTCGAGGATACGCCCTGCGAAACGGCCGCGCGCGGCCCGGTCCACGGCTGGCGGAGCAGGCTCATCGGGCGGTTCTGCCAAGTTCTCGCCGCTCTCAGCGGACGTCTCGACCGGGGAGACCTCCGCGTCCTCATCGGCGGACGCCTCCCCGGCGGGGAGATCGTCCAGGCGGTTGATTGCCGAAGACAGGAGTTGCGCCACCTCGTTGTAGCCCAACACCGAGCGGCCCAGTGAGGCGCGCCGCGCCGCGAAGATCAGCACCAGTACGGCAAAGCCGCCTGCGGCATACAGCAGGTAGGGCAGCATTCCGGGTTGCCAGGCGGGAAGCGCTGCCAGGCGCTCAGCCAGCTGCACCGAAAGATCGTGTTCCGGCAGTTTCGTCAGCAGATACCAGGATGCCCCCGCAGCCAGTGCCAGCAACAGACACAACCACAGCAGAAAGCCGCTGCGTCCCCGGGAAGCACGGGCCTGATCACGTTTCGGCAATGCGTCCTGATAGGTCATGGAAGCGTTGTCGAGATCATCGATCAGTGCCTGGGTATCCTGCTTGGCCTGCAGCCACTCGCTGCGCTGGCGCTCCAGATCCGGCATCAACCCGGGATCGATGTCCAGCTCGTCGACCTGTCCCTGCAGATTCGCCAGTTCGGCCTGTCTCTGTTCGATTCCGCTGAGGGTGTCATCCCGATCCTCCTGGCAGGCGGCGTCGCAGTACTCCAGTGTCACCAGACCTGCCATGGTTTTGACCGCATAGCTGTGAGGATGCGGGGTGGTGATTTCCCGTTGCGCCAGGTAAAAGGATTCGACGAACTCCTCGTATTCGAAGCCGATCAGTTCATACACCTTGTCGGCGACTGCCTCGACTCCCCGCACCACCGAATCCGGATCATCGTAACCGGACGGGGCGAGTCGTGCGCTGTGGTTACCCGCATCGTCGAGAAACCGTTCCAGCTGATACCGGTTGCCCTGGCTGTCGGAGAAATCCAACTCCGCGGAACAGTGGGTCTCGCCCCAGCGGATCACCTTGGTAAGTTCGTCCAGTCCCAGGGAAAAGGTGCGTCCAAACAGGGCAAAACAGACGCTTTCACCGATTGAGCTTTTACCCGATTCGTTGGGTCCGGAGATTGCGATCAAGCCTTTGTCGGGCAGATCCTGCAGTTCCAGGGAGCGGTATTTGAGAACGTTCTGAGCCTTGATCCCGTGAATGATCATGTCCAGCCCTCATCTGCCAGAACCTGCAGTTTCGCCAGCACCATCTGCATGGCCTGATCGAACTGGGCTTCATCGAAGGGCTCGCCCGAGTTTTTGCGGCGTTCCCGCTCGGCCGCGCAGTAGTTGAGGAACTCCTCACTGGAAGGCCCTTGCGCGGCGTACTCGGCGTGCAAGGCTTGATCGGCTGAAGACATGCGGTTCTCCCCTGTTTTTGCTTTTTACCGCTCCATACCCATGTGTCTCACGGGACACCAGCCGGACGCATTGCAGATCTGCTGGAGATCCGCGCAGGCCTGGGGTCTGGCGCAGTGAAACATCCGTCCCAGTATAGGGAGTTATCGCCGTTTGGTCACCATCGCGAGGCCCGGCTCATTGGGATCCGGCCTCCGCCGGGTTCGTCACCAGTCGGGCATAGGAGCCGAGCGCCTGGCGGATTTCCTGGATCGACGGTGGGGTGGCATACGGCATGGTGTCGAAGGCGCCCCGGCAGCTGAGACGCATCACGTCGGGTTGCTGTTCAGAATCGAGCCACAGGTGGTAACCACGAGTCACCATGGTAGCCCCTCCGTCGTCCATGCTGACCCGCATCAACCCTCCCCGCGCGGGTTGCTCGCGCTTTACGATATCCACCATCAAAGCCTGTACCCGTGAAATGATGAATTCGTCGGGCTGAATCGTCTGTGGCTCGGAGAGCAGGGTTCTGACTTCGAAATTGCAATGGACCTGATACTGGTCGAAGGCGTGACGGACCATCAGTTCGCCATTCTGCAGGAACATCCGGGTGGTCTCCGGAGGAAGCTTGATCGGCTCCAGCAAGCGCACCCGATCCCCCACGGAGGGTGATTGGAAGGGGTTGCTTTCATCCCACACGGTAGTGGCCGGTTGACTGCAGGCGGTCAACAACAGCAGTCCCATAAACAGGGCTCTCATAGGGCTTCTCCAGATCGGATTGTTGGTTACTTCACCTGATTATAGGACGCCGACTGCAGGGAAAACCGCGATGTCCCTTCAAAGCACCCGGAAATAACAGCTCAGATCAGGCACATCGATCTCCCGGGGTTTCAGTTTCAGGGTATCGTTCAAGCTGAACTCGCCGCGAATGCGCACCCGGCTCTCCAGGCCGATGGCCGGTATCAGCACCGTGGCGCGTTCCCCTTCCCGGGCGACCACCACCCCTTCACCCCGCCAGTCGCTGTGCTGTTGCAGATAGATCAGACACCAGTGGTTGTTCGAGATCCGCTCGGTTTTGCGATTCGCCGCGCTGCCGATCTCCGATTGACCGATGCGCTCCGAGAGCAGCTGGCTGTCGAGCGGCGCTTCCCCTCTCAGGTAGGCCCGCAACTGCTGATGGGTCAGCAGATCCGCATAGCGTCTGAGCGGACTCGTGGCGCGACTGTAGCAGGCCAGTCCCAAGCCGGAGTGGGGCTCCGCATCGAGTTTGGTTTGACTCGGCTTGAACTGCCGCCGATAGGCATACATACCGGCCATGTCCTGTGGCACCAGCGGTTGTTCCGGAGGGGCCTGGGTGGCGAACGGCAGGGGTATCCCGTGTTCGATGCCGTATCCGGCAACACCCTCCCCCGCCATCAGCATCAGGTCGGTGACCATCTCCCGGCTTTCCAGCCTTGGCAGCGGCACGACTGTGACCTCGCCGTCGACCACCCGGATCTTGACCTCGGGCAGCTGGATACTCGCGGCACCCGCTTTCAGACGACGTTCCCGGTAGATTCGGCTCTTCTCCAGCAGGGTGTTGAACGGCGCCTCGACCAGCCGCTGATCCGCCTCATCGTAGCTGATACGGGTCACCCGCACCCAGCTCGGCTGGATCTCCACCCCGCTCACCTCCCCCTCTGGGGTAAGGGTGAAGCCGATCGACAGGGCTGGAGAGCGGTCCTGCAGACCCAGGCCGAGCTGATCGGTGACCTCCGGAGGCAGCATTGGAACGACCCGATCCGGAAGGTAGAGATTCGCACCCCGGGCGCGCGCCTCCAGATCCATGGGGCTGTCCGGGGTCACCAGGGCGGCCACATCCGCCACATGCACCCAGATCCGTTCCCCGTCCAGGCTTACCGCATCGTCCGGATCCTCGCTGCCCTGGTCATCGATGGCAAACGCCTGCATATGGGTCAGATCCTTCCTGGCCTCGTCCGGCAGAGCCGGGACCGGGTGCCGGGGAATGCTTTCATCTACGCCCAGGCGCCTGGGATAGGGGTTTTCCTGCGCCGGCCAGTAACCGGTATTGATCAGCAGGCGGTGAGCGGTGACCGGGTTCTCGGTCAGTCCCAGGGCCTGCAGTATCCGGCTGCCTTCGCGTCGCTCCAAGGCCAGGGCTTCGACTTCGCCAAGCGGTTTGCGATCCTCTTCGAGGATCGCGCCCTCCCTGACCCGTTGCAGAAACCCCTCCCAGGCCTCTGCCTCCCGGGCCTTGCGGGTGCGGGTCTCGATCTCTTCCCGCACCGCGCTCTGATCTCTCGGCAGGATCCGCTCCGGTTCCCCTTCGAAATAGATGCCCTCCGCCACGATCTGCCAGGCGGCCCAGGCCGTGGCTGGGTTGTAGTCCCCGAACAACAGTTCACTGAGTTCCTGCAGATTGGTCTGCTCACCCTCGAGCAGCTCCCAGTTCTCTTCCAGGGCCTCAGCCTGCGCATCCGGCAGGTCCAGATCCCGTACCGGTCCGGGGTGTAGCAACTGGATATCCTTGTCCCGCACCCGTTTGCTTTTTCCACCCTCCAATTCGATGGCGATCTTGTCGCTGATCTCTACCACTCGGGCCGGACGAATTTTGTACAGCACCAGTGCATCGGGTTTCAATTGATACATACTCAGAATCCAAATATCGGCTCAAAGCCCCAGTTAACCTGCCTGTGTCGCGCGCGTAACAGGGCACGATTCGCTTGCCCGGAAACCCGACCATCCAGGGAGTTTCGTCCTCTGCGGGATCGGGTATGATACGCATTGTTTCAGCTCAAACCCAGGAGACCGTTCCTGTCATGAACCAAGAATGGACTGATTTCCTCGCCAGCCGACCCGCAGCCGGTATGTCCGCGGACGAAATGAACTGTGTTCTAAATGATCTGACCCACTACGGCCTGATCCGGGTCTCCGGTTCGGATGCCGAAACCTTTCTCCAGGGTCAGCTCACCAACGACGTACGCCTGGTCACCGAGGCGCACAGCAACCTGGCTGGCTGGTGTAACGCCAAGGGCCGGATGATCGCCAATTTTCGCTGTTTCAAAAGAGACGGCGACTACTATCTGCAGACCCCGCTGGAACACGTCGAACTGGTGCTGAAGCGCCTCGGCATGTACGTGCTGCGCGCTCAGGTCAGCCTCAGCGATGCGAGTGACGAACTTATCCGGATCGGCCTCAGCGGGGCCTGTTCCGAGGTCCTGCTGGGTACCGCTTGCGAAAGCCTGCCAGAGGCGACCAACGGGGTGCAGCACAGCGGCGCACTGACCCTGATACGTCTGCCGGGCAGCGGCCCACGCTTCGAAATCGTCGGCCCCCTCGATGACGTCCGGGCCCTGTGGCAGAAATCCGAGGGAGAGGCTCGGGTGGCGAGCCAGGACGCCTGGGCCCTGCAGGAGATTCGCGCGGGCGTGCCCACGGTCTTCGAACAGACCCGGGAGGCCTTTGTGCCGCAGATGATGAACATGCAGCTGGTCGACGGGGTGAGCTTCACCAAGGGCTGCTACACCGGTCAGGAGGTGGTGGCCCGCATGCAGTACCTGGGCACCCTGAAACGGCGCATGTATCTCGCGCATGTGGAATCTGCAAACCTGCCGAAACCCGGCGATGAACTCTACGCCCGTGAGAGCACCTCAGGCCAGGGAGCCGGAAAAGTGGTGGATGCCCGGTCCAGCGGTGACGGTTGTGACCTGTTGGCAGTGATCGAGGTGGCGAGTGCTGAGAGCGGTGATGTACTGCTCGGTGACAGCGGCCCGGCACTGCAGATTCAATCGCTGCCCTACGCCTTTCCGGAATAGCCGGATCGCACATTTTCTGATGCAGAAAAGCCCGACCCGGCCGATACGAGTGTACCCAACCAGAAGTTTCGCATCGGCCGAGACCCCTCGGCGGATTCAGGGACAAGAGCAATAATGATCGACGAAAACCAATTTCTCGCTGAACTCAACCAGGCCATAGACAGCAACAAACTGACCCTGCCGACGCTCCCGGAAGTGGCGCTCCGGGTACGCGATGCGGTTGAAAGAGAGAACAGTTCTGCCAACCAGATCGCGGAGATCATCGCCTCCGACGCCGCACTTTCCGCACGACTTCTGCAGGTCGCCAACAGCCCTCTCTACCGGGGCCGGGTACACATCGACAACCTGCAGATGGCAGTAGCCCGTCTGGGCATCCGCCTGGTGCGCAGCCTGGTGGTGAGCCTGATCATGCAGCAGATTTTTCAGGCCACCAATGACACCCTCGACAGCAAGTTCCGGCAGATCTGGGAGGAAAGTGTGCAGGTGGCTGCGATCAGCCGGGTCCTGGCCAACAACCTGCCGCACCTGGACAAGGAGCAGGCGATGCTGGCCGGGCTGATCCACAACATCGGCGCGCTGCCGGTTCTCGCGATGGCGGAGAATTACGACGAATTGCTGGAGAATCCGGTGGAACTCGACCGGGTGATCGACGTCATCAGCCCACAAATCGGACAACGCATTCTGCACCTCTGGGATTTCCCAGAAAGCCTGATCAAGGTACCGGCGAATTTTCTCAATCTGCACTATGACAGCGATGGAGACGGGGACTATGTGGATGTAGTGCTGGTCGCCCGCCTGGAAGCGCAGATGAATACCGAGCATGGGATCGACGCCTCGGAATGGGCGCAGATTCCCTCCTTCGCCAAGGTGGGGCTGGAGCCTGAAATCAATTTCATCGAGATCGACGGTGTGGCCGATGACGTCCAGAATATCGAGGTGATGTTCCTGTGAGGATATCTCTGCGAGCCTGCGGTCCGGGCTTATGATCGAAGCAAAGAACCTGTGCAAGAACTACTCCGGGGGTGTCAAGGCCGTAGATAATGTCAGTTTTCAAATTCCGAGAGGGGTCTGCTTCGGCCTGCTCGGCCCCAACGGAGCGGGTAAAACCACCACCGTAGAAATGCTCGAAGGGATCAAGTCCCCCTCCTCAGGCAGCATCCGCTATAAAGGCGAACCGCTCGGCAAACGCTTTCGCAACGAAGCCGGCATCATGTTCCAGCACACCGCCCTGCAGGAGTTCATCCGCGTGGACGAGGTTCTGAGGATGTTTCAGCGCTTCTATCCCAACCCGAGACCCATGCAGGAACTGGTGGAGGTGTGCGCGCTGGGGGAATTCCTCGAACGTGACACGCGAAAGCTCTCCGGCGGTCAGAAACAGCGCCTGCTGCTCGCCATCGCCCTGATCAACAACCCCCAGGTGGTTTTTCTCGACGAACCCACCACCGGCCTGGACCCCCAGTCCCGCCGCAACCTGTGGAACCAGGTACGCCGCATCAAGGCGGAAAACAAAACCCTGGTGCTTACCACCCATTACATGGAAGAGGCATTCGAACTGTGCGACGAGATCATCATCATGGATCACGGCACGATCATCGCCCAGGGTAATCCCAAGGAGCTGCTGGCGCGGCATTTTGAAAACTCCGTCATCACCCTGCCCCCGTCTGCGCTGCCGGAAAAATTCCACACCGACCCGCAAGCCACCCTGCACAGCCAGAACGGTCAGATAGAGATTCACTCCCGGGATGTGGACGCGACGATACACCACCTGATCGCCCAGGATATCTCCCTGAAACAGCTGCAGGTACGCTCACCCACCCTCGAGGACCTGTTTCTCGAACTGACCGGTCATCATCTGCGAACATAGAGACCCGGCAAGCGGATAACCCGTATCCGGCTCAGATCACGCTGAAGCGGGTCTGATGTAAGGTATAATCACCCATCATCACGAAACTCGAATCAACTTCCATGTCCCTTAGACGCTTTCTCGCCGCCCTGCATGCGCGCAACCTGGAATTCCTGCGTGATCGTACCGCGCTCGGGTGGAACCTGATCATGCCCGTGCTGATCGTCATGGGATTCGCCTTCGCCTTCACCACCGGACAGGAAGAACTCTACAAGGTGGGACTCTACGGTGAGCCTGCCGAGGAACAGCCGATCCAGACTTTCCTGCAAACCCGCTACCTGGACTTCATCCCGGTCGAGGATCTGGAGAAGATGATCGATAAGGTGGACCGGCACCAGATCGACCTGTTGCTGGATGTCTCGAACCGCCGCTACTGGGTCAACAGCACCTCCCCCAAGGGCTACCTGCTGGAACAACTGCTGCAACCCTATGACTATCAGCGCGAGACCCTGCACGGTGCTGAAATCCGCTATGTCGACTGGGTGGTGCCCGGTGTGCTGGGGATGAACATCATGTTCAGCGCCCTGTTCGGGGTGGGTTATGTGATCGTCCGCTACCGTAAAAACGGTGTGCTCAAACGCCTCAGGGCCACCCCCCTGAGCGCCCTTGAGTTTCTCTCCGCGCAGATCGCCTCACGCATCCTGATGATTGTCAGCGTGACCTCGCTGGTCTACATGGGCACCAACCTGATCGTGGATTTCCGCATGGCCGGGTCCTACTGGTTGTTGCTGCTGATTCTGATATTCGGCTCGCTGAGCATGATCAGCGTGGGGCTCCTGATCGCCGCACGGATCAGCAGTGAGGAGGCGGCCAACGGGCTGCTCAACCTGATCAGTTTTCCGATGATGCTGCTGTCCGGTGTCTGGTTCTCCCTGGAGGGCTCCCACCCCTGGGTGCAAAACCTCTCCCAGGCACTGCCTCTGACCCACATGCTGGATGCGGCCCGCGCCGTGATGATCGACGGGGCGGGTCTGCGGGAGGTGGCGCCGGAACTGTTCATTTTGACCCTTTTTACTCTATGCTTTGTCACCATCGGCTCAATAACCTTTCGTTGGGAGTGAGCAATGGCGGATCGGGACGCGGAGTTCATGCAGGAGGCCCTGGCGCTGGCCCGGCATGGCATCGAGCAAGGCCATGGGGGACCCTTCGGGGCCCTGGTGGTCCATGAGGGGCGGATTGTAGGGCGCGGCTGGAATCAGGTCGTCAAGCGCAATGATCCCACGGCGCATGCCGAGATGCAGGCGATTCGCGAGGCCTGCCAGAACCTCCAAACCTACCACCTCAACGACGCGGTGCTCTACACCACCTGCCAACCCTGCCCGATGTGCCTCAGCGCAGCCTACTGGGCTCACATCTCACGTCTGGTCTACGCTGCGGAGGCAGGAGATGCGACGGCGATCGGCTTCGACGACCATCGCATCGAAGAGGAGCTCCAGCGCCCCCCGGAACAACGCAGCATGCCAAGCCGCCAGGTCCTGAGAGAAGAGAGCCTCGAGCTGTTCGCACTGTGGCGGAACAGTGCACTGCGGACCGAGTACTGAAGCGGCATTGTGTGGCTGCGCTGACGCCCCGGCGGTTGGCCGAATTGGGCGCTGCAGCCTCGTTCAGGTTCGTCTATGAAGGTTTGATTCAAACGCCTCGAGGATGCTTGCAGCCTGCGGGCAAAGGCCTAGAATGAAAACTTCGATCGACCACGACTCATTGGATTGAGCATTCGCAGAGCAGCATGACCACGACCCTGAATATCAACGGTGCATCGATCTCAGTGGATGTCGACCCGCAGACGCCCCTGCTGTGGGTACTGCGGGACACCCTAGGACTCACCGGCAGCAAGTACAGCTGCGGCATCGGCATGTGCGGCTCCTGCCGGGTGCTGCTCGATCAGCGCGTGGTCAGCGCCTGCCGGCTGAGGACCGCCGATGCCGCCGGGCATGCCATCCTCACCATCGAGGGGCTGTCAGCAAGCGCCGCGAATCACCCCCTGCTGCAGGCCTGGGAGTCACTCCAGGTACCTCAGTGCGGTTACTGCCAGTCCGGCCAGATCATCACCGCCTATGCCCTGCTCCAGGTCCATCCCCATCCGACGGATCAGCAGATCGACGAAGCCATGTCCGGGGTGTTGTGCCGCTGCGGCAGCTACCCCCGCATCAAGGCGGCGATCCAACAGGCTGTGAGCAGCGCATCCCGCCAGGAGCCTGTGAAATGAAGCGTTTCAGACCGGACCGGCGCCGCTTTCTCAAGCTGAGCGCGGCCAGCCTGGGATCGGGACTGACGCTGGGCATCTGCTGGAGCGGACTCAATGCCGCAGCCACGAACGCTACTGAAGATTTCCAACCCAATGCCTGGCTGAGTATCGACAAACAGGGTCTGGCCACACTGTATGTGGCCGAATCGGAGATGGGTCAGGGCGTCTACACCGCCCTGCCGATGCTGATTGCAGAAGAGTTGGAAGCCGATTGGCGGCTGATCCGGGTGGAGCACGCCTCCCTGGATCCCTCTTATGGCTTCCAGGGCACCGGAGGCAGCCGCAGTGTGCGTAAAGCCTGGAAGATCCTCCGGGAGGCAGGGGCGATCGCCCGGCATCTGCTGATCAGCGCGGCGGCGCAACAATGGGGGGTCGAGCGGGACACGTGCTTCGCACGCATGTCCCGGGTCATCCATCGCACCTCGGGACGCTCACTGAGTTACGCAGAGCTGGTGGAACGGGCCTCGCAACTGCCCCTGCCCGACAGTGTGGCGCTGAAACAGGCAGACGAGTATACCCTGATCGGAAACCCACTCCCCAGGATGGACCTGGCGGGAAAGATCGACGGCAGTGCGGTGTTTGGCATCGACGTGCGCAGACCCGGGCAGCTGTACGCCAGCATCAGGCAGTCACCGGTATTCGGGGGACGGGTGAAAAGTTTCAACGCACAGGCCGTCAAGGAACTGCCCGGGGTTGTCGACTGTTTTGCCCTCGAAGAGGGTGTGGTGGTGGTCGCACGCAGCACCTGGCAGGCCTTTCAGGCCCGAGAGGCTCTCCGGATCGACTGGTCTGAGGGTACCCAACCCGGTTTGGACAATGCCCAGGTGCTGAAACAGCTCTCCACTGCGCTCGAGTCTTCGGCCGGTAAAACCATCCTCCAGCGGGGTGACCCCAGCACCGAACCCGAGCCGCAGGGGCGCAGAATCGAGCGGGACTACAGCCTGCCTTTCCAGGCGCACATGACGCCTGAACCGATGAACTGCACCGTGCAGATCGAGGGGCAACAGGTGCGCATCTGGGCGCCGACCCAGTCACCGACGAGCGCCCGATCGAGCGCCATCGAGGCCCTGCGAAGCCTCGGGGGCGACTGGGCCCTGGCGTCGGATGATGCATTGCAACAGCGTATCGAGATCAACACCACTCTGCTCGGCGGCGGATTCGGCCGACGCATCCTGCAGGATTACGTCACCCAGGGGGTGAAAATCGCTGCCCGTTTCAAACAGCCCGTGCAACTGGTGTGGCCCCGGGACGAGGATCTTCAGCACGACTACTATCACCCCTTTACCCTGCACAAAATGAGCGGCGTGCTGGATGAACAGGGTCTGCCCCGGGTCTGGCGTCACCGTATCGCCGGTCTGAAGGCCGATCACTACGGCGCCGATGAACTCCCTTACGACATACCCCAGGTGAAGGTGGAACTGAACCGTCTCGACACCCCGGTCCCGATCGGACCCTGGCGTTCGGTCACCCACCACTACCACGCCTTCGCCATTGAGCATTTTTTCGATGAATTGGCGCGCGCCGGTGGACAGGATCCGTTGCAGCTTCGACTCAAACTGCTGACCCAACCCCGCCTCAGGCAGGTCCTGGAAATTGCCGCGGAATCCGCCGGCTGGGACCATCCGGACAAGCACCGCCAACTGGGTTGCGCCGTCCACTCCGGATTCGGCAGTCATGTGGCGGAGATCGTTGAGCTCAGGGCATCGGATCGACAGCTGCGGGTGGCCAAGGTGACCTGTGTGGTGGACTGCGGTCAGGTGATCAACCCGGACACGCTCAAGGCGCAGATGGAGGGTTCGATTGTGTTTGGCCTGAGCGCCGCGCTGAAATCCCCCATTACCCTGGACCGGGGACGGGTGACTCAGAGCAACTTTCATGACTACCCGATCCTGCGCTTCCATGAAACGCCGGACATCGAGGTGATCATCGTGCCCAGCACACAGGATCCCGGGGGCGCGGGTGAGCCGGGAGTGCCTCCCCTGGCCCCGGCACTGGCGAATGCGCTGCTGGCTGCGCAGGGTACCGCCGGTGGTGGTCTGCCGGTTGTCTGGTAAATTCAGCACACGTGAAATTGACGCAAAATGCTCCGATCTGATTGCATGGCGCTAATTGGATCATTTTCAGAAACCGGGATATTTCATGGGCACATTGCGTCGACCCAACCACAGTCCCTGTGGTTGGGTCCGCAATGCTCAAGCAGCCTCGAATGAGGCTGCCTCCCATCTGCGCTCCCTCGCGAGACATACACTCCTGTCCGTGGCGGTATGCCCTGAAAGCCATGTCCCTATGGGCTTTGATTACATTCTGGCACAGCGGCGATTTTTGTATGTCGGAATCCATTGTCAGATGGCGTCAGATCAATCCCATGAATCCTGTAAGTGAATTCTGACGCATGGAGCCCCAATAACCCCCTCTGTCAAGTGCAAAACTGACGCAGTGAAACTATCGGCAAGGTTTCCCTGCCGTGGTAAAGTTCCTCCGAACGATCACGACTCCAGGCAGCTACGGATCCAGATACCCATGTGTGGCATTGCAGGCATCATGAACCTAGGGCAAGGCGTTGCGCCTTCCCGGACAGAACTCGAGCAGATGATCCACGCGGTTCACCACCGGGGACCGGATGGTTACGGATTCTACAACCATGACCGGGTCGGGCTGGCGCATGCCAGGCTGAGCATCATCGACCTGGCCGGTGGCGATCAGCCGATCCACAATGAGGACAAGACCCTCCAGGTCGTGTTCAACGGCGAAATCTTCAACTACGTGGAACTGCGCGCCGAGCTGGAAAAACAGGGGCACCAGTTCTACACCCACTCCGACACCGAGGTCATCGTGCACCTTTATGAGGAGCACGGAGAAGGATTCGTCGAACACCTGAACGGCCAGTTCGCCATCGCCCTGTGGGATGAAGCCAACCACACGTTGATCCTGACCCGGGATCGCGCCGGCATCCGCCCGCTGTTCTATACCCAGACCGGTAACCGCCTCTATTTTGCATCCGAGGTCAAATCCCTGTTCAGCCACCCGGCGATTCACCGGGCGATCGACCTGACCGCACTGCAGGAGGTCTTCACCTTCTGGACCACCCTGCCACCCAACTCCCTGTTCGAGTCGGTGAAGATGCTGCCTCCGGGTCACCTGATGACCGTGCAGCAGGGTGAGATCAAGATCCAACGCTACTGGGACTGGCAATACCCCAACGAGGCCATCGACAGCCGCAAATCCGCGGACGACTGGGCCGAGGAACTCAAGGCGCTGATGATCGACTCGGTTCGCCTGCAACTGCGTTCCGACGTGCCGGTGGGCGCCTACCTGAGCGGAGGGCTGGACTCCTCGGTACTCACCTCGCTGATCAAGAATTTCACCGATACCCCGCTGCGCACCTTCTCCATCGGCTTCGAGGACGAAGAGTTCGACGAGAGCGCCTATCAACAGGACCTGGTGAACTACCTGGGCACCCACCACACCCATGTGCTGTGCAAACGCTCGGATATCGGCGAGGCCTTTCCCAAGGTGATCCGGCACACCGAATCCAGCATTGTGCGCACCGCACCCACCCCCCTGATGCTGCTCTCCGGTGCGGTTCGCGAAGCCGGCTATAAAGTCGTACTCACGGGGGAAGGCGCGGATGAGGTGTTTGGCGGCTATGACATCTTCAAGGAAGCCAAGGTACGGCGTTTCTGGAGTCACGCCCCGGAATCCCAGTGGCGCCCGCTGATCCTGCAACGCCTCTACCCGTACCTGAAGCACTCGCCGACCGCCAGCGGCGCCTTCACCCAGCGTTTCTTTCAGCAGGGCATGGAACATCTGGACAAGCCGTATTTCGCCCACATACCCCGCTGGGCCACCACCCAGCGCATCCTCCAGTTTCTCTCCGACGAGGCGCGGGCCGCAGTGGAGCCGGCGGTCGATTTCGCCCGCATCGAGCGCATCCTGCCCGCGGAGATCCAGGATTGGAAACCCCTCAACCGGGACCAGTACATCGAGGCCAACACCCTGCTGTCGGGCTACCTGCTGAGTTCCCAGGGTGACCGGGTCGGCATGGCCAATTCCATCGAGGGTCGGTTCCCGTTTCTCGACCATCGGGTGATTGAATTCGCCGCACGGCTGCCGAGCCGCTACAAGATCATGGGCTTGAATGAGAAATACATGCTCAAGAAAACCATGCAGGGGCTGATCCCGGAAAGCATACGCAATCGCAGCAAACAGCCCTACCGGGCACCGGACAGCCAATCCTTCTTTCAGGACGGAAAACCCCTGGACTATGTGGAAGACCTGTTCAGCGAGGCGCGCATCAAAAAGGCCGGTTACTTCAACCCTAAGGCGACCAGTATGCTGCTCAACAAGTGCGCCCGGGGCAAGGCGTTGGGATTCGGTGACAACATGGCCTTCGTGGGGATTCTCTCGACCATGCTCATCGACGAACAGTTCATCACCCAGCCGCCGGCATGACCCAGATCCGAGCCAGCGGCACTGCGAAAATCCGAACGGTTTGATTACGCAATGACCGTCAGATAGCGTATATTTTGCAGATCCTGAATACAGTATCATTCACCACAATTTCAAAACATTAGGAAACCCCATGTCTGTAGAAGAACAAATCAGAAACTATATCCTGGAGAACTACCTGTTTACCGATGACGCATCAGCGCTCGACAGCAGCGATTCCTTTCTCGACAAGGGGATTCTCGACTCCACCGGCATCCTCGAGGTGATCTACTTCCTGGAAGACGAGTTCGGGATCAAGGTGGAAGACACGGAGATGGTTCCCGAGAACCTGGACTCGGTGAACAACATCGTGGCCTTCATCGGCAAGAAGAAAGCCTGATCCGCATCGCCTGTCGAGCGACCGCGAAACCAGAATTTGCCCGTACCATGAATGACTTGGCCTCCCCTCAAAGCGCCCACACCAGAGCCGTTCCTGCCGGCCGGGCAAATGTACTGTCTCTGGTGAGCCATGAAATCTGAACCGCTTTCTCCGCAAACGCCCCTGATCGAACGCTTCCGGTCAGTGGTCGAGGCGTATCCGGATGCCCCGGCCGTCACCGACAGCACGCGACAGGTCAGCTACCGGGAACTGCAACAAGAGGTCGCCCGGGTGGCGGCCTATCTCACCGGGCAAGGCCTGCAACCGGGTGACCGGGTCGCCCTGCTGCTGGCCAATTCGGTCAACTATGCCGCAGTGTTTTACGGAGTCTGGGCGGCGGGTGGCGTAACCGTGGCGCTCAACACCCAGTCCAAGGCGCGGGACATACACAACTGGGTGAGTCATTCCGGAACGCGCTGGCTGTTCATGGACGCCCGGCATGCCGAACGCAACGCGGTGGCGGAACGCCTGGGCGACGCCACCCGGCTGATTGCGGTCAGCGATCAAGCCCAGACAGAGGATCCGGCCGCCCAGCGCTGGCAGACCCTGTGCAGCGGGGCCCCCAGCCTGCCGGAAACGGTACCGGCCCCGGGGGATCTGGCCTCCATCATCTACACCTCGGGCACCACCGGGCATCCGAAGGGAGTGACCCTCAGCCACGGCAATCTGAGCGCCAACGTTTCCTCCATACTGCAATATCTGGAGCTGACCGCCCAGGACAGCATCCTCAACGTGCTGCCTTTCTACTACTCCTACGGTAATTCCGTGCTGCATACCCATCTCGCGGCGGGCGGTTCCCTGATTCTCGAAAACAATCTGGTCTACCCGCACCGGGTGATCGAACGTATGGCCAATGAACGGGTCAGCGGTTTCTCCGGAGTGCCCTCCACCTTCGCCCTGCTGCTGGGACGGGTCAACCTGGAAGACTACGATCTCAGCGGCCTGCGCTATCTGACCCAGGCCGGCGGCGCCATGGCGCCCGCACTGGCGGACAAACTGGTCGCCGCCCTGCCGCATACCCGGATCTTCATCATGTACGGCCAGACCGAGGCCAGCGCCCGCCTGGCCTACCTGCCGCCTGAGAAACTCATCGAAAAACGAGGCTCCATCGGCATCGCCATCCCGGATACCACCATCGAGGTGCGCAACCCCGAGGGCCAACTCACCCAACCAGGCGAGACCGGGGAGATCTGTGCCACGGGACACAACATTATGCAGGGTTACTGGGGAGATCCGGAGAAAACCGCGGAGGTCCTCAAACAGGGCTGGCTGCACACGGGCGATCTGGCCCACACCGACGAGGATGGTTACCTCTACATCGACGGACGCTCCTCGGACATGATCAAGAGCGGCGCCAACCGGATCAGCCCGAAAGAGATCGAGGAGGTGATTCAGGAGGTCGAAGGGGTCATGGAGGTGGCGGTAATCGGTGTTCCGGACGAGATGCTGGGTGAGATCATACGCGCCTACGTGGTGCCCAAACCTGACACGCAACTCGACAGGATGACCATCCAGCGGCACTGTAAGCAAAACCTGGCGATCTACAAGATCCCCAAGGAAATCACCTTCATCGACGAACTGCCGAAGACCGCTTCGGGCAAGATCCAGCGATTCGTTCTGCAGGAGAAGGCGACGAAATGAACATCGATCATGTCTGCATTGCGGTGCGCTCCATACCCGCGACCCGGAAGCGACTCTGCGAGATACTCGAATACTCGGAGAAGACCCAGGTAGTGAAGAACACCCGACAGGATGTGCTGGTGCAGTTTTTCCAGAAGGAAGGATCACTGGACATCAAGCTGATCCAGCCGGCAAGTCCGGATTCACCTCTGAAAAACTTTCTCAAATCCCGGGGCGAAGGACTGCACCACCTGTGTTTCAAGGCAGAGGATGTCCATCAGACCATGAGCGCCCTGACGGAACGCGGGGCCCGAATCACCGCCGACCCGCTGCCGGGCGAGGCCTTCGATGAAGAACTGATTGCCTTTGCCTACGTGGCCGGCGGTTTGAACATCGAGGTCATCGACACCGACAAGCGTCGCGATCTCATTTAAAAAAATCAACGGGAGAACACCGAATGCAATCCTTATCCGAACGGTACGAAGCTGAAGTCCTCAATTTCGACCGTGATCAAGCGGTCGAGAAAATCTGCGAAACCATGCGCGACGTAATGCGCAGCCGATTGAAAAAACGCGGTCTCGTGGTTGCGGTCTCAGGCGGTATCGACAGCTCCGTGTCCGCCACCCTGGCGGTCAAGGCATTCGGTCCGAAAAAAGTGTTCCTCATCCAGTTGCCGGAGAAGGCGTCCGCGGAAGATACCCAGTCCCGCAGCAGCCAGCTGATCCAGCATCTGGGCACCGAGCACACCGCCCACAACATTGCCGCCACCCTGGAGGCCATCGGCTGTTACGACGCCCAGGACGAAGCGGTGAAGAAGACCTTTCCCGAGTACGGCGACGGCTGGAAGAACAAGATCGTCATCAAGGGCGGGCTCGACGGCCAGGTGAACCACTTCATGCTGGTGGTTCAGGATCCCCAGGGGGGGCTGCATGAAAAACGCCTCGACCTGAGGGAATACCTGCAGATCGTCGCTGCCACCAACTACAAGCAGCGGATTCGCAAAACCATCGAGTACTACCATGCGGACCGCCTCAACTACGCGGTCATCGGCACCCCCAACCGGCTCGAATACGATCAGGGTTTCTTCGTCAAGAACGGTGACGGGTCCGCGGACCTGAAACCCATTGCGCACCTCTACAAGACCCAGGTCTACCTGCTGGCGGAACATCTGGGGCTGCCCGCGTCGATCTGCAACGCAACCCCCACCACCGACACCTACAGCCTGCCCCAGGGTCAGGACGAGTTCTACTTCGCCCTGCCCTACCAGGAGATGGACAAGGCCCTGTGGGCCCACAATCAGGGGGCTTCTGCGGATTCGGTGGCCGACATGCTGGGTATCACCGAGGATCAGGCACGTTTCGTCCTGCAGGACATCGACAACAAGCGCAAGACCACTCACTACCTGCACGCCAAACCCTATCTGATCGAACCGATTCCGGAACTCGATCTCTGAGACGCTCCCTGCCTTAAAAACCCGGCCCTGATGGCGATTCCATCGGGGGCCGGGTCATGCAGGATCCAATCTGCTCATTTTTTAACGCCCGCACCAGACTCCTGACAGGACTTTGATTAGCCAAACAGGGCACATTGAAAGGGGCTGATCTGCGAGCCTGGGGGAAACGATCAGCAACCTACGCATGATCTCTACGATTTCCCTGCCTGATTTTGATGAACGGGACCGGGATGATCCGCTGATTACACAACCAGACTCTGGGTCGCATAGTAATAGCGACCACTGGCTTCCGCCGCCCAGCCCAGCTGATGGTGTTTCAAATGCGGCCGGACCTCTTCATCGATGAGGTCGCGCAACGGCAGTACGCCCCCTTCGCGGCCCCGCCACATCACCAGCAGTTTCTCGAGTATCCCGAGCCGCGCCTGGCCTTCGGTTTCGGCGTCGCAAGAGAACACATGCCCCTGAGGCAGGATGTGCTGGCTTTCGGCGTACAGGTACTCATGCACGTTGTCCCGGGTGATCGCCCCGCCCTGTTCGAGCAGTTCTGAAAGCGTCGGCAGGGTGGTGGGCAACTGGGGACAGGTCGAGCTCACCCCCTGGAGTTCCGGGTAGAAGGCGCTCCTGCCCCGCACATCGCTGGCGTAGTCGAAGCCGTACTCCTGCTGCAGCTGAAGCAGGTGAGAGTTGGTCTGCCAGCCCGCCGCAGCCATGCTGCGGGGGGCTTCGCCGAAGACCGCTTGAAAATCCCCGATCGCCCGCTCCAGTTCCTGCCGGGTGCGGTCCGCGGGCGCGTGGGCCAGTTGGTTGAGCCAGTAGGAACGATCGTGACAGAGGATGCCCGCCTCATGCCCGGCGGCGGCCACCGAGCGCATGATCTCCGCCGCGCGCTGCGAGATACGGGGCGGAAACAGGGCGATTCCGTATAGCCGGGACGCGGGGTTGAGGCGCGGATACCAGGGCTGGCGGATGGTATCGGTGAGGCGTCCGCTCTTGTCCGGTCCGGTGGCGAAGAAGAAACTCCCCCGCATCTGATACTCGTCCAGCAGCCGGAGGATCGCCGGCACTCCCTGGGTGGCGCCCTGCAGGGTGTTGACGCAGATCCGCAGGCCCAGGCTCATGAGGCCTCCAGGTAGCGACACAACAGGGCGTGCTCGAGGCGTTCTCCGGACGGCAGGGCCACCCGCACCTGGTAGCCCCCACCCGGCGCCTCCTGCATGGCATTGCCGTTGCGATCCTGCAGGGTCTGCAGGATGAAGTCCTGGTTGCCCTGCGGGGTCATCAGTTCCAGGCGGTCGCCGAGACGCAACTTGTTTTTCACGTCCAGGTCCACCAGTCCGGTGGCCTCATCGATGCCGGTCACCTCGGCGACAAACTGCTGACGTTCGGTCTGGGAACTGCCAAATCGGTAGTTCTGCAACTCCTGGGACTCGTGGCGCTGGTAGAAGCCGTCCGTGTAGCCCCGGTTGGCGAGGCTCTCCAGGTCGGCCATCAGATCCGCCCGGAAGGGGCGTCCGGCCAGCGCATCGTCGATCGCCTGCCGGTATACCTGGGTGGTGCGTGCGGTGTAGTAGTGGGACTTGGTGCGCCCCTCGATCTTCAGGCAGTCGACGCCGATCTCCACCAGCCGGGCCACATGCTCGACCGCGCGAAGATCCTTGGAATTCATGATGTAGGTGCCGTGTTCGTCCTCGAAGATCGGCATCTGCTCACCGGGTCGTCCCCCTTCCTCGATGTAGTAGACCTGCTCCGCTTCGGCATGCCGCGGCACCCCGGCAGGCCCGATCTGGGGACTTGGCGCGGCCACCGGTTGCGACAGCTTATAGTCCCAGCGGCAGCTGTTGGTGCAGGTGCCCTGGTTGGCATCCCGGTGGTTGAAATAGCCGGACAGCAGGCAGCGTCCGGAATAGGCGATGCACAGGGCGCCGTGGATGAACACCTCGAGCTCCATGTCGGGGCAGCTCTGGCGGATCTCGCTCACCTCGTCCAAGGAGAGTTCCCGGGAGAGGATCACCCGGGTCAGTCCCTGGTGTTGCCAGAAGCGCACTGCCTCGGCATTCACCGTGTTCGCCTGCACCGAGAGATGAACCGGCATCTCCGGCCAGCGTTCGCGCACCATCAGGATCAGTCCCGGATCGGACATGATCAACGCATCCGGGCCCATCGCGACAATCGGTTCGAGGTCGCGGATAAAGGTTTTGAGTTTGGCATTGTGCGGCATCACGTTGCAGGCCAGGTAGAACTGGCGTTGCAGGGCATGAGCCTCGGCGATACCGATCGCCAGGTTGTCCTCGAGGAAATCGTTGTTACGCACTCGCAGGCTGTAACGGGGCAGTCCGGCGTACACCGCATCCGCCCCGTAGGCGAAGGCATAGCGGGCGTTCTTCAGGGTTCCGGCCGGAGCCAGCAGTTCCGTTCGTCGCGCCATGGGTTCAGATCCGGGTTGTCACTTCAGGGTGACCTCGACCGTCTCGATGGTGGCGCCAATGAACATCCGGTCCCGTTCGAACTTGACCAGGACCTTGTCACCCATACCCTTGTCCATCAGGACGACCCGCAGATCCGAATAGTGCTCGATCGGCCGGTCATCCAGCGCCAGGATCCGGTCCTTCTCCTTCAGACCGGCCGCCGCGGCACCGCTGCCCTCGACGAATCCGTTGATCGAGAGGGGATTGTCCTGGGTGTTGAGCAGTATCCCGAGCTTGCCCGCGGGGGGCAGTCCCGGGCCATTCGCCAGAATCACAAAGTCCCCCAGGGCGGGATCGAGTTCCTGGGGACTGTTAACATTCAGCACGATCGCCTGGGGATCCGGCACCCGACGCAACAGCCGTTTGGGAATCCCGTCGCCGTACATCAGATGACCGATGCCGGCGAGGACGACCATCGGACTGCCGGGATGTTCATTCAGCCAGCGGGCGGCCCGTTCGGCCATACCCTCGTCCCACAGCAACTGCACATCGAGAAAATGCTCGAACGACCGTCCTTCCCCATGAGGGTGGCTGTCGAATATGGTCTTGAGCCGGTCGCGATACGTTGGGTTGTCCCGGTCGATCTCGGCGGGTATGCGCGCCCGTTGCTCCTCATCCAGGGTATCGAGTCCCCCACGCCCCACCTTTTCGGTGATCTCGCTCTCCAGATTCAGCGCGATCAGGGGGATCCCGTGCTCCCTGGCATATCTGAGGATCGGCCGATAGAGCCGGTAGTCGAAGCGCCAGCGCTCGAAATACTGGGTATCGCGCAGCATCTGCGCTTCATCGATCTCCCCGCTGATATAGGCATCCAGTACCGACTGGTAGGGCTGGGCGAAGAACTCCAGGCCGATCGCCATGTCGGAGTGTTTGTCGTGCATGCCTTTGATGATGGCCAGCTGGTTGAGATGATGCGGATACTGATCGTGGGATTCACCCACGAACACCACCCGCCGATCCGCCACCGAATCGACCAGTGCCGACAGATCCATCAATTGCGACAGATCGACGACCGCCTGGGGCGATTGTTCCCCGGCCCGGGCTTCTGTCATCATGACACAGGACAGCAACAGGGCCAGCCAGTTCATGAACCGTCTGTTCACGCGGGGGTGATCGGTAAGCCGGGTACTTAACAGCATGATGTCATTAATCAGATTGGGAATGATGCGAGCCAATATTATCAGGTTTGTGAGTTTGATTGGCGGTACAGGGAATCGTTCATCCCGCTTCCGCGTGGGGATTGGGTTGCTGAGCGCCTGCCTGATCGCCACTCATCCGGCCTTCGCCGCGGAAGCCGTGCATCACGACCTACAGGTTGAGCTGGATCCACTGAATCACCGCCTCCAGGTCACCGACCGGATCCGTCTCAGCCACCCGGATCAAAACCGCTTCTGGCTGCACGATGGCCTGCAGCCCGAGAGTCTCACCGAGGGCGTGAGTATCGAGGTGGAGGGGCGCTCTAAAGGCCCGATACCCGTGGTGGCCTACCGGCTGAGGATGCCAGAGAAGACCGGGCAAGTCACCCTGAGGTATGCAGGGAAGATCGAACATCCCCGCACGAGCTATCAGGAGAGCCCCGGGCGGCAGCAGGAGCAATTGGCGGGCACGCTCTCGGAAGAGGGTATTTATCTGGATGCCGGGGTGGCCTGGTACCCCCGTTTCCCCGATACCCTGCAGACTTTCAGCCTCCGCGCCACCCTCCCCGAAGGCTGGCTGGCGGTGAGTCAGGGCGAGGGACCGAAGATCGAAACCCGGAGCGACTCGGTCAGCGTCCACTGGCGGGAGTCCAGCCCCCAGGACGATATCTATCTGGTGGGCGCCCCCTACCACTTCTACCGTCAGCCTGCCGGTTCCCACGAGGCCCAGGTCTTCCTGCGTCAGGACGACCCGCAACTGGCGCAGCGCTACCTGGACACCACCCGAGACTACCTGGCGCTGTACGAGCAGCTGATCGGTCCCTACCCCTATGCCAAATTCGCCATGGTGGAGAACTTCTGGGAGACCGGCTTCGGCATGCCCTCCTTCACCTTGCTGGGTTCCCGGGTGGTGCGCCTGCCGTTCATCCTGCGCACCTCCTATCCCCACGAGATCCTGCATAACTGGTGGGGAAACAGCGTCTACATCGACTATCCGAGCGGCAACTGGGCCGAGGGCCTGACCAGCTACCTGGCCGACCACCTGCTCGATGAACAGCAGGGCCGGGGCGCCGAGCATCGTCGCCGTGTGCTGCAGCGTTATCAGGACTTCATCCACCAGGACAACGATTTCCCTCTCAGCCAGTTCCGTGGCCGGCATGGCAGCGCCAGCCAGGCAGTGGGCTACGGCAAGGCGCTGATGTTCTTTCACATGCTGCGTCGTTCCCTGGGTGACTCCGCGTTCATCGAGGGACTGCAGCGCTTCTATCGTGACAACCGCTTCAAGACGGCGGGATACGAACAGTGGCGCGAGGCCTTCGAGTCGGTGAGCGGCACCTCACTGGCAGAGTTTTTCGACGCCTGGATCCAGCGGGAGGGCGCCCCGACCCTGGCGGTTGAAAACCTGCAGGTGCAACCCCTGGAGAGCGGGTATGTCATGACATTGCGTCTGCATCAGACCCAGGATTCGGCCCCTTTTCCCCTGCAGGTGCCACTGCTGGTCCACTACGACGACCGGCCTGCCGAACTTCACCGGGTATCCCTCACCGGCCGGGAGCAGACCTACCGCCTGACGCTTCCCGCCCTACCCCGGCAGCTCGATGTGGATCCCTGGTACGACCTGTTTCGCACCCTCTATACGCAGGAGTCACCCCCCACCCTGAGCGGGCTGTTCGGCGCCCGCAAGGTCCTGTTCGTGATTCCCAGCCAGGCCCCCAGGCCCCTGCACGACGCCTACCTGGCATTAGCCCGTAACTGGGCCGAGGGTTATGCTCAGGCGGAGATCCTGGAGGATGACGCGATCAGCGAACTGCCGGAGGATCGTCCGGTGTGGATCCTGGGTTGGGAGAACCGTTTTCGAAAAACCTTCATGGCCGGCCTGAGCGGTTATCCGGTGACCGACCGGGAGCCTGCCCTGCTCCTCAACGGGACGGCCTTCACCCGGGAGAATCACAGCTTCGCCCTGACCCGGCGTACCCCGGACAACGGCCCGGTACAGGCCTGGGTGGGCGGCTTCTCCGAGGCCAACCTGGGCCTGCTCGAGCGCAAACTGCCGCACTACGGCAGCTACAGCTATCTGGCCTTTTCCGGGGCACAGACCCGCAATGTCGCCAAGGGCCAGTGGCCGGCCTCCTCCTCCCCCCTGCGCATTCCCCTGAAACCCGGGCAGCCCCTGGTCCATGCGGAGCAGCCCGGGGCTTTGTATCCGCCCCGCCAGCCGGCGTCCCATGATGAGTGAGCGGCCCGCACGAATCCCCCGGTGCCTGAGCGTCCTGCTGCTGTTGCTCACGGGATTCGTCGCGACGTCGGCGATTGCCGGTACTCTCAAGATCATCCTGCCCGGGCACCGCCTCGCCCCTGAGCAACTGGCGGTGGTGGTCAATGACAGCGATCCACTCAGCGTACGCATCGGCGAGTACTACCGAGAGGCGCGCCAAATTCCGCATGACAACCTGATCCACCTGCGTTTCCCCGCGGACCGGGACAGTTTGAATGCGGAAACCTTCGTTCCCCTGCGCGAGGTCCTGTTCGCCGCAACCCCTGAGCGGGTCCAGGCCTATGCCCTCGCCTGGGCGCGTCCCTACCGGGTGGGCTGCATGTCCATGACATCCGCCGTCAGCCTCGGATATGACCGATCCTGGTGCTCTGAAAAGCGTTGCGACGCGACCCGGAACAGCCCCTACTACGGCTATACCGGGTCTACCCCCTGGCGGGATCTCGGGATTCGCCCCAGCATCAATCTCGCCGCTCGGAATTTCCAGCAGGCCAAGGCGTTGATCGACCGGGGCCTGGCCTCGGACGGCAGTCTGCCCGGCGGTACCGCCTACCTGCTGAGCACCCATGACCGTCATCGCAATGTGCGCGCCCGGGACTACAGCCTGGTCGCGCGTCTGATGTCCGGCTGGATCGACACAAGCATTCTCAGGGCCGATACCCTGAAGGACCGGGATGATGTGCTGTTCTACTTCACCGGACTGCCCCGTGTGGAGGGACTGGAGAGCCTGAATTTTCGTCCCGGTGCGATCGCCGATCACCTGACTTCGGCGGGTGGAATACTCAACGGCAGCCGCCAGATGAGCGCAATCGAGTGGCTGGAAGCGGGGGCGACCGGCAGTTACGGCACCGTGGTCGAGCCCTGCAACCACCTGGGCAAGTTCCCCGAGCCCCGACTTTTAATGGAGAGTTATGGACGCGGCGCCAGCCTGATCGAATCCTACTGGCGCAGTGTCCAGCAACCCGGCGAGGGAATCTTCATAGGCGAACCCCTGGCCGCACCCTTTGCCGGGGCGAACCTGACACGCACTCCCACCGGCCTGCGCCTGACCACTCGCAACCTGTGGCCCGGGAGTTACCGGATCAGTCATTCGATCAATCCGATCGGTCCGTTTGAAGTATTCAGTCGAATCAGCATCAAGCCTCACCAGCGTGAATTTGACCTCCCGGACCGGGGAGACGGTTACTACCGGGTCGAACCGCTGGAGTCTCCCTGAGCAGGGCATTCGGGAGGACCGGGCATGCGTCCGAACAATCCCGCGGCCGCCCCTTTGATCAGCGCCACAAGCTTGGCCCCGCGATCCTGTTCGAACATAAGGATGCGAAACAGGTCCTGGGCGGTAGCCAGCAGGTCGTAGAGCACGAATCCCGGCAGGCGAAACAGGTACTCCCGCCAGATCCGGGTGCGATTGCGATAGATGGTGAAACGCCGGCGTGGCGGATGGTTCCAGGCCCAGAAGCGACGTCCGAGGAAGCGGTGTTCGGTCTGTGCACCGAGATGATGGCGCAGCACCGCGTCCCCAACCGCGGCAATGCGATACCCCTTGCGTAAGGTGCGCAGGCAGAAATCCACATCCAGGTAGTCGATGTCGAAGGCCTCCCGGATCAATCCCAACTCCTGGAACAGGTCGGCGCGGATCAGGCTGCCGGAGCTGATGGCGATGAACAGATTTTCGATCACCGGCTGGCTGCGAAAATCCTCGATCCTGAACCGGGGCGCCGTGAAACGCCCCTGCGGCGAAGTGACATAGCGGGCTTCCCGGGTGACCGCCTGTTCCTGGTATCGGGGCACCAGGATGCGGGTATGCGGATCGAGGTCATGGCGTGAAGGCGCCTGGTACAGCCGCTCCACCATGCCGGTTTCCGCCAGACTGTCGTCATCCATCAGCAGGATCCATTCGGCACCGGCCCCGAGCGCCCGGACGATGCCGATGTTCTGCGCCACCGCCAGCCCGAGATTGGTGCCATTCATGACCAGTTGAACCTGATCGCCCAGAACCTCTGCCAGGGTCTGCAGCCATTCACGGGACGCCGCCCGGGTACTGTTGTCCACGATCACCACCTGATCCACCTGGCCGAGGTAGGTTTCCAGGACGGATTGAAAGGCGCTTTCCACGTTGTAGGTAACCGTGACGGCAATGATCCGGGGTTTGCGAACCCCGTTCCGCACCTCGGCATCCAATGACTGATCCTCTTGCATACTCGGCTTTATCGGCTATTTCCTCATCCTTGGCAAGGGCTTATGGTCATCCGAACGGACATCCGTCGATCCATCGGGGGAGAAACGCGACAGTCAACTCAGCGGGCATGGAAAAGGAATCAGCCACACCGCTTGAAGGTGGACACACGAGCGGTTAAGGTGCCGCCTATTGAATTACAGATCTTAAGGTAGATTGCATCATGTCTGACGTCACTGACGAATACCTGCTTGAAAACACCTGCAACGCGGTCATCAAATCCTCGGTGCGGATCACCCCGGAGAACACCGACGAGGTCCGGCAAATCGTTTTGCAGATCGACGACCCCGCGTTTCGCTACGCGACCGGACAATCCATCGGCGTTCTGGTGCCTGGGCCTCACGAATTCGGCAATGAATTTCACCATCGCCGCTATTCCATCGCCAACCCGGTGCAGAGCGGCAATCCGGAAAACGTCGAACTGGAAATCCTGGTGCGTCGCTGTTTCTACATCGATGAGGTGTCCGGCGAGCGTTATCCGGGGGTGGCCTCAAACTATCTGTGCAACGCCAAGAACGGTGACACCATCAAGATCACAGGCCCGTTCCGCAGTCCATTCAAGATCCCCTCGGACAAATCCAGCCCGCTGCTGATGATCGGCACCGGCACCGGCGTGGCCCCGTTCCGGGCCTTTGTTCGCCAGATCTACGATCAGTTCGGCGGCTGGCAGGGTAAGGTGCGTCTCTATTACGGCGACAATGGCGGCATGAACCTGCTCTACCTGAACGATCAGCAGAAGGACCTGGCCCAGTACTACGACGACCAGACCTTCCAGGCCTTCAGCGCCCTGACCGACCGTCCCCTCACTTCGGTGGAAAAAGGTCTCGAGGAAAGTCTCGCCGCCCACGCGGATGAGTGCCGGGAGATGATTCTCGACCCAAAAACCCACGTCTTCGTGGGCGGACTCGAGAAAGCCTCGGAGGCCTTCAACAAGGTCATGGAACAGGCCTTCGGATCCGCCGAAGCGTGGAAAGAGCAACGCCAGACCCTGCTGGAACAGGGACGCTGGGCAGAACTGCTCTACCACTGAGGTCAATGACAGTCACTGAGAACCACAGGGATCGCAGCGGTTTTCCGCACGAAAACGCCGACCGGGAAACCAGCTCATAGCAAAGGATCGATGCAGAAATAGACTTATGAGTGGTTGTTTTTTTGTTTACAAGAATGGAATAACAGGGAGGTTATTCCAGGATTTTCAACCCGCCTCCCTAAAGAACCAACCGGCTATTCGCCCGTTTTCTTTTGTCCAACTCGCCTAATTCAGGTCTAAATTTCCGATTTTTGGGAGCCTTGCACGCCGAACCGGAGAACATGTCGGTTATCGGGCAAATTGCCTGCTACTCAATGTCATGTTCAATATATGATAGTGAGCCCATATCAAAGAATAAGATTTTCATTATCTATTTTGGCTCAGATCATAGCGGCGGCATGGTTGCTTCTGTCTACTTATTTTATTGCCATGTACAACATAGATACAGAAAATCATTTAAGGTATGAATACATCATGGGTGTATGGCTTGGTTTTCTTTATAGTGCTGGGTTTTCGCTTGGTAGTACTCTTTTGGCGGTAACAGTCAAACATAACATCTCTAAGTTGGCATTTAGGCTGCTCAGCATTCCAGCATTAGTTATCGGAGTAGCATTTCTAGCTGTCTACTTTGGAAGCATTGCATATGATTTGGCATAAAGAACCTAACTCGGCGCTCAAGCCGACCCACCTACGCGGTACACTTTTTGTGCAAAAATCGCACAAAATTCACGCCTCTCCGGCAGTCGTCTTAGCTCAGCGTTAGGCATCCAAGAGGCGTAATGACGGCGTACTTTTCATCAACGATTGGTTCTTTCATCCAAACTTCTGAGGATGTAATTGCAGCTGCTTTGCATACCAAATACGCCGCAGATGGATTTTCATCGCAATACACGACTCAGACTGAAGCCTGGAATGTCACTATTCCTCAACTTCAACGAGAGCTTGAATCGCTGCTAAAGTTGAGTGCAAGTGCGGCTGATTGGGTTGTATTGCTAGAGTATCCACTTTACAGGCTGAGACGTCGCATAGATGTCTTAATCTTGTCTCCAGCCGCGATTGTCGTCGTGGAATTAAAGGTTGGTGAAACTAGCTTTCGATCTTTAGATCGACGTCAGGTCGAAGAATATGCCCTCGACCTAAGAGACTTCCATGCGACTAGCACAGGGCTAAGTCTAGTGCCTGTACTTTGGTGTACAGAGGCGGATGCTACATCATATTTCCCAACTATCAACTCAGGGGAAATCACAGAAGTTTGCTTTGTAGGGAGGTCTGGATTAGCCGGATTTCTGACTCACCTAAGCAATATTGTCCCGATAAAACACTATGAAATACATGAATGGGAGGCAGGTCAATATCGACCTGTACCTACTGTTGTAGATGCTGCAACAACTCTGTTCTCGGGGCATGGAGTTCGTGAGATCGCTCAAGCTGACGCGACTAACCTTGATGTATCAGCTAGTCGTGTCGTTGATATCATTCAGGACACGAAACGAAGCCACCGCCGGTCGCTTATTTTTGTTGCGGGTGTTCCTGGTTCAGGTAAAACGCTTGCCGGTTTGCAGGTAGTACACAGTGCAGTGGAGTCAGGGACCGAAGACAAGGGGGACATTGTTTATCTCTCTGGAAATACGCCGTTGGTAGTGGTACTACGCGAGGCCCTAGCGCGCGATGAAGCACGACGCAGAAAGGCGAAGGGTGAAAAACCTCAGCTTGCTGAGGCGAGAAACTCCGTGCGAACCCGAATCCAACACATAATTGATTTCCTGAGACAATACCTAACCAACGACGATGGTTCTTCCCCTCATGAGCACGTTATTGTTTTCGACGAGGCTCAACGCGCCTGGGACGAGGAGTACGGACGAAAAAAATTTGGACGAGCATCATCAGAGCCTAGCTTGCTTCTCAACATTATGGGGCGGCATTCCGATTGGTGTTCAATAGTTGCATTAGTTGGCGGGGGGCAAGAAATCAACACCGGAGAGAATGGAATAGCCGAGTGGGGTAAAGCACTGCGTGGCTTACCGCCGTCCAATCTAGCGAATTGGCGCGTGTATGGCCCGCCAAACTTTCTCGAAGGTTCCGCTGCTACCGCCAATCTTGGGGCTGGTAGCCTCCCAGGAGTTGATGAAATAGTCGTGGAGCCCGATTTGGAACTCACCGTTCCGCTACGCAGCTTCCGTTCGCCTTCATTGAGTCACTGGGTTTCCGTAGTTCTCGATGGGGACGCCCCGAAGGCTAAGGCACTGGCAAGTGAACTGGACGAATACCCGATCATTCTTGTCCGCTCGCCAGATCTCGCCCGACAGTGGCTCAAAGATAACTCTCGTGGGGAACGACGGTTCGGACTGGTGGCTAGCTCAGGAGCTCGTCGTCTCCGAGCAGATGGCCTCGGAGTCACCTTGAATGCCACCGATGGTAGCGCCATTGCTCAGTGGTATCTGAATGAACCGGGAGATGTTCGATCATCTTTCGCACTGGAAGTCCCAGCCAACGAATACACAACGCAAGGTCTTGAGCTCGATTTCGTGGGATTGTGCTGGGGTGGTGATTTGATCTGGAATGACTCTTCCTGGAGGTACCGACAATTTCGCGGTAATGGTTGGGCAAATGTAAGCGGTGAGCGTCAACGCTTCATCATGAACTCCTACCGGGTGTTAATGACCAGAGGTCGTGAAGGGCTGGTTATATGGATGCCCTCCGGATCGACAGAAGACCCTACCCGAAAGCCAAAGAACTTCGATCGCACAGCCGAGTTTCTTGTAAGATGTGGAGTGCAGGAGATAATGGAAAAAGATGCCTAACAAAACCATCGAATTTACCTCGTTCTCACGCTTTGCGTGGGAACGAGGAAAATACAAATGGACAATTTCGAGTATGAAATGGCTGAGAAGGAACTGAAGTTAGCGCTTGAGGAATTACAAAAGATGGAAGGCAAATACCAAGGCCCACCTTATTGTTCGTTTTGCCGTAGAGGAAAGGGGCAATATCTGTGCTGTGTAGAAGGGCCTGGAAATGTAAGAATATGCGACACATGCATCATGGAGGCTCATAGCTTAGTTATAAAAGAGTGTTTTAAGTAATCAATGAATTATCTAACCAGCAAATCATGTCAATCACTATCGTTCTCTGGGGTGATCTTCCCCATATCTTGGCGTTAGGTTTATAAATGGATGAATACAGCCGCACACATTTTTATGATCATTGCCTTTGTAAGTGGATGTGCATTTTTTATTCAAAGTATATATGTTCTACATACTTACGAAATAAAAAGTAAAAAAGGGCCTACATCATTTCAATTGTGGCCATTCAATGTGGAATTGAAAGCTATGTATCCCAATCAATCCAAGTATGGAAGATTGCTAGTAATTATCGGCTTATCATCCACTCTAATATGGTTAGCACACAGGTTTTTAATTAGTGAGTAAAAACCTAAACAGTCGTGCAATTTTGCTTTGGGCCTACGGCCCTGCGCGAGGGGAAAAAGGGCTGCCTGGAGAGATTGGTAGTAGCTCCCGGTTCTTTGCATTCTGCAGGATTCCGGATTGCACTTTGCTTTGTTCATGCTGCGTGGGTTGAGCCATGCTCCTCTGAATAATGCCGTGTGTCCCGAGCGAGAAGCGCAGCAAAAACCGATCAGTGGGGCTGGCTGTTTGAGCGCAGCGAGTTCCAGCCCCGCCGGTTTTTGCGAGCATCGCAGCGGTCCCCGCAGGGGCGGGACAGTCAGGCGCCCTTTCTTTTGGTTACTTTTCTTTTGGCGCAAAAGAAAAGTGACTCGCCCAGGGGGGCGAAACCATCATATGCAGTCAGTGAGACAAACAGCGACGGGCACGACACTGGCCAGCACCACAGCAGCCGTTTTACACCGGACGGCGATCCCGGTACCGGGTAGGATCATCCACCCCCGCATCCGCAAATCCCCGGGTCCGCAAGCGGCAGGAATCACACACCCCGCAGGCCTGACCCTGGGCGTCTGCCTGATAGCAGGACACGGTCATCCCGTAGTCCACCCCCAGGCCCATACCCAGACGAATGATCTGCGCCTTGGTCAGGTCGATCAGCGGGGTGTGGACGCGGAACCCGCGCCCCTCGACTCCGGCCTTGGTCGCCAGATTCGCCAGTTGTTCGAAACTGCGAATGAACTCGGGCCGACAGTCCGGATACCCCGAGTAGTCCACCGCGTTCACGCCGATGAAGATATCCCGGGCGCCCAGCACCTCCGCCCAACCCAGGGCCAGGGAGAGAAACACGGTGTTGCGCGCCGGCACGTAGGTGACAGGAATGCCCTCGCCCATCTGTTCCGGCACCTGAATCGTGGGATCGGTGAGCGCGGAGCCGCCAAACGCATCCAGGCCGATACTGATCACCTTGTGATCGATCGCGGCGAGACTCCGGGCCACTCCAGCGGCGGCATTCAGTTCCGCCACATGGCGCTGTCCGTAGGACATGCTCAGGGCATGACAGGCATAGCCCTGATCACGGGCGATCGCCAGCACAGTGGCTGAGTCCAGACCACCCGAAAGCAGTACCACGGCGGGTTTCTCAGACATCACTCACTCGCTGTTGCAAAGATTCCAATCGTATCATGCCATCAACCTTCAGCGACCCGGCTGCTCACCCCACAGCCATTTGTGCAACTGCATCTGAAAACGGACCTCCAGCCGGTCCTCGAGTATCCATTCCGCCAGCCGGGCGGGTTCCAGGTCACCGTGCACGGGTGAGAAGAGGACCTGGCACTGCTGTGCAAGAGCATGGGTAGCCAATACTTCACGGCTCCATTCATAGTCCTTGCGATCAGCGATGACGAACTTGATCTGATCCCCGCTTCTCAGGGCTTCCAGATTGTCCCAATGGTTTTTTTCAACCTCCCCCGATGCCGGGGTCTTCAGATCAATGACCCGCTCCACCCGGGAATCCACGCAGCTCACATCCAGTGCGCCGCTGGTCTCGAGGGAGACCTGGTAGCCCGCATCACACAGGCGTGTCAGCAGCTCGCCACAGGCTGTCTGGGCCAGGGGCTCTCCTCCGGTGACACAGACCCGGGAGGTGCCAAATTCCCCGACCTGCTCGAGGACTTCATCGAGTGTCCGGTGCTCTCCCCCGCTGAAGGCGTAGGCCGTATCGCAATAACGGCAGCGCAGCGGGCATCCGGTCAAGCGCACGAATACTGTCGGCAGGCCCACGCTGCGGGCCTCGCCCTGGAGCGACAGAAAGATTTCGGTGATTCTCAGCCGGGCCATCGGGACGTTTGATCAGGGATTGAGTTTCTACTGTGTAGTTGTGTATCCGCAGGAACCGGGGTGTCGTGATGACGTCCCGCCGTGCTTCATCAGGCCGCAATCAATAACCGCCTGGCGTGATGCGATCCCGCGCCGGATATTAGCAGACTTGGCATCGCGCCTGGAACCTCAGGCGCGATGATCAATGCATTGGTCGAACGGGCGTCCCGCTGCGTAATTCGGACTAATGCCCCTCTTTGGAAATCCGCTGCAGGCGTTTGTCCGCCAGACGGGCCTCCGTGGTGTCGGGGTAGTTCATCTGCAGTTCCTTGAGAACGCCCTTGGCCTCGTCCCAGTTCTGCTTCTCGTAGTGGATGTATCCCATTTTCAACATCGCACCAGGCACCTTGGGACTTTGAGGGTAACGGGCGCGCACCTGGCTGAACTCGTTCAGCGCGGTATCGAAATCCCGGTTCACATAGCTCGCTTCGGCCAGCCAGTACTGGGCATTGTCCTCGTAGCTGCCACCGGGGTATTGCTTGAGGAAACTGCTGAAGGCGCTGATCGATTCCGGGTAACGCCCCTGTTTCAGCAGGTTGAATGCCTCCTGATAGGCAAGTTCCTCCTGTTTCGGATCCGGTGGAGTCACCTGTGCGGCGGGCGGGGCGCTGGCCACCACAGGCCCGCCACCGGGCGGTGCGGACGTGCTGGGCGCTGGTTGAGGGGCCGCCGCACCCGGGGCTGACGCTGCCGCAGCGGCTGCGACCGGCGCGCCCTGGAAGCGGGACAGACGCTGATCGATATCCAGATACAGATCCCGCTGCCTGCGGCTCATCGCGTCCATGGTGTGCTTCTGCATCTCCACATCACCGCGTAACTGCTGGACCTCTCGCTGCAGCTGCTGGATCTGTAACACCAGGTCCGCGAGGCTCTGGTTTTGCATGGTCCGCTCCAGGCGTTGCAGACGCTGTTCCAGACTGGCTGCGGAATCTGCGGCAAGTGCCGGGATCACAGCCGTGAAACCCAGCAACAGACTCAATATCACGGGTTTGATGCGTGCATTCATGACCGGATCCCCGCTCAGTAGATGAGTTCCACGCGACGATTCAAGGCCATCGCCTCTTCACTGCGCTCGAATGCGGCGGGACGTTCTTCACCGTAACTCACCACCACCATCTGGTTCTGCGAGACCCCCTGGGCGAGCATCAGGTCGCGCACCGAGTTGGCCCGGTTCTCACCCAGCCCCAGGTTGTACTCCCGGGTGCCTTTCTCATCCGCATGCCCTTCGAGCCGCACCACCGCCTGGGGATTGGCAGCCAGGTAATCGGCATGGGCCTGGATCACGTCCAGGTACTCGGTGCGCACCGTACTCTGGTCGAAATCGAAATAGATGACCCGGGTGGCGAGCAGACTGTTGGGATTCTCCAGGGGGTCTCCAGCCCAGTCCTCACCCTGGCTCGCGGCCGAGGTGGAGGCAGCGTCCCCGTAACCGCCGCCCTCGGCACCGGTGGATTGTTCGGAGACCTCGGCACCTGCACCCTCAGGACCCGTCGGGGTGGACGAACAGGCCATCATGAGGAACAGGGACATCGCTACAGGTAGTGCGAGCAGCAGCGCTTTTTTCATGAATATTCTCCTAAAAAACGAAAGTGCGTTTGTTTATTGCTTGAAAGGTGACCAGTCCGGTTCACGCACATCACCCTCCTGCAGGGCAAGGCGCTGTTTCACGCGGCCATCCACCGAAACCGCAGCGAGTACCCCCCGGTTTCCGGCCTTGGCGCCATAGATGATCATGCTGCCGTTGGGCGCGAAGCTGGGCGACTCGTCCAGGTTGCCGTCGCTCAGCACCTGCATCACCCCGGATTCGAGATCCAGCACGGCAATCCGGTAGGCGCCCTCCTCCCGGGTCACCAGGGTGAGCAGCCTGCCATCCGGGGAATAGGACGCCCGGGCATTGTAACTGTTCTGAAAGGTCACCCGCTGGGGCGTGCCGCCAAACGCGGAGACCTGGTAGATCTGGGGTCGCCCGCCGCGATCCGAGGTGAAGACCAGGGTGCGTCCGTCCGGTGACCAGGCGGCTTCCGTATCAATCGCATAGTGGCGGGTGATCTGATTGAGCTTGCGGCTCACCAGGTCGTAAACATAGACATCCGGGTTACCCCCCTTGGAAAGGGTCATGGCCAGTTTCCGCCCATCCGGCGACCAGGCGGGCGCACCGTTGATGCCCTTGAAATTGGTGACCTTCTGACGCTTGCCGGTATACACCCCCTGCACGTAGATCGCGGATTGCCCCCCTTCGAAGGAGACATAGGCAATTTTCTGCCCATCCGGCGACCAGGCCGGGGACATCAGGGGTTCGCTGGAGCTGACGATGGTTTCCGGGTGATAACCGTCCGCATCGGCAACATTCAGCGCGACCTTGCTATCCCCGTTCGGCTGACGGGTGGAAGAGATATAGGCCACCCGGGTGGAGAAGGCGCCGGGCACCCCGAGCAGCTTCTCGTAGATCAGGTCGGCGATGCGATGCGCGGTACTGCGCAGATTCGGCGCGGTGGTCGGAATGTTGTAGCCGGTCAACTGGGACTCGCGGAACACATCCAGCAGCTGGAACTGGATCTGATAGCCACCCGCGCCGTTGGAGCGCACCTGACCCACCACCAAATTTTCCACCCCAAGGGCCCGCCAGTCCTTGAAATCCACCGTCTCCAGACTGCTGGGACGCGCCAGCATGTCCGACACCGGCACCGGCTTGAAGCGTCCGCTGCGTTGCAGATCGGCGCTGATCACCGCCGCCACATCCTCCGGCAGACGCCCGGTACCCTGCAATCCGAACGGCACCACGGCGATCGGCAGGGCGCCTTCGACGCCCTCGGTGATCTCGATGGTCAACTCGGCCTGGGCGGCGGATTGCCAAACCAATAACGCAAACAGAATATGGATGATTTTTTTCATAATTACAGTTGATTATTTATTTGGCTTGAAGTTTAACTTTAATGTGCGGAACGACTCAAACAGGGTCCCGCTGGGGACCGGGAGAGGGGCCGATTTGTAGACCGCTGTCTCCACCGAGCGGTCGAATGCGTCATTGCCGCTGCTGCGAATGATGCTCACGCCGCCGGGGATCACATCGCCGCCGGGTATCAGGCGCACCTGGACCACGCAGGATAACCCCTCCGTGTTGGCGGCCGGCTTGAGCCAGCTGCGTTCGATCTGCTGCTTGATAACCGCCACATAGCGGTCGATCTCGCGACTGTTCTGTTCCGCGGCAATCTGCGCCTGCAGCGCCCGTTCCCGCTCCGCCTGGGCCGCAGCCTCGGCGCGCCGTTTGGCCTCCGCTTCCGCTTTGCGTTTGGCTTCCGCCTCCGCCTTGCGCCGCGCTTCCGCATCCGCTTTGCGTTTCGCCTCGGCCTCCGCCTTGCGTTTTGCCTCAACCTGCGCCTTACGCTTGGCCTCGACCTCAGCCTTACGCTTGGCTTCGGCTTTGCGTTTCGCCTCGGCCTCCGCCTTACGCCGGGTTTCCGCCTCACGTTTCGCCTGCTGGGCCTTCTGCTCCGCCAGGCGTTTCTGTTCCTGCTTCTTTTTCTCGATCTGCTGACGCTTGATTTCAGCCTCTCGCTGGAGACGTTTCTGTTCTTCGGCCTGGCGTTTTTCCGCCGCGGTGGGAGGCAGCTTGTCCGCCTCGATGGTATGCGCCTTGACCACGTTGAGCTTGGGTGTCAGCGGTTTCTCGGGTTTTACCCAGTCCACCCCGAAGATCAGGAAGAACAGGATCGCCAGATGCAGCAGCAGCGCCGAGATCACAGCGTAGGGATTACGTTTCAGGACACCCCACATATCAGGATTCCGGGGTTTCGGTAACCAGCCCGACGCTGGGTGCGCCGCCTTCCTGGAGCAGCACCATGGCCTCGACCACCCGACCGTAGGGTACACCGCGGTCGCCGCGTACCATCACCGGGGTTTTCGGCTTGTATTTGAGTACCGCCCGCACCCGGTTCACCAGCGCATCCGCATCCACCGGCGTGTTCTTGCCTTCACCGACATCGATGAACAGGTCGCCGTTGCGGTCCACCGTCACCACCAGCGGTTCGTCCATCTCGTTGGGCAGGGGTTCCGCATCGGCCTGGGGCAGCTCCACCTGGACACCCTGGGTCAGCAGGGGCGCGGTGATCATGAAGATCACCAACAGCACCAGCATCACGTCGATATAGGGCACCACGTTGATTTCGGACATCGGACGGCGGCGATTCTTGCTACGGCTCATGGGTGTTCAGCCCGCTCAGGAGACGGCCTGACGTTGTAATATCGTGGCGAATTCCTCCACGAAATCGTCATACCGGTTATTGAGCCGTTCCACGTCATTGGAATATCGGTTGTAGGCAACCACCGCGGGTATCGCGGCAAACAGCCCGATGGCGGTGGCGATCAGGGCCTCCGCGATACCCGGCGCGACCAGCGCCAGGGTCGCCTGCTTGACATTACCCAGGGAGGTGAAGGAGTTCATGATCCCCCACACGGTACCGAACAGGCCCACATAGGGACTGGTCGAGCCGATCGTGGCCAGGGTGGAGAGATGGTTTTCCAAGCGGTCCACCTCCCGGTTGAGCGACACCCGCATGGAACGCTGCGCACCCTGCACCATGGCCATGGGGTCCTTGTGCCCTTTGCTGCGCAAACGGGCAAATTCGCGAAACCCGGCGCGGAACACCGCGGCCATCCCGGATTCGTCGCCACCCTCCCGCTCGATCTGGCGATACAGTTCGGCGAGATCCCCCCCGGACCAGAAACGGCTCTCGAATGCATCCGCCTCCCGGATCGCCTTTTTCAGGACCCTGAGCCGATCGAAGATCATGCTCCAGGAACTGATCGACGCAAACATCAGCAGCGCGATCACCCCCTGCACCACGGGACTGGCGTTGAGGATGAGGTGGGTAATGGAGAGGTCAGTCGACATCCGCGATCTCCGACAGTATTTTTTCAGGAATGGGTGTTGGACGCATGGTTTCCAATTCCACGCAGGCGATCTTTATCTCGCCTTTGCATAACAGCTGCGCATCCCCCACGCGAACCACTTCCTGATAAAAGGTCAGGCTGGCGCGCCCTTTTCGGGACAGGCTTGCGGACACCTCGAGTGCATCATTGAATCGGGCCGGGTGATGGTAGCCCACATTCACCTGTCGAACTGCGAAGATGATCCCGTCTTGCTGCAACAACTGGTCCTGCTCGAAACCCAGGCTGCGCAACCACTCGGTACGCGCCCGTTCCATGAACTTCAGGTAGTTGGCGTAGTAAACCACGCCACCGGAGTCGGTGTCCTCGTAATAGACCCGAACCGGCCAGGTATAACTCTGTTGACTGCTGTTCATGTCCATTGATTCTGTGATGGTACCTGAGTTCCCGAAATCATTGTCATTATCCGTTCCCCGGGATTCAGGGATTGAACAGATCCCCCTCGGCAGGTTGTTGCAGAGGCGCCAGTCCAAAGTGCAGATAGGCGGCCTGGGTGGCCACCCGTCCCCGTGGGGTGCGCATGAGAAAACCCTGCTGGATCAGGTAGGGCTCGAGCACGTCCTCGATAGTCCCCTTCTCCTCGCCGATCGCCGCCGCCAGGTTGTCCACGCCGACCGGCCCGCCGTCGAACTTTTCGATCACCGCGAGAAGCAGTCTACGGTCCATGCTGTCGAATCCGTTGCCGTCCACATTGAGCATCTTCAGGGCCCGGTCGGCCAGTTGCGCTGAAATGTGGCCGTCCCCTTTGACCTGGGCATAGTCGCGCACCCTCCGCAGCAGGCGGTTGGCGATTCGCGGGGTGCCTCGCGAACGTCTCGCGACTTCGTCCGCGCCCGCCGGGTCCATCCCGATATCGAGAATGCCCGCCGAGCGGCTGACGATGCGCGCCAGATCCCCGGCGGGGTAGAATTCCAGCCGCTGCACGATACCGAACCGGTCCCGCAACGGCGAGGTCAACAGCCCGGCCCGGGTGGTGGCGCCCACCAGGGTGAAGGGTGGCAGATCGAGTTTGATGGAGCGGGCCGCGGGTCCCTCGCCGATCATGATGTCGAGTTGAAAGTCCTCCATCGCCGGATAGAGCACCTCCTCAACCACCGGGCTGAGGCGGTGAATCTCATCGACGAACAACACATCGTGGGGCTCCAGATTGGTCAACAATGCCGCCAGGTCCCCGGGCTTCTCCAGCACCGGTCCCGAGGTCTGGCGCAAATTCACACCCATCTCGTTGGCGATGATGTGCGCCAAAGTGGTTTTGCCCAGTCCCGGGGGACCGAAGATCAGCACGTGATCCAGCGCTTCACCCCGTCCCCGGGCCGCGGGTATGAAGATCTCCATCTGCTCCCGCACCACTGCCTGTCCGACATAGTCGCACAGCCGCTTGGGACGAATCGCCCGATCCACCGCCTCGTCTTCTCCGGTGGCCTCGCCATTGATCAGTCGGGTTTCTTCCATCACTGCTTGACCGTGCCTTGCAGAGCCGCGCGTATCAGGGACTCGCTGTCCATCCCTTCACGCTCCACCGCCTTGACCATGCGCTGGGCCTCCTGGGATTTGTAACCCAGCGCGAGCAGCGCGGCAAGCGCATCCGAGGTGGCGCTGGGCGCGGACAGCCGACCATCCGCCGGTGCGCCGGGAAGCGTACCGCCAGCCCCATCGCCGAGCCGGGCCAGACGGTCCCGCATCTCCACGATCAGCCGTTCCGCGGTCTTGCGACCGATACCGGGCAACCTCACCAGGCTGGCCACGTCCTCGGTCTCCACGCAGCGGGAGAACTCCCCGGCATTCATGCCGGAAAGGATCGCCAATGCCATCTTCGCCCCCACGCCACTGATTTTCAGCAGACTGCGGAACAGACTGCGCTCGGTCTCGCTGGCAAAGGCGTAGAGGACATGGGCGTCCTCTCGTACGATCAGGTGGGTGAGCAGACTCACCGTCTGCCCCACTTCGGGCAGCTCGAAAAAGGTCGACAGGGGCGCCTCCAACTCGTAGCCGACCCCCTGCACATCGAGCAAAAGGTGGGGCGCCTGTTTGGCCGCGATCTCCCCGCGCAGCCGGCCGATCACTGCACACCCCGCTTCAGTCCACCCCAGGAAACGCCGTTCAGCGAACCGGTGTGGGCATGACTCAGGGCGACCGCCAGCGCGTCTGCGGCATCTGCCTGAGGACGCTGACCCAGGCTCAGGAGCATCTGCACCATGTGTTGAACCTGTGATTTTTCCGCACGACCGGTACCCACGATGGCCTGCTTGATGCCACGGGGCGAGTATTCGGCCACGGGCAAACCAAGATTCACCGCGGCACAGATCGCTGCTCCCCGGGCCTGCCCCAGTTTCAGCGCGGAGGAGGGATTCTTGGAAACGAAGACCTGTTCGATCGCCATGATTTCAGGTTGGTGCTCGGTGATGATCGCAGAGAGACCGGCATAGATCTGCCCGAGCCGGGGGGGCAGTGCCTCCCCTTCCAGGCGCAGGACCCCATGAGCCACATGGCGGGATTTCATGCCATCCGATTCGATGACCCCATAGCCGGTGGCACGGGAACCGGGATCCACTCCGATTATCCTTATCATTCAGCCCACTGCGTCGAGTATTTCATCGGAAATCTCGGCATTGGTGTAGACATCCTGCACGTCATCCAGGTCCTCCAGCATGTCCACCATGCGCAGCAGTTTTTCCGCATCATCCGCCTCCAGCACCGCCTGGGTGGAGGCCACGTAGGTCACTTCGTCGTTGGCAGGTTCCAGACCGGCCTGGAGCAGTTCATCCTTGACCTGGGTGAAATCATCCGGACTGGTGGTCACGTCGATCGATCCGTCATCCTGGGTGATCACATCCTCGGCGCCGGCCTCCAGGGCCACTTCCATGACCTGTTCCTCGTCGGTTCCCGGGGCAAAGCTGATGATCCCCTGCTTGGTGAACAGATAACTGACCGAGCCGTCGGTACCCAGGTTGCCCCCCAGCTTACTGAACGCATGACGCACTTCCGAGGCGGTACGGTTACGGTTGTCAGTCATGCAGTCGACCATCACCGCAGTGCCTCCGGGTCCATAGCCTTCGTAGCGGATTTCATCGTAATTTTCACCGTCGGTATCACCGGAACCCCGCTTGATCGCGCGTTCAATCGTATCCTTCGGCATGTTGGCGCCCAGGCCCTTGTCCACAGCCAGACGCAAACGGGGATTGGCATTGATATCTCCGCCTCCCATCCTGGCCGCCACGGTGATCTCGCGGATCAGCTTGGTCCAGATCTTCCCCCGCTTCTTGTCGACCGCGGCTTTTTTATGCTTGATATTGGCCCACTTACTGTGTCCTGCCATACAAACCTCTCAAAACAGACTATGCAAAAACTTCGGCATTTTATCATTCACCCATGCGCACAGAAACTCGGGATTTTTTGCCCCGTTTCATGCACACTTTGTGGCCAACAAGACGCGCGTCCCGAGCCAAGCCGTTTTTCCAATACGGACACCGGGCACACAATCAGAACGAGACAGGCAACACGAGCAGCGCAATGACCCGAACGGTCCAGGACTGGGGATCCCAACTCGCCACAGAAACCCTGCCGGTGCAGCGCCGCACGCTGACCCAGGTCAGGGATCTGCTCAATCAGAGCAGCGTCAATCACACCCGCCTGTCAGAGGTGATCGCCCGGGACCCGGGTTTCAGTCTGGCGATCATCCGTAAACTCGCCTCACTGCCCAATCCACCCAGGGAGGAGATCTCCAGGGTCTCCCTGGCAATCCCGTTGCTGGGCATGGGTATGATTGAACAGACCACCCGTTCCCTGCCCTGCCTGGAAGACCGTTTTCAGGGGCCGACCCGCCGCGGACTCATCGACTGCTACAGCCGGGCAGTGCACGCCGCGCACTATGCGCAGAGTATCGCTGAATGGCGACGAGCCCCGGAGAGCAAGGATCTGTATACCGCGGCATTGCTGCACGACATCGGGGAAATGGCCCTCTGGTGCGCGGAACCGAACACCATGCTGACCCTGCATCGACGCATACAGAGCGGGGACGATCGTGAAAACGCGGCCCGGGAACTGCTTGGTTTCACCTTCGAGGAACTGAGTGCCTGGTTGAGCGACAGTTGGGGCCTGCCGGAAGTCGTCGGCGAGGCCCAAGGGCTCTCCAACAGCTACCAGCCCACTCCGCTCAGCGTGATGCTGGCCGCCGCAATTGCCCGGGAATCCAGCCTCGGCTGGAAACGCCCCGAAACCCTGGAACGCCTCGAACTGCTGGCGGAGTTCCTGGAAATTCCCGTGGATCAATCCATTCGCCGGATGCATCGCCTGGCGGCGGAGACGGCCCGTGAGCTGAGCGTTCTGCCGATCCCGCTCCCGGCCTTTCAGCTGCTCAGCCTGCCGAGCGAACCCACGCCCCGCAAGACTGGAGCGGCAACCGCCCAACCACAGGAACAGCCCCTCCCCCGCAACGAACCCGAGCCTCAACCGAGTCCGCCCCCGGCGCCCACTGCAGCACCGCGAGGCAACCCGCTGCAGGATCTGATCCAAGACGCCCTGCTGCGTTTGCAGGATGATATCGGCCTGAGTCGGGCCATGTTCGCCATGCTGACCCCGGACAAAGCGGCCCTCAAAGCCCGCCTGGTGGTCGAATCGGAGCACCAGCTGTCACTGAAGAGTTTTGTTCTGGGCATCGGCAAACCCAGCCTGTTCAGCCTGTTGATGAAAAAACCCCAGGCGGTATCACTGACCAAAGGCAATGCCGAGAAGTATCTGCCGATGATCCCCCCATCCGCGCAGGAACAGATCAACACTTCCGGTTTCGTCGCCATGTCGATTTTCATCAAAAACAAGCCGGTGGGCCTGTTCTATGCCGACAACGGACTCAGTGGTCCCGGCGTGACCCGTCATCAGTTCGAGAACTTCAAGGCGATCTGCCAGGGCATCGTGAAAAATATCGGCTGAGCATTCAGCGGCGGTTTTTGAGTCGCAACTTCTCAAACACGCTGAACTCCCAGGAACGCAAGGCCAGCATCAGGCTGCTGCCCTGGCGCTGGGACAGAGGTAAGCCGGCATCCTCGTCGTGCAACCGGTAGAATTCCCGGGTCACCCGTTTCAACTGCCGGAGCAGCGCAATGCGGGAATTCTCCGACAGAACCCCGTTGATGAAAATCAGCGCCTCATCCTCCTGTTGAAACTTGGCCGCGAGGAATTCCGGCTGGGCGTACTGTTGAAAAAATTTCTGGATCGGTCCATTCGGACGCCAGCTGAATTGTTTGTCGACCGACAGCTTGAAACGGTTGAACGGCAACAGATCGATGATCTTCAGGCGGTCCAGCTTGGCCAGCAACTGGATGAGCTCGTTCTCCGACAGGGCATACTCGCTGAGAATCTGCTCAAACCGCCAATGATTGAAGGCACAGATCGCCACCAGCAGCAGCTTGGTGTTACCCACCATCTCCCTTTCCTGATCCTCGCTCAGCAGGCTGATGCGTTCACGCCCCTCAAGCATCTTCTGCATCAGGTCCGAGAGTTCCAGATCCACCAGCTCGCAGACCTTCTCGAGCCGTGCGACGGAAAAACTCTTTTCCGCAAACAGCCGTTTGACACTGTTCTCTGAGAGTTTCAACGCAGCAGCCACCTCACGGTAGGTCAGCCCCTTTGCGCGTAATTCGTGTTTCAGGGTTTCATGCAAAGAATCCACCTGGCTCATGCTCACCTCCCATCGGCAAAAGCACCAATATACGGTACTTTTAGATCTTCATAATAGATCTTTTTGATTGTTCGTTTAATTATTCAGGACCCAGGGCTAGTGTTCCACTATCTCCGCCGCGGAGATCACAAGCACAAACTCATACGGAGTCCTATCATGAACAATCTCATGAAATCACTACGCTACTGGATCATCGGCGTTGCGCTGTTGACCGGCCAATGCGCGTTTGCAGCCGGCCTGATGACCCCCAAGTCCGGAAACCTGCCGGAACTGGAAATCAGCCAGCACCACGTTACCGTGAGCATCGAGGATGGCTACGCAGTCACCTCCGTGGAACAGGTTTTTCACAACCCGAACGACACCGAACTCGAAGCCATCTACTCATTCCCGGTACCGGACAAGGCCTCGGTCGGGGAGTTCACCTACTGGATCGATGGCAATCCGGTTACCGGAGAGGTCCTGGAGAAACAACGGGCCCGCGAGATCTACCGGCAGGAACGGGATCAGGGGCGCGAGGTCGCATTGACCGAACAGGACGGCTACCGCACCTTTGACAGCCACGTCTACCCGGTCAAACCCCAGCAGGATGTGAAAATCCGCCTGGTGTACATCCAACCCGCCCATGTGGACAGCGGTATCGGCCGATATGTCTACCCGTTACAGGAAGGGGGTGTGGATGAGGAACGCACCGCCTTCTGGAACTACCAGGACGTGGTCACGGAGTCCTTCAGTTTCGATCTCAAATTACGCAGTTCCTATCCGATTGATGAAATGCGCCTGCCGCAGCATCCGATGGCGGTGGCGAATGCCCTGTCACCCCAGGAGTGGGCGGTATCCCTGCAGAATGGTCAGGTTGCCCAGGAAACGGGAGCGGCTCAGACCCCATCAACAGTGATCCAGAAGCTCGACAAAGACATCGTGGTTTACTGGCGCCATCAGCAGGGACTGCCCGGCAGTGTCGACATGGTGAGCCACAAGGAGCCCGGCAAGGATCGGGGCACCTTCATGCTGACCGTGACCCCTGGGGACGACCTGGCCGCCATTACCCAGGGACGCGACTGGGTGTTCGTACTGGACCTGTCCGGCTCCATGCAGGGCAAGTATCAGAGCCTGGTGGAGGGTGTACGCAAAGGCCTCACCTCACTCTCCGATATGGACCGTTTCAAAGTGGTGCTGTTCAACGATCGCGCACAGGAAATAAGCTCCGGCTATCAGCAGGCCACCCCGGAAAACACCCGGCGGATGATCGACCGGCTCGAGCAGTCACAACCCTCAGGCAGCACCAATCTGTATGCAGGACTCGAACTGGGTATCAGAGGCCTGGATTCGGACCGCCCCAGCGCCCTGGTGCTGGTCACCGACGGGGTCGCCAATGTGGGCCATACCCAGAAGAAGGATTTTCTCAAGTTGCTGGAGCGATACGATGTGCGGTTATTCACCTTCGTCATGGGCAACAGCGCCAATCGTCCACTGCTGCAGGGAATGGCGAAGATCTCCAATGGTTTCGCAATGAACGTCTCCAACAGTGACGACATCGTCGGTCAGTTGATGCTGGCCACCAGCAAACTGACCCATGAAGCATTGCATGACATCGATGTAAAGATCAGCGGGGTCAAGGTCAAGGACATGACTCCGGAGCGGATCGGCTCACTCTATCGAGGCCAGCAGTTGATTCTGTTCGGCCACTACTGGGGTGACGGGACCGCGGATGTACGCATCCATGGTAAGGTATCCGGACAACCGGTCGATTACAGCACCCGCTTTGATTTTCCTGCTCAGAGCACCCGTAATCCGGAAATCGAACGCCTGTGGGCCTTTGCCGGCATCGAGGATCTGCAGAACCGTATCGACTACCTCGGCGAAGACGCGGACAGTCGTCAGGCGATCGTGGACCTGGCCAAGGAGTACAGCCTGGTCACCGACTACACCTCGATGACGGTGATGCGTGAAGAGCAGTATCAGCACTACGGTATCGATCGGCGCAACCAGGCACGAGTGGCCATGGAACAGGCCGCCCGGCAACAGCGCAGCAGCGCGCCGGTGGTCAACAACCGGGTGGATGAACAGCAACCCATGTACAGCAAACCCCGCGCTTACCCCTCATCCGGGCACAGCGGAGGGGGTGCGCTCGGCCCCTGGCTGCTGCTTCTGCTGATTCCTCTGTGGAAGGCCGGGCAGTCCCGTAACAAAGCCTGATCTCACCCTGCCAGACAACCGGCCAGGCTGATGCCCGGCCGGTTACGGAGTCACGCGATGAAACTTCCCAAACTGACCCTTGCCACAATATTACTGACCGCCGGCCTGATGCTGGCACCCCAGGTTCACGAGCTGCTGTATTTTGAACATGACTCGGTCATGGCAGGCGCTTGGTGGCAACTGCTCAGCGGTCATTTCGTGCACTCCGACTGGGGACACTGGTTCTGGAACGCAGCGGCGCTTGGCGTCCTGGGCAGCTACCTGGAGGGAAAATCCAGCATGCTGTGGTTCGCAACAATGCTGGCGGGCATAGTGAGTGTGGATCTCCTGTTGTTGTCGGGCCTGACCCCGGTCACCCGCTACTGTGGTCTTTCCGGTGTTCTCAATACCCTCCTGATGGTGGCGCTGTACCTGTACGGCAAGCAAACCCGCTCCGGCTGGGTGATCGTCGCCGGATTGATCTGCCTGACCAAACTGACCCTGGAGATGATCAGCGGTACCTCGCTGCTGACCCACATCGCATGGCCCCCATTCCCCCCCGCGCATCTGGCGGGAACCCTGGCCGGGGTGGTTTTGATCCTCACCTGGCCGTGGATGGATCGCCGACCCTCGACAGACAAACACACAGCGATCTGATTGACGCAGGAAACAGAAGATGAGTTTGAACCCTGGTCTCCTCTCCGCATTACCCGGTACGACGACCCCACCGCCCGAATGTGGCGTCGCGGAAACCAGGCGCCAGAACAGGACTCGGTGGATGTGCGGAAAACGCACCCACTATCGATCTTTACTCCATCAAGTTGACATGCTGTTATATTTTCGCGATGAACTGACCAGCCTTTACAAACCCCATCGGCGTCTCAATAGACACGCTAATCTGCTGACAACCCAATCGGATCAACAGGATTTGTGATCAAGGATTCAGATAGACTCATGATGTTTAGACACTCTTCACCCCGCATCTCCGGGATCGTGCTTTCTCTGCTGTTCACGATTTTTGCCAATCCCTCACTCGGTGAAACCAATCTGTTTGCCGCTCAAACCTGCGATAACCCGGCAGAAATCCGCTATTCGATGGACCGCTTGCAGAAGAAGCTGGAACGCCATCAGAACCTCACCGAAGAGGCATTGAGCCTGCGCGCCGAGTCCCTCACCTTTCTCGAGCATCTCAAAGAGAAACAGCGCGAGAAGGAACCATTGCTCGGTTCGGACATGCGCCTGCTCAGCGCCGGCGCCGCCCAGCTGGTGACGATTCGCAAACAGCTCTGGGAGGTGGCCACGGCGCATGAGTGCTGGCTCGATGCACCGATCCCCGAGGACTCACAGCTGGCCCAGGTTCAAGCGGTGGGCATCGCCATGTCATTAGCCGCTGCGTTGACGCTCTATGACAACTACCTCACCGCGGTGGCGCTCTACCGGGACAACGATTTTCTGCGCAATCACATCAATGCGGGCGATTCCGGCTACGAGGTGCCTAAAGGCGAGTTGCGGCGGGTAGCCGCCTCCTATTCCTCGGCGGTCAATCGCGCCCGGGTACGTCGCGGATTGATCTGGTATGAACAGCATGCCGCTGACCTCGTACAATCGAAGGATGACCGGATTCGTTATGTCGCGGAACTGGTGAATCAGAGTCCCTCCTACGCCATGGTGCGTCGCATTCACCCCCTGAGATATACCGGCCATGTGCTAGATCTGATCGGCACGGTCTCCTCGGACACCCTGCAGGAGCTGAAGAACGAGGGCATCAACTACTCCAGCATGCTGTTCGGCAACATGGTGGGACTGGTGGAATCCCGGCGCGGCAAGCTCGACAACCGTCCGCGATTGCTCGATCGCATCGGCGCCAACCTCAAGGCCGGTGATGTGCTGTTGGAGAAGACCCCCTTTCGCCTCACCGACTCCTTCATTCCCGGTCACTGGGGACATGCCGCGGTATGGATTGGATCCGAATTGGAACTGAAGGCACTCGGCATCTGGGATCATCCGGTTGTGGTGGCCCATCAGCGGGAGATTAAGCGGGGGCGAGGCGTGGTGGAGGCGCTGCGTTCCGGGGTGGAAATGAACACCCTGGCGCAGTTCATGAATGTGGATGACCTGGCGGTGCTGCGTCACCGCTCGCAGGATCAGGCCGAACGCCGCGAAGTGATCCTGCAGACCCTGCGCCAGGTCGGCAAGGCGTACGATTTCAATTTCGATACCCAGAGCAGCGACAGGATTGTCTGTTCCGAACTGGTTTATCACGCCTACGGGGACATTTCCTGGCCCACCCAACGAACTCTGGGCCGGGTGGTGGTCAGCCCCGACAACATTGCCCAGGAAGCCACGGGACAAGGCCCGTTTGCGGTGACCCTGCTGTTTCATGACGGCACGGAAGTCACCGAAGCAGCCCAAACCCGTCTTAGTGAACTGATCGAACCCAAAGTGGTGATGCTGGCGCATGGGGGAGAATCGGGATACCTGAGCCCCTGAGCCGATAAGCGATTCCCCCTGACCCGGGTGACGCAGGAGCGGAACCTGAAGCCTGTGTGTTTTTCGCCACCCGCCTGCCGTCAAGGTTGACAATCAGACGCCCAAAGATCCATTCAGTATCGGCTGTTTTGACCTATATCATTGATAAATATGCGCCGATTGATAGTGTATTTTGTTTAGTGTGAATCGAATCCAAGAGGAAGACGTGGCTCAGCAAATCAGCTACCAGATCGACAATAATCTCTACCTGAGCATCACCGACCGCTGTACCCTGGAATGCGCCTTTTGTCCGAAAACCCTGGGCGACATGACGGTCAAAGGCTATGACCTCACCTTCGATCACCGACCTACGGCCGAGGAAGTCATCGCCTCAATTGACGATCCGGCCCGCTACGACCAGGTGGTGTTCTGCGGATACGGAGAGCCCACCCTGCGCCTGAACGTGCTGCTGGAGGTCGCCCGGCACATCAAGAAACAGGGTGGACAGGTGCGGGTCAACACCGACGGTCTGTCGAACCTGGTTCACAAGCACGACACCCTGCCCGAGCTGGGCGAGTGCGTGGACGCGCTGTCAGTCTCCCTGAATGCGCAGAACGCCGATGTCTACGACCGCCATTGCCGCCCCAACCTGCCGGGATCCTACGAAGCCATGCTGGAGTTCCTCTCCCGGGCGCCGCAGTTCATCCCCGATGTCACCGCTTCGGCCATCGATGGTCTCGAAGGGGTGGATATCCCGGCCTGTGAGGCCATCGCAAACCGTCTGAAGGTAAAATTCCGACGCCGTGTACTGAACCAGGTGGGTTGATAACAATGACGACGTTGGCGGAACAGGTCCCTACCTTCGGGCAATATCTGCTGCACCGCTATGGTGAGCGGGTGCACAAGATCGCCCTGGACAGTGCGTTTACCTGCCCCAACCGGGACGGCAGCAAGGGACAGGGGGGCTGCACCTTCTGCAACAACGTCACTTTCAGCCCCAACGGGCGGCGTCCGAAACCGGTCCACGAACAGATCGAGGCGGGACGCCAGGTGATCCGCAAGCGCACCGGAGCGATGAAATACCTGGCCTATTTCCAGGCCTACACCAATACCTACGACCGGATCGAGCGGCTCGAACAGCTCTACTCGGAGGCCCTGGCGGAAGCAGACGTGATTGGCTTGTCGATCGGCACCCGGCCCGATTGCGTGCCCGACCCGGTACTCGACCTGCTGGCCCGCTATCAGGATGCGGGCCATGAGGTATGGCTGGAACTCGGTTTGCAGTCGGCTTTTGACAAGACCCTGGAGCGGGTCAACCGTGGGCATGGCTTCGCCGAGTACCGGGACGCCATCATCCGCGCCAGGGGTCGTGGGCTGAAGGTCTGCACCCACCTGATCGCAGGCCTGCCCGGGGAATCCGGTCACCACTGTTCGGAAACCCTCTCCCGGGTCGCCGACCTGGGTACCGACGGTCTCAAACTGCACCCCCTGCACATCGTCAAAGGGACTCGCCTGGCCAACACCTGGCGCAACGGCGACTACCGTCCCCTGAGCCTGCGTGAGTATGTTCAGATCGCCGCCAATCTGGTGGAACAGGCCCCCGAGGGAATCGTCTGGCACCGGCTGACCGGAACCGCCTCGAAGTCCCTGCTGCTGGCGCCCGGCTGGTGTGCCGAAAAATGGCGGGTGCTCAATGCGATTGCCCGGGAACTGCAACAACGCCGCAGTCGTTCCCGGCATGTCGCCTGAATCATGAGTAATCTTATGGAACTGGTATGTCCGGCAGGTAACCTGCCTTCCCTCAAGGCTGCGGTGGACAATGGCGCCGACGCGGTCTATTTCGGTCTGCAGAATGATACCAACGCACGCCATTTCCCAGGTCTCAACTTCAATCTGAAGCGCGCCAGAGAAGGCATCCTGTATGCCCGCAATCGCGGCAAACGGGTGTTCATGGCCATCAACACCTACCCGCGGCCACAGAACTGGGAGCGCTGGCAGGAGGCGGTGGATACCGCTGCGGCGCTTTCGGTGGATGCCCTGATCTGCGCCGATATCGGCATCCTCGACTACGCCCATCGCAGCCACCCGCAGTTGCCCCTGCATCTCTCCGTTCAGGCCTCCAGCACCAATTACGAGGCATTGGATTTCTACGCCGAAGCCTTTGCCATCCGCCGCGCGGTATTGCCCAGGGTGCTCTCGCTCAGCCAGGTGCGGCAGGTGATCGAACGAACCCCGGTGGAAATCGAGATCTTCGGCTTTGGCAGCCTGTGCGTGATGGTGGAGGGGCGCTGCATTCTCTCGTCATACGTCACCGGTGAATCGCCCAATACACACGGAGCCTGTTCACCGGCGCCGTTCGTCGAATACCGGGAAACCCCGCAAGGCCTGGAGTCCCGCCTCAACGGCCTGCTCACCGACCGCTACGCAGAGGGCGAACAGGCGGGATATCCCACCATCTGCAAAGGCCGCTTCCAGGTCGGCGAACACACCTACTACGCCATCGAGGAGCCCACCTCGCTGAACACCCTGGAACTCTTGCCTGAACTCCAGCGCGCCGGGGTCAAGGCCATCAAGATCGAAGGTCGTCAGCGTTCGCCGGCCTATGTCGCCCAGGTCACCCGGGTATGGCGCGCAGCCCTGGATGCCTGTCAGCGGGACCCGGACAATTATCAGCCCCAGAGCGACTGGAATCAGGCCCTCGATCAGGTCTCCGAAGGCGCCAGCACCACCCTGGGCCCCTACTACCGCCCCTGGCAATGAACCGATCCATGAATCACCCCGCACAACTTTCTCTCGGCCCGGTGCTTTTTTACTGGTCCCGGGACGACCTGTTCGAATTCTACGAACAGGCAGCACAGATGCCCGTGGACATTATCTACCTGGGTGAGACCGTTTGTTCCAAACGGCGCAGTCTGAAGACCCAGGACTGGATCGATCTGGCGGCCCGGCTGAGCCGCGACACCGACAAGCAGATCGTGCTCTCGACCCTCGCCCTGCTGGAAGCGGAATCGGATCTGAAGACCCTGCACAGACTCTGCGGTAACGGGGATTTACTGGTGGAGGCCAATGATATCGGTGCGGTCGGTATTCTAAGTAAGCTGGGATTGCCGTTCACCACCGGCCCCAGCGTCAATATCTACAACCCGAAAACCCTGGAATTCCTCGCCGCCCGTGGCCTGGTTCGCTGGGTGATGCCCCTGGAACTCGGCCAGCAGACCCTGGCCCTGATGCAGCAGAACCGGCCCGAGGGGGTAGAGACAGAGATCTTCTGCTACGGTCGCATGCCTCTAACCCTCTCCGCCCGCTGCTTTACTGCCCGCTCCTACAATCTGCCCAAGGATGATTGTCAGTACAAATGCATCGATCATCCCGACGGCCGTCTGATGTCCACCCAGGACGGGGAACCCTTTCTCGCCCTCAACGGCATTCAGACCGTCTCCGCGAAGACCTGTAACCTGCTGTCGGAGATCGACAGGCTGGTCGAGCTCAAGGTCGATGTGTTGCGCATCAGCCCCCAATTTCGTTTCACCGGACGGGTGGTCGATGCCTTCCATGCGGCCCGCCGCGGTCAGGATGCCGGTGATCTACGGCCGATCATGCCCCTCGGGCCCTGTGACGGTTACTGGAACGAGATGAGCGGAGAATCGCTGTTTTCATCCCTCTGAGTGCCTTGCAACCCTGCCGTCGCCTCGAAACAGTCATTAAATTCATACGCAGCGTCCCTCAGACGCAGTAAAATCCGAGCAATCAGGCCTTTTTTACCAGGACAGCCACTGAGTGGTTCGAGATCCCCCGACAGGGGTTGCATCGGAAGATGGAAACGGCTTTTCTCAAATATGGAAACCAGGGCTTATTCATGTTCAGATCACAACATCTTATATACATTTCAGTGCCCCTCATGGCGGTATCCAGCGCACTGTGTTGCGCAGCGGAAACGCTCTCGGATGATTCGCCACTGATTCTCTCGGAAAACTATTTCTACGATGAACTGCCGGTGGTGCTCTCTGTTTCGAGATTGTCCCAATCCCAGGCGGACACACCCAGTGCGATAACCGTCATTGACCGAAAGATGATCGAAGCCAGCGCGGCCCTGAATATCCCTGACCTGCTACGCCTGGTGCCCGGTTTCGTGGTCGGATTCTACTCCGGCACCCGGGCAACCGTGACCTATCACGGACACGCCGATGAGTATGCCCGGGATATGCAGGTACTCATCGATGGGCGATCCATCTATGATCCGGTCTACGGCGGTATTCCATGGACCGAGATTTCCCTGACCATGGACGAGATACTGCGCATCGAGGTAATTCGCGGACCGAATGCAGCGGCCTATGGCTCAAATTCCTATGCCGGCGTAATCAACATCGTCACCAATCGCCCGGGTGACATGCCAGGCACCCGGATATCGACCACTGTGGGATATGAAAACACCCGTTACGTGGAAGCCGCGCACTCTGATCACCTGGGTAAACTGGATTTTCGCATCTCCACCAGTTACCGGGAGGATGACGGTTTCGACAATCGCGACGACACCACGCAGGTCAAGTGGCTCAAGTGGGACAGCGATTACCATGTCGATGAAAACAACACAATACGCACCACCTTTGGCGCTGTATCCGGCGACTACCTGGAAGGACATGACACCCTGATTCAGGAGAACCGCCAACTCGATACCCGTTACAACTACCAGTCGATCGAGTGGAGTCACCTGCTGAACCCGAACAATACGCTGCGGGTTCATTTCTATCACAACTACTATCGGGTCGATGACACCGCCTACACTCCCACGCTTTCACAGCAGATCATGGACGACAGCCGACTGCAGGAAATCCCGGAGCCGATGCGCCTGGATGCGTTTGCCCTGTCGGTTTCCGGGGGACGTTATGACTTCGCCTCGCTGCTCGATGCACTGAACCTGCGGGACGAGCCGTTTGCATTTTCCTGGATAGGTATGAAGTCACATCGCTACGACCTGGAAATTGAAAATACCCTGGAGCCGCTGGATGGACTGCGTGTTGCCTGGGGTGCGGGTGCGCGCCAGGATCGTGGCGAAAGCACCTGGTTATTCCAGTCCGACGATGAAATCTCCCGGGATCTGTTTCGCATGTTTCTCAACGCGGAGTGGTATGCCACAGACCGTACCGTGCTGAATGCCGGCGGGATGTTGGAAAAGTTCGAGGGCAAGAAGCGAGTCTTCTCACCACGTCTGGGCATCAATCACCATGTAAATTCCACCGATACCATTCGGCTCAGCGGTTCTCGTGCCTATCGCATGCCGACCCTGTATGAGGACAATGCCAATCTGGCCGTATACCTGGGATCCGACGATGACCCGTTGAAATCCTGGTCATACAGCAGCGAGGATCTGGAGCCGCAAAGTATCGACCGGGTGGAACTCGGATATTTCGGCCAGTTCACCGACCTGGGGCTGAATTACGATGTCTGCCTGTTCCACGAACGTTACAGCGATATCATCGATCAGTACCGCAACTTCGATCATATCGATCCGGATCGGGGAATCACCGATCCTGTGGATTTGGCAATTCTTTACGGCTGGCTCGATTCCATGCAGCAGGGCGCGTTCACCTATACAAACTTCGGTACCGTTGAGATCGACGGCATCGAATTTGAGCTGGATTACCGCCCCACTCAGCGGGATTTGCTGTATTTCGGATTCAGTTACCTGAATGTCCACGGTGATGAGATCAAGCGCATCAAGGACGGGGTTACCAGTTACCGGGAAAATGCCGACCAGAAAATTCCCAAACGCACCTTCAGTCTGCTTGCCAGCCACCGCTTCGATGAAGACGTGACACTGAGTGCCGCCTACTATTTCACGGACGAACTGGAGTGGCCTGGCGAAGGGGATGCGGTACCGAATTACAGCCGTTTCGATGTCAAGGTGAACAAACATTTCAACCTCAACCAGTCGAAGCTGGATTTGACGCTGATCTTCCAGAACCTGCATAAGAACAACTATGATTTCTATCACGACGAAGCGGTCGATGGACATAATGTGTGGGAACCGAGAGCCTACCTGCAGGCCAAACTGGCTTACTGAGCGGATCCATCGGGATGCCGAACATCATCCGCCAAGCGCTGCACACCGTCACTGGATGGATGGGCGCTATCGCTGTGTCCAGCGAACCACGTCCTGGGCGGATGATCCTGACAGTCCCCCAGACACTGCTGCTGACTGCTTCACTCTGGCTGATACCCATCGGCCCAATGGCTCAGGAAACGCCTAACAACATCCTGATCCTGCTCAGTGACAACGATGACGTCTACCTGGATGTGGCAACCACCATCACCAACACGACGATCAAATATTGCCGCAATCATCAACTCGCCTGTCAAAACAGCAACTTCGATATCGTGCAGATATCGTCATACGATTCACAATCCGCCAGGAATAACCAACTGGTGATCACCCTGGGAATCCAGGCCGCACTGTTTACCCAGAAGCATTTCCCCGATACACCCACCATTTCAGCCCTGATTCCAAAGCACAGCAAAGCGATCGAAAACAGTGCGCAAAACAACCCCAGTCAATTCTATCTGTTCCTGGATCAGCCGATCGAGCGCAGTCTACTGCTGATCAAGGCGTTATCCGAACGATTCAAAAACATCGGCGTGCTGGTGTTGAGGCAGGACTTTCAGGACCAGACCCGGATCAGTGAACTGGCGAAGACCCTGCAACTGAATCTTCACACGGGCCGGGTCGACTCGATGGAAACCATAGGTAAGTCCCTGAGCCAGATTCTTGACGATATCGACATATTTCTCGCTTTGCCAGAGAGCAACATTCACAACAAAACCACAGTTTCGTATATTCTGCTCTCGACTTACCGAAAGCGGATACCCCTGATTGGATTCTCCTCGGCATATGTCAAGGCCGGCGCCCTCGCAGCGGTCTACTCTTCACCCCAGGATATTGCCGATCAGGTCAGGGACAATGTTGTGGACTATCTCAAGCGCGGATCACTACCGAAATTTCAACAGATGGACGACTATTTTTCGGTCCTGTTCAACACAGACGTGGCCCGTTCTCTGGGTTTTCCCACAAAGTCGGAAACCCGCCTCAAGAAAATCATCATGGAACTGGAACCCCAATGATTCTGAGCAAACTGAGATCACTCAAGTTTCAGGCGCTCATGATCGGGTTGTTACCCGCTTCAGTCCTGGCATTGTTGCTCACCATCTACCTGATCAGCACGCAGATCGAACGGCTCAACGAACTTTTCGACGAGCGTGGAGAATCCATCGCAAGCCAGTCCGCGGCGATCAGTGTTTACGGTATTTTCACCCGTGACAAATCGATTCTTGAGATGAGTCTCAGGCCGATATTTCTCCAGCAGGACGTCCACAGTATCAAGGTATTCGACGCCTCGGGCAGTCTGCTTTCCTACATGGTGAAAAATGACATGGAAAGCAGTGGGAACCTCGCTGAATTTAGCGCCCCGGCCATCTATCTGGTCGAGGATATCGAAATCAGCGACTACCCGGACCAGGCTCTCGATTCCCCCCTCAACACTCCGGAAAGCCTCGGCCACGTCATCCTGACCTTGAGTAAAACCCGACTCAATGAAAACAAGATCAGCATTATCACCAATACCATCATCATGCTGGTTTTCGGGTTGATCACGACCGCCTTCTTCTCACTCGCGATCAGTCGCTCGATGATCAATCCCATCGCCCGGCTCACCCAGGCAGTGACGAGAATGCGCGAAGGTGACCTATCGGTGCGTGTACCAGAGGTATCCAAAGGTGAGATTCGCAGCCTGGAAGAGGGCTTCAATGCCATGACCAGCCGGATCCTGCACTCTCACGAGACCATGCAGCAACAAATCGACCAGGCCACTTCCGAGTTAACAGAAACCCTTGAGGCAATCGAGATTCAAAACGTGGAACTCGATCTGGCAAAAAAACGCGCACTCTCTGCGAGCAAGGCTAAATCGGAGTTCCTGGCCAACATGAGTCATGAAATACGGACTCCGATGAACGGGGTTTTAGGCTTCACCAACCTGCTACTCAAGACAAACCTGTCTCAGCAGCAACGTGATCTGGTCAACACCATCTCGAAATCCGCCATCAACCTGCTGGATATCATCAACGAAATCCTCGACTACTCGAAGCTCGAATACGGAAAACTCGAGCCGGAAACCGCCCCATTCAACGTCCGCGAATGTTTCGAGGATCCTACCATACTGCTATCTCCCTCGGCCCACGACAAGGGACTCGAACTGGTGCTGCTGGTTTATTCCGATGTTCCCAAGAGATTGATCGGCGATGAACCCCGGATTCGCCAGATTCTGGTCAACCTGATCAGTAACGCCATCAAATTCACCCATGAGGGCGACGTCGTGATTCGCGTCATGATCGATTCGGAAGTAAACAATCAATGCGTATTGAAATTCTCCGTAACCGACACCGGGATCGGCATCGACAACAAGGCACAGAACATGCTCTTCGAGTCATTCCAACAAGCCGACTCATCAACCAGCCGGATGTACGGCGGCACCGGGTTGGGCCTGAGCATCTGCAAAAAACTGGCGCAATCCATGAACGGGGACATCGAGTTGTTCAGCAGCCTGGGTAAAGGCGCGAACTTCATCGTATCCATTCCAATGATCAGCGTACCCGGCAACGAACCCGCAGACGCAATGTTGTCGAAATACGCCAAACGCGCACTGCTGATCGATAGCCACCGGCTTTCCTATCTTGCGCTCAAACACGGTCTTGAGGATTTCGGTATCGAAGTGATCGAAGGGAGTTTTCCCTGTGAAATAGACGATGAGGTTGACCTGATCGTGCTAGGCTTCACCCATCAGGAAATCGAAGCAGGCACCGCGGAGCTCGAAATTCGTCGGCTAAAGGGGCAGACCGCGATTCCTCTGGTCACCTTCCTGGGCGCATCGGAGCGTACGATCATCGAGCAGTTCCAGACATTCAGCCATGACATCTACATATCCAAACCGGTGAGTACCGCCAAACTCGATGAGGTGTTGCGCACCCTGTTCGCCATTCAAACCAAGCAGCCCGATTTGCTGAGTCCGCAGGATCGCATCGACGCACAACCCCATCTCGAGAATTACAATATCCTGGTGGTGGATGACAATGAGATCAATCTGAAACTGATCAGCACCCTGATGCGCAGCAAGGGAGCTGTAGTGAGCGAGGCGAACGACGGTCTGAGCGCCATATCCAAGGCTCAGAACAATCATTTCGACCTCATCCTTATGGACATCCACATGCCAAAGATGAAAGGTACGGAGGCCGCTGAGATCATCCGCCGCAACGAAAACGGGCAGCGCCATACTCCGATCATTGCATTGACCGCAGACGTGGTTCCGAGCACACGTAACCAGATCCGTGAGGCCGGCATGGATGGCTATCTGCTGAAGCCGATCGATGAACCGCAGATGTGGGCGGTGATCAATGGGATTTTTCGTAACAAGCCCGGCACGACCCACCGCTTCCCATCCATGTCGGAAGCGGGCGTCACACAAGTGAAACATGAGGACACCGACCTGCCGGTGCGTGACATCGACAAGTTACTCACGATTACCGGCGGCGACCGCAATCTCGCCGAGGAGATGTTTCAGCAGCTCTGCAGAGAGCTACCTCAACAACTGATTCAGATCAAACGACTCATCGACAATGCGGACAGAAACAATCTCAAAGAACTGGTGCACAAGGTTCACGGTTCCACATCGAGTTGCGGAGTACCGGCGCTTGACCAACGCATACGGGAGTTTGAATCCCTCAGCATGCAGGCGGACCTCAAGGCATTGAACGATCACTATATACTGCTCGAACGGGAAGTCGAGCGACTGCTCAAACTGAAGGTCGGTCATGCCGTCTGAACGACCGATCGGGATTTTCGATTCTGGCATCGGCGGACTTTCGGTGCTGGGGCACATTCACCGGCTTCTGCCCCATGAACGGCTTATTTACGTCTCCGACCGGGCGTACCTGCCCTATGGCAACAAGGACGAAGGATTTGTGCTCGAACGCGCCCAGCACATCACCCGGTTTCTCATTCAGCGCCAGGTCAAGGCCATCGTAATTGCCTGCAATACCGCAACCGCAGCAGCCGTCAGGCAGTTGCGCTCGGCCTACGACCTGCCCATCGTGGGCATGGAGCCCGGGGTCAAACCGGCGATTCAACTCAGTTCACGGGGACGAATCGGAGTGCTGGCCACCCAAGGCACCCTGAGTAGCGGTAAATTTCAGTCTCTGCTGCGTGAACACGCCCGGGAATCCAAAGTGGTGATCTGCCCTTGTGAAGGATGGGTCGAGGCCATCGAATATCGGGGACCGCAACACCCCGATACCCAGCGCCTGGTGAATCAGCAGTTGCAGCCGGTGCTTGAAGCCGGTGTCGATACCCTGGTCCTGGGTTGTACCCACTATCCTTTCGTGAAACCCAGTATCGAGGCATCTGCCGGTGCGGACGTGAGAATTATCGATACCGGCCCTGCGGTGGCCCGTCAACTGTTTCGCAGGCTCGAGGAACTGGATCTGCTGGACGGTACACAACAACCCGGTGAGGAGGAATTCTGGTGCAGTGCGCCTGCGGAACAGACCCGGGAGCTGATCGAACGGCTGCGCGGACTCAGGACCCGGGTTCAGGCCTTGCCGGAACCGAACCGGACGACCCGCTCATAGAGCCTCAGCCCCTGTTCCACCATGCCATAGACCTCTTTGGGGATCGGCAGCTCCGCAGGATCGATCCCGGCCAGCATGTTCTTCAGGTGGACCCCGAGGCTGGTATCCCCGTCCATCACCAGATAACGCTGAAAGAACAGGGTATCCGGATCCTCCCGACCGGCGATCAGCAGCAGGTAATCGTAGACGCTTCCGCTGATACTGAGATCGGCAGGTCGTTTTCCAGCCTCGACAAGCCGCCCCTGTTCCAGAGTCAGTGCGTACTGCAGACCTGCGTCACGCACCCGGATGTGCACCACCCGGCCCTCCAGGAAGTCCAGTTCACCCTCTTTCAGCTGGGCCTGAAACACCCGGTTCAGCAGTCTGCTGAGTATCATACCGTGCAGTTTACCGGGCACCATGCGCAGGGGTAACGACAGGGGAGCAGGCATCAGGGGGCGTTTGGTGACGGCATGCATGGCGGGTGCCTCGAGGTAACGGGGTTGTTCAGCCAGCCAGGGCTTCATCAGTAAACCCATAAATGCCGTGGTACTGACCGGTTTGGAAGCGGTATCATAGCAACAGTCCATCCGATCGTGAAAGTCGTACAACATGTCCATTGCCTCCGAATCGCCGTTTCTGCCGCACAACCGGGATGCCTATCTCCGCTGGCGTGATGAGAAACTGCGTGACTACCCAGCCTCTCTGGACGATCTGGTGGTGGAGATCGGCGATCCCCGCCACATCACCCAGGCGGAGCATGACCGAATTCACCTGCTGTGCTGCAAATCCAACATAGCCATCTGGGCCGGTTTGTCCGGCCATGACGCTGACAAGCAGATCATTCGCCAGCTGGGGTTCCGCTTCGGATTGCACAACTTAGACCACAACATGTGCGCCGACAACGATGCAATCACCTCATTGACCGTGCAGTCGGATGCCCTGCGCAAGGGCTATATTCCCTACTCCGACCGACCCATCGCCTGGCACACCGACGGTTACTACAACGACCTGCAACACCAGATTCACGGTCTCTTGCTGCATTGTGTACAACCCGCTGAACACGGGGGCGAAAACGACCTGCTGGACCATGAGATCGTGTTTCTGCGCATCATGGACAAAAACCCCGACTATATTCGCGCCCTGATGCATCCCGAGGCGATGACCATTCCAGCCAATGTCTCCGGGGGGGAGGAACTACGCCCGGTCCGTAGTGGCCCGGTGTTTTCGATCCATGCCGATGGCCATCTGCACATGCGATACACCGATCGCAGCCGCAGTATCGAATGGCGGGATGATCCACTCCTCAGTGAAGCGGTTGAGTTTCTCAAGACCCTCCTCCACACACCTTCCGAATGGCACTTCCATGGCAAACTGCAGGCGGGCCAGGGCTTGATCTGCAACAATGTGCTGCACACCCGGAGCGGGTTTGAGGATGGAGAACTGCCCCGTCTGATTTATCGGGCGCGCTATTTTGACCGGATCCACCACTGCGAGTATCAGCAGACCGGTTAAAGTCCGGTCTACCGCCCGGATAGCGAGCCGCAGAACCCAGGCGCCCCAGCCTGTCCGTTCAGAGGAAACCCCGCTCGCGCAGCAACCGCTCGGTCGAAGCGGAGGCCTCGGCTTGAGCCGCGCGCTCCCCGAGCATCAGGCGTTCCAGGTAGCGGGCAATCAAATCCACTTCCAGGTTCACTTCAGAGCCAGCCTGATAGTCACTCATGGTGGTCTCCCGCAGGGTATGCGGTACCAGGTTCAACTCGAAACGGGCGCCGCTCACCGCGTTGACAGTGAGGCTGATCCCATCCACACAGATGGAACCCTTGTGGGCAATGTAGCGGGCTAATTCGTCAGGCGCCTCGATGACGAAGCGGATCGAACGCGCATCGGCGCGGCGTTCGATCACCCGGCCGATTCCGTCCACATGTCCACTCACCAGGTGACCGCCAAGCCGGGTATTCAGGGTGAGCGCCTTTTCCAGGTTCAGGGAAGCTCCGGGTCTGAGACTGTGCAGGGTGGTATGTTGCAGGGTCTCGCGGGAGACGTCAGCCTGAAACCCACCCGGGTTGAGGCTGATCACGGTCAGGCAGACGCCGTTGGTCGCGATGCTGTCGCCCAGCGCCACGTCGTTCAGGTCCAGATCGCCGCTGTCCACTGTCAGGCGGCAATCTCCTGCGCGGGCTTCACTCTGCTGCAAACGGCCGATGGCCTGGATAATGCCGGTGAACATGATGGCTCCTGTGTGCTCTTCGGGTTGCCGCCGCTATCGGCTAAGCATCAGGCCCGGGTGCCGGGAATGGCGGTGAAACGGATATCCGGCCCGACCTGACGGACATCGGTAATGTTCAGGGAGATGCGCTGCTGCATGCGTTGTATCTCCGGCAGATGAAACAGGCCACGTGCCGCATCGCCCATGATATGAGGTGCCTGGTAGACGATCAGTTCGTCGATCAGCCCCTGCTCCAACAGGGCGCCGGCCAGGGTCGCGCCACTCTCCACCAGCACATCATTGATCTCCTGACTGGCGAGATAGCGCATCACTTCCCACAAATCCAGCCGCCCCGGTTCACCCGGCAGCATGACCACCTGGGCGCCGGCTCCTTCAAGCGCAGCGCCATGCGCCGGGTTTTCATCCTGACAGATGATCAATGTCAGCCCCGGAAGGGCGAGCATTCTCGACTCCACCGGTGTATCCAGGACGGGATCCAGGACCACCCGCACCGGGCGTGGCAAGGGCAGATCCGGGTCAATCTCCAGGGACTCATGGTCCAGCCTGACCGTCAACGAAGGGTCGTCGGACAGCAGGGTTCCCACGCCGGTGAGGATTGCGCCGCTGATTGCCCGCAACCGCTGCACGTCGCTGCGCGCCTGGGCGGATGTGATCCATTGGCTTTCGCCGCTTGCCATCGCGGTGCGGCCGTCCAGGCTCATGGCCAGTTTGCAACGCACATAGGGCAATCCGCGGGACATGCGTTTGACAAAACCGGAATTGAGGGCTTCAGCCTGTGCCTGCATGATCCCTTCAAGTACTTCGATACCGGCACTTCGCAGGCGATCGAAGCCCTGACCGGCAACCTTCGGATTGGGATCCCGCATCGCTGCCACCACCCGGCTCACACCGGCTTCGATCAGACCCTCGGTACAGGGAGGCGTCCGCCCCTGGTGACAACAGGGTTCGAGCGTCACGTAGGCAGTGGACCCACGCGCGAGATCACCCGCTTCCGCCAGGGCATTCCGCTCAGCATGAGGCTCACCGGCACGCCGGTGATACCCCTCCCCAACCACCTGGCCATCCCGCACCAGGACACAGCCGACCTGGGGATTGGGCTGGGTGGTGTAGCGGGCCCGTGCCGCGAGCTGAATCGCCCGGGCCATGTGGCGATGGTCCTGGTCGCGGCTCACGCGTCCTCCTCCCCGTCCCCCAGCAGATCCAACTGGCGCCGCCGGGCCTCCGGACTGGGTTGTTGCTCAAGCCGCTCGATCTCCTCGCGGAAGGCATTCACATCCTCGAACTTGCGATACACCGAGGCGAAGCGGACGTAGGCCACCTGGTCCAGCCGCTTCAACTCCTCCATCACCATCTCACCTATCGCCAGGGAGGCGACCTCCCGCTCTCCCCCCGCCATGAGTTTTCGGGTGATGTGGTTGATCGCGTTGTCCACCTGTTCCGCGCTCACCGGTCGCTTCTCCAACGCCCTGGCCATGCCGGCACGCAGCTTGCGCCCATCGAAATGGGTGCGACTGCCATCCTGCTTGACTACCCAGGGCAGGTTCAACTCGGCGGTTTCGTAGGTGGTGAAGCGCTCCTTGCACACCGTACACTCCCGGCGACGGCGTATCTGATCACCTTCACCCGCGAGGCGGGAGTCAATGACCTTGGTGTCCTGGGCTCCGCAGAAGGGGCAGCGCATGGGGTTGTCAGTTTTGAGTTTTGAATTTTGAGTTTTGAGTTGCGCCCGAGGTCCCGGAATACACATTCATTGTGATTCTCCGCTCTATGCTGGGTAATTCAAAACTCATCACTCACAACTCATAACTCTTCAGTTTCCGTAGACCGGATATTTAGCACAGATGTCCAGCACCTTCACCTTGACCGCTTCGATCACCGCCTGATCGCCCCGGCTGTCGATGACATCACACATCCAGCCGGCCAACTCGACGCATTCCGCCTGGTTGAAGCCACGGGTGGTGACCGCCGGGGTTCCGACCCGGATACCCGAGGTGACGAACGGGGATTGAGGATCATTCGGCACCGCGTTCTTGTTCACCGTAATGTTCGCAGCACCCAGCCAGGCATCCACATCTTTTCCGGTCAGGCCGGCCTCGATGAAGCTCACCAGGAACAGGTGATCATCGGTGCCCTTGGAAACCACATCATATCCCCTTTCCATGAACACCTTGGCCATGGCGCGGGCGTTGTCGATCACCTGCTGCTGATAGACCCTGTACTCAGGCTCCATGGCCTCCTTGAAGGCAACCGCCTTGGCGGCAATCACGTGCATAAGGGGGCCACCCTGGGTGCCCGGAAACACCAGGGAGTTGAGTTTCTTTTCGATTTCGGGGTTCGCCTTGGCGAGGATCAGCCCGCCCCGAGGACCGCGCAGGGTCTTGTGGGTGGTGGTGGTGGTGACATCGGCAATCTGCACCGGACTGGGGTAGAGCCCCGCAGCAATCAACCCGGCCACGTGGGCCATGTCGACGAAAAGGTAGGCCCCTACCTGATCGGCGATGTCGCGAAATTTCTGCCAGTCCACAACCCGGGAGTAGGCGGAGAAACCGGCCACGATCATCTTCGGCTTGTGTTCCTTGGCCAGTCGCTCGACCTCGTCGTAGTCGATCTCACCGGTTTGCGGATTCAGGCCATACTGCACGGCGTGGTAGATCTTACCGGAGAAGTTGGGTTTCGCGCCGTGGGTCAGATGACCGCCATGGGCCAGACTCATGCCCAGCACCGTATCACCGGGCTGACACAGGGCCATGTAGACTGCGGCGTTGGCCTGTGAACCGGAATGCGGCTGCACATTGGCGTAGTCGGCGTGAAACAGAGCCTTGGCACGATCGATAGCCAGCTGTTCGGCGACATCCACGTTCTCGCAGCCGCCATAGTAGCGCTTGCCTGGGTAGCCCTCGGCGTACTTGTTGGTCATGACCCCGCCCTGGGCCTGCATCACTCGGGGGCTGGTGTAGTTTTCCGATGCAATCAGCTCAATGTGCTCCTCCTGACGGCGCTCTTCCGCCTGGATGGCTTGCCACAGCTCATCGTCATAGCCTTGAATCTGCATACTCTTGTGAAACATCGCGCCCTCTCCAGCTGGTGAAACAGGGGGCGGAATATAGCAAAAATTCCGGGTGACGTCCCGTCAAAAGCGGTCAAGGCAGGGTAAATAGGGGATCAGTGTGAAGGCCGCAACAGGATCCGCGGCAGCGGGACCTGCGAAGTGCCCCTGGGGCAGCCATGCGCCGCCCACCAAGGCCGAGTCCCGGGTCAGAACTGGCCCGGGTCGGCGACTCAGGACTTGCCGAGCAGACCCATGGCCCTGACCAGGTCGAGAATCTCGTCCCGCCAGCCGAGCACATAGATCCCGGCAACCGCGACGAAGGCCAGAATCAACAGCAGAAACACGGAGATGAAACCGCCGATTTCAAGCCTGCGCTTCATTCGCACATGATCTGTCATGACCCGGGATACCTGCCCCAGGACCGGGAACTCCAGTTCCGTACGCAGGGTCTTGGGATCGAAATACACCGGTTTGATCTGCGACAGCAGGAAGGCCACGCCTCCGCCCATTCCCAGAGCGACCAGCAACACCGCCACGCTCAGCAACAGACGTTTCGGACCGACCGGTAGCAGCGGAACGCTGGGCGGCTCGACTACCCGGAATTTCAGGTTGTCACCCGCCTCGTCAGCCTGTTCCGACATCCGGGCGGACTCCAGACGCTGAACCAGTTCCTGGTAATTCTGCCTGTTGATGTTGTAGTCCCGGTTTAGCCGGGTCAGTTCAGCCTCGACCTGCGGCAGGGTGTCAAGCTTCTTCTTCAGCTCATCGACCCGATCCTGATATTCGCTGGCGCGCAGGCGGATGGTTCTCAGTTCCACCTCGGACTGGCGATAGGACAGCTTGAGTTGCTCGAGGGCCGTGGAAACGCTGGGTGATGACCCGGCCCCGGCACTCGGCGGGACATACACTGACGGGGCATTTTCCGCCTGCTTCTTCAACTCCTCGATCTTCGACTTGAGTTCCTGCACATCGGGATGATTCTCGGTGTACTTCAGAAGCAGTTCGTCCAGACGGGTCTGCATCGCCAGGAGACGTTGCGCCATCGGCGAGTTGGACACGGTGGAAAGACCCAGGCTCTGCTGACGACGCTGCTCCTCCTCCAGGGTCGTGGTGTACTGGCGTTTCAGCTCATCACGGCGAATCGTCGCCTCCTTGAGTTCCAGTTGCACCTCTTCCAGTTCATTGCGGGCCGATTCGAGACGGTTGAAGATACCGCCGCTCTCCCTGGGCAGGGTATCCACGTTCTTGCGTTTGAAATCGGTGAGGCGGTTTTCCGCCTCCACCAGGCGGTTCTCGTACTCGACGATCTGCTGCTGCAGGAACTGCTGCGCGGTGTCGGACTCGATCCGCGTGTCTCCGAGGGCGCTCTCGACAAAGATATCGAGCAGTACCTTGACCACCCGTTGCGCCATGTACCGGTCGTCATATTCGAAACTGATGACATAAAAGTTTTCGGTTTCGTTACTCCCGGGAATCGGCCGGCGATTGACCTGGATGACGATCGTGTCGCGCAGCCAGTTGATCAGTTTCTCCTCTTCCTCCCGGTTCGTGACCTTGTGATCCAGGTCAGTCATCATGATGAGTTTTTTCAGGTTTTCATGACTCAGCAGGGTCCGGGTCATGAGGTGCAGACGCTGATTCATGTCATTCTGCACCGCCAGGCCCTGCAGCAACGGCCGCAACACACTGTCGGTATCCACGTAGACCTTGGCCTCCGACTGGTACTGATCTGGCATGACGAAGACCACGCCCCATCCCAGCACTGCGAAGATCCAGGAAAACGAAATCGCCAGCCAGCGGAACCGCCAGGCTGACCGTATGTAACTCTTGATCCGAAAAATGATGTCGTTCATCGGCCTGTTTCTGTGTGGCCCCGAATGCCGGCTTCTGCCGGATCAGACACCCCGTCAGCATGGCCGGCAAGCCAGCAGAGCGAGATACCCCACGACAGGAACATCAAGACAACACTTCAAAAATAATTTGTATGATTATGTTTTTAAATCAGTTCTAACGCAAATCTTAGAAATCACTCCAAGCACGGACTGATGGATTCCCTCAACAACAGAATACCTTGTTGCGCGTTCCGATCGGCATGCGCGTTCAGGTTGAGCGACATTCTAATAGAGATCCGCCCACCAAAGTAGTCAATATTACCCGCAGGGACCAGAATTGCTCCCTTCGCGGGCATTTATTTCCGAAATGGCAGGCGAGAGTCCGGCCGACTCGCCTGCGCATCAGTGACGGGCCAGGGTTGGAAAATTCGTTCTATTCTTGAGGGTAGCGCCACTGCAGGAGTTGTCACGCACAGTACCTGAATACTCAACCCCGACAGGACGGGCCGAGCATGAACAACCACTCGAAATGCATCGATGGCATCCACTATCCGGAGTTTCACCCCGGCTGGGGCGGCTGCGCCGAGGAACTGTTCCACTATACCTCCCGCTATATCGCCTGCACCGAGGCGTTTCTTCGCAATCTGGCGGATCAACGGCAGTTCAGCCTCTCAGGATATCAGGCCGGTCTGCTGAGTGATGAGCAACGCAGGCTGCTGGCCGCAGTGCTCGCGGGGCCACCGGACCGGGATGCCGCGCGGGCCATCACCCAGTTGGTACGTTGCGTAGTCGCGGGGGAAAGCCGGCCCAGCGAATCGCTGGTCGATCAGTTCAGGGAACAACTGAAAACCATTCCTGAGGGGGTTACCCTGGTTTATGCGAACCTGCCCAGACGGACCGACCCCGCGGATGTTGCGCCGCTGGATCCTTTCCTCAACCTGGCCACCCGCCTGAGCCTGCCGGTGGCGGTACACGGTCATCACCTGGAGGTAGAACTGAAAATCCTGGCGCAACACCTGGATTCCGCCAATGTCTCCCTGCGCAACAGTCTCCAGGAGGCAATTCTGAAGCTGCATTTCGCCGGATATCAGCTGAAGAATCATCCGGGACTGACCCACAGGGCCGCCCGGCAACTGGGCCATCAGGATTCCGCCGCCCCCAAGGGAGACTAGGATCGCGCCCGCACCGGGCGCGGGCATCATTCGACGGGTCAACCCCTGAGCAACACCGGCGCCTCATCTTCCAGATAGGTGTAGCCCTTCAGGCCAGCCTGATAGAAACGCAGAAAACTGTTGGCTTCACGGGCGGTGATACGCCCCTTGCCCCGGGCCTCCTGAAGCTGGCGGCGCATCCGGTCTACCAGCACGGTTTCATGAAACTGGACATATTCCAGGACATCAGCGACGGATTCACCCTCCACGACCTGTTCCAACTCGTAGTGGTCCCCATCCATGCGGATGTGTACCGCGTGGGTGTCACCAAACAGATTGTGCAGGTCGCCGAGGATTTCCTGATAGGCACCGACCAGGAAAATCCCCAGCAGGTAGGGCTCGCCGGGCTCCTCCGTGTGCAACGGCAGGGTCTTGGATCGACCGTCCTGAAGCGGAAAATTCTCCATCTTGCCATCCGAGTCGCAGGTGATGTCCACCAGCACGCCCTGACGGGTCGGGCGCTCATTCAAACGATGAATGGGCATCACCGGAAACACCTGTTTGATCGCCCAGCTGTCCGGCAGGGACTGGAACACGGAAAAATTGCAGAAGTACCGATCCGCGAGTTGCGCCGCCAGACCGGGCATTGTCTGTTCGATCTCCTCGTCATCCAGACTTTTCATGACCTGCATCACTACACGCCAGTAGAGATCATCGGCCAGCGCCCGGTCAGACAGCGACGCATGTCCCAGGGTGAACAGCTTGTTGACGTCATCCCGGTAGGAGCTCACATCGTGGAAGGCCTCGCGCGGAGAAAGCTTGTCGAACTCCACCAGGGTGTCCCACAACTGGCGCAACTGCACCGGGCTGTCTGCGAGCGGCTCCTGCGGGGGAGACTCGCCGGCACGGCGGGATATACCGATCACGTCGATCACCAGCACCGCATGATGCGCCACCAGGGCGCGCCCGGATTCGGAAATCACATGCGGGTGGGGTAATGCCTCTTCATCGCAGATGTTTTTCAGCGTCCAGACCACATCATTGGCGTATTCCTGCAGACTGTAGTCCACCGACAGGGTACTGCCGGAGATCATCCCGTCATAATTCACGCCCAGGCCGCCCCCCACGTCCATGAACTCGATGGGAGCCCCCAGCTTGCGCACCTGCACGAAAAACCGGGCCGCTTCCTGCATCGCCTCTTTGATGTGCCGGATCTGCGGCACCTGGCTGCCGATGTGAAAATGGAGCAGCCGCAGGGATTCGAGCTTTCCCAACTGCTTGAGCTTGTCGATGGCTTCGAGGATTTCGCTGGCTGAGAGTCCGAACTTGGAGTTGTCACCACCCGAATCGTCCCACAGACCGTTGCTGGTCGTGATCATACGGCAGCGCAGCCCGATCAACGGTTCCACCTCGAGCCGTTCGGCGGCATTCAGGATCAGATCCAGTTCATTGGGTTTCTCCACCACCACGAATACCCGCTTGCCCATCTTCAATCCCATCATCGCGAGATCGACAAACTCCTGATCCTTGTAGCCGTTGCACACGATCAGTCCGTCCACGTCCTCGAGCATCGCCAGGGTGGCATGCAGTTCCGGTTTGGAGCCCGCCTCGAGTCCCCAATGATAGACACTGCCGAATTCCACCACTTCCTCAACCACCTGTTGCTGCTGGTTAACTTTGATCGGGTAGACGCCGAAGTATTCCCCGTTGTAGCCGGATTCCTGGATAGCGATGCGGAAACGCTCATGAATCTGCCCCATGCGTCGCCTCAACATATCGGAGAATCGCAGCAGCAGGGGCGGACGCATGTCCCGCTCGGTCAATTCGTCACACAGATACTTAAGGTCGATACGTCGGGCGCCGTCGGTGATCACCTCGACATGCCCCTCGTCATTGACACAGAAGTACCCGCCTCCCCAACTCTCAACCTGGTAGAGCTGCTCTGAAGCGCGTCGATCCCATTTCTTTTTATTCATCGTCCACTCCGATTTGAGAACCCTCGGGCGACCTGTTGTCGTATCCCTGGGACTTGCCCCAGTACGAAATACATTTTTGCAGCAGCTTGGCCGCCAGCATATCGGACACCCGGTGCGCATCCGGCACCAGTTCCAGGATATCCACACCGGCAAGCTGGATTGCGGCATTGTCCGTGAGCGCCTGCAGAACATTCAGGCCCTGGTGCCAGCTGAGCCCCCCTGGTTGAGGGGTGCCCACGCCCGGTACCTGCCCGGGATCGAATCCGTCCATGTCGATGGTGAGCCAGACCGGACCGGAAAGTCCCGCCAATGACTCCAGCAGGGATGCCCACTCTCCGGGCTGCTGCAACTGGCGGTCGAAAAAAACCCGTAAACCCGGATCTTCGCTGATCCGCCGGGCCTCGTCGGCATGCAGCGAACGGATGCCGATCTGCAAAAGTTCATAACCCCGATCCCGGATCCGGTGCATAGGGCAGGCATGGTTGTAAATCGAACCATGGTAGCTGGGACGCAGATCCGCATGGGCGTCGATCTGAACCACGGTCCCTCCTTCTGGCATGCGTGCGAAGACCATCTCCGGGGTAACCGAGTGTTCACCCCCCAGGCCGATCAGAAGATTATTACGGGGCAACGCATCGACGGTCTGAAACAGGCGCTCATGAAATTCGGCTTCCTGCTCCGCCGCCACATCCACCGCCGGCAGCACCGTCGATTTCAAATAGCGGCTGGGGCACCAGCGCTGGTCCTCCTCGTAAAATTCGAGTTGCCCGCTGGCGTTGAGAATCGCCTCGGGACCCATGCGGGTGCCGCCCTGGTAGGTCACAGTACGTTCATAGGGCACCGGCAGAATGAGGACATCGGCCTGTTCGATCGGGCAGTTGGGAAGCGAAAGATATTGCATGAACGGTGGCTAGCGGCACAAGTGAGCGGGTTCGGGGCGTAGAGTATATGCCAGCAATCCCGATCGGAGTAGCATCGGGTAATGCCCGGTCGGCACACGGTGGCTTCGCCAGGAGGTCCGTGGCGGGATTTTGAATCTGGCAATCCCGGCGCAGGGATGAGTATACTGGCTCACTGTAGGTTTTTTTCGGTATTATATGGGGATGATCGTGACATTCAGCGTATCCTCCGTTGATACTGGAGATCACACCACCGCATGCGGTTCCGGCCTGGCCGGACAGCTCTGCGCAAACGCAACAGTATTAAACTTTTCACCGGACAGACAAATTGATGGAAAGCGCATCACCCACTGAACTCGAAGTCGCTCAGCTGATCGTCGACACCCTCAATCTTGAGGACGTTTCCGCTGATGAGATTGAACCGGACGCTCCACTCTTCCGGGACGGTCTCGGACTCGATTCCATTGACGCTCTGGAACTCTCCCTGGGCATCAAGCAGAAGTATGGTATCCAGCTCAAGGCGGATGATGAAAATATTACCGAGATCTTTTCGTCGCTGGCCAAACTGACCCGCTATATCGTGGATAACCGCTGATAGTGTGGCATGAGCCCGTCAACCCGGTGCCGGCCGATCATCCTTGTCTGGCCGGGCATTTCCCCGGTAACCCCATCGTACCCGGAACCCTGATACTGGACCGGGTCATCGAGTTGGTTCAGAGCCGATATCCCGAGACCGAAGTCGCTGAAGTGGTTACCGCCAAGTTCATGCAACCCCTGCTTCCAGGTCAGGCTTTCGAGGTCTGGGGCGAAGACAAGCCCGGACAACTCAGTTTCGAGTGCCGGGTTAACGGGTCACCCGTTGCCAGCGGCAAGCTGGCATTGGTCGAGGCCGGGTCACGTCTTTGAGCAGCCGCTGGAAGGGACAGGGGGAGCGCGGCACCGCCGGGGCATTGCGTTTGATACTCTGGATTGCGCTGCACCTCGGGCGATTTGCGGCCCGCTCACTGCTGTACCCGATCACCGCCTACTTCCTGGTTACCGCTCGTACTCCACGCCGTGCCTCCCGTGACTACCTGAACCGGATCCTTGAGCGCCCTGTCAGCCTGATGGATACTGCTAAGCACATCCACACCTTTTCGGCCACCATCCTGGATCGGGTATTCCTGATGGCAAGTCGTTTCGACGAGTTGGACGTGGTGATTCACAACGACCGCCTGATTGCCGAGTACCTCTCGGCGGGGAGAGGCTGCATCCTGCTGGGTTCCCATCTGGGCAGCTTCGAGATTCTGAGGGCCACCGCCATCGTCAAGCGGGAACTGCCCTTGAAGATACTCATGGTGCCGAATCACAATGAGATGATGATGAAGGTGCTCTCCGAGCTGAATCCAAAGCTCAATGACAGCATCATCCCGCTGGGACAGCCGGACACCCTGATCCGGGCCAAGGAGACCGTGGCGCAGGGTGGGATCGTCGGGGTCCTGGGTGACCGGGTGGCCGACAGCGGAAAAATCGTGCATTGCCGCTTCCTCGGCCAGGAAACCGAATTCCCCCAGGGACCGATGCTCATGGCTTCGATACTCAAAGCCCCGGTATTTCTGTTTTTCGGGCTCTACCTGGGCGGTAACCGATACGCTATTCATATCGAGCATTTCACCGATGAAGTGACTACCGAACGGGGTCGCCGGGATGAGATGCTGCAGAACTGGACCCAAAAATACGCGGAGCGGCTTGAGCACTATGCCCGCCTGGCCCCCTACAACTGGTTCAACTTCTACGATTTCTGGGGGACGGATGAGGTACCCGGACCCTGATATGTCGAATCCGAGTGTGAAATTCTGCCTGTTCCGGGTGTCTCTGTTGCTGGTCGCCGGGTGGCTGCTGATCGCCCTTCCGGTATCCGCTTCGGAGTGGAATCTCGCTCGCCTCATGCAGACCCAGAAGGAACAGGGGGCGCGTCAAACCCGTTTCATCGAAACCCGCACCCTGGCAATCCTCGACCAACCGATCGAACAGCGCGGAATCCTCCGTTTCGAACCCCCCGACAGACTGATACGGAGTCTCGACCCACCCAGCGATCTGCGCGCAGAGATCGACGGCAACCGACTCACCCTGTGGCAGGGGCAATCCCTGAAACAGACCCTGCTGCTCGACAATGTACCCGAATTACTCGCCTTCAGCGCCTCATTCCGCGCGATCCTCGGCGGAGACCTGGAAACCCTGCAACGCTACTTCCAAATCAACCTGGAGGGTGTTGAGCAGGCCTGGGTAATGAAGCTGACCCCCAGACATGAAGGTCTTGCCGCGCGCATCGAGCAAATCACGATCGAGGGGCATAGCGGAGTGATCCTGCGCTATACCACCCTGGAGACCGGAGGGGACCTGACCCTGACCCGCCTGCAGCCGCCAGGCTCCCAAGCCGGTCCCGATTGAGCATGTCAGCCAGCGTCCGTCTCCTGCTGATCTGGCTGGGCACCCTGCTGTTGACCGGATGGTGGGCGGTCACCCACATCAGCGTGCGAACCGATCTGAGCCTGTTTCTGCCCCAGGGTACGGCGCCCGAACAGCGTCTGCTCCTCGATGAGATGAGTCAGGGCCCGGCATCGCGCCTGCTGCTGCTCGGCCTCAGCGGGGGCACTCCGGAATCCCGCGCGCAACTCAGCCAGAAACTCTCCGCGAAACTGCGCGGTGTCAAGGCGTTCGAACGGGTGGAGAACGGGGCCCCGAGATCCTTTGAACTGGACTCTACCCTGTTCGACTACCGATACCTGCTGCAAACCGATCCAGTAGCGGCGAGATTTTCAGTTGCAAGCCTGCACTCCGCGCTACAGCAGCGACTTGATGAATTGCGCTCGCCCCTGCCCAATCCCTTCAAGGCCCAATTGACGAGCGATCCGACCGGAACCTTTTCCGCCTGGCTGAAACGCAACCTGTCTCAGGACACCCCGGCGAAACCCCAGGGCGTCTGGTCGACCCGGGACGGCCAGCAGGCCCTGCTGGTGGTATTGACCCGGGCGGGGGGACTGAAGATCGATGGTCAGGCAGCTGCCCTGCAACAAATCCATGCAAGCTTCGACGAGGTCAACCCAGAGGGGCTTCACAAGCTGGTGATCAGCGGTCCGGGGGTATTCGCCACCACCTCCCGCAACATCATTCAGCACGAAAGCCAGAGCCTCAGCCTGATTGCATCCGCCGCCATCGCCTTGATTTTATGGTTGGCCTACCGCTACCTCCCGTACCTGCTGTATGCCGCGCTGCCCCTGGCCACAGCACTGTTGAGCGCCAGCCTGGTATGCCATTTCGTGTTCACAGAGCTGCACGGCATCACCCTGGCATTCGGCATCACCCTGCTGGGCGTCACCCTGGATTACCCGATCCATCTTTTCAGCCACTTGCGCAGACCCGCCAGCGCCGCAGCCGTAATGCAATCGATCTGGCCTACTTTGAGACTCGGTGTGCTCACCACCTGTCTGGGTTACCTGGTGCTGGTGAGCACCGATTTCGAAGGCCTGAGACAGCTGGGGGTGTTCACCCTGAGCGGACTGCTGGCGGCTGCAGTCGTCAGCCGCACACTGCTGCCCAGGCTGTTCCCACAACCCTTCCAGGCTCCTGAGCCAAAGGGACTCGGGTTGCTCGGAGCCCTCCTGGCGACCCCCCGCTGGCCCGCGTTGATCCTCCTCGGCGCCGGACTGCTGAGCCTGGGGTGGATCACCGTTCAGGGTCAGGATCTGTGGCAGGATGACATCGCAAGCCTGTCACCCCTGCCCAAAAAACAGCTGCAACAGGACCGTGACCTGCGGACTGAACTCGGTCGCGCGGAACCCAACCATTTCCTGATCCTCGAGGCTAAGGACATGGAGACTCTGCTTCAGACCTCCGAAAGTATTCGCGCACGCGCCGATCTGCGAGCCCTGGCGGAATTCGATCTGCCCAGCGACCATCTACCCAGTCAGGCCCGGCAACGCAATCTGCAACGCCAGTTACCGGACCGGGGGATCCTGGCCGATAACCTGAATCAGGCCATGGAAGGTCTGCCATTTCGTGACAATGCCTTCACCCCGTTTCTGGATGCGGTCGAACACAGCCGATCCCTGCCCCCGCTGAGCTATGAAGCCGCTCTGAAGACCGATCTGAAATATCGGCTCGAGAGCAGCATCAGGGTTCGTCCGGACGGGGTCCTGGCACTGATCCCGCTGCGCAACACCCGGCAGCCTGAACAACTGGCCGAAACGGTCGCAAAGACCCTGCCCGGTGTCCGTTACCTGAACATCAGACAGGAGACCAGTCGACTGGTGGGAGATTTCCGTGAAAGCTTCCTCCATCGGGTATCCCTGGGCGGCCTGTTCATGCTGTTGCTGCTTTGGTATGGTCTGCGCTCATTACGAGAGGCACTACTGACCCTGTTACCGATTGCCCTGGCCATCCTGGTCAGCGTGGCAATCCTCTACGGCAGCGGTGAATCACTCAACCTGTTCCACCTGATCTCCCTGATGCTGGTTCTGGGTATCGGCCTGGACTACAGCTTGTTCTTCAACCGCCGGGATCAGGCAGCGGGACAATTGAGGACCCTGCACGCACTGACGATCTGTGCCATCAGCACCTGTGGCGTGTTCGCCATTCTCGCCAGTTCCTCGATACCGGTCCTGCGCGCCATCGGCTCGACGGTCGCCATCGGAGTCGCTTTGAGTTATTTTTCAACCTACGCAATGTCGCGGGGATGGCCAGGCAAAGCGGATCGCTAGATGAACGGAATTCAAGACGAGCGGAACCGCTCACTGCGCAGATGGCTGCCCCTGGCCATGTTTCTCCTCGCCCTCAGCTACCCACTGGTACTGCATGCGGGGGTAGTCAGCGGGAGCCTGCTGACGGCAACCCTGGTACTGTTGCTGATTATTCTGCTTTGGGGCGTGCTGGAGCTGAGCAAATCGCGTCCCAGCGGCTGGTTGTTGATCGGTGTCGCGCTGGGTGGTGGTTTATGGCTTTGGCTGGGTGAGCCTGACAAGGTCAAGCTTCTGCAACTGCCGCCGATACTGATCAATGGTACCTTGTTTTTCATGTTCTCTATGACCCTGCTACCCGACCGCACCCCGCTGATTACCCGCTTTGCGCAACTCATGCATGAGCAGGAACGCGAGTTGAATACGCTCGAACAGCGATATACCCGCCGGGTCACCCTGTTCTGGTCCGGCATGTTCGTATTCCTGACCCTGGAAAGCGCCGGCCTCGCAATCTGGGCGAGCCAAGAAACCTGGTCCCTGTTCACCAACTTCATCAACTACATGCTGGTACTCGCCGCCATGCTGATCGAGTATCGGATACGGGTTCGGCAGCTGCCTCATCTTGAACACCCGGGTTTCCTGCCATTCGTGAAACGGGTAAGGAGCATCGAATGGCGCAGCCTGCTGTGAACGGCCCACTACCCAGCGGTCTGCTGGTCCACCACCCGCAGCAGCCCGTTGCCTGGCACCGGGGTACCGCGCTCAGTTCGGAACGTTTTTTTCACGATGTCGCCAATCTCGCCGCCCAGCTGCCCCAATCCGGCTTCGTTTTCAATCTCTGCGAGGACCGCTACCACTTCCTGGTCAGTTTTGCAGCTGCCATCGTGTGCGGCCAGATCACCCTGATGCCTTCGAACAACACCCCGGGCGCGGTCAATGCCCTGTTGCGGGAGCGCCCCGGAAGCTATTGCCTGTGTGACCGGGAGGTACCCGGGGTGCAGGCGCCGCAACACCTGTTCGACACCCTGATCCGGGAGGATCAGACTCTGCTGCCGTTGCCCCGTGAGATCCCGCCGAACCAGCAGGTGGCCATACTCTTCACCTCGGGCAGTACCGGCGACCCCAAGGCCAACCCCAAGACCTGGGGCGAACTACAGGCTGAAGCGGACACCGCCTTGCGCCATTTCCCGTTTCTCACCCGGGGCATCGCATCGGTGGTGGCAACCGTACCGGCGCAGCACATGTACGGCCTTGCAACCTCGGTGTTTTTCCCCTGGCAGGGCGGCATGGCGGTGCATACCGGGCGCCCGCTGTTTCCCGCGGACATCGCTGCCGACCTGGCCTTGACCACCGGTCCCCGGGTCCTCATCACCACCCCGCTGCATCTGCGGGCGTGCATCGATTCGGGGGTCAGCTGGCCGGATATCGAATTCGTCATCTCGGCAACCGCGCCGCTTTCCCGGGAGCTGGCCCGCGAGGCGGAACAGCAGATGCGCACCGAAATCTACGAAATCTACGGATCCACCGAGACCGGTTCGATCGCCAGCCGTCGCACCGTTCACGAGCAGCACTGGCATCTTTACGAAGGCATCGAAATTACGTTCGACCAGGGCATTGCAACCGCCCAGGGTGCGCACCTGTTCGAGCCGGTGCGACTCAACGACCAGATCCGGCTCCTCGATGACAAGCGGTTTCTGCTCCAGGGCCGCGTCACGGACATGCTTAAAATCGCTGGAAAGCGGGCATCTCTCGGAGACCTGAATCAGAAACTCCTGGCGATACCCGGTGTCATCGACGGTGTATTCGTAGCACCGGAAAACCCGTCGACGGAACATCAACGCCTGACCGCCCTGGTGGTTGCGCCGGGATTGACGAAGCAGGACATCCTCTCGGCCCTGGCCCAGTCCGTGGATGCCGCATTTCAGCCCAGACCACTGTATTTCGTGGATGCACTGCCGCGCAATAACACCGGCAAACTCCCACGAGACGCGCTGCAGCAGTTGCTGGCATCGCTGAAGCAAAGCTCCTGATTCTGCTATTATCGTCGCACTGCTACCACGAAAAGGTAATATTGCCCATAGCGCATCCTGAGGATTGTGTTACATCCTCATGACTCGCATAATACCCCGCTCGCACTAGGCCCTGCAGACACCGAACCGTCCCCGACGGCAGGATGAGTGTTTACAGATCCTGAGGATGAACAAGCCACGCCGGTCCCCTGATGCCTGCTTTGCCGCTGAAAATCACCGATTACACGCTGACCAACGCACTGGGCCGAGGTAAACCGGCCTCCCTGCAGGCACTGAAATCCGGCCACAGCGGCCTGCGACCCTGTGACCTGGACGGGGTGGACCTGCAAACCTGGATCGGCCGGGTTGAGGATCTCGAGAACCTGCCACTGCCCGACGCCTGGCAGGCCTATGACTGCCGCAACAACCGCCTGGCCCTGCTGGGTCTGCAGCAGGACGCTTTCCTCCCCGCGGTGGAGCAGGCCAAGGCACGCTACGGCGTGGAACGCATCGGCGTTTTCATCGGCACCAGCACCTCGGGCATCGCCACCACTGAGGCCGCCTACCGGGACAGACAGGATGACCGGCTGCCCGCGGGGTTTCACCCGGCAACCACCCATAACATTGCATCTCCCAGCCAGTTCGTTCGTCTGGCCCTCGGTCTGAATGGCCCTGCGCTGGCCATCTCCACGGCCTGTTCCTCGAGTGCCAAGGTATTTGCCGCCGCTGATCGTTACATCAGCAGTGGTTTGTGTGACGCAGCGGTCGTCGGCGGCATCGATAGCCTGTGCCTGACCACCCTGTACGGCTTCAACTCACTGGACCTGATCTCAGATCAACCCTGCCGACCCTGGGACAGCACCCGCAACGGCATCAACATCGGTGAAGCGGCCGGCTTTGCACTGCTGGAAAAAACCTCCCAAGATAACCGGGCCCCGCAATTGCTGGGTTATGGTGAGAGCAGCGATGCCTACCATATGTCCACCCCCCACCCGGACGGGGAAGGCGCTCTGCGGGCGATGACCCAGGCCCTGCAACGGGCCGGCCTGACCCCCGCAGACATCGACTATATCAATCTGCACGGCACCGCCACCCGGAGCAACGACGCGTCCGAGGACCGGGCGGTCTGCCGACTCTTCGAACAGGCGACTCCGTGCAGCTCCACCAAGGGGTTTACCGGCCACACCCTGGGGGCGGCAGGGATCACCGAAGCGGTATTCTCCCTGCTCTGTCTGGAGGCCGGATGGATGCCGCAAAACCTGCAGATCGAGACCCGGGATCCTGAGTTGAGCGCCAACCTGCTGATGGCGCCACAAGCCGCGCCACTGCGACATGTACTGAGCAACTCCTTCGGCTTCGGCGGGAACAATTGCAGCCTGGTCTTCGGGGTAGGCGAATGAACACGATCAGAATCTCTCGCATCGGCATCATCACCGAGGGCATCGCGTCCTGGTCCGAGGCGCTTGCGGTACTGCGAAATCAGGCCCCCTATCAGGGCGGCGAACTCCCACCACTCAAACCCGCCACCCTCAAGCCCAATGAGCGACGCCGCACCACCCGCACCATCAAACTGGCATTGCAAGCCACCGAGGAAGCCCTGCAGGACTGCCCGGATACACAGAATCTGCTCTCCGTGTTCAGCTCTTCGGAGGGTGACCTGGATATCATCGACCAGATCTGCCGGGCGCTCTCGCAGCCCGACCGGCCGGTCTCACCCACCCAGTTTCACAACTCCGTACACAACGCACCGGCGGGTTACTGGTCCATTGGCAGCGGATCCCTCGCGGGCTCAAACAGCCTTGCGGGACTCGATGGCGGATTTGCCGCCGGGCTGATCGATGCCGCCACCCTGGTGCTCAGCGAACAGCAACCGGTGCTGCTGACCTGCTACGATCAGCTTCCCCCGACACTCCTGCAGGATGTGATGCCGATCAAAACCCCGTTCGCGGTAGCGCTGATGTTAATCCCGGAGAGTCCATCCCAGGAGGGCCTGGCGCGACTGGAACTGCGCCTCGACGCGCAGGGGGAAGCCGATGTCATGGCCGATCACGCACTGGAGCGACTGCGTCGTTCCGCACCCGCGGCCCGATGCCTGCCCCTGTTGCAGGCGCTTGCCCAGATCGAGTCTCCGAGGCAATGCCGCCTGACCTATCTGCCCGGCCTGAATCTGCAGGTAAGCCTCAGCCGATGATAGTCTCAGGCCCCGATCTGTATCGTCTGCTGCCCCATGCCGAGAATATGTGTCTGTTGGAAGAGGTACTGGAATGGGACCCACAGCAGATCGTCTGTCGGACCACCACCCACCGCAACGCTCACCATCCGCTGCGCAGCCAGGCGGGACTTGCCGGCATCCATGCCGCAGAGTACGGCGCGCAGGCAATGGCGCTGCACGGTGGCCTGCAGGCCCAGGCGCAGGGAGTCAGCAACCCGGGGGGTTATCTGGTGAGTCTGCGCGGGGTCAAACTCCATCGTCACCGCTTCGATGACCTGCCAGAGCCGCTGATCGTCGAAGCGCGCCAGTTGCTGGCCGACACGGGTAACATGCTTTATGATTTCACGGTCAAAACCGACACAACCGCGATTGCCGAAGGAAGGGCCGCGGTCATAGTAAATCCGGAGGAAGTACCGTGAAACGCGCACTCATCACCGGCGGAAGCGGTGATATCGGCTCGGCCATCTGCCGACGCCTGAGCACTCCGGATACCCACGTCATCGTGCATGCCAACCGCAACCCGGACAGGGCCGAACAGGTCGCCGGGGAGATTCGCGCCCGGGGCGGCTCCGCGGAGACCTGCACCTTCGACATCACCGACGCGCGCGCCGCCCGGGAGTGCCTGGATCAACTGCTGCAGAGCGGCCCGATCCAGATCCTGGTGCACAACGCAGGGGTCCATGACGACGCCCCGCTGGCGGGCATGCAGGCCGAGCAGTGGCGGCGGGTCGTCGACATCTGCCTGAACGGCTTCTACAACGTCGCCCAGCCCCTGATGCTACCCATGCTCGGCTCCCGTTGGGGACGGGTCATCGCCATTTCCTCCATCGCCGGGGTGATGGGCAACCGCGGACAGAGCAACTACGCCGCCGCAAAGTCAGGCCTGCACGGCGCGATCAAGTCCCTGTCCCTGGAACTCGCCTCCCGGGGTGTCACCTCCAACGCCATCGCACCGGGCATCATATCAGGCAGCATGGCGGATGCCACCTTCGACCCGGCCACCATTAACCAGATCGTACCGATGAAACGCGCCGGCACACCGGATGAGGTGGCCGCCCTGGTGGGGTTCCTCGCCTCTGATGATGCGTCCTACATCACCGGACAGGTGATATCCATCAACGGGGGCCTGGCCTGAACTCATGCGCACCCTGGCAGTAATTCCCGTGTTCAATGAAGCCGCCACGATTCGTGAGGTGGTGCAGTCAACCGCGCCCTGGGTCGATCAGGTCATCGTCGTCGATGACGGATCCAGTGATGACAGTCATCTTCAGCTGGAAGGCATGGAACTGCAGCTGATACGCCTGGAAACCAACCGGGGCAAAGCCCATGCGCTGCAGACCGGCTTCGATAGGGCCCTGCAACTCGGTGCGGATAATCTGGTTACCCTGGACGGGGACGGACAGCACAATCCCCGGGAGATTCCCAACCTGATCCAGGCTGCGCAGCAGGAACCGCGCTGCATCATCATCGCGGCACGTCTGAAAGCACGTCACAACGCCCCCAGGTTAAGGCGCTTCGCCAATCGATTTGCCGATTTCTGGGTCTCCTGGGCCGCTGGCTATCCGGTCTCGGATTCCCAGTCCGGATTTCGCCTCTATCCGGCTGCCTTGCTCCAGCAGGTACGTCTGAACACGGAGAAAGCGCGCGGTTTCGTTTTCGAGAGCGAAATTGTGATTGAAGCGGCAAGTCACAGCTTTTATAGTGTGTCCATACCTGTCGAATCGATATACCAGTCCGGAAGGCGGCAAAGCCACTATAAACCCTGGACGGACACCTGGCGTATCGTGCGCATGATTGCCTGGCGGCTGATCCGCCGGGGGCTCTACCTGAAGGGGTTGCTTCGCAGTCTCGGACTGCTGAGCGACCCGCGCAACCGCATGACATGACCGCTTCGACTCGGCGAACATTGACACAGGAAGAACCACAACAGGACGTACCGGAGAAGCGCTACAACCCAGCGATTGTCTGGCGGAGAAACGGCCAATGGCCTGACCGCATATCAAAAAGTTTTCAACCCACACATCGATAGCAACCAAGACCACATAGGGAGTCTGTAATGAAACTCATGACTATCAGAAACGCACTCTTCATCGCCATGCTGGTAATGACCCTCGGCCTCATGGGATGTCGTACCGAACCGGTATACAACGTCCAGGATTCCCCGGTGAACACCATGGAGAAGACTTCGATGACCAAGGTCAAAAAGGCCATCATGTCTGCAGGCGCGAGTCTGGGCTGGAGAATGAAAGAGATCAAATCAGGTCAGATCGTTGGCACCATCATGTTGCGCGGCACCACTGCCACGGTCGATATTCCCTTCAACACAAAGACCTACAGCATCGTCTACAAAAACAGCGATGGCCTGAAGTACGACGGCAGCAAGATCAACAAACAGTACAACAAGTGGATCCAGAACCTGGATAACGCCATCCAGTCCCGCATGATCGCCATGTAATGGCTCGGGCCCCGGGTCCTTCCGGACTCCGGGGCCTCACTACCCCGCCACATAACCCCTAAACCCATGCAATTCGACCCTGAACGGGGGCGCATCGACTGGGACGGCCTGTTCACATTTCTACTCACATTGCTGCTGATGGCGGCCGCTGTGGGAATCCCCCTGCTGATCAGCACGGCCTATATCTACCGCACCGCCCGAGCTCAGGGCACCGGTTGCGATCACAAGAGCCTGCTGGTATTCGGCAAACGCCTGCGCAACGGACAGATCGATTCGGACTATGAATCGCGACTTGCCCGGGTCCTTACCCAGATGCAGCAGGACGCCCAGACCCGGCTGCTGCTGGTGGGCGGGGTCGCCCCAGGTGAGCAACTCAGTGAAGCCCAGGCCGGACGCGACTACCTGGTCTCGCATGGCATTTCCGCCGACCGGTTGCACCTTGAACAGGAGTCACAGAACACCCTGGAAAATCTGCGCCACGCACGCAGTCTGCTGGAACAACAGCACGCCTTCCCGGTCACCCTGATCAGTAACCGATATCACCTGGCACGCATCAGCACCATCGCCAACAGTCTGGGCATGACGCATCAGCTGTGCGCCTGCGAGGAGACGTTTGAACCGGGTTTCAGCCTGCTGCCGAGGCTGCTGATGGAAGGCTGGTATGTACTGTGGTTCCAGACCGGGAAATCCTGGTCCCGCCTGATTCGCAGTGAACGGATGTTGAACCGGGTGACGTGAATCCTGTGGGCGGTTGTGGGATTCGGCAACCGGGACGGGTGTACCCGCCCCGGTCAACAGCTTAGCCGTACTGCTCGACAGCCTGGGAGAACACATTCACCGTGCGTTCGTGCTGACGTACGCAGGGATTCGATTGATCCCATACGTAGCCGGCCAGCACTGAGCAAATCTGCTGCTGGAATTCCTCAGGCTTCACGGGACTGAAGAAGATCGTGGGTAAGCGGTTGTCGTACCATGCGGTGACGAAGGTACGGAAGGCATCCACTCCCATCATCATGTGCTTGGCATACTCCTCGTCCCAGTCCGGCGATTCGCCGCGCAGCTGGCGGATCAGGGTCTTGGCGGCACGGTTGGCGGATTCCAGCGCCAGGGTAACCCCTGAGGAAAAGACCGGGTCGAGAAACTCGGTGGCATTGCCCATCAGGGCGAATCCCTTGCCGTGAAGTTTCTTTGCGGAAATTGAATAGCCGCTGATGTGACGCACCGGAAAGGTGAATTCCGCGTCCCCGAGCCGGGCACGGACGTTTTCGTTACTCTCGATGATGGCGCGCAGTTTTTCGTCCGGATCATCCGGGAAACGGTCGAGAAAATCGGGCTTGGCCACCACACCCACCGAAGTCTTGCCGTTGGAAAAGGGAATGATCCACATCCAGGCGTTGTCCGGATCGTCCAGCATGCAGATCCAGATGCGTCCCTCCGCGTCTCCTTGAGGGCGTTTATCACCGCTGACATGGGTGAAGAAGGACTGTCTCAGGGGCAGCATGGAATTCTCATCCAGACCCAGCAGTCGTGGCAACACCCGGCCATAACCACTGCCATCGAGGATGAACCTCGCTTCGACACTGGCCTGGGTTCCGTCATCGGCCTCCAGCAGGGTGGTGGATGAACCATCCTCCTGGAAGTTCACATCTGTCACGCCGTGACGCCACAGTACCGGCACACCGCGAGATTCCACGGTTTCGGCCAGCACCTGGTCGAACTGTTCCCGAGGCACCTGGAAGGTGTACTTCCAGCCCTGGGTGAACTGCTGGGAAAAATTGAAGGTGCAGGACTCATCGCCGCGCTTGAACACAGCCCCGTCCTTGATCATGAAATTCTGTGCCTGAACCACATCGAGGAGATCAGCCTCTTTGAGCAGATCCATGCATCGTGGCAGCAGACTTTCCCCGATCACGAAACGGGGAAACTGTTGTTTCTCCACAATCATGCAGTCGAAGCCGGCCTTCTGAATCAAGGAGGCCGCAGTCGATCCCGCCGGACCAGCACCGATAATCAGCACATCAGTTGTGTATTTTTTCATGAGTAGATCTGAACCTCGCCACAGTGAGCCCTCGCCCCCGGCCCCGTCAAAACACTTGCCAACAATCCCGCAGCAAGACTCGCCCCTCTGCTCAGGGTCGGTCCGTGGTACGGGTACGAAAGCACCCTCAGCGAGGGCGCATGAAGTTGCTACTTTAGTTTATTGATTAACAACTTACCAGGGCCTGTTAGCACCTATCCGATCGCCCCTTCCGCGCTCAGTCCAGCCAGGCGCGGGCATTGCGAAACAGGCGCAGCCAGGGCGCATCCTCACCCCAGTGATCCGGACACCAGGAATGCTGCACGCTGCGGGTCACCCGTTCCGGGTGAGGCATCATGATCGTCACCCGGCCGTCACGGTTGCAGAATCCGGTCAGTCCGTCGGGTGATCCGTTCGGGTTGGCCGGGTAGCGCCGGGCAACCTGTCCATCATTTTCCATGTAGCGCAATACCGCCAGTTGACGGGCCCGCTCCAGGTGTTCCTGATCGTGAAATTCGGCTCGTCCCTCGCCATGGGCGACCACAATGGGCAGACGCGACCCCTGCATGCCGGAGAGCAGGATGGAGGGTGAGTCGGTCACCTCCACATTCACGAAACGGGCCTCGAACTGTTCGGAACGATTGCGTACGAAATGCGGCCAGTCCTCGGCGCCGGGAATCAGCTCGTGCAGATTGGACAGCATCTGGCAGCCGTTGCACACCCCCAGGGCGAAGGTATCGGTACGGTTGAAGAAACCTTCGAAAGCATCTCTGGCGCGGCTGTTGAACAGAGCGGATTTCGCCCAACCCTCTCCGGCGCCGAGCACGTCGCCATAAGAAAATCCGCCACAGGCGACCAGACCCTTGAAACGCTCCAGGTTAATCCGCTCCTCGATAATGTCGGACATATGGACATCCACGCATTCGAAACCCGCCCGGTGGAAGGCGGCCGCCATCTCCAGCTGGCCGTTGACGCCCTGTTCCCTGAGTATCGCCATGGGTGGGCGGACTCCGGTCGCGATCATGGGCGCGGCGATGTCGTCCTTGATGTCAAAACCGGGCTCCGCGAGCATGCCCGGATCCGCCTCATCCAGGCGCGCATACTCCTCCTCGGCACACTGCGGATTATCCCGCAGGGCCTGCATTTGACGGGTGGTCTCGGACCAGGCCTTCTGCAGGCTCCTGCGGGTTGCCTGCAGGACAGGGCTGCCGGCACGCCGGAACACCAGCTCATCGGTCTGATTCAGGGTGCCGATGACATGACTGCAACGGGCCAGGCCGGCATCACTGAGCAGTTTCAAAACCTCATCGGTGTCACTGTGGCGAACCTGGATGACGGCACCCAGCTCTTCGCTGAACAGCGCCCCCAGGTCGTCTTCTCCCAGATCATCGATATCCACGGTGACACCGCAATGACCGGCGAAGGCCATCTCGCACAACAATGCAAACAGGCCGCCATCGGAGCGGTCATGGTAGGCCAGCAGCAGCTGATTGCGGTTGAGCTCCTGGATGACCTCGAAAAAACGCCGCAACGCGTAAGGATCATTCAGATCAGCGCCGTGATGACCGATCTGTCCATAGACCTGGGAAAGTGCCGTCGCGCCCAGCCGGTTCATGCCCTTACCGAGATCAATGAGTATCAGGTCGGAATCCCCCAGATCGCTGCGCAACTGGGGTGTCAATGTGTGGCGCACGTCGTTCACCGGGGCGAACGCGGATACGATCAGCGAGATCGGGGCGATCATCGCCCGCTCCCCGTCCGGCTCCTGCCACACGGTCTTCATCGACATGGAGTCCTTGCCAACCGGGATGGCGATCCCAAGCGCAGGACAGAGTTCCATCCCCACACTCCTGACTGTCTCGTAGAGTTTTACATCCTCACCGGGGTGTCCGGCGGGAGCCATCCAGTTGGCTGAGAGCTTGATATCCGAGATCTGAGCGATATTAGCGGCGGCGATGTTGGTGATCGCTTCTCCGATGGCCATGCGACCGGAAGCCGGTGCATCGAGCAGTGCCAGAGGCGTCCGCTCACCCATGGACATGGCCTCGCCGGTGTACCCCATCAGGCCAGAGGCGGTGACCGCCACATCGGCTACAGGAACCTGCCAGGGTCCGACCATCTGATCCCGAGTCACCATGCCAGTGATGGAACGGTCGCCGATGGTGATCAGGAAGGTCTTGCTGGCCACACTCGGAAGACGCAGTACCCGATGCGCGGCCTCCTGTAGATCGATGCCGGAAAAATCGAGTTCCGGTTTGTGAAAGGTCTTACGCCGCACGTCCCGCAGCATACGCGGCGGTTTACCGAATAGCAGGCTCATGGGCAGATCGATGGGGTTGTTGTCGAAATGGGCATCACCGAGAATCAGGCGTTCCTCGTCCATGGCCTCACCGACCACCGCATAAGGACAGCGTTCCCGCTCGCAAATCGCCTTGAATTCATCCAGGCGCGCCGCGTCGACGGCCATCACGTAGCGTTCCTGGGACTCGTTGCACCAGATCTCCATCGGCGACATGCCGGGATCGTCGTTGGGAACTGCGCGCAACTCGAATCGGCCGCCCAGGGCCGCATCATGCACCAGTTCCGGTAACGCATTCGAGAGTCCACCGGCCCCCACATCGTGAATGAACAGGATGGGATTTTCCTCGCCTCGGGACCAGCAGGCATCGATCACTTCCTGGCAACGCCGCTGCATCTCCGGATTGGAACGTTGCACGGAAGCAAAATCCAGGTCCTCCGCCGAGGTTCCGCTGGCCATGCTCGAGGCGGCGCCGCCACCCAGGCCGATCAGCATCGCCGGGCCACCCAGCACCACCAGCGGTGAACCGCTGGGGAAACCGTTCTTTTCAATGTGCTCGCCACGGATATTGCCCAGCCCTCCGGCCAGCATGATGGGCTTGTGATAGCCCCTCAGTTCATTTCCGTCGGGGCCCGGCACCTCGGCTTCATAGGTGCGGAAATAGCCGCACAGGTTAGGCCGGCCGAACTCGTTGTTGAACGAAGCGGCACCGATCGGTCCCTCGAGCATGATGTCCAGCGCCGAGACGATGCGTCCGGGTTTGCCGTAGTCCACCTCCCAGGGCATCTCGCCACCGGGTAGACGCAGGTTGGAAACCGAGAAGCCGCACAATCCGGCCTTGGGCTTGGAGCCTCGTCCGGTGGCCCCTTCGTCGCGGATCTCACCACCCGATCCGGTGGCGGCCCCGGGGTGGGGTGAGATCGCGGTGGGGTGGTTATGGGTCTCCACCTTCATCAGGATGTGGACCTCTTCCTGACCAAAACCGTAGCTCAAGGATTTCGGATCGAGGATGAATCGCTCTGCGCGGGGGCCCTGCATTACCGCGGCATTATCCTTATAAGCCGAGAGCACATTATCCGGCGAGCTGTGGGTGGTATTGCGGATCATCTTGAACAGCGAGTGTTCCTGGGGTTCCCCGTCAATGATCCAGTCCGCGTTGAAAATTTTGTGCCGACAGTGCTCCGAGTTCGCTTGGGCAAACATCATCAGTTCCACGTCGGTGGGGTTGCGCCGCAGAGATTGAAAACTTTCGACCAGATATTCGATCTCATCGTCGGACAATGCCAGACCAAGTTCCTGGTTGGCATTTCGGAGTGCGGTTTCACCGCCTTCGAGTACATCCACCTGGACGAACGGGGCTGGCTCAGCGAGCTTGAACAGGCAGGTGGCATCATCCGCATCGGCCAGCACCGTTTCGGTCATCCGGTCATGCAGCAGGGCCGCCGCCTCGACGAATTGTTCACTGTTCAGGGGCGCGCCATCGATATTCAGATAGTACGCAATGCCCCGTTCCAGACGCTGAACCTTCTTCAAACCGCAGTGGTGCGCGATGTCCGTGGCCTTGGTGGACCAGGGAGAGAGGGTTCCTGGTCTCGGCACCACCAGCAACAGTGTGCCCTCTGGTTGTGTGACCGGCAGCGCCGGCCCATATCTCAGCAGGGTTTCAAGGACCTTCTGCTCGCTGGATTCCAGGGACTGTTCGATGTTTGCAAAGTGCAAAAACTGGGATGCCAGTGATACCGGGCTTCGCAGCCTTTCAGACAAACGCTGAGAGAGTTTCTGAAGTCGGAAATCGGAAAGCGCGGGCGCGCCACGGAGAATCAACATCGTCGAGCCTTCATCCTGGGATGTGAAAAGGACTTATGATACTCGAAACCACAAAAAAAATGGCAATCCGGCAACGCGTATCGGCGTTGCCGGATTGCCGAGATTCAGCGAATGCCGAAAGTTCTCCTCCATGGAGACCTGTCAGGGCCTGCTAACGCGGGTAACCCAGGATGGAAATCGCAAAGCAACACTTGATGCGACGGCCGTGTTGACCGTCACCAGGGGTGACTGGATTCAGGGAAGAGAATGAGAGGCGATACAGCACAGCAGCCCGGTCCCTTCGGTAGTGCTTCAGATTCCATCTAATCGACTGTAGGTCGAGAATACTCCAGATGCGGGGCGGAACCCAAGCCGGGAGGCGTGACAGGGTTCACAAAACACATCACCCCTCACTGAGACCTAACATATTGTTAATTAAGCTTAAATTTCATAAAAAATGGCATTTCAATGAATATTTTTGGACGCTATTGATGAATCTCAATGACCCAATTGAACAATGGTGATGAAATCCACTCAAGTCGACCGGAAACGCAGTTTTTCTGGTGGCTTATCTCCTCCATCCTCCTTTGGTATAGCCGCTTCGACGTTATGACGGAGCGGTTTTTTTTTACCTGAAGGAGCCGAGACATTCCTCAGCCTGTCAGCGACCGTACATCCTGATACGCCGCATCAGGCGTTCCTCGGTATCCGGCTTGATAAGATCCCATTCAAACCGCCAGCTCCAGTTGCCCTGGGTGGTGCCCGGAGTATTCATACGGTGCTCGGTATCCAGTCCCAGCACGTCCTGGAATGGGATGATCGCCAGGTTGGCCCGCGAGGCCAGTGCGGAGCGGATCAGCGGCCAGGGCATGACCTCCAGGGATTTTCCCAGATACTCGTCGACGAACTCCCGGCTTGCGTCATCGAGGGATTTGTACCAGCCGAGAGTCGTATCATTGTCATGGGTGCCGGTATACACCACCGATTCCTGGTTGTGATGGAACGGCAGATAGGGATTTTCGGCCTCCCCGGAAAAGGCGAATTGGAGGATTTTCATCCCCGGAAGATGATAGGCCTTGCGCAGGGCTTCCACCTCCGGAGTGATGACGCCCAAGTCCTCGGCAATCAACGCCAGATCGGGCAGTTTCCGGTAGAGCACGCTGAACAGTTCGTCACCCGGTGCCTCCACCCAGTGACCGTTGACCGCGGTTGGCTCATCTGCGGGAATCTCCCAATAGGCCTCGAATCCGCGAAAATGATCGACCCTCAACAGATCGAAAAGTGTCGCCTGGGCACGCAGCCGGTCGATCCAGAAATGAAACCCGTCGGCCTGCATCACATCCCAGCGATAGAGTGGATTGCCCCAGCGCTGCCCGGTTGCGGAGAAGTAGTCCGGAGGGACCCCCGCCACCACTCTTGGATGCCCGTCATCGAGCAGATCGAACAAATCCCGGTGCGCCCACACTTCGGCGCTGTCGTGGGCAACGAAAATCGGCACATCCCCGAACAGCAGCACACCCCGCTCATTGGCGTACCGCTTCAGGTTCATCCATTCGGTGTAGAACAGGTACTGCTCGAAGCGGGTAATATCGATCGATTCCTTCAGGCGCGCCCGGGCCATGGCCAGGGCCTGGGGCTGGCGATCGCGCAAGGTAAAGTGCCAGTCCCACCAGCAGGCGCTCTCCTCCTGATGCAGGGAGCGGAACAGGGCGTAGTCTTCCAGCCAGTGTTTTTGATCGGCGATAAAACGCTGAAAGTCGTGCTGGTCCTGACTGCTGGCGTTTTTGCAAAAACCCTCGAAGGCCTGTCTGATGGATTCCGCGCGCAGTTGGTCATCGATCAGTCCCGCCGGCATCTGCTTGAGCCAGCCCTTTGCCACTGGCATCTCCAGGCTGATCAGGCGGGGATTTCCCGCATACACGGAACTGCTCTGGTAGGGTGAATTGTCGAACATGGTCGGACCGATCGGCAGGATCTGCCAAACGGTCATCCCCGAAGCCGCCAGAAAATCGACAAACCGGTAGGCGTTGCCGCCCAGATCCCCCACATTGGCCGGTCCCGGCAGGGAGGTGATATGCAGCAGGATACCTGCCCGCCTGTGCTGAAGCAGGTGGTGCATGGAGAGAAGCGGCGGACTGGCAGCCTCATTCATAAGGCATTCTCATTGAGGCGGATCCTCTGCAAGCGGTACTGTTTAAATCGTTTGACGAAACCGGTTAATTTTCATTTTTCTTCATCACCCCACCCTGCGCCGGATTCCCGCTGCCGGTGGCGAACACCTTGGCGAGGTAGTCGGGTTTCGGCTCACCAAGTAGATCATAGAGGTGTGACAACTGACTGCGGTAGAGGCGCTCGAAATCGCTTACGGTCGCCCCGGGATTGTAGTCCCCGAACCACCAGAACCAATCCGAACCCTCGCAGATCGCCAGCTGTTTCTCGAGCGCCTTGCGCTTCTTGGCGGAAAAGGATTTATTTTCAAATGCCAGATCATAAACCCGTTTTGCCTCGCCCAGCATGTCCCAGGCACGGTTTTTGTCCTTGTCGCCGATCCAGGTGGTGAAGGTGCCGTAGACCCAGCTGCCGGCCACCAGCCTGGAGAGCCTGGGAGGAGGCTGTTTCTGTTTCGTCAGAACCTCGGAAAAGGTGGTCAGGCTGAGTCGGGGATGGCTCGCAAGTCGCTTGTACATGGTGCCGAGAAAATAGCTGCCGTTGAACGGGTAGTATTCCCAGGCGTTCTCGCCGTCCATGATGATGGAGACCACTGCGTCCGGGTTGTCCGCACAGGCGTCGGCGATGTTCACCAGATGGTTGATCAGGTCACCCACCGCGTCGTCGGCATGCCATTCGCTGTAGGTGAAACCGATCAGATCCGAAAGTCCGTCATCCCTGAAAAACATATTCAGATGCCCTTCCTGGACCTGATACGGGGTGTGCACCCAATTATCCGGCAACGGGGAGTCCCCACCTCCGGCCATCAGGCTGTTGCTCAACACCTGCTGACCCGTGGCCGCCCACTCGAAGCCCTCCTCTTCGAGCATCTTCAGGGTCACTTCGCTCACCCCGCCCTCGGACGGCCAGCAGCCTTTGGGTTGGAAGCCGAAATGTTTCTTGAAGACCTCGATACCCTTGCGCACGTGCCAGCGGGCCCGTGAGTCACCGCCCGGATACTCCATCAGCTCCGGCATATGAATCGAAGGCAGCGCCTCTTTAGCCGAATCCAGATCGATCATCAACGGCACGATGGGATGGGCATAGGGCGTCACGGAGAGCTCCACCCGACCCTCATTTGCCAACGCCGCATAGCGCCCAGTCAGGCCGTTGAGGGTTTCCGCGATCAGTTCCACAATACGACGCCGGTCATCATTGTCGAATCCGTGCCCCTTGGCCTGCATTGAGCGGATCCGGATATCGTTCAGCCGCAGGCATTCGCCCATCCAGCCCAGGTGGTACCAGACCATCAGATCGACCAGGTACTGGTCGTTGAAATAGGTGATCAGGGTGTCGGATTTGAGTGCGTGCCGGGCCAGGTCGGCGAGCTCTTTGAAATGCTTGAAGCGGCCGATGAGATGGTGTTCGTTGGCCCTCAGGCAGGCGATGATCAGGTCTTTGCGAGCCGGCAGATCCACCGGCAGGCCCGGGCCGGCCAATGCGGCCAGCAGCGGATCCCTGATCAGAGTCCCCTTGGTCAGCCAGGCATTGATCTGGCTGGTGTAGTCATCGATCTGCTCCAGCAGAACCGGAGCAAAGTTGACCACCGCCTTGGCCCCGGGCACCTCTTCCAGGTGGGCGATCATGTCGGAATAGTCCTTGAGCCCGTGCAGATACACCCAGGGCAACAGGTAATCGCTGTCCTCCGGCCCTTTGTAGTAGGGCTGGTGCATGTGCCAGCAAAAGACAACCTTGAGACGGTTGTCCTGCTTCCTGCTACCTGACATGGTGCAGGACCTGGCCCAGCATTTCCGGAGTCACCAGCACGACGCCCTTCTCCGTGACATAAAACCGCTCCGCGTCTGCCTGCGGATCGATTCCGATCTGGGTTCCTTCCGGAATATCACAGCCCCGATCAATCACCGCCTTGATGATTTTGCAGTTGCGGCCGATATTCACATCCGGCAACACCACCGTCTGGTCGACGCTTGAATAGGAGTTGACCCTGACATTGGAGAACAACAGGGAGTTGGTGACCTTGGCGCCGGATATGACACAGCCGCCGGAAACCATGGAGTCGACCGCCATGCCGCGGCGCTCGTCGTCGTCGAAGACGAATTTCGCCGGCGGCAACTGTTCCTGGTAGGTCCAGATCGGCCAGGTCCGGTCGTACAGATTGAGCGGCGGCGTCACCCCGATCAACTCGAGGTTTGAAGTCCAGAAGGCATCGATGGTACCCACATCCCGCCAGTAGGCCTGCTTGCCACTGCTGGAGTCACGGAAGGGATAGGCCAGAACCCGGTATCTTTCGATGACCCGGGGAATGATGTCCTTACCGAAGTCGTGGGAGGAGTTCGGGGTATCCGCATCCTTGATCAGCTGCTCGAAAAGGAATTTGCGGTTGAAAACGTAGATGCCCATCGACGCCAGGGCCAGATTGTCCTGTCCGGGCATGGGTTTCGGATCGCTGGGTTTTTCATGAAATTCGCTGATCCAGTTGTCCTCATCCACCGTCATCACGCCGAACTCCTTGGCGCTTTCCAGATCCACCGTGAGGCAACCGACCGTCATATCGGCGCCGGACTCCACGTGTTCCGCGATCATGGTGCCGTAATCCATCTTGTAGATGTGGTCACCGGCGAGTATCAGGACGTAATCAGGATCATGGCTGCGCAGAATATCCAGATTCTGGTAGACCGCGTCGGCGGTGCCTTCATACCAGCTGCTTTCGATGCGCTGCTGTGCCGGCAGAAGTTCCACGAACTCACCAAATTCGCCGCGAAGAAATCCCCAGCCCCGTTGAATGTGCAGCAGCAGGGAGTGGGCCTTGTACTGGGTCAGAACACCCACCCGGCGAATCCCGGAATTGATGCAGTTCGAGAGGGGAAAATCCACGATGCGGAACTTGCCGCCGAAAGGCACCGCCGGCTTGGATCGCCATTTCGTGAGATGTTTGAGCCTGGAGCCACGCCCTCCCGCCAGGATCAGTGCAAGGGTATTTCGTGTCAACCGGCTGACGAAACGCAGGCTCTGGTCTGTCATTGAGCGTACCTCCGTGACCAAATGGCCACATAAAACTATTTGGGTATCAAACGATGAAACTCAGCTTCCTCTGGGATCAGTCTGAGGCGACATCGGACGAGCAGTCACCAGCCGCCGACAGATTCAAGATCGGCCGTACGCGGAACCACTCCTGTTCTGTATCTTATCCTGTCTGACTCCGTCTGAGACCCCCACCCCATCGGGGCGATGGCACCCAGTTCCCGCTCCCTGTGAAGCTTGACCTGCGCCTGCCCGTTGCGCGACGCATGGGTATCGTCAAACGACATGAGACACTACACGAGCTATGGTAACATCATGTCCCCTATGAGGCGTACCACTAAGAAGTAGGTTTTCTCAATTATGACAGCCCGCAAGACAGACAAGATTTCCGAAGCCATGCAGCGCATCATCGATGCCCGGCACCATGACCCATTCGAGGTTCTCGGACGGCACGTCCACGGCGACGTCTGTCGCCTTAGTGTGTTTCTGCCGGACGCGGAAAAGGTAACCCTGGCGGATGGCCAAACCGAGATTCCCCGGGTGGCCGGCACGGATTTCTTCCAGCTCGAACTGCCGGCCGAACAGGTATCTGAGCGCTATGTTCTCGAATGGACTGACAAATTTGGCAATCTGCACGAGCATCACGACCCCTACTGCTTTCCCGCCCAGTTACCCGAGTTCGACCTGCATCTGTTCAGCGAGGGGCGTCACCGTCACGCATTTCGCTTCTTCGGCGCCCATCCCCACACCGCCGACGGGATCGATGGCGTGTTGTTCGCACTCTGGGCGCCAAATGCCGGCCGGGTCTCAGTGGTGGGCAATTTCAATCAGTGGGACGGACGGGCCAATCCGATGCGCAGCCGTGGCGGCAACGGTGTTTGGGAGCTGTTCATTCCCGAGCTGAAGATCGGCAGTCTGTACAAATTCGAGATCCGCACACAATCCGGGGATATCACCCTCAGATCGGACCCCTACGGTAACCAGTTCCAGCGCCGGCCCGAAACCGCCTCCGTGGTGGTCGCCGATTCGACCTATGAGTGGAATGATGAAAGCTGGCTGAACGATCGTTCCAACGCCAACTGGCAGCAACAGCCGATGTCGGTCTACGAGGTTCACCTGGGATCCTGGCGCCGGAACGCCCAGGGGGAGTTCCTCAATTATCGGGAACTGGCCCATCAGCTCTGTGATCATGTCACCAAACTGGGCTTCACTCACATCGAACTGCTGCCCATCACCGAACACCCGTTCGACGGTTCCTGGGGATACCAGACCACCGGGTACTTCGCACCCACCAGCCGTTACGGCACTCCGGATGACTTTCGCTATTTCATCGACCACCTGCACCAGAATGGCATCGGTGTTCTGCTCGACTGGGTGCCGGCCCATTTTCCCAAGGATCGCCATGCCCTGGCGCAGTTCGATGGAACTGCGCTGTACGAGCACGAAGACCCACGCAAAGGTGAACACCGCGACTGGGGGACACTGATCTTCAACTTCGGGCGCAACGAGGTGCGTAATTTCCTCATATCCAGTGCCATCTACTGGCTTGAGGAGTTCCACATCGATGGTTTGCGGGTCGACGCCGTGGCCTCGATGCTCTACCTGGATTACTCCCGGGAACCCGGAGACTGGGTACCCAACCAGTACGGTGGCCGGGAAAACCTCGAGGCGGTGGACTTTCTGCGAGAACTCAACAGCGTCACCCACGACCTGCATCCGGGCACTCTGATGGTTGCCGAGGAGTCCACGGCCTGGCCCCAGGTCTCACGCCCGACCTGGCTGGGTGGTCTGGGCTTCAGCATGAAATGGAACATGGGATGGATGCACGACAGCCTCTCCTACATGTCTCAGGATCCGATTTACCGTCACTATCATCACGATCTGCTGACCTTTGGTCTGCTGTATGCCTTCACGGAGAACTTCGTACTGCCCTTCTCCCATGACGAGGTGGTGCACGGTAAAGGTTCGATGCTGGACAAGATGCCGGGTGATGATTGGCAACGCTTCGCCAACCTGAGGCTGCTATATACCTACACCTTCACCTATCCGGGCAAGAAACTCCTCTTCATGGGTTGTGAATTCGCCCAGGGACGCGAGTGGAACGATGCGGAACAGCTGGAGTGGTATCTGCAGGATTATCCTCATCACCAGGGTATCACTACCCTGTTGACCGATCTCAACCGAACCTACAAGGAGCATCCGCCGCTGCATGAGGTGGACTTCGAGTATACCGGTTTCGAATGGATCGACTGTCACGACAGTTCCCAGTCCATCCTCAGTTACCTGCGCAAGGACCGGGCTGGCAACGAACTGCTGGTGGTGATGAATTTCACCCCCGTGCCGCGCGAGGGTTACCGCATCGGCGTCAACCGGCCTGGCGTGTATCGGGAGGTCATGAATTCCGACTCGGAGTTCTATGGTGGCAGCAACATGGGCAATGGCATGCCTCTGGTCAGCGCGCCGATCCCCTGGATGGGACGCGACCAGTCGATCGAACTGACCCTGCCGCCCCTAGGGGCAATCCTGTTGCAACGGGTCTCTGACTGAACGGTTCGCTGCTCCCGGCGGTAGGGGCGGTTCATGAATGAACCGCGGATCGGTCATGCGCGTCTGAACATCGGGGAGGGATGTCCGGTTATTCCCGCTTGCCCAGGGTTCGCAGATCAAACTCGCCTTTCTGCAACGCCTGGCAACCCAACCAGTTTCTGAATATATTGACTATTAATCAATATTTTCAATATTTTATTCGTGATTTTTAATAACCCGGTCAACCAATATGCCGCTTTGAGGGATTCAACCTTGTTTGGCCCGGTGATGGTGAAAGTAGCTGATAAGTCCCTGGGTTGAACTGTCGTGGGGAGAACTGTTCTGCTCGTCCATCAGTTCCGGCAGAATCACCCCAGCCAGTTGCTTGCCCAGTTCAACGCCCCACTGGTCGAATGAATTGACCCGCCAGATCACCCCCTGGACAAAGATCTTGTGCTCATACAGCGCGATCAGCGAGCCCAGCCGGGAGGGGGTGATGCGATCGATCAGCAGAGTGTTGCTGGGACGGTTGCCGGGGAAGATACGGTGCGGCAACAGATCCACGATTTTCTCCGCATCCATGCCGCTTTTCTCCATCTCTTCCCGCGCCTCGGTTCGGGTCTTGCCCTTCATCAGCGCCTCGCTCTGGGCCAGACAGTTGGCGAACAGTTTCTGATGGTGGTCGCCGGATTCGTTCTGACTGTTCACGGGCATGATGAAATCGCAGGGAATCAGGTGGGCACCCTGGTGAATCAGTTGATAGAAGGCATGCTGACCATCGGTGCCGGGCGCCCCCCAGATGATCGGCCCGGTGCTGTATTCCACCGGACGTCCTGTGCGGGTCACCCGCTTGCCGTTGCTCTCCATATCCGCCTGTTGCAGATAGTCCGGCAGATATTGCAGATACTGGTCATAGGGAAGGATCGCCTCGCTGTGGGCGCCAGCGAAGTTCACGTACCAGATGCCCAGCAGCGCCATGATCACCGGCATATTCTGTGACAGATCCGCATGCAGAAAATGTTGATCCATCTCATGCGCGCCTTCCAGCATTTCCAGGAACCGGGGCATGCCGATGGCCAGCGCGATGGGCAGACCGATGGCGGACCAAAGGGAATATCGACCGCCGACCCAGTCCCAGAATTCGAACATGTTTTCCACATCGATGCCGAATGCGGAGACCTGTTCCGCGTTGGTGGAGACCGCCACGAAATGGCGCGCCACCGCGGCTTCGTCGTGCAGCGCGCTCAACAGCCAATCCCGCGCGGTACGGGCATTGGTCAGGGTTTCCTGGGTGGTGAAGGTCTTGGAGGCAACCACGAAAAGGGTCGTCTCGGGATTCAGTGATTTCACCGTCTCGAGGATGTGCGTGGCATCCACATTGGATACAAAATGCACCCGCAGTTCGGGATTTTGATAGGGTTTGAGCGCTTCGCACACCATCAAGGGTCCCAGATTCGAACCCCCGATACCGATATTCACCACATCGGTGATGACCTGACCGGTATGCCCACGCCACTCTCCGGAACGTACCGACTCAGTGAAGCGGGCCATCTTGTCCAACACCGCGTTCACCGCCGGCATGACGTCTTCACCATCAAACCAGATCGGCTGATTGCTGCGGTTTCTCAGCGCCACATGCAGCACCGCGCGATTTTCCGTGATGTTGATCCGCTCGGCGGAGAACATGCGCCGGCGCCAACCATCCAGGTCAACGGACTGGGCCAGCGCGAGCAAAAGACTGAGGGTACGACCGGTGATCCGGTTCTTCGAATAGTCCAACAGGATGCCGCACTGCCTGAGGGACATCTGTTCGGATCGTTCGGGGGTTTGTTGAAAGAGATCACGCATCAACACCGGCTCGATTTCCGCCCAATGCTGCTCAAGCGCGTGCCATTCATCCGTCTGGTTTATTTCTGTCATGATCGATTGTTCGTTATTCTGTATTCACCAGGTCGGGCAACCTGAGCCGGACCCGTGTTCCTGTTCTTTCAGGCACTACAGGGTACAGACCCTGCGGCGGCCGAACAAGGAATCGAATGTTCACCCGATGGCGATTACAACACACTCGAGCAAAGCCTGACAAAGCCTGATTCCGCTTCGTTCTGTCCGGTTGCCAAATCCACAGAAAACATGCTTAATCTAAACGCGTACACAAAATGTCGGATGAGTGTTTACAGGCCCCAGCAGCATGAAGATCCTTTTTGCCACCAGCGAAGTGACTCCCCTGATCAAGACCGGAGGACTGGCCGACGTTGCCGGCGCCCTGCCCGTGGCACTGGGCCACATCGGCCAGGATTGCCGCCTGATCGTGCCGGGATATCCCGACGTCATGTCCAAGGCGAAAAACCTCAAGCCGGTGGCTGAGCTCAACCTGCCCGGCACCTCCGCGCCGGTGGTACTGCACTATGGCAGCAGCGGCCCTCATGGGATTCCCCTGTATGTCGTGGATGCGCCCAAGTACTTTTCCCGGCCCGGGAACCCCTACCTGACGCCACAGGGGTACAACTGGCCGGACAACGCGGACCGGTTCATGCTGTTCTGCCGTGCCGCAGCCGCCGTCTCGCTGGACAGGGCGGGTCTCGACTGGAAACCGGATGTTCTGCATGCCCACGACTGGCAATCCGGACTCATCGCGCCCCTGATGCTCAATGAAGCAGATCGCCCTGCGACCCTGTTCACCATCCACAACCTGGCCTACCAGGGGATGTTCGATCACCCCACGTTCCTGCGCCTCGGCCTGAACTCGACCCTTTGGAATCACCACGCCCTGGAGTTCCACGGTCACCTCTCCTTCATCAAAGGGGGAATTGCGCTCTCGGACCGGGTCAATACGGTCAGTCCCACCTACGCCGAGGAGGTCAAAACCGCGGAGTTCGGATATGGGCTCGAGGGTCTGCTGGTGCATCGGGAACACCATTTCAGCGGAATTCTCAACGGCATCGACTACCATGAGTGGGACCCACAGAACGATCCGCATATCGTGGCTCCCTTCTCTGAGGACCGCTTCGAAGAGAAAATCAAGAACAAACTGGCCTTACAGAGAGCCTTCGGTCTGCATGAAGATCCCCATATCCAGCTGTTCGGCTACATCGGCCGACTGGTCGATCAGAAAGGAGTGGACCTGATTCTCCAGGTGCTGCCCGGGATCATGGACTCCGGCGCCCAGGTCGTGATGCTGGGATCCGGGGACCAGGGATTGGAGAACGCTCTGGAGAAAATCCACAACCGTTATCACAGCCGGGTTGGGGTGCGCATCGGCTACGATGTGGCGCTGTCGCATCTCATCGAAGCCGGATGCGACTGTTTCCTGATGCCATCCCGCTTCGAACCTTGCGGCCTGAACCAGATGTACAGCCTGAGGTACGGTACGGTGCCGATCGTCAGACGTACCGGAGGCCTCGCGGACAGCGTGGTGGATGTCTCACCCACCACCCTGGCAAACGGTACCGCCACTGGATTCGTGTTCGACAATGCGGACGGCTCCAGCCTGTGGGGGGCTGTGGAGCATGCGATCAATTTCTACCGGCGCTCACGCACCGACTGGGATATTCTCGCACGTACCGGGATGCAACAGGATCTGAGCTGGGAGTCCAGCGCCCAGCACTACCTGGAACTCTACCAGACCGCGATCGACGACCCCGGACTGTAACCGGCATACCACAGGCTCTGCGTGAGCCTGCAGATGATCGTTGCAGGAATCGATGACGTGGGTTCCCGCGCACTGCAAGGAAACGGGAAACATTGTTTTGAGGTTGAGTGATTAACCCGGCAACCCGACGGGGTCCGCTTCAGGCCGCCTGAACGGGAATCTTGTCTCCGGTACGGATCACCCGGTTTTCCTCGTCCAGGTAGACCAGATCGGGTTTGAAGGTCTTCACTTCGTCAGCATCCAGACCCGCATAGGCGCAAATGATGATCCGGTCGCCCGGAGCGGCTTTATGCGCGGCCGCACCGTTCACGGAGATCACCCGCGAACCCGCTTCCGCAAGGATCGCGTAGGTGGTGAAGCGTTCACCATTGGTCACGTTATAGATCTGAATCTGCTCATATTCATGAATACCGGCCAAAGTCATGAGATCGGCATCAATGGCACAGGAGCCCTCGTAATCCAACTCGGAGTGAGTGACACAGGCTCTGTGTAGCTTGCACTTGAGTACTGTCAACTGCATGGATGTTCTGACCTTTTGCGATAAATGAACCGATCCAGTCTATCCCCACCCGGCCAGTGCCCGGCGGATAGACGCTCTTCATGTCCTGGCTGTCCCGCAATTCCCGAAGCCGTCGAACGCCCGGCCCGATTCAACGGCACCCGGCTGAGCATCTTCGCGGGGGATCCTGGCCGGCGGGCCACTGCAATCAACAGACATTCCAAGACATGTTCCTGTAATTATCCGCCATATTGGCGCGCCTATCAACGAAAAAATGTTGCTATGCAGCATTTGGGTCGAAAAAATCGCTCAGAGATGCTCCACTGTCAAATTATCGATCAACCGGGTTCGCCCCAGATAGGCGGCGGCGAGGATTACCAGATTCTGCCCTGGCCCCTCGGGCGAAGCCAGATCTCGAGCCTGGCGTATGGTAAAGTAGTCGGTGCGAAACCCCAGTCTGTCCAGGGTCTCGCGGGCGGTCTGTTCGAGCCGTGCATAGTTCGCTTCACCGTGACTCAGCGCCTCGGCCGTCTCCTGCAACACCCGATACAGATTAGGCGCCAGGGCGCGCTGCTGAGTCTCCAGATAACCATTACGGGAACTCCTCGCCAGGCCATCCGCTTCGCGAACCGTGGGCATACCCAGGATTTCCACGGGAAAGGCCAGGTCGTCGACCATCCGGCGTATCACCATCAGTTGCTGGAAATCCTTCTCACCGAAAACCGCTAGATCCGGCTGCACCAGGTTGAACAGTTTACACACCACCGTGGCGACCCCGACAAAATGGCCGGGACGGCTGGCGCCGCAGAGGATATCCGAGATGCCCGGCACCTCCACCCGGGTCTGTTCCCGGTCACCCTGGGGGTAGATGGTTGCGACCTCGGGCGCAAACAACAGATCCGCAGCGGCGGCCAGCAGCTTTTTCCGGTCCTCCTGCAGGGTTCTCGGATAGGCCTCGTAATCCTCTCCCACACCGAACTGCATCGGGTTGACGAATATGCTCACGACACAGCGATCCGCACGCTTGAGACACGCCTTCACCAGGTCCAGATGCCCCTGGTGCAGATTTCCCATGGTGGGGACGAAGCCAACCCGCTCCCCGTTACTGCGCCAGCCGCGGACCCGCTCACGCAGTTCCGGGATGGCCGACACAACGAACAACTCCCGGGTCATTGAAAACTGTGCTCCCGGGCCGGAAACTCGGCGGCCCGCACAGCCTCGACATAGGCCAGCAACGCCGCCTGGATGGTGCCGCCGGGCTGGAGAAAGTTCTTCACGAAACGCGGCGGATTCGGGGTGATCCCCAGCATGTCGTAGAGCACCAGCACCTGACCGTCACACCCGGCGCCGGCGCCAATACCGATGACCGGGACCGACAGCTGCTGGCTGACGCGGGTCGCAAGCCCCTCCGGCACACATTCCAGCACCAGCATGTCCATCCCCGCCTCCTGCAGGGACAGGGCGTCTTCTAGAAGACGTTCCGCATCCTCCTGCTGGCGCCCCTGCACCCGATATCCCCCCAGCTTATGCACCGATTGGGGCAGCAGGCCCAGATGACCACACACAGGAATCCCCTGGGCTGAAAGCTGACGGATGGTCTCGTGCTGCACCGCCCCGCCTTCAAGTTTGACCATCTGCGCGCCGCCCTCTTTCATCAGCCGGCCGGCGGATTCCAGGGCCAGGCCGGGTGAGCGGTAACTCATGAAAGGCATGTCCGCCACCAGCAGGGCGCGTGTTCTCGCCCGCGCCACGTTGCGGGTGTGATAGATCATCTCGTCCAGGGTCACCGGCAGAGTGCTTTCCTGGCCCTGGATTACCATGCCCAGCGAATCCCCCACCAGGATCACCTCCACCCCGGCGGCCTCGATGAGACGGGTAAACCCGGCGTCATAGCCGGTCAGAACACTGATCTTGTCACCCGACGCCTTCATCTCAAGCAGGGTTTTTACGGTGATGCTCTGGCTCATGGTTCCTCGTTCATTCACAACGACAGGGAGGGATTCAGATAGCGCCGATCGGCGCCCTCGCTGACGATATGCTGTATCATCAACTCGAAGTCCTGGTCCCGTTGTAGCGGATTGATTTCCTCGGCATTGACAATCAACAGGGGCGATCGATCATAATAGTAAAAAAAATCGGCATAGGCATCACAAAGTCGCTGCAGATACTTCGGCGTGATGGTTCGCTCCTGGGGCCGGGCGCGCTGCCGGACCCGTTTCATCAGGGTATCCACCGGGGCCTGCAGATAGACCACCAGGTCCGGGGGCGGGGCATGCAGCGTCAGTTGATCGTAAACCTGTTCATACAGCCGCATCTCGTCATCGTCGAGATTGATCTGCGCAAACAGGCGATCTTTCTCCAGCATGAAATCGGCGATCAGATGTTCGCGGAACATGTCGTTCTGTACCAGACCGCCCCACTGGCGGCTGCGCTGGAACAGGAAAAACAGTTGCGCCGGCAGCGCTGCTTCCCGGGGATTTTCGTAGAAACGCTTGAGAAAGGGGTTTTCCTCTGCCCCCTCCAGCAGGGTTTCCACCTGAAAATGCTGCGCCAGACGGCGCACCAGGCTAGTCTTGCCGACCCCGATCGGCCCCTCCACCACCAGAAAGCGGGGCAGGTTCTCGCGAAGTCCGCTCATGCCAATCGGTCCAGGCTTGCATCGGGTAGAAAGTCCCCCAGCCGCCCCTGACCCGGAAGTGCCAGATCCCTGGGTGCAATTTCACGCAATGGCACCAGAACGAAGGCCCTGCGGGTCATTTCCGGGTGCGGCACCCGCAGCCTGGGGGTTTCGATGCACTGATCCCCATACAGCAGCAGGTCCAGATCCAGGGTGCGTGGCCCCCAGCGCCCGGTATCGCGCATGCGGTGGTGCCGCTGCTCGATCTCCTGCAGAACATCGAGCAGGCGTTCAGCCTGCAGGCGGGTCGCCAGGCTGGCCACCGCATTGATGAAGTCCGGCTGATCCTGAGGTCCGACCGGTCGGGTTCGGTACAGGGAGGACCTGCGCAGCATGCGGCAGTGCGCAGCGGCCTGCAACTCCTCGAACGCATCGGTCACCTGCTGACGGGGATTCTCCAGATTGCTGCCCAGGCCGATGTACGCGGTAATCTCCGCAAACTCACTCATCGGTCGCAGCGGGTTTTTTACGCCGTCGTCTGCGGCGACGACCCCGTTTCCCCTGTTCGCTCATGGTCTGCTGTTCAGAGCCGTTGGATTTCTGGAACAGGGTCCACCAGTCAGCCAGTTCCTTGTCGGCCTCCCCGGCTTCCGCGCGAAGCAGCAGAAAATCGTAGGCAGCGCGAAATTTGGGATGGGTCAGAAAACGCTGCGGGCGTTTTCCCTGGCGCTGCAGAAAACGCGGCTGCAGCGTCCAGATGTCGCGCATGGGATAGCTGAATCGCTTCGGAATGGAAACCTTGCGGGATTGTTCCGAGAGGACCTCCGCAGCCGCGCTCTGCAGGGCTTCCACCGGATGCACCTCCTCGGCCTCCAATTGCTCGGCGCGCAACCTCACCGGCTCCCATAACAGCACCGCGAAAAGGAATGCCGGGGTCACCGATTTATCCTGACGCAGGCGCTCATCGGTGTTGAACATGCCCCGGTTGACGAAGGTCAGGGGAAACTCGTGCTCCTCGTGAGACAGGGCCTCTTCAGTCAACGGAAACAGGTGACCGAACAGGTTGTAGTGACGCAGTTTTTCGAAACTCTCCAGGGCGTGCCCGCTGAGAAACAGTTTCAGCACCTCCTCGTAGAGCCGGGCGGCCGGCACTTCATCCAGCAACACCGCCAGTTCCTCCATCGGCGCCTCGGTTTCCGGTTCGATCACAAAACCGAGTTTCGCGGCAAACCGAACCGCCCTCAGCAAACGCACCGGATCCTCTCGAAACCGGCTCTGCACATCACCGAGCAGGCGAATCACCCCGTGCTGCAGATCCTCCATGCCGTTGGCAAAATCCACCAGGGAGAAGTCATTGACGCTGTAGTAGAGAGCATTGATGGTGAAGTCCCGCCGTTGCGCATCCTCCTCCAGGGTCCCATAGACATTGTCCCGGAGAATCATCCCGTTTTGCAGATGACGGTCATCGTCCTGTTGCGCCGGCTGATTGCTGCGGAAGGTGGCGACTTCGATGATCTCCCGGCCAAAGTGCACATGGGCGAGACGGAAGCGGCGGCCGATCAGGCGGCAGTTGCTGAATACCTGTTTGACCTCTTCCGGCGAGGCGTCGGTCGCGACGTCGAAATCCTTGGGTTCCCGTCCGAGCAGCAGATCACGCACCCCGCCCCCGACCAGATATGCCTCGTAGCCTGAATTATTCAGTCGATACAGAACCTTGACCGCGTTTTTACTGATATTGGAGCGGGATATGTTGTGTTCGTCTCTGGGAATGCGTATCGGCATGATGCCTGCTGATGTTTCCGGGTTGTTATTCGGAGCTGGGCTGTTGATCAATCCCGAAAACTTCGTCAACAGCCACTTTGCAGCTTGTTTCAAGGTCCAACCATCCGTTTTTTTTATTCCAGACCATTGAGCCTGGAAACCAAGTCAGTATAATACCGCCTTCCGCAAGAAGCTGCTCCCTTCGTCTAGTGGTTAGGACGCTGGCCTCTCACGCCGGTAACAGGGGTTCGAGTCCCCTAGGGAGTACCAATCAAAATGGCCGCGTTTCGCGGCCTTTTTTTGTCCCGTCCCGGTCTCCCTCCCAGGCTTACATCCGGTATAGCAGATGCAACCCGGGATGACCGGGTGTGGCATGGTGCACAATTGCAGCACCGGGGAGACTCGCCCCGGTGTGGAACCCAAGCAGCTCAAAGATCACTGCTGAGTTGCTTGAGGTATTCGCGAAAATCCTCTCCCAGTTCATTGTGCTCGAGTCCCAGTGCCACGGTAGCCTCCAGATAACCGAGTTTGCTGCCACAGTCGTAACGTTTTCCCTTGACCCGGTAGGCACGGACCTTTTCGAACTTCAGCAGTTCCGAAATGGCATCGGTCAGCTGGATTTCCCCGCCGGCGCCCTGCCCGGTCTCCCTGATCAGGGAAAAGATCCTCGGGGTCAGGATGTAGCGTCCCACCACCGCGAGGTTGGAGGGGGCGTCTTCCGGCTTCGGTTTCTCGACGATCGAGGTGATCAGGGCCGACTCGCCGTCATCCTCCTCGATCTCCACGATACCGTATTTGTAGGTCTCATCATGCGGTACCTCCTCGACCAGGATCACGCTGCACTGATAGCGCTCATAGATTTCCGCCATCTGGGCGATGGCGCCGTGCCCGCCATCACCGCGAATCAGGTCATCCGCGAGGATCACCGCGAACGGCTCATCCGCGACCACGGACTCGGCACACAGCACCGCATGTCCCAAACCCAGCGCCTCGGCCTGGCGCAGGTAAATGCAGCTGATATCCGGTGGCAGGATGTTCTGCACCTTTTTCAGCAGCTCGGTCTTACCGGCCTCCTTGAGTTCACTTTCCAGTTCGTAGGCCTTGTCGAAATGGTCCGGGATCGAGCGCTTGTTGCGCCCCGTGACGAACACCAGGGAGGATACTCCAGCCTCCTCCGCCTCTTCAGCGGCATACTGAATCAAAGGTTTGTCGACGACCGGCAGCATCTCTTTCGGGTTGGCCTTGGTGGCGGGAAGAAATCGGGTTCCCATGCCAGCGACCGGAAAGACGGCCTTACGTATTTTCTTGTTCATTCCTACTCCTGTGGGTTCAGGCATTCGTGTTTGTCATCAATTGAGGCTCTAGTGTCTCAATCGCTCAATGCCGCAGCAACTTCCGCGTTGATTTGTTGCAGCGCTTGAATCGGGTCCGCCGCGGCGGTGATCGGTCGGCCCACCACCAGATAGCTGGAGCCGGCAGTGATCGCATCGCCCGGGGTCATGATGCGTTGCTGGTCGTTGGCTGCAGCAGATTTCGGGCGTACCCCCGGGGTCACCAGCAGAAATGACTCGCCCAGGGACTGGCGCAGGGTCTGCGCCTCCTGAGGCGAGCAGACCACCCCGTCGAGGCCCGCATCCCGGGTCAGGGTCGCGAGGCGAAGTACCTGGTCGGCCACCTCGCCGCCAAAGCCGACTTCGCTCATCTCTTCCCGGCTCAGGCTGGTGAGTATGGTCACCGCCACCAGGTAAGGCCGCTGACTGTGACGCTCCAGCCGCTCACGCGCCGTTGCCATCATTTTTCGCCCCCCCGAGGCGTGCAGATTCATCATCCACACCCCCAGATCCGCTGCCGCGTCACAAGCGGCGGCGACCGTGTTCGGGATATCGTGAAATTTCAGGTCCAGGAAGATGTCGTAACCCCGAGAACGCAGGTTTTCGACGAAACCGGGACCCAGACGGGTAAACATCTCCTTGCCCACCTTCAGGCGGCACAGAGAGGGATCCAGCCGGTCGACCAGCGCCAGGGCCTGTTGTTGCTGAGGGAAATCGAGTGCAACAATGACTCGGGCAGCGGTCTCATTCATTGCGGAATCTCCAAACGGGTAAAATCGAAAGCATCAGGGAGAAAAAACCCCGATCACAGCGGGCATTTTATAAATCAATCTGTTACGCGCTTCAAGGCCGCGCATGAGCCACCCGGGCCAGACCCTGGCGCGGTTTGATCGCACCCCAGGTCTTACAACTGGGACAATGCCAGTGCAGTTTCTTGGCGGTAAAGCCACAGTGTTCGCACTGGTAGCCCGGTTCCTGATCCTGCAGTTTCGAAACCGAACTGAGGAGCATCTCCAGGGTTTCCCGGGGATGTTCCGCATCCCGTTTCAGGTTGAGCCGCACCAGGCGCTCCAGTCCCTTGAGATCCGGACTTTCGGAGAGGTGCGCCAGCACCGTCTCGACCGCCGCATCCAGGCCTTCGGATTCTGCGATCCGTTCGCTCACCACCAGCATGGCGTCAGTACAGTGGTGCTTCTGATACAGCTGCTTCAGGTAGGTATACATCTCCTCCTGCTGACCGAGTTTCTTGTAGCATTCGATTAGCCGGGGCAGCGCCACCGCAAGGTAGGCGGGATCACTCTCCTCCACCTGACGCAACAGGCGAATCACCGATCGGCATTCCCCGCGGGAGAATTCGATCTCCGCCTGCAACATCAACACCCGGACATTACTGCGCTTGACCTGCTGAGCGCGCTTCAGGTAGTTCTCCGCGAGCATCAGGTTCTGCTGTCGCATGGCCTGCTCCGCCAGTTCACAGTAGAAGTGGGCCACGGAGTTGTAGAGTGGCGGATAGTGAGCCGCGGTGATCTGCTCCGCGACATCCAGGCAACGTCGCCAATCCTTCTCCTGCTGATAGATCTCGAGCAGGTAGATGTTTGCCTGTTCCTTGTAGAGCTTGAGTTCGGTGAGCTCGATGAACAGGTTCTCGGCCCGGTCGAAGAGTCCTGCGCGCATGTAATCCTGACCCAGTTCGAGCAGCGCCTCGGCCCGCTGCTCACGACTCAGATTGGGGCGCGCGATCAGGTTCTGGTGAATACGGATCGCACGCTCCACCTCGCCCCGTCGGCGAAACAGGTTCCCCAGCGCGAGATGGGTTTCCACCGTGTCGCTGTCCACGTCCAGCAGCTTGATGAACAGGTCGATAGCCTTGTCCGGCTGCTCGTTCAGCAGGTAGTTGAGGCCTTTGAAGTAGACCGGCGAGATCTCCTGGGTTTGTTTCTGGCTCTTGGCGGAAAAACTGCGTCGCGCAATCAGCCAGCCGCTGGCCGCAGCCACCGGTAGAAGCAGGAACAGATACCACTCATGCATCAGCGGCCACTCCATGGACGGGCATTCGCATGGAATGCGGGAAGGGCCGGATCAGCGACCGATGTGGTTTGCTTCGTACTGCCCATAACTGGTATTCGATCCGCTACTCTTTCAGGGGCAGGGCGCGCAGATTGTTGACCTCCTTGCTGACCAGGTCAGTGCGCCGTTTGAGGGTCTGTATCTCACGCTTGAGCCTGACGATCCTGGCCATCGCGGAGAGTGCTCCAAGAATTACCCCCAGGCCCAGAACCAGTGTCAGCATCAGGGACAGGGCAATATCCTGGCGCCCGAAATAGTAATTCACCTCCACCAGATTCGAATTCAACACCGCAAAAGCAGCGCCGAAGATCATGATGAGGATCACCAGGAAGAGTTTTATCAATCGCATCGCAAATTCCGTGTTTACCCGGGCGTTACCCATTTTCGCCTACTGGCGAGGATATTTCATCCGGCTGCCCACACAATTTGACAAGATTTTTTCAAACCAAGTCCCCTCACCCGGTCTGACAGCGGGGTGAGCGGACGTCTCGAGACGCGATTCCGGTAATCGGGGGAGGGATTTCCTGCCCGGGCCTGCCTGCGCAAGCAGGCCGGCGGACCCTCTGCGCTGCGCTAGGCGTAGGTATCCAGCAACCCTTGCCCTGAGAGGCGGGTGCCCGGGTTCTCCGTGCTCCACTGGGTGGCGCCCAGTTCAACCCCGTCACCCCCACTGAATGCGGGATTGTCGGCGCCGTTGCCGCGCTCCGACCCACCGCTCTGCTGTTGGCCGACATTGACATTCGCCAGATTCAGGTTGATATCCCCGAGCATTTCCCTCAAACGGGGTATCGAGGCCTCCAGGGCTTCGCGGGTGGGCGCCTGGGCGGCCAGAAAAGTGACATGGGTCTGGTCATGCTGGACGGATATCTTGATCTCCAGGGGTCCCAGGTTGGGTGGTGTCAATTTGATCTCTGCCTGCTGGATATTCTGATTGACCATCCATTGGACACGCTCACCCAGCCCCTGGTCCCAGCCGGGTTGTCCCACCGGAAGATTCAAGGGCAGGGTCAGGGCGCCCCTCGGCGCGCTGGCCCCGCTGATCGGCGTTTGTGTCAAGGGCAGTGACTGATTGGCTGAAGTCATTTCGCTGGTTTTCAGCGGATCCACCAGGGAGCGCCCCTCCATCGGGCCGACCAGTTCATTCAGCAGAAGAGGTTTCTGCTCGGAACTGATGCTGGTCAGCACCAGATTCGGCAGGACCGACTCCCTGGCAAGCGACTGGACCTGGACCTGGATCTGGGTCTGAGTCTGAATCTGAGGCTGCGGCAGCCCCGTCTGCGGCCCATCCAGCTGCACCATCAGCTCCGGCTTGAGCATCACCGGCAAGGTCTTGCCGTCTGCCTGCAGGGTCAACGGCAACAGGTTGCCATCCTCGGAGATCAATGCCTGGGGTGTCAGCTGAGGATCCTCGACCACGGGTTGCTGCATGGCAAACAGAAGCATCGACTCACCACCTTCCTGGGAATCGAGCAATTGCTTGAGGGTCTCATCGAAGCTGAAGCCTATCACCTGGCCTTCTGCACTGAGCCCGGGCAATTCCTCAGCCGCGCCTGCTGCCACGGTGGTGGGGGTGTCTGTCCCGGCTACCAGGGGAAGTGTGGAGATCTGTGCCATGGCGTTACCTGTGTGCAATAGTTCCTGACAGCAGATAACAAGCAGATTCCGGGCCAAACCCGGTTTCGGTTCACAGGGACTCGGCGCGCACCCGCTCCCAGCGGGATTGAGTCAGCAACCATTCCCCGGACGTCTGCTCGCGGAAGGTCAGATTCAGGTAGAGCAGATCCCCACGCCACTGGTCAAAACTGACGAGAGTGTCATTGCCGCCGCCGGCAACGCCGGCATACAGCGCAACCCGGGCATCCCCGGTCTGCGGATCGATCTCGATCGCCTCGATCCGGTACAGGACATGAATACTCTTGTGGCGCAGCAGATAGCCTATCAACAGCGCCCGCAGTTGCCGGTAGTCGCGTCCGTCATGCCCGCTGTAGGCCGGATCGACGAACGCCATCACGTCACTCAGATCACGGGCCTCAAGCGCCGATTCAGCCGCCTGCAGGGTTGCCCGCAAGCGCGCCTCCGGTGTTTCTGGATCCGCGGAACAGCCCGTCAGGCTCAAAACCAGTGCCAACAGAGCAATCCGACAGATCCTCTCCGTACCCATCACCCGCAGGTTTGCGAGAAACATGCCGGAGCCCGACATGTTCAACGCAGTCCGAGCACGTCCTGCATATCGAACAGGCCGGCATCCCGATCGACCACCCAGGCAGCCGCACGCACTGCGCCCCGGGCAAAGTTCATCCGGCTGGTCGCCTTGTGGGCGATTTCAACCCGTTCTCCCTCCATCGCGAACCAGACGCTGTGCTCACCCACCACGTCGCCGGCACGGATGGTCTCGAATCCGATGCTGGCCCGTTCGCGGGGACCGGTATGGCCTTCCCGGCCATATACCGCACACGCCTTGAGATCACGGCCGAGGGTTTCGGCCACCACCTCGCCCATGCGCAGCGCGGTGCCGGATGGCGCATCCACCTTGTGCCGGTGATGCGCCTCGATGATTTCGATGTCCGCCTCGTCGCCGAGCACCCGCGCCGCGGTTTGCAGCAGCTTGAAGCACAGGTTGACCCCGACACTCATGTTCGGCGCAAACACGATGGTAATCTGCCCCGCCGCCTCGGTCAGGCGCTGTTTCTGCGCCTCGTCCAGCCCGGTGGTGCCAATCACCAGAGCCTTGGAATGCGCGCGACACACCTCCAGATGCTTCATCGTCGCCTGGGGCGAGGTGAAATCGATGACCACATCGAAATCCTCTGCCACCTGTTCGAGTTCCGCGGCCAGCGATACCCCGAGCTTGCCGACACCCGCCAATTCACCTGCATCCGCACCGATCAGGCTGCTTTCAGGCCGCTCGGTGGCTGCTCCGAGACTCAGCCCTTCGGTCTCGTGCACCGCCTGCACCAGGGTCCGTCCCATGCGCCCTCCGGCACCTACCACTGCCACTCGTGTCATCTCAGAACCCCATATTTTCGAAAAACTTTTTCACCCCATCCACCCATCCGGTGGAGTGCGGATTGTGCTTGGCCCCGCCCTGCTTCATGGTTTCGTCGAAACGCTTGAGCAGTTCTTCCTGTTCGTTGGTGAGCTTCACCGGGGTCTCCACGATCACCCGGCACATCAGGTCGCCCACCGGGCCACCGCGAACCGGCTTCACCCCCTTGCTGCGCATGCGGAACATGCGACCGGTCTGGGTGCCTGCGGGGATCTTCAGCATCACCTTGCCGTCCAGGGTCGGAACCTCCAGTTCACCCCCCAAGGCGGCGGTTGCGAAACTGATCGGCACCTCGCAGAACAGGTGACTGTCCTCACGGCTGAAAATCTCGTGGGGTTTGACCGAGACCTGTACGTAGAGATCACCGGCAGGTCCCCCGTGTTCCCCGGCTTCGCCCTCGCCCGCGAGGCGGATCCGGTCACCGGAGTCGACACCCGGCGGCACCTTCACCGACAGGGTCTTGTGTTCCTGTACCCGACCCTGTCCATGGCAGGTGCCGCAGGGGTTGTCGATGATCGTACCCTTGCCGTGACAGCGGGGACAGGTCTGCTGAACCGAGAAGAATCCCTGCTGCATGCGCACCTGACCATGTCCGCCACAGGTGTCGCAGGTCTTCGGCGTGGAGCCCTTCTTCGCCCCGCTGCCGCCACAGGTCTGACAACCGACCAGAGTGGGGACGCGTATCTTGACCGTGGTGCCTGCGACCGCGTCCTCCAGGGAGAGCTGCAAGTTGTAGCGGAGGTCGGCGCCGCGGTGTACCCGGGAGCCGCCACCGCCGCCCCGGGAAGCGCCGAAAATATCACCGAAGACATCGCCGAAAATGTCGGAAAAGCTCGCATCGCCACCGCGTCCGCCAAATCCGCCGAAGCCGCCCCCCATGGACGGGTCGACACCGGCATGGCCGAACTGGTCATAAGCGGCCCGCTTCTGACCATCGGAAAGGACCTCATAGGCCTCTTTGGCCTCCTTGAACTGTTTTTCCGCCTCGCCGGCGGCTTCCCCGGTGTTGCGGTCCGGATGATGCTTCATGGCCAGACGACGATAGGCCTTCTTGATGTCAGCCTCACTGGCGTTCTTGTTCACGCCCAATACTTCGTAATAATCTCGTTTCGCCATGGTCGCTGCGTGTTTGCCTTACTTCATTAGTGGACGGCTATGACAACATGCCGGTTATCTTAGCCCTGTAATCCGTTGCCGGGGACATAACGCCAAAAACCGCACACCGGAAGAACCGGTGTACGGTTTGGCCAGCCCGGTACGGGACTAGTTTTTGTTGTCTTTGACCTCTTCGAACTCGGCATCGACAACATCGTCATCACCCTGGGCGGAGGCGTTCTCCTGTCCGGCGCCCGCCGCGTCGGCCGAGGCGCCGGCGGCTCCGGCATTGTCCCCCTGCTGGGCGTAGAGTCTTTCGGCCATCTTGCCGGATGCCTCGGCCAGTACCTTGGTTTTCGCCTCGATGGCCTCCTTGTCGTCGCCCTTCATCACCTCTTCGAGGTCCTTGATGGCGCTTTCGATCGCATCCTTCTCGCCGGCTTCCAATTTGTCGTCACCCAGCTCCTCCATTGACTTGCGGGTGGCGTGAATCATCGAGTCGGCCTGGTTGCGCGCCGCCACCAGTTCATGGAACTTGCGGTCCTCGTCGGCATGCGCCTCAGCGTCCTTGACCATGCGATCGATCTCGTCGTCGCTCAGGCCTGAGGAGGCCTTGATCACGATCGACTGCTGTTTGCCGGTGGCCTTGTCCTTGGCGGAGACGTTGAGGATACCGTTGGCATCGATGTCGAAACTGACCTCGATCTGCGGTACGCCGCGAGGCGCCGGGGGAATGTCGCTCAGGTCGAAACGCCCCAGGGACTTGTTGCCCGCCGCCTGTTCGCGTTCACCCTGCAGGACATGCACGGTCACCGCGGTCTGGTTGTCGTCCGCCGTGGAGAACACCTGCGAGGCACTGGTCGGGATGGTGGTGTTCTTCTCGATCAGCTTGGTCATCACGCCACCCAGGGTTTCGATACCCAGCGACAGCGGGGTCACGTCGAGCAGCAGCACGTCCTTGACCTCGCCACCCAGCACGCCGCCCTGGATCGCGGCACCGATCGCCACCGCCTCATCCGGGTTGACGTCCTTGCGCGGCTCTTTGCCAAAGAACGCCTTGACCGCCTCCTGTACCTTGGGCATGCGGGTCTGACCACCCACCAGGATCACCTCATCGATCTTGGAGGCGTCCACACCGGCGTCCTTCAGGGCCAGTTTGCAGGGCTCGATGGTGCGCGTGACCAGGTCTTCCACCAGGGACTCCAGCTTGGAGCGGGTCAGCTTGATGTTCATGTGCTTGGGACCGCTGGCATCCGCCGTGATGTAGGGCAGATTGATGTCGGTCTGCTGGCTGGAGGAGAGCTCGATCTTGGCCTTCTCAGCCGCCTCTTTCAGGCGCTGCAGGGCCAGCGGGTCGTTGCGCAGGTCCACACCCTGGTCCTTTTTGAACTCGTCCACCAGGAAGTCGATGATGCGCATGTCGAAGTCTTCACCACCGAGGAATGTGTCACCGTTGGTGGAGAGCACCTCGAACTGGTGTTCACCATCGATTTCCGCGATCTCGATGATCGAGATATCGAAGGTGCCGCCACCCAGGTCGTAGACCGCAAGGGTCTGGTCGCCGCGCTTCTTGTCCATGCCATAGGCGAGTGCTGCGGCGGTCGGCTCATTGATGATGCGTTTGACTTCCAGGCCCGCGATACGCCCGGCGTCCTTGGTCGCCTGACGCTGGGAATCGTTGAAATAGGCCGGCACCGTGATGACCGCTTCGGTGACGCTCTCGCCCAGGTAATCCTCGGCGGTCTTCTTCATCTTCTGCAGGATCTTCGCGGAGATCTCCGGCGGGGCCATCTTCTTGCCATGCACCTCGACCCAGGCGTCGCCGTTGTCAGCCTGGACGATCTTGTAGGGCACCATGCCCGCATCACGCTGCACCACATCGTCCTTGAACATACGCCCGATCAGGCGTTTGATCGCGAACAGGGTGTTCTGCGGATTGGTGACGGCCTGGCGCTTGGCGGACTGCCCCACCAGGATCTCGTCGTCCTTGGTAAACGCGATGATCGAAGGCGTGGTGCGATCACCCTCACTGTTCTCGATGACTTTGGTGGTGCTGCCTTCCATAACGGCAACACAGGAATTGGTGGTTCCCAGGTCGATACCGATGATCTTGCCCATGATGCTAACTCTCCGAAATTCGTAAAAATAATGATAATTCTGTTCGACTACCCTTAATGTGGGGTCATCGCGTGCCGTTTCAAGCCTGTTCGTCGATCGGGCTGTTGGAAGCCGCCTTGGATACCATCACCATGGCCGGGCGCAGCAGACGTCCGTTCAGCAGGTAACCTTTCTGGAACACCGCCACGACGGTGTTCGGCTCCACATCGTCCCGCTCCTGCATGGACATGGCCTGGTGAAATTCGGGATTGAACACCTCACCCTGGGGGTCGATCTGCTCGATCCCGTGGCGTCCCATGACGTCCATCAGCAGCTTCAGGGTCAATTCGGTCCCCTCGCGGATTTTTTCCACATCGGCGCTCTCGTCCCTGGCCGCCTGCAATCCCAGTTCCAGGCTGTCCCAGACCTGCAGCATGTCCTGGGAGATCTTCTCCACCGCGAACTTGTGCGCGTGCTCCAGATCCCGCTGACCGCGTTTGCGCAAGTTGTCGATTTCCGCCCGGGTGCGCATCAGCTGATCCCAGTGATCGTCGGCCTTGGCGCGCGCATCCTCCAGTAACTGGGTCAATGCCTCATGACTCTGTTCGGGATCCGTTGCCGCCTCGGCGGGAGTCGGGTCCGGGGTGTCCCCGGTATCCGGTGACAGGGCCTCTTCGGCCCGCTCGGCGGAATCCTGCGGTTGTTCCTTATCGTTCACTTCGTTTGACCTCAATGCTTGTGTCTGTCGTTGATCCCCCAGCGGCTTGGCGCATGGGCGCAGCCAATGCACAGCTCCGGAAACTCAGGGTCCGGACATGGCTGGTAGCCCGTTACATGGGGATGATCAGTGTTTTTTCAAGGCGGCGCTGAGAATTTTTGCGGTCACGTCCACCACCGGGATGACCCGTTCGTAATGCATCCGGGTCGGTCCGATGACGCCCAGCACACCGACGATGTTTTCATCGACCTGGTAAGGCGCGGTGACCAGGGAGCAGCCGTTGAGCAGTTGATACCCCGACTCCTCACCGATGAAGATCTGCACCCCGTCCGCGGTCTGAAACTGGTCCAGCAGGTGCAGGATCTCACGTTTTTCCGTAAACGCATCGAACAGCTTGCGAAGCTGCTCGAGTCCTGACAGCTCCTTGAATTCCATTAGGTTGGTCTGCCCGGCTATGACGCAATCCTCTTTCGATTCCGAGGCGTTGACCACCTCTTCAGCCATGCTGAGCGCCTGGGCCATGATCTGGTCAAGGCGTTCCCGGGCATCGTTCATTTCCTCCAGCAGGCGTTTGCGCACCCGGTCCATCTCCTCTCCGGCGAAAAACCGGGTGAGAAAATTGCTTGCCTGTTCCAGCTCAGCACGTTTGAACTCCCGATGGGTGTTGAGGATGCGGTTGTGCACCTCTCCGGCATCGGTCACCAGGATCGCCAGCACCCGGCGCTCGGACAGGGGCAGGAATTCGATCTGCCGGAAAGTGGTCTTGTCCCGTCGCGGCAGGGTCACCACCCCGGCCATCCGCGTCACCCCGGAGAGCAGACGCGAGGCGGAGGAAAGCAGCGCAGTTTTCTCCTCGCCCCCCATCAACAGTTCGTTACGGATGCGTTCCACCTCGGTCTGCTGCAGATCCTGAACCGTCAACAGGGAGTCCAGGAACATGCGGTAACCGGTGATCGTCGGGATTCGCCCCGCCGAGGTGTGCGGCGACGAGACCAGCCCCAGTTCCTCGAGATCCGCCATCACGTTGCGGATCGTCGCCGGGCTCAGATCCAGGCCGGTGTCTTTCGCCAGGGTGCGGGAGCCCACCGGCTGCCCTTCCCGGATATAGCGTTCGATGAGTGCCTTGAGAAAGTGCTGGGCACGCTCGCTGACAACGGTTTCTTTACCCGAACTGTTATCTGTCAAAGCTCACTCCGCATCTTTGTTAGCACTCATGGCAGTCGAGTGCCAATTTGCTGAAAAATTAGCAATTCGCTCACCCGGAGTCAAGCTTAATGAAGACCGCCAAGGCCTGTTGCCAGGCCGCCGGGCAAGCCGCCCTGAACACCAGGCGAGACATCAAACCGGGCTGGGTCAAGATCCATCCGGGCGCACGGGAAGCGACAGGATTACCCCGCCAATGCGGGTCTGGGCTATCGCCTGACCTGACCCGGGGCGGACGCTTGGATTGGCCGTATCAGCATGCTAACGTTGGAAGATTGACACAATTTCCAAGCAACCATCGTCTGAGCACCCATCCACCGCCACGCAGATGCATACACGGTTCCAAAAGATCGGCCTGATCGGAAAACACGGGGATCCCTCGGTCAAGGAGACGCTGCTCAGAATCAGCGAGTTCCTGACCGGGCAGGACCATGAGGTGGTGCTCGAGGAGTACACCCGCCGCATGCTCGACGGGGAGTCCCTGACAGGTCGGGCGGAGATCGCGCTGCCGAACCGTCCCGACCTGGCCATCGTCGTCGGCGGTGACGGCACCCTGTTGCACGCGGCCCGGGTGGTGTCACAGCAGAACATCCCGATACTCGGCATCAACCTGGGCCGATTGGGATTTCTGGTGGACATCTCACCGGACGAGATGATCCTGCGACTTGGGGAAATCCTCAATGGCGACTACGAACAGGAGCACCGTTTTCTCCTGGAAGTGCGCATGGGCGACAAATCCAACCAGCAGTTTCCGATTCTCGCCTTCAACGACGTGGTCCTGCACAAGTGGAACATCGCCCGCATGATCGAGTTCGAGACCCATGTGGACGGGCAACTGGTCAATGATCAGCGTTCCGATGGCATGATCGTCTCCACCCCGACGGGCTCCACCGCCTATGCCCTGTCCGGCGGCGGCCCCCTGCTCCATCCATCCCTGAATGCGATCGCGTTGGTGCCGATCTGCCCGCACACCCTGAGTAACCGGCCAATCGTGGTCGACGGGGATAGCGAGATCGAGATCCGTCTGCATCCCGCCCACGCAGAGGATGTGCAGATCACCTGCGATGGCCAGACAACGGTACCGGCGATGCCGGGAGAAAGCATCCGTATCCGCAAGTCGGAATACCCGGTACGCCTGATCCACCCCAAGGGCTATGACTACTACAGCATCCTGCGCGCCAAGCTGGGCTGGGCGGAAAATCCGAACAAGAAGCGATGCTGAACCATCTGCAGATTCGCAACCTGGCCGTCGTCTCATCGATGGAACTGGAACTGCTGTCGGGCCTGACCGCGCTGACCGGTGAGACCGGCGCCGGGAAATCGATCCTCATCGACGCCCTGGGGCTGGCCCTGGGGGAGCGTGCCGACAACGGCATGATCCGCGCCGGCAGTGACCGCGCCGAGGTGACGGCCGAATTTGAACTGCGGGCGCTGCCTGAGGCCCTCGAGTGGCTCAAGTCGAACGACCTGGACGAGGAGACCGGCTGCATCCTGCGCCGCAGCCTCAACCGGGAGGGTCGTTCGCGCTGTTTCATCAACGGCCGCAGCGTACCCCTGCAGCAGCTACAGGAACTGGGCGGACTGCTGGTCGAGATTCACGGTCAGCATGCCCACCAGTCATTGCTGAAACCCGCGCACCAGCGTCGCCTGCTCGATGCCTACGGCGGCCACCTGGCGATCAGTGAGCAGGTTTCTCAGCAATTCAAATCCTATCAGCGCGATCTCAAACAGCTGCAGGCGCTGACCGAGGCGGTGGAGGAACGCGCCGCGCGGCTCGACCTGCTGCGCTTTCAAGCCGAGGAGCTGCAGACGCTCGGGGTCAGCCGGGAGGAACTCGAGCAGATCGACCAGGCGCACAGTCGGCTCAGTCACGCGGCCCAGCTGCGGGAGACCGGCACTCAGATCGTCGAGCGGCTCGACAGCGATGAGCAGTCGCTGCGCAGCCATCTGTCCCGCTCGGTGGACAAACTCACGGCGATCGAATCCCTGGACAGCCGGCTGTCCAGCCCCAGGGAGATGCTCGACAGCGCCCTGATCCAGCTGGACGAGAGTCTGGCTTACCTCAGGGGTTATCTCTCCGATGTGGAACTGGACCCGGGGGAACTGCAGCGTCTCGAGGAGCGCCTGAGCGGGATTCACGACATGGCCCGTAAATACCGGGTCAGCGCAGAACAGCTGCCACAGCGGCTGGCGCAGATCGAAGCCGAGATCGGCAGCCTGGAACAGGCGGACGAGACGCTCACGGAGTTGGAGGAACAGGTTGAAGCGCTGCGCCGCGAGTACCTCAAGCGGGCCGTCGAGTTGAGCAAACTGCGACAGCGTGCCGCGGAAAGACTGGGCGAGGAGATCTCCCAGGCGATGCAGGCGCTGGGGATGTCCGGCGGTGTGTTTGCGGTCACCCTCACCCCGCTGTCCGCAGGGCAGGCCGGCGCCGCGGGTATGGAACAGGTCGACTTCCTGGTATCCGCCAATCCCGGGATGCCCCTGCAGGCACTCCGGCAGGTGGCCTCAGGAGGCGAATTGTCCAGAATCAGTCTGGCCATCCAGGTCGCCACCATCCAGTATGGGCACACCCCTACGCTGGTGTTCGACGAGGTGGACGTGGGTATTGGCGGCGGCGTCGCGGAGATCGTTGGACAGATGCTGCGCAAACTCGCGCACAACCGGCAGATCCTCTGCGTCACCCATCTTCCGCAGGTCGCCGCTCAGGCCAACCATCATTTCCAGGTGCAGAAGAAGACCCAGAAGCAGTCCACCCAGACAGCGATTGCACGCCTGGAGGAAGCGGACAGAGTTCAGGAGATCGCACGCATGCTGGGCGGAGTGAAAATCACCGACCAGACCCTGGCGCATGCCCAGGAGATGATCAGCCTCGCCTCTGCACTCTGACTCAGTGGCGTCACTTTTGTCGCGACGCTTCAGCCTCTGAATACTCGATCCGGCTTGCCGTTCAGCTCACCTGGCACTTGGGATTGCCGCAGTGTCCATAGATGATCAGTGAGTGGTCGACCATCTCGAAACCGTGCTCCTTGGCAATCTCCCGTTGACGCTTCTCGATGGTGCCGTCGACGAACTCCTCGACCTTGCCGCACACCACGCACACCAGGTGGTCATGGTGACCGCCCCGGTCCAGTTCGAACACCGCGTGTCCACCTTCGAAGTTGTGGCGGGTCACCAGCCCGGCCGCCTCGAACTGGGTCAGCACCCGGTAGACCGTGGCCAGGCCGATCTCCTCGCCCCTGTCGAGCAGCATCTTGTAGACATCTTCCGCACTGACGTGGCGCTGGGAGCTGCTCTCCAGCAAGTCCAGGATCTTCACCCTTGGCAGAGTGACCTTCAACCCGGCCTTTCGTATATCTTGATTATCCATCCCTATGAATCTCCAACCTATGTCTCTGGGGAAGGGAATGCGTTACTATGAACTCAGTTACGCAGATTGTACTCATAATGAAAAAGATTCTCATCTTCATTTTAGTCCTCCTCCCCCTGCTGAATGCCTGCACCTCCTGGGAAGAACTCTCCCTGGTTCATTCCCCGGACATTGAGCAGGGTAATATCGTCACCCCCGAAATGGTCGCTCTGCTGCAGCCGGGCCTGTCCCAGCGCCAGGTACGTTTTGCCCTCGGAACCCCGATGCTGGTGGACGTGTTTCACGGTGAACGCTGGGACTACCTGTTCTCCATCAAAAGGCGCAACCAGCCGATTGAGATCAAGCGCTTCAGCGTGTATTTCGATGGTGACTACATGACCCGCTACGCGGGCGATATCCAACCCGCTGAAAACGTGGTGACGCAACAGGAAAAACGGGAACTGATCGTCAGCGTACCGGACTACGATGGAGACCTGGGCATCCTGGAGCGCTTCTGGCTTTCGCTGGGCTTTGAAGAGGATTGAGGCTGCAGAACGGCGGGCAGTGACTGCGCGGGACTTACCCCTCAGGACTTGGCGGCTTCGCCCCCCGCCCCTTTACGCATCGGCTTGCCTTCCGCCGCGCGCTGCTTGCGCGCCTCTTTGGGATCGGCGATCAGGGGACGGTAGATCTCCACACGATCGCCATCCGTCAGCGTGGCGTCGAGCTTGGCGGCCTTGCCGAAAACCCCGACCTTGTTCACCTTGAGATCGATCTCCGGAAAGCGATCGAGCACCCCCGACTTTTCGATCACCTCCCCTGCCGTGAGGGCCCCGGGAGACTCCACCACCAACAGAACCTGTTCGTTCAGCTTGCCGTAGGCGACTTCAAATTTCATTGTTCAGACTGCCCATAGATTTCATAAGCACGTTTACAAAAGGCATCCACCAGAGTATTTGCGATCTGGCTGAACACCCGACCGAAGGCGGCATCGATGAGGCGCCCGGCAAACTCGAATTCGAGTACCAGTTCGACCTTGCAGGCGTCCTGTTTGAGTTCGGTAAAGCGCCAGCCACCCTCCAGTTTGCGAAACGGTCCGTCACGCAACTGGATATCCATGCGTTCATTCGTCACCAGCCGATTGCAGGTGGAGAAACGCTGGCGTATGCCGATGCGTGAAACCTCCAGTTCACCACAGATCTCCTCGTCACTGCGGGAGATCAGGCGACTGCTGCTGCACCAGGGCAGAAACTCCGGATAGGACTCGAAATCACATACCAGTTCGTACATCTGCTGCGCCGAGTGGTACACCAGCGCGCTTTTTTCGACAACCGGCACGTCAGACGATTCCGATGGCGTGGAGAAACACCACCACCACGGCGATGGGTGATATGTAACGGATCAGAATCCACCAAAGCCGGTAGAACCATCCACTCATGGCGAACTCTTCCCGGCTCGATGCCTGTTTCATCACCCAGCCGGCGAACACCGCGATCAGCAGACCGCCCAGGGGCAGCAGGATGTTGGCGGTGAGGTAGTCGAGCAGATCGAAGAAGGTCTTGTCCCAGATTTTGATATCCGAGCCCAGGTTGAAGGAGAAAATCGTCCCCAGCCCGAGTATCCAGGTCGTTCCACCCAGCCAGGCGGAAGCGCGCACCCGGGTCATCTCCCGGTTCTCGACCAGCCAGGCGACCGCGGGTTCGATCAGAGAAATCGCGGAGCTCCAGGCGGCAAACACCAGCAACAGGAAAAACAGGGTGCCGAAGAACTGCCCCCCCGGCATCGCGCCGAAGGCGATCGGCAGTGTTTGAAAAATCAGTCCAGGCCCTGCCGCGGGCTCCAGGCCGTTGGCGAAGACGATCGGAAAGATGGCCATGCCGGCCACCAGGGCCACCAGGGTGTCAAGAAAGGCGATCAGCATCACCGAACCGGAGATCGACGCCTTCTTCGGCATGTAGGAGCCATAGACCATGATCGCCCCCATACCCAGGCTGAGGGTAAAAAAGGCATGACCCAGTGCGGTGAGGATCGGACTGCCGCTCATCTCGCACTGTTCCAACCCCTCCACCACGCGGCAGGAGTAAAGCAGTTTGTCGAAGTCCGGGGTGAAGAGGAATTCGACCCCATCCGCAAAATGCCCGGTATTCACCGCATAACCCACCAGCACGATGAGCAGCACGAACAGCGCCGGCATGAGGTAGGTCACGGCCTTTTCCAGACCGGCCTTGACCCCCTTGGCTACCACGAACATGGTCATCATCATGAACAGGGTATGCCAGGCGAGCAGCCGTTCGGGATCGCCCACGAGATGGTTGAACAGACTTTCGATGCCCCCCGCGTCCATGCCGTTGAACGCCCCGCCACCGGCTCGCATCACATAGGCCAGGGCCCAGCCGGCGATGACGCTGTAGTAGGAAAGGATCAGAAGACCCGCCACCACGCCGCTCCAGCCGACCAGCGACCAGCCCCGGTTCGCCTGCTCTTCCTGACTCAGCATGGTCATGGTGTTGATCGGGCTCTGCCGCCCCCTGCGGCCCAGCATCACCTCGGCCATCATCACCGGGATACCGACCACTGCGATACACAGCAGGTAGACCACGACGAACGCGCCACCACCGTTTTCACCGGTGATGTAGGGAAACTTCCAGATGTTACCCAGCCCCACGGCCGACCCGGTAGCGGCGAGTATGAATACCAGCCGTGACGACCATTGCCCGTGGATGGATTGCCTTTCCGTCATTGACCCCTGCCTCATGCTATCCCGAACTGCGTCCGGTTCGAGCTAGTGAATTGATAGCCCACCATTTTCCGTAAATTGAACCGGATTAACAAGCCGCCACTGGTGGGAGCGGCCAAGCGCGACTAGAATACCCCGATGTCCAGCAAATCGAAGAAGAAAAGCCCCGGCGGCGCAACCATTGCCCTGAACAAAAAGGCAGGTCACGACTATTTTATCGAAGACCGGTACGAAGCAGGCCTCGCCCTGCAGGGTTGGGAGGTGAAGAGCCTGCGCGAAGGCCGCGCGCAGATCAAGGAGAGCTATGTCACCATCAAGGACGGCGAGGCCTTCCTGTTCGGCGCCCATATCGTCCCCCTGAGCACCGCCTCCACGCATATCCATCCCGACCCGATGCGCACCCGCAAGTTGCTGCTGCATCGTAGTGAGCTCAACAAACTCATCGGCCTGGTGGAGCGCAAGGGCTACACTCTGGTGCCTACTGCCATGTACTGGAAGAAAGGCATGGCCAAGCTGGAAATCGGCCTCGCCAAGGGCAAGAAACAGCACGACAAGCGCGCCAGCGACAGGGACCGGGACTGGCAACGGGAAAAGGCCCGCATGTTCAAACACGGCTAAGGACCGGCAACGCCATTCAATCCCCGGACCGGGCTGCCCGATCCTGCATGAATGTCAATTTATTTCAGTGAGTTAAGCCCATTCTGGAATTATTTTCATGGCCCGGGTATCTATCCAGGAAACCTTGGCTCGCGTATACTGTCTATCTACACAACCGTCATGGGGGCGACGTAGGCTTCGACGGGGGTTGCAAAACCTGGTGTGCATGCCGAGGGGCAGAGAACCTCGCTAATCCAGCTGCAAACTTATAGTTGCCAACGACGACAACTACGCACTCGCCGCTTAATACCCGGTAGGGTGCCGTCTGACTGGAGCCGTGTCTGTGCGTCCAGCTTTTCAGGCGTCATATCTCACAGAATCGCATCAAAGCTCGTCCGGGGTGGAGATGTTAAAACCTTACCGGAATCGCCTGTTGCGCGCCCTGTCCGTCGGGTGGCAACCGGTTAAATATAATAGACCGGACTAAGCATGTAGATCTCTAGGCAGAGGACTCGCGGACGGCGGTTCGAATCCGCCCGCCTCCACCAAATTGAAAGGTGAACTGATTTCAGTTCACCTTTTTTATTGCATGCGTACCACAATTTTGGTCACACATGGCAATGCATAAAGCAAGTAGTTGATAAGCTGATTTGACAGGATAATTTCACGCTTACCGCACTCTAGGAGTAGTTTTAGTCTGCATACGCGTCAACAGTCGATTGAAAACCTCATCAGACCCCGATTACGACCCGCCAGGGGAAGATATTCATTCCAATGAAATCGCCAGCACCCGTGAGGCTTGGAAATGTCAAAGCTTGACCGGAATCGTCCGCTGCGATTCTTACCCATCTAATGGTAACCGGACAGATACAACAGACCTGTCTGAACCTGTAGCCGTTTTGTCAGTGAACTCGCGAGTGACGGCACGAATTTGCCGCCCCTACTACAGTTAAGTTGCGATGATCATTTCACTCGAATTCTTCTTTTTGCTCATATTCGGTGAGGTCTGCATGCCTGATTCGATCACGAAATACTTTGAGAAATATATCGAGCCAATGGTGTAGCCATTGGAAGCATTCCACCCATTCATCTTGTCGTTTCAAGTAAGCCGACCGCGCAAGATAAATTCGACAAGCATTTGTATCGTCATTATTGAGCCACCGCAAAGAGTTTCCCATTTCCTTTTCGATATCTTCCTTTTGCTCGATCAAAAAGGCAAAAAGGCTTTTTGCATCCTTACTCGTCAATCGAATCTGTACACGAATCTCGTTGATCTCATAGGTGTTCTGCTCATTGTTCCAAAACGATGTAATTGCAGCGAGTCTGGCCCCACTTCGACCCAAGGGCATACTCATCCAATACCTGGGACTCGGTTTGGAAACAATGAATGATGATTGCACATTCGACATGTAATCCAGAAAACCCGTCCAAAACCGATATTGGGTACGCTTCCCCTCTGTCAATGCCTCCAGTTGAACTGTCTTTGCAGCATTCGTGATGCTTCGCGACCATTCATTTGGTTTTGAAATCACATTAAATTTAGGCGCTGCAATTGAATCGCCAATACGCCAGAGTTCCACTTCCAAACCGAAGAAGTTGAAACGTTGGTCAGTAATTTCGTTGAGCCAGTCGAGCGCTGCCCGATGCTCTTCTGTGAATCTTGCTGCGATCCATATGATGGTTACAGCATTCAGCCCGGCACCATAGGTCAGCAGTTGCCCGAGATGCGTATGATCGGTACGCTCCAGCTGATTCTCGATCAATACCCACTGCTCTGTCTCAATTTCCTTGCACAGGATATCTGCTCGAAACGGCCCTACATTTTTCTCCTGTGCCTCAACCTCCAATTCGAGTCCGATGGCATCCGCAAGTAGGGAGATATTCTCTTCCTGAGCCAACCAGGGAGTAAAATCCGATGACTCCGAGGTCCATCCCTCTCGGAGATCGACCTTCTCAAGTCGCCCTAATTTCTTATCCGGCATTTTGTTTTCTCCCTAGAATTAAATCTTCGCCATGCCTACGATCTGTTCATTTAGTCAATATAGCCAAGAGGCTCTGCATGGTGTTATCTGGTCCTGAAAGTGTAACTCCGGCGCTAGAACTAATAACAGGCTGATCAGAATATGCTAAAACCTGAGGATATTCAGTCGATCCGCATCATGAATTTAGAGGAGCAGGAGTTTTACTGATTGCAAACGCATGGGACACTTGCCTGTATCTGCTTCAGTACAGGACTTTGTGCTACATGAAATGCATCGCCATCCTGCGATGACTCAGTAGCACCGAGATTTATGACATTGTGATGCAATTACGCCTGTTCGCCACAGAAACCTCGGGCGCCTTCGCCGATCTGGGCACCTTTCTGCCCATCGTTATCGGGGTGCTGGCTCTCGGACGGATGGACCCTACCGGCCTGCTGGTGGGTTTTGGTGTTTTCGCCCTGGCGGTGGCGTTGATCTATCGCCGTCCGGTACCGGTGCAGCCGATGAAAGTGGTGGCGGCGATCGTCATTGCAAGCCCGTTCTCACCCGGGGCGGTAGCGGCCACGGGGGTATTGCTGGGGGTTGTGGTTCTGCTGCTCGGCCTGTCGGGCTGGATCGACCGTTTGGCCCGCAGGCTTCCAGAAAACCTGTTACAGGGCATCCAGGTAGGGGTGGGACTGATCCTGGCCTGGTCGGGGCTGAAGCTGATGCATGAGCATTGGATGATTGGAGTCGCCCTGGTGGCTGGCCTGTTGCTGATCGAACGCACTTTGCTCAAGGGCTATGCGGTGCTGATCCTGATTGCCGGGTCAATCGGTGTGACACTTATGATGGAGGGTGAAACGCCTAAGCTGAATTTCGGGTGGTTTCTTCCCCAGATGGTCTCCCTTCAATTTGACGATTTCTGGCAGGCATCCCTGAGTGTGTTTTTGCCCCAATTGGTGCTGACTCTGACCAATGCCGTATTGGTGACTGCCATCATTGCAGCTGAACTGTTCCCCGATGACCGGGCACGCATTACCCCGCGACGGCTTGCGCTCTCGAGTGGTGGACTGAATATACTGCTGGCCCCTTTCGGCGCCTTTCCCATGTGTCACGGCGCCGGAGGCCTGGTAGTGCAGCACCGCTTTGGCGCGCGTACTGGGCTGGCGCCGGCGATCTTTGGTGTAAGCTGTCTGAGTCTGGGTCTGTTTCTCGGTCCGGATGCGTTCAAGCTGTTGAGCCTGTTGCCGGTCTCCACGGTGGGCGCCTTGCTGGTTTTGGCGGGAATTCACATGTCCCTGACCCGGCGCGTGTTGCGTGCCCGAGACGCTTCCCTGGCGGTTATCATCATGACCGCCATAGCCGCTCTGTTTTTCAATGTTGCGCTTGGGTTGCTGGTGGGCTTGGGGTTGGAGTGGGTACGACGGTATTTTGCGAGGCGTACCGGAAATGGTGACTCTGATTGATGTCTCCTTTTTTGATTATCCTACATTGCCACTTGTGATGCATCGTGACGGTCATTTGGCCTCATGATTAGCCATTCAGGCTCGTTCCCACGCTCTGCGTGGGAACGCATACGGAGTAAACAGAAAAAATCAGCTTGGGATAACTTCTCCTGGCATAAGTCTGCATTCACACGCAGAGCGTGGGAACGAGGATTAGGCTAATTCCGCCTATCATTGGGTAGGCCGGGTTAGCGGTGCGCAACCCGACTTGTAGTGGCATGGCAGGTTGTCGGGTTACGCTGAGCTAACCCGAGCTACGGTTACTCGAACCCAGCAATGGCTGATCCGTTAATCCCCTTCTCCACATCCCTCTCCCGCGAGGGGAAAGGGGGGTTGCCTGGGAAGAGTATCCGTTAACTTGTGCGAATAGTCGTTGGCCTGAACCCGGATTACGCTTTGCTTCATGCGGGGTGCCTGTGCCCCTGGGTCGATCACTCTACGGTGATGTTGATCGATTCAGACATCAGCGGGGGCGCGAAGGGAATGTGGTTTTTGTCGCCCATGATCAGTTGCAACTTGTGGGTACCGGGTGACAGTTCCAGATCCACTTCGGTCTGTCCGCCGCCAAAGTGGCGGTGATGGTCATTGCTGGGTAAAGGCTTGGTCATGTCCGGCATCTCGGTGACGTCGATCAACAGGTGATGGTGCCCGGTATTTGGTTTGTCGATACCCGCCGGTGCGACGCCCATGCCGCGCAGACCGAACTTTACGTTGACCGGGTTACTCACCACATCGCCGTCATGGGGTGAGATAATGTACAGCATTGCCCCTTCCGGCGCAGGGGTGGCCGCAAGCATGGGAGAGACCCAACCTAAAGTGAGCAGAACCACCGCCCACAGCCGTAAATTGATGATACTCATGGTTGCCTCCTCATGTGAGTCTGTCGAAAGTTAGACTGATACTCTGCTGCAACAATTCCGTACGAACCTGGTGATGCCCGGATGCGTGGAAAACAACTTTGAAGTGGAAAAATCATCCTGTCACAGGTTCGCGAGTGCGTATGACAGCATTCGGGTACACACAGGGTGCGTTCGTGGCGGATGCTTCAAGTACAGCACATCCTGAGATACAGATTCCCTTGTCTTTTCCGGAGATTTACCCGGTATGATTCAGCTCTGCGTCACACAGACAATGCCATGATCACTTATCGGTTACCAGATGATCGGCCAGCAACTCGGTCAGACTGATCACCTCGGTATCCATCTCGTAATGCTCCAACCCTTCCTCCAAAATGATGCGGCAGTTGGCGCAGGCAGTGACCAGTGTATTGACACCCAACTCGTCGAGCTGGGATTTCTTACGTTTGAAAACCTCCAGGCGCAACTCCTCGGCCCGTTCGTTGGCGCTCACACCGCCACCGCCGCCGCAACACCAGTTCATCACGCCGTGATCCTTCATCTCGACGAAATGGTCGGCCACGCTGTTAAGCAGGTTGCGCGGCTGCTGGATGACCCCGCCACGGCGAACGATCTGACAGGGGTCGTGGAGAGTCATGGGGGTATGGTCGAAATCCTTGACCTGGATGCGCCCCTCCGCCTTGAGCCGGTCGAGCAACTCGAGGATGTGCACCACTTCGAACTTGTAGGGACGACCGATCAGGTTCGGACCTTCCCAGCGGATGGCGGTGTAGGCATGGCCGCATTCCGGGCTGATCACGTACTTCACGCCCAGTTCCTCCGCTGCGTTGACCACTCGTCCCACCAGTTCCGCCGCGGCCTCCTTGTTGCCGATCTGGATGCCGCTGTTGGTCGCCTCATAGGCTTTGCTGCTGACGGTCCAGGTGACTCCGGCCTGTTTGAAGATACGCGCCAGGGCTTCCATGAACTCGGGGAAGTTGACGATCTCCATGGATGAGAAGATGGTCAGACATTCGACACCGGGCTGGTCGACCGGGATCTTCAGACCGGTTTCCTTCTCCACGTTGGCGATCGCCGCGGACAGGGTCTTGTAGGTGACGCCCATGGGACTGCCGATGGTCAGCGCCCGCTGGGTCGCCTCCTTCATCCCATCCGGGGCGTAACCGGCCACGGAAAAACCTTCCCGGGTCTTGCGAATCATGTAGGTGATGTCGTTGCCCACGGGGCAGATCATGGAACAGCGACCACACAGGGTGCAGCTGTCATAGATCAACTTCTCCCAATCCGCGAAGTCCTCCTCGGTGAGCGGCTTGCTCAATCCCATCGCCTTGCCCAGCCTGCCCCAGAAGGTGTGTTCCTGGCGCCAGAGTTTTTTCATGGGCTCCAGCTTGTGAATGGGCGTGTAGCGCGGGTCATGGGTCTCCGTGTAGAAGAGGCAGGCCTCGGCGCAGAGTCCGCAATGGACGCAGCTGGAGAAGTAGGAAGCGACCTTGGCGTCGATCTGTGCGGTGAGTGCCGCCACACCCTGTTCGAAGGCTTCGCTCATCGTGGCTCCTCAGGCATTGACGCCTTTGCGTCCCATGGTGGCGCCGGTGTAGCCACGGCTCAGGACAAAGGTGAAGGCATGCATCAGCTTGCTGAACGGGAAATAGATCAACAGCAGTTCGGCGAGCAACAGATGCAACAGCCGCAAGGGTTCAAAGGACTGCGCCAGGGCCAGACAACCGGTCAGCATCACCACGAACACCAGGATGGTGCCGATGTGATCGTCCAGGTCGGACAGCATGCGGGTGACCGGGTTGAGTAGACGGTGCAGCCACAACAGGATGATACCGGCGAAGGCGAATTCCGCCGCGACGATGAAGGCCCAGTGGGGCATCGCCGGCCAGTCGAATCCGGTGATCCGCTCGGCGATGAAATCCACGTGGGGCTTGGCGAAGATCAACAGCGCGAACAGCCCGAGGTGGAACATGTATCCCGCCACCAGTTGCAAGCGTCCACGCCGGGTGACCGTGCGTTCCGGCATGAACCGGCTGAACACCGCCCGCAACGCCCCCGAACCCGCACTGCCCCTGGGTTGCGAAAGATCCGCCCTAACTCCTGCCTTGACGATGGCGATGATGCGCCAAATCACGCCGATGGCGAAAACGCTGAGAGAGAAGGTCCAGAGTGGTCCGTCGATAAACTCGCCCATCACTTGCCCGCCTCTTCAATGCTGACGTCTCTAGGAAGCCGGTCGAAATCGCCCCGCAGACTCGCCACCTCTTCGTTGCGCATGGCCTCGCCGTTCTGCTCCGCTTTGCTGGCCCAGAGATCATGATGCTCCTTGGCCCAGTTGAGATCGCAATAACCGGTCTTCATGCCTTCGATGGCCCCTTCCATACCGACGGTACCGATGTAGATGTGGCCGAGGATCACCGCGATCATCAACACCGCGCCGATGGCGTGTCCCACGTGGGCGAGTTCCATCCACTCCCGGGGGTGTCCCAATGAGGGAGACACCAGTACGAACCCCGATACGATGATGGTGCCGCCGACGAACACCAGCAGCCAGAACATGGTCTTCTCACCCATGTTGAAGAAATTCGATGGCACATGTTTTTTCCCAATCACACCGCCACCCCGCAGCAGCCAGGTGAGATCGCCTTTCTGGTAGATGTTCCGCCGAACGAAGCGCACGAAAATCAATATCAGGGCCACCAGGAATACCGGCCCCATCAGGTTGTGCCCCTCTTTCGAGGCGGAGGCCAGCACGGAGAAAGCCTCTTTGCCGATCAGGGGAATCAGTACCGGCCGGCCAAACAGCAGGATCAGTCCACTCAGACCGAGAAAGATGAATACCCCGGCGATGAACCAGTGAATGGTGCGTTCGTAGTTGGTGTAGCGCGGCAGTTTTCGGTCCGAAAGGCCGCCTTCCACCGGCACCCGTCCACGCAGCATGTAGAACACCAGCAAGGCCAGCAGCACGCCACCCAGAACAGATCCTCCGATGGGGATGAGCTGGTTCATTCTGAAGTGGCGCCAGCGATCCCCGTTGGAATTGATCAGGACACCGGTATCGACACCCTGAACCTGCGTCCTGCCGGAGGCCGGCGCGGTCCGTTGCCGAACGTCGCGCCAGAGTTCAGTCGCGGGATTCATCATCTGCACGGTTGGCGCCTTTGTGGCGGCAGTCGGCTGCTCTGCCGTGGCGGAAGGCAGACAGACCGTCAGGCCGATCAACAGGACGCCGATCAACCGGGTGATGGCTGCGATGGGCCTTCTGCATGTCATTGACTGTTTCATTGGTCTTCCCGGGTAAACCCGGTCATCCCCTGGGATGACCGGGCATCGCTTCGCCAAACCAAACCCTTACCACTCCTGCCAACCAAGCCAATCACTCTTTCGCACTGCTCTTGCCGCCCATGTTACGGGGTGCGCGAAACGAAGCATCCTGGAAGGACACGCCCCGCGCCAGTACCGCCGCGCCGCGATTGATGATGCGCTTACGATAAACGTCCGAGATGACATCCGCATCACCGGCCAGCAGCGCCTTGGTGGAACACATCTCCGCGCACAGTGGCAACTTGCCTTCGGCGAGCCGGTTGGACCCGTACTTGCGATGCTCCTCGGGGCTGTTGTCGGCAGCCGGCCCACCGGCACAGAACGTGCACTTGTCCATCTTTCCGCGGGTCGCAAACGCCCCGTCCTCGGGAAACTGCGGTGCACCGAATGGGCAGGCATAGAAACAGTAACCGCAACCGATGCAGATATCCTTGTCGTGCAGTACCACACCGTCCGCGGTGGTATAGAAGCAATCCACCGGACAGACCGTGGCACAGGGGGCATCGGAACAGTGCATGCACGCCACCGACAGGGAACGCTCTCCCGGCTCACCGTCCTTTATGGTCACCACGCGACGCCGGTTCACTCCCCAGGGCACCTCGTTCTCGTTCTTGCAGGCGGTCACACAGGCGTTACATTCGATGCAACGTTCCGGATCACAGTAGAATTTCATTCGAGCCATGATAATTACCTCTGTTTACGCCTTGCTGATACGACATAGGCTGGCCTTGGTTTCCTGCATCTGGGTTACCGAGTCATAGCCATAGGTCATTGCGGTGTTACAGGCCTCGCCCAGCACATAGGGGTCGGCGCCCTCTGGATACTTGCTGCGCAGATCCTTGCCCTCGAAGTGTCCGCCGAAGTGGAATGGCATGAAGGCCACGCCGGCCGCCACGCGTCTCGTGACCATCGCCTTGACCTTCACCTTGGCGCCTTCGGCGCCTTCCACCCAGACATCGTCTCCATCATTGACGCCCGCGTTATTCGCATCGCGGGGATGGATCTCGACGAACATGTCCTGTTGCAGTTCGGCCAGCCAGGGGTTTGAGCGGGTTTCGTCGCCGCCACCCTCGTACTCCACCAGCCGCCCGGAGGTGAGGATGATCGGATACTCCTGCGAGTAATCCTTGGCCTGGATCGATGCGTAACGGGTCGGCAGGCGGTAGAAGGACCTGCGGTCCTCGTAGGTGGGATATTTTTCCACCAGGTCACGACGATTGGTGTACAGGGGCTCGCGGTGAATCGGCACCGGGTCGGGGAAGGTCCATACCACCGCCCGCGCCTTGGCATTACCGAACGGCGCACAGCCGTGCTTGATGGCGACCCGCTGGATGCCGCCGGAACGGTCGGTCTTCCAATTCTTGCCATCGGCGAGTTTCTGCTCGTCGGCGCTCAGGTCGTCCCACCAGCCGAGTTTCTTCAGCAGATCAGCAGTGAACTCGGGATGACCGTTCTTGATCTCGTTACCCACCGGGTAGGAGCCTTCCGCCAACAGGTTGGTGCCGTTGTGCTCGACACCGAAGCGGGCGCGGAAGTTGAGACCGCCCTTGGCCACCGGCATGCTGGTGTCGTACAGGTTGGGTGTGCCCGGATGCTTGAGTTCCGCGGTACCCCAGCAGGGCCAGGGCAGACCGTAGTATTCACCGTCACAGGGGCCGCCCTCGGCCAGCAGGCTGGTGTAGTTGAAGGTCCCCCAGTTCTGTTGCTGCGCTTTCATCCGCTCCGGACTCTGTCCGGTATAGCCGATGGTCCACATGCCTTTGTTGAACTCCCGGGTAATGTCCTCGATCAAGGGTTCCTCGCCATTCATCTGAATGTTCTTGAACAGTTCGTCGGCGAATCCGAGTTTCTTGGCCAGGCGGTACATGATGGTGTGATCCGGTACCGACTCGAACAGGGGCTCGATCACCTTGTCGCGCCATTGCAGCGAGCGGTTGGAGGCGGTGACCGACCCATAGGTCTCGAACTGGGTTGCCGCAGGCAGCAGGTAGACCCCGTCGGTGCGGTCATGCATGACCGCGGAAACCGTCGGATAGGGATCGATGATGACCATCATATCCAGCTTTTCCATGGCCTTTTTCATCTCTTCACCACGGGTCTGGCTGTTCGGCGCATGACCCCATAACACCATGGCGCGAATGTTGTCCTTCTGCGCCACGTTCGCCTTGTCCTCGAGCACCCCGTCGATCCAGCGGGACACCGGGATGCCTTTGGTATTCATGACCTTCACATCCTTGTCGCCGGATTTTTCATAACTGCCGGGATCGAAGCGGCCGGCCAGCCAGTCGTAATCCACGTCCCAGACCTTGGCCCAGTGTTTCCAGGAGCCTGCCGCGAGGCCGTAATAGCCAGGCAGGGTATGCGAGAGCACACCGAAATCGGTGGCGCCCTGAACGTTGTCATGACCACGGAAGATATTGGTACCGCCACCGGAGACACCCATGTTACCCAGTGCCAACTGGAACACGCAGTAGGCGCGGGTGTTGTTGTTGCCGATGGTGTGCTGGGTACCGCCCATACACCAGATGAAGGTGCCCGGACGGTTGTCGGCCATGGTCTTGGCGGCTGCGAACACCTGGTTCTCCGGCACACCGGTAACCCGCTCCACCTCGTCGGGGGTCCACTTGGCCACTTCCTTCTTCACATCCTCCATACCGTAGACCCGTTGGCGAATAAACTCTTTGTCTTCCCAGCCATTGCCGAAGATGTGCCACAGCATGCCCCAGATCAGAGGCACATCGGTGCCTGGACGCAGGCGGATGTACTGGGTGGCGTGGGCCGCGGTACGGGTGAAACGCGGATCGATGACGATCAGCGGGGCGTTGTTCTCCTCCTTGCCCTTGAACACGTGCTGCAGGGAGACCGGATGGGCCTCCGCCGGGTTACCGCCGATGATCAGGATCGCCTTGGAGTTGTGGATATCGTTGTACGAGTTGGTCATCGCACCGTATCCCCAGGTGTTGGCCACGCCGGCCACCGTGGTGGAGTGACAGATGCGTGCCTGGTGATCCACATTGTTGGTGCCCCAGAAGGCGGCAAACTTGCGGAACAGATAGGCCTGCTCGTTGTTGTGCTTGGCCGAACCGAGCCAATACACCGAGTCGGGTCCTGACTGCTCGCGGATCTGCAGCATCTTGTCGCCGATCTCGTTGATCGCCTCTTCCCAGGAGACCCGTTTCCACTTGCCGTCCACCAGCTTGGTCGGGTACTTCAGACGCCGCTCACCATGCCCGTGTTCACGTACCGAGGCGCCTTTGGCGCAGTGGGCGCCGTGATTGAAGGGGTGATCGAATGCCGGTTCCTGACCGGTCCAGACACCGTTCTGCACTTCAGCGATGATGCCGCAGCCGACTGAACAGTGAGTGCAGATGGTTTTGATCTTCTGCACCCCGGAAGTGGCAGCGTCTTCGGCACGGGCCTTGCGGACCATGCCCGGGGCAAAGCCGCTGGCCAGGACCGCGCCACCCGCCATCAGTCCGGAATTCTTCAAAAAGGCCCGGCGCGACAGGGCTTGACCGCCGGCTTCACCACTCACGGTAGGCGTGGCGCCGGCTTGTGCGTCGATCGGGAGATCAGATGTCTTGCGCAGTTTCATTCGATTCACCTTGTCTGGTTCAACTGTTCATCGTCTCGTAATACGCGGCGATGTGGGGTGTTATGCGGTAACCTTTCTGTTGCTGGGCCTCATCGGTCCGGGCCTCGGCATCGTCGCTGCTGGCCAGCCCGGGCAGACTTGCCGCCAAGGCTACGCCGGCCCCCGCACCGGCGGACTTGCGCAGGAATTTCCTGCGATTGTGATCCAGAGCGTAACGCTTGGCTTTCTTGTTCATAATTACTCCTCCAGTCATGGAGCGGTTGGGTTACAGGGGCCTATACCGGCATGTTCAGGTAACGACTTTCCAAGGTGCAGAAAGCGGTGCCGAAACGCCCTACCGCGCGGTAGAACACGGCGGATTTCGCCTCGGCGAGATCCTGAAAAAAACGTCCCAGCCAGTCGGCGATATGGTCATGGTAAAAACGCGTCTGTTCATCCAGCGACCCGCCTTCCTGGATCAGGATCGCCATCACCTCGCACAACGCAGCCGCGTGATCCTCGGGTTCGCAGACGCCCTCCTGACGATGAAAACCGAGTGCCGCGAGGTCGTCGCGCAACCGTCCGAGGGGCCTTTCCATGAGAAATCCGGTGAGGTACCAGGATGCATAGGGAACCAGTTCACCCCGACCTATGCCGATGAACAAGGCATGAAACTCGTCATTCACCGCGTCAGGTTGTGAAGTGCCGGCGGCCAGGCCCAGGGTGGACATGGCCAGCGCCATGTCGTCCTGCTGTCCGTCCACCGAGGCAAATCCGGCCACTTGATCCAACACCGGCTGATCCGGTGGGTTTCTCAGTAACCGGGAGATCAGGGCGTAGGCACTGCTGCGATAGGCCTGCTCTTCCGGAATGATCTCAGTGGCCGGGCCCTGCCTGATCGGGTGCACTGTGGCACTTATCTCGTCAGTGTTGTGTGGGGCAGCCTGGCTGTTTTGCGTCATCAAGTACTCCTCTCAGTATTGACTGGCAAGCTGCAGGCCAGTATCGAAGGGAAAAAACGGAGTCAAAGGGAATGAAATCACCCAATGACTGGCTCCTTATTGCCTAATCGGGTCATCGATGCCCCGCACCATGGCCTCCGGGTCCTGCACAATGTCCACCACCCGGCAGTCCTCGCACAGGGTCAGGCGGCGTCGCGCCCGTTCAGACTGGAACATGTAGTGGCCCTGCAGCTTGTGCATCATGTTGTCGATCACCGACCGGGTCGCGAAGGGCTTGCCGCAGGCGGTGCAACAGAAGGGTTCCTCTTCATGGAGTTTGCGTGTTTGCTGCCGCGCATGCGGATCGAACAGCACTCTGGGGGTGATCCAAATCGCGTCCTCCGGGCAGGTACGGGTACACATCCCGCACTGCAGGCAGTTCTCCTCGATGAACAACAACTGCGGGATCCCCTCGCCCCCGGGCTGCAGGGCCTTGCCCGGGCAGGCGCCGACACATGAGAGACACAGGGTGCACGCCTGCGGGTCCACATCGGCGCAGCCGAACGGGGCACCGGCGCTGAGGCTGGCCAGGGGTTTGGCTCGCTCCGCCTGTGCATGCAGATGATCCATCGCCAGGAACGCGGTCTTGCGTTTACCACCCAGTCCCGAATAGCGGGCGGTTTCGATCACTGGCATTGAGCTCCATTGCGTCTGTTCGAGGTGTTCGCCGGATACGAGCTGAATGCACTGCTCCGGGTAACTCATCGCCGCAAGAATCTCCCGCGCAAAATCGAGTTGCTCAGTCAGCGCCCGGGCCGATGACTCCGGCATCGCACCGTTGTCCGCCAGAAGCACGCAACGGGCCCCGTAAGCCAAGGCGGAGAGCCAGAAATCGAGACCCACGCTGGCCAGTTCCTCGACCCGGAACGGCAACTGATTATCCCGCCGGGGCTCGATCGCGGGTTCATCCGATTCGGCGCTCAGCAACAGCACCGGCTCAGTCCCCCCCATCTCCCGGTAGACACTCAACAGACGCCGGAGCCGGGTCAGGTTGTCATGCGGGCTGGGATAGGCATAGCGGATGGCCCCGCTGGGACAAACGCTGGCGCAGACTCCCCCACCCTGGCAAAGATGCGGATCGACCTCGATGATATCGCCGAGACTGCTGATGGCATCCGCCGGACAGGCATCCAGGCACCGGGTACAGGCGGTTTTGCCTGCATGGCCATGGGCGCAGATGTCCGGGTCATAGTCAAAATAACGGGGTTTCTCGAAGCGCCCGATCAACTCACCCATTTCCGCCATGGCCTGCTCCAACTCCGGCTCTTCGAGACTGGAATGCCGATATCCCGGTGGCTTGAGTTGGCTACCGAGCAACGGCTCGGGACTGAGGTCGAGAATCAAATCCGTGGCCACGGTCTCCGCATTGGGCTTGCCCGGTTCGCCCAGTTGAATGCGGAAATTTCCCAGGTAGCCCTCGATATGCATCGATCGTCCCCCGAGGGGTACCTGAGGCACCCCGGGCTCCTCGACACCTTCGGTCAATATCAGCAGAGTGCTGAGTCTCCCCGCCAGGCGCGGCGCAACCTCCAGTGCCTGGTTGTCGCCGATGATCACTGCCCGGCCCTGGGACTGGTAATCGATCAGACTGGTGGATTCCGTGGGCAGTTGCGCCACCGCCTCGAGGGCAGCGGCGCGAGCGCTCCGGTTGATCTGCGCTTGATTGCTCATGACAGGTTCTGATGCTCCTCATCGGCGGAGTTTTCTATAGGATGCGTCGAATCCGCGGATTGCGGCTCAGCATGGGGATCGGCCTGTGCGACCTCGGCAGTATCATGCTGCGACGGCGCTGACTGAGCCTCTGAAACCTCACCCGGTTCAGTGCGTTCGGCAAGCCGCTGCGCTTCCCGCTGCAGGCGGTGGCGCAAGTCGGCAGTCATCAGGTCACCCAGTTTCTCAAACCGGGTGAAGTCCTCCGCGTAGTCATCCAGCCCGTCACAGACATTGAAACAGGTGCTGCTGAAAAGCTTCTGCAAGGCCGCCTGTCGCAACCCTTCTGAAACTCCGGGGGAGAGAAATCCCGCGTAGTGGGAGTGCTCGTCGAGACTCTCCAATGGAGGCATATCGTCATCGCTGAGCAGAGGTGGCGCCTCCGCTCGCGGTTCGGCGGGCTCCGGCGCGCGGGCCGGGGCGTTTTCTGCCTCGAGCTTGCGGCGTGACCAGCGGTTGAGAAAAGGCTCCCGGTCAGCGGTTTCGTCTGGCAGTGCGTCTTCGCTCATGTCGCGGCCTCACGCCCCGGTTTGCGCCAGTCCTGACGTTGCCGCTTGGTGCGTTTCACCGGAACATAGTGGGCCAGCACAAACGCTTCGGTCCACTGGTAGACCTCCGCCGGCATGGGCAGGGTGTAGAGATCCTCCTCCCCCTCCAGATAGGCGTGAGCCTCATCGAAACTGAGCGTGATCAGCAGGGGTCGGGGAGCGCCTTGGTCCGAGGGCGTCACCACCAGGTAACAGCAGGGGCTGGGGGCCAATAGGTTGTGATAGTAACTTTCGCACTCATCCACATGCAGGCGCACGCTGAAACCCCGTTGCAGGAAACGTCGCGTATCACCCTCTGTGTGTATCAGTGCGGGTTCCGCGGATTCCGTCTCAAGCGGTCGACTGTCGACCAGGATGCCGATCGGTTCCCAGTGGATGTCGAGCCAGGGATTGGTGGGCGGGGACTCCTCCACCACCAACGATACGGCGAACTGGTCCGGCAGATTCCGGCCGATATCATCCACGCTTTGTAGGGTCATCGATGGCAGTCCTGTGTGGTTAGATGGCTAGAAGCAGGCGCAAATTGTGTACCAATGTTCCAGACCCACCCACAGAATCCAGAAAACGCGCGGCCTGGGGAAAATTGTCCGTAAAACGGAGTTACCGAAAACAAGGGCAAAATGTCCCGTTCAGTCACGCGAGCTGGGACAAATCGGACCATCCGGGATCACCCGGGCTGCAGAGAAAGGAAAGAAATGAACCAGGATTACAGGGCTTTCCGGCCTGTGTGGTGAATGGGTACGGGAATTGCGTACCTTCTGCCCTATGAGATTCGCCATGCGTAAAACAAGCCAGAACCGGAGGGAATGACGGCATGCCATCGAAAGTATCAGACGACATTGCTGCAACCTCACCGCTCACAGACCGATTCGGCCGACACATTAACTACCTGCGAATCTCGGTCACGGATCGATGCGATCTGCGCTGCGTGTACTGCATGTCGGAGAACATCCAGTTCGTACCCCGCTCACAACTGCTGACCCTGGAAGAGCTGTACCGGGTGGGCCGAACTTTCGTCGAACTCGGTGTCAGTAAGATCCGTATTACCGGCGGCGAACCCCTGACCCGGCGTGACATCATGCAGTTGTTCTTTCAGTTGGGTGCCCTGGAAGGGCTCGACGACTTTACCCTGACCACCAATGGCACCCTGCTCCCCGAGTACGCCCGGGCACTCAATGCAGCCGGTGTCACCCGGGTGAACATCAGCCTGGATACCCTCGATGCCGGGCGTTTTCATGACATCACCCGCAAGGGGGACATATCACGCACCCTCGCGGGGATCGATGCCGCCCTGGAGGCCGGATTCAAGCGGGTCAAAATCAATTCCGTAATCCTCAAGCACCGCAACCATGACGAAGTCCCGAAGCTGGTGGCGTTCGCCCAGTCCAGAGGCATGGATATCAGCTTCATCGAGGAGATGCCCCTGGGCATGATCGGCGATCACGATCGCGCCCAAACCTACTACTCCAGCGACCGGATCCTGGAAGACCTGCAACAGCATTACGAACTGATACCCACTACCAAGAGCAGCGGTGGCCCGGCCCGTTACTACTGCATACCCGGCAGCCGCCATCGGGTTGGTTTCATCTCGCCTCACAGCCACAACTTCTGCGATCACTGCAACCGGGTCAGGTTGACTGCGGAAGGCCGTCTGCTGCTGTGCCTGGGTCAGGAGCACTCGGTGGACCTGCGGCGCATCGTCCGTGCCCATCCCACGAACGATACCCCACTGCGCCAGGCGATCGTGGAAAGCATGAACATCAAGCCCAGGGGACATGAGTTCGACCTGGATGCAAAACCCGTGATCTTCCGCCACATGAATGCGACCGGAGGCTGACCGGATGGATGCCCGCGCCACCAGCTACCGTCCTGCGATGACCAACGCCGGTCTGAACGCTGCTGAGGTAGCCGTGGCGGTTGATGAATACGGCAATCACCGTGAAGGCCAGGTGGCCGCGGAACGCGCCCTGACCCTGTACATCAACAAACGCGAAATCGTCACCCTGATGACCCTCGGCACCCAGCCGGAACTATTAGTACTGGGCTGGCTGAGAAACCAGCGCCTGATACACAGTCTGGAGGAGATCCAGGCCCTTCAGGTGGACTGGGAGACCGATTCGGTCGCGGTCACGACACACCGGGCGGTACAGGGCCTGGATGAAAAACTCGCGCGTAAGACCGTCACCACCGGCTGTGGACAGGGCACCGTTTTCGGCGGCCTGATGGACGAGATCGACAAGCTGCAGTTGAATCAGCCCACACTGCACCAATCCAGCATCTATCAGTTGCTCCACAACCTGAACGAACACAATGAGATCTATCGCCAGGCCGGAGCAGTGCATGGTTGCGGCCTGTGCCATGGCAGCGAGATGCTGCTGTTCATCGAAGACGTGGGTCGTCACAATGCGGTCGATGCGATTGCGGGCCACATGTGGCTCAACGCCACCCCGGGACATGACAAGATTTTCTATACCACCGGGAGGCTGACATCAGAGATGGTGATCAAGGTCGCGCAGATGGGCATCCCGATCCTTTTGTCACGCTCGGGTGTCACGCACATGGGACTGGATATCGCGCGCCGGGTCGGCGTGACACTGATTGCCCGCGCCAAAGGCAAACACTTTCTGGTTTACAACGGCGTGAAAAACATCGTCTTCGACGCCGTGCCGGTCGAGTCCCCCGCAATACGCAAACATCGGAATGCGGAACACGCCAAGGGTTGATACACAGCGGGTGGAGCGACAGCCATTTTGGGAGGAGAATCGATGTCCGCAGTGATGCAGCAACCCCTAGTATTCATGAACGTCAAGCAGGTGGCGGAATACCTGCATCTGAATGAAAAGAAGATCTATGCGCTGGTCAACGAGGAGCGCATACCCGCCACCAAGATCACCGGCAAATGGCTGTTCCCCCGGGAACTGATCGACCGCTGGATGCTCGACTCTGCGCATGGCGGGCTGATGACAAACCGGCTGATCATTGCCGGCAGTGACGATCCCCTGCTCTACCGGCTGATCATGAACTTCGCTCAGGATACCGGCGCGCATGCGCTGATCAGCTATACACCGACCGGCACCCGCCTCGGTCTCGATCTGTTGCAGGCCAGCCGGGTGGATGCCAGCGGTATCCACTGGGGACCCAAGGAAGAGAGCCAGACACGCCATCCCGCCTTATTGAGGCAGTACACCCAGTTTCGCCATTGGGTGCTGATCCGCATGTTTCGGCGTGAACAGGGGTTGATCCTGTCGCCCAGGCTGGCCGAACGGACACCCGACCCGAAGATTCTGATCGACCCCTCCTATCGCTGGGTGATGCGCCAGAGTGGCGCCGGTGCGCAACGGTTCCTGCTCGAGGTACTGAGTCATTACGGTACCAGTGAGGACCGGCTCACCCGGGTCACAACCGCGTTGTCCGAACGTGAAGCAGCCGCGACGATCGCCATGGGACTTGCGGATGTGGCCCCCGGAGCCCGTTCCGCGGCCACCGAATATGGCCTCGGATTCATCCCTTTCGGCTGGGAGTCCTTCGACCTGGCGCTACCACGCAGCATCTGGTTTCGGCGTCTGTTTCAGGACCTGCTGTCACGACTGCGTTCACCCGACTCAATCGAAATTGCGGAAAACCTGACCGGATACGACCTGAGTGAAGCCGGGGACCTGATCTGGGGTGACGAATAGCCGGGAATATTCTGCAGGAGTCAATAAACACTTTGGGGTATATTTCAACGCAGAATCGTACCGTCTGAGTAGAATTCCAACAGCCTGCTAGTCCTGATCCTTGTTCATCTTCTTCTTCAGATCGGCAAATGGATTGAAACGCCCACCCTCAGGCTGATCCGCAGAGGCGGCCGCTCCATAGGCAGCATCCAGCTGACGCGCATGCTCGTTGTCATGACAATAGAGACAGAGCAGTTCCCAGTTGCTTCCATCCGGCGGATTGTTGTCATGATTGTGATCGCGATGGTGCACTGTCAATTCGTGCAGATTGGCACGGGTAAATTCACGCCCGCATCGACCGCAGACCCATGGGTATAGCTTGAGCGCCCGTTCCCGATAACCCTTGTCACGCGCTTCCCGGTCCCGTCGCGCCTGGGCCACTACCTGGTCAAGGCGCTCGCCATCGATGGATTTGTTTTTCCTATCCATATCTTCTTCGCCCAAGTGAACATGACATTTTTTGAATACCGCGAGCTGTAATCAAAGCACAGAGTATGCTGCATGCAACCGACTGAACGCGCCCCGAAACAAGCCGGATCAACAACCGGAAGGCCAGGGCGCACAAACCCATGCCACTCAGGACAATTATTTTTCCAGCAGCCTGGGCATCAATTCCACGAGATTGCATGGCTGGGTACGATAATCGAGTTGTGCGGAGATCAGCTTGGTCCAGCCATCCTTGCAGGCGCCGGTGGATCCTGGCAGACAGAAGATGAAGGTGCCGTTGGCCACACCCGCCAGGGTCCGCGACTGCATTGTGGATGTCCCGATAAGCTCATAGGAAAGCACCCGGAACATTTCCCCGAAACCGTCAATCACCTTGTCCAGCAGGGGTGCGATCGCTTCCGGTGTACCATCCCGCCCAGTCAGACCGGTCCCCCCGGTGGTGATCACCACCTGAATCTCCGGATCGGCAATCCACGCGGAAGTCACAGCGCGGATTTTGTAGATATCATCGGGCACAATCGCCTTGTCGGCCAACTGATGACCGTCGTTTTCCAACAGGCTTGTGAGTTTATGTCCCGACTTGTCGGTCTCTTCCGTACGGGTATCGGAAACCGTCATAACGGCAATCCGCAAAGGAATGAATGATCGATTCTGGCTCATGTTTTTCTCGTGTCTATTATCCATCTGCTCGACTGAAAGCGGGACGGCCAATGCTCAAGGCGAATCCCAGGCCTGGACCTTGCGCTCCAGGGTTTTGCGGGAAATACCCAACAATCGCGCAGCCGCCGATTTGTTGCCCGATTGTTGATCCAGCACCCGCAGAATATGGCGTTTCTCCACGGTTTCCAACTTCAGATTGTGATCGTCATCCTGATTCGATGCCGTGGCCTCGAATGTCTGCCCAGGAAGACAACTGCTGGGTGGTTTGTTGAGCAGCAGGCTGCGTTCAATCACGTTTCGCAACTCACGCACGTTACCCGGCCATTCGTAACCGGTCAGGCGTGCAAGCTCCGCATCACTCAACTTGATGCTCTCCACACCGAGTTCCAAAGCGAGTTGCTGGAGAAAGTAATCAATCAGTAGGGGTATGTCTTCCGGGCGCTCGCGAAGTGCCGGGATCGGCAATGCCAGCACATTCAGACGGTAGTAGAGGTCTTCACGAAAGCGCCCCTTTTTCACCTCTTCCTGTAAATTTTTGTTGGTCGCGGCGACGATTCTCACATCGACACTATATTCCCGATTGGAACCGACCGGCCGTATGCTGCGCTCTTCCAGCGCCCGCAACAGATGTGCCTGCATTGACAGGGCCATCTCGCCGATCTCATCCAGAAACAGGGTGCCCCCTTCCGCATAGGTAAACAGTCCCTCGCGCGACTGATGGGCGCCGGTGAACGCGCCTTTCACGTGGCCAAACAGTTCGCTTTCCAGAAGCTCCGCACTGACGGCGCCACAGTTGACCGGGACAAAACTCCCGCTCCGGCCGCTGAGTTGATGAATGGCGCGGGCCGCCAGTTCCTTGCCGGTGCCCGATTCACCCTCCAGCAGCACGGTCGATGGCATGGGTGCGACCCGCTTGATCACATCGCACAGTTGGCGCATCAGATCGCACTCGCCCACCACCCCGGTATTGTCGATCAGCAGGTCCACCTGACGACGCAGCACGAAATTTTCCCGTTGTAAGCGCTGCCGCTCATGAAACCGTTCCACGGCCGCCAGCATCTGTTCCATACGAAACGGTTTCAAAATGAAATCCTCCGCTCCGGCGCGCAGTGCATCGATCACGGTCTGGGTATTGGCCTGCGAGGTCATGAAGATCACCCCGGTCTGTCCTCCCTGCTCGCGCAGGCTCCTGACCCATTCGACACCCCCGGTCTCTCCGGAAAGTCCGATATCGATGATGATCAGGTCGAAATGACAGTGCTCACGCAACGCCTCGGCCGCGCCAACATTATCCGCAGCCTCGACCAGGGCAAAGTATTTGGTCAGACCGCGTTGCAGAAAGTTTCGGATATCCGGTTCATCGTCGACGATCAGCACGGAGGTCATCCGGGCCGATTGCTGGGGGGAAGAGACAGGGTCTCCCTTGCCACCCGGGCGGTCAAACTCTTGGGTAAAAAGTGTCATCTGGTGGTACCAATGCGTAAGTTGTTATATAGCTCCGTGGAGCCTTTTTTTATAGACACCGGTTGAGACATTCTGTCCCACCGAGGTGTGGTTTATTCGGTATATTTGTCCCATCGGGGGGACATCCTCAACGATGCCTGCGGCTTACTGACGTCATTCTCGCGACTATAGGTAAATCTTATGCCAGCCATCCCGTTTAACTATAGCAGACCACCAATCCGGATTTACGCCAACCAACAGCACGAAAATTATGCTTAATGGATAGCATGGCACTGTTTTTGCTGGATTGCTGATTCGAACCCTTTCGAATCGACCAAACCAGGAGCTAAAACATGACCCGGATAGTACAGCGTCCGATGCTCACCGTGTTGGCCTGTCTGCTGTTGTTCTCAGGTCTGTCCCAGGCGGGTGATAACCCTGAGAAAACCATAAGGCTGGCGACCACCACAAGTACCGATAACTCTGGCCTGCTGAATGAACTCCTGCCGAAGTTCAGTGAAGATACCGGCTACCAGGTACAAGTTATTGCTGTGGGTACCGGCAAAGCCCTGCGCATGGGTCAGGATGGCGACGTGGATGTTGTGCTGGTTCACGCCCGTGCGGCTGAGGATAAATTCGTCGCCGAAGGCTATGGCGAGAAACGCTACGGGGTGATGTATAACGATTTCGTGATCGTCGGTCCTGCCAGCGACCCAGCCGGGATTGATGGCGCCGGGTCTGCGGCTGATGCGCTGGGCAGAATCGCCCGGAGTCAATCCATATTCGTTTCCCGGGGGGACGATTCCGGTACCCACAAAAAGGAGCGCAGCCTATGGATAAGTGCGAGTATCCAACCTGAGGGCCGCTGGTATCGCGAGGCTGGCCAGGGGATGGGCAAGGTTTTGCAGATCGCCGCCGAGATGGACGGCTACACCCTGACCGACCGTGGCACCTGGCTTGCCTATCAGGACAAGTTGCCACTGCAGATCGCCTTCGAGGGGGACCCGGTGATGTTCAATCCCTACGGGATCATCGCGGTGAATCCGCAACGTCACCCGGACACCAATTACATGGGTGCACAGGCACTGATCCGCTGGATGATCTCGCCCACCGGACAAAAAATGATCGGCAACTTCAAGATTGGACAGAACACTCTGTTCACGCCGGATGCCAATGCGGAAGAGTTTGCGGCCTTTTCTGAAGCCCACTGATGGAGCAACTCAGCAGCGCGATCGGCACTGCGCTGGCGTTACTATTCAGCGGTAACAACGATCTGTGGGAAATCGTCGGCATCTCTTTTCGCGTATCGTTCATTGCGATACTCGCAGCGACGCCCCCTGCGCTGCTGGCAGCCTTCGCCCTCGCCTACCTGCGATTCCCCGGGCGGAGGCTGCTGATCTCCATCAACAGCACCCTGCTGTCGGTACCCGCTGTCGTGGTGGGACTCACACTCTACATCCTGCTCTCCCGCCAGGGTCCCCTGGGTGAATGGAAACTGTTGTTTACCCAGACCGCGATGGTGCTGGGGCAGATCGCGCTCGCCTTTCCGATCCTCGCCGCGATGGCGCATTCATCCCTGCAAGCGGTGGACAAACGGGCCTGGGAGACGGCCCGCACGCTGGGCGCCAGTCCCCTGCGCGCTCTGCTTACCCTGATGCACGAAGCGCGATTTGGCCTGCTGGCTGCTTTACTGGCTGCGTTTGGACGCATCATTGCCGAGGTGGGGGCCTCGATGATGCTCGGCGGCAACATCCTGCATTACACCCGTAACATCCCCACTGCCATCGCCCTGGAGACCAGCAAGGGTGAGTTTGCCCAGGGGATCGCCCTGGGAATCGTACTTCTGACACTCGCCTTCACGCTCAATGCGCTGCTGCAGAACTTTCAAGGCAGGGGACAACCCGTCACATGAAAACCGCCACTCACCTGCGCCTGCTACATCTCGATAAACGCTTCGGCAAGCGTCTCGTGCTGAAAGACATCGGACTGCAACTGGATGCGGGCGAAATCATCCTGTTATGTGGACCCAATGGCGCCGGGAAAAGCACCCTGCTGCGTATCCTCGGCGGACTCGAGAAACCTGAACGGGCAGACATCGCGATCGCGGATGATGAATTGCGCAGCTGGCGCCACTGCCGCAAAAGGCTGCTGGCGGAAACCCTGTATCTGCATCAGCATCCCTACATGTTCGACGGCTCTGTCCGCTATAATCTGGCCTATGCCCTGCCGGGTAAACTTGACAGACAAACACGCAGAGAGCGGGTCGACCAGGCACTGGCCTGGGGCGGCCTCGAGCACTTGCAGGATACCGCTCCGAAGAACCTCTCTGGAGGGGAACGTCAGCGGGTTTCTCTGGCCAGGGCCTGGCTCAGACAACCGAGGATACTTTTTTTGGACGAACCGACCGCCAATCTCGACCAGGCATCCAGGCATCTTTCCCTGGAACTCCTGGCCCCGCTGAAACAAACCGGCATGTCCATGATCATCGCCAGCCACGACGCCCATCACTTCGCGCCACTGGCGGACCGCACGCTGTATCTGCACGAGCGGCAACTGATCGGGGCACAGCCCATACAGGATTACTACACAGCATCCACCGAGCCCGACCGGTCAAAAAGGATCCGGGCATGATCGGCCCGGAAGCTGTCACCGCCGTCATCCTGGCCGGCGGGCGTGGCCAGCGCATGGGTGGCGCGGACAAGGGGCTGGTCCCGTTCAACGGGCGCCCGCTGATCGCCCATGTAATCGAGGCCATTGGCCCCCAGGTGCGCAGCGTGATGATCAACGCCAACCGAAACCTGGCGAAGTATCAACGCTTCGGATATCCGGTATTCGCCGACTCCCTGATTGACTATCAAGGTCCGTTGGCCGGCTTCCTGGCCGCCATGGAGGTGGTGCAGACGCCCTACCTGGTGACCGTTCCCTGCGATGGCCCCCTGTTGGCCAACCATCTGGTGTATCGCCTCAGTCAGGTCCTGGAACGCGACTCGGCGGAGATCGCGGTTGCCCACGATGGCCAGCGCCTGCAGCCGGTCTACGCGATGCTTGCCGTGTCGCTGAAACAGAGCCTGAAAGCATACCTCGAAGGTGGTGATCGCAAGATCGATCTCTGGTATGCCCAACACGCGATGACCACGGCAGACTTCTCCGACCTCCCCGACACCTTCATCAACATCAATACCCAGGAGGAGCGGGATCGCCTGCAGGGGGATCCGTCATGACCGGGTTTCCCCGTCCGCTGCTCGGGTTCAGCGCCTACAGCGGAACCGGCAAGACCACACTCCTGAAACAGCTTCTGCCAATTCTGAGACAGCAGGGACTTCGGGTTGCGGTCATCAAACACGCGCATCACAGTTTCGATATCGACCAGCCGGGAAAGGACAGTCACGAACTGCGCACGGCGGGGGCCAGCCCGATGTTGATCGCATCCCGGCGTCGCATGGCGATGATCGTCGAGTTCGAAGCGGAACGGGAAGAACCCGTCCTGGAAGAACTGTTGGGTTATCTCGATCCCGAGCGTATCGATCTGGTGCTCGTGGAGGGTTTCAAGCAGGCGCAGATCGCAAAAATCGAACTGCATCGCCCTGCCCTGGGCAAACCCTTGCTCTGTGCCCAGGATACACGCATCATTGCCCTGGCATCCGATGCCGAGATCCCCGCGGCACCCGCGACACTGCCGCGTCTCGACATCAATGACCCACAAGCCATTGCCGGATTCATACTGAGACAAATCGTCGCGACCTGAGCTGACCAGGGCCGAACATCATGACCCAGAACCCAACCCACCTCACCGCCAGTTGCGCGGACCCCGAGTCCCCCAAAACCCTGAGCGTCGATACCGCCCGGGCACAGATCCTCAGCGGGTTGACACCGATCGAGGCCTGCGAGCGGCTGGCCCTGCGCGATGCACTGAACCGGGTACTGGCCCAGCCCATCATCTCTCCTGTGGATGTCCCCGGTCACACCAACTCCGCGATGGACGGCTATGCCCTATCCGGCAGTGATCTGCCCAGCACATCAACAGACCTGAAACTGATCGGCACCGCCCTCGCGGGAACCCCCTTCAGCGGACAGTGCGCGGAGGGTGAGTGCGTGCGCATCATGACCGGAGCGCCCATGCCGGCGGGTACCGACACCGTAGTCATGCAGGAACAGACGGAGCAGGTCGGAGATGACCTCGTGCGTATCGGCCAGGGCCACAGGACCGGTCAGAATGTACGCCAGGCCGGAGAGGATATACCGCGCGGCTCGGTGGTGCTGGAACCCGGACGACGGCTGACACCCGCAGATCTCGGCATCATCGCCTCACTGGGTTTCGGCGAGGTCAGCGTGCGCCGCCGCCCCCGGGTGGCGTTTTTCTCCACCGGAGATGAACTGCGGGGAATCGGAGAAGTCCTGGGTGAGGGAGAACTCTACGACAGTAATCGCTACACCCTCTATGGGATGCTCCAGAGGGCCGGCGTGGAGACCCTCGACCTGGGCGTCATCAAGGATGATCCCGATGCTCTGCAACAGGCCTTCCAGGAAGCGGCCGCAGCAGCGGATGTGGTGATTTCTTCCGGTGGAGTCTCGGTTGGCAGCGCGGACTACACCAAGTCAGTACTCCAGTCCTGCGGAGAGATCGCATTCTGGAAAATTGCCATGAAACCCGGTCGTCCACTCACCTTCGGCAGGCTGGACAATGCGGTCTTCTTCGGCCTGCCCGGCAACCCTGTTGCGGTGATGGTGAGTTTTTACCAGTTCGTACTGCCGGCCCTGCATTGGCTTTCCAGCGGTACTCATTACCAGCCCTTTACCCTGATGGCCCGCTGTGAAAACTCACTGCGCAAACGTCCCGGGCGTTTCGAATTCATCCGCGGTGAGCTGCAGCAGACCACGGAGGGCAACTACCGCGTAACCGGACTGGCCCAGCAGGGTTCCGGTATTCTGACGTCCATGAGTCGCGGCAACTGTTTCATTCTTCTTGGAACCGACTGCGATGGTGTACAGCCGGGGGACAGCGTGCAGGTACAGCCATTTGCCGCACTGGTGTAAGGGGGATTCATATGGTCCTATATGAGACGGGTACCGTCCGTATGGACGCTACCCCGACTGAAATGACAACCCAATCGACCCTGACGAGGTTAGATTGACAACCTTTCGGTGAGCGTACCCATGATCGATGTCCGATACTTTGCCCGCTTCCGTGAAGAACTGGCCACAGACGGTGAACAGTTCGAAGCAGGTCAGGCCGAGACCGTGGAGGCCCTGTTGAAGCAGTTACGGGCACGAGACGGCGCCTGGGCCCGCCTTTTGGCTGAGGAACAACGCGTCATGATCGCAGTCAACCAGGAGATTGCCGAGCGCAACACCCCGCTGAACGACGGCGACGAAGTCGCCCTGTTCCCCCCTGTCACCGGGGGCTGAGCCATGATTCATGTACGCGTGCAGTCGGAACCCCTGGATCCCCATCGGGAAGTGGATCTGCTGAGCCAGGGAAATCCAGCCATCGGCGGTGTGGTCAGTTTCATCGGGCTGATGCGTGACAGCAATGAAGGCGACAGGGTTGAACACCTGTTCCTGGAGCACTACCCCGGAATGACCGAAAAGGCACTGCAGAAAATTGCCGAGGAAGCCGTCGAACGATGGCAATTGGAAGGTTGCCGGATCGTGCACCGGGTCGGTGAGATGTCCCCCTGCGAACCAATTGTTGTGGTCGCCGTAGCCGCCCGGCACCGCAAGGCCGCGTTTCTCGGATGCGAGTTCGTCATCGACTACCTGAAAACCCGGGCCCCCTTCTGGAAGAAGGAAACCACACAAAACGGCGAACGCTGGGTGGATGCCCGGGACACGGACGATGTTGCCGAAAGAAAGTGGCAGGATCAGGATTAAAGCCCTGCGTTGATCAGGCTGGTTTCAAACAGCAACGGCCTGTAGTGTCAGACCCCAGACAAAGAGCACGCTCTTTTTGGTGTCGGCAGCCACGACATCAATACTGTATAGCAAGACAGGTGCATGTTGGTCCGACCTGATTTGTGTCCAAACCGATAGCGGATTGTATTTTGTAGGATCCGGACCACCGTGGTGGCGAAAAATCCCAGGCATTGCCTGGAAACTGCTAGCCGTTTTCCCGTCCATAAATATCGGTGTACCGGACGATGTCATCCTCTCCCAGATAACTACCGGTCTGTATCTCAACGATCTCCAACGGGATCAGGCCGGGGTTCTCCAGACGATGTTTGGTGCCTAACGGTATGTAGACAGACTGATCCTCTGTGAGGAGCAGTTCCTTTTCTCCCCGGGTGATCTTCGCAGTTCCCTTGACCACCACCCAATGCTCCGCACGATGATGGTGCTTTTGCAGTGACAGACTCGCACCAGGACTCACCACGATACGCTTGACCTTGAACCGGTCACACTCGTCGACGGTTTCATAGTTACCCCAGGGACGATAAACCCGAGCATGAATCTCATATTCGCTGCGCCCGGAGGCTTTGAGCTGTTCGACGATTTCCTTAACGTCCTGGGAGTGAGATTTGTTTGCTACAAGGATCGCATCCGCGGTTTCGATCACAATCAGATTATCCAATCCGATCCCCGCGATCATGCGATTCTCACTGCGCAGATAACTGTTGCTGACATCCTTGATCAGCACATCCCCCAGAAACACATTGCCACTTTCAGGGTCGTCACAAGCAAATTCGGACAGTGCCGACCAGGAACCGATATCGCTCCAGCCAACATCCATGGGTACAACCAGGGCCTTATCGGTTTTCTCCATCACCGCGTAGTCGATCGACTGGGAAGGACAACCGGTAAACGCCTGTTCTTCCAGGCGCAGAAAATCCAGATCCGCCGTTTTACCCGCATAGGCCTGCTGCGCGGCTTTCAGAATGTCCGGATGAAAGGACTGCAACTCGTTCAGATAGGCATCGGCGCGAAACGCGAACATACCGCTGTTCCAGAGATACTCACCCGAATCCAGATAGGCTTGTGCTGTTTCCAGGTTCGGTTTTTCAACGAACTGATCCACCAGGAATGCGTCATTATCGGCTGACTCACCCCCCTTTCTGATGTAGCCATAACCGGTTTCCGGTTTTGTCGGTACGATGCCGAAGGTTACGAGGTTACCGGTCTCCGCCGCACGTGCGCCACTCAACATGATCTCTGTAAACAAGGCTTCATTGGCGATCACGTGATCCGAGGGTGAAACCAGCAGGATCGCATCCGGATCGGCTTCGAGTGCATGCAAGGCGGCACAGGCAATGGCAGGTGCGGTGTTACGCCCAACCGGCTCCAAAAGTATCCCGTTGGCAGACTGCCCCTTTGAGCGCATCTGTTCGGCCACCAGGAAGCGGTGCTCATCGTTGCATACGATCAGGGCATCACTGACACCGGGTATCGCCATGAAACGCTTTACGGTTCTCTGGAACAGGGAGTCACCTTCAATCAGAGAGATGAACTGCTTTGGATAAGCGCTTCGGGACAGAGGCCAGAGACGTGTGCCGGAGCCACCGGACAAAATGACAGGGATGATCAATTTACTCTCCACTCTTCCAGTATTTTGAGGCAATCGCGATTCATATCACGCACTTTCTGCTCGGAATCGGACTCAGTGTAGCAGCGCAGCTCGGGAGCATTTCCGGAGGGCCTGAGATGCACGATATCACCACCCGAAAATGTTATCCTCACACCATCCGTGGTGTCGATCTTATCGACCGGACCAAAGCGATGCTTGAACGCTTCTTCGATGGCTTGACTGTCCCGCGTGAAATCACCGCTTTGAAATCTCCCCAGCATCTGCTGACTCAGTTCCGTAGGAAAGGCTTTCAGCCGATCACTGTGCGTGTAGCGCTCAGGCAATTCGAGCAACAGCCCGGACACCGGCTTGTTACGTACTTTAGACAGATGAAGTATCGCCAATATGACAATCACGGCATCCCGGGTCGGTAGCGCGGCGAGCGTCCTGTCTTCACCCACCAGGTCATCGGCTATCAGGAAACCACCATTGGCTTCATAGCCAACCACCCGGCTTTTACCCTCCTGGATCAAGGCCTGCATATCCGCAATCACATAGGGTGAGCCGATGCGGGTACGCACCACGCCGCGAAATTTTCCCGAATGCTCCAGGGCGCTGTTGCTGCTGACCGGCGTCACCACCCATTCTGCATTCAGGTAATCGGCGCACAGCAATCCGGCGATGTCACCGCGTAACCAGCGCCCCTGCTCATCGCTGACCAGCGGCCGGTCTGCATCGCCATCCGTGGAAACGATAGCATCCAGATTGAATTCTGAAGCCCAGTCGTTGGCAAGCGCGACATCCTCAGGGCGGATCGCTTCCGTATCGACCGGCACGAACGCTTCGGAGTACCCCAGACACAAGACCTCGGCCCCCAGGGCCTGAAGTATTTCAATCAACAGTTCCCTCGCCACACCGGAATGCTGATAGAGACCGATTTTGAGTCCTGTCAGGGTATCCGAATCAAAGAACTCCCGGTATCGCGTCAAATAGTCCTGCCCAGCCTGGTCATCGATTTCAGGCAGCCGGTAATCCAGGATCATTGCACCGGCCTCATCGAACAACCCCTCAGGGAATTCAACCTGCTGTCCCCGTATACCCGCCTCATCCTGTTTGAGAATCTCACCATCCGGACGATTGAATTTGATGCCGTTTCTATCGTCGGGAATGTGGCTGCCCGTAACCATGATCGTCGGAATCTGTTGCACGATGCCGAACAGGGCGATCGCGGGGGACGGCAGACTGCCGCAATGGATCAACTGACAGCCGAAGTCCTCGACCGCTTTGCCGACCGCTTTCATGATCAGGGGTGTGCTCGGCCGATAGTCGCCGGCGATCGCAACGCGGCGATCCCCGGAAAGCATATTGATGGCATTCAGGTGCTGCAGGAAGGCAAGTGTGTATGCATAGCACACCCGGTCGGTCATGGCACTGACAAGGCCGCGGGCACCACTGGTTCCGAAGCCGACCCCCGACTCCTGCATCAATTCCGCAACTGGATGCGCATTGTTGTTCATATTTCGTACCTAGGATCTGTTCATTCTGCCGCCTCTGCCAGGCCAGCCCGCATGACAGAATATGAGGGATGTCGCCTCGCCGCATCAGCGAACGCCCGCCACTCTGGGCAAAGCAACCCCGACCTCCGGAGTTGCGTAACCAAAATCACGATAGCGTAAATCTCGCCAACGACCCGGGAGTACCCTACCGGTCTCCACCGGTACCAGTGCCTCCCATTGAGTGAGCTAGTGACAGGGCTTTTACCCGCACGCCAGAACCCATCGAAGGAATTCCCGCTGGCCCCGCTATCAGGGCATCCAGGCCATCTTCCATCCGATGGATTGCTATCAGTCGTGATAATACTTTTTAAAGAGTAATTTTGCTGCGTCGCGATTGAATTCCGTCACTCGGCGAACCGAAGCATCACTCGTCTGTGATTGAGGTTCCGTCAATCGCTTGATGTCCGCCTGACCGCCATTCAGTACCACAGGAATGGTCTTATGAGTCGTGCCGGCTTCTGTTTCACCGGGGGTTCGTCGCGCTTCTGCCTTGTCTTCCAGGACATTCACGATCAGTTTGCTGTCGAGAATGGTCTTCTGATCCGCGTAGCCATACACCAGCGCCGCATCGCAGATGGTATTGATCACCCTGGGCACCCCTTGACTGGCCCGGTGAACCAGAATACCCGCTCCTTTGGTGAACAGGGGCTTTTCCCGACCCGCCAGGCGGGTCCGGTGGTAGATGTAGGCGCGTGTCTCCTGCTCGGTCAGCGGGGAGAGGTGATAATCCACCGAAACCCTCTGCTGAAACTGCAGAAAATCCTCATGCCGGAGCATTTCGCGCAGTTGCGGTTGCCCGACCAGAATGATCTGCAGCACCTGATGTTTGTCCGCGTTGATATTGGAGAGCAGTCTCAGTTCCTCGAGCACTTGAGCCTGAAGGTTCTGCGCCTCGTCGACAATCAGTACGGTACGCTTCTGTTGGGCATATTGGTCGATGAGAAACTGGGTGAAGGTGTCGTGCAGCGCAACCTTTTCGTTTTCCCGGTAATCCAGACCGAACGACAGTAGGACCCATTTGAGCAGGTCACCCATGTCCTGGTGACTGGTGCTCACCAAGCCAACCGTGACATCGTCATCCAGTTGGTCCAGGAGGTGGCGAATCAGCGTGGTTTTACCACAACCGACTTCCCCGGTAATCACCGTGAAGCCCGCCTGGCTGACCAGCCCGTACTCAAGCATGGCATAGGCGGCGCTATGCCGCTTTCCCAGGAACAGGAAGGAAGGATCCGGCAGCAAAGTGAATGGCTTCTCAGTAAAACCGTAAAATTCTTCGTACATCCCTTGCTACGCCTGATATTTCATCCAAAAGTCCGAGTTTGACCCGGGCATTATCTCACGGGCCAGCAAACCCCAGCAACCGCGATCCGTGAGTTTTGCGAGGCATGGTCATCATTGAATAATATCATCAGATTCAGTTGGTTAGGGGGCATCTAGCGATGCGGACACCTCAGAATACGGCACGCCCGGCATTTCACCAGCCAGCCTCATTGCCTTCTGGGCACCTTTTGTATATCCATGATGCCGGCACATCGCTCCAACCCTGCTTATGTTGCTGAAGCACACAATCTGTCACCCCCCTAGTTCCGACGCTCTGAGTGGGAATGCAGACTCGGAGTTTGCAGAACCATCATGGGTAGGAAGGAATTCACCTGACCCCGGTATTCATTCCCACGTGGAGCGTGGGAATGAGAAATTCTGCCCGCTCGTGCAATCTTTCACTGATCAGGCAAACAGACTCTTGACACCAGACGACGCTGGAGAATGGGAAAAGAGGAAAATCCGTTGGAACATGCAAAACCGTGTCTTTCGATCCAAGCGGATATTCTCAGGCGCCTTTCAAGCGCGCGTCATACCAACTGAGCGGTGGCAGCAGTCCACTACTTCTGACCACGAACGACATCGCGATCTTCCATGCACTGGATCAGTGATTGATACCAATCAGGCAGTTGAATACCAAACACCTGATTCAAGCGTCGGTTGTCCAATACCGAGTAGGCCGGCCGTCGCGCGGGAGTCGGGTATTGATCCGTGCTGATCGGGTTGATCCGACAGGTTTCACCCGATAACGCGAGTATCGCGCTCGCAAAACCATACCAGCTGGTCTCACCTCCGTTTGTCATATGATAGATTCCCTTCTGCTCAGCCGCGACGATGTTTCCCGCATGTAACTGGCCGAGAATCTGTCCAGTTGCCTCCGCAATCATACGGCTCCAGGTCGGCGCGCCCACCTGATCATCCACCACGTTCAATTCGTCACGTTCGCGGAACAACCGCAGCATGGTCTGCATGAAATTGTGCCCCTGGCTGCCATACACCCAACTGGTTCGAAAAATCAGGGCATCGGCGTCCGTTGCCAGGATCCGATTCTCACCATCCAGCTTGGTCTGGCCATACACCCCAAGCGGCCCGCTAACATCGGTTTCCTGATAAGGCGTGCGACTCTCGCCGGAAAATACGAAATCGGTCGAATAGTGGATCAACACCGCCCCGACCTGTTTCGCCAGCTGTGCCAGAAGTTCCGGGGCATCCGCGTTCAGCTGTCGGGCCAGATCGACTTCAGACTCGGCCTTGTCCACCGCTGTGTGGGCGGCGGCGTTGACGATATAGTCAGGCTTGACCGCCTTCACGGCATCGGCGATCCCGGCAGTATTCAACAGGTCCAGGGCATACCCGTAACGGCCACACAATGAGGTCGCCGTCACCTCGGCAAATACTCCCAGTGTGCGCTGCAGTTCCCACCCCACCTGGCCGTCGCAGCCGATCAACAGAACCTTGGGTCGACTCATGCTTCACCGTTCCCGTACACGGGCAGTTGATCGACAGGGATCTCACTCAGGCGCGGAGCGAACTGATCCTTCTCCGCCAGGATGGGCGTCGCAGTTCCGGGCCAGTCTATGCCGATGTCCGGGTCGTCCCAACGCACCGAGAACTGAGTCTCCGGATGGTAAATATCACTGCATTTGTAGGCAAAGATGGCATTCTCACTCAGCACCAGATATCCATGCGCAAAGCCGACCGGAACATAAAACTGGTGATGGTTCGTTTCCGTCAGTTCCACGCCGACCCACTGCCCAAACCAGGGCGATCCGCGGCGGACATCGACAGCCACGTCAAAAACGGCCCCCTTGACGACCTGGACGAGTTTTCCCTGGCCGTAAGGATTCTGTATGTGCAGCCCCCTCAGTACACCCCGTTCCGAGTAGGCCTGGTTGTCCTGCACGAAGTGCCCTGGCAGGCCATGTTCAGCATAGCGATCGCTTTGCCAGGTCTCCATGAACCAGCCGCGCGAGTCTCCGAAAACCCTGGGTTTCAAAATCAGTACACCGGGGATCTGTGTTTCGACCACTTCCACGACTACATTCTCCGATTGCAAAGACTGAGGAGGTATTGTCCGTAACCGTTCTTACTCAGTGCATCCGCCATAGCCTGCAACTCGTCGACCCCGATCCAGCCCTGGGTATAGGCAATCTCTTCGGGACAGGCGATTTTGAGTCCCTGGCGCAATTCTATAGTTTCGATGAAATTACTCGCCTGAATCAGGCTTTCATGGGTACCCGTATCCAGCCAGGCAATGCCCCGCCCCATCTTCTCCAGACGCAACTGCCCCTGCTGCAGATAGCACTTATTCAGATCGGTGATCTCCAACTCCCCTCTCGGGGAAGGTTTGAGCGAAAGCGCGAGATCAGTCACCTGATCATCATAAAAATAGAGGCCGGTCACCGCATAGTTCGACTTGGGTTTGTCAGGCTTTTCCTCAATTCCGCTCACCTGACCCTGGTCATCAAAATCGACTACGCCGTAGCGCTCCGGGTCCTTCACCCAGTATCCGAAGACCGTCGCACCTTGGGTGGTCTCGGCCGCCCGTTTCAGCGACTCAACCAGGCCATGGCCGTAATAGATGTTATCGCCGAGAATCAGGCAACAGGGTTCACCGCCGATGAACTCCTTGCCGATGATGAAAGCCTGCGCCAGGCCGCCGGGTTCGGGCTGTACCGCATAGGATATCTGCAGCCCCCATTGCCGGCCGTCACCGAGCAAACCCTCGAACAGGTGCGCATCCTGTGGCGTGGTGATGATGAGAATATCGCGAATCCCTGCCAGCATGAGTGTGGACAGGGGGTAATAGATCATCGGCTTGTCATAAACCGGAAGCAGTTGCTTGGATATGGTCAGAGTGAGTGGATGCAGCCTCGTACCGGAGCCACCCGCGAGAATAATGCCCTTGCGCACTTTCGACATGATCAATCGTCCTGGCCCAGACGTTCACCAAGGTAGCTGCCGTTGAGCACCCGGTTGCTCCAGGTCTGATTATCCAGGTACCACTGTACAGTTTTGCGCATACCCGTCTCAAAGGTTTCCTGGGGCACCCAACCCAACTCCCGTTCCAGTTTACCGGCGTCGATGGCATAGCGCTGATCATGACCCGGACGATCTTTTACGAAGGATTTGAGCTGTATATGCGGACGAAACTGCGACTCCGGAACCAGCTCGTCCAGCAGGTTGCAAAGTGTCTCGACCACCTCAAGATTGGACATTTCGTTATTACCGCCCACATTGTAGACCTCACCGGGTGTCCCCGCCTCGAGCACGCGCCAGATCGCCTTACAGTGATCCTCCACATAGAGCCAATCCCGGACATTACTGCCATCGCCATAGATCGGCAAAGCTTCACCGGCCAGGGCTTTGTGCAGGAAGAGAGGAATCAGCTTTTCCGGGAATTGATAAGGCCCGTAGTTGTTCGAGCAGTTGGTGGTGAGCACAGGCAGTCCATAAGTGTGATGCCAGGCTCGTACCAGGTGGTCAGATGCCGCCTTGGACGCAGAATAAGGTGAGTTAGGCGCGTAGGCTGTGGTTTCCGTAAATTTACCTTCTTCACCCAGGGATCCGTATACCTCATCCGTGGAAACGTGCAGAAACCTGAAATCCTTCGCTTTGGTATGGTCCAGGTCTTTCCAGAAAGTACGTGCGCAGCTTAGCAGGTTGAAAGTTCCGCCAATATTGGTGTCGATAAACGCCGCAGGCCCGTCGATGGAACGATCTACATGACTTTCGGCGGCAAAATTGACCACCGCGTCGGGCTGAAAGCGTTGAAATATCTCGCTTACGACCTTCTCATCCTGTATCAGGCCATGAATAAAGTGGTGATTCGGGTTGTTCCGCAGGGGTTGCAGAGTGTCCATGTTGCCTGCGTAGGTCAATGCATCCAGATTGACCACTTGCAAATCGGGCTGCCCGGAGAGGAGAAAATGGACGAAATTTCCGCCGATGAACCCGGCGCCGCCGGTGACAAGTATTGTCGTCATGCCATAATGCCAGTAAATACAGTGAGTTATGCGTACTACAGGTACAAAGAAAGGATGGCATTATACAGAGATCAGGGTCTGTAAACTATGCCTGACATAATTCTATTTATGGCTGTAAAGCAGTAAGAGCGTTTTCAGTCGCTTGCAGTCCCGATAAATTCGCACATACAACCGCTTATCTTTCAGTTTGAAAGTCAGGAATTTTAATATTTTTATATTTTATTTCAATTAGTTAAAGAACTCTTCAATGCCAACGCGTCATTGATACCATCGAATTTTTTGCCACTGGATAACGCCTTGTCCAGGTAGTTTGCTGCCGCTTCATGATCGCCCTTAGCCTTATAGGCAACCGCCAGATGGTAGTCAATTTCCGGTAAATCCTTGCTCAACCTTGCCGCTTTTCGTAGCACCGTAATGGCATCATCATTCTCACCCCGTTTGACATGTAACCACCCGAGTGTATCCAGGATGATGGGGTTTTCAGAAGTGGCGAATCCATCGACCAAGCGAAGTGCCTGGTCCAATATTTGTGGATCGGATTTTCCACGGAGCATGATCATGACCAGATTGTTGGCGGCCAGCACATTCCCGGGATGTGTGTCCAGAATTTGTTGGTAAGTCTGCACGGATTTATCCGCCATTCCTAACTTGTCCTGTGCATTAGCCAATTCCAAACCCAAAACCTGATCCTGTGTTTTTGAGAATCCCTCTGTGAGTACGGATAAGGCTTCCTGTTGTTTACCCTGAGTTAATTTGACCTTGACGAGATTTTGATAGGGTACTGGCCAGTCACCATGGACAGCCAATGCCTTTTTGAAGCTGTCCTCTGCGTCGCCAAGACGCTGTTGTGAAAGAAAGATTTCACCCAACAGATTGATAGCGCGGTAATGCTCCGGATTATCTTTAACCACCTGCTCTACCAATTGAGTGGCCTGATCCGGTTGCTTAGCGAGGAAATAGCTCTTGGCTAAGGCTACGAGCACCTCGATTGCTCCCGGCTGCAATTCCAGAGCACGGTTGAATGAGGTAATACTTCTATCCAGATTACCCTGAGCCTGATAAGCCAGACCTTGATAATAAGGACCTAATGGGTTGTTGGCATGCTCTGATTCAATATCCTGGGCCACCTCGGACAGATCATCCCACTGTTCCAGCTTTGAATAGACGGTTGCGAGTGCGCCGAGTACTTTAACATCAGTAGGGGCAAAGCGCCGGAGTTTGTTCAATACCACGACAGCATCATTCAATTCCCCCGTTTTGATCAGCAACTGTACCAGTTCAAAGTTAGCGGCAGATTCCTGAGGTTCTATTTTGATTGCATCTTCGAGACTTTTCCTCGCCAACTCGATCTCACCTTTTTTGAGATGCGCTCTTGCTAGGAGGCGGTGTGCCTTTACATAAGTAGGATCCTCCCGAATCAGCGTTCGAAGATCCGCGATACCTTTGTCTGGGTCACTACTGACGAGTGAAAGGCTGGCTCGAATAAATAATGCATCCTTGTACTTTGGATCGGCTTCCAGGACCTTTTCCACAGCGAAACCTGCTTGTTCATTGTCACCTTTGGACAACAGGGCAGTGGCCTTAAGCGTACTAGCCTTCAATCCATCAGCCGACTCACCCTCTACTGCAATGACGTCAGCCAAGAGTTTTAGAGTTGCATCGAAGCGCTTCTGACTGAGGTAAAACCGAGCCAATTCTATTTTGAAACTACTGTTGTCTGCAGTTTCGGTGGCATACTGATTCAGTAGCATTTCAGCATCAGAGGTTTTTTCATGACTCTTAAGAAAGGAGACAAGCGACAATTTTGCTTCACTACTGTCCGGTAGATCATGCACCGCTTTACGTAGTACTTCCTCTGCTTGTACCCAGTTATCCTTGCTAGTGTAGAAGCTGACGAGATGTAGGCGATTCTGGAGTTGATCAGGTTGACGTTCAACCAGGTCCGTCAATACCTTTACGACATTTTCGTCCTGGTTGGTTTCTGCGTACAGACGAGCCAAGAGCAGGTAAGAGGCAGCCCGGTCACGGTGATGTTCCAGTGAATCGCGTGCAATTATGATTGCACGTTCTGAATCCCCCTGATCGGCATATAAGGCAGATAAAAGGGAAGCAGCTTCAACATTATCAGGATCAGATTCAATGGCCTTCAATACATCATTGATTGCAGCATCGGATTTATCGGATTTAGCTAGTGCAAATCCTCGCAAAACGAGCGCTTCAGAATTTACAGGGTCAACCTGTAGCGCAGCATCTGCAGCAGCCAGGGCTTTGTCATTATCTCCTGCGAGAATATATATGGTTCCAAGATGAACCTGAGCTTGAACATGTTGTGGATTGAGTTCGGTAGTTCGCAAATAGAGTGAAAATGCCTTTCGCCAGTTTTCTTCTTTTTCTTCAAGCAGACCGAACATGTAATAGGCATCGGCGTCTTTCGGATCGATTTGTAGTACATTTTTGAATTCTAGACGTGCCTTTGTATAGTTGCCTAGCTCGAACAGGTCCATACCGCGGTCATAGTAAGTTTTCTTTCTTGCAGACTTATCAGAACAGGCAGAAAACATCATTACCGCTGATATCAATAAAGGAATCAGGAGATATTTAATAAGAAGAATATACTGATTCTGGATCTTCATCATGTAGATACCATTTCTTGTCGAGATGACTTCATATCAGTCTAACAATACGTAGAACTGCTATATAAAAGAGCAAGAACCTTTAAAATACTTGCTGTTGTATATATTTCCAGTTACAAATGTTCTATAGGGTTTGACAGAGGTGGGTAGTGAATATCCTTGTGTTACATACTATTTTCCCTGTCAAATATTGAATCTGTCAGTGACCGCACAATAACACTATATGCAGTGCAACTCGAAGTTTACAAGAGAAATCTATGCTCTTGTTCACACTGCATATATATTATGAAACAGCATAGTCCTGAATATGTTGATATTCTGCATATTTCCGGTGGCCATCTCAGTAAATTTATCATCATGCAACATATAGATGTCAGACTGTGTCTATGGCAGACCGTCACAACAAGACTAGACAGTCTCTATGTGTTTTTGGTATATCGAATTATTACTATTTGATATGGATATTTATTGCTTCAATTAGGTATAAACCCTTCTAGCAATGGCACAAGGTCTTCAGCAAATTCGACTAGTCTTCTATCACCGTCACTCCATTCCTCATCGAGTCCTACCGAAGTGGTCAGCCTTACTAATGCGCCATCTGTACGCTGACGAGTTAGTCCATCATAGAAAAGATACCATTTAACCAGCCATTCACTCGTAATCACGCGGCCTCTTTGCTGAAACCAATAGTAAACAAGTTGTCGAACATCTCCTTTTTTTATGACAAGACGATTCACAATTAAGGTATGTCCATTTACCTGAAGGCCAAGCACTTTTACTTGCGTGACCTTGTCTATTTCCCACCCACCTCCGGGTATACAAGAACGTGGACTGTGCGCTGCGGAACCCGCCTGCTGCGATGCATAATATGCCGTATAGAAATTGACCTGAGTTCCTTTCTTGTAATAGTCACCAATCAGGTAGTCATCTAATTTCAGAGATTTAAGATAAACATCTTCCAGTATGTCAGAATCTCCACGCCACCCATTGAATACTGAGGGAAAGCTGCCAAAATCTCTTCTGTCAGGAATAATTTCCTCTTGCGACTTCACATAGAGTGAACATATCGCGATCAAAACGACTGACGCCATTATCCCGTAGTGTACTGGCGTGATGGCCTTATTACGAAACAAAACACTCTTTGGAACCGGGCTAGGTGTCTCCAGACCGAATACATCACGTAGTCGGCGACCACTACTGCCGATTCTTACGAGAATTGTCATTTCAATAAAAAGAATCAACAAGCAGGCTATAAAAACCACCCATCCCTCGAAATAGTGTAGAAACCCGTCTGCTTGTTTCTGCCCCCAGTTATCGACTAAGACTCCTATTACTCCAATTCTGAAACTGTTCATTAAGACAGCAATTGGAATACTAGAAAAAAAAACCACGAACCTTTTCCACAGTTCTACACGAAAGATATAAGCAGCGAGATACGCTAAGCTTACCAAAGGAAACAAGTATCTGAGTCCACTGCATGCTTCGACTACTTGGAGTTTGTAATCACCCAAATCGATTACGTTCCCTTCCAGATAGACGCTTATACCGAACCAACGTATTACGTTTACACCAATTTCAGACGAAATTAATTGTAATTTTGCAGATAAATTGTTGTATATGAAAGGTGGAAGAGGGACAATAAAAAAGAGCAGTGCAAGTGGACCAGCGATTATCTTAAATGCTTGCCAACCAAGAAGGGCATAGACAATACCAACGAGAGTCAAGACTAGTGAGTATTGAACGAGAGTGTATGATGTAGCTATTTGACCGACAAAGAACAGTAATCCCGCAAGTACAACAATCAGCACCCCACTCCATGAAGGCAGTATCTCTGCAACAACGAGTTTGTTTCTTCTTTGCCAACCGAGATAAATAGATATGAAAGGCAGAAAAAATGCATATCCATATTCTTCCTTTCCTGACCATCTATTTACCATGTCAGTGATACCACCCCAGTATCCATAACTTAACACTATTGCATAAATACAAAGAAGTATTAAGTAATGTCTATTTCCGCGATCTTCAGTGGTCATTACTACGTTCGCTTCAACATCCTGTTATTCGACCCAGAATAGATAAATAAATAAAAACATTCTACAGCAATCCAGTGGCGATAGATATAAAATGATAATTCTTCATTAAGACATTTAGATTATTACCTTTCAGTTTACTTGCGAAACTTCACAACATTTCTTTCTCTCTACTATCGATACCAGTAAAAAGAGACTTCGCATCATATTGGTATAAAATGTTGGTAATTATTTTTCGTCAATTATAATTAACTATGATGTGGCTATATTGAACTTTTTTACGCTTAAACGTCTACTGTTGTTTAAATCAGTATAAAGGGTCGTACAACTAATAATGTCCACACATAACTTTAATTATCAACCAACATAAGAGATTTGAGATTTCTTTGATCTTAACCATTCGCGACTGATGAACGGTTGCAACATATATCTTACAGACGAAGTATGTCGAACAACCAAACACGCAAGTTGAGCGTGCGATAGTCTTTAGAAATCACCCATTATCTTATATTTTTAACATGATTTATATTTCGTGACATAACTCCGACATCTTTTACATAGTTGCCTCTACAGTCATTTCCGATTAGATAATTACATGTTGCATCAATGGAACATCGTTCAACATTACACTCTGATGTATTACGATCACTGAATTGTGTTTTATTGAGTGACGACACGCAGCTAACTAATATGTCGACCATATTTGATACTGGTTTATTCAAATGGTAGAACCGCATGTCTCTAAATATGTTTTTCAACCGTTGTAGGTGGTAATCCCCATCCAAGCCCTTGTCGAACGAACCTATCCATTTCCATATTATTGCCCCATCAGAGCAAGAGCCATGATTATGCGTTGGCTCAACACTCCCTGTGACTGACTCTTCATTCAAATGACCTTCTGCATAGTAGACATTACCATCATTAGCAGCATATCTAAGATTTGCTTTTACGATTTTTCCTCTGTTCCATGACTTGTATTGGCTTCTTTCAAGCTTAATACCGTATATTTGTGTTTTGATTATTTGAGTTTCACTACATATATTATCAATTACTATATTAAATCTTGCAAAGCCGCCGAAATTTGGGACTAAAGCAATACCCGAATAGTTAAGATTCTTGTTTCGTAAGAGATTATGTTGTCCGTTATTTTCGCATTTATTTTGAAGTATGATATTTGCCTCGCCATATACACCGATTCCGTGATAGTTGCTCGATTCGCAGCAATTTTTTTCTATGATATTTCCATAACCAGTTACCGATATCGCATTGTCACCACTACCAACAATCGTATTGCCACCTACCAGATTATGATGTGCATCATAAGTTATACCACAAAATTCCAATCGGTTATCTTTACATTTATTATCTTTTATAATGTTAAAAGAAGCTTTGTCTGTAACCCATATACCGAAGCCGTGATTATTTTTTATTGTTATATCGTTCAAGTTGTTATATCTACAATTCTCACTTCTTAGAGCGATACCAGTACCATGTGAATTCATAACTGAACAATTTGATACTCGCCCTTCTTTACATTGCATCAGAATATTATATACACCACCCTTTACTATCACCGAATTCAGTACTTTTGATTTTTTACCTTGCATCTGAATTACAACGGATCCGCCTATAACTCCACTAAAGCCACCATCAATTTCTAAATTATCAATTACGGTATTATCATGCATGTAAATGCATACTTTTATATCACCTGAAAACAATAACTTTGGACGAACAATTGATTTGCTGTATATCTTAACCCCTTTTGGCAATTCAAGGGCTGCAGTTATGACATACGGGTTATTACTAAATGGTATATGAATATTGTTGAAGTTCTTAATTGCCAGCCTGAATACTTTTGTATCATCTGTAATACCATCACCTTTTGCCCCCATCTCCTTTATATCCACATTGCGACTAATATCTAAGCAAGAGACTACATTGTTATTCGACTGCGTAGCCTTAGTTAGTTTTGTGAATCCTAGAAACAGCCCAAGTATGTGTATGTTGAAATATCGTCTATCCATATAACAATCTTCCAACCTATATTTGTTTTCTAATCATTTTGCATCCTAAGGTTAAATTGCCTAATTTTGGCACGCGCTGCCAACAACAAGCCGATCGATATATATAAGAAGACACCAGCGGGACCTATCATTCTATTGGCAAATGGGAGTTGCACTAAATAAATAATGATTACTATTACAAGGCCTTGATGTAGACCTTGATTAAAAATAATTTCCTTCTTTATGATTCTACTAAACAACAGAATGAAGGACATCGCATATAGAGTTCCACCGAACAAACCTAATACCGTTGGGATCTCCATTAAACCACTATCGAAAGCGGTTTTATCACTTAAGCTCGTCTTATTCAGCACTTGACTCTTTCCAACAGAACCCAACCCATCGCCTATTACATTTGTAAATGCTCTTATCGCCATTTGTTTATAAAATTTTGTTCTCTCAGAATAGCTAACATCATTTTCTATTCCTGTTAGTGTATCAATCCTTTCACCAATTCTCTCGTACATAGGTGATAAGTAGATACTATATGTAATTATTAATCCCAAAAGAAGTCCACCTAAGCCAATTTGGATTCCAAGCTTGGGTTTATTCATAGTAATGAGAAATACTAACATTAAAAATCCAATAGCCATCGCACCCCATGTTGAGCGAACTAATGACAACAATATTCCTACGGTACCAAAACCAGCTACTACCCATCCTATTTTTGATCTAACACTAAACATGATGAATACGAATCCAGCCATTACAGGAGCTAATATCATCGGTGAATTCATTGTTGAAAACACACGTACCCTGTATGGCAGCGGCTCTCCGATGGATGTCATTGGTACATTGTTCATCCATAATGCGTCCCACTTAGGAAGCACTAGAAATTGAATAATTGCATATAATCCGATTATTGTCATGCAGACCTTGATACCACGCACATATGAGGATTCGATTATTTCCAACTGTTTCCAATTCGAAGAAACATATACTGCAAGAATAGTTGGCACAATCCAATCTGTTAGAGAATATGTTGCGGACATAAATCCATTATTTACCACCCCTATAGCATACGCATAAATAACTGCAATGATTTGAGGAAGCAACACTGACCATTGAGAAAAATTTGCGATTAACTTGCCTATAATCAATAACGATACTAATGAAGCAATTATCGGTGCAAGCCCATAGTAATTATAAGTAGAGTAACCCAAGTCGTAATCTATCACTCTACGTACGAATGGCGTAAACAAATAAAGATGAACGATTAATGCAATATATAAATACGGTCTTTTAACTAACGAAACTGCCAATATTAAAGTTACTGCAATATACAAAACAGATGAATATTTGTGTGAACCCGTAATCCCAAGTAAATAAGCAAAGCCAATGAGTATGAATATCAAATATAGATGAAGCGTGTATCCGCCTTTTATAGAGCTTGCGCTCATACTACGCTTATTTATTTTATTATACATTTACAATACTCTAGCCGGGACCCCTACTGCCACAGAATTATCAGGAATCGATTTTGTGACTACTGCATTCGTACCGATTACTGCATGCTTTCCAATCACAACCCCGCCAATTATTTTAGAACCTGCATATAGTATTGCACCTTCATTAATTATAGGATAAGAACTGGATTTTCTATCCGTTACACCTATCGTTACTTGCTGATAAATACAGACGCCAACTTCTATTATCGTCCGTTCACCTATTACAATCCCATTTGCATGCGGTATGATTATTCCCTCCTTGATATCCGCCTCAGGGCTTATATGGCATCCAGTCAAAACAACAGACACACTTCTAAGAATTCTACCCAGAACCATACCAAGATACTTTATATTACGGATTTTTTTTTCTATCCTATATAGAAAGAGCATTTGCATGCCTGGATGCAATATGCTTTTCACAAGAGTAAATAATATATTATTAGTATATGTAGAGTTTGCAATAGCATCGGCTTTTATTTGGTTTAATACAGATTGTGTCATATTTTTTTGCGCAGTCTTTCAACGGATAGTATCGAATTTGTTTACAATACCTATATTTATTGAAACTAACAGCCAAATAGACCTAAAGGCTTGACTCAAAATGATTGAATAAAATATACCCACCAATCCATAGATATTGCCAAGTACTAGGCACAAAATAACCAGCAAAATAAAAACAATACTATTCTGTACTAATTCATTTTTATACTGGAGTTGAGATATTTTAACCGGCCCCATGACACAATTAAAATATGAAAAAGCCGTACTAATCGCGATCAATTTAAAATAATCAATATTTTCAGCAAACACGTCATTCAGCAAAATCTCTAAAAATTTCTCACTATATTCAGAGATCGAGACTATATATAACGAAAGGCTACAAGCTGATGATATACCGAACAATAACAACACATACTTCTTGAACTTCTGAAGACTACCAGTCTGATAACTTCTACCAAGTTTTGGCATCAATGCATGAGTAAAACCACTTAGCAGAGGTACAAAGGCATTGCTTATCTGTACAAACCCCGCAAGTAAACCAACAGTGGCCGCATCGAATATTGCTGTACCAATAATTCTAGGCGTCGATGCGTTTACGGACGCAATGAATATTGCTGATGTTATTGGGAATGATAACTTGAGATATGGTAAGAATTCTCTTTTAGTAGGAACCGTGAACCATTCGTTAGTGGCATATAATTTACGATCTTGAACATACGAATATTGCTTTATTATCTTAAACTCAAAAGTAATATAAAAGCCTAATTGACAAACCATTAAACACACAAATCCAATTTCAGGACTTTGTAGTAAATAAATAATACATGTCATCAGCAGAGGAAATATAACGTTTCGCGTAAAAGCTGAAATTGCCATGTATTTATAGTTGTCTTCTCTTAAATACAACCCTGACGAGTAATCAAATAATGACTCTACAATTCGAATAATTCCTAGCACTAGGATTAGCGGCCAGTACCTATCACTTACTCCGGTAATGATAAATAATATTGAAATTACATACGCAATTAATGAAGTCCATAGTCTTATTTTAAATGAAGTAATAATTACACTATTTATTGTATAGTTTGTTGCTGTTATTTCTTTTAACGATAGCGCCGACGCCTTAAATATAGGCATGAAAATAGCAGCAGCAAACGCATAAATTCCAACGATTTCCATACCCACATATTTTGACAAAGTTATCAAAACAATCCATGGATAAAAGGCATTTGAGACTGTTGTGATAATTGACAATATAGAATCACTACCTAAATTGTCTTTTATATTATTCATTTAACTATACAAATCTAGAAGAGCTTTTATCTGACTATCTCTCGTAAAGTTTTTCTGTATTTCAAATGTATTGTGATAATGTTCAATATCACTCGAAGTTTCATAAAGAGCTAATATTTTATCGACTGCATCTTCAGTATTCTCGCATAATTGCAACTCACCCAGTGACCTTATAGAAGGTATATCTCGCAATATAATAGGTAAATTTATTGATGCGGCTTCCAGGATAGACATCGGGTTACCTTCCCATCTCGCCGTATGAAGATAACCATCTAATTTCTGCATCTCATGAAGCAATGCAATATGAGGCAACCAGCCAGTTACTTCTATCCCATTACTCATGAGATAATCTTCTTGATCAATAGAACCCCCGCCCAGCCATAGAAAGCGTATACCTTTGTTCTGTCGAGAAAGTGATTTATAAACATTTACAAAAAATACTGGGTCTTTTTGCGGTGATAACCTACCTACCATTCCAATAGTAAATTGCCTTTCTGTATTCTTATTATATTTAATTGATTCATCTTTCTTAAGATCACATTCTGCATAGTTTGGTAGATAAAGTGCTCTGCGTGTACCAATCATTGATTTACCTAATTGAACTTCGCGAGGACTTACACCGGCGACACAATATCCACCCATACTAAGTAACTGTTCTGCCAAATATATAAATCCCCTCTTTAATAGATTTAAATCAAGTCTCTCGAAGCCGTAGCAATGAGGTGTATATATAATTTGCTCCCGATTTATAAACGATAATCTCCCGTAGAGTCCTGCGTATGATGAATGCAAATGGACATATCTCGGCACTAACGCAATATATTTTTTTCGGATACATCGGATAGCAAGAACAGGATTCAGTGGAAGGATATATATTTCCTCAAAGGGATTATCATCACCAAGTTCTATCTTTGCCTCGTTCCTTACTGTTGCTAGCAAATAGTGTTTAAACTGTTTAGAGTTCTTTGCATACTCTATTATTGCTGTAGTTACTCCACCGCCAAATGATTCTGAAACATGTAAAATATTTTTAGTTTTCATAACTAAGTGTTAAATAAAGATGTGTAGCTGTTTAATTTTTTCCAAGCACATAGCTAATACAATCTCAATACCGCTCTATAATACTCCGTCCTTATTCGTATCATGTTTCTAAAATGATAGTCACGTGCCTTCTCTAGACTCATTTGACCCATTTCTTGTAGTTTACTTATACTAGTAAAGGATTCTCTAATGATGTTCGCTAGAGTCAAGTAATCTTCACTTTCGAAGATGTATTCACTTGGCAGCAATTCAGGGATTCCTCCTACATTCGAACCAACACACGGAATACCTCTAGCCATTGCTTCCATTAAGGCTCTAGGTAACCCCTCTTGTCTCGAAGGAAGCACAAACATATCACTCTCATCAATGAGGTCCCTTATCGATTTTCCACCTCTGACCTTTCCATAAAACTTGATATTACGTTCAACATTTAACTCTTTAGCCAAACTCTCAAAATACTCTCTATACTCTCCATCTCCGATCAATTTTAATTTGACATTCAATCCATTATTTATGCATTGATGTAAAGCTTTAATTAGGACATCTTGACCTTTATACATTTGCACCATCATACCGACATTAATTACACTAGGCTCTTCGGTATTGAATTCTTCTAAACTTTTTGGAGAATCTCTGTAGCAATTATCCTGCAATACTAGATCCGTGTAGCTATATGTTGGCTTTCCTTTCTGCGGTGGATAACGCCTTTGTAATGACTTCTTTGTCACATACATGGTTACCCCAGCACGATTACATTGCCATTTTAATATTTTCATGAATCCAAAACGGAATATCTTTCTTAATGGATGGTTTACTGAACCTTTTCCTAATTGATCAGCTGGATCCGCTACACATTGGATAGCAAATTTTTTACTTCTCAATCCCGCGATAATACTAAATATAGATGGGATAGTACCAGGAACTCTAAGTACGAATGCCGCATCTTCTTCACTTAGTTTAAATAATATTTTAATTATCTGAAGAGAGTGCAAAATAAATTCTAGTGGTCCCGAATACTGTGGAATTGCCTGAAATGTAACATTAGGACCAGTAACCGCCTTAGCTGTTTCATCCTCAATATCAAACAATCTACCTACGACAGTTACCTCATCAAATACCGTTAGAAAGTGCCTACAAAAACTATCATAGTTCATATGATGCGACGCTGGCTGTCCATTCGACAGAGTAAACCTACCATCCATAATAGTTATACAACGCATTATTCTACACTCTTTCTATAATTTTCACTCACCAATTTGGTTAAATTCTCGTGGTACCTTTCAATACAAACTACAGCTTCAGACACTTTCTCCCAGTATTTTTCGGCATTTATCTTTAATCCTAAGACTTGATCACTAACGCGCTGTACATCGAAATCATTTACATTATGTACATATTCCTTTAAGTTCAAATCTTCATATGCACCATACCCTTTTCTTTCATAACTGAGATGAATAGAAGGGCATCCTAACATTATTGACTCTAATGAACCGTGCAATCTTACGGATATAACTATTCCTCTTCCATATTCATCTATTGCACACTTTAATGTTTTAAAATCTTCACCCCACCCCAATTCTTTATAAAAGAATGTGTCACTGTTACCTCGAACTTCACTCTGAAGAACCACTATTAAGTCTGGAAAACTCTTCTTCAAATATTTTATTTTTTTTCGATATAACTTCTTCTTCTTACTCGAACCACTAATATCTCTAGCAATTAAGTATATTCTCTCATAATTTTTTTCTGTGATTATTTTCATTTTCGCTATTTTCATCACAGCTAGGTCAGGAAACCTACGTACGCCTTTATGCCAACCTATTTCATTAATAGATCGATTGTCTCTTAAGCAGATTATGTCCAACGATTTTATTGACCTTCTTAACAGCGATCCAAACATTCCTCTTAATGGACCTATACTTTGAGGTAAATATATTGTTTTCGATTTGCTATGTTCCGTTAATAATAATTGTGTAGCATGTACTACTAATGACTTCAATCCCTCTATAGATCTTCCACTCCTAAGGTACCCACCGCCAACACCTACTATCAAATTTGCACACTCAAGTTCTTTTGATATATTATTTAAATATAAATTTTTAATTCCAGATATATGAAGTATTATTTTAATAATTGAAAATATGGCAGTTAATAATTGTGTTATTTTATTGTCACGAATATTCGGCGCTGATATTACGTTATCTAAATCACAAAATGACTTAGCGTCGACTGCCACTACTTTAATGATATCCTCTGATGGCACCGAACATCTGATTAACTCTATGGTTAAATCGACTAGCAATCCATCTCCACGATTTCCTCTACTATATGCGTGTAGCACAACAATCATTCATATTACCCTTGTGTGAATACTCATCTAAAACAATTAAAACACAGACTTCGAGATCCTAGATATTGTTTGCTTTATCGATAGATTACGAATAGAACATTTCAATTTATAGAGTATTTACATCGTTGACTCATCGAAGATATATCTAGATATCAATGGATATTAAATATAGGGCCAAAAAAAATATTCATGTCTTGCCATTTACTTCGAACTTTCATGTTAATTCAATATCCTAAAATATATTTACCGATGTAAGTGCATTTCCTTCTATATACGTAATCGATAATATCCCTCAAGATATACCTTTGCTAACCTGATGATATATAGGTATTAGGCGATAAATATAAATATTCACTTACGGAAACCAAGATCAGTAGTAAATCATACGAGTTGGATTTCGCCTGTCTTCGTAATGTATATTATATCTGTTCCATACTTAATTCTTGATCCCTTAATTCCTTGCATGACTAACTTCGCATCTTTTTCTTAGTCTCCCCAAGACAAAGATCACATAGCATCTCACATTTATAGTCCTTGCCTAGTCCATCAAATTCAAATGGAGACTGTATAGATCCGTCCCATCAAATACGTTATCGTTGCACATAGAATCTATTTAGACAGGAATGAAGTGTCTATCGCAAAAGATACACCGACAACACCGAGTTGTATGTAGTTATTAATGACGACACGTGAGATTAAATCGGGAAACAGTATACTTTTCATCTTTTTTCTATTATTAATGAGATATTAGTAGCAAGCTTTATTAATAATACCGAGATGTAGTTTCAATGTTCTTCGACTTATTTAGAACCACACCCAAAACGTTAAATTTTTCCAACAATTCGTATGAGCGTTTAATGTCTTTGTTGGTCGTCATTTCATCTTCTACCACCAACATAACTGCATCCACATAGGGGGCGAAAGCAATCACATCATCACAAGATAGCAAAGGTGGCATATCGTAAATTACTAAGCGATTTGGATATCTATTCTTCAACTCATTTACAAGTGTTACGGTAATTGGCGACGACAACATCTCTGACGAGTTAGCAATCGATCGATTTCCTGGCAATATTACTAACCGTTCAATACCGGGATTAAAAAATATCTCATTTAATTCTTTATTACTATCGAAATAATCACTTATTCCAAATTCTTCATTCGAGTAAAAGTACGTATGAACACTTGGACGCCTTAGGTCCATATCTACGAGAAGAACTGAGTGATTCACATCCCTAGCTAAACTCATACTCAAATTAATTGAAGTTATTGTTTTTCCGCATCCCTCATTCGGGCTTGTTATCGCAAGTGTATTCCATTGATTTGCCTTCATCCGCTGAGTGACTTGAGTTCTCAATACTTTATATTGGTCTGAGATTAGCTCACTCGTATGTCCAGTAATAACACGTCTATCCCTAAGATATTTTTCATCATATTTGAAAGTCTTAGTTTGTGTATATACTATATTATTAATTTCGCTAGCAATCATTTTCCTCTTTTTCTGCTTGTCGTCTCGTATAGTAAGAGACTCTACAGTATGTGCCATACGCGCTTTTTCAAGAGCTTGTTTGATTTTTTCCATTTAACTCGATACCTTGGTTAGGTTAGTCTTTCTCATCGATATATCGACACTTAATATAACCAACAAGCCGGTTATGTATTCACATCAATTCCAAGCTTTCTCATCAATAAATACCAAATAACATCAAGTGGCATAAAGAACATATGCGTCAAAACAATTAGTATTAAAATTGCCACCATCGCCGACGTAAATATAGCCAACCTATTTTTTAGACGTTGTTTATTGTCCGACTCAACTTCTATATAGGGTATTACCGCAAGTGGTGGTGCATTTGTGATCGTGATTATACCTTTAGCACCAAATACACTCTGATCTAAGTTTTCTTTAATCACAACATTAACAAAACCGCTCGTAATACTAAAAACAAAGCCAAGAAATAATATAGCAAGTCGATTCGGCTTATCAGGCTCCTCAGGAAGTTGAGGTGGCTCTATTAGAGAAAACCTTTCACCTTTACGCTCTCGCTCTAATGATTCAGCTAGTTGGGCTTCTAATTGCTTTGCTTTTATTTCTTGATATTTTGCTAATGCGTTGTCGTAATCTCGCGTAAGTTTCTTATACTGACGTTCCACTTGTGGACTTTGTGTAAGCCTTTCCTCGTATGAACGTAATTTAGCCTTAATATCATTTCTTGATTTTTTAAGAGATAACATCTCACTATCAGCAGCTTGTAATTGAGTGTTGAGTTGGATATAAGCTGGATTATCGGATTGTAAAATTTTACTATCTACATCATTAATTCTAACTTCCTCCTGCAAAACACCTATTTCTTCCTTTATTTTTATCAATGTTGGGTGAGAATCTGTATACTTTGTGGCAAGCGATAAATATTCAGTCTGAAGCGTTCTCAAACGATCTTCAGCGCCCACTACCCTATTACCGTTTGAGTTGTATATGTCTGTTGTTGGTTTAACTTGAGAAATCTCAGATTGAAGATAGATCCTCCTCTCTTCTAGAGTACGAATTTGTTGATTCAACTCCGATAATTCTCGCTCACTTCGCTCCATGAGTTGCATATTGAGTTGCTGGAGTTCAGGTAGGTTATTAACATGTTTCTCTTTAAAATCAGCCAAAGCCTTTTCAAGGGCAGCGATTTCTTTGTTTAAACGATCTGCTTCTGCACTGAGAAAACTTGATGTTTCAAGCGCAGATTGTGTACGTTGCCTAAGATTTTCATCAAGGTATAAAGAAACAAGTTCATTTGTTATTTTTTGAGCTATTCTTGGATCCTTGTTACTGAAAGCGAGAGTAAATGCAATTGTTGCAGTTGTTGGGCGACCACTTCTAGGATCAACCACATCCGCACTGACCATCTCTAAATCAATATCCTCTTGTAAATCTTCAGCCAATAAAGTTAGACTGGTGTTTCCACGTTCGTCTGCATATAGGCCATAGTTCTCTATTATTCTACCTAAATTGTCAGTGGTCATTACTCTCTGGCTTATAATCTGGATACGCTCCCCAGCGAACGAAGTTACTGTAGAGCGAACAAACTCGCTGGGGATTTCCTGCTGTTCAATCAGTATGGTGGCTTCAGCCCGATATACAGAGGGCAGTCCTAACGCAAGACTAATGCTCATCAATAGGATTAAACCGGCTGGTAAGATAAGCTGCTTTCTGCGGCGTTTTAGAATGGCGATATAATCGCCTATGCTGAGTAACTGTTCATCTTCCATTGTGCTTGTCACTTCCAGATTGTCAGGTCGCGGATTGTATCATACCTCTGCGTGTTTAGTAGCTAATTCTAATACACGCATAAGTTCGTTTTTATGCGTTGATTCACATCATTAACAATCTCATCTAGATAGACTATGAGTTTTTTTACACTCAACTTATAATCACTCTACCCATCTCTCACCAACTCACATTTTTAGACAAGATAATAAATACATCGAAAAGTAGTAGATGCAGCGCATATCTTCTTTTCCTTAGGAGACATATGTAGGATAATTCTCACATAAATGGATATGGAATAGGATGTAATGGAAAAGCTGCTGGGAGCACAACAAACAGGACGATCCCTCCTTCAAAGACGAAATAATCTTTCGACATTGCTTCAGGCTCTTTTGGACGGACTTTCTGTCACTATTCTTATCGTTAGTCTTTCCATAGTGGTTACCGGCACATTTAGCATGCCATACATGATATTTGCGCTCTCATTGCTGGGAGCCATGTCTGTGGTGTATGACCGGATTAATATCTATCGTCATCATGGAACGATGACGAAAAAAGCACTCAAATTACTCAAAGCATGGAGTAGCGTTTTTGCAATATTAGTAGTACTGGCTTTCCTGACTAAGAGTTCCGAAGTCTACTCCCGTACAGTTGCACTTTCGGTATATTTCATAGGCTATGTTGTTCAACTAACACTACATTTTTCACTAAGTTATTTCCAAAGGCTTTCTGCCGCAAGTGATTTCAATTCAAGGGCTCTGATCATTGGCTCAGGTGCTCTAGCCAATCATATATACGAACGCATAAACCAAAACCCATGGATGCCAGAAGAGGTATTGGGCGCCGTAACTGTAGATGGCATTGAAAGTACATCCGCAAATGAACCAATAAATACTCCTATCCTTGGCACACTCAAGTCTGTAAAAGATCTGATTGAATCCAAACAAATAACCACTATTTATATTGCAGTCCCTTTGGACAGTTCCCCTATCATTCAAGACATTTATTTCGATTTACTTAATTTAAATCTCAACATTCACTGGGCCCCCAATATTTACGCATTAAATCTAATAAATCATAACGTTAAAGAATTAGCTGGAATCCCAATCTTAACGTTGTCAGAGTCACCGTTAATCGGATCTCATTTATTGATGAAGTCATTCGAGGATAGAATTCTGGCAATCCTGATACTGATCATTGCGTGTCCAATCATGTTTTTCACAGCTATTGCGATCAAGTGGGAGTCTCCAGGACCGGTATTTTTTCGTCAGGAGCGGACTGGTTGGGATGGCAAAACTTTCAAAATCTGGAAATTTCGTAGCATGTGTTTACATCAACCAGAAGATGGCAAAATAAAACAAGCTTCAAAAAATGATAGCCGCATCACAAGGATCGGCGCATTTATCCGTCAATCAAGCATCGACGAATTGCCTCAGTTATTCAATGTTTTGGCAGGCCAGATGTCGCTCGTAGGACCTAGACCCCACGCCCTGCAACACAATGAAGAATACTCCACCCAGATCGAAGCTTACATGGCCCGACATCGTATAAAACCCGGCATGACAGGCTTGGCGCAGATTCGAGGATATCGGGGAGAAACTAAAGAGTTGTCTCAGATGGAGAAACGTGTTCAATACGACTTGGAATATATTAATAACTGGTCTATTTGGCTTGATCTAACAATACTAGCACGCACAATTATCACACTAAAAAACGACAATGCTTACTAACCACTGAAGATTTTCAGTTACATATTTTTTGATACTTTTTATTTCCTCACACGATTATCAATGGACGATAACGTTGTCTGGCATCAAGACACCGTAACCCGCGACCGACGGGAAAAAATGAATCTTCGCCGGTCGAAACTTCTCTGGTTTACTGGCCTTTCCGGATCCGGGAAATCCACTCTGGCGCATGCCCTCGAGGAGCGACTGCACCAGCGCGGTTGCCGTACTTATGTGTTCGATGGGGATAATGTGCGCCACGGTTTGTGCCGGGATTTGAGTTTCAGCATTGAGGATCGCACAGAAAACATACGCAGAATCAGTGAAATGGCGAAACTGTTCGTGGATGCCGGGATTATTTCCCTGACTGCGTTCATCTCGCCGATCCGGGAAGATCGGGATCGTGCCCGTGAACTGTTTCCTGAGGGAGACTTTATCGAGGTCTATATCAAGGCCTCCATCGAGACCTGTGAAAACCGGGATGTGAAGGGCCTGTACAAACGGGCAAGAGCTGGTGAGATCCCGAATTTTACCGGTATCTCCTCGCCTTATGAGCCACCGCTGAATCCTGAGATTTGTGTCGATACCGAGTCTATGAGCATCGATTATTGCGTGGATCAGTTGCTTGATGGACTAGAGCAACTAGGTGTCATCCCTACTACAGTTGTTTGAATGATTGCGGTTCGGTTAATTCAGCCTCCGTTGAGGATCATCTCCACTCTGCCCTGGCTGAGTTTTTCATCCAGGATACCCGGTTTGGCCTGCGGCTCCTTGGGCATGATCGAGTGGCTTTCCACCTGTATCCGGGATTGCTCGATACCTTTGTCCAGGAAGTAGCGGGAGACCCTTTGCGCGCGCGCCAGGGCTTCGCGCATGGCGTCCAGAGGTTGTGCGCTGGGATCTGTGTAACCCCTGATCTTCAGCCTGGCCTTTTTGTTGAGTGACAGCACGATGAACAGGTCATTCATCATGCCGTCAAATTGCTTTGGGATGTCCTCATCAGTCTCTTTGAAGAACACCTGGAATTTCTGAGTCCGGCCGGTCAGGTCTGTTACTGGCGTCGGTTCAACCGTGCTCTTCTCATATCTTGTTTGGGTGGCAATGAAATCATCGTCCGGGTTCGAGGGCAGGTTGACTGGCAGATCTTTACCTTCCGTATCACTCTCAATCACTGCGGCTGTTGATGAGTCAATTTCCATTTCCGCACTGGCAATCTGTGTGGCCTGATTTTTCAGCGTAGCAGGATCATCAGAGCCACTATCCGATTCCACTTGCTGATTGGCCGGTATCGATGGTCTTTCATCGACCCCATCATCAATCTCGATCTTAGCTGTTTGATCTGATTCCGGACTGTGCAACCAGGTGGTGGTGCGTGCCCAGAACTCCGCAAATTGCTCCGGTTTCATGACGTACCAGCCCATAACCGCTGATCCAAGTACGACGATAATGAGAATATGTCTCAAAGAACGCCCAAGACCACCTGACAGCATTTCAGATGACTCGAGGGTATCGTTGGTGTTAATCAAGCCACCACGGGCTTCGATATCATGCTTGCGCTTCTCCGCCTTCATGGAAGGCAGGTTGAGGATTTCCTCCGTTTGGCTTGCCGTATTGGCATTGAATCCCTCGTTGTTCTGCCTGTTGCGCACCGTGACATCCTCTTCACCGGTCGTGATGACCTCGGTCACATCACTTGCGCCCCTATCGGGTTCAGGTATTTCCGGCAATTCCCGCTCCAGTTCAGATGCGGGATTCTCCGCCTCTTGACCATCCGCTTGTTCTTCGGATTGCGGAAAGATGGTTGCGGTATCCTCCTCTTCATAACCCCCGGCTTGCTGGGATGTGGGATCTTCATAGCCCTCCGGCTCTGCACTTTCTTCCATGACCAGGGTGGGAGCCTGGCTGATCGGCCCGGAGTTGTCAGTCGTCGCGGATGTGGCATCGCCGGACCGTGTCGCTGTCTCATTCACGTCATCAACCGGCTGCACTGATTGAAGGTATTCTTCCTGATATTCCTCAAAGCTCTGCCCCGCTTTAAGCGTGAGTCGCTCCTCGCCCAACAACTCCTTGGCTACGATCCAGACGTCGTCCAGTGTAAAGTCATGGATCTCCTCCAGTGCCCCGTAGAGCAGCAAGCGGCCCACCACATGATTGATTTTTCGGGGTACCCCTCCGGTCAGATGATGAATCAGCGGAAAAACGCTCGCATCGAACCCCGGATCACCGTGCCACCCGACGATTCCCAGGCGATGTTCGATATACCCCTCGGTCTGCTCAACATTCATGGGTTCGATGTTGCATGAGGCAATCAGTCGCTGGCGGATATGCTCCATTTCAGGGCTGAGTATCACTCCGCGCAGTTCTTCCTGACCCACGAGGATGATCTGAAACAAGGGGTTGCTGCCGGATTGCAGGTTGGACAGCAGTCGCAGTTCCTCCAACCCGTTCAATGTGAGGTTCTGGGCCTCGTCGATGACGATGACCGCACGACGACCGGACTGGAACTCATTCTCCACGTAGTCCTGAATCCGGGTCAGCAAGGTGGCTTTGTTGTAGGACTCGGCGGGCAGCCCATACTCCAGCGCCACTTTACGCAGCAGTTCTTCAGCCTGAAGCTGGTTCGTCACCAGGTTGATCGCGAAGACTTTCGATGCATCCAACTGGGACAGGATATCGCGTATCAGGGTCGTCTTGCCCGATCCCGGACGGCCGGTGATCATCACGAACCCTTCTCCCTGTTCCAGGGCGTAACTCAGATGCGACCAGGCCTTGAGGTAGTTCTTGTGAGCGAAACGAAAGCTTTCGTCGGCACTGAGTCGGAAGGGATTCGCATTGAGTTGGTAGTAGGATTCAAACATGACAACAGGTTGCGGCGGCTGTATTCACATCCATTTTTCGTATGTTCATGAGCCGTTACTGCGGGACTCGTTTCCAGTGTTGACCGTTCATACAGTGCGACCAGATGATCGAATAAGGTGCTCACCGGATGTCATGACGCTGGAGGGTGGATGAGGTCTGTTCTGGCATCGTTGAGACCACCACCTCTCTGCTCGGACTATATCATGATGGTCTGGGGGCCGGGGTATGAAAAAATACCCGGAGATAGAAATTACATAAATTTATCTATGCATAAATAATATTATTGATCGAAATCGGAACACCCTCAAATCGACTTGAGTTCAAAGCTTTTCCCTTCCACGAAGGGTCTTCGGCACTCCAGATAGGATTCGCAGCGGTCGATATAGGCCCGGGTGCTTTTTGGCATCGGCACCCTCGCACGAGCAATGTGCGTGATCAGATCGGTACCGTCTCTGATCAGTCGCGAGCCCTCATCCACTTCCCAGCAGACCTGACAGGAGTTGCCGGATTTTTCCATCGGCGCTGTCCCGAGCAAGCGCTCGGCGGCAACCGCAAACCTGGGCCAGACCTCGAAAATCACCGGATCGGTTCTCAGAGTTTCACACTTGAGCTTGGCGGATCCGGCAAACTGGGTGATCAGGGACTCGACCCCGGGAAAAAACCGGCTGTCGTGGAACGCCGCGATCATGGACTCCGATATCCGATCGATATCGTGCATGGTCTGGGCAATCTTGATGTAGCGGGTTTCATAGAAAGATTCGATCGGCACCGTAAATGCGCGGAAAGGCTCACCCCAGAGCTCGTCAATCCCTTCATCACCGCTGCGGTGCTTGACCAGCCGCCCCATCTCCAGCGCCTCGAGAAGATATTGTCCGCATTCGTGGAGCATCTCCCGCCCACGTCCGCTTTTGATGCTCTCCTCACTCTGCTTGACCAGTTGCCGGAAAATATCGGTGCCACGATTGAACAGAGCGCCTGCCAGCATGGCGCCTTTGACCCGTTTAAGGTCACTGTCCTGCTCCTCGGCGTAGGCCTTGCGAGCCTCTTCCAGGCGCACTCCCGGCATGTTGATGCCGTGTTCGACGTGATTGAACAGCCGACGCGTCAGAGCCTCAATGAGATATTTTTTGGTTTCCAGGCTATCTTCCATCGGATCATAGTGTTTGATCCAGTAGCCGTCGTAGAAGATGCAGGTCTTCCCGTCGATCTCTTCGATGGTTCCGTTGGGTATCTCGTTCGAACCAGACATGATCACAACCTAACCTTAGTAATTCGTGAATTTTGACCTTAACGGGATTCATTTGTCACATAGATATTGACTGTCGGCCGATAAACACAATCTTTGAGCATCCCTGCAGTGCAACAGCATTTCTGTGGAGGGCTCCGCCGATTCCGGGGTCGGGCATGTCTCAGCCAGGCATCCGAATCCTTACCCCTGAGTGACAGAGATATGACAGATCGTCTCCATGCAGGGAATATAGAATACTTTTCACACTCTTCCCAGCCACCGGTCAGGTGGGATCCTGTTCAGGGTTTTCCAGATTTCGAACCCTTTCCTCAAGGATTGCCAGGGCCTCGTTCAGCGCTTCGACCTGGCGTTCCAATTGTTGAACTTTTGTAAGATCTTCCGCCCCCTGGGTTTCGGCGGTCCCCCTGGCTGGCTCAACTTCATCCAGCACATAGTCTTCCCCAAAGAAAAGATGAGCATAGCGTGATTCCCGTTTTCCCGGTTCGCGCTCCAGGCGTCTGACATAGGGCCCGTCTTCCCGCCGCATGAGCTGCTGAAGCACCGACTCAGTCTCCTGGACATCGGAAAATTCGCATAAACGGTTGGTTCGGCTGCGTAATTCTCCCGGGGTTTGAGCCCCCCGCAACAACAGCACACACAGCACACCGACTTCCTGGTGGGTGAACTCCGTGGCGCCAAAACCACTGTTACAGAAGCGATGCTGATATTTGGTGACCCGGCTGCCGAAGCCGCCCCGGTCACTGACCAGGTGTTTCTTCTTCAGGTCGTCGAGCAGATTCTGCACCTCGACTTCAGTCAGGTTCATCACCGGATCGCGGCTGCTTTTTTGATTGCAGGCCGTGGTCAGGGCCGCCAATGACAGGGGATACTGATCCGGTGTGGTGATCTCCTTCTCGATCAGACAGCCAATCACCCGGGCCTCGCCGGGGTTCAGTTCGATGCGCATGTTCAGGTTCCAGGGTGTGGTTAGTGACAAGGGAGTGTCCGGACGACCGAGTGTACGCCTTTGAGCCGCTGCTGTTCCACTGTCCCGGTCGGGGGCGGGCGTGATGAATCGGTGCTGTGTCAATGAGTGCGCGTTGCTCAGGAATTTTACACTCATCGCCCGGGTCCTCTCCGGTAACGGGAGCGTGGATCGAGCTGTCAACCAGATAGGTTGTTGTCACCTTGTGAAGCCATACCACACAGCTCGCAGAACTCCGACATTCCCACGATTTGTCCGTTCTCACGTGTGAACGGACGAAAATGCCCATGGCTTTCGGCCGTCTCAACAATAACTCGAACAGCCCATGAGCCTCACCTGCGGGCTTCGCGTTTAATCAATAATCCGCCGCGCAGGTTATACTTGCCTAGGGCCTGTTATCACTCATCCGCCAGGCCCTGGGTGGCGAGTGACGCACCGGCATGGGGGTCGATCCTGAAATGAGCATGCGGAGCAGAATCAACAACCTCTGGAGGACAGCGGAAGATCTCCAGGGCATCAGTTGGCTGTTCCTGAGATTTCTTGGCTTGATCTACCTGACAGCCTTCGCCTCACTGGCGTTCCAGGTCGTGGGATTGGTGGGTGAACAGGGTATTCTCCCCCTGCTCCCGTATATGCAGCTGGCGGAACAGTCTCTGGGCGCGCGTGCGCACTACTGGCTGCCGATGATCTACTGGTGGACCGGGGGCAGTGATACGATTCTGCTGGCCACCGCCTGGGCCGGTGTCGCGGGGTCTCTGCTTTTGATCCTGGGTCATTGGGAAAGACCGGTGTTGATCCTGTTGTTCGTGCTCTATCTATCCCTGGTGCATGCCGGACAGCTGTTCATGAATTTCCAATGGGACACTCTGCTGCTCGAAGCGGGGTTTCTGGCCATTTTCCTGCCTGGCGGACCGACCCTGCTGCTGGTGATACTGTTCGAATGGCTGCTGTTCCGACTGCGTTTTCTTTCAGGGCTGTTCAAGCTGTTGAGCGGAGATCCCTCCTGGTCCGGGTTGGATGCCCTGCGCTACTATTTCGAGACCCAACCCCTCCCGCACATTGGCTCCTGGTACGCCCAGCAATTCCCGCAGTGGCTGCATCAGGCCGGAACAGGCCTGACGTTGTTCAGCGAATTAATCGTACCCTTCTTCATTTTACTCACCCCGAAGTTCCGTTATGCCGCAGCCGCGATCACGATCCTCATGCAGTTGCTCATCCTGGCCACCAGCAACCACAACTTCGTCAATTTTCTTACCATTGCCTTGTGCCTGTTCCTGCTCAATGACCGGATTCTGGCTCCCCTGCTGCCCGCCCGGTTTCGAAACGCGGAAGCCACTCCACCCAAACCGGCAGAGCCGCCGGGAAGACCCCGCAACATTCTGATAACGATAATTTTTCTGCTGATCGTTCCAACCAGCCTGCTTCACGCGGTGGCGCGTATCGGGCCGATGACGCTGCCGGATATTGTTCAAACCGGAGTCAATCAGGTTCAGCGCTTTGGTCTGGGCCAGGGCTACCATATCTTTCCGACCATGCAGACGGACCGCCAGGAGTTGATCATTCAGGGATCACAGGACGGTCGAAACTGGTCCGCCTATGAGTTCCGTTACAAACCCGGTGACCCGGCGCTCGCTCCGGTATTCAATGTGCCCCATCAGCCCAGGCTGGATTGGATGCTCTGGTTCGTGCCGACCCAGCAATCCCTGCAGATGGCCTGGTTCGCTCAGTTCATGCAGCGTCTGCACGAAGGATCGCCCAGCGTTCTGAAGCTGTTGAAAAGTGATCCGTTTCCACAGGGACCGCCGCGATACCTGAGAGTTTTGGTGTACCGCTATCAGTTCACCTCGAGCGAGGTGCGTCAACAGACCGGGCTGTGGTGGCAAAGAACCTATCTTGGGGAATTTCCGCGACTGCCACCGCGGGTCCCCTGAGCCTGGAGACGGCGAGGCAAGGGGACGACGCCCAGGCTGTCGTGGAAATCGCTGTGCCCAGCTTGACCTGGGTCATGCACAGGCAGAACTCCGGAATATCTAACCTATTGCCGGGAAAGCACTTCTTCGGCCTTGAGCACCATATCCCGGATGTCCCGGATCGTGGCTTCCGTAGGAAAGTGCTTGATCCCGTAGATACTCTGACCCTTGAACTCGGCCTTGAAGCCGTTTCGGTGGGTAATCAGGCGTTGATGGGCATGAACCTGCCAGCCCTCGTCATCTTTATATTCGTGCATCGAAAAAATCCTTTTCTCTTGAATCTGGATTCTTGTTGTTGAGCCTTGGATACTAGCACCAACGGTCAGCGCGACTTAAACCCTTCAAAGTAAAATCTGACTAAACGGTATTAAAAACAGGATGAGCATCACACAACCCATCAATCTTTACGGAATCGCCAACTGCGACACGGTCAAAAAGGCCCGTAAATGGCTCAACGAACAGGGTATCGAATACGAATTTCACGACTACAAGAAAGAGGGGGTCGATGAGGCCCGACTGCGTGAGTGGTCCCGGGAACTGGGCTGGGAAGCACTGCTCAATCGACGCGGCACCACCTGGCGCAAACTCGACGAAGGGGAAAAATCCCCGCTCGACGAGGAACGGGCCCTGCGGATCATGATGGATCATTCCAGCATCATCAAACGGCCCTTGCTGGATGATGGCCATCGACTCACCCTGGGATTCAAACCCGAGATCTACTCTGAACTGTTCGCTGACCGGGTATGACACCGGGCAGGTCACTGATCGGCAACAGTCCTGTGGTCGGCGCCAGCCCGATGTGCGCTCCCTACGACGATCACCGTCAAGGGTGAAGTTGGAGATACCTTCGGGCCTGTGATTAACCCCAGGCGGACTAAACCTTATTCAATGCATGCGAGTCAATCGTAGTTAGTCTCATTCAAAACTCCCCCCCACCGCCGCATGCCTGTATAATGCAACGCTTTTCGATTCCCTGAGGTGTCATCATGATCAAGATCAATGAGAACTATAAGAAACTCCAAGCTTCCTATCTGTTCTCAGATATCGCCAAGCGGGTCTCCGCCTTTCAGGAGGCGAACCCGGATAAGAACATCATCCGTCTGGGCATCGGCGATGTCACGCGCGCGCTCCCGGACGCCTGTATCAAGGCGCTTCATGCGGCGGTCGACGAAATGGCCCAGGATGCCACCTTCCACGGTTACGGTCCGGAACAGGGCTACGACTTCCTGCGTGAAGCCATCGCCAAGGGGGATTTCCAATCCCGAGGATGCCAGATCGATGCGGATGAGATCTTTGTCAGTGACGGCGCCAAGTGTGATTCGGGCAATTTCCAGGAGATCTTCTCCGCCGATATCCGGGTTGCGATTCCGGATCCGGTCTACCCGGTGTATGTGGATACCAATGTGATGGCGGGCCGCACCGGTGCGGCCAGTGAAGGCCGCTATACCGGCCTGACCTATCTCGACGGGACCCGGGAAAACGGTTTCATCCCCGAATTGCCCAGCGAGCCGGTTGACCTGATCTACCTCTGTTTTCCCAACAACCCCACCGGCGCAACCGCGACCAAGGCCCAACTGAAGCAGTGGGTCGACTATGCCCGGGAAAACAAGTCGCTAATCCTTTTCGACGCCGCCTATGAGGCCTTTGTACAGGATCCGGAGCTGCCCCGCTCCATCTACGAGATCGAGGGGGCCCGTGAAGTCGCGGTGGAATTCCGCAGCTTCTCGAAGACCGCCGGTTTCACCGGTACCCGCTGCGCCTTTACGGTGGTGCCCAAGGATTGCACGGCCTACACCGCTCAGGGTGAGCCCGTCTCCATACACGGCTTGTGGAATCGTCGCCATACGACCAAGTTCAACAGTGTCTCCTATCCGGTGCAAAAAGCCGCCGAGGCGGTCTACAGTCCAGAGGGACGGACACAGGTCCAGGAACTGGTGGCCTACTATATGAACAACGCCCGGTATATCCGGGAGCAGATCGAAGGACTGGGTTTCGAATGCATCGGTGGTGAAAACTCACCCTACATCTGGATCGATGCCAAGGGCGATTCCTGGGACTTCTTCGACCAGCTGCTGAACAAGGCCGGCGTGGTATGTACCCCGGGCGCCGGCTTTGGCCGCTGCGGTGAGGGTTATATCCGCATCAGCGCGTTCAACAGTTTCGAGAACGTCCAGCAAGCGATGAACAGAATCAGAGAATCACTCTAGTGCCATTATCAACAGACTTTACCAGCCGCCTTGGGCCGATCCTCGAGGACATCGTCGAGCATTACGGAACCCCGTTTCATATCTATGATGAAAAGGGAATCCGGGAAACCGGCGAGCAGTTGATCGAGGCTTTCTCCGGAGTCGAGCAGTTTCGCGAATACTACGCGGTGAAGGCGCTGCCCAATCCCGCGGTTCTGCAGATCATGAAGGAACTGGGTTTCGGCTTCGACTGCAGTTCCATCGCTGAGCTGAACCTGAGCCGTCAGATCGGCGCCCGTGGCGAGTTGCTCATGTTCACCTCGAACAACACCAGCCCGGGCGACTTTGCCGCCGCTGAGGCCGATGGGGGTTGTGTTCTGAATCTCGACGACATCTCCCTGGTGGACAAGGTTCCGAACATGCCGGAAGTCATCTGTTTCCGCTATAACCCGGGTGAACGGCGCACCGGCAACAGCATCATCGGCAATCCGGTGGAGGCGAAGTACGGCGTATCTCACGACCAGTTGCTGGATGCCTATCGCAAGGCCCAGGCCCGCGGCGCCAGCCGTTTCGGTCTGCACACCATGCTGGCTTCCAACGAACTCAATCATGCCTACATGGTTGAGACCGCACGCATGCTCCTCGATCAGGTGTCCTGGCTCTCGTCCAAGCTCGATTGCCGGTTTGACTTCATCAACATCGGCGGTGGTCTCGGCATTCCCTACCGTCCGCAGGAAAAACCCCTGGATATCGTCAGCATGGGCCGGGAGATTGCGGAGCTGTTCAAGGTCTTCAGGAATCACCACGGCTATGCCCCCAAGCTCTACCTGGAAAGCGGTCGTTACATGACCGGTCCTCACGGTGCCCTGGTCACGCGCGCGATCAATCGCAAAGAGATCTACCGCACCTACGTGGGTGTCGATTCCTGCATGTCGTCCCTGATGCGTCCGGGCATGTACGGGGCATATCACCATGTCACGGTGCTGGGTAAGCAGGGTGATGAGGAGACCGTGGACGTGGTCGGTTCACTGTGTGAGAACAATGACAAGTTTGCGATTCAGCGTCCCCTGCCGCGGATCGAGGACGGCGACATCCTGTTGATCCACGATACCGGCGCGCATGGTCATGCCATGGGCTTTAACTACAACGGCAAACCCAGGCCCAAGGAGTTGATACTGCGATCCGATGGTACGGTGGAGTTGATCCGGCGCGAAGAGGTTCTGGCCGATCTGTTCGCCACCCTGGATTTCGAAGCGGACGCGTTCAAACCGTCATCGCGCGGCTGACCCGACCCACACCCGATCCCGCTTCTGTGCCTGGAGCAACTTGCTGGCTTCCCTCCTCTCCCCTCCCGGGAGAGTGCCGGGGAGAGGCGTGATGCGGTGATTCACCGCTTCGCCGGTCGGCTATTTTCCCATTTCCCGCGATCGTCGATTGAATCCCGAGCGATTCAATTTTTTCGCTGAAATCCAGGAATCCGCTAAAAACGGCGATCCAGGACCCCACCCCATCAGGGACCGCTGCGCGGTTCTCATCCGCATTCCCCGTCAACAGATTCTTAATTATAATAAATATTTCAATTACTTAAATGGTTTTTCCTGAATACAGTCAGGCCCGATTAATCCTTTAATTCATCGATTGACTTTTCTGGATATTTGTGAGCAGTAGTTCTCAGCTTATGCCATACGCGCCTGCCTATACTTTTTCCCCAACAGCTACTAACAATAAAGTTGGAGATTGCCCGCATGGAAATTCTGTTTTTTCTCGCCGTCCTGCTTTTAGGTGTTGTGTTGCTTCTGCACAAGGGATCGGCGGCCAAACGTAATTCGAAATCCACCCGCAAGATCAAGGTCGCAGAACTGCGTGAGCAGATCGAGACCGCCCTGGATCTGCCCTCCATGGAACCCATTGAGTCCTGGCAGAATGAACCCGCCAGCGAGGCCCTGCTGCAGCAATTGCGGGAACATGGGGTCGAATTGAACCGTCCCTTGACCAAGGGACAGGCAATGAATGTTCTGGGCCTGTTTTCACCACCCGACGGGCGGCAGGTCGACATCCTCAAGCATTTCAATATTCCGTATTCGTTCAAGATGAATCAGACCATGGCACACTATGTGATCCGGGAACTGTTCCGGGACCCGCAGAAAGTGGCGGAGTGGAACAACCGCCCACCCACCTCGACGGTGCGCCAGGGTTTGTTGTTCATGGAAGGAAAACTGGTGAATGGCCTGACGCATATGCAGGCACAACGCCGCCTCGACCGCTTTGGCATGGATAATCCCGAGCGTTACCAGGAGTGGAAACAGATCGACCGGTTGTTTCTGGAAGCCAACAATCCGGAGGTCCGGGCTAAATACGAGGTCCGCAAGATCACCTGGAAACGTTTCTTCGAGAGTTACGAGAGCCTGAAGCTGGCGGGCATCCCCCCCCGCGCCATGTGTGGCGAGAACATCATCGAGCAGGCTGCCAATGATGATGAGAAGATCCAGGTTCCGAGCCAGATACGGGAAGCAATTCAGAGCGCTGCATCCTGACCCGCAACCCGTTGACTGATCCGTGCGGATTTCCACAGGGAAGGTGGAAATCCGTTTTCGTTTTCCGCTCCCCTGCCGAAGGAGTCGTGCTGATAATCGGCTCCGATCCTACTGGCCAGCGACCCATCTCAGTTCAAATGCCCACCCGTCGGAAGGATTCGCGACTTCTCAGGCATACACATCGATGCCCAGCACGGCACTGACGTAATCCCGTTCCTGACCGGACTGTACCGCCTCGTAGCTCTTGAGCGCACGCTGACTCCGGGGATCCTCCAGCACCTGCTGAAAACGCCTGGCCGATGCCTGGCGACGCAGCACCTGCTCGGCCTGTCTCATATTCTCCACACTGCGAACCGCAGACTCCTGCTGTGCCGCCGAGTTCAGCGGTTGCGGCGCGCCGACCGGCGACGTCACCTGGCGCTGCTGGTCCAGGGTGACCGGCAGGTAGGGTGATGGGAGGGACGAGTTGATCTGCATACCGGTTCAGGCCGTCAGATTGCCTCAAGCCGCAGCTTCCGCGGAGTAGCCGGCGTCCACGACCGCCTGGATCAGCGCCGCTGGCTCGGCACTGCCGGTTACCACGGCGCTGCCATCCTCCAGCTTGACTTCGGCGGCCTCCACACCGGGTACGGCCTGTAAGGCCTTGGTGACATGATTGACGCAATGACCGCAGGTCATGCCGATGACTTTGAGCGTTGTGGACAACGGGGGCTCCTCGATCAGTTTGAAAAAGCGCAAACGATTGGCATTCGCAACCACAGTAACCGATGACAGGGCCATCGCGGCGCTGGCGAACATCGGAGGCAATAACCAACCGGTCACAGGATAAAATAACCCCGCCGCGAGGGGAATCCCAATCATATTATAGATAAAAGCGCCAAACAGATTCTGCCGGATATTCCTCAGAGTGGCTCGGGAAATCGCGATCGCGGTGCTGACATTGTGCAGGGAGTCCCCCACCAGGGTGATATCCGCATGCTGAATGGCCACATCCGTACCGCTGCCGATGGCAAAGCTGGTATCCGCCTGGGCCAGAGCCGGGGCATCGTTGACCCCGTCACCGACCATCCCGACGCGAAATCCCCGGGCCTGCAGGTCCCGGACAATGGCGAGCTTGTCCGCCGGCAGCAGTTCGCTGTGAACCGCCCCGATCCCCAGACGTTGCGCCACTGCCTGAGCGGTCAGGGCCTGATCACCGGTACAGATCACCACCTCGATACCCTGCTTTTGCAACGCCCGGACCGCAGTGAAACTGTCCGCGCGGATCGGGTCGCTGAGCACAATCAGACCGCTCAACTGATCTTCGACCAGCACCCACACCAGGCTGCCGGCCTGCTGCGTTTCCCGTTCCGCCAGTTGCCGCCAGGACTCGGATAGCGTGATACCCCGTTGATTCAGGTACTGGGCACCCCCCAGGCAGACCCGCCGTCCATCCACCTGGGCCTCGACCCCGAGGCCGTCATGGGAGACGAACCCGGTCACCGGCCGGGTTTCGATCGTCAGGGCGCTGGCGTGCGCGCTGATTGCAGAGGCCAGAGGATGGGATGAAAGCGCTTCCACGCTGGCTGCCAGCCCCAGCAGTGCCTGTTGCGAGCCGTCGGGTTGGGTGTAAATTGCGGTCACCCGGGGGGTCCCCTGGGTCAGGGTTCCGGTTTTGTCCACCACCAGATGGGTCAGTCCACTGGCGCTCTGCAAACCCTCGCTGTTGCGGATCAGCACGTTCAACTGCGCGGCGCGGCTGGTACCTACCATGATGGCGATGGGAGTCGCCAGACCGAGGGCACAGGGGCAGGCGATCACCAGCACTGCGATGGCCGCGGTGAGGGCGAAGGGCAAGGCGGGTTCCGCCGCGACCATCAGCCACACCAGAAATGTGGCCAGGGCGACCATCACCACCAGCGGCACGAACACCGCGGAGATCCGGTCCACCAGCCGGGCTATCGCCGGTTTGCTCATCTGCGCCTGACGAACCATGCCGATGATGTGCGCCAGGGTGGTGGCCTCTCCCACCCGGGTCACCTCATACAGCAAACTGCCATTGCGGTTCACACTACCACCCACCACCTCGTCTCCCGGTTGCTTTCGAACCGGCCGGGACTCCCCGGTGAGCATCGCCTCGTCCACGTGGGACCCACCCTCCACTACCGTCCCATCGACCGCCACCCGTTCCCCGGGAAGCACCCGGAGTCGATCACCCACCTGTACGAGGGAGACCGGTACTGAGACTGCCGCGTCACCGCGCACCACCCGCGCCAGCTTGGGTGTCAGCCCCACCAGGCTGCCGACCGCCTCGCTGGTGACCCGCTTGGCCCGAACCTCCAGGGCATGGCCGAACTGCAGAAAGGCCAGGATCATCACCGAGGCGTCGAAATAGAGCTTGTCGGCCCGCAACCAGGCACCCTCGGGCTGGAGCACGATCACCACCGAGGAGAGCCAGGCGGTGCCGGTCCCCAGGGCGATCAGGGTGTCCATGTTGGAACTCCGGTGGCGGAGTTGTTTCCAGGCACCGAGGTAATAGTGGCCTCCGCTGTAACGCATGACGAACAGACACAGGATGGCGACCGCAAGGCCGTATTGCTCACCGGCCGGGGTGCCGATGGCAGGTATCCAGCCACGCATTTCCGCAGTCATCAGGCCCATGCCCACAATCCCTGCCAACAGGGCACGCAGCCAGGATCGACGCACTTCCCGGGCGGCGGCAAGCGCCTCTTCCGCATAGGGATCCTGCAAATCCTCGAGCAACTTCGCCGGATACCCGGACTGCTCCAGGGCAATCAACAGGTCCGCGGGATGCTGAAGCGTGCGGATGCGCCAGCCTTGCGGTTCCGGGACGATTTCAGCCGCGTCGTCCAGCGCTTCGATCACCGCGCGCCAGGGAGGATAGTCATCGGCTGCGTTGCGGGCTGGCAGATCGAATCTGAGGTGCAACTCATCCGGGGCCTGTCGTGACACGATCAAGCGGGCCCGGTAACCCTGGTCATTGATGGCCTGGGCGACGGCCTCGGCCTGTCCACCGACGACCTGAGCCCGTTTTTCGACCAGGTTGACCGAGGCCTGCTCGACACCGGACACTGAACGGATGGCGCGTTCCACCGCCGCCACGCAACTCGCACAGGTCATGTCATCCACCGCCAGCTGGTAGTCCGCGCTGAGGGTTTGGGGCGCCCGGGCAAACCCGGTGTGCGGGGTTTCAGGGTCGGCCGCCGACGGTTGCACGGTGCGATCATCGAGCCGATGAGCCGGGTATCCGGCCTCTTCGATGGCATCAATCAACTGCTGCGCTTCGCCGCCTGTCACCTCTGCGGAACCGGCCTGCAGATCGACATGGATTTCCTGGACACCCGGCAGAGCGGACACCGCACGGGTCACAGCCGCGACACAGTGCTGGCAGGACATGCCTTCGATTACCAGGCGATGGACTGACTGCGTGTCGGTTGAGGTTTTCGCCATAATCGGAGTATGAGGGGTTCGAGGTGTTTACGCTGCCAGCGCAGACCTGCGAATCACACGCCTGCAGCTTCGCCGCGCTTGTCCCGGATCACCTGCCGCTGCATCCCGGGCAGCGGGAAGACCGGGCGGGAGATGCCGCAGCGATTCAGCCGGGAGGCCAGGCCATGGCCCTGCCGCCCAGCAGATGGAGATGGATATGGAACACGGTCTGACCTGCCTCTTCGTTGCAGTTCATGACGGTGCGATAGCCGGACTCGTCGATCCCTTCAGCCGCTGCCACCTGTTTCGCCGTCAGGTAGAGCTTACCCACCAGTTCGGCGTCCTGTGCAGAGAGATCGTTGAGGGTCGGGATATGACGTTTCGGAATCACCAGCACATGGGTGGGTGACTGCGGATTGATATCGCGAAAAGCCAGAACATCATCGTCCTGATACACGATGTCGGGGGCGATCTCGCCACTGACAAATTTACAGAATAGGCATTCGCTCATTTCGACTTCTCTCCTCAAAATTCCGACCGTTCACGAAACGCATGGGCCAGGGTGGCGCCATCCACATATTCCAGTTCTCCGCCCATCGGCACACCCTGTGCGATCCGGGTGGTCTTGATCCCATGGCTCTGAGCCATGTCATGGATGTACTGGGCGGTCGCCTCCCCCTCCACCGTGGGATTCGTAGCCAGGATGATCTCTTTGACCTCACCCGCGCCGAAACGATCATTGAGCCGATCCAGCCCAATCTCCCCGGGGCCTATGCCGTCCAGGGGCGAGAGGCGCCCGTTGAGTACGAAATAGCGACCGCGATAGTCGATGGCCTGCTCGATGATCGCCAGGTCGGCGGGAGTTTCGACGATACACAGCAGGGACGGGTCGCGCTGCGGGTTGGCGCACAGGGAACAGCAGGCCACCTCGCTGAAGGTTCGGCACGACTCACAGTGGCCGATCCGGTCCATCGCATCGATCAGAACCCCGGCCAGCAGACGTCCCCCGTCACGATCCCGTTCGAGCAGGTGATAGGCCATGCGCTGCGCGCTCTTGGCACCCACCCCGGGCAGACAGCGCAGAGCCGTGATCAGCTGCTGTAACAGCGGCAGGTCGTGCATAGTCAGTACGACGATTGAATGGGTCAGAACGGCAGTTTCATACCCGGCGGCAATCCCATGCCGGAGACCAGGCCTGACATGCTGTCCTGCATTTTCTGACTCACCCGCTGGGCGGCATCGTTGACCGCCGCAGCCACCAGATCTTCCAACATCTCCTTGTCATCGCCCACCAGGGAATCGTCGATGTGGATCCGGCGCACCTCGTGCTTACCGTTCATCACGACCTTGACCAGGCCGCCGCCGGACTCGCCGGTAACCTCTTCCTGGGCCAGGCGTTCCTGTGCCTGCTGCATTTCCTCCTGCATCTTCTGCGCCTGCTTCATCAAGTTGCCGATTCCGCCTTTCATGCTATTCACCTCATGCTCTTGTCTGTTTTCAACACGCGAAGCGTGTCGCTGGCAAGCCTGTCACCGACGCCACAATTGACTTTAATTAGCGCAGTTTCAAGCCTAATATTCAATAAGTTAAAGCACACTTCTAAGTTTGAATCCAGCCCCGACGAGCTGTACTGAGAGGCATGCCTGATACCCGGGAACAGTTTCCCCCGGCGTGCTTTGCTCAGGAGTCCCGCTCTAACGGGCGAACCGATTCCGCGATCACCCGGGCGGAGAAACGCTCCTCGAGATCCCGCACCAGGGGATCCTCAGCCATCGCCGTTTCCGCCTCATGCTGGCGACTCTCGCGCCGGCGCTGTTGACTCATCGCCGGGGTTTCATCCGTCGGCACCGCCTCTTCGATACGCAACTGAACCTTTTCACCGAGACGCTGGCGCAGACTCTCCAGGAGACGCTTTTCGGATTGCCCGACGCGTAACTGACGCCGCGAGGCATCCAGGGTCAGGCTCAGGGTCTGCCCGTCCCAGTCACGGAAGGCACAGTTTTGCGCCAGCTGACTGGTGATGCCACCCAACCTCAGGGACTGACAGAACGCTTCCCACTCGGAGGGGTCGGTTGGCAGGGGGGCCGCCGCGTTGTCCGGTTCCTGGGCCGCTACCTGGCGACTCGCCAGCACGGGTTCAGCGTGACCGGCACTCGGCTTACGCTTCGCGGGAGCCATCCCGGACCGGGGCTGTAGGGAGGCTGGTGAAACCCGCTCCCGCGGAGTTGGATCAGCCGGCTCCGCTCCGGGCAGGCTATCGGGACGGAATGCCAGCATACGCAACAGCACCATCTCGAAGCCGCTGCGCGGATCCGGCGCCAGATTGAGTTCTTTCTGCCCCATCAGGCCGATCTGGTAAAACAGCTGGGTATCCTCCGGGGAGAGCTGGCTGGCAAAGCCCTGCAGGCGCGGCGCGTCCAGGGACTCGTCCACCCGGTAACCGGGGATCAGCTGCAGCAGGGCCATCTGGTGCAGCAGGCTCAGCAATTCCTGCAGGGCCTGGGTGAAATCCACCGCCAGCCCGGCCATTTCGGCAACCTGTTCCAGCACCGCCCCTCCCTGCAGCCCGATCAGGGCCTCCAGGAGGTTTGCAATCCTCTCCGTACCGATCACCCCGATCATCGAGCGCACTGCATCCCCACGCACCTCACCCCCGCCAAACGCAATCGCCTGGTCAAGCAGGCTGAGGCCGTCACGCATGCTGCCATCGGCGCCACGGGCCAGCAGCCCGAGGGATTCGTCATCGAAGGGGACCTTCTCCTGTTCGAGGATGTGCCGCAGCTGACCTTCGATCTGCTCCCGGCTGAGCCGCTTGAGATTGAACTGCAGACAGCGGGAGAGCACCGTCACCGGCACCTTCTGCGGATCCGTGGTCGCAAGGATGAACTTCACATGTGGAGGCGGCTCCTCAAGTGTCTTCAGTAACGCATTGAAACTACTTGCAGAAAACATATGAACTTCATCAATCAGGTAAACTTTGTAACGCCCGCGCACCGGGGCATAAGGTACGTTCTCCAGAAGCTCCCGGGTCTGCTCGACCTTGGTTCTGGAGGCGGCATCCACTTCCAGCAGGTCCACGAAACGACCCTCGTCGATTTCCCTACAGGCATCACAGACCCCGCAGGGCACGGAACTCACGCCTTTCTCGCAATTCAGGGATTTGGCAAAGATTCTTGCAAGGGTGGTCTTGCCCACGCCCCGGGTGCCCGTGAACAGGTAGGCATGGTGCAGCCGGTCATTTTCCAGCGCATTGCTCAATGCCGTCACCACATGCTGCTGACCCACCAGCTGACGAAACAGTTGCGGGCGCCATTTGCGGGCAAGTACCTGATAAGACATACGGGCCTATTTCACTACGAACAGAGGGACTGGAAGTTTAACGCGATTCCTGAGCGGATTCACGAACCGCGCAGAGGGGTGGTTTACAGCCCGGTGGCGGTGCCTTGGACGTTTCGAGAAAAAAACGATTAAAGAGTTGCGTTTCCCTGGCGCTACCAGGGTTATGGGGCCAGACCGGTTCCAGGTGGCGCATCTCTCCTGATCCCGCAGCGCCGCCATCCCCGGTCAGGATCGCGGTCCCTTTGCCGGGTATGCTGTCGATGCCGAGCCATCCGTAGGCATCGTTACCTTGAATAAGGAACATTAACAGGGAACGGCACTGGCATGGACCAGCTGAAAGGACAATGCGGCCACTGATCACCCGGATTCACACCCCTGCGGATTCGGTCGTGTTCGAGTCTGACCGACATCACATCGAGCCCGCCTTCCAGGTCGCCTACCATCCGCGACTCAAAGTGGACAGTCGAGGCTGGCAGGACAAAGCCAGGGCCCACTACACCCATGCCGTGGCCCGCCATCCCCTGGAATTGTGGCTGCATGTTCAGCGGATTCTGCATTTGATAACACTGCGGGATGAGAGGCTCTTCTGCGCCTTCCAGGATCTCTTCCAGGTACTGCATGGACGTGGCGAAAGATTGTGCCGGGGTCTCATAGGTCGGGCGGCCGACCAGTTGACGCGCACCGAACATGCAATTCTGGCGCGCTGCCAGGAACAGGACCCAGAAGGTGATCCTGATCCACCTGGCAGGCGCCTGATTGAGAGACTCTTGATCGAGGAATCCGCTGATGATCCCCTGGAGAGCGCCCGTCAATACCTCGCATACGGACAACTGACACTCGCTCGGGAAACGCTCGAGCAGGCACTTGATGACGCTCCTCTGCGGGAACCGCTGCATGAGGCACTGCTAGAAATCTACCGTCACACCCGGGACATCGATCGTGTCGAGACCTGGCATCAACGCCTGATGCCGCTGCCCATGCAACTCGAGACGATCTGGCAGGACCTGATCGCTTTCCTTCGGAAGGAGCCGACCCCGCGATGACAGCCTCGCCTCTCAAACCCAAACGCCTGGCGGCGATTGGCATGGACCAGCGGCAACGCAACGCCCTGAGGGTACTGTTTGCCAGTCAGTGCCAGAACCGCTTCGTCCTCGTGGAGGAGGAGTCCTCAGAGATCTGTATCCTCGATTTGGATGTATTCGGCGGTGAACGATTGTGGCAGGAATTTCGCCAGCGCCATTCCCAGCGACCATTGATCCTGGTCTCACTGAAGCCTCGTACGATCGATAACGAACTGACCCTGTTCGTTCAGAAACCGATCCCCGTGGCCCGTCTCATCGATGCGATTGAACAGCAGGTTCTACGGCTCGACCCGAACTCATCCGTGCTGACGGAGTGTCCTCCAGCACCAGACACGCCTGTGGAAACGGATCCCTGTATCGTCCCTGACACCCAGCCGACCGTTGGCAAGCCAGCCGCGGTCACCCGCCGGGTCGCCAACTTGATGAGCGAAACTCAGGAACGGGCCTTCGTGGGCACGGCACCGGATATCGACCCGCAGGACCCGAGACAACTGGCACGCGTCTACTACAACCCAGATCATTACCTGCAGGGGCATATTCAGCAGGCCCTCAACCTGGCCGTGCGCTACCACAAAAATGTTTCCGTAGAAGGCCCCTGGCCTGCTATGGACCTGATGATCGACTCGCGCACCCTTTTGATCGACGCGAACGAACGCCAGATACGACCCTTCTGTACGGTACCTGACACAACCCTCGAAGTACCTCTGAGGGTGCATGATCATCACCACCCGGACAGCGGGAGACAGGGCTACCCGGTGACCGCTTTTCTCTGGCAGCTGGCATTGTGGGCCTCCCGGGGCCGCCTGCCCGCCGGCACCAGCCTGACCCAACCCATCTATCTCAGGCATTGGCCCAATTTCACCCGTCTGCAGGTCACCCCCCATGCACTGGCCATCGCGGCGCTTTGGGCGAAACAGCCCCGATCCCTGATCGACACGGCCCGCGGCCTGCAGATCCCCCAGCGCTATGTATTTGCCTTCTACAGTGCCGCAAAGGCGCTGCAACTGGCCGGAGAAACCCGGCGTGCGGTGGATACGCTGATCGCGCCAGCCGCGGTCCGACGCAGTGCCCGTCGCGGTGTTCTGATCCGTCTGCTCGATCACCTCAGAGGTCACAGGAAAACGCCATGAGTGAATGCAAGATCATCTTCACCGGCCCTGTAGGCGCCGGTAAAACCTCCGCCATCAGGACCATCAGCGATATCGAGCCGATCTCCACGGACGAACTGGCGACAGACATGACCCGAAACAAAAAACCGGGCACCACGGTCGCACTGGACTATGGCCTGATCAAACTTCAGGCGGACGAACGGATCCATCTGTATGGCACCCCGGGGCAGGAGCGATTCGACTTCATGTGGGAGATTCTCACCCAGGGGGGTATCGGGCTGATCCTTCTGATCAGCAACCAACGACCCGACCCCTTCCAGGATATGCATTTCTTTATCGAGGCCTTCAAGTCCTTCCTGCATGAAAACAATCTGGTGATCGGTGTAACTCAGATGGACCTCAACGATCATCCGAGTATCGCCGACTACCACCTGCAACTGGAGAGCAGCGGCTACAAGATCCCGGTGTTCGAAGTGGATGCACGTAACCGCAGGGATGTGGGACTCCTGGTGGAGGCACTCCTGTTCACCCTGGACCCAGGACTGGATGAGTGAACAACCGATACCGATTGTCACAGGACCAATACGTTCGGGTCACACCCGCCGGGGCCTTCCACGCCACGGCACAATCCGGTGATGACCCATTACGGCGCCTGTTGCGAGCGCTGTTGCTTAAGGAACAGACCCCGCGCCTTGATCTGCAAGCCTTACAGACCTGGACCGGTCTCCGTGGCGACCCGGCCCTGGAGATGCTCTACCGGGCACAGAACCTGGACTGGGTGGCCGGAGTTGCAGCGCCTGAAAGGGCAAGACCCGGCAACCTGGAAACGGTTTTACCGGAGTTGTTGCCGGCCCTGTCGGACAAGCACAAGGCATTGCTGGCTGACACCCACGGCTTCTACATCACGGCAACGGGTTTCCCTCATGAAACGGCCACAGAGCTATCCGCACTGAGCGCGGATATCGCCTCACTGGATACCCGCCACCGGGGACTCACCCAGCACAACCTGGGACTCGGCAGTCAGGCCTGGGCCCTGGTGGATGCCGCGGGTAACAGCCAGATCGGTTTCTGGCCCATCTTCATCGACGTGCATCGCTTCGTGCTGATCCTGCAGGGTGTTCCGCAACTCCATCACAGCCATTTCGCGGAACTCGTCTGGGTGCTCAGTCGGCGCTACGGCGCGAGCCAGCCACCTACCGGTCCGGCTTCGCAACCAGGTAGTTCCTGACCTTTCACCTCTCCAGGGAGACCACCGCCAATGGATGACACACAGATCAACAAATTAATGGAATACGCCAAGCGCTTCACCGGACTGACCCCGGAACGGGAAGCGGCGCTCATTCAGGCCGCACCGACCATCGAACCGGTGCTGAGTCCGATTACTGAGGATTTCTATGCCACCCTTCAGCAGATCGAGCAAACCGCCCCATTTCTCGAAGGCCGTCTGGAGCAATTGAAAACAACCCACAGAAGCTGGCTCGCAGGACTCTTCCACGGCCCCTACGACAGCACATTCACCCGAAGCATGTATCGGGTGGGAGCGGTGCACGTGCAGGTCGGACTCCCGGTGGAGTTCATGTCCGGCGGCATCTGTCTCATCACACACCAGCTCATACAACGGGTGACCGGGCTGTATGCGAACGCACCCGATCAGGTGGGACATCTGCTCAGCGCGATCAATGCGGTCACCGGATTCGCATTGCTGATCATGCAGCAGTCCTACCAAAGCGCTTCCCTGGCGGTCGAACTCGATCGCTTTCTCAAGGTCACCGGCATGAGCCGTACCCTGTTCGATAACCTGGCCAGTGCCTGTCACGATTGATACCCACAAGGAGCCCATCATGCGCGCCGACATGTTGAATTCGATACTCAGTGAACTGAACGGAACCTCAGCGGATATCGAGGCCTCCGCCGTGATATCCACCGATGGACTGATCATGGCCTCACAGCTGCCGCAAAGCCTCGATGAGGACCGGGTCGGAGCGATGAGTGCAGCCATGCTTTCCCTCGGCGACCGCACCGCCCAGGAGTTGGCACGGGGTGAACTGGAGCAGGTTTTGATCAAAGGCAACAGCGGCTACGTGCTGATGGCACACGCCGGGCCCGAGGCCGTGGTTACCGTGATGGCGAAACCCAATGCCAAACTCGGCCTGATCTTCCTGGATGTAAAGAGGGCGGCAGAGAGTATTGAGAAACTGATCTGAGACTCAGGTGTTGAAACCCTGAGTCCATATCACAGGGTTGGGAGGTAACCGATCATGAGTGCGTCCGCATTTTTCCTGTTGCGCATGAACGACCATATTCAGTACCTGGGTAAAATCAAGGCCGCTCTACAGGACAGGGGCGGCTTCCAGGGGACCGATCACCACAGCTGCAAACTTGGCAGCTGGATGGACCGTGAGGGAGCGGAACAATCCGTATCACTGGGACCAGAGGCCGAAACTCTGTTCAAACAACTTCAGCAACCTCACGAAAAGTTTCACGCCGCCAGTCACCAGGCACTTGCATGTAAAGCCGAGGGGGACCTGGCGGGCATGGAAGCCGCCATGACCGAGATGTTTCGCCTCTCCAACACCCTGGTCAGTCTGCTCATGCGACTCGACACATTGAGCCATTCATGAGTCGACCAGCAACTCGACCTTTGATGCGCTCAACCAGACACCGCGCCGTGTAATCCGCGTCAAAGTATTGCGGGTGAAAGGGAGGCCCTAGATGGGCCGGCGGATCAAACGGATCAACTCGGCAAGCCGCTCGTCCCCGGGCGGTTCACCGACGATACACCAGGCATGCAGCACCGGATCGGGGTATTCCAGCAGCGCGACGAAGGCCGCCTGCATCTGCGGATCGAGGCTTGCGTATTGGCGATCGAGAAACGCTTCGAACAGGTAATCGAGCTCCAGCATTCCTCGCCGGCATTGCCAGCGCAGGCGCGGCGTCTGATCCTGTCCGTGTGCGACTTCACTCATGAGCGGCTCAAATCGCATCCTTGAGCATCAGAGCCTTGATGTGACCGATCGCCTTGGTGGGATTGAGCCCCTTGGGACAGGCCTCGACACAGTTCATGATGGTATGACAGCGAAACAGTTTGTAGGGCCCTTCCAGCTTGTCGAGGCGCTCCTCACGGGCCTGATCCCGGCTGTCGGCGAGGAACCGGCAGGCACTGAGCAGCGCCTGGGGACCGAGAAACTTGTCCGGGTTCCACCAGAAGGAGGGACAGGCCGTGGAGCAGCAGCCACACATGATGCACTCGTACAGCCCGTCCAGTTCATCGCGTTCTTCCGGAGATTGCAGGATCTCCTGCTCCGGCAAGGGTTCCTTGCGGATCAGCCAGGGGTCCACCTGCTGATACTGGGCATAGAACTGGCTCATGTCCACTACCAGGTCGCGGATCACCGGCCGGCCGGGAAAGGGCCGAACCTCCACCGGTTCCTTCAGCTCGCTCAGGGGCGTGACGCAGGCCAGCTTGTTGCTGCCATTGACGTTCACCCCGTCGGAACCGCACACCCCTTCGCCGCAGGAGTGGCGAAAAGTGAACGACTGGTCCTGTTCGCGAATCGCCAGCAGGGCATCCCGCAACATCATGCCCTGACGCATTTCCACCTCGTAGGCCTGCATATAGGGCTCTGAATCGGTCTCGGGATTGTAGCGAAAAACGCTGAATTTCATATCAACTCCTCGTCGTGTAAGGCAATCGGTTCACTCACCGCTGCGACTCTGTGTGTCAACCCTGGCGATCCAGTCTGATCAGTAAACCCGCTCTTTAGGGGGAAAGCTCTCGACCGTCAGCGGCTGCACCCGCACGCCCTTATATTCGAGACGGTCGTCCTGCTTCCAATACAAGGTGTGCTTCATCCACTCGGCATCGTCGCGCTTGGGAAAGTCCGGTCTCGAATGGGCTCCCCGGCTTTCCTTGCGATGCAACGCGGAGACCGCGATCGACATGCCCACATCGATCAGATTCTCCAGTTCCAGCGCCTCGGTCCGGTTGGTATTGAAAGTCCGGGTATGATCAGTGAGACGTACATCCTTGAGTTTGTCACGCAATGCCTTAACCCGTTCGACGCCTTCCACCATCATGTCCTCGACCCGGAACACGCCGGCGTGATCCTCCATGGCCTTGCGGAACTCCTTACGCAGTTCGCTGACCGTGATCCCGTCACCCTGGGCGTCCCAACGGCTCAGCCGCGCAACGGCCTCCTCAACCCCGGCCTCGTCGAGGGGCCGGTGCGCCTTGTTCTGCTGTACATAGTCGATGATGTTGTGGCCGGCGAGGCGGCCGAACACCAGGATATCCAGCAACGAATTGCCGCCCAGCCGGTTGGCGCCGTGCACCGAGGCGCAGGCGCACTCGCCAGCGGCATAGAGTCCCGGCAGTGGATCGCCATTGTCGTCCACACCAGGCATGACCCGGCCGAAACGATCGGTGGGGATACCCCCCATCACGTAGTGGGCGGTCGGAAACACCGGTATCGGATCCTTGACCGGATCGACTCCGGCAAAAATACGCGCGCTCTCACGGATACCCGGCAGGCGTTTGGCGATCACCGATTCACCCAGGTGATCCAGCTTGAGCATCACATGGTCCGCTTCGGGTCCGCAGCCGTGCCCCTCGCGCACCTCGGTGACGATGGAGCGGGCCACCACGTCGCGACTCGCCAGGTCCTTGGCGTTCGGTGCGTACTTCTCCATGAAGCGTTCACCGTCCTTGTTGATCAGGTAGCCGCCTTCGCCACGCACGCCTTCGGTGATCAGCATGCCCTTGCCGGCGATGCCGGTGGGATGGAATTGAAAGAACTCCATGTCCATCAGCGGCAACCCCGCGCGCAGCGCCATGGCCATACCATCGCCGGTGTTGATATGCGCATTGGAGGTGGTGCGGAACACCTGGCCGCAGCCGCCGGTGGCCAGCAGGGTGGTCTTGGACTCGATCAGCAGGGGTGCACCGGTCGCAATGTTCAGCACCAGCGCACCGAGAATCACTCCCTCCCTGTCCTTGATCAGGTCGACCGCGAAATATTCGTCGTAAAAATGGGTCTTGGCGCGCAGGTTCTGCTGATACAGGGTATGCAGGATCGCGTGCCCGGTGCGGTCCGCCGCGGCACAGGTGCGAGCCGCCTGTTCGCCGCCGAAGTTCTGACTCTGACCGCCGAAGGCCCGCTGATAGATCTTGCCGTTGGCCAGGCGTGAAAACGGGACCCCGTTGTGTTCCAGTTCGTAAACCGTGGGAATCGCTTCGCGGCACATGTACTCGATGGCGTCCTGGTCACCCAGGTAGTCCGAACCCTTGACCGTATCGAACATGTGCCAGTGCCAATTGTCCGGCAGGACATTGGCGAGGGCCGCGTTCACCCCGCCCTGTGCCGCCACGGTGTGCGAACGGGTTGGAAACACCTTGGAAACCACCGCCACCTTTAGGTTGGCGTTGGCCAGTTGCAGGGCCGCATTCAGACCGGCACCGCCGGCCCCCAGGATGAGCGTATCGAAACGTTGCTTTTGCAATGTCATATCGTGAATAACCCTTTGACGGTTCAGGCGAGATGCGCCAGGAAAATGATCTGCAGAACCCAAAGACCGCAACCGGTCAAGAGGAAGCCAATGATGCTGAGGATCGTGACCCGGGCCGCAGTCGGATGCACGTAGTCAATCAATACGTCCCGGATGCCGACCCAGGCATGCAACAGCAGCGAGGCAAAAAACAGCAGCAGCGCAAACCCCACCAGCGGACTGGCCACCCAACCCTGCCAGGCCTGATGATCGGCGGGGGGACTGAAGATCATGTGCTGCAAAAAATACAGAATGAACAGAATCAGGTAGAGCGCAGTGGCGCGCTGCAGGAACCAGGCTTTCAAGCCACTCGCGCGACGACTCATGACAGACCTCCCATCAGGATCAGGGCCAGCACCGGCGCAGCAACCATCACGGCCCAGGCGGTTTGACGGTAAACCGGCTTGTCGACACCGATATCGATATCGATCAGCAGGTAGCGGATACCGGCCAGCAGGTGGTGCATCAATCCCCAGAGAAACAGAAATATCAGCAGTTGCACCAGCCCCATCTGCAGAAACTCACGCGCATCCGCAAAGCCGCTGGGACCGGAGAGTGACAGGCCGAACAGATAGATGGCCACGGGGATCGAGATCACCATAACCACCCCGGTCACCCGGTGGATAATCGACATGATGCCGGCAATCGGCAGGCGAATCTTCAACAGATTAAGAAAGACCGGTCTGGGTTTGGTTTCTAGCATAACGATCGTTTCCGCTTGGTAGGGAGTGAGTATCAGGGTTTCAGTCGTTTTTCATCATACAACTGGCGCGCACCGACGCCAGCGCAGTCATGTTCAGCAGTCCACGTACACTGATGCTGGGCGTGACAATATGCGCCGACTTGGCGGTTCCCACGAGGATCGGACCAATGGCGATTCCCTCGCCCAGCACCTTGAGCAGGTTGAACGAGATATTCGCCGCATCCTGGTTGGGCATGATCAGCAGGTTCGCCCGGTCCTTGAGGCGCGAGTTCGGAAAACGCTGATCACGCAACTCCTTGACCAGCGAGAGATCCGCGTGCATCTCACCCTCCACTTCCAGGTCGGGCATACGCTCATGCACCAGCGCCAATGCTTCGCGCATCTTGCGCGCAGAGGCTGACTGATGACTGCCGAAATTCGAGTGCGAGAGCAGCGCCACCTTCGGTTCCACGCCAAACCACAACACCTCTTCGGCACACAGGGCGACGATCTCCGCGAGTTCCTCGGCGGTGGGATCCTCCTGAACATAGGTGTCCGCGATGAACAGGGTACCGGAATGCAGCACCAGAGCATTCATCGAGGTGAGCCGGTTGACCCCAACCTCAGTACCGACGATCTGCTCCACATAACGCAGATGCTTGCGGTAACGACCCACGGTACCGCAGATCATTGCATCCACCTCACCCAGCGAGAGCATCACCGAGGCCAGTACGGTGGGATTCTGACGCAGGCTCTTGCGCGCCTCCTTGGGTGAAAATCCCCAGCGCTGAACACGTTTGAAAAACGCCTCGGCATGCCGATCGAAATGGGGATAATCGAATGGGTCGATGAGTTCGAAATCCGCCTCTTCCTGCATGCGCAGACCGAGCTCGGCAATTCGCTCCTCGATGACCGCGCGCCGCCCCACCAGCACTGGCCGCGCCAGTTGCTGGTCTACCACCTGCTGAGCGACTTCCAGCACCCGCTCCTCCTGGCCTTCGGCATAGATGACCCGACGCATCTCCTCGCGTGCCCGATCGAACATCGGCCGCATAGTCAGGCTGGTGCGGAAGACCCGGCTCTGCAGCCGGTTGCGATAGGCTTTCAGATCTGCGATCGGCCGCTGCGCGACCCCCGACTCCATGGCGGCCGCTGCAACCGCATAGGGCACGGTCTCCAGCAGGCGTGGATCGAAGGGTTTGGGGATCAGGTATTCGGGACCGAACTGCAGCGCCTGGCCGCCATAGGCGGAGCGCACCACATCGGAGGACTCCACCCGGGCCAGCTCCGCGATCGCCTTGACGCAGGCAAGTTTCATGGCGCTGTTGATCTCCCGCGCTCCCACGTCCAGAGCGCCGCGAAACAGGAACGGGAAACACAGTACATTGTTGACCTGGTTTGGGTAATCGGTCCGCCCGGTGGCAAGGATCGCATCCGGCCGGACCTCCTTGGCGAGTTCCGGCAGGATTTCGGGTTCCGGGTTGGCCAGGGCCATGATCAGCGGATTCTGGGCCATCTTTGGCAGCCATTCCGCCTTGAGCACTCCGGCTGCGGACAGGCCGAGAAAGATATCCGCACCCTCAAGGGCCTCTTCCAGGGTGCGTAATGGGGTATCCACGGCGAAGCGGGCCTTGTAGGGATCCATCTCCTCGGTGCGTCCGGTGTACACCACCCCGGCGATATCGGTGACCAGAATGTTCTGCGGTTTGACGCCCAGGCCCACCAGCAGGTCCAGGCAGGCAAGCGCTGCGGCGCCCGCACCGGCCGTCACCAGGCGGACCGATTCGATCGCCTTGCCCACCACTTTCAGGCCATTCAGTATCGCGGCGCTGACCACGATCGCGGTGCCATGCTGGTCGTCGTGGAATACCGGGATGTTCATCCGCTCCTTGAGTGTCTGTTCGATAATGAAACACTCCGGCGCCTTGATATCCTCCAGATTGATGCCACCGAAGCTGGGTTCCAGCCGCGCCACGGTCTCGATGAACTGCTGGGGATCACGCTCATCCACTTCGATATCGAACACGTCGATATCCGCGAACTGCTTGAACAACACCGCCTTGCCTTCCATCACGGGTTTGGAGGCATGACTGCCGATCGCGCCCAGGCCCAACACGGCGGTGCCGTTGGTAATGACGGCCACCAGGTTACCCCGTGCGGTGTACTCCGCCGAAGTGTTCGGATCCTTGCTGATCTCCTCGCAGGCCGCCGCCACGCCGGGGGAGTAGGCCAGCGCCAGATCGCGCTGATTCGCCATCGGCTTGGTGGCCTTGATCTCCAGCTTGCCCGGCTTCGGATGACGGTGGTAATGCAGCGCCGCAGCACGCAGCTGCTCGGTTTTGGAGCCCGGCTTGGAACTTGAGGAATCCTGCTTCATCGATAACCCTTCATTTGATCGATTGCCTCAGGCAAAAAGAGTGAAATTTTCGGAATGTAGGTGATCAGGATCAGGAACAGCAGCAACAGGCCCAGCCAGGGCAGCGCCGCACGGATCACCCAACCGATGGATCTGCCGGTAATTCCGGCGGTGACAAAAAGGTTCAATCCAACCGGCGGCGTGAGCATGCCGATCTCCATGTTGACCACCATGATGATGCCGAGGTGGATGGGATCTATGCCCAGCTTGAGGGCGATCGGAAACAGAATCGGCGCCATGATCAGGAGCACCGCAGAAGGCTCCATGAAGTTGCCCGCCGCCAGCAGCAGCAGATTCACGACGATGAGGAACATCCAGGGTTCCAGTCCCCAACCCACGATGGTGTCCGCGATCGCATGGGGGATGCGCTCGGTGGTCAACACATGAGCGAACAGCATGGCGTTGGCAATAATGAACAGCAGCATGATGCTCACCTTCGCCGCATCCAGCACCGTGTGGCGGACTTCCTGGTTGAAAAACACCCTCGGCATAGCCAGGGTGGACTGGGTCGCATTGCGCAACAGCATGGGCACCAGGGACTCCCCATCGCGCCGCCAGGGCACCCCTTTGAGCGGCCCCATATCCCGGTAGCCGAACACCGATACCAGGAAGGCATACACCGCTGAGACTGCGGCCGCTTCGGTGGGACTGGCAATACCACCGTAGATCGAACCCAGCACGATGACGATCAACAACAGTCCCCCCGAGGCGATAAAACCCGAACGGAACAGCGCCTTGAAACCGGGCCAGGGCTGAGACGGGAGACCCATCACCCGGGCCGCGATATAGATCGCCACCATCAGGATCAGTCCCATCATGATGCCGGGGATGAAACCCGCCATGAACATCTTCGCCGCGGAAACCTCGGTGGCCGCGGAATAGACCAGCATCACGATAGAAGGCGGAATCAGGATACCCAGGGTTCCCGCATTGGCGATTACACCAGCGGCGAAGCTCTCCGGGTAGCCGGAACGCACCATGCCGGCGATGACGATGGTTCCGATCGCCGCCACGGTGGCCGGCGAGGAACCGGAAACCGCGGCAAACAACATGCACGCCATGACCGAGGCCATGGCCAGGCCGCCACGGATGTGTCCCACGCAATCCACGGCAAAGTTGATCAGTCGCTTGGCCACGCCGCCGGTGGAAAGGAAAGCGGATGACAGAATGAAGAACGGAATCGCCAGCAGTGTGTAATGTTCCGAAAGCGCCTCGAACAGCTTCAGCGCCACCGAAGCCAGTGAATCAGTGGAAAAGAACAGAATCGTAACGATACTGGAAAGTCCCAGGGCCACGGCGATCGGCATACCGATGAGCATGCAGATGAACAGCAATAGAAACAGGGATACGGTTGCCATCAGCCAGCCCTCCCCGATTCCAGTTTCTGTTCTTCGGCCAGTTCCTTCGCCAGATGCATGCTCTCCTGGGCTTCGTCAGTATGGGTGAATCCCATTGCTTCACCGGTGGCGACCCGCCACAGCAGTTGCAGCAGCCGCAGAGAGAAGAAGGCCAGACCTATGATGAGTATGCTATGCGCAACCCAGGTCTGGATCGGGATATCTTCCAATTCGATACTGATCTTCTTCATCTTCGCAAGATAGATCCAGGAGCCGTAGAGAAAAAGTCCGCAATACAGCAGACTGAGGAGCACCGCGATTCCGGAAACGATTCTCTGCGGCACATCGGGCAGTTTTCTGACGAAGGCATCGACGCCGATATGCGCCCCCACCTTGAGTCCGTAGGAGATCCCGAACAGGACGAACCAGGCCGAGAGATGCAGGGTCAGTTCCTGGGCCCACAGGAAGCCGCTGTTGAAGACGAAGCGCATCAACACCTCGATAAAGACCAACAGGGTCATGGCTACCAGCAGGAGGGAGATAATACCCTCTTCCGCCTTGTTCAAGATCTGCTTCAACATCGGTGTTCCTCCTGGTCTGCTGTATGCCCCGTCGTGGAATTTTGACCGGACGTATTGTTATTCTGAATGATGGTGTTGTTTGTTATTCAGGCCATCCTCATTGGCAAAGTGTAGCGGCCGCAAGGGGGGTGACACACCCCCCTTGCGGCTGGCCGATAGGCCGGGATACCTCGGCGGTCATTCCGCATCCCGCCTCCCCTGATGGCGGTTGCATGTACGACCCTGCCACAGCTCAGTGGCGCAGCGGCGATGGGTATAGCGGCCCCGACCGTTGATCACATGTTATTGGAATTATAGGCAGCATCGATCAGATCCTTGCCAATTTCCTCTTCAAACTGTTTCCAAACCGGTTTCATCACCTCCACCCACTGGGCCCGCTCTTCCGGCGACAGGCTGATGACCGTGCTGCGTCCGGAATCGATGATCTTCTGCCGATCCTCAACGCTCTTCTGTTCGGCCACCTGGTTGCCAAATGCAATGGCCTCGTCCAGGGCCTTCTTCACTTCGCCGCGAACATCGTCCGGCAAATCCATCCAGAATTCCGTTGAGGTCACCACCATGTAATCCAGCAGACCGTGATTGGACTCTGTGATATAGGGCTGTACTTCGAAGAACTTCTTGGAGTAGATATTGGACCAGGTGTTTTCTTGTCCATCGATAGCCTTGGTCTGCAGCAGGGTGAAAACTTCTGAGAAGGGTTTTTTCAGCGGCACGGCATCCACGGCCTCGAACTGGGCAGCCAGCACGTCTGAGGTCATGATGCGGAACTTCTGACCGGCAGCATCGGCGGGCACATGGATCGGATTGCTCGAAGATAGCTGCTTCATGCCATTGTGAATGTAACCCAGACCGATCAGGCCTTTCTTATTCATGGAGTTCAGCAGTTTCTGGCCGGATTCACTCTGCTGGAAGCGGTCCACGGCCTGCATGTCCTTGAACAGGAAAGGCAGGTCATAGAGCTGCAGCGAACGGGTAAAGCTCTCGAACTTGGAAAGCGCGGGAGCGGCCATCTGCACGTCCCCCAGCAGCATTGCCTGGAGTACCTTGTTGTCACCGAACAGTTGCGAGTTGGGATAGACTTCGACCACGACCTTATCGCCAAGACGCTGTTCAACCAGCTCCTTGAACTTATTGGCCATCTGGCCCTTGGGGGTGTTCTCAGCCACCACATGGGAAAACTTGATCACGATCGGCGCCGCCGATACCGGCAGCGCGATCAGGCTGGCAACCAGAGAGATGAGAAGACAGAGTCTGCGCATTATGATCCTCCTCGACAGGATGTAGGCATATTATCGTCAACCCGGGGGGGGTTGTGTTATGGATCGAGCCTGGCGCCTTCAAGTAAAGACGGGATTCAGATCCTGGCTGACATGAGCAAGAACGGGGCCAAAATCGAAAAACCCTGATTACTGATGCGTCATACCTACAACAGTCTAGGCGTAAATCCCGGCGAGCGCGTAGGATTTACGGGTTTGGCGGGATCGATCGTGCACATCAGGCAATGTGCTGCGCGCGACTCGGGATCGTTGACAGGAGATATTGGCGGGATTCCACCCATCCAGAAACACAAAATGGGTGATTCTCACCCATTTCTGACTAAGACCTGTTATTTCTGATCTATTACCCTCTGTTGAACCTGAAAAGCGCCAGTCAGGCCGCGAGGAGAGAAGTTTGCTTGTTCCAAATGAGCAACGCGTAGCGGCGTTCTTTCAGGCCCAACCCCCTTGCTGAAATGTCATAGGGGATGTGGCTGATTGAGCGAGTGTTAGCAGACCCTGGATGTGCACCACAAGGCCGAAGACTTGTTATTTTTTCTGTGTGGAGATTTCCTTCCAGGAAACTTCCCAGGGACTGTTGAGCCAACGGCTGGCGGCATCCGAAAAACTCATGTCCCGGTCATCTTCCGGCAAACCGGTAATCTCAATCTCTTCCTCGACCGACATCTCCTCCACTCCGCTGATCTCATGGTGCTCCATGGCAAAACTCAGCTTGTGCAGCGGCACACCGGCCCGCAACAGTTTCTTATCCCGCTCCAGATTGTTGACGACCCCTTTGAGGATCTCCTTCATGGCATCAGGATAGTTTGGATTGTTCAGCATTTGCTCCACATCGGCCTGCATCTCCCGAATCTTGCCCTCTGCCTTGCCGCGTTGTGCCTGTTCCTGGCGGTCGAGATCATTGATCTTCTGACGAATCACCTCCCGGCTGAGAGGAATGGTGGCGCCCGGCGTCTGTACGCCCCGTTTACGCAGCAATACCCGTAGCGATACCGCGGTCTGCGCGGTGCGCTTGAACTCATCGAGCAGATCCATGGGGCTCTCATCGTGGGTAGTGCTCGAGAGGGTGACAAACTCAATTCCGTCATCACCGCTGAAGTCCTTATCTGAAAAGGCGAGGATCTTATCCAGGGTTTTCTTGATCACCGACTCGAGGTTGTCGTAGTAGAGCTTGACCTGTTTGACCGGCAGATTTCTCAGACTGTCACTCAGCGCGCTGTAGAGCTGCAGAGCCTTCTCCGGCATCTCCTTCGACGGCACGCCGAGCACCATGACCGCATTCAGGCTTTCCTGCATGCCTTCGATGGCCTTAGTGATTTCAACGATTTGCTGAAGTATCTTGCGCTTGTCCTCAAGATTCGCGATATCGGATCGCATCATCTCGTTGAGTGAGTCATTCGACAACATAGCTACTCCTTAACCCTCATGACTTTCCGGATGGACCTGACCGACCGGTCAGAGTGGGGCCGTTGCTCACGACCAACCCTTTCTATGGCATTGCACAGTGAATAGAGTGACCGAAATACACGCCTGGAATCGTGGCTTCGCATTACTGACATTTTCAGATGGCTGCTCTTACCTGATATCGGCCGTCGTGCGGAGCGCTTGAGCGGGATTAGCGCTTTAGAGCGGAACAAAATTCGCGCATCGACCCCTCCCTGAACATGGGTGAAATTGAACGGGGATTCAGTCAATTGGAAGATATAGGGAAGGGTTTGCAGGGATCCGCAACGGAGCGCCTAAATCCCTGCGCTCACTATGGAATAAACGATCAGGACGGACCACCGTCCGGGATGGGAACTCGCCCCTGTTCAGGAACCCTGGCGAATGATTCGTGCGAGCTGGCGGGCAAAATCCCGCGCGACCCAGCGGCGTCCGGTATTGTTCAGATGGCCGCCATCCGAGGTGTAATCCCCGATCAGGGCATACTGGATATCGCCGTTCTGACGGAAGGACTCACGCCGGCCGTCCGCATAGGTCGACTCACTGGCCGCGATGTCGATCACCCGGTCTTCGCCGTAGACCGCGATCAGGCGACGGTTGAATTCATTGCGCTTCACGTTGTCCAGCTTGCTGTTATTGGTACGTCCCAGCAGTTCCCTGAGCCACACACCGGGTCCTCCCGGACTGTGGCGCAGGGGCACGGTCAGCGGCACGAAGGTGATATCGGGATGACGGGCGATCAGGCCGACCATGACGCGCTGATATTCCGCGAACAGGGTATCCACGTCCGAATGGCGGTCGATGTCGATGTAACAGAACTTGAGCAGGGCATAATCGATCCGCCCGGCCAGGGACTGATCGATAATGCGTTCGAAATCGACGCATTTGCTCACCGGCTGCTGATTTTTCCCCACCGGAGTGTGAACCAGCCCGCTACCGATATCCTGCGTGATCACGGACTCGAGATCCCGCAACGGCAACGCCCGCCCCTGCTGCATGGCAAGTTCCTGCAGACCTTCAAGAATATTCTCGCCCACCGACTGGTGAGCGAAGAAAACCCGTACCCCGGAGAGCGCCTCAAGGTCCTCTGCAATGGTTTGATCCGACACGACTTGCTCTCCCGGTTTCTCGCTGTTCTCACACCCGCCAATAAGCATCAGCATGAGAACTGTCAGCCCGGCCAGCCAATACGTCGACTTCAGCCGAAGCGTGACATGACTCACGCATCCCACCACTCCGCTCGTAGCCGGTCCCGCGCCCATCCGCTTGGCTCATCCCAGCAGGTCGTAACCTTCCTGCAGCAGTTCCTGGGTGGTATCCCAGTCGATGCATTCATCAGTCACGGAAACGCCATACTTCAGATCGGCAGGGTTGGGGGTAATGTCCTGGCGCCCTGCGAACAGGTTGCTTTCGAGCATTGCACCGAGAATGGTTGAAGAGGCATCCCCCGAGGCCCGGGCATGGCGGATCTGCTCCATCAGGTCGCGCCACACGACCCCCTGACGGAGATAGTTCTTACGGCTGTTGGCGTGAGAGCAGTCTACCATCAGGCGGGGTTTCAACCCCACATTCTGCAACGCCTGGGACACCCGCAACACCTCCGCGGCATCGTAGTTTTCTCCCTGGCTACCGCCGCGCAGAATCAGATGGGTGTCGCTGTTACCCGTGGTGGCGACGATCGCGGTTTCACCCAGTTCGTTGATACCGAGAAAGGTATGCGAACTGGCCGCGGAGAGCATCGCGTCGACCGCGATCTTTGTATTGCCGTCGGTGGAATTCTTGAATCCCACGGGGGCCGAGAGACCCGAAGCCATCTGACGATGGGTCTGACTTTCGGTGGTTCTCGCCCCGATCGCCACCCAACCCAGCAGATCACCGATGTACTGAGGGGTAAAAGGTTCGAGAATCTCGGTTGCGGTCGGCAGTCCCATACGGTTGATGTCGAGCAACAACTGTCGCGCCAGGCGCAAGCCCTTATCCATGTTGAAGGACCCGTTCATCTCCGGGTCGTTGATCAGACCTTTCCAACCCACGGTGGTGCGCGGTTTCTCGAAATACACCCGCATTACCACGTAGAGCCGGTCGCTGAGGGCATCGGCGAGGGGTTTCAATCGCTTGGCGTAGTCCATCGCAGCTACCGGGTCGTGTATGGAGCAGGGTCCCACGATGACCAGCGGCCGGTTGTCTTCACCGATCAGGATCCGGTGAATGGTTTCCCGCACCTGGATCACATGCTCGTAGATTGCATTGTCCGCGGGCATCTCCGCCAGCAGATCGAGCGGCCGTATCAACGTCTGGGTGGAGTCCACGCGCAGGTTGGCGACACGTTGAAAAAGTTCTGTCTCTTGGTTCATCCGTATATCACTCCAGACGGATCAGGTTGGGTTACATCATTCATATTAAAAACGCCAAGCGCTGCCAAGGGGTCGCGAAACCGCATCATCCCTTTGGTGATACGGATTCTACCCTTGCGCAGCCCCCGGACGAAAAAATAACTCAAAACAGCCCTTCATTTCGGGACTTCGATCGTCAATTCGATGGCCTGCCGCTCGGATACCCTGTCCAGCAAGTCCCGGGCCCGTTGATGCAGGTAGGCCTCGATGGCCGAGTAACCACTTGGCAGGAGTGTATTCGAATCCGCCGTGTCGGGGTCGTATCCGTGAGTACTCTCCCAGTCATCGGGCAGACCGTCAGCGTCCCGATCGGGCTGTCTGTCGGCACGCGCGAGCCCGGACAAGAACCAGTCATCGCCGGGTGCGGCCGGGGCATTGCGGCGCCAGGCGCCCGTGCCACTGATCACTTCGCGCAGCGTCCGCCGGGTCACCCGGTCACGGGGAAAGGCCCCGGCCTGTGACAACACCCGCATGTAGGCGGTCACCGCGTCATCCGTGGCCACCGGCGCTACCGCAAAGGGTTGACCGACCCGCTCGCCCAGGCGGTTGATACTGATTCGGAAACTGTCGAAAAAACTCAGATCCTCCGCCGCATCCACAGGGCCCAGGCCCTCAACCCGGTTACCCTGCAGATAGTAACGTCCCTTCGGACTGAAGCGGTACAGATCCACCCAGGCGGCGTCAGGACCCCGTTTGTAGTAATTGCCCACCAGGTTGATGCCCGCGACAGGCCTGTGACCGTCATGTCCAAGGCCCTCCTTGAAGTTGTAAACCACATTGTTGCGAAAATCCGCCGGTTTACCGGGAGTATAGGGGGACAAGGAGGGATTGCGCCGGGCATTGTGGGCGAACAGGTTATGGTGGATGGAGATATTCCCGCTCTGGGGATAGGCGCTGAGCAGGGCGAAATTGTGCGCCACCCCCTTGTCATGACCGAGTGGGTCGGATTCCTCCAGGCTGCACCACTGCACGGTTACTTCCGAGGAGTGAATGATATCCAGCAACTCGTCGTTGCCCCAGGAGAGGGAGAGATGATCGAGGATGATGCGTTCGGATTTGGGTAACTGGACCGCATCCCCGGTATGCCCCGTGACCGGCTTTTGCCGGATACGCAAAAACCGGATCACCAGGTCATGCAGCCGTTCCCCCGCCACGGGCCGGGCGACGATACGCCCCACCAGGGTGATGCCGGGGCTGGGTGCGCTTTCACCGGCAATCGTGAGATAGGAGTGGGGTATTTCGAGATCACCCCGGATCACCCCGGCCACATCGAACACCACGATTCGCGGCCCCTCCGCGGCAACAGCCGCCTGCAGGCTGCCGGGTCCGTCAGGATTCAGATTGGTCACCTTGATCACCCGACCGTGGCGGCCGCCGACGGACACCGCGCCAAAACCCTCGGCACCGGGAAACGCCGGGAGTACCGCATCCCCCGATGCGGCAGTGGTGATCAGAGCCAGCAACAGGGTACAGGCATAAGCAGTCCAGCGTCGCCGCCCGGTGCGACGATCACCCTGGCTGCGATGACGGATATCTTGCGTCATTTGGCAATCTCCTGAAATTCCGCCTTGAGCAATGCACACAGGTCCCCGGGACTCAACGCTATCTCCAGGCCGCGTCGGCCTGCACTCACATACATCCGCTCCAGGGTCTGCGCGGAGGCATCGATGATTGTCGGCAGCACACGCTTCTGCCCCAGGGGACTGACCCCTCCCAGTACGTAGCCGGTGCTGCGCTGCACCGAACGGGCATCCGCCATGGCCGCCTTCTTGGCCCCCAGGGCCTTGGCCACGGCTTTCAGATCCAGACTGGCGGAAACCGGCACCAGGCCTACCGCCAGGCCTTTGCCGTCCAGGGCGACCACCAGGGTCTTGAACACCTGTTGCGGGGGAATGCCGAGTTTTTCCGCAGCTTCGAGTCCATAGGATTCGTGCTTCGGGTCATGCGCATAGCTGTGGGTGGTGAAGCCGATCCCCGCCTTGTTTACCATATCAACGGCCGGTGTCATGTGTGAACTCCATCGAGGTGGGTAACGATCCGCTGAGTGATATACATGATCAGCAGCACCGCTGTTCCGAACAGGTAGAGTCCCGGGTGAATCTCCACCTCCGCAACCACCCCGAGTTTTACCGTGACGATCATCACCGCCACCACCATCACATCGAGCATCGCCCAACGTCCGTAGTCATGCATCAGCTTGAGCAACCGAGCGGTGCGCGCCGAGCGCACCGTTCGATGACGCAACAACAGGAACAGCAGGAGAATCTTCAACAGGGGGAGCACCACGCTGAACAGACCGACCACCAGAAACAGAAACCACTGGTCGCGGCGAAACAGTTCCACCACCCCGGAGATCACCGAAAAGGAGTTGGCAATGAAGACAAACTTGGTCAGGGTGAGCATCGGCATCCACAAACCGGCAAGCAACAGTACACCGCTCAGCATCAGCAAGGCCAACAGGCGACGGGCACTGGCCAGAGGAATCGGATCTGGCAAACGTTCTGGGTTCACCCGGGCACACCCGCCATTCTACAGCCAGACAGACGATCTGCTGTGTGAGAAATCAAACACCGGTGAGTCATGAAACCTTGCTGATGTAACACCTGCTGCTTCCCCGGGTTCAGGACCCGATTCGGTAAAATGCCCGGGCATTATCACATAACACCCGCAACGCGGCTGCGTCCCCCAGGGTATCGATGATGTGCGTCACATCCGAGTCCCGGAATGGCCTGGGCGCACGCGTCGACGGCAGGTCCGAGCCGAACATCAGGCATTCGGGATTAGCGGAATTCAGGTCCCTGAGGCGTGATTCGAGCGGAAAATCCACACGTCCGAATCCACAGGCCTTCACCCGCACCCCCTTTTCCGCCAGGCGCAACAGGCTCGAGCCACCCTCGTCGGTGAGCCCCAGGTGATCGATCGCCAGCGCAGGCAGGCCGTTCAGACGGGATTCCAGGCCGGCCAGGGTTTCACCGGACAGATAGAGTTCCACGTGCCATTGCAGGCGTTCGTGAATTCGCCGGGCAAAGTAATCGAGTTCATGCACCGATTCGGATCCGCCCCGGAACAGATTGAAACGCACCCCGCGAACCCCCGCCTGGTGCAGACGATCGAGTGCCTGGTCCTGCACCTGAGCGGACAGTTGTGTAACCCCCACGAACCCGGGACCCAGAGTTTGCAGCGCACGCACCAGATAACCCTGATCGAATCCCTGAAATGACCCGGAGACCACAACCCCCCCGCACAGCGGATAGGCTGACATCTGCTGCCGATAATCCTCGCAGCTGAACGGCTCCGGCAGATAACCCTGATTCGGGGTCAGTGGGAAACGCGGATCGATGATATGGAAGTGGGCGTCGAACAGTGAGCCTGCCAGGCGACCGGATTCTGCCATCAGTTGGTCGGTTGACCGGTGATGTAGCGCCCGCCTTCGAAGGCGCTGAAAAAATCTTTGATCTGCGGATGCTCGACCGGCTCGAGGGCCGGATCATGGGTCAGGTTCCGCTCCGCAACATAGGTTTCATCGCTGGTGTTGTGCACCAGCACCCGATACCACGGCTGGTCCTTGGGCGGTCGGGAGCGGGCGACCTGCTCATACCATTCGTCCGACAGCATGAACACAGGATCGATATCCACCACCACGCCCCGATAGTTGAAAAGCCGGTGGTGAACCAGGTCACCCACGCCAAATTTCGCGTGGCCGGTTTGCACTTCGTCGGTAGCCAATCGATGCTCCTGGAGTGTGTAGTTGTTTGGATACACGCACCTGAACTGAGCCGTTGCCGGCCGTCAGAGGGCGAATGTTGAACGGCGTATGAATACAACGCGGACTGATCAGTCCGATCAAACGATCATGCTGGGTATTCCGCGTCAGGATGCCGGGTTTCCCGCATTGACGTGACGCCATATTACCCTGAACCATGATCGGTCTCTACCTGTCTCACGAGATTCCCCCGTAAAACCCGCGCCCATCCGCGGTTTCCCCTGTCATCAGGGAAAGAGTTGCCATTCCAGTTCCAACCCCGTTTCCGCGACCTGTAAAGCCTCCTCCCGGCACACCATGTGTACCCGGCATTCATTGCTTTTATGTGTACGATCACAGGGTTACCCGATCTTCACTACCCACCATCCGGTCCTGCTGGTATGATCCCGAAACTTTGACGAGAGGAGCGCGGTATCCATGCAACTGACCGACTATTACAGGACCGAGGGAGATCAAATCGCGTTTTCCCGTGATCAGGCCAGCCACTTTGCCAAACAGGTCGCAAACGACTTCAATCCTCTGCACAACCCGGATTCGAAAATGTTCTGTGTACCGGGTGACCTGCTGTTCGCGGTTGCCCTGAACCGTCTCGGACTAAGCGAGTCGATGCGATTCACCTTCTCAGGCATGGTCAGTGACAACGCCCTGATCTTTCCCACTGACGATGTGCAAGAGGTGCGAATCACCGATGCGGATGGCAAAGAGTACCTGAGCGTCCATCGTACCGGTGACGTCACCCATGACACACAGTTGATCAAGGATCTGGTGTGCCGTTACGTGACCTTCTCAGGCCAGACCTTTCCTCACCTGCTGGTGCCCTTGATGGCGGAACGGGGCGTGATGATCAATCCGGGGCGACCGCTGATCATGTATCAGAGCATGGCCATCCACCTGGATCACCTGACGATTGAAAAACCGAATCTCGAATACCGGGGCGCAAGCCTGGATGTGCAGGGCAAAAAAGGTATGGTGCAACTCGATTTTCGCATCTTGGACGGAGACCAGGAGGTGGGCCATGGATCCAAACACATGGCGTTGCGCGGTCTTCAGGCCTATCAGGAGCAGGCGATGCAGCAGATAGTGGATGACTACAACGGTTACAAAAAGGCCTACGCCGTCTGACGGGCTTTTGAAATGCCACCCAGGCTGTACCAGCCTGTGTTTTAATCCATCTCATAATACGCATTGACTCCAGTAAACTGCGCTTCTTGGACGAATTGTGCCTCGTCACATGCTCGCCTGAACGGATTTAAACAGTCTTCTAATCGTTGCGACGACAAACTGACACCATCATCCGTAAGTCTTCGCGGCATAATCGGAGCTGAGCAACACCGGCGGACTCGGCGGTGCCAATCCTGGGGCCAGGTTTCCCTGCCGTTCGGTTGCACCGATGTCCAAATTCCCCGAGGTTCTCAGGTTGCCCATATAGTCGCAGCGAATATCCAGGCCGTACAGATCGCGAAAATGGGTAAATGCCAAAGATTGGCTGAGGATCGCGTCAATTGCCGGACTGCCATCCCCGAGGGCGAAATCCTGATGATTGGGATCGACCAGCAGAGGATCTTCATTTGCGCCATCTCCAATGATGTTTTCGGACCAGGAAGCCCAGCCGCTGGTCGGTGTGTTTGAAGCATTACCGAACATCAGATTATTGCGTACATGCATCTGTGCATCCGCATCGTTTTCCCTAACTCCGGAACCGCCCATGGAAGCAACGACGGAGTGCTGCATGCGATGAAAAAGATTGCCTTCCAGATACGACGTGTAGCTGGTTTGCTGGCGAGCCCGAACATAACCATAGCCGCAATTGTGAACTGTGTTGTTTACCCAATAGACAGTCTCGTGATTTTCACGGTTACTATCCTGCTCTACCAGAGCACCGGAGGAAATATCATAGAGGACATTACCGATGGCGTATGAAACTTCGCCCTCCTGATCCGAAGAGTCCCTAATTCCGTTTTCACAGTCGTGCACCCGACAACCGATGATCCAGTGATACCCCGTCCAGGGTCCCTCATCATTGTTGCTCAGGATCACCGCGGTTCCGCCGTCGGCATTGTACTCAGACTTGAAATCGTGAAAATCGCATTCGCTGATTACGACGTGGTAGGAATTTTTATTGTCTACCGCGTTTTCTCCGCAATAATGACAATGGTTGCCTGCAAAATAGACAAAATGAGGTGATTCCGGCTGAGGGTTGGGATTGGAACTGTTGCCGGACTGCATGGCATCCCCGCTCAGCGAATGGATGTGGCAATCCACGAACCATACATAACGCGCTCCGTAGAGCGGACGCACTCCATGCCTGTCAGCACTGTTGAAAACCCCGTTCTCGTAACCTGTATAAGCCACCTCGTTGTTGTAGTACATCACAAACTGCGAATGAGTGACGTCGAAAAGACCGTTGTGGTTGACCCCGTATTGCGCACTGCCACGCACGGTGATGTATTCGCTTTCGTTCACCGTGATGGAAGCGCCATAGTAAACGGCCGCATCGAAGATAATCCCATCGATGATAAGGTGCCGCGAGCGGAGGATCTCCACCTCGTTGCATGCCACGCGTGGCGCATTGATACCGACGATCCAGCAGGGACTCTCCGCATCCCCCTCGAACACCCAGTCCACGCTGCTCCAAGCGTCATAATCCACCTTGCGATGGGTATTGTAGGCTGTAGGACGCGGGGTACCGTCACCATAGATAAACACCTGGGTTCCCGCGGGTGCCGGCATGATATCGGGCAATGTGGCCCGGGGTCGGTTCGAAGTTCCATACACGGTTCCGTCGACGGCGTTGTCTCCCTGGTCCTGATCCGTAGCAGCCGGATGGAACCGATTGACCACATAACTCCCAACCCTCACGGAATTGGGTGGAGTGGGGGCCGCCACGGTGCAGGGATCATAACTGCTGGCATGCGAGACGTGCCATTCATGGGCGGTATAGTAAGCCCCATCCGGCAGTCTGGGCATAATCGGCATGGTTGAAGGAGATCCGGCGACTCCGGGCAGAGCGTCCGTGGGGTAGTGAACGCCAATATAGTTCCACGCCCGATCCGCCTGCGGTGGCAGCGCCGCCCTGGGACCGGAACCGGGTCCCGGTAACGCCGTCAGCATCCCTGTCGTCAATACACCTTTCAGAAAACTGCGTCTGTCCATCTCGCCTTCCCTGTTCCATTGAGTCCTGCCCGCAGATACGGGTTTGATCAAAGCTACCGCATAAATCAGGGTATTTTTGTGAACAGTGCCCGGAAAACCAAACAGCCGGTCAAAGTTTTTTGTAGTGGTTCTTATCCAAACCGTATTTGCGCATCTTGTCGTAGAGCGTCTTGCGCGGTATGCCCAGCACCTCCAGGGTGCGTTTCAGGTTACCTTTCTGAAATTCGAGCTGCTGCTTGATCAGACTCTTTTCAAAACAGTCCACCTGCTGTTTCAGGGTGATCGCTGTCTCGCTGCTTTCGCTACGCATCAGCACCGGCAGGTCGTAATTGACATTCTCACCGAGCAGCACGTAGCGGTCGGCGATGTTGCACAACTCACGCACATTGCCCGGCCAGGGATGGGTCAGTAACACCCGCATCTGTTCCCCGTTCGGCATCGGCACCTCTCGCTGGTAGCGGGCTCCCGCCATGAGCAAAAAATGGTGAAACAGCAGCGGGATGTCCTCGCGGCGATCCCTCAGCGGGGGGATCTCCAGGGTCACCACGTTGAGCCGATAGTAGAGATCCTCACGAAACAATCCCTGTTCGCTCGCCTCTTTGAGGTCGACTTTGGTGGCCGCCACCACTCGCAAATCCAACGGGATGGAGGTATTCGAACCCAGTCGTTCGATGCTGCGTTCCTGCAGTACCCGCAGAAGATGGACCTGTACCGGAATCGGCATGCTCTCGATCTCATCGAGAAACAGGGTGCCGTGATTGGCGTGCTCGAAACGTCCGATCCTCCGGCCTTTGGCGCCGGTGAAGGCGCCGGGTTCGTGACCAAACAGTTCGCTCTCGATCAGGCTGTCCGGTACCGCACCGCAATTGACCGCGACGAAATGGTAGTTGCGCCGTCGGCTGTGTTCGTGCAGTGAACGCGACACCAGCTCCTTGCCGGTTCCAGTTTCGCCCAACAGCAGCACATCCGCATCGGTGTCGGCAATCTGCGCAATTGTCGAGCGAAGTCGCTGCATCGCGGGTGATCGACCGATGATGCGCGGACCAGGCAGATTATTCTGGGTTTCGAGTTCGAAGCGCAGATTGCGGTTTTCCAGGGTCAGCTTGCGCTTGTCCATGGCCCGCTTCACGGTCTCCACGAGCAGGTCCGCAGCGAACGGCTTTTCAATGAAGTCATAGGCCCCGTCCCGGATCGCCTGTACCGCCATGGCGATATCCCCATGCCCGGTGATCAGGATCACCGGCAGATCCCTGTCGATGCTCAACGCCTCACGCAGAAACGTCATTCCATCCATACCCGGCATCTTGATGTCACAGACCACCACACCGGGCCAGTCATGGGCGAGCATGGGCAATGCGAGTTCGGCACGCTCCAGGGGCTGCACAGACAAACCGGCCAGCTCGAGGGTCTGGGCATTGGCGATGCGGATGTGTTTTTCATCGTCGATGAAGATGACAGAACCGAAAGTATTCATAGTGGAAGTTGTTAGTTTTGAGTTGTGGTGTTCGCTATGCTCACAACCGTATGGATATCCTCTGCATGAGTGATGCACTAGTGGGCCGCTCGCTAGTATCTACTATAACTCAACACTCAAATCTCAAAACTCTTCAACGATTGTTTTCTTCCAACGGCAGCACCAGCACAAAAACCGCACCCGCATCCCCGCTGTTGTGGGCGCTGAGGGTTCCCCCCATGCTCTCGATGATATGTTGGGAGATCGACAGCCCCAGGCCGAGCCCGGACTCCCGGGTGGTGAAGAAGGGATCGAAGATGCGATCCAGGTGATCCTCCGGTATTCCGGGGCCATTGTCCTGAATCGCCACCTGGAGACGGCCTTTGCGCTCTGAAGTGGAGATACTTACCCAGCGTGGATTCTGTTCCTCCATGGCGTTGACCGCATTGGCGATGAGATTCACCAGCACCTGTTCCAGGCGTACCGGATCTGCCAACACCCGGTCATGGGTCGTATCGATATCGAGGCGCAGTTCGGTGAGGGTCTTGCGCAGCTGCGGACGCAGGATGCGCAGACTCGACTCGATCACCTGACCCAGGGAAATGGCGCTCAAGGAACCGTCGGTCTTGCGCGCGAACAACTTCAACTGAGAGCTGATCTGGGTCATCGACTCGATCAGTTCGGTAATCTGCTCCAGGTTCCAGTTGACGTCCAGACAACGATCCTGTTCGAGCAGCCGGCGGGCATTGTCCGTGTAGGAACGAATCGCCGCCAGGGGCTGATTCAGTTCATGGCTGATGCTTGCCGACAACTGGCCCAGCATGGCGAGTTTTGCGGCCTGAATCAGTTCGTCACGGGTCTGTCGCAGGGCCTGTTCGGTGCGCCGTCGCTCCTCGATCTCCAGGTAAAGATCCTCGGTGCGTTCCTGCACCCGTTGTTCGAGCCGGTCTCGCGCCTCCCGCAGGGTCAGGTTGACCTGGGCCTCATATCGCGCGCGCTCCTGGCTGCGGCGGATGCGCTGCAAGAGGATCAACCCCAGCAACAGCACCCCGGCGAAGGCCACGCTGACGATCCCCAGGGCACGCCACACCTGCGCGTCGACCTGCTTCAGGGGCACCATCAGGTGCACCCGCCAGCCAACCAGAGGCATGGATTGATCGAGCACCAGGAAGGACTCGCCGGTTTGGCTGTCCGAGTACCATTCAATCTGCTGAACGCCCGGCTGGACGGACTGCCAGTGACGGATATCCAGGGGTTCCACCCGGGTCCCGGAATAGCGACGGCTCTCGTCGAGGCGCCTTTTCTCCGCATCCGAGAGCGGATAGAGGCTGCGAAACCGCCAATCCTGACGGGTGGTGATGAAAATCACCCCCTCCGGATCGGTCACCAGCATCTCCGAACGCTTGCCCTGCCACTGCTGTTCCAGGTCGGTGAGTTCCACCTTGATGACCACGATACCGAGAATTCGGCCCTGGTGACGCACCGGGTAGGCAAAGTAGTAGCCCCGCTTGCCGGAGGTGGATCCCAGAGCGAAATAGCGCCCGAGGTGCCCTTGCATGGCCTCCTTGAAGTAGGGACGGTAACTGAAATTTCGCCCCACGAAGGGCTTTTCGGACTGCCAGTTACTGGCGGCGATGGTCAGACCGTCACGATCCATCAGGTAGGTGTCCGCGGCGTCGGTGATCTCGTTGATGGTCTCCAGGTAGCGGTTCAGGGCCTCGATGCGATCCCGGTCACCGGGTCGTTCCAGCAGTTCCACCAGACGCGCATTGGTGGAGAGCAACTCGGGCAGAAACTCATACTTTTCCAGTTTTGCCTGAAGGTAGGTGACATAGATATTGAGCTGACGTTCGCCGCTGTGGATGATCTCCTGCTGGGCGCGATCCCGCACGTACCCGCTTACCTGCCACAGCAGCACCAGGTACACCAGGAGCAGTCCGAGCAGGATCAAACCGCGTTTGCCGTTGAAGTGGAAGGGCATAATTGTCCGCAAACGCCTGAGGCGACCGGCCCCATGGGGCCGCTGCTGACCCAGACGGGATAATCCTGAGCCAGGGAGTGCCCGGCTCGTCTGAGACGAAACTTTCGGGCAAGCTACCACGCCTGCGTCAAAACAAACAAGCGTGAGGGGAAATGGGTGGCGGCGGATATCAGCCACACCCCGGCACACGATGCCACTGCTGCCGCTGCTCCCTTCCGGGCCTGACGGGGTTCACAGCTTCTCGTTGCGGGGGGACCGATACCAACCGCCATAAAAGGTGCGGGGGGTGATTATACTGAGATTTGCGGATCAAGAAAGGCCGGTGGCGGATTATTAACCCAGCCACCCAGTATGTCATCTTCAGCCGAAGCGTGTCTGCCGGGTGCTCCAGCGATCAAGACCAGGCAGGGGCAGCGAAATGTTTCGGCAATACCTGCGGCGCCATCATCGCTGTTCCTCACTGTGCCGCCTGACGTGAAGCGTCTGGATGACCCGAGCAGTTGGCCGAGAGACTTTGACTCGCTTCGATCATCGGTTGCAGGGCGGCCCACACATTGTCCTTCATCACAGGCTGCCCCTGATCGTTCGGGTGAATGCCATCCGCCTGCATGCGTGCCGGGTCGAGTGCAACGCCCTCAAGAAAAAAGGGCACCATGGGAACTGATTCCGCATCGGCGACATCAAAATAGACTTGATGAAAGGCCTGAACGAAATCATGTCCGTAATTCGCCGGCAGCCGCATTCCCAACAGCAGCACCCGGGCACCCGCCTGTTTGGCGAGTTGCGCCATGCCTTGCAGATTACCGCGCAGCTCCGCCAGACTGATGCCCCGCAACCCGTCGTTGCCCCCCAGTTCGATGATCACCAGGTCGGGACGATGCTGCTCAAGCAGTTTCGGCAGGCGACTCAGGCCGCCGCCGCTGGTGTCGCCGCTGATGCTGGCATTGATCACCTGGAACGCGTCACAATGGTCACTCAGTTGCCGCTCCAGCAGATCGACCCAGCGCGCTCCTCGGGTAACACCGTAACCGGCGCTGAGACTGTCGCCGACCACCAGCAAACGCGCGCTCTCCTGCGCTGCGGCGGCGAGCGGCAATATCCAGAATATCAAAAATGCGAGTAGGAATTTTTTCATGTTGCAGACATCTTCCAATCCTTCACCTGTGACCGCAAGGGGTCTGGGTAAGTTCGTCGAAACCGCCCAGGGACGGCTGGACATCCTGCAACAGGTGGACCTGCAGGTTGCACCCGGCGAGGCGTTGGCGATTCTCGGTGCCTCCGGCTCGGGAAAATCCACCCTGCTGGGACTGCTTGCCGGACTGGATGAGGCGAGTTGCGGGGAAATCGAGCTGTTCGGCCAGTCCCTGAACGCACTGGACGAGGACGGACGCGCCGCCCTGCGCGCCGGACGCATCGGATTCGTCTTTCAATCCTTTCAACTGCTCTCCGGCATGACCGCCCTGGAAAACGTGATGCTGCCCCTGGAACTGTCCGGCCAGGCGGGCGCTGAGCAGATGGCCCGGGAGGCCCTTGCTGAGGTCGGCCTGGAAGCCCGCCTGACCCACTACCCCTCGCAGCTCTCCGGCGGTGAACAGCAACGGGTGGCCCTGGCCCGTGCTTTCGCCCCCAAGCCGGAGGTATTGTTTGCCGACGAACCGACCGCCAACCTGGATGCGCATACCGGCTCAAGGGTTGCGGATCTGCTGTTTCGCATGCAGGAACAGCACCGCACCGTGTTGATCCTGGTGACCCACGACAGTGAACTGGCGCAACGCTGCGACCGCCGTCTGCACCTGCGCGAAGGCAGGCTCGATACCCCGGCTGACGGGAGTCTCTGAGCATGACCACAGGGAACAATGCGCTGAATCCCTTCAGCCTGGCGATACGCCTGCTGCGCCGCGACTGGCGCGCCGGGGAACTGCGTCTGCTGGCCACCGCACTGGTGATCGCGGTAGCCTCGGTCACCTCGGTAAGTTTCTTCACCGACCGCATCGACCGGGCCATGGAACAACAGGCCTCGGAGGTGCTGGCCGCGGACCTGCGGCTCTCCCGAACCCGACCGTTGCCCGAAACCCTCGCCAATGAGGCGGACCGAGCAGGTCTGAGCCAGGCGCGCACCCTGGGATTCCCCAGCGTGATACTCAACCGGGGGAATACCCAGCTGGTCGACGTGAAGGCCGTATCCGGCGGCTATCCCCTGCGCGGCCAGTTGCAGGTCCGCGACGCCTTTGACGGAGAGAGTCACCCGGCAAACGGCCTGCCCGCCAGCGGTGAGGCCTGGCTGGAAGACCGTCTGCTGCCCCTGCTGGGGCTGGCGATCGGAGATCGCTTCAAGCTGGGCATGAATCAGTTCGAGGTGACCCGTATCATCACCTACGAACCCGACCGCTCGGCCAATCTGTTTCAGCTCGCACCCCGGGTCATGATCAATCGGCAGGATGTGGAGTCCACCGGACTGCTGGGCCCCGCCAGCCGGGTCCGATACCACCTGTTGCTCGCGGGGGAAGCCGACGCCATACAGGCCTATTCAGAGTGGGTGAAAAACCAGGATCTTCCGGGTCTCGAGGTCGACGATATCCGCAACGCCCGTCCTGAAACCCGGGCCGCCCTCGACCAGGGGAGTCGCTTCCTGCGCCTGGCCGCCGCCACCGCAATCCTGCTCTGCGTGGTGGCCGTGGCCCTCTCCAGCCGACGGTTCGTGGAACGTCAGTCGGATACCAGCGCCCTGTTGCGCTGCCTGGGCGCACAACGCCGCCAGGTCACGCAGATCTTTCTTATCAGATTGCTCGGCCTGGGAGTGATCGCCAGTCTTCTGGGCAGTTTGATCGGCCTGCTGGCGCAGGCGGTTCTGGTGGAACTGGTGGGCCAGTGGTTCACCCAGCAGATCCCACCACCCTCGGCCTGGCCGCTGCTATCCGGCTTCGCCACCGGAATACTGGTGCTGATCGGCTTCTCCCTGCCCAGTGTGATCCGCCTCGGCGAGGTGCCCCCGTTGCGGGTTTTTCGTCGAGATCTCGACGCTCCGCCTTTGGGTTATCAGCTATCCCTCGGTCTGGCCCTGTCAGCACTGATTGCCCTGCTGGTCTGGCAGATCGGTGACGACAAGCTGGCCTTTCAACTGATCGGCGGATTGTTCGCCGGTCTGCTGTTGCTGTTGCTGATCGCCCGCCTGCTGGTCAGGCTGCTTGCCCCGCTGAGGCATCGCGCGGCTGGATCCTGGCGTTACGGGCTGGCCAGCCTGTCGCGCAATCCGGCCACCACCAGTGTGCAGCTGACCGGATTTGGACTCGGCATGACCGTGCTGCTGGTACTCGCCCTCGTGCGAGTCGATCTGCTGTCGAGCTGGCGCAACAGCCTGCCGGAAGACACACCGAACCAGTTTTTGATCAACATCCAGCCTGGGCAGGTGGAAGGAGTACGCAAGCTGCTGGAACAGAGCGGCATCCGCGAGGTGGGACTCCACCCGATGATCCGAGGCCGCCTCATAAGCATCGGCGATCACCCGGTATCGGCGGAGGACTACCCCAACCCGAGGGCCAAGCGTCTCGCCACCCGGGACTTCAACCTGAGTTTCGCGACCAAAATGCAGACCGACAACCGTATCACCTCAGGAACCTGGTGGAGCGATATGGAGTCGGACCGACCCTGGTTTTCGGTGGAGGAAGGCTTGGCCAAGACCCTGGGCATCAAGCTGGGTGACGAAATCCGTTTCGAAGTGGCCGGTTCCACGGTCAGCGGTGAGGTGATCAACCTGCGCAGCGTGAAATGGGACTCGTTCAATGTGAACTTTTTCGTCGTCAGCCCGCCGGGACTGCTCAAAGATCAGCCGGCGACCTATATCACCAGCTTCTATCTTCCCGCCAGTCAGCGTCAGGTCCTTCACCAACTGATCCGCAGCTACCCCAGTATCACCGCCCTGGATGTCACCGCCCTGATGCAGCAGATCCGGCATATCATGGACCGTGGTACGCTGGCGGTGGAGTCGGTATTCCTGTTCACCCTGGCGGCGGGGCTGATCGTGCTGTATGCCGGCATCCAGGCCAGTTACGAACTACGGGTGCAGGAGACTGCGCTGCTCAGAACCCTGGGACTGAAGCGCCGTCAACTCAGCCTTTCCATCGCCCTGGAATTCGCCCTCCTGGGCGCCCTGGCGGGTGTCATCTCCGCGTTTCTCGCCACTGCCATCAGCTATACCCTGTCCACCGCGGTATTCGACCTGCCCTGGTCCATCAACCCCCTGCTCTGGTTGTGGGCCATGTTGGGCGGAGCGCTGGGTATCGGGGTTGCCGGGACCCTGGCGAGCTGGTCCCTGTTGAACATCCCGCCGATGGCGGTATTGAAAAGGGCATGATCCGTTGCCGCAGGGTTGGAACGAGCGGGTATTGCAACTACCGATTCAATCTACCCGGTGATTGAATCCGACTCATGACCCAGCAAGTCAGTGGTGTGTCCCGATACTGGCGTGGACTTCAGTATGCTGTCCCGTCCTTGTGCGTGAAAACCACCCGCCCCCCTTCAAACAACGCCCTGATATCGTCATCAGGATAGACCACTTCATCACCCGGGGTGCGGTCACCAATCTCCAGGTAGAGCACCGCTTCGTCCGTCTCGTTGAGCAGGTTGCAGGCGTTCCCGGTCCCCGCGGGCATACCGGCGCACATCCCGGGTGAAAGACGCTGTTTTCCGAGGTTCGTCTGGAGTGTCGGACAGCCCTGAACCACATAGATGAACTCATCCTGACGGGAATGTGCATGTCGCAGGGCGGATACCGCGTTCGGTTCCAGGCGTGTCAGATTGATGCCGAAGTTTTTCAGGCCGAAGTAATCTCCAAGCACGCGCTTCTCCCTGCCGGCCATCCGCGACGCGAAAGGTTGCGGGTAGAAGCTGACCTGATTGCGGGGTGGGATATCTTCAGCCAGGATGGCCGGCGGTGTTGTGTCCTTGTCCATTGCTTGTCCTCTTGTTTGGAATTTACCGGATAGCCTCATGGGCCATCCGTGTATCTGACCACGAATTTCCGTTTCGGCAATCAATACGCCAAGGGTGCAACCGATCTGAATTAGCCTGTGACGAAAAGCAGCGACTTCCTTTCTGGCGCCAATTCCTGTTTCAGACGGTGGAATCCTGGAAAAGGTTCTTGATATCGCGAATCGGTGGCGCACCAAACTGACGGCTGTACTCCCGACTGAACTGGGATGGGCTCTCGTAACCCACCTCGAAGGCCGCTTTGGAGGCATCGACATGCTCCGTCAGCATCAGGCGGCGCGCTTCGTTCAGACGCATGCGCTTTTGATACTGCAGCGGACTCATCGCGGTGGTGGCGCGGAAATGGTTATGGAACGCCGAAAGGGACAAACCCGCCTTGCTGGCCAGGTCCTCCACCTTGATCGGTTTATTGAAGTTCGCCTTGAGCCAGTCGATGGCCCGGGCGATCTGATAGCCGTGATTACCGGCGCTGGTGATATGCCGCAAGCGTGGACCCTGCTCACCGATCAGCAGACGGTAAAAGATCTCCTGCTGTACCAGCGGCGCCAATGTGGGTATGCCATCCGGCTCGTCGAGAAGATCGATCAAGCGGTTGAAGGCATCGAGCAGGGGTTCGGTCAGTTCGCTCACGGCGATACCCAGACCATTTTTTATTTCACGCTGGGCCGGAATACGGCTGCTGACCATGAGCTGCGCAATCAGGTGCAGATCGAGCTCCAGGGTCAGACCCAGGTAGGGTTGCCCGGGGCTCGCCTCCATCACCTGAGTCACCACCGGCAGCTCAACCGAGGTTATGAGGAACCGGTGGGAATCGTAGACATAGGTTTCTTCACCGAGAAACAGCCGTTTTCGACCCTGGCCGATTAGGCAAATGCTCGGTGGCAGCATGTAGCTTGCCGGTTCGGTGGGCGCTTCCCAGCGATGCAGATTAAGACCGCGAATGGGGGTCTCCAGACTATTCTTTCCCACTGTCCATCGGTCGATTCTTTGGGCCAGGCTCAATGGGCTGCCCAGGCGTTGATCCTGTCTCAATTTTGCGTCGGACATTTCATCATTACTCATTGTATTCCGGTTGATAACTGCGTTCTTCAGCTAATCCTCTCAAACTTGAGATTAGCATCGCCATGGGACAACCGCCAATCTCGCTCAGGTCTCTAAACAGGATCAGGCAAGTATTGGACAGAATTGTGCTATCCGCTTCTGGCGACCATCACTAAACATAAAGAGAGCGACTTATTAACTACCCAGACAACTCAGAAATGGAGAAATAGGCAAGATAAGGCGATGAACGTTCTACCACTGACTGGCGCTTGTTTCCTAAAGTAACCGTAACGAAAACGACTTGTTCTGCCCCAGGAGAACCCCATGAACTTCGAATACCACAACCCGACCCATCTGATTTTCGGTAGCGGCACCCTTGCCCGACTGGGCGAGGTCGCCCGCCAGCAGGGTAAACGCGCCCTGCTGGTCACCGGTGGCGGCAGTGTGAAACGCAGCGGCATCTTCGAGCGCGCCGTGAAAAGTCTGCAGGATGCGGGTGTGGCGGTGTTCGAGTGCGACGGTGTCGAACCCAATCCGCGTATCACCTCGGTCAAGCGCGGGGCCGCGATTGCCCGCGAGAACGCCTGCGATCTGGTCATCGCCCTGGGTGGCGGCAGTGTGATGGACGCGGCCAAGGTTATGGCGGCCGCGGTCTTCTATGAGGGCGACCCCTGGGACATGATCCTGCACGGCCAACCGGAACCCTATGTCCCGACACAGGCGCTACCGCTGATTGCAGTACCCACTCTGGCGGCCACGGGTTCCGAGATGAACTGCGGCGCAGTCATCTCCAACGAGGAGACAAAGGAGAAATCCTTTCTTCAGAACGAGTGTCTCTACCCCAAGGTCGCCCTGCTCGATCCCGAATTGACCGTGAGTGTGCCTAAGCATCAGACCGCTTACGGCGTCGCCGATCTGATCACCCACATCACCGAGAGCTATTTCAACGGCAGCGGCGACACCCCGATTCAGGACCGCTTCGCCGAGGGAGTCATCCTGACCGCGATGGAATACGGCCCCAAGGCGATTGCCGACGGCAACGACCTCAACGCTCGCGCGCAGATTCAGTGGGCGGCCACGGTCGCCCTGAACGGTTGGCTGCAGTCCGGCAGTGGCGGCATGGGCTATCCCGTGCACATGATGGAACACACGGTTTCGGCCTATCACGACATCACCCACGCCGCCGGGTTGGCGATCATCAATCCATCCTGGATGCGCTTTGCCGCGAAAGCCAATCCAGGCAAGTTCGTCCAGTTCGCCCAGCGTGTGTTCGGACTCGAGGCATCAGGGCCGGATGATCTGGACTGTGCGCTGGCCGGTATCGATCGTTTCGAGACCTTTCTCCAGTCGATCGGCTGTCCCACGCATTTCTCCGAACTGGGGATCGACGATCAGTTGATCGAGACCTACGCCAGCGAGACCCTGCGCATCGTGCACGATCAGAACGGCAGGCTTCCGGCACTGCCACCGATGAGCCAGTCGGACATGGTCGACGTCCTGCGCGCGGCACTCTAGTGATCCATCGCAGGTGCGGGTTCGATTCTCATGCATCTTCACATAGGGAGATTGTCCCATGCGAAACAGTAAACAGTTGTTGGGACGGCTACTGGCCGTACTGACCGGCAGTATCGCCCAACCCGGCCTGGCCGAAGACGCCGGACAGATCCACTATCCCGCCGGTTCGCAACCGTCGTTCAGTGGACCGGCGGAATATTTCACCGGTGAGGTGCAGGTGCAGATGCTGTTCCCGGAAACGGCGCACAGCGCCTTCTCCGGCGCCTATGTCACCTTTCAGCCTGGCGCGCGGACCCACTGGCACTACCATCCAGCGGGACAGCACATGATCGTCACGGATGGCACCGCACTGACCGGCACCCGGGACGGCCACATCGTGGAATTCAGCGAAGGCGAGACCGTCTGGTGTCCCTCAGACATCGATCACTGGCACGGCGCCACCCCCGATGCTCCGATGACCCATCTGGTCATTACCGGCAGCCTCGACGGCAAGAACGTGGTCTGGAAAGAGAAGGTCAGCGACGAGCAGTACTACGCGGGCAAGTCATCTTTTGAACGCAAGGCCGGTGATGCCAGCGCCCTCTCACAGCCTGTTCAGCGCATTGCGCCGATCGCTGCGTTTACCGCCAGTGGCCGCCAGGAAGCGCTGAGAGCCGCCCTGGAACAGGGTCTCGACGCTGGACTCTCGGTGAACGAGATCAAGGAGGTCCTGATCCATCTCTACGCCTATCTGGGCTTCCCCCGCGCGCTCAACGGCCTGGCTACCTACATGACGCTGGTCGAGGAGCGCAAGGCCCAGGGGATCGAGGATGAGATTGGAGCGGAAGCGACCCCGCTGCCGGCGGACAAGAGCAGTCTGGAACTCGGCAAGGCGGTCCAGACCCGCCTCTCCGGCAAACCGGTGACGGGACCGCTGTTCGACTTCGCTCCGGCCATCAACACCTTTCTGCAGAGTCACCTGTTCGGCGATCTGTTCGGCCGCGGCATCCTGGACGAACAGAGCCGGGAAATCGCCACCCTCTCCGCCCTGGCCAGCCTCGACGGCGTCGAATCCCAGCTGCAGGCGCACGTTCGCATCGCCACCAATGTGGATCTGACCCGGGAGCAACTGCTCGCCCTGGCCAGTGTGCTGGGTGACACGGTTGGTCGGCAGGAAGGGCATCGGGTACAGGGGGCAATAGAAACGGTTCTGCCAGAACAGAGCGGAAGCCGGAAACGGGATGCCTAAGCCCCGCATGCCCAGGGATGAAGAACTGCATGATGATACTGCATTACCCCAAAGCCCTACGCCTGATGATGGCGCTAGTGCTGTTGTTCTCGACTCCGGCATGGGCCCAGACAGGCAACGCCGGATCCGATGCGGAGAATACCATGATCCGTATACATGTGATTGTCGCAGACGAGATCCTCACCGCGAAGCTGGACGATACTCCGTCAGGAAGGGATTTCGCAGCGCTGCTGCCGCTGGAGCTGACACTCACCGATTACCACGCAACCGAGAAGATCGCGGATCTGCCACGCAAGCTCGATACGAGCCAGGCCCCGCCCAGCTACACCCCGCAAGCGGGCGACATCACCTACTACGCCCCCTGGGGCAATCTGGCGATCTTCTATAAACCGTTTCAGACCGCGAGCGGTCTGGTGCGACTGGGCGCCTTCAACGGGCCTATCGATGCCCTGCTGAGGGATGACTCCCTTCGCATACGCATCGAAGTGGACGAATAACTGAACGTTCCCGGACATGCATGGGTTTTCGTAAACCCAGGCTACGAGCCGATCCGGATCGACCTAGAGTGATTTTAAAGAGGAGATAGACGATGTCCGACAAAGACGATCTGAGCAGACGAGCGTTCATGCACCTGTCGGCCCTCGCGGGTGGCAGTCTGTTGTTTTCCAATTCCCTGGATCTGATTGCCGGCACGACACCGGCCATCAATATCCCATCGAAAGGCTATGCGGCCGTCGACACCTCCGGCAAGCTGGTGCCCTGGGCGTTCGAGCGTCGCCCGGTGGGCGATGACGACATCCTGATCGATATCAAATACGCCAGTATCTGCCACTCCGATATCCATCAGATGAAAGGCCATTGGGGGCCGCAGCAATACCCGCAGGTGCCCGGTCACGAGATCGTGGGTATCGTCACCGCCGTCGGCAGGAAAGTCACCCAGTTCAAGGTCGGTGACCGGGCGGGCGTCGGCTGCATGGTGAATGGCAATCCGGAGTGCGAGAGCTATAAGCAACACGAGGAGCAGTACTGTCCCGACACCACCTTCACCTATGGCTACCCCGAGGCGAGTTCACCGAGCGGGATCTCACAGGGCGGTTATTCCACCAATATCGTCGTCAAGGAGCACTTCGCCGTCCACATCCCGGAGCACATCAGCTTCCAGGAGGCCGCGCCGCTGTTGTGCGCCGGTATCACCACCTATTCGCCGCTGATGAAGTTCGACCTCAAACCGGGCGACAAAGTGGGTGTCGCCGGCATCGGCGGGCTCGGCCACATGGCGATCAAGATCGCTGTCTCCAAGGGAGCGGAGGTCTACGCCTTCACGACCTCCCCGGGCAAGGTCGACGACATCCTGAAGTTCGGCGCCAAGCAGGCCGTGGTGGTGGACGACCTGAAGAAGCTCGCGCCTTACGCCGGCAAGCTGGACTACATGATCTGCACCATCCCCTATCAATACGACGTCGCGGCCTATGCCTCGGTGGTGAAACCCTACGGCACCTACACCCAGGTCGGTATGCCGGAGAAGTTCGAGCTGACGCTGAGTGCCATCGGGCTCTCCATCAGCCGGGTCAACTTCAACGCCTCGCTGATCGGCGGCATGAAGGAGACTCAGGAGGTGGTGGACTACTGTGCCGACCACAAGGTGCTGCCGCAGATACAGATCATCAGCGCCGAGCAGATCAACCAGGCCTGGGAGGATGTGGTGAACAAGAAGGCCCGCTATCGCTATGTGATCGATGCGGCAACCTTCTGACAGGGCCACACAAGACTCACCAGGGATTAACAGGCAGACAGCAAATCAAGGATCCGCAACGTTCCCAGGATTGATCAGCAGTCAGTCGAACGGACTCCGCAGCTCGATGCTATGATTCACTGAAAGGCTGGAATCCCTGCAGGTCGGAAATTGAGACATCCTGGTCGATCTCATCGAGCACCCATCCATGCGACTCCCGCTTGAATCGCCACAACTCCTTGAAGAATTGGTTATCCCGCTCACCATCGATCACCCTTCCACTGGATTCCTCGATGGTGTAATCGATCATCGATCCTTCTACCAGTGCCCAGAAAGCATCCCGGGTATCATCACGATAGTCGAGTACCTCAACAATTTTCGCTTCCACGAGATTGATGTTTTCCATCACATTTCGAATCCCCCGCTGCAGCATGTCATCGGTCTGATTCTTGTGTTTCGTATAGAGCCGCAGACTCATGCAATCACGTGCGATCTCCTGATTCCGGTCACGCCAGGCCTGCTGGACCTTGAAATAAATCTGTTCGATGCGTGCCTTGAGATGATCCAGATCCCACATCGGATCATTCTGCGCAATCTGCTTCAACAGGGATTTCGCCATGCGATTCTTCTTTGCCGCGATGTAGCTGACTACAGCGGAGTAGATCAGGAAGAAAGGCCAGAGAATTAGCCCCAGGATTCCGCCGCCTTTGGAACTTCCACCACCCGCCCGGGCCCAGAGTTCCGTAGGTAGCAACAGGATCGCAAGTGAAAAAGCTATAATCACCAGCAATGTAAAATAGAGGTATCTCGGACGCATAACGGCTCCATGTCCTGAAAAAAATCCAGTGGGCAAACCCAGTTTCTGCCTCTCTTATACCGGTTTATTCATGCCAATGACAGTATCTCAGTTCGTCACGCTTACTGGTTGAGGATATACCGTCCTCTACTTTCTTGATCTCAGCGCGGCTTCCAGAGCCCGGTGGGTCCATTGGGTCAGGGACTCCGAGGACTCGAGCACCTCAGTCGGAAGCGACCAGAAATTCATCCGGCTGACCCGTCCCTTTGCTGTGTAGCTGAATTGCGCAGCACCGGCATCGCGATAATCGGCCTCGTTCTGTTTGTCTGCTTTGAAATAAAGGGTGTTATCCGTGGCAATGGCAAAAAACACATCGTCACTGTAAAGCCCGGCGCCGCCAAACATACGTTTCACCCTGAAGGACGGCAACCAATCGAAAAGGTCTTTGAGATATTCCAGGTAAGCGTCACTCACAGCCATTCTGATTCCCCTGAGTCATTCAAACACGACAACCCATGATACCTTAGATCGAACTATCTACAGACTCTGGCGTGATATCCTTTTACGTGGAACATTCCTTCAACTCATACAATAATTGACCCGTTACCATGAGGTTATACAAATCTCGGAGATATGGAGTGTCATGATATGCGCAAGATTCTGCCACCGGTGCTGTTCATGATCGCGATTATGATGATCATAATCCTGCACAGCCTGTTGCCCATCAGCCATCTTCTGCATCCACCAGAGACCTGGCCCGGAATGGTTCTGCTGATCGGCGGCCTGAGTGTATCTGCCTGGCACAATTGGTTGTTTCGCCGTCTCGGCACCAATATTCACACCTTCGATGAACCCGACATTCTGGTCACCCAGGGTCTGTTCCGTTTCAGCCGAAATCCCATGTATCTGGGTTTTGCCCTTGCACTGGCAGGCATTGCTCTGGTCCTGGGCACACTCACTCCGTTCCTCGTGGTGCTGTTGTTCATACTGATCGCCGACCGTTGGTACATTGCTTACGAAGAACGGGCCATGACTGAAAAATTCGGCGAGGCCTATCTCGACTACGCCAGACGGGTAAGACGCTGGTTGTAATCCTGACTTAATCTGAGGATATTCCTTGGAGCCGCCGCCGGTATGATCGGGACCAGGGCCTGTCAACCCTAATCCAACATGCGCTGCATGCCTGTAGCCCGGATGCAGCATCGCGTAATCCGGGTTGGATCGCGGCGACATGAACTTCCCGGATTCCGCTGCGCTTCATCCGGGCAAGGGACAGGCCATGATTTTTAAAACCAATGAATGGCTCATGGTCAGCTCGGTGCATTTTGTTAACACCCGATTTGACTAACTTGTCGTATTTCTTCCACCTCGTTCGTTGTAGTCATTGTGAGACACAACAAACGAGTCAGCGGATATGCCTTATTAAGCTTCAGATCGTCGTCACTTGTGAGGCTTGGCTCAGCAAACCATAAAAACGCAAACCTGGAGGAATGACCCATGAATCAAACCGTTAAACCCATCCCTGAGGACATGCACAGCCTGACGCCCTATCTGACGGTACGGGATGCCCCGGCAGCCATCGACTTCTATTGCAAAGCCTTTGCCGCACAGGAGCAGGCGCGGGTGCCGGGACCCGATGGCCGACTGCTGCATGCCAGTGTAAAGATCGGCGACTCGGTACTGATGCTGTCCGAGGAATTTCCCGAATTCGGCGGCGCCTCCCCCCAGGCACTTGGCGGTTCACCGGTTTCCATCCACCTGTACGTCGAGGATGTGGACAGCGCCTGGGAGCGCGCGCTCGCGGCAGGCTGCGAGATCACCATGCCGCTGGCCGATGCCTTCTGGGGCGACCGGTTCGGCGCCTTGCGCGATCCCTTCGGTCACCACTGGTCACTGGCCATGCACATCCGGGACATGTCCGTTGAGGAAACCGTCACCGCCGCGGCTAACATCGATTTCAGCGCCAATTGTGGCGAGGCGAACTGATCATGGCCTATTTGTTGATCATCCGGGAACCCCGGGGACAAAGGGCGAAGCGCAGCGAGGAACAGGGCAAGCAGGTGTACGACGAGATGCTGAAGTTTGGCGAAGGTCTGGCCAAGCGCGGCCTTCTGGTTGCAGCCGAATCCCTGCGCGATGACAGCCACGGTGTGCGTGTCAGCCTGCGGGATGGCAAAACCAATCTGATGGACGGTCCGTTCACCGAGTCCAAGGAGATGATCGGCGGTTTCTTTCTCATCGAAGTCGACCAGCGTGAGGAGGCCATCGAGATCGCCCGGCAATGTCCGGCTGCCGCATTTGCCACGCTGGAAGTCCGCGAACTGGCTCCCTGTTACACCCGCTGAAGGAGTGTGAATAATGGCAACCCAATCCAACACCGTTTCACTGCTGAGAATCCTTAAGGCACCGCCGGAGCGGGTCTATCGGGCATTCATCGATCCCGATGCCAAGATCCGCTGGGAGCCGCCCTTTGGCTTTATCGCCAGGATCCATGAATGGGACTTGCGTGTCGGAGGAACCTACAGGATGTCCTTCATCAACTTTTCCAGCGGCCAGGAACACAGCTTCGGCGGCAAATTTCTCGAACTGGAGGAGCACCACAAACTCGTGGTGACTGACGCCTTCGATGACCCGGCGCTTGCCGGCAGCATGCGCACCAGCGTGCAGATGCGCCCGGTACTCAACGGCACGGAACTCTGTATCGAACAGTCCGGTATACCGGAGGCCATTCCGTTGGAGTTCTGTCACGCCGGATGGCAGGAGTCCCTTGTGCAACTCGGACAACTGGTGGAAGCGGACATTCCGGACGATGCCGGTTGACCCAGACGCCGCACTGGAGGCGGTGTGGAAACTCGAATCGGGGCGGATCATCGCCACCCTGTTGCGGATGGTGCGCGACCTGGATACCGCCGAGGAACTGGCACAGGACACCCTGCTCAGTGCGTGGGAGGGATGGCGCACCCGCGGTATCCCGGAAAATCCTGCCGGATGGCTGATGACCACTGCAAAAAACCGGGCAATCGATCATCTCAGGCGACAGACAGTGTATGGGGGAATTCGCGAACACCTGAGTCAAACCACTGCGGACCGTACTCCCGCCGACCTGACCGAGGAGGCTGCTGAAAAACAGATCGACGACGACGTATTGCGCCTGATGTTCACTGTCTGTCATCCCCTGCTCTCCGCCGAATCCCGGGTGGCGCTGGCGTTGCGCCTGGTCAACGGCCTGAGCGTTGCGGAGATCGCCCGCGCCTATCTGCTGGCCGAATCCACCCTGGCGCAGCGCATCACCCGCGCCAAGCGCACCCTGAAAGCCGCCCGGGTCCGCCTGGTGATGCCGGAGGGATCGGAACGGGAGGCGCAACTGGCCTCGGTGCTGGAGGCGATCTACCTGATCTTCAATGAAGGATATACCGCCACCACAGGCCCCCAATGGCTGCGCCCGACCCTGTGCCAGGAAGCCCTGCGACTGGCGCGCAGCCTGGCCGGTCTGGTGACCAGGGACAGCGAGGTGTTCGGACTGGCCGCTCTGCTGGAATTCCAGGCGTCCCGGTTACCCGCCCGGATTGATCCTGCCGGACAGGCGGTATTGCTGGCGGAACAGAACCGGGCCCGCTGGGATCCGTTGCTGATGCGTCGTGGATTTACCTATCTGGAACAGGCGTTTGGTTTGGATCGGCCGGTAGGTCTGTACTGTCTTCAGGCCGCCATCGCGGCCTGCCATGCCCGTGCGAGCACCTGGGAAGCCACCGACTGGGAAGAGATCACGGCACTATATGACGCCCTGCTCCAGGTCCATCCGACACCGGTGGTCGCATTGAACCGCGCCGTGGCCGTCAGCATGTCGGAGGGTCCCCAGGCCGGGCTGAAGATCGTCGATGACCTGCGCAGCGAACCGCAACTCTCCAGCTACCATCTGCTCTACAGCGTGCGCGGTGATCTTCTGCAGAAGCTGGGGAGGCACACCGAGGCCAGCCGGGAGTTTCTCCACGCCGCCTCCCTCACCCGCAACGAACAGGAGCAGTCCCTGATGCAGCGCCGGGCTACCGAGTGCATCGCGCAGGAAACTGCGGGTAGAAATTTCAACTGATCTTTGTTGGCTGGATTCGTAGCGGCATACCCGGTCATCGGTTGGAATCTGAACATCCTCCTATCCTGCCTGAAACCGGATTCCGCTTTGCTCCATCCGTGCGACACTCTGCCGGATCTTGCTCACTGCCCGCTCGTTCCCACGCCCTGCGTGGGTATGCAGAGCAAAGGCCGGACAAACACCTCAACCAGGCATAAACACCGGGATCTATCCCCTTGATACCCGGAGTGCGATTACTGACAATGCCAAATTTGCTTCTTTTCAACGGGTGCGGCTATGAGCGATGACTCGATCAAAATCGCCGGTGCGCGGCAGAACAATCTGAAGAACCTGGATCTGTCACTGCCATTGAACGAACTGATCGTAATTACCGGTGTCTCGGGTTCCGGCAAATCCTCGTTGGCCTTCGACACCGTCTACGCCGAGGGCCAGCGCCGCTACGTGGAGACCTTCTCGCCGTACGCCCGCCAGTTCCTCGATCGCATGGACCGGCCCCAGGTTGAGCGTATCGAGGGCATTCCCCCCAGCATCGCCATCGATCAGACCAATCCGGTACGTACCTCTCGCTCCACCGTGGGCACCATGACCGAGTTGAACGATCACCTGAAGCTGCTGTTTGCCCGCGCCGCTGCATTGTTCTGCCACGGCTGTGGACGGCCGGTGGAACGGGATTCCCCGGAGGGGATTTTCAATCAGCTGATGGCGTTATCCGGCAGCAGCAACCCCCGGGTGGTCGTCACCTTCGCCATCGAGGTACCACACAACTTCACCCGGGCGGAGATCCGCCAGGTGCTGGATCAACAGGGATACACCCGGGTACACAGTGAAAAAGACAATCGCATCGAGGTGGTGCAGGACCGGATACGCCTGGATGCAGAGCATCGGGGCCGCCTGGTGGAAGCGCTCGAGCTCGCTCTGGAGAAGGGGCACGGACAGTGCGCGGTCTACCCGTTGGATGAGAACCGGGAGGCGGGTGAACCCTGGAAATTCTCCAGCGGCCTGCACTGCGCCCACTGCGACATCGACTACCGGGAACCCCAACCGAATAATTTCTCATTCAACTCCGCGCTCGGCGCCTGCGAGAGCTGCCGGGGCTTTGGCCGCACCATCGGTATCGACTGGAACCTGGTGATCCCCGACGATTCCCTGTCGCTCAGCGACGGCGCAATCAAACCGTTTCGCAGCGGTTACTCCATGGAATGCCAGGAGGACCTGATGCGTTTCGGACGGAAACGCGGCATGGATCTGCAGACCCCCTGGCGGGATCTGGAACCCGCCACCCGTGAGTGGGTGATCGAGGGTGACGGTGCCTGGGACGGCAAGACCTGGTACGGGGTGCGCGAGTATTTCGGATTTCTCGAAAGCAAGGCCTATAAGATGCACGTCCGGGTGATGCTCTCGAAATACCGCAGCTATGATGTCTGCCCCGACTGCCACGGGGCGCGTCTCAAGCATCAGGCGCTCGACTTCCGCCTCGGCAGCCGCAGTGATGCGGATACGGTGCTCGACCCCCAGCTGCGGTTTCGTCACGACGGGATTGGCATGTCGGAATCGCAGTTTCGCAATCTGCCGGGACTCAGCATTCACGACCTGATGCAACTGCCGCTGGAACGGACGCATCGATTCTTCAAGGACCTGTTTCAGGGAAAACCGCTCGCTGGCAGTCAGGCAAGCCAGACAGCGGAACCAACCGCACACAATGAGTTCGACCTGCTGCTCGACGAGATCCGCTCACGCCTCGACTACCTGCTGGATGTGGGACTCGGCTACCTGACCCTCGACCGGCAGTCCCGCACCCTCTCCGGCGGTGAGGTTCAACGCATCAATCTCACCACCGCCCTGGGCACCTCCCTGGTCAACACCCTGTTCGTGCTTGACGAGCCGAGCATCGGCCTGCACCCCAGGGATATCGAGCGGATCAACGGGGTATTGATGCGACTCAGGGACGCCGGCAACTCCCTGCTGGTGGTGGAGCACGATCCGCAGATCATGCTGGCCGCCGATCGTATCCTGGACATCGGACCGGGCCCTGGAGAACACGGCGGTGAAATCGTGTTCTACGGCACACCGAAGCAGCTGTTGCGCGACCGCAACTCACTCACCGGGCAGTACCTCAAGGGTCAGCGACAGGTCGCGGATGCCTACGCAGACGACCCCCCGGATGAAGCGGACGGATACCTCAGCATCCGCGGTGCCGCGGAACACAATCTGAAGGGTATCGATGTGCGCATCCCGCTGAATCGACTGGTTACTCTCACCGGTGTCTCGGGTTCCGGCAAGTCCACTTTGGTACAGGACATCCTGTTCAACGCTGTGGCGAAGCTCAAGGGTCGCCCCGAGGAAATCCCCGGTGCACACCAGGCCATCGAGGGACATGAGCAGATCAACGACGTGGTAATGCTCGATCAGGCCCCGATTGGCAAGAGCTCCCGTTCCAATCCGGTCAGCTATGTGGGTGCCTGGGACGCCATCCGCAAACAGCTGGCAGCCAACCGCCTGTCCCGGGAACGGGGTTATACCGCAGGTACCTTCAGCTTCAACTCCGGCAACGGCCGCTGTCCGGTATGCAACGGCAGCGGTTTCGAGCATGTGGAGATGCAGTTCCTCTCCGATGTCTACCTCCGCTGTCCCGAGTGCAATGGTAAGCGTTATCGCAACGAGGTATTGGAAGTAAAGATCGGCGCTAAATCGGTGGCGGACATTCTGGAACTCACGGTCAGTGAGGCACTCGACTTCTTCCGCGATCAACGGGACATACACAAGGTGCTGGAGCCCCTGCAGGCGGTGGGTCTGAGTTACCTGCGTCTGGGACAGCCGGTACCCACCCTGTCCGGCGGTGAGGCCCAGCGGCTCAAACTGGCGGGCTACCTGGCCAGGAGCAGCCAGCGCAAGCATGCGGGCGACCGGCTGCTGTTTCTGCTCGACGAACCAACCACTGGTCTGCATTTTGCCGATATCGCGGTACTCCTCAAGGCACTGCGCCGACTGTTGATCAGAGGTCACTCCCTGGTGGTGATCGAACACAATCTGGACGTCATCGCCGCCAGTGACTGGTTGATCGATCTCGGCCCCGAGGGGGGAGAGGATGGCGGAGCACTGGTCTGCGAAGGCTCTCCGGACAAGGTCCGAGAGCACCCCACCAGCCACACCGGCAAGGCCCTGCGGGACTACCGTGCGGCGCTGGAAAACCTGGTCGGAAACAGGCAGCGACCGGCCCCTCCCGGCAAACCCTCCCGGCGTAGCAGCATCGACATCCTGCACGCCCGGGAACACAACCTGAAAGACATCACCCTGGCGGTGCCCCGGGAGAAGCTCACCGTGATCACCGGCGTCTCCGGCTCCGGCAAATCGACCATCGCTTTCGACATCCTGTTCAACGAAGGTCAGCGGCGATACCTGGAGTCGCTCAATGCGTATGCCCGCCAGTTCGTGCAACCCGCCTCGCGCCCGGATGTGGATGCGGTGTTCGGCATCCCGCCCACGGTCGCCATCGAGCAACGCACCAGCCGGGGCGGTCACAAGAGCACCGTCGGCACGCTGACAGAGATCCACCATTTCCTGCGCCTGCTGTTCGTCAAACTCGGCGTGCAGTACTGTCCGGAGTGCGAGGTGCCGATTGAACCCCAGTCCCGGGACGCGATCCTCGGCCAGCTGATGCAGACCTACCGAGACCGCAGGATCACGCTCCTGGCCCCCCTGGTGGTGAACCGCAAGGGCATCTACAAGGAACTCGCCCAGTGGGCCAGCCGCAAGGGCTACCCGCTGCTGCGGGTGGACGGTGAACCCCTGCCTACCGACGACTGGCCGCTCCTCGACCGATACCAGGAACACAACATCGACCTGCCACTGGGTGAACTGGTGGTCAAAGCCGAGCAGGAAACCGAACTGCGGGAACGGCTCGATGAGGCCCTGGACCACGGCAAGGGCACGGTCCGGGTAGCGCTGGTCAAACGCGGCGGCGACTGGGGTGAGGAACAGCACTTCTCCACCCACCGCACCTGCCCGGGCTGCGGCCGCGGTTTCGAGGAGCCCGACCCGAGACTGTTCTCCTACAATTCACGTCACGGCTGGTGCCCCGGCTGTTACGGGACGGGTACGGTACTGCCCGGTTTCGACGCGGAACAGAGCGGTGAAGAGGGTGAATGGCTGGAGCAGGAGCAACAGCCGGAAACCTGCCCGTCCTGTGAAGGCGCCCGGCTCAACGATGAGGCCCTGGCAGTCTATTTCCACGATTGGAACATCGCTGACTACACTGCGGTGCCAGTCAGTGAAGCGACCGGGATCTTCCAGGAACTGTCACTCGACACCCGCCAGCAGGCGATCGGCCAGGACGTGATCCGCGAAATCGTATCGCGCCTGGAATTTCTCCAGGAGGTGGGTCTCGGTTACCTGACCCTGGATCGCGCCGCCCCCACCCTGTCCGGCGGTGAAGCGCAACGCATCCGCCTCGCCGCCCAGCTCGGCTCCAACCTGCGCGGGGTTTGCTACATCCTCGACGAACCCACCATCGGGCTGCATCCACGGGACAACACCCTGCTGCTGAAAACCCTGAAAAAACTTGAAAACAAAGGCAACACCATCGTGGTGGTGGAACATGACGAAGAGACCATTCGCAGCGCCGAACATGTGATCGACATCGGTCCCGGCGCCGGGGTACGCGGCGGTGAGGTGATACACACCGGTACGGTCAAACAGCTGGAAAAGAACAAGAGTTCCCTGACCGGCCGGTTTCTCGCCCAGCCGTTGCAGCACCCGCTGACGGTTCCCCGTCCGGTTGAAACCCAAAGCCGCCTGTCGATCCAGGGAGCCATGCTGAACAACCTGAAACAGATCGATCTCAGCCTGCCGCTTCAGCGCCTGGTGTGTGTGAGCGGCGTATCCGGCTCGGGCAAATCCACCCTGGTACGCGATGTGCTGGTGAGGAGTCTCAAGAGCCTGCTGGCCCGGGGGCGCAAAAAAGGACGTATTTCCACAGAGCATTTCCATGGCTGTGAACGCATCGACGGCTGGCAGGATATACAGCGGGTACTGGAAGTGGACCAGACCCCAATCGGCAAAACCCCCCGCTCCTGCCCTGCCACCTATGTCGGATTCTGGGATGACATCCGCAAACTCTACGCCCAGACCGAGGATGCGCGGATTCACGGCTGGAACGCCAGCCGTTTCTCATTCAACACCAAGGGTGGGCGTTGCGAGACCTGCCAGGGTCAGGGCATGACCCGGGTGGAGATGAGCTTCCTGCCCGACGTGAAGACCGTCTGCGAATCCTGCAACGGCGCCCGCTTCAACCCGGAGACCCTGGCGGTGCACTACCGTGGGCGTTCGATCGGCGAGGTACTCGCCATGAGTGTCGACGAGGCAGTGGAATTCTTCGTCCACCACCCGAACGTCCACCACGCCCTGCAATTGCTCCAGGATGTGGGCCTCGGCTACCTGACCCTGGGACAGCAGTCCCCCACCCTGTCGGGTGGCGAGGCCCAGCGGATCAAACTGGTCACCGAACTGGCAAAGGCCAAACCCAATGCGCGCATCTTCACTCCAACTCTGTACGTGCTCGATGAACCCACCGTCGGGCTGCACATGGCGGACGTGGAGAAACTCATCCGGGTGCTGCATCGGCTGGTGGATGCGGGCCACTCCGCAGTGGTCATCGAACACAATCTGGATGTTATCGCCGAAGCCGACTGGTGCATCGACATGGGTCCCGAGGGGGGCGATGACGGCGGTGAAATCGTGGTCGAAGGTACCGCAAAGACCCTGCGAAAAGCCTGGCGACGCTCCCAAACCGGCAAAGCCTTGAAACAGTTCCTGAGCTGATCGACAGGAACAAAAATCATTTCGGGCATCGCATACTGCCGCACCCTGCAGAGCGGATGACGCGCAGCCAAATCCGGGATTCCTCAAAACCTGAAAACGGGCAGCAACCCGATTCGCTCCAACTACTTTGCTCACTCCTCTTACGGGATGGAACTGGAAAGAGGGGGAAATCAACAGGTCAGCTGGTTGCCTGTCGCTATTTTCTCATCGTCCGTGATCGACGGTTTCGCCCTCTCATGCAAGTCACTTGCGTCTCTTTCCCACGCAAAGCATGGGAACGAGTGGTCATCGACCCAGGTAGCCACTGACCCATCAGCAGCTCGATGATCAAAACAATAAAGGGGCCGCCAGGCCCCCTTGTTCATGCAACGTGATACGGTTCAGACACTGGCTTCAATCGATCCACCCTTGCGCACTTTCCAGGCCGGGAAGAAACGCGCGGTGCTGCGCATGTAGCGGATGTAGCGCTCACCAAAGGCACGGATCAGGTCCTTCTCCTCGTGATACACGCCGATCAGGATATAGGAGGACATACCCAGGGCAAACAACAGGTGTCCCACAGTCATGACCGGGGTGAACCAGATGCCGATGAACGCCCCGGTCATGATGGGATGGCGCACGTAGCGGTACAGGGAATGCACCTTGAAGGGCATCGGGGTGTAGTCCCGACCGCGGAAGTAGAGCCACACCTGGCGCAGGCCGAACAGATCGAAATGGTTGATCAGGAAAGTGGCATAGAGCACCAGCACCCAACCCGACAGTCCGAGACCGAGCAGACTGTAGTACAGCGCACTATCTTCGGCCTGCCACACCACACCGGGCATCGGCTGCCAACCCAGGCACAGGGCATAGGTTACCGCCGCCGTGGCCATCATGTAGGTACTGCGTTCCGCGGCCTGGGGCAGAAAACCGCTCAGCCAACGCTTGAATTTCGGTCGCGCCATGACGCTGTGCTGAAAGCCGAACAGCACGATCAACCCGATATTGACCCCCGCGGCAAGCCACACCGAACCCGGCTCGCCTTCGTCGATGCCGTGCAGCAGGCCCACCTCGGGTATCAGGTTGAACAGGAACGCGATCAGGTAGACCAGGGCGGAAGAGCCCAGGGTGTAGTTGATGAAGCCGTAGAACAGTACGCTGATTTTTTTCATGATTTTGATCCTCTATTGGGTATTGGCAATAATTCACATGGCGACCAGGGTTGCCTCGTGCCCCTGACCCCTGACCTGCTGCAGGATGTGCATCGAACCGGTCACGGCGGCGTCATACACCACCATCAACAGCTTGGGACGGTGGATATTGCGGCGGATCGATACGATCCCCCGATCCTGGTAGACCTGATCGCTCAGCTGCTCGAATGCCTGTTCGCTGAGTGCCTGGCGGGTGTGAATCAATATGTCGGTAACCTGATGGTTCATTGCGTTTCTCCTCGATGATGGTGACGGCATCTGCGTACCGTTGAGTTCATACTAGGCGCGTCCGCCAACCCGCTCTACGCAACAAACTGGAGTTAGCCACTACATAAACCGGACAAACCCACTACATTTTATGGAGTTGCCATGGTCTACACTCTTTAAAACGACAAACCATTACGACAATCAGGGGGTTAGCATGGAATACGGCCAGTTCTGCCCAATCGCCAAGGCGACCGAAATCCTGGGCGAGAAATGGACCATTCTGATCATCAGGGAGCTGCTCATGGGGGGTGCGCGATTCAACGAGTTGCAACGGGGACTACGCCTGATCTCTCCCACCATGCTGTCCAAACGCCTCGACAGCCTGGAGTCCCACGGCCTGGTGATCAAGAAGAAGATCCCCAATCAGAAAGGTTACGAATACTTCCCGACACGCTCCTGCGCGGAACTGTTGCCCATCATCAAGAGCCTCGGCGACTGGGGCATGCGCTGGGTGCGTGCGAACATCCTTGACTCGGACTACGACGTGGAGCTGCTGATGCTCTACCTTAAGCGCAGCATCAACCCGGAAGGACTGGTGGGTGAAGAAACGGTGATCCGCTTTCATTTTACCGATGCCCGACAATTCGCCGACTGGTGGATTACCGTGAAACAGGGCATGGTGGAACTCTGCGAAAAAGACCCGGGCAAGGAGATCGACATCTATTTCACCACCACGGTGAAGAAGATGGTCGAGGTGTGGATGGGCGATACCAGTTATCGTAAAGCCATCACCGGCAATGACATGAAGGTGGTTGGACCGAAGGCGTTGATCAACGACATCACGGCCTGGATGCAGAGCAGCATCTTTTCAGGCATCGCACCGGCCACCCAGATCTAGTGGGCCACCATACACGGGCAAAGATATGAATACAGCAGCCTGCCTAAACTCAGGCTGACTCCAACAACGGCGTGATCTCATCCAGCCAGGTATCGATCCGCTCATCGGTGAGCAGATGCTGCAGGTGCTGGTCCAGCGCAAGGCCGATGAAACGGCCCTCCACCACGGCGCGGGAACTGGTAAATTCGAAACCCTCGGTGGGACTGCTTCCCACCAGTTCCGCACCCGCAGCCGAAAAACTTTCGTAGAGGTCCATCATGGCGCTGAGGAAATGCTCCGGATACTGTTCCTGATCCCCGAGTCCGAACAGCGCCACCCGCTTACCGGAAAAATCACAGCCTTCGAGACTGGGGAGAAACTCCAGCCAGCTCGCCTCGCTGTTGCGGCTGGCCAATCCGGGCAATACCCCTTCACCGTAGGTTGGCGTCCCCAGGATCAGGGCTGAGCAGCTCATCAGATCCTCGACCCCGGAACGGTTGACGTTGATAGGTTTGGCTACCTTATCATCGCCGATCCGGCTTTTCAGGTTTCTCGCAATCTTCTTGGCAATCAAGCGGGTGGTACCGGAGTCGGTGCCGAAAAATATACCGATCTTTTTCATGTTACTGCGCAGGGTTCCTGTTAGCTGAAAGGGTGGACGACGGGTGACCATGGTATGTCTGCCCCGATCCTTGCTGATGACGCAAAAATTGCACCAGCATGGCCAGGCAGTTCTAAGTGTCTGATTTTATGGCTACTCATTCATTTACAACAACTACCCATCAGCATCAATGTGCGACATCCGACACGACATGCCGGAAACCAGCCGCATTCCTCAAGCACTGCTCGGGCGCAACGTGCATTTTGAACCGGCAAAAAAAAGCGGACTTTCGTCCGCTTTTTTATGTTCGGGTCCTAACCAAGGACCCGGAAGCAATCGGATCGATTACTTGGCAGGAGCGGCCGGAGCCTGAGCCTGAGGAGCAACCGGAGCACCATAAGGAGCGCCGTAAGGAGCACCATAAGGAGCGCCGTAAGGAGCATAACCGTAGTAGTAGGGGTTGTTGTAATAGTTGTTGTAACCACGGCCATAACCGTTACCGGCGCCACGAGCGCTGCCGCTCATGTTGAAAGAGAAATCGCCGTCGCCGAAACCGTCACCCATGAAATCATTGCCGTTGTTCCAGCCATTGTTCCAAGGAGTACCCCACCAGGCGGAAGCGGAAGCGGAAGCGGTGATCAGGGCAGCCGCAGCGGCGATTTTCACGATTTTAGACATTGTTAAGTCCTCAGTTTAGGTTTGAAATTTTGTTATAAAGTTTGTACTGCTCACTTCATGGAGCAAAAGAATATTAGTATTTTCTAAAATAATCAATATTTGTTTTTTAATCGATTTTTTTGCCTGATAGTTTAATTCAATCAGGATGACGGCCGTTGATACTGGAGGACCCGCTGGGATGTTTCAGACACCCGCTCGCGCAGCATGCAGTCAACACCCCCATCCCGCAGGGTGATGCCGCTGGTGCGATATCCGTTTTGAGCCTTAGACAGGAAGTCCGGTTATTCCGGCATGTTGGGGGGATCGAGATCCTCGATAGGCTGCTCATCGTGTAACCGGCTCTGCCAGTCCCGGAGCATCTGGACATGCCAGCCTTCCTCTTCAGCCATCTCGGCGGCCAGTGTGCGCACCGACTCGTTGGGTGATTGCTCGGAGATCATGTGGTAGAAATCCCGCCCGCGGATTTCGTTGAACAGGGCGATTTCCATTGCCTGATTCACCGTCATGAGATAGTTGGCGTCCTCCATACAGAAGGCCTCGGGTGAGGATGGGCATTTCCATTTGAAATCCCAGGGGGTCAGGTTCGGCAAGGTCAGCCCCTGGGTACGTTCATGCACCTCCTTGGCATGCTGACGACTGTAACCGGCCAGTTTTCGGAACAGCTCCGCCACCTGAAGGTTGTGATGAACCTCCATGCTGTCCGCGAGTTCATCATAGTGGTCCCCTGAGGCCTCCTCGAGTTCCAGTGCATGCACCAGAAACTCCTCGATCGTCTCTATGGTCTCCATGTTCTGATCGGTCATAGGCAAAACTCCTCTTCCAGTTCGGCGACTTCCACATCTTTGCGGTTCTCCGGTTGCCAGACCGGGTAGTTCGCAGAGTAGATCACGCCGGTGGCAAGATCATCCGACCCCTGTATCAATTGAGCGGCGTGGATCGGGTTGCTGGTGGGCAGGGTCTCTTCGAAACCGTGTACCTGATCTTTCCAATCCCGCTGTTCCGGGCGGAAGGTCACACAGCCACTGAGCACCTGAACAAATGCAAATCCTGGATACTGCATGGCCTCAACCAGAATGCGCGTCACCTCGGTGGGATCGCCGGAAAAGCCCCGGGCGATGAAACCGGCCCCCGCTGCCAGAGCGATGGCTGCCGGATTGAAACTGGGAATACCCGTGCCGTGGGGCGTCATCTTGCTTTTCAACCAGTCGGGTCGGGTGGTGGGCGAGGCCTGACCCTTGGTCATGCCATACACCTGGTTGTCCATCACGATATAGGTCATGTCCATATTGCGCCGACAGGCGTGCAGGAAGTGGTTGCCGCCGATGGAGAACCCGTCTCCGTCGCCACCCGCAACCACGACCGTGAGATCCGGGCGCGCGGCCTTGAGCCCGGAGGCCGCTGCCAGTGCGCGTCCATGAATGCCATGAAAACCGTAGCTGTCGATGTAGGCCGGGAGGCGGGATGAACAACCGATGCCGGAGACCACGGCGACCTCTTCCTTGGCCAGTCCCAGATGGGCCATCGCCTTTGTCAGGGCCGACAATACCGCGAAGTGACCGCAACCGGGGCACCAGACCGGTTTGATGTCCGATTTGTAGTCTTTTGCCTTGAGCGAGGGTACGGGCATGGCATCACTCCAATGCAACGGGTTGAAGGGCTGTATCGAATTCGGGACCGGTTATTCTCACTATTATTAACCCGGCCACTGAATATGTCGACTCAAGCTGCTGCGAGTCTGTCACGGAGAAATTGTTCAAAAACGGCCTCTATGTCAACACATTTTCGAGTCGATCCACGGTCTTCCGAAACAGGAGATCAAGGACGCACTGGCAATCTTCCTCCATGCGACCTGGACATGAGCCTGTCACTGGGTTGACGACAATACACGAGCCGTTTGCCGAGCCTGACGGACCCGCCTGGTGAGCCAAGGCTTGGCTCGGAGAATCCTGCGGGTATGGCAGAATTTACCCTTTGACCGTTTACGTGAGCTGAAGCAACCGGAGACAACACCGGGCCGGGTAATCTTCGCCTCAGGAAGTCACAGCCTGCTGCGACGAAACACTCAATTCCCGCATGATACGACCGGGACGAATCGGCAACGGACCCGGTTGCGCCAGAGAAGTGGCATGGGGTGGCAGCACCGCCTCTGCCTGCAGGTAGTGATAGAGCTGAGCCCCGTGATTCTGCTCCACGACCAGCACCTGTTCCTGATCGGCGAGCGCCTGCAGGAGCGCGGTTCTCTGCAGCGGCGCCAGCAGGCGCATGGCGATGACCTTGACCGCCTGCCCCGATTCACGAAGCCGTTGTGCCGCCTCCTTGACCGCACCACTGCTGGATCCCCAGGTAATCAGGCAGATCCGGCCATCCCCCGTGATTTCAGCCCACTCGTTGCCATAGTCAAAGTCGGTCAGCTTATGCAGGCGCTTGTTCAGCTGCTCGCGATGATCCGCCGCCATGCTCGATGGGGTGCCCCGGGTGTTGTGCTCAAGGCCATCTGCGGTATACATGCCGCAGGGTGTGCCGGGCAGGGTCATCGGCGAGACATGATCGGGGCTTTCCTGATAACGCCGGTAGTTCGCGTCCGGTTGGGTTTCCAGCTTACGCGCCAGAGGCAGTTGCGCCGCTTCAGAGGCCTCGATGATGGCCTGGGACTGTCCCAGTGACTGGTCGGAGAGCACCAGAGCAACAGTCTGCAGATGTTCCGCCAGTTGCACCGCCCACTGTGTGGTGAAGACCGCATCACGGATCGACAGGGGCGCCAGCACCAGATGGGGTGCATCCCCATGCAGACTGTACAGCGCCTGGTTCAGGTCGGACTGTTCGGACTTGGTGGGAATACCGGTGGAGGGTCCACCGCGCATGACATTGATCACGGTAACCGGGGTTTCACTCACCAGGGCCAGACCCAGGCCTTCCACCATCAGGCTCAGGCCGGGGCCGGAGGTGGCCGTCAGTGAAGGCACGCCGCCGAACGATGCACCGACGATCATGTTGATCGAGGCAAGTTCGTCTTCGGCCTGCAGCAGGGAGCCCCCCACTTTCTCCAGGCGTGGCGCCAACCACTCCAGGATTTCGCTCGCCGGGGTGATCGGATATGCCGCAACGAAACGAATCCCCCCGCGCAGGGCACCCAGGCCACAGGCCTGGTTCCCGGTAATGCTCCAGCGGTTGGATTGTTTGCCAGGCACCGCCAATTCGACCTGCGCACGCCGGTCGTGATTGTAGCCCAACTCCAGGGCACGCAATGCGCTCTCGACTACCTGGGCACCCTTTTTCGACAGTACCTGACGCACTCCCTCTTTCATCGCCTCCAGAGTGAGCCCACAGGTCACTGCAGCCGCCCCGAGGGCAACCATGTTGATACGTCCTTCCGGCAGCCCGGAAGCGAGAACCTTGAATGGGATCTCACGAATCTCGGCACCATTGCTGCGCAACAGGGTGGGCACTTCGCCAGCCTTGGGGTCGTAGAGAATCAGACTCCTGTCGGAGAGGGGTATTTCATCTGCGAATCGTTCGATATTGAGCCAGTCGAGCGCAACCAGAAGATCGTACTCGTCCCCCATGCTCTCCACCGGCGCGGTGCCGAATCGAATCATCGACGCGGATTCACCACCGCGAATCTGTGGACCGGCCGAGCGTGTCATCAACCCCTGAAAACCGCTCTGGGCTGCTGCTTCCAGGAGGATCCTTCCGGTGGTCACCGCGCCACTGCCACCCGATCCGGTGACCGCGACAGAGTACGTCGTCCTGGGCTTGAGGGGACTATTCATTGATTATCAGAACCTCGATGCGACGGTTGGTTTTACGTCCCTCTTCGGTTTCGTTGTTGGCAACAGGACGGGTTTCGCCATAACCGATGGCGGTCAGGCGTGTGCGTTTCACGCCCCCGACCTTTTCCAGGAACGAAGCAACGGTCTCCGCCCGTTGCTGGGATAGTGTCAGGTTCGTCTCGGCACTGCCCACCGAATCGGTGTGTCCGGACACCACCACGTTGGGATTGGGAAAAGTGTTCACCGCAGTTACGATTTTGTCCAGCAGGGCAAAGTTTTCCGACTGGATGTCCGCCCCGCCGCTGGGAAAGTTGAAGGCATGCAGTTCCAGCAGAACATTATGACCTTGACGGTAGACGTTGGCTTCGTAGGGCGAGAACAGCCGTTGAATCTTATCGAATCGTTCCTGGGCCTCCCGGTTTTCCCGTTCCATGGTAGCAATACGGGTTTCCAGGTCGATTCGGGTCGCCAGTTCGGTCTGCTGCATGGTGACATAGTGTTTGAGCCTGTCTCTCAGAACCTGCACCACTTCATGGTTGGGTTGATCGAATGGCAGTTCCTCGGCCAGGGGTTCATTGATGAGACTGAGCTGATTCTGGTACCACAACAGGATGTCTTCCGGGGAGAATTCCCGGCTCTCGAAGTCCTTGATCAGTTCGGTGAGTTCGATACTCCGCCTGGCCAGCTTGCTCGCCTGAAGGGCATGATTCCTGGCCTTTTCCCGTTGACTGCGGTTGGTTTCGAGCACCGCGATGGCAAGAGTCAGTTCATCATTGGCCCGTTTCAGGGTCTTCGGCGCATACTCGTCCGCGTCACTCTGCTCGGCACGCTGGATGTCCATACGGGCATTGTCCGTAGCCTCCTGCTTGAGCGCGTCGAGTTCGATCAGTGCATAGCCTTCGAGCATTTCCGGGCGCCATTTTTTAGCCGCTTCCAGATCACCCTCTTCCACCCGTTCAGAAGCCTTGCGCAGCTTGCTGTCGAGAACTTTGAAACGCGTCTCCTGGAGAGTGTCGGCACCCGCCTCAATCGCCAGGCTGCGGGCCTCCAGCACCTCGCGCATCAGCGCCTTGGAAACATTCGCATCCGCCTCGGCCTTGCTGATCACCCGCCAGCCTTCCTCCAGGGTCTTGGCCACCTTTTCGCTATTTCGGGTACGTCCCAGTGAGATCGCCTGCAGAAGAATCTCCTGGGAACGGGCAAAACCCTGGGGGGCCAGGTCGAAACGCCCTTTTGCCAGGTTCTCACTCAAGCGTCCTTTGAAGGCCGAGATCTCGTCATACTCCTCGATGACCTGATGTTCGGTTAGGCTCGGGGCCGTGGTACAACCCCAGAGTGACAGTCCAAGCACCAGCAGGAGCACCCCTCTCAACAACCATGACATAACTCTGATCTCCTTGCGGTTCAGGAGTGTTCCGAAAGCCATAATCGTAACCGCAGCGTCAGTTCGGGTGTGTAGCCCACGGTCACAAAGCGGATCTTTAGATCCTTGTCCACGATATAACTGGTGGGCAAGCCTTTCACCCGCCAGGCTGCGGCTATACGCCCATCGGCATCGTTGATGGTGCTGAATCCCAGGTTACGGGACTGCAGATGTTCGCGAACCTCCTGCTCCGATCCTGACTGCATGGCCACTGTGATGACCGGATGTGAGCGGGACAGGTCATCAATGCTGGAGGCTTCGAGGCCGCAGACCGGGCACCAGGAAGCCCAGAAGTGGATCAGTACCGGACCCTCACCCAACCCCGACAGATCGAAGTGTTCTCCGGCCAGGGTCTGACCCACCAGGGAAGGTGCGTCACCCACCACCAAATCACGAGTTTGCCAGAGATGGACCAGGAACAGAACCAGCAGCACGCCTGAAAGCTCGGCGCCCCAGCGCAGCATTCGTCGGGCCAGCGAGGGCGAGGGCTTGGTTTCCTGCTTATCCATTTCAGAATTCGCTGACGGTTTGCGGGCTCGGCGACTCAGGGGGTCATTCCCGCTCTTCAATCCACGCGGACTGAATCGCCTCGAGAATCTTTTCACCCGAATGCTCGGGCTCGTCCTCAAAATCCTCCAGGGCCATCACCCAGTTGCGCAAATCGACAAAGTTGACCGTACGGGGATCCACCTCCGGATAGGTCTCATCGAGTTCAATCGCAATATTGATGCTGTCGACCCATTTCAATCCCATGGCAACCTCTCAGTGATGTTCAGACACCATATTGATCGTATATTTGGGAATCTCGACCACGAGATCCTCCTCTCCGACTTTTGCCTGACAGCTCAAGCGGGATTCCGGCTCCAGACCCCAGGCCTTGTCCAGCATGTCCTCTTCCGTCTCGTCGGCTTCACCCAGGGAATCAAACCCCTCCCGTATGATGACGTGGCAGGTGGTGCAGGCACAGGATTTTTCACACGCATGCTCGATTTCGATGCCGTGCTGGAGTGCCGCGTCACACAGGGTGGTGCCCGGTTCCACATCGATCACCGCGCCTTCCGGGCAGATCTCTTCATGGGGCAGAAAGATGATTTTTGTCATGCTTAGTCTCTGTCAAAATTCGTCCAGACTGTGGCCGGACATGGCCTGCTGGATACTCTGGTTCATGCGCCGTTCAACGTAGAAACCACAGGCTTTTTCCAATTCGGCGATTTGTGCCTTGATCTGTTGCGGGTCGTTCGCATCAGCCACTGCCCTGAGTTTTTCCAGGGCCTCATCCACCCGGGCGCGTTCAGACTCATCGAGCAGTCGCTCTCCGTCTTCCGCCAGGGCGCTGACCAGGGCCTCGATGACCCGCTCAGCCTCAACCTGCTGTTCTCTCAGGTTGCGCGCCAGTTTGTCCTCGCCGGCGTGGGCAATGGAATCGCGCAACATGGTCTCGATCTCCTGATCGGTGAGACCATAGGAGGGTCTGACCTCGATACTGGCATGCACCCCGCTGCTCTGTTCCACCGCACTGACGCTGAGCAAACCGTCCGCATCGACAGCGAAGGTCACCCGGATGCGTGCGGCGCCTGCCACCATGGGAGGAATACCACGCAGCTCGAAACGCGCCAGGGAGCGGCAATCCGAGACCAGTTCCCGTTCACCCTGAACCACATGGATCGCCATCGCGGTCTGACCATCCTTGAAAGTGGTGAATTCCTGAGCCCGGGCCACAGGGATGGTGGTGTTGCGGCTGATCAGCTTTTCCGTCAACCCACCCATGGTTTCGATCCCCAGGGAGAGCGGTATCACATCGAGCAACAGCATCTCGTCACCGGGTTTGTTGCCCACCAGGATATCTGCTTGGATTGCCGCACCCACCGCGACCACCCGGTCAGGATCGATATCCACCAGGGGATCGGTGGCGAAAAGCTCTCCCACCATCTCGCGGACCCGGGGGACCCGGGTGGAACCCCCCACCATGACCACGTCCTCGACCTCTTCCGCAACCACCCCCGCATCCCGCAGGGTGCGGCGACAGGCCATCAGGGTCTTTTTCACCAGCGGGTCGATGAGCGCCTCGAACTGGGACCGGTCCAGGCTGCCGCGCCAATCGCTGCCATCATCCATCTGCACCACGACCTCGGTTTCAGGACTGACGGTCAGGGCCTCTTTGGCCTCACAGCCGGCCCGGATCAGGCGTTTGATCATGGCTTGCCCGGCATCCTCGGAGACTCCGGCCTGCTGCATGATCCAGGCTGCCACGGCGCGATCGAAATCATCCCCGCCGAGGGCGGAATCCCCACCCGTGGCCATGACTTCAAAGACCCCTTTGTTGAGCCTGAGTATGGAAATGTCAAAGGTACCGCCACCCAGGTCATAAATGGCATGAACACCTTCCGCCCCCTTGTCCAGACCGTAGGCCACCGCGGCAGCGGTGGGTTCGTTCAACAGTCGCAGAACATGCAGTCCGGCAAGTTTGGCCGCATCCTTGGTCGCCTGACGTTGCGCTTCGTCGAAGTAAGCAGGTACCGTGATGACCACACCCTGCAACGGCCCCCCCAGGGTGTTTTCCGCCCGATCGGAGAGCTGGCGGAGAATTTCGGCTGACACTTCGACCGGTGACAGGTCCCCGGCGCGGGTCTTGATCCGCGGAACGCGACTTTCCGGCTGGGCGAATTCGTAGGGCAGTTGACTGCCCAGGGTCTTGATATCCTCGACCCCACGACCGATCAAACGTTTGACTGAAGAGATGGTATTGAGGGGATCGTCGACCTCGGTCTGCTTGGCTTCATAACCCACCCGGATACCGGATTCGAGATACTGAACCACCGAAGGAAGCAGGTGCCGACCCTGCTCATCGGGCAGGGTTTCCGCCTGGCCACTGCGCACACAGGCGACCAGGGAATTGGTGGTGCCGAGATCGATACCGGCGGAGAGCCGGTGCTCATGTGGCGCCTGGGCTTGTCCCGGCTCGGCTATCTGAAGGAGCGCCATCGCGTTATCTACCTCGTATTACTTTAACTGCAGGGCCTGTGAAGACTCGCATCGGTGGCGATGCCTGAGGCACTAGGGCCTGTCAACACTAATTGAATTGATCTTCCAGTTCCGCTTCCGCCCGTTCCACCTCGACGCGAAGCTTCTGCAGGAAACGCATTTTACGCAGAATCTCACGCGCGTCCTCGAGTTGCTCCGAGGTCGGCCGTTCGAACAGCACGGCCATCTGCGCCACCAGGTCGGTGATCTGCTTGCGAATCCGGTTATTCAGATCGACCACCGCCTCATAGGGGCCGGACTGACTGAGCAGGCTTTCGAGTTCCTCGCGCAACTCCATCTGCTGCATCAGGAATGCCATGTCCTGGGTGGATTCATTCAGGGTGTCCATTTCGACGCCGTGCAGCGAGAGCAGATAGGCCGCCCGGGTAACCGGGTCCTTGAGGGTTTCGAAGGCCTCATTGATCAGTGAGGCACCCTGCACGGAGAGGCGACGCTCCTGATCCGTGGCATTCGCATAGCGGTCCGGATGCACCACCCGCTGCAGATCGCGATAACGATCGGCCAGGGAAGCAGTATCCACGATGTAGCCCACCGGCAGGCCGAACAGATCAAAGTAATTTTTCGAAAAATCCAACATATCGAAAAAAACGGCCGCCTAGTGGCAGCCGTTCCATACCCTTGATTGATGGAGCGTCAAACCCCGAAACTCTCGCCGCAACCACAGGCGCTCTTGGCATTGGGATTATTGAACTTGAATCCCTCGTTAAGACCTTCCCGTGCGTAATCGACCTCGGTGCCGTCGAGATAGACCAGACTCTTGGCGTCGATGATGACCTTGATCCCCCGGTCTTCGAAAACCTGATCGTCCTCATGGATCTCGTCCACGAACTCCATCTCGTAGGCCATTCCGGAACAGCCAGAGGTGCGGACTCCGAGGCGGATTCCCAGCCCCTTGCCCCGGCTCGCGAGAAAGTTTTGGACCCGCTTGGCTGCCGCTTCTGTGATTGTGATACCCATCGCGCTACTCTACCAGAACCCGGAGAATCCGGGTGCCTTTATTTGGTGTTTTTTTCCGAATAATCCTTGATTGCGGCCTTGATGGCATCTTCCGCCAGCACCGAGCAGTGCACCTTCACCGGCGGCAGTGCCAGTTCCTCGGCGATATCGGAATTTTTGATCATCTGGGCCTCTTCCAGGGTCTTGCCCTTGACCCATTCGGTCAGCAGGCTGCTGGATGCGATGGCCGAGCCGCAGCCGTAGGTCTTGAACCGGGCATCCTCGATGACCCCGCTGTCATTCACCTTGATCTGCAGACGCATCACGTCGCCACAGGCGGGGGCTCCCACCATGCCGGTCCCGATATGGGTATCGTCCTTGTCGAACGCTCCCACGTTGCGGGGGTTTTCGTAGTGATCCAGAACCTTGTCACTGTATGCCATAGCCTAAACCTCAGAAACTTGCGCTCAATGCGCAGCCCATTGAATCGATTTCAGGTCGATACCGTCCTTGAACATCTCCCACAGGGGCGAGAGCTCGCGCAGTCGCTCCACCTCGGTGCGAATCTTATTGATCGCGTAATCCACCTCTTCCTGAGTGGAGAACCGGCCCAGGGTGAAGCGGATCGAACTGTGGGCCAGTTCATCCTCACGCCCCAGGGCGCGTAAAACATAACTCGGCTCCAGGCTCGCCGAGGTACAGGCGGAGCCGGAGGATACCGCGAGGTCTTTGAGCGCCATGATCAGGGATTCCCCCTCGACATAGGCGAAACTCACGTTCAGGTTTCCTGCCACGCGGTGCTCTTCATCACCGTTCAGGTAGACCTCTTCCATATCCTTGATGCCATCCCAGAGACGTTGACGCAGACCCAGAACCCGCTCGTTCTCGGCCGCCATCTCCTCGCCTGCGATGCGAAAAGCCTCACCCATACCAACAATCTGATGGGTCGCCAGGGTGCCCGAACGCATACCCCGCTCATGTCCGCCGCCGTGCATCTGCGCCTCCAGCCTGACCCGCGGCTTGCGCTGAACGTATAGCGCGCCGATTCCTTTCGGGCCGTAAATCTTGTGCGCGGAGAAGGACATCAGGTCAACTTTCAGCTCGGACAGGTCGATCGGCACCTTGCCGGCGCTCTGCGCGGCGTCGACGTGAAACAGAATTTTCCGCTCGCGGGTCATCTCACCAATCGCCGCGATATCCTGGATTACACCGACTTCGTTGTTCACGTGCATGATGGAAACGAGGATGGTGTCGTCACGCAGGGACGCCTCGAGTTTCTGCAGATCGATCAGCCCGTTCGGCTCAGGATCCAGATAGGTGATCTCATAACCTTCACGCTCGAGCTGTCGACAGGTATCGAGGACCGCCTTGTGCTCAGTTTTGCAGGTAACGATGTGACGGCCTTTTTTGGCGTAAAACTCGGCCACGCCCTTGATCGCGAGGTTGTCCGACTCGGTCGCACCCGATGTCCAGACGATCTCCTTGGGATCCGCGTTGACCAGCCGGGCGACCTGTGCGCGGGCCTCGTTGATGGCATCGTCCGCAGCCCAGCCGAAGGCATGGGAACGGGAAGCCGGATTACCAAACACCCCGTCCTGGGTGAGGCACGCGCACATCTTTTCCGCGACACGCGGGTCCACCGGCGTGGTGGCCGAGTAATCCATGTAAATAGGTAACTTCATCACAATCTCCGACGATCGAAGGGTCAGGCTTCTGCAGAACCGCGGGTGATGTCCGTCATGGTGACGCCCAGCGACGTACTCGAGCCCTGACCGGTCTGTTCCTGCCGCTCAGCGACCTCCCTGACGGCCTTGCGGTCCATGAGGTCCTGAAGACTGATCTTGTTCAGGTAATTATAGATTTGGTTGCTCAGGTCCGACCACAGATCGTGAGTCAGGCAACGTTCGTTGTTCTGGCAGTTGTGGGCGCCATGGCAACGTGTGGTATCGATGTTTTCGTCTACTGCGGAGATCACTTCCCCGACAAAAATCTCGTCGGCACCGCGTCCCAGACTGTACCCGCCACCCGGACCCCGCACACTGGCGACCAGGGCTTTCTTGCGCAGCCTGGAAAAGAGCTGCTCCAGATAAGAGAGTGAAATTCCCTGACGCTGGGCGATATCTGCCAGGGTAATCGGACCCTCTCCAACATGCAGGGACAGATCCAACATGGCGGTGACCGCATAGCGACCTTTGGTGGTAAGTTTCACGTCGTCTGCTCCGTGTATATTTCCAGTTGCTAATATACAATCCTTAGCAAATTAGTCAACATTCAGCCACCGCGTTCATTCGGTGGTTTTCTCCTGCTCGCCTGTCTCTTCATCCAGTTTTCTCAACTCCTCCGCGGTGGAGATGATTTCACAGGAATCCAGTTCAGGCAGACGGGACGGATCCTCGTCGATGCCGAGCTTTTTCATGGCCTCACACATGGACTGCATCTTCTTGTCCATGACGTGGATGTGATCGAGCATGCAATTGATCGCGTGGGCCACCGGGTCGGTGGCGTCCTTGGTGGCGCCGTAGGCATCGAAACCGATCTTTTTTGCGATCGCCTCGCGATGCCCACCCGGCTCCTGCTCCTTGGGGGTGATGAGTTTGCCCGGTACGCCGACCACGGTCGCTCCCGGAGGGACATCCTTGACCACCACTGCATTGGATCCGATCCGCGCTCCTTCACCCACTTCGATGGGGCCGAGCACCTTGGCGCCGGCGCCCACCACGACGTTGTTGCCCAGCGTGGGGTGGCGCTTGCCCTTCTGCCAGCTGGTGCCACCCAGGGTGACGCCGTGATACAGGGTGCAGTCGTCCCCGATGATCGCGGTTTCGCCGATCACTACACCCATGCCATGATCGATGAAGAAGCGCCTCCCGATGACCGCGCCGGGATGGATCTCGATTCCGGTCAACAGCCGCGCCAGGTTGGAAAACACCCGGGCCAGCCATTTCAGTCCGAGATGCCACAGCTTGTGGGACACCCGGTGAAACATCACCGCATGAACCCCCGGGTAGGTGGTTAGGATTTCGAAACTGTTGCGCGCGGCCGGATCGCGCTCGAAGACGCTGTTTATGTCCTCTTTCCAGCGGGAAGTGGTGCGTGCTCCAGGATTGTCTGACGGCATGTGGGTCTACTTCATTCCAGGGTATGGCCAACTGCAAGTCGCACAGGCCGCCTCCAGCTACTGGCTGAGGTCTGCCGTTAGGGTGCGAGGGTGAAGATTATGCACAATCCCGTACAAATTACTAGGGTATTAAACCGGGTGCTTAGTCAGGGAATCTCAGTCCGTGCCTTGCGACCGCAACCCCGCACGCCACCTAAAGCGTGCCGGAGGATCGTCTCAGGGACGCATCGACTTGCGCCCCTGCATGGCACTCAGGATGCCGCGCAGGATATTCACCTCGTCCTTGTCCAGGCGAGCCCGCTGAAACAGGCTGCGCAAGCGTCTCAGCAAGCGATCGGACTGTTTGTGGGCGGTGAACCCCACATCGTCCAATGCCTGTTCGAGATGTTGATGAAAACCCTGCAGCATATCTGCCGTCGCCAGATCCCGGGATGGGATATCATCGAGACCTTCGCCGCCCAGCAAGGTCTGGTACACCTCGTAACAGAGCACCTGGACCGCCGCGCCCAGATTCAGGGAGCTGTAGTCCGGATTGGTGGGGATGTGTACCAGGAAGGTGCATCGATCGAGCTCCTCGTTACTCAGACCGGAGCGTTCCCGGCCGAACACCAGCGCCACATCACCGCCGGCGGACTCCTCAACCACCTTTGCGGCGGCTTCGCGGGGCGAAACCACCGGCCAGTTTACGCTGCGCGGCCGGGCACTGGTACCCACCACCAGACGACAACCGACCAGGGCCTGATCCAGGGATTCCACCACCTGGGCCTGCTGCAGCACGTCATCCGCCCCGGATGCCCGTGAGGTGGCCTGCTCATCGGGATAGTGTTGGGGTGAAACCAGGACCAGTCGCTCCAGACACATGTTCTTCATGGCCCGGGCCGCGGCACCAATATTGCCGGGGTGGCTGGTATCGACAAGTACAATACGAATGTTCTGCAGCATAGCGCGCAAGGGTACCGGATTCCCCATGCCGAGCATAGATCGTCCGCATCATGGAAACCGCAAAAAGTGTTTATCCCTCAACGCACATGCGGTATCCTCGCCGCCCATGAATCCCATGGTTAACATCGCAGTCCGAGCCGCCCGCGAGGCGGGCCGTATCATCACCCGCAACTTCGACCGGCTTGACCGCCTGACAGTCGCCGACAAGGGTAACAACGATTTCGTCAGCGAGGTGGATCGCAACGCCGAGGCCGCCATCATCGATGTGCTGCGTGCAAAGTTTCCCCACCACGCAATCCTTGCCGAAGAGAGCGGTCAGCATCAGGGTGATGAGTACCAGTGGGTGATCGACCCCCTCGACGGCACCACCAACTACCTGCACGGCTTTCCCCAATTCTCGGTATCCATTGCCCTGAAAGTGAAAGGCCGGCTGGAGATCGGCGTGGTCTATGACCCGATTCGCGAGGAGATGTTTACCGCCAGCCGGGGCGAAGGCGCTCTGCTCAACGACCGCAAGATCCGTGTTTCCGCCCGCAAGGGCCTGAATGGCGCCCTGCTGGGCACCGGCATTCCCTACCGGGACTTCCGCTACATCGAGAACTACCTGGGCATGATGCGGGACCTGCTCACGGACAGCGCGGGAGTGCGCCGACCGGGCTCCGCCGCCCTTGACTTCGCCTATCTGGCCGCGGGCCGGATCGACGGCTTCTGGGAACTGGGGTTAAGTGAATGGGACTTCGCCGCAGGCGCGGTGCTGGTGCGCGAGGCCGGAGGCCTGGTCACCGACATCGGGGGCGGTGAGCGGTTTCTGGATACCGGGAATGTGCTGGCAGGCAACATGAAGGTCCATCACGCCATGCTGAAACGCATCCTGCCGCACTTGAACGACAAACTCAGAGCCTGACAGCCACCCCACCACTGCGTCGCGGGCGGTCAGTGCATGGGTGGGGGCCGATAAGCAAAGTGTACCTCCCCTCCAGACATGTCTGGGACATCCGAATACCCCCCCTGCCCGGCCTTTCCACGGCGAATGCCGTCACAGCCCCTGAGCGACCCGCGATGCTGGCCGGACCCGCCGGTCGTTCCTGCAAGTCATGTTTATTTCCCAAGGTGATGAACCCAATTCACAGATTCGCCTGTCGTGTGAATTTGTGACTCAAGATCACGGCGCTGCAACCGTTAGTTCGAGTGTAGCGCATCAACGGCCTGAGTGGACCCAAACGTATGCAAGACGAAGAAAACAAAGCCAGGAAATTGAGTGACAAGGCCCTGGAAAGAGTCATGCGGGATGTATTGAATGGCTTGATGGACGCCTCGCAATCCGTAAGTCAATCGAGTTGCTTCACGGGACAGGCAGGCACCGCCCTGACGTCGCTGTATGAATACGAGGAAAGCGGCGATTCAGAGTAACACCGGTCACCGCAAACCCCGTGATCTCCCCGCACTGCAGCGTGCGTGCGGGCCTGAATTTCATGCGGACCCCGCAAGCCAATCGGCTCCAGTTAACAGAACCTTGTAACGGCTCAGGGCATGTCGTCGACAGTGCCATCCTCTTTCTTGACCGGCATCAGGTCGGCACGACTCACCCCCATGCCAATCACCGAGGTACTCGCCACGTAGATGGATGAGTAAGTCCCCACCAGGATGCCCACGATCAGCGCCAGGGAAAAACCGCGAATGATCTCGCCGCCGAACAGCAATAGCGCGACCAGCACCAGCAGCGTGGTACCCGAGGTGATGAGAGTTCTCGAAAGGGTTTGATTGATCGATCCGTTGATGATTTCGATCGTCTCCCCTTTGCGCACCTTGCGAAAATTCTCACGGATCCGGTCGAACACCACGATGGTGTCATTGAGGGAGTAACCGATCACCGCCAACACCGCGGCCAGAACCGGCAAATCGAACTCCACCTGGAACAGGGCGAAGAAACCCAGCGTGATCATCACGTCGTGGACCAGTGCAATCACCGAACCCACCGCGAAACGGTATTCGAAACGCAACCCGACATAGATCAGGATACCGATCAGGGAATAGAGCAGAGCCAGTCCACCATCCTCGGTCAGTTCGTCACCCACCTGAGGACCAACGAACTCGACCCTGCGCAGGTCCGCTGCGGCGTCGATACCCCGCAGAGCGGCAAACGCCTGATCACTGATCTTTGCGCTCTCGGTGTTTTCCCTCGGCGCGAGACGGATCAGCACCTCCTGGGAGGTGCCGAAATGCTGAACCACCGCTTCGCCGAAACCCTGGGTTTCCAGAGCACTGCGTACGTCGGCCAATTCCACCGCCTGGGGAAATTTCACCTCGATCAGGGTACCGCCGGTGAAATCGATGCCGAAATTGAGTCCGCGCACGATAATCGCACCCAGAGCAATCAGGATCAGGATTCCGGAGAAGATCGTCGCCAGGCGACGCTTGCCCATGAAATCGATGGTTGTGTTGTTTTTGAAAAACTGCATCTGTTCCACCCTATCTCAGATCGCCAGGGATTTGATCCGCTTGCGGCCGTAAAGCAGATTGACCACCGCCCGGGTACCGATAATCGCGGTAAACATGGAGGTGACGATACCCAGTGCCAGAGTCACCGCAAACCCCTTGATCGGGCCGGTTCCAAAACTGAACAGCACGATCGCGGCGATCAGCGTGGTGATGTTGGCATCGATGATCGTCGAGAAGGCCTTTTCATAACCGGCCTGGATGCTCGCCTGGGGCGAACTGCCATTGGCAATCTCCTCGCGGATGCGCTCAAAGATCAGCACATTGGCATCCACCGCCATGCCCACGGTGAGCACGATACCGGCGATACCCGGCAGGGTCAGGGTGGCCTGCAGCATCGACAGCAACGCCACAATCAGCACCAGGTTCATGCCCAGGGCCAGATCCGCGACCAGACCGAACATCCGGTAGTAGACCGCCATGAAGACCATCACCAGCGCCAGGCCGATGACCACCGACTTGAATCCCTGATCGATACTGTCCTGCCCCAGGCTGGGACCGATGGTGCGTTCCTCGACAATCTCGATCGGCGCGGCCAGGGCCCCGGCACGCAGCAACAGGGCCAGATCATGGGCCTCTTCGGTACTGTCCAGTCCGGTGGTCTGGAATCTCCGTCCGAAGGGTTCACGGATGGTGGCCACCGATATGACCTCCTCCACCTTCTGCGTGGTCTTCACCGGCTTGCCGTCCACCATGCGGGTGTTCGGGCGGTTTTCCATGAACACCACCGCCATCGGCCGGCCAACATTCTCCGTGGTCATGTTGCGCATGCGTTTCGCGCCCACCCCATCGAGGCTGACAAACACCGCCGGAGAACCGTTCTGCTGGTCCAGCCCGGACGAGGCGTCGACAATCTGGTTGCCGGTCACGATGACCCGCTTCTTCAGCAGGATCGGCTGGCCGTCGCGTTCGTAGTACAGGGATGAACCGATCGGCACCCGGCCGTTGACCGCGTCCACCACGCTGTGTTCGGTATCCACCAGACGATATTCGAGGGTCGCGGTCGCGCCGAGAATCTCCTTGATTTTCGCCGGGTCCTGGGCGCCTGGCAGCTGCACCACGATGCGCCGGATACCCTGCTGCTGAATCGACGGCTCGGAGACGCCCAGGGCGTTGACCCGGTTGCGCAAGGTGGTGATGTTCTGCTGCAGGGCGAACTTCTGCACATCCTGAAGCTCTTTTGCGGAGAGGCTCAGCTTGAGCAGAAAACTGTCCGCCTCGTCCGCCTCCTCCAGGTCGAGGGAGCGAAACTCGTTGCCCACCAGATCCACGACCTCATCACGGATCGCGGCATCGCCCATTTTCAGTACCACCTGCTCCCCGTCCCGGGTGATACGCACGCCGTGCACGCGTTTCTCCCGCAGCAGGGTGCGGATATCGTCACTGTAGCGTTCCGCAGCCTGCTGGATCGCGGTCTCCATGTCCACATCGATGAGTACGTAAATACCACCCCGTAGATCGAGACCCAGGTACATGGGTTCGGCACCCAGGGAACGCAGCCAGTCGGGCAGATCCGGGGAGAGGGTCAGCGCAGCCGTGTAGTCGTCCCCCAGCGTGGTGGTGATACGGTCCATCGCCCGCAACTGGTCTTCGGAACGGGTAAAACGCACCAGGAGCTTTTTGTCCCGGATTTCCGTGCCTTTGGGTGTGATCTGATCTTCAGCCAGCGCGTCGCGGATCCGGGTCGCGGTGGCTTCGTCAATGACCGCGTCACGGTTCGCGGAGATTTCGATGGAGGGGTCCTGTCCGAAGAGGTTGGGCAGGGCGTACAAGGCTCCAATCAGAATCACTCCCAGAACCATCAGGTTTTTCCAGAGTGGGTATTGGTTCATCGCATCTTCTTGTTTGGTTCAGCAGGGAATCGCGGGCAGCCCGGCGGACTGCCCTGAGTGTAGATACCCGTTTGCGGCTAAAGTTCTTTGAGGGAGCCCTTCGGCAGTACCGTATCCACAGCCTGACGGCGAATCTTGACCTGGGTGCCTTCTGCAATCTCCACCTGAACGAAATTTTCACCCAGATCGGTGATGCGCCCGGCGATACCTCCAGAGGTGACCACTTCGTCGCCCTTGGACAGGGCTTCAACCATTTTTTTATGCTCTTTCTGGCGCTTCACCTGGGGACGAATCATCAGGAAGTACAGCACCGCACCAAATATCACCAGGGGAAGCAATCCGGTGATCGCATCCGCCTGACCGGCCGCGGCGGGTGCCGCCTCCGCCATTGCGTCGGAAATGAAAAAACTCATGAGTAAGAACCTCTTCTTTAGGATCGGAGACTCGGCCCGTAGTGGCCTGAATGCCCCACGGAATCAAAACCAGCGGCCGATTATGCCACAGAAGATGCCAAGAATTTAGCCCCTGCGGGGGAGTTTTGAATTTTAAGTATTGAGTTGTTGGGCCTCGCCACCTGTCCGGGACGATAGAGTGTCACCGTGATCCCGGCCAATCAGAGAAAATCAAACAAAATCGTGAGCGTAGCGAACTCATCCACTCAAAACTAATCACTCAAAACTGCCGAAGCCATCTGAGACGGAACTCCAGGGGTCGTTCCCGGATTCCACTTCGCAGCACCCGGGCAATCGGTCTGTTCAGTACCAGATTGAGAAATAGGCTTTGATTACATTGGCGGAGTAGGAGTAAAGGGGTTCCTCGCCCGCCACACCGCCCTGGGTGATGTCCCGGAAATCATCATAGCTGTAGCGCATATAGTCGAAATCCAGGTTGAAACTGCCGTGATCGATGTACTGCCAGAAATCCGCTTTGATTTCATAGCTGACACCGAAACCGACGGTATGACTCTGAAAAGTGCTCAATTCCTTGTCCCGGGCCGTATAGGTAAAGGGCTGACGGCGGGAGAACAGGTCGCTGTAGAAATCCGCGCCTTCCTGGGTGTAGTAGCGGTAGCGGATATCGAAGATCCACTTGTCGCGAAACGGGTGGGTATAGGCGAACTCCAGATTGTTGGCGCTGATACCCCAGGTATCGCTGAAATAGCGGTACTCCCCGCTCAGGGCGGCCCGGTACGGCAGGTAGTACTTCAGACGCAACGCCAGGGCATTACTGGTACGGGTCCTGGGATAGCTCTCCGGGAGAAAACTGTAGCCCTTTTCACTCAACGGATCGAGATAGCGGTAGGATCGGTAGGGACTACCCAGGAAACCCTCGTCGCTGATGGTCTCCCAGTTGGCGCTCATGATGCTGTCCTTGGTCAGGACCTGGGTGAGACTGACCCGGTAGTTCTGGCGTTTTGCAGTCTGCGCGAAATCCTCGTCCCCGTTACGGCTGATATCGTCGTTACCCACCGAGTAGCCGAGGGTGACGGTGGTCAGGTCTCCGAACATGTCGTGACTGACGCTGAAACTGCCGGTCTCCGAGAGGTAATCACTCTCGTCACTCTTGATCAGCGAGAGGTTCATCAGGGTCTTGTTGTGCAGGTAATCCACCGAGAGGCCGGTTTCGGTGCGTTCTTCGGTGTAGGGGGAGGCCATGCTCACCACGTCCACCGAGGCGCTTGAAATACTGTCCACCGCATAGTCCGCGGAGACGGAAAACGCCTCACCGACCGATTTGCGCAGCTGCAGGGTGGGACCATCCACCTCCACCCCGCCGCCATCGTAACGGTGATACATCAGGTCCGCGCGGTCCTCGGGCAGGACCGTGGCGAACAGGGTCCGGGCGCCCGGCAGGGCACTCAACAGTGCCAGCGCGATGCCGCCGGCCAGGTATCGCCAGCGGTTCTCAGTTGCAGCCACAGCCACCTCCACCGCCGCCCTCAGCACCGCGTGCCGATTCGCGAATCTGAAACACATGATTGCGGTACCCGCTGGCCACCGGGTTGCGATCGAAACTCATGATGGGATCGGCCAGATGCGCCCGTTCATAGGGTTTCACCCAGGGTTCGACGCTGCAGCCACCCAGTATCAGGACCAGCGGGAGGCACAGCAGGGACATCGGGGGACGCAATGCAGATTTCATGATCATTCCCGCAGCAGGCTTCTGATCTGCTCCTGATAGTCGTTTTCATAACCGGGCATATAGCCCTTGTGCAGATGCCTCAACTTGCCGTCCCGATCGATCATGAAGGTGCTGGGCATCGCTTTCACCTCGTAGCTCTGACTGACCTGGTTGCGGGTATCGAGAAGAATCGGAAAACTCACCGGAATCTCCTTCAGAATCTTATCCGCGGCGGAGGGATCCTCGTCCACGTTCACCCCGAGCAGGGTGAAGCCCATATCCTTGTAGCGGTCGTACAGCTGTTCCAGCAGCGGCATCTCCTGACGGCACGGACCGCACCAGGAAGCCCAGAAGTTGACCATCACCACATTGCCCCGCAGTTCGCTTAACTTGATGTTTTCGCCGCTGCGGCTCTTGAGCGTGAAATTGGGTGCGGGCTCGCCCTCTGTGGCGCCCTGGGAGATGGCCGGTGCGGCCAGTATCCAGCCACCCAGCAGCAGTCCTGTGATGACCTTGAGGATGTTGCTGTATGTCATATTTTCGGTTTCCCTTGTCAGATGAGGCTAGAAAAAAAATGTCAGGCTGCCACTCATTTCGAAATTGTGGGTGGTCTTGGTTTCACCCAGCAGATCGGATTCAAACAGATGGTCCCTCGCGTTCAGGTGCAGAGTGAGCCAATCGTTGATCAGCAACCGGTAGCCGGCGCCGACGTTATAGGTAAACGCATCGTCCCCGGCAAAGCGGGTGCTGCCGATGCCGGCGATCAGGTAGAACTGGCTGTTGTAGGCCGCCTTGCCGCCGAGGAAAACCTCTCCGGGCAACAGATTGTAGCCTACCGAGAGGTTGTAATAGGTGAGGCGCCGCTCGCTGTCGGTCAACAGTTGCACATCACCACTCAACGCCTCGTAGCTGGTCTCGTTCGCCTCGGTACTGCCCAATGCGGCTTCCAGGAACAGGGACTCGGTGCCATGGTAGGCCACCCGGGCGCCGTACAGGGCACTGGTGCCAAAGTCCTCGATATTCATCAGCCCAACGAAGGCCCCGATCTCGAAATCCTCGGTATCGAACTTCGCTTCGCTGATCTCGCGACGGGCCACCTCGGGTTCGATCAGCAGCTCCTCACGGGGCTTGTCCCCCAGGGGTTCCACAGCCTGGGCCGGTGGCAGCGCGAACAGGCTGAACAGGCCGGGCACGCTCAGAAAAAGAAACCGAGTCCGATTTTCCACTGATCAAAATCCTCGTTGTCTTCGCGGCTGGTGAACACCGCGTAGTGGCGAAATTCGCCGCGTAAGAAAAAACGCCGGGTCAGGTAGACGCGCAGTCCCGCGCCCACGTGGGCGGTGGTATCGGTACGGTCCTCAGTCTCCACCAGTGTTGCGCTGGGCTGGGTCCGGATGACGCCGCCACCCAGGGTAAAGAAGGGGCTGAAGGTCCATTCCGGAAAGGGTTGGGACAACAGATTGATGTCCACCAGGTACTCACTGGAGTAGTCGCCCAGGGCCTGGGAAAAACTGATTTCTGTGGAGAGGTTCTCGTTGAATGCATAACCTGCGTAGAGACCCAGCAGCGAGGCCCCCTCCATATCGCCCCCGTAGAAGCTGAATTCCCAGACCCGGTTGCGGAAGTCGTCCTGGTCAAACGCGCTGAGCTGTAGAGGAGAACCGTCCTGGTGCCGGGTCTGGCGGATCTGATCGATGAACACCCATCCCTTAAAGCCGCGCGGCGTTTCCACCAGAAACCAGTCGGTACGGCGTTTGGAGACCCGCACCCATTCGTCGCGCTCGGCCACGTACTGCACCGGGTAGACACTGCCCGGTCCGGTATGCATCTCGATATAGGGCGCCGTGACCTGTACCTCGACACCCGCTTCCTGCGCCATAGCAGTGAGCGGGATCAGCCCCAGCAGCCAACAGCAGACCCAACGGGGCCAGACACGTGCAAACCTGATCTGTCTCAAACTTCAGTCATCCAGTGGGGCCAGAAAGGGATCGTTGTAGTACTGCGCTCCGATATCCAGCCATTCGGCAATCAGGCGCAATTCCGCGTCCGTGAGATAACCGGCATGGACGCCTCCGGTCGTGAAAACTACCATGAAACGGCTGTCAGCGGCGGATCCTGCAAGCATGCTGGCACCACCCGGCACGGGAACCGGCACATCCGGCAAGGGTATCGGATTACCCTCGGAATCCAGCACGGGATTGCCATTTTCATCGGTTTCGTAGAGTTGATTGCCATTCGCGTCGGTCGCGGGCACCAGCACATCCACGAGGATCCCGTCGACCACCTCCTGCATGTTGTCGGGATAGAGCAGCTCCCGGTACCCGGTCATGTGCTGCGGCTCATCCTCAGAGGCTCCGGCGGTGAGTTCCAACTGGGCATCAGGAACCACCGTCTCGCCATTGTCGTCCGTATCGTGGCAACCGGTGCAGGTGTGATCCTCGATCAGGTTGCCCTCCCCGTCTTCGACCGTGCGCGGCAGTTCCCACAGCGGCTGGATATGCAGTTCGTAGTGAATGATGGAACGGCACAGCGCGTTCCAGTCATTGGCGCAGGTCGCGTCGCTCAGCGGCGCCAGGGTATCCAGATCCGCGTAACGATAGGCAAACGCATCCGCCACCGGGGTGGTTGCCGGATCGGACCAGACATCAACAAATTCCGGGTCCGCGCTCGGGTCGCAGGCCGCGGCCTGGCACTGCAGACGATTACGCGTCTGGGCCATGCTCTCACCCACGTCGGTCCAGAGTTCCGGGTTGGCGTTGGGAAACGGCTGACCGGTGATCTGACTGCCGTTGTTGATACTCGGCGGCGCCGCACTCAGACGACCGTGAGGGAGCGGGTTGTCCCCTTCGTGACAGCCCCCACACTGGATCACCTCTCCAGGTCGGAACTGCAGCCAGAAAGGGTGCACCCCACCCACCCTGCGTCCCTGCCGGTCGAGGATGCTGAAGCTGACCGGTACATTCGCCGGCACCTTGACCTGGACCGAGCCGTCCGGCTCGATCGGCGCATATCCGAGAATTTCACGCATGCCGTACTGAGTGGTGCGGCCAAACGCGGTGTTGGCGAAATCCAGTACATCATCGTCGGGAATCGTGACCTGCTTGACCAGTCTCAGGAAACGCGGCTCGCGGTTGTCAGGCCGGGTCAATGTGGGATCGGAAAGCGTGGCCAGATCAGGTTCTGCGGTGTCCACCCCGTCCAGGTCATAGACACTGCGAATGTGCAGCAGCCCAGCCTTGTCGTCCACCAGGGTCGGGTCGAGGTCGATTCCGGCGGTTTTATCGTAACGGATGATCGGTTCGGTCCGCGAAACCGCCACTGCGACGTCGGTGAAGATCATGCCCTCCTGGGGTTTCACAATCGGCAGCTGGGTGCCATCCGAGGGATCGTAGATGAACAGACTGTAGAGGGGCGGCGCCGCCTCAACCGCGGGATCGGCCAGGCGCTCCTCGGTACAGGGCAGAATCCGCTCGTCCTCGATGACCCGGCAGGGGCTCCAGCTGATGAGCATGCGATCGGTGTTGTCGAACAGGGGATAGGCGCTGCGCAGCTGACCGCCCGCAGACAGGGAACCGTCGGTGGTGACCCGGTGCTGGGTTGCCAGGGTCTGTGCGGGACCGCTCATGCCCAAGTTGATCCAGGTGGGTGCATCGTTGTCCACGTAGGTTTCGGTATCGATGAACACCAGGCTGCCACCCTCGTCGGTGCCGTCGAACGGCAGCAGCAGGGCCAACACGCGCCCGTCCGGCATCTCCTGGGGACGCAGGAATTGCACCGTGCTGCCATCGGTCCCGGTGTCATGGCTGTTGAGCCCGTAGAGCAGTTCCAGTTCGGTGCCGTCCGGATTCATGCGGTAGAGGTGGATGGCGTTGTTGCCATCCGCATTGTCCCAGCGACTGAACAGGATCTGCCCGTTGCTCAACACGCTCGGCGAGAAATCGTGACTGCGATTGAACGAGACCTGGGTGATGCGGCTGCCATCCGGGTTCATGACGTGCAGCACCATGGCGGGTTCGTTCACCGCACGTTCCATGGCCAGGTACTGGGGCTTGCCCTCGTCGAGCAGGCGGGCCTTGGCGAGACGCTGACGGGAGGAGGAAAAAACGATTCGCCCATCCGGAAGATAGTAGGGAAACCGATCATGACCGTCCTCGGCGGTGATATCCGAAACGATGACCCGCCTGAGTTGTGCAGCGGGAATATCGTATTCCCAGATGTTCCAGGTGGGCTGGTCTTCCGGCTCCGCATCCTCGATCAGCGGCATGCGCAGGGAAAACAGCAGCCGGTTTCCGTCGTAGGAGACCGAGACATCCCGCACATCCCCCCGTCCCCCGGTGACCGGGCCGGTGACATTGATCTCATCGGCACTGCCGGCGGCGAAATTCTTGTAATACAGGTCCCCACCGGCTTCGGTGGCCTGGCTGACACGAATATCCGTATTGCTCTGCTCGTTGACCGGCCGTTTCACATAGGCCACGGGATAATCCACCACCACCGGATCCGGGTCCTGACTGCTGCCACCGCCGCAACCGAGCCACCAGGGTAGGGACAGGAGCGCGGCGACATAAGGCGTCAATGCCTTGCGTAGGACAACGTTCATGTAGTGTGAGAGCTCCCGAAGATCCGTTAGACGACAGCCGTGCCGAATAGCGTTGAATTCCGCTATCGACTAATAAAATCATAGACTTGAGAGTCTACCCAATCGAAAACCCCAATCAGTGCATGAGTTCACATCTTGGAGAAACAGAGATCACGATTCCGCGACCTCCCATTGACACCAGACGCGTTCCATTAGATGAAAGATACAACGTGCAAGAACGTGTAGCGCCCGTATACCCAGACGCTCTCATCGTGACGCAAGACCGCCAGCCAGCAGGCTCGCTCCGCAGGGAAAGGCACGCCCATCCCAGGACGCCCGCCGATCGCGGTTGACCGCCGAAGACAGGCCAGGGCCAGGCCGCACACCCGCACCCCGGATTCCGACACCTTCGATGTGTCCAGTTTGAGAGGCATTAACGTCATGTCAGTCACGCGTCCGCCATCAGGCCCAGGTTCTGCGCTGAAACTCATCACCTTCGGTCTGGCCCTGCTGTGTGCCGCTCCGGTGCAGTCAGGCCCCAGGGAGCAGGCGAAACGCATCCATGATCGTATCGCGGGTGTACCTCCCAGCGCCGAGGTACTGGATCAGATGGTCAGCGAAATCGAGGCCAACGACCCGCTCGCGGCCGCCATGCTGGCGATCGAGAACCCCAACTTTTACAACGTCACCCTGAAGAACTGGGCCACACCCTGGACGAATGAGGAGATGACCCCATTCGCCCCGCTCAATGACTACTCGGCCACAGTCATCGGCATGGTGCGGGACGAGGTGCCGTTCAACGAACTGCTGTCCGCGGACATCCTTTACGTGGGCAGCAACGCCCCGGCCTACTCCAACGACAACAATGCCCACTATGAGGCAATGGAGAACCAGGGGCTGAATCTGAAGGAGGAACTGCTCAGGACCACCCAGTCGGGGGTCACCGGACTGCCCCCCGAGGGGACCGCCGGGGTGATCACCACCCGGGCCGCGGCACGGGCCTTCTTTGTCGACGGCACCAACCGGGCGATGTTCAGCTTCACCATGCTCAATCACCTGTGCCGGGACCTGGAGCAGATCAAGGATCCGACCCGGCCCCACGACCGGGTTCGCCAGGACGTGGCGCGCAGCCCGGGTGGAGACAGCCGGGTCTTCTTCAACAACTGTGTCGGATGCCACGCGGGCATGGAACCCCTGACCCAGGCCTACGCCTATTACGACTATGTCTACCCGGAAGAAGACATGGAGGCCGGGCACATCTCCTACACCCCGGGCGAGGTTCAGCACAAGTACCTGATCAACAGCAGCGTCTTCAAGGACGGCTTTGCCACGCCCGACAACCACTGGGACAACTACTGGCGGAAAGGGGTCAATGCGGCACTCGGTTGGGATACCAGCCTGCCCGGCAGCGGCGATGGGGCCAAGTCCCAGGGACAGGAACTGGCCAACAGCCACGCCTTTGCCGAGTGCCAGGTGACCAAGGCATTCGAGGCCATCTGCCTGCGCCCCCCGGTGGACAGCGCGGATCGCAGCAAGATCGGTGAGATCACCACCAACTTCAAGTCCGGCTACAACATGAAGCGCGTGTTTGCCGAGACGGCCGTCTACTGTGCGGGGGACTGAATCAGTGAGCAGGCAAATGGGTTTCAAAACACGAATCGACGCGGCATGGAAGGCTTGGCTGTTGTTCCCCGCGCTGGCCCTGGTCGGTCTTCAGGCCTGTCAGGACGGGGTCTCCAACGAATCCGTACAGGAGACTTCCATCACCACCAGCACCTACAATGGACCGGCGGCCCGCACCAGCGATATCCAGGGCTTTCGCATCAGTGTGTGGGAACCGCTGCGCGCGCAGAACCGCTGCGGCGCCTGCCACGGCGCGGGCGGCCAGGCTCCGCTGTTCGTCCGTGAAGACGATGTCAATCAGGCCTATGAAGCGGTCAACCCCTTCATCAACCGGGTCGAACCCGATGAGTCGGCCCTGGTCACCAAGGTCGCGAACGGACACAACTGCTGGGAGGCCAGCGACAGCGCCTGTGCCACCATCATCGCCAACTACGTTCAGTCCTGGCTCGGTGACGGCAGTGGCGGCGGCCGGCAGATCGAACTCGAAGCGCCACCGGAAAACGTGGTGGGCGAAAGCAAGGTGTTCCCCGATGACGCGACCCTGTTCGCCATCCATGTCCATCCCCTGCTGACCGAATACTGCTCGGAATGCCACGTGGATGACGCCGCGTCTCCCCAGTCACCCTATTTCGCCAATGCGGATGCGGACAGCGCCTATGCGGCGGTGAAAACCTCCATCGACCTGGACACCCCGCGCAACTCCCGTCTGGTACAGCGTCTGATCGAGTTGCACAACTGCTGGGACGACTGCCCGGGCAATGCCCAGGAGATGCAGAGTGCCATCACCCGCATGGCCGACGCGATCAGCCCCACCCCGGTGGACCCGGATCTGGTCGTCAGCTACGCCCTCTCCCTGCCGGAAGGCACGGTGGCCAGCGGCGGCAGTCGCCAGGAAAACGATGTGATTGCGTTATACGAGTTCAAGACCGGTGAAGGCAATGTGGCCTATGACACCAGCGGCGTCGACCCGGCCATCAACCTGAGTCTGAGCGGAGACATGGGTTGGGTAGAGGGCTGGGGTCTCGAATTCCGTGACGGCAAGGCCCAGGGCAGTACCAATGACAGCCAAAAACTGGCACAGCTGATCCAGGCCACCGGTGAATACACCATCGAAGCCTGGGTGGTGCCCGCCAACGTGACCCAGGAAGGCCCGGCACGCATCATCAGCTACTCGGCCGGGACCGATGACCGTAATTTCACTCTCGGCCAGACACTCTACACGTATAATTTTCTGCACCGCTCCAGCACCACCGACGGCAACGGGGAACCCGCCCACTCCACCTCGGACGGCGATGAGGACCTGCAGGCCACGGAGCAGCATGTGGTCGCCACTTTCGACCCGGAACACGGGCGGCGGATCTACGTTAACGGGGTATTCACTGACGATGAGGACGAAACCGCACCGGGTAACCTGAACGACTGGGACGACACCTATGCGCTGGTACTCGGCAACGAGGCTTCCAGCGACCGTCCCTGGGCGGGCAAGGTGCGCCTGCTGGCGATTCACAACCGGGCCCTCAACGAACAGCAGATCCTGCAGAACTTCGAAGCCGGTGTGGGCGAGAAATACTTCCTGCTGTTCAATGTCAGCGGACTGGTGAATCTGCCGCAAAGCTATATCGTGTTCGAAGTCAGTCAATACGACAATTACAGCTATATGTTCCGTCAGCCGAAGTTCATCAGCCTCGATGCAGGGGTAGTGCCCGGCGACATCCCCATTCAGGGCATGCGCATCGGCATCAACGGCAAAGAGGCCGCCATCGGCCAGGCCTATGCACGCCTCGACACCAGCTTGAATGCCGCCGAGTATTCCCAGAACGGTCAGTTGCTGTCGCGCATTGCCACGGTCATCGCATCCGAGAAGGGCGCCGAGGGTGATCAGTTCTTCCTCACCTTCGAACGATTGGGGGATTACACCCATGTGTTTACGGAACCGGAACCCCTGCCCCTGGCCAGCCCCGCCGATGCGGAGCCCCGCTCCGAGGTGGGGCTACGCACCTTCGACGAGATCAACGCCAGCATGGCCGAACTGACCGGTGTCAGTCAGACCCTGAGCACGGTCCAGGAAACCTACACCACGATCCGTCAGCAACTGCCATCCAGTGAGGACGTCAACGGTTTTCTCTCATCCCACCAGGTCGCGGTTTCCCAGCTGGCGATCGAGTATTGCAGTGCCTTGGTTGACGACACCGGCCTGCGCGCCGGTTTCTTCCCGGGCCTTGACTTCAGTATCAACGCCAACGACATCTCCAGCGCCACCTGGCAGAGCCAGGTGGTCGCCCCTCTGATGAGTCGTTTCATGGGCGAAAACCTCGCTTCGCAGCCCGATCCGGCCCTGGTGGAAGGAGAGCTGATGGACCTCCTCACGGGCAGTGCGGGACTGGCTCGCTGTACCGGTCAATGCGCCGCGGACCGCACAGAAAAGGCGACCAAGGCAGCCTGCGCCTCGCTGCTCGGCAGCGCAGTCGTGTTGTTGCAGTAAATTACGGACGGAAAAGAGTGATGCGTAAAAAAGTGAAAAATCTCTCCCCGGATGCCCCGCTGTACCACGCCGACCACCCGCGTCCGACCACCCGGCGGGATTTCATCCGCCAGGGATTCATGGCGGGTCTGGGGATGATCACCGGTCCGTCCCTGTTCGGCCTGTTCGCCAACCCGAGGGAGGCCCGGGCGGCGCTCTCCTCCGACCTGCAGGCGCTGAAGAGCAGTTGCGGCATCGACACCCTGGGAGGTGGCAAGATCCCGTTCATCTGTTTCGACCTTGCGGGTGGCGCGAACATCGCCGGGTCCAATGTGCTGACCGGGCGCCAGGGAGGTCAATACGATTTTCTGACCACCGCGGGCTACAACCGCCTGGGCCTGCCGGGCGATATGCTGCCATCGATTCTCAACCCTGCCACAGGGGTCAGCGACTTCATCAATACCGAACTGGGGCTGGGCTTTCATTCCGACAGCGCGTTTCTGCGTGGCATCCTGGAAAAAGTTTCACCCGGCAACCGGGCCAACATCAATGGTGCGGTCATCCCGGCCCGCTCGGAAAACGATACCGCCAACAACCCCCACAACCCCATGTATGCAATCAACCGCTGCGGTGCGGACGGGGAACTGCTCACCCTGATCGGCTCGCGCAGTTCCGACTCCGGCGGCAACTCGATGGCCCCCGCGGACCAGATCGATCCCTCGGTGCGTCCCACCAAGGTCGATCGTCCCAGCGACACCACCGGCCTGGTGGATACCGGCAAGCTGGTGGGACTGTTCGAACAATCCGACGCAGTGGCGGTCATGGAGGCGATTCAGCGTATCTCGGATATGAAACTCGACCGGGTCAACACCGGTATCAGCAGTGATGCGGTGGTCAAGGAGCTGGTCCGCTGCGGTTATGTCAAGAGCGCGGACCTTGTGGACCGATACGGCGATCCCGCCGCCCTGGATGTCACCGCGGATGCGGACATCATCGGTCCAATCTTCTCCCAGGCGGAGTTCGATGGTGACGGTGAATTCCGCAAGACCGCCTCGGTGATGAAACTGGTGGTGAATGGTTATGCCGGTGCCGGGACCATCACCATGGGCGGCTACGATTACCACACCGGCGATCGTGCGGTGGGTGAGATCCGTGATCTGCGGGCGGGACGTTGCATGGGCGCCTGTATTGAGTACGCGGCGCGTCTGGGCATGCCCTTGATGCTGTATGTCTTCAGTGACGGCTCCGTCTCCAGCAACGGTGCGGTGGACAACTCCGCGGACGGCCGGGGCAAAGGGGTGTGGACCGGCGACAACCAGTCCACTGCGGCATCCTTCTTCCTGGTCTACAACCCGAGCGGCCCGGCGACCCTGACCGGCGGCAGCCTGGATGAGCAGCTGCGTCATCAGCAGATCGGCTACTTCACTGCTGACGGAGCGGTGGACAACGGTTCCAGCCCGGCAGCCAACAACGTCAATCAGCTGGTGCTCACGGTCGCCCTGAACTACCTGGCCCTGCATGGTGAGCAGGGACAGTTCTCAAGCCTGTTCGGCAGCAGTCTGGGGAACGCGGCGATGCTCGACAGCCTGACCGCATTCAGCCCGATCATGTGAGGGTCCTGAAACCGCTTGCGGAATGAACACCGCAAGCGTTCCCCGGCCAAACGGTGGCGGCATGATCGTTTCGCGGATCCGGCTAATCGTTTACTGCCAAATGCGTCACCGGTTGATAGAATCGTGTTTCTGTTGTTATCTCCCTGAAGGACCATGATGGAGCATCAAGCACACACGTTCATTCACTGGAACATCGATCCCGTTCTGATCTCATTCGCCGGCATCGAGATCCGCTGGTATGGCGCCCTGTTCGCCCTCGCCTACCTGATGAGCTATCAGACCCTCTATTGGATCTATCACCGCGAAGGCAGGGACACCTCGCATCTCGAACGTCTTACCGTATACCTGGTCATTGCCATCATCATCGGCGCCCGTCTGGTGCATTGCCTGTTCTACGACCCCGCCTACTACCTCGCTCACCCGCTGAAGATCCTGGCGTTTTGGGAAGGTGGACTGGCCAGCCATGGCGGCGGTCTGGGGGCGCTGATCGGTCTCTATCTCTACAAACTCCGTTCCGGCGATGCCTATCTCTGGCTGCTGGACCGTTTCGCCCTGCCCACCGCCCTGGCCGGGGCATTCATTCGTATTGGCAATCTGTTCAATTCAGAAATCTACGGCACACCCACCCAGGCACCCTGGGCCTTCGTCTTCGAGCGGGTGGACAACCTGCCACGGCACCCGGCACAACTCTATGAAGCCATCGCCTATGCGCTGATCTTTATCGCTCTGGTAATCGTCTACCGGCGCTGGGGCCGCAAGTTCCGGGATGGAATGATCTTTGGACTGCTGCTGGTTGGGGTGTTCAGCGCCCGCTTTGGGATTGAATTCGTCAAGACCCACCAAGCGGCCTACACCACCGACCTGAGCCTGAGCACAGGCCAGATGCTCAGCCTGCCCTTCATACTCGTGGGCATCATCCTGGTGGTGCGCGCGATCTCGGGATCCACCCCCCGTCCCTCTCCGAGCACAGGCTGAGAACCGCCCATCCTGTCGAAAATGGGTGCAGTGCCTAGTGGGCCGATCGGTAAATTCGGCAACACTCAAAGCCCCGCGACTGGGCCGCGCCACAAACGCCATTGGCGGTGTTGTGCTTGTTTGAATGAGCGACGGCTAGTCCTATGCTCGCATGCCTTGCCAATGGCGCTTGTGGTGCGGCTGAGAGTTACCGAATTTACCGAGCGGCCCACTAGGGAATGGCCAGCTCGTACCCCAGATTGATGATGAAGTCCGGCACCGTATCGGTGGTGAGATTTTCGCCAAGCGAGAGGTCGATCCGGTGTTGCCGGTGTTCCCCCCAGTAGCCACTACCACCAAAGGTCAACATCATGGCTGATCCCCCCAGTTGGTGGACCTGGCTGTCATACAGGGAGGTATGGCCGTCAATCTGAAACTTCAGATCCAGCCAATCGTACGCCTGCCAACTCAGTCCCAGGGTGCCGAATCCAACCAGGTGTCGCTGACGATCCGCCAGGATATCCGTGTCGCCGGTGACCAGCAGGCCTGCTTGAGCATAGCCGGAAACCGGCCAGTTGCTGAGCAGGGATCGGTGGGATCCGGACAGCCACAGAGCCAGGTCCGTGCCACCGCTACCCAGCAAATCTTGTTCACTTCCGGTCGGCAGTTTCAGACTGATGTGCCAGGAGAGCGCACGATCCGGATTGTCCTGGGAAAGCCTGCGCGCCAGTTGAAATTGAATATCCCCGATCCCGCTGCGGTCCTGCTGAATGTTCACCCGTGTTTCACCGCCATCCATGTAAACATATCGAAGCCGATCCTTTGGCCAGTCGTCACGATCCGAATTGGACAGTCCGAACAGGTTGTGCCAGCTCTCGATCAGACTGTCGAGGCCGCCGCCCCGGTGAGACAGATAAGGCAGTTCAACCCCCCACTGCCAGCCTTCACCCAAACCCTGCTTCCAGACCAGCGCCGCGCGGTAGGTCTCACCATCCAGGGTTACCTGTTCATTGTCACGGATCTTTTCAATGGATGAGTTGGCGACGCTGAATTGCACACCGCTACGAAATGCCTGATCATCCAGAATCTTCGCCGGTGTCGCCAACGGCAGGCCATAGAGCAGCATGAACGGATTGGGGTTCCGCACCTGAAAAGGTTCCGGATCCCGCATTTCATCCGCACCGGCGGCAAGGCTGAGCGTTGCACACAAGAGGCATGGGATGAGGCCGATTCGAGACATCAGATTCCGGTGGTTTCAGCAGTATGGGGCATGAAGTGACCCACAATATCATTATCCGCTGATTGATTTCGCGGAGTTTTTATCTAACCCGTGTTGAATTGTCCGGAAGACCAGGAGGGGAGACATGCGGATTCAAAAATGTCTGAAAACAGATCACGTCTCCGGTATATTTGGGTTTTTTTTACCAACTTCCTGACCTAACCTGTGACTATCATCGCAAACGCAACACCCTAATTCATATAGATTTGTTTGTTCATAAACACAGTTGATTTCATAACCCGGGAACTGCCGCCTTGAAGACTCTACTCCGCAATGCCCTACTCCTGCTCTGCTGTCTTTGTGCGCCTCTCATGGCCGCTGAACCCCAGCCGGGCCTGGACCGGCAGGTAGAGCAGCTCAAACAGTCGGTGATTGAGCTCAACCGGGAGCTGTTCATCCTGGAGGAGGAACTGCTGTTTCCGGGCAACACCCAGGTCTCGGTATTTCTTTCCGTGGACACCGGCACCTTTTTCAAACTCGACTCGGTGCAGCTGCAGATCGACGACAAGGAACTGGCCAACCACCTCTACACGGAACGTGAACTCAAGGCCTTGCAACGCGGCGGGGTACAACGTATTTATCTCGGCAACCTCAAAGCCGGCCCGCATGAACTGATCGCCTTCTTCACCGGTGAGGGTCCCCAGGGACGCGACTACAAACGTGGCGCCACGGTGAGTTTCGAAAAAGGGATCGGGCCCAAGTACCTGGAACTGAAGATCATCGACAGCGTGGCGCTGCAGCAACCCGACTTTGAAGTCCGCGAGTGGGAGTGACACGGGTGCGAGCGCCTCTGTTACTTCAACTTTGGATAATTTTCAGCCTGTTTCCTGTGCTCTCCCAAGCTGCGGAGATTCAGCCGGGAGCACCGCAGGCGTTGAAGGACCTGCATTACGGGGAGGCCCTGTTCCAGCTTTATCAGGAAGCCTATTTTCCCGCCATCATCCGTCTGCTTGCGGCGCGTGAACAGGGGCTGATGAAGGCCTATGAAGACGAACCCGAGTTGCTTCTCGGGGGTCTCTACCTGGCCTACGGTATGCCAAACACCGCGGAATCCCTGTTCGAGCGGGTGATCAATCAATCGGCCGAACCCGAGATCAAGGACAAGGCCTGGCTGCACCTCGGCAAGGCGCGCCATCGGCGTGGTGAACCAGACTCCGCGGAGAAAGCCCTGGGGGAGATCGGTGAGGCCCTGCCCGCCGAGGGCATGGACGAAAAACGTTACCTGCAGGGACTCATCGATCTGCAGCGTAACACCCCGGAGAAGGCGATCAGCGACCTTTCCGATGTATCGGCGGAAGGGGAATGGTCACTCTACGCAAGATACAACCAGGCCATCGCCCATCTACGTTCCGATCGACCGGCCGAGGCACTCGCCATACTGCAGGAGATTGGCGATGCCCGATCCGAGGCCGACACTGCGGAAACCCGGGCGCTGCGCGATCAGGCAAACCTCGCGCTGGGTTATCTGCTGCTGGAGAACCAGCAGCCCGAATCCGCCAAAACCGCCCTGCAGAAGGTTCGTTTACAAAGTTCGGCGAGTAACCGCGCTTTGCTCGGACTGGGTTGGGCGTCGCTGCAGCTGAACCAGCAGGAACAGGCCCTGGTACCCTGGCAACTGCTGGCAGGACGCAACACCAGCGATCCCGCGGTACTGGAGGCCAAACTGGCCATTCCCTACGTTTTCGCGACTCTCGAAGCCGAACAACAGTCGCTGCAGGCCTATCGTGACGCCATCAGCGCCTATGACGACGCTCTGGCCGGTGTTGAACGAATCATTCAGCAAGTGGACCGGGAGGCCTTCCCTGACAATCTCATCGCGGCAAGCGGAGCGGAGTCCGCTTCGGCAAGTGCTGAATTTCGCAGCCTGCTGCCCTATCTGCTGTCCGGCAACCTGTTTCAGGAGCGTCTGCAGGACTACCAGGACCTGCTGCGACTCGAAGATAATCTGCAGCAGTGGCAACGCAAAACCGACAGCTACCGCACCATGCTGTTGACCCAGGAACAGGCCTACGAACAAAAACTCCCCCAGGTGGAGACACACCTCCAGGGTGACCGGTTGGAGCAGTTGACCTCCGAGCGGGATGCCCTGTTCGAGCGCTATCAGCAAGCCGCGTCGGATGCGGAACCCGCGTTCATCCTGGCCACCGAGAAGGAGAAGAAACAGCTCGCCCGACTGCAACGCATCGATGACCTGATTGCAGGCTCCGGCGCCCCGCAGCGGCTTCAGGGTCAACAGGACATTGCCCGGCTGTTACAGGGCATACTGACCTGGCAGACGGTCACTGAGCACCCCGAGCGCCTGTGGACCCTCAAAAAACAGATGCGTGAACTCGATCAAAACCTGGAAATCGCGCGAACCCAGGAACAGCAACTGGCACAGGCCAAGGAACAGGCGGCCAGCCGGTTTACCGTGTTCGGCACACGTATCGATTCGCTGGAGGAGCGAATCCCGCAACTCCTGAAACAGGTTACGCAGGCGCGCGTACAACAGGCCGCTCAACTGCGCGGCATGGCCCTGGATAAACTCGACCAACGCAGAAACCTCATCAACAACTACCTGATTCAGGCTCGGTTCGGGGTCGCCAACCTCCTCGATATCAGCTCCGAAAGAGGAGTGACTCCGCAGTGAGATCCTGGCTCTACCTAACCCTGGCCACACTCGCCCTGAGCGGCTGCTCATCCCTGCAGGAGCGTGATACCGGTGAAGCCACCCTGGCGGACATCCAGACCGAACCGGTCAATGTTCAGAAGTCCACCATACCGCCCTCCGAACGCAAAGAGGTCATCGACAACTACCGGGCACTCCTGCAACTCAATCCTGACCAGAGGCTGCAGAGCGAAGCCACCCGCCGACTCGCAGACCTGCAACTGGAGCAGACCGAAAGCCGTCTCATGAGCAGCGAGGAGGCGCCTCCCTCGGAACAGGAACTGCGCAAATCCATCGTGCTGTACGAGGGACTGCTGAAACAGGACCCGAACTATCAGGCCAATGATCTGGTGCTCTATCAACTGGCCCGCGCCTATGAACTGCAAGGCGACATTCCGGCCATGATGAAGACCCTGGACACCCTGGTGACCCGGTATCCGCAGAGTGACTTCTGGCAGGAGGCCCGCTTTCGCCAGGGCGAACGCTACTTTGTACTGCAGGATTTTGCCCGGGCTGAAGCGGCCTATGGGGGGATACTCGAACGTAGTGACCGTTCACCCTATTTTGACCGCGCCCTGTTCAAACATGGCTGGTCCCGGTTCAAGCAAAGGGAGACCGAAGAGGGTCTGAACTCGTTCACCCGGTTGCTCGATCGTAACCTGGACAATAGCGCCCCCCTGGCGCTGGATGAGCTCTCCCCGGGTGATCGGGAACTGTTGAACGAAACCCTGCGGGTGATCAGCCTGACCTTCTCGGAACTCGGTGGGGCGAACCGCATCAGCGACTACTTCGCGCAACACGGCCATCGCAACTATGAATATCTGATTTACCAGGGTCTGGGTGACCTGTATCTGAAACAGGAGCGTATTCAGGACGCCGCCGATGCCTACATGGCCTTCGTCAACCTTAATCCGGCTCATCCCCAGGCGCCGCGTCTCTCGGTCCGGGTGGTGGACATGTACACCCAAAACAATTTCCCAGCCCTGGCGATCGACAGTAAAAAGGCCTTTACCGAGCACTACGCCCTGAACGGCGAAGTCTGGAAGGCATTGCCTGCACAGGATCAGGCCTGGCTCAGCGAACAGCTGCGCGCCTACCTCAAGGAACTGGCGGAATACCACCATGCCCTGGCCCAGCGCAGCCGCGACAGCAAGGGCCGGACGATTACCCCGGAGCAGGCCCGGCAGGGTACTGAGGCCGCCCACTGGTACCGGCGCTACCTCGACAGTTTCCCGAATGATCCACAGGCGGGTGAAATCAGTTTTCTGCTCGGTGAACTGCTGTTCGAGCTGAAGCAGTACCGCGACTCTGTGATTGCCTATGAAGACAGCGCCTACACGCTGCCGGGACATGGCAAACAGGCGGAAGCGGGGTATGCCGCGCTGCTCGCCTATGCCGAGGCGGGTAAGGGGTTGTCCGCCGAATCTGCGCCGGCGTGGGAAAAACAGGCCGTGGAGAGCGCCTTGAAGTTCTGCGACGTGTTTTCCAATGACCCACGTCGCGCCCAGGTGCTCACCGAGGCGGCCAACAAGCTGCTGGACATGAATGACCTGGGTAGGGCCCGGGGCGCGGCACTGCAGGTGGCGAACCTGAAACCAGCGGCGAAACCGGAACTCCGCAAAACCGCCTGGATCGTCGCCGCCCATGCGGCCTTCGACCAGAAAGACTACACCGCCGCGGAACAGGCCTACCAACAGGCCCTCGCCCTCACAGACAGCCGGGACAAACAACGTGCACCCCTCGAGGAACGCCTTGCCGCGAGCATCTATCAGCAGGGTGTATCGCAGCGGGAACAGGGTGATCATGCCGCGGCCGCACGTCAGTTCCTGCGTATCGCGGCGCTCGCTCCGGGAGCTTCGATTCTGCAGACGGCCGAGTACGACGCGGCCGCCAGTCTGATCGCGGCCGGTGACTGGGCCGGTTCCGTGGAGATTCTGGAGGGCTACAAGAAACACTACCCGCAGAGCGATCGCATCCCCGATGTGAACAGCAAGCTGGCAGCGGCCTACATGGAAACCCGGCAGCCCCTGAAAGCGGCCACACAGCTCAGCCTGATCGCCTCACAGGCCGGTTCATCCGCGGAATTACAGCGTGAGGCTCGCTGGCGTTCCGCCGAACTGTTCGAACAGTCCGGCCAGACCCGCAAGGCCATCGACGCCTACAAGGCCTTCGTCAAGCAGTTCCCACAACCGCTCGACCAGGCACTGGAAGCGCGGCAGAAACTCGTAGAACTCTATGACAGCAGCAGGGAAACCGGCAAACGGGACTGGTGGCTTGAAGAGATCATCAAGGCGGATGCAAAGGCCGGCAAACAGCGTTCGGACCGCAGTCGCTACCTGGCTGCCAGCGCCAGCATCAAGCTGGCCGAAGCGGCGCGTCAGGCCTACCGGGGGGTAAAACTCAAAGCCCCGCTGGAGAAAAACCTCAAACTGAAGAAGCAGCGCATGCAGGCGGCGATCAAATCCTACTCCCGGGCGGCCGAGTACGGGGTGGCGGAGGTCACCACCGAGGCGACCCACCGGATCGGTGAGATCTATCAGCAGTTCGGCACCGCGTTGATGAAATCGGAACGCCCCAAGGGCCTCAACGCCGAAGAACTGGAACAGTACGAGATCCTTCTCGAGGAACAGGCCTATCCGTTCGAGGAGAAGGCAATCGGGCTGTATGAATCGAACATCGAACGGGCGCCCCAGGGTATCTATGACCAGTGGGTGCGGGAAAGCTTTGCACAGCTTGCGCGGCTGATACCGGCACGTTATGCCAAACAGGAACGATGGGAGGGCTGGGTCGATGCGTTGCGTTAGCACCTGTTGGAGTGGCATCGGCCTGGCACTGCTGCTCACCGCCTGCAGCGGAATGGCGCCGCAATCGACCCCGGCCACAAACCAGCGGGCCGATGACCGGCCTGCTTCCCCCCTGACCGGCGAGGTGCAGGCCGCACAACGGCTCTACCAGGCCGACAAGGTGGAGCAGGCCCGGGCCCAGCTGCAGGCATTGACCGAGTCCCACCCGGATCAACCCGAGGCATTCCTGGTGCTCGCCGGCCTGGAACTCGGCGAAGCACATCCCGAGGCCGCGCAACAAGCCCTTGAAACGGCGCTCGCACTCGATCCGGACAACCTTCGGGCACTCAATCAGCTGGGCGTTTCCCAGCGCATGCAGGGGCGTTTCAGCGAGGCGCAGCAGGCCTACTCCAGAGCCCTGTCGATCGATCCCGAGTATGCCCAGGCCCATCGCAATCTGGGCATTCTGTATGACCTCTACCTGGGTAAACCGGGCGAGGCCCTGAAACACTATCAGCGTTACCAAGCTCTCAATGGCCGTGCGGATCCGACGATCGAGGGCTGGATTGCAGACCTGCAACGCCGCACCGGCGCCAACCCCTGAGGCCTGACCGATGAAACTGAAATCCTTCACCCACAGTCTTCCGGCTCTGCTGATGCTTTCATTCCTGACGTCCAGCGCAGAGGCGGAACAGCGGCTTGAACTGGAAGGCACCGCGATCTTCGGTAACAACGAGTCCCCCAACGTGCTCTATGTGGTGCCCTGGCGCTCCGCCAAACGCCTCACTTCCATGATGCCGCCCGAGATCGGCCGGCAACAGGAATTACTTTCACCTTTAGACCGTGATGTATTTCGCAGACAGATCGATTGGTACCACAAGTATGGGGAAAACCCGTAAAGAATTTGCCAATCTATGTCATTAATTAATCCCGTTTAAATCCAGTCGCGTAATTACGGAGAACCCTATGGCGCTCATCGACACCATCATCCGCTTTTTTCAGGAGGGCGGACTCTTCATGTATCCCATTCTGGTGATCTTTGCCGGCGGCCTGGCAATCGCCATTGAACGCTGGATCTACCTGACCCTGGCCACCGGCAGCAACAAGCGCACCTGGAAAAAGGTACTGCCCTACCTCAACGATGGTGATTTCAAATCCGCCATGGATGCCGCCAACAAATCCAAGACCGCCATCGGCACCATGCTCACCTACGGACTGGCCCGGGCGCGTACCGCGCGGCGGCGCGACGATGTGGAGGTGGCTATGGAAGAGGGCCTGATGGAGGCAATCCCGCGCATGGAAAAACGCACCCACTACCTCAGCACCCTGGCCAACATCGCCACCCTGCTTGGCCTGCTGGGCACCATTATCGGCCTGATCAACGCCTTCACCGCAGTCTCCAACGCGGATCCTGCGGTGAAGGCCGACATGCTCTCCGCGAGTATCTCCGTCGCTATGAACACCACCGCCTTTGGTCTGATGACCGCGATCCCTCTGCTGCTGGTATACGCCCTACTGCAAAGCAAGACCACCGCCATCGTCGACAGCCTGGAGATGGCCTCGGTGAAGTTCCTGAACATCTTCAATGAGAAGGCCTATTCCACCCGGAGCAATGCATGAGCAGTCGATTTCGGCGCCATCATCGGGAGGTGGAACTGAACATCACCGCCTTCCTCAACCTGATGGTGATCCTGATTCCCTTTCTGCTGATCACCGCTGCGTTCTCACGCTTTTCGATCATCGAGCTGTACCTGCCACCGGCAGGGGAAGGGACGCTCAAAGCGATCAAGGAATTGCAGCTCGAAGTTATTATCCGCGAGCAGAGCCTGGATGTGGCAGATCGCCAGGGTGGCCTGATCCGAAGCATCCCCAGCACAGCGCAAGGCTACGATTTCAAGGCACTCAATGAGCTGCTGGTGCAGGTCAAATACCGTTTTCAGGATAAACGCAGCGTGTTTATCCTCTCGGAACCCGACACCCCCTACGACACCATGGTCCAGGTGATGGATGCGGTACGCATGACCGAACGGGTCGAGGCCGGCAGTGTCACCCAGTACGAGCTTTTCCCGGAGATTTCTCTGGGCGACGCACCGCCGATCGCCGCCCAGCCCCGGAAACAGGGTAATGCCTCATGAAAATGTCGCGACGCGCCAAGCGCATGGAACGCCATCATCGGAGGAACAAGGCCAGCGCCGTACTGAACCTGGTTTCGCTGATGGATATCTTCACCATCCTGGTGTTTTTTCTGCTGGTCAACTCGGGAGATGTACAGGTGCTGCCCAACGCCAAGGCGCTGTCCCTGCCGGAATCGGTCGCCGACCTGAAACCCCAGGAAACCCTCACCGTGATGGTCAATGACCGGCAGATCCTGGTTCAGGGCCATCAGGTCATCGACCTGACCCGGCCGTTGCCGGAAGGGATCGTGCTGACCGCCCTCAAGGATGAACTGCAAAGACATGCCGAACGGGCCAAGAGCACCAGCCTGGAACCCTTCAAGGGACACATCACCATCATGGGCGACAAGGCCCTGCCCTACAATCTGCTGAAACGCGTGATGGCGACCTGCGCCGACTCTGAATACCCGCACGTCTCGCTGGCGGTGATGCGGAGAAACGAACCGGTCAAGGGAGGGCAGGCCCTGTGAGCGTCTCCTACCGGCATTCCTCGAACCTGCCATGGAATACGGCCAGCTCCGAGGAGCGGCGCTTCCACATGATTTTCGTGATCACCATGGTCTCCGCCCTGGTGCTGGCGATCCTGATCAGTCTGATCCAGTTACCGGAGAAGGAACGGTTCAAGAAACAGAGCATACCGCCACGTCTGGCGCGGCTGATCCTGGAACAGAAGCAGACCCCGCCGCCAAAGCCGAAGCCTGCGCCCAAGAAACTGGTGAAAAAGGAGCCGCCAAAACCCAAGCCCGAGGAGAAAAAACCCGAGGTCGTCAAGAAGAAGCCGGAACCGCAGAAACCAGAACCGCCCAAGCAGGTGGCAGAGAAGAAACCCAACCCGGACGAAGCGCGTAAAAAGGCCGCCAGTTCCGGCCTGCTGGCTTTCTCGGATCAACTCGCCGACTTGCGCGAGGAACCCGTTCTGAAGAATGTTCGCGGGGTACAGAAAATTACTGATCAGGGCAGCCAGGGAGTGGTGAACCAACGCTCCATCATCACCTCGTCCGCCTCCCAGGGCAGTGGCGGGATCAACACAACCGGCCTGAGCCGCGCCACCGGCAGCCAGGGCCTGGGCAGCCGTTCGACCACCCAGGTGGCGAGCAAGGATATCACCCGGGGCAGCCAGGCGGCATCCGAGAGCAGCCGCAGCGCCAAGGGGCAATCCCGGGGCAGCCGTACCCGCGAGGAGATCCAGCTGGTCTTCGATCAGAACAAGGGGGCGGTCTACGCCCTCTACAACCGCGCCCTGCGCAAGGACCCGACACTGCGCGGCAAGGTGGTACTGGAGTTGACCATTTCACCGGATGGCAAGGTGGTCGACTGCAAGATCGTCTCCTCGGAGCTGAACAATCCCCAACTCGAGAAGAAACTGGTATCACGCATCAAACTGTTCAAATTCCCCAGGCGCGATGTGGACAAGGCGGTGGTCTCCTACCCCATCGACTTCCTGCCATCCTAGGGTCACTTCGATTCACATTTGAATCACTGCGTAAGATGCGTTGTAAACACCGGGTTGCAAACTTCTCCCTGCTTCGCGCAACCCTGATCGCACTCAGCCTCCACGCCCCTGGCCTGGCAGCCGAATGGCTGCACGACAGCGCCGCCATCATGGGCACCCGGGTATCGGTCGAGTTGTGGCATGAGCAGGCGGATGAGGGCGCTCAGGCGATTCAGGAGGTTTTTGACGAGTTCCGCCGCCTGGATGACAAGCTCAGTCCCTACAAGGAGCACAGCGAACTCTCCCTGGTCAACCGGATGGCTGCTGAGGCACCGGTTCCCATCTCCTGGGAATTCTTTCACCTGCTGGAAATCTCACAGGACTATTCACGCCTGACCGACGGCGCCTTCGACATCACTTTCGCCTCGGTCGGCCATCTCTACAACTACCGCAAGGCCATCAAACCCAGCCACGAGGCCACCCAGGCGTCACTGCCGCTGATCGACTATCAGCATGTGATCCTGAACAAGCAGCAGAACAGCGTATTTTTCCAACGTCCCGGGGTTCAAATCGACCTGGGAGGCATCGCCAAAGGCTTCGCGGTGGATCAGGCGATCGACCTGCTGAGGAAACGCGGAATAGCCCACGCCCTGGTCACCGCCGGGGGCGACAGCCGCCTGTTGGGGGATCACCAGGGACGTCCCTGGCAGATTGGCATTCAGGCGCCAAGACGCAAAAACGCCATTGCCACCACGCTCAACCTGCAGGACAGCGCCGTCTCCACCTCTGGGGATTACGAGCGATACTTCGAAGCGGACGGAATCCGTTATCACCACATCATCAGTCCTAAAACCGGTCGCTCCGCCGCGCAAATGCAGAGCGTTACCGTGATCGGCCCCAACGCGACGCGCACAGACGCTTTGTCCACCAGCCTGTTTGTCCTCGGTGTGGAGGCCGGTATGGCATTGATCAACAGGCTGGATGACCTGGAGGCCGTCATGATCGACCAGCATGGCAAGCTGTTTCTCTCGCAGGGATTACAGGGACAGCGACCTTAACCGGGTAAACCCGAACTTCGGCATCGTGCACGCCCGAATTACCTCGTTCCCGCGCTCTGCGTGGGTACGCATACAGCGCTTCACCCAACTCATCGGACAGAGGGGCAGTGCGGCGAAACTTCGGTATCTGTTCCCACCCGGAGCCTGGGCACGAGACAAACTCCGGGAAAGGAACCGTAACGATCAGGCGGACTCACGTCGCAGCGCGTAAAACGCTTCGTAAAACGACGCAAAACTCTGTGACTCGATCGCGGCACGAATATCCCGCATCAGTTTCTGATAGTAGTGGAGGTTGTGAATGGTATTCAGCCGTGCTCCCAAGATCTCATGACACTTATCCAGATGCCTCAGGTAGGCGCGACTGTAGTTACGGCAGGTGTAGCAGTCGCACAGCGGATCCAGTGGGCTTTCGTCGTATTGATGAGCGGCGTGGCGGATGCGCACCACACCCTGGTGGGTGAACAGGTGGCCGTTGCGGGCATTGCGGGTCGGCATCACACAATCGAACATGTCGATACCGCGTTTCACCGATTCCACGATGTCCTCCGGGGTGCCGACCCCCATCAGGTATCGCGGTTTGTTCCCTGGCAGCCGTTCCTGCAGGTGTTCGAGAATCCGTTGCCGATCCTCATGCGGCTCGCCCACCGATAAGCCCCCTACCGCATAGCCGTCGAAGCCTATCTCCACCAGTCCCTGCAGGGATTCCTCGCGCAGCGATTCGTACATGCCCCCCTGGACGATGCCAAACAGGGCCGAGGGATTGTCCCCATGAGCCTCACGACTGCGTTGCGCCCAGCGCAGTGAGAGTTGCATGGAATCTCTCGCCTCGCGCTGAGTGGCCGGGTAAGGGGTGCACTCATCGAAGATCATCACGATGTCGGAACCGAGCGCCCGCTGCACCTGCATCGATTCCTCGGGTCCCATGAACACCTTGCAGCCGTCGATGGGTGAGCGGAAGGTGACGCCCTGCTCGGTGATCTTGCGCATCTCACCCAGGCTGAACACCTGAAAACCGCCGGAATCGGTCAGGATCGGCTTCTGCCAATGCATGAAGTCGTGCAGGTCTCCGTGTTTGCGGATCACCTCGGTGCCGGGACGCAGCATGAGATGAAAGGTATTGCCCAGCACGATCTCGGCCCCCAGATCCACCAACTCCTCTGGGGTCATGGCCTTGACCGTGCCATAGGTACCCACCGGCATGAACGCGGGGGTCTCGATACTCCCCCGGGAAAATTCCAACCGGCCTCTTCGGGCCGCATTATCTGTCTGAAAAACCTCAAATTTCATGATTACCCCATGAAACAGAACAAACACCGTTCAAGAGTGTGCGCCAGATCACGCCTGCACCTTGACTTATTACTCAGGAATATTAGAAGATACCCAAGTGCTGAATCATCTCGCATCAGCACACACTCCTCCATCCTCCTTTGGTGGAATTAATTGGCGCGGCTATATGCCGCGCGTTTTTTTATCCCCCGACACCGGCTCGCGACGCCCACCCATCACGGGGTCAGAAACATCGCATCGCCATAACTGAAAAACCGATATTCCTGCTCCACTGCGTGCCGGTAGGCCTGCATGACCCGGTCATATCCGCTGAACGCGGAAACCAGCATCATCAGTGTGGACTGTGGCAGATGAAAGTTGGTGATCATGGCATCCACACTGTGGAAACGGTAACCCGGGCGAATGAACAACCGGGTCTCACCCTGGAACGGTTGCAGATGCCCCGACTGCGATGCGGCTTCCAGGCTGCGTACACTGGTGGTGCCCACCGCCACAACCCGCCCTTTTTGCCGCCGGGTCTCCTCGATTCTCGCGCAAACCGTCTCACTCACCTCCACGGCCTCGCTGTGCATTACGTGCTGATCCAGATCATCGACGCGTACCGGCTGAAAGGTTCCAGCGCCCACGTGCAGGGTCACATGCACCTGACCGACGCCCATGACATCGAGTTGCTGCAGCATCCCGCGGGTGAAATGCAATCCCGCTGTCGGTGCGGCGACTGCTCCGCTTCTTTGTGCGTATACGGTCTGATAACGGTCTTCATCCACGGCGCCATCCTGACGCGCGATATAGGGTGGCAATGGCATATGACCCTGCTCATCCATCAGCTCGAAAAAATCCCGGTCCGGGCTTCGCAGGCGAAAAAAATCCTCGGATCGATCCTCGACCTCTACGCCAATGGCATCGGTTCCGAGAAGAATCCGTGACCCCGGCCTGGGGGATTTGCTGGCGCGAATCTGCGCCAGTGCCGTATGTTTGCCGGTCACCCGTTCGATCAGCACCTCGATGCGTCCCCCGGTCTCCTTGTGGCCGAACAAGCGTGCTTTCATCACCCGGGTATCGTTGAACACCAGCAGATCCCCCGGATTCAGCAAATCGGGCAGATCGGCGAACATCCGATCCTGTGCACGGCTGGATCCGGGCAACAGTGCGAGCAAGCGGCTGCTGCCCCGTTCCGTGGGCGGATATTGGGCAATGAGTTCCTCAGGCAGGGCGTAATCGAAGTCGGACAGGCGCATAGGGCGCGGATGGTATCACGCATCCAGTATGGCTGACACGTCAGCCCAGACGAAGCAAACCCCGGGTTGGCGCGAGTCACTCGGCCCCCTCTGATCATTTTCTCCTGTACCCGGAAGGGATTTTTTGTATACTTCGCAACCTTCGGACCCAGCCGATGGCGCGGGAGTGCTTTGAATCCCGAGCAAAAAAAAGGGTAAAATCCAAGCAATGCCAGAGTGATGAAATTGGTAGACATGACGGATTCAAAATCCGTTGCCTTCACGGGCGTGCCGGTTCGAGTCCGGCCTCTGGTACCACTCTCTCGTTGACCTCACTGCCCCGCCCACTGTCCACCCGGACAGACCTTTCCGGGACCCGGTCCGCACAGCCTCTCGGCCGCTGGCACCCCCTGCTGACCCGGCTCTCCGATCGCCTTCAGGATGTATCCACCACCACTTGCCCAATGCTTGCAACCGGTCAAAAATTGCACAACCCGTCGAGTGGATTTTGCCGCTCCATTCTGTTGAAATGAATCCGCTCTAAACTACGCCCCCGCGTCAGTAGCCACCGCCCGCATTCACTTTGACACTGATTTAGGTATGACCAGCCAGGACTCCACCCCTACGGACGACCTCACCGATGACCCAGTGACTTCCGGCCGTTCCGGCGTTCTCAGAATCGCCATCGAGATCGCCGTCGCCGCGCTGATTCTTGCGGGTATCTATTACCTGTTCGCCCCGGAGGAGGAGATCGATCTGTCCCCACCCTTGCAGGAAAGCGAGATCGATCCGATCATTCGCGCACAGATCGAGGCCGCCGGACAACAACCGGAGCAGCCCGATGAGGTCGCATCATCGGCGGGCACAGAACCCCTGCAGACCGGGACAGGGACTGCAGAGCCTGCACCGCCCCCAGTAATGACCACCCGGTCTGCTATGCAACCCTCCGGCAGCCTGTCGGAAAAGGTATCCGTGGAGGACGCCATTCCTCAGGATGGTCGCGGTCTGGTATCCAGACTACGCGACGGAAGTCTGCGCCTCGACAGTGATCAACTGATGCAGCGGGCCCTGTCATTCCAATCGGCAGGACAACTGACCGACGCCTATCTGCTGCTGTTCTACGCTGCCCGTGAAGGCGACGGCCAGGCCGCCTTTGCCCTGGCCAGCCTGTACGACCCGGACTATTTCCAGGCGGGCAACGAACTGCTCGAGTCCGCGGATGTGTACCAGGCCCACAAATGGTATCAGGAGGCTGAAAAACAGCGCATACCCGAAGCGCGGCAACGCCTGCAGAGACTGCGCAGCCATATCGAAAAGCAGGCTCAAAACGGGGATCCCAGCGCCCAGCGTCTGCTGCTGAACTGGCAGTAACCCGCGACATGATCAGGAGAGTTCACCGATGACACTGTCGAGATCGGCCTTTATCTTATTCCTCGGCGTCGTTCTGGCCACGCCACTGCTGGCAGCCACGGAGCGCCCGCTGCTGATGGAAGGTAAGCAGGCGTTGTACCAGCGGGTGCTCAGCAAACCCGGGGCACAGATCTTCAGTCAGATCCGCCAGGGTGAAGGCACCCCGGCCACCCCCTTCAGCGTCTACTATGTCTACCTGCGCCAGCAGCTTGACGGGACGAATTGGCTGAAGATCGGACTGAACCGCTACGGAAATATTGCCGGCTGGCTGCCTGAAATTGACACCCTGCCCTGGAACCAGGGACTCACCGTGGCCTTCCGCGACCCCATGGGTAGCGACCGGGCACTGCTGTTTAACGACAAACAGTCCCTGAAACGCCTGATCGAAGACAATGATCCCGAGGCCTACCGGAAGCTCTACCAGGCCGCTGCGGCGGGAAAACTGCCTGCGGACTCACCGGTCGTAGCCATCCAGCCGCGCACCCATGTCGATATCCTCAAGGATTTCTACCTGGTGCCCATCCGGGATCACGAGGATGTCTTCGTCGGCAGTGAACAGGCGCGAATGCTCCAGGTATCCAGTGTCCCTCTGCAACCGGTCCAGGCGAAACCCAAGCAGGCCCCGGTGAAAAAAGCTCAACCCAATGTTTCCCGCTTTCGCTCCGGGGTGGTGTTCGTCATCGACTCCACACTGTCCATGGACCCCTACATCGACCGAACCCGAGAAGCGGTGCGCAAGATCTACGACACCATCACCCAGGAGGATCTGACCGGCGATGTGAGCTTCGGCCTGATTGCCTTCCGTGACAACCCCGAAGTGGCGCCTGGCCTGGAGTACCTGACCCGTACATTCGTCGACCTCGAACAGGGCCAGGATGCTGACAGCTTCTTCTCCCAGGTCTCATCTCTCAAGGCCGCCACGGTATCCAGCCGGGATTTTTCCGAGGACAGCTTTGCCGGCGTGAACGAAGCCATCGCCGGGATCGATTGGCAGGGACAGGACGCCCGCTACGTGGTGCTGATCACCGACGCCGGTCCGCGCGACTCGGCTGACCCGCTTTCCGGCACCGGAATGTCCAGCGCCGCATTGCGCAGACTGGCCCAGAACAAAGGCATCGCGCTGTCGGTGCTGCATCTGCTGACCCCCAGTGTGATGGCTGATCATGAGAGTGCCGAGCAGACCTACCGGGACCTCTCCTACTACCCAGGTATCGGCAGTTTCTACTTTGGTGTGGAGACCGGCGACGTGGAGCGATTCGGCCGGGTACTCGACTCCCTGGCGCAACAGATTACCGATCAGGTAAAACTGGCCGCCATGGCCACGGCGGGAAAGAGCCTGGCGGAGGCGCGCCAGGAGCAGGAGAACCGCACTGACGAGGAGACCCGCGACGAACCCCTCGCGCAGTTCCAGGCCAAGGTTGCCAAACTGGGCTATGCCTTGAGAATGCGTTATCTGCAAAAGGACGAAAAACAACACATCCCCAGCATATTCTCTGCCTGGCTGGTGGACCGCGACCTGTCCGATCCCCGGCGTCAGACCCTCGACGTGCGGGTACTGTTGACCCGGGATCAGCTCAGCGACCTGCACGCGATCATGCGTCAGGTGCTGCAAACCGCCGAAGAGGGCCTGCTGTCGCCCCGAACCTTTCTCAATGACCTGAAGAGTCTGGCGGCCACCATCGCCCGCGACCCGGAACAGCTGGGGAGCACCACCCGGGTCACCGGCGCCCGTGAGGGCAACCTGGCAGACATGGGATTCATGCGGGAATACATCGAGGATCTGCCCTATACCGGCGAGGTCATGAACCTGTCCCTGGAAAACTGGCAGGATTGGCCCGCCAAGGACCAGATCGCGTTCATCAACCGCCTGGAAGAGAAAATCAACTACTACCAGGTGCTGCATGACCATACCGATCTTTGGGTATCCCTGGACGGCGGACCGGTCACCGGCGACTCCGTATTCCCGATCAGCCTGGAAATGCTGCCCTGACCCCTACCCAGTATGACGGCCGTGACCACACAACCGGGGCATGCCCCCGCAGCAAGCCTGACGGGCGATCGCGTCCTGATCTACCACCTGCGCGACGTGGTCAAGACCCGTCAGGCTGAGGGTACGGCGTTTCGCCTGCGTGTTCCGAGCCTGCAGATTGCCCTGGGCGAAAAGATCGCCCTGATCGGTGAAAGCGGCTGTGGCAAGAGCACCCTGCTGGACATGCTCTCGATGATTCTCAAGCCCAGCGAGATCGGCTCATTCCGTTTCCGTCCGGAGCGCGGGGCCGACCCGGTGGACATCTCCAGGCTATGGGAAAAAAATCAGCTCAATCAGCTGGGGGATCTGCGGCGTTTACGCATCGGTTATGTGATGCAGACCGGTGGCCTGTTGCCCTACCTGAGCGTGCGCGAAAACATCAGCCTGTCACGCCGGCTTCTCGACATGCCGGATGACGGTCTGGTCGAGGAACTGGCTGCGGACCTGGGGATCAAGCAGCACCTGGATAAGCTGCCACACAAATTATCCGTCGGGGAGCGTCAACGGGTCGCCATAGGCCGCGCTCTGGCGCATCGCCCTTCCATTGTCATCGCCGATGAACCCACTGCCTCGCTGGACCCGATCGCCGCCGAGCGCATCATGTCGCTGTTCATTGAACTGGTGGACGAACTGCACATCACGGTGATCCTGGCGAGCCACGCCTGGCGGCACATCAACCGCCTGGGGTTGCGCCATCTGGAACATCATACCGAACGGGCCCATGACGGTTCGATGACGGAAACCGTGGTGACCGGCTGATGAAACACCGACTCAAGGACATCGTCTGGCTCGCCGGCCGCGACTACCGAAATGAGTGGCAGATGTCCGGTTTCTTCGTGCTCGCCCTGGCGGCCGTACTGGGGCCTATGATGATCCTGTTCGCCCTCAAGTTCGGCATCATCGGCAGCATGCTCGACAACCTCATCGAGGACCCGCGGAATCGGGAAATCCACCCCATTGGCAGTGGCCGCTACGACCCCGCCTGGATCGAACAACTGCGTGCCCGCCCCGAAGTATCGTTCATCATGCCGCGGACCCGGTCGATCGCCGCCACCATCGACCTGGACAGCGACTCCTCCAAGCGGATTATCTCCGTGGAGATGATCCCCAGTGGCCAGGGCGATCCGTTGTTGAGCGGACGGCGATCCCCCGTCGCCACGGATGAGCTGGTGCTCTCCCGCAGCGCTGCGGAGAAACTCAAGGCCCAGGTGGGCGACGTCATCGATGGCAGTCTGGCTCGACGTTATCTGGGTCGCAGCGAGCGGGTACATCTCAAGCTCAAGGTCGTGGATATCGCGGGTCCGGCCAGTTTCTCCCGTGACGGCGCCTTCACCAGCCTGACTCTGCTGGAACACGCGGAGGCCTTCCGCGATGGCCATGCCGTCGCGGAGTACGGATGGGTGGGGTCTTCCCAATCGGAACAGGAGCGCTACTACCCCAGTTTCCGACTGTATACCGATTCAATCTACAACGTCGGCCGAATGAGCGACGCACTCAACAAACTGGGCATCGAAGTCACCACCCGGGCGGCGGACATCGAGATCGTGCGCAACATGGATCGCAACCTGAGCCTGGTATTCTGGTTGATCGCAATCATCGGACTGGTTGGGTTTTCATTTTCCCTGGGCGCGAGCCTGTGGGCCAACGTGGATCGCAAACGCAAAGAGTTGAGTGTCCTCAGACTGGTAGGATTCCGCACCGGGGAGATTGTCTGGTTCCCGGTGATTCAGTCCACCTTCACCGCGATCCTGGGCTGGTCCACCGCATCCCTGATCTATCTCGGGGTGAGCTATTCCATCAACCGGCTGTTTGCCTCACAGATGCAATCCGGCGAACAACTCTGTCGGCTGCTCCCACAGCACTATGCCGTGGCATTGGCGTTGACCCTGGGATTTGCGGTGCTGGCGGCCACCCTGGCCGGCATGCGCGCGGCACGCATCGAGCCCTCGGAAGGACTGCGGGAGATCTGACCCGGTACACCCCGCCTCGATTAGCCGGGTCTATCCCGGCAAAAACACCCGCTTCTCACGTGCAAAAAAAACGGCCACCAGGTGCACCTGGCGGCCGTTTTTCATACCAAGGTCAGCTTAAGATCGTAGATCTTCAGACCTTGCGACGTCTGCTGTAGGAGACAAAACCCAGCAGAGCAGAGCCGAACAACCAGGCGGCGGCAGGCAGGGGCACGGCGCTCATGGTCAGGTCATAGTCGGAATCGATCTTGGGATCGATGGCGTTCAGAGCAAAACCGGAGATGGTAAAAATGTAATCACCCGCGGCGAGACTGAAGGCCTCGGAGAAGGTGGTACCCAGATGGAATTGCTCATCGGTGTTGATGTTGGTTAACAGCAGATCATCCCCGAACATACCCTGATGCGTACCCTGAAACATGATGTCCAGAGTGCCCGCATCCACGCTGAAATGGTAGGCATCGAGAAAATTTCCTGTGGGTTGGGGTGTGGCATAGGTATCGCCGACCCCCGAGAAAGATCCAGCATCATAAGACGCGGCCTGTGCACCCAGTGACAGGAAAGCCAGAAGCGTTCCCAGTGTGAGCGTCCGCAAGAGTAACTTCTTCATAATTTCATCCTTAAAATGTCATATATAACTAGTCTAGCTACCATCCGCCATGAAGGCTTTTGGCAGAATAAAATTACCATTTGAGTTATGGCCAGGCAATCTTCAATCCCCCGGAGAGGGGAACTGGTTCTCAGGTTTACACAAAAAGACAGGATCGTGACAATTGAACAGTGGACAGGCTCAACAACTTTTAAACGCCGCTCAGTGGCCCGTCCGAACACCCAAAAGGCGATAAAACCGACCAAAAAACCCACATCAGGCGGGCGGATCTCAACCCGATCCCGGCTCATTTGGGGAACAGAATCACCTCAACCCGGCGGATGTCCCGGCGACTGTCCGGGGTATCCGATGCCGCTGCGGAATTGCTCACCGCGCCCACAGCCGCCACCTGGATGCGTTCATCCTGAATTCCCCGTTGCGCGAAAAACGCCTTGACCTCCTCCGCTCGTTTCAGCGACAGGCGGTCGTTGTACACCTTGTTTCCCTGCGGGTCGGCGTAACCGGTCACTTTCAGGAAACTGTTATCCTGCATGAGCATCTTGTACTGAATGGATTTCAGCAAGGGTATGTACTGACTGGGAATGGTGTATTTGTTGAAGTCGAAATAGACGAAATAGCGCTTGGCCATTTCGATGTATTCATAGGAACTGACATCCGGATCCCCGATCGCCAGAACCGCATCCTCCGGAGCTACCGGGGGCGCTGTTTCCGCCACCCTGGTCGACTCTGGTTGCGCGGCCCTGAGTGGTTGTGACTCACTGACCACGGCCTCCGGTGCCTCGACCGTATACGGCTGCACAACCTGGGATGACGCCACACTGTCCTGGACGATCGTCTCGGCACTGAGAATTTTCGCATCCACCTCTTGCCACAACCGGTCGAAGGCGGCAGGGAACAGCTTCACCAGGAGGAGAAGTAATCCGCCCGCCGCCACCCAGGCGGTGACATGGATCAGGGAACGCCTGAAGGCCCCCTTGCGGACGGTAACATTCACCTGGGTGGGAAAATCCGGAGCCTGGTGGCCATTGACTTCCGGGCAGCCATCCACCCACAGGGAGGGCATACTCAGATTCTCCTCGACCTGAAGGGACGGAGCGGCTTTCAGCAGACTTGCCGATGGCAGCGCACTGCTTGTCTGTAGCCCGGCGCCCGGGATCGAAGCACGAGGCAGACCTGAACTGTTTTCACTGGACATGAACCAGACTCCACCCCAACGATGCTCCGGATCGTCAGGGGCTGACAAGGTCGGCTCCGTTTTCACTCCCCGCCCAGACCCGGACTTCGGCTGACTGCGCGCAGGCTTGGCCTTGGAGGAAACAGAGCGGGTTTCAGCGCCTTGCTTAGGGTCCGTGGCAAACATGGTGCCCAGATCCATGGAATCCAGTGAGCCTTTCCAGATGTCATCCGCACTCGGTAGTGACAGGTCGATCTTATTCTCCGCCCCGGTCGTGACACTTTCCCGGCGATCAGCCGGCTCGCTGGCGGAGTGGTCAGCCGATTCATCATCCGCCCGCGGCAGCGACTCCTGTTCCTGGATGTGCCGCTGCGAGTCGTCTTTCCATACCAGCCAGTCGGAGTCCGGCACGTCCCACTCCTGCAACGTCTCCAAGGGCACATCCTCGATCGCGGAAAGAAAATTCTGAGTGATGTTATGGGTACTTTCAATCAAGGTGTTCGCGGTTTGAGCCTCGACACAGGGGGTATCGCCGCGGAGTGGGTCACCCCTCGGATGGTCTCCCACCGCCTGTCGCATCTCCAGCGTCTGTTTCGATGCCCGGTACTCTCGGGCGAATTGTTCGACACTCATCTGCTCCGCCAGGCTGATCCGCTGCTCATCCACCAGTTCCTCGATCACCGTCAGCGCATCTTCGTCGCTCAGTTGGTGTTTTTCCTCCAGCGAGGCAAACAGCAACAGACGACTCATGAGGTGATTGATATTGCGCGGCACTCCCTGGGATGCCCGATGGATCAGCTGGTAGACGTCATCCTGTATCACAGGATCGTCTCGCCAACCCACGATGCCCAGACGGTGGATGATGTACTCACGGGTCTGATCCTCAGAGATCGGCTGGATCTGACAGATTGCGATCAGCCGCTGCTGGATATGCTCCATCCCCGGTCCGAGCAGAAGTCCGCGTAATTCATCATGCCCGATCAGCACGATCTGCAGCAGAGAGTGTTTCCCCTGCTGCAGATTGGAAAGCAGGCGTAACTCCTCGAGACCGTTGAGCGAGAGATTTTGAGCCTCATCCAGAAACAGGATGGAACGCCTGCCCTGCTCGTACAGGGTAGCAAGATGCTTGTGAATACTGGTCAGCAGCGTTGCCTTGTTATAAGTCTCAGCGGGCAGGCCGTACTCGAGCGCCACCTTGCGCAGCAACTCCTCCGCGTGCAACTGGCTGGTCACCAGATTGAGCGCCTGATACTTTTCCGCATCGATTTCCGAGATGACATCCCTGACCAGGGTGGTTTTGCCGGAGCCGGGCTGCCCGGTGATCATCACAAACCCTTCGCCCTGTTGCAGGGCATAGGCAAGGTAGGCAGAGGCGCGCAGGTAATTGTTGTGCGCGTAGCGAAACTTTTCGTCCGCACTCAAGCGGAAAGGGGTGTCCTTGAATCCAAAATACGACTCATACATTTGCTGGATTCCCTCGTATGGTCCATCACTCAGCAAGTATCGAGCTTGAGTCTAAGGCATTGTCTACACCGATGAAACGGGCATTGGCATAAAAAAATCCCGAGGCCGGGCGATAAATTCCCAAAGCCTCAGGATTGATGAGTGTTTAACAGATTACGCCCGATAACCGGTTTGCTTAATCAAACTCCAAAATTCAGTTGACGCTCTTCGTCACGACGTTTGACAGGGCGCTGGCGCGGCCACTCTGGTCATAGGCAGAAATCGCGACGTAGTAGGTACCCAGCGCCAGGTTATCGATGGTGTAACTGGTGATATCACCCGCATTCACATCTACATGCATCTGCAGATTGCTCTGGGTGGTTCCGACATAGATGCTATATCCATCGATATCCGACAGGCTCAGCGGGGTGCCGTCGGTACGGGTCGAGGGGGCGCTCCATCTCAGAGCCATCGAGCCGGTGGTTGCAGCCACTTCAACGGTGTTGACGGTGATGGAGAAAGCAGCCAGGGAGGCTTCGTCACTGCCGTCACTGACGCTGATGCGGATGTTGTTGTAGTCGCCCACATCCTGTGCGCCGGGGGTTCCGCTCACGGCACCGGTGGTGCTGTTGAAACTGGCCCAGGAAGGCAGGTTCACGACACTGAAGCTCAGGTCATCGCCATCTTCGTCATTCGCAGCCGGTGTGAAGGAATAGGCCGTTCCCACGTCGACATTGGTTGACGGAGAGCCACTGATGGTCGGAGCGGCATTCGTGCCCGCCTGCGCCTCGGTGCACATTTCATTGGAAACGTAGAATTCGGAGGCCTCCACGTAACGCGATTCGATCTTGAAGCAGTGACGGACACTCAGATCCAGGCCGGTGATCACGCTGCTGGTTGAAACGGTACGGTCAGTCCCCATGTCCAGATCATCGATCCATACATCATAGCCGCCATCGGGATCGGAGTTGGCGTTGATCCAGCTCAGAAGGACGTCTTCGCCGCTGATCGTGGCGGAAACCAGTTCGGGGGCACCCCGGGCGACGGTCTCTTCAGTCACCGGCGCGCTCTCTTCCTCGGTTACGGGGGTGGATTCCTCGACCGGAGCCTGAGTGTCCGTACCCGTGCTGGGAGCCGGGGTCGGAGCCGGCGTCGGGGTCGTGGTTTCATTGGATGCCGGCGGGGCCACCGGAGTCGGGGTCGGATCCGTGGTTTCTTCAGTGGATCCGTTTCCGGAATTATCCTGGCTGCCGCTATCGGCCGGGGCACCGGAATCGTTCGTATCGCCCGTCGTCTCTCCGTCGTTGGAAACGATGGTTTCCTGATCCGGATTGCTTGCCGTCTCAGTGGATTCAGAACTACTGCTTCCCTGACATGCACTGAGAACCAGACTGATGAAAAGTGCGAACAGGATAGTCTGTAGGGATCTCATTACCGGCGGCCTCGAATTTGATTGCTGCCATAGAGTAACGGCATTCCTACACACATCATGAGGAACTGGGTCACAGATCCGGACTCTGACCCTGAGACGCCCATTTGATCATTATTAATTTATAATAATTTCAATATGTTAATAACCATTTGTCAATTGAACGGGGGTCATAAACGAGGCCAATTTCGGGTGATTTTCGAGGCCTCAAATTTGAGCGTTTTTCTAGGTTTTGAGCTCGGTCACACAATCATTCGGGCGACAGGCCCGCCAATCGACGGGCAGACCCGTTTCGTCGTCCGGGTAATCGGTAGCATTTGGCGGGTTGAAGCCGTGTCATTTCGGCACTTATACTCTGGCCACTTTACCCAGAATAACGACATAGGCAGCCTCTGCATGACTACACCCATTTTCAATCCTCCCGTACGCACCCTTATGGGGCCTGGCCCCTCTGATGTCCATCCGCGCATCCTCGAAGCCCTTTCACGGCCGACCATTGGCCACCTCGACCCCCTGTTCATCGAAATGATGGAACAGACCAAAGGGATGCTGCAGTACGCCTTTCAGACCCAGAACGCCCTCACCATGCCGGTCTCGGCGCCCGGCTCAGCGGGCATGGAAACCTGTTTCGCCAACCTGGTGGAACCCGGCGACAAGGTAATCGTTTGCCAGAACGGGGTGTTCGGCGGGCGCATGAAAGAAAACGTGGAACGCTGTGGCGGCGTGGCGGTGATGGTGGAAGATGAATGGGGAACCGCAGTCAACCTGGAAAAGACTGCAGCTGCCCTGGAAACCCACCCAGACGCGAAAATTCTCGCCTTCGTACACGCGGAAACCTCCACCGGCGCCCGTTCCGATGCCAAGGAACTGGTGCAACTGGCCCATCGGCATGACTGCCTGACCATCGTCGATGCGGTGACCTCTTTGGGCGGATGCGAACTCAAGGTCGACGAGTGGGAGATCGACAGCATCTATTCCGGGACCCAGAAATGTCTCTCCTGCACCCCGGGTATCTCTCCGGTGAGTTTCAGCGACCGGGCCCTGAACAAGGTGCGTAACCGCCAGCAGCGGGTTCAAAGCTGGTTCCTCGACCTTAACCTGGTCATGGGTTACTGGGGCACCAATCAGAAGCGCGCCTATCACCATACAGCACCGGTAAATGCACTCTACGGCCTGCATGAATCCCTGCGCATGCTGGAGGAGGAGGGTCTGGAAAACGCCTGGGCACGGCATCTTCGCATGCATCAAGCCCTCAAGGCCGGTCTTGAGGCCATGGGACTGACCTTTATCGTCGACGAAGCTCACCGCCTGCCGCAGCTGAATGCGGTGTCAATCCCAGACGGGGTGGATGATGCCCAGGTACGCAGCCGGCTGCTGAATGAGTACAACCTGGAACTGGGGGCCGGTCTCGGGGCACTCGCCGGCAAGGTATGGCGCATCGGTCTGATGGGACACAGCGCCCGGGCCGAGAACATCCTGTTGTGCGTCAGTGCCCTCGAAGCCGTGCTGAGCGAGATGCAGGCGCCGATCAATACCGGCGTAGCCCTGGCCGCGGTACAGCAGTCGCTGTCAGCCTGATCCCACGGGTGAACCACGCATCAGGGGCTACTCGATGGCAGATACGATCCCGCTTCTCCTCGAACCTGATGCGCTGAGCGCCCGCCTTGACGACCCCCAGGTCAGGATCATCGACCTGGGCAGGGACACGACCTACCCGGAACTGCACATCCCGGGTGCCATTCATCTGCCCTATACCCAGATCACCTCATTCCGTCACCCAATCTACGGGTTGCTGCCACAAGCGGAACAACTCGAAGCCCTGTTCTCAGGGCTGGGGATCAGCGCGGACACCCATGTGGTGGCCTATGACGACGAAGGGGGTGGCAACGCTTCCCGGCTGCTGTGGACACTGCACGCCATGGGGCACACCCGTTACTCCCTGCTCAACGGGGGCTTGCATGCCTGGGCCAACGAAGGCAACACCTGCAGCCGCACTCCCACCACACCGGAACCGGCAGATTTCCACGCCAATCCCGATGACCGGGTGGTCGCCGACTCCAAATACATCCTGAGCAGGCTGGATTCCTCCGATCTGGTGTTGTGGGATGCCCGCAGCATACAGGAGTACCGGGGCATCTCCCGGTTTTCCCAGTACCCCGGGCATATCCCCGGAGCGATCAACCTGGACTGGCTCGAGGTCATGGACCGTCAGGCCAACATGCGTCTCAAGCAGGAACCGGAGCTGCGTGAGCTGTTGAACCGGCTGGGCATTACCCAGGACAAGGAGGTGATCACCTACTGCCAGACCCACCACCGATCCTCTCTGACCTGGTTCGTGCTGCACCGGCTCGGCTACCCCGGCTGCAAAGGCTACCCCGGATCCTGGTCAGACTGGGGCAACCGGGACGACACGCCGAAAGCCCTGCCGTGAGACGCCCTTCCAGCAGACAGCGGCGGATAGTGATCCTGACACTGGCCGCCCTGGCCTTCGGCATCGCCTATTACGCCGGCATGCATCAACCCTCACACAGGACTCACGCCCCGCCGATCCAGGGTATAGCCATCGACCCGCCGGCCCCGGTCCCCGTGTTCCAGCTGTGGGATCAGCGGGGTGACCCTTTTACCCGTGAGGACCTCCTGGACACCTGGAGCCTGCTGCTGCTCGACCCGGGGGACGAGCCAATGCCCTCTCCCGCACTGATCCATCTGATGCAGGTGCACAACCGCCTCGCCGGTCAGCCGCAGCTGCAAAACGCCATCCACTTCATCTACCTGCCCCGTCGGGACGCGGCTGCCCTGGGCAAACAGATCGACCGGCTCGGCAGCCACCTGACGGGACTGAGCGGCGAGCCGGAAAGCGTGGATGCCGCGTTTCGTGAGTTCGGAGTGGAAACAGACGGTTCGCAGGCCCTCATTTTTCTCATCGGACCGGACCAGCGGCTGCATGCCCTGTTTACCCAGAGCCAGGATGCCGCTACCATCGCCCAGGATCTGACTCAGTTGATTGAAGCCTTGCCCTGACCGGACACCATGACACAACCCACAGCACCCCCTCAAAGCTTTCCACAAAAGCTGCTCGAAACCCTGTTCATCATCCTCCAGTACCTGCTGCCGCATCACCTGCTGTCACGCCTGATGCACAGCCTGGCCCGGGTCGAGACCCCGTCGGTAAAGGATCGGCTGATTCGTCAGGTGATCAAGTGGTATGGAGTGGACATGCAGGAGGCCCTGGAGACCGACCCGGCCAGGTACCGCAGTTTCAACGATTTCTTTACCCGGGCGCTGCGTCCGGATGCCCGCCCCGTCACCCAGCAGGCGAATCAGATCGCCTGCCCCGCCGATGGCGCAATCAGCCAGTTGGGGGATATCGAGGCCGGTTACCTGTTTCAGGCAAAGGGACACGACTACTCGTTGCTGGAACTGCTGGGGGGTGATCTGGAAATGGCCGGACTGTTCGACGAGGGCGCCTTCGCCACCGTCTACCTTTCACCCCGGGATTACCATCGACTGCACATGCCCCTGGATGGACAGTTGAAGAAGATGCTGCATGTCCCGGGCCGGCTGTTCAGCGTCAACGACACCACCGCGCGCAGGGTTCCCCGGCTGTTCGCCCGCAACGAACGGGTCGTGTGCCTGTTCGAAACCCCTTACGGACCCATGGCGATGATCCTCGTCGGGGCGATCTTCGTTTCCAGCATCGAGACGGTGTGGGCCGGCGCGGTGACCCCTGCCCGGGAGCGTATCACCAGCTGGAACTACACCCCGGACCTCAGCCCCGGCCCGGTGACCCTGAGCAAGGGTGAGGAGATGGGTCGCTTCAACATGGGATCCACGGTGATTCTGCTGTTCGGCAAAGATCGTGCGGAATGGCTCGAGGGACTCGCCGCCGGCGCCCAGGTGCGGATGGGCGAGGGCATCGGCATCACCACCTGAGGCCGTTGCTCAGGTCCGTTCGAAATCGAAACTGAGCACCTCGCGAATATCCCGGCATCCCGTCAGCAGCATCAGCAGACGATCGATACCCAGCGCCACGCCGGCACACTCCGGCAAGCCTTCAGCCATGGCTTCGAGCAGCCACTCATCGGCCGGACGCTGCGGCACGCCGGCTGACCGTCGCTGGCGATTGTCCGCTTCGAAGCGGGCTCGCTGAACCTCGGCATCCTGCAGTTCGTAAAAACCGTTCGCCAGTTCCATACCCTGCCAGTACAGTTCAAAACGCTGCGCCAGCGGAGGATCCTCATCGTTGATCCGGGCCAGGGCCGCCTGACTCGCGGGATAGTCGTAGATGAAGGTCAATCCTGAACGTCCCAGACCGGGCTCGATGAGATGGCTCAGAAGCAGATCCAGCCAGGCATCACGGTGCCCCAGCTGCAACTGCTCCGCGCCCGCAATCCCTTGAGCAATCGCGCAATCACGTAATTCAACGGCCTCTGCCATATGCGGGTCCAGTGACAGGGTTTGCTGGAAAATCTCCCGATAGGTGTGTCGCTCTACCACCAGCGGCTCGCCCGATAGGCTGAGGATCAGCTCGGCCACCTCGCCCATCAGGGCGTGATGGTCGAATCCCGGTCGATACCATTCCAGCAGGGTGAATTCGGGATTATGCCGACTTCCCAGTTCCCCGTCCCGGAACACCTTGCAGATCTGGTAGATCGGGCCACTCCCGGCGCACAACAGGCGTTTCATGAAGAACTCGGGGGAGGTCTGCAGGTAACACTCGAGTCCCGAACCCGCACCGGGACCGGTATAGCGGGTCAGGAAGCTCTCGATCGCCGGATCCGTGGTGGCATGGCGGGCACACACCGGGGTGTCGACTTCGAGGATGTCCCGGGAATCGAAAAACTGCCGAATCCGGCGCAACATCCCGGCACGCTGCTGGAGCATTTGCGGATTTGCCGAGGGACGCCAGAGGTCGCGTGGGTTCATGGCAGCGTCCCAGGTCCTGAAACTACTCCTCCTTGGCGCGGGAGACGTACTCACCGGTACGGGTATCGACTTTGATCAGTTCACCGATCTGCACGAACAGTGGCACACGCACCACCGCACCGGTTTCCAGAGTGGCCGGCTTGCCGCCGCTGCCCGAGGTATCCCCCTTCAGGCCGGGATCCGTTTCCGACACGCTCAGCACCACGAACTTGGGCGGCTCCACGGAGATCGGACTGCCGTTCCACAGGGTCACCAGGCACAGATCCTGTTCTTTCAGCCATTTCACATTGTCACCCACCGCAGCCTGATCCGCGCTGACCTGCTCGAAACTCACCGGATCCATGAAGTACCAGAACTCCCCATCATTGTAGAGATACTGCATGTCGGTCTCGTGGACATCCGCGCCTTCCACGGACTCACCGGACTTGAAGGTCTTTTCCAGAACCCGTCCGGTCTTGAGATTGCGAATCTTCACCCGGTTGAACGCCTGGCCTTTGCCAGGCTTGACGAATTCGTTTTCAATAATGGAACAGGGATCCCCGTCCATCATGATTTTCAAACCACCCTTAAACTCATTGGTGCTATAGCTAGCCATGTCTTCCTCACGAAACAGTCTCTTTGCGGCGCACATCATACCTGAGAGTGAGGTCGCTGTGCAGGGTTGGCAGCAGGCGATGGCCCAGGCGTTCACGGATCTCCCGAGCCTGCTGGAATACCTCCGCCTGGACCCTGCCGGGCTGGCTGACACAGCCGCCGCCGAGGACCAGTTTCCGCTACGGGTCACCCGCGAATATGCTGCGCTGATGCGCAAGGGCGATGCGCGGGACCCACTGCTTCTACAGGTACTGCCCAGCGCCATGGAAATGCACGCCCCACCCGGCTACCACGTGGATCCGGTCGGCGACGCCCAGGCATGCAAGACCCCGGGATTGCTGCAGAAATACCAGGGACGCGCTCTCCTGATGGCAACCGGGGCATGTGCGATTCACTGCCGTTACTGCTTTCGCAGACACTATCCCTATGCGCATGGGATCGCTGGGCAAAGTCTGTGGCCGGGGATTCTGGAGCATCTGCGCAGGGACCGCTCGCTCTCCGAGGTGATCCTCAGTGGAGGAGACCCGCTGATGCTGAGTGACCCGCGCCTGGGCCGTTGGATCGATCAACTGGAGCCGCTCGAGCATCTCGAAAGACTGCGCCTGCACAGTCGCCTGCCGGTGGTGCTGCCTCAACGCATCACCCAGGGACTGCTCGATCGGCTGAGGCGTTGCCGGTTTCAGGTCGTGCTGGTCCTGCACACCAACCATCCCGCGGAGATCTCCCCACAACTGGCCGAGGCCTGCGCATCGCTGCGCGACGCCGGGGTCACCCTGCTCAATCAGTCGGTGCTGTTGCGCGGGGTGAACAACCAGGCCGAAACCCTGGTGGCACTGAGCGAACGACTGTTCCGCATCGGGGTTCTGCCTTATTACCTGCACCTGCTGGACCCGGTGACGGGCGCCGCGCATTTCGATCTGCCCCCCGCTGCAGCGGAAACGCTCAAGCAGGCACTCCTGGCCCGGCTGCCGGGCTACCTGGTCCCGAAAATGGTTCGGGAAATACCCGGCGCGGTCTCGAAAATTCCCCAGTAGTTGTCACTCTCGGGAGGCATCCCGCATATGCACAGCGGCAACCCTCAAACCGGATCCAGCTGCTCCATCGGCCAGCGGGGTCTCACGGCAAAACTCAGAGGTTCCCGGATACCCGACTGCAACCGCCGGCAACCGGCGTAGGCGATCATCGCACCGTTGTCCGTACAGAACTCGGGACGGGGGTAGAAGGCCTGCCCCCCCTCCTTGTCCATCATCTCCCCCATCCGCTCGCGCAGGCGGCGATTGGCACTCACCCCCCCCGCCAGGACCAGGGTCTTGCTGCGGCTCTCCCGCACCGCGCGCCGGCACTTGATGACCAGGGTATCCACCACAGCCTCCTCGAAGGCCCGGGCGATGTCCGCACGGGTCTGTTCACTCACTTCACCCTCGATCTCACGGGCTGTCTGCAGGGTATTGAGGGCAAAGGTTTTCAACCCGCTGAAGCTGAAATCGAGACCGGGACGGTCGGTCATGGGACGTGGAAACCGGTAACGGGAGTTGTAGCCCTGAAGCGCCAGCCGGGAAAGCTCCGGTCCGCCGGGATAGGGCAGCGCAAGCAGCTTGGCGGTCTTGTCGAAAGCCTCCCCGGCGGCATCATCCAGGGAGTCCCCCAGCAAACGGTATTCTCCGACCCCCTTCACTTCCACCAGTTGGGTATGTCCGCCGGAGACCAGCAGTGCGACGAAGGGAAAGGAAGGCGGCTGGGGTTCCAGCATCGGCGCCAGCAGGTGCCCCTCCATGTGGTGCACCCCCACCGCGGGCACCCCCCAGGACCAGGCGAGACTGCGTCCCACCGAGGCGCCCACCAGTAAAGCCCCGACCAGGCCGGGTCCGGCGGTATAGGCCACGCCATCCATACTTTGCGGGTCGACCCCGGCATCCGCGAACAGCTGACGGGTCAGCGGCAGCACCTTGCGCACATGGTCCCGTGAGGCCAGCTCCGGCACCACCCCGCCATATTCCGCATGGATATCCACCTGGCTGTGCAGCGCATCCGCCAGCAGCCCCGCCTGGCTGTCATAAATCGCGACGCCGGTCTCGTCGCAGGAGGTTTCTATTCCTAATACACGCATATCGAAGACTGTTTCCCGCTTTTTTTCATCACACCTTTGCAAACTGGGTTGGCAATGAGTAGAATCCCCGCCTTTCAACCGGTTGAGAATAACAGATTCGAGGTCACATCATCGATGCCCAACGTACGCGTTAAAGAGAACGAACCCTTTGAAGTCGCCATGCGCCGTTTCAAGCGCTCCTGCGAGAAAGCCGGAGTCCTGGCTGAAGTGCGCCGTCGCGAGTTCTACGAAAAACCCACCTGGGAACGTAAGCGCAAGGCTGCGGCCGCGGTCAAGCGTAACCTGAAGAAACTCTCCCGTGAGAGCCGTCGGTTCGAACGCCAGTACTGATATCCCCGCCACATCCTGACCCCAACACTTCCATGTTGAAGCAACGCATCCAGGACGACGTCAAGGCCGCCATGAAGGCCAAAGACAAGGCGCGGCTCGCGACCCTGCGGCTGATCACCGCAGAGATCAAGCAGCGAGAGGTCGACACCCGCACGGAACTGGATGAGAGTCAGGTACTGGCGATCCTCGACAAGATGATCAAGCAACGCCGGGATTCCGCAACCCAGTACGCGGATGCGGGACGGGCGGAGCTGGCCGAACAGGAACACAGCGAAATCGGGATCATCGAGACCTACCTGCCCGCCGCACTCAGCGAAGATGAGATCGCCGCTATGATCAGCGACGCCATCGACTCCTCCGGTGCCAGCGGCATGCAGGATATGGGTAAGGTGATGGGGCTGCTGAAACCCAAGATGCAGGGCCGGGCCGATATGGGCCAGGTCAGCGCCCGGGTCAAGCAACAGCTCACGGGTTGAGGTCGGGCAATCCCGCCAGCCGGCGCATGACCGGCGTTTCTTACAGATCAGCAGAAATGGCCGTTCATGGACGGGCGTCGAGCGAGTTATAAAGGCCTTGATGACCTCTGCAAAGCGGGGTTTCAGGTGCGCACACGAATCCGGGGCCTATCAGGAGGGACCAACCCTTTGCCATGGCCGGAAAGATCCCCACACAGTTCATTGACCAGTTGCTCAACCGGGTCGACATTGTCGACATCATCGGCCGACGCGTCCCACTGAAAAAGGCCGGGCGGGACTTTCAGGCCCGCTGCCCCTTCCACGACGAAAAAACCCCCTCCTTCACGGTCAGCCCCAACAAGCAGTTCTACCACTGTTTCGGCTGTGGCGCGCACGGCTCCGCAATCGGCTTTCTGATGGAGTACGACAATCTCAGTTTCGTCGAGGCTGTGGAGGAACTGGCACAGCAGGCCGGTGTTGAGGTTCCCCGGGAAGGCGGCCACGACAGCGGCCCGGATCTGCGCCCTTTCTACGAACTGATGTCGGCCTCGGCCCGCTATTTCCAGCAACAGCTGAAAGGTCACGAAAACGCCTCCCAGGCGGTGAACTACCTGAAAGCCCGCGGCCTCAGCGGGCAGATCGCCGGGACTTACGGTATCGGCTATGCCCCGCCCGGCTGGGATAACCTGAGCCTGAGCCTTGGACAGGATTCGAAGACCCGCCAGCAACTGCTTCAGTGCGGCATGCTCAACGACAGTGACGGCCGAATCTACGACCGCTTTCGTAACCGCATCATCTTCCCGATCCGGGATCCACGGGGACGTGTGATCGGCTTCGGCGGACGCGTTCTGGGCGACGACAAGCCGAAATATCTAAACTCACCGGAGACCCCCATCTTTCACAAGGGACGGGAACTCTACGGTCTCTATGAGGCGCGTCAGGCCAATAAAAGCATCCAGCGCCTGCTGGTTGTCGAAGGCTATATGGACGTGGTCGCGCTGGCGCAGCACGGCATCCTGAACGCCGTCGCCACCCTGGGAACCGCCACCACGGCGGAGCACCTGGAGCTGATTTTTCGCACCTGTCCGGAAGTGGTGTTCTGTTTTGATGGCGACCGTGCGGGGCGGGACGCCGCCTGGAAGGCCCTGCTTACCAGCCTGCCGGTCATGCGGGATGGCCGGGAAGTCCGATTTCTGTTCCTTCCGGAGGGAGAAGACCCGGACACCCAGGTACGCAAAGAGGGGCAAGGCGCCTTCGAACAGCGCATCGAACAGGCGATGCCCCTGTCCGAATTCCTGTTCCAGCAACTGACGGGGCAGGTTCACATGGAAAGTATCGACGGTCGCGCCAAACTGGCGGAACTGGCCCGCCCTCACCTCGAGAAACTGCCCAAGGGCGTGTTTCGCGAAATGATGTTCCAACGCCTGGAGGAGCTGGTGGGACTCAGAGGACACAATCTGGACACCCAGAGCAACCGCACGGCCCCGACAAGATCCCAGCAGGCCCCGGCGGTACGGAATGCCCCGACGGCCACACCGGTTCGCTCGGCCATTGTACTTCTGCTCGATCACCCCCACATCTGCACCGTGGCGGATGAAATCCCGGACGACTGGCGGGCATGGGACAATCCGGGGATTCCGATTCTCAAACACCTACTTGAAATAATCCAGGGCCAACCTACGCTTAACAAGGCTGCACTGATGGAACGGTTGCGGGACACCGATTACTACGTCCACCTGGACAAGCTGACTCAGGCGAACTATCAGTTCGATCTCCCCGGGATGGACCACGCAAGCGAATTTCGTGACGCATTACTCAGATTGAATGAACAGTTTCACAAGCAAACCCGCCCTCACACCGGGAATCTCCGTCCGAGCGAACTGTCTGATGAGCTGCGAAACGAGATAAAACGCCGATATCCAGGAAAGTTAGGACAGGATGAAAAACCAGATTCTTAAACTCAACCCCCTATTGCGCGTTATTAGTGCATCTAAATGAATATGTGCTAATATGGTGAGTTCAGTCTCAGCATTGCAACCTCGTCTAATTACAAGGTAAAAGATGAACCAGGAACAGCAGCAATCTCAATTGAAACAACTGATTGCAAAAGGCAAGGAACAAGGGTTCCTGACCTATGCGGAAGTTAATGATCACCTTCCTGAGGGCATTGTTGAACCGGAACAGATCGAAGACATCGTGCGCATGATCAACGACATGGGCATCACCGTCCATGAGACTGCGCCGGACCTCGAGGACACCAGCCTGAGCGACAGCGCGGTGTCCACCGACGATGACGCCGCCGAGGCCGCCGCCGCGGCACTCGCCAGCGTCGACAGCGAATTCGGCCGCACCACCGACCCGGTGCGCATGTACATGCGCGAGATGGGTACCGTGGAACTCCTCACCCGCGAGGGCGAACTGCGCATCGCGAAACGCATCGAGGAAGGCCTCAACCAGGTATCAGCCGCACTGGCCACCTTTCCCAGCGCCGTCAATCTGCTGTGCAGTCAACTGGAAAAAATCGAAGAAGGCGAGGTTCGCCTCGCTGACGTCATCAGCGGGTTCATCGACCCCAATGAACCGGACGAGGTCATGACCCCCACCCCGCCCCAGGAGGCGAAAGAAAACAACGACGAGGTCATCGACTCCTCCGATGACGATTCCGATGACGACTCGGATGATGATGACGACGACAGCGACAGCACCGAGAACACCGGTCCCGATCCCGAGGAAGTGGCCGCCAAGACCAAAGAGCTGCGCAAACGCTACACCACCCTGTGTACAGCCCTGAAGAAAACCGGCCGCTCCAGCGCCAAAGCCCAGAAAGCCCTGGATAACGTGTCCGAATCCTTCCTGGAATTCAAACTGGTGCCGATCGCCTTCAACCTTCTGGTGAGCAGTCTCCGCGACACCATTGAGCGCATCCGCAACCAGGAACGCATCATCATGGGGCTGTGTGTCGAAAAGGCCCGCATGCCACGCAAGGAGTTCATCGCCTCGTTCCCGGACAATGAAACCAACCTGAACTGGATCCACGAACAGATCGAAAAAGGCAAGGCCTATTCCGAGGCGCTCAAAGAGCACGAGCCGGAGATCCTGCGCGCCCAGAAACGCCTGGTGAACATCGAAAACGATTGTCAGCTTACCATCGGCGAGATCAAGGAAACCAATCGCAAGATGTCCATCGGCGAGGCCAAGGCGCGCCGCGCGAAGAAGGAAATGGTGGAAGCCAACCTGCGCCTGGTCATCTCGATCGCGAAAAAATACACCAACCGCGGTCTGCAGTTCCTCGACCTGATCCAGGAAGGCAACATCGGTCTGATGAAGGCCGTAGACAAGTTCGAATACCGTCGCGGTTACAAGTTCTCCACCTACGCCACCTGGTGGATTCGCCAGGCCATCACCCGCTCAATCGCGGATCAGGCCCGCACTATCCGTATCCCGGTGCACATGATCGAAACGATCAACAAACTCAACCGGATCTCCCGTCAGATGATCCAGGAGATGGGCCGTGAAGCCACTCCGGAAGAACTGGCGGAGCGCATGGAGATGCCCGAGGACAAGATCCGCAAGGTACTGAAGATCGCCAAGGAACCGATCTCCATGGAAACCCCCATCGGCGACGACGAAGACTCCCATCTGGGCGACTTCATCGAAGACTCAGGCGTGGTGTCTCCCATCGAGGCCGCCACCGCGGAAGGCCTGGGAGAGGCCACCCAGAACATGCTGGCCGGACTCACCAGCCGGGAAGCCAAGGTCCTACGCATGCGCTTCGGCATCGACATGAACACTGACCACACCCTCGAGGAGGTCGGCAAACAGTTCGATGTGACCCGCGAACGTATCCGTCAGATTGAAGCCAAGGCCCTGCGAAAACTGCGCCACCCCTCCCGCTCGGACCGCCTGCGCAGCTTCCTCGACAATGATTGATCCCAGAACCGGCAGCCGCCTTCCCTGTACCGGAAGCGGCCGGTTCTGCTAGAATTCTCTGCCCTTTCGGGCCCATAGCTCAGTCGGTTAGAGCAGGGGACTCATAATCCCTTGGTCCTAGGTTCGAGTCCTAGTGGGCCCACCAAATCCATTCTATCTGCCCTGTCAGCCCAAACCCATTGATCGCCTCCCTCGAGATACATGAGATTCATAGATAGCCGCCAATAAGGGAATACCCTATAATTAAACAGTAACTGTGTCTTTCACAGTCTGCTGCGATGATCTCCATATCTCTTTACCAGGTTGCCGCTGTTGAGTCTTTTCTCATTCAAGCCGCTGGCGAAACGGTTCCTCCCGGCCGTTTTTGGCATTGTCTTCTTCCTCATCCTGGTCTCGCTGACTGAAATAATCGTTTATCTCCTGGACGCCAAGAACCTGGAACGGGAACGTTCCGATGTGATGGACCGGGTTTCGACCCTGCGCGCCCGTCTGGAGGGCGGAATCAATTCGACCCTCCACCTCACCCGCGGTCTGATCGCCTATGTCGCGACACACCCCGATGTCGAAGAACCCGATTTTTCCCAACTCGTCAGCGAAATCCTATTCCAGGAACGGAACATCCGAAACATCGGCCTGGCGCGCAACAATATCATCACCCACATCTACCCCCTTGCAGGCAACGAATCGGCATTGGGGCTGACCTACGAGGATAATAAGGATCAGTGGCCCGCAGTGCTCAGGGCCATGGAAGCCCGCGGAACCATCGTCGCTGGGCCGGTAAAACTGGTGCAGGGTGGCACGGCGTTTATCGCTCGTACGCCGATCTATACGCGCAAGGGTGTCAGTGGTCTGCTCAGCGACCACAAGCCGACTTATTGGGGACTGGCATCCATCGTCATCGATATCCCAAGCCTGTTTCAGGCGGCTGGCATTGAACAGGAGGTCGATGGCTTGCGACTCGCCTTGAGGGGTAAGGACGGCCTGGGTGAGCAGGGTGGCATGATATTCGGTGAGGGGGAAATCTTTGAGCAGAATCCGATTATTCAATCCATCGTGCTGCCGAATGGCTACTGGCAGATTGCGGCCATGCCGGCACATGGGTGGGGATCCGTAACCAGCATGATCTGGCCGGCGAGGATCGCCGGGTGGCTGGTTGCGATACTCATCAGCCTGCTGATCGCAGCACTGGTCAAGACCCGCGCGATCAACATGGAACTCGCTCTCCACGACCCCCTGACCGGACTGCCCAACCGAAGACTCATGGAGGATCGCCTGCAACAATTGCTGGTTGCCCGCAAACGCAGCCTCATCGGATTTGGGCTGATCTATATCGATCTGGATGGATTCAAACTGGTGAACGATACCTATGGGCACCGTTTTGGTGACCGCCTGCTGAAGATTGCCGCGACACGGATGCAATCGAGCGTTCGTGCGTCTGACACGGTATGCCGCAGCGGAGGCGACGAATTCATCATTCTCGTCAATGATGTGAATTCCCGGGGAGACCTGAAAAAAGTCGAGCAGCAGGTTATCGGCAAACTGGTGGGGAATACCCTGGTCGACACCCAATCTATCGAACTCCGGGCCAGTTCCGGCATCGCCTTCTATCCAGAAGACGGCGACAGCATCGACAGTCTCCTCAGCACGGGTGATCGCAACATGTATTCCGACAAACAGCGGCCCAATCTCTATCCGATAAAAGCACGCTGATCGTTTTCAGAACGGCAGCCGGGTGGCGCAATGATCATCCCGTATTTCTGATCGATAAGTCCCGGGTTGGTCCGTAAGACTTTTCGCGGAACGACAGAGAATAGTTGCATTATTCCCTGAGCACAGCACCACTCAAAGTCATCTGCGGGAAGGGTATTTCCCAATCGTATGCACTGCACGCCTCAACGCACCAGCGTTGCAAGGCGCGTCTCAGGCGATTGTACAAATCCCCCAGGTCACCGCTGAAATCGGCAATTACACAGATGTCCAGTGACGAACTGTTGGCAGCCGCAAACTCCACTCTCAGGTTGAGCATTTGATCAGCGTACCCTTCTTCGCTCACCCTGCCACGGATGTACTCCTGAAGCATTTCCGGAATCCTGGTGGTGCTTTCCTGTTGATGCTTGTAACTGATGCCTATGATCTCCTTGAGGCGAAAATTCGTTGACAGGTTACGTGGCGAAGCTGCGAGAAAATCTGCGGTCTGGTAGGTGACTTGCGCCCCGCCCCGCTCAATCAACTGGACCAGTTCCTGGGAGATGCCGATCACCTTGCCCCGGACGCCGTCGTTGAGTAATACCCAATCGTCCCGCTTGCAGGGAAACCAGGGTTCCTCAGCGCGACATGGCCGGGATTTGAGGTCTACCAGTAGATCCAGCGGCACCCGTTGTTTGATGTTCGCGGTCGGATTAACAAGCGCGCTGAATACGTTGATCTGCTCAACCAGCCAGGGAACCCCGTCAAGATTGATCCGCTCACCTTCCCGCACCGAGCCGATATTGAGAAACAACTGGATCTGGCTCATGTACCTGGGCAGGGTCTGGCGCAATGTCCAGGCAATTCCCAGCAACAGCAGAATGCTGAGACTGAACAACACCCAGTCTTCAACCAGATAGAACACGATCATGGGGCCGAGAATGATCAGGAACATGGTGGCCAGTCTGTGCAGCAGTTCCAGAAGGCGTACCTTGAAGCTGCGGTGTTTCTTCCGGAAACCGGGGAGATATCGCTGCATCGCGCGATAACTGAATCTCGATAGCAGCATGATGGCAAGTACCACCAGTAACGCCTCGGTGAGATAGAGCCCGCGTTTCTGGAAGAACGATTTGAGATAGCTCTGGGAGGCTTCCGTGAGCGACTCCTCAGACGCCAGCAATTCATCCAGTTGAAACTGGGTGGATTGTAATTCGCTCTGCATGAAATCCCGATTCTTTTCCAGGCTGGTTGCCATCAACCCCAGGTTGAGTTTGAGTTTCTCGTTCTGGGCCTGTTCCTTCAGCCGGTTCACGTTGCTCAATGCCGATGCGATCACTTCGAGCCGCTCGCTGTAGAAAGTGATTTTTTCTCTGAGCTCGGACTTCTTGCGAATCTTCGAAGTCATATCCTTCATTTCGTCGATCGCGGGTTTGAGCAGCGCAAACAGTTCCTCTTGAATATTGAACTTCTCCTCCTTTTCCTGTCGCAAAAGGTCCAGATCCACACCCGCCGAAAGATTCTCTAGATTGCGATTGGTCGCCTTCAGATTATCCTGGAGTTCCTTCAACTCACCCTGCAGGGCCTGTTTCTGTGCATCCGTGCCAGCCGCGGCGATCTGTTGATTGGTGGACTCGATATCCTGACGCAGACTTTCCTGAAGGGTCACCAGGTTCCTCAGGGTTTCAAGAACATTCCGACCTTTTTCAACACTTGGATTGACTTCCTCCTGTGCCTGGACGCCGGTCATACCCAGACAAGCGAGACCGAGAAATGAAAGAAACAGAATACGAAAGCGTTGTAGACCCAGTTTTTGACTCATAGCGCGTGCCCAGTTACCGATCACAGAACGAGATACCCACTGGTTCATGATCCATTCACGAATCATCAAACCTTCATGATATTGTCACAATGATACTACCAACCCGCGATTCGTGGGGCTGCAGACGTGCATCCAGCAAAAACCGGTGGAGGCCCGCCATCACCCATACCCTGAATTTATCCATAAATAATTTATGGATAATTATTGAACAGGATTAGATTCCCATTGCCACACCGGACGACTTTTTTGACGTACAATCCCAGCATCAGGGCGAAGGACTGAAACGTACCCTGAAGACCTTCTTAGAGAAATGATGGAACCATGAGCACCTATTTTCCGCGTAGGATATATTCATATATCCAACTGATTAACATACTTATTTTATTCTCATTCCAGATCCTTTGGCGTAATCGTCTGAACACGTCCCCGCATCATCCGCGATGCCTCTCTCCCCGTTTGAGCATCCTGTCGATTCCCTAACATGCCCTCGATCAGCTGGTTTACGAGAAACCGAAATATCTGTACCAATCCTGGACATGCCCCATTTGGATTAGCCGACATGTTGAATGATATTGTGAAGCGACTGGCCCTATTCCTGATTGCCTTGATCCCATCGCTCAGCTACGCCGCTCAGGATGATGAACTCGACGCGTACCTCTCCATGACGATCGAGGAATTGATGGAACTGGAGGTCACAATCTCAACCAACACACGGCAGAACCTGAAGCAGGCACCTTCGACCGTGACGGTTCTCACGGCCAATGACTTCAAGGCAACCGGTGCAACGAATCTTGTAGACCTTCTGGAGGCCGTACCCGGATTGCATATTCGCATGAACCCGTTCGGCTACCGCCCAATGGTGCAATTCCGCGGCGCCAAAGCACAACAGACACTCCTGATGATCAACGGTGAACCCATGCGTGACCTGCTATGGGGATTCGGGATCTATTGGAAGGGTCTGCCTGCCAGCATCATAGATCGGGTTGAAATCATCCGCGGTCCCGGCTCTGCTCTGTTCGGAGCCGATGCCTCCGCGGGTGTGATCAATGTCATTACAAAAACCGCAGCCGGTATCGACAGCAACGAATTTGGACTTCGCAAGGGAAGCTTCGACACGGATACCGGGTGGTTACAACTCAGCGACGAGTGGAACGATTTCAATTTCGGGCTCACCCTGGACCTCTTTAATACGCAAGGACCTGATATCCATATCCAGGAAGACTATCAGTCGAGGTTTGACGCGGAACATGACACCCAGAGCTCCCTGGCGCCCGGTTATGCCGAGTTTGGATGGAAAAACCGGGACATCCGGTTTTCACTGACACGCATGGACTGGCAACTGTTAGTCGATTACACCAATCAGAGCGAAGTACAAACCGGTTTGACCGGCGCGGGCATCATCGACCCAGTGACAGAAGGCGAATCCAGCCGCTTCAACCTCGCTCTCAAATATAATAACGAGGACTATAGCGATGACTGGTCACTCTATTCCGAGTTACGATACCAAAACCTGAAATACGATTCCGGAGATGGATTTCAGGAAATTCCACCCGGCTTTCTTGGTTCATCGAGCCAGTTTGCCTTGATCAACAAACTGCGTTCATCCGAGCGAAGGCTAAGCTTTGAACTCAGTAGCCTATACAAAGGATTGGAGCATCAGGAAATCCAGGTCGGTGCCGGATACAGCCATCAGGATCCCTACCGTCTGGAACAATATACCAACGGCATATATGTCTCCGGAACCTTCATACCCATCGAAGACGGATTCCTTGATTTGAGCGAAGTATCGAATGCGATACCGCCTGAGAAAACCCGTATCAGCAAACACGTATACCTTCAGGATATCGTGCAACTGAGTGAAGGATGGGAACTCACCGCGGGCTTACGCTATGACCTGTATTCTGATTTCGGTAACAGCTACAACCCTCGCGCAGCACTGGTTTGGAACACCACCAGAAAACTGACTACAAAGTTGCTCTATGGACGCGCTTTCAGACCGCCTTCATACCGGGAACTCTATGCCTTGACTGCAGACGCTCTACCCAACCCCGATCTCAAACCCGAACGCTCCGAAACCTGGGAACTGGCCTTGTCCTATCTGGTAAGCAGAGACCTCAGCTTTGGTATGAATCTGTTTCAATATGAGCAACAGGACATCATCAGCAAGGCGCCGATCAACCCGAACAGCACTCTCAGACAGTACGTGAATATTGGTGAGCACACCATCCATGGGATTGAAATCGAGGCCATGTGGCAACCTTTAAAAACTCTCAAGCTCTCCGGAAACTATACCTACAGACAACAGGATGAAACCCCATACCGGGCCGTAGACGAACCGGATCAGGATGCTTATCTCAGGATTGACTGGTCACTGCGTAAAGACTGGCAATGGAATTTTCAATCAAACTGGATTGGCGAACGAATCCGTACCGAAACAGATACCCGGGATGATCTCGAGGACTACACCATTTCCGATACAACCGTGCGATATCTCGGCATGAAAAATCTGGAGTTCTGTCTATCCATAAGAAACATCTTCGACACCGAGGCGTATGACTACACATCTGCAACGCTACCGGGCGATCTGCCGCTACCCGGGCGAAATCTGTATGCAGAAATTCGCTATTTACCCAATCAACCCGATTAACCGCCTTGGACGGAAGCCCATCCGTGTCGATACGTTTGATACTAACAATCCTGGTGACGATTGCCTGCTGGGGCCATGCCCCACCAGCCGTTGCAGAAGACCCGGATACGAATGCCGATCTGCTGAAAGCGGTTTTTATCTATAATTTCGCCAAATTCACCCGCTGGCCTGATGATGCGAATCGACCGAATCCAAGCGCACTCAGCATCTGCATTCTTGGCAGCGATGAAGTCAGCCGGTCTCTGCCACGATTGAGTGGACGCACCATTCAGGGCAGGACACTGAATGTCATTGATGCCCCATCAGAACCGATCGATCCTCATCAATGTCAGATACTTTACATCGCCAACAACCCAGCCTGCGACTACCGCAAATTATTCCATTCACTGGCAGGCCTGCCGGTCCTGACGGTCAGCCAAACAGCGGGGTTCACCCGAAATGGGGGTATGGTTGAGCTCAGGCAAAGCGGGGATAAAATCAGAATCATCATTAATCGGGGTGAGACACTGCATGCCGGCCTGACTGTAAGCGCCCGTCTTCTCAACGTGGCCACAGTGATCGATACCGGTGATGAACCATGAAACTACTGACCAACGCATCAATAAAACAGAAACTTGTGACCATGATTCTGGCAACGGTGACATCCGTATTGCTGCTCAGCCTCATTTTATTCATCGTCCTGGAGATCAAGACCACCCACACCGAAACCGTCACACGCATGCAGGCGCTGGCAACCCTGCTGGGTGCAAACAGCAGTGCCGCCCTCGCCTTTCAGGACAAACAGACTGCCGACGACATCCTCTCCACGCTCAGCACTCAGAATGAGGTAACCCGCGCGTCGATTCATTTTCCCGACGGCCGAACATTCGCAGAATACGCATCCACCCTTGCGAAGGTCCCGGTAAACCAGGAAGCAACAGGCAGGTTCATTCCTGACCTCATAACCGTCGAGCAACCGATTCAACTGGATGGTGAAATAATCGGCTACTTTCATATCACGGGCGACTTGCGCAACGCTCAGAAACGCCTCATCAAACAGTCACTGCTCTTCATCAGTGTTTTTCTTGTGTCCATGCTCCTCGCCCTGGCGCTTTCGAACCGCTTCCAAAGAATCGTATCTGTTCCCATCCGACAACTCAGGAGTCACATGGCTGTAGTGGCTACGCAACGAAATTTCTCAGTTCGCGCACGCAGAACGAGTAATGATGAACTCGGAGACCTGGTTGACGGCTTCAATGACATGCTCGACAGAATTGAAACTTATGAAAAGGAGTTGACCAACTACCAGCAGGATCTGGAACACCTGGTGGCCGAACGCACCCAGGAACTTGAATGGGCAAAGGAAGGCGCTGAAGCGGCGAGCCAGGCCAAAAGTGATTTTCTCGCCACCATGAGCCATGAAATCCGCACACCGATGGGCGGGGTCATTGGTTTTGCGCACTTGCTGGAGAAAACCAACCTGGAACCCCAGCAGGCGGAGTATCTCGGCATCATCATCAATTCAGCCAATAACCTGTTGGACATCATCGATGACATACTCGACTTCTCTAAAATGGAAGCTGGAAAAATCAGTCTCGACAACACCAATTTCGTGTTCGAGTCGCTGATCAATGGGGTCCGCGTTTTATTCACTCCGAAGGCAACTGACAAGGGATTGCGTTTGATAACACAAGTCGACGAGAATGTTCCAAAAATACTTCACGGAGACCCATCCCGCCTGAGACAGATACTTATCAACCTGGTGGGAAACGCCATCAAGTTCACCGCTCAGGGCGAGGTGAGCCTGAAGGTCTCGAAAATCAATCAAAAGAATGACCGGATTGGCCTGCGCTTCACTATCCAGGATACGGGAATCGGTATCAGCCAGGAGCAGCAGGACAGACTCTTTCAGCCGTTTCAGCAATGCGACAGTTCGATTACCCGTCACTACGGAGGCACTGGCCTGGGGTTGGTGATCGCCAAACGTCTGGCTACCCTGATGGGTGGTCGTATCACACTGTCCAGCCGTTCGGGACACGGCTCGACCTTTAACGTTCTGATATACCTCTCGCTCCCACACCACAGCGATGGGACGCTGAGCCTGACCGAAACTCCTGAAAACTCTGATCAGAGCGATCACCCTCCTGGCTCCCGCCTGAAGGGTCTACAGATCCTCGCTGTCGATGACAGTAATGTAAACCTGATACTGGCGAAGACCCTGCTGCACAACGAAGGCGCCGATGTGGTTGCCGTAACCAGTGCGAAAGAGGCGTTACAGCACATCAAACAGTCCAGCTTCGACATCATTCTCATGGATCTCGAAATGCCGAATATGAGCGGCATAGAAGCGGTCAGGCAGATCAAGACAATCAGTGGCCAGGTCGAGGATACGCCGATTATTGCGGTCACGGCTCATGTGCTGCCGGAAAAAAGAACCGAAGTGCTCGACGCAGGGATGAACGATCTGCTGACCAAACCCTATCTTCCCGATCAACTCTATTCGATCATTTTGAAGTGGTGCCGACAGAAGCAAAATCCAGGCCTCAGCGAGGCACAAGTTCACTCAAAGAACGAGGTGCAGATCTACGACCGGGAAGCCGCGTTGATCAGCGTTGCAGGCAACCAGGAAGCCGCGAGGAGCGCTCTCAGGGACTTTCTCAGCAACCTGCCAGAACTCGAAGCGGCTATCGAACAGGCCAGAACAAGCAGTGACTATGCATTGCTCTTCGAAACCGTCCATAAACTTGCCGGACTGGCCAGTGGCAGTGGAGCTCCACTGATTCAGAGCTCTGCCATGTATCTGAAAGCCATCCTGAAACGCGAGCCGAGGCCCTATGAAGAGATCGGGCAAATGGTGGAGGAACTGTTGCAACATACTCGAGAATTCAACAGGAAATTCTCGAGTATGGACCCGGGAGAGTCTTGAGAAAACTTTTCTCCGCTACTTCCTGCGGCGGGCGAAGCCCAGGAATCCGATCAACCCGCCCCCCAGCAGCAATACCGTGGAAGGCTCGGGTACCGCGACGGTATCACCCGATGACGGATCCGAAGAGATCAGATCCCAGTCGCCCACGTCACCCGAGCGAACGGCCCAGGCATATTGCAGGGCGCCTTTCTGTTCCGCGAACTGAAGCGCGGTATAGGTATAGAAGGTCCAGGCCACATCATCACGCAGGGCGTATTCCTGGTTCAGCCAGTAGTAATCGTTGAAGTCTGCCGCCTGAAGGTTGATAAAAGGACCCGTATTAACCACGCCGCCTTGAACGGGGTTGCCGAGGGTATCGAACCAGAGGCTGGCCATCTCACTGTAAATTGTGGAGCCATCGGTGGTCTGCACATCGTAGCCACAATCCGTTCCGGACGTCGCAAAATCACAGCCAGGATTTCCGGTATCCACCATGCTGGGCAAGCGCCAGTCGTCATACCCCTGAAAAACCAGACCTTCGACCCATAACATGGCATCATTCCAGGTCATGGCGCCGTTGTTCGCAGCGCCCAGAGTTCCCGCATAGTTGGCATCCTGCATCCAGGTCAGGTTCAAAACGTCGTCATAGATCAGACCGTTCCCCCGGTCAATCAGAGTGGCATTGGCCGATGTCGACAAAATCAGCAGGCCTGCTGTAAGGCTCATCCCTTTGATAAACGAAATCATATGACTTCCCCCGAATACGGTTCCTTGTTGATACTTTCCCGAGTCAGCTGATGCGCCGACTCACCCCATAATTTGGATACAGGTTACCGTCAGTTCTTATGAAAACTTCCGTGTCGATTTACACTGATGACGGTACTTCCAGAATTATAATCTTAACGCAACATGACTACAGAAGACAATTTCGTGACATCACTGAAAGACGGTCTTACCGATAGATAATATCTATTGCTATCAGATAATTACAAACTAACGCCGCCCATTCACAAGGGTGTCTGTCAAGACTTGAAACACAAAAAAACCCGACTTGCGCCACACTTTTGAGACGCCAGCCGGGTGTTCATTATCAGCCACTGTCAATTAAACGTCGTTGAATGGTTTTCGGTCCCATTGGCTGTACGATGGCACAGGGCACCTACCGATCGAAATGTTTGATCATACCGCTCTTCGCATACTTGTCATGGTAGATCACATAGCGGTAGATATCGTTTTCAGACAGTTCCCTGATCAATTCACTGTTCTCATCCAAGCGGCGGTCCAAACGCCCATATTCTCGTCTGCTCAAGCGCCCATCCTTTGCAAAACGTACGGCCTGGCGCTCAATCTCCCTCAGTTTCTTCAGCACCAGACTGCGTTCATCGGGACTGAGCCGGTGTTTTTCGAATCCATGCTCGATACGATCGTACTGACGATCGATACGATTCTCGATGCGCATCTCCCGACCCGGATCCCGATGTTCCGGTTGATCGTGATATCCCGCCATAACCGGGGAAGACAGCAACAGTACCAGACTGCCGATAAACAGATTTTTGTAGGTTTTTTTCATTGCATTCGCTCCAAGGTCATTGGTTTGCCTGTTTGACGATTTCAGAATACACCGCCGTTACTGAACGCAAACTGAACGACAAACACGGCCGATCCCGTTGATCTTAGGGTCTCCGCAACCACGATTTGATCCGCATGCCCCGGGTAGCGCTCCCCTGCCGGGCATTCAGCGCGGTATGGATTCCTTTGCGCATGTTTTTTCACCCGGGGATCATCGGTCATGGACATGCGCTCGGGTTATAATCTTGTTTCACCTCAGATCCAACAGGTAATGGATACCCATGAAGTACAAACCGCTTTGGTTCCTCGGCGTCTGCCTGGTCGCTTTACCCCCCCTGACCTGTGCCGAGACCCGCTATGTCACCGATGAACTGCAGCTGGCCCTGCATGAACAACTCAATTCAAAGGGAAAACTGCTCGAACGTCTTCCCAGTGGAACACAGCTTGAACTCCTCGAGGAGAACGGCCTCTATGCCCGGGTGCGAACCCTCGATGGGGTGGTGGGTTGGACTAAAGCCGGATTTTTGATCAAGGCGAAGCCGGCCCGCGCCCAACTAGAGGATATGAAGTCTGAGAACCGCAAGTTGCAGGACCAACTGCAGGCATTGCAGGAAAAGTTTTCAGATGTGGAGACCCAGTTGCTGGAGATACAGTCACCCGAGGGGGCTCAGCCCACGGAGGACGCGGTCGATGAGGTTCGAATCGAGCAGGTGGTTGCGGCGCTCGACCGGGTTCAGCAGGAAAACGAACAATACCGGGAAAAACTCTCGGGGATGGAGCGGGCAATCCCCCTCAACTGGGGATTGATCGGAGCAGGACTGACCTTTTGCTTGGGTTTATACGCCGGTTTCCGCCTGTTCGACTACCTCAGCCGCAAACGCCATGGCGGCGTTCGCATCTATTGAAACCGGTCAGGCCGGGGCCCGATTGGAACAACACTCCGGACCCGGCGATTGGCATTACCGGCCCGTTTCAGGATTCGATCGCGTATTTTTTCATCCGGTACAGAAGGGTGTCCCGGGTCAGGCCCAGGAGTCGCGCGGCTTTGCTGCGATTTCCCAGGGTTTTCATCAACGCCTGCTGAATCAGATTGGCTTCCAGCTGGTCCATGCTGATGCCTTGATCCGGCAGTACAAACTGCCCCTCACCGAGGGACTTCTGTCTCGGCAGTGCGCGGAAATCGCTGGGCAGGTTTTCAATCTCAATACGCTTGCCGGAAAACAGTATCAGCATCCGTTCCGCAAGGTTCTTCAGCTCTCGGACATTACCGGGCCAGGTGTAGCTATTCAGCAGTTTGAGGGCCGATTTGCTGTAGACCGGGGGCCGCAGCTGGTAACTCTCTGACAGTTGCGCGGTCAATCCGTTGAGCAGCAGTTCCACATCGCCACTCCGCTCACGCAAGGGAGGGAGTTCCAACGGAACCACATTCAGCCGATAGTAGAGATCGCTGCGGAAGGTGCCTTCATCCAATGACAGCGCCAGATCCCGGTTGGTCGCCGCAATCACCCGAACATCCATGCGTTGGCTGCGAGGGTTTCCGACGGTCTGGCACTCACCGGTTTCCAGAAAGCGCAACAGCTTGGCCTGTACCGCAACCGGTAACTCACCGATTTCATCCAGGAACAGGGTACCGCCGTGAGCCGCCTGAACCTTGCCCTGACTATCTGCAGTGGCGCCGGTGAAGGAACCTTTTCTGTGGCCGAAGAGTTCACTTTCCGCCAACGGGGTCGGAAGGGCAGCGCAGTTGACCGTTACGAAAGGTTTTCCGCGGCGATGACTGTTGTCATGGATTGCCTGAGCCAGAAGCTCTTTTCCAGTACCGCTCTCGCCGGTCACGAGCACGGTCGCATCCGTTGCGGACACGATACGCATAGCACGAATCAATGTCTGAAATTCCGGGGCTTTTCCTAACATAACAACCATCTCCACTCGAATTCGGGGGTTATTGTAGAACAGAACAGTGTCCGGAGAAAACTCCTGCCCGAACCGGGTGCCGGATCTTCAGTGAAACACTTCTTTGACGATCTCAAGAAAACGTTTTGCCTGGGGTGAGAGGAATTTACCTCTTCGCAACACGATGCCGTAACTGCGATCCGGAAAGTACTCGCCGAGTGGGATCGTGGCCACCTGCTCCTCACCGGTCAGACAGACATCCGTCACGATTGAGATTCCCAGGCCAATCTCCACGTACTTCTTGATGACTTCCCAGCCTCCGGCCTCCAGGGTCACGTTGTAGTTGGCGTTATGCTGCTTGAACACCAGATCCACCATTCGCCAGGTGCTCAGGTGGTGAGGCGGCAGGATCAGGCCATAAGGGCTGATGTCGTGCAGACGGATGCCCTTTTTCTGGGTCAGGGGGTGGTTGAGCGGCGTGATCAGCACCGGAGCATAGTTCACGACCGGCTGATAGGTGACGTCGTCCGGGATCTCCAGCATTGAACCAATCGCCATGTCGGTCTCATCCGCACGCAACATGGCCATGCCGTCCCGGCCGGTCACGTTGTGCAGTTTCACCCGAATCCCGGGATAGCGCTCAGCGAAAAGCCGGATCGGTTCAGGAAGGATGTACAGGATGGTGGATTCACCGGCTGCAATGTTCAATTCACCACTTTCGAGTTTGCCGCATGAGGCCAGAAAGGTCTCCTGAAGCTTGTCCATCCCCTCGACCAGAGGCTGTGAGAGCTTATACAGCGTCTCCCCCTCCGGGGTCAGCTTGATTTTGGGTCCGCGCCTTTCGAACAGCACTGTCTCCAGTTCCCGCTCCAGCGCCTGGATCTGCAGGGACACGGTCGGCTGACTCAGGTAGAGCCTCTCGGCCGCCTCGCTGATGGAACCGGTCTGAGCGGCGTGACAGAAGGCCCGCAACTGTTTCAGACGGTTCTGTTTGTAGTGAATTTGCGGTGTCCCGGCCATTTGAATCACCTATAGTATTGATATTATCAATAGTATGCGCAGTATTCACTAAAAGCAATAATAAATACACATTTCATTGTTATAAAGTATGGTGATCCCGCATCCAGACTCGGCCGCCATGGACGCTCGCAGAGGGGCGCAGAATATGCCAGAGTTAAGGTGCAGGAGGGAATTCCGGTTAAGCAGTGCCTGCCTGTAACAGTCACCGGTAAAGGTTGTGTCCACCCGTCCACAGAAGAGGTCGAAATGCAAAAACCCGAACAAAAGCATGATCCCCTGTACCAACTCCTCAAGCAGGGGCGCACCGACGAATTCAATCGGAAGCGGGCTGAGGGCCAGAACTGCGACCTGGTGAATGCAGACCTCAGAGGGATCGATCTACGCAACCTGGATACCGAAAACCTGAACCTGGCCGGGGCTTACCTGAGACATGCGGATCTGCGGGGGCTGGATCTGAGAAGCGCCAATCTCGAAGGAGCCAGCATCAACAGCGCCAAGATATCCGGAACCTATTTTCCAGACAGCCTCACCGCTGAGGAAATCACCCTCTCCCTGGTTCACGGTACCCGGCTGAGACAGAGGTCCTGATCAGCTCAAGCCGGATCAATCCAGCGAATCGAGTTGGGCGAGAATATTCCGGGCCACCTGGCATTGATCGGCGTTACCTTCCTCAAGCACCTCATACAGCAATGACCGGGCCTGCTCGACCTGGCCAGCCGCGCGGTGGGTATGTACCCGATGCAGTTTCTGCTCAATCGGATCAGCGCTCTCTTCAGGTGCAGCAGTATCCGCTGGATCATCATCCTCTATCGCGTCCAGCTCCGCCTCCATCTCTGCTTCGCTGAGCGGCACGAATCGCTCCGGATCCAGGTGTCCTTCACCGGGATCGATATCTTTTCCCACCATTTCCTGCTGCACCGTCGGCGCGGCCTGATCATCTTCCGAAACCGCCTCGTCGTGGCTGTCATCAGATATCGGTTTGTCCCTCATGAATCCCTTCGAAAAGATCACACCCAGCTCGAACAGGATCCACATGGGCAGGGCGAGCAGAGTCTGGGAGATGATATCCGGCGGGGTCAGCAGCATCCCGACGATGAACGCTCCGACGATCACGTAGGGCCGCTTGCCGCGCAGCTTGTCGGGGGTCGTAACCCCGAGCCAGACCAGAATGATGGTTGCAATGGGCACCTCGAAGGCAACTCCGAAGGCGAAGAACAGGGTCATCACGAAATCGAGATAACTCCCCATGTCCGTGGCCACCTCGACCCCTTCCGGGGCGGTACTGGCGAGGAAGCTGAACACCAGCGGAAATACCACGAAATAGGCAAACGACATGCCCAGGTAAAACAGGAACGTGCTGGACATCAGCAACGGCATGACCAGGCGCTTTTCGTGGCGATAGAGCCCGGGCGCGACAAACGCCCAGAACTGATAGAGGATGAATGGAATCGCGATGAAGATCGCCAGCTGCAGGCTGAGCTTGAAGGGAATCAGGAAGGGGTCGATGGGCTTCGTGGAGATCATGGTACTGCCTTCCGGCAGCGCCTCCCTCATGGGTCCGGCAATTGCACTGTAGAGATCGTTGGCAAAGGGAAACAGCACCGCGAACACGATCAGCACGGCCAGCACCATGCGCAACACCCGATCGCGAAGTTCGATCAGGTGGGAGACCAGGGGTTGCTCTTGACTCGAGTTGGATGCCGACATCTAATCTGCCTGGTCTGATGTCTGTATCTTGCTGGTCTTCGAGGGTTGAGTCTTTTCCGCAGCTTCCTGGACCGGGGTGGCGACATCCTGCTTGATCTGATTCAAATCCTGCTGGGTCTCTTCGAGAATCTCATGCACAGGATTGGCCATCTTTTTCTGTTTCTCGAGGATCTCCTTGAGCTCTTCAGCCTTGATCTCCCGGTCGATATCCGCTTTGACATTGGCCACGAAGCGCCGGCCACGACCCAGCCACAGACCCGCGGTGCGGGCAACCTTGGGCAAACGCTCGGGACCGATGACGATCAATGCAACCAGAGCAATCAGCCCGAGTTCCCAGAAACCCACATCAAACATGAAGATGGCTCGATTCAGTCAAGGTTGGATACGCGAACTCAGTGCTTGTCCTTTTCCTTGGCGGTAACCTCACCGTCAATGACAGTCTTGGATTCGTTCTGTTCGAGCTGTTCCGGCTCGCCCTTTTTCTCCTGTTCACCATCTTTCATGGCGCCCTTGAAACCCTTGATCGCACCACCCAGATCCGATCCGATGTTCTTCAGACGCTTGGTTCCGAACAGCAGCAGGACAATCGCCAGGATGATCAACAGCTGCCAGATACTAATACCACCAATACCCATAATTTTCTCCACCTCCGGACTTGCCGGTTATAATGTCTTGCGCGTGATTGCCAGGGCTGACTCCGCCGTTCCTGAAGGCACGCTTGTTTCGCTGTACCTAATTGACCGATGATACCTGCGATCCGGCAGCAGGACTACTCTTGCACTGGGTCGAGCGGTGAGCTTCGCACAATTGCCCGCACCCTGAAATGGCTCGGGCGACTATTCTCTGCGGGCTTTCTCTTCCAGTCCCGACAATCCAAAACGCCGCTGTAACTCCTGCAGAACCTGATCCGGACCCAATCCCTGCTGAGCCAGCAGTACCAGGGTGTGAAACCACAGATCCGCAGTCTCGTAGATGATCTTCTCCGGGACGCCGTCTTTGGCCGCCATCACCGTTTCGGTCGCTTCCTCGCCGATCTTCTTGAGAATCGCATCCAGTCCCTTGGCATAGAGTTTGGCCACATAGGAACTTTCGGGATCGGCCTGCTTACGTGCCTCGAGGACCTCTGACAACTGTTGTAATACGTCGCTCATAAGCCTGCCTCAGCGGTAGATCTCATCCGGATCCTTCAACACCGGAAGCACTTCAACCCAGGTATCGCCCTGCAACTCCCGGTAGAAACAGTTGTGTCGACCGGTATGACAGGCAATGCCCCCTTTCTGCTCAACCTCAAGAAGCACAACATCCGCGTCGCAGTCCAGGCGAATGCTGTGCACCACCTGCTGGTGACCGGACTCCTCACCCTTGTGCCAGAGCCGGCTGCGCGAGCGGGACCAATAGACCGCGTGCCCGGTCTCATGGGTTAGGCGCAGAGCCTCGGCATTCATCCAGGCCATCATCAGGATCTTTCCGGTACCGTGCTCCTGGGCGATGACCGGCACCAGACCGGCCGCATCCCACTTGATCTGATCGAGCCAGTTCACAGCCTGACCTCGACACCCCGATCCCGCATGAAGCGTTTGGCTTCGCCAATTGAGTATTCAGCAAAGTGGAAGATGCTGGCCGCGAGCACCGCATCCGCCCCGCCCTGTTTGACCCCATCCACCAGGTGCTGGAGATTACCAACCCCTCCGGAGGCGATTACCGGAATCGGAACCGCGTCGACGATCGCCCGGGTCAGCGCATTGTCGAAGCCGATCTTGGTGCCATCCCGGTCCATGCTGGTCAGAAGGATCTCACCGGCCCCGTAGTCACACATGCGCCGCGCCCATTCGATGGCGTCCAGACCGGTTGGCTTGCGCCCGCCATGGGTGAAGATCTCCCACTTGAGGGGTTCGCCTTGCGCGGAAACCTGTTTCGCGTCGATGGCCACCACGATGCATTGGGATCCGAACCGCTCGGTCGCCTCACGCACAAACTCCGGGTTGAACACAGCCGCGGTATTGATGGCCACCTTGTCGGCTCCGGCATTGAGCATGCGCCGGATATCCTCGGTGGTGCGGATGCCGCCTCCCACCGTGAGGGGGATGAAGACCTCGCTGGCCACCTGTTCGACAACGTGAACGATGGTCTCACGGTCGTCCGAGCTGGCCGTGATATCGAGAAAGGTGATTTCATCAGCCCCTTCCTCGTTATAACGCCGGGCCACTTCAACCGGATCGCCTGCATCGCGGATATCGACGAACTTCACCCCTTTGACGACGCGTCCGGCATCGACATCGAGGCAGGGAATGATGCGTTTCGCTAGCATAGGTTTGATCCCGGAACTCAGATCCAATGATTATCGGGCCAACCGGTCCGCCAACGCTTGTCCGTCGGCAAAATCCAGGGTGCCCTCGTAGATGGCCCGGCCAGTGATGGCGCCCATGATGTTGGACGTCTCCGCCTGACACAGCGCCTCGATATCACGCACATCCGTAATACCACCGGATGCGATGACCGGAATGGCGATCGCATTTGCCAGATCCCGGGTGGCCTCGACGTTCGGGCCGGACAGCATGCCGTCCCGACCGATGTCGGTGTAGACAATCGCAGAAACCCCATTATCCTGGAACCGGCGGGACAGTTCGGTGACCTCCCAGTCGGTGATCTCGGCCCAGCCGTTAATCGCCACCTGGCCCTCTTTGGCGTCCAGGCCGACGATCACATGTCCCGGAAAAGCGGCACAGGCACGCGCCACGAACTCCGGCTCGCGAACCGCCTGGGTACCGATGATGCAGTAATCCACGCCCGCCTTGAGATAGGCCTCGATGGTCGCCTCGTCGCGGATGCCGCCACCCACCTGAATCGGCAGTTCCGGGTAGGCCGCTGCAATCTGACGAATCGCCTCCCCATTCACCGGTTCACCGGCAAAGGCACCGTTGAGGTCCACCAGATGCAGTCTGCGCGCTCCGGCCTCAACCCAGCGGGTGGCCATATCGAGCGGCTGATCCGAAAAGACGGTGTCGTCTTCCATCCGCCCCTGGCGCAGGCGTACGCACTGGCCGTCTTTGAGGTCGATCGCGGGTATGAGTAACACGTGAAAATTCCTGCTCAGATCATAAATTAGGGATGAGGTTGAACGCCGCCGGCCGTTGGAGCCTCAGACATTCCAACTCACGAAGTTGCGCAGCAATTGTAAGCCGGCGTCAGCGCTCTTTTCCGGATGAAATTGTACCGCGAAAAGATTTTCGTGGACGATGGCGCTGGCAAAGCGCACCCCGTAATCGGTGGTGGCGGCTACCAGTTGTGCATCGTCCGGGTCCACATAATAACTGTGAACGAAGTAGAAACGGCTCTCCTGGGGGATTCCCTGCCACAGCGGGTGATCCTGATTCTGCGCCACCTGGTTCCAACCCATATGGGGGATTTTCAGGGTTTCACCGTCGGGGGCGACACCCCCGGGAAAGCGGCGCACATGCCCGGAAAACAGCCCCAGCAGCCGGGTGCCGCCGTTCTCTTCGCTGTCCTCCAGCAGTACCTGCTGCCCCATGCAGATGCCGAGAAAAGGCCGGCTTTTGGCGGCCTCAAGCAGGGCCCGGTTGAGGTGATGCTCGGAAATGGCGGCCATGCAGTCACGCGCGGCCCCCTGCCCCGGAAACACCACCCGGTCCGAACCGAGGATCCGCTCCGGGTCATCCGTGACCAGCACTTCGTCGCCTTCGCCGGCGACATGCTCCACCGCTTTGGCGACGGAACGAAGATTTCCCATACCGTAATCGATCACGGCGATACGTTGTGACATGTGAACCCCCGTGATCTGCTACAGACTGCCCTTGGTCGAGGGAATCTGTTCCGCCATACCGGGATCAGCCTCCAACGCCATCCGCAGGGCCCGGCCGAAAGCCTTGAACACGGTTTCCGCCTGATGATGCGCGTTGCTGCCCCGCAGATTGTCGATGTGCAGGGTGATGCCTGCGTGATTCACCAGACCCTGGAAGAACTCCTGAAACAGGTCGACGTCGAAGTCTCCGATGCGGCCCCGGGTAAACGACACCTGGAAGACCAGCCCCGGGCGACCGGAGAAATCCACCACCACCCGCGACAAGGCTTCATCCAGAGGCACATAGGCGTGCCCATAGCGACGGATGCCCTTCTTGTCGCCCACCGCCTGGGCCAGGGCCTGGCCCAGGGTGATACCGATATCCTCAACCGTATGATGGGCATCGATATGCAGATCCCCCTCGGCAATCACACTCAGATCCCATAGGCCGTGACGCGCAATCTGATCCAGCATGTGATCGAGAAAATGCACACCGGTGGCGAATCGGGCCTGCCCCCTGCCGTCCAGATTCAGGGAAATGCTGATCTGGGTCTCCAGGGTGTGGCGCTCAACCTGCGCGGTTCGCTGCATGACGATGACTCCGGTCTGTTATGACATCCGATGCTCTGCTCCGGCCAGATCGCCAGGACGTAGCATTAAACCCGGGTATTTTAGAGAAAATACGCTGAAATGACAGTGGCCGGGGCATTTTTTCCGAACCCCCGCCAGCGGTCTGGAAAATCGAACCGGTCAGGTCACGCCGCGATGGGAACCGGGCCTGTGGGACTTTTCGCACAAACCCAGGTGACGCGATCAGGTCTCGAGCCAGAAGGTGACCGGCCCGTCATTGACCAGTTCGACCTGCATGTCGGCGCCGAAGACACCGCAACCTACCGGTTGATACAACTGCATGGCCCGACCGGTCAGGTATGAAAAGAGCGCCTCTCCGGATGCGGGATCCGCGGCTGTGGAGAAGCCGGGTCGCATCCCTTTACGGGTATCCGCCGCAAGGGTGAACTGGGGGACCAGTAACAGACCACCTTGAATTTGCTGCAAGCTGAGATTCATGCGTCCGTCAGCATCCGGAAATACCCGGTACCCCAGCAGGCGTTGCAGCAGCCGATCCGCCTTCTGCTGATCATCCTGCCTCTGCACCCCCACCAGCACCGCCAGTCCCACGCCAATCTCGGCCCGGCATTGACCCTCAATCACCACCCGCGCCTGCGAGACCCGCTGTAGCAGCCCGATCACAGCTCACGCCCGGTTCGCGACCAGGGCTGCGCTGAAACGCGCCCGCTGATAGCTGCAATCCGCCCGGCGATCATGCCTTTAACCCGTCGCACCGTGACATGGGTCGTCACACCCCGCCGGCGAGGTGTTCGGCGAATCGATCCGTGGCCTCGATCAGGGCACTGCGGATGCCCGGTTCCGCTGCGGAATGCCCGGCATCGGGTACCACCACCAGTTCGCTGTCCGACCAGGCATGATGCAATTCCCAGGCGGATGTCAGCGGACAGATCATGTCGTAGCGACCCTGAACGATCACACCCGGTATACCGTTCAGCCGTTGACACGACTCGAGCAACTGGTTGGGCTTCAGGAACGCGTGATTGACGAAGTAATGGGCTTCGATACGGGCCAGACTCAGCGCAGTATGAGGATCGGAAAAGAAACCCACCACGGCCTGATTGGGATGCAGACTGGCGGTACGGCCCTCCCACACTGACCAGGCCTTCGCCGCTGACATGCGGGAAACCTCATCAGAACCGCTGAGTCTGCGGTAGTAGGCATGCAGCAGATCGTCCCGCTCTGCTTCGGGTATCGGGGCCAGAAAATCCTTCCAGTAGTCGGGAAAGAAGCGCTGCGCACCGGACTGGTAAAACCACTCGATCTCTTCCTCGCGACACAGAAAGATGCCGCGCAGCACCAGCGCCAGAACCCGTTCCGGATGGGTCTGCGCATAGGCCAGCGCCAGGGTCGAACCCCAGGAGCCGCCAAACAGCAGCCAGCGGTCGATACCCAACGCGGCGCGGATCCTTTCGATATCCTCGACCAGATCCCAGGTGGTGTTCTGATCGAGACTCGCATGGGGTGTGGAGCGGCCGCAGCCCCGCTGGTCGAACAGTATCAGGCGATAGTGCTGGGGATTGAAGAAACGCCGATGGTAGGCCTCGCATCCGGCACCGGGCCCCCCATGCAGAAAGAGGGCGGGAATCCCATCAGGATTGCCTACCTGTTCGAGGTAGAGCTGATGTTCCCCACCGACACTCAGATGTTGACTGGCATAGGGTTCGACGGGTGGATAGAGATCTTTCATGGCGCTCGGCCGGTTGTTATTTTTGCTACAGTGTAGTGTTTCAGAGGGGATCAGTGTACCCCGTCAAAGCCTCTGACGGGACCCGCGCGTAAGAATATTCTTACATGCATCAGGGAAAAATCCGACCCCAGAGAGTGACCTTTCCCCCTGTGGCCTGGCGGTTCATGTGCAAGACTTTAAGTGTCGTCATCAGGGACGTACCTTCTGGACTTGCACCCAGGGAACGGCGCAAGGCTGCTAGGGACAGCGGTTTGAAGAAATGCTTAGCCAACCAAGCTGATGACCCAGAGCCCGGACGTATGGAATGCGCCCGGGCTTTTCATTTTTCATCCTCCCCCCGCGTCGACTCCAAGCCGGCCGATTCATTTGCACAGCCGCACCCGTCATGATGAACAGTGTAAGAAAATACTTACACTGACGGGGGACAAATCTCACAACCAATGAGTGAATATTCCCACAATGATATGAATGTTTTGTGGCACCATATCACCGTCGTCATCAAGGATGTTTCTGAGGACAAATCACCAGGGATGGTGCAAGGAAGAAAAGCTTAGCCAACCAAGCCGACGACTATAAGCCCGACTGCATGGATTGCGGTCGGGCTTTTCTTTTGCCGCACGATAAGCGGGTCTATCAAACGGCAGACTCTGCCTGCCTCCCGAGAGAGGCGTTTGGTCAGCGACTTTCAGACTTCACGCGCTTTGCCGCGACCCGTTAGCCGCGGGAGGCACGCTTGCGTTCGTGTTCCTTGAGAAACTTCTTGCGGATCCTGATCTGGCTCGGAGTGACCTCGACCAGCTCATCGTCCTCGATGAACTCAAGGGCCTGCTCCAGACTGAAGCGAATCGGCGGCGTCAGGAGTATCGCGTCATCCTTGCCGGCCGCACGGATATTGGTCAGTTGCTTGCCTTTCAGCGGGTTCACGACCAGATCGTTGTCACGACTGTGGATACCCACGATCTGTCCCTCGTAGACATCGTCGCCGGGGGCGGAGAAAAGCCTGCCGCGTTCCTGCAGGTTGTACAGGGCGAAACCCAGGACCTTGCCCTGACCGTTGGAAATCAGCACCCCGTTTTTGCGTGGTGCGATACCGCCATGCTGAGCCGGTCCGTAATGATCGAACACATGGTAAATCAGACCGGTTCCTGAAGTACTGGTCATGAATTCCGTCTGAAAACCGATCAGGCCGCGGGATGGAATGATGTAATCGAGACGCACCCGGCCCTTGCCATCCGGCACCATGTCCTTGAGTTCGCCCTTGCGGGTACCCAGGGCCTCCATGATGGTGCCCTGGTCGTCTTCTTCCACATCCACGGTCAACTGTTCATACGGCTCGCAGATCTCTCCGTCCACTTCGCGGAAGATGACTTCCGGGCGGGACACCGCCAGTTCGAAACCCTCACGACGCATACTCTCGATGAGTACCGACAGATGCAGTTCGCCCCGCCCGGACACCTTGAACTTCTCCGGATCAGTACCCTCCTCGACCCGCAATGCCACATTGTGAATGAGTTCCCTTTCGAGACGCTCCTTGAGTTGTCGGGAAGTCAGGTACTTGCCCTCGCGCCCCGCGAAGGGCGAGGTATTGACCTGAAAGGTCATGGACACGGTCGGCTCATCCACCGTCAGCGGCGGCATCGCCTCCACGTGGGCGGGATCGCACAGGGTATCGGATACATTCGGGGCCTCGAGCCCGCTGATGGCAATGATGTCCCCGGCGCTGGCCTGTTCGACTTCAAAGCGCTCCAGTCCGAGATAACCGTACACCAGACCGATTTTGGCCCGCTGCTGCTCGCCATCGTATTTCAGAACCGTGATCGGCTGGTTCGGTTTGACCGTCCCCCGGGTTACCCGGCCCACGGCAATCGCCCCCACGTAACTGTTGTAGTCCAGATTCGACACCTGCATCTGGAAGGCGCCGTCTGGATCCACATCGGGTGCCGGACAGTGTTTTACGATGGTCTCGAACAGGGGGTTCATGTCCCCCTCGGTGATGCTGTTCTCGAAGCCGGCGTAACCACCTACCGCCGAGGTGTAGATGATCGGGAAGTCCAACTGTTCATCCGTGGCGCCGAGCCGGTCGAACAGTTCGAACACCTGATCAATAACCCAGTCGGGACGGGAGCCCGGCTTATCGATCTTGTTGACCACCACGATCGGCCGCAAACCATGTTTGAACGCCTTCTGGGTCACAAACCGGGTCTGCGGCATTGGCCCTTCCTGGGCGTCGACCAACAGCAGAACCGAATCCACCATGGAGAGCACCCGCTCGACCTCACCACCGAAATCCGCATGTCCCGGGGTATCCACGATGTTGATCCGGTAGTCGTTCCAGCGGATCGCAGTGTTCTTCGAAAGAATGGTGATACCCCGCTCGCGTTCCTGATCGTTGGAGTCCATGACCCGTTCGACCTTGCCGAAACGCTCGCCCAGGGTACCGGACTGCTTCAGAAGTTCGTCCACCAGGGTGGTCTTGCCATGGTCGACGTGGGCGATGATGGCGATGTTTCTGAGATTGTTGATCACAGGTGAATCCGTTTGGGGAAAAAAGATGGCGGATTATACCCGGATCATCCGGGAAATCTCTTAAATTTAATTACTGTTTTATTTTCAGTTGGTTACATCCTCTATCGAAAATCATAGTCACATTCTATCGGCAAGCTACTTTCATTACGAAAGTTTCACAATTACTCACAGAAGCTGTGGATAACATTGTTGATAAATACTGGAAAGAGCCTTCCAGACCAACAGTCACGGGGTTGGAGATCAAATCGTAAAAAAAATGAACAATATGAATAATCCCATGTTAAACAATTAGTTACGCATCAACACCCGATCCTGGGCAAATGCCCCGCTCTGCCTGACAAGGTTCAGCACCTGGACGCTCCATCATGTTGACAGTTTCAATCCGCTGGCGACCTGATGCGATCCTGCTTGGGTCATGTGCATCATTAATAGATACGAATACTCGAATAATTTGAGGTGCTACTGCTGCTTGCACTCTGAACCAATAGCCGCCAGGATAGCTCTAATAAATCGCGCGGCAATCGACGCGAACGGGGTCATCAGGATCAGCGCCGCCCAGGTCGGAATCCGATACTCCGGTACAACCAGAAACAATAAACAATGAAGTAATTACCCCATGAATTCATCCATCCTTGCCCCGCTGCGCGAGCATCTGGCTTCCCGCGTAATCGGTCAGACCGGCTTTATCGACAGTATGCTGATCTGCCTGTTGAGTGATGGCCACCTGCTCATCGAGGGATTGCCCGGGTTGGCCAAGACCACGGCGGTGAAGGCGCTGGCTGAAGCCATCGAGGGAGATTTTCACCGCATCCAGTTCACCCCGGACCTGCTCCCGTCGGACCTGATCGGAACAGACATCTACCGCCACGAAAAGGGTGAATTCGAATTCCGCCAGGGGCCGCTGTTTCACAACATCCTGCTCGCCGATGAGGTCAACCGGGCCCCGGCCAAGGTCCAGTCCGCGCTGTTGGAATCCATGGGCGAACATCAGATCACCGTGGGGCAGACCACCTACCGGTTGCCGGCGTTTTTCATGGTACTGGCCACCCAGAACCCGGTTGAGCAGGAGGGCACTTACCACCTGCCGGAGGCCCAGCTGGACCGGTTTCTTATGCAGGCCAATGTCAGTTACCCGAGCCGTGCAGAGGAGCTGAAGATCCTCGAACTGGACAATGCCCAACAGAAACACACCCTGTCCCCACCGGACAAAATACTCAGCCAGCAGGAGTTGTTCGATATCCGCAAGGCAGTCAGCGAACTCTACCTGGACCCCAAACTAAACAGCTACATCGTCGATCTGGTGCAGGCCAGCCGTAACCCGATGGCCTATGACAAGGACCTTGGCCGCTGGTGCCGGTTCGGCGCATCACCCCGTGCGAGTATCGCCCTGGCCCGCTGCGCCCGCGCCCGAGCCTGGATGGATGACGAGGAATTCGTCGCACCGCACCACATACAGGCCGTCGCGCCAGCAATCCTGCGCCACCGTATCCTGCTCACTTTCGAGGCGGAAGCCGAGGGCATCACCACGGACGACTTCCTGTCCCGTCTGCTCGACATGGTCGCCATCCCCTGATCGCATCCTGACAGGCCACCGTCATGAGTCTCCATCCGCACATCGACGATCTGCTGGAGTTGCGCCATCAGGCCCACACCCTGGGCCTGGCCTCTCACCATCTGGTGAATTCCAGCTTCAGCGGCCTGTATGCATCGGTTTTTCGCGGTACCGGCCTCGATTTCGAAGAGGTCCGGGAGTACCGGGAAGGCGACGACATCCGCAACATGGAGTGGAACGTCACCGCCCGCACCAATGTCCCTCATCTGAAGATATTCCGCGAGGAGCGGGAACGCAGCGTGGTACTGTGCGTGGACCGGGGTCCGCACATGAACTTCGGGACCCGTGGCACCTTCAAGTCGATTCAGGCCGCCAAGGCAACCGCGCTGCTCGGCTGGGCCGCCTCGAGCCTGCACGACCGGGTCGGCGGGATTCTGTTTGGCGACACCCAGGCGGGGATGCAGTATTTTCAACCCACCAAGGACCGGCGCGCGTTGTGGCGCCTGCTGCACAGCCTGACCCAGGAGGGCGACACCCACCAACCTCCCCGGGATTGTCTCTCGGAGGCCTTGCAGCGTGCGGACAAAGGCACCAACACCGGCTCCCTGATCTTCGTGATCGCGGATATGAACCGGGAGATCTCGGGACTGCAGCAGACCCTGGGGCGTCTTGGCCAGCATCACACCGTGGTGCTGTTGCCCGTGGATGACCCCGCGGACCGGGAGTTACCTGACATGGGCCGGGTCACCTTCGTCGGACCGGATGGTCAGGCGATGGAAATCGATACCCATGACCAGGGCTCGAGAACCCGCTACCGTGAAGCCTGGGCACAACGCCGAAGTGAGTTGAACCAGCTCACCAACCGCCTGGGCATCGCGCTGTTGCCGATTGCCACCAACGAAGAGATACACCTGACTCTGACGCGTGGCCTGGCGAGACATTTTGGCCACCGCTGATGGATCCACTCAGGGACATACGCGGCATCGATACGGTATCCTGGTGGCCCCTGGCGCCAGGCTGGTGGCTGCTCATCGCGGTGTTGCTGCTGATCTTCCTGGTGGCCTGGTGGCTGCTCCGCAGGAGACGTCTCTACCCCCTGGGACAATGGCAGCAGGACGCCCGCCAACGCCTGCTCGCACTGCGCCGCCGGGTCAAGCGGGAACCGGCAAAACTGATCGCCGGGGAGCTCTCGGAACTGCTGCGACGCATCGCCATCGCGCGCTGCGGCCGTGAACAGACCGCCGCCTTGACCGACGAGGCCTGGCTCGACTGGCTGCAAACCAATGACAGCAGCGGTTTCGCCTGGCGGCAAAAGGGCAGATTGCTGCTGGAACTGCCCTATGCACCCCCGGACCGCAGCGCGGACCGGGACACTCTGACCGAGCTGATCGATGCGGCAATTCACTGGGTCAGCGAGGAGCACTGCCATGTTTGAGTTTCACTGGCCGTGGATGGCGCTGCTGCTGATATTACCCTGGCTGGTAAGACTTTTCTGGCCACGTCCCGCCACCGAGCGCAACCAGACAATGGAGGGTCTACAAGCGACCCTGCTGCACCCCAACCTTTCGCAACTCGAAATCGCATTTCATTCCCGTCGGCCCAGGCAGCCCCTGAGCAAACGCCTGTATCACGGGCTGCTGCATCTGCTGTGGCTGTGTCTGGTACTGGCGCTGATGCGTCCGCAATGGCTGGAGCCGTACACCGAGAACCGCAGCGCCGGCTATGACCTGATGCTGGCGGTGGATGCCTCGCACTCGATGAACGCCCTCGACTTCACCCTGAATGGTGAGCAGGTGAGCCGTATGCAGGTGGTGAAAGGGGTTGTGAGCAAATTCATCGAGGGGCGCCAGGGTGACCGGATCGGTTTGATCATTTTTGGCAGCCGGGCCTATGTGCTGTCGCCTTTGACCTACGACCGCAACGCCGTCAGCGACCTGTTGAGCGAGGTCGTACCACGCATTGCCGGCGATGGAACCGCCATCGGTGACGCCCTGGGCCTGGGCGTGAAGAAACTGCGCGACCGCCCGGAAGGTTCGCGGGTGCTGCTGCTGATTGCCGACGGGGAAAATACCGCCGGCACAATCCCCCCCCTGAAAGCTGCGCAGCTGGCCGCACAGGAAGGTGTTCGAATCTACAGTATCGGTGTCGGTAGCGACCGGGAGAACGTTCCGATCCTGGAGAACGGCCGGGTCGTGACCCGTGACGACCTGGGGTTCAATGAACAGGCCATGCAGGAAATCGCCGGGGCCGGCAACGGTGCCTACTTCCGCGCCACGGATACCGAGGCATTGGAAAAGGTCTATCAGAAAATCGACTCGCTGGAGAAGACCGAGGCGGAAGCCCACACCGTGTTCGTGCCGCGGCCTCTCTATTACTGGCCCCTCTCCGCCGCTCTGCTGTTGTTGCTGATCCTGGGGGTGTTTCCCGAGGGGCGGCAGCGCCAGCTCAAGGGGGGCGGCTATGCCTGAGACCGGTTTTCATTTCGCACGCCCGGAATGGCTGTATGCCCTGTTGGCAATGATCCCGGTGCTCGCCTGGCTGATATTCAGTGTGATTCGGCCACAGAAGGGGGCCTTGCATCGCTATGCGGACAACCATTTGCTGCCACACCTGACCGGCGTACGGGAACTCGATGTGCATGAACACTGGAGCCGTTTCACCCGCTGGGGATTTCTCTGGGCCCTGCTGGTGGTCGCCCTGTCCGGACCACGTTGGGACTTCACCGACATCGAGGCCTTCTCACCGGCCAGCGATCTGGTAATCCTGATGGACATCTCCCGTTCCATGAATGTCAGCGATACCCCGCCGTCGCGACTCGCCCGGGCCCGCCAGGAGGTTCAGGATCTGGTAATGATGAACGACAAACTGCGCATCGGTCTGATCGCATTCGCCTCGGTTCCCCACGTAGTGTCACCGATCACCGAGGACAGCCAAAGCATTCTCAATGCCTTGCCTGCGGTAACCTCCGACATCGCCAATCTCAAGGGCAGCCGCCTGGGCGCTGCGCTGGATCGCGCCAAGCAGCTTCTGGGTGAAAAATCGGACCACAGCCGTGCCATCCTGCTGATCAGCGACGGCGATTTCGATGAACCCGGTCTGGAAGAAAAGATCGCATCCCTGCACCAGGAGGGAATCACCCTGCATACCCTGGGAATCGGCACCCCCGGAGGCGGTCCGGTCCCGCTCAATCCCGGCAAAAGCGACCTGATACGCACCCCACAGGGAGAGATCATCATTTCGAGGCTCGGCAGCCAGACCCTGCAGCAATTGGCGCAACAGGGTGGCGGGACCTACCAGCAGGCCGATTTCCGTGACCAGGACAGTCGTCGGGTACTGGATCTGGCCAGCGGCCGGAGCGGGACACCCACCCGCTCACAGGAAAAAACCCGCATCTGGAAGGAGCGCTTCTACTGGCTGCTGCTTCCCTTGATGCTGCTGTTGCTGCCTCGTTTTCGCCGCCTCTCAGCAGAGAGGTCCGGCACATGAAAGGGTTGCTGCATGCTTTTCTCGAGACCTTACCCGGGCCAGATCCCGTACACGGGCACTCCGAACCGACGAGGGCATTCACCCGGCTGAGCCGCCTGTGCAGCCTGGCATTGCTGTTGCTGGTCACAGGAGTGGCACATGCCGACTGGTTTTTGAACCGGGAACAGCAGGCCGCGGAGGACTACCAGCAAGGTCACTACGAAGCCGCCGTCGATGGTTTCGAAGATCCCTACCGGCGTGGCGTGGCTCACTACCGAACCGGTGACTATGCGCAGGCGATCCAGGACTTCAAACAGGTTGAGCGCGCACCGGTAAAGCTTGATGCACAGTACAACCTGGGCAACAGCTATTACCGGATCGGTGAATACCCGCAGGCGATCGAGGCCTACGAATCCGTCCTGGAGCAGCAACCAGACCACGAGGATGCGCGTTACAACCTGGCCCTGGCAAGAGAAAAACTCGCTGAGGAGGAATCCCAGGACGAGGAGACCCAGGATCAGGAAAAGCAGCAAGAGCAAGAGCAGCAGGAACAGCAGCAAAGCGGCGAGCAGGAGCAACAGGAACAGCAGCAGAGCGGCGAGCAGGAGCAGCAGCAACAGCAGCAGCAGAGCGGCCAGCAGGAGCAGCAGGAACAGCAGCAGAGCGGCGAACAGGAGCAGCAGGAACACCAACAGAGCGGCGAACAGGAGGAGCAGGAACAGCAGCAGAGCGGCCAGCAGGAGCAGCAGGAACAGCAACAGAGCGGCGAACAGGAGGAGCAGGAACAGCAGCAGAGCGGCCAGCAGGAGCAGCAGGACCAGCAATCCGGATCATCCGCAGACGAAAACCAGGAAAATCAGTCCAGCGGCAGCGAGCAGGAGCAGGATCAGCAATCAACGGGCGAGGAGTCATCCGAGCAGTCCGAAGAAGGGTCTGAGAATCCGGATCAACAGGCCCAGGAAACCAGCGGTAAGGAATCCTCGGAATCGAAGCAATCCGGCCAGGAGTCGACGGAAAACGATGCCGGAGAGGAACAGCAAGACTCGAAAAAAGAGGGCCAGCAATCAGAACCCGAGTCACAATCCGGACAAGAGGATGAGTCAGAACAGCAGTCTGCGGGCGAGCAGGAAAAGGAAATGTCCGCGGATCGGGATCAGGGCGATCAGCAACAGGAGGATCAGCAACCCGGCGCGGAACAGAAACGGGAAATGTCTGCTAACCTCGGAGAACAGGAAGACCAGAAAGCGCAGGCCGAAGCCCGCCATAATCAGGAGCGGATGGGCCAGGACACGGGAGCGCGGAACATCAATCCCGATGACGCCGGCCGTTCACAGGCTGTCGAGCAGGTGGATCAAAGCCAGGGACAGGGGCCGAAGGCGGATCCGGCACAAGCGGGAGACGTGGATGGCGCTAACCAGAGCGAGCGCCCCAGCGGCGCTAATCTGCTGATGGAACAATGGCTGGATCAGGTCGAGGGCGACCCGGCCCAGCTCATGCAACAACAATTCCGCCTAGAGGAGTACAAATACCTACGCAGCCGTGGCGGCAGAGACAGCGAGACAAGACCCTGGTGACGACGATTTCGAAAAAGCCCGTAACCATCCCGACTCCCCGCTACCGTTCCGGTGACTCAGGCAGGATCCTACGGGTCTTGAGAAGCACCTTGTTCGCCCTGTGCCTGATCCACCCCCTCTGCTCACCGATGGCTGTTCAGGCTGCGCCCTATGGTTCGCAGCCCTGGCAAGGGTTGCCTCCGGGACAGTGGAATTTCAGAAACCCGGCGCAAAGGCAGAGTGGTACACCCCAAAAAACCCCGGCGGCACCCACACCTTACACGGGGGGTTGGCCGAACCAGCAGCCGGGCTACTCACCCCAGGGATACTACCCGGGCAAAACCACCGAACCCTATCTGGAAACGCAACTCGGTACGCCCAATCCCTTCATTCAGCAGGGTGTGTTGCTGAAACTCAGTGTGGTCAGCCAGAACAACCTGCTGACCGCAACACCGCATATCCCCCAGGCCGATAACCTGGTGATTCGCAAAATAGAAGGCCCAGTCACCTACTCCGACCAGAAAAAGGGTCAGCGGGTGATCGTAAACGACTTCTACTACGAGGTCACACCGATCAAAGCCGGCCAGTACAGCCTCCCGGCCATCGTAATTTCCGGCGAAGAGCAGGTCACCGGTTATCGACCGGGCAACCGGGCGTTTTCGCTCAGCATGCCCGGGAATCTTTCGCTGCAGGTGCGGGGCGCCAATCCGGACAGCAGACCCTGGCTGCCGCTGGATCAACTCGACCTGACACTCAGCATCCCCAAGGAGATCCGTCCTGCTGCCGGCAAACCCCTTCCGGTAACCATTGAGTTGACCGCCTCCGGCAAGGGGGGCGACCAGTTACCCAGCCTCGCCCAACAACTTGAATCTGATGCCTTCCGGGTCTATCTCGACCAGAGCTTCACTGAGACTAAACTCGACCGCAAGTCCGGCCGTATCAGCGGACGGCGAGTCGAGACTTTCACCCTGGTGCCGCAGTTTGGCGGCGACCTCAAATTACCGCAACTCAGTGTCAACTGGTGGAACACCCGAGCAGATATCCCCCAACGTGCATCCGTACCCATGCAACCCCTGGCCGTCAGCGGTAGCCGCAAATCAACCGGATTGTTCGGAACCAGTGACGAGGAGAGCGCCCTGTTTCCCGGCGGATCCTCCTCAGCCTTCTGGATTCCCCTGGCGCTGGCGTTTGGCGTCATCTTCGGCTACTGGCTGGCCATCGGTATGTCCCATCGCCGCAAAGGAACCGATCAGAAATCTCCCCTGGAGCCTCTCATCGTACTGTTGCAACGGCCGATGCTGCGCATGGCCCCGGCTTTTTCACCCTTACGCGATAAACTGCGCAGCACTACCGCAATCCTCAATCCGGTGACCCGCTGGCATCGCTGGCGGCGCCGACTCGTCGGCGCCCTGCCGTTGTCGGTCCGGTTCTGGTTCTGTGTACGTTTCGTAGATGAGGAAACCGACCCGGAGATCTGGGGTTACACCCTGCGCTTCCTCGCCAACAAACATCTCGGTTTACCACCCAACGTGCCATTCAGCGTGATCGGCAAGAACATCGTGGATTTTCACCCCAAGGCGGAACCCCGCAAGATCGATGCTCTGATCCATGATCTGGAGCACGCGATTTATGGTCACAAAGGCTTGGATTTCGAACGTTGGAAAGAGGCCTTCAAGCATGAAATCAGGCCCAGCCTGAGACTTTGGCCCAGTCGCAGACGGGAAACACAGAAAAGGAATGAGCCAGCCCTGCCCAACCTCAACCCGGGACACGCCCTCAGGACCTGAATAGACTGTCAGCTCATCCTTCAAAGCGCTTCACGCCAAACCTTTCTTACCCATTCAATCCGGATCATGCAATCGAGCACTGATCCCCCCATCAACATTTATGCAGGATCCGGTCATGAATGAGGCGGCATCGGATGCCAGGAATACCGCTACTTTTGCGATTTCATCAGGTTCGGCGATCCTGCCGATAGGATGCATGTGTTCGAGTTGTTTATAACCATCCGGATTGTTTTCGAATCCTGCCAGCAACATATCGGTCGCTGTAGCCGCCGGACTGATCGCATTGACTCTCACACGTCCTCCCAGATCCACAGCGAGTGTCTTCGTCAGCCCTGACAAGGCAGCTTTACTGGTGGCGTAAGAGACGAAATTGGGCTTAGTGGCATCGACATGAACACTCGAAATATTGATGATACACCCTCTTGTCGCTTCCAACTCCTTGACAAAAATCTGACTGAGGAACAGTGGCGCGGTCAAATTCACATTGAGCGTAGTGAACCAGTCACTGCGTCGTATCGTATCTGTCTTTCCGAGTATCTGAATGGCAGCGTTATTGATCAGAACGTTCAACTGAGACTCCTTCATGAACGCCTGAACACGTTGTTTGAAATTGTTACTCACATCTTCTGACAGCGCGAGACTCGCCAAATCCTGCTCAATGAAAAGATCACATTGCGTGTCATCACTTCTGACAACATCAGTTGCAATGACTTGATAATTTTCACTTTTGAACACTTCGCAGAGTGATTTTCCGATACCGCCTGCCGCTCCGGTGATCAAAGCCGTTTTAGCGCTCATTGTTATATTTCAAGTAACTTAAAGATTTTTTGTATGGCGATTTTACTGGTTCTGAGCACGGCATCCACGGTATTCGATGCGTTATGAGAACCCAGAATACATTGTTCAAACCTTCTCAGTTGTGAATCCATAGGCAAGGGTTCCTTTTCATAAACGTCCAACGCCACGGATTGTACGACTCCTGTTCTCAAGGCGTCCACCAGGGCCGCCTCCTCGATAAGATTGCCTCTCGCGGTATTGACGATCCTCACGCCTTTTTTCACCTGATTCAGTATACCCTCGTTGATCATGTGCCAGTTGGAAGGATTCAGTGAACAGGCAAGGACTATGAAATCACACTCTTCGACTCGATTCGGCCAACTAGAGAATTCTATAGACGAAAGATGCGCCGGGGTTTGATTATCAGGGTGGCGCGTGTACACAATCAAGTGCATATCTGCCGCATAGGCACGCTTGGCGATCGCCTGACCAGTATTGCCGAATCCGACAAGCCCCACCACCTTATCGGCCAGAGATATACCCCGTGGCTTTGGCCACATACCAGCCTTCACTTCACGATCAATCAGAAAAGTCTTTCTGGCCAGAGTAGTGATATAGGACATTACGATATCACCGACTTCATTACCAAACATATCAGGGGTATTTTCAATGGGTATGGATAACTTCTCTGCAGCCTCGAAATCGACGTTGTCGACACCCACGCCCCATTTGACAGCCGCCTTGAGATTTCCATGCACACCTGCCTCAAGTACCTGATAGGTTGCCGGATCATCACCGATAATCCATCCATCATATTCGGGGATAATTGAGATCAACTCCTCTTCTTTCATTGCCTGAACAACTTCCGGGCAATGTATTACAACTTCCTTATCATCGAAAAAAGGGCGGAGTTCCCCGATCATTCCAAGCATTGGTGTAGAAGTTATTAATATTTTCATTCTTTTCTGACTTTCGCGAGACGCCTTCTCATGTGATTTGAAACTCGTATCGATGAATCAAAACTATTTCGGAAAGAAATACTTTTCCTTCTGAGCATGCGACAGCTTCCGAACTTCCTTATTTCCCCTGTACGAGCCCCAAAACTGCATAAACCTGAACATGATTATTTCCGTGAATTTTTTACGCAACACCCTCTGCTCCAACGCAGCAGATATATCAAGCAATACACCGCTGGTAAAATAGCGCAAAAAATCTTTAAAGTTCACATGCACTTCAGGCATTATCCCCTGTAGCGCTATCGCCTCGCGCTCATATCTGTTACGAACACTTCTCCACGTTTCATCATGAATATGGTAGACAGGTGCTTCTGCCACATAGCCCAGATCGTAACCGCGATTATCCAACCGCTTGGATAATTCCATATCCTCCAGCCCGGTAAGCTCTTCATTGAAATGGTTCACTTCCCAAACATCATACTTCAGTGCTGAGTTGGCGTTATTACAGAAATATCCCTGCTGAGGGATCTGACTGTACTCCGGGTAGAATTTCTTGAACAACTGGCGCTCACTGAACTTGTTATGGTCATTCCCGATCTGCCGCCCATAGGAATAAACACACTGGTTGTTTTGTATCGGTTTGACCAGATTCACCAGCCATTTGTTGTCTGCTGGCACACAATGTCCACTCAGGATAACCAGATAATTACCGTTAGCTGCAGAACATCCAATATTCAAAGACCGGCCAAAAGTGAACTCGGATTTGGAAATATTGACGATTCTGCATCCATAGCTCTCCGCGATCTCACGTGTTCGATCCGATGATTCCGAATCGACAATGATGATCTCGATCGCGATATCGTCTAAATCCTGTGACTTTATACCCTCTAATACATCACCAATGAATCTTTCCTCATTGTATGTTCTGATAATGATGCTTGCTTTTTCGGACATAAGTTTCTCAGAATTCTCTCAGTTTTCGATTTGCCATGGAAATATGCACATGAACTCAATAGAGTTTTTTAGCTGTAAGCTCGAGCATATTCAGCCTTACACCCAATACGAGAGCCACAGGGCCTGCCAACACTAATCCGACAGGCCATGGGACAATTCAACGCTCATCACTGAACCTGAATCAGGATATTTTTCTATCTGGCTTGCCGTCATATCCACCCTCGCACTGGTCACATACAAACGACTCTCCGTGGTGTCGAGTACACAACTTGTAGGTCTCGGAACAGGCAGTGAAATCCGCTGCTCGACATTACCCGACGCATCATATTGCGTCAGGCGTCCACCATCCCATTCAGCATTCCAAATCTTGTTATCAGATGTCACACACATGCCATCCGGCGAAAAACCCGTCTTGCTGATATCTGAAAACATCTGTTTATTAGTCAGACGGATACTCACTGGATCGTAGTCATAGACGTAGATATGACCGAGATAAGAATCCGCAATAAGCAGTTGTCTGTATTCGTTTATGAAGGCGAAGCCATTTGGGATGTAGTAATCTGAATCCAATACCTGAAGACGCATAGCCACTGTGTCTACATGATAGATACTGCCAGTTCTCAGATTTCCCTCCTGATGCATGGTTCCAAACACATACCCACCATGATTATCGGCGGCGCCGTCATTGCTTCTATTGCCCGGCTTGTCGGCCTCCACATCCATCAAGCGCTCGAACCGCTCACACTCGAGATCGAATGAACAAAAGCCATTTGCCGTAATCCCGAGTACAATATTTTTACTCACAATTATACTGGTGAATGCCTCGGGTAATTCGTATTGCCGATGCTCATTTTTCAGGGACATGCGATGCAGCGAAGATCTCATTATGTCCACCCAAAACAGCTCAGAGTGAAAATCACTCCAAAACGGCGATTCAGCAAGAAGATGGAAATCTTTGTGAAAGATGCTTATATTCATCAGCGCCGTTCAGTGTCCTTCATTTATGCTATTCGGCCAGTGCATCGTAGGCCACTTCGTACTCTTCGATCATTTTACTGATCGTGTAATTCTCAAGATATTTCTTACCGGCAGCCTGTCCCAGGCTGCCGCGTTTATCCGGATCTTCGATCAACGCCTGCAACTCATCCGCCATGACTGTCGGCTGCTCGGGATCGGTTAAAACGCCATTGATATTGTTATCGATGATGTGAACGGCATCACCGACCCTGTTAGCGACGATCGGTAAACAGGAGGACATCGCCTCAAGCAAGACAATTGAATTTGCTTCCCAGAGCGATGACTGAACAAAAATATCTATATAAGGAAGCAGTTTGTTCGCGGCATTGGGCACCCAACCAAGAAACAATACGGTATCTGCCACATCAAGCTGTCGGCATTTTTCTTCCAGCTCATCGCGCAGAGGCCCGTTACCGGCCACCAGTATCTTACAGTCAAGATTCCGGTCTTTTAGTGTTCTCGCTGTTTCGATCAGGTAAGGAATACCTTTCTGCGGTATCAGAGTGGATATGGAGCCAATCAAGACAGTTTGTTTATGATTCCTCTTGAGTTCCTGCACTGCAGCCGGGACTTCTTCAGCATGTGGCTTTTCGACGCCGTTGTAGATGACATCCAACCGTTTGCCACTCAGATGCAGGGCGCTTTGTATCTTTTTTGCCTGCTCATAGCCGACAGCGACTAATTTATTCGCCACTCTGCTTGCTACGGTTTCAAGAAAAATATATTTTCGAGGTAAATTGGGATAGTTGCCAAAATGAAATGTATGTATATGTTTTACACGCACGCCCATCAGCCGGCACTGGGAAGTATCAGCCAGACATGAAATATCATGAGTATGGACAACATCAATACGGTATTTTTTTATAACCCTTCTGAGCGCCAGAAAATTCTTATATGGAGTTAGATTCTCATCTACCTCAGGCAATCCCAACACCTCAAAGCCTCGGGTCTTTATCTCATCCCCAATGGCACCACAGGCCTTATGCCAGCACACCAGAATATTGTATTTATCTCTATTCAGGTTGTAACAAAGCGCTGCAACAACCCGCTCTGCACCACCATGATGAAGTCCGGAAATATACAGCAGGAGATTTATTTTTCTTTTATCCAATTCAACATCTCCGTATCGATATTCTCATTACTACGAATCATGCTCACATTTTGCGTTTGAAAAACAAGTTTGTCAGAAGCGTTTTAAATGTTACCAGTATTGTTTCCATGGACATCTTCAAGTCTTTTCGATCCAGGTCGAAAAAAGCAACAGGAGGCTTGTAGGTCTTAAAAACCTCTCTCCATGTCAATAAACCTTCGCGGATATATTCCGGGATCGCCGTGCCTTCTGCACGAAGCACAATATGCTTGAAGTACTTTCCGGATGGTTTGACCGGCGCCACCTCCACGCCTGTCAGTTCCTGATAGTGAATCCAGCATAAATCAACACCTGCGTAGGGAGCCGCGTCACCTCCGCCGGACAACCTGGGATTGGCTTCAATGAGTTTCACTTTCCCATCCCGCGAATCCCGCTTGACTTCTATTTCACAGATACCTTTGTATCCGATGCTCTTTAAAAAATTATCGCAGACCTCGTCAGCCTCTTCGTCAACAATCGGCACGGTAACGGATGCGGGCCCAAAGCCGAATGGAACACATCGTAGTTCCTGAAACATCGCATTTGCGATTCGCTTGCTTTGTTTATCATAGCAGGACAAATAGACACGTTTCGAAGTGTCAGGACCCTGAATGATTTCCTGCAATACAACGTTGGTGTTGATCTCAGATGCGAGTTGATAATTCTTTAACAGCGCTTCCTCATTTTCAGCTACAGAGACTTTCTGGCAATACAGCGGGTGATCTTTCGAAAATTTTTCCCATTCCCTGAAATGCCAGGGTTTGACCAGGCATGGAAAGTGCGCGGCTTGGCTAAAATCGTGCAATTCCTCGACTGAATTGATCATCCGGGTGAGTGGCATGGGCATGCCGTGCTCTTCGGCCATCCGATACTGAGTCTGCTTATGCGCCAGCAATCCCTGCAGATCCACACCGGGAGAGAAGATATACTGCTCTCGTAATACCTCACGATGATTGGCGATTGCGGTTACGTAGCGGTCCGAACTGGGTATCAGTACCGCTTTTTCACCAATTTCATCTGACAGAGCGAGCATGAAGTCGAGCCATTCATCCGGCAAATCGTCAGGATTCGGGCATAAACGCGCAGGCCCATATCGAGACCTGAAACCGTGCATCGTCGGATTACAATCAAAGCATATGGCCTTGATACCGTGCCTGACCAGGCTTCTGACTCCCAGGACGCCCGTTTGAAATGCACCGGCTATGACAGCAGGAGGCCTGTAATTTCCCGTCTCGGCATTCATGTGCTTATAACCAGCGGATCAATATAGGAAGTTTTTTCGTAAAAAAATTGTTCGTGCACCACATTATGACCTGTATCAATTCACTCTTATAGACGGGGACATCGGGAAAGTAATTTCAATCCCACATTATACGCTTAAAATGCTGATATATTTATAATATTAGTTAAATCTCATATTATGTTCCCGCACCTGCGCTTTTGCACCGGATATTCCCTGCCTGCAGTATGATGGATGTCCATGAGGCTGGAACGGACAACCCGTTGGGTCAAGCCTGATCGTATTCCAATACATGCCCGGAATCATCGGATCGACAATTCGTCGCTGTCGCACCTGTTCGACCGGGATAAAACCACAACCTGTCCGTTGACTGGCCGGTCAGGATGCGCGCTAATGTCGTGATCATTCATAGACATTTTCTGAATTCACGCCATCCATGTTGAGAGTCCCTTCCCTGTTTGCTCACCGCCGCTACTGGGCCGCCCGGTTTGGGATTGCGCCCGTGCTGCCCATGAGCCGGGAAGAGATGGATCAGCTTGGGTGGGACAGTTGCGACGTGATTCTGGTCACCGGCGACGCCTATGTGGATCACCCCAGCTTTGGCATGGCCCTGATCGGCCGTCTGCTGGAGGCCCAGGGGTTCCGCGTCGGAATTATCGCCCAGCCAGACTGGCAGGACGCAGAGTCGCTGCGTCGGCTGGGTCGCCCGAACCTCTATTTTGGCATTACCGCGGGTAACATGGACTCGATGGTCAATCGCTACACAGCGGATCGCCGGATCCGCAGCGACGACGCCTACACACCAAACGGCGAGGCCGGCAAACGGCCCGACCGGTCAGTCATCGTTTATGCCCAGCGCGCCCGGGAGGCCTACAAGGGCGTACCGATAGTGATCGGCGGCATCGAGGCCAGCCTGCGAAGGATCGCCCACTACGACTACTGGTCGGAAAAGGTACGCCGCTCGATACTCCCCGATTCAAAGGCTGACCTGTTGATCTTCGGCAATGCGGAGCGTGCCATCGTCGAGGTCACGCACCGCCTGGCGAAAGGCGAACCCATAGCCTCGATCACGGACGTCCGCGGCACCGGTTTCATGCGCCAGGAACTGCCCGCGGACTGGTACGAGATCGATGCCTCCGAGCTGGACGAACCGGGACCGCGTCCCACCCATGCCAATCCATACGAGGCAGCCCCCGACTGTGATCAGCGGGTCATCCACAGCGCCCACCTGAGACCTAAGCAGCTGCCCCGGGAACGCAGCGTGGTGCGCCTGCCTTCCTACGACCAGGTGGTGGAGGACGAGGTGCTGTATGCCCATGCCTCCCGGGTATTTCACCTGGAAACCAATCCGGGTAATGCCCGTGCGCTGGTGCAGCGGCATGGCAAAAGGGACGTATGGCTCAACCCGCCCCCGCTGCCTCTGACCACTGAGGAACTCGACCGGGTTTACGAACTGCCTTACACCCGTCAGCCCCATCCGGCCTACGGTGTTGCGCGGAACCCGGCCTGGGAGATGATTCGTCACTCGGTGAATATCATGCGCGGCTGCTTTGGCGGCTGCACCTTCTGTTCGATCACCGAGCACGAGGGGCGCATCATTCAAAGCCGATCGGAAGACTCGATCGTACGCGAGGTGGAGAGCATCCGTGACCAGGTGCCAGGCTTCACCGGGAACATCTCCGATCTGGGCGGACCCACAGCGAACATGTACCGGCTCGCCTGCAAGGACCCCAGGATCGAATCAGCCTGCCGGCGTTTGTCCTGCGTCTACCCCGATATCTGCAGCAACCTCAACACCGACCATCGTCCGCTCATCGAGCTCTACCGCAGAACCCGCAAACTGCCCGGCATCAGACGGGTTTTCATCGCATCCGGGCTGCGCTATGACCTGGCGGTGCGCTCACCGGAATATATCCGCGAACTGGTAACCCACCATGTGGGGGGCTATCTGAAAATTGCTCCGGAACACACCGAATCCTCCCCCCTGAGCAAGATGATGAAACCGGGGATCGACCGCTATGACCAGTTTAAGAAACTGTTCGATAAATACTCGGCGGAAGCCGGCAAAGAACAGTATCTCATCCCCTATTTCATCGCCGCTCACCCCGGCACCAGTGACCGGGACATGCTCAACCTGGCACTCTGGTTGAAAGCGAACGGCTTCCGTCCTGACCAGGTGCAATCCTTCTTACCCACCCCACTGGCTATCGCATCGGCGATGTACCACACCGGTCGCAACCCACTGCAGCGCGTTCGCCGGGACAGGGGGGGAGAGGTCGAAGTGGTGCGCGGATTGAAACAACGACGACTGCACAAGGCGTTCCTGCGCTATCACGATCCGAAAAACTGGCCCCTGCTGCGCGAGGCCCTGAAACGCATGGGGCGCAGCGATCTGATCGGAAACGGCAAAAATCAGCTGATTCCCCGCTGGCAGCCGAGGTTGGAGAAAGCCGTCCCGAGCCGCCCGCACAGGCGTTCGCAAGGCACTGCGGGACGGGCGCCTGAAAAGGCTAAAACCGCGCCCCGGAACCCATCCCGTAACAGCCGAAGAAAACCAAAATAAATCAATATTTTATAATCTATTGCGGCGGCGCGAAAAGATCCAAAACAGCCAGAAAATGCTCCCTCCAGAGCCTTGAAATCCCTCTCAAACAGAACCATATTCATAGTAGGAAGGGATGCTTTACAGGAGGACATCATGAACATCACACGTTATGACCCTTGGCGTTCAATGGAAGACTGGCGTCAGGAACTCGACCGTATGTTCCATCCTCTCCTGCAACGGAGTGAAGACACCTCTCACGTGGTAGGAGGCGACTGGGCACCGGCCGTCGACATCAAGGAAGAGGAAAACCGTTATCTCATCCGTGCCGATATTCCGGGGGTGAAACCCGAAGACATCGAGATCACCATGGAACACGGGGTCTTGAGCATCCGCGGCGAACGCAAGTTTGAAGAGACCGAAGAGAAGGAGAACTTCAAACGCATCGAACGTTCCCACGGCGTCTTCTATCGGCGTTTTTCACTGCCGGACAATACCGATCCGGAGGCCATCGAGGCCACCGGCAAGGACGGCGTGCTTGAGATCACCATTCCAAAATCGGCCACCGAAAAGCGGGCCAAACGCATCGAGGTGACGCACTGATCGGGTCACTAACCACCCGCGCACCCCATGATCGGGAATAACCCGCTGTGATCTGAGCGGAATCCGGGCAAGGCAGGAAGTCGGCCATGCCCGGGTTGCGTTTTGGCATTCAGAATCTCGCTCAGAAACGGAAGATCAGCCCCAGGTTGGTCTCGAACTGGGGGAACGCGTCGCCGCTGATCTGCAGGTTGCAGCCGCCGTCGCAGAACAGGCTGCCGTTGGAATTGATCAGGGTACTGTAGCCGCGCATTTCGAAGCGGATACCCAAGCGCTCGGTGGGATACCATTTCAAACCGCCGCCCACACTCAAAGAAAAGCGGGTTTCATCGCGGTAATCCCGGTTACCCGGACTCATGTAGGTCATTCCCAGACCGCCGGAAAAATACGGGGTGAACCGATCCTGGTACACATCCACAGTGCCCCCCATGTGAAAATAGTGAATCGCCAGATCGAAGGCGTTATGCGGATCGGTGGTGTCCGCCAGGGAGGTATCCTGATGACTGTAGAGGAATTCGTAGCGGGTGGTATTGGTAGCGGGCTGGCTCAGGGTAAAGCCCCAATCCTGGGCATCCTCGATATCCATGCTGCGCCGGGTCCTGTCGTCCTCCAGGGTGCCGCCGAAGCGGTAGCCGGTGAAGGGGGTGAATTCAATCCCCAGGTCGGCCGCGATGAGGAATGGGGAACAGCACCCGTACAACCAGATTGTCAGTAGTAAACGTGTGCGCATGGCGGGTTCTGGTGGGAGCGTGGATCGTTATTGGGAATTATCGCTCAAAGCCGAGCCCACATCCCGGTATTACTTCACATCTCAGTCCTTTGTGAGGCGCAAAGCCCATTCATACAGTGCGTTCTTTTTCCGCCCGGTGATCTTCGCAGCCAAGGTAACTGCCTGCTTCAGAGGCAGTTCATTGAGCAGCGTCACAAGCAGCGATTCAACGCTGAGACTGACCTGGTCGGACTCGACTCTGGGCGCCCCCCCGACCAGTACCACGAACTCCCCTTTGCGCTGATCCGGATTCCCGCACACCTGTTCAATCAGTTCAGGCAAGCGGCCTCGCAGAAAGGTCTCATGACGTTTGGTCAGTGCTCGGCCGATCACCGCATTGCGCTCACCCCCGAACACCACCCGCATGTCACGCAGACATTCCTCAATCCGGTGACTCGCCTCGTAGAACACCAGGGTCGATGACTCATCCACCAGCGCCTCGAACCAGCGCTGACGCTGGGAATGGGTTCGCGGCGGGAAACCGGCGAAGAGGAACCGATCAGTCGGCAGTCCCGCAGCGGAAAGCGCGCAGATAATCGCACTCACACCGGGGATCGGCACCACCTGACCGCCCGCATCGGCATAGGCCTGTACCAGGGGGAAGCCGGGATCACTGATCAGCGGGGTACCGGCATCCGACACCAGGGCTATGGACTGACCTTCGTGCAAAGCCTCGAGCAGGGACTGCAACTGCGCCTGCTCATTGTGTTGATGCACGGCCCTGAGCGGCGTATCGATGCCATAATGGCGCAGTAGAGGTTTGGTGTGCCGGGTATCCTCCGCGGCAATCCAGTCCACCTGTCGCAGCGTGGCAACTGCCCGGGGGGTCAGGTCATCGAGATTGCCGATGGGTGTTGCTACGACGTAAAGTATGCCCTTTGACACGAAGTTTCCTGCTGCTGAGGTGCCAGGGCCCGCATGCCGGGTCCCGGTTGTGACGGACGGCCCATTGAAATTGGCCCATGACTGTGGTTTTTCCCGGGACAATCTGGAATATTGGCAGATTCCCGAAGGCTTGTCAGTGACCCTGACGGGCCCGGGCAGCGTAACAGGCGTGATCGGGGACGATCACGCACCTGCCAGTGGCGGGGTTTGATGTCCCGGAGCGTTCCTCCAGGGGTGACAATTCCCTTGGCGACAGCCCACATGAGGGGACATTCAGCGGAACCGCCCGGGCCAGAGGATTCAATGAGCACATTGGGCCTGTATCAAGCCCTGGAAAAGAATTTCAACCCCGGACCGCAGCCTCAGCGCCGCCCTCCAGCAAGCTGCTCGAGACACACAGAGACTGACCGGTATCGGGAACACAGAACCGACTGACGGGTATCACCCCTCACTGATAATGACGTTATGCAACACATCCGCTTTTTCGCTTTCACCCTGCTGATAGCCCTGACGATCCTCGCAGGCTGCACCACCACGCCCAGGGACCGCACCCCGTCATCCACCGAGCTCGAAGCCCGCCTGCAGCTCCAGCTCGCCGGAATGCTCGACGCCGGCGACTACGCAGGGGCCGCCGGCCTGCTGGAAAATGCCGCACTGATGAGCGAATCCCCTCTGCGCGAGGCACTCCTGCTCAAGGCCGCAGGATACTGGCTCAAGGCAGCTGACCAGGAACGCAGCCTGAGGCTGGTGGAGACCCTGAAACCCACCCCGGAGCCCAGCGATTTCAATTTCGAACTGCGTATGCTGCGCACCGAACTGGCGGTTCTCCAGGGGGATATCGAAAAGGCCCTGGACCTCATGCAACCGGAGCCTTCCGCGGATACCCCACTGGAGCTAAGGGTTCACTATCACCGCAACATGGCGGAGATCTTCCGCCTCTCCGGCAACCTGCTGGAGAGCGCCCGAGAGTTGGACGTTCTGGATGCTTTGCAGGCCGAGGACCTGGAAGGCCGGCTGGCCACCCAGGAACTGCTCCTGCAGACCCTCTCGACCATGACCGACACTGCCCTGTCCCTGCTGCAGCCACAGCCACCGGCCACCCTCATCGGCTGGATGGAGCTGGCGCGTATCGTCAAGCAGCAGATCTCCGATCCCCTGGCACTTAACAAACAGCTGGCCCAGTGGCGGGAACGGTTCCCGGATCATCCGGCGATGCAGCCCCTGCTGGCCGGGCTGCTGGAACAGCAGGGCCTGACCCCGGATGACCATATCGCGATTCTGCTTCCCCGCAGCGGCCCTTATGCAAAAGTCGCCACAGCGGTGAGGGACGGTTTCATGGCCGCCTGGTATCAACAGCCGGCAGAGTACCGGCCCAAGCTGCAGTTCTACGATACCAGCACCCTGCAGGAGACTCTGAGCGTCTACCAGAGCGCACTGCTGAACGGCGCACAGATGATCGTCGGGCCGCTGAACAAGGATGCGGTCAAGATGATCTCACGCCTGGAGCTGCTGGACATCCCGGTACTCGCGCTCAACCAGATCGAAGCGCGCGAGGATCCCTTCGATGCACGCAACCCCAACCTGATCCAGTTCGGCCTGGCTCCCGAAGACGAGGCCGAGCAGATCGCCGAACGGGCCTGGCTCGAAGGCCATCGCAGCGCCCTGATCCTGACCCCGTCGAATGACTGGGGAAAACGTCTTGCGGACAGCTTCCGCAATCGCTGGATTCGCCTGGGCGGCCAGGTGGTGGAACAGCAGGTTTACAATCCGACGGACAACGACTTCTCCGTACCCATCCGGATGCTGCTCAATATCAATGAAAGCGAGGCGCGAATCCGCGCCCTGGTCACCCAGTTGGGATACAAGCTCGAGGCCGAACCCCGATCCCGCGAAGATGGGGATTTCATTTTTCTGGCTGCGCGTTCACAAAAAGCCCGCCAGTTACGCCCGCAGCTGAGGTTCTTCCGCGCCGGACATCTGCCGGTCTACACCACTTCCCACGTCTATTCGGGAATCTCAGATCCCACCCTGGACCGGGATCTGGGTAAGATCGAGTTTGTCGACACCCCCTGGCTGCTCGAGGAGGGTCAGCAAGGGGCTTTGTCGCGTCAGGAACTCGAAAAGCTGATGCCGGGTGTGAAAGGGGCTTACGCCAGGCTCTACGCCATGGGGATTGACAGCTACAACCTGCTGCCCCAACTGCGTAACCTGCAGGATCAGCCGGGCCGGCTGTTCAACGGCAAGAGCGGCACCCTGTACCTGGATCGGGATAACCGGATACACCGCTTGCTGGCCTGGGCACAGATGGATCAGGGTCTGGCCAGTATCAGCGGTTACGCCCCGCGTCTCGAAATGCCGGGACTGGAGACACTCGACCCCAGCGCAAAGGAGACCATCGAACCAAACCTGCAACCCGCCGACCCGCTACCGCCGGTGGAGGATCACAATCTGTCCCGCCCCACGCCCGTGCGATGAAACCGGATCACCTGGTACAGGGCGCCGAAGCAGAACAGCAGGCGCTGGACTATCTACACCGCCAGGGGCTCAGACTGATCGAGCGAAACTACCGCTGCAAGGCGGGCGAACTCGACCTGATCATGTGCGACCGCAGCGACTCGCTGATCTTCGTCGAGGTTCGTTATCGCCGCTCCAGTGACTACGGTTCCGCATCGGAAAGCATCACCCCCGGAAAACAGCGAAAGCTGCTGGCCGCTGCCCGTCATTACCTGCAGACACATGCGGAGGAGCGTCCCTGCCGCTTCGATGTGGTGACCCTGAATGGTGATTCCCATCCACGCATGGAATGGATCAAAAACGCCATTCAGAGCCACTGGTGAGGTAAGATTCCGCCCCATGACCCAAACCGCCCAACGCCGGAACATGATCAACGATGCCAGACAGTGACCGCATCCAGATGCTCTTCAATCAGAGCATCCAAACAAAAATCGACGCCCTGCCGCTGCTGATACAACCCATCTCGGATGCGGCGAGGCTGATCTTTGAACGCCTGCTGCAGGGAAACAAGATTCTCAGTTGCGGCAACGGCGGCTCTGCGGGAGATGCCCAGCACTTCTCCTCTGAGATGCTCAACCGATACGAGCGCGACCGCCCGGGTCTGCCAGCGATAGCTCTGACCACTGACAGTTCGACGGTCACCTCGATCGCGAATGACATGGATTTTTCCGCCATCTTTGCACGCCAGGTGGAAGCCCTGGGTCAACCAAACGACCTGCTGCTGGCGATCTCGACCAGCGGCAATTCGGACAATGTGAATCGTGCGGTACAATCCGCCCATGAACGGGAAATGAGCGTGGTTGCCCTGAGTGGAAGAGACGGGGGCGAACTGGCGAAACTCCTGGCGCCGGAAGACGTCGAAATCCGTGTTCCCGCGGATCTCACGGCACGCATTCAGGAAACCCACCTGCTGATCATCCATTGTCTTTGTGACCTGGTGGATCAGCAACTGCTGGGTAGCTGAAACACCGGCATATACGGTTAACACCGAACAACACCCTGAAAAATTCAATTTTCAAGGGTCACAAACCCAAACCCGGGGCCCACCCCGGCCGCTTTTAGAGGACGCTCATGCAGAAACAATTTGCAACCGCATTGACCATCACCGCCATCATCCTGCTGCTGCAGGGCTGCGCTGCCGCCGTCGTCGGCGGAGCCGCGGCGACGGCCTCGATCGCCCACGACCGACGCACCACAGGCGTCATCGTCGAGGATCAGAGCATCGAACTCAAGGCCTATGACCTGATGTCCAAAGACCCGACCTTCAAGGCCCAGGGCAGCATTCATGTGACCAGTTACAACATGGTCGTACTGCTGACCGGTCAGGCGGAAAATGACGCGCTGCGCGTCAAGGCGGAGCAGTTGGTTTCCGGAATCGACCGGGTCAGACGGGTGGTCAACGAGATTGAACTCGGCAGCACCGCCTCGATCGGCGAAGTCAGTCGCGATGTCACCCTGACGTCTGAGGTCAAGATCCGACTCGCCGGCATCAAGATTCCCGACTTCGATCCGCTGCGGGTCAAGGTGGTCACCGAACGGGGAACCGTTTTCCTCATGGGACTGATCACCAAGGCCGAAGGCGATGCGGTCACCGATGTGGTGCGTCACGTCAGCGGTGTGCGCCGGGTGGTCCGGGTGTTCGAGTACCTCTGATTTGGATAAGCCACTGGACCGAAGCACGGTACACAAGCTCCGCAGCATCGTCGGCACCGAGAATGTCTTCACCGACCCGGCGGACTGCCTGCCATATGGCTACGACAACAGCCGCCTGCAAGCCACCCCGGCCGGGGTGCTGTTCGCCGACCGGCACCAACAAGTAGCCAAGATCGCACGTCTCTGTCATGACCTGCGAATTCCCCTGATCGCCCGTGGCACGGGCACCGGAACCACCGGCGCCACCGTACCCCAGAGCGGCGGCGTGGTGCTCTCCCTGGAACGCATGAACCGGATCATCGAGATCGATACGGATAACCGTCTGGCACGGGTGGAACCGGGAGTGACCAACAAGGCACTCCAGCAAGCGGCCCAGGCGTCGGGGTTCTTCTGGCCCCCGGATCCCACCAGTGCCGCCGTGTGCACCATTGGCGGCAACCTGGCCTACAATTCCGCTGGGCCCAGAGCGGTGAAATACGGCACTCCCCGGGAGAATACCCTCGGTCTGAAGGCCGTTACCGGTCAGGGCGAGACCCTGATAACCGGCGTGAACACCACCAAGGGGGTGGTGGGCTACGACCTCACGCGACTGCTGATTGGCTCCGAAGGCACACTGGCGATCATCACTGAGGCCCGCCTCAAACTCACCCCGCTGGCACAATCCAAGCGCACCCTGCAGGCCAGCTACCGTGACATCCACGCAGCCGCCCGCGCGGTCTCTTCGATCATGGCCCAACCGGTCACCCCCTGCGCACTCGAATTCATGGATGGCGCCGCACTGCAGATGGTGCGCAATTTTTCCGACCTGCAACTGGATCCGGAGGTGGGCGCCCTGCTGATGATCGAGGTGGATGGCGCCCAGCACTGCATCGACCGGGAGGCCTCAGCGGTGGCCGAAGCTGCCCGAGTCGAAGGGTTGCTGGAGATCCATACCGCCGAGACCGAGGATGAGATCGCGCGTCTCTGGAAGACCCGCAAGGCCCTCTCCCCGGCGCTGCGCAACATCGCGCCGAAGAAGATCAACGAGGATGTGGTGGTACCGGTCTCACGAATCCCGGATCTGATCGGATTTCTGGAAAACCTGTCCCATGAGACCGGTATCACGATTGTCAATTTCGGGCACGCCGGGAATGGCAACATCCATGTCAACCTGCTGCTGGACCCTGACGATCCGCAGCAACTGAACGCCGGCGAGGTATGCTTGAAGGCCCTGTTTGAACAGGTTTTGAAACTCGGCGGCACCCTCTCGGGTGAACACGGCATCGGGGTGGTGAAACGGGCCTTCGTGGATCAGGAGATCGACCCGGTGGCAATGGACCTGATGCGTGCCATCAAGCAGCGCTTCGATCCTCATCAGATCCTCAATCCCGGAGTCTTTTTCCCGGAGGTCGGTTAGCGCCCTGTGCGGGTCAACGGAGTCATTACTTCCGATACACACAAATAAAAAAACACTCTCCGTCCAGGACGGAGAGTGCTACCCAATGAGGAGGTCGAGTGACTGATTTGAGCCTTGTCACCAACCATCCGCCCATTCCGTAGCGATAACAGACGGCGGCCTGTGACATGCGGGATTTCTCCCGCCCGGTCAGAGAAAGCTAACCACTCGCTGACAAGTCTAAACCGCGAGGAAAAATTCGGTTGTGACTTATTCACACTTCGGATGTGACATATGCACCATGGCCCGACCCGGGGCCTTTATCCAACTCCGGGTCCGGTCAGGCATACGACTGAGGTCCGCAGCCCATACAGGCAGGTGTGATTCGGACAGCTTTCAACCAACTCGCAGATCGGACAGATATTTACGTCCGATGTTCCCCATGCCGGACGAATCCATCGACGTGGTGACGTTTCAGTAACGGGCCGGCAGCTGCTTGTTGATAGTGAAGCGGTTGTGGCTGGTGGTGATATAGCCGCCCTTGACCAGATCCTTGAAGATCCGGCACACCATTTCACGCGAGGCGCCGATGCGGTTCGCCAGTTCCTGCTGGGTGACATGGCCTTCAATGACCCAGACCCCGTCATCCCGCTCCTCCGCCAGACTCAGCAAGGTCTTGCTCAGGCGGCCATAAACATCCGATAACGCAAGACTCTTGACCTCCTCGGTCAATGTCCGGACCCGCTGAACCAGATCCTTTAGCAGGTGAATCGCAATGTCGGGGTTGGCCTTCAGCACTTCATGGAAGGCCTGTTTGGAGATAACCCCCAGGGTCGATTTGACCACGGTCATGATCGAGGCGGAGCGTTTGCTCTCGTCAATCAGGGAGAGTTCTCCGAAGTATTCACCGGCTTCCTGATAGTTGATGATCGCCTCTTTGCCGTGCTCGTCGTTGAGATAGACCTTGACCTTGCCACTGAGAATCACGTACATGGAGTCGCTCTGATCTCCCTCCGACAACACAATGGTGTTGCGCGGATAGGTGCGGCGCACCATGCGCTGTTCGATCAAGGCCAGGGCCTCGGGATCCAACCCCTTGAATATGGAGATGTTCTCGATCATCTTGAAAGGTTCTCTTGTTATGTACGATGCAAGGCGAACTCTCCCTAAACCCCGCATTCCTCCGACCTCATGCACCCCGCCACCCCGCAGCATCCCTTTGGCGTGCGTGTGATGTACACTTCACTTCAACCGGCTCAGCATGATGATGGCTCAGTGACACACGCCCGCAGGTGGGCGAACCCTTCGCATCAGCCGACAACTGATACCCTGGACTCAAGATTAACTTTAACAGAAAAAACAAGGACTGAAAGACGCGGGCGAAACCCGGTATCCGGATCCTGTAAGCTTCGGCATTTTCATTGCGGAGCCGTTACACCCGCCAATGAGGTCATTGAACTTCGTTATCTTTCAGCATCAAAGTGGAAAAAAGCACGCTGACAATCACCCTCGCGCTGGGGTTTATGATCGGACTGCTGGGCATCGCGGTCAGTCTCCTGCCGGGGAGTACTGAGTGGGAGGAGCAAGTCGGCCTGGAGCTGCTGTTCAAGCTGCGGGGTCAACGCCCGTCCCCCCGGGATGTGGAAATCGTCTCGATCAACGGTAAGACTTCCACGCAACTCGGACTGGGCGAGGAGATCCCGGAATGGCCCCGCTCCCTGCATGCCCGTCTCATCGACCGCCTGAACGCCGCCGGCGCTTCAGTCATCGCATACGACATCTTCTTTAAAAAGGCCCGCGATCCCGACACGGATGCAGAGATGGCTCGCGCCATGCACGAGGCGGGCAATGTGCTCCTGGTGGCCTATCTGCAGCAACAGGAGTTCAACGATGGCCCGCGAACCCATCAGATCGAGCAATTGATTGCCCCGACTCCCAGACTGGCTGACGCCGCCCTGGCCATCGCGCCTTTCGTGCTACCAAAAATCCCTGTGAGGGTCAGCCGCTTCTGGACCTTCAGCGGCACCCAGCAGCACATTTCACTCCCGACACTGGCCCTGCAGACAGCTATCGACCCCCAGGGTGAGGGACTGCGCGCCCTGATCAGCGAAACCGACCTGCCACAGGCTGGCCAGGCGCTGTCGGGAACCTCCCTGGGGCTTGCCCGGCAACTGCGCGGCAATCCCGAGCTGCCGGCACAACTGCGCAAGACTCTGGCAGGACATCACCCGGGCAGCCTGGATGCACAGCGACAGGCCGAACTCCTGGGTCTGCTGGCGGTGTTCGATGGCCCTGCCTATCCCTACCTGAACTTCTATGGACCGCCCGGAAGCATTCGCACCCATCCGATTCAGGACCTGCTCGATGACGGGGCCGTGGACTGGCGCCTGTTTCAAGGCAAAACGGTATTCGTCGGCTATTCCGGTGATTACCAGCCGAGACAGAGAGACGGTTTTCATACCGTGTTCTCCCAGCCTGACGGGTTGGATCTCAGTGGCGTGGAAATAGCAGCCACCGCCTACGCCAACCTGCGCTACGCTGAGACCCTGTCCCACAACCCGGGCCTCACAGCCGGGCTGTTGCTGGGATTCGGACTGATCACCACCCTGATCCTGCGAACTCTGCCCGGACTCAGAGGACTCGCCGCCGGCAGCCTGTTCGGGGCCTTCTACTTCGCCGCGGTGTATGCTCTGTTCAGCCTTCAGCACCATTGGTTGCCCTGGTTCGTGCCCCTGGCGCTGCAGATGCCATTGGCCATGATCCTGAGCCAGCTCAGCCACTACAAGCAGATCCGCAAAAGCCGTGAACGCCTTCGCCAGTTGTTCGGCTACTACCTGCCGGGGAATGTGATCGATCGCCTGGTGAAGGATGATCGCCAACCGCACAGCCAGGTAGAGTCCGCCTTCGGCGTGTGTCTCTCCACCGATGCGGCAAACTATACGGCCCTGGCGGAAGGCATGTCCCCGGAAGCGCTGCAGGTGTACCTAAACCGTTATTTCGAACTCCTGTTCACCCCGATCCGGTTTCGTCACGGGGTGGTTTCGGATGTCATCGGTGACGCCATGCTCGCCATCTGGCCGGCCAACAAGACAGACCCTGAGCTGGCGCAGCAGGCCTGTCTGGCAGCACTCGAGATCGACGAGATGATTCGTGTATCGGACCTGGAACCCAAGCTGGTCACCCGGATGGGCCTGCACTGCGGCAACCTGGTGATGAGCCATGTCGGTGCCATTGACCATTTCGAATACCGCGCGGTGGGGGATATCGTCAACACCTCCTCGAGAATCGAAAACCTGAACAAACGGCTCGGCACACGAATACTCGCCTCGAATGACTTTGTTCAGCACCTGCGTGGGATCGTTACCCGGGAACTGGGTCAGTTCATGGTCGCCGGCAAGCAGCAGCCGGTGATTCTGCATGAGATCGCCGCCACTGAGGCCCAGGCCGATGCCCGGACGCTCAGCCTGCACAACGACTTCGCCCGCGCCCTGGCAGATTGGCAAAGCGGCGACCGGGAGGCCGCCAATTCACAGTTCGAGAAGATCATCGAAGACTTTCCCGAGGATGGTCCCAGCCGCTATTACCTGCAGCAATTCCACGAACGCAGAAACACTCAAAGAACGGTTTTGTGATCGGCCCGACACTGGGCGCGACCGCAAATATGAAATAAATTCACATACTTAACAATATTCGATACTATTGGACGAATTAACCCTTTCAAGGGGATGCCTTTAGACCCAACACCCGACCGTGACTCCGCCGGCAATCCCGGGAGAGACTTACCCGAGGCGTATCGAAACGGGTGATGAGCGTCCGGTTGACAGGCTGTAAGGGTCCTATACGGCATCTCATTTGCGCTGAGGATTGCCCATGCCTGATTACCGATTCCCTCGCATGCTCGCGAAATGTTCCCTGTTGTGTGTGATCGGACTGCTGGGGATTCAGGTCCAGGCGGCGGAATGCCCTCCCATTGCCCGCCTGATCGCCCTCGAGGGCCAGGTCGAGGCAAAAAAAGCCGACCAGGACAACTGGGAGGCCGCGCGGCTCGATCAGGCCTACTGCGCGGGAGACGTTGTGCGCACCCGTGAGGAGAGTCGTGCGGCCCTGCGCCTGGCCAATCAAACTCTGCTGCGCCTGAACGCCAATTCCGCGCTGACCCTGACAGACGTGCAGTCATCCGCGCCGACCCTTCTGGAACTGATTCGCGGTGCGATCCACGCCATCAGCCGCACCCCCAAACGCATGCAGGTCGACACGCCCTATGTCAACGCCTCCATCGAAGGCACCGAGTTCGTGGTCAGCATCGGAGAACGGGGCACGGATATCACGGTCCTGGAAGGCGTGGTGGTCACCCGCAACGACCAGGGCAGCCTGACACTCGGCGCCGACCAGGGGTCGCGTACCCAATCCGGCCAGGCGCCACTCAGCCTGAACATTGCCCGACCCTACGACGCGGTCGCCTGGGCCCTCTACTATCCACCGCTCCCGGAACAACCCGGCCGTGCGGATGCGCTGGCAAAAGCCGCGATCGGGGCACTGGTGCAGAATCGTCCTGATGAGGCCGCCGACCTGGCGCAGCGGGCGATACAGAGCGATCCCCAATCCGCCGCGGCCTACATGGCCCGATCCTATGTTCAACAGGCCCGTTTCGATATCCCCGCCGCGCTCCAGGACATGCAGCTGGCGGTGGAGCGGGCACCCGCAAGCGCCCTGGTGAATGCCCGACTCGCCGAGGTCCACCTGATGTCCGGCGATTCCACTGAGGCCCGCAGGATCGCGGAACAGGCCGTCGCCCTGCAACCCGGTCTGTCCCTGGCCTACTCCGTGCTGGGCTTCGCCTCGTTGAGGAACATCGATCTGCAACAGGCGCGCGACAGCTTCCGAACCGCGCTGGAGCTCGACACCGAGGCTCCGCTGCCGCACCTGGGCCAGGGTCTGGTTAAAATCCGCAGCGGCGAACTGGCCCTGGGACGGGAGGACCTCGAAACCGCGCTGCTGCTGGACCCGGCCAACGCCCTGCTGCGCAGTTATCTCGGCAAGGCCTACTACGAGGAGAAGCGTGACCCGCTCGCCTATGACCAGTTCGGCATGGCCCGGCAGCTCGACCCCAATGACCCGACCCCCTGGTTCTACGAATCCATCCTGTTACAAGCGGACAACCGCCCCGTGGAGGCCCTGCAGGCCCAGCAACAGGCCATTGCGCTGAATGACAACCGGGGGGTTTACCGTTCCCGGCAACTCCTGGATCAGGACGAAGCCGCCCGCCACGCCGCCCTGGGCCGTATCTATACCGATCTTGGGTCGGAGCAACTGGCGCGTCTGCAGGCCACGCAGGCGCTCGAGCAGGATCCCGGCAATCACTCCGCCCACCGGCTGCTCGCCGACACCTACCTGGGGATCACCAACCGGGACTCCGCGCGCCAGAGTGAGCTGTTGCAGGCAAAGCTGTCCCAACCCCTGAGTCTCGACCCATTGCAACCGCAACTCAGCATTGCCAACCTGGGACTGCTGGATGCCGCCGGACCGGAGGCGCTGGCGTATCAGGAATACAATCCTCTGTTCACCCGCAATGGTCTGGCATTGCAGCTGGGCGCCACCCTGGGCGAACACAATACCTGGAGCGATGACGCCATCGTTGCCGGACTCCACGACCGGTTCGCCTTCAGCCTCGGACAGCATCATTCCGAAACCGAGCTGGCGGACAATCCGTATGATTATGAACAGGACCTGCTAAGCGGGTTCGTCCAGGTGGCCATTACTGAAGGCACCTCGGTTCAACTGGAAGTCAGCCAGGAGGAGGAGGATAAGGGTGATGTGACGCAGCGGTTGATCCCCGAATTCACACGCATCGATGGCTACCGCGTTGAAAACGAACTATCAACCACCCGACTGGGCGTCAATCAACAGGTCACCCGGGACAGCCGCTTATTGTTCAGCGCGATGCGCCGTTCGCAGGACATTGTCAGCACAGATCTGAGTTTTCCCGGTGTCATGAGCCAGATCGACATGGAGAAAACGATCGACCTGTACGAGGCGCAGTTACAGGGCAGCAGCCGGCAGTTGGCATGGCTGGGCGGTATCAGTCACCAATCCCAGGACCTGGGCAGTCGCTTGACCCTGAACTATTTCGACCTGCCGTTTTGCCCGCTACCCAGCTGCACCATAGACACCGATTATGACGAGTCGCAAACCCGGGTCTACGGCTACGCCTACTACACGATGAATCCCCTGCTCTCAATCACCGGAGGGCTGACGCTTCTCAAGGAGGAGAATGACGTGGATGACAGGCTCAGCAGGGCCTATCCGAAACTCGGTCTTCTGCTGTCCCCGCATGCGCAGGGAAAAATCCACCTGGCCGCGTTCCGCAACCGCACCAGCGTACTCTGGTCATCCCAGTACGAGACCCTCGAACCCTCGCAGATCGTGGGATTCAATCAACTCTATGACGACATCGATCAAACCGATTCGTGGAACTATGGCATTGCCTATACCTACGGATTGAGCAACAGTCTAACCACCGGGGTCTCGGCCCTGTATCGCGATCTCAGCACCAAGATCGAGGTACTCGACACCTCGTCACCCTTCCCGCTCAGTCAAGTGCAATCCCTGGACTATGATGACCGGGTGGCGAACCTCTGGCTCAACTGGACTGTTTCGACACGCTGGGCCTTGAATCTCGAGTACCAGTACAACCGATACGACCTGCAGAAGGGACTTCAAAACAGCGGCAACTTGATACTTGCGCCGGATGGCATTCTCGAACTCACCACGCACAAACTGCCCACGTCACTGCGTTATTTCCATCCCTCCGGGATGATTGCATCGCTCACAGCCACCTACTACGATCAGGACGGACAGTTTACAGACCGCTCCGGCATGGCCATACAGGAAGGCGATGATCAGGGTGTGATCACGGACATTGCCCTGGGTTATCGATTTCCAAAGCGCAGGGGGTCCGCCACTATCGGTGTGAACAACCTGTTTGACCAGGATGTCCGCTACGAGGATCGCAGCAGTTACGACACCGATGATCCGGTCACCACGGCATCACCCCCTGCCTTTTCAGAAGAACGTACCATCTATGGGAAGGTCTCTTTGACCTTCCGTTAAACCCCGCCCCCCAATTCGTTGACAAACGAGGCCATCGACCATGATAGACAACCCAAAAGAGCTTAACGTCTGCACAAATAAATCAGCGTTCGATTATAACCTGACCCTCAAGCCGGATGGCTCGGTTGTAATCACAGACGATTGTGGAAAACAGATCGAGGATATCGGCACCCGGGAGCAGCCACCGATCAAACAGATCATCAACACGCGAACCGTGACCATCCTCGAAGCCACAGGCTCCCGATGGATTTACGTCAATCCTCCGGGGGTCTGGTACCGAATAGGATAGTTCTGATTCAACCCAGGATTGCCGGTCTTCCGTACCAGGAGGGCTGAGGACAGGCAAATGACCTCATGAGTTCGATCCTGATCCCGGGCGGCGCCTGGGAACAGGATCGTGTGTTCGCGGTCGCGAAACGATCTTAGCGTGCCCCATGCCCCGTCAGGACTACTGGAATGGTACGTAACAGGATCAGCAGATCGAACGCCAGGCTGTTTTTGCGAACGTAGGTCAGATCGTAGTACAGCTTGTTGGCGGCATCCTCCACAGAATCGCCGTAGGGGTAGCTGACCTGGGCCAGTCCAGTGATGCCCGGACGGACCTGGTGACGATAGGCATAACCTTCAATCTGACCCTGGAACTTTGAGACGAATTCCGGCCGTTCCGGGCGTGGTCCCACCAGACTCATATCCCCCCTCAGCACGTTGAACAGCTGAGGCAGTTCGTCAATCCGGGTCTTGCGGATGAAACGCCCGATACGGGTGACCCGGTCATCATTTTTCGCCGCCATTCGCGCTCCGTCCTTTTCTGCGTCAGTGCGCATGCTGCGGAATTTCAGAACGTAAAACTCCAGTCCCTCGTAGCCGACCCTGAGTTGGCGGTAGAACACCGGGTCGCGGCCAAAACTGCTGAGCCAGATCATCAGCGCGGTAACCAGCATGAGCGGACTTGCCAACAACAGCAACAGCAGACTGACAACAATATCCAACTGCCGTTTGATGGTGTCTTTGCGGACCCTGGCGTTGCCCAGGGGCTGAAACAGCCCGGGAGGGTACAGGCTCAGGGAGCCGGTAGCATCGAGATGATTGAAATCGTATTCTGTGCGATTGCTGCGATGCGCAGGCTCGCGGGTTTGTTGAACGGTCATTTTCCTCTCTCCTGGTCTTTGTAGTCATGGATGAACCGCTTCCATGGTTCTATGATTTCAAATCCCAGGCTTGCGACCGTATCGAATGCAACACGCCGGACGTGTGACTTTTTTACTTGTCAAAAGGAAGTGGATTCTGCGGGATCGCGGTTCCCGTCGACGCATGGATCCGCCCGTGTAGAAATTGCGGGAACAGATGGGTTGACTCTGTTTTGAACGAACGGTGAGGATGGAACGCGGCACTCAACCCGCTGTGGTCCGGCATGGCAGATGCCCATCCGGGCGCAAAGGATGTTGTAGCGGAATTTCGAAATGCGCCAGCAGGGCCCGCTCCGACTCCACGCTGATCTGTGAGTCGATGCGATTGCCGAACACCGGCTGGAATTCCCGATCCAGTCCGGGCATCTGGTTCCATGAGAGTGTGGCGCGCACTCTCGGCCGACGACCCTCAGCCCGGGCGCTCAGATAGCGCGCTCCCTCAAAGGGCAGGGTGACCAGATGGCAGGCGGGCAGCGGTGGAACCGCACCGGTCAGTTCGATATCCCGGACCCGGAACTGGCACAGTCCTGTGGATTGGTAATGAGAATCGTCATCCCAGTCGATGAAGAATCGCACATATTCCGTGGAGCCCTGTTGACGGAGCAGTCCACTGTATCCATCGGGTTGACGCCGACTCACCACCGCAACCAGTTTATCCACCCCGGGGAGAAATGCGGCACACAGCAGTGCCTCCCAATAGGTCACCTGGGAGTAACGCTGGGCGTAACGCACCACGTCCCAGGGTAACACCCGTTCGTCTCCAGACTGGGACAACAGGATGTTTCGGGTCAGGAGCAGTTCGTGATAGTCGTACCTTGCTGACTTTTGATCGGTGTTTATATGGTCCATCAACTTCCCCGGGGCCCTGGCATGGCGGTGGCGCAGGAACAGCATCCCACTTCTCGGGAGCACACCCCATGACAAGTCACATAGGGAACTTGTGACATATTCACTTGACCCGCAGCGCATCGGAAGCGGCACTCGACCGGAGCTATGTATTGACCCTGTATCCCACTTCCCTGAAAATCCCATGGTTTGTGCATGAATTCCCAGCAACCGACGAACAGGGGTGACCCCGTGAGAAAAACCTTCAGCCTGCTCCTAATGCTTTTCCTTCCCACGCTCGCAGTAGCCAGCGGAGGAACGGGAGACCGCCTGGATCTGACCAACCACTGGGTCGGTTTCACATCGATTGCGATCTTCGCCCTGGCCTACCTCCTGGTGATGGCAGAGGAGTTCACCCATCTGCGGAAATCCAAACCGGTAATTCTCGCCGCCGGTATCATCTGGGGCCTGATCGCCTGGTACTACCAGACTCACGACATCCCCCATGCAGCGGAAGAGATGGTGCGTCACAACCTGCTGGAATACGCGGAACTGATGCTGTTCCTGCTGGTGGCGATGACCTACATCAACGCCATGGACGAACGCAACGTGTTTGAAAAACTGCGCTCCTGGCTGGTCAGCAAGGGCTACGGCTTCCGCCGCCTGTTCTGGATCACCGGCCTGTTGGCATTCTTCATCTCACCGGTCGCCGATAACCTCACCACCGCCCTGCTGATGTGCGCCGTGGTGCTTGCGGTAGGCGGCAGCAACAAAAATTTCGTGCTGCTGGCGTGCATCAATATCGTCGTCGCGGCCAATGCCGGCGGTGCATTCAGCCCGTTTGGCGATATCACCACGCTGATGGTCTGGCAGAAAGGCATCCAAACCCCCCAGGGCCTGGTTGATTTCTGGTCCTTCTTCGTACTTTTCCTGCCTGCGCTGGTCAACTGGCTGGTACCTGCCGCGATCATGAACTTTGCAGTACCCAACGAACAGCCCACAGGGGGTGGAGAAAACGTGGAGATGAAACGTGGCGCGAAACGCATTATCGTGTTTTTCCTCGCCACAATCGTCACTGCGGTGAGCTTCCACAACTTCCTCGGCATGCCTCCGGTGATCGGTATGCTGACTGGCCTGGCGTATCTCCAGTTCTTCGGCTTTTACCTGAAAAAGACCTTCCACAGGGAACACCCGCAACTCAACCGCGAGGAGCAGATTGAAGTGGAACACGACGCTCAGATGGGCGATATGGTCTCCTTCGATGTCTTCAACAAGGTCGCACGGGCCGAGTGGGACACCCTGCTGTTCTTCTACGGGGTGGTGCTGTGTGTCGGCGGTCTGGGCTTCATCGGTTACCTCACGGTGGTCTCCGAGGTGATGTACACCCAATGGGGTGCGGCGCTGCAACTCGGGGACGCGATGAACGCAACCCCCGCCAATGTAATGGTCGGCATTCTCTCCTCCATCGTCGACAACATCCCGGTGATGTTCGCGGTACTTACCATGATGCCCGACATGTCCCTGGGCCAGTGGATGCTGGTCACCCTGACCGCGGGCGTCGGAGGCTCCATGCTGTCGATCGGTTCTGCCGCCGGCGTGGCTTTGATGGGACAGGCCCGGGGCAAATACACCTTTTTCGGTCATCTGAAATGGGCGCCGGTTATCGGCCTGGGCTATGCGGCGAGTATCATCACCCATCTGTGGGTCAATGCCGGCTCCTTCTGAGCCGGAAAACCGGACAGCCGGGGTCTGTGTGCCCCGGCGGACGCCCACGGGCAAGCGGTTCCCGCCACCCGCCACGACACCTGACAGCGCCCGTTCATTGGGATAGGCTAGGGCCTGTTGACAGGTCCTGGAAGTCACCGGCGAACACCACTTGTATGATCAGAACCGTTCCAATCACAGCCGCGATGGTATTGATCCCCGGCACCGCCTGGGCGGAACATATGTCTGGGGGGGGATACAGCATCAGCACCCACTGGGTGGGACTGGTGAGCCTGGCGGTGTTCGCCCTGGCCCTGGTGGCAGTGAGTGTCGAGGAGTTCATCAATCTCCCCAAGTCCAAACCCATGCTGCTGGCCGCCGGCATCATCTGGGGCCTGATCGGCGGTTATGCCCATCACTTCCATCTGGGAGGCGTTGAAGCTGAAACCGCGCTGCGTCACAGCCTGCTGCAATATGCGGAGCTGATGTTGTTCATCCTGGTGGTGATGACCTATATCAACGCCCTCTCGGAACGCCGGGTGTTCCTCGCCCTGCGTACCTGGGTGGCGCACCGGCGATACAGCTATCGGCGTCTGTTCTGGACCACCGGCCTGGTGGCTTTTCTGTTGTCCCCGTTTCTCGACAACCTGTCCTCCGCCCTGCTGATGGGAGCGGTGGTCCTCAACCTGGAACGGGACAATCCCCGCTTTGTCTCCCTGGCCTGCATCAACATCGTCCTGGCCTGCAACGCCGGCGGTGCCTACAGTCCGTTTGGCGACATCACCACCCTGATGGTCTGGCAACAGGCCATTCAGAGCACCACTGGAGCGGTGGATTTCTTCTCTTTCTTCCACCTCTTCATCCCCTCGCTGGTGAGCTATCTGATTCCGGCGTCCCTGATGAGTATGGCCGTCCCGGAAGGCCGCCTCGGTCTGCCCCAGGAGCAGATCCATATGAGTCGCGGATCCAAGCGCATCATGGGTCTGTTTCTGCTGACCATCGCCACCGCGGTGGTATTCCAGGGACAGTTCGGCCTGCCGGCCACCATCGGCATGATGACCGGCCTGTCCTACCTGCAGTTCTTTGGTTACTACCTGAAAAAGACTCACGAGCCGGGTCCGCAGACCGTGGTGACCTCCGAGACCCCCGATTTCTCGGTGGTGGTGGAGAGCCGGCAACCCTTTGACGTCTTCCTGCGCGTTGCCCGGGCGGAATGGGACACATTGCTGTTCCTCTGCGGGGTGATTCTCGCGGTTGGCGGCATCGGTTACCTGGGTTACCTGACGATTCTTTCCGAGCTGCTCTACGTGCAATGGGGGGCCACCGCCGCGAACGTCTCGATCGGACTGCTCTCGGCGGTACTGGAAAACATTCCAACCATGTCGGTGGTACTCAACATGGCGCCGGAAATGTCACTCGGGCAGTGGCTGCTGATCACCCTGGCCACCGGCATTGGCGGCAGCCTGCTGTCCATCGGTTCAGCCGCCGGCGTGGCCCTGATGGGACAGGCAAAAGGCAAGTACACCTTTTTCAGTCATTTGCGCTGGACTCCGGCGGTTGCCCTGGGATTTTTTGTCGCGGTTCAGACCCACTTGTGGCTGAACAGTGCCCTGCTCTGAGCCGAGACCGGAAAAAACCAATATTCACTATTGAATTCAGTAATTTAGACATCCATACCCAGGGCACCGCCAACCCCCACTGAAGCCTAATTCCCCACAGATATCCGGTTTTATCGTCCGATGCCCCCCATATCGCCGATTTTGCCGCGCTGGAAATGGCCGATTGCCGTGTTATAGTTGGCACCAATTTTTTCTCAGGATCCTGTCCTTGAACCGTCTCAAGGGTCCATCGCGGGGTCCCGACCATAACAATACAAGTCTGAGATTTGGGAGAAACCTATGTCCAAAAAGCACCCTGTGGTAGCCGTCACCGGCTCATCAGGCGCCGGTACGACCACGGTCAAGCGCGCATTCGAACACATTTTTTATCGTGACGGGATCAAACCGGCGGTCGTTGAAGGCGACAGCTTCCACCGCTTCACCCGAGTGGAGATGAGGGGCAAGGTCGCCGAAGGCATGAGCCACTTCGGTCCCGATGCCAACCATTTCGAAAAGATCGCCGAATTGTTTAAAAACTACGGCGAAACCGGCGGCGGAGAGAAACGCTACTACCTGCACAGTCCCGAAGAGGCCGAGGAGCACAACGTACGCCTGGGCTGCAATCAGAAACCGGGTGAATTCACCCCCTGGGAACAGATCGAGGAAGGCACGGACCTGCTGTTCTACGAAGGCCTGCACGGCATGGTGGTCAACGGAGATACCGACGTGGCCAAGTATGTGGACCTGGGTGTCGGCGTGGTACCGATCGTCAATCTGGAGTGGATCCAGAAGATCTTTCGCGATAATGCGGAACGCGGCTACAGCGAGGAGGCCATCGTCGACACCATCATGCGACGCATGCCCGACTACATCAATCACATCACACCGCAGTTCTCGCGCACCGACATCAACTTCCAGCGCGTACCCACAGTGGATACCTCGAACCCGTTCATCGCCCGCGACATCCCCACACCCGATGAGAGTTTCGTGGTGATTCGTTTCAGCGACCCGAGGAAGTTCGACATCAACTTCCCCTACCTGTTGTCAATGATCGACGGTTCGTTCATGTCACGGCGTAACTCCATCGTGGTGCCCGGCGGCAAGATGGGCTTCTCCATGGAGATCATCCTGCAGCCGATCATCGAGCGCATGATGGACGCACGCAACGTCTGATCAACCGCAGGTCCGGACAACTCCGGACCCCGGAATCAAACAAACCGCCCAGGCTCTCCGGCCGGGCGGTTTTTCATTTCCGGGCCTTGTAAAAAAGATGCCCAGGCGCTGGAAATGACTCCGCCACAGTCGTGATATTTTCGCTGTGATGCGTTCGCCGTGCCAACAACCCCAATTCAACCAGGGACATGTTTTCACATTTCAGCGTTGCCCCGGGCCAGGCGCTTGCGAATTTTCAATGTTCCGCACACGCCCTTAACATACTATTCCACTCAAGATTTGCTTTTTGATAGGCGCTGGGTATTACAATGAATCACAATTCTCGTCTCCCCCATTTCCCGATCTCGTTTTTTGCCATGGTCATGGGACTGGCTGGCCTGTGCATCGCCTGGGAGAAGGCCCAGGTCGGCTTCCACCTGCCGTTCCGTCTCGACCTGGCGTTGATACCGTTCACCTCCCTGGTGTTCGTCATCCTTGCCATCACCTACCTGATGAAACTGCTGCGATTTCCCGGCGAAGTGGTCAAGGAACTTAACCATCCGGTGAAGCTCAACTTCTTCCCGGCAGTGTCGATCAGCCTGATCCTGCTTTCCATCACCATGCTGCACAGCCAGCCCGCGATCTCCGAGGTGTTGTGGATGATCGGCAGTTCCCTGCACCTGGGTTTCACCCTCTACGTGATGAACATATGGATCCACCACGACAAATTCGAGGTGCACCATATCAATCCGGCCTGGTTCATACCGGTAGTGGGTAATGTCCTGGTACCCGTGGCCGGTACCAGCCACGGATATTACGAAATATCCTGGTTCTTCTTCAGCATCGGCATCATCTTCTGGCTGGTGCTGTTCACCATCATCATCTACCGGGTACTGTTCCACAATCCGTTGCCCGACCGCTTGATGCCCACTTTTTTCATCCTCATCGCGCCTCCGGCGGTCGGTTTCATCTCCTATGTCAAACTCAACGGGGGTATCGACAATTTCGCCCATGTCCTCTACTACAGCGGACTGTTCCTGACACTGCTGCTGTCCACCATGGCGTTGCGCTTTTCCCGGCTGCAGTTTTTCCTCTCCTGGTGGGCTTACTCCTTTCCCCTGGCCGCGATCACCATCGCCACCCTGCTGATGTTCGAGAAGACCGCCAATCCGGGTTTTGCGGCTCTGGGCTGGGTGTTGCTGACGTTACTGACCCTGGTTGTCACCTTCCTCTTTTACCGCACCATGCGTGCGGTGGGCGGTAAAAAGATCTGCATGCCGGAGGAGTAAACCGGCGCCCCTGAGGTTCACTTTCAGGGTGCCCCCGCCCGGCACCCTGATTCTCCCACCGCCGCTAACGGCTCATCCGGCAACCACGGATCGCGGCCTCTGCACTGAATTTCAAAGCAGCCTGCCTGGCTGAAATCCACCATGAGCCGGGGACAATCCACCAGCCCAATACTCGGCCCTGGGTAAATCCATCGCTTTTTCATTTACATACGAGTTTGGCTCGGATGTTGCGAGTAGTCAGTTGACCCTTTCGAGAACACTCATCACTCAAACTCCGACCTGAATAACACGCCAGTGGGACAGGGACGGAAGGAGGCAGGGACATGTCTGACAATGCATTGATTCTGATCATAGGCGCCGGCCCGGTGGGCCTGAGTGCCGCGCTGGAACTCAGCCGAGCGGGAAAGCGGGTGCGCATTCTGGATGAAAACAGCCAGCGTTCCACCTACTCGAAGGCCATGGGCATCAACTCCCGTACCCTGGAACTGCTGGAGCCATCGGGAGTCACGCCGCGTCTGCTCGAACAGGGGGTTCGCATACCCGGGGTGCAATTCGGCCAGCCCGGGAAGAACCGCTTCCGCATCGATTTTTCGCGCAACGGGCATCGATACAACTATATGCTGGGCTTACCCCAGTCCGAGACCGAACGCATTCTCGAGCAGCGCCTGGGAGAATTCGGCATACAAGTCGAACGCAGTCATCAGTTTCGAGACCTGCAGCAGAGCGACGATGGGGTGTTGGCCAGGGTTCAATCCAGTCACGGATCAGAGCAGATTCGCGCCGCTTACCTGATCGGGGCGGATGGCGCCCACAGCCGGGTGAGACAGGCACTGGGTATCGACTTTCCAGGCCGTTCCATGCCCAATCGCTGGAGTCTTGCAGACCTGCGCACTCCCGACTTGGGTGACGCAGAACCCGCACGGGTGTTGTTTCAACCGGACGGGGTCCTGTTTATGCTGCAATTCCAACCCGGCATCCTGCGGGTCGCCAGCAATCATCCGGACGTGCTCGAAAGACTGCCGGAAGGATTAACGGTTGAAGAGGTACTGTGGCAGTCGGAATTCCACGTCAGTCATCAACAGGCTCCCAGCTACCGCTCAGGCCGTTGCTTTCTGGCGGGGGACGCGGCACACATCCACTCCCCGCTGGGTGGCCGGGGCATGAACATGGGCATCGAAGACGCCTGTACCCTGGCGAACTGTCTGACCCGGGGTCAGGGAGAAGACTACAGCAAGACACGTCACCGCGTGGGAGCATCGGCGATACGCCTGATCAAGGCTCAGACCCTGATAGCCACCAGCCAGGCGTTGCCGATACGCCTGATGCGTAACTGGATTCTGCCCCGGTTACTGCGAATCGGAGCCTTGCACAAGGCCCTGGCCCGGCGCATGCTGGGTCTCGACTATGCGGAGCCTCGCTGTGACCCGATGACCCGGACGCGTACCCGGATAGACGGCACCCGGGGAGCACACAGGCTCAGCGGCTGAGTCGAGGGAATCAGTCGTACTCCCGGTCTTTCCACTCACGCAGGGTGGTGAATACATCGGCAGGGGTGGCGAGTTTCCGCCCCGCTTTCAGTTCCGCCGACGCGACCACGGCGGGGTTACGGGTCCGCAGGAAGGGATTGGTCTGCAACTCCGTTGCCAGGCGGGAAGGCACGGTGGGCCGACCTTCCTCCCGCAGTGCACGTTCGTTGTCCAGGCGTGCGGCGATATCCGGGTTGTCCGGCTCCACCCAACGGGCGAAACCGAGATTGTCGAGGGTGTATTCGTGGGCACAATAGACCTGGGTATCGGTGGGCAGGTCCGCGATACGCAGCAGGGAACGGGATAACTGTTCGAAGGTACCGTCGAATACTCGCCCGCAACCGGCGGCGAACAGGGTGTCACCGCAAAACAGAGAACCTTCACCGAAGTAGGCAATGTGACCTGCGGTGTGTCCAGGAACATCCAGCACCCGTAAATCCGCATCCAGGCCCGAGATCTCCGGCCGGTCTGTTTCCCGCAGGGGATGGGTCAGACCCCGGATCTTCTCCTTGGATGGGCCGAACACGGGTATCCCGGGGAAGGCCTGGACCAGTTCCGGCACGCCACCCACATGGTCATAGTGATGGTGGGTCAGCAGCACCGCGCTGAGTTGTGAGGAGGTCTGTTTAAGCCAGTCCAGCACCGGGGTCTCGTCACCGGGATCCACCACTACCACCTGGCTTGACCCGGGGTTACTCAGTACCCAGATGTAATTATCATCGAATGCGCGAAGGGGTTGGATTTCCAGCATGCGAATTATACCAGCTGTAGCTTACAGCCCCGTCCGACCCGGTTGATCGCCGCAAGGATTCCGGCCACGTCCAGCCCCGCTTCGCTCAACTGCTCCTGATGCGTGGCATGGTCCAGGTAGCGGTCGGGGAGTCCGAGATTGAGTACCGGTACCTGGTGACCCTGGGCCAGCAGCAATTCGTTCACGGCGGAACCGGCGCCACCAGCGACCACGTTCTCCTCCAGGGTGACCAGCAGTTCATGGTGTTGCGCCAGTTCCAGGATCAATGCCTCATCGAGGGGCTTGATAAAGCGCATGTTGGCCAGAGTCGCATCGATCTGATCCGCGACCTGCTGGGCAGGGCTCAACAGGCTGCCGAATGCCAGCAACGCCACCCGCTGGCCGGTTCTGCGAACCTCCCCTTTGCCCAGGGGCAGAGGTTGGGGATTCGCCGCCACGCTAACCCCCGGGCCGGCCCCCCGGGGATAACGGATCAGGGCCGGACCTTCATATTCATACCCGGTCTGCAACAGCCGGGCACACTCGTTTTCATCTCCCGGCGCCATGACGATCAGGTTGGGGATCGGGCGGGCGAAACTAAGATCGAAGCTGCCTGCGTGGGTGGCGCCGTCCGCACCGACCTGCCCGGCCCGGTCCACCGCCAGGGTGACGTCGAGATTCTGCAGCGCTACATCGTGGATCAGTTGATCGTAGCCGCGCTGCAGGAAGGTCGAATAGATAGCCACCACCGGCTTGAGTCCCTCGCAGGCCAGCCCTGCGGCAAAGGTGAGTGCGTGCTGCTCGGCGATACCCACGTCGAAATAGCGCTGCGGAAAGCGTCGTGCGTATTCCACCATTCCAGACCCTTCACTCATCGCCGGGGTGATCGCCACCAGGCGTTCGTCCTGCTCCGCCGCCCCGCACAGCCAGCCGCCGAATACCTGGGTATAGGTTTTCTGGCTGCCGCCCTTTTGCATCTTGCCGGTATTCGGGTCGAAGGGGGTGACCCCGTGATAGACGCAGGGATCCTCCTCCGCAGGCACGTAGCCACGGCCTTTCTGGGTCACCACGTGGAGCAGCCGGGGACCGCGCATATGGCGCATGTTGTGCAGGGTCGCAATCAGGGTATCGAAATCGTGACCATCAATCGGTCCGATGTAGTTGAAGCCCATCTCTTCGAACAGGGTTCCGGGCATGACCATGCCCTTCATGTGCTCCTCCCACTTTCCGACCAGGTCGCTGAGCTGATGCGGCAGGTGGCTGAGCGCGGATTTGCCGCCTTCACGCACGCTGGTGTAGACCTTGCCGGAGAGCAGGCGCGCAAGGTGGTTGCTGAAACCGCCGACCGGTTCAGAGATCGACATGTCGTTGTCATTGAGGATCACCAGCAGATCCTGATCCAGTGCGCCGGCCTGATTGAGGGCCTCGAAGGCCATCCCACCACCCATCGCACCGTCACCGATGATCGCCACAACCTTGCGATTTTCGCCTTTCTGCCGGGCCGCGGCGGCCATCCCCAGGGCCGCGCCGATGGAGGTACTCGAGTGTCCCGTGCCGAAGGTGTCGTATTCGCTTTCGCTGCGTTTGGGAAAACCGGAAAGCCCCCCCTTCTTGCGCAGGCTGTCCATGCGCTCACGCCGCCCGGTGAGTATCTTGTGGGGATAGGCCTGGTGGCCCACGTCCCAGACCAGTCGGTCATATGGCGTGTTGTAGACGTAATGCAGCGCAATGGTCAGTTCCACCACGCCCAGGCCCGCAGCCAGATGACCACCGGTACGGGACACGCTGTTGATCAGGAAGTGGCGCATTTCGTTGGCCAGGGTGCGCAACTTATGATTTTCAAGCTGCCGCAGGTCTCCCGGCACGTTGACCTGATTCAGCAGGCGATATTCATGGCTGTTCATCGTATGGACACCGATACTGCCCCCCGTGGGCATGCCCCAGTGAAGTGGTCATGACAATCCTGTTCATGGTGGATCTTTTCAGGGTGGTGCATCACTACTGTGAATGGACCCGATCCGTGGTTTGCACTCAAGTCCGACACCTGTTCTGACCTTGTGGCCTGTCGACGCGAATCACGACAGGCCTTGCTGAGTGACTAGTTTACTCCATACCATCCCGGGGTGCATTCAAACCGGCTCCTCCTTGAGGTGATGCGCTTCGGCCAGCACGAAGTCCACGAAGGCCCGGGCGGACGGGGACAGACGTTTGTTTTTGCGGTGCACCAGATACCAGTGGCGCTGCAACGGAAAACCCTCGATATCGAGGATCACCAGCCGCCCGGTCTCCACCTCCAGCTCGATGGTATGGGTTGAGACCACGCTGAGCCCCATTCCCGCACGCACCGCCTGCTTGATCGCCTCGTTACGGGTCATCTGCATGCCGGCACTGATCTCGATGTTTTGTTCGGCGAAAAAGCGCTCCATGGCGAGGCGCGTACCCGACCCCTCCTCGCGCATGATGAACACCTCGTCCTTCAATCGCTGGACCGGAATCCTGGAAACCCCATCCAGGGGGTGGCCGGCCGGTGCGATCACCACCAGTGGGTTTTCCATGAACGGTTCGTATTCGAGATCGATGTCCTCCGGTGGCAGCCCCATCAGCACGATATCGATCTCGTTGCTCTTGAGCAGGCCCATCAGGCGTTGGCGGTTGGTCACATCGAGACGCAGATCGATACCGGGGTAGCTGCGGCTGAATGCGGCCAGCAGGCGCGGGGCAAAGTAGTTGACGGTACTCGCAACGGCGATATTCAGGTGCCCGGTGCCCAGCCCCTTGAGTGCCGCGATCACCTCATCCATCTCTTCGAAGGTCTGAAATATGCTGCGCGCGTACTGATAGATCTCCCGTCCCGCCTCGGAGAGGAGGATTTTTTTACCCGCCTGCTCGAACAGCGGCAGCCCAACGGCTTCCTCGAGTTGCTTCACCTGCATGGATACCGCCGGCTGGGTCAGATGCAGTGTTTTCGCGGCGCGTGTGTAGTTCAGATGTTCGGCGACAACCTGAAAAACCTTCAACTGGCGAAGGGTCGTATGCATAGTCCGGCACTACCTATAAATAAATTCGATCATCTGGTGTGAGTAACCTCGATGACATCCGCTAAAAACCTGGAAAATGTCGGTTGATTCCCGTGAACCTATAGATAAATATAACACAAATTAAATAAACCATAAGCAATCATTTATCGTTTTTATCAAAACATTTGAATTCCCTTGGCCACTCAGCCCCCTATACTTACACCCACTTTGTAAGTGGCATTACAGAGATATCCTTAAACTGACAAACAGCATGGAAATTATTTTCCAAAGGCTGTATTTCAAGGCAACGCAATCCCAAAAAGTGGAGGAATCGCTAACATGGCCAAGAAATACGACGCGGGCGTAAAAGAGTACCGCGAAACATATTGGATGCCCGATTACACCCCGAAGGACACCGACATCCTGGCGTGCTTCAAGATCACCCCGCAGGCCGGCGTGCCGCGCGAAGAGGCTGCAGCCGCTGTCGCCGCTGAGTCCTCCACCGGTACCTGGACCACCGTCTGGACCGACCTGCTGACCGACCTGGACTACTACAAGGGTCGCGCCTACGCGATCGAAGACGTCCCGGGTGACGACACCTGCTTCTACGCCTTCATCGCATACCCCATCGATCTGTTCGAAGAGGGTTCCGTGGTCAACGTGTTCACCTCCCTGGTCGGTAACGTGTTCGGTTTCAAGGCTGTGCGCGCCCTGCGCCTGGAAGACGTGCGCTTCCCGATCGCCTACGTCATGACCTGTAACGGTCCGCCGCTGGGTATCCAGGTCGAGCGTGACGTGATGAACAAGTATGGTCGTCCGCTGCTGGGCTGCACCATCAAGCCGAAACTGGGCCTCTCCGCGAAGAACTACGGCCGCGCCGTCTACGAAGGTCTGCGCGGTGGTCTGGACTTCACCAAGGACGACGAGAACGTCAACTCCCAGCCGTTCATGCGCTGGCGTCAGCGTTTCGACTTCGTCATGGAAGCCATTCACAAGGCCGAGCACGAGACCGGCGAGCGCAAGGGTCACTACCTGAACGTCACCGCTCCGACCCCGGACGAGATGTTCAAGCGCGCCGAGTACGCCAAAGAGATCGGCGCTCCGATCATCATGCACGACTACATCACCGGCGGTTTCTGCGCCAACACCGGGCTGGCCCAGTGGTGTCGTGACAATGGCATGCTGCTGCACATCCATCGCGCCATGCACGCCGTGCTCGACCGCAACCCGCACCACGGTATCCACTTCCGCGTACTGACCAAGATCCTGCGTCTGTCCGGTGGTGACCACCTGCACACCGGCACCGTGGTCGGCAAGCTGGAAGGCGACCGCGAAGCGACCCTCGGCTGGATCGACCTGCTGCGTGAATCCTACGTCAAGGAAGACCGCAGTCGCGGTATCTTCTTCGACCAGGACTGGGGCTCCATGCCCGGCGCCTTCGCCGTAGCCTCCGGTGGTATCCACGTCTGGCACATGCCGGCGCTGGTCAACATCTTCGGCGACGATTCCGTTCTGCAGTTCGGCGGCGGTACCCTGGGTCACCCCTGGGGCAACGCTGCCGGCGCATGCGCCAACCGTGTCGCGGTTGAAGCCTGCGTCGAGGCCCGTAACCAGGGCCGCGAGCTGGAGAAGGAAGGCAAGGATATCCTCACCACTGCCGCAGCCAGCAGCCCCGAGCTGAAGGCCGCCATGGAAACCTGGAAGGAAATCCGCTTCGAGTTCGACACCGTCGACAAGCTGGACGTAGCTCACAAGTAATGCCGACACACCCCCGCCGCTGGCGGGGGTTTCGTGCCACGAATTCGAATTATTTAGAGGTATAGACCAATGAGTGATATGCAGGACTACTCTTCCAGCCTGGAAGATGTTGCAAGCCGCAAGTTCGAGACTTTCTCCTACCTGCCGGAAATGAGCGAGGATCAAATCCGCAAGCAGATCGAGTACATCGTGTCCAAGGGCTGGAACCCGGGCATCGAGCATACCGAGCCGCAAAATGCCCGTGACAACTACTGGTACATGTGGAAGCTGCCGATGTTCGGTGAGACCGACGTCGATGCCATCCTGGCCGAGTGCGAGGCTTGCCACAAAGCTCACCCGAACAATCACGTTCGTCTGCTGGGCTTTGACAACTACGCCCAGTCCGCTGGCGCTTCCATGGTTATTTACCGTGGTACCCCTGCTTAAGTTCTGAGTCCAATCTGACTTGAGCAGCCGCCCCTGACCCTGCCTGAGGGTGAGGGGCGGCAACCGCCAATGATGATGCTTGGCTATGCGCTTGCACCATGACGTGTATAGCCAAGCACCATTCTCAATCCATTTCTTAACCTGCAGAGCGGGCCCGTACCTTTGCCCGACAAGGACCAAGACAATGAGTGACATTGACCGCGACCAGTACCTGATCAGCAACGAACCCTACTACCGTCCCGTCAACAACGAGGTGGAAATGTACCAGGCGGCCTACGACGCACGTATGCCGGTAATGCTCAAAGGACCCACCGGTTGCGGCAAGTCCCGTTTTGTCGAGTACATGGCCTGGAAACTGCAGAAACCGCTGATCACCGTCGCCTGCAACGAGGACATGACGGCTTCCGACCTGGTGGGTCGCTTCCTGCTGGACATCAACGGCACCAAATGGCAGGACGGCCCGCTGACGGTGGCCGCGCGCATCGGCGCGATCTGTTACCTCGACGAAGTCGTGGAAGCGCGCCAGGACACCACCGTGGTGATCCATCCATTGACCGATCACCGACGCGAACTGCCGCTGGAAAAGAAAGGTGAACTGGTCAAGGCGCACCCGGATTTCCAGATCGTGATCTCCTACAATCCCGGTTACCAATCCCTGATGAAGGATCTCAAACAGTCCACCAAGCAGCGTTTCGGCGGCATGGACTTCGACTATCCACAAACCGAAATCGAAACCGAGATCGTCACCCATGAGGGGGGTGTGGATGCGGAGGTCGCCGGTAAACTGGTGCAGATTGCGCAACGCTCGCGCAATCTGAAAGGTCACGGACTCGATGAGGGCATGTCCACCCGCCTGCTGGTCTACGCCGCACAGCTGGTATCCAAGGGCATCAGCCCCCAGGCCGCCTGTCAGATGGCCCTGGTCACGCCGCTGACCGATGACCCGGACATGCGCGATACCCTGGATGCTGCGGTCAACACCTATTTCTAATCACACACAACTGGCTGCGCCGGGAAGAACTGCCCGGCGCGAACCTCACTTACGCGCCAACGGCGTTTCCAGCGGTAACCAGCCATGAGCAGTGTAGATTTTTCAGAATACATAACCTGTCTCAACGAGAACGATCACGAGCACATCGAGGCGCTTGAGTCGTCCTACCATGAAGCCCAGCGGGTCATGTCACCACGTGGCCTGCAGAACTATCTCGAAGGCATGCGCGCCTTTTGCACCCTGGGTCGCGGCCAGGATCTGGTGTTGACCTACATCCAGGAGATGCCCGGCGTGGCCAAGGAAGTGGGCGAGGACGTGATCCCCGACATTGTCGAAGCAATGATGAAACTCGCTTCGCACACCTCGGGCAGCGTCATCACCCTGATCGTGGCCAACCTGCCCCTGGCCGCCTCGCGTCTGGGCGATGCCGAGGTACTGCGCGGCTTTCTCAAGCTGCTGCATCAGATGACCGGCAAGGCCCCGCGCGGCCTGCGACCGATGATGGAAAACCTGGATGAACTGCTGTCCAAGCTGACCCTGGGCGGCCTGCGTCGCTGGGTGATGTTCGGCGCCCAGGCCCACCAGCGTGATCTCGACGGCCAGATGGCCTATTTCGCCCTGAACACCGAATCCTCCAAGGCGATCCTGAAATCCGAGCGCCGCGGCACGCTGTTCGTCAACAACCAGCGCAAACTCAACTTCTATCTGCGTGCCCTGTGGGCACGCTCGTTCTTCATGCGCCCGACCGCGGGCGACTTCGAATCCCGCCAGGGTATCCGACCCTTTATTGAGAACTTCCAGATCCACGTACCGGACGCCTTCGATCCATTCCGTGGCATCGACGGCATGGACATCTACCGGGCCACCGTGGCGCATTGCGCTGCGCACATGGTCTACACCCATGACCCCATCTCCGCAGAGGAGTTGTCTCAGGCGCAGATGCGTTTCATCGAGATGTTCGAGGATGCACGGGTGGAGTATCTCGCCTACCGCGAGTTTCCCGGCCTGCGTAAGCTGTGGCTGCAGTTCTTCACCGCCCAGGCGGATGGCAATGACGACTACGGCAAGCCCCATGAGACCATGGAGTTCATGATGCGCACCACCCGCGCCATCATGGACCCGGATTATCGGGACGATATCGCCACGCTCAACGAAGCAGCGGATGACTTCCGCGGAAAGCTCGAGCAGGATCCGTACAACCCGCGGATTTCCTGGATGGCGGGGGTCGACTTCTACAACAAGATGGTGGAGATCGCGAAGATTCCCAGCGTGCGCATCCTCACTGACTGGCCGATTCCCTACCGCGACGACAACCGCTACTTCTGGGACTTCTCGGAAAACATGTTCGAAACCCAGGGCGTCGACTTCCTGCCGTCCTCGCAGGGTCCCGTGCGCCGCTACGTTGGCCTCATGGAGTTCATCAACGACATCGACTCGGAGATGACCCATGATAATCCGGACGAAATCCTGGTACTGTCCACCGAACTGTTCCCCTACGAGGACGACCTGGAGACCACCAAGAGCTGGAATGAGACGGAAGGGGTCGAACCGGTATCCGATCCGTATCATTACCACGAGTGGGATTACCATGTGCAGTTGTCACGCCCGGACTGGGCCACGGTAATCGAGCGCAAGCAGGGTAGAGGCGATCCTGAACGCATGGACGAGATACTCACCACACACAAGCCGGTCGCCTCGCGCATTCGCCACATCATCGACGCCCTGCAACCGCAAGGTATCGTACGCCGGCGTGGTTACGAGGAGGGCGAGGAACTCGACCTGAATGCCGCGGTCCGCGCAATGATCGATATCCGCCGCGGTATCATGCCCGACCCACGCATCAATATCCGCATCACCCGGCATATCCGTGACCTGTCGATCGTGCTGTTGCTCGATCTCTCCGAGTCGACGAATGAAAAAATCGGCGATATCCCCGAGGACGAAGAGGGTTACGAGGATCAGCCGAGCATCCTCGATCTGACCCGCGAGGCCGCCGGGTTGTTGTCCTGGGCAATCGATTCAATCGGGGACAATTTTGCGGTACACGGCTTTGCATCGGATGGTCGCCATGACGTGCAGTACTACCGTTTCAAGGACTTCAATCAGAAATATGACGATGAGGCCAAGGCCCGCATGGCGGGAATGAGGGGCAACCTGTCAACCCGCATGGGTGCCGCATTGCGTCATGCCGGCTGGCACCTGACCCAGCAGAGCGCGCAGAAACGCCTGGTGCTGCTGGTGACCGACGGGGAGCCGGCCGATATCGACGAACGCGATCCCCAGTATCTGCGTCATGATGCGAAGAAGGCAGTGGAGGATCTTGCCATGCAGGGGATCTACACCTACTGCCTGACCCTCGACCCGGAAGCCGACCGGTATGTGTCAAGGATCTTCGGTGAGAACAACTATTCGATTGTGGATCATGTGGAACGTCTGCCAGAGCGCTTGCCCAACGTATTCGCGGCACTCACCGGCTAACACCGTATCAGGAAGAGAGCCAGATCACGTTGCTTCGCTCATCCTCGCCGGGAACGAAGGTATCGATCGGCTGGGGCTTGGCGATGCCGAATCCCTGAGCATAGTCAATTCCGATCTGATTGAGGATATCCACCACCTCGTCGCTTTCGACGAATTCCGCAATCGTCGGCAGACGCATGGTGTCAGCCACTGTCTTGATCGCCTCAACCATGCCACGATCCATCGGGTTGGCCTTCATGTCCTTGATGAACATACCGTCGATTTTGAGGTAATCGATCGGAAGATTTTTCAGGTAACCGAAGGACGAGAGCCCTGATCCGAAATCGTCCAGGGCGAATCGACAACCAACCTCCCGCAGGTCGTGCATCATCCGCAGTGCGCTGGAAAGGTTCTGAATCGCAGCGGTTTCAGTGATCTCGAACACCAGTTTTTTCGGGTTAATCCGGTACTGGGAGAAGAACTCCTTCAAATGCCGTGTGATGTTGCCTTGACTGAGGGTCGCGCCGGAAAGATTCAGAAAGCAATCGGGATAGCCATCCGTGTGGCCTGCAAGCAACTGCATGACCCTTTCCACTACCCACAGGTCGATCCGGTTGATCAGATCATAGCGTTCGGCAGCCGGCAGGAATGCACCGGGTGGCACCAGCTTACCCTCCGGTGATAACATCCGCAGCAGCACCTCAACCGCGTGGGTCTGACGCGTCTCCCCTTTCAGGGCAACGATGGGTTGTGCATAGAGCTCGAGACGTTGCTCTTCAAGCGCGCTGTTGATCTGAGCCACCCACTGCATCTCACCGATCCAGTGCTGGGTGGTGGCACTGTCTTCCTTATACAGGCTGACCCGGTTCCTGCCGGCATCCTTGGCGGAGTAGCAGGCGGCATCCGCGGCGCTCATCAACAGGGTGACACTCTCGCTTTGCTGGTCGATCTGCACCATCCCGATACTCAGTGTGATGCGGAAGGTATGCTGCTCCCAGCTGAAATAGTGTCCTTCGACCTCTTCGCGCAAGCGGTTGGCCCGCTCCATTGCCCCTGACAGCGGACAATCGCTGAGGATCGCGGCGAACTCGTCACCGCCGATTCGCGCGAGCACGTCACTGCCGCGAAAATGACGATGCATGATACCCGCCAGTTGACGTAACAGCTCATCACCCGCCACGTGGCCACAGGTATCGTTCACCACCTTGAACTGATCGAGGTCCATGAAACAGAGGATATGTTCATGTCCGCGCTTGCGCGCCGACTCGAGGGTCTGTTCCAGATGCGACTCGAATGCGCTTCGATTCATCAATTCGGTGAGGCTGTCATGACTCGCCTGGCGATAGAGTTCCTCCTGCAACCGCCGTTCCCGGGTCACATCACGCATGACCACCACCGCGCCCACAGAATCCTCGTTCCCCGCCGCGACCCGGGTGGCAGTGACCGTGACGTGCAGACCCAGACCGTCCGGCAGAATCAGGTTGGCCTGCTCGGACATGGCCACCCCGGGCGGGTTACGCTTGCAATGTGACAGCGGACTTTCGATCGGCAGGTTGCGATCCTCGTCCAGAAGGGTGAAGACTTCATCGAAATGCATGCCCAACAATGCATCGCCGTCATCACGGGTCAGCCTGTAACTGGCCTTGTTGAGGTAGACGATCCGGCCATTGGCATCGGTTGTGATCACCGCATCGGCAATCGAGGCCAGGGTGACCTTGGCAAGATTTCTTTCCTCGCGTAATGCCTGCTCCGCCAACCTGAGAGCCGTGACATCCTGGAGATAGACGTAAATCTCATCGACCCCGTCAATCCACTGATACAGCACCAGCAGGTGCTTGTAACCTGACTCCACTTCCGCATACAACTGTCGTTCACCCGAACGGATCCGTGACAGCAGGGATTTATGGTCCTCCGGCAACACCGCCTCACAATGCTCCACATGCAGATGCTTCAACAGCCGGGTAAAGGCCTGGTTGCGGAAGGTCTCCCGACCCGACAGGTCGAACGAGGCGATGGGGTTGGGATTCTCCTGGGTATAGGCTACCAACCGTTCATTGCGATCCTCGGCGTTACGCAACTCTTCCACCGTGAAGCCCAGCAGGCGGGCCTCCTGACGGCGGGTGATGAACAGGTAACTGAGCAAGGCGAACACGCTGGTGAGGCTGAAACCGGCCAATAGCATCTGTACCCATAACTCGATGCTGCGCTGATAGGCTCCTTCTAGACTGTAGGCCAGCGTCAGGGTTGCCTCACCGTGATAGGAATAGTGGATTTTCTTGTTCAGCACATAGCGGCGATCTGAGGGGTTAAGTGGTCCATAACCCGCAATCATGAAACCGTTCTTGGAGATCAGTTCCACCTCGTCGATGTCCAGGTACTGGCCCGCCCATTGCTTGAACAACAACGGCAGGGAGTCATAGTTGCCTTTGTTCAATTCATCCTCGGCAATAAACGAGATCACCTCCATTTGCCCCCGAGCCAGTTCGCGGGATATTTCCAGGTGCTGATCCTGCTGATGCTTGATAAAAACGCCGATGGCGCCCAACAGGAAACTCACGAACGCGAGGGTGGCGAGACCCACCATGACCAGTACGGAGGGGCGTCTGCGACGGCTTTTCACCATACGACCCCCCGCTCTCTCAAGCCATTCAGCATCTCCACCAGGGGCAGGTAATCCTCCGCGGTACCCGTGACAAGGGCTGTTGCACTGTGCTTGATGGGATAGAGCACGTCGTGAGTCTCCGGGTTGCTGGCCGAGAGTTTCAACAGGGCCGTACGCAATCGATCGGCCAGAATCGGATCGGTATTCTCTGGGGTTACGAACAGATGTTCGGAAATTTCGGGTGTCGTGGCGATCGCTACGATTCCCTGGGAGTGGTACTGCTCGTATACCGCCTCTTTGACCGCCCCGGCATCCGCATCACCGGCGAGAACCGCTAACACCACATTGTTGTGGTTGTTATAGAAATGATAGCTGGCCAAATCGTCCAGATCGACACCCGCCTCGAACATTATCTGCCGGGGCACCAGATGACTCATGGTCGATTCGGCACTGCCAAAGGCGAACCGTTTACCGTGCAGATCACCAGGAACATGGATGCTGCTGCCCGAGCGGGTAAAAATCTTGCCGGTAAAGGTCGGCTTACCCTTGACCTCCAGGCGGGCCAGTATTCTGGGTGGCAGCCTGGACTGTTGCAGCAGTTGAACAAACAGCGACGGGCCGATATAGGCAAGCGCCACCTCACCCCGCGTCACGGCGTCCAGGTGAGATGCATAGGACTCGCCCACCCGCACCTCGACCGGATGACCGATCTCCCGCTCCAGATAGGCCGCCAACGGCGCGAACATCTGTTTGATTTCGTTGTAAGGCCGATAGGGGTGGATTCCCAGCAACAGGGGTTCGACAGCCAACAGCCCCGTTAAGGGCAGGCCTGTCAATATGAGCACCCGCCCGACATACCACAACCATCGCCTTACCGGGTGACTCCATACCATGTAAGCCTGACCGCCGATTGTTCGATTGTGTTGAAGGTTTAATCACAAACATAGCTCAGGCAATTGATCTGCGTCATGAAAAGCGTTCTTGAGTTGATGTGGATCAAGCAAACTGTTCAGCGAGACAATGTGCGGTGATCGGGCTGTCCGCGTCCCGCTTAAGACCCTGATCTGATTGAAATTGTGTTCATTTATTGAGGGCTTGTCCTGGGTCGGGGGACAACTCTCGGGAGCGGTTGGACCCATAACTATAATTATTTACTTATGATATATATCAGTATATTTTCGTTTACTTATACCCATACAAGCCGTAAGGTTTGCAGCTTATTCCCCACCACAAGCAGGGGATTGCAGCGGGGGATCGCTGTAACGCCTAACTCATTGAAATACGGAGCAGTCACCATGGCATTAGACCAATCATCACGTTACTCGGACCTCAGCCTTACGGAAGAAGCGCTGATCGCCGGCGGCAAACACATTCTTTGTGCTTATACCATGAAGCCGAAATCCGGCTATGGCTATCTCGAGGCTGCGGCGCATTTTGCCGCCGAGTCCTCCACCGGCACCAACGTGGAAGTCTGCACCACCGACGAATTCACCAAGGGTGTCGATGCACTGGTCTACTACATCGACGAAGCCAATGAGGATATGCGCATCGCCTATCCCATTGACCTGTTCGATCGCAACGTCACCGACGGCCGTATGATGCTGGTCTCCTTCCTCACCCTGACCATCGGTAACAACCAGGGCATGGGCGACATCGAATACGCCAAGATGATCGACTTCTACATGCCGCCCCGGGCCATCCAACTGTTCGACGGTCCGGCCAAGGACATCTCCGACCTGTGGCGCATCCTGGGTCGTCCGATGCAAGACGGCGGCTACATTGCGGGCACCATCATCAAACCGAAGCTGGGCCTGCGCCCCGAGCCTTTCGCCCACGCGGCCTACCAGTTCTGGCTGGGTGGCGACTTCATTAAAAATGACGAACCCCAGGGCAACCAGGTATTCGCTCCGGTCAAGCAGGTCATGCCCCTGGTGTACGACGCCATGAAGCGCGCCATGGACGAGACCGGCGAAGCGAAGATTTTCTCCATGAACATCACCGCTGACGATCACTACGAAATGTGCGCCCGTGCCGATTTCGCCCTGGAGACCTTCGGTCCCGACGCCGACAAGGTCGCCTTCCTGGTCGACGGTTACGTCGGTGGTCCCGGCATGGTCACCACCGCCCGTCGTCAGTACCCGGGTCAGTACCTGCACTATCATCGTGCCGGTCACGGTGCGGTGACCTCCCCCAGCGCCAAGCGTGGCTACACCGCTTTCGTGCTGGCCAAGATGTCCCGTCTGCAGGGTGCCTCCGGCATCCATGTCGGCACCATGGGCTATGGCAAGATGGAAGGTGAGGCGGATGACAAGATCATCGCCTACATGATCGAACGCGACAGCTGCCAGGGTCCGGTCTACCATCAGGAGTGGTTTGGCATGAAACCCACTACCCCGATCATCTCCGGCGGCATGAACGCCCTGCGTCTGCCCGGTTTCTTCGAGAACCTGGGCCATGGCAACGTGATCAACACCGCCGGCGGTGGCTCCTATGGCCACATCGACAGCCCCGCTGCTGGCGCTACCTCCCTGCGCCAGGCATACGACTGCTGGAAAACCGGCGCCGACCCGATCGAATACGCAAAAGAGCACAAAGAATTCGCACGTGCCTTCGAATCCTTTCCGCACGATGCGGATGCCCTCTTCCCAGGCTGGCGCGAAAAACTGGGTGTGCACAAATAAGCACAGCCGAGTGAGTCAACTGGCATTCGAAGCCCCCGTCAGGGGGCTTTTTTTTCGCCGCCACCGCGCACAGATCCTGAACCCGCAACAGCTGCTGGAAATCCTTAACCAGGGCGACTCGTGCGGTGCATCCCGATACCGGCAGGGAAGATGAATCCCCCGTGCCATACCGATACAATCACTAGGGTTTTATGTTCCCCGGCGACCAGAAATCAGCCGGGCGCAGCAGGATACCCGCCCCGACCTTAGCCTCCGGAGTCGTCATGAATATCGTTAGCAATCAATATGTGATTCAGCAAGAGCCGTATTATCAGCCCCAGGAAGATGAGATCGAGCTCTATGAAGCCGCCTATGCCGAACGTCTTCCGGTGATGATCAAGGGCCCCACCGGTTGCGGGAAATCCCGCTTCGTTGAATACATGGCCTGGCGTCTGGGTAAACCGTTGATTACTGTGGCCTGCAATGAGGACATGACCGCCTCGGACCTGGTCGGGCGCTATCTGCTCGACAGCACCGGCACCCGCTGGCTCGATGGTCCGCTCACCACCGCTGCCCGTATCGGCGCCATCTGTTACCTGGACGAGGTGGTGGAGGCCCGTCAGGACACCACCGTGGTGATCCACCCGCTGACGGATCATCGGCGCACCCTGCCACTGGACAAAAAGGGGGAGGTGGTCGATGCGCACGCGGACTTTCAGCTGGTGATCTCCTACAACCCGGGATATCAGAGCCTGATGAAGGATCTCAAGCAGTCGACCAAACAACGCTTCTCCGCACTGGACTTCGACTACGCGTCGAGCGAACTCGAGAGCACGATCATCGCACGCGAGACCGGCGTCGATACCGCCCATGCGAGCCGCCTGGTGAAGATCGGAGAAACCGCCCGCAACCTCAAGGGCCACGGTCTGGATGAGGGAATTTCCACCCGTTTGCTGGTCTACGCGGCACGCCTGATCAAACGCGGAATCAGGCCCCCCGCCGCCTGCCGTATGGCCCTGGTGCGCCCGATCACCGACGACCGGGATATCGTGGCGACCCTGGATCACGCCATCGAGGCGGTGTTTGGCTGATCGACCCACGTTGTGGATCGATCACTTTTGAATTGTTAATTATGAATTTTGAATTGATGAGCGCGCAGCGCGCTCATCAATTCAAAATTCAACATTCAAAATTCATAACTACCCGAATCACTATGTCAGAACGTGCACGACTGAACTGCGGTTTCCAGGAGATCGATCCGATCTTCGAGGATGTAATGGACAATGCCCGCCGCCATTTGAGCGACGCCGGCATCGAGTCACTCCTCGAAGGCGCCTCGCTGACCTGTAAGATCGGTCGCGGCGTGGAACCGGTGATCGTGTTCCTGGAGGAGGTACCGGAGATTGCCGCACGGGTCGGCGAAGCCGTGATTCCACTGATTTCACAAAGCGTGTGGAAACTCTCCCGAAGCCCCAATGGCAAGGCGATCCTGCCGTTTTTGCAGATGTTGCCCGAGGCGAGCCGCAGACTTGGCAGCGAGGCGTTATTCGACAACTTCATTGCCATGCTGCTGGATCTAGCCGAGCGGACCAGTGGATCGATTCACGGTTTCCACACCACCATCCCCAGTCCGGGCCTGCCCGATCTGCTGAAAAAACTGCCCTACCTGCTGAGTCAGCTTTCCTGCGAGGGTCTGCGCAACTGGATCGACTACGGGGCACGCAACTATGCCACACATCCGCAGCGTCAGATCGACTACTTCAGTCTGCAGTCAGCGGACAGCCGGGCCATTCTGCAGCGGGAGCGCCACGGTACCCTGTTCGTGGATTATCAACGTCAGCTCGATCTGACTATGAAGTCCCTGTGGGGCAAAAAGGTCCACTTCGTCCCCTATTCAGAGGGATTCGATGAACTGCGCAAACCGATGCCTTACTTCGATTCACTCGGTGTCCGGGTGCCCGATGTCTATGATGACCACCAGGGCGTGAAAGGCATCGATCGTTATCGGGCCCTGCTGGCCCATGTGGCGGCTCATCAGCGCTGGTCGAAGCCGATCGTGGCAGACAACTACAGTCCCTTTCAGCGAGTCGCCATCGAGACCTTCGAAGATGCCCGGGTCGACCGTCTGGCGATGCAGGAGTATCCCGGCCTGGCCCGGCTTTTTCTCTCCCTTCATCCCGCTCCCGGTGAGGGTGATTGCAATCCGCAGCGGGAATCCTGCATCCGTCACCGCCTGGCCATGTTCTCCTATGCCGCGCTGCAACCGCAGCATGGCTATACCAATCCCGACCTGTTGGAGTTCATCGACAGGTTCAATGCCCTCCTCGAACAAGGTGAGTCGGACACGTCCAAAATCTCCGCGCTGGCGATCTCATTCATAGCCCGCACCCGCCGACCGGCGGATCTGGCCGCCAATGTCTATTTCAAGGATACCGAAGCCAGTTACCGGGACGACAACCGTCATCTGTGGATCTTCATCGAGGAGGGTGATGAGGAAGAGATGTTCGACGCCGAGCAGAAGCGCAAGCGTGCCGAGGAAGAACTCACCGGACTCCCCCCCCGTCACTACCCGGAGTGGGACTACAAGAGCAAAACCTACAACCCGGACTGGGTCAGTCTCTACGAAAGCCTGCACCCCACCGGAAACGCGGCGGAGATCGATGTTCTGTTGAACAAGCACCAGGCACTGGCCAAACAGCTCAAGCGTTTGCTCGACCTGCTCAAACCCCAGCAGTACGTGCGGGTCCGCTACCAGGAAGAGGGTAGCGAACTCGACCTGGATGTGGCGATCCGTTCACTTATCGAGTACAAGAGCGGCGCCAACCCGGATCCGCGCATCAATATGAGTCATCGCCACGATGGCCGGGATATCGCAGTCATGCTGCTGATGGATCTCTCCGAATCAGTGGACCAGGTACCGGAAGGCAGTCAACAAAGTATCCTGCAGTTGAGTCAGGAGGCGGTGTCCCTGCTGGGATGGGCCATCGAACAACTCGGCGACAGTTTCGCGATTGCCGGTTTCTCCTCCAACACCCGCCACGAAGTGCGGTACCAGCATATCAAGGGATATGCGGAACATTGGAGTGACGAAGTGAAGGGACGCCTGGCCGCACTGCAGGCCGGCTGGTCGACCCGCATGGGGGCCGCGATACGCCATGCCTGTCACTACCTGGGCGCACGTCAGGCGGACAAAAAGCTGCTGTTGATCCTCACCGATGGCGAGCCCTCGGACATCGACGTGAATGACGATCGGCTGCTGATTGAAGATAGCCGCAAAGCGGTCCAGGAAGCCGATCAGGAAGGTATCTACAGCTACTGCATCAATCTCGATCCGCATGCAGACAGTTACGTGAAAGATATCTTTGGCAGCCACTACACGGTCATAGACCGGGTGGAACGGTTGCCTGAACAGCTGCCACGGCTGTTCATGGCGCTGACGCGCTGAAGAATTGTGAATGATGAATTTTGAATGTTGGATTGATGTGTGTGCTTCGCACACGTCACCTTACTTCATGAAATCATGCCGGAGCCCGGATGCCGCGATGCGGCACCCGGGCTTGCCTGTTTTTGAATATTGACCCGGGATTTCCGGATCAGGCCGCGTAACGCGCCTTTGACTCCTGGGCCGCCCTGGCCTCTTCCTCTGAGTACGCTTTGCCGGACCACAGCATTTCATAGGCAATCTCCTCATTGCCGTTCTCACACAGTTCCAGAACCCGCATGAACAACGGCTGGAAAGTATCGCTGCGATGGGACTGCTCATGATCCTCGAAGCTGTTCCAGAAAGTGACGATGAGGGCCTCTCTGCCTGCAAGCCCGTTCTCCACCGCCTGGCCGATGGTTGACCCTTCGTTGGAGATCATACCGCTGTTCAGGGACACGAACCCCCCCACGAACCCGGTATCGGAATGGTAGGTTTTGACGTTTTCGCACAGCTCGGCGACCCGTTCCTGCAGGTCATCGACCGAGTAACCGGGTTTCAAAATAACCCGATTGACCGTGACCACACCGTTGTACGGAAAGTTCGCTATCAAACCGTTCATGGGACATCTCCTGCTTAATCAGTTTATTCGAATATTCTGACTAATTTACTCGGGAATTGTTCCATGCCAGCATCGACGGTCTTCCCAACACTTTTCGGGGTATTTGATGGGATCAGCCGGAGGATGGTCTGAAAGGCAGGATCACGCCCTTTCTTGCCATGCTTCCGGAGGGTTCAGTGCGTTTGTTCAATAATTCCAGAGCTGCGGGAAATTCACTCATGATGCGACGATGCAGATCCCTGCCACCTTGCCGGTAATGGACCAGTTCGATGCCTACGGGCTCGTTCAGGGACTCCCGGGTGGCATGATGCAAAAATTGCCAGGCAATCACGATCAGGCGTCCACCTTCTCCATCCTGGACCGCGTAACCACCGTGCTGATCCACGAATATGACCTCGTCACGATCCACCACGGCGAGGAACTGCATGCTGCGAATGGGCACGAACACATGTTCGAAATGGGAGTGATTGCGCAGCAGGCTGCAGAGATTAAACAGCGAAGCCGGTATGGTCATGGGCTCCCGCTCCCGCTCGATCGGGCGGAAGAAGGTCTCACGAGTGATATGCTCACTCATGGTCTGCCTGCCCGACTGATGGAACCGGGTCAGTCATCGTCTCCAAGTTCCGGATCCCAGCCGAGTGAACGGGCACGCTGCACCGCCTCGTCGTAGATACGCCGATGTTTCTCCTGCAGTTCGGGTGGTAGCGCGGATACGCGATGGCCGTATTTCTCCCATTCCCGGAAAACCTGGTCGTAGAGTGTTTCGATCTGCCCTTTCGTCCAGCCTTCGCAGGTCTGGGTCTCTGGAATCAGGTCGAACAGCCAGCCATCACGAATGATATTGCCGGTCGGGTTCATGGCGCCCTGGATATCCTTGTCGATACCGGGATACTGTTTGTCTCTGCTCATGCATTCACTCGAAGCTGTTTGGGGTGAAATGTCGGAATTGTAACAACAGACTTTCCCATGGGCACAGTTTTTTCAAGCACCCGCAACCGGCAGTCATTTTGCAATGCTTATTATTAACCCGGTAAGCCAAAAGGTTGCACTCAAGGCTTGCGACCTCTAAGCGGTGTTATAAAGAAACACCGGCCTCACCTGTCTACAGAATCGCGCTGAAACTCAGCGATTCGGTTAGCGGGTTGATAACCGTCACCAGCGCTCGCCGATAAACCTTATATATGTATAATTGACTGCCTTCCAGTCCCAACTGACTCCATTGCGCATGAAACAGACCGACGACCTTCGTATCAAAGCCATCATGGAACTGAGCCCTCCGGCGCAGGTGCACCAGGAACTGCCGATTTCCGAACAGGCCTCTGAAACCGTGTTCGAGGCCCGGCAGGCGATCCATCGCATCCTGCACGACGAGGACGACCGGCTACTGGTTATCATAGGGCCCTGTTCGGTGCACGACCCGGAGGCGGCACTCGACTACGCCCGACGGCTCAAACCGGTACGTGAGCGCCTCAAGCATGACCTCGAGGTCGTGATGCGTGTCTATTTCGAGAAACCCCGAACCACGGTCGGATGGAAAGGCCTGATCAACGACCCGACACTGGATGACCGGTTCGAGATTAACTCCGGGCTGCGGCTGGCGCGAAAACTCCTTCTCGACATCAACGAGCTCGGCATCCCCGCCGGCACCGAATACCTGGACCTGATCAGCCCGCAGTACATCGCTGACCTGATCAGCTGGGGTGCGATCGGTGCGCGAACCACTGAAAGCCAGGCCCACCGTGAGCTGGCCTCGGGCCTTTCCTGCCCGGTGGGATTCAAGAATGCCACCAATGGCAGTATGCAGGTCGCACTCGACGCAATCCGTTCCTCATCGCGCCCGCACCATTTCCTCTCCGTGACCAAGGAAGGCAACTCAGCGATTTTCTCGACCCACGGCAACCCGGACTGCCATGTCATACTGAGAGGAGGCAGCCGCCCCAACTATGACTCCGAGAGCATCAATATCGCCTCGGAAGAGATGCAGAGCAACGGTTTGACACCGCGTTTGATGATCGACTTCAGCCACGCCAACAGCCGCAAGCAACATGCCCGGCAACTCCTGGTCGGTCGCGATGTAGCCAGTCAGGTGGCGCGTGGAGACAGCCGCATCATGGGGACAATGATCGAAAGTTTTCTCACTCCTGGCCGACAGGATAGAGTTGAGGGCCAGACGTTGACCTACGGACAGAGCATCACAGATGCCTGTATCGGCTGGGATGACAGCGTTCCTTTGCTGGAAACCCTCGCCGAGGCGGTGCGGGAACGCCGCAAACAGAGCAACGAAACATTTTGACGATTCCGCGACAGGTAAGGACCATATCCGCGTTGGCGCATCGTTCCAGCGCCCTGCTCACGGAGCCCACCGGATGGAAAAACAACAAGTTCCTACGCATTAGTAACAGGACCGTACACTATGCCAGATGAAGCGATAGAGTTACTGGTTTTAGGCAACACAACACCGGAAGTGGAGACCTATCTGGGCGCCCTGCGCAACCAGGGTTTTGCCGCTCACGCCTCAATGATCGCCCATGACACCGATGCATTGAGCGATGAGCTGAAGAAAAAAAGGCGCCTGGACCTGCTGATCTACACGGTTGAAACCGGCGCCCTGGATACCAATCAGTTACTCGCCCTGCTGGGCGCCATCGGTTCCGCAACCCCGGTGATCGCGGTGTGCGAGGAACCCAGCGGAACACAGCGTGTCGAGCTGATGAGCCAGGGCATCACGGACCTGGTCGATCGCAAGGATCTGCCGCACCTGGTACAGGTGATTCTGCGCGAATACAAGAACCTGAAGAACCTGCGCAGATTGCAATACGTGGAACGTAACCTGGAGGAAGCCGAGGAACGTTGTGACACCTTGACCGAGAGTTCCCGGGACGCCATTGCCTATGTGCATGAAGGCATGCACGTGACCGCCAATCGCGCCTACCTGGAGCTGTTTGGACTGGCCAGCGAGGATGAGATCGAGGGCCTGCCGATCATGGACATGATTGCCACCTCGGAACACGCGGTGTTCAAGAAACTGCTGCGTAAGCTGAGTGCCGACAGTGAGCACACCAGCGAGATGAAAACCACCTGTGTGCGCAGCAACGGCACCAAATTCAGTGCCGAACTGCACTTCACGCCTGCCAGCATCGATGGCGAGCCCTGTACCCAGGTGATGATCCACGATCAGTCGATCACCCGCGAAGTGGAGGAGAAACTCAGGCTACTGAGTACCCAGGACGTCCAGACCGGGTTGTACAACCGACAGTACTTCCTCTCCCAACTCGATGAAGAGATCAAGCGCATGTCCAGCCAGGGTCAGAATCCACAGACCCTGTACTACGTCACGCTGGACAACTTCACCGATATCCGCAGTAAAACAGGGATCAAGGCCAGCGATGCCCTGCTGTTGGAAATCGCCGGCATGCTGCGCACCATCGTCAGCCAACAGGACATCCTGGCGCGCTTCGGAGATCACACCTTCACCATCCTGTCCCCTGACCGGGAGCGAGCCAATATCGAAAAAATTGCCCAGCGGATCTGTTCAGGGGTCGAGGCCAAGTACCTGACTGAAAGCGACATTCAGCCGACCTGCAGTATCGGCGTCGCGTTTTCTTCCGCGGAGTTCGCCAATGGCAACGACTACATAACCCAGGCCTACCACGCCTGTGAACTGTCCCGCAGCCAGGAAGGCAACTGCCATTTCATCACCGACGGTCAGATCGTCCAGGACTCGGATCAGACCTCCGGCGAGGCCAATCTGGAACGCCTGATACGCTATGCCCTGGAACGGGACCAGTTTCAACTGGTCTATCAGCCGATTGTCAGCCTGCATGGGGATACCCGGGAAAACTATGCGGTCACCGTTCGATTGCTGGATGAAAAACAGGAGGCGATACAGCCCGAGCACTTCTTCAGCAAGGTGGATGAGATCGCGCGCATGCCGGAACTCGATCGCTGGGTCATCCGCCACGCCATAGAGGAGTTGGCGAAACAACGCAAAAAAGGCAAGAAAATCAACTTTATCATCAGCGTTTCGGGGCGCTCACTGGAAGAGGACACCCTGTTGCTGTTCGTCTGCGATTGCCTGCGAGACTACGAAGCCAAGGGGTCCTGGGTAACCTTCCAGTTCGATGATACCGACGCGAGGACCCACCTGCACCAGTTGCAGAAATTTGCCGAAGGCCTGAAAAAAATCAAGTGTAAGACCTGTATCGACCACTTCGGCCTGGCCAAGAAACCCGAGGCGATTCTTGGCAGCTTTCCGATCGATTTCATCCAGTTCGACGGCTCCTTCCTGGCCGATCTGCACAGCGACCAGGACAAGCAGGACAAACTGAACCATCTCAACGAAGTGGTCCAGGAGGAGAACATCAAGACCATCGCCTCAGGGGTGGAAGAGGCCAACAGCCTGGCCATTCTGTGGTCGATCGGGGTGAATTACATTCGGGGTTACTTCATCCAGGAGCCTTCGCCATCCATCGACTACGATTTCACCACCGACTAGAGAGCCGCTGATCGACCCGGCCGGCTTTGCCGGTTGGGTCTGGTGAGATGGTACTACCCGCCCGGATGCCCGCTACCAGGGCATGAAATTATTCCAGAATGTCATGGGCCGCGAGGCATCATGAATGTTGTGATTCATGGACTGCATGCCACGCTGAATATTGTAGGTGGTGTGGGTCATGGTCTTCATCGACTCTTCCATGGAATCCATGCTGGTCAGCATGGGCTGCAAGGTGCGCACATCCTGCGCCATGGACTCCACGCTCACGGCCATGGTGCGAACGTTCGCGGAGAGCTGACTGACGCTGTCCGTCATGCTGATGAGATTGCTGGACATGACATTCATGTTGGAATCCACACTCAACGCTAGGAAATGCACGTCCTTGGCCAGGCTGAAGATCAGATAGAAGCCGTAGGCGGCGAGCAGGATGAAGGCAAACAGGGAAGGATAAACCACCAGTTCCCAACGCCGCGCGCTGGTTTCGAATGCCAGGGAGAGCCGATCCATGGATGATTGCCCTTCCTTGATCTCATCTACGACATCCATTTCGTCCAGATCATCATTCAGGAGCTTATCATCTTGCTTGTCAGTCATAGGTTTTCAGCCCACCTTGTTCCGCCTGTTACTGCCGTATGAAAATATTAGCATAACAACCACTTATAGCAATTAAGGGATATTTATATGCTAATATTGCGGCGACGTTGATCCGCACCGGCAAGTCTGTTCCGCTGACCATTCCAGCGACCATCGCCGGCATCACAGCCTCCTTGGTAAGCGCTTCCGACTCAATTCGGAATAACTTAATTTACAAGTGGTTACTGGAGCGTACCGGGCTGAATACTGGGTTACCGCGGGTGTGTGACACTTCATTGAAGAGGCAAACTTTACAGCCTTACAACTATCGCAAATAAGCCCAGGGATATAAACCATAATTTTTACATGGTCAATATCCCTGGGCCCTGAGAGTACAGCGGATCAGAATTCCCCGGTGGCGCCGCGATTCATGATATCCAGTATGTATTCCTTGACCTTGATCGCCTCCTCCTTGAGTTCCACGGGCAATGGTTGACCGCCATAGATCATCATATCCATGTTCAGGGTGATCAGCCACAGCTTTCCGTTCTGGTCTTCCAGCAAGGTGATCCGGCAAGGCAGATAAGCCGAGAAGGCGTCCGAGTAATCGAGCATGTTCGCCGCCGTCAGGGAATTACAGAACAGAAAGATCTTGACGAACCGATAGTCGGCGCCGCGCTTTGCCTCGATGTCCTTGGAAAGGGGGAGTTCACCCACATTCGACATATTGTGCTCGTTGGCCACGAACTTCATGGTCTCTTCCACATCCTCGGCGGTGAGATCCTCATTCACCGGGATCTTCCAGATACTGGCATCTGCGGCACTCTTGGTGTCGACCACTGCACGGGCAAACTCTTTGAAGACTCCCGGGGCCTCAGGATCGAAGCCTTGTACGACCCCCTGGTATTTCACGTATCCAACACCCGCGCCAATCACTGCCAGCAGGCCAATCAGCGCCAATAAATTGCGTATCATCCCCATCGTTATCTCCAGTCTCTTTGCTTGTTATCGCCGAACCGGTGCGGTAGCCGATCCGATATTGTTATGTGTTCCGCGCCGGTGGCTGACAGGCCGGTTATCCGTTATTGTCAATGTTTTCCGGGACCTGCCCCGAGAACCTTAATCGCTAATGTTCAGGAGTTCAAGAATACCAGCCCCCTCTGGTTCGGCCGTTGCATCAGCGCGGGCCGATCACTCCTGGGACACATAGTTCGGGTAGAGCGCAGCGGTCAGAGCATAGAACTCCTTGCTGCCTTTGCCCCTTGGATCCAGTTCGAACACCGCCAATCCTTCACTGAACGAACGGCGAAAAACCGTCCGCTGACATAGCCGGTATTTGATGTAGCGTACATCCTGCAGGGTGATCAGGGCTGCGGCCGCCTCATCGGATTCACGGATCGCATGATGCGTATCGGCACGGTTGATAAATGCCAGCAGTTCCGGGCGCTTGCCGTCAACCGCTTCGTCGAGGAAACGGATGAAGCGCTGGGTCGACCAGATATCCGCCTGGGAGGGCGGGACAGGCATCACCACCCGGTCCGCGATCTGTAAGGCGTACTTCATGGCATTGATGTCTGAAGTGCCCACATCGATCAGCACTTCGTCGTAGCCCTCGAGTTTCTTCCTGTCCAGGGCCTTGGCATCCTTGATCTTCAGAAAGGGTTCATAGCCCTCTTCTGTGCGCACTTCTGAGACATCGCTCAAAGTTGCCTGGGGATCCGCATCGATGGCCAGTACATCAGCCTCCGCCATCTCCAACCAGACAGCCAGATTGAAGGTAACCGTGCTCTTGCCGGACCCCCCCTTCAGACTACCGATTACCGTGATCATACACTCCCCTTTATTATTTTCGTGTGATCCGGAATTGGGCTTCCCGGATATTGCCGCTCCCGCGTCCCGAAGCGAATATCTTGACCCCCAGCCCCCCGCCAGGACCCCACGACCCGTGACAGGCGGACGGTAATCACGCCCGGAGCCAAGATTTAATCAGTCTCCAGACCAACGCTGCGTCACCCTCGGCCATTCCGGGGTTTCCATCAGTTTGTACCAGGCCCCATCCCCATCGGAACGCCCGTCATACCAATCGACGCCGTAGCGGTTCTGCACATCAGCATGGGCCTGCGCATCTCCAGGACCCATTACGTACGGCGCTGATGATGCAACCTCCGGATAGCCCCAGGCCGGCCGTCCTCTCAGCCAGTTCGGGTAGCGGGTCCGCGGCCCGTCGTTGCGGACGCTGCGATGATCGACGCGGTAATCCCCCTGGCGGGGCCGCCAGGCATAAGTTCGCGGATAACCCTGAAACGGACGCACTCGCGGATCACGGTAGGCCACACCGGGAAACGCTCTCGGGTACATTCGGGGGTAATCCGCAACATACCGCTCAGCAGGGCTCCAGGGGCGAAACCTCGGCGCCACGGGGCGATGACCGTAAACATACCGTGATTCAGGTTGGCTGCGTACACCCATGGGAGGCAACGGATAATTCGGGTAGCCGCGATAGTTATTTCCGAACGGTGGCACGGGTCGCGCCGCATAGCGCGGTACACTCGGGACCGGTGGCCGGTAGTTTCCCCGCGGGGTCGCTTTCACCGGGTTGAGTGGGCGATAGACATACTCCCGGGGAATCTGGATCTGCATCGGCCGATAGACGAAACCCGCTTTCGTAACTCTGTCGGGTTGCGCGGGGTTCATCGGTCTGAAGCGATACTGCGGAACAGTCCTGTTGTGCATCGGGTTGTTGGATGGGATCGGTGGACGTTGTGCGGACCATGGCGCAGCCTGGAACGGTGCGGGATAGGCGGCAGAGTGCTGTCTGGCCAGCCTGGCCTCACGTTCCGTCCAGGGGCGGAAACGATACTCGGTTGTCCCGTTGGGTTGCCAGTAACCCCTGTGGGTCGCTGCCGGGGCATTACGGGTCCAGCCGGGAGCCGACTCCCAGGGTGCCGGTTGTGCATACCCCTCGGCCCTGGAATCCTCCACGTGCGTGAACGCAGCCGTAATCAGGCCGGTGAACAGATATGCTATTGCGGTAAATTTCATACAGAGTACCTGTGTAATCCAATCTGCGCCGGGTCTGGTGATCTTCCCTGCCTCAGTGGTTCTGCCAGAGTTATGGTGTCCACTGCCCGCTGACCGGGCTCTCACAACTGGCTGCAAAGGCGTTTCAGCGATGTTTCGATATGCTGCCGCGGGTAGATCCGCGACAGCCGGAGGCGATCCGCCGGGTTGCCGGGTTAATTTCCACAGTTTAGCGGCAAAAGACCTGGGGAAAAACCATCTCTGAACGATTTCTTGGGAGGCATTCACTGCAATCCGCGGTGCTGGAGGTTCAATGGAGAGGTTTCAGTTCTGTAGCGGACGGAACAGGTTGGACGGATAGAGTTCGGTAAACTCAGGATTCGGTGGGTAACTTCGCGAAGGCGAATCAGTCATGGATGGCAGACGGTCGTCCGGGCGGAACCGAAAACCCGACTGCCCGCTGAATGCGGATGCATCCGCCCCTCGTGGAGTGTACACAGGACGCCTGTCGTTGCGGGCGCGACTCATCTCCTGGAGTTGATCGGTGTTGCGCTTATGCACCCGAACCTGTTCATTTGGCGTCAGGGGACGAAAACGGTAACCCTTATGATGCGGGGTGATGATATGCCGCTCCTCAACCGGACGGTACACACCGCGGGGCAGACCATAGGGCGTATCCGTGTAATCCTGATATTGCGGAATCCCCGACGTATAGGCCTGGCTTGAGTTGTCATGAGGTGTCTGTCGTTCGGTCTCCGTGCTGTCCAAAGGACGCCAGCGGTTGGGGATCCCGGTATGGTAGCCACCCGTTTGCGCAGCTCCCGGGTACTCCGCTGCCTGAACGGAAATACCCGGCAGCACCGCCAATCCCGTCAGTATCCAAGCATATACCTGCAATTTGATCGACAAACCGAATTTCTCTGATGATTGAGATGACAGCGGTGAGTGACCCAGATGCAAGGCGCTGACCGACCGCCGGAAACCCGTACGATAGTCTGTACGGGGCGGAAACCAGGATGGAAGTATAGTTCAGAAAAGCGCAGCCGCACGCGAGATCATTGAGGCGAAGACCCGGGTGTACGGGTGATCAATAAATGACCGCCCGGGGGCCGCCGGTTGCTCCGCCAAGCGCCTGACTGACCGCCCGCAGGCGCCCCAGGCCGGGAGATCGCGCCTATCGCGACATCACTTCAGTCGGATACCCCGTCTTGCCGGTTTTTTGCGCACAGGAAAAGGCGCCACGTTGGATACCGATTTTTTCTTCCTCGAGGCCGAAGCAGGGGCTGGCTCCGAGCGACCATTGTCCTTGCCTTTGGCTGATGCCCGGGACTTTTTCATCCCGTTACCCGAACCGTCGCCCGAGTTTGCGGACTTTTGCGAGCCGTTACCTTGGGTCGTGGGACTGGCGGCTTTCTTCTTGGCCACGGCCTTGCGCAGGGTCGACGGACGTTTTTTCGGTTTCGCCGTGGCCGCCGGCTTAGCTTTGTCCTGAGCCGGCGCCTCCGGGGAGGGTTTCGCAGCTGCCTCAGGCTGAGGCCTGGCGGGCGCAACAGAGGTTTCACCTTGGTCTGCCGATATCTCGGGTCGGGTGATCGGCGGCTGTGGCTCAGGGGCTGCGGGCTGCTCAGCCGGAGCCGACTTCTGATCATTGGAACGGACCGCATCCGCGTCGAGTGTTTCTGAAGCCGCCTGGGGAGGACTCACCTCGGGCTTGACTGCCGCCGCTGCGGCAGGCGATGACTGCGCCGACTGGGCGGCCATTTCATCCTCCGCCGAGGCAGCTGCCAGGGAATCCTTATCTCCACCGGACGCCGCACCACCATTGGCCGGTCCAGTGTCTGGAGTCCCGCTACCCGGGGTGCCACTTCCTGTCTCACCACCGCCAGTCCTGGGCAGGGTCTGGTCCTTGGGGGCTGCCCCCTGCTGCTTGGCGGATTTGAAAAGCTGCGTAAACAGCAGAAAAAATCCACGCAACAGATAGAACAGGAGAGTGAACAGACCGATCAATCTACTCCACACCCGCATCCCCAGGGAACTTCCGGATTGGGCCGTTTCAGTGGCCTTATCACGGCTCTCCGAAGCATTACGATTAGCGGCCAGCACCTCCATGACTTCACTTTGATCCATCCCCGCGGAGAGCATGGCCACCTTGCGAATATCCTCGCTGGCAGCGATACAGCCCAGTGGTATGACGATCAGGGTCAGCACCGTGGAGACCAGTACGCCGGATGCCAGGGATATCGCCATGCCCTGGAAAATCGGGTCGAAGAAGATCACCGATGATCCGCACACCAGGGCAAAGGCGGTGATCAGGATCGGACGGGTTCGGGTCTTACATGCCATGATCACGGAATCCACGACCGTGACACCCTGCTGGACCTGGTGAATCGAGAAATCCACCAGGAGGATCGAGTTGCGCACGATGATACCGGCCAGGGCAATCCACCCGATCATCGAGGTGGCGGTGAACTCCCCCCCCCAGCCGGCCTGGAAAAACAGGAAGTGGGCGGGAATGATACCCAGCAGGGTCAACGGAATCGGGGCCATGATCAGGGCCGGGATGCGGAAGTTTCCGAACTCCCAGACCACCAGGATGTAAATCAGCACCAGGGCGACCGCGAATGCAGCCCCCATGTCACGAAAGGTCTCGTAGGTCACCGTCCACTCACCGGCCCACTCGATCGCGCTCAGCGCGTCGTTACCGGGCGGACCGATCCATTCCGCGGTCAGAGGTACATTATCCGGGGTGCGGTAATCTTCCGCCTTGAGGATATCCTGCACCTGAAGCATGCCGTAGACCGGTGCCGCGAGCTTGCCTCCCACCTCGGCCACCACGTATTCCACGGGACGCAGGTCCTTGTGGTAGATGATCGGATCCTCGTATACCTGCTCGAAGCGGCCGAGTTCGCGCAGTGGCAGGGTGATGCCGGTATTGGACTGAATAGGCAGATCTCCCAGACGGGTGATCTCGGATCGCTCCGCCAGGGGCACCTGCATGATAATGTTGATCGGTTCGTGGCCCGCGCGCTGCTTTACATCCCCCATCGGAGCCCCGCCCAGAGCCATGGCCAGGTTACGGTTGATGGTATCCACCGAGATACCGCGACGTACCGATTTCTCCGTATCCACATCAAAGCGCCAGTACTGGAAGGGATCGCGCATGTAGTTGTCCACATCGCGCAGACTCTCCGCCTGTTTGAAGTAGCCGGTCAATTCCTCGGCCACCTGGCGTCTCACTTCGGGCGTTGGGCCATGCACCTCCGCAACCACCGACTTGAGCACCGGGGGCCCTGGAGGCATCTCCACGACGGAAATCTTCGCCTCGCTCTCCTGAGCCATCTTGGCGAGCATCTCCCGGGCCTGAACCGCTATCTCATGACTGGTGCGTTTACGCTCAGTCTTATCCAGCAACTGAACCTGCACCTCGGCCTGCCAGGGATCGCTGCGCAGGTAGTAATGACGCACCATGCCGTTGAAATCGAACGGACGGGCGGTGCCCGCATAGACCTGAACCGCGGTCACCTCGGGCATCACCCGAACCTTCTCGGCCATGCGGTGTGCCAGATTCGCGGTGACCGGCAGGGCCGTGCCTTCCGGCATATCGATCACTACGGAAAATTCCGGTTTGTTGTCCAGGGGCAGCATCTTTACCGCGACCCATTTGAAGTAGAAAAAGGTACAGGTGAGGAGGAAGCTGCCCCACATAATCAGTTTGAACAGTCTCGCCTTGCGCCGGGACTCGATCAGTGGAATCAGGATGCGCTTGAATTGACGCTCCAGCCATTCCGCCTCCTTGTGTTCCCGTGCACCTGCAACTTCGAGGTAGTGCATGCTCGGTTTGAGCCAGTGGGTCACGGTCAGATACGGGGTAAACACGAACGCTGCGAACAGGGAGATGAGCATTGCCATCGAGCCCAGGGCCGGAATCGGTTCCATGTAGGGCCCCATCATGCCCGAGACAAACCCCATGGGTAGCAGCGCGGCGATTACGGTCAGGGTCGCAAGAATGGTTGGATTACCCACTTCGCGGACCGCGTCCACTGCAGTGGCCACCTGGGTATGCCCCTCCTCCAGCCATCTTCGGTAGATATTCTCTACCACCACGATGGCATCATCCACCAGGATACCGATCGAGAAGATCAGGGCGAACAGGCTCACCCGGTCGATGGTATAGCCCATCACCCAGGCACTGAAGATGGTCATCAGCAACACCACCGGGATGACCAGCACCACCACGATGGCCGGACGCAGCGCGCGGAAGGCGAACAAGACCAGCAGAAATACGAAACCCGTGGCGACGAACAGCTTGAAGATCAGCTCCTTGACCTTGTCATCCGCGGTCTTGCCGTAATCACGGGTGATGCTGACTTCCACATTGTCCGGAATCAGAGTGCCTTTGATCTGCTCGACCCGTTCCTTGATGGCATTCGCCACAGTGACACCGTTGGATCCCTCTTTCTTGGCGATCGCCAGGGTGACGGCAGGCACTCCATCGGCCTTGATCTGTAGATCGCTGGCTGCGCCGGTGTAGTATCCCACCAGCTGTTTGGCATCTTCCGGACCTTGCTTGACCCGGGCGATTTCGTGCATGTACACCGGCACGTCGTTATGTGTGCCCACCACCAGGCGGTTGATATCATCCACACTCTTGAGAAAGGATCCGGTGGTGACGTTGAACTGCATGCTGCCGGCTTCGACATTGCCCGCCTGCTGTTCACTGTTCGAATTCTGGATCCGGCTGGCCACCTGGTCCAGACTGATACCGTAACCCGCCAGCCGTTCCGGCATCAGTTCGATCGTGACCTGCTCACGCCGCCCGCCCACGACAAAACCGTTGCCGGTATCGGGCAGTTCCTTGAGCGCCTGAAGTACGTCGTGGCCCAGCATACGCAATTGGCCATCGTCCACATCCGGCACCCCGTCCCGGTCCATGTCCTTCGACCACAGGGTTAGGGTGACCACCGGCACGTCATCGATGCCCTTGGCCTTCACCAGGGGAGGCATGACACCGGGTGGAATCATGTCCATATTGGAGTCGATCTTGTCGTTCACCTTCACCAGCGAGGGCCCCATCTCCTCGCCGACCTTGAACTCAACGGTCACCACGCCCCCGCCACGCTGCGAGGCGGAGTAGACATGCTTCATTCCGGGGATTTCGGACATGATGCGCTCGAGGGGCTCGATCGCCAGGGTCGAAACCTGGTCCGCCGCCGCCCCGGGGTACTGCACGAAGATGTCCACCATGGGCACGGAAATCTGTGGATCTTCCTGACGCGGGGTAATCACAAGACCCAGCAGACCCATCAGCATCATCGCCATGAACAGCAATGGCGAGAGGGGAGACTGAATAAAGAATTTGGCGGTTTTACCGGCAATGCCCAGAGGCACTTCCTGGTCGGAACCGTGGGTGCTGGACTGGGTGTTTTGGTCGTTGTTCTGACTCATAATTGATCCCGTTGCAATGCCATCCGGCCGGCAGGGTATCGACTACCCGTATGTGTACTCAGCATGACTGCAGGCGATGAGGCCACCTGAACGGCAGGGGCAGCGCCTTACGGATCAATTCAGACGATTTCCGCAAGGCGTCCTGGTGTCACCTGTCCCGGGTCCCCCTGCGCATTAACGCTGCGGCGTGGACCATCCTGAAGTGACATCCGGAGGCGGATCCCGCAGCACCCGCTCACCGGCCTGCAGGCCGGACAGCACCGTACTGTAGCCACCCGGCAGTTTTTCACCCAGGCGAATCAGCCTGAGGGTCGGTCGGCCATCTTCACCTTCAACATAGACACCGGGGAGACTCCCGTTGTAGCGGATCGCGGTGTTGGGAATCACCGGACTCGCCCGGGTGGGCGCATTGAAATCAGGCACCAGCACTTTCGCGTACATGCCGGGAGCCGAAACCCCCTGCGGCAGGTCGAACTTGATGGTCACGGTATGCCGCTGGGCATCCGCCATGGGAAAGATCTGCGCCACACGCACCGGTACTTCCCGGTCGCCCACGTCGAGTTCGGCGCGCAGCATCATGCCTTCGTTCAGGCCCGGGCGCAGCCGTCCCGGCACGTCCACGACGATTTGCAGATACTCAACGTCCGCATACTTCAGCAAGGGCTGTCCCGGCTGCACGGTATCCCCCACCTCGACGAATTTCTTCATGATCACCCCGTCGAAGGGCGCCAGGCTCTTGGTGTCCCGCAGTTTGGCATCGATCGCCTGAATCTCGGCCTGAACCCTAAGAATGGTGTTCTGGGCCTGTTGAATGTTGGTACGGGAGGAGAAGATGTCGGCACTGCGCTCCGCGGTGTGATCCCGATCTCCGAAGGTGTCTTCGAAAGGACGGGTGAACATCTGGTCGAACAGATTGGGTACACCCATACCCCCCATGGAGGATTTCGACTTCGGTGAATACAGTTCGCGGTTGTACTGGACGCCCGCATTGCGCAGTTGCGCATCGGCGTTGGCCAACTGAGCCAGGGCAGCCTGACGCTTGGCCATCAGCTCATTGGAATCCAGTTCCACCAGGAGGTCTTCATCTTTGAAGCGATCGCCCTCGATACCGGCCAGATAGTTGACCCGCCCCGGCATCTGTGCCGAGAGCGTGACCTCTTTATAGGGGACAACCGTGCCACCCAGTGAAACATTGGGGACGCCTTGCCTCTGTTGAACCACATAATAGGCGCTACCGGCCATATTGGGTTGGGCCTGAAGCCCGCCTGCCGTCATGACACAAGCCATGCAGGCGCTCACCACCACAGCCTTGAATCTAAATCCCATCTTTCGCTACTGCCCAGTTCTGAAATTCGAGGGTGAATGACTCCGCAAACCGGGGGGTCAGACCCGTCCCATCACGGAGAAGCTCTTAATAAATGGGCCCGCCATACGCGGGTCCTTGATCATGGCGGAATAGTCGCCCACGGCAAATTTCATTTTACGCGAGGTGAACGCCATACCGAGACCCATCATGCCCGGAGGCTTGGCCATCCACTTCCGCCACTGATCCTCTGAGGCCCGGATGTCCCAGTTCAGGGTCTGCCCGCTGTAAGCCTCGCCCTTGGTGGCCTTGCCGTTTTCAACGGTCAGCACACCCCTGGGATCGGAATCAGCATCGAACCCGTAGCCGATCACGCTGTTGAAACCTATACTCGCCAAAGCGTCGGACAGCTCCGGTTCAGCATTCCACTGGGAAACGAAATCGTTCATCCACGCTTCGGAAAACAACTCTGCCATTTCGATCTCCTTTGATATTTCTCTGTAGTTTTTCTTTTAGGTTACAGATGAAATCTAACCTGAATTGAGAGCGTCTCAGTATCCATAAAGGCCCCTCGTTTTGCAACCAAGGAATTTAATGAGAAAGCCCATAAAATCAGGTGGTTAAGTAATTTAGCGGATAATTAATTACCATTTTCAATCAATAAGATATGGGATTTTATACCCCAATTTTCGAACATTATTTTATCCGAATATTCGACTTAACTTTTTTAGAATTTCTTAACATTCGAAACTTTTAATTCGGAAAACGGAGTAAAAATCGGGCCCTGTAAAAAAACATGCAACCATTCCGACCAGCCATTACTATTAACCTGCCTGGATAAAATAATGGGTAAGAATCACCGCACCATGAAGGACGTGCATCGGGAAGGATTGGAAACAGGTCCTCTCGATCAGATGTTAACAGGCCGGGGCGAAATTACTACCCGAACAATCCCTAGATAAAATCGACAAGAGGAGCAAGCCAACCATGCATCCCGCCGGACAGGTCATCGAAGCGCGTCTGCAACACCTCGAAACCCACCTGGAACAGGAAAACCCCATCCTCCTCAGTACGGTGCAAAGCTTCCGCGTGCTCGACACCGTGGCCTTCCGCATGGGGCTGCTTGAGGGCGACAACTCCTTCGCCACGCAGATCCCCTGGTGGCCGCTGATCTCGATTCTGGGTACTTTTTCGGCGGGTAAGTCCACCTTCATCAACCACTATATTGGCGCCAAGATCCAGCGCTCCGGCAATCAGGCCGTTGACGATAAGTTCACCGTGTTGTGTTACAGCAAAGAGGCGACGGCTCATGCCCTGCCGGGTGTCGCCCTGGATTCGGATCCACGCTTTCCCTTTTACCAGATGTCCAACGAGATCGAGAAGGTGGCCAAGGGAGAAGGTGCGCGGATCGATGCCTACCTGCAACTCAAGACCTGTCCCTCGCAGAAATTGCGCGGCAAGATCCTGATCGATTCCCCCGGATTCGACGCGGATGCACAACGCACCTCCACCCTCAGAATAACGGACCACATCATCGATCTCTCGGACCTGGTGCTGGTGTTCTTTGATGCCCGGCACCCGGAACCGGGCGCGATGCAGGACACCCTCAGTCATCTCATCGAGCGCACCATCCATCGCAGCGACACCGGCAAGTTCCTGTATATCCTCAACCAGATCGACACTACGGCCAAGGAGAACAATCCGGAAGACGTGATCGCCGCCTGGCAGCGCGCCCTGGGTGAGCGAGGTCTGACTGCGGGACGTTTTTACGCCATCTACAGCCCGGAAGCGGCAATTCCGATCGATGATGAAGCACTGCGTAACCGCTACGAAACCAAACGTGACGCGGATCTCGGCGAAATCCATAGCCGCATGGAGGAGGTGGAGATCGAACGCGCCTACCGCATCGTGGGCGCCTTGGAGAAAACCGCCCGGGATATCGAGGAACGTTGCGTACCCATGATCGCCTCAACCCTGGCGCAGTGGAAAAAACGGGTTCTGATCGGGGATGCGGTGATGATGGGCGGACTGCTGCTGGCGCTGTTGATCTACTCGATAAATGCCGGGTACTGGCAGGGTTTCCGCTTCGCCCCGCCCTGGCTCGCCCCGGAAGCCAATCCACTGATCGCGGTGGTGCTCGGGGTGGTCCTGCTGCTGGTACTGGGCGGGGTTCACTTCGGAGTGCGCGCCTTGGCGGCCCGCAGCCTGCTATCCGGTCTGCGAAAACGCGCCTCGGAACTGGGCATCAAGGCCAGTCCGGTCAGCGCTTTCCTGCGCAGCACCCGACCCTGGCGGTCAATTTTCAGAAAAAACCCGGCAGGTTGGGGGCGCAAATCGCGTAAGCAGCTCAGAGACGTTTTGCAGTCCACTGACACCTACATTCAGACCCTCAACGACCAGTTCACCAATCCGTCCGGCAGTGAAAAACTGCTGCAGCCGGAATCCGGCTCAGCCTCTGAAACGGATGCCTCGGGATCCGAATCCCAGCCTGTGCAGTCCCTTTGACCTGCACCGCGCCATGGGGTTCTGTGATTCCGCCCGGGTTTGCACGATCGCTCTACTGCTGGGGGCCAGCATAGGCCTGTCAGGCTGTCGGGAGACCTATACAGCCGGGGTATCTACCGAACAGAAGATCTCGGACAAGGATGGCAATTTCAGCGGCGACCTGGATGACTATGACCGGTTTGGGCGGGGCATCACCCGTATCGGCGACCTGGAATCCGATGGCGTGGTCGATCTGGCCGTGGGCGCACCGGGTGACGATGATGGCGGTATCGACCGGGGCGCGGTATGGATCCTGTTCCTCGATTCCGATGGCGAAGTGGATGTGCAGCAGAAAATCTCCGCGGATCAGGGGGGTTTCGAGGGCGATCTGGACGATGGCGACGCCTTCGGCCTGTCCGCCGCGAACCTGGATGACCTCAACGGGGACGGCTTTCTCGACCTGGCCGTGGGCGCCCCCGGTGACGACGATGGTGGCGCGAATCACGGCGCTTTGTGGCTGCTTTTCCTCAGGGATGACGGCCGGGTCCGTCTGTATCAGAAGATTTCCGAGGAGACCGGTGGCTTTGACGGAAACCTGGATGCGAGTGACGGATTCGGCACGGCGATCGCAAACCTGGGCGATCTGGATCGCGACGGGATCGACGACCTTGCAGTCGGCGCGCCTGGAGACGATGACGGGGGTGGCGACCGGGGCGCCGTATGGATCCTGTTCCTGAATCAGGACGGTACGGTCAAGGCATCGCAGAAGATATCCTCCAGCGAGGGCGATCTGGCTCAGGATCCGGAAAACGGAGATCGTTTCGGCACCTCAGTCACCGCCATCGGCGATCTGAACGGTGATGGCCATACCGATCTGGCGGTCGGAGCTCCGGGTGACGACGACGGTGGTCCGGACCGGGGTGCCGTGTGGATTCTATTGCTCAACAGCGACGGCACCGTCGACGGGGTGGAGAGGATTTCGCAAACCCGGGGCGAGTTCGATGGGGATCTGTCTGACTACAGCGGATTCGGTAGCGCCCTGGCGAATCTCGGCGACCTCAATGACGACGGCATCGACGAACTCGCGGTCGGCGCCGAGGCCGCGGATGACGGCGGCACGGATCGCGGCGCAGTATGGATCCTGTTCCTCGATGACAGCGCCGAGGTGATCTCCACCTCCCGGCTATCCGATACCCGCGGCAGCTTCGATGGAGGTCTGGACGACGGCGACGCTTTCGGTTGCAACCTGGCGAGTATCGGGGATCTAGACGGTGACAATCTCGACGATCTTGCGGTGAGCGCCTGTGGGGACGACGATGGGGGTGTCGACAAAGGTGCGGTGTGGATTCTGTTCCTCGCTGACATCGATATTCACATAGACACCAGCGGAGGCGTGATCTTCGGTCAGTTTTGATACACGATCCGCTGGTTGCGTCCCTGCCCCTTGGCATCGTACATCGCCTGATCAGCCTGACCATACAAGGTATCGACCAGGGCGGTCACCGGGGTTGCCGGATCCGTGTCCCCGGCCAGGGTGGTCATGCCGATACTCACTGTGATCTCGGTGCCGCTCAGATCCAGGGTTCCAGCCAGCTTTTGCAGACGTTCCTGGATTCGCTGCGCCATCAGATCGGCGCCATCGATTCCGGTTTCCGGCAACATGATGACGAACTCCTCGCCCCCCATGCGGGCCAGCATATCTCCGCCACGCAGTTCCTCTTTGAGGAGTTGCGCCAGCGCGATCAACACCTGGTCGCCTTTCTGATGGCCCCAGTGATCATTGACCCGCTTGAAATGATCCACGTCGATCAGTACCAGGCTGCAGCGCTTGCGATAGCGCAGCGCGCGCGCCACCATGCCGGGCGCCTCGCGAAAGAAATAGCGCCGGTTGTTCAATCCGGTCAACTCATCGATGACCGAGAGTTGTTCATAGCGTTTGCGTAATTCGTTGGCCTCGCACAGGGCCTGCTCGAGCTCCTGGGTGCGTTGATCGATCATCTGCTCCAGATCATGCAGCATCCGGTGGTTGTAGAGGATCTGTCCCAAACAGCTGCTGAACAGGCTCAGGGTGTGCTGCTGCCAGGGTTCGAAAAATTCCGGCATGGGATGTGAAGCGTTGAGCACGCCCAGTACCTGGTTGCCCATTTTGATCGGGGCACATACCAGACTACCTGGAATGTCCCCTCCCGAAAGGGGGGGAACCACGAAGTCCTGGCTTTGGGAACAGTCCCGGCAGTACTGCAACTGCCCGCTGGCATAGGCAATGCCGACGATCCCTTCACCTGGCTTGAAGCTCATCGCCTGGGGCAGCACGCGATCCCTTGCAGCACCACCGAAGCGGGCCTGGGAATCAACCATCCCCAACCCGGCGGTACAACACAACAGATCCCCGTCGAGACGGAAAACCGAACACTGGTCCAGGCTCTGGTAACGCACCAGTTCGTTCAGGGCCCGATCGATCAACTGGTCTTCATCCACCTCTTCAAGATTGATCTGCGCCAGGGCGCGCAGGGCTGACAGGGAATCCAGCAGGCTGAAAAAACGTTCCCTGAGATCCAGGGATGACTGTGTGAACGATATGTTCATCGAACCCCGTCAGGCATGCGCCAGTAGACCGGCGATACCCTTGATTTCCTCCTGTTTGAGAAGAAACCGATGTTTGATGCCTTGCAGGATTTCCACCCCGACACCGGTGATATCGGAAATCGAATCCAGCTGTGCCTGTGGGTCACCAGACGGGCCGCTTCCGATTCGCAGCCAGCTGGCCACCTGGTCCACGACGCGAATTTCCATGGGCAGTTCACCGTCCTGCTCAGGCAGTGGCTTGCCAGTCTGCTCAATCACCTGAATGATGATCCGTGGCAGGTGCCAACGCTCCGCCAACAGCGCACCGGCCGCGTGCTGATCCAAGCCGATACACTCCACCTGCAGCTGTTCGAGAGACTTTTGACTCTCACCACGAAATTTGGCGAGGACTTCTGCGTAGGCATCGGGAAAACTGTGCACCAGCACCAGAACGCCGATATTCGACAGCAAGCCGGCCAGGTACACCGCATCCAGGTTGGGACGCTGATCGATCTCTATGGCCATACCCACCTGACGGGAGAGCACCGCAAGCGACAGCGCGTCAAGCCAGTACGCTCTCAAATCGAAACCGGGACAACGGGAAATGTCGAATACCCCGCTGACTGCGATGCTGAATGCCAGGCTCTTGACCATGTTCAGGCCAAGTACCCGGATGATCGCATCTTCCACCGAGAGTACGGGTTGGGATTGACCAAAGTAGGCGGAGTTGGCCAACCCCAGCACCTTGGCGGAAAGTCCGGGATCCTGATTGATGGCCTCAGCCAGATCTTTGAGCGAAAGATCCTCGTTACTGAACAGGGTCAGTAAACGGGTGGCCGTCGCCGATAACGGCGGCAGATACTGAATCGCGAGAACCTGTTGCTTCGCGTGACGCGCAAGATGCATTTTCAAGTCGCCTTTATATGGCAAAACTACCTGTTTTCTCAATCTGTTAGCGGCAGAATACTGGCCAGCTTTATGACCGGAACGTGACATGAGTAGCGAAATTCAGAGTTTCCATTGGCGCAGATCGAATCAACGGCTCCAGCCGCGCATCCGGATCTTTCTCAGCCTGTGATTGCAGATGTGGCCTGACGCTCCGTTATCACAAGTATATGCACTCCGCCCGTGTTTTCCCGGGCATTTAAGAGCGAAATTCGCAAACAGTGTTCTTTAAATCCCAGGCATTCGAAGCGGAATTTCATCCATGACATACCGGCCTGTAGGCCTTGTTCAGTCAGATTTCGTTTTTATTTCGTGTATCTGATACACTAAGACAGCACCTCAGGCTTCCGGCAGTGAGCCACCTATGAACACTTCCCTGGAACATTGCTACGAATATCCTCACCCGGCGGTCACCACGGATGTGGTTCTGTTCTCCCTGCGCGACCGCACCCTGGATGTGTTGTTGATCCAGAGGAAGAATCCGCCTTTTCAGGGCATGTGGGCGCTGCCCGGGGGATTTCTTGAAATGGATGAGGACCTGGAGACCTGCGCGAAACGGGAACTGCTCGAGGAGACCGGCATCGACGGGGTCTATCTCGAACAGTTGGGCACCTTCGGGGCCCCGCAGCGTGATCCCAGGGAACGGGTCATCAGCGTCACCTATTTTGCCCTCACCCCCTCTGACGACTTGAAACCCGAGGCCTCCAGCGACGCGGCCCGTACCGCCTGGTTCCCGGTCACAGAACTACCGGAACTGGCCTTCGATCATGACCGGATCATCCGCCTGGCCCGGCAACGCCTGGTGGCGAAACTCAGTTACACCAGCATCGCGCTGCAGATGCTGCCGGAATGTTTCACGCTCAGCCAGTTACAGACGGTGTACGAAATCCTCCTGGATGAACCTCTGGACAAGCGGAATTTTCGCAAGTCCATCCTGGCCCGCAACATCATTCAGGAAACCGGAGAGACACTGCGCCAGGGCAATCACAGACCGGCCAAGACCTACCGGAGCATCAACCCCTCGCGGGTTGAGTTCCTCAACTGAAGCCACAACTTCGGATACGAAACGAACATGAAGAGAGCGCTATGAATCCCGAATCCCTGAAACTGCCTGATATCCAGGTGCCGGAACACCCCAAGTGGCCGACCCTGTCGGATGCGCAAAAGCAGGCCCTGAAGGCGCGCATTGCGGATAAGTTGAAGCAGCGCGACGCGGTACTGGTGGCCCACTACTATACCGACGCCGATCTGCAGGCCCTCGCGGAGGAGACCGGCGGATGTGTCGCGGATTCCCTGGAGATGGCCCGTTTCGGCGCGGCTCAGGACGCCCGGACCCTGGTGGTCTGCGGGGTGCGGTTCATGGGTGAGACGGCGAAGATACTCAATCCCGAGAAACAGGTCATCATGCCTGACCTGGGCGCCACCTGTTCATTGGATGAGGGCTGTCCCGCGGATCAGTTCACCGCCTTCTGCGATGCCCACCCGGACCACACCGTGGTGGTTTATGCCAACACCAGCGCCGAGGTCAAGGCCCGTTCGGACTGGGTGGTGACCTCCGGAATAGCCCTGCCGATCGTGCAGCATCTGGCGGCCCAGGGGAAAAAGATCCTCTGGGGCCCGGACCGCCATCTGGGCCGCTACGTGCAGAGCGTGACGGGTGCGCAAATGCTGATGTGGCCCGGTTCCTGTGTGGTCCACGAGGAATTCAAGTCGGTGGCTCTGGAGCGGATACGCCGTCTGCATCCCGATGCGGCGGTGCTGGTGCACCCGGAATCTCCGGAGAGCGTGATTCAGCAGGCCGATGTGGTCGGATCCACCACCGCCCTGATCAAAGCGGTGGCTGAAATGAAAAATCGTGAATTCATCGTCGCAACCGACGGCGGAATCTTCTATAAAATGCAACAGATGGCGCCGGACAAACAGCTGATCGAGGCCCCCACCGCGGGTGAAGGCGCCACCTGTGTCAGCTGTGCCCACTGCCCCTGGATGGGCATGAACGCCCTGCAGAACCTGGAGCAGGTACTGGACAGCGAGGCGAACCGGATCGAGATCGATGCGCAAATTCGTGAACGGGCGGTGGTCCCCATACAGCGGATGCTCGATTTCGCAGCGCAACAGGGCATTGGCATGAAAGACAAGGGCAATGCCTGAGCGGCCCGCAGCCGCGACCGCGGGAACATCATTAGTACCAAGGAGTCCTGCCTGTGAATGAAACCTTCGATGTCTACTTTTCCGGCGCGCTGCTGAAAGACAGTGATCCGGATCAGGTCAAGCGCAAGATCGGCGCGATGTTCAAGCTCGAAGGCGAGCGTCTGGAACGCCTGTTTCGAGGCAAGCCGGTCGCCATCAAACACGGGGTGGACATGGACCGCGCGGTCAAGTTCCGGGTGGCGTTTCGCGATGCCGGCGCCCTGGTGGATATCGTACCGGCCGGTAGTCCGCCGCCCACGCCCAACCCAGCCGCATCCAGTGCGGCGCGCAAACCACCCCGACCCACGGCTCCGCCGGCCGCATCCGCACCCAAGGAAGAGGCTCTGAGCCTGGCGGCCCAAGGGCCCCTGAACCTACCGGAGGGCGCCCCACCCCCCCAGGTTCCGGTACCAGACTACGACCTGTCCAAGGCCGGCGGCTTCGACCTGTCCGATTGTGCCGCGCAGGTCACCCCGCAACCTCTGCCGGATATCAGTACCCTGGATCTCAACCAGCCGGGCGCCCAACTGGATGAGTCGCCGGACCCCGCCCCCTTGAACGTCGACACATCCGGACTCAACCTCGACGCCCCGGGGGTGACCCTGATCGAGTCGCAACCGCAACCGGCGCCGCAGATCGACACCGATGAGCTCAGCCTGAGTCCGGCAAATCAGGGCAGCCTGGAAGATGTGCAGAAACCGGTGCCGGCGGCAGAGATCCCGAATATCGATCATCTGGACATCCTCCCCGAGGAGGGTGCCAAACCCCAGGGTAAGGCCCAGTTCAAGATCGCCGATGAATAGCGGCTGGCAATTCACGCCGGGGCAGAGAGTCGCGCCGCACGTGCACATCGATGGGACTGCTGAGGCGGAACCAGAGCCACGATCCTGAGCGCCGCAGGGGCTATCAGCGGGCGATTAAAAGTCGAGAAACGTCTCCATACTCTGCTGGGTCGCCTCAGGCAGCGGTTCCTGGCTCACCGCCAGTTGCGGCCGACCGGTCTCGAGAATCCCCTCCATGGCTCCGAAGGTGCGTTCTGCGTAGAAACGCAACAGCAGACGCTGCTCATCGTCGCTCAGCCAGAGCTGTATCTCCTCCCCGAATTCCCCGCTTTGCGGGTCGACCTCGCGGATGGTCAGTCGATAGGCCGAACGATCCCAACCGGCCCTTTGCAGGCGTTCCCGCTGCATATCAACACGGAAATGTTCGATTTCCCGGCCATTGAAGGTCACGAATTCCACACTTTTGCCGTCCCTGAGTGGCATCTTGCGCAAGCGGTGATAGAGCCCCATGTAGTCCACGGCATCCGCGCCGTTCATTCTGATGCTGCGGGTCTCCACCAGCGCCTGCCACTGGGTCCGGCTCAATTCGGTCATCGGCTGGAAGCTGACCGGAGGGGTCACTGGATCGGATGACTGGGATGCCTCGTTACGGTAATGATGGGCATAATCTGATTTCCGGTCGAACCAGAACAGCTCCTCCCGTTGCTCATCCAGGTTGAGGAATTTCACCGCGATTACCGGGTAGAGCTCCCCCGCGTCCAACCAGCTGCGGTAGCTCAAACGTACCGGGTAGAGCAATTCCGCCTTGGCATACGGTTCGGTGGTCAAAAGCATACGGGTCACGTAGGTGGGCCGTTCGATCACCATCCCCATCTGTGGTTCGACCTGAAGATTGAGTTTGGCAATATCCAGTTCCACGAAACCGGTAATCAGGCCACGAAACTTGAGGGTGTATTCCAGGTCTTCACCCAGCACCGGCAGGGAAGCCCACGCCATGGGCGAAATACACAGGATGAAAAGTACCAGTCCGCTTCGCCGGATGACAGCGACTGAAGACCGGGCGCATCGCAGCATGCCCTGAAGACGGAAAGCAGCGCATAGCGACACCCGGGTTCCGGAGTGACTGCGCAGGGCTGTGAAATTCATTCGCCACCCGGTACCACAGTTCATTGGCATAGTTCTCGCAAACTGGTTAGCAAAGCCAATATGCGCCCTCAAGGGCGTCAAATAACCGTCTCGACAGGAACGAATATCATGATCAATCCGGTAAACAGCAATAAAACCGTCAATACCACGACAGACCGGACCGCAACCCCCGGCACCCGGGACTCCTCCGGATCAAGCGGACGCGACGCCAGCCCGGTACGGGGTACCGAAACGGTCGACGAGCCCCGGAGCGCGCCGGAAATCGAGAATGCCCGGCAACTCTACCAGATGGAGCAGACCCGCAACGGCGCCGGGGTTAGCCTGGCATCCCCCGCGGAGGCCCGTGCCACGCTCGACAATCTGCTTCAGCAGTTTACCGGAAACCCCGCCGGCGCGGCTTCGGCGCAACTGGCGAATGTAACCTCACCCATGGCCAACCTGTTGAAGCTGATGCCGGCCTGATACCTGGCAATCCCTGACCGGGCCGTCAGGCCCGGAAGTACCCGCTGATGCCGGCGCTGCGCCCGAGTCAGTGGTGGTCCCGGAATCTGAACCTGTCCCCTGTCCTGTCGTCGCACAGGTCACACCTTTAGAGAGTCTTGGAACCCGCTCCGGGTTCCAGACGATTTTCAGCCACGTCCTGTTTCAGGCGGATAATCTCATCTTTCAACCCGATCACCACCAGGATGTCCCCCGGGTCGAGATAGTGCTCGAAGCCGCTGTTGCAGAAGATCAGGTGGTTGCCCATTTCCAGGTCCACCACGCCCAGCACGATCAGGTTGTATCGCTGCCCCAGTTCGAGTTCGTCCAGGCGCACTCCTGTGAGCAGGGAATCGGAAGGAATTTCGAGTTCCGCAACATCGATCTGCTTGCCATACATGGTGTGCTCGAGCATCTCCACCAGGTAGGGCCGGGCAATCAGTTCGTGCACCCGATGCCCGCTGATCTCATAGGGATCGATGACCTTGGTCGCTCCGGCCGCCTTGAGTCGTTTGCTAGCCGCGGTCGATTCCGACACACAGATGATCTTCAGCTCAGGATCCAGGGCGCGAACCGACAGGGTCAGGAAGAGATTTTTCGCTTCCTCGGAAAACAGGCAAAAGATGGTCTTGACCCAATTACCGACGCCGACGCCACGCAGCTTGTCGTCATCCGTGTAGTCCAGCACCCCGGCGTGCAGTCCCTTGGCGAGCATCTTGCCGACCTCGTCCAGATCGTCACTGTAGAGGTAGGGATCGATGCCGCGCTCGGTGAGTTGAATCCCCACCTGGTGACCCAGAGCCCCGCAGCCGAAAATCAGGGTCTCACACCGGCTCACGATATCACCCCCTTCTCCAGACTCTCACGCAGGTGCAGCATGCTGTATTTATGCCCGAACAGCACCAGCATGTCATTGTCCATGAGGACAAACTCCTCGTCTGGATTGAAGTAGAAACATCCCGTCTGTAAACGGAAATTCGAGATCGGGGAATCCAAGCCGCACATGCCTTCACGAATCACCCCGAACAGGATCAGTTTGCGTGCCTTGAAATTCATCTCTCCCAGGGTGCGTCCCACCATCGGATGGTTCGGCTTCAGACGCACCGCCTCGATACCCTCATCGGACTGTCCGGCCAGCAGTCCATAGACCGCTTCGAAGGCCACCGGTTGTCCTGCATATTCCGCCGCGATCAGACCGAATACCTCATAGGGGGCGACGCAATGCGTGGCGCCGGCGCGTGTGAGTTTGCTCGCGTTTTCCCGATGATTGGCGCGAGAGATGATTTCGATGTCCGGATTGAGCTGGCGAGCGGTGAGGGTGATGTAGACATTCACCACGTCATCGCCGGTCAGACACAACAAGCGCCTGATGCGTGAGCCGATACCCAACCGGTTCAGCAGTTCATTGTCCTCGCCATGACCATGCACCGCCAGGTAACCGCGCTGTGAGGCGATCTTGATCGAGTCCAGGTTGGGATCGACCACCACGAAGGAGCGCTTGTCCTGCGCAAGCCGGTCCGCCACCATTTGCCCGACCCGTCCATATCCGCAGATCAGGGTATCGATGCTCCTGCGCTCCACATCAGAGAGGATCCGGTGTTCGCGGATTTCATCGATTTTTTCGCCGAACGCCGAAACGATGATCGATGTAAAGAAGGAGATCACCCCGAGGCCGGCCACGATCAGCATCAACGCGACGATGCGCCCTTCGGTGGTGTGCGGTGTGATGTCACCGTAGCCCACGGTGGACATGGTGACCAGCGCCCAGTAGATGCTGTCGAAGAAGCCGTTGACGTCGCTGCCCCGTTCTTCCGCCTCGAAGAAGAAGATCGCGGTGGCCGAGGTGAAGGTAATGAACGCCATGAAAATGAACAGGGTCATCAACTCAATGCGCTTTTCCGACAGCACCTTGACGAATTCACTGATACTGCGGGTGTAACGAAACAGCTTGAACAGGCGGAAGAGGAGAAAAATCCGCAGGAATCGCAAAGGCCGGTAGCTGGGAATGATCGCCAGCAGGTCGACGATCGCCATGGGTTGGACCATGTAACGCAGTTTCTGAATCACCGCCTGCCACAAGGCGGACCAGACCCGGAAGGGTTCGTTGACGAACTCCGCCTTCTCGTAAAGTTCTATGATCACCTGATGACTGTTGTTGTATATCCAGAAACGCAGCAGGTACTCGACGATGAAGACACTCACTGCGACCAGTTCCACCAGGTTGACCCAGCCCCCGATTTCATGCCGGACCCCGTAGATGAGCAACCACACACTCACCAGAACCAACAGGATCAGGGTAATGTCGAAATAGGGGCGTATGGGCGAATGGGGATTTTCCAGCAGGTCATAGACCCTGCTTTTGTAGTGTTTGTAGCGGGTCGAGCGTTCCAGACTGTAGCAAATTTTGATCAGATGATGCGCAAATGACATAAAGGGACATAAATCATGGCGTTAGGGTGACAGACCCGTGGCAAGTCTTCGCTCTGGTGAAGACTCTGCGGAGCGGTCACGAAACCTCGGGCTTTGCCTGACAGGTGCAACCGCTCCACCCCGCTTCGCCCATCGCTCAGGGTTCATAGTGTAGTGTCGGCCCCTGGACGGGATTCTGGAGTACTGTTCAGAAAGCCCGACCCCATCACCTTCTTGCAGGTCTCACACGTAAGGCTTTACTATCCAGGCTATGTTTTACCGATTGCTTCTCACACTGCTGCTCAGTCTGGCCATTCTGCATGGCTGCAGCAAACCACCGGAACCGACCATCACCCTGGCACGAGCGGTCAGCATCGGCGATCTCGATCAACTCGAACGTAATCTTTTCTGGGGGGCGGATCCCAATCAGAAAAATGCCGCCGGCCTGGCTCCGCTGCATGTCGCGGCACAGAAGGACAGCCTGGTCATGAGCCGGATTCTGGTGAAAAACCAGGCGGACCTGGAGGCGCAGGACGCCCAGGGACACACGCCATTGTTGAAGGCGTTGATCTCACGCAATACCATCGTTGCGGACTTCCTGGTGAAAAGCGGCGCCCAGTTGGATCCGGACAAAGCCCTGCACATCACAGCCGGACTCGGCAGCGCGGATCGGGATGTGATCGATTTCCTGCTCAAACGCGGGGCCAGTCTCGACAGTCTGGACGAAGACGGCAACACACCGCTGCACATCGCGATCCTCAACGATCAGCGGGTGGTGGCCAAATACCTGATCAACCGGGGCGCACGCCTGGATATCAGCAACAAGGCGGGGCTCACCCCGCTGGCGCTGGCAATCGCCCAGAACAAAACGGATATTGAAAAGATCCTGCGCCAGTTCGGAGCGCGGGAGTCCTATTAACTTTTTACTACCACTCAAACCAAGGATTTTCACAGCGACATGGCATCCAAACCCGAAGAGCTCAGCGTCACCTACACCGAGGACGGCGTCGACGTCGTCAAGGAACTTGACAAGGTCATCCTCTCGAAGGGGGCCTGGACCACCATCCTGTTTCGTTACCAGGACTGGGACAGAGGCAAGGAACAGTACGGTCCGGACAAATACACCATTCGCCGCTACCAGAAGAGGGGCGGCGACTACATGCAGAAAAGCAAGTTCAATATCTCCAGTCGGGACCAGGCCAAGGCGATCATCGAGGCGCTGCAAAGCTGGATCAGCGAATAGCAGGGCATCGGGCCGCCGCGACTGACCTCAGACTGAAGCGATCCTTTCCGCCCAGTCCAGCAATTCGGGGATCAATGCCCGGCGGCTCTCCTGTAACCCGGGATCCATCTCCAGCCGGTCGAGTATCTGCAGATACTCATCCAGGGTGAGACTGCCCCCGCCATCAGGTTGCGTGAGCCTGGCAAGACGATACTCCTCCCACTGTTCCCGTTCGGCGTCACTGAGGCTCTCCGGCCAGTTGCGGGCGCGGTAGCGAAACAGCATCTCGGGCAGACGTGGATCGTCGAACAGGAGAGGAAATTGCGCAAGCTCGGCCGGGCTGCAGCTGAGAATCCGTTCCATTCTCTGGCGGTCGTCACGGGAAAAGAACCCTCCGGCGTAGATCGCCTGATCGGGATCCGTGACCGGCTCGAATTCATTACTGCGGTGAACCGCCTCGACCTTGCGGACGAACTCCTGCTGCAACAGGATCTGCTCGCGATGGCGCGCACCCTGTTCGACATCCAGCGCCCAGCGTTCCGCCGCCTCGGGAGTCAGGGTATTCATGGGCACCACCACCGGACATTTGTTGATGTGCACGGTCTTCACCGGCAACCGGCGTTGCTCCTCGGGCAGTTCGGCAAGTGAAGTAAACAGGCGCGTATGCAGCTGCTCCTCGGACAGCTCGAAAAATTCATGCGGATCCTCGCGCAGATCATAGACGATCACACCGTTGGGATTGGTCGGATGCCTGAACAACGGCATCACCATGGCGATACAACCCCGACTGGCCGGATACATGGCCGACACATGCAGGACAGGCTCACGTCGCTGCAGGTTCAAGCGCTCCGCAACCACCTGCTTGGCGCGGCTGTTCAACAGGTAGTCGTAAAGTCTCGGCTGACGCTGTTTGATCAGCCGGGCCAGGCCGATGGTGGCATGCACGTCCGACAGGGCGTCATGCGCGGCAGTGTGTTCGATACCGTTCGCCGCGCTCAAGGCTTCGAGTCGAAAACGGGTCACCCCCGCCTCGTCCCGGGGCCATTCGATACCCTCCGGACGCAGCGCATGGGTGAGGCGCACCATGTCGATGATGTCCCAGCGAGAGCCCCCGTTCTGCCACTCTCTCGCATAGGGATCGTAAAAATTGCGGTACAGGGTGTTGCGGGTCACCTCGTCGTCGAAACGCAGGCTGTTATAACCAACCCCGCAGGTATCCGGCTGTGCCAGTTCCCGATGGATCAGGCGGATAAATTTCGCCTCGATCACCCCTTCCTGCAGCGCCTTACCGGGGGTGATCCCGGTGATCATGCAGGCCTCCGGCTGGGGCAGCATATCGTCCGCGGGGCGGCTGTAGACGACCAGCGGATCCCCCAGGATGTTGAAATCCGGGTCTGTGCGAATCCCGGCGAACTGACAGGCACGGTCTTTGCGCGGATCCGCGCCCCATGTTTCGTAGTCGTGCCAGTAGAAGGTGAATGTCATCGGCTGTTCCCCAATCCTCGTGACAAGCCGGCGCTTTGCCAACCCGGGTCGGGGATCGAAAACCCACCGACACGGGATGATGATACCCGGACCTGTCAACCATGATCCGCGCATTGTACAACGCTCCCGGGGATCCAGGCGCAGTCTCATCAGGTGTGGCGACCCGGACAACGACTTGGGCCGTCCCGGCGGTCAGTGCATCATCGCATCCGCCGGGCACTGGGCGGATAATATGAAATCCTCAATTCGGCAGCCGTGCGGCCTTTTTCCAGGCATCACTGGGTACGTATTCGCGGCTCCAGCTGGGAATCATGGCAGCCGGCATGGGGCGAGCAATACCAAATCCCTGCCCCCACTCGCAACCCAGCCTGAGCAGCATCGCGCCATGTTGATCGGTTTCGATCCCCTCCGCGATGACCTGACGGCGAAACGTCCGGCACAGTCCGATGATGCCTTCGATGATGGCCAGATCCTCCGCGTCGTCGAGCATGTCGCGGACGAAGGTCTGATCGATTTTCAGGATATCCGCCGGCAGGCGCTTGAGATAGATCAGGGATGAGTAGCCGGTACCGAAGTCGTCCAGCGCCACCTTGACACCGAGCTGCTGACACTCCTGAATCATCTGTGAGACCACCAGGATATCTTCCAGAGCCGAGGTTTCCAGCACTTCCAGTTCGAGTTGATCCGGCAACACGTCCGAAAAGTCCGCCATCAGCTGCGCCAGCCGGGCGGAAAAGCCCGGTTGCTGGAAATGCCGCCCGGAGATGTTGACGCTCACCGTGGTGCGCAGGTCCTGCTCATTCCACTGCGCAAGCTGCCTGAGTACCTGGCGGATCACCCATTCCCCCAGGCGTACGGAAAAATCCCCCTCGTCGACAATCGGCAGAAACTCTCCCGGCGGCAGCACCCCGCGCTGCGGATGCACCCAGCGGATCAGCGCCTCGGCGCCAATCATCACACCCCGGCGCATATCCACCTTGGGCTGGTAGTAGAGCGTGAACTCCTCGCGCTGCAAGGCCAGTTCGATGCGTGACAGGGCTTCACGGTGTGCTCGTGCCAGACGGTCCTGTTCCGGGTCGAACAGGTGATATCGGTTACGCCCGTGTTCCTTGGCCAGGTACATCGCCTGATCCGCATGACGCAACAGGGTATCGGCGTCCGCCTCATCGTTCGGGTACAGGGTCACGCCGACACTTGCGGAAATCATGATCGATTGTCCCTTGACCGGATAGCTGACCGACAGCATCTCCAGCAAACGGGTCATGGTCTGTTCGCACTCCTGCACACTGCTGAGATCGTTCACCAGCAGGACGAACTCATCACCGCCGAGACGTGCCGCGGTATCGCTGGAGCGGATATGCTCGTTCAATCGTTGCGCCACCTTCACCAGCAGATTGTCGCCGATATCGTGTCCGTAGTGGTCGTTGACCGGTTTGAAGCCATCCAGGTCCAGGTAACAGATCGCCAGCAGCGTCCCGTTTCGCCGCGCCATGGACATCGCCTGGGTCATCCGGTCGCCAAGCAGCACCCGGTTGGGAAGCTGGGTGAGCGCATCGAAATGGGCCATCTGTTCCAGACGTACCTGCTGATCCTTGATCTTGGTGATGTCGGAGAAGATCGCCACGAAATGGGAGACCTCCTCACGCGGATTCTTCACCGCCGAAATGGTCAGCAGTTCGGAAAAGATCTCACCGGTCTTGCGGCGGTTCCATATTTCCCCGTGCCAGTACCCGGCATCGGTCAGGTGCTTCCAGAGGTTTTTGTAGAAATCCGTGGAGTGGTGTCCGGATTTGAGCAGGCGCGGAGTCTGCCCGATGACCTCTTCTGCCGCGAAGCCGGTGAGCTGGCAGAAAGTGGGATTGACCTTGATGATGCGCTCCTGGTGATCGGTGATCATGATCCCTTCGCGGGCATGATCGAAAACACTTGCCGCCAGTTTCAGCTGTTCCTGGTCATGGGTCCGGTCGGTCACATCCTGATTGACGCCCACCACCCGCACCGCCCGGCTACCTTGATCCCGCAGCACGGTGCCATGCGCCTCGATCACTCTCACCTGTCCCCGGGGGGTTCGGATGCGGAACTGGGTGTTGAACTCCGACTCACCCTGCAAGGCACTCAGAAACTGATTGACCACATTCTCCCGGTCATCCTCATGCACCGCATTCTTCCAGGTGTCGTAGCAAGGCTCCGCCTGGGATTTCGGGATCTGATAGATCTCGCGCATCCGCTCATCCCAGTAAAGCCGGTCGAGTTTCAGATCGTAGTCCCAGGTCCCCATGTCAACCGATGCCTGCGCCAGATCCAGCCGCTGGGTGATGGTGACCAGATCGGCCGTCATCGCCTGGGCCATCTGTTCCGCCCGGCGGCGCTGCCCGGCGAGGGACCAGATGACCGCGAACAGCAGCAGATCCACCAGAGTGCCGCCGATGGCGATGATCCCGGGCTGACTGCTGTACATGGCCTGTTCGAAGGAGGGCTGGCTGAAGAACCGCGCCTGCCAGGTGCGTCCCGCGAGGGCCATGTGGGTGGTCTGCTGCCACTCCGCGACGCGTAGCGCATGTTCACCCTGACGGCTGTCGTAGAGCAGGTTCTCCTCGGACATGGCCATGGGTCCGTCGTAGATCTGGAAACCCACGTCCGGATTGTCACTGCCGAGTATCCCGCGCATCAGGTCATCCATGCGGAATGGACTGTAGACATACCCCTGTAACGCCTCTCGTCTCTGTGCAATGGTATTCAGGGACCCGTTTGGCCGGTAAACAGGGAGGTAGACGAGAAATCCCGCCTGCACATCCTGTTCGGTCTCCTGAACCAGGATTACCTTGCCCGACACTGACGGTTGCCCCGTATCCCGGGCATACTCCATTGCGGCACGGCGCATCGGATTGGAATACATGTCATAGCCGAATGCGCGGCGGTTGCGCCAATCGAAGGGTTCCAGGTAGATGATGGCGCTGTAGCGATCGCGAGCACCTGGGGGCTTCACCCGGTAGTCAGGAAAACCCTGGGCACGCACAGCCGTGACATGTTCCGCCAACCCTTCGGCCGGGAACATGATCGAATAGCCGATACCCTGGATACCCGGGTAGTACTGCTCGATATCCAGCCCGGTGACGTATTCGTGCCACTCGGCGCGGGTCGGATCCCGGCCCAGGGTATCGACGAATGCAACGCCGCCGCGCAGCACCTGTTCGTACTCGAGCATGCGTTTGAGAATCCGCGAGCGGGCGTCCTCGACCTGAAACGCGAAACGCTCGCTGGCGCGACTCTCGGTGTATTGGGATGCAATGTACCAGGCGAGCAGGGTAAACAGCAGGGAGATCACGAGTACCAGCCAGGCGCTGACCTCATTGCGCAGAAGACCTGCAACACCCGGAATGCGGGAATTTTTTAGATCGGCCATGCTGTTGTGTACCAACCCATCGTCCGCCCCCTGATTCACTCGTCACGCTCCCAGGCATGAATCTGGGGAATTAGCCACTCGACCCGGCGTTGTCTGACTCGCCCGCGAGTTGAGAGAAAGGCGAAATCCGTCGAAAAAGTGCAGTTAACCTGAGTAAATGAGCATATTGGGGCGGATTTCAGTGCAGTATCGTGTCGTCTGAGTAGAATTTCGACAGCCTGCTAGGCATGTAACGGCGCACCGGCTGGAGACTTGATAGCGGTTTGCGAAAGCCGCGAGAGGGTCAATGACGGGATTCTTTCAAACTGTTTCTCAATACCGAAAAGATGGCCTCCACATAACCACCGGAGCGGGCCGCCAGATCATGGTCATCCGGGTTCTTCAACCAATTCTGCACGAATCCCTCGAACATCAGGTGAATCACCTGGGCACCGGCCTGGCTGTCCAGATCCGCGGGTAACTGCCCTTTGCGCTTGGCATTGTCCAGGGTCCTGACCTTCTCCTGCAGGGATTTATCGATCAGATCGTGTATCCGCTGCGGAACATCCGCCTCCCGCCGCATGAACCGCTCATGCAGGATAATCTTGAATATATTGCGAAAATCCTCCTGCTTGGCAACATTCACGAAAAGAAACCGGAGTAAGTCCTCGAGTCGGCCCAGGGGATCGGATTCGGATTCCAGCTGCCCCGCTCCCCCCAGTTCATCGATGCGCGCCGAATAGCGTGACAGGATCGCCTCGAAGAGCTCCCACTTGTTCTTGAAATGCCAGTACACCGCCCCCCGGCTGACCCCCGCACGACCGGCGATCTCCACCAGACTGGTGGCGCTCACGCCTTGCCTCGAAAACAGTCTCAGACCGGTCTCGATGATGTTTTGCCGGGTGATTTCGGCATCTTCTTTGGTACGTCTCAACGTGATAATCCACAAAAGGTCGATAACAGCAGTTTACAAGATCCGGGTTTAAACACTATTATACATACACATGTGTATGTATAAATCCCCCATCTCAGGTGCCGCATGAACAGATTACGTCCGGTCTCGCGCATTTCCCTGCTATTCCTGGCCGGTCTGAGCGCCGCATGGCTGCTCAATGGCTGTGACCGGTCCGCAGGCGCACAGGCCCAGGCGGAACCGCAGAAACCTCCGACGGCGGTCGAAATCGCCAGCATCAGCCCCCAGACCTTCGATCTCAAGGAGACCTATGCAGGCCGGGTCTCCGCATTTCGCGTGGCGGAGATACGCCCCCAGGTCAACGGCATCATCCTCAAGCGATTCTTTGAAGAGGGTGCGGAGGTCAACACCGGCGATCAGCTCTACCAGATCGATCCCGCGGTCTACCAGGCGGAACTGAACCGGGCCAAGAGCGAGCTGGCGGTCGCCGAAGCGAATGCCGAGAGCGTTCGCCTGAAGGCCAAACGCTACCGAGAACTGCTGGCCAGCAAGTCGATCAGCCAACAGGACGCAGATGATGCGGAGGCCTCATGGAAGCAGGCCAAGGCGCAAATCCAGGTCGCCCTGGCCGCCGTGAAGAGCGCTCAGATCAGCCTGGACTACACCCACATCACCGCCCCGATCTCCGGGGTTATCAGCCGCTCCAACGTCACCGAGGGCGCCCTGGTGTCGGCACAGCAACAATCCCCCCTGGCTACCATACGTCAGCTGTCGCCGGTCTATGTCGACATACAGCAACCTGCCTCGGCCCTGTTGCGCATGCGCCGCCAGGGGGAGTCGATCACCCACGATGTACACCTGAAGCTGGAGGACGGCACCGCCTACGAGGAAACCGGCCAGCTCCAGTCCTTTGAAGCGAACGTGGACGAAGGCACCGGCACCGTGAATGTCCGTGCCCTGTTCGACAATGCCCAGCAGTTGCTGATGCCGGGCATGTTCGTACGCGCCGATGTGGTGATCGAGCATTTCGAGCGGGCCATACTGGTGCCTCAGCAGGGGGTTACGATCAAACCGAACGGCAAGACCACAGCCCTGCTCGTGGGGGAGGAAAACAAGGTCGTCACCCGGGAAATCAAGGTCATCAAGGCTGTTCAGGACAAGTGGCTGGTGCGTGAAGGTCTGTACCAAGGCGACCGGGTAATCGTGAAGGGGCTGCAGAAGATCCAGGAAGGCGCGACGGTCAACCCCATTGACCCCTCAGCAGCCCCTGTCCAGGAGTAACCCGCATGGCCAACTTCTTCATCGACCGGCCGATCTTCGCCTGGGTGATCGCCCTGGTGATCATGCTCGCGGGCGCGCTTTCGGTACTCCAGTTACCGGTCCAGCAGTACCCCTCTATCGCCCCGCCGACCATCAGCGTGGCCGCGAATTATCCGGGCGCCTCCGCGAAAACCGTGGAAGACAGTGTCACCCAGATCATCGAGCAGAATATGACCGGTCTGGACAACCTGCTCTACATCTCCTCCCAGAGCAGCAGTTCCGGATCCGCCACCATCACCCTGACATTTGCGGCAGGTACCGATCCGGACATTGCCCAGGTACAGGTTCAGAACAAACTGTCACTCGCCGAACCCCTGCTACCCCTTTCCGTACAGCAACAGGGTGTGAGCGTGACCAAGAGCACCCGGGGTTTCCTGATGGTGGTAGGACTGGTCTCCAGCGACGGCAGCATGACCCGTTCCGATCTGGCGGATTACGCCATCACCCAGCTCAAGGACCCGCTTTCCAGAACCCAGGGCGTGGGCAGCATCCGGGTATTCGGCTCCCAGTACGCCATGCGCATCTGGCTGCAACCTGAACGGCTGACCGCGTTCGGCCTGACCCCCGTGGATGTCACCACCGCCATCTCCGCGCAGAACGGTCAGCTGACCAGCGGACAACTGGGGGGATCACCCTCGGTGGCGTTTCAGCAGCTCAATGCCACGATCATCTCCCAAACCCGCCTGGAGCAGGCTGACCAGTTCGAGAATATTCTGCTCAAGGTCAATCCCGACGGCTCACAGGTGCGGCTCAAGGATGTCGCGCGGGTGGAACTCGGTGCGGAGGACTACAGTGTCACCAGCCGATACAACCGCAATCCGGCCACCGGCCTGGCGATCCAATTGGCGAGCGGCGCCAATGCGCTGGATACCGCGCAGGCAGTTCGCGAGACCATCGACGGTCTGAGAGACTTCATGCCCGAGGGGCTGGAGGTGGTCTACCCCTATGACACCACCCCGTTTATCCGCATTTCCATGAAAGAGGTGGCCACCACCCTGGTCGAAGCCGTGGTGTTGGTGTTCCTGGTCATCTACCTGTTTCTCGGACGTCTGCGCGCCACCCTGATCCCAACCATCGCGGTGCCGATCGTGCTACTCGGCACCTTCGGTGTGATGGCCGCATTCGGTTACAGCATCAATACCCTCACCATGTTCGGCCTGGTGCTGGCCATCGGCCTGCTGGTGGACGACGCCATCGTGGTAGTGGAGAACGTGGAACGGGTGATGGAGGAGGATGAGCTGCCCCCCCGGGAGGCGACCCGCAAATCCATGCGACAGATCACCAGCGCCCTGGTGGGTATCGCCCTGGTGCTCTCCGCGGTATTCGTCCCCATGGCCTTCTTCGGCGGCTCCACCGGCGCCATCTATCGCCAGTTCTCCCTGACCATCGTCTCCGCCATGGTACTGTCGGTGCTGGTAGCGCTGATTCTCACCCCGGCTCTCTGCGCCACCCTGCTGAAGCCGACCCACAAGGGGGATCATGACAAGATGGGCGGCGTGTTCGGCTGGTTCAACCGCAGTTTCTCCCGTGCAAACCGGGGTTACGTCAGCGGGGTCCGCGGAATCCTCAAGCGCCCGGTTCGTCTGATGCTCGTCTACCTGGCGGTGATCATCGGCCTGGGCACCCTCTACGTTCGCATGCCCACCGCGTTTCTGCCTGAAGAGGACCAAGGGGTGTTGTTCGTCTTCGTGCAACTGCCTACCGGCGCCACCCAGTCGCGTACCGTGGAGGTCATGAAGCAGATCGAAGACTATTTTCTCGACCAGGATGAAGTTGACTCCCTGTTCACGGTGGCCGGTTTCAGCTTCGCCGGGCAGGGTCAGAACATGGGGCTGTCCTTTGTCCGTCTGAAGGATTGGGATCTGCGCAAGGACCCCTCCCACTCCGCCAAGGCGGTCATCGGGCGGGCCTTCGCCGGGCTCTCTCAGATCAAGGATGCCATCATCTTTCCCATCAACCTGCCGCCGATACCGGAATTGGGTACCGCCTCCGGTTTCGACCTGATGCTCCAGGACCGCAACAACATCGGCCACGATGCACTGATGGGTGCACGCAACCAGCTGATCGGCATGACCTCCAAGGATGAACGCTTCACCCGGGTACGGCCCAACGGCATGGAGGACGTGCCGATCTTTCGCATCGACCTCGACTACGAAAAGGTCAAGGCTCTGGGCCTGGACGTGGACGCGGTCAATAAGACCCTGAGTATCGCCTGGGCCTCCAGCTACGTGAACGACTTCATCGACCGGGGACGGGTCAAAAAGGTCTACGTGCAGGCCGATGCCCCCTATCGGATGCTGCCGAGCGACCTGCAACACTGGTATGTGCGCAATGACACGAATGAGATGGTGCCGTTCAGCGCATTCACCTCGACCTTCTGGGACTATGGATCACCCCGTCTGGAACGCTATAACGGCGTACCTGCGGTGAATATCCAGGGTCAGTCGGCACCCGGGTACAGTACCGGCGACGCGATGCTCGGGATCGAGCAGATGCTGCCCGAGTTGCCCAAGGGGGTGGGTATTCAGTGGACCGGGATGTCCTTCCAGGAACGCCTCGCCGGTTCCCAGGCCCCGGCCCTGTACGCGCTCTCCCTGCTGGTGGTGTTTCTTTGTCTGGCCGCGTTGTACGAGAGCTGGAGCGTTCCTTTCTCGGTGATCATGGTGGTACCGCTGGGTATCCTTGGTGCCCTGCTTGCCGCCACCCTGAGGGGCTTGAACAATGACATCTACTTCCAGGTGGGTCTGTTGACCACCATCGGTCTCTCATCCAAGAACGCCATCCTGATCGTCGAATTCGCCAAGGCCCTGTATGACCAGGGCATGAGCCTGACCGAATCGGCCCTGGAGGCCGCGCGGATGCGTCTGCGGCCGATCATCATGACCTCGATGGCCTTCATCCTTGGTGTGCTCCCCCTCGCCACCAGCACCGGAGCCGGCGCGGTCAGCCGCCAGGCGATCGGTACCGGGGTGATCGGCGGCATGCTGTCCGCGACCTTTCTGGCGATCTTTTTCGTGCCGTTGTTCTACGTCCTGGTAATGAAGCTGAGCCTCTCCCTCAGGGGGGGTGCGCGGACGCAACCGGGCGACAGCCCTTCCGGCTGATCCCTACCCGCCGGCCATGCCCAACTCCCGGCATCCGCGTCGGCGGATGCCCGTCAGCGTCCCCATCCTTTTCAGACCCTGTCCCGGCGACCGCCCGGGCGCGCACTCATGGATAAACAATCTCAATGCTTCGGAATGTAAGCCTCCCTTAAATTTAATTTTATCTGTATATTATGATTTGCTTATAATATGGGAATTATTTTCCAATCACCTGACGCGCCCATGCCGTACCGAGGCGCCCGCTGCCGTAGCACAGAGAGGGGGCCCTGATGTCAAACAAAACCGAGGCGACCAAGCGCGCGACCCAACAGTCGAAAAAAATCCGCAAGGCCGTATCCGATAATCTGGTCGAACTGAACGAGCGGGCGGACAGCCGAACCAATCCCGGCGAACTGAACCGTAAGATCGGACAGATCGACGCCGACCTCGACCAGCTGCGGGACACCCTGACCTCAACCAACCAGGGGCTGCTGGAAAAACTCTCCCAGCTCAATGACAAGGACACCGACCTGCGCTCCAAGGTCACAGAGGCCTATCAGCAGCTCGGCCAACTCGACAGCGACTACCGCTCGCTCACCAGCCAGTCCTCCGGCATAAGCCGCGAGATCAAGGCTGTGGCCAAACAGATCAAGGAAGTCGGCGAGAAATCGGATGGCCAGTTCGACAGTCTCAGCGAGGAATACCAGGCCCTGGTCAATCGCATCGAAGACCTGTTCAGCAAATCGAAGCAGACCACCCGGGATCTGAACAAAAGCATCAAGGCCAATACCAAGGCGATGCAGGAGCTCGAACAGAAACTGCTGAGTGAAATCGACGAGTTGGCAAACCTCAGCCGGGAGCGAGACGAAACCCTCAACCAGAAGACCCTGGCGTTGGCCGTAAGCCTGGACAAGGCGGATCACGAAATCCGCACCAGCCAGGCGCGTATCCTGAAGATGCAGGCCATCGATCAGGCCCTGGAAAACCGCACCGCGGCGTTGGAGGCGAGCGCTGAGGAACTGACAAAAAGAAGCCGCGAGCTCTCCCGTTCCACCACCACCCTGCACAAACAGACCCAGGCGTTATCCGAGGCCCTGGCGGAGTTGCAGGCGACCTCCGAGATTCACACCGCGCAGATTGCCGATTTGCGGGATGCGGGCGAGAAAACCGCCAGCGCCCTGCTGACCCTGGTGCTGCGGGAAAAGAATCACTTCCGGCTGCTAGGACTCTCCCTGCTGATCCTGTTGGCGCTTTTCAGCGCATACCTCTTGTATAACCAGCTCAACTGGCGCAACGAGGGGGCCACCAACAACCAGTTACAAACCGGTATCGGTCAGATGAATCAACACCTCAGCGCCACAGGTCAGCAGGTCGACGGCCTCGCCAGCGATCTGGCCGCCTTGCGACAAAGCAACCAGGGCACCGACACAGAACAGTCGCAGGCAATCACCGCAATCAACCAGAAGCTGAGCGCAATCGGCGACCAGGTGGACAGCCTGGACGGCCGGGTCACCAACCTGCGTCCAAACCGCGGTTTCGGCAGCGACAATACGATTCATGGACCGGAGTGGGTGATGGGTTTGTCCCAGGACGGATATCTGGTGCACCTGAGCACGCTGCAGAACAAACAGGAATCCTATAAACTCGCTGAGCGATATAATCACTATTTCAAGAAAGATCTTGCCTACCTGCCGGTCCAGGTCAGAGACACCCAGCGCTATGCCCTGCTATACGGACCCTTTGCGTCCGAAAGCGAGGCAAACTCAGCCCTGGCTTCGATGCCCCGCGCCATCAACGGGCAGACACCGACGCTCTACCCCACCCGTCAGATACAGGAATACCGGAACAACAACACGAAATGACCTTAGGGTCGCTGGATAACAAGAAAAACTGAGGTTAAGCCTCGAACAACAACAAGCCGTACGAGGTTGTTTGACCACCGGGCGCGTCCACCCTTGGCGGACGCGCCTGTTTATTTTCACGACCCAGGCAAACCACTTCCTCTAGGGCTTGAGTTTTCGCCCCTCGAACTGGCCGAATTTGAGATAGTGCTGAACCGGGTCCACACCGGCTGCCGCGACATCCGGATTGGCCTGGAGATACGCCTCGGGATCGAACGCCTGTAAAACCGAGTTGTCTTCCCACACAGCCCCATCCTCGCTTTTGACCAGCACGCACAGGGATTGCCCAAGGCTCGCACGAGCCTCCTCAACGCTGCCATCTTCCAGGGTCACGGGCTGGCGCAATTCAATGGCCTTTTCATCACCCGGCAGAAATGCGGCCGGTCGATAGGGCAGGTGTCGGCACCAGGTCAGAATCGCCTGTTGGTCCATGAACTGGTTCAACGGCATGTCTGCATCATGCACGCTGCGGATATTGCTTTCGAAAACCGCCCAATGCGCAGGCACCGTAAAGTCGAGAAAACTGAAGATGACTTTTCCACCCGGTTTGAGCACCCGGGCGGCTTCCAGCAGATAGAGAAAAGTCTCCTCATGCCTGAGATGAGTAAACACCGAGAATGCGGTTACATAATCGACGCTCTGATCCGGCATCGGGATCCTGAAATCTGTCGCGGTGAAAAACTTCCAGTCCTTGCGCTCGCATATCTGTTCGGCATAGGCCACCAGGCTTGGCACCACATCAAAGCCTGTATAGTGGAGTTGCGGCATTTCCTTCAGGGCATTGGCGAGACGGCCTGAACCGCAACCGATGTCGACGATCGTACTGTCCGCTTGCAGACCGAACTGCAACAGCAGATCGCGCATAATCAAACCATAGGGTATGAAGTTGCCGCCAATACTCACCGCCATGGCCTTGGAGCGCTTCTTCCACCATCGCATGCGCCTGACGTATTTGTTGTAATCGTGGACCGAGTGTTTGAGTTTCATACCCTTGTGTTTCCTTTGCGTTGAATCACCCTGATCCTGCCGGCAAACGGCTGCGGGGTAGTCGCGCAATCCCTGGACTGAGTCAGACCGAACTCAATCCAAACCCATCAAAACTCGAACATGCGCTTCAACACTGCGACCCAGTGAACTGTTGTCATAGCCACCTTCCAGCATCGACACGATGCGGCCTTCCGCATACAGGTTCGCCAACTCACGGATCTGTTCGGTAACCCAGCGATAGTCCGCTTCCGTCAGACTCACTCCGGACATGTCATCCTCCACATGAGCATCGAAACCCGCGGAGACAAAGAACATCTGGGGTTTGAAATGGTGCAGGGAGGGCAACCAGATATTGGTGACCGCATCGCGAAACTCTGCGCTCTTGGCGGTGGCCGCCAAGGGGGCACAGATGATGTGATCCGGGCTCTCTTCGATCTTGGTATAGGGGTAGAACGGGTGCTGAAAGGTCGAACAGACAATCACCCGCCGGTCCTCATGAAAAATATCCTCACTGCCATTGCCGTGATGTACGTCGAAATCGAGGATCGCAACCCGTTCGAGACCATAGGTCTCCAGGGCGTGGGCCGCCCCCACCGATACATTGCCATAGACGCAGAACCCCATGGTGCGCATGCGCTCTGCATGATGGCCGGGAGGGCGAATCGCGCAGAATGCGTTTTGTAGATCCTCCTGCATGATCAGGTCGACCGCCTTGATGGCAGCACCTGCGGCGCGGCGGGCAGCCTTCAGGCTGTTGGGACTCACCACCGTGTCGGGATCGAGATGGGCAAGACCACTTTCCGGCATGAGTTTTTCCACCTGATCCAGATAAGCGGGATCGTGACATCGCAGGAGTTGTTCCCGGGTGACTTCGGGGGCGTCGTAGTGACGCAGAAAGTCGTACAGTTGCGCCGCCATCAAGCGATCGTCAATTGCCTGGAGACGTGAAGGGTTTTCCGGGTGCCCCTCTCCGGTATCGTGAAGTAAACAGTCCGGATGGGTGATATAGGCCGTTTTCAAGAGCAACTCCTGATTCATTTGAGCAACTGCATTAAGCGCCCAAATACTCAATATAAATTCTTTAAAAACCGATAGTTATGTAAAGAAATCTTTATCTGATAAAGGTAAACTTGCAGTGCAATACGCCGTTATATTGAGAACACAATCGTGACATTGTTTTGCGCTATTATTGCAGACTATCACAGAGTGCCACGATGCGTATCACTGGTAAAACCACTTCCCATACACCCACAAGGTGTCCAATAGGCAGGAACCGATGCAATCACACTATCTGAATCCCCTCTTTGCCCCGAAAAGCGTTGCCATGTTTGGCGCCAGCGAGAGAAAGAACTCCGTTGGCGAAGTGGTGTTTCGCAATTTGATCTCTTCCGGATACAAGGGTGAGATCTACGCCATCAACCCGAAACATGACCAGATCCAGGGCGTCAAGGCCTACAAAAGCATGGCCGACATCGAAAAGCCGGTCGAGCTTGCCGTGGTTGCCACGCCCGCCAAGACGATTCCCGCGATCGTGGAGGCCTGCGGTCAAAACGGAGTGAAGACCATGATCATCCTCTCCGCCGGATTCCGTGAATCCGGACCGGAGGGACGTCGACTCGAAGACCGTGTCGTGGAGGTGGCGAAGGAGTTCGGCATCCGTTTCATCGGTCCCAATTGCCTGGGTCTGATTCGTCCGGATCAGGGCATCAATATCACCTTCGGCAACAACAACGCACGACCGGGCAATCTTGCCCTGGTGTCACAGTCCGGCGCTATCTGTACCGCCATTCTGGACTGGGCCGAGATCAATGACATCGGTTTCTCCACGGTCATCTCCACCGGTATCGCCGCAGACCTGGACTTCGGTGACTACCTGGACTTCCTGGTCAACGACCCGAAAACCGACAGCATCCTGCTCTACATCGAGGGCATCAAGGACGCACGCCGCTTCATGAGCGGACTGCGCGCCGCGGCCCGCATCAAGCCGGTGATTGTCCTCAAGGTGGGTCGCCACGCGGCCGGCGCCGAGGCCTCCATGTCCCACACCGGCGCCCTGGTGGGTTCCGACGAAACCTTTTCCGCCGCCCTCTCCCGTTCCGGTGTGTTGCGGGTGGAAACCATCACCCAGCTGTTCTCCGCCGCCAAGGCCCTGTCATCCCGTTACCGGGTTTTTGGTGATCGCCTGGCGATCATCACCAACGGCGGTGGCCCCGGTGTGATGGCCGCGGACCGGGCCTCGGACCTGAATATCGAACTCGCGACGTTCAGTGAAGAGACCATCAACAAGCTCAACGAGGTGCTCCCCGACGTGTGGTCTCACGGTAACCCGGTGGACATCATCGGCGAGGCCCCCCCTGAACGTTATCGCGCCGCCGTGGACATCTGTCTCAAGGACCCGGGAGTGGACGGTACCATCGTCATCCTGACACCCCAGGCCATGACCCAACCGAACGAGGTGGCCGCGGAGTTGATTGACCTGGCGGACATGCACACCAAGCCGATCCTCACCAGCTGGATGGGCGGCAATCAGGTGCATAGCGCCCGCAAGCTGTTCAACAACGCCAGACTGCCGAGTTTCCGCACTCTGGAAAATGCGGTGGATGCATTCTTCTATCTCTCTTCCTATCAGAAGAATCAGCGCCTGCTGCTGCAGACACCGGCTAAGAGTTCGCGGCGCCATATTCAGCCGGACACCGAAGGCGCCCGATTGATCATCGAGAGCGCCCTCTCGGAACAGCGTAAGGTGCTCACCGAGCCGGAGTCCTTCGCCCTGCTCGGTGCGTTCCGCATCAATTCGGTACGTAACGGTATCGCCCGTTCGGCCAACGAGGCACTGATCCTGGCCGAATCCATCGGCTTTCCGGTGGCGATGAAGATCTACTCCCCGGACATCTCACACAAGTCCGACGCGGGCGGTATTCGCCTCAACATCAGCAACGCCCAGGTGGTGCGCACCACCTTCAGGGACCTCATCGACCAGGTCAAGGAGACCCGCCCGGAAGCCACCATCGAGGGTGTCACCGTGGAGCAGATGTACCAGAGTCCGAATGGCCGGGAACTGCTCATCGGTATCGTCCGGGATCCGGTGTTCGGTCCGGTGATCAGCTTTGGCAGCGGCGGCACCACCGTGGAGGTGATGGGGGATTCCGCGATCGCCCTGCCCCCGCTCAACCGCAGTCTGGCCAGTGACCTGATCAGCCGCACCAAGGCGGCGAAGATGCTGGGCCAGTTCCGACACATGCCGCCGGCCAACATCGAATCCCTGATCGACGTGCTGTTGCGGGTCTCGAGCATGGCCTGCGAATTACCCTGGATCCAGGAGATGGACATCAATCCCCTGATCCTCGATGACACCGGCGCGGTCGCGGTGGACGCACGCATCCGCGTCGATTTCCCGCGTCCCTCCACAGATCCCTACCACCACCTGGCGATTCACCCCTACCCGGTGAACCTGGTCACCCGTTACCAGTTGCCCAACGGAATCAATGTGGTGATTCGCCCGATCCGACCGGAGGATGCAGACCTGGAGCAAACCTTCACCCGCCAGCTCTCCGACGAGGCCAAGTACTTCCGCTATATGAGCTCGATCCATGAACTCACTCCGGAAATGCTGATCCGTTTCACCCAGATCGACTATCACAACGAGATGTCGTTGATCGCCGTGACCGAGGACACCCACCACGAAGTCGAGCTGGGAGTCGCCCGCTACGTCACCAACCCGGACAAGAAGAGCTGCGAATTCGCCCTGGTGGTCTCAGACCAGTGGCAACGTCAGGGGATCGGTCACAAACTGATGCATTCCCTCATGGAAATCGCCCGTGACCGGGGCCTGGAGCGGATGGAAGGCGAGGTATTGAGCAACAATGTGAAGATGCTGGAACTGATGCGTTCCCTGTACTTCACCATCACCACCTCACCCGAAGACAGCAGCATTAAACAGGTGATCATCGATCTGTAACCGGAGTCCGGAGCGGATCCCGCATGGTGGGATCCGGGAGCTCCGGTGATGTGGCTTCCCGGATAACGCATGTGCGGAATCCGGGTAATCACGGGCCGGGGCCTGGCGGACTTTACTCTCCCCCCCACAGTCAGAATAAAAAAAAACCGCCGGACCCGAAGGTCCGGCGGCTTTTTTCACGCACCACTGACAGGCAGTGGTCGGTATCAGATCTTCTCTTTGATGCGTGCAGCCTTGCCGGTACGGCCTCGCAGGTAGTACAGCTTGGCGCGCCGCACATCACCGCGACGAGTGACTTTCACGGATGCCACGGTAGGGCTGAAGGTCTGGAACACACGCTCGACCCCTTCGCCATGGGAGATCTTACGCACCGTGAAGGCCGAGTTGAGGCCACGGTTGCGCTTGGCGATGACGACTCCTTCGAAGGCCTGCAAACGCTCACGCTCGCCTTCTCTGACACGCACCTGAACAACGACGGTATCACCCGGGCCAAACTCCGGAACCTCACGGTTCATCTGCTCGGCTTCGAGATCTGCGATGATATTGCTCATGGTCTATTGCTCCTGTTTCTGCTCCGCGTCTCCCGACGCAGCAATGATTTCTGCTAAAAAGGTCTCTTCTTCCGCGCTCAGCCTCCGCTCCTGCAACAGGTCGGGGCGACGCGTCTGGGTGCGACTCAGCGCTTGCTGCAAACGCCAGCGGCGTATCGCTTCATGGTTGCCGCTTTGCAGCACAGCGGGCACCGACATCGAATCTATCTCTTCCGGACGGGTATAGTGCGGACAATCCAGCAACCCATCCATGAACGAATCCTGCAATGCGGACTCCGCATCCCCCAGGGCTCCCGGGAGGAGTCGGATCAGCGCGTCCACGACCACCATCGCGGCCAGTTCACCACCGCTCAGGACATAGTCCCCGATGGACCATTCCTCGTCGACATAGCGCTCAATGATGCGCTCGTCGATGCCCTCGTAGCGGCCGGCGATCAACAGCAGCGGTTGCGATGCCTCTGCGATCCTCCGGGCCTGTGCCTGGTCGAAGCGACGACCCTGCGGGCTGAGGTAGACGACCCGGGGGTTTCCCGCCTCGGCCTGCGCCGACTCGATGGCCTGCTGCAAGGGCTGGTATTTCATTACCATCCCCGGTCCGCCACCGTAGGGCCTGTCATCCACCGTCCTGTGGACATCCGAGGTGTAGTCCCTGGGATTCCAAAGTTCCAGCTGCGCCAGTCCCCGCGCAATGGCGCGGCCGACCACGCCTTCCGATTTCAGAGCCTCGAACATCCCGGGCATCAAGGTGACGACATCGAAACGCATCGGCTTCAGAAATCCGCATCCCAGTCCACGATCAACAGGCCTTCCTGCAGGTCCACCGACTTGACCGCCATCCCGGGTGTGTAGGGAATCAGCCGTTCCCGGTCACCCTTGACCACCAGCACATCGTTGGCGCCGGTTTCGAAAAGGTGTGATACCACACCCAGTTCAACCTCTTCCAGGTTGATGACCCGCAATCCCTCCAGGTCACTCCAGTAGTATTCGCCCGCAGCCAGCGCAGGCAATTGCTCACGCCGGATCGCGATGTCGCTGCCCAGCAGTTCGGCCGCCTGGTCCCGGTCGTTACAACCCTCCAGTTGGGCAACCACTCCCTTGCCCTGACGCTGTCCTGCAACGACCTGGAAGGGTTTCCAGTCGCCGTCCCGCATCAGGTACCAGACCTTGTAGTCCAGGATGCCTTCTCGCGGCGCGGCATGAGAATAGATCTTTACCCAGCCCCTGACACCAAACAGGCCAGATACCCGGCCCATGAGGATCATTTCATCGTGCGACATCGTCTCGGTCCATCAAAGGCTGGCCGAAGGACGAGACAGCCGGTTGGATCAGGCTGCCTGTTCTGCCTGCTTACCGGCCTGCTTGATCAGAGCATTGACGCGCTCGCTGGGCTGAGCACCCTGAGCGACCCAATGCTGCAGCCGGTCCATATCGATACGCAGTCCTTCTTCACCACCGACCGCGATCGGATTGAAAAAGCCAAGACGCTCGATGTAGCGGCCGTCACGGGGACTGCGGCTGTTGGTGACCACGATGTGGTAGAAAGGACGCTTCTTAGCGCCAGTTCTCGACAGACGAATGCTTACCATGATGTATCCTTAGAAATTCGCTTGCACGCCGGAAACCCGGCTGCGGGAAACCGCGTATTATAGCCATATTTGGGTTGATGTGAAGACCCTGGAGGCGGATGTTTCCAGGTTTTTCAGCAGCGATTGGCCAATCCCGCAATCCGGACATGCCCGACACCTCGAATGCCAGGCATAACCATCTGATATATATACTAAAACGGCAATCCGCCACCGGGCGGCATACCCCCCGGGAAACGCCCCGCCATGCCCCGAAGCATCTTTTTCATACCGCCGCCCTTCATCTTTTTCATCATTTTCTGCATCTGGGTGAACTGTTTGAGCAGTTTGTTCACGTCCTGAACCTGGGTTCCCGAGCCGGCGGCGATGCGGCGTTTGCGGGATCCTTTGATCACCGCGGGAAAGGAACGCTCATGGGGGGTCATGGAGTTGATGATGGCGATCAGGCGGTTGATCTCCTTGTCATTGACCTGATTTTTCACATGATCCGGCAGTGAGCCAACCCCCGGCAGCTTGTCCAGCAGACTGCTCATTCCCCCCATGTTGGCCATCTGCAGCATCTGTTCGCGAAAATCCTCCAGGTCGAACCCCTTGCCCTTCTGCAGCTTTTTCGCCAGCTGGGCCGCCTTGTCCTGGTCAACCTTGCGGCTCACCTCCTCGACCAGGGTGAGCACGTCGCCCATGCCCAGGATACGGGAGGCGATGCGATCCGGGTGAAAGGGTTCCAGGGCGTCGGTCTTTTCGCCGACGCCGATGAATTTGATCGGCTTGCCGGTGATCTGACGAATCGACAGCGCCGCGCCTCCCCGGGCATCACCGTCGGCCTTGGTGAGGATCACGCCGGTCAGGGGCAGGGCATCGTTGAACGCCTTGGCGGTGTTGGCCGCATCCTGGCCGGTCATACTGTCCACCACGAACAGGGTTTCCACCGGTTCGAGCACCTGGTGCAGCTGCTTGATTTCGTCCATCATCTGGCCGTCAACATGCAGACGGCCTGCGGTGTCGACGATCAGCACGTCGGCAAACTCCCGCTTCGCCACATCCACGGCACGCCGGGCGATGGTCACCGGTTTTTCATCGCCCTGACTGGGAATGAAGTGCGCCTCCACCTCCCGCGCCAGGGTCTGCAACTGCTCGATCGCAGCAGGGCGGTAGACGTCACAGCTGACCACGCTGATCTTCTTTTTGCCCTGCTGCTGCAACCAGCGGGAAAGCTTGGCCACACTGGTGGTCTTACCCGAACCCTGAAGACCGGCCATGAGAATCACCGCCGGCGGCTGAGCGTTGAGGTTGAGAGAGGCATTGGCCTCGCCCATCACCTGAACCAGTTCGTCATTGACGATCTTGATGAAGGTCTGCCCCGGGGTGAGGCTCTTGAGAACCGTCTCTCCCATGGCCTTCTGCTTGACCTGTTCGACGAATTCACGCACCACCGGCAGGGCCACATCGGCCTCCAGCAGGGCCATGCGGACCTCCCGCAACGTCTCCTTGATATTCTCATCGGAAAGACGACCCTGACCGCGCAGGTTGTCGAGGACCTTACCGAGTCTCTGTGTCAGATTGTCGAACATGATTGACCCATGATTTTGCAGATAATATTCCGATTGACCCGCGGGGGGTGATCCGGCGGTTCAATCACAAGCGGCTGATTATATACCAGTGTGCGGTCGTGTACCGCACTCGCCATGGAGGGATGTAACCTGCGTCACCCAGGCCATCTTCGGCTTCCACAGACATTGCCAAGTATGCGAACATCCCCAGGGGCCTGGGGATGTTGGATTCGTTTTGACAGGCTCATACACTGCTGAGACATGAGGTACATCAGTTGATCGCTGTTCTTGCCATATTGGCCTATCTGGCGGCCGGCCTGGTCATTGCCCTGCGGCTTTTCCATGCCGGACTGAGCACCCGGCTGCCCCGGGCCCTGGCCCTGGGACTCGGTTTCACCGGTGTGATCCTGCACGCCATACCCCACTATCTGAATCTGGTTTCGGCCACCGGGTTCAACATGGGCATCTTCAATGCGCTGTCACTGATCGCCTGGACCATCGTGCTGCTGTTGATGATCTCCAGCCTCAGCAAACCGGTTGAGAATCTCGCCATCGTGATCATGCCGATCGCCGCACTTTCGGTATACCTCGAACATCGTTACCAGACGGTGCATTTCGTCACCGACCAGTTTTCCACCGGACTGACCTTCCATATTCTGGTTTCAATGCTCGCTTACAGCCTGTTCACCCTGGCCAGCGTACAGGCCATCCTGCTGGCGATTCAGGACCACCATCTGCGCCAGCGTCACCCCGGCGGCTTCATCCGCGCCCTGCCCCCGCTGCAGACCATGGAGAGTCTGCTGTTCGAGATGATCGCCGTGGGTTTCGTCCTGCTGACCCTCGCACTGCTGTCCGGGTTTGCCTTTCTCGACAACATGTTCGAACAGCATCTGGCGCACAAGACCATCCTGTCGATCATTGCCTGGGTGGTGTTCGGCACCCTGCTGTGGGGACGCTACCGGTTCGGCTGGCGGGGACAAAAGGCGCTGATCTGGACACTCAGCGGATTCGTGGTGCTGATGCTGGCCTATTTCGGCACCAAGGTCGTGCTGGAGCTGATCCTCAATTGATCGAAGCGGCAGGGTGAGGAGCCGACGGACGGCAAACATTGCCGCTGCGGCAGGAAGATTTTACCGCTCGATGAAGGCTTAGGGGTCTGACCTAAGCCCGACGTCCGCCGCACAGGATGCACGATCACCGGGCTTTGGCGGAATCCCCAGCTTCGCCAGACGCAGTATTCAGTCGGAGGATTGTTTGCGGTAGGCCTGAAGTGCGACGCGACCCAGTTTCAGATTGCGGCCCTTTTTCTGCATACCCCCACGGGCCTGCGAGCACACCACCAGGGCCTCCTCGTTGAGTGCCAGGATCGCCTGTATCTGATCCTCGAAAGCTTCGACATCGGCGAGCGGCTCGGAGCCGTTGAACAGGGTCTGGAGCAGAGGCAGCCTCTCTCGGTCGAGGCGTTCCATCTCGGCCCATTCGGCATTCCGCGCGAGATTCAGGATACGCTGACTCAGATCCGTCGCCTGATCGAGGTTTTCCTGCAAGCGTGACATTGTCTGGTGATTCTCGGATTGCGTCCAGCTGACCGGAACGGGCCGCTTCAGAGCTGTTTGACGCTCTCTTTGATGTTGGGTGAATTCTGAATCGCCTCGGGCATCGCATCCCAGGCGCTCTTGATCTCCTTAAGCAGCGAGGTGACCTCGTCGAGGGCTTCCACATCCTGCTCCACGTTCGCCACGTAGAGACGGCGGATCATGTAGTCGTAAAGCATGTCCAGGTTGTTGGCGATCTCACCGCCCTGCTCGAAGTCCAGTGCGCCACGCAACGCATCGATCACCGAGATAATCCAGTTGATCTGATTATTGCGTGCTTCATGCTCTTTGCGCTGGATCGACCCACGGGCATTGGCCATGCCGTCCAGGGCGCCGTTCATCAGCATCTGCACGAGACGAAACGGGGTGGCGTACATGGCCTCGGATGAGGCGGCTTGACGATAACTGTTGATTGCCGAATTTTTAACCATTACTCCACCTATGATAGGCCCGTTGTCAGTTCAACTGAGCCGTGTATCAGTTGTTCTTGTTCAAAGCCGCCAACTGGTTGGTCAGATAATCGCTGGTGCTGGTCAGGATCGCCATGGTCTGATCCAGAGCCGCGAACTGTTCGATGAGCATCGCTTCGTAGGTCTGCAGATGCAGGGTCTGCCGGTCGATCTGGTTCTGCAATGAATTCTTGAGGCTGGTGAAAGACTCATTCTTGAGATCGACCACGCCGCCCACTTCAAGCAGTTGATCCGCGTACTCGTAGAACCGGGTAGCATAACCCGTGGTACTGTCGGAGAGTATCTGCACGACACGGTTGAAATCATCGGCCAAGGCGGTTGAGAGTTCACTGCTGTTGACCGAGAGGACGCCGGTCTTGTCCCGGGTGATGCCGATCTCGAACAGATAGGCATTGGTCCCGTCAAGGTCAACGACCTGGTTGAGCACATCCGCGAAACCCTGACGCATGTTGCGCACGCTGCTGTCATTGTACAGGGTGCCGGCTTCGAGGTCGTCGATCTGCGCCATCAGGGTGTTGTAGGCATCCACGAAGTCGCTGATACGCTCTTCGATCTGGGAATTGTCCCGCTGCACGTTGATGCTCGAGGAACCTTCAGCGGTGAGATGCAGAGTGACCCCGGAGATCGCTCCGGTTACGTCGTTGGTGGTGCTCTGGATGTCGAAACCGTCAATTGAAAGCAAGGCATCCTGTGCGGTTGTCACCTGCTCCGCCAGTCCGTCATCACCTACACCCACATAGAACAGGCGCGACAGCCCGTTGGCATCGGTGCCGTTGCCGTCATCGCCGTCGGTAATGCTGATGTTGATCGCATTCGCGGCACCGGGATCGGTGCTGGTCAGGATCAGGCGGCTGCCACCGGTCTCATTGAGAATGGTGGCGCTTACGCCGGGATTGTCGACTGCGGAGTTGATCGCATCCCGAATCGCGGCGAGGGTGTTGTCACCTGCAGTGACACCCAGGTCCAGATTCATGGTATTGCCGTCGACCGTGATCGTCAGGGTTCCAGTCCCCACCTCGGTCAGACTGTCGGCATAGGCCGAAGACGCCAGTTTATCCCGGCTGGCGAGTTGGGAGACGATCACATCATAGCTGGAGGGCACCGCGGAGGAATCCGCGGAAACCGTCAAAACACTCTCATCCGTGGAGGATGAGGAAAACGCCGCGAAGCCCGCGGCACTCGTCAGGTCCTCGACGCTGCTGCGAAAGGTATCGATAGCGCTCTTGACCAGACCAAAATCACTGATCCTGGATTCAAGCTGCTGTTCCCTGGTTTGCAGGGTGTACAACGGCTGACTCTCGATCTCCAACAGCTGGTTGATGATCGAGTTCCAGTCGGAGCCTGTGCTGATGCCCGAGAATCCTATAGTCATAACCCAAAGCCCCCCAAAACAGGTGAGCGTCTTGTTTCACTTATGCCTGGTCGTCCAATAACACGCCGGAAAGCTGTCCGTCACTGGCTTCCTGAACCTGGGAAATAACATGCAAAATCTGGTCCGGCGGAATTTGCCGAACCACTTCGCCGGTATCCGAATCGATGACGCGGACCACTGAGCGTCCGGTTTCATCATCGACACTGAATTCCAGATTCCTTTGTACCAGTTGGTTGAGGTTCTCGACTTTACTCGCCAACTCGGTACGGTCAAGCGCAGGCTGAGCCTGAGCCGTTTCCACCTTTTCAGGTTTTGGCTGCTGCAGGTTCTCTACGTTGACTCTACTGCCCGTTCCGGGAACTTCGCGCTTGTAGGCGTATTGGTCAGCCAAATTTGCGATGACGTTTGGCATGATTAAACCCTACCTTATACACGTTCCATTGTAGCACCCGGGGGCGGACTGCGTCCCCGGGTGCGCCATCCTTACTGCAGCAGGCTCAGGGCCAATTGCGGTATGGAGTTGGCCTGGGCCAAGGCTGCCACACCGGCCTGCTGGACGACCTGTGAACTGGTCATCTTAGCGGTTTCACGGGCGAAGTCCGCATCCATGATACGACCGGCGGCTGCAAACTGGGCCTCTTCCATACTGGCGGCTACACGGCCAGCCTGGGCAAGACGACTTTCCAGGGCACCGATGTTGGCGAGTGAGGTGGAAACGGCGTTGAGGTCAGCGTCGATGGTCGCGGTATTGGAGATCGTTGCGGTCCGTGCTGCCAGCGCGGCCACGCTGATGTCGATGGTCTGTCCGGTGTTGGCGCCCACCTGGATGGTGCCGCCGCCGCCGAACACTGCGGTGCCGTTGAAGGTCGCACGTGCCAGAGAGTCGGTGATTTCAGTCGCCAGGGCGGTGAATTCCGTGGTCATCAGAGTGACCTGTGCGGCGGTGTAGAGACCACTGCCTGCCTGCACGGAAAGTTCACGCTGACGCTGCATCATTTCGCTTACACTCTGCAGGGTCGCATCGGCAACGCCCAGAAAGGAGGTGCCGTCCGCGATGTTGCGCTGTGCAACGGTCAGACCACGTGCCTGTGCATTCTGCAACTGGGCGATGGCGAGGCCGGCGGCGTCGTCTTTCGCCATGTTGATGCGCAGACCGGAGGACAGACGTTGAATGGAAGTTTCGAGACTGGATTGTGTTCTGGACAGATTCTTTTGTGCGGCCAGAGAATACACATTAGTGTTGACAGAAAGTGCCATGACTTATTCCTCTATCGAGACCGGTGATGGCATCTGTGGTTAAGCGCTCGATCACCGGTGATTTGCATTTGGCGGATATACCATTCAATTTTGGTATTCACCGCCTCCGCTATTTGTAACGGCCCGGGCGGGGATAACTTTAACCCGATTTGTTTTTTATCGACAGGGGCCTGTCACGAAAGGCCGACTTCAACTTACTGTATTATATATGAATTATTACAGACGGCGCGAGATCCGTCGGGGAAAGAACATCCTATGCTTTTGCTTCCCGGGATGATTGCCCGAAAACACGCCAGGCAGCAGGTGGCGAATCAGCCCCCGGTGCGGCTCCTGTATCGGGCTTAGCGGGGTGGATAGCTCTCTTGTACCCATGCTCCGCATGGGAGTGCTGACCCAAAGGTTCAGGGCACAGCCTGAATTTGATCAATACCGCAGAGCTTGAGTATGCATTCCCACGCAGAGCGTGGGCACGAGCCTAAGGCGAAATGAACAGCGACAGGCTCTTCATCCGACGCTCGTACCGGTGCTTCGCGTGGGTGCGCAGCCCCAGGGTTCAGAACACAGTCAGAACCTGGTCAATACCATTGAGCTTATGATTGAACTCCCACGCAGAGCGTGGGAACGAGCCTCGGGCTGAGCGGGGTGGCAGGCATTCCCACGCAGAGCGTGGGAACGAGCAAAGGGCTAAGTGTGCGGGGAAATCAGAGATAATTGAATAATGACAGACCCTGGACCTTGCTGAAGGTCTGCTGAGCGGCCTGGAGTGCCACCATGTCCTGTTCGAAGCGGCTGATCGCCTCGGCCAGATCCACATCCTCGATGTCCGATTGGGTGGTCTGCATGGTGTAGATGAAATCCTCGTTGACGACCTGCTGACCCTCGATCGCATTGAGCCGCGCACCGCCCCGGGAGCGTACGGCGCTGACGTGCTCCATGGCCGTGTAGAGGTCGTCGATGAAGGCGCCGTTGGGCGCATCCGCCTCGAGTCCCGCAATGACTCCGTGAATCGTCTCGAACAGGTTGCGTCGGGTTCCGCTGGCGGTCTCGACGTTCATGAACACGTCGTAGCCGTTTTCCCGGTCCTGGATCTGGCGGGTGGCGGAGATCCTCAGAGACCGGCTGCCCATGTCCCCCGAGTAGCTGAACACGCCGTCCGCCGGATTGCTGAACGGTACGTTGTCGGCGCTGAAGCCGGCAAAGATGTACTCCCCGTTGCTGTCCTTGGTGTTGGCCAGACTCATCAGTTCCGCATTGAGCTCCCTCAACTCATCGGCGATCGCCTGCCGGGCGCCCGCGTTATAGGTGTCGCTCTGACCCTGCAGCGCCAGTTCCAGTACCCTGGGAAGCAGATCATCCACCCCCGCCAGGGTGGACTCCTGCAGATCGAGTCTCGCACGGGCCTGATCCGCGTTGGCCTGGTATTGTTCCACCTGGTTGATCACGGTGCGCAGATTCAGCACCTGGGCCGCGCCGGGTGGATCGTCACTGGGCGTCTGAATGCGTTTGCCGTTGGATATCTGCATTTGCGCCTCGCTGAGCGCACTTTGCCGCGCCAGCATGCTGGCGATGCCGCGATCGTAGAGCATGGCGGTTGAGATTCTATCCATACGCTAGCCTCTTACTGCGCTGAGCAGACTGTCGAAAAGGGTGCTGGCCACCGATATCACCTGAGCCGAGGCCTGGTAGGCCTGCTGAAACTGAATCAGCTTGGCCGCCTCCTCGTCCAGGTTGACGCCGGAAATCTCCGCCATCGCCTCCTGGGTGCGTGCCAGCAGACTCTCCTGGGCGGTCAGATTGAGTTCCGCATAATGGGTCTTGGACCCCACCTCGGAGACCATCTGCACATAGGTTTCATCGATAGTGGCGGTGCCGGATAACAGGACAGTCGCATTCTGCAGGGTTTCCATGCTGAGCGCATTGCGGTTATCACTGGTACCCACGGTATTGTTGCCGATGACGAAGGTATCGCCGTCCGCGGGCACTCCGCTGAGGTCGAAACTGATACCGCCATAGGCCGCGAAGGTGGCGGCCGGAACCTGCACACCGGCCACGGTGGTGGGATTGGTGTTGTCATAGGTAATGAAATCATCGAATGGATCCACACCGGGGACCGACCCCGGATAGTAGACCTCGAAGCCACTGGTCGCTCCACCCTGATCATCGTAGACCAGCTGAATCGTGCCACCGGCTAGGGGCAGCCCGACCATGCTGCTGTTGTTCGGCTGGGTGATGTTGGCGGTGCCGGTATTCAGCGGGTTGCCATTCCCATCCACCGCCGGCTGCGCCTGCACCGGCCCCGCGGCCGCCAGGCGACGCACATCGTTGAACAGCAGGTTGATACTCTCAGATCCGTTGCGGGTTGGCTGAATGATGAAGGTATCACCCGCCAGGGCGCCCGCGGCGTTGATGGTGATGTCCAGGCCATCGACCGTGTTGAGCCCCGCCGCGAGATTCTGCGATACCCCACTGGTCATGTTGGTGAGGACGAAGTTGGTGCCGTCATAGGTCAGTTCATACTCGTCACCGGTGAGACTGCCGATGTCGTTGAAATCCGCGGTAATGGAGCTGCCGTTGCCCGGGCGCGGCAAAACCGACACCGTCCCCTGGCTGAACATCGCGGTGCCCACCAGCCCCTGCAGATCCACGCCGAGTTGGTGCTGGGCATTGATCTGCTCGCTGATGCCCAGGGCCACCAGCCCTACCCGGTCCTGGGCGGGATCGAGGATCTCGCTGCGAAACTGCAGCATGCCACCGATCTCGCCGCCGCTGATCTGATCGGTGATGATCTGGGTGCCGAAGGTGTAGTCGAAGGTAATCTCCAGGTGGCTGGGATCGAGGGTCGACGGTTGGGTGCCGAGGGTCGCGGCACTGGTCGCGATCACCAGCGGCTGCCCCTTGCCGATGAACACATTGAACGCGCCGTCGTTCTGTTCCACTACCTGGATCTCGACCCGCTCCGCCAACTGGTTGACCAGTTGGTCCCGCTGGTCCAGCAGGTCGTTGGGGGTACTTCCGTAGGAGAGCTGGATGTCCGCATTGATCTCCGCGATCCCCTGCGCCAGGCGGTTGATCTCGTTGACCTGAAAATTAATGTTGTTGTTGAGCTGCTGACGCATGTCCTCGAACTGGGTATTGAAATAGTGGAACCTGTCCACCATCGATTCCGCTTCGGTCAATACCAGCTGGCGCGCCGCCACTGCGGTGGGGTCATCGGCCAGCCCCTGCAGGGCGCTGAAAAAACTCTGGATGGTGGGCTGCAGTCCGGAATCCGCGTTGGCGACCAGTTCATCCAGCTGGCTGGCGCCCTGGAAATAGGCCTCCAGCTGCGATGCCACGGAGCTGCTGGCGCGCATCTGCCCGGCAACGAAGTCATTGTAGGAGCGCTTGACCTCCGAACTTTCCACCCCGGTACCGATATATCCAACTGGCGTGTAGAACGGATCACGGGTGACGAAGTCGACCCGCTGACGGCTGTAACCCTCAGTATTGACGTTGGAAATGTTGTGCCCGGTGGTGTCCAGGGCGATCCGATTGGCGATCAACCCGGAGATACCGATGGATTGTAAACTCACCGCACTCGCCTCCTTAACGGTTTATATCGGCTGTTGGACCGAACCCTTGAACCGGTCCACAGCCGCCTGCATCTCCGGACCCTGCATCAGCTTGATGATCTTCTTGGCGTAGTTCGGGTCGGTGGCATAACCGGCATCCTGCAAGGCCTGGAAATAGGCCTCGCTGTCGTGGGTATTGTTCAGTGCCTGGTCATAGCGGGGGTTTTCCCGGAGAAAGGTCACGTAGTCTTGAAAACTCTCTTCGTAGGAGGGGTAGCAGCGAAAGGGCTCGCGCCGGCGCACCGCCACGTCCTGGGTGTACTCCAGGGTCTCCTTGCGCACCTGTTCCCCGCTCCAGCGCTGATCCGCCTTGATGCCGAACAGGTTATGGCTGATGCCGCCCTGCGCGTCGGGCATGACATGGGCGCCCCAACCCGTCTCCAGCGCCGCCTGAGCCAGCAGCGCCTGGGGATCCAGACCCAGATCCGCAGCGGCACTCTCAGCGGCTTGCCACAAGCGGCTGACGAACTCATCCGGGGATTCGATCGATAGCGTAACGACCGCCGTTTCGGTGGCCGTCTCCGGGTCTCCGGAAACCGCCTCGATGCGGGTCATCGGACCACCGGCGATGCGCGCCGGGTTGCTCCAATAGGGTTGAAGACCGGACAGCGGCGCCGGTTCGGAGCCCGGGTCAGCGCCGATGTGACGCTGCAGCATTTCGCTGACGCCCATGCCCCGCTGCTCCGAGAGGTGCACCGCCAGCTGCTGGTCGTACATCTCCTGGACGAAACGGGTCTGCTTGGAATCGAGCAACCCGTCACCGAAGCTGGCCTGGCGCATCTGCTTGACCATCATCTGGATGAACAGGGACTCGAACTGCCGGGCCACCTTTTCACTGGCCCCGGCCTGGTCCTCCCGGGCCTCGTGGCGCAGTGCCGCGAAGCCGGAAAAATCGTTGTACACCGAACTCGGCAGGGTGTTCATCAGATCACCACCAGTTCCGCTCGCAGCGCGCCCGCCTCTTTCAGCGCCTCGAGGATCGCCACCAGGTCGCTGGGAGCGGCACCCACCTGATTTACCGCCTGAACGACCTCGTCGAGGGTGGCGCCGGGGTTGAACATGAACATGTGGTTCTGCCCCTCTTCGGTCACCGTGACATCGCTCTGGGGCACCACCGCGGTGGTTCCGCGCGAGAAGGGACCGGGCTGGGAAACCGCGGTATCTTCACTGATGCTCACCACCAGGTTGCCGTGGGAGACCGCGGCCGGGTAGACCCGCACCTGGTTGTTGATCACCACCGTGCCGGTACGGGAGTTGATGATCACTTTCGCCGAAGCGGTGCCCGGCATGACTTCGAGTTCTTCGAGCATGGCCACGAAAGTCACCTTCTGACCCGGATCCATGGGCGCGTTGACCTGGATGGAGGTGGCATCGACCGCCTTGGCGGTTGCCGGACCGATGGTCAGGTTGATGGACTCGGCCACCCGCATCGCGGTGGTGAAATCCCCGTCATGCAGGTTCAGGGTTACCCTGGGCGCCCGGTTGAAGCTGTTGGGCACTTCACGCTCCACGCTGGCGCCATTGGGGATGCGTCCGGTACTCGGAATGTTGACCGTCAGCTTGGAGCCGTCCTGTCCCTCCGCGCTCAGACCGCCCACCACCAGGTTACCCTGGGCCAGGGCATAGTTGTTGCCGTCGGCGCCTTTCAGAGGTGTCATCAACAGGGTGCCGCCACGCAGGCTCTTGGCGTTGCCCATGGAGGAGACGGTGACGTCGATCTTCTGTCCCACCTTGCTGAACGGTGGCAGATCACCATGCACGATGACCGCAGCGACGTTTTTCGGCTTGATGTTGGTGCCCTCGGGAATCTGCACACCCAACTGCGAGAGCAGGTTCTTCAGACTGTTGATGGTGTAGGGGGAATCGGTGTCCTTGTCACCGGTGCCGTCGAGACCCACCACCAGGCCGTAGCCGATCAACTGGTTGTCGCGCACCCCCTGGATGGATGCCAGGTCTTTGATCCGTTCAGCCTGGACGGCCGGGACCGCGAACACAACCAGTAATGCGGTGATCATAGTTCTTGTCAGAAAAGCCTTCATGTCTGCATTCCTCAGAAGGGCGACAGCACGCTGTTGAAGAAGCGTGACAGCCAACCCATGGAATTGGCGTCCGCCAATGCGCCTTCACCTTTGTAAGTGATGGTGGGATCGGCGATGCGGGTCGAATCGACGGTGTTGGTCGGACTGATGTCGCTTGGGCGGATGATGCCGGAGAGCCGTACATACTCGGTGCCCTGATTGATGCCGATGCGTTTTTCACCGCGTACATAGAGATTGCGATTGGGCAGTACTTCGATCACCGAAACGGTGATGCTGCCGCTCAGGGCATTACTCTGGGAGGCGCTGCCGTCACCGCTGAATTCACTGTCCGCGGAAAGGTCGAATCCCAGGTTGACGTCCTTGTTGTTGGCGATCGGCATGAATCCCGGCACATTGAACTGCATCGCCTGGCCGAACAGGATCGGGTTGGCGATGCTGTTGCTGGAACTCTTGTTGGTGGTGGTGCTGGCGGACTTGTTGGCCTGGGTGCTCTCCACCAGGTTCACGGTAATCAGGTCGCCCACACGGCGCGCACGGATGTCCTCGAACCAGGCCTGTTCATAGCCGGATTGGTAAATGGAACCGTCGCCGCTGGGTGCCGGCGGCGGCATCACCGGGCGGATCGGCGCATAGGCGGCGTCCCGCACCGGATTGCTGTTCGAGCAGCCGACCAGAAGCAGCAGCAGTGCCGGCAGCAGGTAGGTTGTGAAACGAGTGCCCATCAGAGTCTCATCCGGTTAGAGTTGCTGATTCACGTAGGAGAGCATTTCATCAGTGGTGGAGATGGCCTTGGAATTCATCTCGTAGGCCCGTTGGGTCTCGATCATGTTCACCAGTTCTTCCACCACGTTCACGTTGGAACTCTCCAACGCACCCTGGATCAGGGTACCGGTGCTGTCAGTACCCGGGATTGCGGTATTCACACCGCCGCTGGCGTTGGTCTCGCGGTAGAGATTGTCACCAATCGGCTCCAGTCCCTGCGGGTTGACGAAATAGGCGAGTTCGACCTGGCCGATCTGGGTCGGGGTGTTGTTGCCCGAGACCAGTACCGAGACCACACCATCGGAACCCACGGTCAGGCTGGTGGCGTTGGTCGGTACGGTCATCGCAGGCTGCAGTTCGTAGCCGTTGGGGGTGACGACGTTGCCGTCAGCGGTGAGACTGAAGGTGCCGTCCCGGGTGTAGACGATGTTGCCGTCCGGGTGCAGCACCTGGAAGTAACCCTTGCCCTGAATCGCCACATCGAGGGAGTTGCCGGTCTGCACGATATTCCCCTGACTGTGTTCCTTCTGGGTTGCCATGACCCGCACACCGGTGCCCACCATCAAGCCGGAAGGCAGCTCGGTGTTCTCCGACGACTGGGCACCCACCTGGCGCAGGTTCTGATAGATCAGATCATTGAACACCGCCCGGTCGCGCTTGAAGCCGGTGGTGTTGACGTTGGCAAGATTGTTGGAGATCACAGACATGTTGGTCTGTTGCGCATCCAATCCGGTTTTTGCAATCCAGAGTGCCGGGTACATAGTCGATTCCTCGTAGCCTTGAATTCAATCGTCGTCAGTGACAGCTTTATCAATAAACCAGCAAAAGTCCTGCCAAACTCAACTGATCTTCATGATGCTGGCCGAGGCGTTATCCATCTCCTCGGCGGTTTTCATCATCTTTACCTGCATCTCGAACTTGCGTGACAGTTCGATCATGTTCACCAGCGCGTCCGCCACGTTCACGTTACTGCTCTCGATCATCCCGGGTACCAGTTGGGTATCCGCATCTGCGGCCGCGGTGCCTCCGTCAGTCAGCCGCAGCAGACCGTTCTCGTCTTTGTAGAGTTGATCCGCGCCAGGGTTGACCATCTTGATGCGGTCGATGATGGCCAGCGCATCCGGCGTGGCGCCTTCCGGAAGAATGGTGATGGTGCCGTCCGCCGCGATCTCGAGATTCTCGAACGGCGGCAAGGCAATCGGCCCGCCGTTGCCGATCACCGGCAAACCCTCGCCGTTGCTCACCAGCCCGTTGGCATCCACCTTCAGGTCAGCGCGCCGGGTGTAGGCCTCGGAACCATCCGGCGCCTGCACCGCGAAATATCCCTCACCGTTGATCGCCAGATCGAGGGAATTACCCGTCGCCTGCAGGCTGCCCCGGTCAAAGTTGATGTCCGGACGTTCATCGAGCGCATACACACGGGTGGGATAACCCGCGCCAAACACCGGCATGCTGCGGAACTGGTTGAAGTCTTCCATGAATCCCGGCGTGTTCACGTTCGCCAGGTTGTTGGAGTTGTTGGCCTGTGCGATCAGCGTTTCTTTGGCGCCGCTCATTGCGACATAAAGCATGCGATCCATGGGTGGGCTCCTGTCAAACTTTCATCGTTGGATGGTGTTAGCAGGAATGTTGCAAATATCAGGCCTACTTTTTTTAAAAAAAGTTATAAGTGTTCAGTGGCTCGTTCCCACGTTCTGCGTGGGAATGCAGACCCAGGGTTGTGAGTACCACCCAAAGCGTTGTGGCAATCTGAGTGGGAACGAAAGAAAAAAGGTCTGCCAGGATTTCACGAAGTGGAGGTCGGCGGGCGTATTCCCAGCAGACATCCACTTCGATCCATCCGTGCTACGGACTCATATCAGCCATGTCATCAGCGGATGTTGATGACCGACTGGGTGATCGCGTCGGCCGTCGTGATGACCTGGGCATTGGCCTGGAAGTTGCGCTGCGCGGTGATCAGGTTGACCAGTTGCTTGGCCAGGTCGACGTTGGAATTCTCCAGTGCGCCGGACTGAATCAGACCGAAACTGCCGGTGCCCGCTTCGCCCACCTGTGCGTCGCCCGAGGCAAAGGATTCCACCCAGCGGGTATCGCCATTCTGGCGCAGGCCCTGGTTGTTGGAGAAGCGTGCCAGGGCGATCTTGCCCAGAGGTTCGGACTGACCGTTGGTATAGCGGGCGAACACCACGCCGCTGTCATCCACGTCAATACCGCTGAGTCTTCCGGAGGTATAACCATTCTGGATCAGTTCGTTCACCGCAAAGCCGGAACCGAACTGGGTCGAGGCACTGTAATCATAGGTCAGTCCGACGATATCCGCAGCGCCGCCGCCGGGAACGATATCGTCGTAGACCACGTTACCGGAGGCATCCACATCACCCACGCCGCTCATATCCAGGGCGCCCGAGTCGGTAAAGAAAATCTGTGCTGCGGGGTTGCCGCCGACCGTCACGTTGACACCGTCCACGAAGGTGAAAGCATCCCACTCGTTATCCGCAACCTTGACATAGAACATCGCCGCAGTGTGTTCGGTACCCAGCGAGTCGTACACCGTGGTGGCGGTGGAATGGTTATAGCTCAGGGGATCCGGTGGAAAGGTGAAACCCGGGGCGGTGGGGTCCAGAGCCACGGTCGGAGGCGTCTCCGAGGCACTCAGGTTAAGGGTCGCCTCGACCCGGCTGGTGACCTGGGGATTCCCCGATACCACCGGCAGATTCAGGTCGGTGGTGGCGCCAGTGTTGAACAGCGAACCGGTGGTCCCGATACGTGGAAACACCTGCAGGGTGGAACCCGTGTGGTCCACCACATTGCCGTCACGATCCACTGAGAAGGCCCCCGCACGGGTATAGGCCAGGTTGCCCGCGGAGTCTTCCATGATGAAGAATCCCTCACCGTTGATCGCCATGTCCAGATTATTCGAAGTAAACTCGGTGGTGCCCTGGGAAAACTGCTGGGCCACCCGGGAAACGCGTACACCCCGACCCGGCGAGGAACTGCTCACATCGCTGATCGAGTTGGCGTAGATATCCGCAAACTCGGCGCGCGACTCCTTGAAGCCGACCGTACTCGCGTTGGCCACGTTGTGGCCGGTCACTTCCAGATCGGTGGAAGCCGCGTCCAAACCACTCAAAGCGATACGAAATGCCATCTCTGTTCTCCTGTCTACTCACACAGCGGCTGATGCCGCTGCATAAAAACCGAATTATTTATTGAATCTCTACCACGTCGTTCATGGAGATCTGTCCCAGGCCACGCAGGTTCAGCAGAATCCCGCTGCTGCCACCCAGGTTGACGCTCTCCACCTCCGCGGATACATACACCGGTGGCGCCATATCCGTATCGTCCACGGTGGCGATCGCACTGACCTGATACATCCCGTCCCCGGCGTAGTTGCCCGCATCGTCATAGCCATCCCAACTGAAGGCCAACTCACCGGACTCATGCGCGCCGAGTTGCAGTTCGCGCACCAACTCACCCGCGCCATTGGTGATGCGGATCCGCACATTACCGGCACCCGACGGCAGATCCACCTGACCCTGCAGGGGTTCTTCGGCGGTCAGCACTCCGTAGGGGCTTTCAACCAGCACATCGTGCCCCACCAGGGTGGCCGCCTGCAGGGCCTGGTCGGTGGTCAGTGCGTTGCGTAAATCACTGAATGAATCGTTCAGGTCGTTGATCCCGGATACGGTTGCAAACTGCGATACCTGGGTGGCCATCTCGGAATTTTCCATGGGCTTGAACGGATCCTGATGAGTGAGTTCCGTGACCAGGAGATTCATGAAATCCTCCAGTCCCAGCTGGCCCTGTTCGGTGGTTTCTGTCGATGTATTCGAACCCAGGCCGATGTCATCGTAGTAGTTGTAGGCGCTGACGATACCGGTGGTCATGTTGGTCTCCTTATTGGCCCATGCGCAGGGTGGCGAGCAACAGCTGTTTGGCGGCGTTGGCCACCTCGACGTTGCTCTGGTAGGAACGGGAGGCGGAAATCATATTGGCCATTTCCTCCACCGTGTTGACATTGGGGCGGAAGATATAGCCCGCTTCATTCGCCAGCGGATGATCGGGTGCGTATTCCTCGATCAACGGCGCCTGGCTCTCGACCACGCCGGCCATCCGCACACCCTGGGGGGTCGGATCCGCGCTGGTCTCGTCGAGGATCGTCTGAAACACCGGCTGACGGGCCCGGTAGGTCTCCTCGATACTGCTGCTGACCGCGTCAGCGTTGGCCATGTTGCTGGCCACCAGGTTAAGACGCAGGGTCTGCGCACTCATGCCGGTGGCTGCGGTATCAAAAATGCGGAACATGGTCATGATCATTCACCCTTCAGGGCCTTGCGCAGGCCACTGATCTTGCTGTTGATGAAACTCAGACTGGCCTGGTACTCGATGGCATTGGAACCGAATGCGGTATGCTCCTTTTCCGTATCCACCGTATTGCCATCCAGCGAGGGCTGCATCGGCACCCGGTAGAGCAGCTGCGCCGGGGGCACCGGTGCGCTATCGCTCTGGATGTGGCTGCCGCTGGTGGTGCGCAGGCGCACCGTGTCGCTCATTTCGTTCTTCAACATCGCCTTGAAATCAAAATCCCGCGCCTTGAATCCCGGGGTATCCGCGTTGGCAAGGTTGGACGCCAGCACTTCGGCGCGCTGCGACCGCAACACCAGTGCGCGTTCATGGATGCCGAATACGTCGTCGAAATTCATGGGTGTCTCCTGACACGGGTTCTCAGGGACAGTAATGCAGGGAGTGTGCCAAGCCAGGCCAGCACGGAGCGGATCGGTGATCAGAGGCAGATCCCGGGATCACGGGTCCAGGCCTGCGGCAACCCCGTGCCGTTCAACGGCAAGGCTTGCCGCAAGCAGGCGGCAAGGGATTCGGCCGGATCAGGCCTTCAGGCGATAGGAGATGCCCCCGTGACCCACCTTCATTTCGAAGCGTTTGGTCACCTGGTTGAGGGACTCGGTGGAACCGAGAAACAGATAGCCTCCCGGGTTGAGGGCGTTGGCCATGCGATCGACAATGTCTTTCTTCAGATCGTTGGAGAAATAGATCAGCACATTGCGGCAGAAAATCACGTCGAAACGCCCCAGGGACTGGTAGCTTTCCGCCAGGTTCTGGGAACGGAAACTGACCCGACGGCGAATCTCGGGTTTGACCTCGAGACACTTGTCCCGTGGAATGAAATAGCGTTTTTGCTGATCCAGGGTCAGACCGCGTTCCACCGCGAGACCGCAATAGACCCCGTTTTTCGCTTCGTCCAGAACCTTGCTGGAGATGTCGGTTGCCTGGACCTGCACCTGCCGGCCCGAGCCTTTCTGCGCCTGGTAATCCTCGGCGATCATGCTGATGTTGTAGGGTTCCTGGCCGCTGGAACAGGCGGCTGACCAGATACGGATCGCCCCGCCCCGTTGTTGATTCAGGTCGGGCAGGATGGTCTCCTTCAAGAGGATGAAATGACCGATATCCCGAAACCAGAAGGTTTCGTTGGTGGTCATGGCATCGATCACCCGTACCTTGAGACGGGACTGCCCGGGGGATTTGATCATCTTGGTCAACTCTCCCAGCGTGCCAACCCCCACTTCCCTCATGATACCGTTGAGCCGGCTGGAGACCAGGTACTCCTTGCCGGTTCCGAGCAGTATGCCACAGGCGTCCTGCAGGTAATTCCTGAAGCTTTCATATTCCGCTGGCGAGATCGCCATGGCGCGTTGTTGCATAACTGCTCTGCTTTATTATTTGCTGTTAATCAGGGTCCGCCATCACCGATCCGTGAGACCCTAACTGATTTCCTTCAGCCGTTCAGTGACCCGTGACGCCAAATCGTCCGGCATGAATTTCGCGAGAAAATGGTTGGCTCCGACCTTGCGCACCATATTTTCGTTGAACACCCCGCTGAGGGAGGAATGCAACACCACGTAGAGATCGGAAAGTTTTGGATTTTCCCGGATCGCGGTAACCAGGGCATAACCGTCCATCTTGGGCATCTCGATATCCGAAATCACCATCGCCAGCCACTCACTGACCGGCCCCTCGTCCGCCCAGGTCAACAGATTGGCCAGGGCCTCGCTGCCGTCTTTGGCAACCACCACCTCGATACCGATCTCTTCCAGCACCTTCTTGATCTGGTTGCGTGCGACCATCGAGTCGTCGACGATCATGATCTTGAATTTTTCCAGATCGCAGCCCGATGAATCAACCGGCTTGTGTATTTCCTCGTCGATACCCAGAACTTCACTCAACACCTTCTCTACGTCGATGATCTCGACCAGTTCCCCGTCGATCTCGGTCACCGCGGTCATGTAACTGTTGCGCCCCACCGCCGTGGGCGGGGGGAGGATATCCTCCCAGTGGGTATTTACGATACGCTCCACGCTGCCCACCAGGAAGGCCAGCTGGCGGCGGTTGTATTCGGTGACAATAATAAAGTAATCGGTCGCATTACCCATCCTCGGCCCGCCGATGGCGTGACTCAGATCCATCACCGGGATGTTGGTCCCGCGCAACGAGGCAACCCCGCGAATCTGCGGGTGCGAGCCCGGCAGCTCGGTCAGTTTCGGGCACTGCACCACCTCTTTGACCTTGAACACGTTGATGCCAAAAGTCTGACGCCCCTGAAGTCGGAATAACAGCAACTCCATGCGGTTCTGCCCTGCCAGTTTGGTTCGTTGATCAATACTGTCAAGCATGCCAGCCATCGTCATAACCCCGTTATTCGCCGTTCACATTAGTCTAAGGAGTATGGCGGCTTGCGAGGCCCGTCCTTTAGCGACGCCGCTCGAACCCCGAACAATCCGACACGGAACCAGGGCACGCTACTTGCATGAATATCAGCATGAGCACCACGACCTCTTCACCGCTGTCAGAGCCACGGCTCCGGAGACCCGGAATCATGCCATTCAAGACCCTCGCCAGAATCCTCATATGGCTGTGCGTCACTGCCCTGCCGGGTTCCACCATGGCCACCGAGGCGATGCAACCGCATCAGGACATACTGGATGCCGCGACCCGCTACCTGGCGCAGAATCTGGTGGCCGACAACCCACGCGCCCGGATCGAACCCACGCCCCTCGACCACCGCCTCAAACTGACCCGCTGCGAAAACCCCCTGGAGGCATTCAGCCCGCCAGGCGGAATCAAGATCGGGCGCACCTCCGTGGGTGTCCGCTGTGACGCCCCGGCACCCTGGACCTTGTATGTATCCGCCGATGTGGTGATCGAAATACCCGTCGTGGTGGTCACCCGTGACCTGGCCCGGGGCGAAGCCCTGGAGGCCAGCGATCTGCAATTGCAGGTCGCCGACACCAGTCACCTGCTGAGAGGCTATTTCGAGTCCCCCGCAGCCATCACCGGGGAAACCCTGAAACGCAACCTGCGCCGCGGACAGGTGGTCACACCATCGATGCTGGTGGTGCGCAAGACGGTCAAGCGGGGTGAACCGGTAACGATCCTCGCCGACACCGGCAACATCCAGGTGCGCATGCAGGGCAAGGCGCTCAAGCAGGGTAACCCCGGCGACCTGATCCCGGTGATGAACACCCGCTCGAAGAAAAAGATCGAGGCCCGGGTGGTGTCGAAAGGGTTGGTCAGGGTGTACTGAGTTTGCTAGGGTTTCCCTTGAAGACAGGATCCCGCCAGGCATCAGGCGCTCCCGTACCGTCCCACCGGACGGTTGAAGGAACCCCGCCAGCCGTCGCCAGCGGTCAAGAGGACAAAGGTTTAATGAGGTATTACTAATGGCCATTCAAATCAGCAGTCTTTCGAGCCGCAATCTGAAAAGTGTCGGCAAGAGTGGTCAGACTCAGAAATCCGGACAGGCCAAAGGCGGCAGCGGCGCCGCTGCAACCCCCCGCACCGACAGCTTCGACCTCACCGGCAATGCCGGCAAGTTGCAGGAACTGGAAGGACGCATCGCCAGCATGCCGATCGTCGACGCGCAGATGGTGGAAGCGGTTCAGGAGGCCCTGGCGAACGGCAGTTTTACCATCGACCCACAGAGCGCCGCGGAAAAAATGCTTGCCATGGAACTTTCCCTGCCTTGAGGCCGGTCAGCCGAAATCATTATGAGTCTCACAACCGAAATCCAGACCGCTTTCTCGCAGATCCTTGACCAGGAGATCGCGCAGACCCAATCCCTGCTCATCCTCCTCAAGCGGGAGTACGAGTTGCTCAAAACCCCCGCTGATGCGGAGATGAACAGTCTGCTGGAACAGAAGCGGCAACAACTGCTGGAGGTGGAGAACAGCGTCAATCGCCATAACCGGCTGCTTGGCGAGTTCGGACTGAGCCCCAACCGGGAAGGTACCGAACAATTGCTCAGCCAATGCCATGCGGACAGCGGGCTGATCGAACAGTGGCAGACCTTCAGCCGGTTGCTGGGTGAATGCCAGAAACAGAACGAGATCAACGGCGGAGCGGTCAGGCTCAATCAGCACCAGGTCTCCCAGGCGCTGGACATCCTGCGCGGGATCGCGACCAGCGAAAAGACCTACGGCCCTGCCGGCGAAACCCGTCCCAACAGCACCTCGAACTCCCTCGGCAAGGCCTGATCAACGGCCACGTCGACTCAGCCTTCCTGGTATTCCAAAACAAGGGCTTCATCGCCCGACACGAGACAGTTTTTTCCCTGCTGCTTGGCCCGGTAGAGTGCCGTGTCGGCCGCCTTGATAAAGGCTTCCAGGGACGCCACCCCATTCCATTCGACCACCCCGATGCTGGCGGTCACCTGAACCATCTCCCCGCCTCCCTGGTTTTGCATGGCTCGTACCGCCTCGAGAAACCGTTGCGCCGTCACTGCGGCATCCCCCAGGTGGGTCTCCGGCAATGCGATAATGAACTCCTCGCCCCCATAGCGACCGGCAAAGTCACTGGCGCGCAGCGTCTGGCGGATCAGCTTGGCAATCCCCATGATGACCTTGTCGCCCACCAGATGCCCGAACTGATCGTTGACCTGTTTGAAATCGTCAATATCGCACATCAGCAGGCACAGGGGCTGACGGCTGCGGGACTCACGCAGCATCTCCTGCTGCAAACGCTGATTGAAATGGGTGTGGTTGTAGAGACCGCTGAGACCGTCGATCTGTGAGAGTGACTTATAGTACTCCTTCAACTCGTGAATCTTCGCGGTCTGGTCGTCAATCACCTGCCTCAGGCGATTGGAGACCAGCCTCAGGGAGAGATACAGCAGCCATTCGATGATCGCGAACCCCACGGCCGCATAGATCAGGTTCACCCACAACTGGTGATGATGTTCCGCGATCATCTCAGTGATCCGGGTGAACATCACGATCATACCCGACTGCCGGTCATTCCCACGGGTGGTGGCCTGGTAGTCGTAGAGCGGGAAATGCACCAGAGCGTACTCCTCATCTGCGTCCGAGAGCCGGTGCACATAAAACTCATCGGTCTCTTTCCTGAACTGGTCGCAATCATGTAGGAGATCGAGAGCCCGGGCATCCGAAACCGCCTCGACATAGCAACTGGAATCCGGAGAAAGCTTGAAGATGCGCTTGTTGATGGACTCCTGCCACATCGCGCCCTGCACCAGGTCATCCCGCAACAGCACCAGTATCTCCACACCGGTGCGCCGGGTAATCTTGTCCAACAGGGTCTGGAATGAAGTCCCGACCTCAATCACCCCCACCAGGGTCTTCTGCCCCTGATCTTCGGCCCATACCGGGCTCACCCCACGCAGCCCCGAGTAGACCCGGCCCAGTTCGAATCCGTGCAGCTGTTTCTGTTCGCGGTAACTGTCAACGATGATATGCCGCAGATCATCCATCCGGTCGCCAAAGGTCTGCGGGCTGTGTACCCGCAGAAAACTAAGAGATCCGGGACCGAGGTGAAAATGTAACTGACGCACATCGTATTCCAGCATCAGCGCCTTCCAGCCTTCCGCCACTTCATCGTACAGCGCATCACGGGCTTTCTGGGTCTCCGGCCCACCGCTATCCCCGCCCTCGTATTCCAGAGCGCGTTTGCCTTCAAGGAATTTCTGCTGCACCTCCGGCTGATTGGCCAGATAGGTGGCCATCTGCAGCATGTTCTCGTACACCAGGGAGAGAGTGAGGTCGTAGGCGTTTTTCAGGTTGACCGCATTGCGTTGCAGGTTGTTCTGCAGGGAACGCTCGCTGGCGTAGTAGTTGATGCTGACAAACAGGAGATCGCTGATCAGAATGATCACAGTCAAAACGATAAACAGCCTGCGGTTTTTCATTGCGCAATCAGGTTGCAGCTAAGCACTTCGATCTGCTGCCTAGTCCTTGTGAAGTCGTGTCATGTACGGTCGCACATCACGAAAACCTTGCGTGCGAAAGCCATACAGCTCAATTCATCCGGGCTGCGCGACGAGTCCACACTGAGCCTCAAATTAGTCGCACATTCAATCACATATTGCTGGATTATAGAGCATGAGAATTGTCATTCACTTGTCCCCCGTCAAGGACAGGGCAAATGATGCTTGATCTGCAAGAACGATCGGCCACTTAGCGGATTGGCGAGTCTGCCGGTAGTGCCCCCGATCGACATTTGGCGCTGCACCTGACAGCTCCGGGTGACCAACCGGACATAGCATTTTTTATTTAATCCGGGGACAATAGCCCACCGCTCGCCCTCGTAGCTCAGCAGGATAGAGCAATCGCCTCCTAAGCGATAGGTCACAGGTTCGACTCCTGTCGAGGGCACCATACCGTTTCAATCCTGTCCAATTGCCTGCCGGTGCTGGCGCTAGCGCCCCACCCGGCTGATTCGTTCGTCACTTCAATACCGATTCGGTGAGTCCACTGCCACCATGCACCCACACCTGAGATACCCTTCACTCCTGCTCCTGTTCGGCTTGTTTGCGCTACTCGCTGGCAGCCCGCTGTTCGCCGGTGGATGGTCCGGCCGGGTCAGCGGGGTGCTCAGCGGAGTCGAGATCCAGGTCACCGCCACGGGGCAACAACCTCAGCGAATCAGACTGGCGGGCATCCGTCCCATCTCCGGTCAGAGGCATCTGCTGGAGAGCGCCCGTCGACACCTTGCGACCCTGCTCGGTGGTCGACATGTCGAGGTGCTGCCCCAGGCCGCTCCTCAGCGGGGTGTTATAATCGGTAGAGTACTGCATGGTGGATCCGATACGGCAACAGCGATGCTCAAGGCCGGACTGGTCGAGATCATCCCGGGTGCGGCCATCGAACCTGAAGTACTGAAGCACTACCGGGCGGCGCAGGAACAGGCCCGCAGCAGAAACATGGGTTACTGGCAGACCCGCCGGTAAATCCACGCACTTCGCAAATCCGCAACCGTTACGCAATCCAGCGAAGGGGGAAGCCCGATGGGTAAGAAACACAAGAAGGACAACAAGCACTCCGAGCAGGAACTTGAACCCAAGAAAAAGAATAAGAAGGCCAAAAAGCAAAAGGCCTCGAAGGGTAAAAAAGCCGGCAAGTCCGCTCAAGCGATCGCCGCGACCAGTGATATCGATCCTGAGATGCGCCACCAGATGATTGCCACTGCCGCCTACTACATCGCCGAAAAACACGGTTTCGATCCCGCGGGATCCGTCGATTACTGGCAACAGGCGGAACGGGAGATCGACCGGCTGCTGGGCAAGACCTCCTGAAGATCAGGATTCGGCCGGTGGTGGCGTCTTCGCGGAACGGCTCTTGACCTCTTTCTTGCGCAACCGGTTGAGATTCTCACACAATGCATTTTCCAGGGCCTTGTAGACTTTCAGTTGAGCGGCCTGGTAGCGGGTTTCGGGTTCACCCACCAGTTCCAGGCGAGCGCCAAAGTAGGCCAGATCCGCCTCCAGGGAGATCGGATTCAAATTGACCCGCAATTTGTTGCTCTTCAGTTCTGACAATCGCTCAATCCCTTCGTCTCAACCCGCATCGGGCCCCGGTGACCTGCAACGACGTCCGGTCGCCTGCCGAAGCTTCGCCTGATTCCCCAGGCTACACTGCCATAGTGTCTCATATTGTTTGACAGATACGGACTGTCTTCAAGAAAATCAGAAAAAGCCCCTCTGCCCCCCCCTGCTGATGGTGCGAAACCAGGTCTCGGTTGCATTTCAGGGGCGTTTGCCCGATTCGGGTGCAAGACTTTGCCCTGGCAGCAATTTCCCGACGCACAGCACGTGTGAAAATTTGACTTTAGCTGCTGCCAAAAGTTTTCTCTGTGCTAAGATTTGCTGATATCAGAACAAAAATAAATTATCCACGACTTTTCTTGATGGTTACAAGCGCAAATGAGCACAACCCTGGACCGCCTCCGATCCACCTCAGCCTTTTCAGGTGGTAACGCTACCTTCGTCGAAGACCTCTACGAGTCCTACCTCAAAGACCCGGAATCCATTCCGGAAGACTGGCGCCGGCAGTTCGAGCAGCTGCCGGAACAGGACCGCCTCGATACCGCCCATGAACCGATCCGGCAGCGCTTCCTGCACCTGGTCAAGGAAAAATGCAAAGCCGCGGCCGCACCCCGGGAGTACCTCTCCCCAGGCGCCGCGGAGCAACAGGCCTCGGTGCTGCGCTACATCAACGGCTACCGCATGCGCGGGCATCAGAACGCGGACCTGGATCCCCTCAAGCTGCGCGACATGATTCACGTGGAGGACCTGGACCTGTCCTACCACAAGCTCAACACCATCGACCCGAACACCATCTTCAATACCGGCTCCCTGTTCTCTCCGGAGCGGATGGCGCTGAAAGACATCATCGAACTGGTGAAGACGAGTTATTGCGGCACGGTGGGCACCGAATACGGCCACATCACCGACACCAAGCAGAAGCGCTGGATCCAGGAGCGTATCGAACAACGCCACCTGTTCCAGCAGTTCAGCGTGCACGAAAAGCAATGGCTGCTGACCCTGCTGACCGCGGCGGAAGGCATCGAGAAATATCTGCATACCCGCTACGTGGGTCAGAAGCGTTTCTCCCTGGAGGGCGGTGAGACCCTGATCCCGGTGCTCGACGAACTGATCCAGCATGCGGGCAGCAACAACATCCAGGAAGTGGTCATCGGCATGGCCCACCGGGGCCGGATCAACGTCCTGACGAACATCTTCGGCAAACCACCCCAGGAGATCTTCGACGAGTTCGAGGGCCGGGTCACGGTCGATCCCCAGCGCCTGGCCGGGGATGTGAAGTACCACATGGGTTTCTCCACCGACATCGACACCCCCGGCGGCATCGTGCACACCGTTCTCGGTTTCAACCCCTCCCACCTGGAGATCATCAACCCGGTGGTGGAGGGTTCGGTACGCGCGCGGCAGAGACGTCGCGGTGATATCGACGGTTCCCGGGTACTGCCGATCCTGATCCACGGGGATTCCGCTTTCGCCGGCCAGGGCGTGGTCATGGAGACCCTCAACTTGTCCCAGACGCGCGGTTACTCGACCGGCGGCACGGTGCATATCGTCATCAACAACCAGATCGGCTTCACCACCAGCAACCCGATGGACACCCGTTCCACGCTGTACTGCACGGACGTGGCGAAGATGGTTCAGGCGCCGATCTTCCACGTCAACGGCGACGACCCGGAATCGGTGCTGTACGTCACCCGCATGGCCCTGGATTTCCGCATGCGCTTCCGCAAGGACGTGGTCATCGACATGATCTGCTACCGCCGCCTGGGCCACAACGAGGCGGACGAACCCGCGGTCACCCAGCCGATGATGTACAGCAAGATCCGCAACCATCCCACGGTGCGCACCCGCTACGCGGAGAAGCTGATCGAGGAGTCGGTGATCAGCCCCCAGGAGGCCCGGGACCTGATCGACAACTACCGCGACTCCCTGGAGATCGGCATCGTCGAGGCACGGCCGGTGATTTGCGCCATTCGTCACCCCTACATGGTGCGCTGGAACGGCTACCGGGGGATCGAGTGGGAGCACCCCTGCGACACCAACGTCGACCCGGACACCTTCAACCAGTTGGCCGATCAACTGCTGCATGTCCCCGGGGGCTTCGATCTCCATCCCCGGGTGGAAAAGATCTGGACCGAACGTCGCCGCATGGCCAGCGGCGACCAGTTGATCGACTGGGGCTTCGCCGAGAACATGGCCTACGCCACCCTGCTCGCACAGGGCACCCCGATCCGTCTCTCCGGACAGGACTCGGGACGCGGCACCTTCTTTCACCGTCATGCGGTGCTTCACAACCAGCGGGACGGCGAAACCCTCATCCCGTTGCAGCACCTGGGACGTGAACAGGCGGATTTCCTGGTCATCGACTCGCTGCTCTCCGAAGAGGCGGTGCTCGGTTACGAGTACGGTTACGCCACCGCGGATCCCGATTCCATGACCATCTGGGAGGCCCAGTTCGGCGACTTCGCCAACGGCGCCCAGGTGGTGATCGACCAGTTCATCTCATCCGGCGGCGAGAAATGGGGTCTGCTGTGCGGCCTGGTGATGTTGCTGCCCCACGGCTACGAGGGCCAGGGCGCAGAGCACTCCTCCGCCCGCCCGGAGCGTTTCCTGCGCCTGTGCGCCAACCACAACATGCAGGTGTGCAGTCCCACCACCGCCTCGCAGATTTTCCACCTGCTGCGACGTCAGATGCTCAGACCCTACCGCCGTCCGCTGATCATCATGTCGCCGAAGAGCCTGCTGCGCCACCGGCTGGCGACCTCGCCGAAGCAGGAACTGCTGGAAGGCAGTTTCCGCAACGTGATCGACGAGATCGACGAGATCGATCCCAAGCAGGTCAACCGGGTGATCCTGTGTACCGGCAAGATCTACTACGAGCTGCTGGAGACCCGACGTTCGCGGGGCCTGGAGGATGTGGCGATCATCCGCATCGAGCAACTCTATCCATTCCCGCAAAAAGAGTTCGACGACGTGATACGCCGCTACAAGAACGCCAAGATGGTCATCTGGTGCCAGGAGGAACCGCAGAACCAGGGCGCCTGGGACCAGATCAAACACCGCTTCTATCCGCTGACCTCGAAGGGACGTCAGCTCCACTATGTGGGACGCTCCACCGCGGCGGCCCCCGCCGTCGGCTACCGTACGGTCCACATTTCGCAACAGGAGAAACTCATCGATGAGGCTCTCTCCGGACGTATCAACCCACGCATGAATTACAGAAATCAGGCAAACCAATGAGCATTGAGCTACGCGTTCCCCAACTCCCCGAATCGGTCGCAGACGCCACCATCCTGAGCTGGCACAAGCATCCCGGCGATGCGGTCAAGCAGGACGAAACCCTGGTCGATCTGGAGACCGACAAAGTTGTACTGGAGGTACCGGCACCCCAGGACGGCGTCCTCAAGGAGGTGCGTTTCAAGAGCGGTGAGACCGTGCAGGCCTCGGACATCCTGGCAATTCTCGAGGCCGGTGATGGCGCTGCGGCATCCGCCCCACCGCCCGCGCAAGCGCAAGCTACGTCTGATGCGAAATCTGAGGAGCGCGCGGACAGCCCGGCGCTCTCCCCCTCGGTACGCCGGTTGGTAAACGAGAGCGGTATCGACCCGACCACCATCGAAGGCAGCGGCAAGAACGGGCGCATCGTCAAGGCCGACGTGGAAGCCGCGATCGCGGCCCGCGACAGCCAGCCCCAGACCTCCGAACCGGCGGTCGCGGACACCACCGGGGAAGCCCCTGAGTCCTCCGGCCGCAGGGTCGAGGAACGGGTACCGATGACCCGTCTGCGCAAGCGGGTGGCCGAACGCCTGGTGCAGGCGCAGCAGACCGCTGCCATTCTGACCACCTTCAACGAGGTCAATCTCGCCGCGGTCAACCGGTTGCGCGGCGACTACCGGGAACTGTTCGAGAAGCGCCACGACGTGCGCCTGGGTTTCATGTCCTTCTTCGTCAAGGCCGCGGTGGAGGCGCTGAAACAGTACCCGATCATCAACGCCACGGTGGACGGCGACGACATCCTCTACCACGGCTACTTCGACATCGGCATCGCGGTCTCCTCCCCCCGCGGTCTGGTGGTGCCGATCCTGCGGGATGCGGACCAGATGAGCTTCGCAGCCATCGAGCAGCGCATCAAATCCTACGGCGAGAAGGCCCAGCAGGGTTCGCTCAGCTACGACGACCTGACCGGCGGCACCTTCTCCATCACCAACGGCGGGGTGTTCGGTTCGATGCTTTCGACGCCGATTCTCAACCCGCCGCAAAGCGCGATCCTGGGCATGCATTCCATCCAGCAACGCCCCATGGTGGAAAACGGTGAAGTGGTCATCCGGCCGATGATGTACCTGGCCCTCTCCTATGATCACCGCATCATCGACGGGCGCGATGCCGTGCAATTCCTGGTTACCATCAAGCAACAGTTGGAGGATCCCAGCCGCTTGCTGCTGGAGATCTGAACCACCGGCAGAGACCCGCTGAGGGCCATTGATAGAGCATATTGCCTGAGACAGGAAACACCATGACCCAGATACGTCAGGACGATCTGATCCAGAGTATTGCGGACGCCCTGCAATTCATCTCCTACTACCACCCGGCGGATTTTCTCAAGGCCCTCGGCGAGGCCTGGGAAAAGGAAGAGAACCCCGCCGCCAAGGATGCGATGGCGCAGATTCTGGTCAACTCCCGACTCTGTGCGGAAGGCCGCCGTCCGGTCTGCCAGGACACCGGCATGGTGGTGGTGTTCCTGAAGATCGGCATGCAGGTGCGCTGGGACGGCGACATGGGCGTGGAGGCGATGGTCAACGAAGGGGTGCGTCGCGGCTACGCCCACCCGGACAACGTGCTGCGCTTCTCCATGGTCAGCGACCCCATCGGGGCGCGAAAGAACACCGGCGACAACACCCCGGCCATCGTGCATATGCAACTGGTCCCCGGCGACACAGTGGAGATCAAGGTCGCCGCCAAGGGCGGCGGCTCGGAGAACAAATCCCGCTTCAAGGTCCTCAATCCCTCCGACTCCCTGGTCGACTGGGTACTCGGCGAACTGCCGAAGATGGGCGCCGGCTGGTGTCCCCCGGGGATGCTCGGCATCGGCGTGGGCGGCTCCGCCGAAAAGGCGATGCTGCTGGCCAAGGAGGCCCTGATGGAGCCCATCGACATCCACGAACTGATGGCCCGGGGCCCGCAGAACCGCAAGGAGGAACTGCGCCTGGAGCTGTTCGAAAAGGTCAATGCGTTAGGCATCGGCGCCCAGGGCCTGGGCGGCCTGACCACGGTGCTGGATGTAAAGATCAGCGACTTCCCCACCCACGCCGCGTCACTGCCGGTGGGGATGATTCCCAACTGCGCCGCGACCCGCCATGTGGAGTTCACCCTGGACGGCAGCGGCCCCGCGGTGCTCACCCCGCCGCAACCGGAGGATTGGCCCGATGTCACCTGGGAGGCCTCTCCCCAGGCACGGCGGGTCGATCTGGACACAGTCACCCGGGAGGAGATCGCCTCCTGGCAGCCCGGCGAGCTGATCCTGCTCAACGGCAAACTGCTCACCGGCCGTGACGCGGCGCACAAGCGCATCGCCGACCTGTTCCAGAAGGGCGAACCCCTGCCGGAGAACGTGGATTTCCACAACCGTTTCATCTACTACGTCGGCCCCGTCGACCCGGTGCGTGACGAAGTGGTGGGCCCCGCCGGTCCGACCACCGCGACCCGCATGGACAAGTTCACCGAGATGATGCTCGGCCAGGCCGGCCTGCTGGGCATGGTCGGCAAGGCGGAGCGCGGCCCGGTGGCGATCGAGTCGATCAAAAAGCACCAGGCGGTCTACCTGATGGCCGTGGGCGGCGCCGCCTACCTGGTGGCCCGGGCCATCCGTGGCTCAAGGATCCTCGCCTTCGAGGACCTGGGCATGGAGGCGATCCGCGAGTTCGACGTGGTGGACTTCCCGGTCACCGTCGCTGTGGACAGCCGGGGCGTATCAGTTCACCAAACCGGCCCGGCCGAATGGCGGGGCAAAATCGGGAAAATACCAGTCGTAACGGAGTGAGACCAGATGACCACTTACAGAGCTTTTCGCATCCACCGTGACCAGTCGCAACACTCGGCGGGCATCGAGGATCTCGAACTGACCCCGCCGGAAAAGGGCGAAGTGGTGATCCGAGTGACTCATTCCAGCATCAACTACAAGGACGCCCTGGCCGGTACCGGCAAGGGACAGATCCTCAGACATTTTCCACTCACAGGAGGCATCGACGCCAGCGGCGTGATCTCGGAGAGCAACGACCGTCGTTTCAAGGAAGGCGATCCGGTCATCGTCACCGGATACGAACTCTCCGCCACCGCCGACGGCGGCTACGCGCAGTACCTCAAGGTACCTGCAGACTGGGTCGTCCCGCTCCCCGACGGGCTGAGCACCCAGGAAGCCATGATACTGGGCACCGCGGGCTTCACCGCCGCCCTCGCCCTGCACCGCATGGAAACCAACGGCCAGCGCCCCGACATGGGACCCATCCTGGTCACCGGGGCCACCGGAGGGGTGGGCTGCTTCGCGGTGAACATATTCGACGGCGAAGGCTACGAGGTCCTCGCGGTCAGCGGCAAAAAGGACCAGCACGACTTCCTGCAGCACCTGGGCGCCCAGGAGATCCTCGGCCGTGAAGAGGTCAACAGCTACCACCACGCCCTGGAAAGAGGTGTTTGGGGCGGCGCGGTGGACAACGTGGGCGGCAAAATGCTCTCCAGCATCACCCGCAAGATCAAACCCTGGGGCAACATCGCCTCCATCGGCCTGGCCGGTGGGCATGAACTGAACACCACGGTGATGCCTTTTATCCTCAGAGGCGTGAGCCTGTTGGGTATCAACTCATCCGGTTGTCCCCATGGGATTCGTGAGGAGTTGTGGCAGCGGTTGGGGAGCGATCTTAAGCCCCGGCATATGGAGGATATTCTCAAGCAGACGGTGGGCTTGGATCAGTTGGTTGAGGTGTTTGAGACTATGTTGGAGGGGAAGATTACTGGGCGGGTTTTGGTGGAGATTGATTGAGCGGGTTTGGTGGGAACGGCGAACAGACTAATATTTAAAATGATCCTGAGATCGTTGTAGGTCGAATTCGGTGATGATGGCAGTGAGATTTTAATAGGGAGTTGATCAAGGATGTGGATTAGAACTTTTGGCGGCATAAATCAATATTCGCGACGTCGGGATAAGTCAATATTTGCGACGCCCACGTAATTCACTGTTATGTGTTAGAGAGAAAAGAATGGATATATCAGTAGCAAAAAAATATATTGAAGCGTTAGCATGGCTCGAAATACCATGCGGCCAATTAGATACACTACTACTTGAATTAGAAGGGAGTGAAAGAGAAAAATATAAAAATGCATTAGCAAACATTTTTCAAGCTCATTTTGAAATGCTCATGCCAATTATTAACAAGCATCCTGTGCTAGACCCAGATGGCGAGGGAGCAGAATTTTATCATGATATGCGTAATAAATACTCACCGAGCAACACATAACCAGCAGGTCAAGAACGCTCCCCTCGGTCGCTGGGACCTCCGCTTCGCTACGGCCTCTTACCTGAATCGTTAGCTCAAAAATCCCGGGATCAGCTTACGTGCAATTAACCAATTTTTCAGTCACCAATTATCGGAGCATCACATCTGCCCATAAGGTTGCCATATCAGATACCACGGTCCTGATTGGCAAGAACAACGAAGGAAAATCCAATCTCCTTAAAGCTCTTCAAGTGGCAATGGAGCTATTGCAAACTCATGCATTATCCGAGCGCTCCGCGATGCGTAGGGCATATCGCGGAAACCAAGAAAGCTATTTTTGGATTCGAGATTTCCCGATTCAATTGCAAAATAGACGAACATCCACCCAGACGATATTCAAACTTGAGTTCTTGCTCGATCAGGAAGAAATAGAAGAATTCAAACAAGAAATAGGATCAAGCCTTAATGGAACCTTGCCGCTGGAAATCAAGGTCGGCAAGGAGAATGAGGCTCAAATAAACTTTCGAAAGCCTGGAAAAAATACAAAAGCATTATCTTCAAAGTCAGCAAGAATCGCAGAATTTGTCGCTCATAGAATATATTTTAATTACATCCCGGCGGTGAGAACAGATCGGGAAGCAATTGAAGTCGTCAGTAGAATGCTATCTCAAGAGCTCCGAATCCTTGAGCGAGATGAATCATATCAAAACGCGCTTCAAGTAATTCAGGATTTGCAGCAACCAATTCTTGATGATTTGGCACACCGAATTCAAGAGCCATTAACAGAGTTCTTACCCACCATAAAAGATGTTCAAATTGAGATCCCGGAAACTAGTCGGCGGCTTGGTGTTCGGCGTGAGTTTAACGTAATAATAGATGATGGAACTCCGACAAATATTGAGTACAAAGGCGATGGAGTCAAAAGCCTTGCTGCGTTGGGATTATTGAAAAATAAACTTAGACATCCTGGTGCATCAATAATTGCCATTGAGGAGCCGGAGTCTCATCTCCATCCAGGCGCAATCCATCAGCTCAACGAAATCATAAAATCGCTAGCTGAATCAAATCAGGTAATCCTAACCACTCATAATCCTCTTTTTGTCGATAGATCGAATATTAAAACAAACATAATTGTAAGTGATGGAAAGGCGACCCCGGCTAAAAATGTCACTGCGATTCGAGACATTCTAGGAATTAAGGCTTCGGATAATCTAACTAATGCTAATTATGCCTTAGTGGTTGAGGGAGAGGAGGATGTTAAATCTCTAAAAGCTATAATTCCAACATTGAGCGATAAGCTCGGAAAGGCCATAAAAAACAACATGCTCGTCATTGATCCGATCGGTGGAGCGGGAAATCTGTCATATAAGCTTTCCCTGCTCAAAAACTCCCTTTGCGTTACCCACGTGCTACTGGACAACGATGATGCGGGTAGAAAAGCCTTTGAGAAGGCATCTAACGACTCACTGCTTGATCTACCAGGGTGCACAATGATTACGTGTAAAGGGATGGTGGACTCAGAGTTCGAAGATTGTGTTGCAATGAATTGCTACGATGATGCTGTCTTGAGGAACTACGGTGTAAATCTAAAGACGCCCGTATTTAAAGGCAACAAAAAATGGTCAGAACGGTTGAAATCGGCATTTATGGATCAAGGGAAGCCGTGGAATGAAGGCATACTACGGAGAGTAAAGGCCACGGTAGCTGAAGAGGTTTCAAAGAAGTCTAATGACTGCCTAAATGGACATAAGCGCAACTCCATTGATACGTTGATCATTGCGCTAGAGAATGTGGTACGGAGCTGATCGGGATAGGGAGCCGCTCTAGCGGCCCCCTCCCACAGCACCGTACGTACGGGTCCGTATACGGCGCCTGGCTCAAAGATAAATAAGACACCCACGATAAGAGAGTGTCAATTTGGTATAACTCGAGTTAAATGGCTGCTGATTTCAACTACCAGCCAACAGACCTAGCCAATATCCGACATTATTTACAATCAATAATGATTTTGTGAATCTTTTGTAGGTCAATTCAGGCATTCAGGCGCAAGGGAGACTCTGCAAGCGCAGATCGAACCTGAAACCGACAAATAAGACACCCATTGTAAGCCGTGTGATTATGAATATATTGTTAAATCATTGAACATAATGGATATTTTCGAAGAATCGAATTATTTAGCTGACGAGTTGCTGTCCTTTATCGAATTACCACTCTTGGATAACTCAGAAAGGATTATGACGAGTGATATTGCTTGCTCACTTTCAATCGAGCATTGGCACTCAGCAAGAGCATTACTGAATCTAGGCTTCTTACCCTCTGCACTCGTGGTTCATCGGGCTCAGTTTGAAGCATTAACTCGCTCCATATGGCTCGCGTATGCAGCTTCAGAGCTACAGATTTCGAAATTGACAGAAAACCTATCATTAGAATCAGAACAAGCCGCAAAGAATATGCCGCAAGTTGCTCAGATGATGGAAGCAATAAAAAAAGCTGCTCCAACAAATGCATATGATGGTCTTTATCGATTCAAAGAACACTCATGGAAAGCGCTTAACTCATACGCACACGCGGGCATTCATCCCATTCGAAGGCATCACGATGGATATCCAATACGACTAGTACAAGACGTATTGAGAAATACCAACGGATTAGCGGTTATATCTTTTATGCAAGCTGTCGTGCTCTCAGGTCAGCAGCAACTACAGAAAAATATAATCGAGATAGCAAACAATCATACAGACTGTATGCCCCCGCCAATTTGACGGGACAATTAACATAGAAGGTAGCAAATAAACAATAAACAATAAACAATAAACAATAAACAAACTAGACAACCACGATAAGAGAGAGTCACTTTGCTAGATAAATCCAGTTGAATGACAGGAGATTTCATCTACCAGTCAAAAGCCCTAGCCAATATCCGACGTTTTTTACAATCGAGAATGATTTTATACATCTTTAGCGGGTCAATTCAGGAATTCATGCGCAAGGGAGACTCTGCAAGTGCAGATCGAACCTGATGGGATCTTACGGTAGAGAGGCTTGATTAAGTCAGTAAAAGCTGACAGGCCGACATTCCTGGTCTTCGGCTGAACCCGAGATTTTTGCAAGCCAGTTTGAGAGCGTATGCGCTACCCACCAGCCCTTTGAATCGACTCTCAAAATTCTTCGTCAGGTAACACCAGTGCTGTGGGTCGATTTGCAGACGTTCCAGAATCGGGTGTGTTTCCTTCGGAATGAACCCTCGTTTGTCTTCTCTGATCACACGCCCTGTCCAATCAACCAGTTCCAGATAATCCGTGAGTTTGAAGGGAAGCCCCTTGGGCATGTCTTTACGGGGATTCCCGATGAATGGCATCAGATGTTCGGGCTGGTCAGTTTCCGTTCGAGATTTAGTTACTTTCCCTGACACTCTTTCTCTGACAATTCGCTCTGAGATTGAGGTGAACTCTGAAGTTTCAGGGGTTTTAGCCATACCGGCTCGTACCGGATTCAGATCCACATAGGCCAGACAGGCGGCCAGTGCCTTCTCGTCCAGTAGAGCCTGGGACTTGAAGCGTCCCTCCCAGAAACGACCGGTACATCGGTCTTCCTGGTTGGCCCGGCGTGCCACGGATTCATTGAGGCAACGCATGAACCAACTGATGTCCATGAGCCGCTCACGCCACTTGGATACCATCAGATCCACTGCATTCCGCTCAGCCCGGGACAGGTTTTCTCCTGACTTGTAGCGCTCCACGAGGACCGATCCCTTGAATAGTCTTTGCCATCGGTCGATCACAGTATCCTGGGACCATGCCCTTGCAGCTTCACGATCAACATAAAGGACCAGATGATAGTGGTTTGACATCAGAGCGTAGCCACAACAGTCGATGGCGAAGCAACCGGTCAGATCTTTGAGCTTATCAAAAATCCATTGACGCCGATGCTCATGGCTTCGGCCGGTGAATGGGTCACTGACGCAGAGAAACGCCCGACGCACGCAGCGACTCATACAGTGATAGTAAGGGGTATCGCCTAATGAAATAAGGGCCTTCCTGGGCTTGGGCATGACATCACTCCTTGATATCCGGCATATCCATTGTTCTGTCAGAAGGTTGACAGATTCAATATCTTAGTGCAACAGTTAGCTTGGGTGTCCATGTACTCGTCACAGGCCTGCCTGAGGGCGTATGAGGCTGTTACAATCAACACCGGACAGCGTATTTCTATCGCGACAACATGTCTCAGAATACTGTACCTGAGTACAGGAAACAGCTGAGTATTTCTCGATGTTTCTCGCGCATCCGAGTGTGATGTAACAGCCCCCTCACCATTTGCCGTTAGTTGACCTGATAAATGTATACGCCGTTTTGATCGGTACTGACATTGATCGTGGATACCGAAATTGGCGATGAGTTACCGGACGATCCCACCGCCTCTGTGAGGCTTTGCGAGAAGGTGCGTGTATTGCCATCACCTGTTGTCACCTGTACCTGCGCCGTCTCCGGTCCCTCACCCCTGTAATAGTTGACCCCGACACTGTAGGTGCCTGTCTCAAGCGTCTCGCAGGACACATAGTAGTGCTCCGGACCATAACTCGTGGTGTCGTCCAGATCGAGATAGCCTGATACTCCCTGGAGATTGACATAGTAGACATGTGTGCCATTGGGCTCGGTGACGTGCAGGTCGACGTCCGGTTCGCTGCCCCAGGTCAATGTGACCGTGATTGCGCCACTACCCAGTTCAGCGCTGGGGAACTGGAGGGATGCCATGTAGTTGCTGACGTCCGTGTCTATGTTGGAGCGGCTTGCGATACCGGTTGCGAAATAGGAATCGTAGAACTGGTGATTCGAGAAATCCCTGGGATCATTGAAGAAACCCGGATCGTTCTCGATGTTCGACGGCAGCACATCGTACAGCAGCCGCAGGGCATCGATCACACGATCGTCATGCGCGGTGTAATAGGTGGAGTTGTTGTACGTAACTGCCGCCGGCGACGCGACACCGATCATTCCGATACTGCTGCTGTATTCGTTCATCAGAGATGAAACGGCCTGGTTGGCGAACATGTTGCCCTGGCTGTGGGCGATCAGGAGGATTCTTTTGCCTTCCTGCAAATCCGTCCGGTATTTCTGAATATGCGCGGCTGAATCGACCGCGTCGGTCAATCTGCTCGCCATGTATTCCTCGATGGTCGCCGAGACAGGCCTTGCGGTCACCGGCACAGCATCATCGAAGTCCTTCGCGGTCATGTAGAGGGTGTAGTATTGATCGGGCGTGAGTTTATTGGCTTCCGGATCATCGATTTCATTCAGTTTTTGACCAATCACCTCGATCAGATCGCCGACTTTACCCGAATGGTAGTTGTAGGCCAGTTTGAATTCAAAAACCTGCTCCGGATACTGGGCCTGCAGTGACTGCTTGTAGGCGGACTTGATCAGGTTCCGCCCTCCCCTCGCCTGAGCGACGGTGTTCCAGACGCCGTTTACATAATAGATCTCGGTTGTGTCACCCGTCACGCATGCACCCATGAGCGGGCTCGTTCCCAGCGACAGGGTCGTCAACGCAACTGCGGTTAATCCCATAATAGCTTGTTTCATTGTCTACTCCCCAGTCAGAACTATTGGCAAGGATTGACGGTGTCATCACCACCGAAAAACTGCCCGCTCAGCGCTTCATTGAATTTGATGTACGCATCACTCCTGTCGGAGGTGTTCACCACATTCAGTTCAAGGAAACCAAGGTCTGCTGTGGGGTCGTCGACCGTTTCATGCAGGCAGTCAACCGCATTGATGACCAAGCCTGAGGCCACGGTAATGGTTTCGGAATCCGAGGTGTCACCCGCAAATATCGCCTCTTGCAATGCAATTGCATTTTGTGTGAGTGCATTACGTTTGGTTTCGTCGTTCGGGTAGCGATCATATATCGCGATTTGCACATCGTCCCTGACCCCGTCGTTGTCGCTGTCGATGCCTCCAAGGGTGATCTTTCCCGCATCCCCGGGATCGGCGGGTAACGTGCCCGTGGTGGTGCCCGGATCACTGGTATCGGTACCGGGATCGGTCGTGTCTGTGCCCGTATCGTCCGTTGAGCCCGAATCACCGCCTCCGCATCCAAACAGCAGAAGAAGTAGCAACAATGCAATGTAAGATCTTGTGAGCTTCATAGCCTTCTCTTTGGTTTATGGCTGCCATGGATCGAACGTTCTTGTTGATCACAGTGTCTGGTCATCATGACCTGATTGAACGCATGACAATACCTGACTGAATTGATTGGACGTCGGAGTGGAAACCAGGACACCTGCGCGCCCGCTCCGTGCACTTCGCGTACGGAAGCGTTCTTTGCATAGGAGAACATTGCACATCACCGCGATTCTGCTCCGGCATGCGTTCAATCGGCTGTTTTTGTGATTGGTTTAGCGCAAGCGCGCTGGAATCAACTTTAGTTCAGGCTCAATTATTTCAATAAAACTATTGAATAGGATGGCTATGATAAGTGAGTTCTATAGAAACATCCGCACGCTGAAAATTTATCGTGAACCCTTACCGGCTCAGTGAAATTTCCACATTCAGGTGAATCTATGGGTTCTGGGTATCAGCACCCCTCAGGCAAGCAACTGCTTGGCGATACGCTACGAGAACCACTGCCTTCAATCCATTTGCTTGTCGAGGCCCGCAAGGAAACATTTATGAGCAGAGTTCGACAATCTGATTTTATAAACCTTGAGATTTGGATTCTCTTTTAGACGAGACTTCAGGGATCGGCAGCGTACCCATCCTCAGTATTATGTAACTGTGATAGAAACGGTATTCCCTACAGCTGGAGCAACACGCAGCGTCAGATATTCATATCAAGAATCTGATTCGTTGAATAAATGGATCGCAATTCGTCATCGCCCCTGCCTGGCCATGTGTCGTCGATCCCACGTGGATATTTCCGGGTTGGGTAACAAGCGTGGCCGTTTCATCAGCATCGACCAGCCCACCGCGAGGATCCTCCGACAACCAGATCAGCTGAAACGATACCCCTTGGGCACTACCACAATGCCTTTGGCGGAGACGGTAAAGCGTTGCGCGTCCCGTTCCCGGTCGAAACCGATCTGCTCACCGGGGGGGATATCCACATCCTTGTCGACGATGCAGTTTTCGAGATGCGCGCCATCACCGACCCTTACCCCCTCGAACAGGATGGAGTTGTGGATCAGCGCTTCCTCGCCGATGCGCACATTCGGAAACAGGATCGAATGCTGCACACTGCCGCCCACGATCACCACCCCGTTGGCGATGATTGAATTGATGAAGATGCCCTCGCTGCCGGACACCCCGGGCACGGTGCGGGCCGGCGGGGTCTGCCGGTGATGGGTGCGGATCGGCCATTCCGGTTGATAGAGATCCAGTGAGGGAATCGGGTCCAGCAGTCCCATGTTGGCCTCGTAGTAGCTGTCCAGCGAGCCCACGTCGCGCCAGTAGCGATCCCGGCTGACCCGTCCTGCGCTGCCACCGAAGGTGTAGGCGTAAACCCCGCTCATCTCGATCAATCGCGGCAGGATGTCCAGGCCGAAATCGTGGCTGGAGTCCTCCCGTTGATGATCCTCCTCGAGAATCCCGATCAGCGCATCCATCGAGAACACGTAGATACCCATGGAGACCAGGGCCGTCTTTCCCCCTGGTTGCAACGGCTCAGGGGCTTCGGGTTTCTCCGCGAAAGCGGTCACCTGTCCCTGCTCATCGGTCTGCATGACCCCAAACTGGCTGGCCTCCGCCAACGGCATCTCCATGCTGGCCAGGGTCACTCCGGAACTGTGTTCTTCATGGAAGGCCAGCAGAGGCGCGTAGTCCATGCGGTAGATGTGATCGCCGGAAAGGATCAGTACCCGCTCCGCGCCGCTGCGCTTGAGCATATAGAGATTCTGGTAGACCGCATCGGCGGTGCCGCCGTACCAGCTTCCCCCGGTGCGCATCTGTGGCGGCACTGCGGTGATGTATTCCCCCAGTTCCGGGTTGAACAGGTCCCAGCCGTCTCGCAGGTGTTTTTGCAGGGAGTGGGATTTGTACTGGGTGAGGACGAGAATGCGCCGCAACCCGGAGTGCAGACAGTTGCCCAGGGGGAAATCGATGATCCGGTATTGACCGGCGAAGGGCACCGCGGGTTTGGTGCGTTCCTGGGTCAAAGGTTTCAGGCGCGATCCGTGGCCACCCGCGAGGATCACCGTCAGGGTCTTGTCTAACATCATCTACTCCGGCTCTGGGTCTGATGTTGAGATGATACTCACCCTGACCCGGGTTCGGCCATCCTTGTTTGAGAATTAATCGATGTGATGCGTGTGGTATGCGGCAGTACCCTCGCCCAGCGAGCGGAGTATGTGCTTAGGCCAGGTTGGGTTAGCGTAGCGTAGGACGACGTTGGGTGGTTATTTCCCAGCCGTGGTGTCGGGTTACGCTTAGCTAAGCCGACCTACGGTTGAGGTCATGACCTGCCCGTCGGAGTCCCATTGTGGATTCCGGGATGAGATCTGTCCCCGCTTCCCTGGGGACGTCAAGCGTGGCGATCAATGCTGCCGGTAGGCGGCATCGAGCCAGCATTTCGGAAGCGGTTCACCCGAGGGGAATTTCATCTGATCCTTGGTGAAGGTTTCAGCATCCTGCAGTTCTTCCCCTGCGTGGAAACGTCCCACGATCTGCCGGTGATTCGGGTTGAACAGGTCATTCAGACTCATGACTTCAACCAGCTTGTCGCTGTCTTTTTGCATCAGGAACATCGTCAACCTCCTCTTGATACCCTGCCGAGCGCGGTGTCAGCGCTCCGGGAACCTCTGATTCATGCTGGATCGCGTATGAGGGTGATACGAACTACTACGGTCGGCGGAAAGTCTTCGGAACAATCGGCTCATGGAGCATGCTGCGCGTAATTTCGCCATCTCACCACTACACACCGGGTCATGAATCGATCAGTGGTCCCTATAACTTAAGTATGGTTTAGGCCGGTTGATTTGCAATCCCGCGCCGGGCTGTTTGGCCCTGCGGTCCACAGGGTTTACAGCTCCCGGGTCGCCTGGAACGACACCTCCGGCCAGCGCTCAATGGCCAGGTCCAGGTTCACCCGGGTGGGCGCCAGGTAGACCAACTGGTCGTCACCGTCCAATGCCAGGTTCTCGAAGTTCTTGTCCCTGAAACGCTCCAGCATCTTGTCATCCGCGCAGGAGATCCAGCGGGTGGTGGCCACGCTGACCGCCTCGACGATCGCCTCCACCTTGTACTCGTGCTTGAGACGCTGCACCGCCACGTCGAACTGCAACATACCCACCGCGCCGAGGATCAGGTCGTTGTTCTTGAACGGGCGAAACACCTGGGTGGCGCCCTCCTCGCATAACTGCAGCACCCCCTTCAACAGCGCCTTCTGCTTCAGCGGATCGCGTAACACCACCCGGCGGAACAGTTCCGGGGCAAAGTAGGGAATGCCCTCGTATTTCAGGCTTTCGCCTTCACTGAAGGTGTCACCGATCTGGATGGTGCCGTGATTGTGCAGACCGATGATGTCGCCGGGCCAGGCCTCCTCCACGTGGCGGCGCTCGTCCGCCTGGAAGGTGATGGCATTGCTGACCTGGACGCTTTTGCCGGTGCGCACCTGAAACATCTTCATACCCTTGCGGTACTGGCCGGAACAGACCCGCATGAAGGCCACCCGGTCACGATGCTGGGGATCCATGTTCGCCTGGATCTTGAATACGAAACCGGTGAATTTGCCTTCGTTGGGTTCGACCAGGCGCTGCTGGGTGTTGCGCGACAGCGGTGCGGGAGCGTACTCGACGAAGGCGTCGAGCAGTTCCCGCACGCCGAAGTTGTTGATCGCCGAACCGAAGAACACCGGGGTCAGCTCACCCCGGGCGTAGGCCTCGAGGTCGAGCTCATGACTGGCCCCGCGCACCAGTTCGATCTCTTCACGCAGTTCCTCGGCCATGCCGCCGATCATTTCATCCAACTTCGGATTGTCGATCCCCTGGATGATTTCACCCACCTGGATCTTGCCGCCGTGGGTGGCGCTGAACAGGTGGGTGGCATCGGTGCGCAGATCATAGACCCCCTTCAGCCGCTTGCCCATGCCGATGGGCCAGGAGACCGGGGCGCACTTGATCTTCAGCACATCCTCGATCTCGTCAAGGATCTCCAGCGGGTCGCGTCCCTCGCGGTCGAGCTTGTTGACGAAAGTCAGGATCGGGGTATCGCGCAACCGGCATACCTCCATCAGCTTGATGGTGCGTTCCTCCACGCCCTTCGCCACGTCGATCACCATCAATGCCGAGTCCACGGCGGTGAGGGTGCGGTAGGTGTCCTCGGAGAAGTCTTCGTGGCCGGGGGTATCGAGCAGGTTGACGATCTCGTCCCGGTAGGGGAACTGCATCACCGAGGAGGTGACCGAGATGCCGCGTTCCTTCTCCATCTCCATCCAGTCCGAGGTGGCATGCCGGGCGGCCTTGCGCCCCTTCACCGTGCCCGCCATCTGGATCGCGCCGCCGAACAGCAACAGCTTTTCCGTCAACGTGGTCTTACCGGCGTCCGGGTGAGAGATAATGGCAAAGGTGCGCCTTTTGCTGATCTCGGTAATTAGATTGCCATCACTCATAATCGGGAACCCTAAACTGGCCTGGCAGGCAGTTGAAATTCTACTCAGACAGTACGACCCTGCGTTGAGAACCGCCTGCTAACTGTCGGAAAACGCCCCTTGGGCATGAAAAAGCGCTGCATTATATCGGAATAACCCGTTTCGATGAATTCACAGCCCCACGAATTCCAACAGGGGCTGGTATTCGCCGGTATCGGCCGCCATGAGGGCCGCAATGTACCGGTTGCGCCGGACGGACATGCACTGCAGCTCATGCCCACCAGCCCAATCGATCGGCGGTTGACCCAGAACAAACATTAAAAGCGCATCCGCCATGATCCGGGCATGTCGACCGTTGCCATTGGGAAACGGATGAATCGATACGAGTCGGTGGTGAAACCTGATCGCCAATTCACGTTTGGAATAGGTTTCATGTTCGATCCAATATCGCGTGTCACCCAGGAGTTTGTGCAACTCGACAGGGATGTAGCGTGGATCACAACTGATATTCTTACCGGTGGTGCGGAAACTGCCCGCCCACTTCCAGACCTGGCCAAACAGCCTCTGGTGGAGATTGCGGACAAACCGTTCACTCAGTATGTCTGCGTTACGCTGGCGTTCGAGCCACTGCAGGCCCGCCTGAATGTTAACCTGTTCCAACTCGTCCAGCTGACCGCGTGTCTGGACATGGACGAATCGCAGTCCTTCTCTCTCATCCGGATTCACCGGTGTGGCGCCATCCGTAGCGCTGTCGATCTCGCTCATTGCTCATTCCATAGTTGTGAGCCACGTTTTTCCAATATGTCACGCGCGAGGCGCTGCACCTGTTCGTCGAGTTTGTCCTGACTCAAGGTTTGCGCTTCAAGGGCCATCTGGACACCGGCAGCCATCACCTGCTCCCGCGCCTTTTTGTAGGCACGCGCTTGCAGGATCGCCTCGATCTCCTGCTCGGGTATAATGGCATAGACGAGCCGGCAATCCATCGCCTGCGCCATATTCTGCAGTGTCTTGAGGGTCACGCCCCCGTCCTGCTCGGCCCGCTCCGTATTCGACACCATTGCCCGGGTGACACCCAGACGCCGGGCTAACTGTGCTCCGGACATACCCAGAGCCTTTCGAGCCGTCCGTAGCCAACCCTCCGATGGCATTGTCAGGTCCTTCAGTTGATGACGCACCCGGGTGATATGCTCCCGGTACTGCTTCTGCACGACCTCTTTCATGCTCATAATGTCAATTAATATATATACATACTTGATTATTAAGTATATTTTAATATATACATAAATATTTGTATTGTATATTCATTTATTTACATATTTTCTCTTATCATAATAAATACAGTGCCAATCGATTGATTATTCTTGCTATTTTAGAATTATTGAAAATTGATCAAGGGATACAAAAACACCGCAAAACGATAGAACGGTGTGTTCCAAGATTTCGGCAAGGCTTCAGGAACCACCCGGACGCCCCAGCTTGGGCACTTCGCGAAATTTGTCGAGCAGATGATAGAAGCTCAGCAGGGGGTGGCGCAGCAGCATCCTCGGGCCGGAGTAGCGCATCACCGCCTGAACCTGGTCCCGTTTGCTGTGGGCGTAACAGTGCACCGTGCAGTGGTTGCAGGCCGGCTTGCGCTCATGGAAGGGGCAGGTATCGAGACGCTTGTGGGCATAGTCGAGCAGTTGCGCACAGGACTCGCACAAACCGTCCGTCTGCGGATGCCGGTCCCGACAGTAGATGGCCATCATCGCGGCGATGGTCTGTTTTTCACGCTCGATTCGCCGTTGACCCACTGCGATCCCCATGCTCTGTAGAGATCCCAAGATAGCATACCGACCGGTTGACGGAAGCGGGTATGAAACTTGATATATGCGTTTGACGTAATATTACGTATACGTTATATATGAACCCATGAGACCCACCGCCGAAACCTTCTACACCGCCCTGAGCGGTGACATCCGCCTGCGCTGCCTGCTGCTGCTCGCCCGTTCGGAGGAACTGTGCGTCTGCCAGCTGACCCATGCCCTGGACCAGTCCCAGCCCAAGATCTCCCGTCACCTGGCCCACCTGCGGGAGTGGGGGCTGGTGCTCGACCGGCGTGACGGACTGTGGATCCACTACCGTCTCCACCCGGAACTCCCTCCGTGGATGGGCGAGGTGCTGCAAACCACCGTTAGGGCGACCGCAGATCAGTCTCCCTACCTTGAGGATCAGCAACGTCTGTCCGGTGCCCCGGTGCGCCCCCAGGCCCGCTGCTGCGCCTGAGCCCCACCACTGAGCAACCGGAGTATTCGCGATGCAGACCCATATCCTGGAATGGCGCCACCTGGAGGTCGACGGAGACACCTGCTGCCGCTGCGAGACCAGCGGCCAGGCGGTGATTGAAGCCATCGAACGGCTCAACCGTGATTGCGCCCCCCGGGGGGTGCGGTTTCTGCTTCAGGAGACCCGGCTCTCATCCGAGATGCTGGATCAATCCAATAGCCTGTTGATCGACGGGATTCCCCTGGAACAGCTGCTGGAGGATTCCCGCCCGGGAGAGAGCAGTTGCCCAAGCTGTGCGGATCTGATCGGCGCACCGACAGTGAACTGCCGTACCCTGAGTTTCGACGGCGTGACCCGCGAGGACCTGCCGGTCGACTGGATTCAGCGTGCGGTATGCCAGGCCGTGGACTGCTGTAGCTGAGACACGAGAGATGTTTGAATACCTGTCCCACCTCCTGGTTTACGACCTGATCGGCCTGACCCCCGGCACGCCTGTTGCGGAGGCTCTGGCCTTCTTTATCATGGACACCGCCCTGATCTTTTTCCTCCTGGTGACCGTGATCTACCTGATGGGCCTGTTGCGCGCCCTGCTCTCCCCGGAACAGGTGCGCGACTACGTGCGCAACAAGCCCCGCTGGCTGGCGCGGGCCCTGGCGATCCTGCTCGGCGCCATGACCCCCTTCTGCTCCTGTTCCTCGGTGCCTCTTTTCATCGGCTTCGTGGAGGCGGGCATCCCCCTCGGCGTGACCTTCTCTTTCCTCATCGCCAGCCCGATGATCAACGAGGTGGCGGCGGTGGTCCTGGTGGGACTGCTGGGATGGGAATTGGCGGCGCTTTACATCGGCGCCGGTCTGGTGGTGGCCTACGCAGGCGGGGTGATCATGGAGCGGTTCCGCCCGGAACGCTGGGTGGAGCCCTATGTATGGGAAATCCGGGTGGGCCAGAACCAGGGCTCAGCCCCCGACCGCAGCCTGCGCGGGCGTCACCGGTTCGCTCTCTCCGAGGTCAAGTCGATCGTCGGGCGGATCTGGAAGTGGGTCATCGCGGCCATCGCCATCGGGGCCCTGTTTCACGGTTTCGTACCCCAGGAGTGGGTCGCCGAACACCTGGGCGGGCGTGACAACATCTGGGCCGTACCCGGTGCGGTGCTGTTCGGAATTCCCCTGTATGCCAACGCCACCGGGGTGATCCCGGTGGCGGAGGCGATGCTCGGCAAGGGTGTCGCCCTGGGCACCGCACTGGCGTTCATGATGAGCATCGCCGCCCTGTCCCTGCCGGAGATGCTGATCCTGCGCAAGGTGATTAAATGGCCGGCGCTGGCGCTGTTCTGCGGGATTCTCGCAGTCGCGATCATGCTGGTGGGGTGGGGTTTTAATATGATGGATTATTCGGTCGACCTTGGGGCGGGGTTGGGGGGGTAATTTTGAGTTTTGAATTTTAGTTTTGAGTTGTAGCGTTCGCTGCGCTCATGGGTTTTTGTGGCGCCCTTCTTCCTGGGCCTCTCCCGCGAGAGGAGAGGAGACGCTGTGATTGAGTATTTCGAAATCTGCCATTTGGGTAGCATTAACAAACGATCCGTTGACTACTCATCTGTTTAGTTGAAATCCCTCTCCCCTTGCGGGAGAGGGCCAGGGAGAGGGGAACAAAAAAAGCGTGAACGCAGTGAACTCAAGAACCATTAACCATCGCCCGTTAGCAGGGTGATATGCATCATCAAATGAAAATCAGGAGCCCATCATGAAATCAATCAAAGTACTCGGCAGCGGTTGCCGCAGTTGTGTCGCCACCTACGATCTGATCGCTGCGGTGATCCGCGACAAGGGCGTGGAAGCCGACTTGACCAAGGTTGAGGACATGGGCCAGATCATGGGCTACGGGGTGATGTCCACCCCCGGGGTGGTGATCGACGAGCAGGTGGTCCATAGCGGCGGCATTCCGGACCGCAAGCTCATCGAAAGCTGGTTCTGACGGGAACTGCGTTCTCGGGAGCGCCTTTTCGCGGTTTTTGCCCGGTTTTGGCCTTGAAATCTCGAGTATAATTGTTTACAGGCAGACTATCGGTATTCCCTATGGACCTGTCCCTGGGCGCATTGTCAGACTACCAGCAGGCGACCTCCGCTACCGCCAGGCGAACCTATGGCCCGGAATCCGGGAGTGTTGCCAACCGCGCGGAGTCCGAAACCACCCGGGAAACCACCACCGAGCGACCGGTCAACGAGAGTGGTCAGGCCCAACGGCTGACCCGTGAAGAACAGGCCCAGGTTCGCAAACTGCAGGCCCGGGACCGCGAGGTCAAGGCCCATGAGGCAGCCCATCGGGCGGCCTCCGGAGGCATGGCCAGTGGCGGCAGCTACACCTACCAGACTGGTCCGGATGGGCGCAGTTACGCGGTCGGCGGCGAGGTCTCCATCAGTGGCTCCTACTCCGGAAGCCCGGAAGAGATCATCCGCCAGGCGGAAACCATCCAGCGTGCGGCGCTGGCGCCGGCCGACCCCTCCCCTCAGGACCGGCGTGTCGCGGCCCAGGCCGCCGCGATCGCAGCTCAGGCACGCAGTGAACTGCATGCTCTACGACGTGAGGAGCAGTCCCAGGCCGCCCAAGGCAGCGCTGATGAAGATGCCCAGGACACGGGGAATAACGGGATCTCGCGACTGGGCCAACGGGCCATCGACGCCTTTACCCGGATCGGTTCCGTGGGCAGCATGCATTCGGAAGCCTCACCCATCGACGAAATGATTTGAACCGCTGGCGAACGGATCAGCGCAAAGCCGGCAGGACCCTGGTCAGCCGCGCAATTCAGTTTCAGGGATGATTCAGGCGGGATTTTTCCCTGCAAACAACACCAGAAATAGACGACAAACTGCCCTACCATACCCGTCATGCCTTCGACTGCCCGCACCCGATCCATGACCTGTCTCGCCAGACAGCCTGTCACGGCCATGCGCATCAGCCTTGCCCTGCTGATTGCAGGTCTGCTGTCCGCCTGCTCGATGTTCACCACCTATGAACCGACCGGGGAATCGGGTCTGCCGATCCCCCTGGAGCGGTTGCAGCATCTGCAACAGGATCAGATGACGGTGCACATCGCGATCCCCACCGATGAAGAGGCGAGCCGCTATTTCGGCGTTTCCATGTCGGGACACGACATCCAGCCGATCTGGATGCATATAAAAAATGCCAGTCAGAGGGATTACTGGCTGATGCCGTTCTCGATCGACCCGAATTACTACTCCGCCGACGAGGCGGCGTTCATGACCGGGGCGCAACTAAGTCCTGACAAACAACGGCGCAACAGAAAGCTGTTTCGGCAAAACGCACTGCCGTTCTTCGTCCCGGCAGGCAGCAGCCAGGAGGGTTTCATCTATGCCTCCTACAAGCGTGGAGGACGTTTCGTCGATGTGCGTTTTTCCAGCAGCCGCCACGCGGTACGCATGCGTTTCGCGGTACTGCTGCCGACCGAGAGCTTCGATTACGAAAACTCCTCCTTGCGCGAACTCTACAACCAGGTGGAGGAACTGCCCGACCTGAGCGTCGACAAGTTGCAGACACATTTGGAACGCATGGCCTGCTGTACCAGCAACGCGGATGGAGACCGAACCGGAGACCCGCTCAACCTGGTGATCGTCGGCACCGGCAAGGAACTGATTTCCGCCCTCTCGGGCAGTGGCTGGGATTTCACCGAGTCGATCACCGTGGACAGTATCCGTCGCATGATCGGTGCGGCGATCGAGGAGAAGGCTTTCCTCACCGCCCCGGTCAGCTCCCTCTACGCCTTCACCCGCCCCCAGGACATCGCCCTGCAGCGTGGCCGTTCAACCATTAACCAACGCAACCACATGCGGCTCTGGCTGGCGCCGTTCCGCTGCGAGGGCAGTCCGGTGTGGGTCGGCCAGGTCAGCCGGGACATCGGTGTCAAGCTGACCACCCTGTCCCCCACCCTGACCACCCATGTGATCGATCCGGTAGTCGACGAGGCCAGGGAATACACCTTTCACAGCCTGTTGCACCACGATGCGGTAAGCAAATTCGCCTTTGCGCGAGGGGTGGGCGTGGCGACCGAGGAGAATCCAGGCTACAACCTGACCGCCGACCCGTTCATAACCGACGGAATGCGTCTCGTGGTATGGCTGACCCGTGAACCGGTACCCGCGCACATGGCCGAGGATCTGGGGTGGAATGAGTCCGCCGACCCGGTACGGGAAGGCAAACGCGAGGAGTTCATGATCCCGGCGCTGATTGCACCTTGATTTGAGCGGAATGATAGATGAGGCCAATCCGCAGCAGGCACTGCGGAGTGGCCTGAGTCTCAATCTTCTGAGCGTCCACCCAGCAGAGCGGGCAGTTCCCGCTTTTTGCGGCCACCGGCATGGTGGCGCTGCGCGGGTTGAGTACGCTTGGCCGCCGGCTTGCGGTGCACATGCTGGCGAGGTGCTGCGTCACCCGGGGCAGTGGTTCGATCCGCTTCCGAGGTTCTACGGGAGCGGTCCTTATTCCCCTGAGCCGGTTTCACCGAAACACGACCATCCCGTCGGGAATTGTTACGTGAGCGGGACTCCCTGGAAGGGGCGGCTGAACGGTCGCGACGATTGTCCTGACGACGGGCCGGTTGTTCTTCTTTCACCGACTGGGTACCCGGTTCATAGCCGGGCAAAACCACCTTGGGCAGCTCCTGCTTGAGCAGGCGCTCGATATCGCGCAGAAACTTCTGCTCCTCACCACACACCAGGGAAATCGCAACACCCGCGTTACCGGCCCGGCCGGTGCGACCGATGCGGTGCACGTAATCCTCCGGCACATTGGGCAGCTCGTAGTTCACCACGTGGGGCAGCTCATCGATGTCCAGCCCCCGGGCTGCGATATCGGTGGCTACCAGCACCCGGACCTCACCGCTCTTGAATCCGGACAGAGCCCGGGTACGGGCACCCTGGCTTTTGTTGCCGTGAATCGCGGCGGCGACCAAGCCATCTTTCTGCAGCTGATCCGCAAGCCGGTTGGCACCGTGCTTGGTGCGGGTGAATACCAGCACCTGACGCCAGTCGTTCATACCGATCATATGGCTCAGCAGTTCCCGTTTACGCCCCTTGTCCACCGGGTGGACCCGCTGTTCGATGGCCTCGGCGGTACTGTTGCGCCGGGCCACCTCGATCAGCTGGGGGCGGTCGAGCAGGCGCTCGGCCAGCTGCTTGATCTCCTGGGAGAAGGTAGCGGAGAACAGCAGGTTCTGGCGCTGACCGTTTTTCGGCAGCAGCGCCAGCACCTTGCGGATGTCGTGGATGAAGCCCATATCCAGCATCCGGTCGGCCTCGTCGAGCACGAAGATCTCGATCTGCGAGAGATCGAGGGTCTTCTGCGAGACATGGTCGAGCAGACGACCCGGGGTCGCCACCAGGATGTCGACACCCTGACGCAACTGCTGGATCTGCGGGTTGATCTTCACCCCGCCGAAAATCACCGCTGAGCGGAACGGCAGATGGCGGCCGTAGGCCTGCACGCTCTCGCCTACCTGGGCGGCCAGTTCGCGGGTCGGGGTCAGCACCAGCGCGCGCACCGGACGTTTGCCGCCCGGGAGGGGCTTCTCGCTCAAGCGTTGCAGCAGCGGCAGGGTGAAACCGGCGGTTTTACCGGTTCCGGTCTGCGCCCCGGCGAGCACGTCGCGGCCGCTGAGGACCATCGGAATCGCCTGGCGTTGAATCGGGGTGGGTTGGGTATAGCCCTGCTCACCAATCGCGCGCAGGAGTTCGGCCGACAGGCCGAGGGAATCGAATGACATGGGTAATTAATGCTCCAGTCTTGCCATCCCACAGCAGTTTTATGCGCTCGGGATCCGGTCCTGGCTGGATTAAAAAGAGGGAATTCTCTGAATGTTCTATCAGGCTGTTGAACCTCAGCTCGGTCTGAGCGGGCTCGAACCACCTGTTAAGCGGGATATCCCAAAGGGATTCGGCTAAAATCCTTTCCTGCGATTGCTCGCGCTGGGTGATGACCGGACAACACCCGGAAAGTGCGCACATTAACAGAAACCTGTCGAAACATCCATGAATATTCAGCACATCTGGGTCGATGCGGACGCCTGTCCGAAAGTGATCAAGGAGATCCTGTTCCGCGCCGCGGAGCGGGTCGGCGTGGCCCTGACCCTGGTCGCCAATCAGGCACTGCCGGTACCCCGTTCACCATACATCCGCGCGGTGCAGGTAGGTGCCGGGTTCGATGTGGCGGACAACCATATCGCCCAGCAGGTGAACCCGGAGGACCTGGTGATCACCGCCGACATCCCTCTCGCCGCCGAGGTCATCGAACGGGGCGCGTTGGCGCTCAACCCCCGGGGTGAACTCTACACCGAGGCGAATATCCGGCAGCGCCTGACCATGCGCGACTTCATGGACACCCTGCGCGGCAGCGGCATCGACACCGGAGGGCCAGCGGCGTTCTCCCAGGCCGACCGCCAGGCGTTTGCCAATCAGCTCGATCGGTTGCTTGCCCAGCGGCCAGGGAGCTAAGCCGTTTCGGTATGCGTCATCACGCGGTGCTTCGGAAGTCTTCCACGGATCGACGAATACGACTCTGGAGAATGGCACCTGGCCCGGTGAGCGTGCGGGAACCCTGTGACGAACGCTCGTTGATCGGGGGCTAGTCTTTTCCCGTGCCGAAGTAAGTCGCAACCCCTCGCCCGCAATCGCTTTCAAGGTCGAACAGATCCAGGGTTTCCCCGCTCGGAGCGATACAACTGATCGATATGATCCTATCCTGGCGTATGCCGACAATCCGCAATACCCGCATCGGATTGGCGCTGTAGCTCAGTTCGACCACCGCCAGACGATGCGTGGCGTAATCCTCGAAACGTCCCTCGGCCCGAGCATGACTGATGCGCTGCTCGGGCGGAATATTGTTGCGTGCATAGGCCTCCTGCACCCGGGCCTCAGCGCCCAGACGGGTCTCTTCAACGAGCTGTTGCAGGTACCCCTGATCGAAGGAGGTGTCGGCCAGACCCTGCGCCGGCTGTTCGCTGACCTTGACCCGGTCCGAAGCGGGCTGGCGGTCGCAACCCCATAGCGAAAGGGTCAGCGCCAACAGCAGGATCAGACATGAACGGTGATACTTTTGCATGACTTATTGAGTAGGTCCCGCCGCGGTTTCGAGTTCCAGGGTCAACAGCAGGGCGTCCTCCCGGGCTTCGTTGTCCGCCGGGTAGTAGTTGCGGCGCTGCCCCACTTCCACAAAGCCGCATTTCCGGTAGAGGGACTGGGCCGCCTCGTTACCCACCCGAACCTCCAGGAACACGCTCTCCGCACCATGCTGTCGCGCCACCTTGAGAAGACGCATGAGCAACTTGCGACCCAGGCCCTGGCGTTGCCAGTCCGGATCGACGCAGATGTTGAGAATATGCGATTCGTCGATGACCACGGACATCACACCGTAACCGATGATCCGTTCATCCACGGTCAGCACCCAGCAGCAGTAACCCACCCGCAGGCAGTCATGAAAGATGCCCAGGGTCCAGGGAAAGGGGTAGACCCGGTTTTCCAGCGCCATGACGCCGGACAGATCGTCCTCCCGCATCGGACGTATACCCAGTTGGGGATCGAGCAGCCGGGCGTTCATACGGACTCCCGTAACTGCGAGAGCGCCATCTGCAGATCCTGCCAGGCGCGCCCCTTGTGCTCCGGGGTGCGTAACAGGTAGGCCGGATGGTAGGTCACCACCAGGGGAATGCGCGCCTCGCCCAGGCTATGCACCCGGCCACGCATCTTGCCCACGGCGAGATCCGATTTCAGCAGGTTCTGAGCGGCGATACGCCCCACCGCGAGAATCACCCTGGGCTGGATCAGCTCGATCTGGCGCATCAGGTAGGGTTCACAGCTCAAGGCCTCTTCGGCGCGGGGATCCCGGTTGTTCGGCGGACGGCATTTGACGATGTTGGCAATGAAGACCTCCTCGCGCTGGAAGCCCATCGCCAGCAGCATGGCGTTGAGCAACTGCCCGGCCCGTCCGACGAAGGGTTCACCCTGGCGGTCCTCGTCCGCGCCCGGTGCCTCGCCGATGACCAGCAGCCTGGCCTGGGTGTCACCGACGCCGAACACGGTCTGGGTGCAGCCCTCGCGCAGTCCGCAACGGCGGCAGTTTCGAACCTGCTCACGCAGGGCCCGCCAGTCCGGTTTCTCCGCCTGAGAGGATGCTGGCGTGGCAACCGCTTGCGGCGCGGGTTCAGCCCTGGGTAGCGGTGGAGGTGGAGCTTCGCGGTGCGGTTCGGGGTCAAGCGCGGGCTGCGCCGGAGCAACGGCCGGCTGCGGGGCATCCCGCAACTGCCAGCGGGTCACCCCCAGCGCATCGAGATAGTAGTGGCGCCGTTGTTCATCCATGATGCCGTTTCCCGATCAACCGTTGCGCGTAGCCGTGATCAGACATCGCCGGTCTGGGGATGCGCCTTCGCCACCGGGGCAAGGATTTTGTTCACGGCATTGATGTAGGCCTTGGCCGAGGCGATCACGATGTCGGTGTCCGCCCCCTGACCGTTGACGATACGCCCGTCCATCGACAGCCGCACGGTCACCTCGCCCTGGGCATCGGTGCCGCTGGTGATGTTGTTCACCGAGTAGAGCAGCAGTTCGGTGCCGCTGTTGACGATCGACTCGATGGCCTTGAAGGTGGCGTCCACCGGGCCGCCGCCGATGGCCGCGCCCGGCTCCTCGTCCCCGTCGATGCTCAGCACCAGTTCCGCATGGGGGGTTTCACCGGTTTCCGAGCAGACTTTCAGGGAGACCAGCTTGATGCGCTCGTTGAAGGCGTCGGTCTTGGTATCGGTGACCAGGGCCTGCAGATCCTCGTCGAAAATCTCGTGTTTCTTGTCCGCCAGGTCCTTGAAACGGGAGAACGCGGCGTTGAGTTCCTCTTCCGACTCGAAGATCATCCCCAGGCTCTCCAGCCGGGTACGGAACGCATTCCGCCCGGAGTGCTTGCCCAGCACCATCCGGTTCTGACTCCAGCCCACATCCTCGGCGCGCATGATCTCGTAGGTCTCGCGGGATTTCAGGACCCCGTCCTGATGGATGCCGGACTCATGGGCGAAGGCGTTGGCGCCGACGATGGCCTTGTTCGGCTGGACCGGAAAACCGGTGATGTTGGAGACCAGTTTCGAACAGGTCACGATCTGCGTGGTGTCCACCCCGGACTGACAGGTGAACACGTCCTGACGGGTGCGCACCGCCATTACGATCTCCTCCAGGGAGGCGTTGCCGGCCCGCTCGCCGAGTCCGTTGATGGTGCACTCGACCTGGCGCGCGCCGTTGCTCACCGCAGACAGGGAGTTGGCCACCGCCAGGCCCAGGTCGTTGTGACAATGCACGGAAAATACCGCCTTGTCGGAATTCGGGATGCGTTCGCGCAGCTGACGGATCAGATCGCCGAACTGGTGCGGCATGGCGTATCCCACGGTGTCGGGCACATTCAGGGTGGTGGCCCCGGCCTCGATCACCGCTTCGAAGATGCGACACAGGAAATCGATCTCGGAACGTCCCGCGTCCTCGGCGGAGAACTCCACGTTGTCGGTGAACTGGCGCGCCCGTTTGACTGCGTGCACCGCCTGGGCGACCACCTCGTCGGGCTGCATACGCAGCTTGAACTGCATGTGAATGGGTGAGGTGGCGATGAAGGTATGGATGCGCGAGGCATTGGCCTCCCGGAGCGCCTCGCCGGCGCGGTCGATATCCTTGTCCAGAGCACGCGCCAGGCCGCACACCCGGGCATCCTTGACCACTCCGGCCACTGCCGCCACAGCCTCGAAATCCCCCTGACTGGCAATCGGGAAACCGGCCTCGATGACATCCACGCGGAGTTTTTCCAGGGCCTTGCCGATCCGCACCTTCTCATCCTTGGTCATGGACGCGCCCGGGCTCTGCTCGCCATCGCGCAGGGTGGTATCAAAAATGATCAGTTGATCGGCTTGACTCATGCTCTTCTCCGACAGACAGGGACGGAGCCCGCCAGGGGCCCTTTTTCCTCAATAGGTAACGGATCAATATAACGCAGCGATTTGGGAATGCCAATTGAGCGGGATCCGCGAATGAAGCGTTCAATACGCGCCGGCGGAACGCCTCGGTGAGGCGATCAAAACCACGCCGGCATCAGCTCTCGGTGCGCCGCTCCTCCCGGTGTTTGCGCAGCTGCACCAGGGTCAATACCGGCCCCGAGATGGCGTAGGTGAGGAACATCAGGAAGAATACCGTGGGTGGATGCGTCTGGATGATCGCCAGCACCACCACCAGCACCACCAGGGCGATGAACGGCACCTTGCCCTGGAAATCGATCTCCTTGAAGCTGTGGTAGCGGAAATTGCTCACCATGAGCAACCCCACCAGGGTGGTCAGCATGGCCGCGAGCCAGCCCAGATCATCACCGGGAATGCCGTAATCGACGCCCAGCCAAACCCCGCCGGCCATGATGGCCGCGGCCGAGGGGCTGGGCAGACCCTGGAAGTACTTTTTGTCCGCGATGCCCAGTTGGGTGTTGAAGCGGGCCAGACGTAACGCGCCACAGGCGGTATAGATGAAGGCGGCCAGCCAACCCAGCTTGCCCAACCCGCTGAGGGCCCAGATGTAGACCACCAGGGCCGGTGCAAGACCGAACGAAACCATGTCCGAAAGGCTGTCGTACTCCGCGCCGAAGGCGGACTGGGTCTTGGTCAGGCGCGCCACCCGGCCATCCAGACCATCCATCAGCATTGCGACGAAAATCGCCACCGAAGCCACCTCGTACTTGGCGTTGACTGCGGCGAGGATGGCATAGAACCCGGCGAACAGGGCAGCGGTGGTAAAGAGATTAGGCAGCAGGTAGATACCCCGGCTGCGTTTTTTCAGTTTGTTCTCTTCCGTTTCCATCTGAGGCAGGCACCTGTTTCGTTCGGGATGCGCTGGATTATAGCAGGGGTGCGGGTGGGGTTGTCCCTTACTGAGCGGTTGATCGATCCGCCACTCAGAAGGATGCGTCTTTCCGGTACGGAGGGGGCAAGACAAAACCCGGGAGCATGATGCATCGGCCTGGGTCCCGGAATACGCCAGGCCTCATCCGGGCGATGCCTGTGCGACAATCCAGGCGGGACTGACAGGCTGTTAAAATTCAGCCAGGACGGCACGATTCTGCATTGAATTCGCCGTGTCGCGCGCGCCCAAGCGAATTTCAACAACCGGTTAGTCTTTGGATTTTTCGCTGTCCGAGGATGAGGATGCCTGGCCAGCGGAATCCCCCGACTCGGATTCTGCCGAGTCGCTGTTCTTTTCGTGGGCGCCCGGTTTACCCTTGGCGTCCTTGAAGGAATCGCTGACACCCTCGATCACCCCGTTGACGAAACCGCCCACGTCGAACGCCTGGGACTGGGTTGAGAACAGGAGCAACAGGGAAAAAACGGCGGCGGTCAGATGGCTGAATTTCATAATCTAAGGTCACTGGTAAGGGTTGATGGGCCCCGTTCGGCCGATCACTGAACGGCATCCGGCGCCCCGGGGTCGGGTTCCAATCCCTGTAACCGGATCTCGGTTTTAATGGCATGCTGCAAATTCTGGTGAACTCAATTGGGCATGTCAAATCGTTCCAAACCGGGAAACCCCGCCGCTGCGGCGTAACCGGGTCCAACGGACCCGGCCCCGTCAAGGCTCAATAGGCGAGATCGCCCGCCTCGTAGCGCATCCCCTTGAGCCGTCCCTGAGCCTGGATGACATCATAGAGTTTGCGATCCAGGGATGCGGATGCGCCGCCATCGGCCTCGACCCGCTCGCGCAGGTATGCGCCCCGTTCCTCCGCCAGCTGGCGAATCTCCCGGTTGAGTTGTTCCCGACGCTGCGCCGTGTCTGCGATCAGGCTCTGTTGCGCGGCCGGGCTGAGGCCCTGCAGGGGCGCCGGCAGAGCTTCGGCGGGCAGTTCCTCGAGGCTGACCCGACCCTGGCTGACATCATCCACCAGTTCCCCCTCTCCCAGCAGATTGGCCTGTCCACTGGCGCTGGCATTGAAGGTGGCGCGGCGCGCCCGGGAGGCCACCGATGCAGCCTCGTGCAACTGTTTCGCAAGGGCCAGTTTCTGTTCACGCAGTGATCGCTCCTCACGGCTGCCGTAATAGAGCCGTGTGGCGTCGAGTTCCTCCGACAGCTTCGCAAGCCGTTCATCGTAGGGGGTGGCGATCGCCACTGCGTCCCCGTTCTGTCCGACCTGGGCAAACTGACCGCCGCCCGTCTGGGCAATCGTCTGCCACACCTGTCGGGTCTCATGGCTGTTACCCGCCAGTACCGCGTTGACCAGGATGCCCCGATCCCTGGCCAGTTCCAGGCTGCGCGGGTATGGCACATCATTGAGGTAATCCATGTGCGGCGGCGCATCGCCCACCAGGAAGATCACCCGGTAGGTATCCGGGTCCTGACTCCAGGAGATCCTCCCAACCGCTTCGGCCAGGGCCTGGTTGACGCTCTCAGGTCCGTCACCGCCGCCTTCGGCCCGCAACCCCATCAAGCGGGTGTAGACCGCATCCAGGTCGGAGTTGAGATCCACCACCTGGGTCACGTAGGCATCACCCCGGTCCCGGTAGGCCACCAGGCCCATGCGTATCTCGGGGGCCGGCTGAGCCTGGGCCAGGGTGGTGGCAATGGACCAGATCTTCTCCCGGGCCGCGCGGATCAGACCACCCATGCTGCCGGTGGTGTCCAGGGCGAACACCACCTCCACACGCGGCTTATGTGCGATTCCGGGGAGTTGGACCGGTTGGGACTCGAGTGGTGACGGGATGGGGGTCTGCACCCGGGCCGCCCAGTTCTTCATGGACGGGTAGAGGGCGATACCGGCCGCCGTCAGCGCCAGCAGGGAAAAGGCAAACCATTTCGATTTCATGGCGGGTCTCCTTCAGTGGTTGGGATAACGGGACAGGCGCTGCAACGCATATTCCGCCGCCCGGTAGGCGCGGTCGAAGCGTTCGCAGTCACCGGCCTCAGGGGGCGTAGCGCCCGCGCTGTCTGCCGCCGCATGAGGAATGAACACGAACAGGGCCTGGACCAGGAAAAAGCTCCACAGCCCCACTACCAGGGTGCCGGTCGCCGAGCTGCCCCAGAGTGCGGCAGCCAGGCCGAACACTACCAGCCCAAGATCCAACAGGGCGGTATACAGGCGATTGTGAAACAACCCGGCGCGGACCAGCCACAGCAGGGCCAGGTGAATCGACAGGTCACCCCACAGGCTGACGCCCAGCAATGCGCAGAGTGGTGAAATCAACAGCCACAGGGTCAGCGCCAGTACCCGCCCCGGTTTACGTCCGCTGCGCCGCAACAGGTACAGCAAATAGAACAACCCCAGCAGGGTGATCAGTCCGCGCAGAGCGAACCCCCCAGCCAGCCATAGGGTCAACAGCGGAAACACTGCCCCGCCCAGCAGGGACGCGATCAACGACACCCCCACACCTTCGCTGAAGCTGGGCCGTTTCATGACTTCACCCGCTTGCGGCATTCGCGCAGCCAGGCCCGCTCCAACGCCTCGTCGGTAACCGTGAAGCCCGCATGGGGATCATCCATTCCGTCATCCGCTTCGCTCTGGTAGGGGCGGGGCTGGGCGCTCATCAGGCTGAGTTTCTGCTGCATCTCCCGCAGCCGGCTGGCCTGCTCGTGCATGCGCTGCTCCAGCGCCCCGGTGACGGTCTGTAGACGGCTCTGTCTCTGTTCCAGGTAGTGGACGATGCGCTCCTTTTCCAGCCGCTGACGCAACAGCGAGCGGGCCAGGGTTTCATTGTCCTGTTCGAAGCACAGATCCAGCTCCTCGTTGAGGGCGGCAATTTCGTCCTGCTCCGCCTGACGGCGGGCGTGATGCTGTTTCAACTCTTCAGCGAGGATTCTCCCCTGCCGGGTTTCGCGATCCAGGGCGTCCTGCATGTCGCGGATCGCCTGCTTGAGCAGCAGCTCGGGTTCTTCGAGGGTGTCGAGCACCGCGTGCATGTCGGCACGGAACAGTCGTGTGACTCGGGTGATGATTGTCATCGGGTTCTCCTGTAATGCGGTTGCGTTGAATTCGGTTTCAGTCTAGGAACCGGCGGCGGGGCAAAACAGACAGGGGTTGGTAAACAATCAGTGCACGGATTTACAAAAGATTTACATTTCCGTACGCAGCAGACTTGTTAAGCTGTGTGCATCCGATCGAGCCCTGAACCCGCACCATGAACAGCAAACAGCGCATTCTGATCATCGAAGACGAGACCGCGATCCGCACCGGGTTGATCGACGTATTCGTCTATCACGGCTACGAGGTGGACAGCGCCGGGGAAGGACCCGAAGGATTGCACAAGGCGCTCAGCGGGCGCTTTGACATGATTCTGCTCGACGTGATGCTGCCGGGTATCGACGGATTCGAGATCTGCCAGAAAATCCGTGAGCAGGATCCGGCCCAGCCGGTCATCATGCTCACCGCCAAGACCCGGGACGAGGACATCATCCAGGGGCTGACACTCGGCGCCGATGACTATGTGGCCAAACCTTTCTCCGTCGCCCAGCTGGTGCTGCGGGTGCAGGCGGTATTGCGCAGGACCGGGGGCAGCCCACCGCAGCAGACTCATATCCGGCTCGGCGAACGGACGAGCATCGATACCCTGAACCTGGCCGGTGAAACACTTCAGGGGTCGTGCCGCTTCACCCGTCGTGAAATGCAGATCCTGCAATACCTTGACCAGCATCGGGAGCGCCCGGTGCCCCGGGAGGAGTTGCTGCACAAGGTCTGGGGTTACGCGAAGAACCTCGATCTCGAGACCCGCACGGTCGACATCCACATCGCCAAACTGCGGCGCAAGATCGAGCCGGACAGCAACCAGCCCCGCTTCCTGGTCACGGTTCGCGGTGCCGGTTACCGGCTGCTGAGTGGCTGATCCGGTGAAGCGTCTCACCCGCGGATTCACTGCCGGGCTCACTCAGGGCCGGCTGCGCCGGGCCCTGGCGCTGTTTTTCATCGCCCTGTGCCTGCCGTCCGCGATCCTGGTGCAGCAGGCCTACAGCCGTCTCAAGTGGGAAGCTTTTCACCGACATCAGCAGATGGCGGAGGAACTCACCGACCGGGTGCGGGAGACGGTATCGGCACTGATCAACCGGGAAGAGACACGGGGATTTTCCGACTACGCCTTCCTGGTCATCGAAGGGAGCCCGGGCAACCCCTTCATACAGCGTTCCCCGCTATCGGCCTATCCCGTTTCAGGAGAGATCCCCGGGTTGGTCGGCTACTTCCAGGTGGACGCCTCGGGCGGTTATTCCACCCCCCTGGTGCCGGCACCGGGCACCGGGGCCGCCGAGTACGGTGTCTCCGACCAGGAGTTGGTGCAACGCCGCCGCCAGGCTCAGAGGATCCGCGACATCCTCAGCGAGAACCGCCTGGTGCATCCCGAGTCCCGCAACACTGTGGCCATGCAGGCTACCCCCCAGGCGATTGACGAGGCGCGTGTCACGGCGCCTGCCCCGCCTGCCTCTCTGGGCGCCGGGAAACCCGTCGACGAGTACAGCCCCTCCCCTGCGGGTCAATCCATATTCGACCAGCTCAGCCGCTCCGAACCGGCTCCGGCCAAAATGAAGAGTCGCGACACAAACGCGGGGGCGAAAAAGCTCCAGACACTCGACCTGCAAGCCGATTTCAGCGAGCAGGCCGCGAAGCAACCGGAAGCTGCGAGCCAGCGCCAGAAGACCGCACCGGCACCGCGCCAGATGCGCAGGGAACTGAGTACCCTGGCCGAACCGGTGCAACCCGACCGGGTCGAGACGGACTCGGCCCGGGAGGCCCTGCGCATCCGGACCTTCGAAAGTGAGATCGATCCGTTCGAGTTCAGCCTCCTGGAAAGCGGCCACCTGGTGCTCTACCGCAAGGTCTGGCGTGAGGGTCAACGCATTATCCAGGGGTTGCTGATCGAACAGCAGCCGTTCCTCGGCAAATTGATTGAAGCACCCTATCAGACCACAGCACTCTCGCGCATGAGCGACCTGATCCTGGCCTACCGGGGTGAACTCCTCAGCACGTTTCACAGTCCGGATCATACTGACTACCTGCCGGCGTCCGAGTCTCTGCAGGGTTCGCTGCTCTACCGAACACCACTCAATGCGCCACTGGACGCCCTCGAACTGATTTTCAGTATCAGGCAACTCCCGGCCGGCCCGGGCGGGATGATCGTCACCTGGGTGGCGCTGGCGCTGGGACTGGTCCTGCTCGTCGGAACGCTTCTGCTCTACCGCCTGGGCTTGGGCCAGATCAGGCTCTCGCGCCAGCAGCAGGACTTCGTCTCGGCGGTCAGCCATGAACTCAAGACCCCCCTCACCTCGATCCGCATGTACAGCGAGATGCTCAAGCAGGGCTGGGCGAGTGAGGAGAAAAAACGGGAATACTACGACTACATCTACGACGAGAGCGAACGCCTGACGAGACTGATCAACAACGTCCTGCAACTGGCGCGCATGACCCGTAACGAGCTAAGCCTGGAACTGGCCCCGCATCCGGTCGGCGAACTGCTGGACATGCTGCAATCGAAAATCGTTTCACAAACCGAGCGGGCGGGCTTCCAGCTGATGATCCATGCCTCCGATGTCCTGGCCTCCACCCGGCTTGCGGTAGACCCGGACTATTTCCTGCAGATCTTCATCAACCTGACGGACAACGCGATCAAGTTCTCCAAAGATGCCGGGCAACACAGAATCGAGATCTCCTGCACACTTGAAGCTAAGGACAGGGTGCAGTTTCAGCTCAGAGACTGGGGACCGGGAATATCCCGCAATCAGATGAAGAAAATTTTCCAGCTGTTCTACCGCACAGAAAGTGAACTCACCCGCAGGACGACGGGCACCGGAATCGGCTTGGCATTGGTGTATCAGATGACCCGGGCAATGGGTGGGGACGTTGTGGCTGAGAATGCCAGTCCAGGCGTTCAGTTCCTGATCAGCTTTCCGATACTTGCCGACATGACCTGAAGATCATTCAAGATCTGAATACAGCGGTTGGAAATTGCCGAACCACTTAGCGCGACACAGAAATGATCAACAGATCCTGTACCGCCATCAGGACTCCAGTGCTTCCCGCTCTTCTGAGTAATCGGCATAACGAAGGGCAATTGCCTTGAATGTCACCTCCAGTTCCAGGAATGCGTCAACAATATCCGGATCAAAATGCTTCCCTCTCTCTTCACGAATGATGGCCACGGCTTTTTCATGGGTAAACGGCGGTTTGTAACATCGCTTGCTGATTAGCGCGTCATACACGTCCGCCACCGCCATAATGCGCCCCGAAAGTGGAATATGGTTACCACTGAGGCCTTGCGGATAGCCGCTTCCATCCCATTTCTCCTGGTGGGTATAGGCAATTTCACGGGCATAGCGAAGAAAGGAATTTGTACCTAATTTCTCTTCCGCCCTTAACAAAGCGTCTCGCCCGTAGATCGTGTGATATTTCATGATTTCAAATTCTTCTTCTGTCAATTTCCCGGGCTTCAACAGAATATCATCCGATATGCCCACTTTCCCGATATCGTGTAATGGTGCGGATTTATAAAATAACTCGATCGTATCGTCATCCAGAACGTCCGAATACTTTGGATTCCTGCACAGGTGACCGGCCAGCAATTTCACATAGTTTTGAGTGCGCTTGATGTGCCCCCCGGTTTCTGGATCCCGTGTTTCCGCCAGCGCCCCCATTGCCTCGATGGTTACGTCCTGAGTAATCAGCAGCTCCCGGGTACGCTCATCGACCAGTTTCTCAAGTTGATTCTGGTATTTTATATTCAAAGACTCCGCCTGTTTGATCCGCGAAACCATCCTTGAAAACTCCAAGGTCAAGATACCGATTTCATCGGACCGGACAGTGCCCCTGACTTGTTTCAACTTCCCCTTCCCGAACTGGACGATGTCCTCCGCAATATTCCAGATCGGGCGTAAGAAATAGGCATTCAGAAAAACCGCAATCGCGAGCGAAAGCACCACCACCCCAACGGCCAGGGTCAACAGCAGATGTCGGTATATGGATTCAAGCCTCTGATCAAGGTGCGAGAGGGAGAATTCGATATTGATGCTGCCCACTCCCTTGCCCTCATCAATGAGGGGTGTGGTTATGCTGGATACACGGGTTCCAGGCGGAAAATAATAGTCCGGGTGTTGGGGATCGAACATTTGCGACAGATCATCATCCGGATCGACATCAAAGCTATTCGACTCAATTTCAACAACCGGCCGCCTGCTCGCGATCGAGGCGAGTAAGGCCTCATGTTCTTCATCGTCTGTCTGTTCTATGTTGCTTGGATTATTGCTTGCGACAATAAACGAGGTATCCCCTCTGAGGAGTAAAATGTTGATCTCAACATCATTCCTCTCCCGAATTGCAACAAAACGATCCAAAAATTCTTGGATGGCTGCTTCATTACCCCTCGCAGCATGCTCGATGACACCTGCCTCCAGTGCATTGCCGAACAAGACACCTTCGTGAACGATGTTGGATTCATACAGTGATTGAAACTGTCTGACGACATAGAGCGACAGCAGAACCGTTGAAACCAGCACAAAGCCTATGACCATCGCTAGAATTCGAAATCTCAGCGAATGAAACAGCGGGATCGAAAACTTCGCGGTCTTAGGATTCATGCCATTCAACCTACGGATTTTTAGGGCCTGTTAACACAAATTGCCTGAGTTGCGAGTCATGCAGTCTGCCCAGCAGAAGCAGAGACAGTATGGCCCCCAGCATGGCGAAAAACATGTCCGACTGGGTATCCCAGATATACCCCTGGGTGCCCAGAAACGCCTCTGCAGACTCACCGGAGAGCAGCGCCACCCACCACTCGATAAACTCGTAGAAAGCGCTGACCGCCAGGCAGAAGCAGACGATAAAGAAATTCCGCCACCCGGGTGGCGGAATAATCCCGTTGCGAATCACAATTTCACGAGCCACCAGCGCCGGAACGAAGCCCTGCGCGAAGTGACCCAGTTTGTCGTAGTTGTTCCGCGAGGTCTGGGTGAGTTCCCTGATGTAATCGAACAGGGGGACCTCTGCGTAGGTGTAGTGCCCGCCCACCATAAGGATGATGCAGTGAATCAGAATAAAGATGTAGCAGACCCGGGTGAGTGGATAGGATTTTTCAGTCATTGCGAGGGCCACCAGCGCCACCAGCGCCGGGGCTACTTCCAGCATCCAGGTCGGATAATCTTTCGGCCGGATGGCCGACCAGATCAGCACGCCGAAAAACACGACCAACCAAACCGTCCTGTTGAGCCTGTTCATGTCAGGGCCTGCCGGTCCGGTCTCCTGCGGACGAGGATGAAAGTCATGGAACGGCTCCATGCTTCACATAAATCAATTCATCGACATCGAAACCGAGTGCTCTGGACTCGCGTCTGAAACGCTCCAGCAGTTCTTCACTCACCTGGGGCGTCCGGGACAGCAGCCACAAATAGTTGGTATCCGGACCTGAAATGAAGGCATACTGGTAGTCTTCACGGTCCAGATCGAACACCAGGTACGCGCCGTAAAAGGGACCGAAGAATGAGACTTTGAGATACCCCTTGTCGGGATCTTCGACGAAGTACGCCTTGCCCTCGGCAACCCGCCACTCCCCGTCTTGGAGGGAATATCCCCGATTCACCACCGATACCCCGCCATCATCGCGCAGGGTGTACTCAGCGGTGATATTCTCCAGGCCGCGCTCAAACGAGTGGTCGAGCCTTGCGATTTCATACCATTTGCCGAGGTAGCGCTGCAGATCGAACTCATCAACAGGTTTGACGCGGTCGGGCATTCCGACGCAACCCGGTAAAAAGATTGCACACAGCGCTAACCAAGCGGATTTAGTCATCTAAGTTCATCATCCAATTTCAATACGCATGATCAATCAAAGAATAGCAGCCCTTTTCCCGCATCTGAAAACCCCCTGCTTCGCCATCCCGTACGATTCACAACCCCCCGGATGACTTCACGTCCAGATAGGCATTCACCAGGTTGACCGGCAACTGCTGGGGGCGGCTGTCGATCACCCGCGCCCCCCGGTACTGGATACGCTCATGTCCCGCTTTACGGGTTTCCACGTAGTCTAGCACGGCCTGGAAACGCAGCGCGGCCTGGCGGCTGGTCACCGGCAGACCAAGCATCTTGTCGAGGCTCGCCTCATGAAGATCCGCCACCACCACCAGGTGCCGGCGGGCGAGCAGGTTGACCGCGCTTTGCAGATTCTGCTGCTCTTCGGTCCGGCTGTTGGTGATGAGCACGACCAGGGCCCGGCGACGCTGCAGGGGCATGAGCTTCTGCGCCACACCGAGGTAGTCCGCGGCTTCGAGGGTGGTCTCGATGTCGTAACAGCGGTCGAGCATGCGCCGGATCAGGTTGCCTCCCTTGATCGGCGGTTGCCAGCGATCGACCCCGCCGAAGCTGAGAAAGCCCACCGCGTCACCCTGCCGGGCCGCCACGTAGCTGAGCAGCAGCATGGCGTTGAGGGCGTGATCGAGATGGGCTCCGTCAGCGTCCTCGTGACGCATGTATCGCCCGCAGTCCAGGAGAAACACCAGTTGCTGGTCCCGTTCGTCCTGGTACTCCTTGGAGATCAGCCTGCGGTAGCGGGAACTGGCCTTCCAGTCGATCTGCCGCAGGCTGTCCCCGGTGCGGTATTCACGCAACTGGTGAAAGTCGCTGCCTTCACCCCGACGCGGACGTTTACGCACCCCGATCTGGCTGAGATGGTTATCGGTGGCCAACAGGGCAAAGTGGGCGATCTCGCGGAAGTTGGGGAACACCCGCACCCGGGTCGGGTGATCGATGCGACGTTTCTGCCGCCACAGTCCCAGGGGTGACCCCAGTACCAGATCGATGGCGGGGAAGCGGCGCTCGCCCCGTTGTCGCGGACGCAGCCGGTAGCCGACGCTGATGCGGCGCTGGGCCAGTAACTGAACGGTTTGGGGCAACCCCTCGACCTGGCAATCCGGCGGGTGATGGTCATGTACGCGCAGATCAACCGGCGCATCGCCCCGGTGATCGAGAATCAGTCTCACCTCGCTCCACACCCCGACCGGAATGGTGGTGTGGATCTCCCGGGAAACGCCCGGGGTGGGCAGGCGCCGCAACCGAATCAGATCGATCAGCGCGAGCATCACCAGCACCGCCAACCCGGCTTTCCACAAACTCTCCAGTACAGGCACCCAGGACGCCGCCAGGGCAGGCAGGGCGAGCAGCAGGAAGCTGTTGAGCAGGCGCGCGGTGGGTCTCACTGACGCGGCGCCGGAATGTTGTCGAGCAGGTCCTTGAGGACATCGTCCGGGGTATAGCCTTCGATCTCCAGGTCGGTGGTCAGGCGCACCCGGTGGCGCAGCACCGGCAGGGCCGCCGCCTTGATATCGTCCGGTATGACATACTCCCGTTGCTGCAGAAAAGCCTCGGCACGCGCCGCGCGCAGCAATGAGAGACTGCCGCGGGGACCGGGACCCGCCTCGATACCGTTCCAGTCCCGGGCGGCGCGGACCAGGCGAACCGCGTAGTTGACAATCTCGTCGTCCATTTGCAGGCTCGCGATGCGCTGCTGCAGTTGCGGGATCTCTTCGGCCTTGAGCAACGGCCGGATCGCGGAGGTATCGAGTTGGTCGGCGACCCGGTCCCCGGCCACCTGGCGGACCATCGCCTGCTCGTCGGTTTCGCTGGGATAGTCGATGAACACCTTGAGCAGAAACCGGTCGAGCTGGGCCTGGGGTAGCGGGTAGGTGCCTTCCTGCTCGATCGGGTTCTGGGTCGCGAGCACCAGGAAAGGCGCCGTCAGAGGGAAGGTGCGCCCCTCGATGGTGACCTGCTGCTCCTGCATCGCCTCCAGCAGGGCCGACTGGGTCTTGGCCGGGGAACGGTTGATCTCGTCGGCCAACAGCAGATTGCAGAACACCGGCCCCCTGCGCACCCGGAAGTTCTCGCTCTTCATATCGAACATGATGTGCCCGGAAATGTCACTCGGCATCAGGTCCGGGGTGAACTGGATCCGGCTGAACTCACCCTGGATGGCCGCAGCGAGACTGCGCACCAGCAGAGTCTTGCCCAGCCCGGGCACCCCTTCCACCAGCACGTGCCCGGCGCAAAACAGGGCCAGTACCACTTCATGGATCACCGGTTGCTGGCCGATCACTGAACGGGCGATTTCCGTCTCCAAAGCCCGGGCGCGCTCGAACAGGTCGGTCATTTCGGGAGAGGATTCATTCATGCGGTTTCTACTTCCTTTCTGGGTGCAGCGCCGAGTAGAGTCGCTGCAGATGGGCGGTGGTTTTGATCTGCGCCTCAGGATCGCGGGGATCGGGATAGAGGGCGGCGTTGATCGAACGGGCGGTCATGCCGGTGCGCTCGGAGAGCCAGGCACAACGTTGTTCAGGCTCCATCTGAAGGAGTGCCGGATGTGCATTGAGCCAGCGTTTCTCGACCTGCTGACGGGCCTGTCTGAGCAGTCCATTGCGGGGGTCGAGCCGCCAGGCGAATTCGGCGCTCGCCTGCAGGTGTTCCAGCAGGTCCCGCCGGGCTGGCCGTTGCAGCATCAGTTTGGGGCCGGTGTGACGGCTCATGCGCCACAGGGTCAGGATCAGCCAGATCACCAGGGTGATCATCAGGTAGGGCGCAAAGCGCCATGCCAGCTCCGGCAGGGATCGCATATCGGCGCCGTACAGCAACCAGGCGCGCCCTCCGGGCGGGGCGAAATAGGCCAGCAGGCGGGCATGATCGTGTTCGCCGATCTGCTCGTTGGTCAACATGTCCGTATCGCTGAGAAAACTCACCCGGCCCGAACCCCAAGCGTAGGTCAGCGACCGCTCGGTCTGGTGCAGCAGACGCGCTTCATTCTCAGGTGCCGTGATCTCGAACCAGCGGGTGTTGTCGAACGCCACCTGGAGCGGTTCAGCCATCCCGGGCAGATCGAGCCAGGCCATCTCCTCAGATGCGTATGAGTCATCCTGATGAAGGCTGACCGAGAAGGTCTGCAAAAGCGAATGTGTCTGCGTATCTTCCCAATGGCTGCCGGGACTCACCACCAGATAACCGCCCCGGGCAACCCACTCCAACAGGGTGGTCTTTTGGGTCTGATTGAACGAAGGCCCCAGGTCGTGAATGATGATCAAGCCTGCGGTTTCCGGCAGTTGTGAGAGCAGCCCCCGTCCCGGCTGGCTCTGGGTGGTGACGCCGAGCCGTTCGAGCAGCATCCCGGCTGCGAGCAGCGGGTTCTCCCGGGCCTCGCGCTCCGCACCGAAGCGGACCTGTTTCGTCTGGCGTTCGAAATTTTCGAAGAACCAGAAGCCACCGAGCACCAGCAGCAGGGCCAGCAGCAGGATCAGCACAATCCCGTTGATTCGGCTATGCATCATGGGACACTCCGAACTGCCGCTGCCAAGTGTCGCACAGCGCCGCCGCAATCGCCGGATCCGGAGGCTGATGGGCGTAGGCAAGCCTCTGCCAGTGGCCGGTCAGATCGGTGAAATAATCGAGCAATCCGGGCTTGGAAAGCCTCCGCGCCCGGGCCAGACAGGAGCCTTCGGTGTCGCCTTCGTGAATCTCCAACTGGTGCCGGTGAACCAGGCGGGACAGGGTTGCCCGGTAGAGCAGCCCGAGCGCAGCCCGGTGATCCCCTTGTTCGAGCAGCCTGCGGGCCGCCTCCGCCGGGTCGTCAGGCAGACTCTCCTGGCGCAGGTCGAGACCCGCCAGCTGGGTCGGCAGGGGGCGTACCGGCCGACCCCGATGCACGCCGCCCCTGAGCCATCCCCGGTTGTTGACCAGCCAGTGGACCAGATACGCGACCAGCCCGCCCAGGCCCAGCCACATGAGCAGCTCGACCACCTGCGCCGCAATCCTTATCCAGGCGGAATCTATGGGTTCCACAACCTCCTCTTCGTCTTCCTCTTCATCAGTCTGTTTGGGCTCCCAGTAGTAGACGGTTTCGCGTCGCCCGAACACCGGCTCGGCGAGTACCGCATCGACCGTCTCGCGGACTGCCTGTGCATCGGTCTGCAGGCCATACCCGGGCATCCGTCCTGCGGATTCCACCACCGGCACGTACTCCACCCGGGGTTTGCATTCGGAGCCGCCGGACCGGTTTGCGTCACTGCGCGAGGATGCTTGCTGTGTCTGCGGGGTATCGTCCCGAGCCGAAGCAGGGTCTGTGCCGGCCTGGACGTTTCCGGGAACAGTTCCCATGCTCAGCCAGGCAGCAACAACGATTCCCGCCAGCGTCGCCAGGCCGCTGCTGCGTTGGCGTCCCGCCATGCGCCGCAGTCCCAGCTCCAGGTCCCAGGCCTCGAGCTGACTGCGGCGGGTCAGGTAGAGGGCGAATCCCCCGGCGACGTAAAAAGGGGCGAACACGGACATTACCAGGGTGGCGACGAGGTGCTGCAACCACTCGGTGGCCGGATCGGGTTCGAACAGGTAGGTGTTCCAATCGGTCCACAGCAGATCTTCCGGGATCAGGGAGAAGATCAGCACCAGCAGGCCGATTTGCAGGATGGTCTCGATGTGGATGCCGACCAGGGTCAACCAGAAGCCCGCCTGGGTGGAACGGCCCAACACCCGGATGCGTTCGGCGCGACGTTTGCCCCTGACGCCCTCGAGGACCACCACCGGCATGAAAAACGAGCGTGAGCCCATGAAACGCCGCCAGGTCAGGGCGGCAAACAGCTGCGGCAGGACGATGCGCCGCCAGGAGCGGAAAACCGTCTTCAGAGAGAGTTCCTCAGAGAACACCCGGCGGCTCAACCAGTGCAGTAAGGGCGGCTCGTAGACCGGCTTCAGCCACCACAGCAGCAGCCCGCTCAGCCATAGCGGCAGCGGCAGCAGGGTCAGCACCAGCATCACCGGCAGGGCGCTGCCGAGCCACAGCAGCCAGAGTGGCCGAAACCAGCGCTGGGCCATGGCGAATCCCAGGTCGATGCCTTCCCAACTGTTGCGCGGGCGCAGCTTGATCGCAATCCTATCGAGTTCCATCCGCCCCCCGTCCACTGAAGCCCAGATAGACGATGACCAGTGTCCACAACAGGCCCGCCACCGTGTACTTGGTGGCGGGTGGGAACTCCGAGGAGGACCAGAAGGCCTCGATGAAGGCGGCAACCAGCAGCATCAGTGCAGCCCCCATGACCAGCGGCAGCGCATCGAAAGCGCGCTGTCGCAGTGCCTGCACCCGTGTCAGTTGCCCCGGAGCGATCAATGCGTGACCGAGCATCAGACCGGCCGCGCCGCAGATCACGATGGCGGTCAACTCGAACGAACCGTGCCCCGAAACGAAAGGCCAGAAGGTGTCGTGGTAGCCGAGCTGGCTCAGATGACCCGCCACGCCACCGATCACCAGCCCGTTGTAGAACAGCAAAAACAGGCTGCCCACCGCGTAGAGCATACCCAGGGCAAAGGTACGGAAACCGATCCCGATATTGTTCCGGATGTAGTAGCCGAACATCATGAAATCGGTATCCGAGGCGCGTTCCCGGGAGACCCCGGGGCGATCATTGGCGGGGTCGTAATTTTCCTCCATCTGCGCCACCATGGAGCGGCTCATGAGACTGTAGATGAGATCCTCGCTTTGGTAGCAGGCCAGACCGCTCGACAGGGCGGGGAGCAGGAAAGCGCCGAGCGCCACCCAGAAGTAGCGGGCCTGACGTCGCAATGCCCGGGGAAAACCGCCGAACACGAACTGTAGAACCCGCCAGCGCCAGTTCCCGGAGACCCGGTACAAAAGCGGATGCCCGCGCACCACCAGGGCATGCAAATGTTCCACCCGCGCAGGACTGAAACTGCGGCTGCGGGCCAGTGCATAGTGGCTGCACAGTTGCCGGTAGAGTGCTGGAAAACGCAGATGCTGCTCCACACTGAGGCTGCGCTGACGCGGTTTGCGGTCAAGGTCATCCATCAAGGCGGTGATCTCGTCCCACACGGACTGATAGGTGGCTTCGAACTGCTGCTGCTTCATCGACGTCCCTTGAGAATCCAGTGGGCATAAGCGTACAGCGCATTGACACCCGCTTCACCCCGTCGGCCGGTCACAGGCGCCACCAGCCCGGCCAACTCCTCTCGCCGTTCCCGGGTCAACCCCTCGCCGCGCTCGGCGAATGCCAGCAGTAACCACTGTTCCTCCTCGCTGAGGCTGACGGGCGGTTTCAGGGCCTGGACGGGCGGGGGGTCATTGAATGCGGAGGGTTCGTCCCGGTACACCACCAGGGTCCCCGCCGCGAGATCGCCGAGACGCTGGAAGCGCCGGCTGCAGAGCATGCTCACAACCCCGGTGGCGTAGAGAAAGGGCAGAAAATCCACGCTGCGCAGCAGATTGCGGAGCATCGAGGCGCCGGGTGTCACCGGGAGACCCTGTTCCTGGATCACCACCAGGCCCATGGCCCGCTTCCCCGGGGTGGCGCCGCTGCGAATCTCGAACACCACCGGGTAAAACCACTCGATGAGGAACACCCCGATCAGGATGATCCCCTCGCCCAATCCGCCGAGGTAGATCATCAGGGTGGCGACGAGGAGATACACCAGGCTGCGCCAGGCAAGATCGATGGCCCAGGCACAGGCCCGGACGATCGGACCCGCCACCCGGAACTGCAACAACACCCCTTCCGGGATCTCATAGCGGTGCCGGGTGTCGAGCGATGAAACAGAGCTCCCTTCCGTCATCAATGCGGTGACCCGTCAGCGATAGTAGATATCCTTGAAAGCGGTGTACATGGCGCCGATCAGCACCGGAATCACCACCAGCAGCCCCAAACCCACCGGCAGGGAGCCGAGCATCATCAGCAGCATCGCAAGGATGCCGTAGAGTATCAGCGGCAGGATGTTTTTCACCGAACCGACGAAACTCAGCTTCATCGATTCCCAGGCGCTCAGGCTTTCCAGCCCTGCCAGGGCGGGAGCGAACAGATAGGCGAAGAACACCAGGATGAAGATCACAAACGCGATGCCCAGCCCGACAAAGGTGGAAGTGGTGAACATCATGCCGCTCATCGCCTCCACGTCTCCCGGCTCGGTCATCATCCCGGCACTCATGTTGCCGAAGATCACCGCCACCATGGCGAAGGTGAGCACCAGCATGGTGATCATGTAAAACAAGCCGATGAGAATGGTCTGCCCGGTGTTCTGGCTGAACCCGGCGAACAGGTGACTGACCGAGAACTGCCCGCCCTCCTCCTGCTCCCGGCAGCCGATCATAAAACCGGCGATCAGGGTCGGTGCGATAAGATTCACCGCGATCGCCCCAGCCAGGGGAATCAGGGATACGCCGATATTGAGACCGAGCCAGATCACCAGCGACAGGATCCAGGCCAACGGGGACTCCTTGAAATGACCCCAGCCGCCGGCAATCCAGGCAAATGGGCGTCCCAGAGACACCGAGCGCGGGCCGACCATTTCACCTTCGAGGGGGTCTTCCAGGTCCGCGTCCGGCGGGCTGTACGGATTGTCATCCTCGCCTGGAGGCTGCGCCTGGGCGACGTCGGCATCCTCCCCGGATTCCTGGCTGTCCCGGACCTGGGCGGCGATATACTTGGCGGCCACGATGCCGCAGGACTGGCAGATCCCCATCTCCATCTGGGTCGAACCGCACTTGGGGCAGCGCTCCACGGAACTGGTCTCCAGTACCTCCGTGGCTTCATCATCGCCGGTGTTGATATCCTCGAGCGCCAATTCAGAGGAGAAACTGGGTTGCGGAGGCTCGGGCTTGGGGTCGAGTTCCATCACCATACCGAGTTTTTCCAGGGCCTCGAGGTATTTCTCCGCCTTTTCCAGCTCCAGCCCCTTCTTCAGCGCCACCGGGCGACCGCCCTGAATCAGTTTCTGCGCCTTGTCCGGCCCCAGGTTGAACTTCTGACTGAACAGGGCGATTAATCGCTCCTGGTCAGTATTCGGTTTGAGTTCCCCGGTAAAGATAACCTTGTAGCCCTCAGCCATTCCTTAAAATCTCCCAGTAAATCCCAATACTTGCCGTCCGAACAACCGCCTACGGACAGACATGGACCGCCCCCGTTAACCCTAGGGCGGCAAAGGTTATCAATTCTTGAATCAAAACAGGATACTTACTGCTGAATCAGCGCTCGGGATCACCGCAAGGCGAGGGCGCCTGTGAACCTCCGTGACCGCTTTCAGATCGAATCCGAGATTATTCCTTCGATCAGTTCGACAATCGCAGTATGAGCCTCGTCAGACTCCCCGTTGAGTTGCGGTTGCCGATAGGCCACATAGACCTGGCCCGGCTCGTCCTCCTTGATGTAGACCGAGATGGTAAAGGGACAGGTCACCACATTCTCCGCAGCGGCCTGCGCCATCTTGTGGGACATCAGTGCGCTGCAGAACTCCACCGACTCCGCTTTGCTGAATACCTGTTTATAGCCCAGGTCGGGGCCCGTGCGGTTCAGCATATCGCTGATATGCAGAGTACCGCTGACCAGCAACCCGCGTTCGACGATAGCCATGCGGATGTTTTCAACGACGTCTTCGTAACTTTCAGCGGAACTGAAGACCCGAATCGGTGAAGCTTCGTCCGCAGCTTCAGCGGCTGCAAGACTACTGCTCCCCAGTACCAAAGAACAGAGCAAAATTACCCATCTCATCGTTATCCCCCATCGCTTTGTGATCGACGCCGCCGTTGCCCGAACAGAATCAGCCCCAACAGGAGCACAGGCAACACAAGGAACCAACGGTCGTCCGGTTGTGTTTTGTTCAAATAATAGGCGCTGATGCGGTGGGTGTAACCCGGTTCCAGTCCCGCAGCCTCGGCAGGGCTCATGAAACCCACATCGAGCACCCGAAGACTATCGCCTTCCGCCTCGGTAATAAACCCCAGGGCCTCCAATGGAGCGGATTCAGCGACCTGCGGCATCTGCAACACCACGTCCTGCATCCGCATAGCCCCTGAGTCGTCCTCCACCTCGACCTCCAGACGCAGCCGCTCACCCGCCTGCACACCCGACAAATACGCCGGCAGTTCCCCCGCGGCATGCCGTTCGAACGGGGGAAAAAACTGCGCCTGCCAGAAATCCGGGCGAAAAAAGCAGAATACCAGCAGCAACAGCAGCAGGCTTTCCCACCAGCGGTTGCGCACCAGCAACCACCCCTGGGTGGCGGCGACGAACAGCAGCATCGCAGTCAATCCCTGCAACGCGATCCAGATAAAGTCCCAGAACCCCTCGACCCCGATCATCAGCAACTGGGTATTGAAGACGAACATGAAGGGCAGGATTGCAGTCCGAATGTCGTAATAGAAAGAGCGCAGACCCGTGGCGATCGGATCCCCTCCGGAGATACCCGCCGCCGCATAGGCCGCCAGACCCACCGGCGGTGTGTCATCGGCCAGGATGCCGAAATAGAACACGAACATGTGCACCGCGACCAGGGGGATATCCAGTCCCTGCGCGGCGGACAACTGCACGATGACCGGTGCCATCAGGGTCGATACCACGATGTAGTTGGCGGTGGTGGGCAAGCCCATGCCGAGAATCATGCAGATCAGCGCTGTCAGCAGCAGCATCAGAAACACCGATCCCAGGGACAGGGTTTCGACCAGTTCGCCCAGCACCTGACCGATCCCGGTGAGGCTCACCGTACCCACTACGATACCGGCGGTGGCGGTCGCGACACCGATACCGATCATGTTTCGCGCGCCGTTCTCCAGTCCCATTATCAGGGAGCGGAATCCCTGTTTCAGGCCCTGCAGCATACCCGCCCTGGCAAACAGACCACGCAGGGACTCCTGGGTCAGCTGAATCACCATCATCAGGCAGATGGCATAGAACACCGCTGTCGCCGGAGAGAGACGCAGCAACATCAGGCACCAGACCAGCACCAGGATCGGCAGCAGGAAGTGCAGCCCCCCGAGCAGTGCCGGACCCAGCCGCAAGGCCTCGAGATTGTCATTCTCTCCGACACGCAGGGCACACCGCACCTCGCAGCCGATCAGCAGCAGGTACAAGCCGAGAATCAGACCCGTGCTGGCGATAAAGGCGTAGCTGCCGAAACTTCGTTCGATCAGACTGATCAATGCATAGGCGAGGAGAAAGAACAGCGCCGTTCCGGAGAGGCTCAGCCCCCATCCCAGCAGGCGTCGGGTCAGCGGCGGTGGCTCGGCCCGGGCGGTCATCGGCATGCCCGCCTTCAAGGCCTCCAGATGGACCAGATAGAGCAGCGCGATGTAACTCAGGATGGCCGGCAGAAAGGCGTGCTTCAACACCTCCAGATAGGAGATGTTGAGGTATTCCACCATGAGAAACGCCGCAGCCCCCATCACCGGTGGCATGATCTGACCGTTGGTTGAGGCGGCCACCTCCACGGCACCGGCCTTTTCCGCGGGAAATCCGAGCCGCTTCATCAGCGGAATGGTGAAGGTACCGGTGGTCACCACATTGGCGATCGAGGAACCGGACACCATCCCGGTAAGCCCGGAAGCCAGCACCGCTGCCTTCGCCGGTCCACCCCGCCGATGTCCCACCAGGGCATAGGCCACGCGGATGAAGTAGTGTCCGCCCCCGGCCTGTTCCAGCAGGCTGCCGAACAACACGAAGAGAAACACGAACCCCGCGGAAACCCCCACCGCGACACCGAACACCCCCTCGGTGGAGAGCCATTGATGAGATGCCACCCGGCTCAGGGAGGCGCCCTTGTGGGCCAGCAGGTCCGGTAACCAGGGACCGGCGAAGGTATAAGCCAGGAAGGTCAGGCCGATCAGGGTCAACGGCCAACCCAGGGCGCGCCGGGTCGCCTCGAGCAACAACAGCACACCGCTCACCGCTATCCCGATGTCCCACCCTGTGGGCGCACCGGCACGGTCCGCCAGGCTCTCGTAGAACAGGTAGAGGTAGGCGGCACAGAAGGCGGCGGCGAGTGCCAGCAGGTAATCGATCGGTGGGATACGATGGGTGATCTGGCGCCGGAACGGGAAACTCAAATACGCAAGGAAAACCGCAAACGCCAGATGAATCGAACGTACTTCGGTGTTGTTGAACACCCCGATTCCCAGAGCGAATGGCAGCGGTGATGCGACCCAGAGCTGAAACAGGGACCAGCAAAGGGCGGTTCCCAACAGGAATTGGCGCATCAGGCCCCTGGGCCGTCTTCCGCCATACTCTACGGCTTCGATCATTTCGAGCGTATTTGGGTTATCCTGTTGGATCATGATTCCCGGCAACCTCTAAGTTTTTATTCGATACCATGCAGACAAGACACGCTTTATCTACTCTATCATTACTGGCGCTCTCGATGACCCTCAACCCGGCATTGGCCGAGGACAACGCCGACGAACTACCCATCTGGCATCACCAGGTTGAACTCGGCGCCAACGGCTCCTCGGGCAACACCCAGGCAAGTCAGCTCCATGCGGGATACGCCGCAGACTACGCGGACGACTATGACACCTGGAAATTCGTTTCTGCCTACGACCGTTCCAAAAGCAACGACGAACTCTCCGCCAACCGGTTTTTCGCTGACTTGAAAAAGGAGTGGCTGTGGCCCGACATCCCCTGGTTCGGATTCATGCAGGGCCGTTATGACAATGATGATTTCAAGGACTGGCAGTACCGCATCTCGGCCTCTGCCGGTGTCGGTTACCAGCACTACAAGGACGACAACTGGTATGTTGCCAGCCGTTACGGTATTGGCGGTAACGTCAGCCGGGGCGATGATTACGACGTATCCACACCGGAGTTGATGCTGGCTCTCGACACCAACTGGCACATCAACGAGATCCAGAGCTTCGATTTCACCACCGCCTTCTACTCGGACCTGGATAATTCGGGTGAGTACCGCAATCTCACCGCGATCAACTGGAGCATCAAACTCGCGGAGGAGAGCAGTCTGGCGCTGAAACTGGGTCTGACCAACGAATACAACTCTTCCGTCGAAGAGGGGACAGACAACAATGATTTCACCTACAACTTCTCACTCGCCTGGCGTATCTAGCATCACCGCGTGGGGCTTGATCCTGTGTGCCGCGCTGGCCGGTTGCGGAGGCGGCTCATCCGGTGACGACGACAACAGCGGTGGTGGCGACACGCCTCCCGCCACCACGGATGGAGAATGGTATCGTCCGGAGGCGGGCGTCAGCTGGCAGATCCAGCTGCAGGGTACGCCGAATACCGGTTATGACGTCAGCCTATACGACCTCGACCTGTTCGACACACCGGGATCGACCCTGGACGACCTGCACGCCGCGGGGCGCCGGGTGCTGTGTTATTTCTCCGGCGGTTCCTATGAATCCTGGCGCATCGACGCCAACCAGTTCGCCAGCGAAGACCTGGGTGAGGCACTCGACGGCTGGCCGGGGGAACGCTGGCTCGACATCCGTTCCGCTCAGGTGCGCAGCATCATGCTCGACCGCCTGGACCTGGCGGTGGCCCAGGGATGCGACGGTGTCGATGTGGACAATATGGACGGCTATGCGAATACCAGTGGATTCGACCTGACGGCCAACGACCAGCTGGACTACAACCGTTTCATGGCGGATGCGGCTCACCAGCGCGGCCTGGCCATCGCTCTGAAAAACGATCTGGACCAGATCAGCCAGCTGGTGGATGTCTACGACCTCGCGGTAAACGAGCAATGTTATCAGTATGACGAATGCGACCTGCTCGCAGCGTTCATCACACAAGGCAAGCCGGTGCTGCAGATCGAGTACGAAATGCGATATGTGAACGATATCCCGTCGCGTGACGCAATGTGCGCGCAATCCACCAGCGCCGGGTTCAGCACCCTGGTGCTGCCCCTGGAACTGGATGACAGCTACCGCTTCAGCTGTACCGATTGAGCCATCGACCGATTGCTCATCGCGCACCCGGCAGCCCGGACAGCAGGCAACGTAGTCCGGGCTGCCGGGGGTTTTACAACCAGCCCTTCTCCTTGTAGTAGCGCAATGCACCGGGGTGAAAGGGCGCGGAGTTGCCTTCCAGCATCTCAGTCGCCTTGAGGTGGGCAAACGCGGGGTGCAGCTTGCGAAAATCATCCAGATTGTCGAACACCGCCTTCACCAGTTCATAGACCACATTCTCATCCAGCGAAGCCGAAGTGACCAGGGTGGCCTTGACACCGAAAGTGCGGGTATCCGTATCGGTACCGCGGTACATTCCGCCGGGAATCACCGCGGTGGCGTAATAGGGTGTATCACTGACCAGGCTGGCGACGGTTTTCCCTTCCACCGGCACCAGCCGGGTATCGCATGCCGTGGCGGCCTCCTTGATCGAGGCATTGGGGTGACCGACCACGTAGACCATGGCATCGATCTTGTTGTCACACAGGGCCCGGGCCTGTTCGGTCGCCTTGAGTTCGGAGGCGAGTTTGAAATCCTCTTTGCTCCATCCCACCCGGTCCATCATCACCTCCATGGTACCGCGTTGTCCGGAACCTGGATTACCGATATTCACCCGCTTGCCTTTCAGATCCTGGAACGATTTGATCCCGCTGTCTTTGCGCGCCATCACCGTAAAGGGTTCGCTGTGGATGGAAAATACCGCTCGCAAATCGCTATTCGGTCCCCGTTCGGAAAACTTGGAGGTGCCTTTGTATGCATGGTATTGCCAGTCCGATTGGGCCACACCGAAGTCGAGTTCCCCGCTGGCAATGGTATTGAGATTGAAGATCGACCCGCCCGTGGACTCAACCGAGCAACGAATGCCATGCCGCTTGCGTTCCATGTTGAGCAACCGGCATATGGCGCCACCCGTGGGATAGTAGACCCCGGTCAAGCCTCCGGTGCCGATTCCGATGAAACGCTGTTCGGCGGAGATACCCGACAGGGGGAGCAGTAACAGGCAGATGCCCAGAATGATTTTCATGTTTCCTCCGAAATTTGCTTCGCTGAATTTATTGTCTCAAAAAGCCGCGCAGCGCCTGAGCGAAGGGCTGCGGCTGTTCGGCATAGAGCCAGTGTCCGGCGCCGTGCAGCAGGCGTTCCCGGTAGTGGGGAAAGCGCCGTTTGATAACCCCGCGGGCAGCATCGTCCACATAGTTCGAACGCTCCCCGTGGATGAACAGGACCTCCCCCGGAAAGGTTAGGTCGTGCATCTCGGGAAAGTCCGAAAGAATCGAAATGGCACGCTGCAGAATCGGCAGATTGAACCGCCAGGACCAGCCGGATGCCTGTTTCACCAGGTTTTGCAGCAGATAGTCGCGCACCCCGGGCTCGGGCACCCACTCCGAGAGGTGCCTGTCGGCCGCTTCCCGGCTTTCGATCCGATCCAGGGGCAATTGCATCAATCCCTGAAAAATCGCGGCAAAACGGTTTTCGTAGCGCACCGGTGCGATATCCGCCACCACGAGTTTGTCAACGCGTTCCGGTGAGGTCAAGGCGACCCACATCGCGGTTTTGCCTCCCATGCTGTGACCCAGCAGTGCGACACCGGGGAGGTCCAGGCGGTCGAACAGGCTCAGCAGGTCCTCGGCCATGGAGGGATAATCCATCATCTCCTGGTGAGGGGATCGGCCATGATTGCGCAGGTCGGGTACGATCAGGCGATAATCGTCCTGCAACTGACGGACGATCCCCATCCAGTTGCCGGAGGATCCGAACAGACCGTGCAGCAGGCACAGGGGCGGGTTTTGGGGATCGCCGATATCGCGAAAAAACAGATTCATGGATGGACTCCTGCGTCGACGTGGGGACGATAGAGCAGTTCCTGTTCCACCAGGGCGAGCAGCAGGATTTCAGAGGATGTTCGTGACAGGCCCCGCTTCACCAGCCAATCGTTCAGTTGCGCCCCGCTGAGTGGCCGTCCGACCTGCGACATATGGTCCATCAGGCGCAGCTGCGCCTCCTCAGGCGGAGGAACAACGGCCCGCCGGCGCAACTCACAGCAACCCTCCGGCAAGCGGCGAAGTTGCGGGTTAAGCGCAAGTGTCGTTGCCCCCAGGGTGTCTGTCGTGACTGGACAGCGGGGCTTTGCCTGGCTTCGGGCGGCGACCAGGGTGAGCTTGGGACGCTGGCTCAGGCGTTCGATCACCTGATAGCGCCGTCGCGGCTCCAGGGCGTTCAGCCGTTGCAGCAGATCGGGATCGTCACTCAGGCCATCGACGCGCCAGTCGCGGGGTTCGATCCAGCGAATGAAGCGCAAACCCGCCGTGCCGAGCAGACGCCACAAGGCATCGATGTCGAAACTGGTTTCCTGAACATGCAGGCAGCGATCGGCGAACTCAACGGGATCCGTCTCAGCGGTGCCCTGCCAGGGGGTGGCCTTGAAAATCCCCTGTTCTGCCACCCGTGCCAGGGCTCGCGCGAAGGCCGGGGTCGGCCGGGATTCGAGCAGGTCCAGCGCCTCCCGGTAACGCGCCAGAGGCTGGTGTGCGTAGCGTCCATCCACCATGAAAACGATCACCCCCTCCGGGGCAAGCTGTTCTGCCAGTCTCACCAGCCCCAGCTGTGGCTGTTGCAGATGATGCAGTACACCGTAGGAGAGGATCACATCGTAGCCAGCGTCCTGGCTGGGAATTGCGCCGCTTTGCGTCAGGTCTGCCTCGAGGAAAGCGATATTTCCGAGTCCCTGTATTACCGCCCGCTCTGTCGCCTCGCCAATCGCCACCCGGTTGATATCGATGCCGGTGAACCTGTCAGCGGGATATTCCCTGGCCACCTGAGTCAGGTTGATGCCACGCCCGCAGCCCGCCTCGAGCACCTTCAGTGAGTCGGGTACGGACATTCGCCGATCGATGTAACTGAGCAACAGACGCGCCTGATAGGCGTCACAGTCCGGGGTGTCTCCCGGCGGATAGGGATGGGCCTCGTAAAAGGCCCTGACCCGGTCGGTCACCTTGTCCAAGTGCCCCCCTGTTTCTAACCGAATGTCTTTAGCGACGCTTTTTCGGCGGTAACAGGTCGGTGATACTGCCCTCGGCCATCTCTGCGGCGAAGCAGATGGTCTCGTTCAGGGTCGGGTGGGGATGGATGGTCAGACCGATGTCCTCCGCATCCGCGCCCATCTCCAGGGCGAGCACGGTTTCACCGATCAACTCACCCGCATTGGGCCCCACGATACCGGCTCCAAGGATGCGTTTGCTGTTGGGATCGAACAGCAGTTTGGTCATACCCTCGTCGCGCCCGATACCCAGCGCCCGACCGCTGGCCGCCCAGGGAAACACTCCCTTCTCATAGGCGATGCCCTTGGCCTTGGCCTCGGTTTCAGTGAGTCCCATCCAGGCCACTTCCGGATCGGTATAGGCAACGGAGGGGATGGTCATGGGATCGAAACTGGCGGGCATCCCGGCAATCACCTCGGCCGCCACCTTGGCTTCATGTGTGGCCTTGTGCGCCAGCATGGGTTGCCCCACCACATCGCCGATGGCGTATATGTTCGGCACATTGGTACGCATGCTCGAGTCCACCGGGATGAACCCACGATCGTCCACGTTGACCCCGGCGGCCTCGGCATTGATCTTGCGGCCATTCGGGGTACGCCCCACGGCCACCAGCACCCGCTCGTAGAGTTGCGGCTTTTCCGGGGCCTGCTTGCCTTCGAAGCTGACCTTCAGACCGTTCTTCTGTGCCTGAATATCCACGACTTTCGTGCCGAGCATGATGCTCTTGTAACGCGACGCGATACGCTTCTGCAGGGGCCGCACAAGATCCGGGTCACAACCGGGTATCAGGCTCTCCTGCAGTTCCACCACATCGATCTGGGTTCCCAGGGTACTGTAAACGGTGGCCATCTCCAGACCGATGATGCCGCCACCCACCACCAGCATGCGTTTGGGCACATCTTCCAGGGCCAGGGCCCCGGTGGAATCGATGAGTCGCGGATCGTCATTGGGGAAACCGGGAATCTGTACCGGGCTGGAACCGCAGGCGATGATCGCATCGGTGAAATCGATACTCACCGGACCCTCGGCGGTATGTACCGAAATGCGCTTGGGTGATTCGAATCGCGCCAGTCCGTGCACCACTTCCACCTTGCGCTGCTTGGCCAGTTGACCCAGACCTCCGGTGAGGCGTTTCACCACCTTGTCCTTGCCGGCACGCAGTTTGTCCAGATCGATCTTCGGCTTGCCGAAACTGATCCCCATCTCCGCCATCTCGGCCGCCTCGTTGATCACGTCCGCCGCGTGCAGCAAGGCCTTGGAGGGAATGCACCCCACGTTCAGACAGACGCCGCCCAGCGCATCGTAGCGTTCGATAAGGATCACCTGCTTGCCCAGATCCGCGGCACGGAAGGCCGCGGTATAGCCACCCGGGCCGGCACCCAGCACCACCACGTCCGCCTGCTTGTCGGCGGTACCTTTCACGGCATCCGATACCGGGGCCTTGGTCGGCGCGGGTTTCTCTGCGGCGCTGGCGCCGGCGTCCAGTTCCAGCTTGAGGATCGCGCCCCCCATGGAGATCTTGTCTCCCACCTTGACCAGTAGTTTTTTCACCGTACCACTGTGCGGCGAGGGTATATCCATCGTGGCCTTGTCACTCTCCAGAGTGATGATGGATTCCTCGGCCTCGACCCGATCACCGGGGGATACCAGGATCTCGATCACATCCACCTGTTCGAAATCACCGATATCGGGAAGGGTCACTTCGACAATGCTCATGGTTTCTCCTCACACGCGTGTTGTCTTTCCCCGCAGCCTGGCCCTTTGAGGCTTCGGGATGGATGGCATGACGGCGGACGGGTTCACCCCGTCAATTGACTCGCCGTGCTGTCAGGTATGCGCCGGATATGCAAGGACCGACGAAACGGTTCACGCACCCGTTGACGGGTTTACGTGGTGTATCTGCCCTGTGCCGTCGGAGACCGACAGGACTGCTGAGCCAGCTCTGTGGCGTTTCCTGTAGCGGCCGTTTGTTCGTTTTGTGTCTGATTCGACGCACAACCCACTTTATAGCACTTCTGAACCGAAGAACGAACCGTGCAATGCCTGATCCCGCTACACAGGTCTCTGGCTGTTTCGTATCTCACAGTATTTGGGAGTTATTAACCCGGCCACTAAGGATTGGATGCGCGCACAGCACTGGTCATGCCGGCAACCCGCGCTGGGGGTGAAAAGGCCACAGGCGCAGAACATGAGTGCGCCCGCCGGTCTCCGGATGAACCCGCGCGCGGGGTTCAGGAAGTTCCCGTTTCGCGAACGTCTCCATTGAGCCACTCGGAGAGACTGCTGGCTTTCATGGGTTTGGCAAAGTAGAAGCCCTGCAGTTCGGTACAGCCCGCTTCCAGCAGGAATTCCATCTGTTGGCGGGTCTCCACACCTTCGGCGATAACACCCATTTTCAGACTGTCTGCCATGGCAATGATGGTATTGACCAGGGTCGCATCCTCAAGATTGTCCGGAAGGTCACAGACAAAGGAGCGATCGATCTTTAGCACGTCGACCGGGAACCGCTTCAGGTAACTCAGGGAGGAGTAGCCGGTACCGAAATCATCCACCGAAAGCTTGATCCCCAGATCCTTGAAACTGGTCAGCCAGGTCATCGCCTCATCGGTATCACGCATGAGCAGGCTTTCGGTCATCTCCAGAGTGAGATAATCCGCGCTCAATCCGGTCTCATCCAGCAACTCCTTGAGAAATTCCGCCTGCAGTCCCAGTTCCCGCTGACGACTGGAAAGATTCACCGCCAGTTTGAGATCGCTGAAGCCATCACGATGCCAACGCTTGAGCTGCTCGCAGGCGCCGCGCATCACCCATTCGCCGATCGGTCCGATCTGGCCGGTATCCTCCGCCAGGGGAATGAAGATCGCCGGAGAGACCAGGCCGCGGACCGGATGGTGCCAACGCACCAGGGCTTCGACACTCACCACCTGGTTCCTGTGGCCATCCACCACCGGCTGATAATAGATCTCCAGCTCATTTCGCTGGATCGCCTGTCGCAGATCGAGTTCCAGCTGCTGGCGAACCAGGGTGTGCTGCTGCATCGAGGCGGTAAAGAACTGGTAGGTGTTGCGGCCCCGCTCCTTGGCCTGGTACATGGCCATGTCCGCGTTGCGCAACAGCGAATCCACGTTCTCCGCATCATCCGGATAGACCGTGATGCCGATACTCGCGCCGATATAGATCTCCCGCCCGTACAGGGTGATGACCCGGGTGATGCTGTTGATGATCTTGGTGGCGATGTGCGCCACAGAATCCATTTCCGTGACATCCTGCAGCAGTATGATGAACTCGTCGCCGCCGAAGCGCGCCACGGTATCGGATTCTCGCAGACTCGACTTGATCCGCCCCGCGACCATCTGCAGCACTTCGTCGCCCACCACGTGGCCAAAGGTGTCGTTCACCACCTTGAAGTGATTCAGGTCCACGAACAGCACCGCCAACATCCAGCTCTCGCGCTGCGCGGCGACGATCGCCTGACTCAGCCGGTCCGAGAGCAGGGAACGGTTGGGCAGTCCGGTGAGCGCGTCGTAGTTGGCCTGATAAAGGATCTGTTCCTCATCCTCTTTGTACTTGGTGATGTCGGAAAACACTGCCACGTATTCCTTGACCATGCCGTTGTCGTCACGGATGGTGGAGATGGAGAGCCACTCGGGATACACACTGCCATCCTTGCGCCGATTCCAGATTTCGCCGGTCCAGTAGCCTTTCTGCAGCAGCGACTCCCACATCGCCTCGTAAAATCCCGGGTCATGTCGCCCTGAGCTCAGAATACCGGGTGAACGGCCCTGCACTTCATCCTGGGCGTATCCGGTGATCCGGGTGAATGCGGGATTGATCGTCTTGATGCGATTCTCTTCGTCAGTGACCATGATCCCTTCGGTGGTGGTTTCGAACACCGTGGCATTCATGCGCAGCTGATCTTCCGCCCGTTTCTGCGCCGTGATGTCTTCCTTGATGGCAATGAAATGGGTGATCCGTCCCCGCTCGTCGCGCAACGGCGATATCGATGCGGACTCCCAGTAAATGGTGCCGTCCTTGCGTCGGTTGTGGAACACGCCCCGCCACTCCTTGCCGGCGAGCAGGCTGGTCCACATTTCGCTGTACTCTTCTTCGGTCTTGTCACCGCTTTTCAGGAAACGGGGATTTTGTCCGATCGTCTCTTCCATGGTGTAACCGGAAACCTGTTCGAATTTCGGATTGACATACTCGATCAGGCCATCGGTGTTGGTGATGACCACGGAGGCGGGACTCTGCTCCAGAACCCGGCTCAATTTACGCAGATCAGCCTCGGCGCGTTTCGAAGCAGTGACATCACTGCGCACGCAAACCACCCCGCCTTCCGAGGTGGCCTTGTTACTCGCGAGGTACCAGGTTTCGTTATCCACCTGCTCCAGGAACTGTCCCATCGGTATGCTGCCGATGATCTCCTCGCCTTCCAGGTTGTAGTTGTGCACCCGACCGCCGGTGGCCGCCTTGATGGCGTCCAGATCGATTCCCCGTTCCAGCCAATCCTTCAGCCAGGGGTAGAACTCGAGGAAGCGGCGATTGTAGAGCACCAGCTGTGAATCCCCATCGAACAGCGCAAACGCCTCGGAGAGATTGTCCACCGCATCGTGCAGGCGATGCCAGGAGCGGTTCACCTCATGATGGGCCGTCTGCAGGCTGCGGATCAGTTGCCAGAGTCCCAGCAGCAGGACAACCACCATCAGGGAAAGCACAATGATCAACTCGCGCTTGTTTTTCATCTCCGCAATGCGGTTGTCTTCATGATGGTTGTGGATGTTCTCGAAATAATCCAGGCTGGGAACCGCCAGGTACTGGCTCTTGAGTTGTCCCAGGGTCGTGAGATCATCAAGATTTGCTTTGACATGAAACAGCACCTTCTTGAGAATCACAGCCCCTTCTTCAGTAAGCAAAGGTGTCGTGCGCAACCCGTCCAGGGTTTGTCGAATGTCGTCGAGCTGAGAGTCGGTGTAGAACAGTTCGTAGGTGTAAAGCAGGTTCAACAGCTCGAGCACCTTGTTGTAGGCCTGCGGCTCCAGGGTACTCAACTCCCGGGATACGATGGGCAGGTAATGGATGCCGTTGCGTACCAGGGCGGCCTGAAACTTGATCTTCTCGAGAATCGCGAGTTTGTCTTCCATGCCCTGCCAGTAGATACTTACCAGCGCATGAAACTCCTCATCCTGATGAGCGGCCGTGTTGGTCAGTTTCCTGCGCAGTTCTTTCAACCTGCGGGTGGTCTGCACCAGCGGGTCGTACTGCACCAGCAGGAAAGAGCTGACTCTCAGGACATCCCGGTCCAGTCGCGCATCCATCTCCTTGAGCTGCAGCAGGGTATGGGAAACCTCGGCAAATTCCCGGGACTCGTCGTCCCAGAAAAGCACCAGCAGCGCGACCATGGCCAGTAGCAGCGCGGCCAGCAAAATGCTGCGTTTTGTGCCGATGGTCTTGAACATTTTCATGGTTTGAATCTAACGTTCTCTCCGACCAGAGAGTGTAGAAAAGCCACGATCTGTCCAATTTCATCATCGGGAATTTCGCGTCCCAGCTGGTATCGGCCCATGATGCGAACCGCCTCGTCGAGGGTCTTTGCCGTGCCATCATGGAAATAGGGTGAATTGATGGCCGCCAACCTCAGACTGGGCACTTTGAAATAGTGCTTGTCCTGCTCGAGGTGGGTGACGTTGTAGCGGCCCAGGTCCGCACTGGTGATCTCGGTGCCTCGATCCTTGAAGTAGTCTCCCATGGCGCCCATGTAGCCGTACATGTTACCGCCCACGTTGACGCCCTGGTGACAACTGATGCAACCATAGCTCTTGAACAGGCGATAGCCTTTCAATTCCGCCTCACTCAAGGCATCCCCTTCCCCCAGCAACCATCGATCGAAACGGGAGTTCAGCGTGACCATGGAGCGTTCGAAGGCGGCAATCGCCAGGGCGATATTGTCCCCAGTCAAACCATCCTCAAAAAGGGTCTCGAAGCGTTCGACCAGTTCAGGATCATCGTTCAGCTTGGCCACGACCTCCGACCAGGAAGAGTTCATCTCGATCGGATTGTGCACAGGCCCGGCGGCCTGCTCTTCCAGAGTCTCTGCGCGACCGTCCCAGAACTGGGTGAAGTTGTTACTGCTGTTGAAGACCGTGGGGGCCTTGATTCCCCCCACGGCGCCACCGACCCCGATGGACCGGGGTTGCTTGTCAGTGCCACCCGTCGACAGCATGTGACAGCTGGCGCAGCTCAGGCTGTTATCCTGTGATAGCCGCTTGTCATGAAACAACAGATCGCCCAGGGCGACCAACCCGGGATCCAGGTCATGGTCCGCCGTCAGGGGCAGTATCGGTTCATTCTTGACGCTTTCGGCCAGGGCCGCAGGGATCAATAAAACCAATATTATTAGAAAAATCAGCTTGTTGCGCATAAAAAAGCGTTTTCGGGCAGCCAATAGTACACGTTTCGACATCCTGTCGAACCGGTCCGGCGCTTGCACCATGTGGTTGGTATCTGTCCGTTGTATCGGTCAAAAACCCAACAACTTTATGATTTTCAGAATCTTGACAGATTCTTATCAACCACCCGATGCTCAAATAGCGCCTGGAATGCAGACGCAAGCCGTTACTTTTTTTATAGCAGTAAAGTCCTGATATCACTCAACAGGGCAGCTAGCAGACCGGTAAACCGTACGCCTTCCGCACCGTCGATGACGCGATGATCATAAGAGAGGGACAGCGGCAGTATCAGGCGGGGCTGAAACGCCGCCCCATCCCATACCGGCTGCATGCTGCTGCGTGAAACCCCGAGGATGGCGACCTCGGGTGCGTTGACGATGGGCGTGAAGGCTGTTCCGCCAATACCGCCCAGGCTGGAAATCGAAAAACACCCCCCCTGCATATCGGCGGGCGAGAGCTTGCCGTCACGGGCTTTCTCACTGATCGCCATCAGTTCCGCCGAGAGCTCGAAAACCCCCTTCTGATCCACATTCCGGATCACCGGAACCACCAGCCCGTTCGGGGTATCCACTGCCACACCGATATGCACGTATTTACGGAATATCAGGGACTCCCCCTCGGCATCGAGTGATGCATTGAACTGGGGCATCTCGAGCAACGCGGCAGCAACCGCCTTCATCAGAAAGGGCATCAGGGTCAGGCGCAGGTCGCGACGTTGCGCCTCGGCCTTTTGCGCAACCCGGAAAGCCTCCAGGTCGGTGATGTCCGCCTCGTCGAACTGGGTGACATGGGGTACGGTCAGCCAACAACGATGCAGGTGCGCGCCGCTGAGCTTCTTCAGACGCCCCAGAGGACGGGATTCCACCTCGCCGAAGCGACTGTAGTCCACCTCGGGTGCGGATGGCAGGGCCAGACCGCCACCCGCGGGTCTTGCGCTCTCCCCCCTTCTCAGGGACTGCTTGACGAACTGATGCACATCCTCCTTGAGGATACGCGCCTTGGGCCCTTTGCCTTTCACCAGGGACAGGTCTACACCCAGTTCACGGGCCAGTCGACGCACCGCGGGACTGGCATGGGCTTTTGCCGACCCAGCGGGCTCGGAGAGTCCCTGGGGTACCGGAGGCACCAGGAGTTCCTTATCCCCGGGCAGGCGTTTTTCGGGGGTCTCGGCGACAGGCTCCTCGCTGGGTGTGGGCGCCGGCGCCTGCACTGTTTCGAGTTCTTCAGCGGCTGGCGCCGGGCCGGCGGAGGCGGATGCGGTCTCAGCGGCCGCCGGGGCGTCGTTCGTTTCGATCGCCAGCAGGACGTCGCCCTCGCTGATCCGGTCGCCGACCTTGACCCGCAGATTGCTCACCACCCCGCTGTGGGGGGAGGGAATCTCCATCGTGGCCTTGTCACTCTCCAAGGTCAGCAGAGAGTCATCCACCGAGACTTCATCGCCCTCGGAGACCAGGATTTCTATGATCTCCACTGATTCGAAGTCACCGATATCCGGTAACAATACCTCTGTCGTTTTACCCACTTCTTATCCTCTTTTGCCGTTCAGGCAGTCACTGTTTGTTTCCGGCGCTTCAGGATCGCCTTACCCCGGTAGCCATGCTGAATCCCGTCTAGACGTGCATGGGGTTGGGTTTTTCCGGGTCGATCTTGTATTGCTTGATGGCCTTGCTGACCACGTCCGCCTCGAGAGCGCCTTCATCAACCAGCGCTTTCAGCGCGGCAATGACGACGTAGTAACGGTTGACTTCGAAAAACTTTCGCAACTGGCTGCGCATGTCGCTGCGCCCATATCCATCCGTACCCAGCACCGCGTATCGGCCGGGAACGAAGCCGCGAATCTGATCGGCATAGCTGCGCACATAGTCCGTGGCCGCGATCACGGGACCCTTGCGGCCCTCCAGGCACTGGGTAACGTAGCTGACCTTGGGTTGTGCATCGGGATGCAGGGTATTCCAGCGCTCGACTTCCAGTCCCTCGCGGCGCAGTTCGTTAAAACTGGTCGCGCTCCATACATCCGCAGATACCTTGAAATCCTTCTCCAGCAACTCCGCCGCAGCGATCACTTCACGCAGAATCGTGCCGCTGCCCATCAGCTGTACCCGCTTCTTGTGCTTGCCACCCTCCTGCAACGGGTAAAGACCACGAACGATCCCGGACTCCACCCCTTCGGGCATTGCGGGCTGGACATAGTTTTCGTTCATCACGGTGATGTAATAGAAGACGTTTTCCTGGTCCTCATACATCCGCCGCATGCCGTCCTGAATGATCACTGCCAACTCATAGGCGAAGGTCGGGTCGTAGGACACGCAGTTGGGGATAGTCGCGGCCATCAGGTGACTGTGGCCGTCCTGGTGCTGCAGACCTTCCCCCGCCAGGGTGGTGCGGCCCGCGGTACCGCCCAGCAGAAATCCCCGGGCCTGCATGTCCCCTGCGGCCCAGGCCAGGTCGCCGATCCGCTGAAAGCCGAACATGGAGTAGTAGATATAGAACGGGATCATGCTGTAGCCGTGATTGCTGTAGGCGGTCGCCGCCGCAATCCAGGACGACATCGCACCGGCCTCGTTGATACCCTCCTGCAGGATCTGGCCCTTCTTGTCCTCCCGGTAGAACATGACCTGATCAGCGTCCACCGGTTCATACAACTGTCCGACCGAGGAGTAGATACCCAACTGGCGAAACATCCCTTCCATGCCGAATGTGCGCGCCTCATCGGGGACGATGGGCACCACCTGTTTACCGATCTGCTTGTCCCTGACCAGCATGTTGAGCAGCCGCACGAAAGCCATGGTGGTGGACTGTTCGCGGTCCCCGCTGCCTTCCAGAAGGGCCTTGAAGGTCTCCAGGGGCGGCACCTTCATCGGTTCAACCTTGTTCCGGCGCTGTGGCAGAAAGCCGCCCAGCTTCTTGCGCTGCTCATGCATGTACTGCATCTCGGGACTGTCCGCCGGAGGCTTGTAGAAGGGCGCGGCGCCGATCTGGTCGTCGGAAATGGGAATGTTGAAGCGATCGCGAAACGCCTTCAATGCCGCCTCGCCCATCTTTTTCTGGGAGTGGGTGATGTTCTGCCCCTCACCGGCCACACCCATACCGTATCCTTTCACAGTCTTGGCCAGGATCACCGTAGGCTGTCCCTTGTGTGCGGTGGCTTCCGCATACGCGGCATACACCTTGTGGGGGTCGTGACCGCCACGGTTGAGTCGCCAGATGTCCTCGTCGGTCATATTCGCCACCATCTCTTCGAGGTCCGGATACTTGCCGAAGAAATGCTCCCGGGTGTAGGCGCCGCCCTTGGCCTTGTAGGCCTGATAATCGCCATCTACACACTCTTCCATGCGTTTCAGCAGAATGCCGTTCTTGTCCCGTGCGAACAGAGGGTCCCAGTAACCGCCCCAGACCACCTTGATCACATTCCATCCCGCGCCACGGAAAACGCCTTCAAGCTCCTGAATGATCTTGCCGTTGCCGCGCACCGGACCGTCCAGGCGCTGCAGGTTGCAGTTGATGACGAACACCAGATTATCGAGGCGTTCGCGGCCGGCCAGGGAGATGGCGCCCAGCGCCTCGGGTTCGTCCATTTCACCATCGCCGCAGAAAGCCCAGACCTTGCGTTCGTCAGTGTTGACGACACCGCGATCGTGCAGATAGCGCATGAATCGCGCCTGGTAGATCGCCATCAGTGGTCCGAGGCCCATGGAGACCGTCGGGAACTGCCAGAAGCCGGGCATCAACCAGGGATGCGGATAGGAGGAGAGGCCGTGTCCATCCACCTCCTGGCGAAAACTGTAGAGTTGTTCCTCGCTGAGCCGGCCTTCCAGGTAGGCCCGTGCGTATACACCCGGCGCCGAATGACCCTGAAAGAAGACCAGGTCACCGTCCCGTTCCGGAGTCGGGGCACGAAAAAAATGGTTGAAGCCCACATCGAACAGGGTGGCGCTGGAAGCGAAACTCGAGATGTGTCCACCCAGTTCGGTGGAGATCCGGTTTGCCTGCACCACCATGGCCATCGCGTTCCAGCGGATGAATGAGCGAATGCGCCGCTCCATGGCCCGGTCTCCGGGAAAGCGCTTCTGCTTGGTGACAGGTATCGTATTGAGGTATGCGGTATTGGCGCTGAACGGTAGATGGGCGCCTGAGCGGCGGGCCTTGTCGACCAGGCGTTCGATCAGAAAGTGGGCACGCTCCACACCTTCGTTTTCCAGCACCGCCTCCAATGCATCCAACCATTCCTGCGTTTCAATCGGGTCGATATCGGGTCTGCTCGGCATTTTTTCTTCTCTGGCTGTTCGGTTTGACACAGGACGAACGAAAGTCCTGAGCATACTCTCCCCCATCCGGACAATCGAGTCAGTGCGGATACGGGAACATTATTTGGATTAGTAATAGTTTGAATTGATTCACCTAATATACCGCAAGACGAGGACGATTTCAGCGTTAAATCAAAAATAATTTACTTGACTTAATTCACTGTTTTTACGATTGAATTCAACGAAAACCGAGGCCTTGACATGAACCTCTCCGGAGCCCTTGAAAGTCAACCCTGCAGACATAAAAAAAGCGCATTCCCTGTCGGGAATACGCTTTTTCTCGATGCCTCCGGAATCGCTCCTCAGAGCGAGTCCGATGACAACTTCAAAGACGCCGGATCAGATGTCCTTGCGGTTCGCAAAGATGGGCATCTCAAAAGGCTTGCGCTCCATGGCAACCTTACGACGCTCTTCCATCTGTTTCATGGCTTCAGCGCGACGGCTTTCCATCTCTTTGACCATCTCATCACGACGGGCCTTGGACTCTTCCATCATCTTGGCGATGGCTTCCGGCATTTCCGGACGGTTCTGAGCCATGCTGTCGTAACGGGCCTGCATCTTGGCGATCTCGGCCTCACGCTGCTCCTGACGCGCTTTCATCTCAGCTTCCATGTTTGCGAAAGGATCAGTGTTGTATTTTTCAGCGTATTCACGCTGAGCGGCAACGGCCTGCTCGAAGGCTTTCTGCTGCTGCTCGGCGAAAGCTTTCTGTTGCTCGGCGAAGGCCTTCTGCTGTTCAGAGACGGCAGCCTGCTGCTCTTCGGTCAGCGCAGGAGCGCCATAGTAAGGGGCATAACCGTAGTAGGGGTAATCGTAACCATAGCCACGTCCGTAACCACGACCGGAACCGTTGCCATGAGCACGCATGTTGAAAGAGAAATCGAAATCACCGGAACCCACGCCGTCACCGAAGAAATCGTCACCCCAGTTGTTGCCCCACCAGGCATTCACGGTTGCGGAACTCGCAGCCATAGCGATCGCCGCAGCAATGATAGAAATTTTTTTCATGTCGACACCCAAAAATTTGTTGTTTGAAAACTATGCTTTGTTTTGTTTCTGGCACGTCCCTGTGCCGTATCAGTCCCTTGGATCAGCTCATACAGCCTTATTTAGCCGGTGCAGCAGGAGCAGCCGGAGCGGCCGGAGCGGCCGGGTAGCCGTAACCGTAAGGTGCATAGCCGTAAGGACCATAGCCGTAAGGACCGTAGCCGTATTGATCACGCCAGGAGTCATATCCACGACCGTAACCGGAACCACGTGCACTGCCGCTCATGCCGAAACTGAAGTCGCCATAGCCGTCGCCGTAGCCGTCACCCCAGCCGTCATTGCCCCAACCACGGTTGTAGCCAGGACCCCACCATGCAGAAGCAGTAGCGGAAGCAACGATCAGTGCGGCAGCAGCAGCAACTTGAATGGTTTTTTTCATTTTTCACTCTCCTCGAGATAGAATGCGATTTTGGTTTGCGTGAGAAAGCAGATACCGCATAGCTTTCGAGGCGTAGAATATTAGTATTTACTTAATTTAACAATTTATAAATTTCAATCGCGAAATCGCCGCGTATAGAATTTTTCAAATACACCACCCAGACCCCCCCACATGCAGATAACCCTGACCCAACCCGATGACTGGCACCTCCATCTGCGCGACGACCAGGCCCTGGCATCCGTAGTCGGTCACACTGCGGAGCGTTTCGCCCGCGCCATCGTCATGCCCAACCTGAAACCGCCGGTGGTCGACACGCAAATGGCCGCCGCCTATCGTCAACGCATTCTCGACGCCCTGCCCCGGACGAGTGACTTCACCCCGTTGATGACACTCTATATGACCGATCGTCTGACCCGAGACGAGGTGGTGGCCGCGAAGCACAGCGGGTTCATACATGGCATCAAGCTCTACCCGGCAGGGGCGACGACCAATTCCGACTCCGGGGTGACCCGGATCTCAGACCTCTACCCGGTGATCGAAACCATGCAGCGGGAAGAACTGCCGCTGCTGATCCATGCGGAAGTGACCGAAAGCGATGTGGATATCTTCGACCGGGAGAAGGTTTTCATCGACCGCCATCTGGCCCCGCTGCGCAGGGATTTTCCAGAGTTGCCGATGGTTTTCGAACATGTCACCACCCGGGACGCAGTCGCCTTCGTGCGTGAAGCCGGCGGCCCGATCGGTGCGACCATTACCGTGCAGCACCTGCTGTACAACCGAAATGCGATGCTTGCAGGCGGTATTCGTCCCCACTATTACTGCCTGCCGGTGCTCAAACGGGCGAGCCATCAGGAGACCCTGATCGAGGCCGCGACCAGTGGCGACCCACGCTTCTTCCTCGGGACCGACAGCGCCCCCCATGCCCAGAGCATGAAGGAAAACGCCTGTGGTTGCGCCGGCTGTTATACCGCCCATGCGGCCCTGGAACTCTACGCCGAGGTGTTCGAACAGGCGGGCGCCCTGGACCGTCTGGAGGGTTTCGCCAGCTTTCACGGTGCGGACTTTTACGGACTGCCGCGCAATCCGGGGCAGATCACCCTGGAAAAGCAGGAGTGGACCGTCCCGGACAGCTATGCATTCGGCGCGGAACGCGTGGTGCCACTGAGGGCGGGACAGACCCTGGGCTGGCGGCTGCTTGGCACAACCCCGCAGGATTAGCGGGAGACCTCGTCAGAGAGGGCTACTGTGGTGCTTCGGCAGGGAGATCATCCATGAACAGGGACTCGTCGAACAGCTCATCGTCCGCCTGGTCCATGCCGTCATTGATCTGGGACCTTCGTCGCTGCAGATAGAATTCGCGCAGAAAGGCGTAACGGTCCACGGCCGCCTCGTCCAGCACATTCCCCGCCTCCAGCAGATCGGCGCGGAGATCCACATAGTAGAGGGTGGTCAACGCATAGAACGCAGTCTGGGTCGGGTAGACCACCGGGTTGATCATGAAATCGCCCACCCGGCCGACCAGATCGCGCAACGTGGTCGGGCCAAAGAAAGGTATCACCAGGAAGGGCGTATCCCCCACGCCCCAGTATCCCAGAGTCTGTCCCATGTCTTCCTTGTAGCTGGGAATCCCCATGTCACTGGCCACATCGAAGAAGCCGAAAATGCCCAGGGTGGAGTTGATGCAGACCCGCCCGATATCCGACAGGGCTCGCCCGGGCTTGAGTTGCAGCAGGTTATTGGCCGCCGAGGGAATATCCGCCAGATTATTGAAAAAATTGGTCACCCCGAGATCCACCACAGACGGCGTAACATAGCGGTACCCCTTGGCCACCGGCCTGGCCACCACCCGGTCGAACTCCTGGTTGAACTGATCCGATCCGCGGTTGAAAGACTCCAGGGGATCCGAACCGAGCTGACTCTGTACACTGGCGCAGCCGGATAAAAACAGCAGCGAGATCAGAACCATCACTGGCATGTGAATCCACTTGTTCACGGTCGGTGTTACCACTCCTGCGGGACAATGGCGGGTATGATACCGCCAGCCCGGACTTCTCACCAGAAGCCTCTGCCGATTGTTACAAACGGTTACCCATTGAATGCCGCGTCAGATGCTCACGGTCACATCGAATTCACGGGTTGATCGTATTACAATGCAGCGATGTCAGAACCCGTCTATAACCCAATCATCTCACACCGATTCAGAGGATTTCTTCCCGTCGTGGTAGACGTTGAAACCGGTGGTTTCGATGCACACCGGGATGCGCTCCTGGAGATCGCCGCCACAACCCTGAGGATGGATGACGAGGGGCTGTTACATCCGGCGGAAACCCATGCCTGCCACATTCAGCCCTTTGAAGGCTCCCATATCGATCCCAAGGCACTGGAGTTCAATGGGATCGACCCCGACCACCCGTTCCGCGAAGCGCTTACGGAAGCCGACGGGCTGCGGATGCTGTTCTCTCCAATCCGCAAAGCCGTCAAAGCCAGCGGCTGCAAAAAGGCCATCCTGGTGGGGCACAACGCGTTTTTTGATTTGAGCTTTCTGAATGCCGCGGTGGCCCGCTGCGCGATCAAGCGCAACCCGTTCCATCCTTTCAGCACCTTCGATACGGTTTCATTGGCAGGCATGGTCTATGGGCAGACCGTTCTGGCCCGTGCCGCCAAGGCAGCGGGACTGGAGTGGGACGGTGCCCAGGCGCATTCCGCCATCTACGATACGGAACAGACCGCGGTTCTGTTCTGCACCATCCTCAATCGCTGGCAAAAGCTATCGGGCGACCGCAGCTGGGCCGAATCCTGAAACACGGGAGTTTTCTCAAACACGCCGGGCATTCGCAGCTGATGCACGGCTGCGCCAGGCGGATCTGCTCGCTGGCCTGCAACGGGGAATTGCCGAAGGGAAACCGGTGCAGCCCGGGCTGGCCGGACCGCACCGCTCGCAATCAGTTGTTCTGAATCACGATGTTGGGGAACTTAGCCGCATAGTCCTTGGCCTGCAACGACAGCTTGGCCGCTGTCTTACGCGCAATTTCCCGGTAAATCTGGGAGATTCGCGCATCCGGTTCAGCCACTACGGTGGGTTTGCCGCCGTCAGTCTCCTCGCGGATCCGGATATCCAGGGGCAGTGCACCCAGCAGATCCACATGATACTGACTGGCCATGGAGGAACCGCCCCCCTGACCGAAGATATGTTCCTCGTGACCACAGTTCGAGCAGATGTGAATGCTCATGTTCTCCACGATCCCAAGCACCGGCACCTCAACCTTCTCGAACATCTTGAGACCCTTGCGGGCGTCCAGCAGGGCGATGTCCTGAGGCGTGGTGACAATTACCGCACCGGAAACCGGGACCTTTTGCGCCAGGGTCAGCTGCGTATCGCCGGTACCCGGGGGAAGGTCCACAACCAGGTAATCCAGATCATCCCAATTTGTATCGTTGAGCAGTTGCTCGAGGGCCTGGGTGACCATCGGACCACGCCAGATCATCGGGGTCTCCTCATCGATCAGGAAACCGATGGACATGGCCTGCAGACCGTAACCGGTCATGGGTTCCAGGGTCTTGCCATCCTTGGATTCCGGCTTCCCGGTGATGCCCAGCATGCGCGGCTGGGAAGGCCCGTAGATGTCCGCATCCAGCACCCCGACCTTGGCGCCTTCTTCGGCCAGGGCCAGGGCCAGATTCACCGCCGTGGTGGATTTGCCCACACCACCCTTGCCGGAGGCTACGGCGATGATGTTCTTGATGTTATCGATCGGTTTCAGAGCCTTCTGTACCGAGTGCGCCACGATCTTGATCGTGGCGGCAACCTCTACGGAAGCCACACCGGGCAGAGCCGTGATCCGCTCGCTCAGCGCCGATTCGATATCATTGAGACACCCTTTGGCGGGGAAACCGAGTTCGACCGCGACTTTAACCTTATCCCCTTCTATCTCCACGCCCTTCACGGCTTTGGCCGTGACCAGGTCCTTGTTGAGATGAGGCTCGATATAGCCCTTGATCGCCTCTTTTACGGATTCTTGTGTCAAATCTGACATCGTCTGTTACTCCTGATGGCAACCCCAATTCCGGGGTTGTGCATGTTACCGAAATTACTTGGCGGGGGATTCTACACGAAAAACGCAATGATATACCAAGCATTTTCCTGGGTTATGCCCGGAACCTGAAATGACACGTCGCGCGCGGGGTCATGGCAGGGCGCGCCTGCCAAATCGCAAATCGGGGGGAGGGGGTGACGGCCACCTGTGAAGATCCGTACACCACCGCCAGCCACAACTTACCGGCGACGGAGGTGGACAATAGTTGAGCGGGGAAAAATCCCCCGGAATAGGATTCAGACAACCTGTTGGTGAAAGCTGTCGCCGTCTCCCTGCTCCAGGTCGAAGCCGGCCAGGTAATGACTGATAAGATGTTCCATCAGCGGCAGAACCGACTTCTGTCCATCCGCCTGGAGTTGATAATTGATCCTCAGGATCGCGATGCCATGCACCCCGCTCCAGAGCGCCCGGGCGGCCAGGGCGATTTCATCCTGGGGTATGCGATTGAGTGTCAGCGCTGCCAATTGCCGTTCGACCAGGGCATATACCCGATCCACCTTGTCTTCGTAGATCTCTTTGAGCAGACCTTCACCCTCGGGTTGATGTTCAAACACCATGCGCCAGCGATGGGCATGTAGTGAGGCATATTCGATATAGGCCGAGCCCAGGGCATAAAGACAATCCTGTGGATGGCGGCACTCGGTGAGCGAGTCATTCAGCACCATGTAAAGCTGATCGAGGGTGCGGCCGTTGACCCGTTGAATCAGCTCATCCAGATTTTTGAAAACGAAATACAGGCTGCCAACTGTATAACCGATGGCAGTCGCCACCTTGCGTGCTGACAACCCGCTGTAACCCTGGGTTTCAATCAGACGTTCCGCGGCTTCCAGTGCCATGTTTTCGATTTCCGACTTGCTGTGTTCTCCCCTTCTTCCCATGTCTACTCCCGTTTAACACGATCAATGTGTTCAAATGTATGTGTAAAAGCGACTTTCCCTATCTGTGCAAGGGCGGCGATGAATATCACACTTTTTAGGATCCAGCACAGTGATCTATTGCACAAGGCACACGTTGAAACCAGCTTAAAATAGCGAAACCTTGATCTGTGGCAATTCCAACTGCAGATCATGCCACAACTGGCGACATCATGTTGTTTTTATTATATAAACGCTGCTCATTTGCCGTCGCCTGAACAGGCGAATACATAACACTGTTTATTTAATCGCCCATTCATGAACGAGACACGGAACAGTATCATTCCCAGTCTGACTTTTCGATGTTTTACAACCCCCGCGAATGCACAACCCCGACAGGCAAATCCCCCACAGTCACCCGCCAACCCCGCAGCAGCCGGGAAGGCACCAGGCGTTGAGAATGAGGACCTTACGTCTGATGTTGTGGATCCTCAGCAGGCTTTCACCCGGTCTGGCCGGTGCCTGGGCATTGCGCCTGTTCACCACCCCACCCAGGTTCCCGATGAATCCTCAGGAAACATCCCTGCACGACCGGACTCATCCTGAGATGCAAATGATCGCGGGGCGGAAAATCGCCGTTCGCCCCTGGGGAAACGGGCCCACCGTCCTTTTCAGTCACGGCTGGGGGGGACAGGGGGTCCACTTTCATGCCCTGATCGAATGTCTGGTCAATGCGGGTTATCAGGCAGTCTGCTTCGACGCACCGGCACATGGGGACTCACCCGGCAAGCGCACCCAGCTGCTCGAGATCAGCAGCGTGCTGGCCCGCCTGGCGCAATCCCTGGGACCCATCCATGCCCTGGTGGGTCACTCCTTTGGGTGCGCCACGGCCCTGCTGGCAATGTCGCGCCGTGAACTGACCGTCGAGCGGGTGATTTTATTCGCCTGTTTCGACGATATTGAGTGGATCACAGGTAGATTTGCAACGATCTTTGGGCTGAATGAGACGGTACGTCGGGCGATGATGGAGCAGGCGCACCGGCGGTATCCGACACATGCAGGGGAAGCCTGGGAGTGGCAGCAGCTTTCCCCCCTGAGCAGCATCCGGAGATTCGATGGATCGTTATTGCTGGTGCATGACCGGGATGACCGGGAAGTACCCTATGAGCACGCCCTGAAACTGAGTGAAACCCAACCCCGGGCAAAACTTCTGACGACCCGGGGACTGGGTCATAAACGAATCCTCAGTGATCCCGACACTGTGCAGGATTGTATCGCGTTCATCCGCCGGGATGTCTGACAGGCAGCGGCCGGATCAACTGCGCAGCCTGGCCGACAGACTGTTCAGTATTGATATCCGGACACCACCTGACTCAGTTTTTTCGCCACATCGATCAGGTCACCGGCAGACTGGGCATTCTCCTGCGCCTTGTCGACCGTGGTCTGGCTGGTACGGGTGATGGTATCGATATTGCTGCTCAGATTTCCGGACATCTGCGACTGCACCTGCACTGCATTAACAATTTCCGAGTTCATTCGGCTGATCTCCGCAACGGATGCGAGTATCTCCTGCAATGCCTGTCCCGCCTTCTGAATCTCATTGGAAGTCCGCGTGGAGGCATCCTGCCCGTAACCGATCTTGGCAACGGATGACTGGGTGTCGACCTGAAGTTTTTCGATAATCTTCTGGATCTCCTGGGTCGACTCCTGGGTTCGTTGCGCCAGAGTCCGCACTTCATCCGCCACCACTGCGAAACCGCGACCGTATTCACCGGCGCGGGCAGCCTCGATCGCCGCATTCAGGGCCAGCAGGTTGGTCTGCTCCGAGATACCCCGGATGACATCCACCACTGACCCGATACTGTCGGCGTTGGTCTCCAGCATACGTATCGACTCCGATGCCTCGCCCATGGTCTTTTGCAGATCCTCAGTGATGGCTTCCGCACTCGTGAACAGGTCATAACCGGACTTGGCCAGCCTATCCGCGTGCGCCGCCGCTTCGGCGGCAGCCCGGGTATTGTTCGCCACTTCATCCACACTACGGGTCATGTCCGAGACAGCGCTCGCCGCCTGCTGGGTTTCATTATGCTGATGCCCGATTTCCTGCTGCGTGGTGTTCGCGATACTGTCCACCTGCTGGGCAAGTCTCATGACCTGGCTGGAGGCGTTGGCCACATCCTGTGTGAGGGATGAAAACTTACCCATCATGGCATTGAATGCCAGGGTGATGGCGCTTTCATCCTCGCTGTCGATGCGGACTCGCAGGTCATTCTCCAAATCCACCTTATGGACCGCTTCAACCAGTTCACCCGCCGCACGCTCGTCACGACGCATGATGACCGCGTAATAGATCAGGATCGCGCTTTCGAACACCACGAATGCCGCGTGCAGGAAGGCAATGCCCCAGGAGCAACCGTAGTTGAATATCATCACCGGCATTTCACCGATCGTGGTATTTGCGAGCTGCAATCCGGTCAGGGCGAGATGATGCACGGCAATCGCGCCTGCGGCCGCGACCACGGGTATCCAGCTCCGGTAGATGAGCAATAACGCAAGTGCACAGAAGATATGAAAATGCATCTCGATACGACCCAGCTGGGACTGAATCATGATCGCGGAAATCGCCATCAACAGGATGCCGGCGACGATGCTGAAACCCAGGGTTCCGCGCAACAATGCGTAGGCGGCACCATTCAATGCACCGACAATGAGCGCGGCGAAGATGGCAAAGCCGGAAGTTCCGTACCCCATCGGTACCAGGAACATGATCACTGGCAGGTGTGCCATGATGATGATGAAAAGTATCCGGTCATTGCGCAGCAATTCGCTGTTGGATGATTTGACGGCAGTGTTGATGATATTGGGCATAGTCGGCCTCATTCGGGTGGTCAGGTCAGATGGACAGCCATCATGTTAAGATCATCGATCATCCTTTCGAGACTCAGCGAACCGCCGCTGTAGACGAGCTTCAATTCGCCTTGCGGATCGATGAGATAGATGTATCCCGGATGATTGATCCGGGGTATTCCGTCACTGCGTATGGGTTGGTAGGAAAAATAGGCTCGATACCCGGAGGCAACCTGCTGGGCATGCTGCTGATCATCTGCCAGCAAACCGGTGAAGTTAGCACCCCTGGCATCGAAATAAACGGCTATCCGGTCAGCGGTGTCATGCTTCGGGTCCATGCCGATATAAAGAAACTGAACCCGTTCGGATGGGATCTGTCGATTGAGATTGTAGAATGTCAGTGCCTGATTGTGACAGATGTCCTCGCATCCGAGATAGCCGAACATCAGATAGACGAATTTCCCCCGGTAATCGGACAATCTGACTGGACGCTGTTGCACATCGTGCAGGAGGAAGTCCGGCGCCGGTCCCGCGATGCTTCGCCCGTAGTAATGCTCGGTCTGGAAGGGATCCGGCAAGAATGGCAGGCCGACAATCAGCAGCAGGGAAGCTCCGGTCAGCAGAGAAATACTGAGCCTGTGCAGTGGCATGTGGATCGACGCTCCCCATGGATATCAAGACCTCACGACCGGGTACCGCTGGATCGCATGAAGCCTGAATTATGGGTGATACAGCCAGGTTCTTGAAGGGCAAACCGGAAAGGGATTCTCAGACTGATTCGGTTTGCTCAGCCGGAACGTCTCTGGGATGCCTGTGCGCCTGAGCTGGCGGTCCCACGACTTACCAGATAGATCGACAGGCTGGAAAACACAAATCCCGGAACGATCTCGTAGAGATCGAAAACACCGCCTTGCAGCGGTCGCCAGACTACCACCGTCAGGCCACCCACCAGTATGCCGGCCAGGGCGCCCCAGCGGTTCATGCCTTTCCAATACAGTGAAAGCAGCACTGCCGGACCAAAGGCCGCGCCAAACCCGGCCCAGGCGTATGCCACCAGGTCCAGAACCTTGCTCTCCGGATCCAGAGCCAGGGCAAACGCCGCCAGGGCGATACACAATACTGCCAGTCGGCCGACGATCATCAGCTCCCGTTCCCCGGCCTGCTTGCGCAGCAGAAGGCGGTAGAGATCGCCGGTGAAGGTGCTCGACGAGACCAGTAGCTGGGAATCCGCGGTGCTCATGATCGCAGCCAGGATGGCCGCCAGGCAGATGCCCGCAACCAAGGGGTGAAACAGCAGATCGACCAGGCGGATAAAGACCTTCTCAGCATCCGCCAGAGGCGCGTCGAACACCGGGATGCCGAACAGACCCACCAGACAGGCGGCACTCAGGCTGAGGAACACCCAGGTCACCGCGATACGCCGCGCCTTGGGGACAAACTCGGCGGATCGGATCGCCTTGAAGCGGGCCAGGATGTGCGGCTGCCCGAAATATCCCAAGCCCCATGCCATCAATGAGAGGATCGCCAGCACCCCGAGCGGCTGCCCCTGGGCATCCGTCCAGGGATTGAGCAGTTGCGGATTAAGCGCCTCGATGGCGGTGATGCTCGACACCAGACCGCCCTGGGACTGCAGCGCGTAGAGGGGGATTACGAGCAGTGCCAGGATCATCAGCAATCCCTGGAACAGATCGGTCCAGGAAACCGCGAGAAAACCACCAAATGCGGTATACAGCATGATCACCGCCACTCCTGCGGCCACCGCCCAGATATAGGGTAAACCAAACACGGCTTCGAAAAGCTTGCCCCCGGCCACCAGTCCGGAGCTGGTGTAAAACAGGAAAAACAGCAGCACGAAGAGCGACGAAACCACCCGGATCAGGCCACTGCGGTCATCGAAGCGATTCGAAAGATACTCCGGCAGGGTCAGGGCATTGCCCGCGGCTTCCGAGGCTACCCGCAGTCGCGCGGCCACCCAGCGCCAGTTCAACCAGGTGCCGATCCACAATCCCAAGGCGATCCAGATCGACTCCAGGCCGGACAGGTAGGCATACCCGGGCAGGCCCAGCAACAGCCAGCCACTCATATCCGAGGCACTGGCGCTGAAGGCGGCCACCCAGCTGCCCAGCTGACGTCCTCCGAGGACGAAGTCGGAGAGATTACGGGTGCGCTGCCAGGCCACCACGCCGATCCCCAGCACCACCAGCAGGTAGACCGCAAAACTGGCCCAAACCAGGCTCGTGGAATTCATGGATCAGACCTCCCGTTTCCCCGGATCTTCGCCAGATAGGCGTTCTTCATAGCCGACTCGAGCGCCTGATTCGAAGCGTATTCGAAACCGAAGACCCTGTCCCACAGGTCATGGTTCTCCATGCACAAATAGAAAAAGACCTCGTCGTGCCAGGCCTCAAGGCCCTGGTAGGCAAAGCGGAACATCGCCTCCTTCACCGCTCTCGGGTAGGAGAGCTTGCCATCACTCTCAACCATTGGCATCTGCAGTATCTTGCTGCGGAATCCCGGCCGGGCCCGCAGCTGTTTGATTACCGGCTTGATGTAGGTGAGCGTACCCAGTGAGACGAGCACCACCTCGCGGGGTGAGAACCCGGTATTCAGTCTGTGCAGCAATTCCCCGTAATCCTCCTGCCAGGCGTCGTAATGAATCATCGGGTGCAGATGAAATCCGACCCGCACACCCTTGTCCGCCAAGCGCCGCGCCGCACCGAGGCGGTCGTCCAGGGTCGCGGTCAGGTGTTCCTCATGTTCGATCAGCGTGGGGGTATTCAAAGACCAGGTACAGAGAATGTTCGCCGGTACTTCATGCTGTAACAGGTAGGCGATGTTCTTCGACTTGGTCTTGAGTTCCAGGATGACATTGGGATGCTGCCGGGCAAACTCGAACAGGGCATCCAGGATACCGCCCTGGTTGCCCCACATCAGCGAATCGGAGGATTGACCGGTGCCGATGTGATAGACCTGCCCGGGGTCGAGTTCGAGTCGTGCGAGCTTTTCAGCGAATGTCCCATCGAAGCGCACCTCGTCGCCATGATAGAAGGACTGAATGCTGCAATAGCTGCAGTCGAATCCGCAGTTCTCCACCGCATCGAGTGTCATCAGGTTACAGCAGCGGGTACGTGGCGATGCGACCGGGCAGAGCCCCAGACCGAGCCGCTCCCTGACCACCTCGACCCGCCGAATGCGCTGCTCCGCCCGGGGTGGAGTGAGGGGTATCTCCGGATAGTGATTGGGTTGTTGCCGAAACGTCTGGCAACGCTGCCGCAGGCTCTCGAGCAACCACTGACGTTGCTGCTTGGGGGCCCCGCTCGGGGGCGCCTCAATGGGCCAGGCGGACGCCAGGCCGCCCTCGCCCCACATCGCCAGATCCACCGCCATGTCGCACAGTTGTCGCAACTCCTGGAAGGTAAACCGGTAGATCTCGGACTGGCGCTGCAGAAACTCGCGTTCCGCAGGGTCCAGCCGAGCGATACCCGCCTGCTCCAGCCGAGTCGCTATTGGATCGTCGCAGCCTGATGCCCGGGACACGAGACAAACCCTATTATTTACGCGTCACGAAGCGCTTCAAGCGTTGGCGCTTCTGAACCTGGCGCTTGGTCAGTTTGTTGCGTTTGCCCTCATAGGGGTTTTCGCCGGAGCGGAACTCGATGCGGATGGGCGTCCCCTTGAGATTCAGAGCGGTGCGAAAACGGGTGGTCAGATAGCGTTTGTAGCTGTCCGGCACCTGATCGGTCTGATTACCGTGGATCACGATCAGCGGGGGGTTCTTGCCACCCTGGTGCGCATATCGCAACTTGATCCGGCGGCCATTGATCAGCGGGGGCTGATGTTCCTGCACCAGGACCTCGAGGATACGGGTCAGTTCCGGGGTCGAGAGGTCGCTCATGGCGCTCTTGTAGACCTGGTTGACCAGATCGAACAGGTCTCCCACTCCGGAGCCATGCAGGGCCGAGATGAAGTGCCGGCGGGCAAATTTCAGGAACGGCAGCTTGCGCTCGATCTCCTCCTTGATCCACTCCCGCTGATCCTGGTCGAGACCGTCCCACTTGTTCACCACCAGGATCAATGCACGGCCGCTCTCCAGCACATGCCCTGCCAGAGTGGCGTCCTGTTCGCCAATCTCCTGCTGGGCATCGAGCACCAGCAGCACCACATTGGCTTCCTGTATCGATTGCAGGGTCTTGATGATGCTGAACTTCTCGATGGCTTCCTTGATCCGGGCCCGGCGTCGAACCCCGGCGGTGTCGATCAGGGTGTAGCGGGTGCCGTTGCGCTCCATCGGCACGTAGATACTGTCGCGGGTAGTGCCGGGCTGGTCGAAGGCCACCACCCGTTCCTCTCCCAGCAGTCGGTTGACCAGGGTGGATTTGCCCACATTGGGCCGCCCGACCACTGCGATCTGAATACCCTTTTCCTCGCCTGAAACCTCCCCCTCCGGTTCGGGCAGCTGTTCCAGCACACTGTCGATCAGGCGCCTTACCCCGCGCCCGTGGGCCGCTGCGATGGCCGTGGGTTCACCCAGCCCGAGACGGTAGAAATCATTCACTGCCAGGGTCGCGTCGATGTTCTCGCTCTTGTTGATCGCCAGGGTCACCGGTTTCCCGGTTTTGCGCAACGCCTGGGCAATGATCTCATCGCCTCCGGTGCATCCCTCCCGGGCGTCCAGGAGGAACAGGATATGATCCGCTTCGCCGATCGCCTGCTGAACCTGCTGGGCCATCAGGCCGTCGATACCGGCTTCATCGCCGCTGATGCCACCGGTGTCCACCACCACGTAGGCATGCTTGCCGAGTTTGCCGGTACCGTATTTACGGTCCCGGGTGAGGCCGGGCTGATCCGCGACCAGGGCATCGCGGCTGCGGGTGAGGCGGTTGAACAGGGTGGATTTACCCACATTGGGACGCCCGACCAGGGCGATGACCGGTAACATCAGGGTTGCCCGGTCTCGAGGGGCGAAGCTTTGAGGGCGGTCAGGGTGCCGCCATCATCCAGCACGTAAACCACGTCGTAAACGACCAGTGGCTTGTAGCGAATCGGGTCACTGCCGAGCTTGACCCGCGCGAGCTGGCGACCATCATCCTGGGACAGCCAGTGTACATAGCCATCCAGATCCCCGACCACCAGGTACTCATCGACCATCGCCGGAGCGGTGAGGCGTCTCGCATGCAACTCTTTCTGTTGCCACAGGGCCGCCCCATTGCTGGTATCCAGGGCCCACACATGGTCATTGGCATCGGTGACGAACAGATTCCGCCAGCTGGCGTCCAGACCGGCATGCGAGGAGAGTTTGCGACGCCACAGCACCACCCCGCTGGACTCGGAAACCGCTGCGACATCTCCCTGGAAAGCCGCCACGTAGACCGTGCCCTCCACCAGCTTGGGATCCGCGTCGATGTCCACCACCCGCTCCAACTCGGTTCTGCCCTGAGGCACGGATATCTCAGCTTCCCAAGTGACCACGCCAGACTCCAGCGACAGCCCTAGCAGTTTGCCGCCGGCAAATCCCGCAACCACCCGGGACTCGCCGATGAGCGGTGAACTGTCCCCTCTCAGGGAAAGCACCGGGACACTGCGATCATAGAGCCAGCGCTGCTCACCTGTATCCACGGTGTAGGCCGCGATACCGCCATCCGCGGTGCGGCACACCACATATCCAGCGCGAATCGCGGGGGAGGAGAGCACTTCACTGCCGACCCGTTTTCGCCAGCGCAGGGAACCGTCTGTTGCATTGAGCACGATGAGGTCGGCCTCCAGGCTGCCGAGGGCAACCAGGCCGTCGCCTACCCCGGGCCCGCCACTCAGCGGCACCTCCAGATCCACCGACCAGAGGGTCTTGCCATCTTCCGCATCCATGGCGTAGACCCCGCCCGAGGGTTCCGCCAGGTACAGCACGCCATCCTTGTAGGCAGGATTGAGCTTGAGCTGCGCCCCATCGGCACCCTCGAAGCCATCATCCCAGAGGGTTTCGATCTTCAGGGTATTCTGCAACTCGACCAATTCCGCCGGCGGATCCGCATTGTCTTTCCCGGAAAACAGGCTGCAGCCTGCCAGCAGCAGGAGCAGCGGTATGGGCCAGATTCCCCGCAAGGTCATTTCAGCCCCGCGACTCTGCGACCGCAAGGTCATTTCAGCCCCGCGACTCTGCGACCGCCAGGTCATCCAGTTTCATCTGCAGCAGGGCCCGGTCCCCGACCGATTCGGTCATGGCCTGGGTATAGGCATCAGCGGCTGCGGCCTTGTCACCCTTGGCCAGGGCGATATCACCTTGGATCACCCGGTACTCACCGCGGAATTCACCCGCGTCCGAGGCCACCAGTGCCGAGGCCTGGTCATAGGCGCCCTCGTCGAGGAGGATTCTTGCCAGGTTGAGTCGCGCCAGGCGGACCAGGGTCGGATCCTCCGCCTGCTTGATCACCGACTCGAGCTTCGCCTTGGCCGCCGCCCTGTCATCACCCTCGAGCATCAGGCGGGCCTCAGCCAGTCCACCGAATACCGCGTAGGCGGTGCCGTCGTAATTCTTCTCCAGCAGTTCGGCCTGTTTGCGCGCCGACTCCGTGTCAGCGCCCTGCACCGCGTTGAGCATCTGGTTGAAGCCCACCGAGGCCTCCGCCCCGATGCGTTCCTGGTAGTTGCCCCAAGCCTGCCAGCCGAACACACCGCTCAGCCCGAGCACCAGACCGGCCACCACCGAGGTGCCGTTTTCCTTCCACCATTTCTTGATGGCTTCGACCTGTTCTTCTTCTGTCTCGTATACGCTCATTGTGGGTTATCCATCCGGTTCGATTATTCAGTTACTCGGCGCCCGTCAGCACCTGTTGCGCGAGTGCCGTTTCGAGCTCTGCCAACGCCAGGGCCACCTGCTCCCCGCCCCGCAGGGGTTTCAGGGCAATTTCGCCCCGGGCTAATTCATCATCACCCAGAATCAGGGCAAACGCGGCCTGGCTCTTGTCCGCCTTTTTCATCTGACTCTTGAAACTGCCTCCTCCACAATGGGAGATCAGGCGCAGCTGCGGCAGGGCATCACGCAGCCGCTCAGCCAGCCGCATGGCCTCATCAACCGCGGCTTCGCCCTGGCTCACCAGGTAGACGTGCGGCAGCGGCAGATGTTCCGTAATCGTTGTCTCTTCGAGCAGGGCAATCAGGCGTTCCAGTCCCATGGCGAAACCCACCGCCGGGCTCTCCCGCCCCCCTAGCTGCTGAACCAGGCCGTCGTAGCGTCCGCCCGCACAGACCGTGCCCTGGGCACCGAGCCGATGGGTAACCCATTCGAACACGGTCCGATTGTAGTAATCCAGGCCACGCACCAGACGCGGATTCAACACATAGTCGAGTCCCGCGGCCTGCAAGCCCTGGCACAGGAACTCGAAGTGTTGCCGGGATTCGTCACCCAGGTGTTCCATCAGGGACGGCGCCCCGGCGATCAGGCTCGCCATGTCGGGATTTTTGCTGTCCAGGATACGCAGCGGATTGCTGTGCAAGCGGCGCTGACTGTCCTCGTCCAGTTGATCCGGGTATTGCTCGAAGTAGGCGACCAGCTGCTCACGGTAGCGGGCCCGTTCTTCCGCGGTACCTAGGGTATTGAGCTGCAGCTCCAGTCCATCCAGCCCCAGCTCCCTCCAGATTCGCGCGGTGATCAGAATCAACTCCAGGTCGATATCCGGACCGCTCATGCCGAAGGTCTCGACACCGATCTGATGAAACTGCCGGTAGCGTCCTTTCTGCGGCCGTTCATGACGGAACATCGGACCCTGGTACCAGAGACGCTGGGTCTGGTTGAAAATGAGGCCATTTTCAAGACCCGCCCGCACACATCCTGCGGTGCCCTCGGGACGCAGGGTGAGGCTGTCACCGTTGCGGTCCTCGAAAGTGTACATCTCCTTCTCGACGATATCGGTGACCTCGCCGATCGAACGTTTGAACAGTTCGGTCATCTCGACGATCGGCATACGGATTTCACTGTAACCATAGCGGTCCAGCACGCAGCGAACCCGGTCCTCCAGGAACTGCCAGAGGGGGGTCTGCTGAGGCAGGATGTCTTTCATCCCGCGGATGGCTTGTATCTGCTTGGCCATGGGCGTTGGAAAAAAATCGTAAAAGCCAGGAAGATTACCACGCCGGACCGGTACAACCTAGCGGGCTGATGAAATTCCAGTCAGGCGACCCGGCCCCAGTCACTGAGACGGATCGAGGGTGAAGCGTGCAACCTTACCGCGTGCGCGGCTCTTGAGATTGAAAGGCGTGCCATCGATGCTGAGCGTCACCGCCTCCACATCACCCAGCACGACACTGAACGGACCGTATTCACTGCTCAGCCGGCGCACCGTATCGGGCTGCATTTCACCGATCATTCGCACCTTGCCATCCCGGTCACGCACTTCCGTCCAGCAGGGTGCGGTGAAGCGGAACACCAGGGTCTTGGCCACCCCGGGCTGAGGCGTGACGCTGGGCGAGGTGACGGGTTCGGGGGGGTCCTGTGGTGCCGCCACGGTCGGTTCCTGAGCGGGCTCAGGCTCAGGTGCAAGGATCGCTTCTTCGGACAAGGCCTCCTCCTCGACCGGAATCACCTCAATGACCTCGATCGGCTCGAACTCAGGCGCAGGACTGGGCTGCGACTCCGCAACCGGGGTCTCCGGCGGGGTATCGGATTCGGGTAAACTCGGAAAAACCGCCGTCTCCGCATCGGAGGGGGATTCCGCCGGGCTGGTCAGCGGGGCTACATCCTCAAGTTCGGAACGGGTCTGCCACCAGAAGAACAGCATCCCCGCAAGCAACAGCACGATACCCCAGGTGATCAGCCGCATAATGCCGGAACCACTGTGCAGGGTCTTGTGAGCCTTGTCTCTTTTCACCGGCGCCACGCTGACCGAGGCCTCCGGATCCTCCGGCAGCAGTCTCTGGTAATCCGCAATCACCGCATCTTCCTTCAAACCCAGAAGGCGCGCGTAGTTTCGCAGGTAACCCTTAACGAACACCGGACGCGGCAACTGCTCGTAGTCATCCGTCTCAAGGGCCCGGACCACCGCCGACGTCAGGTGCAGGCGGGACGCCACCTCGGAGAGATCGAGTCCCAGTTGCTTGCGGCTGCGTTCGAGCTGAGGACCCGGTCCCTGATGGGAAACGCTGACCGCTTCGTTCTCATCCTGATTCGGAGCCATTATCGCGATCTATCCATTTGATTGAGTGACTGGATCTCCGGCGCATCCGGAAAGTCCTTGAAAAGACGCTCCCGGTACTCATTCGCCTTGGCCGCGTCATGCAGGCTGCGTTCGATGCGAATGCCCAGCAGCAAGGATGCGGCATTGGGCTTGGCCTCACCGTGATAACGCTCCAGGTAGGCCCGGGCGGACATGTTGTGCTCCTGCTTCAGGGAGATACCCGCCATCTGTATCAGGGCCGGGGCAAACCTGGGATTCGCGGTGAGCGCCCGCCGGTAATAATTTTCCGCCTTGTCGATCTTACCCTGCAACTCCACGCACAGACCGGCGTTGGTCAGGGCCACCCAGGGCGTCGAATAGAGGGGGTTGGAGAGGGCTCGTTCGAAATCCGTGTTGGCGGCCTCGTAACGCCCGCGTCGGCAGTTGTAGCTACCCCGGGCATTGCGGATGAAGGGATCCTTGGGGTTCAGGGACACCGCCCGGTTGAAGTGTTTTTCCGCCAGCTCACTCTCACCAAGCTTCTGATAGAGAATCGCGATCACATTGTGGGCATCGGCATAGTTGTCATCGACCTCGATGGCCTTCTTGAGTTTCTGCATGGCCACCGCATTGCGGTTGTCATTCATGTAGGCCATACCCATTTCAACGTAGATCTTGGCCGGACTGTTTTTCTGTTCCGCGCCGAGAGTTCCGGTGGCATCGGACATGCCACCCTGAGACGCACAGCCCGACAGCACGATCACCAGTACCAGCACGACGAGCCGCCGCCATCCGATTCGATAGTTCATGAAACACCCTGTTTGAGCGGTAGCGCAACGGATGACCGCAGCTGGCGACTGCTGCGATCCCTGACTTTACCCACCAGTTGTCCGCACGCGGCATCGATGTCGTCACCCCGGGTCTTTCGCGTGGTGGCGATGATGCCTGAGCGCTTCAGGCGCATGCGGAAGGCCTCGACCCGCTCTGCCGGAGAAGCGCGGTAATGGGTTCCGGGAAACGGATTGAAGGGAATCAGGTTGACCTTGGAGGGGGTTCCCTCGAGCAGGCGTATCAATGCCTTGGCATGGTGCAGGCTGTCGTTGATCCCATCCAGCATCACATATTCCCAGGTCACCTTGCGACGCTTGTCACCGCGCACGAACTCCCGACAGGCGGGAATCAGCTCTTCCAGGGGGTACTTCCTGTTGATCGGCACCAGCAAGTCACGCAAGGCATTATCCGGCGCATGCAGCGACACCGCGAGACTGATGTCGCAAACCTCGCGCAGGCGCTTCAACCCGGGAACGATGCCCGAGGTGCTGACAGTCACCCGGTACTTTGACACCATGTAGGCGAAATCATCCTGCATGATGCTCATCGCGGTAATTACCGCTTCCAGGTTGGCCAGGGGCTCACCCATTCCCATCATCACGATGTTGCTGGGAGCCTGCCCGAGTTCACGGCTGGCCACCCACACCTGACCGATAATTTCGGCCACGCTCAGATTGCGGTTGAAACCCTGCTGGGCGGTGGAACAGAAAGCGCAGTCCAGGGCACAGCCGACCTGAGAAGAGACACACAGGGTGTTGCGCCCGTCATCCGGGATCAGCACAGTCTCGATGCGCTGCCCGTCCGTCAGTTCGAGCAGCCATTTGCGGGTGCCGTCACGGGCGGGTTGTTCCAGCACCCGTTCCGGCAGTCGGATCTCCGCCACCGACATCAGCTGTTCACGCAGGCGTTTGGAGATGTCGGTCATGGCCTCGAAATCGGTCACACCGTGTTTGTGTATCCACTTGAAAACGTTGCGCCCGTGAAAGGCCTTGGAACCCAGTTCCACAAACAACGCCTCGATCGACTTGCGATCGAGATCCAGGAGATTGATCTTTGCTGTCTTGTCAGTCAAGAGTGGCACTACACAGTTCTGATGAATCGGAAAAAACACATAAAATAACAGTATCTTAGTTTAGACCTGACGACTCGCTCTGGCAATCCGTCAAGACCTCTTGGCATCCCGGCACCAAGCCTCTCATATTAACCGCTTGACCAGATTGACGTCTGGGAGCTGTTCAACTTTTGACAAAAGCCGGCTGAGTTGTTTCATGTCGTTGACCTCGACGGTGAAACGCATCGTCGCGGTGTCGGTCCTGCGATCGCTGTTGGTGTTGACCCCGATCACATCGATATCCTCATTGGTGAGAATCGCCGAGATGTCCCGCAACAGACCCTTGCGATCATGAGCCACGACCATGAAGTCGACCGCGTACTGGCTCTTCTCCTGCTCTTCTCCCCAGTGCACCTGGATCAGGCGCTCTTGTTCGTCGGCCTGCAGGGCTCGGATGTTGGGACAGTCTCTGCGATGGATGGTGACACCCCGCCCACGCGTGACATAGCCGGTGATCGGATCATAGGGCACCGGCTTGCAGCAGCGCGCGATACTGGTCAACAGGTCGTCCACGCCGTCAACCACCACCTCACCCTTGCCAGCCGGCTGGGAATGCGGGGTGATCGGCACCGGCTTGGAACGGGGCGCCGGTTTTTCCCGCTGACCGAATCCGGCGACCTGAATCGGCGACAGATCACCCCGTCCGATCGCTGCGTAGACGTCGTCCGCATGTTGCAGATTATACTTCGCCGCCACCTTCTCGAGGTCGGGTCTCTCCGAGATCGAAAGGCGGGTCATCTCCTTTTCCAGGGCATTGCGACCCAACTCCACATGGTGCTCGAAATCGAGCTGTTTGAACCACTGCTTGACCCGGTTGCGCGCCTTGGAGCTGTGCAGATATCCGAGATGGGGATTGATCCAGTCCCGACTCGGGGTGCCGTTCTTGGCGGTGAGGATCTCCACGGTTTCACCACTGCGCAGCGGTCGGTTTAGCTGCACGATGTGTCCGTTGACCCGGGCTCCCCGGCAATGATGTCCGATGTCCGTATGGATGGCGTAGGCAAAATCCAGGGGGGTGGAGCCTTTGGGCAGTTCCACGACCTTTCCCATCGGGGTCAGGACGTAGATGCGGGTGGCCTCCATATCCTGATCGAACAGATCCTGCAGTTCATTGGACTGCTCCCCGATATCCTTTTTCTCCAGCCACTGTCGCATCCAGACGATTCGCCGTTCGAAGTCCACGTCCTGTTTGGCGTTTTCCTTGTAGCGCCAGTGTGCCGCCACCCCCAGTTCACTGTGGTAATGCATCTCCCGGGTGCGGATCTGTACTTCCAGGGTCTTCTCCTCCGGACCGATCACCGCGGTATGGATGGATCGGTAGAAGTTCGCTTTCGGTGTGGCGATGTAATCGTCGAACTCACCCGGGATGTGCTTCCAGAGTCCGTGCACCACACCCAGTGCGGCATAGCACTGGGCAATGTCGTCGACCAGCACACGCACCGCCCTGAGGTCGAAGATCTGCTCGATGTCCACCGCCTTGCGCTGCATCTTTCGCCAGATGCTGTAGATGTGCTTCGGACGCCCGCTGATCTCCGCGTGAACCCCGGCCGCCTCGAACTTTTCGTGCAGCAGGGCGATCACTTCATGGATGAACTGTTCCCGGTCGGCGCGCCGGCCATCGAGCTGGCTGGCGATGCGCTTGTAGTCTTCTGGGTGGAGGAAACGCAGCGCCAGATCCTCCAGTTCCCACTTGATCTGCCAGATACCCAGACGGTTGGCCAGGGGCGCGTAGATATCCTGGGTTTCCTTGGCCAGTCGATGGCGCAATTCGGGGGTGAGGGTACGCGCGGTGCGCATCAGGTGCAGCTGCTCGGCCACCACCACCAGGATCACCCGCACATCCTCGGCAATCCCCAGCAGCAGGCGTCGCAGATTCTCCGCGTGCTGCTGCTCGTCTTCCGGAGAAACCTCCGTGGATATGTCGGTCAGGGCGTTGATCCGCCCCAGGTCGTCGACCATCCGGGTGGTGTTCTGCCCCAGCGCACGCCTGAGTTTCGCCTCATCCGTGGCCGGATCCTGAAGCGCTCCGAGGAGCAGCGCGGCCGCCACGGTCTCCCGGTCCATGCGCAGATTGGCGAGGATCTCCGCGACGCTCAAGGCGTGCCGTAACTGACACTCCCCGTTCAACACCAGGCGCCCGGGAGAGGCTGCCAGGGCAAACTCCGAGGCAGTTTTCAGATACCCGCGATCCTGCTCGGTAAACTCCTCCGGCAGCTGACCGAGCCATTGCTCCAGGCTCGACGCATCGATCGTATCGCCATCCGGTAGCGAGGTGGTGGTGGTAACCATCTTGGGTGCTACTGAGCGATGTCAATCCAGCACGTGACTGACCAGGCCATCGGCCAGTTTCGGCTCGAACCAGGTAGACTTGGGAGGCATCACCTCACCGGCATCGGCAACCGCCATCAGGTCCTCCATGCGGGTGGGAAACAGGGAGAAGGCTACCGCCATCTCCCCCGAATCGACCCGTTTTTCCAGCCCCGCCAGGCCCCGGATGCCACCGACGAAGTCGATGCGGGCATCCCGTCGTGGATCACTGATACCCAGTACCGGTTCGATCAGGTAACTGGCCAACAGACTGACATCCAGGCGCGCCACCGGATCGTCGCCGGGTATTTTTTCCGGGGCCAGTCGCAGTCGGTACCACTGGCGGTCGATGTACATGCCGAATTCCGCCGGCTGGGCCGGTTTGACCGGCTCGTCACTGGTCTGCAGATCGAAGGCCTCTGCCACCTTGCCCAGGAATGCCTGTGCATCCAGGCCATTGAGATCCTTGACCACCCGGTTGTAGTCGAGGATCTGCATCTGGTTATGCGGAAACACCACACTCAGAAAGTAGTTGTAGGATTCGTCACCGGTGTGTTGCGGATTGGCGGCCTTGCGGGCCGCTCCGACCCGCGAACCCGCAGCGGACCGGTGGTGACCATCCGCCACGTAGAGCGCGTCCATGGCGTCGAAGGCATCGGTCAGACGCTGCACGGCCTGGGGCTCGTCCAGTACCCAGATTTCGTGACGCACCCCCTCGGCAGCGGTGACATCCATATCCGGCGCGGAACCGGTCGCATTCCGGAGTTGATCATCAACCTCCGGAGTACTGGGGTAAACCAGGAATACCGGGCCGGTCTGGGCATTCAGGGCATCGATCTGACGCACCCGGTCATCCTCCTTGGCAGGGCGGGTAAACTCGTGCTTCTTGATCCGGTCCTGATCGTAGGCCTCCACCGAAGCCGCCGCCACCAATCCGGTCTGCTGATGCGGCCCCATGGTCAACCGGTAGACGTAGTAACAAGGTCTGCCGTCACGTACCAGAACCCCTTCCTGCTGCATCCTTGCCAGGTTCTCCGCGGCCTTCGCGTAGACCTCCGGCGCATAGGGATCGGTTCCCGGTGGCAGGTCGATCTCCGCTCTCGAGATGTGCAGAAAACTCCAGGGTCGGCCCTTGGCCATCTCCCGAGCCTCCACTTCGTTCATCACGTCGTAGGGCGGCGCGGCCACATCGGCGGCACGGCCCTCGGCGGGTCTCAATCCGGGAAAGGCTCTGATCAAAGGCATTAATAGCATCCTCATTGGGTCGATTTGATAGCTTGTGCGACGCGCCGCTCTGCGTCTGACCCGAAAAAATGCGAGCCATGTCAAATATTTCCGAGCAGGGCTTGCCGGCTCACTACGGGCGATTCAAAATCGCCCCAAACTCCAGTCCAACCGGCTCAAGCACCTGCCTGAGCAGATCATCAGGGGCTTGGCCACTCCGCAAAATGCAGAATCGGCGCGCGAGGGTGGATTGTTTCAAAAGAGCCCCCCGGGAATCAAGCCACCCCAACCGTGTAAGAAAAATCTTACTTTAAAGTGAGAACAAACCTGCATCTTCTGTAGGGTTGTTGCCTTAGAATTTGCCTGTCGCAAAGACGGAGGCCAGGGACGACGCACAGGAACATGGACGTGCAGGACTGATACCATTTGCCAACCAATCAGTGCGACATAAGATCCTGGTGCCCACGGAACGGGTACCGGGATTTTTTTCGCGCACATTTCAGTAACACACCTGCACAAAGGTATATTCACGGTGCATCTGCATCTCAGCGCGCAGCCCTGATCACTCCTCCAGTTCCACCCGCCAGAGATTTTGTGCGGATCCGTCGAACGTCTCCCAGAGTTCCCGATAGGTGAGTCCCGATACAGGATGACGTTGATCGCCGGCCACTTCCGCCAGGGGCCTGAGCACAAACGCATACTCCAGGATCTCCCCCCGGGGCAACTTGAGGGTTTCACCGTCGGTTATCAGATTCGCGTAGGTCAGCAGATCGATATCCAGGGTTCGCGAATTGAATCCCTTGGCATCGCGCTGACGTCCGTGCCGGGCCTCGATCTTACGCAATCGATCCGTCAGCGCCCGGGGGGAGAGCACGGTCTCCAAGCCAACCACCAGGTTGAGAAAGTTTTCCCCGCTGAAACCCACGGCTACGCTCTCGTAGACCGGGGAGATCGTCAATCTGCCGAATTCCTGTTCGAGATCCCGCAACGCCCCGGAAATATGCCGATGTGGCTCGATGTTGCTACCGAGACTCAACCACACCTGGACCGGATCTGGCTCAGTCACGCTGTCCCCGCTCGATGATGACCCCCACGTCACGGGCGGCACTGACCGCGCCCACCTTGTTCAGGGTCAGGCGTACCCAGGGTACCTGAAACTCCTCCAGCACGATTGCCGCACAACGTTCCGCCAGGGTTTCCACGAGTTGGAATTCACTGGCCCTGACGAACTCAACCAGCCGCTTGCTCACCGCCTTGTAATCCAGGGTGTCCTCGATCGCGTCACTGCGCGCGGCTTTCGCAATGTCCGTCCCCATTTCGAGATCGAACACCACGGTCTGTCGAATTTCGCGTTCCCAATCGTAGATTCCAATCACCGTATCGATGCGCAAGTCGCGTATGAAGACGATATCCATCATGCTGAAGCCTGTTGTCGGAAATGCTCCATGGTAGTTGACTGACCGGCAGATTGCATCCTGCGACGCACCTGTTGCGAGTGCCGGCCGGAGGGGGGCCTGCAGTCGCCTCGATGTGCCCAGGCATCCGGGTTTGCTTGACCTCCCAGGGTCCATGGAGTCCAATTGCGCCATGATGATAGATACCCTGCTCATTGTTGGCGCCTATCTGGTCGGCTCGATCTCCAGCGCCATTCTGGTTTGTCGCCTGATGGGGCTTCCTGACCCGCGCAGCCAGGGTTCGAATAATCCTGGTGCGACCAACGTGCTGCGCATCGGCGGCAAGAAGGCCGCTGCCATCACCCTGTTCGGTGACTCGGTGAAGGGACTGCTGCCGATGCTCGTCGCTCACGCGATCGGTGTCTCGCCCCTGGTACTGGCCCTGACCGGCATGGCGGCGTTTCTCGGCCACCTGTATCCGGTTTTTTTCAGTTTCCGCGGGGGCAAAGGGGTCGCCACCGCATTGGGGGTGCAGTTTGGACTTCACTGGGGGGTGGGTGTTGCGGTTGGCCTGGTCTGGCTGTTCATGGCCAAAGTGGCGAAAATCTCATCGCTCTCCGCCCTGGTTTCGATGGCGCTGGCCCCCCTGTTCGTCTGGCTCATCTGGCCGGACCCCGCCCTGATCACAATGCAGGTTGTGATGAGCCTGCTGCTCTTCTGGAGACACCGATCGAATATCCAGAACCTGTTGAAAGGCGCCGAAGGCAAAATTTCGGACTCTGAATCCCCCCGCTCCTGATCCCGGGGATCGAATAACAGGCATTCTCATCCAGCGCTGCGTAGCCATGTTCCACAGACCACCCACAGGATTCCCTGAATGATCGAATACGACCACCAGATCACCTGCATCGACACCCAGTACCAGCGCCCCGGCCTCGCGGCCTGCTATCTTGTGCGTTCCGGCGATGAGGCCGCGTTCATTGACACCGGCACCAGCCACAGTGTCCCGCATCTGCTGAATGTCCTGGAATCTAAAGGGATTGCCCGCTCCCAGGTCCGTTATGTCATCCCCACCCATGTACACCTGGATCACGCGGGCGGTGTCGGCAGATTGATGGCGGCATTGCCGGAGGCCTCACTGGTAATCCACCCCTACGGCGCCCGGCACATGATCGATCCGTCGAAACTCACCGCAGGCGCCACCGCTGTCTATGGCGCGGAAGCCTTTGAGGAGAATTTCGGAGCATTGATTCCGGTGGCGGAGTCACGCGTCATCGAGGCCCCCGACGGCCTGCGTATCAACATGGGGGAGCGGGAGCTGTTATGCCTCGACACACCGGGGCATGCCCGGCACCACATCTGTATCTACGATGCGCTCAGCGGCGGAATCTTCAGCGGCGACACTTTCGGTCTCTCTTACCGGGAGTTCGACACCCAGCAGGGCGCCTACATACTGCCCACCACCACCCCCATACAACTTGATCCCGAGGCCTGGTACGAAACTCTGGACAGGCTCATGGCGCTACAGCCGAAACGTTTCTTTCTCACGCACTACGGGGAGGTTACCGAGGTTGCCCGCCTGGCCGGGCAGCTGCGAAGCTCCTTGAAAGCCTTTGTCGAGATGGCTCGCGACAGCACTGCCGCGCCCGGTGCTGAACGGGTGGCGGCACTCCACCAGGGTCTGTTGAGCTGGGTTCAGGAAAGCCTCAGGGAGCATGGCTGCAGCCTGGGCGATGACGTCATCGCCGAATTGCTGGCGATGGACCTAGACCTGGACGCACAGGGACTGGATGTCTGGTTGAGCAAGCAGGAGAGCGAATCAGCCGGCGGCTGATGCACACACCTGTTCGCCCGGGGAGGACTGATCAGGAAGGTTGGGATCCGCTCTGATCCCAGGCGTAGGTGCAGTCCAGGCGGCACAGCACGTATACCATGCCCTGTTCGCCCTCTCCGATCATCATCGACAGCGGGCTGGCTTGATTGAACATCCGGCTGCGGCGTCTCAGCCAACGCTTGCCCATGCCCGGATTGGTAGGATAAGTCGTGCGCAGTGCTTCATTGATGCGCACCAGGTACTCGACTCGTTTGCGTATCTCGGGATTGTCCGGCAACGCCTTGTTGTGGCGGTACTGCGCCATGTGACGCGCTTTACCCGGCAGGTCCAGTAACGACCGCATCTCCTCGGATTGCAGTCCCCAACTCTCCAGCAGGCTCATCACACCGCGTGTGATTGCCATGCGCTCCTCCATACTACCCATGCTCGGGTTCTGGGTCATTTCAGTCATAGGCTTAAACCATCCACCTTGCGCTTGTTTTTACTCTGGAAATTTTACCTTTTTCGAGTCTAGCACGATTCACCCCGACAAAACCCAGTGAAACCCGGGGTTATCCCCAGAGGGCCCGCCACCAGCGCTTGCGATTATTCGGCGATTTCAGCGCGGCCAGGTCGACCGGCGGAATTTTACTCAGTACCCATCCCGGCAGGGGCGGGTTATCACTGTAACCGCAACTCACCCCGAGATTGTTCGGATCATAGATCTTGATGAATGCGGGACGCTTCAGGTCGTCAGCGTAGACGATTCCGCAATATTTCTCGTCGTGTTCCCGACGAAGGAGTTCATCGATTCCACTGACGAAACGGGATAGTCCCTCAGCATCCACCGGCTGTAGCGGTGGCGACTCACCCACCGCATAGATGTACCAGCCGCCAGCGGCATCCTCGTTCAGAACCCGCCACAGTTCGTCCAGTTGATGCCAGCGCAATGCCGAGGTGAAGCTGCCCTTGAAAGCCAGGAGATAGTCGTTTTGTGTATTCATCGTGTGCGTATTCATACCCGTGTTGCGGCTGTCACAGGCCGCCCCGGGGCCTGCCCTCAAGCCGGCGACCGCGCAAGCCTTGTTCAGCCACTGCAAACCCAGCGACAGCAAGGCAGTAAAATGCCGCTGTGATTGGATCTCTCAGGAAGCCTTTGGCATATAATAAACACTTTTAACTTCGGCCGAACCCAATGAAGCAAGACACTGACACCCTATTCCAGTCCGATCTCGACCTGAAACTGCTGAACCGGGGCAAGGTTCGAGATATTTACGAAGTGGATGATCAGCACCTGTTGATCGTCACCACAGACCGGTTGTCGGCGTTCGACGTGGTCATGCCTCAGGCGATTCCCGGTAAGGGCGAAGTACTCACCCGGGTGGCCAACTTCTGGTTCCAGCGCACCCGTTCGATCATCCCAAACCACCTCTCGGACATCCCCCTGGAACAGGTGGTCAAAGATCCCGGGCAACGCGCATTGCTGGGTGATCGCTGGCTGATCGTGCGTAAACTCAAGCCGCTCCCGGTTGAGGCGATCGTGCGCGGCTACCTGATCGGTTCAGGCTGGAAGGACTATCAGCAAAGCGGTGGTGTGTGCGGAATCCCATTGCCTGAGAACCTGCGCCTGGCGGATCGCCTGCCCGAGGCCATCTTTACGCCCTCCACCAAGGCCGACGTGGGTGATCATGACATCAATATCGATTTCGAACAGACCGTCGAACTGCTTGGCCGAGCGCTCGCGGAACAGGTGCGTGATGTCAGCATCCGGCTTTACACAGAGTCTGCGGAATATGCCTTGCAGCGGGGCATCATCATCGCCGATACCAAATTCGAATTCGGTCTCGACGACGCCGGCAAGCTTCACCTGATCGACGAGATACTCACTCCGGACTCCTCCCGTTTCTGGCCCGCCGACACTTATCAGCCGGGCGTCAGCCCGCCCAGCTTCGACAAACAGTTCGTTCGCGATTACCTGGAAACCCTGGATTGGGACAAAACCCCCCCGGGCCCGGAACTGCCGCCTGAAGTTATCCGCAAAACGGCCGACAAATACCTAGAGGCGGAACGGCGTCTGACCGGAACCGACTGACGGCCACCTCCGCGCAGCCGGAAAACGGCTCCGGAACGCCGATTCGCGGGTTCGCGAACCCGGTAGCCCTTTTCATGACTTTCGTTCCCAAGACGAAATGGGTTATCGGATAACATGAGCGGGCTCAACCGTTCGACCGGGGTTAGGCGACGGTTGTGTTGCCCGTCCGGACTGCAGGGCAAATGGTGTACTGTTTCAATAGGCAATGACTCAACATAATCCAAATCCAACCCGGGTGGTGATCTACACGACCCTGAAGTGCCCTCACTGCCTGCACCTGAAACGCTGGTTGAAAAAAAACCATGTCCCGTTTTTGGACTTCAACGTTGCCAATCCCGGCAAAATTCAGAAAAAATTCTTCGAAATCGGTGGCCGCACCGTACCCCTGATCGTGGTTGGGGAGCAGTACTTCGAGGGATTCAATCCAAATCAACTGAAGAAGGTTCTGGAACTGGAAGGCCTGATGTAGGCACGGTTTTCAGCGATTCACAATCAACCCGGCGATTACATAGATTGTGTCAGACTTCGGAATGGCCCTCGATCAAGGTGTGGATCAACGGCTGACGGATGGCGGGCGTTCGTCACTTCCACGCGGGTTGTGGCGATGCGCAATGACTGGAATGGGGGAAAGCACAGTCCCCCGGCCATCCGGGGGACTGAGACACAAGCGTATCAGTTGACCTTCGGGTTCAACTCACCACTTTCATAGCGTTTCTGCATGTTTTCCAGAGAGATCGGGGTGATCTTGTCCGCCATGCCAGCAGAACCGAATGCCTCATAACGGGCTTTACAGATCTCCGCCATGGCCTTGGTGGCCTCCTTGAGGAACTTGCGGGGATCGAAGTTGGACTTATTGTCGTTGAGGTGCTTGCGGATGGAACCGGTGGACGCCATACGCAGGTCGGTATCGATATTCACCTTACGCACACCGTGCTTGATGCCCTCGACGATCTCCTCGACCGGCACACCATAGGTCTCGCCCATATCACCACCGTATTCGTTGATGATCGCCAGCCAGTCCTGCGGAACCGAAGAGGATCCGTGCATGACCAGGTGGGTGTTGGGGATACGTGCATGGATCTCTTTTACCCGCTCGATCGCCAGGATGTCACCGGTCGGCGGACGGGTGAACTTGTAGGCGCCATGGGAGGTGCCGATGGCGATAGCCAGGGCATCCACGCCGGTCTTGGTGACGAAGTCAGCCGCTTCATCGGGATCGGTCAGGAGTTGACTGTGGTCCAGGGTGCCTTCGGCGCCGACACCATCCTCTTCACCGGCCTGGCCGGTTTCGAGGGAACCCAGGCAGCCCAGTTCACCTTCCACGGAAACACCGCCCGCGTGGGCCATCTCGACCACCTTGGCGGTGGTTTCGACGTTGTATTCATAGGAAGACGGGGTCTTGCCGTCGGTCATCAGGGAGCCATCCATCATGACCGATGAGAAACCGGACTGGATGGAACGCAGACAAACCCCCGGTGAGGTGCCGTGATCCTGATGCATACAGACCGGAATATGCGGGTACATCTCGGTAGCTGCAACGATCAGGTGGCGCAGGAAGGGTTCACCCGCATAGGACCGCGCACCCGCGGAACCCTGCAAAATGACCGGACTGTTGACGGCATCCGCTGCCTGCATGATGGCATGCACCTGCTCCATGTTGTTGACATTGAACGCCGGCAGACCGTAGCCGTGTTCAGCGGCATGATCGAGAAGTTGGCGCAGGGAAATCAGAGCCATGATAGCCTCCTTGGATTAAGGTTTACTTGTTTCTACTGTTCAGGTAGCGCGTTGAAATCCGCATCAGTTCTGCGGCCTGTCAGCGCGATACCGTTAATCGTATTTACCGGCGAGCACATGCTCGCCGACACGCATGATCTTCATGATGTTGGTTTGACCCTCCACACCGGAGCGATCACCCTTGGTGATCAGCACGAGATCGTTCTCCCGCACTTCACCCCGGCGCAGCAATTCGTCAATGACCTCTTCGTTGACCTGGTCCACATTGGTACTGGCCACATCGAAGCTGACCGGATAGACACCGCGATAGAGGGTCACCTTGCGACGGGTGCGTACATGCCGGGTCAAGGCGTAAATGGGTATTCCCGAACTGATTCGGGACATCCATTTCACGGTGGATCCGGATTCGGTAAGCGCCGCGATCGCTTTCACCCCAAGATGATTGGCGGTATACATGGTAGCCATGGCTATCGCCTCGTCCACCCGGCCAAACACACTGTCCAGCCGGTGATGTGAGCGCCGGGCTGTCTGATGTTTCTCCGCTTCGACACAGACCCGGTTCATGGCCATCACCACCTTGTGAGGATACTTGCCCACGGAGGTCTCGGCAGACAGCATGACCGCGTCAGTACCATCGAGGACCGCATTGGCCACGTCGAACACCTCGGCACGGGTGGGAATCGGGCTTTCGATCATCGATTGCATCATCTGGGTCGCGGTGATGACGACGGAGTTCAATTCACGCGCAGTCTTGATGATCTCTTTCTGCACTGCCGGAAGTTCGGCATCGCCGATTTCAACCCCAAGGTCGCCCCGCGCCACCATTATGGCATCCGATGCCTGGATAATGTCCGCAAGACAATCAAGGGCTTCCGCCCGCTCAATCTTGGCGATCAGGCCACCGCTGCCACCGGCTTCTTCCAACAGACGACGCGCCTCATGGATATCCTCCCCATTGCGCACGAAAGATACGGCTAGGTAGTCGGTGTCGATTTCTGCTGCGAAGCGGATATCGTCACGATCCTTATCGGTCAGTGCGGGGGCGGACAGACCACCCCCCTGTTTGTTGATGCCCTTGTTGTTGGAAAGCTTGCCCCCAACCACCACTTTGCAGCGGACCTCACTGCCTTCCACTTCAGATACCCAGAGCTCAATCGCCCCGTCATCCAGGAGCAGCGTGTCGCCCCGGGCCACATCATTGATCAGTTCCGGGTAGGTCAGACCGACCCGCTCCTGATCACCGGACTCCAGGGGACAACTGGCGTCGAGGATAAACTGGCTGTTTTCCTCGAGTTCAACGAACTTGGACTTAAATCGTCCGATGCGGATCTTCGGCCCCTGCAGATCACACAGCACACCGATCTGCCGGCCACAGGCCCGGGCACGATTGCGGATGCGTTCTGCCCGGTCCCGGTGAGATTCGTGAGCATCATGAGAGAGATTGAGGCGGACGATGTCCACTCCGGCATGGATGAGTTTGTCCAGGACCTTTGGATCGTCCGTTGCCGGTCCCAGGGTTGCAACTATTTTGGTTCGTCTTGGCATACCATTCCAGCCAGATGCATGATGCATATTTGATTCGGCCGGACCCCTGTCCGGCCATTCAGGTGCAGAGTTCGGTTGATTACTTTGCTGCACAGGCTTCCAACATGGCAACAGCCGGGAGGGTCTTGCCTTCCAGGTACTCCAGGAAGGCGCCGCCTGCCGTGGAGATGTAGGAAACCTTGTCGTAGATATCGTATTTCTGAATCGCGGCAATGGTGTCGCCACCGCCTGCCAGGGAGAAGCCCGGAGAATTGGCGATCGCCATGGAGACGGTCTTGGTGCCTTCACCAAACTGATCGAATTCGAACACGCCCACCGGGCCGTTCCAGACAATGGTTCCGGCCTGAGCGATGATATCGGCCAGCTCCTTCGCACTGTCCGGACCGATATCGAAAATCATTTCGTCGTCGGCCACATCGTCGGCACTCTTCAGCACCGCGGGCTCGTTCTCATCAAATTGCTTACCCACCACCACGTCGGTGGCGATCGGGATAATCGCACCCCGGTCCTTCATCTTTTCGATCAGCGCCTGAGCCGTGGGCACCAGGTCGTCCTCGCACAGGGACTTGCCCACATTTTTGCCAACCGCCTTGAGAAAGGTGTTTGCGATACCGCCGCCGACCACCAGTTGATCAACCTTCTCGGAGAGGGCTTCCAGTACGGTCAGCTTGGTGGACACCTTGGAGCCGCCAACGATGGCCACCATCGGACGGGCCGGGTTGGCCAGTGCGCGCGCCAGGTTATCCAGTTCATCGGCCAGCAGCAGGCCGGCGCAGGCGACCGGTGCGAATTTACCGGCACCGTGAGTGGATGCCTGGGCCCGATGCGCGGTGCCGAAGGCGTCCATCACGAAGACATCGCAAAGCGCGGCGTATTTTTTCGCCAGGTCCTCGTTGTCCTTTTTCTCACCGGCATTGAAGCGTACGTTTTCAAGCAGCACCACTTCCCCGCCAGCCACATCGAAACCGCCATCCAGGTAGTCCTTGATCAGACGTACAGTGGTGCCGAGCTTTGCGGACATGTCATCCGCGATGGGAGCCATCGAGTTCTCTTCAGAGTAAACACCCTCTTCCGGGCGTCCACGATGCGACATCACCATCACCTTGGCGCCGGATTTGACGCAGTGCTCGATGGTCGGCATGGAAGCGGTGATTCGGGCATCCGAAGTCACCTTGCCGTCCTTGACGGGCACATTGAGATCCGCGCGGATCAACACGCGCTTGCCAGCAAGATCAAGATCGGTCAGCTTGATGAAGGACATAACAGACTCCTGCGTCGATTCTACTTTCTATATATGAATATTGAATTATGGATTCTGGTGCGTGTCATGACACGGGATCCGGCCACAACCCATAATTCAAGACTCACCGGTTCCGCGTCGCGGAACGGTCAACCGCCCGTTCCGCGACAAGCGGATTACTTGGAGACGTGCTCCACCATGCGCAGCATGTTGCAGGTGTAGCCGTACTCGTTGTCATACCAGGAAACCACCTTGAGGAAGGTGTCATCCAGGGCGATACCGGCGCCGGCATCGAAAATCGACGGGGTGGAACGACCGCGGAAATCGGTGGAAACCACCTTGTCCTCAGTGTAAGCCAGCACGCCAGCCAGGTCACCGGACTCGGAAGCGGCTTTCATGGCGGCACAGATTTCGTCGTAGCTGGCGCCCTTGTTCAATTCCACAGTCAGGTCGACCACGGATACGTCGGAGGTGGGCACGCGGAAAGCCATACCGGTCAGCTTGCCGTTCAGTTCGGGCAGCACCTTGCCCACGGCCTTGGCGGCACCGGTGGAGGACGGGATGATGTTCTCCAGGATGCCGCGACCACCGCGCCAATCCTTCTGCGAAGGACCGTCGACGGTCTTCTGGGTGGCGGTGGCAGCGTGCACGGTGGACATCAGGCCACGCTTGATGCCCCAGTTATCGTTCAGCACCTTCGCCACGGGAGCCAGGCAGTTGGTAGTACAGGAAGCGGCGGAAACGATGGTCTGACCGGCGTAGTCATTGTGATTGACTCCGTAGACGAACATCGGGGTGGCGTCCTTGGAAGGCGCACTCTGTACGACCTTCTTGGCACCGGCTTCGATGTGCTTCTGACAGGTCTCTTCGGTGAGGAAGAAACCGGTACACTCGATGACCAGCTCAGCACCGACTTCGTCCCACTTCAGGTTGGCCGGATCGCGCTCGGCGGTCAGACGGATGTTCTTGCCGTTGACAACCATGTTGCTGCCTTCCACGGAGATGCTGCCCGGGAAGTTACCGTGTACGGAATCGTACTGCAGCATGTAGGCCAGGTAGTCGGGTTCCAGCAGATCGTTGATGCCGACGACTTCGATGTTGGGGAAGTCTTTCGCGATGGCACGGAACGCCATACGGCCGATGCGGCCAAAACCATTGATACCTACTTTGATAGTCATATCGATTCTCCGTTAAACGTATGTAGAGTTGTATTCGTTGTGAGGCGGGGCGCGGTTTGCGCCCCGCGGGAAGTCTCAGGCACTCACTTCATTGATGGCTGCAAGCACATTCTCAGCAGTGAAGCCGAACTCCTTGAACAATTGACCGGCCGGGGCCGATTCGCCGAAACGGTTGATGCCGACAACCTTGCCGTTGAGACCGACATACTTGTACCAGCCATCGGTGACCGCAGCCTCTACCGCCACCCGGGCAGTCACTGCGGAAGGCAGCACGGCTTCGCGATAGGCGGCGTCCTGTTCGTCGAAACGTTTGCTGTTGGGCATGGAGACCACGCGCACCTTCTTAGCGGAATCCGCTGCGGCCTTGGCAGCGATCTCGACCTCGGAACCGGTGGCGATCACGATCACATCCGGGGTACCGTCACAGTCGGCAAGAATGTAACCACCCTTGGCAATGTCCGCGATCTGCGCATCACTGCGGGCCTGATGGGCGAGGTTCTGGCGGGAGAAGATCAGACAGGTCGGCCCTTCCTTCTTGTCGACCGCAGCCTTCCATGCAACCGCGGTTTCCACTGCGTCACAGGGACGCCATACGTCCATGTTGGGGATCATGCGCAGGGTCGGAATCTGCTCAATCGGCTGATGGGTCGGTCCGTCCTCACCCAGACCGATGGAGTCATGGGTATACACGAAAATGGAGCGCAGCTTCATCAGTGCGGCCATGCGCAGGGCATTACGCGCGTATTCCGAGAACATCAGGAAGGTACCGCCGTAGGGAATGAATCCCCCGTGCAGCGCCACACCGTTCATGATCGCGGACATGCCGAATTCGCGCACACCATAGGAGATGTAATTGCCGCCGGTCTCGCCTTCGGTGATCGATTTCGACCCGGACCAGGCGGTGAGATTCGACGGTGTCAGATCTGCGGAGCCGCCGAGGAATTCGGGCAGTAGCGGGCCGAAACCGTTGAGGGTGTTCTGCGAAGCCTTGCGGGTGGCAGGGGATTCCGCCTTGCTGTTGACCTCATTGATGAACTGGGCGGCACCGGCTTCCCAGTCTGCGGGAAGATCACCGGCCATGCGGCGTTTGAATTCCGCGGCCAGTTCAGGATGGGCTGTCTCATAGGCAGCAAATTTCTCATTCCAGGCCGCTTCGGCAGAGGCGCCGGAGGCCTTGGCGTCCCAACCTGCGTAGATCTCGTCGGGAATCACGAAGGCATCGTGTTTCCAGCCCAACTGCTCACGGGTGGCGGCGATCTCTTCCTCACCCAGGGGGGCGCCGTGGCAATCATGGCTGCCGGCCAGGTTCGGCGAACCGAAGCCGATGGTGGTCTTGCAGCAGATCAGACTGGGTTTGTCGCTTTCGGCCTGAGCGGCCTTGATGGCCTGATCGATGGCGTCTGCGTCATGCCCGTCCACCCCGCGCACCACGTGCCAGCCGTAGGCTTCGAAACGCGCCGGGGTATCGTCGGTGAACCAGTGCTCGGTTTCGCCGTCGATACTGATGCCATTGTCATCCCAGAAGGCAATCAGCTTACCCAGGCCCAGGGTTCCGGCAAGGGAGCAGGCCTCATGGGAGATGCCTTCCATCATGCAGCCGTCGCCGAGGAATACATAGGTGTTGTGATCAACGATCTCATGACCCGACTGGTTGAACTGTGCGGCCAGGGTCTTCTCGGCCAGGGCCATGCCCACCGCATTGGTGATGCCCTGCCCCAGGGGACCGGTAGTGGTTTCAACCCCTGGCGCGTATCCGTATTCCGGATGGCCCGGGGTTTTGGAATGCAACTGGCGGAAATTCTTCAGATCATCCATGCTCAGTTCGTACCCGGTGAGATGCAGCAGGGAATAGATCAGCATCGAACCATGGCCATTGGAAAGAACAAAGCGGTCGCGATCAGCCCATTCCGGATTGACCGGATTGTGTTTCATGTGGCTGTTCCAAAGCACCTCTGCGATATCGGCCATACCCATGGGCGCACCCGGGTGACCTGATTTGGCTTTCTGTACGGCATCCATACTCAGGGCACGAATGGCATTGGCGAGTTCTCTGCGTGAGGACATTGACCCCTCCTAGATTATTTGAAGACTTGGTTATCTACTTTTAAAAACTGTGGAATGACGATTTTCCGGCTTCACACCGCCCGATCGCTGCTCACATCCGTCCTACCCCTTGTGCGCGGTTACGCGGTTGTATTGCGGACGGGTGGAACAAGCCCCATGGGAAAAGGTCCGCTATTCTGACCCAAGCCATGAGCCCAGGGCAAGGCAGCGTACTTTACAGGCCGATAAGCTGGCTTGATGGGACACCGATCTAAGTGTTTTTTACAACGTTATCAACCCATTACATCACTCCGCCACTTAATGGAACAGCCCATACTGGGAATCTGGTCCCGGGGACCCTGGCCGGTTTCGGCGATCTGCTTCATGGCCTCGAACAGATCTCTGCGAACCTTTGGGTCCGCCGCCTGCTTGCGACTTTCATCCAGTCGACCCCGGTACTGAAGTTTCATAGCCGCGTTATAACCGAAAAAATCGGGGGTGCAGACGGCACCATAGGATTTGGCGACTTCCTGGGTCTCATCAAAGAGGTAGGGGAAGGGAAACTGCATCTGCTGCGCAATTCGCCGCATATTGTCGAAAGAGTCCTCTTCATACTCTGTCGGGTCGTTGGACATGATCGCCACCGCGTTCACCCCCAGATCCCGCAATTCACGGGTATCCCGTACGATCCGGTCGATCACGGCCTTAACATAGGGGCAGTGATTGCAGATGAACATCACCAGCAAACCCCTCGCTCCAGCACACTCCCGCAGGGTCACGACGCTCCCATCCACCCCCTGGAGACAGAAATCCGGCGCATCGGCGCCAAAATCGCAAATCGGGGTCTGCAGTGAAACCATTATTGCACCATTCAATACAATGAATTGGGTCGGGGTGGGGCATTATGCAAAAAGCCGGCTTACGTGTAAAATCCCATTTTCGTCCGGATTCGGACACTCCCCCTGTTTGGCAACCCGCTGCGGACTGCGAGTCCCCTGTACCGAACCCCGTTACAGAGGGGCCTCGTCGAATGCCAGCGCTCAGCCCAGATCCGGGCCGGAGAGGACAAAACGGGTCCTCTGGCAACCCGCCGGACAGGACTACAACACAAGATCAGCAGCAAAAAAACCATGACAAAAGACTTCATTTTTACTTCGGAATCGGTTTCCGAAGGTCACCCCGACAAAGTTGCGGACCAGATTTCCGATGCCATGCTGGACGCCATCCTTAAAAAGGACCCGCATCCGGAAAAGGCCCGCGTGGCCTGCGAGACCCTGATCAAGACCGGTGCGGTGATCGTCGCAGGAGAAATCACCACCGAGGCCTGGGTTGATCTCGATGAACTGGTGCGCGGGGTAGTCAGCGATATCGGCTACACCAGTTCCCAGGTCGGTTTCGACGGATCGACCTGTGCCGTGATGTCGCTGATCGGCAAACAATCGACCAACATTGCCCAGGGGGTCGACCGTTCTTCTCCGGAGGAACAGGGAGCCGGCGATCAGGGCATGATGTTCGGTTACGCCACCAATGAGACCGATGTGCTCATGCCCGCACCGATCACCTATGCGCAGCGGCTGGTGAGACGTCAGTCGGAGATTCGCAAATCCGGAGTCCTCCCCTGGCTGCGTCCCGACGCAAAAAGCCAGGTCACCCTGCACTACGAGGACGGCCAGGTGGTGGGCATCGGAGCGGTCGTTCTGTCGACCCAGCACGACCCGGATATCGGTTACAGTGAACTGCGCGAAGCGGTGATGGAAAACATCATTCAGCCGGTGCTGCCCAAGGAGTGGCTCGACCAGTGCCCCGCCGACAAGATTCACATCAATCCCACCGGAAGCTTCGTCATCGGTGGACCCGTGGGTGACTGCGGACTGACCGGGCGCAAGATCATCGTCGACACCTACGGCGGCGCAGCACGTCATGGGGGCGGTGCGTTCTCCGGCAAAGATCCTTCGAAAGTCGACCGTTCGGCCGCCTACGCCGGCCGCTACGTGGCAAAGAACATCGTTGCCGCCGGGCTGGCAGACCGTTGTGAAATCCAGGTCTCATACGCAATCGGCGTCGCCGAACCCACATCGATCATGGTGGAGACCTTCGGCAGCGGAAAAATCCCTGACGAGGAGATTTCGAAACTGGTGCGTGCGCATTTCGACCTGCGTCCCTACGGCATCATCAAAATGCTCGACCTGTACAACACCGATCGTATTCAGTACCGCAAAACCGCCGCCTACGGCCATTTCGGCCGTGAGGATGAGGGATTTACCTGGGAACTGACCGACAAGGCCGAGGCGCTACGGGAAGACGCCAAGATTTAATTTTGAAAGTCTAATTGTGAACATTGTATTAAGGTAGCCCGCTGCGCGGGCGTCGCGATTTGAATCAATCGTGCGTGAAGCGCACTCGACAATTCAACATTCAAAATTCATAATTGAAAATTACCCAAAAAAAACTTGCCGAGGAGCGCTGCAACGGGCGATCGTCCGCCAGGCTCGGGAAGCAGACAGACTGTCAGAACGGCGCTCACTCACGTTATTCAGGAGCTGACTACCATGAGTGAGTTTACCGACTATAAAGTAGCTGACATCGCCCTGGCGGACTTCGGACGCCGGGAAATCGCCATCGCCGAGACCGAAATGCCCGGTCTGATGGCGATCCGTGACAAGTACGCCGCCGAACAACCCCTCAAGGGAGCCCGCATCACCGGCTCCCTGCACATGACCATCCAGACCGCAGTGCTGATCGAAACCCTGGTAGCCCTGGGGGCCCAGGTGCGTTGGTGTTCCTGCAACATTTTCTCTACACAGGACCATGCGGCGGCAGCCATAGCCGCCCAGGGAATTCCGGTCTACGCGTGGAAAGGCGAATCCCTGGAAGAGTACTGGTGGTGCACCGAGCAGGTGCTGAACTGGCCGGATGGCGGTACCCCCAACATGATTCTCGACGATGGCGGTGACGCCACTCTGCTGGTGCACAAGGGCGTCGAGTTTGCCAACGCCGGCACAGTCCCGGAACCCACGGCGGACGACCCGGAGGAGTGGCAGGTGATCCTCGGCGTGCTGCGCCGCAGCCTGGAGGAGGACCCGAAGCGCTATCACCGGATCGCGGAATCGGTCAAAGGCGTTACCGAGGAGACCACCACCGGAGTGCACCGGCTCTATCAGATGATGGAGCAGGGTACCCTGCTGTTCCCCGCAATGAACGTCAACGACTCAGTCACCAAATCAAAGTTCGACAATCTGTACGGTTGCCGCGAGTCCCTGGTGGACGGCATCAAGCGCGCCACCGATGTGATGATTGCCGGCAAGATCGCCATCGTGGCCGGTTATGGTGATGTCGGCAAGGGCTGCGCCCAATCACTGCGCGGCCTGGGCGCTACCGTGTGGATCACAGAGATCGATCCGATCTGTGCCCTGCAGGCCGCGATGGAGGGATACCGGGTGGTCACCATGGAGGAGGCCGCATCCATCGGCGATATCTTCGTCACCACCACCGGCAACCTCAAGATCATCACCCACGACCACATGGCGGCGATGAAGGATCAGTCCATCGTCTGCAACATCGGTCACTTCGACAATGAGATCGATATCGCCGGCATCCGTCACTACACCTGGGAAGAGATCAAACCCCAGGTCCATCATGTGATCTTTCCCGACGGCAAGCGCATCATTCTGCTGGCGGAGGGTCGTCTGGTGAATCTTGGATGCGCCACCGGCCACCCCAGCTTCGTCATGTCCAACTCGTTCTCCAACCAGGTACTGGCGCAGATCGAATTCTTCAGCAATTCCGACGCCTATGAAAATCGGGTCTACGTGCTGCCCAAGAAACTCGATGAAGAGGTGGCGAGACTCCATCTCGACAAGATTGGCGCCCACCTGACCACCCTGACCCAGGAGCAGGCAGACTATATCGGGGTGCCTGTCGACGGACCTTACAAACCCGGCCATTATCGATACTAGCGATTAAATCCGGGGGCTCTCGCGGTTCCCGCGTGCTGCGCGGGAACCCGTGGCCTGTGATCACGAATCCGGGCCCGAATCGTCAGGCCATCCGGGTTCCGCAAACGAACCAAGACAATGAACACACCAGACGCCAAGCAGAACCTCTTCAGTTTCGAACTCTTTCCGCCAAAGACCGCTCAGGGGTTCGACAAGATGAAGGCCAACGTTGAAAGACTCAAGAACCTCAATCCTGCATTTTTCTCGGTCACCTACGGGGCGGGTGGATCGACTCAACAACGCACCTTCGAAACCGTGGACTGGCTGCGGGATCAGCAAATCGATACCGCTCCGCACCTCTCCTGCATCGGTGCCGATCGCGAGGAAATTCTCCAGATCCTGGAAAGTTACCGCTCCAAGGGACTGCACCGGGTGGTGGCCCTGCGCGGCGACCTGCCTTCAGGCATTGGCCTGGGTGACCTGGGGGAACTCAACCATGCCAACCAGCTGGTCGCCCTGATCCGGGAACGATTCGGCGACCATTTTCACATCGAAGTGGCCGCCTACCCGGAATTCCATCCCCAGTCGAGCAGTCCTCAGCAGGATCTCAAGTACTTCAAACAAAAGGTGGAAGCGGGAGCCGACAGCGCCATTACCCAGTATTTTTACAATCCAGACGCCTATTTCCGGTTTCTTGACGACTGCCAGCGGCTGCACATCGATATCCCGATCGTGCCAGGCATCATGCCGATCACCAATTCACTCCAGCTGGGACGATTTTCCGACGCCTGTGGCGCGGAGATTCCCCGCTGGCTGCGAAAAAGACTGGAAGGATACGGCGAGGATATGGAATCGATACGCAGCTTCGGAACCGAGGTAGTGGCCGCGTTATGCGAGCGCCTGTTGAACGGCGGTGCGCCGGGACTTCATTTCTACACCATGAACCAGGCGGAACCCACGACCAAGATCTGGCAGGCACTCAATCGAACCTGAAGTTGTGTACTTTGGGGACACAAGTTTTGAGTTGTTAGTTAATGAGTTCGCTTCGCTCACTGTTGTTAGCCTCTTGAGACTTTCATGAATGATATAGATGAATTGCATTTGCAAAGTTCCTAGCTGCTGATATTTCTATAGATCTTGCTAGATTTGGACTCTTTGGGATTTGGGTTGGGAGCGAGGAAGACAAACCATCTCTAAGATCGGAAATGCCATTAGATCCAGCACTAGCTTCACGGGAGGCTTGATCAAGAAGCTTAAAGAACATTCCAAATCCATACTCTGATCTGTCATCCTGTATAAATCTGGCATTGGTTTGGGTCGTTGGGAAAACAATATTCTTGATGTGTTTGATAAGAATGGCGAAATGCTTGGTGGTATCCCTTTAGGGTCTTTGATTGAATCTGCGAACAAATCAGTGGCGGAAGATTAGCCCCAGAATTCTGCGTTACTATTCGCTATTAACTCTCGTTCCCACGCTTCGTGTGGGAATGCAGACCTGGGCTTGCGCATGCCTACCCAGGTTTGGGCGGTAAGGCGTGATATCGATAGGCGTTCCCACGCAGAGCGTGGGAACGCGATAACAAAACAACCCTGAGCGCAGCGAACTCATTAACTAACAACTCAAAACAAAAACATTCACCCTGGTACAGGGCTCAATTGGTCCGGCCCAAAACCTCCCCCAACACAGCGTTCGATGATCGAATCGAGCAGTTCCGGTTCCACCGGTTTGGCCAGGAACCCGTCCATTCCCGCACTGATGCACAGATCCATCAGCTCCTCCTTGCTGTTCGCGGTCAGGGCATAGATCGGCATGTAGCGTTGCTTGTCCTCCGATTTGCGGTAGCGTCGCGTGAACTCGATCCCATCCACATGAGGCATGCACAGATCGACGAATGCCAGTTCGTAGTCCGATTCATTGACCGCCTGCAGAGCTTCCTGACCATCCCGGGCGACTCTCACCTGGTGGCCACGTTGCTTGAGCAGTGTCGACAGCACCTTCGCGGCAATCACGTTGTCCTCGGCCAGCAGGACATTCATCGGGCGTATCGGTTTGATCGGCTCCGGTGCAGACGGCATGCTGCCTGAGGGTGACTGATGATGATGGGAAACCAGAAGATCCATGACCGCTTTGGCCAGTTCATCCGGCAGGTACGGTTTGATCAGCACCGGGGTATTGAACGCAGCATAGTCCAGGGTCTGGGACCGGTAACCCGCCAGCACCAGGGGTATTGTGGGTTCGAAACCGCGTACCGTACGGATCACCTGACGTACCGCACCATCCGCCAGTGAATCACATACCAGTACCATATCCGTGGCCGCGGACAACTGCTGGCTGAACTTCTCCAGGTCCCTGGCGGATGACGCCTGCATACCCAGTTCCTCGACCATTTGCAGATGCTGCTGCAAGGCAATTGGATCGCTTTCATAGATCAGTACCCGCTTGTCGCGGATCAGCGGGAAATGTTCCCGCAATGTCTGGGAACTGCCCTGGGCATCCCGATCCCCCAGCCTTGGCAGCAACGGCAGGCGCACACTGAAAACACTGCCCTGCCCCAGTTCACTGGTCACGTTCACCTGCCCGTTCATCAGCCGGGTCAGATCCCGGATCACCGATGTTCCCAGCCCGGTGCCCTCGAAACGCCTGCGTGGATGCGCGCCGTCTGCCTGCCAGAAATTGCTGAAGATATCCGAAAGTTTGTCACTCTCGATACCGATCCCGCTGTCCTCGACCTCAAACAGGATATGCGACTCGGGCATCTGTGGACTTCCCTCGGCATACAGGACACGCAGACACACGTATCCCTGCTCGGTGAATTTGATTGCATTACCCAACATGTTGAAAAGGATCTGGGAAATCCTCAACTTGTCGCCACGCAGTTTCATCGGTACATCGGGATCGATGTAACAATACATCTCCAGCCGCTTCTCCTGAACTTCCGGGGCCAGGGTGGCGATAATATTTTTCACCATCTCGTAGACATCGAACCATTCTGAAGAGAGTTCCAGCTTGTTGGCATCGATTTTCGACAGGTCGAGCACATCACTGATCATGGAGCGCAGCAACCGGGCCGAGGCGTTGATGGCATGCACATATTCCTTCTGTTCTGCATCCAGAGGGGTATTCTGCAGCAGCCTCGCCATCCCCATCACTCCGATCAGCGGAGTGCGCAATTCGTGGGTCATGGTGGCCAGGAAGTCGCCCCGGGCCTGTTTTGCCAGCATCGCCTCCGTTTTCGCGTAATGCAGCTGCCGCAGCAGGGTGTATTGATATACCGGCACGATCAACAGCAGAAACAGGAACAGGAAGGTCTCGAAAAATTGGATCTGCCACTGTTGCAGGGCATGGATGACCAGAGCGTAGGAGCAGAAACTCAGGAGCATCGAAAGCAGCAGGGTTCTTGCCCCGTACCTGATGCCATAGGAGATATAGATCCAGTGATAAATCAGGTAAAAGGGACTGAAGGCATCTGAGGTCAGGTAGATCGCCAGGCTGGTGGCGCTGATATCGATGACCAGGGTGAAGTAGGTACGGTGAGGCAGACTGGGCCACACAGCCACATTCACCAGCAATACGATAAAAAAGGTGAAATACCAGGTGTACAGGGTAATCAGCAGGGGAACGTCAACGGTGTAATATTCCGTCTGGACCGCGATCCACATGGACAGGCAGCAGAACAGCCAGATCGCGAGCCGCAACAGGGCCTGTTGATACTCCGAATTGGAGAGCATCTCCTTATCGAAGATTTTCGCAATCATAGCGTGTCATCCTGAAATGTAAGGCATAGCAACTCCTTGCCATTTGGCGGGCTCCGCTGACAGCAGCGGCCGGGATTGATCCAGGCGGATACCGCCAAAATACCGCGGGAGCGAAGCACCGCAGGACCCGCCAGGTGCGGCTTCACAGCCATCGGCGCCACGCAGATCGTGACGAAATTGATCCCGGCGCCTCAACCAACCGACCCTGTGGCGTCAGACTAAACCAGATCCCAGGACAGATGGCAGCCCACCCTGGAGGCATTCTATTAACACAACAAGCCGCCTAAATGTATGACATTCGTCGTCATAGTGAAACATTATTTCGCAATCTGAACAGCTGTCGCGACATTCGCCCTAGCCCGAGGCCATTGTTCGCCGGTTGGCTCGGGTCGTGCGAAACATACTCCGGGAGGGTGGCCTGAGAACCCGGTTTGATGCACCCAAGGTGCAATCCCGGACGGTTCGTGATGGGGTAGGGTTTTTGATCCCAAGGTATTTGTGGGTCCCGGGCCGAACCACTATCATTATCAGCAAACGGGAATGCGCCTGACCATTCCTTCCTACTCAAGGGTACCCGAGATGTATATCAAACGACCTGGCGAACACAGTCTGGAACACGCAATAAAACCGGAAGACCGACGCACGATCAAACGTCGTCACCTGATCTACTACCTGCGCGTGTGGCAGATGGAAAACAATCAGCCCCTGGGTCAGGTGGTTGACATCAATGCCCGCGGCATGATGCTGATCGGCGAAAAAGCCGTACCCACGGGCGAGGAACTGAACCTCAAGATACATCTGCCGGACAGTGATGGGGAAGGCAATTACCTTAGCTTCAAGGCCATTTGCCGTTGGAGCGACCGGGACATCAATACCGCCTTCTACGATTCGGGTTTCGAATTCGTCGAGACCTCTGCGGAAAAGATCGAGACCATCCAGGCGGTGATCGACAACTACGGATTCAACGACTGAAGGAACCGGGAAGTCGAAATATTCACCCGCTGACACGGGACTGTTCAGGGATTCCAGAATGCTCGGATACCGGCAACACCCTGACCCCCGGCATCACAGGCGCGGGTAAGATCCCCGCTGTCCACCCCGCCCAGGGCGTACACCGGCAGATTGACCTGATCGACCCACTCCGCAAAGCACGGCCAGCCAAGCGCCGGCGCCCCGGGATGGGTCAGAGTGGGTTGAACGGGTGACAGCAAGGCGTAATCCAGGCCCAGGTTGTCCGCATGTCGCAGTTCCCCCAAAGTATGGCAGGAGGCGCCGATCCAGCCCGGTCCGAGCGGTCGCCGTTTCAAGCTCATCAACTGACCTGCCCCCAGGTGAATCCCGTCACCCCTGCCCTGCCAGTCGAGCACACTCACCGGCCGGTTGATGATCAGTATCCCTCCCCGGGCTCGGCACACCCCGCGAGCCACTGACAGCCGCTGCATGTAGTCTGCATCCGCCAGGCCATGCGCACGCAACTGGATCAGGCGTAAACCACGCTCCAGGGTTGCATTGAGCCTGTGCAGAAAAGCCGGGCTGTCCGGGGCATCATCGCCAGTGATGACATAGTGCTGTGGCAGTTGCAGCGCGGTGATGACCGGACGGTCCGCGGCGGGAAATTCCTCCGCTCTCATGGCATCGGGCGACACCCATCGCAAGGGTTGACCCTCCGCGCCACGGGGCTCTCCGCAGTATTCGTGCACCCGGAAGAAATCGATGACCACCTGCCGGTCCCCGTAATCGTGACGCACCCGAATCAATGGCTGACTGACCTGAACCTGAATGGCCAACTCCTCGAACAGTTCCCGGGACAATGCCTGCGTCGAGGTCTCCCCCACCTCCCGTTTTCCTCCGGGGAATTCCCACAGTCCCCCCTGATGGGTGTTTCGAGCACGCTGACTGATCAGTACCCGACCCGCCCTGTCGAATATCGCGGCTGCGGCTACATGGATCAACATGGATGAAACCCTATCGGTGAGGGAGAATCGGGGTCGGACTTCAGGTGCGGTATTCCGCGTTGATTTTGACGTAATCGTAGGAGAAATCGCAGGTCAACACCCGGGCAAGGGCCTCGCCCCGACCAAGATCCACGCGAATCGCAAACTCGGCGCGCTGCATTACCGCCTGACCCGCCGCTTCCGTATAGCCGGCCGCCCTGCCACCCTGTTCCACGATGCGTACATCGTCGAGCCAGATGGCCACCCGCTCGATATCCAGGTCTTTCACACCGGCACGCCCAACTGCGGCGAGGATTCTCCCCCAGTTGGGATCCGAGGCGAACAGGGCTGTTTTCACCAATGGGGAATGGGCAATCGTATAGGCCACATCCCGCGCCTCCTGCTCCCCGGCGGCGCCCTCGACGAGAACTTCCACCAGTTTGGTGGCCCCTTCCCCGTCGGATATGATCTCCCGGGCCAGGCTCATGCACACCGCCTGCACAGCCTCGACGAAGGGTGCGAACAGCGGCGAGTTACGATCACTCAGAGGCGCCAGAGGCGACACCCCGCTGGCTATGAGTACGCAGGCATCATTGGTGGAAGTGTCGCCATCCACCGTTATGCTGTTGAACGAAGGCTCGACCGCCTGTTGCAGGATCTCTTGCAGGAGCACCGGATCAACCGCCAGGTCCGTGGCAAGGTAGGCCAGCATAGTGGCCATGTCAGGGCGGATCATTCCGGAACCCTTGGCCATCCCGGTCACCCGCACCTCAACCCCGTCCACCTCGAATTGGCGGGTCACCAGCTTGGGTCGGGTATCGGTGGTCATGATTGCCCGGGCGGCGGGTTCCCAGGTATCTTCACTGAGGCCATCCAGGGCTTTTGGCAGCGCCGCGTTGATGCGTTCCCAGGGCAGCGGTTCGCCAATCACCCCGGTTGAAAATGGCAGCACCTGCTCAGTGCGGCAGGCCGCAGCTTCGGCCAGGGCCAGACAGGTCTTAAGGGCGCTCTCCAGCCCCTGCTGGCCGGTGCCGGCATTGGCATTGCCGGAGTTGGTCATCAACAACCGGGGCCGGTCGTTACGCAAATGCTGTTTGGCCAGTTGCACGGGTGCCGCGCAGAAGGCATTGCGGGTGAAAACCGCAGCACAGCGTCCGGATTCAGCGATCTCGATCAGCAGCAGGTCGTTGCGATCCGCATATTTGATCCCGGCCGCAGCCACCCCCAGGCGTACCCCCGGCACACGGTAGGCAGAGCCGTTCATGTCAGCTTAAACGCCCGTGGCACTGCTTGTATTTCTTGCCTGAGCCACAGGGACAGGGCTCATTGCGGCCGACCTTTCGCCCATCCCGGACAAATGGCTGGTGCGCAGTCTCTGGCGTCTCATCGGGCACCGGGGCGGCTGTCTGGGACTCTTCGGGCAGGCCTTCGAAGGCTTCGTGCTTGAACTCGAATTCATCCACCCGGCTGCGTTGCTCCTGACGCGCCAGTTCCTCGGGCATCTGCACCTGCACCTTGGAAAGCAGGGTGATAACCTCGCGCTTGATGCTGTCGAGCATATTCGAAAACATCGCGAATGCCTCGCGCTTGTACTCCTGTTTGGGGTTTTTCTGTGCATAACCCCGCAGGTGAATCCCCTGACGCAGGTAGTCCATGGCGGCCAGGTGTTCTTTCCAATGACTGTCCAGGGTCTGCAGCATCATGCCCTTCTCGAACTGGCGCATGTTTTCCGCGCCGACCAGATGCTCCTTGGCTTCATAGCCACTGACCAGCGTTTCCAGGATCTTCTCCTTGAGAGTTTCTTCATGCAGATCACTCTGCTCGTCCAGCCACTGCTGTACCGGCCATTCGCCACCGAAGGTTTCCGCCAGGGCTTCGCTCAGACCGGGCACGTCCCACTGCTCCTCGATACTCTGCCTGGGAATGTGGGCGTGAAACACCTCATCGAGTACATCCTCACGCAGGGCCTGGATGGAACTGGAAATATCCTCGGTGTCCATCAGCTCGTTGCGTTGCTCATAGACCACTTTGCGCTGGTCATTGGCCACGTCATCGTATTCCAGCAGCTGTTTACGGATATCGAAGTTGCGTCCCTCGACCTTGCGTTGCGCGTTCTCGATGGCCCGGGAGACCCACGGATGCTCGATCGCCTCGCCCCGCTCCATGCCCATCTTCTGCATCAGATTGCCCACCTTCTCCGAGGCGAAGATGCGCATCAGGTTGTCCTGCAGAGAGAGGTAGAAACGACTCGAACCCGGATCGCCCTGGCGTCCGGAACGCCCACGCAACTGGTTGTCAATACGCCGGGACTCGTGACGTTCGGTACCGATCACGTGAAGACCGCCGGCATCCAGCACCTGCTGGTGACGCTGCGACCAGATCTCACGGGTTTCGGCGATCAAAGATTCGTCAGGCTGTTCTCCCAGCGCCTCGATCTCGGTTTCCAGATTCCCGCCCAGCACAATGTCCGTGCCGCGGCCCGCCATGTTGGTGGCGATGGTGACCGCGCCGGGTCGCCCCGCCTGGGCGATGATCACGGCTTCCTGTTCGTGATGCTTGGCGTTCAGCACCTTGTGATCCACTTTGTGCTCGGTCAACAGATTGGAGACCAGTTCCGAGCTTTCAATGGAAGCGGTACCCACCAGAACCGGTTGGCCGCGCTTCACACAATCCTGTACGTCTTCCAGGATAGCTTCGTATTTCTCTTCCGGTGTCAGGTAGACCAGGTCTCCCATGTCCTTGCGGATCATCGGCCGGTTGGTCGGGATCACCACAACCTCGAGACCGTAGATCTGTTGAAACTCGAACGCCTCGGTATCCGCGGTACCGGTCATGCCGGCGAGCTTAGTGTAGAGTCGGAAGTAGTTCTGGAAGGTGATCGAGGCGAGGGTCTGGTTCTCGCTTTGAATCTTCACCCCCTCCTTGGCCTCCACCGCCTGATGCTGTCCATCGGACCAGCGTCGCCCGGGCATGGTACGTCCGGTGAATTCATCGACGATGACAATCTGGCCGTCTTTGACGATGTAGTCCACGTTACGCTGGAACAAGGCATGGGCACGCAGCGCCGCATTGGCATGATGCATGAGAATGATGTTGGCGGAATCGTAGAGACTCTCGCCTTCGCCCAGCAGCCCTGCCTCAGTGAGCATCTCTTCGAGATGCTGATGACCCTCTTCACTGAAATAGACCTGGCGCGCCTTCTCATCCACGGAATAGTCGCCGGGACCAAAATCGGGCTTACCCTCATCATTAGTGATCGGGTCCTGGCGGGTGAGCCGCGGGATGATCTCATTCACCTTCATGTACAGTTCGGATGAGTCATCCGAGGGTCCCGATATGATCAGGGGTGTACGCGCCTCGTCGATCAGGATTGAGTCGACCTCGTCGACGATCGCGTAGAAGGGCGGGCGCTGCACCCGCTGATCCGCACTGAACGCCATGTTGTCGCGCAGATAGTCGAATCCATACTCATTGTTAGTGCCATAGGTGATGTCTGCGGCATAGGCCTCGCGCCGGGTGACTGGACGCAGGTGAAGATAGCCTCCGGATTTGCCATCGTATTCTGGATCGAACAGGTAGGAGGAACTGTCCGGACCCATACCGCCGGAGGAATTGATGACGCCGGTACTCAAGCCGAGAAAATGGTAGAGGCGTCCCATCCAGGCCGCATCGCGCCGGGCCAGGTAGTCGTTCACCGTCACCACATGAACACCACGCGCCGGAAGCGCATTGAGGTAGGCCGAAAGGGTCGCCACCAGGGTCTTACCCTCACCGGTGCGCATCTCGGATATTTTGCCGTCATGCAGCACCATGCCGCCGATCAGCTGGACGTCGAAATGGCGCATCTGCATCACCCGGCGCCCTGCTTCGCGAACCACCGCGAAGGCTTCGTCCATCAGTTTATCGAGGGATTCTCCGGACTCGAGCCGGGCGCGAAAATCCGCGGTCTTCTGCTGCAGGTCCGAATCCGCAAGCTTCTCCAGTTCCGGTTCGAGTGCCGAGATCTGGGCGACCTTCTTGCTCATGCGCTTGACCAGGCGCTCATTGCGACTGCCGAAGATCTTCTTAAAGATATTACTAACCATGAATCGGGGTTTCCGTCAAACAGCGAAATGTGAGCGATCATACAGCAAGCAGAGGCGCTGCTAAAGGATGGTATCGCAGATTATCGGACCGCCAGCTCTTGCCTGCATCGCAACGCAGGACATGCCGGCTCGGGCAGGCTGGAGGTACCTGTTAGAGAAACCCGATGGGCATCGGTTCCCCTGGCATTGGTCGAGGCAATCTCAGCGGCCGCTGGATCACCGACCGGATCAACCCTGGTTGCGTTTGCTCAGGATATACTTGGTCGGGTCCACGATCTTGCCGTTCCTGACCACCTCGAAGTGCACATGCGGTCCGGTGGAGCGTCCGGTGGAGCCCATGGTGGCAATCACCTCGCCCTGCTTGACCCGGTCACCGATGTCCACCAGGACCTTCTTGTTGTGACCGTAACGGGTAACATAGCCCTTGCCGTGATTGATTTCGACCAGCTCACCATATCCGGAGCGTTCACCGGCCCAGGTGACCACACCGGAGGCCACCGCGACCACGTCCGAGCCCTCCTTGCCCGCGAAATCCATACCTTTGTGCATCGTGCGCTTGCCGGTAAACGGGTCGTTCCGCATACCGAAATAGGATGAAATCCAACCTTTCGTGACCGGTCGTCCCGTGGGGTGTACCGCGTCTTCCAGATTCGAATTCATGATCAGGTCTTCCACCAGGGCAAGCTGCTGCTGGCGATGCTCGATCATTGCCTCGAGCTGATCCATCTCGTGCAACAGATCCGGCAGCGCGGAGGGCTCATCCAGGGACTGGGCCGCCTCGGGGCCACCCAGGGCTGGCGCGACCTCGAAACTGAACTCACCCTTGTCCAACCCACCGATGTCCACCAGACGCTCGCCCAGGGCGTCCAGGCGTAAAAGTTGTGACTGAAGCTGGCCCACCCGGACGGCGAGGGCATCGATGCCGCTCTGCGTGTCCTGCTTGACATCTTCGAGCATCATTCGCTCCTGATCGAAGGTCCGTTTCAGGCTGCTGACCAGCTGATGCTCAGGAAACCGGGTATCGCTGACGCCCATGCGGTAACCCGTGTAGAGCATGCTCAGGCCGAACAGCAGGGCAAGCCCGGCGAACAGGGCAATTCCCAGCTTCGAAGCCGCCTGCCCACGATCATGGCCAATGCCGCGCAAGTATATGATTTTCATTACTAAAAACTACCGCTCACCGGGTTACATATACACATTCTTCGTTCAAAAACTCCCGAACTTTACCATTTTCTAAAAAAAATGTGATGTTTTTTTGTTCGTATTTTCGATAGTGTTTTTCATCCTGGGGCGGATTTGTGACAGTTTGCGAACCACCACCGCGCATGCCACCCGGCCTGACTGTGACTCATCATTGAGCATCAGCCTATCCGGCCAGGACCGGTGCAGGACAGGGCACCATCCGATGACCGAGTGGGCTCGTGAGGGGATTAGTGAATATCATCTGGCGGCTCACAAACCGCAATCCCAGCGTAACAAACCGATTCCTTGTACCGGATAACCCAGCATGCATCGCCTCCACGACGTACTCAATCAGCGCAACCACCTCCGCAGGTTGAGGCAGCGCCTTGCGCAATACGCCGGAGTACTGGAACGGGTTCGGGGTTGCCTGATCTCCCCCCTGGATCAACAGGTTCTGGCAGCCGTCCTGCGCGATGGCCAACTGACACTGTTCACAGGATCCCCGGTGTGGGCCAGCCGGCTGCGCTACATGGCGCCACAGATGCAGAAAAGCCTCAGGCAGCAGGGGCTGGTGGCGAACAGGATCCTGGTGAGAATCACCCCTCCCTCCACAACTGTTGAAACAAAGCCCCGGAGACAGGCGAAAGGGATGAGCGAACAGAGTAGTGAATCACTGCGCTTGACTGCAGAGACCCTGAAGGAAGGGGATCTCAAGGAGGCCCTGATGAGGTTGAGCCGACACCTGTCACGGGAATAACCCGCGGGTTGGTAAGCGAACCGGCCAGTGACAGGGCCAGCTTCAGAGCACGGTTACCTCACTGAGGAGGAAATCAGGACTGGGGAAACAGCAGGCATCAAACCGGTAAAATCGCCCAGAGGCCCGCAAAACAGGCTGAATTTCTCAGAAACACACCCAATACGCGGGGATCACACAGGCATTTGGAGTGTATTTCAACCCCGTATCGGATCTCCCGAGGCCGCACTTCAGCAGCCTGCAGGGCAGAGTCCCACATCCGAGTTGCGGTTCAGGATACGGTCAGGTGGGCCGGTTTCATGTAGGAGATCGGCGCATCATCCGGTTCGTCGAAGGTGATCTCTTCCCAGGCGTCCTCCTGCTGAATCAACTCTCTCAGCAGACGGTTGTTGAGGGCATGCCCCGACTTGTGACCACTGAAAGCGCCGATCAGGCTGTGACCCAGGAGATACAGATCCCCAATGGCATCAAGAATTTTGTGCTTGACGAACTCGTCCTCGTAACGCAGGCCGTCCGCATTCATCACCCGGTAGTCATCCACCACAACCGCATTGTCCATACTCCCACCGAGGGCCAGTTCCTTTTGCCTTAACATCTCGATATCCCTGAGAAAACCGAAAGTACGCGCGCGGCTGACCTCTCTAACGAAGGAGGTAGAGGAGAAGTCAACCGTGGCGAACTGGGAACGTTCCTTGAAAGCGGGATGGTCGAAATCGATGGAGAAGGAGACCTTGAACCCATCGAAGGGTTCGAAACTGGCGCGTTTGTCACCCTCCACCACCTCGACCTTGCGCTTGATTCTGATGAACCGCTTGGCCTTGCTCTGTTCTTCCACACCGGCGGATTGCAACAGGAACACGAAAGGACCGGCACTGCCGTCCATGATCGGCACCTCTGCGGCACTCACGTCCACATAGGCATTATCGATACCCAGACCGGCAAAGGCGGACAGCAGATGCTCGACGGTGGAGACCCGCACCCCGTCATGCACCAGGGTGCTGGAGAGGCGGGTATCACCGACGTTTTCTGCACAGGCCCGGATTTCAACAGGGGGATCGAGATCGACGCGTCGGAATACAATTCCTGTGTCCGGTGCGGCCGGCCTCAGGGTGAGGTACACCTTTTCACCCGTATGCAGCCCCACCCCAGTGGCGCGTATCACGTTCTTCAACGTACGTTGCCAAATCATCGACTCGCAGCCCCCATACTGAATCTGGCCGTAACAACCCACAAAAGGCGCGCATGCTATCACAGGCGGTACAACCTAAGATACAGTTGTACCACCAACTTGCTCAAGCAAGCTACCAAAATGTGTCATCACATTGTAACTGTCCGGATTCTACACTAATCCGCCTGACGGCGTAAAAACGCCGGGATGTCCAGATAGTCCAGATTTCCGTCCGCTGTGGCCGCCGCTGCGGCACGCCCATGCTGACCATTGCGCAGCACGGTGGGCCGATCCAGTTCACGATAGTCGTCGGGTACCTGTTGCGGATCCTCGCTCTCGACCAACTTGACGGGCTTGAGGTCTTCGACCTTCGGAGCCTTCGGCAGTTCCTCCTTGCCGCGTTCGCCCAGTCCGGTGGCCACCACCGTCACCCGCATATCGTTCTGCATATCCGGGTCGATGACGGTACCCACGACCACCGTGGCATCCTCGTCGGCGAACTCGCGTACCGTAGTTCCGACCTCGTCGAATTCACCGATCGCCAGGTTCAGGCCGGCGGTGATGTTCACCAGGATGCCTTTGGCACCCGCCAGGTTCACATCTTCGAGCAACGGACTGCGAATCGCCCGTTCCGCGGCCTCGCGGGCCCGGTTGTCGCCGGACGCCTCGCCGGACCCCATCATTGCCGCCCCCATCTCGGACATCACGGTCTTAACGTCCGCGAAATCCACGTTGATCAGGCCCGGCCGGGTGATCAATTCCGCGATCCCCTGCACGGCGTGCAGCAGCACATCATTGGCGGACTTGAAGGCATTCAGCAGACTCATCTCCTTACCCAGCACCGCCAAAAGTTTCTCATTCGGGATGGTGATCAGGGAATCCACGTGCTTACCCAACTCCGCCATGCCCGCTTCGGCGATTTTCATGCGTTTGCCACCCTCGAAACCGAAGGGTTTGGTCACCACCGCTACGGTGAGAATCCCCAGATCCTTGGCCACCTGAGCCACCACCGGTGCCGCCCCGGTACCGGTGCCGCCGCCCATGCCGGCGGTGATGAACACCATATCCGCCCCGGTCAGGGCCTCTTCGATACGGTCCCGGTCCTCCAGTGCCGCCTGGCGGCCGATATCCGGATTGGCCCCGGCCCCCAACCCCTTGGTGATATCGGATCCGAGCTGCAGCAGGGTCCGCACCTCACTGTTCCGCAGGGCCTGGGCGTCAGTGTTGGCACAGATGAAATCCACCCCCTCGATATCTCCGGTCAACATGTGGTTGATCGCGTTGCCGCCACCACCGCCGACACCGATGACCTTGATCACAGCATTCTGACTGTGCGTATCCATTAATTCGAACATTTTCTACCTCCGCGTCTGTTGCGCCTGACAGATGTCTAAAATTGTTTAAAAATTGCCTTGGAACCAATGTTTCATTCGGTCCCAGATCGCCTTCAATCCACCCTCGTTGGCCAGCTCCCTGCCGCCTTGCGTCCGGTTGTTCTGACCGAACAAAAGCAAACCCACACCCGTTGCATAGATGGGATTACGCACCACATCCGCAAGTCCGGAAACATACTGGGGAACTCCCAGTCGTACCGGCATGTGAAACACCTCTTCCGCCAAATCCACCACACCTTCCATTTTTGAACTGCCACCGGTGAGCACCACGCCACCGGCAATCACGTCTTCAAAGCCACTGCGACGCAGTTCGGCCTGAATCAGGGTCATCAACTCCTCGTAGCGGGGCTCCACCACCTCGGCGAGGGTTTGACGGGACAGCCTGCGCGGCGGACGTTCACCGATACTCGGCACCTCGATGGTTTCATCGTTGGTCGCCAGCTGGGTCAGCGCACAGGCATATTTGATCTTGATCTCTTCGGCATGCTGGGTGGGGGTACGCAGCGCCACCGCGATATCGTTGGTCACCTGGTCACCGGCTATAGGTATCACCGCGGTGTGGCGGATCGACCCCCCCGTGAACACCGCGATATCAGTGGTTCCGCCGCCGATGTCGACCAGACAGACGCCCAACTCCTTTTCGTCATCGCTGAGCACGGAATAACTCGAGGCCAGCTGTTCCAGGATCAGGTCATCGGCCTCGAGCCCGCAGCGGCGCACGCATTTGACGATGTTCTGCGCGGCGCTGACCGCCCCGGTCACCATGTGCACCCGGGCCTCCAGACGAACACCGGACATACCCACTGGATCGCGGATTCCTTCCTGTTCATCGATAATGAATTCCTGGGGCAGGATATGCAGGATTTTCTGGTCTGCAGGGATCGCCACCGCGCGGGCCGCGTCGATCACCCGTTCCACGTCGGTCTGGCTCACCTCCTTGTCCTTGATCGCCACGATGCCGTGGGAGTTGAGGCTGCGGATATGGCTGCCGGCGATGCCGGCGTAGACCGAATGGATCTCACATCCGGCCATCAGTTCCGCCTCCTCTACGGCCCGTTGAATCGACTGCACCGTGGATTCGATGTTGACCACCACACCCTTCTTCAGACCCCGCGAGGGATGGGAACCGATCCCGATGATTTCGATGCCGTTGTCCGGTTTGATCTCACCGACGATCGCCACCACCTTGGAGGTCCCGATATCCAGGCCGATGATCAGATTTTTCTCACTTCGTTTCGTCATTACCCCTACCCGCGCGTTTCGCTTGTAGTTCTCGTCTGATTCCATTGTTGGCGGATCCCGCCGATTTCACCGTTCTCTCCGCTCAAACCCGCCTGACGGTCATCCCCGGTTTCCGCTGCTGTCTGCCAGTACACGGCGAAACCGTTGCTGTAGCGCAGATCCACCCTGTCCGGCCGCCGCTCAATCTCCTGACCCTTGAGTGAGGGATAGAGCTGTACGAAGCGGGTCAGTCTCGGCATCACGTCACGACGGCCCAGTTGTATCTTCAATCCATTGTCCGTCTCGATCCGCCAGGCCTGACGGGGGTCCACCTTCAGGCGGCTCAGGCGCAGGCCGACGGTCTGTAACAGCGTGTCCATTCGTTGATAGTCCTGGGTGATGGCCCGGGCATGCTGGGCCTCCCCCTCCAGGGTTGCGAGTCCTGTCAGGCGGGGCAGCACCTGGGGCCGGAACACCACTCCTTCCCGGCTCACCAGCGCATCCCTGCCCCAGTAGGCCAACGGGACCCGCTCCGTGACCCGAACCTTCAGGGTATCGGGCCAGACCCGCCGGACGCTGGCGCTCGCCACCCAGGGCAGGCGTTCGATGCGCTTGCGCATGCGCGGCAGATCCAGGGTGAAGAAATTACCATTCACCGCCTGCGCCACCACCTGCTCGAGGCTGGCTCGTTGCAGGTACTGGATTTCACCGTCCACCAGCACCCTGCGCACCGACAGCACTTCCGGGTCCTGCAACTGCATCCGGGCAAACAGGAGCAGGGCGAACAGGCTGACCAGCAGGGTCGCCGGGACGGCCCAGGCCTTCAGGCGGGTTACCAGAGTTGCAGGCTCCGGTGCGCGTTTCGCTGTGCGACCGCGACTCATACCGCCTGTCTCCCGTCCAGGCTGCTGGCGAGGATGCGCATCACCAGTTCATCAAATCCGATACCCGCCACCTTTGCCGCCATCGGCACCAGGCTGTGATCGGTCATGCCGGGCTGGGTGTTGACTTCGATCAGCCAGGCCTGCCCGGCGTTGTCGAGCATCAGGTCGACCCGTCCCCAGCCGCTCGCGCCGACCGCATCGAAGGCTTCACGGCACATCTTCTGCAACGCATGCTCCTGCGCCTCAGGCAGACCGCAGGGGCAGTGATACTGAGTGGTGGTCGCGGAGTATTTGGCCTCGAAATCGTAAAACTGATGGGGTGTTTCAAGACGGATCAGAGGCAGCGTCTGCTCACCCAGGATTGAAGCGGTGTATTCCGCACCCACGATCCAGCGCTCAGCCAGGACCCGTGAATCGAAGCCCCGGGCGGTCTCCCAGGCCCGCTCCAGTTGTGCACGGTCGTCCACTTTCGACATACCGATGCTCGACCCCTCTGCGCTGGGCTTGATCATCAACGGATAACCCAGCGCGTCGGCGCGTTCCAGGTCTTCGAACCGGGTCAGTAGCTCCGACTCCGGGGTCGGCAGACCGATGCCCCGCCACACCGCCTTGGTGCGATGCTTCTCCATCCCCAGGGCGGAACCCAACACACCACTGCCGGTATAGGGCAGTCCAAGACATTCCAGCGCCCCCTGCATCACGCCATCCTCTCCACCCCGTCCGTGCAGGATCACAAAGGCCCGGTCGTATTTTCCCTCAGCCAGCACCGAAAGAATGTCCTGCCCCACATCCACAGGATGCGCATCCACGCCGCAGCGCAGCAGAGCCGCGAGTACCGCGCCGCCACTTTTGAGTGAAATCTCCCGCTCCGCGGAGAGCCCACCCAGCAGCACCGCCACCTTGCCGTATTGTTCGGCTGATAAAGGCATTACAGGCTTTCCCCCACCCGATGGACCTCGGTTACCAGTCGCACCCCGCTGTGCGCCTCGACCTGTTGTTGCACCAGGGCGATCAGGGCTTCGATGTCTGCCGCCGTGGCATCCTCGATGTTGACGATGAAGTTGGCATGCTTGTCCGAAACCTGGGCCCCTCCGAGACGCCGTCCCTTGAGTCCGGCCGCCTCGATCAGTCGAGCCGCATGGTCATCCGGTGGATTGCGGAACACCGAACCGCAACTCGGCAGGCGGGTCGGCTGGGTGGCGGAGCGGCGCGCCAGCAGCGCCTTGATGCGCTCCTGGGCGGCCGCACTGTCACCGGTTTCCAGGGCCAGTTCCGCAGCCAGGAACCACTCTCCGGGTTGCCCCTTGACCTGCCGGTAGCCGATCTCGAAATCGCCGCACGGCCGGCGGCGCACCACCCCGTACCGGTCGATGGTTTCGACTTCCCGGACCTGGCGCCAGGTCTCACCGCCAAAGGCGCCGGCGTTCATCGCCAGGGCACCGCCCAGGGTTCCGGGTATGCCGGCAAAAAACTCCACCCCGACGCGTCCCGCCCGGGATGCGGTACGGGCGATCTTGGCGCAGGACACCCCGGCCTCGGCGAACAGCAGATCCGAGCGCCAATCAATTTGGTCCAGGCGCCCCTGGGTCGCAATCACCGTCCCCTTGAAACCGCCGTCCCGGACCAGCAGATTGCTGCCCAGCCCGAGCCAGAGCAACGGCTCCGCAGGATCGAGTTGCTGCAGGAAATTGATCAGGTCGGCACGGTCCGCGGGCCGATAGAAACATGCGGCCGGACCGCCGACGCGCCAGGTGGTGTGGCGGGCCAGTGGCTCGTCAACACGCATCTCTCCGCGCAACCGGGTTTCGTCCAGGGCTGGCATCATCCCCAAAACCTCTCATCCCGAGACGCGTCAGAGGGTCCGTCATGGGAACGTTGTGCCTGTTCTGACGGCGAAAGCTTATCCGGCCTGTCAGAGTTCTTCATCAGCATCAGATCGAACAGATTGCTGCGCAGCGATTCCCCGCAGCCATGATGCAGACGTCTCATATCGAATGTATGTGCCATTAAGCCGCCCCCTCACAAAGTTGCCTGGGCAATTCCGCCGCAATCGCGCCGATGCTGCCTGCCCCCACGGTCAGTACGATGTCGCCATCCATGAGCAGTCCCTGGAGCACTTCCGGCAGATCCTCCACCGGCTCCACAAAAATCGGATCGACCTGCCCCCGAACCCGCACGGCGCGGCTCAGGTCCCGTCCGGCCGCACCCTGAATCGGATCCTCTCCCGCCGCGTATACCTCGCTCAGGATCAACAGGTCAGCCTTTGACAACACCTGCACGAAATCCTCGAACTGTTCCTGGGTGCGGGTGTATCGATGCGGTTGGAATGCCAGCACCAGGCGGCGCTCCGGCCAGCCTTCCCGCACCGCGCGCAGGGTCGCGTCTATCTCCCGGGGGTGGTGGGCATAGTCATCCACCAGCATCACCGTCCTGTCACCGATACGACAGTCGCCACGGGTTTGAAAACGACGTCCGATACCGGCAAAACCCTCCAATGCACTCTGAATCGCGCGCCCCTCGAGATTGAGTTCCAGGGCCACACTGGCCGCTGCCAGGGCGTTCAGCACGTTATGCCGTCCCGGCAGATTGAGGGTCATCGCCAACGGGGTATCCAGGCCCTGGGCATGCAGGGTGAAATGGGTCTGCAGTCCCTCGCTGCGTATATCGCTGGCGCGCACGTCCGCATCATCGTCAAAGCCGTAGGTGGTGACCGGCCGGGTAACCTCCGGAAGCAGTTCACGCACCACCGGATCATCGATGCATAGCACCGCCTGACCATAGAAGGGCAGGTGATGCAGAAACTCCAGAAAGGTCCCGCGCAGGCGATTGAAATCGCCCCCATAGGTGGTCATGTGATCCGCGTCGATATTGGTCACCACCGCGAGCATTGGCTGCAGATAAAGAAACGAGGCATCACTCTCGTCGGCCTCGGCCACCAGGTACTCCCCCTCACCGAGCCGGGCATTTGCTCCGGCGCTGTTCAGGCGACCGCCGATGACAAAGGTCGGATCGAGCCCGGCCTCGGCCAAGACGCTGGTCACCAGGCTCGTGGTGGTGGTCTTGCCGTGGGTGCCCGCCACTGCAATGCCGAACCGAAAACGCATGATTTCTGCCAGCATCTCGGCCCTGGGCACCACCGGGATACGGGATTGACGGGCCGCCTCGACTTCCGGATTGTCCTGCTTTACGGCGCTGGAGATGACCACCGCGTCGACACCCGCGACATGCCCGGCGGTATGCCCCAGATGAATGATTGCCCCCAGTTCCGCCAGTCGCCGGGTCACTGCGCTCTCCCGCTGGTCGGAACCGGACACCTGGTAGCCGAGATTGATCATCACCTCGGCAATACCGCTCATTCCCGCACCGCCGATTCCGACAAAGTGGATATGGCGCATGCGGCCCATGGTGTTGGGCGTGTGACGGCGTGGCAGAATTTCATTCATGATGCGATCAACTCCAGACAATAACTTCCCATCTGCTCCGCAGCCTGAGGTTTGGCCAGTTTTCGTGCTGCCTGCGCCATCTCCAGTAAAGTGGTCCGGTGTTCGGTCAATTCCGCAATCTGGGCCGCCAGATCCCGGGGATTCAAACTGGTCTGATCCACCAACTGGGCCGCCCCGGCATCGACCAGGATGCGGGCATTGTGGGTCTGATGATCATCGACGGCGTAGGGATAGGGCACCAGAATCGCCCCCACACCGGCAGCGGCCAGTTCCGATACCGTGAGGGCGCCCGCCCGGCAGATCACCAGATCGGCCCAGCCGTAGGCAGCCGCCATATCCCGTTCGAAAGGTTTCACCTGGGCTTCGACACCCGCTTTCCGATAGCTGTCCAGAGTCTCCTGGTAGAGCTTTTCACCCGCCTGATGGCGCACCAGGGGTCGATGCGCCTCGGGCAGGCGGGCCAACGCCTCGGGCAGGGTCTGATTGAGCGCCCGGGCACCCAGAGAGCCGCCCAGCACCAGCAACCGAACCGGTCCCTCGCGACCGGCGAAACGCACTTCCGGGGGTTGCAAGGCCAGGATCTCATGGCGCACCGGGTTACCGATGGTCTCAGCCTGGGCCTCGGCGCCAAAGCTTCCGGGGAACGCCTCGTACACTTTGGTCGCGAGCCGCGCCAGCCAGCGGTTGGTCAGCCCGGGAATCGCATTCTGCTCCTGAATCACCAGCGGGATCCCCAACAGACGGGCGCCCACTCCTCCCGGCCCTGTGACGAATCCCCCCATTCCCAGCACCAGGTCCGGACGAATCCTGCGCAGCAACCGGTAGGCTTGCCAGCAGGACCAGGTCACCACCCAGGGAGCCATCATGCGGCGCTTCAGACCGGTACCGCGGATACCCTTGATGTTCAGGGTCCGCACGGGGTAACCGTAATCCGGCACCAGTCGGGTCTCCATGCCACCCTGACTGCCCAGCCAGGTGATCATGCAGCCCTGTTGCTGCAGCCACTGCGCCACCGCCAGGGCCGGAAAAAGATGCCCGCCGGTACCACCGGCCATCACCATCACATGAGGTTCCATGAGCGCCTCCCGTGCCCGTTGCGCAGCATCTTGCGGCGGGTTTCGAAGTCGATGCGCAACAGCAGCGCGACGATCAGGCAGGCCACGATGATGCTGTTGCCGCCATAGCTCATGAACGGCAGGGTCAATCCCTTGGTCGGCAGCATTCCCACGTTCACCCCGATATTGATGAACGCCTGCATCCCCACCCACAGTCCCAGTCCGTAGGCGGTATAGCTGGAAAAACGTTCCCCCGCGATTTCCGCTCGGGTGCCGATCTGAAAGGCCCTCCAGGTGAAGAACACGAACAACAGGATCACACCCAGGGTGCCAATCAGGCCGAACTCTTCACCGACCACCGCCATGATGAAGTCGGTATGCGCCTCAGGCAGATAGAACTGTTTCTGTATGCCGTTACCCAGACCGACGCCAGAGACCTCGCCGCGCCCGAAGGCGATCAGTGCCTGGGAGAGTTGGAAATCGGTGTCGAACGGATCATCCCAGGGATTCAGGTAGGTGGTCATGCGCTGCCAGCGATAGGGGCTGAAAAAGATCAGCGCGAAACCGGAAACCACCGACAACAGGATCAGCATGCTGAACTGGTAGATCACCACGCCGCCGAGAAACAGCATCCCCAGGGCGGTGGCAAACAGCACCACGGTGGTGCCGAAATCAGGCTGCACGAGGATCATGGAACTGGTCACGACCAGCAACAGCATGGGTTTGGCGAAGCCCCAGAAGGATCGCGCCACCTCATCCTGTCTGCGCACCAGGTAACCGGCGATGTAGAGCACCATGAAGAGTTTCATGAATTCGGAACTCTGCAGATTGAAAACCCCCAGAGGTATCCAGCGGGTCGCACCATTGACCGTCTTGCCGATTCCGGGCACCAGTAGCAGCAGCAGCAGAACGATGCCCAGGAACACCAGCGCCGGACCCGCTTTCTGCCACTGTTCCATCGGCACTTTGAAAAACAGTACCGCTCCGAGCAGCCCGAGAAACATCGCAAACAGGTGCCGGTAGACGTAGAAAAAGGGTGACCCGGCCATCCGGTCCCCCACCGTCATGGATGAGGAGGCCACCATCACCAGCCCAAATCCCAGCAACAGCAGGGACCCACCCAGCAACCACCAGTCGAGGACCGGCTCCAGGGTTTTCGGACTGCGGGCATCCATCGCCTGGGGACGCATCTCGCTCATGACTCGAGTCCCTCCACCGCCTGAACGAAGGCTTCGCCCCGGTCTTCGAAGTTCCTGAACATGTCAAAGCTGGCGCAGGCCGGGGAGAGCAGAACCCGGTCTCCGGGACGAGCTGCATCACGAGCCTTCATCACCGCGTCGGTCATACTTCCGGCCGATAGCAGCTGGACCCGGCCCTCGAGCACCGCGGCCAGTGCCGGCGCGTCCCGCCCGATCAGGATCACCGCCCGGGCGGTCTTCTCCACCACCTCGGCCATCGGAGCGAAATCGGCGCCCTTGCAGTCACCACCGGCGATCAGCACGGTACGGCTGTCATCACCGGCATCCAGACCCAGCAGAGCGGACAGGGTGGCGCCGACATTCGTGCCCTTGGAATCGTTGTACCAGCGCAGCCCCAGTTTGTCCGCGACCCACTGGGTGCGGTGTGACAGACCGGGGAATTTACCCAGGGTCTCGAGCATCCCGGGCATCGGCAGTCCCACCGCGCTGCCCAGTGCCAGAGCCGCCAGGGCATTGGCCTGATTGTGGCGCCCCGGTATGCGTAATGCATTCACCGGCAGCAGCGGAGTCTGACCCTGGCACAACCAGCTTTCGCCCTGCTGTTCGCAAACACCGAAATCCTCGCCCTGCGGTGCACCCAGGGTGAACCCGAGCACCTTGCCATGCGCCCCGGTCATTGCCGCAACCCTGGGATCATCCCGGTTGATGACGCGCGTTTGCGCTTCCCGATATACCCCGGCCTTGACCCCGGCATAAGCGTCGATATCCACGTACCGGTCCATGTGGTCGGCTGAAACATTCAGCACCACCGATGCACTGGGCTTGAGACTCCAGGTGGTTTCAAGTTGAAAACTGGAAAGCTCCAGCACATACAGTTGCACCGAGTCGTCGAGCAGTTCGAGCACCGGCTCTCCCAGGTTGCCGCCCACCGCAACCTGTACACCCGCGTCGCGGGCCATTTCACCCAGCAGCGTGGTCACCGTGCTCTTGCCGTTGGAACCGGTGATCGCCACCACCGGCGCCCTGGCCGCCCGGGCGAACAACTCCACATCCCCCAGCACTTCGCTGCCACGGGCCCGCGCCGCCTGGATAATCGGCGTGCTCACTGGCACCCCCGGGCTGACCACCAGCTGATTGGCCGCCTGAAACACCTCTGGCTGAAATCCGCCCAGAAACAGCGCCATGTCCGGATAGTCACGACGCAGATCATCCAGACCCGGCGGCGCCTCACGACTGTCGGTTACCGCCAACGCCACACCCTGGGCGGTCAGATAACGGGCGCAGGAGAGCCCGGTCTTGCCGAGACCGACAATCAGGGTTTTTCCGCTGTGTCTGTTGTGCTCTGCCATCAGCGTATCTTCAGGCTCGCCAGACCGATCAACACCAGGATGACGGTGATGATCCAGAAACGCACGATGACCCGGGGTTCGGGCCAGCCCTTGAGTTCGAAATGGTGATGCAGCGGGGCCATACGGAAGATCCGCTTGCCGGTGAGGCGGAACGAGGCCACCTGGAGCATCACCGATACCGTCTCCACCACGAATACGCCACCCATGATGAACAGGACGATTTCCTGGCGAACCGCCACCGCCACGACCCCCAGGGCCGCCCCCAGCGCAAGAGCCCCCACATCGCCCATGAAAACCTGGGCCGGGTAGGTGTTGAACCAGAGGAAACCGAGCCCGGCGCCCACCAGGGCGGCACAGAACACGATCAGTTCCCCCACCCCGGGCAGGTAAGGGATCTTGAGATAGGCGGCAAAATCCGCGTGCCCGGTGGCATAGGCCATCACCCCCAGCGCGCCTCCCACCATCACGGTCGGCAGAATCGCGAGGCCATCCAGACCGTCGGTCAGGTTGACCGCGTTCGAGGAACCGACGATCACCAGATAGCTGAACAGGATGAACACCGGACCCCAGTCCAGCGAGACATCCTTGAGGTAGGGAATCAGCAGGGCGGTCTCCGTGGGACTCGTGGCGCCGATGTAGAACACCAGCGAGGCTCCCAACCCGGCGATCGACTGCCAGAAATATTTCCACCTCGCCGCCAGCCCCTTGGGGTCATTGAGCACCAGCTTCTTGTAATCGTCGACCAGTCCGATCAGGCCGAACACCAGGGTCACGATCAATACGATCCACACGTAGCGATTACCCAGATCCGCCCACAACAGGGTGGCCACGGCGATCGCCACCAGGATCAGGGCGCCGCCCATGGTTGGAGTGCCGGCCTTGGAGAAATGGGTCTCGGGTCCATCGTTGCGCACGGTCTGACCGATCTGGTGAAAACTCAGTCGACGGATCATCACCGGGCCCAGCGCCAGGGATATCAGGAGCGCCGTGAGCACACCCAATATGGTGCGCAGGGTCAGGTACTGGAATACCCGGAAGCCACTGTCGAACTGTACGAGCCACTCAGTCAGATACAACAGCACGATCAGCCTCCCCCTCTGCCAGCAAACCCTGGACAACCCGTTCCATTCCCGCGCTGCGGGATCCCTTGACCAACACCGCGTCGCCCGGTTGCGGAAGCCCCCGCAACGCAGCGATCAGATCATCGATATCGCTGAACCCCCGCGCCCCGTCACCAAAACCCTCGGCTGCCGTCCGGCTCAGGGGACCCAGGGTAAAGAGATGTTCGATCCCGGCCTGGCGAGCCTGATGGCCGATCTTTTCATGCAGCATTCTGGCCTCGTCCCCAAGCTCGGCAAGATCCCCGAGCACCAGGTAACGTCGACCCGGCGCACTGCGCAGCACCTCGATGGCGGCCCCGACCGAATTCGGATTGGCGTTGTAACTGTCATCGATCAGCCGATAGCCGTTACGACCCGCCAGGATCTGCAGCCGCCCGCGTACCGCCGGGGTACTCACGAGCCCGTTCTGGATCTGTTCCACGGAACAGGAGAGCGCCCAGGCCGCGGCAATCGCTGCCAGCGCATTCATCAGGTTGTGGCGACCGACCAGCGCGAGCTGTACCTCAAACCGGGTCTCCTGCACCTGCACCTGCATTCGGTTATGAAACCCCTGCGGGGTCCAGGTCATTTCCGCAGCATCCAGATCGGCCTGTACCAGCGCGCGCGGCGAAACACCGAAGGAAACCATGCGGCGCTCCCCAAGCATCTCGCGCCATAGTGCAAAGTAGGGATCATCCGCGTTCAACACGGCGACACCGTCATGCCGAAGCCCGCCGAGAATCTCGCCCTTGGCGTGCGCCACGCCGTCCAGATCGCCGAATCCCTCCAGGTGGGCCGCCCCCGCATTGGTGATCAAGGCCACGTCAGGCCGGGCGATCTGGCTCAGGTAGCCAATCTCACCTGGATGGTTGGCCCCCATCTCGAGCACGGCACAGTATTCCTCCTGCCAACGCAACAGGGTCAGGGGCATGCCGATGTCGTTATTCAGATTCCCCCGGGTGGCGAGTACCGGTCCGCGTTGCGCAAGGATCGCGGTGAGCAACTCCTTGACGGTGGTCTTGCCGTTGCTGCCTGTGATCGCTACCAATGGCGCGTCCACGGACTCACGCCAGAAACCCGCGAGACGCCCCAGTCCGAGGCGGGTATCAGCACACACCAGTTGCGGCAAGCGGGTCTCGACCTCGCGGGAGACCAGGACCGCCACGGCACCCTTTGACTCTGCCTCGCTGACGAAGGCATGCCCGTCGAAACGGGGTCCGCTGAGCGCGACGTACAGATCCCCGGGATTCAGGCTGCGGGTGTCGGTGCTGACCGAACCGAACGCAACATCCTTACCGACCAGCCGGGCCGGCAGCGGTTGCACCAGTTCCGACAACCTCAGACTAGGCATCCGACACCTCCCACCAGGCATCCAGAGCCTCCTCGACCACCTCATGATCGTCGAAATGCAGCACCTGGTCTCCCACCAGCTGATAATCCTCGTGGCCCTTGCCCGCAACCAGTACCAGGTCACCGGGACGGGCCTCCGCGATGGTGCGAAAAATCGCCCGGCGCCGATCCGCCTCCACGCGCACCGCCTGGGGCTGATCGATACCGGAAAGAATCTGTGCGAGTATCCGCGCACTTGGCTCCGTGCGGGGGTTGTCGTCGGTCAGGCAGCACACGTCGGCGAGACGCGCTCCCAGTTCGCCCATGATCGGACGCTTACCCGGATCCCGGTCACCGCCACAGCCGAACACCACATGGAGTCGTCCGGGACAATGGGCGCGGGCCGCGAGCAGGGCCTTCTCCAGGGCATCCGGGGTATGTGCATAGTCCACCACCACGGAAGGCCGGTCGCCTCCGCCGAGCAATGCCATGCGGCCGGGGACTGTGGGCAACCCCGCCAGTACCTGTACCGCCTTTTGCAGGGACCAGCCACGCTGCATCAACACCGCGACCGTGGCGAGCAGGTTGGCCGCATTGAAGCGACCCAGCAGACGGCTGCGCAGCAGCGCCTTCCCTTCCGGGGCAACCACCTGGATCGCCAACCCATCAGGCAGGGTATCCACCGATTCGGCATACACCCAGTGATCCAGACCATGCTGTGACACGCCCCCCGGCTGCAGACTGTAACCGACCCGACGCACACCGGAGGCGAGACTGTCGATCAACACCCGACCGAACGGGTCATCCAGATTGACAACCGCGCCGCCCAGGCCGGGCATCTGGAACAGACGGGCCTTGGCCTGCGCATAGTGTTCGAGACTACCGTGATAATCGAAATGGTCGCGACTCAGGTTGGTGAATACCGCGGTTTCGAACTCAATACCTGCCACCCGGTGCTGATCGAGGGCATGCGAGGAGACCTCCATGGCCACGGCCTGCACGCCGTGACTGAGAAAATCCGCCAGCAGTGCCTGTACGGTTATCGCGTCAGGCGTGGTCATTCCGGTAGCGGACAGATTTCCCGGAAGGCCGGCGCCCAGGGTACCGATCATAGCGCAGGGCTGCTCGCTGGAGATCGCCTGGGCCAGCAGTTGGCAGACACTGGTCTTACCGTTGGTGCCGGTGATACCCACCAGGCGCATACTGCGTGCAGGATGCGCAAAGAAGCGTGCCGCAACATGACTCACCTGGGCGGTCAATCCCGGCACCGGCAGCAACGGCACAGAGGTTGTGTTCAGCACGGCCGCGAGGGACTCCGCCTGCAGGCCGTCCGGTTCCCAGGCAATTGCCACGGCACCCTGACCCAGCGCCGTTTCCGCATACGCCAGTCCGTGTTGTCGGGTTCCCGCGCAGGCGAGAAAAAGGCCCCCTCTTGCCACCTTGCGACTGTCCAGCGCGAGCCCTTCTATGCTGGGGTCCTGGTTGGACGGGACCTCGGCAAGTCCTTCCAGCAGGTAGGACAGCCGGTGTGCCGGTCGTTGCAGGGGTGAGGCCATCATTGACGGGCTCCGAGGCGCGCCATGAGCTGGTCCGCGTGCCAGTTTTTATCCGGCGGGATATTCAGCAGACGCAGAGCGCCGCTCATCACCCTGGAAAACACCGGGGCCGCCACCAGTCCGCCGTAGTACTCCTCGCCGCGCGGTTCATCGATCAGCACCGCCATCACCAGACGGGGGTGACTCGCCGGCACCATTCCAACAAACAGGGACAGGTACTTGTCCTCCGCGTAGCCACCGGCCACGGACTTCTTGGCGGTACCGGTTTTGCCTGCCACCCGATAACCCGGCACAGCTGCCAGGGGCGCGGTGCCATCCGGGGCCACCACGCCTTCGAGCATGTGCACCACACTCCGGGCCGTGCTCTGGCGCAGCACCCGCTCACCCTTGGGAATCTCGTCCAGCTTCAGCAGGGAAACCGGAAGACGCACCCCGTCATTGGCCAGCACCGCATAGGCACGGGTCAATTGCAGCGGCGAGACCGACAGGCCGTAACCGAACGACAGAGTGGCCTGTTCAAAGGTCGACCAATCGCTGAAATGGGGCAAGCGGCCGCTCGACTCGCCGGGAAACTGGGTGAAGGGGCTCTCGCCAAAACCCAGCCGCGCATACAGGTTCCAAAGAATTTCCGGCTCCATGGACAGGGCGATCTTGCTGGCCCCGACATTGCTTGACTTGCTCAGCACAGTGGCCACATCGATCATCCCGTAGTTGCGGGTATCACGCACCAGGTAGCGGCCCACGCGCATCTGACCCGGGGAGACATCGATGGGGGTGTGTTCCGCGTATCGCCCCTGCTCCATGCCCGCTGCAATGGTGAACGGTTTGATCGTCGAACCCGGCTCGAACACGTCAGTAACCGCGCGATTGCGCAAACTGTCGAGACGCCGGCCACGCCGTGCATTCGGGTTATAAGACGGGCTGTTGACCATGGCCAGGATTTCACCACTGCGGGCGTCCATGATCACCGCGGAGCCTGAGCGGGCGCGGTGTTTGGTCACCGCCGCCTTGAGTTCCCGGTAGGCCAGGAACTGCAACCTGCGATCGACGCTCAACACCAGGTCCTGGCCCGGAGCGGGACTCTGTATGTTTTCCACCTGATTGACCACCCGGCCTTTGCCGTCCTTGATGACCCGCTTCGCGCCGGGGGTGCCGCTAAGCCAGTCATCGTAGGCCAGTTCCATGCCTTCCTGACCCTGGTCGTCGATATTGGTGAAGCCCACCACCTGAGAGGTCACCTCGGCACTGGGGTAGAAGCGCCGGTATTCCGACAGCAGGTCGATTCCATCCAGATCAAGGTCCCTGACCCGGTCCGCCTGATCGGGATTGATCCGCCGTTTGAGATAGACGAAGCTGCGATCCTGGGACAGTTGGCGACGCAGACGGTCGGGATCCAGGTCCAGGGTCGCGGCCAGAGCACCGATGGTCTGACTGTCGGCCTTGAGTACCCGTGGATTGGCCACCACGCTCTTCACCGGGGTGCTGATCGCGAGTGGCTCGGCGTTGCGGTCCACGATCATGCCGCGGCTGGCATTCACCGTCATGGTACGCAGATAGCGACGCTCACCCTGCTCCTGAAGGAACGCGGTTTCGAACACCTGGCGATCCACCGATTGCCAGATCAGCGAGGCGTAGGCCAGCCCGAGCACCACCAGCACCGTGACACGCCGGGCGCGGAATCTGGGCTGCCGGATCACCTCGGCCTGTTGTGCCTTTCGCTTCTTGTTACTCGCCATGATCAATGCCTGATGACCACGATTTCATCGAAACCGGGCAGGTGCATCTTCAACCTGTCCCGAGCCTGTTTTTCCACTGCCGGATGGGTCGCCAGGGTACTCTCTTCCAACTGCAGTCGACCCCATTCGACGCCAATCTGCTCTTTCTCCGCCTGGAGCTCCTGCAACGTCACAAAATTCTTTCGACTCAGATACTTGCTGTAAACGACCGCGGTCGCGGAGGCGAGCACGGCAAGCACCAGAAAACCACTGAAAACCAATTCCGTGCGACTCATGCGCAACGTTCCGCCACCCGAAGCACCGCACTGCGGGCCCGGGGGTTGGCCTCAAGCTCCGCGGCATCGGGCCGGATCGCCTTGCCCAGCCGCTTGAAACGCGGGTTTCTCTGATCATCGGTCACCGGAACACCGGCAGGAAAACGTTCGCCGGCCGCCTGTTCGCGCATGAAGCGCTTGACGATACGATCTTCCAGGGAGTGAAAACTGATCACCGCCAAACGGCCACCGAGAGACAACACGTCCACAATCGACTCCAGCCCCTGACGGAGCGCATCCAGTTCCCCATTGATATGAATCCGAATCGCCTGAAAGCTCCGGGTGGCCGGATGCTTGCCTTTTTCCCAGGCGGGATTGGCACGGCTCACCACTTCCGCCAATCGACCGGTTGTCAGCAAAGGCGCCTCGTCCCGCGCCTCGACAATCGCCCGCGCAATCCGCTTTGCAAAGCGCTCCTCACCATAGGTCTTCAGGACCTGCGCGATCTCTGCGGCCCCGGCCTGGCTGAGCCACTCCGCGGCGGACTCGCCCCGATCGGGATCCATGCGCATGTCCAGAGGCCCGTCCTGAGTGAAACTGAAGCCCCGTGCCGCCTGGTCCAGTTGCGGCGAAGAGACCCCAAGATCCATGAGAATCCCATCCACCCGTCCGACGACACCCAGCTGTTTTGCAACATCCGCAAGCATCGCAAAGTTCTCCTGTACGATTTGAAAACGGGCATCCTGTCCGAACAGCGACTCTCCGTACGCTACCGCCTGCGGGTCCCGGTCCAGGGCAATCAAGCGACCCCGGGAGCCCAATGCCTGCAATATCAGCCCGGAATGACCACCGCGCCCGAATGTTGCATCCATATAGATACCATCCGGGTCGATCCTCAGCGCCTCAACGGCCGGCTGAAGCAGGACCGAAAAATGTTCCGGCCCCATCAGATCGACAACGATTCAAATTCAGGCGGCAGATCGAGCTTGCTCATATCCAGCTCCTGCAGCCAGGCTTCCTGACGTGCATTCCAGGTTTCCTCGTTCCACAACTCGAACTTGTTGATCTGTCCCACAAGGACGACCTTTTTATCGAGTCCAGCGTAACGGCGTAATTCCTGGGGAAGCAGGACACGACCCTGACCATCCATGTCGATCTCATGCGCGTTACCGATGTACAGACGCTGGAGATTTCTCGCCGATTCATTGAACGACGGCAGGGCCTTGAGCTTTTCTTCTATTTCGAGCCAGGTGGGTTTGGGATAGATCAGCAGACAGTGGTCCTTGTCGACGGTGATCACCAACTCCGAGGCGCAGGTTTCCACGAGCTGATCCCGATACCGGGTAGGTATCGCGACACGCCCCTTGGAATCCAGGTTGAGTGATGAAGACCCGCGAAACAATTTGACCGCCCCTCTGATGGAATGATTTCCCTAATTCCCCACATTCTTCCACTTCAACCCATATTAGGCGTCACAGGCGCGACTTGTCAAGGTTGATAGTCGGAAATTTCGTTACACGTCAGGGAGTTAGCGAGGTTCTCTGAGGACGCAGAGAGGCAAAAAATAACCATCGCAAATACAGCGAGATGGTCTACATACCTAAAGTAGTTTGTGAAGTTAATGGGCGGGATTCCACGATCCGGGCGGGATCCGTGGTGGAAAGTGGAGGGAGTCGGCCTGTAAGCCGGGTTCTGTCGTGGACAGCCATTCATCTGGGACATGCGTCACCGCACATCTCAAGCAACCTACCCAGGAACAGTGGGGGCATCACTTGGCGCCGCCGAAACGGCCCTGTTCCTCTATTTGGTCTTGCTCCGGGTGGGGTTTACCCTGCCATCCCTGTTGCCAGGGACGCGGTGCGCTCTTACCGCACCATTTCACCCTTACCGGTGTAAACACCGGCGGTATCTTTTCTGTGGCACTTTCCGTAGGCTCGCGCCTCCCAGGCGTTACCTGGCACCCTGCCCGCCGGAGCCCGGACTTTCCTCCCCGCCTCGACGAGGCAGAGCGACTGTCCGGCCGACTCCCTGTGCCACTTTAGGGCAATGCGGATTTTGTGACAAGCCCCGCACTACCTGAAACTTAAGGATCGACTAATACAGCCCTGATTGATGATAATCAATGAGGCAGATCAACTTACGCTATAGATTGCCGATATATAAGGATAGAAGGGTGTGGCAATCCCGCCGCCCCATATCGCATAGGCTTGATGTGAGCATCGCTCAGGGAACCAGAAAGTAAGGAAGTACGACCCAATCTCTCGAACGGGCCATGGCAAAAAGCAGTAAAGGTATACCACAAAGCAGTATCACGAGGTAACACCATGAAAATGCCCCGCAACAACTCGATCTTCTCCATGGACACATTGGTTCTGGCCGCCGCTGGCGTCTGGATGGTCTACGTTCTGATCAGCCTCATCGCCTGATCCGCGTCACGGGAAGTCTCGCAACCTGAGAGATTCATACCGCTCGTTACGGCGGTCACTCAGGAGGCAAGCCACCCTTTGACCCGCACACTTTCGAGAGTCGGGCATCCGACCTTACCCGTCCAGTTTCAGACACCTCCTCGCCCCCCCAGCGGTAGCCCGCGCCTTAGCGATTGTCTCGACCCACCCGTCGCGTGATAATCCGATCAGCGACCCTTCGACCCGAAACAGGGTGCCGACTGGATCCTCAAGGCCGTCTCAATCCAACCCATCCGCTGTCGGGAGATCTGACCATGTGCGGGCGATTCTACCTGGACGCAAAAACCGATGAACTGCTTGCGCTGTTCGGTTTGATCTCAGGCCCCCGCCTGTCCCCCCACTATAATATTGCGCCCTCGCAAAACATTCTCGCCGTCAACGACACACAGGACGGTCGACGGGCCAGCCAGTTTCGCTGGGGACTGGTGCCATTCTGGGCCAAACAGGACAAACCCGGTTTTCACACCATCAACGCCCGCATCGAGACCGTGGACCGCAAACCGGCGTTTCGCACCCCGTTTCGCAGCCGGCGCTGCCTGATTCCAGCCAGCGGGTATTTCGAATGGCAGCCTGCGCCCACCGGCAAACAACCCTACTGCATCAGATTGCAGGCTGAGCCGATCATGGCCTTCGCGGGACTTTATGACCGCTGGACCAGTCCCCAGGGAGACGCCATAGATTCCTGCACCATCATCGTCGCCGACGCTTGCCGGGAACTCCGTTCGATCCACGAGCGGATGCCTGCCGTTCTCAGCCCGGCTGATTTCGACGCCTGGCTCGACCCGGACAATCATGACACCGGGCGACTGAAGAAACTGTTGGAACGGCGTAGAGACTCGGACTTCCAGGCGTACAAGGTCAGCACCCATGTCAACAGCCCAAGACACGATGACCCGGGATGCATCCAGCCGCTTTGAGCGGCAAGGCGGTGGGTGCCACCGCGTTGCAGTGATTTCGTCTGTAATGAAAAGGCCTGGGTTCATTCATGAACCCAGGCCTTTTTCTCACGAGTCCGATCAGAGGATATCGCCGAGATGGATCAACCGGGTTTCCCCACTGTTGTCATCCACGCCGTCATTGTCGTTGACGATCAGGACATCCCCGTTGTCGAGTACGGCAAGACCTTCGATCTTCTCCGCCACAGACAGCCCGTCCGTGCTCAGGACAGCTTCTGCCAACAAATCGTATTCCAGGGTTTTGCTGACACTGGAGCCTGGCGCCAGGCCGCTGACATCGAAGCTGTAGAGCCGCTTGATGGCCGCATCCGGGCCGCCCTGGTTGTCACGCTCGACAACCAGGAAGCGTCCATCGCCCAGTGTGGTGATGTCGGATAAACCGACCCATCCGCCATTCTGCGAGACCGGCGCGTCAAGAGGATAGAACAGGAAGCTCCAGCTGTCACCCGCAATGTCGTAAACCCCGATACGCACTTCAGTGTCTCCGGGCCACACCCGCTGGAACGCCACGTACACGCTGTTGTTGTACTCTGTGACACCCTCGAACCCAAAACGCAGTTGCACATCGTTTTGCGCGGCAGGCAGGGTGGCCACATGTTCAATCACCCCGTTGGCATCGGTCTTGATCAGGAAATTCAGGCTATTGATCGGTCTGTCAGAATCACCCACCGTACCGGATCCCTCGGATACCACCCAGAAACCGCCGTCTGAAGCCCTGGCGATACCCTCAGGGTCGATATTGATGCTCTTGTCGGCGTTGATCAGCAGGTCGAGATCCAGGTCATCGAACACCGCCACCCGGGCCGCGTCGTCTTGTGCAAGGCCGTCCTCCACATCGACCACCGGGATTGCGGCGAACACATCGTTGCTGTCCAGGATGCGCATCTCCGTGGTGACCACAGCCGGCTCGGCACTGACGTCCAGGGTGAGAATACGATTCTGCTGGTAGTAGCTGTCTTCCACGGCGTAAACCCGATTGGTATCCATCGGATCCGCACTCAGGCCGGACAATGCGCTCCAGGGAATCGGCGTTCCGTCAAGCCGGTCATCCGAACGGATACTGGGATAGCTCTGATCAGAAGTGGAATAGCGATAGATGTTCAGGACAGATCGAATCTTGTCATCCCGGCTGTCCACCTCGCTGGCCGTAACCAGAAGGTTGCGGGATGGGATGGCGAGACCACCCTCAGGCCCGGAACCTGCTGGCAGAACCTGCTTGTAAACCGGGTTTCTCGGGTCGGCCACGTCGTAGACGAACACCAGACTGGAGCGTTCCGAGTTGATGAATAGGTAGCGATCATCGCCAAAGATGCCGACCTCTGCGTTTTCCGGCTCACTGCCTTTGTTCCCCGAGCGTGAATCCGGATACTGGCCGATCCGCACCGCCATGTGGTCAATGAAAGAGGCCGAGCCCCATACCGCCTCACCTTGGGTGTTGAAGATCGTGAATCCGCGACTGCCGCCATCCAGGTCGCCTTCATCGGCCGTGGCAAAGTAATCATCATTGATCCATGCAACCCCATCCGGTTCCCTTGGCACAGCACTGAGGTTCTCAGTCTGAGATATCAGAGCGGGGTCCTCCTCCGTGGTATCGATCTGGGTCAAGTCCACACTACCGGCAGAAAATTCATTCACAACATTGCCATCGGTAAGATCCACCAGGGCGATGTGATTGTTCTCCTGCAGCGTCACGACCGCGATGTTCTGGGAATTGATATCCACATATTCCGGTTCGGGGTCACCGGCGTAGAGCGCACTGAGGCCGGTTAAATCGACTGTCGAACTGGTCCAATTCACAGGATCGGCATCCGAGATATCCACTATAACCAGATAGCCTGCAGGCGCCTGGGGAGGCACCCCGTCGCCAAGGTCCTCGTCACGTTCGTTCTCAATCACCACAGCCGCATAGTTGCCATCCGGGCTGACCGCCACGGAATCCGGCTGACCGCCAAGGTCGATCCGGCGCACCGCTCTGGCACCCGGGATGCTGACGATTTGCAGATGTCCGGAAACATTCACGTAGTCGTCAGAGGTATTCACCCCTGCCAGGGCGTAGTCCCCCTTGACCGCCACCGAGGTGGGCTCTCCAGCCAGCGCCAGCGTTCCGCCCGCCACTGGATTGGCCGGATCGGTGATATCCACAAAACCCAGTTGGTTCTGAGGGCTGTCGGTATACACCAGAGTTATACCATCGGAGGATGTGGCGACGATTTCCGCTACCGTCTCGAGGTCCGTATCGCAATTGACATCGATCTGCGAACAAACCGGGAATGTGGCGATCCGGTTGAAATTTCGACTCTGATTCAGGGTTGTCGGGGAGCAGACATACGATGTTTCCGCGATCTCATCGCTGTCCAGCGAACCATTGCCGTTCAGATCCTGCCCGGAATCAATCTGCACCCCGCCCTGGAAGCAGTTGACATCACCACTCGCCAAAACGGTCTGTGATACCAGACTTGAAGTACCGTTTGCACCATCGTCACCGTCATTTCCGTTACAGGCACCCAGAGTCGTGGCAACCGCTATCGCCGTTGCAAGTCTTGTGATTTTTGTCTGCATCATCGCCCTCAGTCGTAATTGAACAAGAGACGGCATTATGTCTGGCGGTTTTTACATTCAGATAACCAACATATTTCACGCACTCAAACTCCAGGTCGTGTGTCGGGATAGTGATAACAGGTCCGGGACAATCACTGCTTTCGCGCAATCACGGGACGGTCAGCGATCGCTGAGCTGATTGTCGACAGGCACTTCCGGCAAGCCCATTGACCAGGATTCCCTTGCATATTTCGCAACACCCCGATGCATGCGAATTCCCCGCGGAGATCTTGCAACTCACAGCAACAACCCTGACAGATTCGCGGTTGCTGAGGGATTGCCGAGGCAATCGGAAATACGAAAGAATCACCATGAACCGACAACCGATGACCCACCGGGTGAAGAATGAAAGACAACAAACTGGAGCTGAGAACACCGGACGAGGCGGAGATCGTCTATTACGAGTCCTTCATGCATTGCGACGCACAGCTGATGGGGGCGCTCTGGGCCGATGGGGATGTAATCTGCGTACACCCCGGATCCGGGGCGATCGTCGGACACGATCGGGTCTCCCGCAGCTGGCTGAATATTTTTCAGGGCGCCCAGCCACCGCAAGTGCGATACCAGGTGATCAAGAGCACCCACTCCGGTGATCTTGCGATTCACCTGGTCTCCGAAGAGATCTCTACAGGGGATGATGCTTATGCCGTGATACTGGCAACCAATGTTTATCAGAAATTCGACAGTGGCTGGCTGATGGTCGAACATCACGCCTCGATGGTTCACAGTGGACACCATCAACAGACACTGCAGTGAACACCTGCTGAACACAACATCAGACCCATGCAGCCCAGCGCCTGTTAAACCGCATCCAATCTGCCCTGGATCAGGAACGAATGAATATCGATATCGAACAACTCAGTGCGGAGATCCGAGATGCCGCCCTGGAAGAACTGCTGCCCAGATTCCGCAGGATCGGCAGCCAGTACAAATCCGACGGCTCGGTAGTGACTGAAGCGGACTTCGCGGTACAGGAGCGGGTCACCCGGCAACTGCGCCGGGCCTACCCGCAGATTCCATTGCTCGGCGAGGAGATGTCCGGCGACCAGCAGCAACGGATCATGCAGGAGAGCGATACTGGCTACTGGTGCCTGGATCCGCTGGACGGAACCGCGAATTATGTGGCGGGCATGCCCTGTTTTGCCACCTCATTGGCCTATATCCAGAACGGCCGGACCCTGCTGGGGGTGATCTTCGATCCATTGCGGGACGAATGCTATTCCGCCGTGCGGGGCCAAGGCGCCCGGCTCAATGGCCGTCCACTGCAACTAGAGGCAACCAGCGAGGCTCTGAAATCCTGCGTCGCGATGGTGGATTTCAAACGCCTCTCCCGGCCCCTCGCCGCACGACTGGCCACCCAGCCGCCCTATCGTTCGCAACGCAGTATCGGCAGTGTCGCGCTGGACTGGTGCTGGCTGGCGGCCGGGCGTTTCCAGCTCTACCTGCACGGCGGGTCAAAACTCTGGGACTATGCGGCAGGCACCTTGATTTTCAGCGAAGCCGGCGGCAGTTTCCAACTCACCGCAGGATCAGCCTCCCTGCCCGAGACAAGCGTCCCGGTATTGTCCCCGCAGATGGCGATTGCCGCGCCCGGGGAGACCCTGTTCAAGAATTGGCGGGACTGGGTGCGGGAACATGAAGCTGAGCACTGACCTGAGACCTCTCCGGGGCATCCTGAGCAGGCGACACAAACACGGTGAGTTGCGCCGATGCTGAAGGCCGGTGCCTTGCTGACGCGCCAGAACCGAACAATCAGCACGACCCGGCATCCGGGACCTTTCAGACCCGGAACGCAGATTCTCCGGAGCGTTACCGGCTGGCGGTCCCATGCATTGGAACCCCCGCTTGACGCGATTCATACACGGCGCGAAAAACCTTTTCCAGGTTGGGTATCCAGTAATCCCAGCTGTGATTCCCCTCCCCGGGAAAATAGCGGTCCTCCGGCAATATGGCTCCGAGCATCTGGACATCCGGGTAGAGTCGGTCCTCATCACCGCACATCAGCCAGACCCGGTCCAGTTTCGCCTCGTCGCCGATCCAGCCCTGCGCCATCTGCCACACCAGCCTGTCGTAGTTGTCACTTACCATGACCGTGGAAGGTTCGCCTGAATCCCAGGATTTCAGGCCACCCGCATCACGAATGGCCTCTGTTACCTCATCACCCCCCAGGTAGGGAGAGATGAGCACCAGACCATCCATTTCTCCAGGGTATCGCCATTCATACATCAGGGTACCTATACCCCCCATCGACCCGCCTGCCAGCCAAATCTCCGCGTAACCCTGCGCTCGGGCCGGCTCGATGATCTCCTCATGCAGGCGTTCAACCGCCTTGCCTTTGCGATAGAAGTTGATCGTCAGGTCTGCCATCAGGATGTCTGGTTCAGGCCAACCGCGATGAATCGCATCGGGCACTCCGCGTTGCTGCATGTCCTCGGCATCACTGAGAATACCGGGCAGAAGGACGATCAGTACCTCGGGGTTTTGCTGACTGCCCTTGATCCATAGCCGGCTCATTTGGTCGGGGAGTGGACCCAACAGGCTACAGGAGGAAAGCAGGACAGCCGTCAGCAAGAGAGTGAGTATTCGCAACATTGGGACAATCTTTGGTTTCATGGTCAGACTTCAAGCGAAATCCGAGTATACAAAAAACCATCGCCCGGCAACCACTCAACCCTCCAATGAACCTGGAATAAACTCAACCCACCGCGAACTGCCAGAGGCATCGGCCAAACCATCGCAACAGCAGGGGGATTTCGTTGCGGATCCGCCATGCCAGGTTTCGAACCTGGCCTGTTTGAAGTCGAAGGTTCGAATCACCTTCGTAGAGACTCGGAAACCGAATTTAAGCACCCGGTTTCCACTATGGAATTGGTGGGCCATGAAGGATTACTCGGCTGCGCCTCGCCCTGCGGGGCGTATTCGCACGGCTCATACGCTCGGCCTCGCTCTGCTCGGCTGTCGAACCTGGCCTGTTTGAAGTCGAAGGTTCGAATCACCTTCGTAGAGACTCGGAAACCGAATTTAAGCACCCGGTTTCCACTATGGAATT
>JBEVVG010000001.1:1893505-2178505 GCA_040507225.1 Candidatus Thiodiazotropha sp.
GGTGGGCCATGAAGGATTCGAACCTTCGACCAATGGATTAAGAGTCCACTGCTCTACCAGCTGAGCTAATGGCCCGGTAGGGTAAATGGGGTGGACGATGGGTCTCGAACCCACGACCGCCGGAATCACAATCCGGAGCTCTACCAACTGAGCTACGTCCACCATTAAACCGTTTCTGTCATCCTGACCGGGTTCTTGTCACAAGAACCGTCCTGCGTACTTGGCACGCCCGGCAGGATTCGAACCTGCTACCCTCGGCTTAGCATACCGACTACGCCTTTCGACGCCCTCCGCAGATCTGCAGAAGTTTGTGGTCTGGACTATCTCTTCGCCATCTCAGGCGCCGCACGTATAGTCTCTACGGATCCCCGCCAGCGTCCGCGGCAACGTTATCGCTGCGCCTGACGAACCGGGTTTCCTCGGGATTGCCATCAGCCTGACCTGTTAAGGTTTCCCCGATACAGTGCGATCCACTCCATGGGTTCGGATTCCCCATGAAGGCTCCTATTTACACAACATCAGTGTGTGCTCAAAGGCCGATGCTCTATCCAAATGAGCTACGGGCGCAAAAATGGTCGGGGTAGAGAGATTCGAACTCCCGACATCCTGCTCCCAAAGCAGGCGCGCTACCAGACTGCGCTATACCCCGATTTCCCACCAGGGGGAAGCGTAAACCACCCTGGATACGCGAAGGACGGGAATCATACTGTCGATGCCCGTCAAGGTCAATGCCGAACCCCGCTCCGCTGCTCACGGGGCAACCGGATGGTGTGCTAAGATGCGGCTCTTTCTGAGCCGGGGATTCTCGAATGAGTGCAAAGATTCTGGATGGCAAGGCCATCGCCGCTGAACTTCGTGGCCGCATCAAGGCCCGTGTCGAGGAACGCACCGCATCCGGCTTGCGCCGTCCGGGCCTGGCGGTGGTGCTGGTCGGTGAGAACCCCGCCTCACAGGTCTACGTGCGCAACAAGCGTAAATCCTGTGACGAGGTCGGGTTCCATTCCCAGTCTTTCGATCTGCCCGGCGACACTTCCCAGGATGCATTGCTGGAACTCATCGACCGACTCAATGACGATGACAGCGTGGACGGTATTCTGGTACAGCTTCCGCTCCCGGACCAGATCGACGAAGAGGCGGTCATCGAACGGATTCTTCCCACCAAGGACGTGGACGGTTTCCATCCCTACAATGTCGGCCGACTGGCGCTGCGCATGCCGATCCTGCGTCCCTGCACACCCCGGGGCATCATGACCATGCTGGAACACACCGGAGAGGACCTGGTGGGGCGGGATGCGGTGATCATCGGCCAATCGAATATCGTCGGTCGCCCGATGGCGCTGGAACTGCTCGCGGCGCGCTGCACCATCACGGTGTGTCACAGCCGTACCCGGGACCTGGCGGAAAAGGCCCGCAACGCGGACATCCTGGTGGCGGCGGTCGGCCGTCCGGAGTTCGTGCCGGGCGATTGGGTCAAACCCGGTGCAATCGTGATCGATGTGGGCATCAACCGCACCGAGAACGGCAAGCTGGTCGGGGATGTGGACTTCGCGGCGGCCCGCGAACAGGCGTCCTGGATTACTCCGGTACCGGGTGGGGTGGGTCCAATGACGATCGCCACACTGCTGGAGAACACCCTGCAAGCCGCGGAACTGCATCACGCACAGCCTTGACAGGCGGCATATACTCTACAGAGTGACCCGGCCGCTTGATTTCAAGCCGCCCCCTCCGCGGAGAACGAACCATGATCAAAAAGCGCGCCCGTCAGGTGCTGGAACTCATCGAAGACCTGGGCCTGCTGGTTATTGCCATAGCCACCCTGGTGGCCACCGGGGAGGAGATCATGGTGATGCTGGAGGCCCACCGGGTGACCCTTGCCGATCTGCTGTTGCTGTTCATCTATCTCGAGGTCTTCGCGATGGTGGGCGTCTACCTGGAGTCGGGAAAACTGCCGGTTCGCATGCCCCTGTATATCGCTATCGTCGCCCTGGCCCGTTATCTTATTCTGGACATGAAGGCGATGGACAACTGGCGCATGCTCGCCACTGCCGGGGCGGCTCTCGTGGTGGCGATCGCGGTACTCGTCATTCGCTACGGGCACACCCGCTATCCGTACATGAAAGAGGACTGATGCGGCGCATCCACTTCGCGGCAGGTCGGCGTGCGCAGGAAAACCATTCCTCTGGCATCACTCAACTTTCACATATAAAGTGGGGTGATACCTCTGCTTTTTGCTAAACTACAGCAAGATACACCCACCATCGGAAACAAGATGACAAGATATTCCCAGTTTCGTCTGCTTCTCATCACGCTGTTATTGCTCGTAACCAGCAACGCTTTCGCAGTGGAAATGCGCCACAACTTCACCCTCACCGGTAGCGGAGGTGAAACGGGGACCGGCTATTTCATTTGGGATGACGTGGTCGTCCTCGACGGTAACGAACTCACCATACCGGATATCATCGAAAGCACGATCACCATCACAGGAGGTGCAACTCCGGGTGGCACCCAAACCTTCGTTCTCGCGGATTGGACCAATTCATCGTTACAGGTCACCCCGAACTTCGCCGCTGACATCAACATGGTGGCAAACAACGGCGCGCAGACCCTGACCGCGATTGTTGCTTTCACCGCGAATGCTTCATGGGGCTCCGTGATCACCTTTGTCACCGGTGCAACCGTTCCTGCGGCGGGCCCGCCCGCCGCGCCCCAGCCCATCCCCACCATCGGACTGCCGGGCCTGGCGCTGATCGCCCTGCTCATGGCACTGGCAGGCGCATGGCATCTGCGCCGGCTCAGAAACAACCAGGCGTCATAAACGACTCAGAAATGAGTTTCCGTACGCGACAGGTCTCGGCCTGTCGCGTCAACCCCTGCGCCAGGTCGTTCCCTGCGGTCCGTCCTCGAGCAGAACCCCCGCCGCCTGCAACTCGTCGCGTATGCGGTCCGCCTCCGCCCAGCTTTTCGCAGCCCTGGCATCGATGCGCGCCTGAATCATTGAATCAATGGTCTCATCACTCAGGCCTCCGGCGTCGCTGGGTGTAGCGCCACGCAGGTAGCGCTCGGGATCATCCTGCAGGATCCCCAGAATCGCTCCCAGATTTCGCAGCACTCCGCCCAGTGCGGCCGCGGTTTGCGCATCAGTCTCTTTCAGCCGGTTGATCTCACGCGCCAGGTCGAACAACACCGCAAGGGCCTCCGGGGTATTGAAGTCGTCTTCCATCGCCTCTCGAAAACGTGTCTCGAAATCCGACCCGGCCTGTCCGGCAGGTGCTTCGGACAGACCGCGCAGGGCGGTGTAAAAGCGGGTCAGCGCGGCACGCGCGTTGTCCAGATGCTCGGTGTCGTAGTTCAGGGGCGAACGGTACTGGCTGGTGAGGATGAAATAGCGCACCTCCTCGGCCCGGTATCGTTCCAGGATCTCCCGCACGGTGAAGAAATTGCCCAGGGACTTTGACATCTTCTCGTCATTGATGCGCACAAAGCCGTTGTGCATCCAGTATTTCACGAAGGGATGGCCGGTGGCCCCTTCCGACTGGGCGATTTCATTCTCGTGATGCGGGAAGGTCAGGTCCGCGCCGCCGCCATGGATGTCAAAGGTGTTTCCCAGAGCCTGGGTGGACATCGCGGAACACTCGATATGCCAGCCGGGCCGTCCCATACCCCAAGGGGAATCCCAGGCCGGCTCACCGGGTTTGGCCGCCTTCCACAAGGCGAAATCCAGGGGATCGCGCTTGGCGTCGCCGGGTTCCACACGAGCGCCGGCCTGCAGATCCTCGATCGATTTGCCAGACAGCTTGCCGTAGCCTGGAAAGCTGCGCACATCGTAATAGACATCCCCGTTGTCTGCTGCGTAGGCGTGCCCATTGCCGATCAGGCGCTGAATCATTGCCAGTATCTCCTTCATGTGCTGAGTCGCTTTCGGCTCAGCGCTGGGTCGGAGTACGCCCAAGGCATCGGCATCTTCGTGCATCGCCTCGATGAACTGCTCGGTGAGTTCGAGAAAAGGCACTCCCCGCTCGTTCGCCCGGGCAATGATCTTGTCATCCACATCGGTGATGTTACGGATGTAGGTCACCTCATAGCCCAGGGACTGCAGGTAGCGGTAGACCACATCGAAGACCACCATGACCCGGGCATGCCCCAGGTGACAAAGGTCGTAGACCGTCATGCCGCAGACGTACATCCGGACTTTACCCTCCACGAGGGGCTGAAAGGGCTCTTTTTGACGGGTGAGATCGTTGTAGACGGATAACATCTTGGTTCCAACGGGTGCTGAATGGGATCCGCGCATCTTATCGAAAAGGCTGCGTACTGCCCAGCCTCGGCCTGCCTACCCGATGGTTTCGCGATCTTCTGTCAGGGCAAAAAAAACGGGTTGGGGCGCATCACACCCCAACCCGCTACCCATTCAAAACCTGTGCGGCTATACCTTGAACTGGTTGACCATCTCATCGAGGCGCAGGGAGATCTTCGCCACCTCTTCACTCTCCTTGAGGGTCTCAGAGGTTCCCTCCGCAGTGATGTGCGATACCTCGTTGATGGCGATGATGTTGTTGTTGATCTCACTCGCCACAGCGGTCTGTTCAGAGGCCGCATTCGCGATCTGAGAATTCATCTCACTGATCGATTCCACCGCATTGGCAATCTGCTGCAGTGCATCCCCGGCCCGTGAGGAGTCCGCGACACTCTGGTCCGCTTCCTTTTTGCTTTCATCCATCACCCGGACCGCCTGATTCGATGAATTCACCAATTGCTCGATGATCTCCTGGATCTCCTGGGTGGCATCCTGGGTACGCTGGGCCAGATTACGCACCTCGTCGGCAACCACCGCAAAACCACGCCCCTGTTCCCCCGCGCGAGCCGCTTCGATCGCCGCATTGAGGGCCAGCAGGTTGGTCTGTTCCGCGATCGCGGTGATCGATTCGGAAACCTGGCCGATGTTCTGGGTGCCGACGGCAAGTTTCTTCACCACCGCCACCGCATCATCGACGCTGCTGGCCAGGCGGCTGATGGAATCGGACACCTGGGTGACCACTTCACTGCCGGAATGAGCATTGCTGCGGGCATCAATGGCCATCTGCTCCGCGCTGGCTGCGTATTTGGCAACCTGTTCCGCGGCGATGGTCAGTTCACTCATGGCGCGGGTGAGCTGCCCGGTTTCACGCTCTTGTTCATCGACACCCTCGCGGGTCTTTTTCGTAACCTCTGCGAGCTGTTCGGCGGAATGCGCCAGACCGTCCATGGTGAGCGCCAGTTCACTGATCGTCGGCTGGAATTTATCCAGCATGGTGTTGACCGCCTCACCGACCCGGCGAAACTCATCGTTCGCCCCTAACGCTACGCGGGGCCGCAAATCTGCATTCTCTCCGACCTTTTCCATGGTCTCTTTCAAGCCCGTGAGGGGACCAATGACCACCTTACGCACGATCAGGCTGATCAGGAACAGGCCGATCAGGAGCACCAGAAAATTGATCCCGGCGCCGGCCAACAGTTCATGATCGATGGCCTTGTCCCGCTCGGCCAGGGAAAAGGTCAGGCGTCCGGCGCCGAGTATCGTCCCTTCCGGCAGTGCATGACACATCAGGCAGTTGGTTCCGTTACGATCCTTCACCGCGGCAAAAGGCTCGATGATGGTGACGATCCGGTCCCCCTTGTCCTCGGTCACCTGAACGATCTGTTCGCCGGCGAGTGCGCGTCGGTCCAGATCATCAAGTGGTTTTTCATGGTCGAAACCCACCCCGTACATCTTGTTCACCGCCTCGGCGCGCAACATGCGGACCTCAAGCACTCCTTCCCGCTTGAGTATTTTCTCCCGCAGCATCTCCCGGTTGCTCATGGTGCCGGTAAACATCATCGCGTTCATGCTGTCGAGATAGCCATGCAGCACGTCGAAAATCTGGTGCTCCGTGAGTCGCAGCAAACGATCTTTTTGCTGCTCGGCGGAATAGATCGTGACCACTGACATGATCAGAATGAATATCAGTGCCATGGGGGTGATGATCTTCCACTGGACGGAGATATCTTTTTTCATGGGGGAACCTTGGCGATTCAGCTAATTCAACATTCTTATTATTCGGCACACAGCAGCAACTCTTGAGTTCCCTGCCCCCCGGGGCATTTCAGATCCGGTTTTCCCGCCCGCTAAAGAATCGTGCGCCGCTCCCGACATAGTAAGTGTAGTTAATCACGGGCAACTGGGTGGACCCTGTCGTTTTGCCGGTACCGCCAACGGAATCCCAAGCGTCAGCCAAACCGGGATTGCACTCATCTCTGGGAGACATGCGATGCGTAAAATCGCCTATTCTTTACTTATAGCCATGCTTTTCGCGTCACCGGCGATCCAGGCCAGTCAGGTGCTGGCCATGCAATCCGGCTGCCTGGGCTGCCACAAGACCGACGCCAAACTGGTGGGGCCCGCGTTCAAGGACATTGCCCAGAAATATGCCGGGGATGCGGGCGCCGTCGATCGGCTTGTCAACAAGGTCAAGTCGGGTAGCGCAGCGGGTGAACCGCTGATCTGGGGCGAGGTCATGATGCCACCCAGCCCGGCCAGTGAGGAGAATATCCGCGGTGTCATCGAATGGATCATGACAATAAAATAACGACATGGAATACAATGCCATAAAAGATTACAGGGGACCCAACGGTTCGACTGCAACAACCCGATAATCAGAACATACCCAGGAGCCGCACATGTTCAAAACAAAACCCCTTTCTTTGCTGACCATGGTTTCAGCCACTCTCCTGCTGGCTGGCTGCAGTAACGAACCTGCAGCCGTCAGCTACAAAGCGGATGTGAAACCTCTGATCGATCAGTACTGCACCGAATGCCATCTCCCGGGCGGCGCGGGAGCCAACGCCAGTGGCTTCGTAACCCAAACCTATGAAAGTCTGATGAAAGGCACCAAGTACGGTCCGGTGATCGTTGCCGGGGATCCGCTTTCGAGCTCCTTCTACCGCCTGATCTCAGGCAAGGTCGATCCCTCGATCCGCATGCCTCACAGTAAAGAGCCCATGAAAGACAAGGAGATACAAACTGTCGAGACCTGGATAACCCAGGGTGCTCAGAACAACTGATCACGCTCCGGGGGCGCTAGCGCGTCCCCTGTAAAGGCACCGAAAAGCCATGTCGAACGACATGGCTTTCGTGTTTCAGGGCAGGCCCTGAGCTTCACTGCCCCTTTTTATGAGGGTATTGAACCGTTATCATGCCGGAACGAAAGATCCGCACGATCCTGTAAAATACCGGCCACAAGCGGACGACAAGCACAAGAAAAATATTGAATAACAAGTACATAACCGTTTTCACATACACAAACCAATCAGCACTTAGCCTGAGCTACCACCGAGAGGACCCCCATGCTCAAATCCAAGACTTATCTGTTCCTGACGCTGTTGTTGCTGCTGGGTTCCCCCTTCGCCAGCGCCGATCCGGTCAAGGTATTGATGCAGACGTCTCAGGGAGACATACACCTCAGTCTGGACCGGGACAAGGCGCCGGTAACCGTCGACAACTTCGTTCAGTACGTCCGCGATGGTTTCTATGACGGAACGATCTTTCACCGGGTGATCAAGGATTTCATGATTCAGGGTGGCGGTTTCACCCCGGACATGGAGAAAAAGCCAACCCGCGATCCGATCGAAAACGAGGCCAAGAACGGACTCAAGAACACCCGCGGCAGCATCGCCATGGCCCGCACCTCGGATCCCCATTCGGCGACCGCACAATTTTTCATCAATCACAAGAACAACGCTTTTCTCGACTACCCGAGTCGTGACGGCTGGGGCTATGCGGTGTTCGGTGAGGTCACCGATGGCATGGATGTCGTGGACCGCATTGCGGGACAGGCGACAGGCGCCCGCAACGGGATGCGGGACGTTCCCCGGGAAACCGTCAGCATCGACAAAGTCAGCATCGTCGAGTAACGAATTTCAACATCAACCCAATAGGCAGACACATGATTACACTGACAACCAATCTGGGCCCGATTCAGATCGAACTGGATGAAGCGAACGCGCCCAAGACCTGCGAGAACTTCAAACAATACGTTCAGGACGGCTTCTTTGACGGCACCATCTTTCACCGGGTGATCGACAATTTCATGATCCAGGGCGGCGGCTTCCAACCTGGCATGATTCAGAAACAGACCCGTGATCCGATCGAGAACGAGGCCAAAAACGGGCTGTCCAATGATATCGGCACCATTGCCATGGCCCGCACCATGGAACCGCATTCCGCCACCGCCCAGTTCTTCATCAATGTGGCGAACAACAAGTTCCTGGATCATCCGGGACAGGACGGCTGGGGCTATTGCGTGTTCGGTAAAGTCGTCAGCGGCATGGACGTGATCAACCAGATCAAAGGCATGGACACCACCACCCGCGCCGGTCACCAGGACGTGCCTGTGGAGGACATCATCATCGAAAAGGCCGAAGTCACGGAGTGAGTGAAGCGCTTTTCATCTCAGACCTGCACCTGTCCGCCGACGATGCGGACAGGGTCGGGCTGTTCCTGCAGTTTCTCGAAACCCGGGCGCGTAGCGCATCAAGTGTGTATATCCTTGGTGACCTGTTCGACGCCTGGGTGGGTGATGATGACCAGCGATCACCGATTCCGGCGATCACCCGGGCCCTGCGCCGACTCACCGACAGCGGTGTCGAACTGCTGCTGATGCACGGTAACCGGGATTTTCTCATCGGCGATGCATTCTGCGAAGCAACCGGAGCACGTCTGTTACCCGACCCCTGCCTGATCGACCTGCATGGAACACCTACCCTGCTCATGCACGGAGATCTGTTATGCACCGACGATCTCGCTTATCAGCAGTTCCGGGCCCAGGTCCGCGCCCCGCAGATGATCCAGCATTTCCTGTCGCTGCCTATCGACCAGCGCTTCGAACTGGCGCGGCAGTTTCGTCAACAAAGCGGTGAGGCCAACGCAACGAAAGCGGAAGACATCATGGACGTGAATGATGAGGCGGTGCGGCAACAGATCGAGCACTATGGCGCGGCCAGGTTGATCCACGGCCACACCCACCGGCCGGCGGAGCATCGCCTCCAGGTGGCTGACCGGGAGGTGCTGCGCTACGTTCTCGCGGAATGGCGGAATGACCGTGGCGAGGCCCTGGTGGTCACTCAGCAGGGATTGAAGCGGGAGCCGGTGCTGAAGACTGCGGCATAACCTGACCGGGCATGGTCATCACCTCGTAATCCTCGGGACGTTCGAACAGGGCCTGCGGAACATCCTCGACAATCTCATAACCGGTCAACCGCCATACCACACCCTTGGCATCCCAGGACTCCAGCGGCAGCCCCTTATCCAGCAGTGCGGTCGGCGCAAACACCTGAACCGCATCGTCACACAGATCCCGGTAGGCTTCGGGTATCAGGTCCAGGGTCAGCCGATGCTGACGGGCCAGGGCAGATCGATATTCGCTCATGGCCTCCACGCTTTCCCGCATCAATCCGGGAACCACCCAGCCCTCCTGACAAATCTGGTCGCCGAGGCGCAATTGCCAATGTTGCGGCTTTCTGCCCGAGATTTCCGGTGCCTGCCCCCCCGGTAATTGAAGCAGATTCAGTTGCGGCGCCCCGGTTAACGTGGCCCGCTTGCCGGCCAGCGGCACGATGAGCACAGTGTGTTCATCCCGGTTGATGCTGTAGACGGTTTTGTCACGCCGATCGAACAACACGTAGCCGCCGTCGTCACCATTGTCCTCACGCATCATCTCCGCCGAGACCCAGATCCGGGTGAGCAGCGGCGTGCGATCCCCTTCCTGAACCTCGTAGGTGAGGCGTTCCACTGGAGCCGGATTCTGGCCATTCGCCAGGGCCGGGTAGAGTATGACCAACAGCAGCGCCCACGCCGCGCTGAGCCGTATCAGGATTTGCATAAGGCCTCCAATCGCTTGAGCTCGTGTTGACTGAACCCGGCCGCCTGGCGGGCCTGCCGATGCAAGGGGCAGCGGATCTCCCCTGCGACATAGTCCTGCAGCAGGTCGAAATAGGTCTCCTCCGGATCCAGGCCGCGCTGTTCGCACAGGTAGTGAAACCAGCGACTGCCACTCTGCACGTGGCCCACCTCCTCGCGCAGTATGACCTCCAGGGCCGCCACTGTGTCATGATCTCCGATGTCCTTGAAACGCGCCATGATTCCAGGCGTGACATCCAGCCCCCTGGCCTCCAGCATGCGCGGTACCAGCGCCATCCTCACCAGTGGGTCATGGGCGGTGCGCATCGCCATCTCCCAAAGCCCGTTGTGGGCCGGGTATGCCCCGTAATCGACACCCGCCTCGCGCAACCGTTCCCGCAGCAGGCGAAAATGGGCCACTTCCTCCACCGCGACCTGAATCCAGTCCGTATAGAAATCTTCAGGCAAACCAGGGAACCGCTGTACCGCATCCCAGGCCAGGTTCACAGCGTTGAATTCGATGTGCGCCAGGGCATGGATCAGCGCCAGACGCCCCGTCTCACTACCCAGTCTGCGACGGGGCAGCTGATGGGGACTGACCAGTTCCGGCCGGGACGGATGACCCGCCTGGCGAAGATCCTGATCCGGGTTCCATCCGCTGAGCGAAAGTTCGCCGGCTGACCAGGCCGATGCCACCGCCTCGCTGAGCGTCAGCTTCTGCTCGATCGAGTCGCACGCCAGACAGTCCCGTGCCGCCTGATAGAGTGAATTCGCAGCGGGTTTCACAGCTTCATCCCGATCACCAGGTCCATCACATTGGTTCCGGTCGGCCCGGTGGTGATCAGATCACCCGCAATCTCGAGCAGGGTGCCTGAATCGGCCCGCGCAAGACACCCCTCGGGTTCGACCCCCTCCTGCCGGGCCCGGGTCAGGGTCTGAGCATCCACCAGGGCTCCGGCATCGCCGGTCGGCCCGTCACTGCCATCACTGCCGGCACACAGCATCAGACAACCGGGCTGACCCTCGAGGACCATTGCAGCGGCCAGTGCCAGGTGTTGGTTTCGTCCGCCACGCCCCGGTTGCTGCGGCAGATTGACGGTGGTTTCTCCCCCCCAGACGATCACTCCGGGGGGGCCCCCGATGAGTTGACGGGCCAGTTGCTGTCCCACCTCGGCGGCATCGCCCTCGAGCAAACCCGGTTCGACCCGGGCTTCGTAGCCCAGGCTCGATGCGTGGTTGACCGCGGCCTGTTTCGCGGCCTCCAGATTGGCCACGATGTGAAGCTCGGGCCCGTGTTCCCGAATCCCCTGAACGCGCCTCTGCACGAGACCCGCTGAGAGGCGCTCGCTGAGCCATTGGGGCAGCTGCAGATGCTCGAGGCGATGCGCCAGATCCGGTTCCGGCACCAGCAATCCGGAGCCGATGGCACCGGGAAGATCGCCCGGCACATCGGATATGGCGAGCAACACCACATCGCGGTCCCCCATCCAGGACAGCAACCCCCCGCCCTTGATCCGCGACAGCGCCTTGCGGATCCGGTTCATGGCAACGATATCCATGCCGCTGCCGAGCAGCCAGCTGTTGGTGCGCGCGACAAATTCCAGATCGACGCCCTCGACCGGCACCTCGACCAGACTTGATGCCCCTCCTGAAATCAGCACCAGCAGCGGCAGGCCAGAATCCCCGTGGTGAAGAAATTCCAGCAACTGCTCCCCCGCCTGCAGGCTGGTCGCGTCCGGCACGGGATGCGCCGCCTCGATACCCGTCCAGCCCCGCTCCTGGCAGAAGCGCGGATCCAGGTGGTCGGTCTTGCTGATCAGCAGCGCTCTGCGGATCTGTTCGCCCATACGTTCCCAGGCCCCTTCCGCCATGGACTGGGCCGCCTTGCCGATAGCGACCATTTCGACCTCGCCGGGTGGCGGATGCGACGTCAGCCACTGGGATACCGCCGCACTGCCTTCGACCCGGCGCAGGGCAGCCTGAAAAATCCCTAACAGGTCCTGGCGGGAACGCTCGCTGCGGGTCGATTGAGCCATTGTGTATCACCCCATGGGCCGGTCAGGGCCTGTCAATGCTGATCCGTTGGACCGCGCCGGGCACCCGGCTGCAGTCTGGTGTATGCCAGCCCCGCAGCGACCTGATCGAAGCGTAGTGACGGGGCGCCTCGCCGGCTCCAGACCCAGCCCGGCATTCGTCCCTACCCTATCAGGAAATCGCCACCGGCTCACGATCGAGAACCCGCGCAAAACCTCACAATCGGGTACCAGAAAGGCTGCTTCGTGGGTTACACTGGACGCTCATTTCAACTTCTCCGGGAGCAGATCGTTGGGCAGCATACAGTTACGTCGGAACTTCAGCCGTAACATCCTGATCCGGATGATAATACTCTCTGCTGTGATTGCTGCGATCCTGTTCTGGAAGTACGACTTCATCAACACAGTCTACTTTCGCGATCAGCTGACATCGACCGGACTGATCATCAACGGCACCATCGTCGGGCTGTTCAGCATCGGTATCCTGCGCATGATCGCAATCTTCCTGCACTATGTTTCGGAAGAGAACGCGGTGATCCGGTTTCTGCGTAACCTGCGTGAAGGCGTTGCCGATCCACTCAACCGGATCCCCAAGCGGGCGATCATCGCGAATCGCTACCGCACCATGCAGGGACTCTACAAAGCCAATTGCCCGATCAACCACGGCTCCCTGGCCGCCACTCTGGTGGCCAATGAAAGTACCCGCAACAGCCTGCCCAAGTTCATCAACAACATCCTCATTCTGACCGGCGTGTTCGGCACCATCGTATCCCTCTCAATCGCCCTGATCGGCGCCTCCGATCTGCTCGCCACCTCGATCGACGTCGGCGGCATGGGAATGGTGGTCCACGGCATGTCCACCGCCCTTTCCACGACCATCACCGCGATCGTCTGTTATCTGGTGTTCGGTTACTTCCATCTCAAGCTGGGGGATGTGCAGACCAACCTGATCAGTGCGGTGGAACAGGTCACCGTCAACGAACTGATTCCCCGCTTCCAGGTGCAGACCGACAGCGCCCTGTACGAATTCACCGGTCTGGTGCGCTCACTGCAGGAACTGGTCAACCAGATGAACCATTCCCAGCAGGCCTTCGAAACCATCGAGAAGCAGATGTTGGAATCACTCGCCGGCGTGGAGCAGCGCAATGAGGCGATTCACAACGACCTCGCGGAGATCAAACACGTTCTGAAACTGGGCTTCCGCCTGCATGAGGATGACTGAACCGCATGGACAACGGTTTCATTGACCTCAGGCTGAATACCCGGGACGGTCAGAACGAAGACAGTTTCTGGCCCTCCTTCACGGACATCATGACCGTGATCGTGATGATCTTCCTGCTCGCCATGGTGATTCTGTTACTACGCAATATGGAACTGCTCAGCCAGCTGCGCGAGACCATCGCCTCGGAACAGCAGGCGATGGAACTCGCCCGAACCACCGGGCAGGAAAATGAGACCCTGGAGGAGCGTCTGATCGCCCGGGAACATGAGCTGACCATGTTGCGGATGCAGATGATGCAACTGCGCGAACAGTCCGCGAAACAGGAATCCACCCTGAACGTCCAAAAGTTGCAGATTTCCCGTCTCAACCGGGAGCGTGACGAACTGACCAACCGGGTCGAGCGCCTGAATCAGGAACGCACCCTGCTCTCCGCCCAGGTCAGTCAACTCACCCAGGAGGGAGGACGCCTGCAATCCCAGCTGAATGAGGCGAATCGCAATATCGAGAGCCTCAGCACCGACCTGGAGCAGGCCAACCTGCGTCAGACCACCACCCTGGATGAGCTGCAACGACTCCAGGTGACCCTGACAGAGAAAGAGAACGAGCTGATGCAGGCCCTCACCATCAGCCAGGAGAAGGAGCTCCAGATCACCGATCTGAAACAGGATTTTTCTGAATTGAAGATTCAGTACAACAAGCTGCTGCGCCCGGCCCGCACCGCCAAGGGTAAAACCCTGGTCGAGGTGCGCTACACCAAGCGCGGCGGCGCCACCCTGATCGAGTACAAAGGTCCGACTGACGCCGCCTTCAGTACCCTCTCCCGGGAACAGCTGGAGCAGCGCCTGACGCGTCTCAAGTCCCGCGACAACAACCTCTACATCAAGGTGATCATCCCCAAGAACAGCGGCCTCTCATACAACGAAGCCTGGACCTTCACCAATCATATGCACCGCAATTACGACTATTATTACCAGGAGGAAGCGGAGAAAGAGCGGATCGTCGAATAGCCTCCGATCAACCTGTTGAGGGAATTTAGCGTCCCGCCCCGAGTCCAATCTCTCAGAATGGAATACCTGAGCCGCAACCGGACTTATGAACAGACGTACCTTGAACCTGAGCCTGAGCCTGCTGGCAACCACCCTGTTGGGCGCCTGCGCCTCCAACATCCCGGTGGCGATTCGCACCCCTGTCGACGGGGATATCCGTGTCGATGAAGTCCAACAAACCCCGGAACCCTTCATCGGCTCCCGGGTACGCTGGGGTGGCGAAATCATCTCCGTGGAAAACCTCAGTAATGAGACCCGCATCGAAATCCTCTCGCAGACATTGAGCAAATCCGGGAAACCCGTTGGAGAGGGCAAGAGCAGTGGACGCTTCATCGCCCGGATCGATGGATTCCTGGAACCGGAGGATTTTCCGAAAAATCGCAAGATGACCGTCATGGGGCTGGTCGAAGGCACCCATGAACAACCGGTGGGTGAGTTTCCCTACGTCTATCCCACGGTCAAAGCGGGCTACTATTATCTGTGGCCGAAAGAGAAGGTCTATCCCCGTCACTACTACTATGACCCGTTTTTCGACCCCTTCTACTATCCCTACTGGCGAAGATATCCCTACTATCACTGAAATCATGCGCCTGCTTACACTCATCCTCTTCAGCCTGCTGGCCGGTTGCAGCAGCCTGCCCAGCGTGCCCCAGGCCGACCGCAGTCTCTCGCCCCATCAGGTCAGCCAGATAGACAGCCTGGAGAGTACAGGAGTTCTGCAGTGGGGTGGCATCCTCATAGGCATCCACCCCGATGAGTTGGAGATACTCGCCTACCCCCTGGATTCCGACGGACGGCCGCTGACCAGCAAGAAGTCCCAGGGCCGCTTCCTGGCCAGAATCAGTGATGAGCAGCCATCCGATGCTTTGAGCGTCGGTCGTCAGCTCACCGCGACCGGCCCGATCCTCAGCATACAAACCGGCCGGGTGGGAGAAGCCGAATACCGTTTCCCGCTGATGCAGGCAGATGACCTGGCGGTGTGGCCTGAAGCGGGGGCTAACCGGCGGGCCCGTCCCAGCATGCATTTCGGCTTTGGCGCGAGCAGTGGCGGCGGAGGCTACGGCAGTATTGGCATCGGCATTGGCTTTTGACAGAGGTCGCCGAACCACAGCCTGTCATATCGCAAAAGCGCCACCTGTGTCCCGGCAAACCGCGCTCTCTGCATGACAGATTCAACCACCGGCTAACCCTGTGCCGGCTTTTGCGCCACCTGATTGCGCAGATAGACCGGGAGTGCCTGCTCAGGAGATACCGCTCTGCCTTGACGAAACTCCTCAGCAGCAAGTCGCACCACGTCCTCGGCGCTGCAGTGAAACACATCCGTAAAACCCCGCAGCCGTCCGCCGAGCCGTGCCTGCAAGGGCTCCGCGCAGCAACCCCAGCCGCTGCCTACGCCATACCAGCCCTCACCGTCCGGCAGACTCACCTGCCCGGCAGTGGCCACCTGTTCTTCGATCACCGGTTCCACCAGGCCCTGCTGGCCGACCCGATAGGCCGCCCAGTAGAGTTCACCCATGCGCGCATCATAGGCGGGCAGCAGGCATTCCTGGCCCAGTTCCCGATACCCTCTCTGAGCCAGCGCTCCCAGGGTCGAGACCGGCAACACCGGCAGGTCGGCGCCGAGTGCGGCTCCCTGAATCACCCCGGTGGCGATACGCACCCCGGTGAAGGAACCCGGACCGCGTCCAAATGCAAGCGCATCCAGGGCGCGGAGCGAAACCCCGGCTTCGGCAAGCAGGGCATCCATCATGCCCAGCACCAGTTCACTATGTCCCCTGGGTTTGATTTCATGACGCAGACTCAGGCTCTGATCGATCAGCAGGGCGGCCGAACAGGCTTCGGTGGCGGTTTCGATGGCAAGAATCTTCATCCGAATCCCCAGGAGAAGGTGACTGAACCGGCGTGATCATGCGAGCTCAGAGGTACACCCTGAGAATACCCGGGCGGTGACCCTGGAAAGACAAAATAATACATGTTTTTCAACAATTTGATGAATGACCGATCATCTCTGGCCGGTATCCCGTGAGGCGCTTCGTGAAGCGATTAAAATTACCTAAATTCTTATTTTCAGTAATTTTTTACACCTCGCCAAGGGATTTCGCGAAGGATATGCGAACCTCTCCAATCCTATCATCAAGCATTAACTCCAACCAGCTGTAATCGCTGGTATTTTTACCGTTCATCAGGTTTCGGATTTTTTTACACTGAATGGCAACCAGGAACTGCGGAAAACATAACTATATGTTTTTATTCTAATATACTAATTCCTGGCACCCATCTTGCAGTACCGTCTGAAACACAGGAAACGACCCATGACCATGAACATCAAAAGACTGCTGCTGACTCTGGGTTTCATGACCCTCTTCAGTGTCAGTGCGACCCTCAATACCACTTACGTCTCAACCGAACAGTCGGACAGCTACGAAACCATGACCCTGGAAAGTCTGCACAGCAGCGCTTTCACCGCCGTGTAATAAACCCGGGACCGCCGGCCAGCCGAAGATATCACCCGCGTTGCCCAGCCCCTAGGGAACCCGTGTTGCGGATTCCCCCCGCCTGCCCCGCATACGCTCCTGCAGTCCCTGCAGCAGATCCCAGAGTACCGGTATAATGAACAGCGTCAGGGTCGTGGCCGTCGCCAGACCGGTTACGAAGGTCGAGGCCATGGTGCCCCAGATCAGGGAGTAACTGGGGATACCGATCGCCATCGGCAACAGCCCCAGGGTGGTGGTGAGGGTGGTCAACAGGATCGGGCGCAGGCGTACGTGCACCCCTTCGATGACGGCCTCCCTGCGGGACATCCCTCCCCGATAGCGCTTGTTGATGAAGTCGATCAGCACCAGCGCATCATTCACCACCACACCCGCCACTCCGATCACCGCAATGAAACTGTTGATGGTGAAAAGCGATTGGGTAACCAGTTTGCCGAACACCACCCCGATCAGGGCGAATACGATGGCGGACAGGATGATGAACGGCTGCAGGTAGGACTGGAACTGGGTGGCCAGGATCACGTACATCACCAGCACCGCGATGATGAATGCAAAACCGAGGGATTCGAAGGAACGTTGCGTATCCTCATGCTCACCGCCGAAGATCACCGTGGCCCCGGGGTAATCGTCACGTATCTTTGCATAGTGGCTTCTGACTGCGTTGACGATCGCCGGAGTGGAGGTGGGGGCCCCTTCACGGATGTCCGCTTTGATGCTGATGGCGCGCTGTCCCTGGTAGCGTTTGATCTCCCCGGACTCGTTGTAGGACACCAGGCGAACCAGATCGCGCAGGTAAACCGGCTCTGCTGCCGCCTCGACAACAGGCAGATAGAGGGCCTGCTCCGGATGGCTCAGGGCCTCGGGATCAATGCCCAGTTTCAGGTCGACCTCCTCGTCGATATGCCGGTATTTACCCAGGTAGCGTCCATCCAGGACACTCGCCGCGAGTCGCGCCACCTGGGCATTGTCCAGACCGTATTCCGCCACCCGTTGCTGATCCACTTCGAAACGCAGTACCCGTTTAGGGATGCCCTGGTCATCATCCAGGTCGATCAGATGAGGCCCGATCGATTCACTCTGGCGCATGTAACTGAGCAGTTCCCCGGCCAGGGCGGAAACCGCTTCCACATGAGCCCCAACCACCCGGACATTGATATCCTTACCGCTGGGCGGTCCATCGCTCTGGGGGTGGATGTGCAACTGGTAACCGTCGTTCTCATACAGCGGCTTGAGCTTTTCCCTCATCCGCTCCAGATGGGCCAGCGGATCATCGAACGACTGATCCGACACGCTCGGCATGGTCACCATCACCGAGCCATGATTGTTGCCATAAATCGGCTCATAATCCTCATTGAAATACATGCCTGCCAGTCCGCTGGCCGCAACCGCCATTCCCGGACCATCCTCCATGACCGTCGCGGCGATGCGCTTGACCCGTTCATTCACCTCCTCGACGGTGACGCTGCTGGGCCCCACCACATCCACGTAGTAGAGCTTGTAGTCATCGGGGAAGAATTGGATCTTCACCAGCGGTACACGACCGGTGACGGACAGTACGATGATCACCAGCGAGACCAGGAACAGCCCGATCACCACAGACACCGAGGTCAACCGGTAACACATGGTGAGACTCAGCAGCCAGCCCGTGAAACGCCTCGCCAGACGCATCAGGCCATTGTCCCGCTCCATGAGATGCACCGCATTCTGCGCCCGGGGTCCAAAATCCAGATAGTGGATCGGCAGTACCAGCAGACACTCCACCAGAGAAGCCAGGATGGCGTAGGTGACCGCCTTCGGCACCAGGGCGAAAAACTGCCCGATCGCCCCGGTCATGATCAACATGGGCAGAAACGCCGCAACCGTGGTCATGGTGGCGGAGATGACCGGAATCGCCACCTCGGCGGTACCGTTGATGATCGCATCCCTGAGCGGATGCCCCTCCTGGACATGGCGATAGATGTTCTCGGTGACCACGATCGCGTCATCCACCACGATGCCGGTCACCAGAACGAAGGAGAACAGGGTGATCTCGTTGAGGCTGTTTCCGGTGAGGTACATGATCAGCATGGTGATCATGAAGGAGAACGGGATACCGATGGTCACCAGGCCGGCATTGCGGATCCCCATAAAGTACCAGATGATGAGCGACACTAGGGAGATACCCACCAGCATGTTCATACCCAGGGTACTCAGGCCGTCCTGGATGTATACCGTCGAATCCTGGGTCAGCACCACATCCATGCCCTGAGCCTGCAACGAAGGCCTGAGTTCATCGAGCAGGGAGACGATCGCGCCACGGATCTTGATCGCGTTACCCTGATCCGACTTGATGACCCTCAGGCCGAGGGAGGGCTTGCCGTTCACCGAGGAGAGCACGATTGCATCCCGGTAGCCCATGCCCAGGCGGCTCACCAGGTCCTTGACCCGTACCAGGCTGCCATCCGCATCCCGCCGGACCACCGTTGACTGAACCTGTTCCAGACTGGCGAAGCGTTCGTCGAGTTTGACCAGGTACTCGCCGCTGCTGTCCTGGTACTTGCCGGCCGGCAGGATGTGATTCGCCCCGACCAGAGCCTGGGAAACCTGGTCGAAACTGACCCCCAGATTCCTCATCCTGGCGGGATCGAGATAGACGTGGAACTCCTGGGTCTGTTCCCCGGAGAAATCCACCTCCTGGACACCCGCTATCCGCAGCAGGCGGGTTTTCAACTCCTCACCGACCAGTGCCAGGCTGCGGTTGCTGTGATCACCGACCAGATTGACCAGAATCACTGGCAGCCAATCCTGCACCTTGACATTGAGCAACTGCGGCGGATCGACCCCTTCGGGCAGTTCGTTGACGATGTTCAGGACCTCGAACCGAACCTCATTGAACAGCCGGTCGTAGTCAGTATCGTCAACAAATTTGAGGCGCACATTGGAACGTCCGCTGAAAGAGGTGGCATTGACCCATTCCACATCCTCCACATTCTCGATGGCTTCCTCGATCTTACGGGTCACCAGGCTCTCGACCTCGACCGGAGAGGCCCCCGGGTAGACCGTGGAAATGATCACCTCACCGAAACCGAAATTGGGATAGCGTTCCGCGGGCAGGGCAAACAGGGTGATGAAGCCCACCACGATCAGGGTAACAAACATCAGGTTGTAAAAAACCCGCTGTCTGAGAGAGAAGGCGATCAGTTTGCGCACAACGCTTACTCGCCGAAGGGAATGAACCGGTCACCCGGGCGGAGATCGGGCGCGGCCACACGCACCCAGTCGCCGTCCGGACGGGATTCGCGGCCCCGGTAGACCACCGGAATTTCGCTGCCGTCCAGCCGTTTCAACCAATACTGCTCATAGCGCTGACGCAGCGCCGGTTCAGGGACCATGACGGCACCGTCCCGGGCAGGGATATCCAGGGTCAGGGCGACCCGCATCCCCCCGCGAGGTTGCGCAATCCCCTCATCGAGAAGGAGTTGCAATGAAATCTTACGCGAGGCGGGATCGAACGCCGGAGACACGCGGATCATCCGCGCGTCCACTTCCCGCCCGGTTTCCGTCAGTTTCACCCTCAGCCCTGAGGAACGCAAAGCCAGCAGGGCGCGATATTCATCCGAGCTCAATGCGAACGGCACAACCAGTTGCCGGTAGTCTCCGACCACCCCCAGCGCTTCTCCGGTGTTGACCCACTGACCGGTTTCAACATGCCGTTCGATCACCCGCCAGCCGGACGGCGGCACGACGCAAAGCCGTTTCAGCTGCTCATTCAGCACTTCCGCCTGAACATTCAGCGCGTCCAGCTGGGCTTCGCTCCTGTCGAGATTTCGCTGTGCCGCATCCAGCTGACTCTGAGATGAACTGTTCTGCTGCAACAACTGGCGGATCCGTGCGACCTCCTTGCGGTAGTAGACCCGGTCCACCTGCAGGGTATTGCGTTCTGCCCGGTTGGCGCGCAGTTCCAGACGGGTGTAGGTATCATCCACGCAGGCAAAGGCCAGCCCATCCGGAAGGCTGTCGCCCACATCTCCATTCACCGCGACGATACGTCCGCCCTGTTCGGCAGAGATCACCAGGCGATTGTAGGCGCGGGTAAAACCAATCTGGGTTTCCCGTTGCATCGCCTCGATGGCCTGATACGTGGTTTCCTGCGCCCAGGCCGGACAGGCAAGCCACAGGACCAGCATCAATCCGGGCAGCACAAAGTGTTTCAACCGATCTTCACCCCACTTCTTCCTCTAAACCGATCGGCGCACCCAAAAAGTCGGGAAAGGTTTGGATGTCGCCCGCTCGCACGCCACCGGTGGCGTCGTGATAAGACTTACCTAGCACACTTCCTCCGCGCACCACCCTGATATTTTTGACTCAGGGGCTCCTAAAGGCCTATTTTAGTCGCAACAGGCCAGGATCAGGAACGGATGGCCGGCGCAGCCCGTTGTCCTGAACAGGCACGATATCGTTCAAGGAGCCGACAGAACATGTGGATTTTCTTCAAACACCTGCCTCACAGTGTTACCACCGGGGAGATCGAAAGGATCACCCAAAGGGGCGCGCACAGATCCTGGTTTCCCCTGCATATTCTCACAAAGCCCAGGGTCAAGCGATCCAAAATCATATGTATCAAGGATCTGCAAAACGACACCATCGAATATCATGCGATCGTCCAGGTGGACAGTTCCGAACTGGCGGATACCATTGTGAAAAACCTGGACGGCCGGACAGTGAATGGGCTGTTCCTGAAGACCCACCGTTACTTCCGCCGCTTCTCGAATCGGGATCGCCGCTCCAGGCACTTCACGGACACCCCGAAGCATGAGCGTCGACTGATGGATCGGCGCCGACAGAACCTGCTCACCCAGGTATTGGAATTGGCTTGATGGCGCCGATTCCCACCCGCATCCTCACAAACCGTTGAGAATCTCTCCCAGCAGGCGACCATCCGCCGGATTAAGGCTATGGCTGACCGGTGTCACCCGGGTTTCCGAACGACCCTTGAGGGCCGCCACCTGATTCATATCCTGGCTGTAGGCCGGCACCAGTTCATCACCCATGCCAACGGGTCCGGAACGCACCACGGAAATATAGTTCAAATCCGGATGGGGCTGGCGATTCAACCAGAACAGCAGATTGCCCGGCCGCTCAGGGGTCAGATCAAGCAACACTCCCCAGGAATCGCGCACCACGTCGTACAGGTCTCCAGCGAAAAAATCCTTGATCAGACAGATCGGGAAGGGGTCGTCGGTCTCGTCCAGGGCCTGCACCGCTCGCAGGGTACCCAGATGGGGGGAACCCAGGGTGATCAGGGTGGTTGCGCCGGCCCCTGCGCCTTCAACCAGGGCCATCCGCGCCACCACGCCACCGGCGGAATGGCCGACCAGAATCAAGGGCTCATCCGCGGGCTGACGTGGGATCGCCTGCAGCATGCCGGCAAGGATCCGCGCCTGAACCGCGATCGGCGCCTGGGAAGGCAACTCCACGGTGTAGAAACGCTTCGCCGAACCGGCGCCCTGCAAGGGGATCAACCCCCTGGGTGTGAAGATCCCGGCAGGTTGCCAACCCTGCTGGCTCAGCACGGCGCTGATTCCGCTGTTGTCCCAGGAGGCGGCACTGCCCAGATAACCATGCACCAGCACAGCCACGTCTGCCCGGGCCGAGAAGGATACCAATCCCCAGAGCACCAGATATATCAACCGTTTCATGTTGACTCCTGCTTGATTGATCCGACAGTTTGATTGTACCACTTTCGGGGTGCCTTCGATCCCCGGGGGGATGACATCGCAGGGGGATTTGAGTTTTGCAGTGCGGCCCGGATCAGACGGCCTGAAGGGATGACCGGGGGGTGCCAGCCCAGGCATCCCCCGATCGCTTGGCAACGGTCAAATCAGTTACGGAACTGAATCACCAGATCATCGAGACGTGTGATGGAGGCCAGCATGTTTTCCGAGGCTTCCACACTGTGTCTGGCCCCGGAGGCCGTGTCTTCCGCCACCTGGTTGACGTTCACCACATTCTGGTTGATCTCCTCGGCCACCGCGCTCTGTTCCTCCGATGCGGTTGCAATGTGGTGATTCATGTCCGTGATATTGTCGATCACCTCCGAGATACCCTGGAGTGCCGAACCCGCCTTGGCGGCCAAATCAACGCTGGCATCTGCTTCCGAGCGGCTCTGCTCCATGACCTCGACCGCCTGGCGGCTGCCGGAGCGCAGTTTCTCGATCATGGTCTCGATTTCGCGTGCCGAGTCCGTGGTGCGGCTCGCCAGCGTGCGCACCTCGTCGGCCACCACCGCGAAACCGCGTCCATTCTCCCCGGCCCGGGCCGCCTCGATGGCCGCATTCAGCGCCAGCAGGTTGGTCTGCTCCGCGATGCCCTTGATCACATCCAGCACCTTGACGATATCCACGCTCTGCTGGGAGAGTTCGCCAATCACTCCGGCCGCTCTTTGAACCTCCTGGGACAGGGCATTGATCGAATCGATCGTCTGGGTCACCACCTGCCGGCCGGAAGCGGTCTGCTTCTGCCCTTCCCGGGTCGCCTCGGCCGCGAGAACCGTATTGCGGGCGATCTCCTGCACGGTGGCCACCATTTCCGTCATGGCTGTGGCAACCTGGGTCAACTCGTGCTGTTGCATTTCCACACCCTGAAACGCGTCGTCCGAACGACTGCGGGTGACTTTTGCCAACTCACACAGTTGCTGAGTGGTGTCCGTGAGCCGACCGACGATCGCGTCGGTCTGTGAGGCGCGCATCTTGAGTGCCAGCTGGATCTGCCCGATCTCGTCATCGCGACCGGTGTAGACCCGTTGCATGACCGGCATATCGAACACCGCCCGGGCCTCTGCCACAACCTTCTGCAACGGGTTGAGCAGCCAGTAGTTGCCACCGAGGATGGCCAGCAGGCTGATCACCAGGCCCAGCGGCAGCAGCGACGACAGGGATGGGGTCATGGCAAAAATCAGCAGCGGGATCAGGGCCAGTACATTCCACAACATCAGCTTGTAGGTCAGGCTGATACGGCTGCTGATACCCGGCTTGAACCCCTTGCCCTGTAACAGACGCTGGTAAATCGGCTCTGCACGCTGCACCCAGGAACGGTCCGCTTTGTAGCGCACCGACTGGTATTCAAAGGTCGAACCGTCCTTTTTGATCGGCATCACGAAGGCGTCGACCCAGTAGTGGTCACCGTTTTTACACCGGTTCTTGACGATACCCATCCAGGGATTGCCGCTCTTGACGGTATCCCAAAGGCTCTCGAAGGCTGCGGGCGGCATGTCTGGATGACGCACGATATTGTGGTTCTTTCCACATAACTCTTCACCGGTAAAGCCGCTGATCTCTATGAAATCAGGGTTGATGTAGGTGATAGCGCCCTTCAGGTCCGTGGTCGAAAGAATATTGTGATGCTTCTGGACTTCCTTTTCCCTGTTGGTCACAGGGTGATTGATTTTCATAGAATTTTGCCCGAGTGGAATTGAGCGGAAATCGTATCGATACGTGTAATACAATTGCGACTCGGGAAAGAAAATCTTTAGCCCTGTTGTGGAGAGCATGACACCAGGTCGCAGCCCTCAACAAGGACTCAGCACAGGTTACCGTCCGGCAAGCGGAGCCACGGCAAAAGCCGACGCGGGGTGTGGTTCAGGCCATGCTCTGGTAATAGAGATTCTGGGGATGTTTCGCCTCGGTGAAAAAATGGTAGCGCTCCATCACCAGACCCAGGTACTGAATCAGGAACGCGAGCATCGGCAGGCGGCTCGATTCGATGCCATACGCGAGCAGGATCAGGGCCACCGGGAGGATGAACACCAGCAACACAAATCCGTAGCGCAGGATAGCCAGGAAGGCCTCCGACTTGCCGTGAAAAAACTCCCGGGTGTTAAAGGCTCCCCCCATGAAACCCTGGGCCTTCTGATGCAGCTGGCTGTGATGCACACCGATCGCCGACTGCAGGTCCACCTTGCAGCGTGAACGGGTATTGCGGTACAGGGAGAATCCCCGTGTGAGGGCCCCCAGCAGGGTCGCAATCACTGCCCAGAATCCGTAGAAACCCACCAGACTGGTGCCTTGATAGGCAGAGACCGCGGCCGCCAGCATGAACCCGGAAGCGATCCCGAGGAACAGGAAATTCGCTACGGTCAGGGGTGAATGCCAGGCTTTGATGAAGCGCAGGCTGGCATAGATCATGGCGGTGCAGAGAAACAGCACAAAGGTGGCCAGAGTACCCAGCGCCCCGATAATCAGGGTCATGTCCACGGGCAGGGTCTCGGAGACCACGAACAGCGGATCAGTCCAGCCGAAATAGTGAAACAGGCCGTAGAAGAACACCAGCCCCATGGTGGCGGGAAGCGCGATGACCTCACGGGACAGCCAGGAGGTTCGCCATTGGGTGGCCGCGCGCCAGGCCCGCTCGGGACGTCCCAGATGGAACACCGAGGCGAACAACCCGCCCACCAACAACGCCAGGGCGATCAGGCTACCCAGCGCATAGAAGTTCTGGGTTTGCACCGGCAGCAGGTTCGCCAGAGCGTAAAGCTGACCGGTGTAAAGCGCCAGAAACAGGCCCTGCCCGGCGCCGATCAGGGTGGTCAGGAAGATTACCGAAAATGCAGGATGCATTATTTTTTCTCCGAAAAAATAAGTTTTGAGTTTTCAGGTGTGGGTACTAATTGGGTGTCTGTCGCTTTGGGCCGAATACTTCGGAAACATCTTGTTTGTAGCCACAACACCATTTCATAGACTCACATAATTCAAACAATCGTGCGCTCTGCGCACACATCAACTCAAAACTAAAAACTTATTACTACTACCATGCGACGTCATCCAACGTCTCACCCGCCTCAGGCAGCGGCAGCTGCTCTTTCTTCAGCGGATTGTCGGCACGCACCAGTTCATCCTTGTGAATCTGAATGCGGGTTTTGCGCCTGGGCAGGTAGTGGTTGGCCGGTTTGGTGCCCCACTCCGGCTGCAACGGATACCCGCCCTCTTCGCGGATCGCCACCGAGACCTCGGAATTCGGATCGTGCACGTCGCCGAATAACCGGGCATTGGTCGGACAGGCCAGCACACAGGCGGGTTTGCGTCGCGACTCCGGCAGGCTCATATCTGTGATGCGGTCGATGCACAACGTGCATTTCTTCATCACCTTCTGTTTCTCATCAATCTCCCGGGCGCCATAGGGGCATGCCCACGAGCAGTACTTGCAGCCGATGCACTTGTCGTAGTCGACCAGCACCACACCGTTGTCCTCGCGCTTGTAGGAAGCCCCGGTGGGGCACACCGGCACACAGGGAGGATCCTCACAGTGCAGACAGGACTTGGGAAAGTGGTAAGTCTCGGTGTGAGGAAACACCCCCGCCTCATAGGTCTGTACCCGGTTGAAGAAGGTCCCGGTGGGGTCTTCATCGTAGGGGCGCTGATCGGTCATCGGACCGGCCCAGCCGGAGGTGTTCCACTCCTTGCAGCTGGTTACGCAAGCGTGGCAGCCGACGCAAACATTCAAATCAATAACAAGTGCTAATTGGGTCATACCTCGTCCTTACGAAAGCATGATGAATTTTGAGTTAATAGTTTTGAGTTTTGAGTGAAGGTATTCGCTTCGCTCAAACTCTCTAAACCAGGCGTGCGCAAAGCGCACTCCATAACTAAAAACTTAAAACTCATAACTCAAAACTATATTCAAAGGTTGTTTTTGCGCCGAAACGAGCCGGCAAAGAACTGCAGCCATTTGCCCCGTTTCGCGTCCTGTCCCGGCAGCCGCTTCATGGTCGCGAACTGGGGCGAGGTGACCTTCGGCTCCTCCGGCCCCGCGGGGTAGAGGCGTACCCGCACATCGAACCAGGCGGCCTGGCCGGTGACCGGGTCGGAGTTGGACATGTGGTCGCCCGCCTCACAGGGCGGCAACTCCTCGGAAATCACGTGATTCAGCAGAAAGCCCTTCTGCGACTCATTGGCCTTGGGCGACAGGCCCCAGGCGCCGGAGGCCTTGCCGATAGCATTCCAGGTCCAGACCGTGCCCGGCTCCACCGCCTCGGAGAAGCGCGCCATACAGCGCACCTTATTGGTTGGCGACTCGACCCAGATCCAGTCCCCATCACCGAAGCCGCAGGCCTCGCCCAGTTTGGGATTGACGAACAGGTAGTTGTGGGTATGGATCTGCCGCAGCCAGGCGTTCATGGAGTCCCAGGAGTGGTACATGGCCATCGGCCGCTGGGTCAGGGCGTTGATCGGATACTGATGGGTATCGACCAATTTATGTTCAAGCGGCGCGGTGTAGAAGGGCAGCGGATCGAAGTGCTCAGCCACCCGCTTGCGCAGGCGGTCCGGCGGCTGCTTGCCCGGCAGTTTGCCCTGGGCCGCCAGACGGAAGCGCTGCAGCACCTCGGAGTAGAGATGCAGGGTGATCGGCTCCACGTAGCGGGTCATGCCGTGGTAGCGGGCCCATTCGAGATAGCCCTGGTTCCAGTTGCGCATGTACTGGTAGGACTTCGGCAGCTCGTAGTGGTAGACGCAGCCGTTCTCCTTGTACATCTCCCACTGGCGCGGGTTGGGCTCGCCCTTGAGGAACTTCTCGCCACCCTTGCCGCGCCAGCCGGCGAGAAAGCCGATCCCGGAACCCGGCGAGGTCTCGTAGTTGGTGACGAAGTCGGGGTAGTTGCGGAACTTGCGGCTGCCGTCCTCCTTGACGAACGCCGGCAGGCCGAGACGGCTTCCCATCTCGATCAACACCTCCTGGAACGGCTTGCATTCGCCGCGGGGCTCCACCACCGGGATACGCACCGAGTCGACCGGACCGTCGAACTCGGAGATCGGCCGGTCGAGCATCGACATGGCATCGTGGCGTTCCAGATAGGTCGTATCCGGCAATACCAGGTCGGCGAAGGCCACCGTCTCAGACTGAAAAGCGTCGGCGACGATTATGAAGGGTATCTTGTACTCCCCGTTCTCGTCCTTGTCCCGCAACATGTCGCGCACGTTCTCAGTGTTCATCGACGAGTTCCAGGCCATGTTGGCCATGAACAGCAGCAGGGTGTCGATCTTGTAGGGGTCGCCGCGCCAGGCGTTGGTGATGGCATTGTGCATCAGGCCGTGGACCGACAGGGGATACTCCCAGGAGAAGGCCTTGTCGAGGCGCACCGCCTCGCCCTGCTCATCGACAAACAGGTCATCCGGCCTGGCCGGCCAGCCCAGAGGCATACCGTCGAGGGGGGTATTCGGCTGCACGCCCTCAGGCCCCTTGGGCGGTTTCGGGCAGGGCGGAATCGGGCGCGGGAAAGGTGCCTTGTGACGGAAGCCGCCAGGCCGGTCGATGGTGCCCAGGATGGTCATCAGGATGCCCAGGGCGCGGATCGTCTGGAAACCGTTGGAGTGGGCCGCCAGTCCGCGCATGGCATGGAAGGAGACCGGGTTACCGGTGACGCTGTCGTGCTCGTTGCCCCAGGAGTCGGTCCACTGGATCGGCAGTTCGATTTTCTGATCGCGGGCCACCACACCCATCTCGTGGGCCAGGCGGCGAATGGTGTCGGCGGGGATGCCGGTGATGTCTTCGGCCCACTCGCAGGTGTACTCTTCGACCCGCTCCTTGAGCAGCTGCAGGGCAGGTTTCACCGGGGTACCGTCATCCAGGGTGAAGCTGCCGAGCAGGCGGGGGTCGGTGCCGGGGGTGTGGGTGGAGATCTCACGGTCGAGCTCCCGGTCCCACCAGAGCTTGTTCTCCGGATCGAAGCAGCCCTCCTCCACATGCATCTCGAAACGACGGAACAGACCATGGTCGTCCCGCTTGGGGTCATCCACCACCAGCTCGGCGGCGTTGGTGTACTTGATCAGGAACTCCCGGTCATAGAGACCGGTCTGGATCAGCTCACGGATGATCGCCAGCAACAGAGCACCGTCGGTGCCCGGCTTGATCGGCACCCACTCGTCGGCGATGGCCGAGTAGCCGGTACGGATCGGGTTGATGGAGATGAAGCGTCCGCCCCGGCGCTTGAAGTCGGAGAGCGCGATCTTCATCGGGTTGGAGTGGTGGTCCTCGGCGGTGCCGATCATGATGAACAACTTGGAGCGGTCCAGGTCGGGGCCGCCGAACTCCCAGAAGGAGCCGCCGATGGTGTAAATCAGCCCGGCCGCCATGTTGACCGAGCAGAAGCCGCCATGGGCCGCGTAATTGGGGGTGCCGAACTGCTTGGCGAACATGCCGGTGAGGGCCTGCATCTGGTCGCGGCCGGTGAACAGGGCGAACTTCTTTGGATCCTCGGCGCGGATCTTACCCAGGCGCTCCTGCATGATCTCGAAGGCCTTGTCCCAGGAGATCTCCTCGAAATCGGACGTACCCCGTTCGGCACCTGGCTTACGCATCAACGGTTTGCTCAGACGCGCCGGGGAATACTGCTTCATGATCCCGGAGGATCCCTTTGCGCAGATCACGCCTTTGTTGAGCGGATGGTCCGGATTGCCCTCGATGTAGCGCACCTCGCCATCGCGAAGGGTCACCCGGATGCCGCAGCGACAGGCGCACATGTAACAGGTGGTCTCTTTGACTTCGACACGCCCAAGGTCGCTATCTGACTGGGTTGTAGGATCCTGCATGAAAATAACCTTAGTAAAAACTGAACCTTACAAGAGGCACAAATGAATCTCCTTATATTAGACTTTTCTGATAAATGGTTCCAGACCCATCGCCATCACAATCCTTTGGGGGTGGCATACCAGGTTTAATGATGGCGGGTGCCGCAAACTGAGTGAATTTTCAGCGCAACTCAGTCAGTTACATTCGCTTCGGGCAACCCGGTACAGGCCCGGTACGATCACCTGGTGCGGCTGCGTCCGCACTTAACCGCACACGTGCAACCGGAACTGGGTATTGCGAATCGTCACCGACGCCATTTTTTCTCTGCGCTAGTCTGCAGCGGTGACGCACTGTTACTCAAGGCTTGAATCCGGACCTGTTAACCTGAACCCTTCCCCTGGACCCAACTCCCACGACCTGGACACATCATGAACAACGCAGATTGCTGGCTGACCCCTGAACAACTCCACACACTGTTGAACGAGGATGCCCCTTACGGTGATCTGACGACAGCCGCTCTCGGAATCGGCGGCCAGGCTGGGAAAATCACCTTCGATGCCCGTGACCCGATGATCGTGTGCGGTGTCGAAGAGGCCGCGGCATTGTTCAGGCTCGCGGGCGCCGATCAGGTTGAAGCCTTCGTCAGCAGCGGCGAGGCCGCCGACCCGGGACGTCACCTGCTCCAGGCAAGTGGCCCGGCGCATACCCTGTTCCTGGCCTGGAAGGTGGCCCAAAGCCTGATGGAGTCCCTCGCGGGCGTCAGCAGCAGCGCCCGCCAAATCGTCGACCAGGCGGGAGACGCGGTTGTTGCCTGTACCCGCAAACACCTGCCAGGCACCAAGACCCTGATGGTCAAGGCGGTAAAGGCCGGCGGCGCCACCATGCACAGGCTGGGTCTGTCCGAAAGCATCATGGTCACCGAGGAGCATCGTACCTTTCTCGCCGACCCCACATCCCACACCTACCTGCCAGCCATTCAGCGACAGCAACCGGAGAAGAAGTGCGTTGTGGAAGTGGACCAGGTGGAGACCGCATTAGACCTGATTGAACAGGACTGCGCGGTGATTCAGTTGGAAAAGTGTTCCATCGAAGAGGTGGCAAGGGTTGTCAACGCGGCAAAGTCACGACACGAGGGCGCCCAGCGCACCATCATTGCAGCGGCGGGAGGAATCAACCCGGGCAACGCCGCGGAATACGCCGCTACCGGTGTCGATCTGCTGGTGACCTCTGCGCCCTACTTCGCCAAACCGCGGGATGTGCAGGTGAGGTTCGCAATGTTGTGAGATTCGAGGCAGAGGTCTGGATACGCCATGCCATCGGGACCTTGCACACCCACCACGAGTGTCGGTCAGGCAAGTGCATCCGCAAGGCGTAGATACACCTGACGGGCCCCGCAGGGGGCATTGCGTAAAGCGAATACCGGAGGTGGTGAGCGCTATACCCGGAACCTCGAACACCGGATGAGAACAAAAGTCGTTTCAATGACAATTGGCCGCAACTGATCCAAGAAGATAGATTTCTCTGCAAAGCATGATCTCAGGCAAAAAAGTGGCAGAGATCCTTTGATCATATATATCAGATTATTCTAATATTCTAATGGTCCTGAGTTGTTAGGAGAATCCGAAATGCGTAGTTCCCATGTTTCAATTTTTTCCAGGATGGCTCTGATTGTCGTTGCATTGTTTGTCAGCATGCCGAATACGTCAGCTGATTCACACACACCCCCTCAAAGCGAGCCGATGATTATCGAGGTGACAAGTCCTTTTGATTTCCAGCGTACGGACCAAATGCTTCAGGAAGGCATCAGGACCGAAGGCTGGAAAGTACCCAAGGTTTATGATTGGCAGGGGATCGTCCTCACAGCCGATGTCGATATCGGACCTTTCAAGATGTACGATCTATGCAAGGCCGAGTACGCTGCACAAATTCTCAGACACGATCACCTGAGACTGATCAGCACCCTGATGCCTTGCGCCACCGCGATCTACACCAAACAGGACGGTAAGACATATATCGCCTACATGAACGTCAATCTGCTCGCGCAGATGTTCGGCCCTGAACTCGGTGATGTGGCGCGTCAGGCAGGGGAGGCACGAGCGCGCGCCCTGTCTTTCCTCAAGTAGTGGATGGTTGAATCGGCGAGTAGCCACTGAGCCTGGAAGGCATCCTGATCCTTGAGTCCTTTTCCACACCAGGCGGTCGACGGGGCTCAAGGTCAGCGGAGAACATCGTACCTTTGACGCCGACCCTGCATCCCAAACCCACCAGCCAGCCATTCAGAAACTCTAACCGGATAAGCAGTGCGTTGTAGAGGTAGTCCGGGTAGACACCTCCCAAACATTGATTGAACAGGACTGTGCGGTGATTCAGCTGAAATAATGTTCCGCTAAAGAATACCCCAGCATCAGACTGATTGCTGAACGAAGCTGCGAATGACAGGCCATGATTAGATTCCCCGTATGCCGATTCCAGGACCAGATTTACAGCCGGAACCTGTCGTTGAATCGGGGATTGTCGTAGTCAGGGAAACCCCTGGCAGGATCATCACACAGCAACTGAACTGGCACAAAGGAACCGCTTAATAACGGCTTTTTACCATCACTTCATAGCCAAGTTCCGGCTTCCATCCCCAGGAATAGTTACGCAGATCGTAGAGAGCCGCCTGCTCGGCCTCGGCAGCCGAACGGGGGCTGTAACCGCATCCGTAACTGGTGCGCTGGCGACCGGTGAGGGTAGTGTAGCGGGTCTTGACGATCACCAGGTAGGCATGCGCCAGATCGGTGTTGGCCTGGGCATGCACATCCTGGCCTTTGATCCGGTAGCCCTGGGCCAGCAGTTTCGAAGTGGCTTGATCGATGGCTTCGGCGGCACTGACCCGGGGTGAGGCAATCCACTCGATCGCCAGCGAATCCCCCTGCCGCTTGGCCACCACGCAGGCCGCACCGGAATGCGCCGGACCCGCGGTTAAAGACAGCCAACCTGCGAGCATCAGGCTGAACAGTGATTTCATGTCATTCACGATTTCATGCTCCGTTCGATGGCGTGGTCAGCCTTTGAGCGCTTCGAGGGATTCCCAACGCTCATAGGCCTGTTCCAGTTCTGTCTGCAGGCGATCGGATTGCTGTTGCAGTTGAGCAACCTGATCTGCCTGGCTGCGATACAGTTCAGGATCCGCCAACCGTTGCTGCAACGCTTCGAGCTGCGACTCCAGGGACTCGATATGCTGTGGCAGGGCATCCAGCTCACGCTGATCCTTGTAACTGAGTTTGGCGGGTTTGGGTTTCGCCTTCTGCGCGACCGCCTTGGGCTTGTCTGAGGGCTCGGGAGGCCTGGCCGACGGTTGTTGGCGTTTGCGGGTCGCCTCCCAATCGCTGTAACCGCCAACGGACTCCATCACCCGGCCCGCCCCTTCGAACACCAGGCAACTGGTCACCGCATTGTCGAGGAATTCCCGGTCATGACTCACCAGCAGCAGTGTGCCGTTGTAATCCACCAGCAATTCTTCCAACAGTTCCAGAGTCTCCACGTCGAGATCGTTGGTGGGCTCATCGAGCACCAGGACATTGGCCGGTCTGGTGAAAAGCTTGGCCAGCAGCAAACGGTTGCGTTCCCCGCCCGAAAGGGCCTTGACCGGCGCCTGGGCCCGTTCCGGAGTAAACAGAAAATCCTGCAGGTAGCCGATGATATGCTTGCTGCGTCCCCCCACCTCGACCTTGTCACTGCCGCCGCCCACGTTGTCCTGTACCGAGCGCTCCTCATCGAGTTGCCCCCGCAACTGGTCGAAGTAGGCCACCTGGAGGTTGGTGCCGAGCTTGACCCGGCCACTGTCGGGTTGCAGTCGACCCAGCAGCAGGTTGAGCAGGGTGGTCTTTCCGGAACCGTTGGGCCCGATGATACCGACCCGGTCACCGCGCATGATGGTGGTGGAAAGGTCGCGGATGATCGGTTCGCCATCCCAGGCGTAGTCGATCCCTTCCACCTCGACCACCAGCTTTCCGGAACGCTCCCCGGCGGTCAGCTGCATCTGTGCCTTGCCGGTCTGCTCGCGGCGTTGCTGACGCTCCTCACGCATCGCCTTGAGCGCCCTTACCCGGCCCTCGTTGCGGGTGCGCCGCGCCTTGATGCCCTGGCGTATCCAGGTCTCCTCCTCGGCGAGTTTTTTGTCGAAGCGCTCATTGGCCAGGGCCTCGGCATTGAGCCGCTCCTCCTTGCGTCGCAGAAAGTTTGCGTAGTCCCCGGGCCAATCGGTCAGCGCGCCCCGGTCGAGCTCCAGAATCCGCGTCGCAAGCCGCCGCAGAAAGGCCCGATCATGGGTCACGAACAGGATCGCCCCGGGATAGCCCAGGAGAAACTCTTCCATCCAGTCGATGGCCGAGATATCCAGGTGGTTGGTGGGTTCGTCGAGGAGCAGCAGATCGGGCTCCATGACCAGAGCCTGCGCAAGCAGCACACGACGCTTCAGCCCGCCGGACAGGGCACCGAACTCAGCATCCGCATCCAATCCGAGTCGGGATAAGACCGTTTCCACCCGCTGTTCCAGTTGCCATCCATCCGCGGCCTCCAGTTCGTGCTGTGCCCTGGAGAGGCCCTCCAGCAGCGACGAATCCCCGCTCTCCGCCAGCTGATGGCTGATTTGATGGTAGGCCTTGAGCTTGTCCGCCAGATGCCCGATGCCGTCGGCCACCACCTCGAAGACACTGCCGCCCATGCCCACGGGCACTTCCTGAATCAGGCGCGCCAGCCTTACCCCACTGGCCACAACCCGCTCGCCATCGTCGGCGACCTGTTCTCCCAGAATCACCTTCATCAGGGTGGATTTACCCGCGCCGTTGCGCCCCAGCAGGCAGATGCGCTCACCCCGATCGATGTTCAGGTTCACCCCATCCAGCAGCGGCGCTTCACCGAAACTCAGGTGAATATTGCGCAAGGTGATCAGGGGCATGAAGATTCCTCGATGAAACGGCTGGCGATCAGAATGGCGCCATTCTCTCACAGAACCCGAGGAAGGCTCACCCATTCAGTCCAGCGGAAGCGATGCGGCGAATCCGCCGGGTACGGAGCCTAGCAGCTCGCGCAGGATTCCCAGGCGCGAAACAGTCGGTTGAGATGATGCGGAGTGTGGTGATGACGCACGCCGTTGTCAGCACTCTGGAGGTGTTCGATCAGTTGATGGATTCCCGCGATGAGGGGACGCAGACTCTCCTCCTCCCGATCGTTCTCAGGTCGCTGCTGCATGCAGGCCAGTCGCCGGCCAACCACACCGACGAGCAATTTAAGGGATTCCTTGAGATGCAGATGGCGCATCGTGTCATGAACCGGCATGTTACGGATCAACACGCACAGGGAACCCGCGCTGATCAGGGTCCGGTGACCGAAATCATGGAACCACTCCTTGCCCGGGTGACGACTCATGATCTCCCGATCGAGACCGCCCACCTCCCCCGCATGGGAGAAATAGTGCCCGCCGGGAAGCATCCGCACGATCACCCGAAGTCCCAGGCGCTCGAACATGGCGAGGACCCGCTCGCCGAGCAGGCGAATGTTGTCGCAGTCGCGCAGCTCGATAAAAAACCGGGCCATCTCCCCAAGTTCCGAGGAAACGGACAGGGACTCCTCCATCTCTTTCCTCAACAGAGTCTGGCAAAATCTGGAATCCTCCAGGTCGTGTCGGTTGTTGAGTGCAATCCGGATTTTCAGCAGCAGATCCTCGGGATTGTAGGGACGCTCGACGTAATCATCGGCACCGGCATGAAAACCCGCCAGCCGATCACCCGGATCCGCCTCTGAAGATATGAATATCACAGGGATCACCGAGGTCATGGGATCCGCCTTGAGCGCCCGGCAGAACTGCCTCCCGTCCTCAGCGGGGGGGTCGACATCCAGCAGGATCAGGTTTGGAGCATGCCGCACGATGTGCGCATGATCAGCCTGTTCGCGGCTGACCCAGGAGACCCGGTATTGTCCCTGCAGCAGGTACTGAAGCTGCTCATGCCCGACCGACTGGTCATCGATGATCAGGACCTGTTCCAAATCGACATCTGTTTCCCATTGATTCATGGTCACCCCCTGTGCGCGCCAGTTGCTTGGTATTGTTACGGCGCAGCCGACATCAGTGCCGACTGGCTCGATTGTAAGATTTTTCGACACTCAGCAATACCCCCCAGTTTGAATATGTGTGATTTGACACGCTCTTGCCCGGCGAATGAAAAATTCGCTTCAACTTATCGATCTATCTGGTATTGTTGGAGAATTGCGAGAAGGCGTTGACCCCGAAAGCCGGTCAATCGGGCAGACCCGGGAACGGTATATCTTTCCAGAAATGCCACATGCGGACTTCAGCACCAGGGCGCGGTTTGGTCAGGGGCGACCCTCACCAACCGATATCCGAGACCCACTGATAGCCGCTAACAGACCAGGCGACTCCGTGGTCGAGCCTGACCTTCCGGATCCGGCTCCCGTGGGGTTGGGGTGAGCCGCGAGCCCGCTAATCGAGAGTGGACAAACAACTGTTATGGTGAAGAACGTTTCTTTCAAGGAAGCCAGAGATGGTGTGGCGGACTGCCTGAAGTGCTCCTTGCGGGAATCCGTGCTGTTTTCCAGGCTCAAGGATGAAGACTTCGAACGCCTGCACGATCCCATTGACCAGTACACCCTGCCGATTGGATCTACCCTCTACCATGCCGGCGACCGGGGTGACCGGATGTACACCGTGCGTTCCGGCACCCTCAAGCTGGTCCAGTACCTGCCCGATGGTAGCCAGCGGATCGTTCGACTGATCCGCACCAGTGACATCACGGGTCTGGAGTGCCTGGTCGGTGACTCCTACCAGCATGATGCAGTCGTGCTTCAGGAAACCGAGGTCTGCGCCCTGCCTGTGAGGGTGGTGGAAAATCTCAGTAAAGAGAACCCGAGCCTCTATCAGGAACTGCTCAATCGCTGGCACCGGGCACTCAATGAAGCCGACGCCTGGCTTACGGAACTCTCCACCGGATCCGCCAAACAGCGGGTGGCCCGTCTCCTGTTGCGGCTGGTCAAAAATACCCAGGAAAGCCAGTGCAGCCTGTTTGCCCGGGAGGACATGGGAGCGATGCTGGGCATTACCACGGAAACCGCCAGCCGGACCATCGCGGAATTCAAACGTCAGAGCCTGTTGATCGAAACCACGCCCAATCAGTTTTTACTGGATATTCCCAATCTTCAGCGGCTTGCCGAGGATTGATCTTTTTCAATGCTTTGACCCTCCCGCGCGCTTAATCTCACCCAAGAATCATTTATTTGCCCATCAAAACAATGATGATTGGAGATGCAGTTGCAACAGGTCGTCCACGAAATCAAGCTCCCTGTATATTCCCTGAAGATCGACATGGCAACCTGTCGTTTCAAGACAATCGAGGAAATTGTCGCCTACTTCGAAGACGAGATATCCCATCACAAGGCCGCGCACTACATCGCCACCTTCGATCATATGAAACACACCTGCGAGTTGCCTGAAGGCCAGATTGCGGAGGGCATCAGTGCAGCCTACAATCTGGTTTTCTGCTTTGGATTCACGCTGCAGGACCCGGAGCAACTGGCCATACGACCGCGTTCCATCGGTGTCTGCCAGATGGGCAATCAAATCGTGATCTCATTCATCGAAGCCCCCATGCCTGTCGCCAACGCGCTGATGGAGCAATGGACCCAGTCACTTATCAATGAGCCCGCCAACGCCTGCTAACGATGGCACAGCCGGCCCAGGAACCGCATACAGAACACGCCCATGAAAATAGCCGTTACCAGTCAGAATTTTCGCACCATTACTGCCCACGCGGGCAAATCCCGGCGTTTTCTCACCTATGAGACGACGCCTCAGGGAGAACTGGTCCAACTCGCACGGATCGACCTGCCGAAAGAGATGTCGATTCATGAATACAAGGGTCCTGACCATCCGTTGTTCGAATTCGACGTGTTGGTGAGCGCCAGCGCGGGACAGGGTTTTATCAACCGCCTGGCACAACAGGGTGTGCAGGTGATCTGCACCAGTGAGACCGACCCCATGAGCGCGGCCCAGGCGATACTGGCAGGCGCCCCTTTGCCGGCTCCCGAGGCGCACAGCCACGACCACCACGATCACAGCGCACCGGTCATGCCCACACTGTGAATCTGGAGACTTCAGTCGACCGGTCGGACCCGTACCGGACGGATCTCATACAAGCCCCGTCCGGCACCTGATGCTCCCGGGTTGATGAAACCCGGCGAGCACAACAAGCAAAGCGGATTGCCCGCTTACATTCCCATCTCCAGGTCATCGATCACCTGGTCGATGCCAGCCTGGGCACAGCCTTCATCGGTTTCACCCGAGGGTGCCCCGCTGACCCCGACACCGCCTAACAGTTGCCCGCCTGCCTGGATGGGCAAACCTCCGGCGGACATCACCAGACCATCGAGGCGACCGATGGGAGTGTTCGCCCGATCGCTCAGCGCCGAGGTCGGCGCATTGAAATTCACCACAGTGTAGGCCTTCTGGCGACTGATCGGGACAGTAATCGGAGCTGCGATGGTATCGCGCAACGCAACCTGTGTCGTACCGTCACGATCGACCACGGTCACACCAATCTGGATTCCCTGCGCACGACAGGCCTGGATGGCTCCCTGGGCGATCTTTTCCGCAGTTTCCAGGGACAGGCGTTTCAATGATACGAAGACCGGTGCCTCCTCGGCCTGGAGATTCGCGGACGCCGTCATCGCGGCCAGAGTCAGGGAAACAAGGGTCAGCTTTATTTTCATAATCATCCTCCTGAGTCATCAGGTTTATTGGGTTTTTTATACTTGGGCCGGTTGTCACTGATTCGAAACGCAGCGACCGCATCACGCGGATCTCACAACTGCCTGAATCGGGATTCACGGGGCAATCATCGATACTTTTCCTCAACATAGCGGTCCACCAGTTCAATGAACTGGTCCGCGATATCCCCCCCCTTGAGGGTTTGCCGCTTCTCGCCATCCACATACACCGGTGCGGAGGGGGATTCTCCGGTACCCGGGAGACTGATCCCGATGTCGGCATGCTTACTCTCCCCCGGCCCGTTCACGACACACCCCATGACCGCCACCGAGAGAGACTCCACTCCAGAATAACGACCGCGCCAGACCGGCATCCGTTCCCGTAAATGTGCTTGCACCTGCTGGGCCAATTGCTGAAACAGGGTACTGGTGGTTCGGCCGCAGCCCGGACAGGCGACGACCATCGGGGTAAATGCGCGAAGCCCCATCGACTGCAGCAGTTCCTGGGCCACCACCACCTCCTGGGTGCGGGCTCCGCCGGGTTCCGGGGTCAGGGAGATGCGGATGGTGTCCCCGATACCCTCCTGTAACAGCACCGCCAGGGCCGCGCTGGAGGCGACGATCCCCTTGGAACCCATTCCCGCCTCGGTCAACCCCAGATGCAGAGGGTAGTCACAGCGATCGGCCAGGGAGCGGTAGACCGCAATCAGATCCTGAACCCCACTGAGTTTGCACGATAAAATGATCTGCTCCCGGGCCATCCCCAACTCAACCGCCCTTTGCGCACTCTCCAGTGCGGAGCGAACCATGACTTCCCGGGTAATGCCATCGGCATCCAGCGGATTGGCCGCACGCGCATTCTCATCCATAAAGCGGGCCACCAGGCCCTTGTCGAGACTGCCCCAGTTCACCCCGATGCGAACCGGTTTCTCGTATCGGCAGGCGGTATCGATCATCAGAGCGAACTGGCTGTCACGCTTCTCACCGCTGCCCACATTGCCCGGATTTATCCGGTATTTGGCCAATGCCTCGGCACATTCCGGAAAATTCTGCAGCAACCGGTGTCCGTTGAAATGAAAATCACCGATCAGCGGCACCTCCGCGCCCATCTGCAGCAGCCGGTCGCGAATCCTGGGCACCGCCGCAGCCGCCGCTTCGTTATTCACCGTAATGCGCACCAGCTCAGAACCCGCCTGCGCCAGTGCAGCCACCTGTTCGCTGGTGGCCGCGACGTCCGCAGTATCCGTGTTGGTCATGGACTGGACGACAATGGGCGCATCGGCGCCGACAAGGACCCCTCCGACCTTCACGGTTCGGGTCGTATGCCTGTTGATTGACACGATGTTCATAGCCTCATTTTGACGGTTACTGCGCGCAGCATAACAGAAAGCCCCGCAGCGCATATGCTTCGCAAAACCCTTTGAAAATGGGGTCTCGGATCACCGGCTTTCGATAAATCCGAGCACACCGCGAGGCTAAAACGAAAAAAGCCCCCCTGGTCTGCCAGGGGGGCCCGCAATGGCTGAGCCTGCGCAGTCCGTCAGCTTACTTCAACTTTCCGATACCCAGCATCTTGAGGATGTATTTTTCGTAGATCGGTTCGGAAGTGCCTTTCTTCATCTTGCGGATGAAATACTTCTCGAAGGCGATTTTCGCCATGTGCACCCATTTGCCTTTCTTGAACCAGGCCACGTTGCGCGGCGGTATCTGCGGCAGCGCAACGAAAGCCGCACCGGTATCACCCATATCCGCCAGACAGATCGCGTTCCAGGTGGCCAGGGTGGTGCCTTCCTTGCCGGCCAGATCATCTGCGATGTTGTGGACGATGGCGGTTACCATCGACTCGATCATGTATCCGGTTTTCGGCGCACCGGTCGGTACCGCGGTCGCTTCCACCGGGGGAATCGCGATGCACACCCCGGCCCCATAGATGTTGGGATACTTGGGGTTGCGCTGATGGTCGTCGACGAACACAAAGCCGCGCGGATTACACAGACCCTCGACATTGGCCACTGCATCCACACCCTTGAATGCCGGCAGCATCATGGAGTATTTGAAATCCAGTTCCTGCTCCTTGAGCTTGTGACCCGAGTCATCGTACTGCTCGATGAACATCTTACCGGCCTCCACCTTGGTGACCTTGGCATTGGTGATCCAGTTGATGTGGTGGTTGCGGAAATCACTCTCCAGGAAACCCTTGGAGTCACCGACGCCCCCCAGACCCAGATGGCCGATATAGGGTTCGGAAGTCACGAAGGTCATCGGCACTTTGTCACGCATCTTACGCTTGCGCAGGTCGGAATCCATGATGAACGAGAACTCGTACGCCGGACCGAAGCAGCTGGCGAACGGCATTGCACCGATGATGACATGACCCGGATCATCAAGCAGGTTCAGATACGCCTGGTAGGCCTTCTCGGCATGGTCCACGGTACAGATCGACTGGGTATGTCCTTCAGGACCGGAGCCTTCCACCTCCTCGAAGGCGAGCCGTGGACCGGTCGCAATCACCAGGTAGTCGTAATCGATGGTATCGCCACCATCGAGGGTCAACTGATTGGCTTCCGCATCGATCTTGTCGACACGCTTGGCAATGAAATTGATACCCTTGCGCTCCAGGTGAGGCCGGATATCGAAAGTGATGTGAGAACGGTCGCGCCAGCCAACGGCCAACCAGGGATTGGAAGGAACGAACTGAAAGTACTCCCGCTCGTTGATCATTGTCACTTCATGTTCGCGACCCAGCTCCATACGGAGCTCGTAAGCGCAGGGCATACCTCCGGTACCAGCCCCTAATACAACGATGTGCGCCATCTTGTTAAAACCTCCATCCTCTCCAGAAATTATGGGAACACGCGATCACCCGGAGAGCAGGCGACGCAGCTGTGGTAAACCGCAACAGTCTAGCTCCAAGCTACTGAAAATGAAAACACTTTAAGTAAAGATGGATGCACTAATATTCTGATATTCCGACTCAGGGTTACAGATCGAACCAAGCCGAGACACCCCCCTGTTCCGCCAACTGGCAGCGAGTTGCAAGATCAGGCTGATGCTGTGCCAACAGAGACTTCACCCGTTGCGGTGAATTGTTCTTCTCGCTGATATGGGAGGCGACCAGATGGCACAACCGGGTGACCGGCAACTGACTCAACAGCTGCAACGCCTGGTCATTGCTGAGATGGCCGTGATGACCTCCCACCCGCACCTGCAGGCTCTTCGGATAGGGCCCAGTGGCGAGCATTTGCCGATCGTGATTGAACTCAAGAACCAGTCCGTCACAGACCTGAAGTGTCTCAACGATATGTGGCGTCACATGACCGGTATCGGTCAGCACACCGAGACAGCCCCCACCGTGGCTGAGCAGGAACTGACAGGGCTCGCGGGCGTCATGAGGCACCGGGTAGGGTTGCACCCGCAGATCCTCGAGCAACCAGTAACCGGCGTGGCAGTCGATCATGCGCAGGTCGGGGAGCACGCCGTAGTCCGCTCCGCCGGCGGTACCCGGGGTCATCCACACAGGAATCCCATAGCGCCTGGCCAGCACCCCCACCCCGCGGATATGGTCCCCATGCTCATGGGTGACCAGGATTCCAGACAGGGTCTGGGGATCCACCTGCAGGCATTTCAACCTCGATTCCGTTTCACTGGCGGTAAAACCGCAATCGACCAGGACCCGCGCTCCAGGGGTTTCAACCAGCAGGGCGTTACCCCGGCTGCCACTGCCCAGGAAGGCGAACCTCAAGGCCACCGGTCAAAGAATCTGTTGATGGATCAGGCTGAGTATCCGTTCTGCCGCCTTCGCCGGTGCCGGCGCTCCCTTGTCATCCCGGACCTCGACCCGGGTCTCCTCGTCATCGACCGAACTGAGTTTGACCTGATACTGGACGTCCGTGGGTATCTCTTCTTCATCATCCTGCCAAAACGCCAGGCGGGACAGGAACCCTCCCTCATCCACTGGTTCATTGGGCAGAAGCTTGCTGTATTTGACGTAGTAGAGCCCCGACGAGCGGTTGCGGTCCTCCACGGCGAAACCAACCCGGTCCAAAGCTACCCCGGTCAACCGCCAGGCCCGTGCGAAGGCCTCTTTGATGAAAAGCTCGGACGCCTCGCCATTGAGTGCCAGGCGGGAGCGTTCCTGGCGCTGATCGGCGCTTGCCAGTGAACTCTCGGCCTGCTCTTCGGCAACCCCCAGATCCACCATGAGACTGCGCAGCATGGCGGCCTCGATTCCGGGATCATTGGGGCGGGGCGCCCAGTAGGTGGTATCCGCCTCGCCGCTGACATTCTCCTTGAGTTGTTCCTCCATGCCGCGATGGGTCAGGTAGAGTTCCGTGGTACCGGGTGCCAATCCCCGCTCCAGGCGAACCCGGAACTGATCCCGGGTCGCCGAAGAGTAGATGCCACTCAGCGCCTTACGGAAAAATTCGGTGATAGCCCCCTGTTTGATATCCGCGCGACTCTCCAGCCAATCGGTTTTCATGACCCCGATGGCGGGATTCTGCTCGACCAGGAGCAGGCCGTTCTTACGCCAGAAATCCACAACCTTGGGCCAGACCTTTTCAGGCGGCGCCTGGATCACCAGCCAGCGCTGATCTCCGTTCCGCTCGACCCGGATATTGTCGAATTCCGGAAGCACCTCCTGAGCAACGATGGTGCCACCGGTACGTTTGTCGCGCTGGCTCGCGTACTCCTCGTAGGAGGCACTGCCCGCACCGGGAATCACCATTGCGTCCTGAATCGACGACCGGGTCAGGTCCGGGGGAATTTCCAGGTCATCCACCGTCTCTTTCTGGGTGCGATACTCCCGTTCGGAATCGGAAAAATACCCCCCATCGGAACTGCATCCGGTAAACAGCATGAACATCAGCGGGATCGGCAGAATGATTAGGATTAGACGCATCAGGATAAATCAGCCAGTTTTAGAATATTGCCTATGACAAGCGTTTGCCTGCCAAGTTTAACGCAGGCATGCAGCAGCGGCGCGAACCGGGGACACAGGCGACCATGCACAGGGGAATGCCCTTACCACCCTCGGCAGGCACCTGCTCAGAGCACGCCAGCCTGGCGCATGGCGCTGCGAACCGCATCTTCCGAGGGCGAAGTCAGCCAGGTCAGCGGCAGCCGGATGCCGTTCGGACTGAGTCCCAGTTCCGACATCGCCCATTTGACCGGTATCGGGCTGGATTCAACGAACAGCGCCCGATGCAATCCAACCAGTCGGCTGTCCAGGCTCTGTGCCGTTTCCCGGTCGCCCGCCAGCGCTGCCGCAACCATCTCGTGCATCAGGCGCGGCGCCACATTGGCGGTGACGGAAATCACACCATGTCCGCCCTGCAGCAGAAATTCGCAACCGCTGGCATCGTCTCCACTGTAAAAATCGAAATCATCCGGGCATTCCGTGCGCATACGCTGCAATCGCTCGAGATCTCCGGTAGCATCCTTGATACCGACGATATTCGGCAGTTGAGCCAACCTGAGCACGGTTTCAGGCTGCATGTCGCAGGCGGTTCGCCCAGGCACGTTATACAGGATCTGGGGAATATCGACCGCCTCGGCAACCGCCTTGTGGTGCAGATATAGTCCCTCCTGGGTGGGCTTGTTGTAATAAGGGGTGACCAGCAGACAGGCATCCGCCCCGCCTGCCTTGGCGCATTCTGTAAGGCTGACCGCTTCACGGGTTGAGTTTGCCCCGGTACCGGCGATCACCGGGATACGACCCGCCACCAGGTCCACCACCTGTTTGATCACATCGCAGTGTTCCGCTTCGTCCAGGGTGGCGGATTCTCCGGTGGTGCCGACCGCTACGATGGCGTCGGTGCCCTGCTGGACATGAAACTCCACCAGTTTGCGCAAGGCCGCACCGTCAACATCGCCCTGTTCATTCATCGGTGTGATCAAAGCCACCATGCTGCCGCGAAACATCGGTCTTGCCCCCTGATTCAAGTTGATCCGCAATGTTAGCCCGTGGCCCGTTTACCTGACAAGCGACGACACCATTTTGGATGCCTCGCAAGAGGACCGGGCAGTGGATGCTCCGGTCCCGGAACACGGGTACCGGACCCGTCGCAAGGGTTGAACAGAGGCACCCGGATTAGCAGTCGCCTGCCCTGCGCGGCTGGTGGTACACTCTGATACAGGTCTTATCTCTGCTGGGTATCAAGCCGTCTCATGTCTACACCGAAAAATTATCTGGTCATCTCCGCGCTGGGTGAGGATCACCCGGGCATCGTCAAAGCCCTGTCCAAGAAAATTCTCGACGAAGGCTGCAACATCACCGACAGCCGCATGACGGTACTGGGAGGGGAATTCGCCATCCTGTTACTCATCGAAGGCCCCTGGAACACCCTGGCAAAACTCGAGTCTGCAATCCCTGATCTGCAGGGCGACCTCGGTCTGACCATCATCTGCAAACGCACGGAAGGGCGTATTCCGTCCAACAACCAGCTGCCATATCTGGTCGAAGTCGTTTCCATGGACCATCCCGGCATTGTCAATCAGCTGGCGGAATTCTTCTCCAATCGCAACATCAACATCGAGGACATGACCACAAGCAGCTACTCCGCGGCTCATACCGGCACGCCGATGTTCTCAGTCCATATGAGCGTGGGCATACCCGCCAATACCCAGATCGCGTTGCTCAGGGAGGAGTTCATGGATTATTGCGACTCCCTGAACCTGGATGCGATCATTGAACCCATCAAAGGCTGACCATGCATACGACGCCGACCGGCCCATGTCGCGGCTTGTCTCGCTGACATACGGCCGCCATGCGGCCCGCTGACTGACAACCTTTCACACGAGGAGCTAGCACACCACCATGACCCCAGTCGCCCCAGGCAAAGCGGTACCGGACATCGAACTGCCGGCCACCGGAGACAAATCGATCAAATTCAGTGATTTCAAGGGCAAGCCCATCGTTCTCTACTTCTATCCCAAAGCCAGCACCCCGGGATGCACCCAGGAGGGGCTTGATTTCACCGCGGCAATCGGAAAATTCCGACGGCAGTCGGCAGTCATCCTGGGGGTTTCCCGGGATAGCCTGAAGGCCCAGGAGAACTTCAAGACCAAGCAGGGATTTCCATTCGACCTGCTGTCCGACAAGGACGAAACACTGTGTCAGGCCTTCGACGTCATCAAGATGAAGAACATGTACGGCAAACAGGTGCGCGGCATCGAACGCAGCACCTTTTTGATCGACGAGAACGGGGTGTTGCGCCACGAGTGGCGCAAGGTCAAGGTCAAGGGTCACGCCGAAGAGGTGCTTGAAACCCTCAAGGCGATGCGTGCCGGAGCGTCCAACTGAGCACCGTGTCCGCCTGCCTCCCCTGCCTGACCCTGGTTCACGCCAGGCACCAGGCATGTGTCCGCCTGTAATAATTGAGACTGCCCATGTCCGAGAATCAATCCAGCAAACCCCGACTCTACGTGCTTGACACCAATGTCCTGATGCACGATCCGACCGCCCTGTTCCGCTTCAAGGAGCATGATATCTATTTACCCATGGTGGTCCTCGAGGAGTTGGACAAAGGCAAGAAAGGCATGTCCGAAGTGGCGCGCAACGTGCGCCAGACCAGCCGTTTCCTCGACGAGTTGATGAGCGATATTCCGCAAAATGAAATCAGTCACGGGATTGCTCTCAACACCCTGCAGATCAACGGCGGCACCGAGTCGATCAGTGGTCGGCTGTTCTTCCAGACCAAGCCGGTCAATCAGGAACTGCCCCAGGCCCTGCCCGGCAGCACCCCGGACAACAATATCCTCTCCACCGCCCTGTGTCTGCAGTCGGAACACCCGGAAAAACGCATCATAATCGTCTCCAAGGACATCAATCTGCGCATCAAAGCGAGTGTCCTGGGGCTGCGTGCCGAGGATTACTCCAACGATCAGGTGCTGGAAGACGTCAACCTGCTGTATACCGGGGTGAATGAGCTGCAGGCGGATTTCTGGGAACAGCACACCAAGGAACTGGAATCCTGGCAGGAAGAGGGACACACGTTTTACCGCATCAGCGGGCCAGACACGGACGACTGGTACCCCAGCCAGTGTCTGTTCCTGAACGGAGATGAAGGCTTCCAGGCGATCGTGCGGGAAAAGCAGGACAACAGCGCCATCATGGAACTGGCCGAGGACTACACCAACTCCAAACATGCGGTATGGGGTATCACGGCGCGCAACCCGGAACAGAATTTCGCCCTCAACCTGCTGCTCGACCCCAATCTCGATTTTGTCTCCCTGCTGGGCACCGCGGGCACCGGAAAAACCCTCCTGACCCTTGCTGCGGGACTGGTGCAGACGCTCGATCAGAATCTCTACCGGGAGATCATCATGACCCGGGTGACAGTCCCGGTGGGCGAGGATATCGGCTTTCTACCCGGCACCGAAGAGGAGAAAATGACTCCCTGGATGGGCGCACTGATGGACAATCTGGAAGTGCTGACCCAGACCGAGGGCGGCGAATGGGGGCGTGCCGCCACCGATGACCTGTTGCGCAGCCGGATTCGCATCCATTCACTGAACTTCATGCGCGGCCGCACCTTCCTCAACAAGTACATCATCCTGGATGAGGCGCAGAACCTGACGCCGAAACAGATGAAGACCCTGATCACCCGGGCCGGACCGGGTACCAAAATCGTCTGCCTGGGGAACGTGGCGCAGATCGATACCCCCTACCTGACTGAAACCACCTCCGGACTGACCTATGCGGTGGACCGTTTCAAGCACTGGCCTCACAGCGGTCATATCACGCTACAGCGCGGGGAACGCTCAAGACTGGCGGATTACGCCTCTTCGAATCTGTAGTGGTGAATATGCCGGACTGAACCTGGATCGAGACCGGCTGAACTACTGCTATTAGTGAAAGTGGCCCTTGGCCACGATCGCCTTGAGTTCACCCACCGAGCGGCGGTACACCTCAGCGGTTCGATTATAGCTGTCCACCAGGCCGGCGGTGTCGTTCTGCCGCCCCTTGAACTCGAGTTCCCGGGCCAGAATGGAGAGTTCCATGGCGCCCACATTGGCGCTGCTGGATTTGAGTGGATGGGCGGACTTGACCAGGCCATCCATATCTCCTGATTTCACGGAGTCGCGAATCGCCTGCATCAGACTGGGAGCACTTTTCAGATAGCTCTCCAGAACCGAGACAAAATCCTCTTCCATGATCTCATACAGCTCCTCCAGGACATTGCGGTCAATGATACCGCTCACGGACATGCTGGAATCTCCGACATTGAGAAAGGTTTCACTGCTGAGTCCCGTGTCCGCTGCCGGTTCGGCTTCGGGCTCGGTTACTGAAAGACTATCAGGCGATGCGTCCTGAATCATCCCCTCCATAGGCAACCACTGGCGAAGCATATTCTCCAATTGTGCCGGTTTCACCGGTTTGGACAGGTAATCGTCCATGCCACAGGCCAGACAGCGTTCCCGGTCCCCGGTCATTGCGTTCGCGGTCATGGCGATGATCGGGGTGCGCTCGAGCCCCTGCTTCTTCTCCCGCTCACGCATTGCCTCAGTCGCTTCGTAGCCGTCCATGCGGGGCATCTGACAATCCATGAGCACCACATCGAACTGCTCTCCGCGCAACGCCTCCATCGCCTCCATCCCATCATTGGCGGTCACCGGTGACAAGCCGCTCTTCTCCAGCATCTTCTTCACCACGGCCTGGTTGACCGGGTTATCCTCAACCACCAGCACCCGACCCGCGAGGCGCATTCTGTGCTCCGGCTGGGTGCTTTCCGGCTGCTGCGGAGCGGGTTTGTGTTGTGGCTCCTCACCGTGCTTGTCCATCCAATTGAGATGATCATCGGGCAACCGGGGTACCGGGATCTCTTCCGGGCTGGTACTCGCCACGGAGACCTGCTCCACATCGAAGATGCGGTGCAGACGCATTTTGATCTCCTTGTTCGGCGCCGTGGCGCCCACACAGTCGATGCCAAATCTTTCCAGGCCCTCGATATCCTCCGCAGGGGTATTCAACGCCAGTACCGGCACATCCCTCATGTGCATGATCTCCCGCGCCGACTCCACGACCTGGATCAGGTTCACCGATACCATTGAGGCATCGACCAGGATCAGCTCGTATCGCCAGCTGGCGCCGAGATTGGCGGAGGATTTGAGTTTGCTGAGGGCGTCGTACTGGTCGCTCGACTGCTCCACGAGCATACCCACTTGTTTAAGCAGACGCAGTGTCTCGTGGTAACCCGGGGTCTGGGCATCCGCCAGCAACAGGGTTCTGATGTCCTGCAGATTGCGTCGCCCGGAAGGCATCTCCGACAGGGATTTGCGCATCGGCAGGAGAAACCAGAAGAAAGAGCCTTGTCCCGGTTGGGACTTGACGCCGATCTTGCCGCCCATCAACTCAGTCAGGCGTTTGCAGATCACCAGCCCCAGACCGGTCCCCCCGTGTTTGCGGGTGGTGGAGGCGTCCGCCTGAGAGAAGGGTTCGAACAGCCGCGCAACCTGCTCCTCGGTCATACCGATGCCGGTATCACGCACACCAAACAACAGCTCCACCTCGGTTCGGGTGCTCTGGCGACGGGACAATTCGACAGTGACTTCCCCATGCTCGGTGAATTTCACCGCATTGCTGACCAGGTTGGTAAGAATCTGCCTGAGACGGATCGGATCGCCCCTTACCGTGTGAGGTACACTGTGCTCGATCCGAAACTGCAGCTTCAGGTGGCGCCGATCCGCAGCGTTCTTCATCAGCGAGGTGACCTGCTCGATGATGCTCTTCAAATTGACATCAATAAATTCAAGGTCCAGCTTACCCGCCTCGATTTTGGAGAAATCGAGAATGTCATTGATGATGCTGAGCAGCACCTGGGACGAGTTGAGCGCGGTGGTGACAAACTGCTTCTGTTCCTTGTCGAGCCGGGTGTCTAGGAGCATTTCCAGGATCGGCAGAATGCCATTCAGCGGGGTGCGGATCTCGTGACTCATGGTGGCCAGGAATTCCGATTTCGCCAGGTTGGCGCTTTCAGCAGCCTCCTTGGCCAGAGACAGCTGCTTTTCCACCGACTGTCGCTGGTCGTTTTCCTGGACCAGCCGGCTGCGCAGTTCACTCAGTTCCGTTTCAGAAGCCACCATGCGCTCATGCAGCAACACCCGGTTGGCTGCAATCAGCAGATAGCTTTGCTGATAGACAGTCATCCATGCCGATATGATGAGCAGCGCCAATGCATAGGCGATCAGACCCACCATGAATTCCTCACTGACACTCCCATCCCGCCCCGACAGCGACAACACCACCAGCAGAGCCGCCGCAAGTACGAACGCGATGCTGAAGAAGGTATCCACGGTGAGCAACAGGGCGGTCAGCAGGAACACCGTACCGATCAGCACCAGGTCGATCACCAGGTAATCGGTCAGCATCGGATTGTTGAGCAGGTGTATCAGCGCCAGGGCCCAGAGTATGCCCAGCAATAGCACTCCGGGCAGCATTGCATAACGCCATACCTGAAGCCGTTGCAGGTCGCTGCGTCGCATCAGCACTGTGAGCAGGACCTGGGCGATCAGCACCAGGGTAAACAACGCACCCCAGACCAGACCCTGGGGATGATCCGGGACTCGATTGAGATAGAAAAAAATCAGCCCGGCGATAAAGTTCGCGATTATCAGCGTGGTGCCATTGGCATACAGCAGGCGAACCCGCTCTTTTTTTATCTTTACCGCTTCTTCGTTTGGATCTGCCATGCCAAATTCGAACTGACCAGGGGGTATGATGTCTGTGGATTAACCCGACGCACCAGCATGCCGTGTCAATACCGATGTAAATTAGCACATTGTCAGCGTAACTGCCTCATTTACATGGCCCCGACAGTGAGTGGACCCAACCAGGCAGCTTGCTTATCATTAGCGGAGATCGGGTAGATCCAGCCGCGTGAGCCCACAGCAGGCCGGCGCATCATTCAGCACTCTCGCTGCCGCACCAACCAGGAGCCGACTTGATAACCGATTCCTCCGCCACCGGGCGAATCCTTCGCCAGTTCAGCTTTCTGCAACAAACTGATGACAGCTTCCAGCGGCGTTTCTTCCACTCGGTCTCACTCATCACCCTGCCTGCAGGTCAGCCGATTTGCCAGCAAGGCAGCCAATGCAGTCATCTGGCACTGGTCACCTCAGGAAAGGCCCGGGTCTATAAGATCGGGGAAAACGGCCGCGAGATCACCCTCTACCGAATCGGCCCGGGGGAGAGCTGCATCCTGACCGCATCCTGTATCGTCAATGGCAGCCCATTCCCCGCATTCGCTGTCAGCGAGGAGTCCATCGAAGCCGTGCTGGTCAGCCCCTCCGACGTGGTGCGATGGTCGGACGAAGAGGCTGGCTGGCGCAACTATCTGTTCAGTCTGGTGAGCAATCGTCTCAGTGAGGTGATTGGGATCATCGAAGAGATCGCATTCCGGCGTGTAGACACCCGCCTGGCCAGCTACCTGCTACTGCGTCCGGCCGTCGACGGGCGCATCGAACTGACCCACCAGGCGATCGCCTCGGACCTGGGCACTTCACGGGAAGTGATCAGCCGGATCCTCAAGGACCTGGAACAGCGACAGCTGATACGCATCCATCGCGGCGCCATCGAAATTCTCGACCGGGACTTGCTGACAGTTCTGTCAACCCAGTAAATTCGGCCTCCCCTGTGGAGGGAGAGTACTCGGCAGCCGATTTGAGATTGTTTCGATGTTGTGTGACTTAATCACAGACAATGGACCTGAGCGGAATTAATCTGGCCCCGTTAACGCTATTCACCCGACACCTGAATATGCCAAGTTCAGCCGAAGCGTGCCTGCCTGCAGCAAGTTTTGATAACGCAGTCTGCAAGCAGGCCTGTCCTTAGAATGATATGGATAGGGGCTGCGAGCAAGCCCTTGCTCTGCGTTGCGACTCTTGACAAGGGAGCGGCCATTGCCTGCGAGTCACCCCTTGATCAAGGGCATGCTTGTAGCCCTGAACATGGCATATTCAGGTGCCGGGTTAATAACAACCCGGCGGACTTTAGTAAAAAGTTCCGGGCCGCACCTTTGTGCCCGGTCCGTGTCGAATGGCTAGGGTCTGTTGACACTCATCCGAAGTAACACGATCACACAATACAGGAGCAACCCATGACTCAGAACGTAGGCGGTATCGAACGCATTATTCGCATCATTGCCGGATTGGCCATTCTCGCCTGGGGCTTTCTGCTCAGCGACCCGATCAACTGGCTCGGAGCAATCGGCCTGGTTCCCCTGTTGACCGGCCTGATCTCCTTCTGTCCGCTGTGGACGGTATTCGGGATCAACACGAAAAAATCCTGATCGGCCGTCTGCAGTCCCGAGGGTTCGGTCTCAGGTCTCCGCTTGAGGGGCCGGACCCTCCCCATCGCTTCTCGGCCAGGCCGTCATCACGGCCTGAACCAGAGTGGCCAGGGGTATCGCGAAAAACACCCCCCAGAAGCCCCAGAAACCACCAAACACCAGAATCGCCACAATAATCGCCACCGGATGCAGGTTCACCACCTCGGAGAACAGCAGCGGCACCAGCACATTGCCGTCCAGGGCCTGAATGATGAAATAGGTGGTGGCCAACCAGGCAAAATCGGTTGACCAGCCCCACTGAAACCAGGCAATGAACAGCACCGGTATCGTCACCACTGCCGCGCCGATGTAGGGAATGATCACGGACAACCCGACCATCACCGCCAACAGCAAGGCATAGTTCAGCCCCAACAGGGTGAAGCTCACCAGACTCACCGACCAGACAATGATGATCTCCCAGAACTTGCCACGGACATAATTGGCGATCTGTTTATCCACATCCTTCCAGACATTGACCGAAAAGCGACGATGTTTGGGGAGATACGAGACGAACCAGTCGATGATCAGCTGCTTGTCCTTGAGAAAAAAGAACACCAGCAAGGGCATCAGAATCAGATAAACCACCAGGGTGATCACCCCCACCACCGAAGCCAACGACCAGCTTACGGCCCGTTGGGCGAAGCTGCCGACCTCCACCCGCAATTGCTGAATCAGCTGATCCACCTGATCCTGGGGAATCAGGTCCGGGTAGCGTTCCGGAAGCTGCATCAGGGCCTTCTGTCCCATGGCGATCATGCTCGGCAGCTGTTGCAGAAAATCGGTGATCTGACGGGACAGCAGCGGCAGCAGACCCAGCAGTACCAGGGCCACGAACAGCAGGAACAGGATAAATACCAGGATTACCGAAAGCAGGCGGGGCCAGGAACGAAGCTCGAGCTGGGTCACCACACCCTCGAGCAGGTAGGCGACCACAACGCTGGCAAGCACCGGCGCCAGCATGTCCCCCATGGTGATCACGATGCCGAACAACAGGATCAGAAACAGCGTCAGGAAGACGATCTGGGGATCTGAAAAATAGCGTTTGAACCAGTTGGTAATGACCTGCATATGATGACCTATCGGGACTCAACTCTCATCCGCCGAATATTAGCCGTAACCGGAGATCCGGTCGCCGAAGAAAAATCCTGATCACACAGTCAGGCCTGTTTCAGATATTCCTGGTAATGGCGTTCGAACAGCGCTTCGAGATCGTCGATCACCTCCGGGGCCGGTCGTCCCTGCATAATGTGCGTCATCATCAGGGATGAGGTTTCATCCAGCAGCTTCTCCCGCTGCAGCATGAAATAGCGCTCCGAAAGGCGTTTGATCGCCTTGACCACCGATTCGTCCCGGGGACGATCGATCGGTTTTGGTTTCAGGGGACCGGTTTCGCCGGTCGCATCGTCATCGGTGGATTCCCGGGCAGCGAGAAAGTCGGCAAACGCCTGAAGCGTGTCGCGGTCCTGGGGTGAAAGCCGGTTGAAGCATTCCAGCAGGCGTTTCTGTTCGCTGCTGAGACGCTTCTGGGTCGGCATGTACTGCATTTCAAGCCACCGGGTCCCCGCTCGGTACCCAACGAGCGGAGCTGTGAACGGGGATCATCGGTTCAGAGCTGATCATCCCCATGTTCCTCGCAATATCCCCGCGCAAAGTCCAGCAGCTCTTCCATCGCCCGCAGGCGAAATTTCTGCTTCTGATGCACGAACGAGAAGGGCCGTTCCAGTGGAGGCACCAGATTGATGGCGTGCAGGGTGTCGAGTTTAAGCTCTTTCTGTATGGTGGCCCGGGAGACGACGGAAACCCCCATACCGGCCTCGACCGCGCCTTTCACCGCCTCCGGACTGCCCAGCTCCATATAGATGTTGAGACTGGAATCGGCACAGTTGCTGTCCAGATATTCGTTGATCACTTCACGGGTGCCAGAGCCCTCTTCCCGACAGATGAAGGGATACTCCAGGAGTTTGTCGATCGACACCGACTCCAGGTTCGAAAGGTCGTGGTTGGGCGGCACGATCGCAACCAGTTGATCCTCACGGCACACCTCGACCACCAGGTTCTTGTTCCCCACAGGTGCCTCGACCACACCCAGGTCGATGGCATTGTTCTCCACCATGGAGACGATGCCCTCGGAATTCGATACCCTCAGGTGAATCGTAACTTCCGGAAAGCGGGTGCCGAAATCGCCCAGCAACGCCGGCAGCATGTACTCTGCGATGGTGGTGCTCGCACCGATGGTCAGGGCGCCACGTATCTCGCCGGTCATCTCGCGTACCGAATTCTCCATTTCGGAATAGAGATCGAAGATCCGGTCCGCGTAACCGAACACCCGCTCACCGGCTTCGGTCAGACTGATTCGGTTGTGGGTGCGATCGAACAGGCGCGTGTTGAAATATTCTTCCAACTGACGCACCTGAAAGGTCACAGCGGGCTGAGTCATGTGCAGCGTTTCCGCCGCTTTGGTGAAGCTCAACAGCCGTGCAACGGTATGAAAAACCTGTAATCTGCGATCCGCCATAGGGGAGAACTTTCCGATCAGTTGTTCTTTGTGGGGATAAGCGCTTTTTATATCACAAACTCATGATACTGGGAAACGCAGCCGAACCCCCTCACTCGCTCTGAAAACCGGGGCTTTGGCCCCTTCGAGGAGGGGCCGCCGAGGGCGGAATGCCGTTGCGTTGATGACGGGTACTTTTTTCCACTGGACCGGATATGGTAATTTCCATAGTTCCGCAGGACTCATCCCGCACCGGTTGACTAGGTGGATGTTTGCAGCATGAGCTGTGCAGGGCATTAGACCCGTCTGATTCATCGCCTCCCACAACTCGTACATTGGAAGTGAGTCTGAACAAAAACAATGTAAAAGGGAGGATACGCATGCATCCTAAAAGTCTCTCACACGCCATTTGCCTGGCAATCAGCTGTGGTTCGGCACTATTCATTAGCACATCGGCGCACGCTTCCGGTTTCGCTGTTCCGGAGATGAATGTGACCGGTCTGGCCACCTCCAATGCAATGGTGGCGAATCCCAACTCGCTCGGCGCGATCAGCTACAACCCAGCCGCCATGGCGTTCCATGAAGGCAGCCACGTGACCCTCGGCACGATTTTGATCCAGCCGGATATGGCGGTGGATACCGGGGCCGGTTCAACGGACAGTGATGCCAACGACCTGGTGGCGGCACCCGCCATCTCTGCTCACAGCCAGGTCAATGATGACTGGTCGCTGGGTATCGCCATCAACGCACCGTTTGGCCTGGAAACCGAGTGGGATACCGACCTCTACAGCGGTCAGTACCCCGCCGGGACCTTCATGCCCACCAACACCAAGCTGGAAATTGCGGCCTTCAGCCCGAGCGCGGCCTATCAATTCAACGACCAGGCTTCCGTATCCTTCGGTGTCGATTACTACTGGATGAAAAAGGTCGAGTTCAACAGCGCCCTGAATGACGGCAACGCCTATCCCGGCTTCAATCTCAAGGGTGACGGTCGCAGTGTCGGTTTCAACCTTGGCGGCCTGGTGGTACTGGACAAGTGGAGCTTCGGCGCCAGCTATCACTCCTCCTCCAAGATCAAGGCCAAAGGCACCCTGGATGACGAAGCGGGCGTTCTGCCCGGCAACCTGTCGGATAATGTCACGGCCACCCTGGAACTTCCCTGGCGGCTGCAGATCGGCGCCCGCTACCAGGCCATGGAAAAGCTTGGCGTGGAATTCGACTTCACTCGAACCGGTTGGAATACCTTCGATGAACTGGTGGTGAAGAACGAGGAGTATGGCTCCACCATCTTCACCAGCCAAAACTACTTCGAGAACTCGAACGCCTACCGTCTCGGCATGACCTACGATTTCACCACCGCGACCCAGTTGCGAATCGGCTACACCTATGACGAGACCCCACAGCAGGACGAGAATTTCAGCCCGAGAATTCCTGACGCCGACCGCCAGCTCTACAGCCTCGGTGTAGGTCACACTTTCGCCCAGGACTGGACAGTCGACGTGGGTTACATGTACGTCAAATTCGATGACCGGACCATCGACAGTGACACCCCTGCGGTGGCCGGTCAGGAGTTGAACGGCACCACAGCTGTCAACGGTACCTACGAATCCAGCGTCCACCTGTTCGGCCTGTCACTTACCAAAACCTTCATGTAAGACAGCCGCCCGGGGCCGTATTATTCATACGGTCCCCGGGGCCCCGCTCCGGCCACGCAGAAACTCATTCCAGGCAAACGGGCGCGCAAAAAAAACGCCGCCCTTGTGGGGCGGCGCCTTGACTGCTTGTTACAACGGGTTAGATGTAAAGGCAGATATCGCTCTCACCGGCGAATTCGAAAAAGCGCGCGGCGCCGGCGAATTCTATACCATCGATGAACTCGGCAGGATTCATTTCAAACAAATCCACGGTCATCTGGCAGGCAATCAACCGAACTTCGGCTTCCTGGCACAGCTCTCTGAGCTCGGCGAGGTCCGCCACGCCTTTGGAGGCCATTTTCTTCTTCATCATGCCGGTCATCATGCCCTGCATGCCGGGCAGCGCGAGACCCAGAACAGGAAACCACTTGTCCATGCCCATGGGCATCGGCATGCCGGGATTGCCCAGCGGGGTAACTTCCAGATCCAGGTTTTTCTTCAGCAGCTGAAGGCCGTAGAAGGTGAAAAAGATCTCTGTATCGTAGCCCAGCGCCGCAGCGGTGGAAGCCAGGATAAACGGGGGATAGGCCCAGTCGAGAGAGCCCTTGGTCGCAATGATGGCTAACTTCTTTTCGTCTGACATAGGAGTGTCTCCAAAGAAAGTCCCTGTAGGGAGCAGCCGATCAGGCTTTCTTGATCAGGAATTCAAACTTGCCGCCCACTTCCTTGGATTCGATCAGTTCGTTACCAGTCTGGTTGGCGAACGCCTCGAAGTCCTTCACGGAACCGGGATCGGTCGCGATGATGTGCAGCACTTTGCCGGATTCCATACCATTCAGGGTTTTTTTCGCACGCAGAATAGGAAGAGGACAGTTGAGCCCGCTTGCGTCCAGTTCTTGATCAAAATCTGCCATGGTATGACCTCCAGCAATTATATGTGATTAATTTGTGTAATGGGTAAAATCAGACGGACCTTTATATGTCATGCGACTGCTAAACGCAAGCGTCGCACCTCAACCCGCTTGGCGCCGTCAACTCGCCAGCCGGGTCTCCAGACGGTACCCGGAACGGGCCCATGCCAGGATGCCGCCACGCAGGTTAACCGCGTTGGTATACCCCTGTTGAGCCAGGTAGGCGCAGGCATGGTAGGAACGGGCCCCACTGTGGCAATAGAGGATCACGTCCTTGTCCTTGGGCAGTTCGGAAATTCGTACTGGAATCAGATGCATCGGGATATGTTCCGCATTCGGGAGCACACCCTGGGCAAGTTCGCCCGCGCTGCGAATATCCAGGAGCAGGAAGTCGTCCCCTGCGGCGATTCGGCTCTCAAGGGCGGAAGCGTCAATTTCCTTAATCATCACGATTGGGCTGCCTCAGATCGAAAAATGAGCGCATTAGTATATTAATGTGTTTAAATATTGCAAGACCCAAACCCGATAGTTACATGGGGTCAATGGCTGCGTAGACAGGAATTTCGGGCAAACACAGCGGGTTGACGGCACTCGGTCGCGCCTTCGACGCCACGCCTGCCGGTACTCAGCGCACGGGATATCTGATATACCCGGAGGAGAGAGATTAATTTCTGCCCGATCTGCCGGTTAAGATAGCTGTCTGGATCCCGGGAAGGCGCTCGAACACCTAACATCAAATCCAACAACTGGTTGTTATTATGGAATTTTTTCCTATCTTTCTGGACATTCGCAGCAAGCCTTGCCTGGTCGTCGGCGGCGGCCCCGTGGCCGAACGAAAAACCGCATTGTTGCTGAAGGCCGGCGCCGATGTCAGCCTGGTTTCCCCGCAACTGACCCACGACCTCACCACCTGGCGCGACATGGGACAGTATTCTCATCAGGAACGAGGCTTCAGCGAGGCGGATATCGAAGGTCACCACCTGGTGATCGCCGCCACCCATGATGCGGCTCTGAATGCGCGCATCGCGGAACTCGCCAACCAGCGACGCATCCCGGTGAATGTAGTGGATCAACCGGCGCTGTGCAGCTTCATCGTGCCTTCCATCATCGACCGCTCTCCGGTGGTCGCCGCTGTATCAACCGGTGGCGCATCCCCGGTCCTGGCGCGGCTGATACGTTCCCGGCTCGAATCCCTGATCCCCGCCGGCTACGGTCGTCTGGCGGACCTGTGCAACCGTTTCCGCCAAAGGGTCAAGGATCGCTTCGAGAAACCCCGGGACCGGCGCCTTTTCTGGGATCGGGTGCTGGAAGGCGGTGTCGCCGAACGGGTTTTCTCCGGTCATGACGAGGAGGCGGACCAGCTGATGGAGCGACTGCTCGATCACCCCACCGCCGAGGACGAAATGGGCGAGGTCTATCTGGTCGGCGCGGGCCCCGGCGACCCGGACCTGCTGACCTTTCGCGCCCTGCGCCTCATGCAGCAGGCCGATGTGGTGGTGTACGACCGGCTGGTGGCCAAACCGATTCTCGAAATGACCCGCCATGACGCGGAGCATATCTATGTGGGCAAGGAACGGGACAAGCACGCGATGCGCCAGGAGGAGATCAACAAACTGCTGGCAAGACTGGCCAAGCAGGGCAAGCGGGTGCTGCGTCTCAAGGGCGGCGACCCCTTCATCTTCGGCCGCGGCGGCGAAGAGATCGACACCCTCGCTGAGGAAGGCGTGCCCTTCCAGGTCATCCCGGGCATCACCGCCGCAGCGGGCTGCGCCTCTTATTCCGGCATTCCGCTGACCCACCGGGATTACGCTCAATCCGTGACCTTCGTCACCGGTCATCTCAAGGACGGGACCATGAACCTGAACTGGGAGATGCTGGCTCAGCCCCACCAGACCATCGTTTTCTACATGGGCCTGGTGGGGCTGCCGGTAATCTGCCGGGAACTGCAGCAGCACGGGGTACCCGCGGAGATGCCGATCGCCCTGATCCAGCAGGGCACCACGCACATGCAGCGGGTGTTCACTGGTACGCTCGGCGACATTCTGCAGCTGGTGGAGCGGGAACAGCCCAAACCGCCGACCCTGATCATCGTCGGCCACGTGGTTGAGCTGCAGCAGAAGCTCTCCTGGTACGAGGCCCCACCCCATTCCGAGCAGGGCGCCACCTCGCCGATCGATTTCTAGTGGGCCGCTCGGCGACGCATGAAAAACTGTCTATATGGATCCGCTGGCTGAGCGGCGGATCCCGGACATCTACTTGGGGCTGAGCTGGTCTTCCCGCAGATCCGGGGTGAAATAGTCGTCTGCATCGTCGAGATCCACCGATGCGCCTTCCTGGTTCACCATCGGTTGTTCGAAATCGTTCCAGCCCCGCAGCCCGGTCTTCAGCGACTTGACGTTCTGGTATCCCAAAAGTTGCATGGTGTAGGCGGCCAGCACACTGCGATAACCGGAACGACAGACCACGACGACCTCCTGGTCCCGGGCCCGCACCAGTTCCGGAATGGTCTCTTCATAATCCCACTCGCAGGCCGACTCGAGAATTCCCCGGGGAGCCAGGATTGCGTTTTCAATGTGCATCGCGTCATATTCGTATGGTTCGCGAACATCCACCACCAGGAGTTCGGGATTCTCCTGCAGGCGCTCTTCCAGGTCCCAGGGCATGATCTCTTTGACATCCTTGAGACACTCGTTGACCAGGCTAAGATAACTCTTCATTTCACCCTCTGGAACATAGATTTTGTTCGACGGCGATCACCGCGGCCTCAACCCGGGAGTGCACATCGAGTTTGCGCAGGATCGCTTTCACATGCAGTTTCACAGTGCCGTCGGAAATCCCCAGGTTTCGCGCGATCACCTTGTTGCTCTGACCGTCCGCCAGATGGCAGAGAATCTCACGCTCCCGGGGGGTGAGATCATCCAGGGAAGAGGCCGCGGCACTACTGCTCGGACGCTCGCCCTGGACCGCCTTGGCCAAAATACCCGTCAGTTCCTTGGCCACCACCGTCTGACCCCGGGTGATCTGCTGCAGGGCATCGATCAGTTCGTTCGGCTCCATGTCCTTGAGCAGGTATCCCTGGGCACCGTTTTGCAGGGCATCGATGACATCCCCCTCCTCACGACTGGTGGTGAGCATGCTGATCGGCATCTCGGGATAGTGTTTGCGCAAAACGCTCAACACCTCGGTCCCCGTCATATCCGGCATACGCATATCCAGCAGCACCACGTCCGGGCGTTCCCGGGCCACGGTTTCGATGCCTTTAAGACAGTCGCCGATGGCGATCACGTCGATACCCCGGCGCTCCAGGAGTTCCTGAAGGCCGATGCGAAACAACGCATGGTCATCTATCAGCAATACCCGCATCTCATCTCACCTCTGTGGATTCACTTCGCTTCGCGCGCTGGGAATCTCCAGTTCCACCCGGGTGCCTTCCCCGGGTTCACTCTCGATGTAGAGTTCGCCACCCACCCGCCGGGCGCGTTCCTCCATGATCGACAGACCGATGTGCTCGCCCGGGTTTCCGGTCGGCGCAGCACCCTCGAATCCGACACCGTCGTCTTCCACCAGAATGAGATATTGCCCCGCACTACGGCAGCGTAACAAGACTCTAACCGTGTGGGCATTGGCATGTTTGCGTATATTCGCCAAAGATTCCTGGACAATACGCAATGCCTGCATCTCCTGATTGGTATCGAGATCTGTCTTCAGACAATCCGGTTGGAAAAAGGCCGGAATCCCGGTTTCCTGGTTAAACCGCTCCACCAGTTTACCCAGCGCCGGCACCAGTCCCCGCTGATCCAGCGGGGCACGAAAGCTGTTGATCAGTTCCCGCAGTTCGTCATGCGCCTCGTCCACCCCGTTGTGGATTCGCCGCGCTTCCTGCAGGGCCCGTCCCGACCCGGGATCAACCTGCAGGGTCTCCTCCAGCATACGCACCTGGAAACGCAGACTCGCCAGGGTCTGGGCGAGCGAATCGTGCAGTTCATGAGCCAGCGAGGTACGTTCCTCCATGATCGAAACCCGCCGTGCTTCCGAGTCCGAACGCTGCTTGGCCACTGCCATACCCAGGTGGCTGCCGATGGTGTTGAGAATGTCCAGCACGTCCTCACGTCCATCGTAGATACCTGGTTTGTCCACGTACAGATGATAGAAACCGAGTACGTCACCGTGGTACCACATAGGTACCGAGACCCGCTCGATCTCATCCGGTCCGAACATCCGCCAGCCATTCCGTCGCGAGCAGCGCCGGGTGTCCTGACGGCACAGGATATCCCCGGGTGACAGAGCGATCCCGCACTGACACAACTTGATGGGCAACAGCTCCTGCTCCTGGTATAGACGATCCCTCTGGTCGATACACCCGACCTGGCGCACCTTGTCGCCGGGCAGCACCAGATGAACCGTCGCCGAACGGGCATTCACCATGCGTTTGAACACCGCCATGTATTCCAGCAGCAGTTCATCGAGATTTTCAGACTGATTGATCCCCGCCGCCACATCATAGAGCACCTGCAGGGAGGTGGTCTTTTGCGCCAACCGCCAGGTCTGGCGCGCCACCCGTACCTCCATGTCCTCGTAGATATCTGTCAGTTCCTCGCTCAGACTGTCGATGTCCCGGGCCATGCCGCTGAAGATGCCGCTCTTCTCGGCCCCGCCCTTCCGGCTGGCTACCGGCTCCCCCTGACACACCTGGGTGACCGTGGTTTCCAGAGAAGCCAGGGGTCTCAACAGCTGGCTGCGTAAACGCACCAGGACCATCAGCAGTGAGACGCACGCAAGCACCACTCCCAGCAGCAGCACCACCGGCAGCACCGTGCGCCCTGCCGAGCCCCCAACCAGCATCAGGATCGAAACCAGACTGACCAGCAGACTCAGCGCCAGGGACAGGATCGGCAGCAGCAGGTTGCCGGCGAACAGAATTCGCAGACTCGGCCAATGCCGCCGATCGACCACAGTCTCGAGTCGACTCAGCCACCGGTGCAGAGGCCCTGCCGTCGGTGCGGGCCGATACAGGTCCGCGTGTCGGTTTTTTTTCAGATCAACAGCCATCCCGTGACTCAAACATGCCTTTTATACTGATGCGCGATTATAGCCCGATGCCGCGCCGCCGGACGTCTCTTCGGAACCCTCATCCTGTTCGCCCGGGACTATTGCGTGTCCGGATCGGGCCAGACCTGTCGAAGCCGCGCCTCGCGCCAGGCCTGTATGGCATCCCCCAAAGCCCTGCCGGACAGACCCCCGAGCAGCAAATCCTGCGGTGTCTCCGCACAAGCAACCTCATGGGCCCGGACAAGCCGGGGCAGCAACAGCGCCTCCCGTTCAGGCCACAGGACAGACGATGCCATCAGCAGATCACGGTAACGCTGCGACTGCCGATGCAGCTTGCCGGCCTGGATGAAACGCAGGAACGCCGCGGCATCGCCCGGCACCGCGAACAGACCCTCCACACCCAGCAGGTCGTGAATCAACTGCCCGGTGGCACGCTCGATACGCCAGGCCTGCAGCCAGGCCGTTACATCCTCGCGACGTTTCGCGACCTCCAGCAGCAGCACTGCGGTGCGCACTCCGCTCTGCGCATCCCGCTGGACCGCCCGCTTCAACGCCTCCAGAGGCAGCGCGCGAACCTCATCGGCATGTGCCGAGTCCTGCGATGGCAGGATCTCCGCCAACTCGGGCAGAATGCCGGGCAATGCGCCACAGCGCTGCAGAACCTCGAAAAAGCGCCACGGCTGGGGTTCCGCCATGGCCTTGAGCATCTCCTTCATGACCCGCTCCGGGGTGAGGCTGCGCAACTCCGCCTCACTCGCCATCTGTACCATCAGGCGATGCGTGGCATGCGCCACCCGAAAGCCCCAGCAACCGAGTTTCGCAGCGAAACGGGCAATCCGCAGCAGGCGTACCGGATCCTCGACAAAGGCCGGCGTGACGTGTCGCAGCACTCCATCATCCAGATCCCGTCTACCATGACACACATCGATCAGCCGACCCTCGTCATCCATCGCCAGGGCATTGATGGTCAGGTCCCGGCGCAGTAGATCCTCCTCCAGGGTCACCCCGGGGTCACTGCACACCTCGAATCCCTTGTAACCGGGCGCAACCTTGGTCTCCGTCCGCGCCAGGGCGTATTCCTCGCCGGTCTGCGGATGCAAGAAGACCGGAAATTCCCGGTCTGCCGGCTTGAATCCAAGGTCCTGCATCTCCTGGGGCGTGGCGCCGACCACCACCCAATCGGTTTCCTGGTACGGGATATCCAGCAATTGATCGCGCACTGCGCCACCAACCCGGTAGATTTTCATCTCGCCCCCCCGGGAATACCCGGCGAAGCGGGGGCGCGTCGATCCATGTAACGGGTCATCGCGTTGTCCGCAACTCTTGCGACGCCATGCTGTCAGCCTGCTCTTTGAGCTGCATGTGCCACATCTGGTGATAGCGCCCCGCCGAAGCCAGCAATTCCTGATGGGTGCCCTGCTCAACGATCCGGCCCTGGTCCATCACCAGGATCCGGTCCGCATCCACCACGGTGGAGAGCCGATGCGCGATCACCAGGGTGGTATGCTGCTTCGCCACCTCGCGAAGGGTCTCCTGAATCGCCTGTTCCGTCTTGGTGTCGAGGGACGAGGTGGCCTCGTCGAAGAGCAGGATCTGCGGCCGTTTGAGCATTGCCCGGGCGATCGCCACCCGTTGCTTTTCGCCGCCCGAGAGCTTCAGACCCCGTTCACCCACCACGGTCTGATAGCCCTCCGGCAACTGTTCAATGAAATCCGCAATGTGGGCGATTCGCGCCGCCTCCTCGATCTCCTGCTGTGTCGCCTGGGGACGTCCATAGGCCAGATTGTAGAGTATCGATTCATTGAACAGCACCGTGTCCTGGGGGACGATACCGATGGCAGCGCGCAGGCTTCGCCGGGTGACCCGACGAATGTCCTGACCGTCGATCAGGATTCGCCCGGCACTGACATCGTAAAAACGAAACAGCAGCCGCGAGAGAGTCGATTTACCGGCCCCGCTGTGGCCGACCACCGCCAGCTTCTCACCGGCCCGCAGGGTAAAATCCACCTGGTGCAGTATCTGTCGCTCCGGCTGGTATGAAAAGTCCACCTGCTCGAAGCGCACCTCGCCCCCCTGCAGTACCAGCTCAGTGGCCTGTTCGTCGTCCTGAATCTCCGGCTCTCTCTCCAGCAGCTTGAAGATCAGATCCATATCCGCCAGGGAATATTTGATCTGCCGATAGACGATGCCGAGAAAATTCAGCGGAATGAACAGCTGCAGCATGAACGTATTCACCAGCACCAGGTCGCCAATGGTCATTTCACCGCTGATCACCCCATTGGCGGCGAAGATCATGACAAAGGTCACCCCGACCGCGATGATTGCACCCTGGCCGAAATTGAGCAGGGACATGGAGGTCTGGCTTTTGACCGCGTTGTCCTCCCACTGGGACAGGGTGTCGTCAAAGCGCTGCAATTCGAATCGCTGATTACCGAAATACTGCACCGTTTCGTAGTTGATCAGGCTATCGAAGGCCTGGCTGTTGGCCTGGGAATCGAGCCGGTTCATGATGTGGCGGTACTCCATGCGCCACTCGGTGATCGCCAGGGTGAATCCCACGTAGACCGCCACCGTGCCAAAGGTAACCAATGTGAAGCGAATGTCGTACTGGGAAAGCAGTACTGCTGCGACCAGAGTGAACTCCACCAGCATCGGCAGAATACTGAACACCATGTAATTCAGGATGGTACTGACCGATCGGGTGCCACGCTCCAGATCCCGGCTGATCGCCCCGGTCTTGCGCTCCAGATGAAACCTTAGTGACAGTTCATGCAGGTGGGTAAGCACCCGGCTGGAGAGATTGCGCATGGCCCGGTAGCGGACCCGGGCGAAGATCGCATCGCGCAGTTCGTTGAACAGGGAACTGGATAGGCGTAGCACACCGTATCCGAGCAACAGAAACAGGGGCAACACCAGCAGGGTTTTATCGCCCTTCTCCAGGGTATCGACGATCTCCTTGAGCACCAGCGGGATACCCACATTCGCCAGTTTGGCCATAACCAGACAGGCCAGCGCGATCAGGGCCCGTCCCCGGTAATCCCAGAGAAACGGCAGCATGTTGCGAAGATTGTGCAGATCCCGCCGGTCGGCATGGACCTTGGCCTGGTAAGCGGCGTGGTGCATGGTCAGGATTTTGGACGTCAAAAGTCCCAGTTTATCGGAATTCAACCGGATGTGCGCGACAATCCCGGAGCAGCCCGCCAATAACCCTGCATTCTGAGAGCCCATTGCGAATTGCCGGAGTGTTGTACAATATGCGGATGTATCATTGCCTGAATCCGATTCTGCGGCGCGTATCGGTTTTCCCCAGGCGGGCTGTGAACAGCGCCCCACGAAATCACCATGACCAACGACTGCAGTTATAACGAGCTTTACCCCCTACAGGTGCTGGACGACAGCATGGCGCCGGAATTCCCGGAAAAGTGTGTCATTGTCGTAGAACCATCGGAAATCTGCGCCACCGGCGCCTATGTCGTGGCAGAGGCCCAGGGTGACCGCTGGTTTCGCCAATTCGTTTCTCAGGGCGAATCCAACAAGCGCCTGGTGGCGCTGAATGACGCCTACCCGGACATTGACCTCAGGGAAGGCGAATACAAGATCATTGGTGTGGTCGTACAGTGCAATATCGGTCGCCAGATCAAACACTATTACCCCTACGTCCCGGGTGGAATCCCCCCCAAACCCGTCACCGGCAACTGATGCCTTTTTCCAGTTTCCGTCTATGCTCTTAACAGAGTACTGGACGCGAGACGGATCGGTGAAACGGATCATCCGGGTACCTGTCTGACGTTTCGAGTACCATCCGCGGGAATCCCTTACCTGCTGTTCAGGCGTTCCCGCGGCGCCGATGTTGTCCGCAACTCAAGGGCCTGTAATCCCGCATCACGGGCCCCATAACACCAACCATCAGTCAGGGGCCTGTCATCAGTTGACCAACAGGCCTGGGAGGGGAAACCATGAATATCGATCTCGCCGATGTCACGCTGCATATTGACGAAACCCTGGACGCCGGAGGGATGGCCGATCTCGAGGAGGCCTTCCGTCAGCGGGAGGGGGTTGTGTCGGTGCATGTCAACGAAAACCGCCCGCATCTGTTTGTCCTGGAATACAACCCGGAAATGGTCCACAGCAAAGACCTTTTGTCGATCACCCGATACAAGGGTCTGCACGCCGAATTGATCGGATTGTAGCGGAGCCCTCCACCCTGGCGAGGTGCGTAGATCCGACAGGGGCAGGCGACTCTGCCCCGGGCGGGACTCGGCCAGGTTGCATACAGCATCTTTCCCGGGAATCTCATCACCGTGACGGGTGGCGCGACCCGAGCACGGGCGGAGGCTTTTCTGCCTGACGCCCGGGCGTGCCTTGTACCCTCTCGGACAGGGCGGATATTTTTCATTCCAATCTGCTACCATCGCGCCTGACAGCAATAAGACGCAACGCAGAATTGCGCCTGTCGCCCGTCCGTCCTGATTCTGCTGGCAGCCCCAGAGCCCAGGGCCTGCGGGTTGCCCGAAAAACCGACAAACACAACAAGAAATACCCGCAGGAGAATGGAGATGAAAAGAGTAACGATCGTGGGGAGTGGTTTTGCGGCCCTGACCGCCGTAAAAACCCTGCGTGCCCGGGACCGTGAAGTCGAGATCACGCTGGTCAGTCCACGTGCGGAATTCCATTACCTGCCCGGTTCGATCTGGATTCCCTCCGGAATCCGCGAACCGGGTGACCTGATAATCCCTCTTAAATCCTTCTTCTCGCGCATGCGGGTCAACCATGTGCAGGCCGAAGCGAGCGGACTCAGCGAGGATGGCCGAACCCTGGAAACCACCGCAGGATCCATCGACAACGATGGACTCATCATCGCCTCAGGCGGACGTTTCATCAAGAAACTGCCGGGCATTGAGCATGCCATCACACCCTGCGAAGGCATCGACGCCACGATGAAGATTCGTCAACGCCTGAAAGAGATGGATGGCGGCATCATCGCGATTGGATTCGCCAGTAATCCCAATGAACCCAGCGCAATGCGCGGGGGCCCGATGTTCGAGTTCCTGTTCGGCATCGATCGCCAGTTACGCCTCGAAAAACGCCGGGACAATTTCAAGCTGGTGTTTTTCACCCCTGCAGAAAATCCGGGACAGCGGCTTGGACCCAAGGCAGTCGCGGGCCTGGTCAAGGAGATGAAGAAACGCGAGATCGAGACCCATCTGGGACATAAGATGGTGAAGTTCACTCCCACTGCGGTGGAAACCCAGGGCGGCGTGTTCGACGCGGACCTGATCCTGTTCATGCCCGGTATGACCGGCAACACCTGGTTCGACAACACCAGCCTGCCCCGCTCCCCCGGAGGATTGATCAAGGCCGATGCCCAGTGTCGTGTCGAAGGCATGGAACGGGTCTATGTAGCGGGCGACTCCGGCAGCTTTCCCGGACCGGACTGGATGCCCAAGCAGGCCCACATGGCGGACCTGCAGGCCACCGCTGCCGCGCGTAACCTGCTGACCGAGTGGCGCGGCGAAGAACCCCGGGAGACCTTCAAGGTGGAACTCGTGTGTATTGTGGACAGCCAGACCAGTGGTATGCTGGTGGCACGCACCCTGAAGCGGAATATCGTGATGCCGAACATGGCCGTCTTCCATTGGCTGAAACGGATGTTCGAGTGGTGGTACCTGCGCCAGTTCCGTTGACGGGCGCCGAATCGGGCTGAAGCGCTTCGTCGCGCAATCAAGGATGACTTCAATCTGTCGCTACAACAGTTACAGGCTGTGAATGGCGAACAGCATACTCAGGGTAGTGGTGTGACAGCAAATAACAGCAACGCGGTTTCCAAGGAGGAGCTTCGCGCCCTGTTGCGGCAGGAGGAACAGAAAAGCGAGCGCTACGCAAATTATGCGCGTTTATTGCTGACATTCCTCTATTTCGGCGTTGCCCTGGGAATCCGCAACGAACTCCCCGCACATTCACTCCAGGCGATTGTGGTCGCGTCCCTGTTCAACCTGGTGTACGGACTGCTCATCCTCAAGGCGTTGAAAGGCCCGCAGCACCCCAACTGGGTCAAGTATCCCTCCATCAGTATCGACATTCTGCTTTTGTCGATCGTGATCTACAGTTTCGGCACCTTTCGTACATTCAAGACCGAGGCGTTCCTGCTCTATTTCCTGTGGATCGGCCTGAGCACCCTGAGATTCACCCCCTGGCTGACGCTTGCCGCCGGTCTGTTGAGTCTCTTTTCGTATGGGCTGATCGTGTATCTTGCGATACTCAGTGGAAGCATCGAATTGGGCAGCATCTCCGATGAGTTCGTATCGCCACGCGTGAGCCAGATCAACATCGCCCTGCGCATGTTGTTTCTCAGCGCCTTCATCGCACTCTCGGTTTATATCGCCTATGTGTTTCGTGTGATCGCCTCGAAAGCCATGACGGAAAAAATTCTCCAGGTGCGCACCCATGAGATGAGCCATGCCCTGGACCAGTTACGGGAAACGCAAAAGGCCTTGGCAGAAAAAAACCGGGAACTCGCGACCCTGTCTGAAATCGATGGACTGACCCAGCTCTACAACCGCCGTAAACTCGATCAGATCATGACCGAAGCGCTGCAGCAGCAAACCCGGAGCGATACGTCACTGGCCCTGATCATGCTCGATATCGATCACTTCAAGAGCTTCAATGACCGGTTCGGACACCAGCTCGGCGATCAGGTGATTTGCACCCTCGCGGAACTGCTCGGACAGTCCGCCCGTGGTAACGACTTCATCGGCCGCTGGGGCGGCGAGGAGTTTTTGATTCTCTGCCGGGATACGGACCTGGAGTCCGCCCGGCAGATTGCAGAACGGCTGCGCATGACCATCGAAAGCCACTCATTTGGCGAGGTGGGTCCGGTCAGCTGCAGTTTCGGGGTCACCGAATATCAGCCGGGGGACGATGGTGACAGCCTGCTGCGACGCGCGGACGAGGCGCTTTACCAGGCCAAGGCCGAGGGTCGCAACCGGGTTTGCTACCGTTGAACCGGTGCTCAGCAAAACTCAGTCAATAGTAATTGCGCTGCCGCTGCTCGAGTTGATCCGCCAGTAGCCCGTAACCGCGAAACCTCAATTCCGCAATCTCTTCACTTTGATCGTAGATCTGATTCAGACGACTGAGAGCCAGGCTCGGATTGTCCTCTCCCAAGGCAGGGATAAAAAAGGCTTCCGCCAGACCAATATAGATGCGGTACGCATCGATGTAGGAAACATCGTCCCGATTACCGAAACGAAACAGGGACGATTCGAATGCGGTGTACTTGTGCAGCAGGTTGAGATGATGCGCACGGTTCAGGTAGAGCTCGGCCACCAGAGGCTCCTGGCAACTGGTGGCAATCGCCCGCATCTGTTCCGAACTTTCCAACTGTTCGGTCAAGACCAGGCTTCGGCAGGCTGGATGTTCCTCCGCTTGCAGCCAAAGTGGCAGCATCAGCAGACCAGTCAATATCCATCGCGTCATATTCAGGCTCCTGTCGGGTCATATCCGCAGCTGTTCCGACACTCCACGCTTCGGCTAACCAACGGCTGAAATTTTCGGCTTCTGGCGCCCCCGATGCTGCTGGTCAGAAAGCTGATGCGAAACAGCGGTGTCGTGGTATTGAAATGACCCTTTTATTACCACCACAAGTCAATCTATAGTCGAATTTGCGGGTTCGGCAAATAACCGGGTTCTTGAATCAACCGGAATGATTTTGAGGTTTGAACACCGCCACAACCTGTATAACGGCGATCTATCACACGATGGAGTGAGGTAGGGGCGAATCTGCCCTGGATGATTTTACGGGGATATACGACACGATTCAGGGTGGCGGAGGCGCAGATGCCAGGTCGTCCACACAGTCTACATCGAGCAGCACGCCCCGATCCTGAGTGGACATCAGATCGAGCCGGCCAGCCTCGGCCGACAGCAGGTGGCGGGCCCCTGCCTCACCGCTCAAACCCACCAATTGTTCACCCCAGCACCCGGCAAAACCCACCGGATGCCCTCGTCGCCCCTGGTGGACCGGGGCCACCACGGAAGCCCCGGCGCGTAACCGCTGAACCAGTGCCTGGAGGGTTTCCAGCTCCACCCAAGGCATATCCCCCAGGGCGATCAACCAACCCGCCGCATCCGCCGATGCGGCCACGCCGAGCGCAAGACTTCCGCCCATGCCGGCATCGGCACAAGGGTTTTCCACCAAGCGGATCGGCAGATCACGCAACGCCTGTTTGAGTAACCGGTCTTGCGGGCGTACCACCGCGACACTCCCGGGCAGTACCTGCACCAGTCGCCGTGCCGCTGCCAGTCCAACCCGATCACCGCCGGGCAGATGCGCCATCAGCTTATCACCTCCAAAGCGTTCACCACGCCCCGCCGCCAGTAACACCCCGACGATCGGCCTCATGACGACCTAACCCCATCCAGATTTCGCACCGCAGTGATCTGCGCGAGGATCGAAAGCGCGATCTCCGAGGGCCGTTTGCTGCCAATGCCAAGACCTGCAGGAGCATGGATGCGGGCAATGGATTCAGCATCCACACCGAGGCTCAGGAGACGCTGACGCCGTGCATCAGCCGTGCGCACCGAACCCAGGGCGCCAATGTAGAATGCGGGACTCTCAAGGGCCGCGATCAGACCCAGATCATCGACACGCGGATCGTGCGCCAGAGTCACGATGGCGGTGCGCTCTGCGCTGCTGATGCGGACTTCGTCATCCGGCATACGCCGGGAACAGGCGACCCCGTCCCCCGGTAGCGGCGCCTCATGGATCCCGGGTCTGGGATCGCAGATCGTCACCCGGTAACCGAGGGCAACCGCCATTCCCGCGAGGTAGCGGGCAATCTGGCCGTCTCCGATGAGCAACACCCCCCAGCCCGGTCCGTAGGTTTTGCAGACCATGGTTTCTGTCACCTGAAACTCGCTGCCGGAGTCTGCTGTTTCCAGGGTGACGGACCCGGTTTGCAGGTCCACCCGGCGGTGAGTCAAACAATTCTCATCCAGCCTGGCAGCCAGTGGTTTGAGTGCATCAGGACTGTCGAGTCTTTCCACCAGGAGTTGCAGGCGTCCCCCGCAAGGAAGACCCATCCTCTGCGCCTCATCCCTCTCTATGCCGTATTCGACACGGCATGGGAAAACGTCATCCGGCGAAACGTGTCGAAACCGTTGCGCAAGCTGTTCATCCGCGCAGCCGCCACTCACCGATCCGACGCATCGCCCGTGCGGATCGATGGAAAGCAGCGACCCGGGCGGTCTGGGCGAGGATCCCCAGGTTCGAAGCACGGTGACCAGGATCACCGGATGCCCCGCCTCCAGCCAACCCAGCGCGGTACGGATGACGTCATGATCTTCCGCCGCTGGAATCATGGCAGTCTCAGGGGGAGTTCGCGTAACCGGTGTCCGGTTGCGGCGAACACCGCATTGGCCACAGCCGGTGCAATCACCGGGGTGGCCGGCTCGCCAACCCCCGTTGGCGGGTTCGCCGAAGGCACGATATGCACCTCGACCGAGGGCATCCGATCAATACTCAGAACCCGGTAGTCATTGAAATTACCCTGCTCGACCCGCCCATCCCTGAAGGTGATGGCCTCTTCCAGTGCCGCCGAGAGACCAAAGCCCATGCCCCCTTCCATCTGCGCCTGCACCGCATCCGGATTGACCGCAATCCCGCAATCCACCGCGATCACCACCCGCTCGACATGAATCCGCCCACTGGACACCCCGACCTCGGCCACCTGGGCCACGCAGGTACCGAAAGATTCGTGCAGCGCGATACCCCGCCCGCGACCCGCCGGGAGAGGCCGTCCCCACCCCGCCTTGTCCGCGGCCAGATTGAGCACCGCCAAATGGCGCGGCTGATGCGCGAGCAACCGGCGCCGGTAGTCGAGTGGATCCCGGGCTGAACGGGCCGCCAGTTCATCAATGAAACTCTCCACCGCGAAGGCGGCGTGTGAGGCGCCCACGGAGCGCCACCAGAGCACCGGTATCGGTAGTTCCGGCGAGTGCAGATCGACCCGGAAACTGGGGATCCGGTAGGGGAGATTCACGGCCCCTTCCACGGAAGTACGGTCCACCCCGTTGCGCACCATGTAGGATTCCAGGGGCGTGTGCTTGAGAATCGATTGTCCGACGATGCGCTGATCCCACACCCTGGGCAATCCGTCTTCACCCACAACCCCTTTGATGCGGTGCAGGTAGGCGGGCCGGTAGTATCCGCCACGGATGTCGTCCTCCCGGGTCCACATCAGCTTCAGCGGGGTTCCCGGCTCGAGTGCCCGTGCGATACTCACCGCTTCCAACAGGTAGTCCCCCGCCGGGTTGGCGCGACGGCCGAAGGAGCCCCCTGCGTAGAGCATGTGGATGCGCACCTGGTCCATAGATATACCCAACATCTCGGCCAGCATGCGCTGATCCCGTGTCTGGGACTGTTCAGCATTCCAGATTTCACAACCGTTCTCATCCAGCCGCACCACACAGTCCAGGGGCTCCATGGCGGCGTGAGCAAGAAAGGGTACCTGGTACTCCACCTCCAGGATCTGTGCGGCATCCCGTAACGCAGCATCCACGTCTCCCTGTTCACGGGCCACCACCCCGGTGCTGGCCGCCAGTTTGCGGTAGTGTTCGAAGATCTGTCCGGAACTCTCCGAGAAGGCTTCGTACTCATCCCAGACGATGGACAACGCATCCCGTCCCTGCTGCGCACTCCAGAAATCATCCGCGACCACCGCTACCCCGCTGGACAGCTCCACCACCTGACGCACGCCATTGAGCGCCAGGGTCCGCTCAGCATCCACCAGCAGCACCCGGGCGCCAAAGCGGGGCGGATGCCGCACCACCGCCGTGAGCATTCCGGGCAGACGCAGATCCTGGGTGAAGATCGCCTGCCCGGTGAGTTTTTCCGGGGTATCCGTACGCGGCACCGACCTGCCGATCAGCCTGAAATCCCCGGGGTCCTTGAGATGCACCCGCTGCGGCAGGGGTTCCCCACCAGCCAACCGGGCCAGGGCGCCGAAAGGCTGTTTCTGACCACTGGGTGGGTGATGCAGAACTCCGGCACTGACTTCGATCTCCCGGGGATCCACCTGCCACTGACGTGCCGCCGCGCTGATCAGCATCTGCCGCGCGCTCGCGCCGGCCCTGCGCATCTGCTCCCAGGCATTGGCGATCGAGTTGCTGCCACCGGTTCCCTGAATGCCACCCCAGGCCAGATTGCTGTAACGCTGCGGATCGGCCGGCGCCGCTTCGACCCGCACCTGCTGCCAATCCGCATCCAGCTCTTCCGCCACCAGCATCGCGAGTCCGGTGAAAATCCCCTGCCCCATCTCCAGGTGCTTGGATATCACGGTAACCTGGCCCCCGGGATCGATATTCAGGAAGGCATTGGCCTGCCATTCCCCGGACGCATCCACCTTAGGATATCCCGCATAGCCGGAATTCCGGGCATCGCGGCAGCCCATGGGAAGAATCCCCAGGGTCAACCCCGTGAGGGTCAGGCCTCCGGCCAGCAGAAGCCGGCGGCGGCTCAGGTTGCAAACCGCGGCGGCTTTCATGGAAAGTCCCCCTGCAGCAGGGTGGCGGCCCGGTGGATTGCCTGGCGGATACGGGCATAGGTTGCGCAGCGACATAGGTTGCCACTCATGGCGGCGTCGATCTGATCGTCCGTGGGCTGCGGGACCTCACTCAGGAGTGCTGCGGCAGTCAGCAGTTGTCCGGACTGGCAGAAACCGCACTGAACCACTTCCAGCTCCCGCCAGGCCGCCCGGACCGCCTGCCCTGTGGGGCCATCCAGGCCCTCGATGGTGGTGATGCGTTTACCCTCGGCCGCGGCCAGAGGAATCTGACAGGCCCGAGCAGGAACCCCTTGCAGGTAAACCGTACAGCTTCCGCAGCGGCCTATGCCGCAGCCGTATTTGGTACCGGTCAATCCCAGATGGTCCCGAATGACCCACAGCAGGGGTATCTGCGGGTCCAGATCCACCGAGTGCGTGACGTCGTTCACGATCAGCTGTATCACTCGCTGTCTCCTAGGGCCTGTTAATGGACTTCATGCCGCGTAACCTCAGGGTACCTGATCATGAACGGTTCTGCTGCGCCGGACAATGCTGTCGACTGCGCCATCCAACGCCCCCCGGGACTCCAGTCCCTGCGTTCATGGCCTGCTATTCGAACAGCAGAAACCAGGCATAAGCCGCTATGAACGCAGGGATGGCACTGTAGAGCGTGGCCACCAGGGCCGCCTTGGGCGCAACCGCAAGCGCGGGAAACAGCGCGTCCCCATCATTGGCGATGGCATTACCCAACTGCGCGGAGAACGGCAGCGTACCGCTGAGATGCAGCGACGTCACCACGATCTGCGGACCGCACCCCGGGACGAACCCGACCAGGATCGCAACCGCCGGCAACAAGGGTCCCCAGATCGACAGGGCGTCCGCAACATCGACCCCGAGTCCGGCGATCAGCAGTTCATACCCAATGAACGCAAAGATGACCCAGCTGCTGACGAAATTGGTGTCGTTGACAACCCGTTGCAGCGGCGTTGCCTTGGCACCACAGGTCGCGTCCTGGCAGGCGGGGCTCTCAGCACCCTCACCCACCCACATCCACAGGGACAGGAGTGCCCCGACCACGCCGATGATCAAGCCGGGTGAGCCGGGCACTGCGTCATCGACGTCAATCTGGAACGCCCCCAGGATACCGAGCAGAATGCCCGGCACCATCAAGGCCACCCAAATGCGTTCGCGGATCCGCCAGGCACCCGGTTTCCAGGATGCGGCTTGCGCCGCAGCCACGCCCGGTGTTCGCGCGGGGCGCAGGTATTCGGGGCCATGCAGGGCGTCCACGGCGTAGCCGCTGAGCAATCCCATCACCGCGCTCACCGAGAGCACGGTCAACGCAGTGACCGGGGCCTGAGCCAGGAGCAGAAACATGGCGTCGCCCATGGTCGCAACCAGGGTGGCTACCACGCCACCGAAACTCAGGTGCCCCCGGGTGAACTGGGTGACCGCGATGATGGCCCCGCCGCATCCGGGGAAGGATCCGAGCAGGATGCCGGCGGGTACATGCCAGCGCTGATGACGATTCAGCCAGTGCGTCAGATCGAAGCCGAAGCCACGTTCCACGACCAGCAGCAGGGCAATCGTGCCGGCAACGAAGACACTCACCGCGAGGTAGGCATCCGCCAGGGCCTGCGTGGCAATCTCCAGACCATCAGGAACAGAGACCACGGCAACGCTGAAAAGTGCAACCACTGAGGCGCGTCGGGTGGACGGATCAAAGCGCAAACCACGGTTGCTGTTTCGCTGCTGGATGGCTTGAATCAAGGCTGTCATGGATGCTCACCTGTCTGAGAAAATACCCTTTCTGAGGTCAGGTTAGCGCAGCCTGATCGATATATAAATTCGTTTATAATTAAGTTAATGATAGGTTTTATCGATTTTTTGCAGTCGCCTGGCAGCCTTCCCCGATCGCCGGTCAGCACGCCCGTCAGTCGCGCATCTCTGGCCTTGGCGGCATGAATTGTTTATATTCCCGCCCGCAATCACGCGTCAGGTGACCCCAGGGGCTTTGTCCTGGGGTTGAAACGGGAAGCCGGTGCGCCCCGTATCTGCATCGTTGACCCGCTGGAAAATCACCGGGTTCGATCAGGATACGCGCGCAAATCCGGCACTGCCCCCGCAACGGTAATCGAGTCAGGATGAATCACATGGCCACTGCGCCCAGGCGTGGGAAGGCGATTGATCCGTCCCGGAAACGGCCCGCATGCTGCATCCTGCAGCCCCGCGGCCCAACCGGGAGCCCGTAAGTCCGGAGACCGGCCTTTCGCAACACAGTCGGCGTTGTGCAGGGCAATGATTCACTGGACCTATCAGCGTCCTCATCTGCACTCTTTTCAACGCCCCCACCCTTGTTCGCATGCGGGTGTGCATGGCGAAGGAAAGAACCCATGAAATTGAAAATCTCTCTGGCCGGAACCTCGGTACTGGCCCTGTGTATGCCGCTGCATGCAGCGGAGCAACTCAACCCCATCGTGGTCACCGCCACGCGGACTGCGGAAACGGTGAATGAAAGTCTCGCACCGGTGACGATACTCACCCACGAGGATCTCGTCCGACGTCAGGTGCAATCCCTGCAGGACGCCCTGCGCACCACCCCAGGCCTGACCCTGGTGAATAACGGCGGCCCGGGGAAAGCCACGTCGGTACTGCTGCGCGGTGCAGAATCCGACCATCTGCTGGTACTCATTGACGGAATCAAGATCGGTTCCGCCAGCCTGGGCACCAGCGCCTTTCAGGACATTCCCGTCGAACAGATCGAACGCATCGAAATCGTACGCGGTCCGCGTTCCAGCCTGTATGGCTCGGAAGCCATCAGCGGCGTGATCCAGATCTTCACCCGCCGCGGAGGCGGCGAGACCCGCGCCGATCTCAACCTCGATCTCGGCAGCGCGAAGAGCCAGGGCGCCTCGGCGGCCCTGTCGGGAGGCGGCGATCGCGCCAGCTACAGTATCAGTGGGGCCTACTCGGACACCGATGGCATCGACGCCTGCCGGGGCCAGCCCGGTGCGGACGGAGGCGGCTGTTTCACCGTGGAACCTGATCGCGACGGTTATCGTAACGACTCCCTGTCGCTGCAGGCGGGGTACCGGTTTGATCTGCCTCTGGAGATCGAACTGCATGCCCTGCGCAGCACCGCTGAGAACGAGTATGACGGCGTCTTTGTCAACGAATCCGAGGTACTTCAGCAGGTGCTCAGCGGTCAGCTGCGGTACCTACCTGAGAAAGGCTGGGGCATGACGCTCTCTGCGGGACGCAGCTGGGACGGTCTGGACAGCTTCAAGGACGGCCAATTCCAGTCCCGTTTCGATACCCGGCGGGACAGTCTGTCTCTGCAGGGAGACTACCTGCTGCAGGAGGATCATCAGTTCACCCTGGGATACGACTACGAACGGGAACAACTCGACAGCAACGTAGAGTATACCCATACGGAGCGGGACAACCGGGGGGTGTTCGTGCAGTATCAGGGGCGCCTCGCAGACCAGGATCTGCAACTCTCGCTGCGACGTGATGAACCGCAACGCTTCGATGCCCACAGCACCGGCAATATTGCCTGGGGTATGACCTGGGCAGGCGGCGTTCGCACCACCGTGGCCTACGGCACCGCCTTCAAGGCGCCCACCTTCAACGATCTTTACTATCCCTTTTTCGGCAACCCGGACCTGGAACCGGAAACCTCGCAAACCCTGGAATTCGGCCTCAGCGGCCTGGTCCTCGAGGGTCAGTGGTCAGTCAACCTGTTCCGTACCGATATCGACCAGATGATCGGCTTTGACGCCACCTACACGCCGTCGAATATCGACCAGGCACGTATCAACGGGCTCGAAATGGTATTCAACACCCGCTACGGCGATTGGCTGTTCGACAGTAACCTGACACTGCTCGATCCCCGCATTCGTTCCGCTGGGGAAAACCACAACAACCTGCTGCCGCGGCGTGCCCGTCGCTCCCTCAGCCTGGACCTTGACCGCAGGTTCGGTCGATACTCCCTGGGATTGGGATTCATCGCCGAAGGCCGGCGCTACGATGATCTGGACAACCAGGTCGAGTTGGGCGGGTATGGCCTGCTGGATCTGCGCGGCGGTTACCAGATGGGTAAGTCCTGGCGACTCCAGGGACGGGTGGAGAATCTCACCGACAAGTCCTATGAAACAGCGGCCTGGTACAACCAACCCGGGCGCAGCTACTATCTGAGCCTGCACTACGGCACCTGAGCGGGCCTGTGTACGGCCGCAAAGCCCCGTCGGAAAGCCCGCCAGGGCGAGCCTGTGAAATGTATTTTTCAGGTCTCGTGTGGTAGCTTGGAAGTCATTTTTATCTTTAAGAAGCCGCGCTAAAAGCCGCTAACACCAATCAAACGGCGTCAGATACTTCGAAAGACGCCATGGTGTAGCGGTTTCTCTGCTTCCAAGAACGGGCGGCAGGATGCCATGGCAGGCGTGATTCATGACAGAACATTTAACAAAAATTCTTCACAAACCAATGATCCGTGGGCTCAGTGGCGCCGCGCGTCATGAATACCAGCAAAGCATCCGGCGGTTTCTGTTCGCACTCGCGATCAGTGCGGTTTTCTTCATAACCCATCAGCTGGACCCAACGCCCGGGCTTACCCACGCGCTGACCCTGTCAATCGGCTATGCCAGTCTTTCTCTGCTGTTGCTGCTCTCCCTGGTTTATCACAAACGCGGCTCGCACAGCCGAAGAGTACTGACCCTGTTGGGCGACCAGGGTGTTACCTGCCTCGCCATGCACAGTCTCGGCGAAGCCGGTACTCCGCTGGTGAGCGTATTGTTCCTGATTACCCTGGGTTACGGGGTACGCTACGGCGCCCGCTATCTGCTTCTCGGAACCCTGATCTCGTCCAGCGGTCTCCTGAGTCTGACCCTGTTCAGCCCCTTTCTCAGCAGCCATCCCCTGATCGGTGCCAGTCTGATCGTGATTAACCTGAGCGTGTCCCTGTTCGTCTCGCGCCTGCTCAGATCCCGCCAGCCCCCCGACTCCCCGGATGCAACGATTTTGCAGCCCCCCGATATCCCGGCCAGCGCTCCACCCAAGGATACTCAGGCTGTCGTCGCCCCGTCGCCCGCTGCTGAAGCGGATCGGCATCAGGCCCTGATCATGACTGAGAGCCTGAGTCAGTACCAGAAGCTGGAAAAGCAGTTGAAAGTCTGGGACATCGGCTGCGAGGCGATCAGCTCCCCCCAAGCACTGAATCAGGCAATCTCAGCCCAATCGCCGACGCTCATTCTGGTTGATCTGCAACATCTGCATGAGCCCCGCGCCCAGCTGCTGATCAGTTCGAATCTTGCCCGGAGGACAAAAACCCCGTTCATCCTGCTCGATGGCCGTAACATCCCCACCCCCCCGGACAGGCTGCCCGACCATGATGCCTTCATCCAGGACCCGGATGATCAGCGTGCACTGTTCAATGTCATCCACCATGCCATCAACCGCACCGAGCTGCCGGTCGGGGTTCCCTCCCTGCACCAGCGACAATCTCTGAAGGAGACGAAAAAACCCTGCATCCTGGTGGCTGATGCGCACTCGGTTACCCGTCGGGTTCTGCAAGAAGCCCTCGGCAAATCCGCTTTCGAGGTGGTCGTAACCGATACCGGCGAATCCGCCATGGAGGCGTTTGACACGAATGATATCGATCTGGCCATCCTGGGCAGGAATCTCCCCGGGCTGGATGGGCTGGAGGTGATGCGGGAATTTCGCATGGGCTACGGCCTGATCAGAAAGATCCCCTTTATCATCCTCACCCCTCAGATCAGCAAAGCTGCCGAGGCCGAATGCCGATCCGCGGGCGCCGACCGGATTCATCAAACGCCACTGATCATCGACGAATTGCTGGGCAGTGTCAGCCAGCTGCTGGATGCCTCCTCGGCTGACCGCACCGCGAAACCGAGGGGACCGGTCCAGCCAACTCGGTTCGCTGCGGTGCATCCCCAGTGCGTGGAACGCGACACCCTGGACATGCTCAGTCGGCTGAGCGAACGGGAGGACTTCTTCGAGGAACTGGTGAACAATTTCCTGGATGATATCCATGCCTGCGCCACCCGGATCAAGCGCGCACTGGAGGCAAACAACACGGAGCAATTCCGGGACGAAGTGCATGCAATAAAGGGCGCGGCGAGCAGCATTGGCGCGAATCATCTGCTCAACAAATCCATCCAGTTGTATCGGCTCACCGGCCAGGAGATCCGCCAGCAGGGCGAGCGCCGTCTGGATGAACTCAACCAGTCGATCGAAGACACCCGGCACGCACTGGAGGATTACATCCGGGAACACAACCTGGATATCAGGATTCGATCACGCTAACCCGGTGGCCAAAACAGCACCAGCCCTTGACGAATCCCTGCTATGGGACCAGCCTTATGAGTGTGTCCTGAGTAAAAATCTCGTAACCCTGATCAGGAGTGGGAGTTTCATGAAAGTATTGCCAATCTCCGTATTCACCCTGTCCGCATGCTATGCAAACCTCGCACACGCCCACGCGGGCCCTGCAACCGCCGGACACCTGTTGGAACACCTCGTATTCGCTCTGGCGCTGGGTCTCCCGGCGATCCTGCTACTAAGGCATTTCCTGCCCCGCTGGCTCGGCCAGCGCAAAGACTGACGTCCTCAGCGCCCAGATTTCCATACCAAGCGCCTGTCAGCACTGACACAGGCCGGGGCACACCTCACCCCGGTTTGTTTCGTTTACGACAAAAAATCACCCAGGCATTCCGCCGCCAACGCCATGCCGTTGTAAAAAAAGCATTTTTCCTCTGACTCGATGATGGCACTGATATTGCTAGATGGCTCTATCATCACGCTATCGCTTACATTTGGAGTCACTCATGCTTTTGGAAAATTACAACCAGTCCGGCCTGCTTTTCAACACCAACTTCCTCGACCAGACCAGTACATCGGGGCTGTTCAGCTATCGGGGCGAACTGGTGCTGGTTGAGGGGGAAATCGCAGATGACAAGGGGCATACCAAACCCCCGGTGAAGGTCATGCGCGGCGCCGTGTTGCTGGCCGACGAGAAGATCCGCATGCTGATCGGGGCCCTGGATGATATTGCCTCGGTCAAGGAGCTGCTGGAAAAGTATCAGGGCGACTTCGCCGCCGACATGAAGGCCGTGCTGTTCGTGGTGAATATCGAGAAACCCGCCCAGGTCACCCTGGAGGGGGCTCAGCTGGTATTCATCCCGTTGCTTCAGGGTGTGCCCTGGAACGAGGTCATTGACGAACTGGGTCTCGAGAAGAGTGACTTCAAGGGGCAATCCGCAGCCGACAAACTGGTAACCCTGCAGGATGAGTTTGCCCGCTATAAACCCAAGTACGCCGAGGCCTCAATGGATGAAGTCCTGGCCAGCGCCACGGATGCGCAGCGCGAAGCCTGGGGCGCCGTCTGATCCACGCCGGCGTGGATGCCCGCTGTGATCTCACCGATCCGGCGGGCAGTCTGCCCGTCCAAACCTGTCACGCAACTCGGGGCGAAGCGGTGTGCGGATCACCGGGATTTTGCCCACTCCGGCTGATCACTGGTGTGTATCAGGGTCAGATTTCGTCGTTGATCTGGAGCGAGTAAACGGCGCTCCGCTCGCCTTGATTGGCACTTTTTTCTGACATGGCCCAACCCATCAGATTCGTATCGAAAGCGCTTGGGGCGATCAGGAAGAGATGCCCGACGCCCTTCTGCTCAACAACTGGGTCAGATCAGACGCTGGAAGCGGTTTGCTGAAATAGAATCCCTGGGCATAATCGCAGCCGCGCCCCTTCAGGTAGTCTAACTGTTCCCGGGTCTCCACCCCTTCCGCAACCACCTGAAGTTTCAGCCCGTGCGCCATGGAAATCGTGGCATTGATCAATTCCCGGTCGGCAGGATCATCGCTGATATCGTCCACGAAACTGCGATCGATTTTGAGAAAGTGAAAGGAATAGTTTCTCAGGTAACTCAATGAGGAGTATCCGGTACCGAAATCATCCATACCGATATTGATCCCCGATGCGATCACCTGGGCCAGGGCCTGATCTATGTAGGAGTGACCGCTCATCAATACGCCTTCCGTGATTTCGAGATCGATGAGGTGGGTCGGGACCCCGCTTTCCTGAATCAGCATTTCAATATCCTGGAACAGATCCGGTTTGAGAAACTGCCGGGGTGAAATGTTCACGGCAATTCGAAACTCCGGCAGAAAACGTGTCTGCCACTGACGGGCCATGCTCAGGGATTGTCGAAGCACGAATTCACCCATCTCGACAATCATGCCCGACTGCTCGGCCACCGGGATGAATTCTGAAGGCGAGACCGAACCCAGGCCGGGGATGTCCCACCGCAACAGGGCTTCCGCACCCACGATGTCACCCGTGAGCAGGGAGATCTGAGGCTGATACACCAGGTAAAATTCCTGCCGCTCGAGTGCGCCATGCATGTGCTCTTCGAGTAACAGTCGCCGGGAGACCTCCCGATTCATGCTTTCGGTGAAATAGGAGTAGGTGTTCTTGCCCAATTGTTTGGAGTGGTACATCGCCGCATCCGCATGGCGCAGCAGTTCGGATGCATTGGATCCGTCATTCGGGTAGATGGCGATGCCCACACTGGCCGAGATGAACAACTCCCGTCCATCAATTATAAATATCCGGCGCAGCTGCTCGAGGAGTTTCTCAACGATCAGCGAGGCATGTTCCGGTTTGGTCAATCCGCTGAGAATCACCAGAAACTCGTCCCCGCTGAGACGTCCCACGGTATCACCAAAGCGGACAGATCGTTGCAGCCTGCGGGAGGTCTCGACCAGAAGATGGTCACCAATCTCATGACCCAGGGAGTCATTCACCTTTTTGAAATCGTCCAGATCCACGAACAACACGCCTACCTGTCGCCCCAGTCGCTGAGCCTCGTTGACCAGCAATGAAAGCCTGTCCATGGAAAGAAAACGATTCGGCAGATCGGTCAAGGCATCGAAATGGGCCTGATGGAGGATCTGCTCCTCGTACTGCTTTCTGACGGTAATGTCCTCCTTTACCGCGAAGTAGTGTTCGGTGACGCCCTCGTCATTGAGCACCGGCGCGATATGCGCATATTCCCAGAACAGCTCACCGCTCTTCTTACGGTTCTTAAACTCACCTTCCCAGGCCTCTCCATGGCTGATCGCCTGCCACAGACCCTGGTACTTGCTTCGGGACGTCTCACCCGATTTGAGCAGGGATGGACTTTTTCCCAGCACTTCGTTCAGGGAATAACCGGTGAGACTTTCAAAGGTGTGATTGACATACTCGATGCGTCCCTTGGGATCCGTGATGATGACTGAAACGGGACTTTGCTCCACCGCCTGGGAAAGGGTACGCAATTGGGATTCGATCGCCTTACGCTGGGTGATATCCCGATAGACCGAAACCACGATGTCGTCCGAGAGGCGATAAATCCACGATTCCCGCCAGGACCCGGGATCCCGCTCATCCTGGTAGAAGGCCTCGGGAAAATGCTGTCTCTGGCCGGTTTTCCAGGCCTGCAGAAACACCTCCAGCAGGCCCGATTCCCTGACCCCCGGAAAAACTTCCGTGACCTTTTTACCGAGCAGCTCGCTGCGTGGAATTCCCTCCAGTTTTTCCGCTGAGCTGTTGAAATCCTCGAACATCAAATCCGCACCACCATCGACCACCTTGTATACCGCAACCGCACTCGGCATATGTTCAAACAGGGACTGGTAATAGGACTCGCTCTTCTTGAGTTTGATCTCATAACGTTTCTGCTCGGTGATATCCTGAATGACACCCTGCAGCAACCGCAGCTTGCGTTCCTCGTCGTACTTGTGCACGGCCTGACATTCGACCCAGCGCACCTCCCCGTCAGGACGGATGATACGGTACTGGGTGTGGTGGGGAGCGCCTTCCCTGACGGCATTGGTCAGAGACGCGATGACCTCGTCGCGATCCTTGGGATGGATGATTTCATCGAGCATCTCCAAGCCCATCGGACCGGTACAGGCAACCCCCAGGATCTTCTCCACCTCCGCCGACCATGTGGCCTGCATCGTCTCCGCGTTCAATTGCCAGTTCCCCAGGTGCGCGATGGACTGGGCCTCACGCAACAACGCCTCCTTGCGCTCGAGTTCATGTTGCAGTTTCTGCTGCTCGGTGATGTCCCGGGCAAAACCGACACTGCCCAAAAGCTCTCCCGCTTCATCCATCACCGGCGCGCGGTAAAATTCAAACCACCGCCTTCCCTCGGAATTGCCGATCTCCTTGATGTCATGCAGACTCTCACCGGTTTGCAGCACGCGCCGATCATCGAGCTGGAAACCTTCCGCCTGCTGTTTCGGCCAAACATCGAAATCCGTTTTCCCCAGCAGTTCCCGCTCCGAAGCATATTGCAGCGAGTGGACAAAATGTTCATTCACCGCCCGGTAGCGTCCCCGGGTATCCTTCAGCCAGACCAGGAACGGAAAATTATCCAGCAGTGCACGCTGGTAGCTCGCCTTCTCATTCAATGCGAGTTCCGCCCGTCTCCGGTCGGTAATATCGTCATAGATCCCCAGGATCCCGTACGTCACACCCTCATCATTGGTCAACGGCACTTTGGAGGTCCGCAGCCAGATCGTATCCCCCGCAGGTGTTGTCTGCGGTTCCTCTATCGAGAGTATCGGCTCGCCCTGCTCCATGACCCGTCGGTCATCCGCCTGGTAGAGCTCCGCCTGTGCCGCCCAGCCCATCTCGGTGTCGTCGTGTCCAATGAGCTGCTCGGGTGACTCATTGCCTGAGTCCCTCGCGAAAGCGATGTTACAACCCAGGTAGTTGAGACCCCGGTCTTTCCAGAAGATACGCACGGGCACACTATCGAGGATTTTCTGCAGAAAAGCCTTCTGCTCGGCGAGCTGGGTCCGGGCATCGTGCAGTTCGGTGATATCCTCGATGATGGATATGAAGAAGTCAGGCTCGCCGGATGCCTTCAGAATCAGGGATACGTTCAGGCGGATCCATACGATGCGCCCGGTTTTGTGGATATACCGCTTCTCCATGTGGTAGGCGCTGCGCTGACGGGCGAGCATCTCCCGCACATAGCCGAGATCCTGCTCCAGATCTTCCGGATGAGTGATATCCTGAAAGCTCAGTTTGAGCAATTCCTCGCGTTGATATCCGACGATCTCACACAGCCGGTCGTTCACCTCGAGCCAGCTGCCGTCCGGCGCCACACGCGCTATACCCACTGCGGCCTGACGGAAAATCTGTTCGTATTGTTTCAGATCGGGCATGTTGAATCGGCCAGGCTGGGTCCTGCAGGTTTGTTTGTTTTGTCAGAACTGACTGGGAACGATCCCAATCTTTCCGGGCTATTGCAAACAGCTCAGGGTGCATTGTGCGTATTCAGCAGCAGCCTATGGTTCTCAACGAAAACTGCCCGGCAAAACCCGCCCAAGGGTTCGCACTCGGCACCGGGTAATGCACAGAGCTGGAGTAAATCCCATGCACTGCGAGACGCGCTTATCCTGCATCGGGATGCTTGATAACATAGCCGACCAGCCGGTATAGATAGCCATCGGCTGTCGCAGACACCTGGTGGAAGCCAGCCATCCCGATGTACGATGCCGCCCTGAGATCAGCGATCTCCTGACAGAGTATCTTGCAAAAGGTCCGTCGAAATGGCCCGCAAAACTCACAGGAGGTTGCTTTGACCCCTCGAGATAATGAAATTATGGACTAGCCCCGTGACATATCAAATAGTGTAAACTTCCTGAATTTCATGCTTGACTCCCCAGCCATCCCAAACCCCCTGTCCCGCCGCTTCAGCGTCGCGCCGATGCTCGACTGGACTGACCGTTATTGCCGGTACTTCCTGCGCCTGATCAGCCGCCATACACTTCTGTATACCGAGATGGTGACCACGGGAGCCATCCTGCACGGCAAGCGGGCGCGGTTTCTGGATTTCGACCCGAACGAACATCCTATCGCACTACAGCTGGGAGGGAGCGATCCCCGGGAACTGGCGGCATCGGCCCGTCTCGGGGAATCCTGGGGATACGACGAAATCAATCTCAACGTGGGCTGCCCCTCGGACCGGGTTCAATCCGGCCGCTTCGGTGCCTGCCTGATGACGACCCCGGCGGTGGTGGCCGAGTGTGTGATGGCGATGCGGGATGCGGTGGTGCGGGATATCACGGTGAAACACCGGATCGGCGTGGATGAGTATGACAGCTACGCGGAACTCTGTGATTTCGTTGGCCGGGTATCCGAGGCTGGATGCCACACCTTCATCGTACACGCCCGCAAAGCCTGGTTGCAGGGATTGAGCCCCAAGGAGAACCGGGACATTCCTCCCCTGTCCTACGAGACCGTGTATCAACTCAAGGAGGATTTTCCCGAACTGGAAATCGTCATCAACGGAGGCATCACGAACCTGAAACAGGCCGCTGACCACCTACTGCGGGTGGACGGGGTGATGATCGGCCGGGAAGCGTACCAGAACCCCTGGTTGCTGGCCGATGTCGACCGGGTAATCTTCGGCGATCCGGCCACCCCGCCGAGTCGCCACCAGGTCATCGAGACCCTGATCCCTTTCATCGAGCAGGAATTACGGGGCGGCACGCCGCTCAATCGCATGACCCGGCATTACCTGGGCCTGTTCCAGGGACTGCCAGGCGCCCGCAAATGGCGCCGCATGCTCAGTGAAAACGCCCACCGGGCGAATGCCGGCAGCGACCTCCTGCGCAGGGCCGCGGCACAGGTGACAGAAGCGCATCCGCCCGCACCACCCGCTGAATGATGACCCGCTGAAAGGGCCGTTTCAGCATCCCGTCCGGCCAGTCTGGCCGATCAGCGTTTTTTCCGCGCGGCAACCCGCAGACGCAGGGCGTTCAACTTGATGAAGCCTTCTGCATCCTGCTGATTGTAGGCGCCGGCATCGTCTTCAAAAGTGGCGATGGATTCGTCGAACAGGCTGTTGCTCTCGGACTTGCGTCCCACCACATACACGTTGCCTTTGTAGAGCTTCAGCCGGACCACGCCATTGACCACTTCCTGGGTCGTATCGATGGCGGCCTGCAGCATCAGCCTTTCCGGGGCAAACCAGTAGCCGTTGTAGATCAGCTTGGCGTAGCGTGGCATCAGCTCATCCTTCATATGGGCCGCTTCGCGGTCCAGGGTCAACGACTCCATGGCACGATGAGCCTTGAGCAGGATCGTGCCGCCGGGTGTCTCGTAGCAACCCCGGGACTTCATGCCCACGTAGCGATTTTCGACGATATCAGCACGTCCGATGCCGTTCGCGCCGCCCAGTTGATTGAGTTTCAACAGCAGTTGCGCCGGCGAGAGTGGTTCGCCGTCGATGGATACCGGGTTACCCTGATCGAAACCGATCTCGATGTAAGTCGCCTGATCCGGCGCCTGTTCCGGAGACACCGACCAGCGCCACATGTCATTACCCGGCTCAGTCCAGGGATCCTCGAGATCATACCCCTCGTATGAGATGTGCAGCAGGTTGGCATCCATGGAGTAGGGAGATTTTTTACCCTCCCGTTTCATCTCGATGGAGATGCCATGGGTTTCCGCGTAGGCCAGCAGTTTCTCCCGGGAGGTGAGATCCCATTCGCGCCAGGGCGCGATAACCTTGATATCCGGGCGCAAGGCATAGGCCCCCAATTCGAAACGCACCTGATCGTTGCCTTTGCCGGTGGCACCGTGGGCGATTGCGTCGGCGCCGGTTTCATTGGCAATCTCAATCAACCGCTTGGCGATCAGCGGGCGCGCGATCGAGGTGCCGAGCAGATATTCCCCCTCGTAAATCGCGTTGGCGCGAAACATGGGAAACACGAAATCGCGCACGAACTCCTCGGTGAGGTCCTCGATGTAGATCTCCTTGATCCCGGCTGCCTCAGCCTTGCCGCGTACCGGTTCGACCTCTTCACCTTGGCCGATATCCGCGGTAAAAGTGACCACCTCGCACTGATATTCGTCCTGCAGCCATTTAACGATAATCGAGGTGTCCAGCCCACCGGAGTAGGCCAGCACCACCTTTTTAATGCCATCTTTGGACATCCGAAATCTCCCGGAGTGAAGCGTGAAAGACGGAGGATTATAGACGATTCCCCGCCACGCCGCATTGTTGAAGCAGCCGCGGGAATCGCCCAATTCCGCTTCAAGGCAGCAGGATCAGAAACCGCCCCCCGCCCAGTTCCCCGCCATTTTCCAGGTTCACCCGGCCACGCTTTTCTCCATGCCGGTGCATGTCCAGAGCCACCTGGGTGAAGTAGATGCCCAGGCCGGTATTGTTGTTGACGAATCCCGACTCGACCCGACAGGCGCTCTCCTGTTGATCCAGCATGAACTGGGCAAAGCCTTCGCCGTTATCCTCCACCACCAGCAGCAATCCGTCATCGTTGCACTGCGCGGTCAGGCGGATGCAGTCCCGGGTATAGCGCAACGCGTTGTTCAGCGCATTGCCAATCACCCCGGTCATCAGATTGCGATCAAAATACCAGTACAGATCCGGATCGCATACGATCTCGTACTTGAGGCGCTTTTCACGCAGGATCACACTGTGTTCCAACATCACCTCATCGAGAAAATCCGCCACCGAATGCGCGTCCACGTTGAGCATGTATTCCCCATCCTCTACCTTATACAGGGTCAGCATCTTCACCAGATTGTTGTTGATGCGACGCACCTCGTACTCCATGTCGGCGCACTGATCCCGCATGGGACAGGATTCCGCCTGACAGCCATCCTCGATCAGTCCGATATTACGCAGCAGCACACCCAGCGAATTCTTGATGTCATGCGCGACCATGGCAAATGCAGACGCCATGCCCAGGCCGATTTGTTGTTTGTTTCGATACACGGCAAAACTCCAAAAAAAGCATTAACCTGAGATTGTTGACTTGTGAGCCCGATGCGCTTGCCAACCCGCCTGTCAGGGCATCAGTTCCTTGAGCGCATACAGGTACTTCACTGTCTCGGGATCCTGACGATCGCCGCAACCCAGCACCCCAAGGGCATGTCGGCAGCGAAAATGGTAGCGGCTGTCGGCGCCCCGCTTGCGCATAAACTCGATCATCACCTGCACCGCCATCAGCACCAGCGTCCGGTTACGGGGAAAACGGTCCACGGTATCGTTCAGCAGGTCGATAGCCTCCTGCAGGGATCCCTGGCGAACCCACCCCACACAGCGCGCCTGAATCTCGTCGAGTTCGTGTTTCAAACCGCAAATCAGTTCATCTGCCTGCTCCTGCTGCCCCAGCTCATGCATCGCAGCCCGAACCCGCTCGATCCATTGCCGGTTGTCATGGTTGTTACTCACCACCAGACCAAACAGATCGAGGCTCAAACCCACCTGAGAGAGATGAAAACAATCCATGGCCACCGCAAGCAGCGCTTCCGAGGTCATGGTATGGCGATGCTCGTCGAGCAACCGCTTCAGCTCAATCAATTGGTTGTCGTTGTCGATCGGCAGGGATTTGGCCTGCTTGACGAGCACCTCTCCGCAGAGCATCTGAATCCGGTCAGTGGGTTGATGACTGAATCGTTTGCGCCCCTTCTCCAGCAGTTTGATGGTCTTCGCCGGTTCACCCGACTCCTGGTAGATCCTGCCCAGCAGGCGAAACTCCTCGGCACTCGCAAAACAGGAGTTCTTTCCCCAATACACCGCTGACACCAGGGCCTTCTTCGCCACCTCATGCTGGCCGTTTCGCAAGGCGAGAGTGCCGAGACGACGTTGCCGGGAAACCGATTTGGGGGATATCTGCACCGCCTGTTGCAGCAGTTGCTGCGCATCTTCCGGGGATTGTGTGGATTCGAGGACGGAGGCCAGCCAGTCATAGACCACAACGTAGTGGTCATTTTCCTCGATCAACTCACGAAAGATGATCTCGGCATGCTTGAAGTCCTGGAGATAGAAAGCAATCTTGCCAAGACCGAACCGGGCCCAGTGAAAGTCCCGAATCGACAGCAGACTCCGGTAGATCCGCTCCGCCTCTCCATACTGATGCAGCGACAGTTGCAGTTCAGCCTGAAGCTTTGCCAGGTAGAGACTTTGCTTGAGGTCCTTGCCCCGGTGCCTGTCACACAGGTCAATCGCCCCGGTCAGGTCACCCCGGGACAGGGCGTCATCGATGACCTTCAGCTGATGCTTGCGTTTTATGGCACTGTTCAAGCGATGATAAAGCACTTCCCGGTTGATGGGCTTGACCATGTACTCATCGGGCTGATGCTCCAGAGCACTGAGCACCATTGACATGCTGCTCTCAGCGGTAACCATGAAAAAGATTGATGCGTGGCGCAGATAGCCCAGGTAGCGGGCTTCCTCCAATACCTGCTGTCCATCCTTGCCTTCACCCAGGTTGTAATCGCAGATGACCACATCGAAGTTTTCGCTGGCGAGTGCCTTCAAGGCAGTCTCTCCAGCGGCACAGACAGTGATCTGCTCCGCACCAAAACTCTCGAGCATGCCTTTGAAAGAGGCCCGCATCTGCTCGAAATCGTCAATAATGAGATAGTTGAAGCGCTTTTTGAGGTCGTCCTTGATCATGTCTGCACGGCTTGTGTGAGGTTGCTGTCCCTTTCTGAAATTCCAGGCTTTTCGCTAAGGTTAATAGCGCTCTGAAAGCGGAACCCTAAAATCGAATTCGCCGATTCCTTGATTCAGATCAAGTGGATTGAGAAAGCCCTTCCTGAATCCACCCATTTCCGTACTATTTCACTGTTGAAACGGCTGACGGTCCTCACGCGGATATGAACGGCCTGCTGACGCGGCAAACAATGCTGCGCCAACTGTCATGCAACGAAAGAGATCAGATACGGGAAAGCGGGGGAAGACAAGCGTTGGGCGCATTCCTTGCGATCCATCACTCCATGAGCAGGCTAAAAAACTTACATGGTTTGCCAGGCCAGTGATTGCCATTCCTCCCGGGTCTGCGGTTTCTTTCCACAGACCCGGGTGGTCAACATCAGGCGGGCATCAGTTTTTGGATTTGTCGACGATCTTCTTGATCCAGGGCATCATGCCGCGAAGACGTTCGCCCACCTGCTCGATATCATGCATCTCATTGAGTCGACGGTAAGCCGTCATGGACGGATAACCGAGCGCACCTTCAGAGATGAAGCGCTTGGCATATTCGCCACTTTGAATGTTCTGCAGCGCTTCGCGCATCGCCTTGCGACTGTCATCGTTGATGACCTTGGGGCCGGTCACGTACTCACCATACTCCGCGTTGTTGGAGATGGAATAGTTCATGTTGGCGATACCGCCTTCATACATCAGGTCGACAATCAGCTTCAGCTCGTGCAGGCACTCGAAATAGGCCATTTCCGGCGCATAGCCCGCTTCGGTCAGGGTTTCGAAACCCGCCTTCACCAGTTCGACCGCACCACCGCAGAGTACCGCCTGTTCACCGAACAGATCGGTTTCGGTCTCGTCCTTGAAAGTGGTCTCAATGATACCGGTACGACCGCCACCGATGGCGGAGGCATAGGAGAGCGCCGTATCCATGGCGGAACCGGTCGCATCCTGATAAACCGCCACCAGGTCCGGTATGCCACCGCCTTTCACGTACTCGCTGCGGACCGTGTGACCCGGCGCCTTGGGCGCGATCATGATCACATCGAGATCCTCACGCGGAACGACCTGGTTGTAGTGGATGGCAAAGCCGTGGGCGAAGGCCAGTGCGGCGGAGTTCTTGATGTTTGGTTCAATCTGCTCACGGTAGAGCTTGGATTGGAATTCGTCGGGCGCCAGTATCATCACCACGTCGGCCGCCTTCACCGATTCCTCGATGGACATGACGGTGAGACCGGCGTTCTGCGCCTTGATGGCCGAAGGAGAACCCTCACGCAGTCCAACGACGACATTGACTCCGGAATCCTGCAGATTATTGGCATGGGCATGACCCTGGGAACCGTAACCGATGATCGCAACTGTCTTACCCTTGATGATATTGAGGTCACAGTCTTTATCGTAATAAACATTGATTGCCATGTTGTTTCCTTCGGAAAATTTTATAAATTGTGAATGTTGAATTTTAAATGCTTGATGCAAAATTCATAATTGAAATGTCAGAGCCCGAGTCCCTTCGAACCACGGCCGATGCCTGAGGGTCCGGTACGCACCACTTCGATGATCAACTCTTCATTGACGGCTTCCAGGAAGGCGTTGAGTTTACACGAGGCGCCGGTCAATTCGACGGTATAGCTGGCATCCGTCACGTCGATGATCTTACCGCGAAAAATATCCACCAGGCGTTTGATCTCCTCCCTCTGGGTGCGTTCGGCCCGCAGTTTGATGAGCATCATCTCCCGCTCAATATGCCGCCCCTCGGTCAGGTCGACCAGCTTGACCACGTCGATCAGCTTGTTCAACTGCTTGGTGATCTGTTCGATGATCTCATCGCTGCCGCTGGTGACCAGGGTCAGGCGGGAAAGACTTTGATCCTCGGTCGGCGCCACGGTCAGGGACTCGATGTTGTATCCCCGGGCACTGAACAGATTGGCCACCCGGGCCAGAGCGCCGGATTCGTTCTCCATCAGAATAGATATGATATGCCTCATCAGACCAACTCGCTCCCCGGTGACAGATACATCTCGTGGTGTCCCTTGCCTGCGGCGATCATCGGATAGACGTTTTCCGCCGGATCCACCGCGACGTCCATGAAGACCAGACGGTCTTTCAAGGAAAAGGCCTCCTGCATGGCGCCCTCCAGGTCCTTGGGTTTTTCCACCCGCATGCCCACGTGGCCGTAGGATTCGGTGAGCTTGACGAAATCCGGCGTGACGCTCATGCCGGATTGGGAATAACGACTGTCGTAGAAGAACTCCTGCCACTGACGCACCATACCCATATAACCGTTGTTCAGGAGGATAATCTTGATCGGCAGGTCGTACTGCAGGCAGGTGGCGAGTTCCTGGATACACATCTGGATACTCGACTCGCCGGTGACCACGGCGACCTCCGCCTTCGGATGGGCCATCTGTACACCGATCGCGGCGGGTAGTCCGAAACCCATGGTGCCAAGACCCCCGGAGTTGATCCAGCGGCGCGGCTTGTCGAAACGGTAGAACTGGGCCGCAAACATCTGGTGTTGTCCCACGTCGGAGGTCACGAAGGCATCCCCCTTGGTGACCTTGTGGAGCATTTCCACCGCGTACTGGGGCTTGATCAGCTTGGACTTCTGATCGTATTTGAGGCAGTTCATCGAACGCCATTTTTCAATCTTTTCCCACCAATGCTTCAGCGCCTGTTTCTTTGGCTGGGCGGTACCTTCGGTAACCACCTTGAGCATGTCACGCAGAACCTGTTTCACTGAACCCACGATGGGTACGTCGACCCGCACGTTCTTTGAAATCGATGAGGGATCGATATCAATGTGGATGATGGTCGCATCCGGACAGAACTGTTTCACGTGTCCGGTGACCCGGTCATCGAAACGCGCGCCCACGGCGATCAGCACATCGGTTTCGTGCATCGCCATGTTGGCTTCGTAGGTGCCGTGCATGCCGAGCATGCCGAGGAAATTTCTGCCACTGCCAGGATAGGCCCCGAGACCCATGAGAGTCTGGGTAATGGGAAAACCCAGCGTATCGACCAGATCGGTGAGGGTCTTGGAGGCGTCGTCCAGAACCACCCCGCCTCCGGTGTAGAAGACGGGACGTTCCGCCTCCATCATGATCTTGACCGCTTTCTTGATCTGCCCCAGGTGTCCCTTCACCACAGGATTGTAGGAACGCATCTTGATCCGGCTGGGATAGTTATAGGGGATCTTGATCCCCGGGTCGGTCACGTCTTTGGGAATATCCACAACCACCGGCCCCGGTCGACCGGTGGTGGCGATGTAGAAGGCCTTTTTAATGGTCTCCGCCAGGTCCTCAATGCGCTTCACCAGGAAGTTGTGCTTCACACAGGGGCGGGTGATACCCACCGTATCGACTTCCTGAAAGGCATCGCTGCCGATCACCGGAGTGGGCACCTGACCGGTGAGCACCACCATCGGGATGGAGTCCATATAGGCGGTGGCGATCCCGGTTACCGCATTAGTGGCACCGGGCCCGGAGGTGACCAGCACCACTCCGGGTTTACCGGTGGCGCGGGCATAGCCATCCGCCGCGTGTCCTGCCGCCTGTTCGTGACGCACCAGGATGTGCTTTACCTCTTTCTGCTTGAACAAAGCGTCATAGATGTGCAGAACGGCCCCACCCGGGTAGCCGAATACATGTTCCACACCTTCATCTTTCAAGCATTGGACGATGATCTCGCCACCGCTAAGTTCCACGTCGAAGCCTCCCGTCGCGCCGATAATCTGAGCAAACGCTGAACAATATCGAAACAGTGCAAAATACTAATACAATTCAGGCAGGTCAAGCCCGATCGAGAGCGCAACGACAACCAGAATCCTGAGGGATTGCGCGGGAACAGCGGGATTGGCGCGACATCCGCTTGCGATTCCAACCACTTGCTCCATAATTAAGCGAAATCGAATTGCCGCTGGATGCCAGGGAACCGCCGTGCCAAAACTCGCCTTAATACTCATTATTATACTCTTCACCGCCTCCACGCAGGCGGATACCTACCGCTGGGTCAACGAGGACGGGGTGGTGACCTATTCCCAGACCCCGCCACCCGAGGGCCACGCGGAGAAGGTCAAGACCCGCAATACCACATCCAGCGACAGCGCTGAATCCGGGGAGAAACTCAAACAGTTGCAACAGAAACTGGCGGACATGGACGAGGACCGGGCTCTGCAGAAGGCGGAGCGGGAAGAGCAGGCGAAAGACAAGGCCATGCGGGAAGGCAACTGCCAGGCAGCGCGCCACAATCTCGAACAGCTGACCGCTCTGGGTAACCGGCTCTACAAGGTGGGCGATGATTACCTGCGGCTCAGCGAAGAGGAGCGGCAGGCCCGTATGCAGGAAGCCCGTGAGCAGATAAAAGAGTACTGCAAATAATCCTCATGCCACTGCTCAACATCACCACCAATCAATCCCTCGAGCCTGAACGGCAGACCGATCGGATTCGTCAGGCCTCCGCCATGGTGGCGAAAATGCTGGGCAAACCCGAGCGCTACGTCATGATCAACCTGATCGGCAACAGCAACCTGTCATTCGGGGGAAATTTCGAACCCCTGGCCTATCTTGAGTTGAAGAGCATTGGCCTGCCCGCCGAACGTACCCGGGAGTTTTCTGAGACCCTGTGCGGATTCATGGAGGAAGCCTTCGGCATTCCACCCGAGCGGGTCTATATCGAGTTTTCCGACGCACAACGCCATCTCTGGGGATGGAACTCTGGAACCTTCTAGGGCTGTTAAGACTAATTCCAATACGCCCCAAACACCTATTGAACACCTCACTCATGGTGCCGAAGTAATTTTTTTACCGGACGGAGTAAAAAATTCATCACTGAATCCAAGCTCTGCGGCCGTCGCGCACATGAGGAATACCATTCCTACGCGCCCATTCTTCCCATTGGCGTCAAGGGCTTAGCAATTGCGGGTTATCAATTGGGACATCAAACCCAATCGCAAAGCTTGGTTTATTGATTTTTATCAATCACAACAAACACTTACTGTTCGTATTGTTTTTGCGATGCATCAATGACCCCGCCAGACCCCTGCCTATAGGCTTTCACTGAACGGCATTCATATTCTCTCTCCGCGGACATTTGAATGCCGCTTCCGCCGGCTGTGTCGGCATCCCGAAACCGATCTGTCACTCGTCCACTCAGGCAGGTCACACACAACCTCGGGAAGCCAGACTCAGCCGGCACACTCTTCGATCGCTTGCCACCAGAGTTTAACCAGCACATGAGATGGAAGCTGCTTTGGCGCAAAGGTTTTTAGAGCTGAGCCACGTTCATCAACCAGGAGACTTCGCATGTTGGACCCGACAATGATCGATTTGTCGCGCTGGCAGTTTGCCATCACGGCCCTCTATCATTTCATATTTGTACCCTTAACCCTCGGCATGACCTGGATACTGGTCATCATGGAATCGGTCTATGTCATGACCGGAAAGGAAATCTACCGGGACATGACCAAATTCTGGGGCAAGTTGTTCGGTATCAACTTCGCCCTGGGTGTCACCACAGGCCTGACCATGGAGTTTCAGTTCGGCACCAACTGGTCCTACTACTCCCACTATGTCGGTGACGTTTTCGGAGCTCCGCTGGCCATTGAAGGCTTGATGGCGTTCTTTTTGGAATCCACCTTCATCGGCATGTTCTTCCTCGGTTGGGAACGCCTGAGCAAGCGTCAACACCTGCTGGTGACCTTCCTCACCGCACTCGGCACCAATCTCTCAGCGCTGTGGATCCTGGTCGCCAATGGCTGGATGCAAAACCCGGTCGGCTCCGAGTTCAGCTATGAAACCATGCGCATGGAGATGACCAGCTTCGTCGACCTTGTACTGAACCCGGTAGCACAGGTCAAGTTCATCCACACCGCAGCTGCGGGCTATGTGACCGGCTCCATGTTCGTTCTCGGTATCGCGTCCTATTACCTGCTCAAGGGGCGTGACGTGGCTTTCGCAAAACGCTCGATTTCAGTAGCCGCCGGTTTCGGTCTCGCTTCCATCCTGTCGGTGATCGTACTGGGTGACGAGGCGGGTTACGAACTGGGTGATGTGCAGAAGGCGAAACTCGCCGCGATCGAGGCGGAATGGGAAACCCAGGAACCCCCGGCAGGTTTCAACCTGATCGCGTTTTCCGACCAGGAGGCGGAAGAGACGACCGAGGTCGTCAAACTACCCTACCTGCTTGGTTTGATCGCAACCCGCTCCACCACGGAAGAAGTCAAAGGTCTGAAGGACATCATGCATGACAACGAGGCGCGCATCCGCTCCGGGATGGTGGCCTACGAGTATCTGCAACGTCTGCGTAAGGGCGAGGTCACGGAAGGCAACAAGGCGATGTTTGAGGAACATAAGGATGACCTGGGATACGGTCTGCTGCTGAAGGCCTACACCGACGATGTGCCAAACGCCACTGACGAGATGGTCGCCCAGGCGGTCAAGGCCAGTATTCCCCAGGTGGCCCCGCTGTTCTGGACCTTCCGCATCATGGTGGCCTGCGGTTTCACCATGCTGTTCATCCTTGGCGCGGCTTTCTATTACAACGCCCGTCGGGTCATCGAGCAGAAACGCTGGCTGCTGCGCCTGGCGCTGTTTTCCATTCCTCTGCCCTGGATCGCCTGTGAAACCGGCTGGTTCGTGGCCGAATTCGGGCGTCAGCCCTGGGCTATCGGTGAGGTATTGCCGACCTTCCTGGCGACCTCTTCGCTCACCCCGGGCGACCTGATCTTCAGTCTCAGCGGTTTCATCGGCTTCTACACCTTTCTGCTGGTGATCGAGGTCTGGCTGATGTTCCACTTCGCGCGCAAAGGACCCAGCTCTTTGGGCACCGGACGCTACTATCTGGAAAAGAATGCCGGCGCTACCGCCTGAAGGAGTGACAACCAATGATTATCGATTATGAAATTCTCAAACTGATCTGGTGGGTCTTCGTCGGCGTACTGCTGATCGGCTTCGCCATTACCGACGGCATGGATATGGGGGTCGGCAACCTGCTCCCCTTCGTCGGCAAGACCGATGACGAACGACGTCTCATGATCAACACCGTAGGTCCCCACTGGGACGGTAACCAGGTGTGGCTGATCACCGCGGGCGGCGCCATCTTCGCCGCCTGGCCCGCGGTGTATGCCGCCGCCTTCTCCGGCTTTTACGTCGCCATGTTGCTGGTGCTGTTCGCCCTGTTCTTTCGTCCGGTGGGCTTCGACTACCGCAGTAAACTGGGGGATGCGCGCTGGCGCAACGCCTGGGACTGGGGCCTGTTCGTCGGTGGCGCGGTGCCCTCACTGGTGTTCGGCGTGGCCTTTGGCAACCTGTTGCTGGGCGTGCCCTTCCATCTGGATGAACTGTTGCGCCCCTACTACACGGGCTCCTTCTTCGCCCTGCTCAACCCCTTCGCCCTGCTGGCAGGAGTGGTGAGCTTTTCGCTGCTGACCATGCACGGCGGCATCTGGATTCAGATGCGCACCAGCGGCGTGCTCACGGAACGGGTGAAGGGCTGGATCCTGTGGACCGGTATCGCCTCGATGCTGGCCTTCGCCGCGGCGGGCATCTGGCTGGTGATGGGTATCGACGGGCTAACGATCGTCTCCCAGCCGGCCCTCGACGCCCTGCCCAACCCGCTTGCCAAAACAGTGGAGGTCATGCCTGGAGCCTGGCTGGCCAACTACGCTGAGTATCCGCTCACCATGATCTTCCCGGCACTGGGTTTTGCAGGTGTGATTCTCACCATCCTGATGTCCCGGGCCGACCGTCCCGGCTGGGGTTTCGTCACCAGTTCCCTGGCCATCACCGGGGTGATCATGACCGCGGGCATCTCACTGTTCCCCTTCGTCATGCCGTCGAGCACCGACCTGGGCAGCAGTCTCACCGTTTGGGACGCGCCGTCCAGCCACCTGACCCTGACCGTAATGTTCTGGGCCGTGGTGATCTTTCTCCCCATCGTCATCGGCTACACCATCTGGAACTATCGCAAGATGTGGGGCCGCCTCTCTATTGAAGAGATGCAGGAGAGAACCTCGGCATACTGAGTATCAGCGCAACGAATCAATAGGAGAAACGAACTATGTGGTACTTCACTTGGGTACTTGGGGTGCTTCTCGCACTTGCAATGGGAATTATCAATGTCATGTGGTACGAGGCCGAATATTATGACGACGACCAGGGAGAGTGATCCCTGGATTAAACACCTCTCGATTAAAAAAAGAGGGGTGAGGGATCGTTAAAATTTAGGCCGGGCCGAGTTGTTTATGTGTCGCGGTCACAACCGTATCACGGAACTTTAAGATGCATAAACAACACATACTGGCTGGTATGGCCGGTATCAGGGTCTCCTTGTGGGCCCTGTTACTGGTCTTCTCGAACACTGTTCATCCGAGCGGCGAACCCGCCGCTCATGGCCTGGATCAGGACATGAACTTCCGCATCGTTACGGATACCACACCAAGTATCCGTGACGACGGGGAATCCACCGCTGATCACAGCAAATTCGAGGCCCTCGAGGGTCCTTTTGCAAGTGGTCCCGAGGTCACCAAGGCCTGCCTTTCCTGCCATACCGAGGCGGGCCGGCATTTCATGAAGTCGATTCACTGGACCTGGGAGTACGACAACCCCAAGACCGGCCAGAAGCTCGGCAAGAAAACCCTGATCAACACCTTCTGCACCAATGCCAAAGGCAATGAGGGCATGTGCGCCCAATGCCATGCGGGTTACGGCTGGAAAGACGATACCTTCGACTTCAGCAATCAGGACAATATCGATTGCCTGGTGTGTCACGACCGTACCGGCACCTATTACAAGACACCGAACAGCCTTGGCAACAAGGCCTGTTCAGTGATGTTTGAAGGCAAGCAGCCGATCGACTGGGCCAAGGTCGCCCAGAGCGTTGGCAAGCCGGGACGCGAAAACTGCGGTTCCTGTCATTTCTACGGCGGCGGCGGCGACGGGGTGAAACATGGCGACCTGGATTCGTCGCTCAAGTTTCCGAACAAGAAACTCGACGTACACATGGATGCCGACGGGCTCAACTTCGCCTGTACCACCTGCCATGTCACCAAACAGCACCTGTGGGCGGGCAGCCGTTACGATGTAATGGCTCACGACACCGAGGGTCTGGGCCTGCCGGGTGAGCGACGCGATGTGGCCACCTGCGAGTCCTGCCACAGTGAGCATCCTCATGACAACAACAAACTGGTGGGCATCAAACTGAACGGTCACGTGGACAAGATTGCCTGCCAGACCTGTCATATCCCGAGCATCGCCCGGGGCGGGGTGGCCACCAAGACGGATTGGGACTGGCGCACCGCCGGCAAGACCAAGAACGGGGAAGGTTACAAGGAAAAGAACTATACCCAGGCCAATGGCGAACATCGCGCCACTTATAAGTCGATCAAGGGCAGCTTCGAATACGGGGAGAACCTGGTGCCCTACTACGACTGGTTCGATGGGCAGATGCTCTACACCACCATCGAGACCCATTTCGACCCCGCCAGTGGTCCGGTGGAAATCAATGGGTTCAAAGGCTCCCATGACGACGGAACCTCACGGATCTGGCCGTTCAAGCGCATGCACACCGTGCAGCCCTACGACAAGGGCAACAACACCATGGTCTACATGCACCTGTGGGGTGATGACGATGACGCTTATTGGGGCAACTACGATTTCGGCCGCGCCATCAAGGTTGGCATGGAAAAGAATCACATCCCCTACAGTGGTGAATACGGGTTCGTGGAAACCTACTCCTTCTGGCCGATCACCCACATGGTGGCCCCCAGCGAGGATGCCCTGAGCTGTGCCGAGTGTCACAGCCGGGACGGTCGTCTGCAAAGCCTGGAGGGCTTCTACATGCCCGGTCGTGACAACTTCCGCTGGCTCGACATTCTCGGGTATCTCGCCCTCGGCGGCGCTCTGGTCGGCGTATTACTTCATGGCCTGCTGCGCAAACTCTTCCATAAGAAAAATTCGCAAAGGAGCGCATCATGAGCAGTCACGCCAATCACCCCAACACCGCCACCTACAAGCAGCGGGGCGAAAAACACTATGTGATGATCTACACCCGCTATGAGCGCTTCTGGCACTGGTCCCAGGCGTTGTTGATTTTCGCCCTGTTCTATACCGGGCTGGGTCTGCACGGCCTGCATGACTGGCTGGATTTCCGCACCGCGGTAACCCTGCACACCTATGCCGCACTGGCGCTGATCGTGCTGTGGATATTCACCACCTTCTGGAACTTCACCACCGGCCAGTGGCGTCAGTACCTGTTCAAGGAAGGCGTGATGAAGGTCATCCGCTTCTATGCCTACGGCATCCTGGTCGGTGAGCCCCACCCCTACAGGAAAGGTCTGCAGCGTAAGCAGAATGCCCTGCAGTCGCTGGCCTACATGAGCTTCATGTTGTTGATCGGGCCGGCCCTGTGGGCCTCGGGGATCATCTACCTGCTCTACGATCTGTGGAGCGGCTACAACTGGTCGGGACAGGGCCTGACCGCGATCGCCTTCATTCATACCGCCGCGGCCTACCTGATGGGCACCTTCGTGATCATCCACGTTTACATGACCACCACCGGCAAGACCCCGACCCACTACATCAAGACCATGATCAGCGGCTATGACAACATCGAACTGACCGAAGCGGAGAAGGCCTACATCGATGAGACCCATTCCATTTCCATGAAGGATTGATCATTGTAGTTGCGCGCCAGCGCAACAAACTCATAATTGGGTAATGAGTGCTTGGTTATGAGTTTCAGGGTCTGTTAATAACCCGTCGACACAGCAGGTCGCCTTCAGCCACAGCCCCCTATGAAATTTCAAAAGGGGGCTGGGCCTGAAAAAGCGTCGGGCTGCGTTGCTCATCGCTCATTTGGAACAACCAATCTTCTCTCCTCGCGCCTTGATTGGCGCTTATTTCAGATCCAACAGAGCGTATTGGATGAATGTTAGCAGGCCCTAAGTTGATTGTATGCCTTGAAATCAGTACCTGCCGCCTCACCCTGACCCGCCTCTCTCCCGATGGGAGGGGGACGTTGCCGATCAGCGGGCAATCCTGTTTCCCTCTCATTCCTGTGTTGCAAGGCAATCCAAACATGGAGTTTGACGATCCGTGAGCGATTCAGACTCAACCGACTCGGGTTCCACAACCACTGCCGACTGGTTAAAAGCGCAGAAGTCCCTCGCCGGCGACAAACTCCGTCAGGCGGTGGTTTTCGGTCTGCTCTCCGGCTGGCTGCTGATTCTCCAGGCAGGTTGTCTGGCCCAGGCGGTATCCGGGGTGATCTTCGAACAGCAGACCCTGAGCGACGTGATGCCCTGGCTGTGGGCTCTGCTGGCGATCTTCCTGATTCGCGCAGGCCTCGCCTGGGCATCCGAATGGGCGGCGCATGCCGCGGCGCAACAGGTCAAGCTGAGTCTGCGAAAAACCCTGTATGACCGTTTACGGCGTCTCGGGCCGGCCTGGCTGAGCGAGCAGCGCACCGGGGATATGGTCAACACCCTGAGCGATGGCATCGAGGCGCTGGAAGCCTACTACGCGCGTTTCATTCCGGCCATCGCACTCACCGCCCTGGTGCCGGTTTCGATTTTGCTCTTCGTGTTTCCCATCGACTGGATCTCCGGCCTTGTGATGCTGGGCACCGCCCCGCTGATCCCACTGTTCATGATCCTCATTGGCAAGGGTGCGGAACGACGCAACCAGAAACAGTGGCAACAACTGGCACACATGAGCGCTCACTTCCTGGATGTGATCCAGGGACTGACCAGCCTCAAACTGTTCAATGCCAGCCGCCGGGAAGCGGCGATGATCGCGCGCATCTCCGACGACTACCGCAAGACCACCATGTCGGTGTTGCGGCTGGCCTTTCTCTCTTCTTTCGCTCTCGAGTTCTTCTCCACCGTGAGCATCGCCATCGTCGCCGTGCTGATCGGTTTCCGTCTGTTCTGGGGCGAACTTGATTTCCTTTACGGCTTCTTCGTGTTGCTGCTGGCGCCGGAGTTTTACCTGCCCCTGAGAAACCTGGGCACCCACTACCATGCACGCATGGCCGCCATCGGCGCGGCGGAAAACATGCTCAAAGTCCTCGAAGCACCCGTCACCGCATACCCGGCCGGTCAGGCTTATGATAAACCGTTGACCGGACCCGTCGGCCTGACCCTTGAGGCCGTAGGATACACCTACCCAGACGGACGCAGGGCCCTCGACGGGCTGGACCTGGCAATCGAACCCGGTGAACACATTGCACTGGTCGGCCCCAGCGGAGCGGGCAAAAGCACCCTGCTGAACCTGCTGCTTGGCTTTGTACCTCTGCAGGAGGGATGCATCCGGGTCAACGGCGAACCCCTGCACAGCCTCGATCCCCGGGAATGGCGGGAAAACCTGGCCTGGGTGCCCCAGAGGGCTCACCTGTTTCAGGGCACCCTGGCGGACAATATACGCCTGGCCCGGCCCGATGCGGACCAGGCCTCGGTGGAGGCGGCAGCCAAGCAGGCTCATGCCCACGCCTTTATCCAGCAGCTTCCGGATGGCTACCAGACACAGATCGGCGAAGGGGCACGCGGGCTCTCCGGTGGGCAGATCCAGCGCCTGGCCCTGGCCCGGGCGTTTCTCAAGGATGCCCCTCTGGTGATTCTCGACGAGGCGACTGCGCATCTGGATCCGGATAGCGAGGAGATGGTCCGCCAGGCGATTGGGGAACTGGCCCGGGGACGCACTCTGATCATGGTGGCCCACCGACTGATCACGGTGCGTCATCTGCCGAGGATTCTGGTCCTCGACCAGGGACGTCTGGTCGAATCTGGCACTCATACCGCGCTGATGGCGCAACAGGGGGTGTATCAGCGCATCGCCAGCGCCTACTCGGGAGCACAGGCATGAACCCGGTGATCCGGCTGTTGCGCATACTCGGCCCGGTCAAGGGCTGGATGCTGCTGGGCGGCTTGATCGCCTTTGTCACACTGCTCGCCAATGTAATCCTGATGGCCATGTCCGGTTGGTTCATCGCGGCCATGGCGGTTGCCGGGGTCGCGGGGGTCAGCATGAACTATTTCACTCCGGCAGCGGTGATCCGCACCTGTGCCATCGTGCGTACCGTAGGCCGATATGGCGAGCGGCTGGTGACCCACGAGGCCACCTTGAGACTGCTCTCCAGTCTTCGAGTGTGGTTCTACGAGCGCCTGGAGCCGCTGGCTCCGGCCATTCTGGAAGGTTATCGCAGCGGTGACCTGCTGAGCCGCCTGCGGGCCGATATCGACACCCTGGATCACTTCTACCTGCGCCTGGTATTGCCGATGGGCGTGGCGCTGGCCGCAAGCCTGGCGTTCATCGTCACACTGTACTGGTTCAACCCCCTGCTGGCGCTCATCGAGGCGCTGCTGCTCGGTCTCTCCGGAGTGGTGCTGCCGCTGCTCATGCAGCGCGTGGCAGCCCCCCACGGGCAGCGTATCAACCGCTGTTCCAGTGAACTGCGCGCCCACCTGGTCAACGACCTGCAGGGATTCGGCGAGTTGCTCGTCGACGCCGCCGACGCGAGACACGCCCGGCGCATCGAAACCCTCAGCGAGGAACTGGCCGTGGCGCAGAACCGCATCAGTCACCTCGACGGCATCGCCCAGGGGGCGGTGGGTTTATCCGCCAACCTGGCGATGTGGCTGATCACTCTGAGCGCGATTCCGCTGGTGAATCAGGGAGAACTGCCCCCGGTTCAGCTGGCGATGCTGGCCCTGTTCAGTCTCGCGAGTTTCGAGGCCATCGCACCTCTGCCCGGCGCCTTTCAGGGGTTGGCCGAAACCCTGGCGGCGGCCCGGCGCATCTTCGAACTGGTAGACCGCAGCGCCGAGGTTGCCGAACCCCGGGAAACCACCCCATTGGGTGAAGACCGCACTCTCAAGCTTGAAGCCGTCCACTACTCCTATCCGGATACCCCGCCCGACAACCCAACCCTGCAGGAAATCAGCCTGTGTCTTGGCGCGGGACAGAAAATCGCCCTGATCGGCCCCAGCGGCAGCGGCAAAACCACCCTGTTGCAACTGCTGCTCAAGTTTCGCAGCATTGGCCAGGGCCGGGTCAGCCTGGGGGGGGTATCCTATGAAGCGCTGAGCGGGGAAACCCTGCGCGGCGAGATCGCCGTCGCCACCCAGTACAATCATCTGTTCAACGCCAGCATCCGCGACAACCTGCTGCTGGCTAAACCGGACGCCAGCCAGGAGCAACTCGAAACCGCCTGTCGACTGGCCTGCATCCATGATTTCATTCACGCCCAGCCCGCAGCATACGACACTCAGGTCGGGGAACTCGGGCTGCGTCTGTCCGGCGGACAGGGCCGTCGCCTGGCGATTGCCCGGGCGCTGCTCAAGGATGCACCGATATTGATACTGGATGAACCCACCGAGGGCCTGGATCCGCATACCGAACAGCAGTTGCTGGCCAACCTGCTCGACTGGGCGGATGAGCGAGCGCTGCTGCTGGTCACGCACCGGGTCCAGGGACTGCGCGCCATGGACGAGATCCTCATGCTGCAGGCGGGGCGTATCTCGGCCCGGGGCAACCATGAGCAGTTGATGACAACCTCAGCGGCGTACCGGTCCCTGCATGAAACCCAGCCCCTGCTGGCCTGGCAAACCGGCGAAGCATCCGACTCGGCCGGACCCTGATGCCGATCCGCCCGGGCGGAGGCGTGACTGATCCATCGTGACCGATCCGGCGAAGCGGGATAGAATGTCGGTTTTTCATTGCCAGGTTGATTGATCCCTATGCGCACCTCCCAGTTCCCCCTGCACACCGTCAAGGAAACCCCCGCCGACGCTGAGACCGCCAGTCACCAGTTGATGCTGCGCGCCGGTCTGATCCGCAAACTGGCAGCCGGACTCTACACCTGGCTGCCCCTGGGTCTGCGGGTACTTCGCAAGGTCGAGACCATCGTCCGTGAGGAGATGGACCGGGCCGGCGCCCTGGAGGTGTTGATGCCCACGGTACAACCCGCCGAGCTGTGGCAGGAGTCGGGACGCTGGGCCCAGTACGGCCCGGAACTGCTGCGCCTGCACGACCGCCACAACCGGGATTTCTGCTATGGCCCCACCCATGAGGAGATCATTACCGACCTGGCGCGCAACGAGTTGCGCAGTTACAAGCAACTGCCGGTCAACTTCTACCAGATCCAGACCAAGTTCCGCGATGAGGTACGTCCCCGCTTCGGCGTCATGCGCGCCCGTGAGTTCCTCATGAAGGACGCCTACTCCTTCCACCTCAATCAGGAATCCCTGCAGCAGACCTACGAGGTGATGCACGCCACCTACTCACGCATCTTCTCCCGCTGCGGCCTGGATTTTCGCCCGGTAGCGGCGGACACCGGCAGCATTGGCGGCAGCGCCTCCCACGAGTTCCACGTGCTGGCCGATTCCGGCGAAGACGCCATCGCCTTCTCCACCGCAAGTGACTACGCCGCCAACGTGGAGTTGGCCGAAGCGATCGCCCCATCCGGAGAACGCCCCGCACCCGCGCAACAGATGCGACGGGTCGATACCCCCGACGCCAAGACTATCCAGGAACTGGTGGATCAGTTCGATCAACCCGTCGAGCAAACGGTGAAGACCCTGGTGGTGAAGGCGTCCGAGGAGATGGATTACGATTTGCTGGCCCTGCTGGTGCGTGGCGATCACGAACTCAACGAGATCAAGGCAGACAAGCTGCCCCAGGTGGCCTCGCCCCTGGAATTCGCCGCAGAAGCGGAGATTCGCGCCGCCATCGGAGCCGGGCCCGGCTCCCTCGGTCCGGTCAACCTGCCGATCCCCTGCATCGTCGATCGTACGGTGGCCGGGATGGCCGACTTCAGCGCCGGCGCCAACCAGGACGGCCAGCACTATTTCGGCATCAACTGGGGCCGTGACCTGCCGGAACCTGCCGAGACAGCCGATCTGCGAAACGTGCAAGAGGGCGACCCGAGCCCCGACGGCCAGGGTACTTTGACCATCGCCCGGGGCATTGAGGTGGGACATATCTTCCAGCTCGGCAGGAAGTACAGCGACGCCATGAACGCCAGTGTGCTCGACGAAAACGGCAAGGCGGTGGTGATGACCATGGGCTGCTACGGGATCGGCGTCACCCGGGTGGTGGCGGCCGCCATCGAGCAGCATCACGATGACAAGGGCATCACCTGGCCCAGCGCCCTCGCCCCGTTCCAGGTGGCCCTTTGCCCCATGAAGATGGACAAATCCCAGCGGGTGCGAGAGGCGGTGGAAAAGCTCTATGCCGAATTGCAGGCCGCCGGCATCGACGTGCTCCTCGACGACCGGGACGTACGCCCCGGCTTCATGTTCGCGGACATGGAATTGATCGGTATTCCACAGCGCATCGTGGTCGGCGAAAAATCCCTGGATCAGGGCAAGGTGGAATACCGCGCCCGCTCCCAGAGCGAGAACAGCTTCATCCCGCTCGAGGAGATCGTTGCGCATGTCCGCGGGCAGATCGATTGACGGAACAACCCACTGCTGGCCGCGTGGCCGGTTTCCGGCTTACGGACGGGGAGTCCGGTTCAATAACCATGCACCGATACCACAGCCTGGGCCGGGACGAGGGGACGGACGCTGAGATACCGGCGTCCAGGCATCAGCACCCCGAGTGAACAGCGCAGCGCATACGGGTTCCAGCAGGGTGTTTCGGAAGCGTGGACTGAGCGTGATTAATGGCGCTGTCTATTTGACAGCCTAACCCTATGCAGGGAAACTAGTCTGCTTTTCAGACCCGGACACCCGGCCCCCGACAAGAGGCGTATCCATGACTCGACCCAACTCCTTCAATCGCGATGAGCTGCTGCGATGCGGCCGTGGAGAGATGTTTGGACCCGGCAACGCCCAACTGCCAACGCCCAACATGCTGATGCTCGACCGGGTCGTCAAGATCAGCGACGAGGGGGGGAGCAACGGCAAGGGGGAGATCCTGGCCGAGCTGGATATCAATCCGGATCTGTGGTTTTTCGATTGCCACTTCCCAGGCGATCCGGTCATGCCCGGCTGTCTGGGCCTGGATGCCATGTGGCAACTGGTCGGTTTCTTCCTTGCCTGGATCGGTAATCCAGGTCATGGTCGGGCGCTGGGTGTGGGTGAGGTGAAATTTACCGGTCAGGTGCTGCCCACGGCAAAGCTGGTGACCTATCACATCGATATCAAACGGGTGATCACCCGTAAGCTGGTACTGGGCGTGGCAGACGGCGTCATGAAAGTGGACGGCCGGGAAATCTACAGCGCCAAGGATCTGCGGGTCGGCCTGTTCACCTCCACCGAGAATTTTTGATTTCACCCTGTCCGTTCCTGTTGATTCTGCTCCCGGGATTCGGTTATGAACAGAATGTCGTACCGTTGATGCGGCAGCGGGTGATCCGTTCCGTGATCTGGACATTCGCATCAACGGTCAGTCTTCAACGGCCGTGGGACTCACATCAATGAAAAGCCTTTGGAATCAGCGTGAGGCGGACGCCTGTGAAGATGAACTGGCACTCCGGGTTTACACCTCGCGACTGCTCGGTTCCGATCCCAGCCTGGTGCTGCATGGCGGCGGCAACACGTCTCTGAAGGCCACCCGCAGGGACCTGTTTGGCGAGCAAATTCCAGTACTCTACGTCAAGGGAAGCGGCTGGGACCTGGCCAGCATCGAAGTGGAAGGGTTCACGCCCCTGCGCATGGATCATCTCCTGCGTCTGGCGCAACTCGAGCATCTCAGCGACAGTGAGATGGTCAATCAGCTGAAAACCCACCAGATCCGGGCCAGCGCTCCGACCGCCTCTGTGGAGTCGATCCTGCATGCCTGCCTACCCTTCACCTATGTGGACCACACTCACGCCGATGCCATTGTTACCCTGAGCAACACGCCTTCGGGCGAGCAGCGGATCCGCGAGCTCTACCAGGACCGAGTGGTGATCATCCCTTACGTGATGCCTGGTTTCGATCTGGCCCGGCAGGTGGCGCAACAGTTTCCCCTGCAAGCCCACTCAGGCACCCTGGGCATGGTGCTGATGAATCACGGACTGTTCACATTTGGCGCCACCGCCCGGGAATCCTATGAACGCATGATTCAACTGGTGGATGAAGCGGAGCAGTCACTCAGTCGCGCCGGCGTCTGGTCGCTGCCTGTCAAGCACCAGGCAAGCGAACCTCAGCCACAAGCCCTGGCCCGACTGCGCAGGGAAATCTCGGATGTTGCGGGTTTTCCCGTCATCCTGCGCAGTCATCGCTCGCCGACGGACCTTGCCTTCTGCCAACGTCCCGATCTGGCTGATATTTCCCAGCGCGGTCCCGCCACCCCGGACCATGTGCTGCGCACCAAGCAGAAACCCATGCTCGGCACCGAGGTCATTGAGTACGTCGGCGCCTATCAACGCTATTTCGAACAGCACGCACCGAATGCGCGTAGCCCGGTTGAAATGCTCGACCCCGCCCCGCGGGTCGCACTCGACCCGGAACTGGGGATGCTCAGCATCGGCGCCACCAGCCGGGATGCCGGCATCGTGGCGGATATCTATGCTCACACGATGCAGATCATCTCCCGGGCGGAAAAGCTGGAACGATGGCAGGCCCTCGATGACCAGCAGATTTTCGATGTGGAGTACTGGGAACTGGAACAGGCCAAACTCAACCGCAGCAAACGGCGTCCGGAATTGCAGGGGGAGATCGCCCTGGTCACCGGCGCCGCCTCCGGTATCGGTCAGGCGTGCGTGACCGCGCTGCTGCAGCGTGGCGCGGCCGTGGTGGGACTGGACCGCAACCCGGCCATCCTCAGCCAATCCCTGGAAAAGGGGTATTTGGGTATCCAATGCGATGTCACCGACCGACTCGCGGTGAAACAGGCCCTTGAGCAGACCCTGCTAAGCTTCGGCGGACTCGACATGCTGATCCTGAATGCGGGGATGTTTCCGAACAGTTGTCCGGTGGCGGAACTCGAGGACGAGGCATGGCGCCAGGTCATGCAGGTCAACCTGGACGCCAACCTGATCCTGCTGCGGGAATCCCACCCCTACCTGCGACAGGCGGCCCGATATGGCCGGGTGGTGATTATCGGCTCGAAGAATGTACCCGCCCCGGGCCAGGGCGCTGCCGCTTATTCCGCATCCAAGGCGGCGCTCAACCAACTGGCCCGGGTGGTGGCCCTGGAATGGGCGCCAGAGGGTATTCGGGTCAACAGCCTGCACCCCGACGCGGTATTCGATACCGGCATATGGACCGAGGAAGTGCTGACAAACCGGGCCAGGCACTACGGCCTGTCCGTGGCGGAATACAAGAAGCGCAATCTGCTCGGCTGCGAGATATCCCGACAGGATGTGGCCGAATTGGCCGCGGATCTGTGTGGTCCCGGATTCGCGAAGACCACCGGGGCTCAAATACCCGTTGACGGCGGAAACGACCGGGTGATCTGATTCCCGGGCGGCTGGCTCAGGCCTGCACCAGTTCAAGTTCGACGGGTTTTGTCATATCCACCCCACGAACCGGGCTGGCATTGACGGAATCGGCAAACAGTTCCACAGCCTGTGGCCTGGGGAAGCTCTTGCGCCAGGCCAGGGCGATCCGGCGTTGCGGCGGTTTGCCCGCGATTGGACGGGTGGTGAGCAGGTCCCAACAGGAATGCTGACCGCCCACCGCGGAATCGGGAATCACGGAGATGCCGATACCGCTGGCGACCATGTAGCAGATGGTTTCCAGGGACCCCCCTTCTAGACTCTTCTTGATCGTATCCCCGTTGGCCGTGTGCAGGCATCCCGGACAGATTTTCTTCACCTGTTCCCGGAAGCAGTGCCCATGTCCCAGCAGCAGCACCTCCTCGCGCTCCAATTGCGATACCTCAATCTGTTCATGGGCCGCCAGCGGGTGCTGATTCGGCAGCAAAACGGAAAAGGATTCATTGTACAGCGGGCGGGTCATGATGCCCGGCTCATCATAGGGCAGGGAGACTACGACCACGTCAAGTTCCCCCTGCTTGAGCTGTTCGGTCAGCACGCTGGTGACCTGTTCGCGAATGACCAGGCTCATCCCGGGCGCCCGATGATGCAGGATCGGAATCAGCGAGGGGAACAGGTAGGGCCCCACCGTGGGGATCGCACCCACCCGTAAAGGTCCTGCCAGCTGGTCCTCACTCTGGTTGGCCAGTTGGCGGATCATCCCCGCCTCTTCCAGCACCCGCTGCGCCTGGGCCACGATCCGCTCACCGGCGGCCGTGAGGCTCACCTCACCCTGACCACGCTCGAACAATCCCACACCCAGTTCCTCTTCGAGCTTCTTCACTGCCACGCTCAGGGTTGGCTGACTGACGAAACAGGCCTCGGCGGCATGGCCGAAATGCCGTTTTTGAGCAACCGCGACGATGTATCGAAGTTCATTGAGGGTCATGATTCATATTTTAGACTAAGGGGATAGAAAATTTTAATAGAGACAAAAAATGTTAACACTTCAACAGAAAATGGGGGCGGATATGGAATAAATTCTAAGTTTAGGCCAGAGAAGCAAAATATCCGTTTTTGCTTTGGCGGATCCTGAACTAAGATAATGCAGGATGATGATCCTGCAGGGCCTGGAGAATCACGTTGCTCGTCAGTTTGAAAAACCGAAAGATGAACCGCTCTATGAGTAGCCGTCCCGATGACAATGCAAACGACGCTCAGCAGTTTCCTGCTGACGGCTTGAAGGTCCTGCAGATTACGGACAGTCATCTCTACGCCGATCCATCCCGTTGTCTGCTGGGGATCAACACCCTGGAAACCTTCGATCAGATCCTCGCTCAGTCTCTTCAGGAAACCGGAACCCCGGACCTTCTGGTGGCCACCGGGGATCTGGTCCACGACGCCTCGGAGACCGGGTACAAGCGCCTGCTCGGGCGTTTCAAGCTGACCGAGATACCCACTTACTGCCTGCCCGGCAACCATGATCTTCCGTCCCGCATGAAGCAGTTGCTGAACCAGGACAATGTTCACTACATCCCCAGCGTGCAGGCCAAGGGCTGGTCACTGATCTTTCTCGATTCCACCATCGCCGACGAGGATGGCGGGCGCATCGACCCGGAGCAGCTGAACCTGCTCTCGCTGCTGCTCGAATCCCATCCCGACCAGCACACTCTGGTGTGCATGCATCACCACCCGCTCCCGGTGGGCAGCCAATGGATGGATACCATGGTGCTGGAGAATCCCGACCCATTTTTCGAGCTGATCAAGCGCCATACCCAGGTTCGGGGCATCCTTTGCGGGCATATTCACCAAAGCTTCGAAACCACCTATCAGGGCGTGAAGATCCTCGGTTCGCCGTCCACCTGCGTGCAGTTCACCGCGGGTGAGGACAACTTCTCGATCGATCCCACGCCTCCGGGTTATCGCTGGCTGAGCCTGCAGCCCGATGGGGAGATACTCAGTGGCGTGCGCTCGATGCCGGAGATTCCCTCCGGGCTCGACCTGGCCTCGATGGGTTACTGATACACCGAACTCTTCTCCCGAGTGGTTTCTCAGGCCAGCTCCAATGGCACCTCGCCCGCCACGCTCATCGAGGTCTCGTCGTGCACGATACGCACAGCGATCACTTCAACACCGTATTCCCGGATCACCCGCCTGAGGGTTTCGCCATACCCGGGATCGATCGCATCCGCCGGCGCGAAGACCCGTCCCTCGGGCCGGTTCAGGGCAAAGATCATCACACCCCGGTAACCCTGATCGCAGGCTTCCGCCAGGGTCTCCAGATGCTTTCGCCCGCGTTGGGTCACCGCATCCGGAAAACACAGCCGATCCTGCTGCCACAGGGTGACGTTCTTGACCTCCACCCAGGCATCCGCCGCATCGCCCCCGCTGAGGAAAAAATCGAACCGGGATCTTTCCCGGCGTGCATTGAAGGTCACTTCCCGCCGTACCTGTGTATAACCCTGAAGCTGTTCGATGCGATCACGCTTCAGCGCCTCCTCGACCACCGGATTGGTTCGTCCCGTGTGCACCCCGACCCAACCCTGCCCCATATCCACCCGCTCCAGGGTCCAGGCGAGTTTACGCCGCGGGTTGTCGCTGTGGCTCAGTTGAACCGGCGCACCCTCGGCCCAGCAACCGGCCATCGAGCCGGTATTCGGACAATGAGCGGTGACCGATGCACCGTTTTCCAGCACCACGTCAGCAAGGAATCGTTTGTAGCGTTTGAGAATCGTGGCTCGGGTCAGCGGCGGTAGTTGCATGGCAGGGGATCGAGGTCACTGTGGTTTATCTGCGATTCCGATGTATTATCTAAGGTCTGGCAGGCGTTTGAAACCGCGATCCAACGACACCGGGCCACGACACATCGAATAAAGCAGCATGATAATAACGACCACGCAAAAGAGGAATCCAGCATGACACGATGGGCATGGCTGGCGCTGAGCATTCTGTCAGCGCTGAACTTACCAGCCGCTCTGGCAGACGAGAATCAGGACAGCCGGCAATTCAACTTCAATCCGGGCAACATGGCTGACGGGATAATGAATCCCATGCGCAGTATGTTCGGCGGTTCAGGTCATGATCGTGGCTACTATGACGACTATTACGGCGCTCCCCCCTACTACGGACCGCCCGGTTACCCGGGTGACTATGGCTACCCAGGGAACAGTTATGCCCAACCCTATCCCGGTTACTCTGCCGGTTATCCCGGTTACTACGCCCAACCCGCCGCGCCGCAATCGCAACCCGTGCCACAACAACAGCCGGCAGTCCGTCAGGCGCCTGTTCGGGAAACGTCGCCCGGTTATTACGATCCCCAGGTGACGACCCCGCCCGCCTACTGGCAACAGCCATCCCAGGACGCTTACAGTTTTCGCCCTATGGAAAACCAACCCGAGAATAGCGGTGGTTACCCGGAAGCCGCGCCCGTTTACCAACAGCCGGGGACCTACCCGGCGGCACCGGACAGCTATGCCTCGCCTCAGCCCGGATACGGGTATGGATACGAGTCGCCTCCGCAGGGCGGCTATGGGAGTGGCTACGAAACGCCCCCTCAAGGCGGCTACGAGTCAGCGCCCGGATACCCTCAGCCATCGGCGCCAGGGGGGGTATACGCAGAGCCCTACACCAGCGCACCCGCCAGCGCCTATCCGGAACAGAGCTACAGTGGCTACAACGGAACCCAGGAGCCCGGGCTGAAATTCCGCCCCCTCGACCAGCCCGGTTACTCCCAGTAACCCAACCGGTTTGTGCTGAGCGGAAGCCCAGGCTTCAACTCACTGCAAACTGGGAAAATCCCTGGTAGTCCATGACCTCGCAGGATATCCCGCTGACCCGTGCGTTGGCGGGACCCTTGCGCAGCCATTCCCGCAATTCATCCACTGCGCCGACCGGCCCACAGGCCACGACTTCCACACGTCCGTCGTGCAGGTTTTTGGCGTATCCCCTGATTCCAAGCCTCTGCGCTTCGTGTTTTGCGGAAGCACGAAAGAACACACCCTGTACCCGGCCTGCGACGTAGCAACGGATACACACCTGATTCTGGCTCGATCCATCACTCATCCTGCAACCTCAGCACCGCCTGTTCCCCCGCTCGCAACAGCAGGTTTTCCGGTATCTCGAACTGCGCCTCAACGGCATAACTCGCCCCGTTGATGTCATGCTCGACTGGCTGAAAACCAATCCGGGTCAGTTTCCCCTCGAACCACTGTCCGCGCACACCGACCTGCACCGGGGTTCCCGTTTGCAGCCCTGCGACCGCCTTTTCGTCAATCCGGCCCACCGCCTTCATGTGCCCGGTCTCACACAGACTGAGCAATGGCATCGCCTGGGTGCGGTTGATGACGGCCTGGCCGGGCTGGACGAAGATTTGCTCGACGATACCGTCGAACGGCGCTGCGATGCGGCTGTATTCCCGATTCAAACGGACCCTGGCCAGTTTTGCATCGGCTTTTCGATAGGCGGCGTCTGTCCGAGCAGCCTCGATCTCCGCCAGCTTGCGTTCGTGATCGGACAGTAGGGTCCGGTCGTAAAGTTCGAGGGACCGGTCCAGTTCGCGGCGGGCCTCGTCCCGCTCCTGGGAGGTCGCCTCCACACGGGACTCCGCCGCCGCCAACTGTGTCTGGAACAAGCGTTGATCGAGTTCAATCAACACTGTTCCCCGGGGCACCTTGTCACCCACGTCGACATTGACATGACCGATCATACCGCTGACCGATGTGCTCAATTCCACCCTCTGCACCCAATCGGTCAGCGCCTCGAGATCCCGGGCCATCAAAGATCCGCTGAACAGCAGACAGAAGATCAACAAGCCTTTCATGATTCCCCCTATCATTGCGTTTCCTGAGCCGCTTCAGCCGGTTCCAGCAATCCACCGGTCAAGGCGTCCAGTCGCGCTTGTGTTAATTGTATTTGGTACAGGTTACGCGCCCGCTCGTACTGAATCGCGGCAATCTGGGTCATCGAATCACCCAGATCCGAGGCCACGTCCAGATCGTAGAGGGTACGGCTGCGGTCCAGGAAAAGATCCCGGTAATCCCCCTGCACCTGTAATCCCTCCTGTTCCACCCGCAGTTCCTGCAATGCCATCCAGTCGTCCAGCATTTGCTGTCGCAGGGCCATTTCGTAAGCGGACAGGTCTGCCTGCTTCTGCATCACCAGGGCCCGTTGCTCCGCGACCCTGGCGTCGACCCGGCTGCCCTGATAGAGCGGCCATTCGAACACCAGAGCCGCGGTCAGCGGATCACGCCCACCCAGTTCCCGTTTGTAGGCCGCGGCTTCAAGTTCCGCACGGATCACCGGATTGCCCTCGGCCTCATTCGCCCTGAGCTGCTTTTCCGCCGCCTGCAGTTCCGCGCGCAGCGCCTTGATTCGGGGATTCTCCTGCAAGGCTCGCTTGATCAGGGGATCCACATCGGGAGCAACCTCGCGGGGTTCGAAGGCGGGAGCCACCAGATTGGCGGGCAGATCACTGGGGCGGTTCAGGGCGATGGCCAGCTGTGAACGGGTAATCCGCTGGCGGTTGCGACTCAAACTGAGGGTGCGTCGCGATTGCTGGTAGACGGATTCGAGCTCCAGCAGATCGATATCGGATACCTTGCCCAGCTCCTGCCGGGCACGCGCCCGATCGTAGCGAATATAGTCGATGGAGAGCGCCTCGTTGTCCCGGGCGAACTCCAGATCCGCGAGCAACACGGCGAAGAACCGCTCCATGATCTGCAGACGCCGTTGCTGCCGCACATCCACCAGCTGCCAGCGCTGCGAATCGAGCCCCGCCTCTGCCGCTTCCCGGGCATGCGCCGTACGACCAAAATCATACAGCTGTTTGCTCAGATTGATGCGTGCAAGGCTGTCGTTGCGAGTCTGGTAATAGGCGATGTCCGAGGGCTCGATGGCTCGCAATTCGGCTGAGAGGGAGAGAGTGAAGTCATTCACCGAATCCGTCTGCTGCCTGCGAGCCTGCGCCTGAGCCAGCGCGGCATCTGCGGTCAGGCGTTCCGGGTGCTCCCCGTCAGCCAGGGACAGCGCGAACTCCAGGGTCAGGGGTGAGGGAAGCGGATCGCTGGAGACGCCCGGGGCATATAGCGCCATCAACAGGATCGTCAGCCCGGGCAACCTCACCATGCGCATGTCCAGGAGTGCCTTCAACGGTGCATTCATGGATTTGCGGCCGCACTCTTCCTGGATCGTCGATACTTGGAGAAATTGGTCGATTTGTAATGTTCGTCAACCACGAATTCGCCCAGCCAGAGGAATTCGCTGGCATCGTTGGTGGCCCCGGTGAACTTGGTGATGAGGTTGCCGTCCAGATCGAAGAAGCCGAACACCGGGGTGGCCCTGACGCGGAACTGCTTGAACGCGAAATCCTTCTCCTTCACGGTATTACCCTGAAAATCCGTAATCTCCACATCACCTTCCACATCCACGGCGTAGATCAGGAAATGCTCCTTGAAGTAGTCCTGCACCTCAGCCTGGTTGAGCACCCGGGTCTTCATGCGGTGACAGAAGGGGCACTCATCCATTTCGAACATGATCAGCACCCCTTGCTTGCCCTCATCCCGGGCCATTTGCAACTCATCCTGGAAGTTACCCAGAAACTGATCGAAGAAGTAGGTTCCGGGATCCCGGGTCGCCGCATGCGCGTTACCCAGGGCAAAACACAACAGGATCAAGAGCAGGTTGAATCGGGACATCACTTTCCTCGTTACTCGCTGGCGTTGTTGATGAATGCCTCGAGGTCATCCACAGTCACAGGGCCAACCTGGCGGGCCACCGGCTCACCTTCGGGGTTGACCAGAAACGAGGTGGGCAAACCCGGGATACGACCCAGCTCCGTACGCGCCGCCGGTTCCGTCATGAGAATCGGGTAGCTGAGAAACTGCTCGTCGACAAAGGCCTTGAGGCGTGGTGGATCGATGCGTTCCATCGCCACGCCCAGCACCACCGCATCCTTATCTTTGTGATTGTTGTGAAAAACCTCCAGCTCAGGCAGTTCTTCCCGGCACGGGGGACACCAGGTGGCCCAGTAGTTCACCAGCACCCACTTGCCCCGGTAATCCGACAACCGGTAAGTCTTGCCATCCAATCCCTTGAGCTCGAAATCAACCGATTCTGCCGATGCGGATTGCGCTAACAGCAGCGAGCCGAACATCAGAACATATCCAAGGGACTTTAAACGGGGCATATTTCTCTCCGAAAAAAACTGACAGTGGAACCGAGAAGTAGCCGCATCAGACAACCATTCTCAGTCGAAATTCCAATCCGCGCAATTGAGGTAAACCTTAATCCGTCCAGCCGGGCTGAATCAGGAACCCTTCTCCCAAAAACCCGACGGATGGCCTGCAGCCGACTGCGCAGACCTGCGTCGAAAGCTCCCACAGACGCCGCACCAAGGCACCTAACCTGATGATTTGACTTCGTTAATCAGACCAGGACCAATCCCAGGCTGAACATGATATTTTCTGCTCGGGAAGGGGGCAAGTTTCACGGCCTGTTTTACGCCCTGCCGAAAGGGAACTTTGGTGATATAGTTTCACTGCGATGACCGGTGCCCGGAGAGTCTGTCAACCCGGCGCAACCTGCCTGTCACAGCCAGGCATCAGCGCGCGCGCTCAGGATAAGCGCCAACAGATCCATGGAGGCAGTTGTGATCCGAACCGAAAAACAATACGCGACACTGAGCGACATTCCGTACCCTGGAATACCGCCCTGGCAGACACTGCGCCGGGCGTGGGATCAGGTCTCCCCTACGATTGGGGACCATCAGGTGGCAACCGCTCTCAAGCGCATCATGGGTGCAGACAATCCCGAGTATGTTTGACTTTTTTACCCACCGCTCAGCCACCCCCCGACAGCAGCTGTTCACCGTGCCGCAGCCGGATCCTTTCGAAAATCCACTGGTAGAGACCGAACCCGAACCCTTGCGCCAATGGGCCACTGCCCTGCCGTTCGCCAATCCCCAGCAACTCGCCGAGAGCATGATCACCCACCTGGGACGGCTCAACCGCTTTCCAAAACCGGTCAAGAAACGCACCGAGTTGATGGAGATCTATGCCACCCCCGCGCTACGCCTGGTGCATGGTCTGAACCAGCGCAAGGGACCGGCGCCACTGACCCAGATCCGACGGGTCCTGCAAGAGATGGGCTACGGATACTGCCACATCGCGAATGACTGCCTGAGCAACCGGGCCAACCGTAAGAACCTCGATCAGCTGAGCCAGAGCATCTATTTTGCGATCAAGTATTTCCTGCTCGAATTCCTTCTCGCCTGCGAGGATTTCGATTGTCGCTCGGGTAACAGTTACCGCCAGATCTCCCGTCTCATGACCTTTGCTGCCGAGCAAAACCTGCACCAGCACGGAGTCGACGACAAGGAGCAGATCCATCCGGAAAGAGCCAACATCGCACACCTGTACAACCGTTTCATGCTGATGATGCTGCTCGACCCCTGCCATCTGCAGGAAGGGGAGCCGAGGCTCTGTTTCGAGTTCCTCGACAGCGTCGCCGGAGAGGCGTGCTTCACGGACAAACGGCAGGATTCGGCCACCACCGGACTGTACGTGGTGGACCGGTTGGGCGAGGTGCCGCCTTACCTGTTTCACCCCGACGCCCTGGAAACCCTGGAGCAGGCCCGCTTCATACTGTTCGACATCGGGCCGGTCAGCCAGGTTCTGCATCAGCAGCTGAGGCATCTGGAACGCTCGGAACAGTCCAAGCCGGAAAGCCTTTCGAAGCTCAGCCTCAGGGAGATCAACAATCTGCTGGCGCGGATGCTCAAATCCTGGCATATCCGCCTGAAACGCGACAGCGAACGCTTCAATGCATCGGGCGAAGTGAAGGTGTGGGTTGGAATTCCCCAGGTGCACGCCTACCTGGCCGGCGGATCCCCTGTTCAGGAGTTCGAAGACCAGGAGATCACGATGAGCCAACCCATGGGCATGAATACCCTGGATGCACCTGATTCCGACAACCACATCACCGCCCGGCGCAGTAACCAGAGCCGCTCCGGGGTGGCACTTAAGCTACCCCGTTCGGCATCCAGCATGCCACTGATAGGTGAGTTGATCCTGATCTCCGGGCACACCACCCGGCAGGGCGGTGACTGGAAAATGGGGGTCATCAAACGCGCCGCCAAAACCGAAGATGAGCGCATCGAGATCGGGGTGCAGTTCGTCAGCGGAAAGATTGAACCCATCACCCTGAGCGTCGCGCACAACCGCCAGGAGGAGCAGCCGATCAAGGACCACCCGGGAATTTACATAGACCAGGACCACACCCATCGCAGCTCGCTGATCGTACCCAAGCATTTCTTTGTCATAGGCCAGGAGTACCGGGTCGAGGAGATGTTGCCTTCGCCCAGTATCACCCCATTGCAGCTGCTCGAGACCACCGCCCGGTTCGAGCGCTTTCGAATCAAAAGCATCTGACCCGGGACTGGTGCTTGGAGCGGCGCCCGAACCGTGGTTACAACAGTTCTTCCAGGGATCTGTCCATGCCTTGACGCAGGTCCTGATTCAACCCCTGGATCATCGTCCTGAGGGATTCCGACACCTCGTCCAGTGCATCGTCCGCGGGCAGCACGTACTGCGCGGACTGGTACAGGTCATTCAGGGTGACATGACTCAGATCCCGTGCCAGTAGCCAACCCTTCTCATCCGTCCGCTGGACCAGGTGAGCCTGTTTCAGCTGATGCACCACTTTCTCCAGTCGTTCTTCGGTCGCCCCCGGGATACGTTCCAGCAGGGTCCGGGAGCGCAGGGCTGTGCCATCACGCTGGGAAGCGCGTAACTCGGTCAGCAGGCGCAGGGCGAGGAGAAAATCCCCTCCCCGCTGATGCAGTCTCTCCCGCCAGTTTTCACGATAGATACCCAGGCAGTAGGTAAACTCCGCACCCAGCAGGGTCACCATCCAGGACAGGTAGATCCAGATCAGGAAAATCGGTACCACGGCCACCGCCCCGTAGATCGCCTCGTAGGTGGGGAAGGTGGTGACATACAGGGCGAAGCCCCGCTTCGACAACTCGAACAACATCGCTGCCAGCAGCCCCCCCGCCAGGGCATTCCTCCAGGGAACCGTGCGGTTCGGCACCAGGGCGTACAGCAGGCTGAACGCCACCGTGGAGAGAATCACCGGCAACAGGGTCAGCAGTTTGGAACGAACCTGCGCCACTGCTTCGGTCTGATCGAGAAAAGGGATCGAAACCAGATAGGAGGTCCCCGCCAGGCTGACCGCAATGAGAATCGGGCCGAGCGAGAGAATCGCCCAGTACACCGTGAACTGGGCCAGGGCGGAACGCCGCTTGCGCACATGCCAGATGGTGTTGAACGCCTTGTCGATGTTGTTCATCAACAGCAGCGCCACCACGATGAGCATGCCAAAACCCACCCCGGTGAGTCTTCCGGCCTTCTGACTGAAATCCCTCAGATACTGCTGCACCACCTCCGAGGCGGCCGGGACGAAGTTCTGAAACAGGAAATCTTCGATCTGCTCCGACATCCGGTCGGAGGCGGGAAACACTGAGAACAGCGCCAACGCCACGGTCATCAGCGGGACCAGTGACAGCAGCGTGGTATAGGTCAGCGACGCCACGTGCTGTACCCCGCCGTCGGCCGTGAAGTGGTGCATCACCAGCCTGAGAAACGGGATGATGTGGCGGGTCCAGGACAGGTACCTTTGCTGTAGAGACTGTTGTTTCACCTGTCATGCTCCTTGGGGCCTGTTAACACTAATCCGATCGTCCCTGCTGGAGTTGTCTTTACGCCCAGCAAGGCAGAATGAGCGTAGTGTAGCCCGGCTACATAAGCGAATGATAACGCCGCTGGGCGAAAAGACAGCCCCAGCCCTGAGGGTTGCGCCCCGAAGGAAGCGCCCCTGGGGTACGTCCTTCGGGGCGCAACAGGGGCTACCGGATTAGTGTTAACAGGCCCTTGAGTCTGTTTTGCGGATTCCGGGGGGCTCCGGGTGTTTTTACGCGACACGCCAGGTCTGATTCGAGAACCACCGCAGAGTCCCGAAGGAGCGGCGGTGGAGTCGACCCGACACCCTGGCTACAATGGCGCCCTGAAACCCTTTCAACACAGCAGGTACACCATGAGTATCGAAATCTATCATAACCCCCGCTGCAGTAAATCCAGACAGACCCTCAAGCTGTTGCAGGAGCAGGGTGTGGAACCGGATATCGTGGAATATCTGAAAACCCCGCCGGATCGTGCCACCCTGGAAGGAATACTGGACATGCTCGGACTCGAACCCCGTGACCTGATGCGCAGAAAAGAGGCGGAGTACAGGGCCGAAGGTCTGGACAACCCCAATCTGACCCGTAAACAGCTGATCGATGCGATGATCGCCCATCCCAAACTGATCGAGCGACCGATCGTCATCAAGGATGGCAAGGCGGCCATTGGCCGCCCACCCGAGAAGGTGCTGGATCTGCTGTGAAAGCCACCGGCGACACTTCTCCCGCCCCCGGTCTTTTGCATAACGGAGCGGGCGTCGTGAGCGCATCGAAGCGGCAATCTTCGCGTCTGTAACAAACCCCCACCGCCTCCATTCACCCAGGAATCGACATGGCAGAAGTTCTCATTCTCTACTACAGCCGGCATGGCGCCACCTCTGAAATGGCCCGACTGATTGCACGGGGCGTCGAGGAGATCAACGGCGCAACAGCCCGTTTACGCAGCGTGCCCGAGGTTTCAAGCGTCTGCGAAGCCACCCAGGACAGTGTACCGGACGAGGGCGCCCCCTATGTGAGCCCGGCGGACCTGGTAGCCTGTGACGGCCTGATTCTCGGCAGTCCCACCCGGTTCGGCAACATGGCGGCGCCGATGAAATATTTTCTCGACACCACCAGCAGCCTGTGGATGGGAGGCAAACTGATCGGCAAGCCGGCTTCCGTTTTCACCTCCACATCCAGTCTGCACGGCGGCCAGGAGAGCACCCTGCTGTCGATGATGCTGCCGCTGCTGCATCACGGCATGATCCTGATGGGCGTCCCTTACAGTGAAACCTCCCTGCTGCACACCCAGAGCGGCGGCACCCCCTATGGCGCAAGCCACCTGGCTGGCAAGGACAGCAAACAGCCGATCACGGAAGACGAAAAACGCATCTGCATCACTCAGGGCCGGCGCATGGCCGAGACCGCACTTAAGCTCGCAACCCGCGACTGAGCCAGATGCCCGCGCAACTGCCCTTGACCCTGAGCATCCGACCCCGGGTGGATTTCGCGCATTTCATTCCCGGCCGCAATGCCGAGGCCCTGTCCCGGCTGCGCGGCGACCAGGACCCGTTCATCTACCTGTGGGGGGAAACGGGATGCGGAAAGAGCCACCTGCTGCAGTCCGCCTGTCAGCACACCCAGAGCAAGGGGGGACGCGCCGCCTACCTGCCATTCAAAACGGAGCAGGCACTGGCCCCGGAGATGCTCGACGGACTGGACCAGTTTCAGCGGGTGTGTCTCGACGACCTGCAGCTGCTGGCCGGCCGCCCGGACTGGGAGCGCGCCGTATTCAACCTGTTCAACAGTCTGCGGGATGCCGGTTCGCAACTGGTGGTGGCGAGCGACCGCCCTCCCGGACGGCTGCCCCTGGAACTCCCCGACCTGGCCTCACGTCTGACCTGGGGACCCTGCTACCACCTGATTCCCCTCAACGACGAGGAACGCCTGGAACTGTTGCTGTGCAATGCGGAGAGCCGGGGCCTCAGCATGAGCGTTGAAACCGCGAGTTTCCTGCTCCAGCGCATTCCCCGGGACATCCATTTCATTACCATCCTGGTGGATCGGCTGGACCAGGCATCCCTCGCGGCACAGCGCAAACTGACCATCCCGTTTGTGCGGGAAATCCTGAAACTGTGAAGCGCTATACTGAGTCCAACCTTAATTACCCCCATCGTCCCGTTTTTAAAACGCATTCTACGCATTGGGACACAACGTTCACGCACAGGAAAATATTCATGACCACCATGCAGCAAAATATCCAGGATAAACTCCAGGCCAGCTTTTCACCCCTGCACCTGGAAGTGATCAATGAGAGTCATAACCACAATGTCCCAGAAGGCAGCGAATCCCATTTCAAGATCGTCCTGGTCAGCGAGGCCTTCGAGGGGGAGAAACTGATCGCCCGGCATCGTCAGGTGAACAAGGTACTCGCGGAAGAACTGCAAGGGGGGATTCACGCCCTGGCGCTGCACACCCTGACTCCCCAGGACTGGTTCGACCACGGCGGCACCGTGCCTGAATCACCGGAGTGTCTCGGCGGTTCGAAACAGAATCCCTGATGTTCCACTGGCTCAGCCGGCTTCTCTACCTGCCGATACAACGCGATCCTGAACAGCAGCGGCAGGTCAATGAAGCGGCGCGAGAGCTGATTCTCTATGTACTGCCTTTTTGTGGCTACTGCGCCCGGGTAAAACGGGTGATTCGCCATCTCAATCTGCCCATTGAGCAACGAAACACCGCAAAACATCCCGAGTGGGAGCGTGAATTACGCGAGGGGGGCGGCAAAATGCAGGCGCCCTGCCTGAGGATTCGACAACCGGATGGGGATGAGTGGCGCTACGAATCCGAGCAAATCATCCGGTTACTCTATCAGCGCTTTCCGCCACCCACTGACCCTGGCCCTTGATAGGCATTAGGGGGCTCAGCCGGGACCCGGATGTCAGCCCTGTCGATCCAGGCCACAGGCCTGATTTCCCGGGACCGCGATGTCGATCAGGCGGGGTTTATCCAACTCCATGCCTTGCATGATGCGCACATAATCCTCCCGGCTTCTGCCGTTTCCCAGTCTGGGGTTGAAGCGCTTCTCCTCGCCGATCGTGCTGCAGGTGAATCCGTGATAGTCATGCGCCGGGTAGACCAGGGTCTGATCCGCCAGAGTGAACAGTCGCTGGGTGATCGAGTCATAGGACTGGGCCGCATCACCCGATTGAAAATCGGTCCGGCCGCTGCCATGGATGAGCAGGATATCCCCGGTGAATACCATCCCATCGCCGAGATAACAGACATCGGTATCGGTATGTCCCGGGGTGTACAGCACTTCGAGATGCGCGTCGCCCAGAGGAATGCGGTCGTCGTCCTTCAGCTTGATATCGGGACAGTCGCTACCGACCTGGCTGTGCACTCCCACTTTGCATCCGAACTGCTCACGCAAGGGACCGCTGGCAGTGATGTGATCCGCATGGACGTGAGTCTCGAGGGCATATTTCAGGTCCAGTTCCAATTCCCGTATCAGTTGTACATCCCGCTCTAACTGATCCCTCACCGAATCGATGATCGCAGCGGCACGGCTGGATTCGTCCCAGACCAGGTAGGTGTAGGTATTGGATGCGGAGTCGAACAGCTGTCGGATTTTCATTCTCTCTCCCATGTCATGAATGTGGATGCCCGATGATGGGAGAGTGGGTGCTTTCTGCAGAGATTCAACCCGTTACCTGATGCGGTATTAGGCGTGCAGTCATTCAGGGTGAATCAGGCGTTTCACCCGCAGGCTGGGCCGTTACGGGTGAAACGCCAGGCATCTCGCGAATTGTCTCCGGTCACAGACCGGATTCACCCCTCGTCGATACCCTCGGTTACCGGGTTGTGGATGATCTGATGCAGACGACTTCCCGGAACCACTGAGTGGAGCACATTGGGATCCTGTCGCTCAATTTCACGCATGAGCTGATCGTACTGCCGTTCTGTCTCGAGAATCTGACGTTCGTAGCCGGACATGGTGGTTCTCCTCTGTAGAGTACAAAACTGAGGCCGATGGGCCTCATTAACCTTAAAGCTAGTCGTGATCGGTAAATTTGTCTAGTACAATTTCTTGATATTTTCGCTTTACTCGCTATTATTGCGAATTATGTACTATACAAAAACAGGCGGCGTAGGATGAAAATCGCGGTAATCGGTAGTGGTATCAGTGGTCTGTCAGCCGCCTGGCTGCTGCATAAGCAACATGACGTTACCCTGTATGAAGCCGCCGGCTACCTGGGCGGACACACCCATACCGTAGACGTCGAGCTGGATGGCTACAGCCATCCGGTGGATACCGGCTTTCTGGTCTACAACGACCTCACCTACCCGAACCTGCGGCGCCTGTTCAGCCTGCTGGGGGTCGAAACCCATGCGACCGAGATGACCTTCAGCGTGAGCCTGCCGGAAAGCGATCTGGAGTGGGCCGGCGCGAGTCTCAACACCCTGTTCGCCCAGAGACGCAATCTCGTCAGACTCTATTACTGGCGCATGCTTGCAGAGATCTTGCGCTTCAACCGCAATGCGCAAGACCTTCTGATCTGGTCGGAACAGCGCCGGGTCTCGCTGGGACATATGCTCGACCTCGAAGGTTACTCGGAGGCCTTCCGCAATGGTTACCTGCTGCCCATGGCCGCCGCCATATGGTCCTCCTCGCCCAGTGAGATTCTCGATTTTCCTGCCAGCACTTTCCTGCGTTTCTGTCTCAACCACCGACTGCTGCAGATTGCAGACCGGCCCGCCTGGCGAAGTCTGGTGGGAGGCGGACGGGAGTATGTGAAACGCCTGGCAGAACCCCTGCAGGTACGCCTGGGTCATGCAGTCCGGTCGGTGACCCGCCATGCCGAGGCCGCCCGGGTCGTCACGGACCAGGCCGTGGAAGACTACGATGCGGTGATCTTTGCCACCCATGCACCGGATACCCTGCGCATACTGGAGGATGCCAGCGACATGGAACAGTCTCTACTCGGTGCGTTCAGCTACCAGCCGAACACGGCGATCCTGCACTGTGATACCCGGTTTCTGCCGCATCGACCGGGTCTCTGGTCAGCCTGGAACTACCGCTCGACCCGGGACGAACACTCCCCGGTATGCGTGACCTACCTGCTCAACCGGCTGCAACGCCTGCCGTTCGAGTCACCGGTGATGGTGACCCTCAACCCACCGGAGCAAAAGCAACCCGAACGGCAACTCGGTCTTTATCACTACGATCATCCGGTATTCGACCAGCGGGCGATTGATGCCCAAAGCCGACTGGCTGATATCCAGGGGCGCAACCGGGTCTGGTACTGCGGTGCCTGGAGCGGCTACGGATTTCATGAAGACGGCTTGAAGTCCGCATTGCGCATCATCCCCGACTTTGGCGTGGAGGCCCCATGGCAAGCAGTCTTATGAGTCGCCTGGTGATCGGCCGGGTGATGCATCGCCGGCGCCAGCCAGTGCACAACAAATTCGTATACCCGCTGTTCTTCATGCTGCTGGACCTGGACGAACTGGATCAGCTCGACTCTGGGGTGTTCGGTGTCAACCGCCGCAGACCCCTGGCTTTTCACTTCCGGGACTATGGCGACGGCCGGGATCCGCGGTTATGGATTCCCGACTTTCTCAGGACGGCCGGTATTCACGACTGCGACGGCAGGATCCGCCTGCAGTCCCTGCCCCGGGTCTTCGGCTACCTGTTCAACCCGGTGAGTTTCTGGTACTGCGAACGCCGCAACGGACAGGTCGGCGCGATCATCGCCGAGGTCAACAACACCTTCGGCGAGCGTCAATGCTACCTGCTTCGCCCCGATGCCGAGGGAAGATTCAACCCGGTAACGGCAGAAAAACGCCTCTACGTGTCCCCGTTTTTTCCGCTCCGAGGCGGCTACATTTTCCGTTTCAATCTGGATTTTGACGCCCCCAGGGTGAGCATCGACTACTACGACCAGGGCGCCGTCCAACTCAACACCGCGGTCTGGGGACACGCACGCCCCTGGAGCAACCGGACTTTGATCAGCGCTCTGCTCAGACAACCCATCCTGACCCTGGGGGTGACCCTGCGCATTCACTGGCAGGCCCTGAAGCTGTGGCAGAAAGGTTTGCGCCTGGTCGACCGGCCCCGGGACACGGAACGCCACCCCGGATATCTGCCTTGAAGAGCACTGCCCACACGAGTGTCACACGGGACCCAGAAAGCCCCGCCAACCCCCGCCGAGGAACCCTGCAATGAACAGCCTGACCCAATCCCTGACACCTCCCGCGTCGCCCTGGACCGCACGTCCTCTGTTGCGCTTGCTGGAAGGTATCCGCATGGGCACCTTGAAACTGATTACCCCGGAAGGCCTCACGCTGCAGTTCGGCACCGGAAGTGAACCCCGTGCGGAGCTGCGCTTAAAACACTGGTCGAGTCTGCGCATCATGTTCCGTTCCGGTGACCTGGGCCTGGCCCGATGCTACCGGGAGGGACTGGTCGAAACCGATGACCTGACGGCACTGCTGAGACTGGCAATCCGCAACCTCGCACCGCTGCAACCCGCGGTGCGGCGCAATCGCCTGCTGGACCTGGTGTACCGCCTGCGTCACCGTTTGCGCATCAACACCCGTCGTGGCAGTGCTCGCAATATCGAGGCCCATTACGACCTGGGCAATGACTTCTACGCCTGCTGGCTCGACGACACCATGACCTATTCCAGCGCCTGTTTCGATTCATCGCTGCACGAACCCCTTAGTATCGCCCAGGCCCGCAAGTACCGGCAGATACTACAGCTCAGCGGCGCTGAAACCGGTGATCGGATTCTTGAAATCGGCTGTGGTTGGGGAGGTTTCGCCGAGTATGCCGCACGTCGCGACCGGGACATCACCGGCATTACGCTCTCACCCCGTCAGCTGGAATACGCTCGCCAGCGCATCGATCAGGCCCAGCTCGGATCACGCGCTCGCTTCGAACTGAGGGACTATCGGGATCTTTCAGGACAGTATGACCACATCGTCTCCATTGAAATGTTCGAAGCGGTGGGTGAAGCCTATTGGGACGCATACTTCCTTAAGCTGCATGAATTGCTCAACCCCGGGGGCCGGGCGGCCATTCAGACCATCGTCATTGACGACCAGCACTTCGAGCGCTATCGCCGGCGCACCGATTTCATTCAGCAGTACATCTTTCCCGGTGGAATGCTGCCCTCTCCCGGGGTGATCAAAGGACTTGCGCAGCGTCACGGCTTCAGCATCGAGGGGATGTCCCGCTACGGGAGTCACTATGCGGAAACCCTGCGCCGCTGGCGACACCAGTTCGAGGAACAAAAAAACACACTGGCCGGGCAGGGTTTTGACGAATCGTTTCAGAGACTCTGGAAATTCTACCTGAGCTACTGCGAGGCCGGGTTCGACGAGCAGCGCATCGACCTGTTGCAGTTCGCCCTGGTCAAGGCACAGAACTGATGGTGCGACGCCTCCCGTTCGGACTGCTGCTGTTGCTGAGTCTGGCGATGCCGATGCTGCAGGCTAGCGGCATGCCCGCCCCGCACACCTCGGAGATGAGCCCGGTCGGTCAAGGCTCGCTCAGGTGGTGGGGGATACCGCTCTACGACGCTACCCTGCTGGCGCCCCAGGGCTCGTTCGATCCCCACAGGCCGCATGCCCTGCAGCTCACCTACCACCGAAACTTCAGCCGTCGCCAGCTGGCCCGCGCCACCTTGGATGAGATCGAACGGATGCGCGGTTCACGGGAGGACCGGGAGGCATTGATCGACCTGTTTGCCGGGCTGTTCGCTGATGTGACCCCGGGAGATCACCTGCTGGGGGTACATCTGCCGGGCGAGGCTGCCCTGTTCTACGGGCCCGGAGGCTATCTCGGGCGTCTGGAAGATGCGGACCTGGCGGGTGCATTTTTCGACCTGTGGCTGGCCCCCGCCACCCGGGAACCGGCCCTGCGCCAGGCACTCATCGGGGTATCCCGGTGACCACCCGGCAATATCTTGCCTACGGACTGCTCGGGATGCCCCTGGCGATGGCGGCCCTGCCGGTCTACATCCACACCCCCCAGCTCTACGGCGATGAACTGGGGCTCGGCCTGGCGTTGACCGGGCTGATTCTCCTGCTGACGCGGATTGTCGACACCGTGCAGGATCCCTGGCTTGGGCGCCTTGCGGACCGGCTGCAGCACACGCCCGGCGGCTGGTCAGTGCTGGCGATCGGCGCATCGTCCTGCCTGACTCTCGCTTACCTGGCACTGTTCAATCCGCCCCTGCAGGCCGGCAACGGACTGGGCCTGTGGTTCGGCGCGAGTCTGGTACTTGTCTACACCTCCCACAGCGCCCTGAATATTGCCTACCTGGCCTGGGGTGCGAATGCCAGCAATGACAGCTGGGTACGCACCCGCCTGGTGGCCTACCGGGAGGCCTTCTCGATCGCCGGGGTCGTGATTGCCAGTCTGCTGCCAATGCTGTTCGACGGGTGGTTCGACCGGGTCAGCCCCTGGCTCGTCTACAGCGGGCTGTTCGCCGCCATCCTGGGGGTTGCGGTATGGATGCTTCTGAAACGCGCCCCGGCGCCCCGACCCCGGGACCTGTCCGCATCCGGCTGGCTGCAACCTCTCACCCATACCCCGTTTCGCAAACTCGCGACCCTGTTTCTACTCAATGGCCTGGCGGTCGCACTGGCGGGCACCCTGGCACTTTTCTACATCGCCGATGTGCTGCAACTCGCAGAGTACAGCGGGCTGTTTCTGGCGCTCTATTTCGTCAGTGGCGCCGCATCCCTGCCGCTCTGGTTGAAGATCGCACGACACTTCGGCCGCGCCCGGGCCTGGGCAATGGGTGCCCTGATGGCGATCGCGGGCTTCATCTGGGCGGTGCAGCTCGGTCCCGGAGACGGCCTGCCCTATGCGCTGGTGTGCCTGCTCTCCGGCCTGGCCCTGGGAGCCGACCTGGCGCTCCCCGCAGCGATTGCCGCAGACATCATTCCGGCCCGGGAACGCGGCCGCAGCGCCGGGTATTTCGGCATCTGGAGCCTGATCAACAAGGGGGTTCTGGCGCTCGCCGCTGGGCTGGGACTGCCCCTGCTGGCCGGATTCGGCTACCAGCCCGGCGGCAGCGACGGGCTGCTGGCCCTGTCCCTGTTCTACGCAGGTTTGCCCTGTTTCATCAAGCTGGTGACCGCCGCACTTATGGTGCGCTGGCGACATGCACTGGAGGTCCAATATGTCCTATAAGTACGCAATCATGCTCAGCGCCCTGACCCTCACCGGCTGTTCCGGCGTCGAGGTGAGTCAGTATCGGGCAGAGCGTCCGGAACTGCGGCTAGAGGAGTATTTCAACGGCACCCTCGACGGCTGGGGGCAGTTCCAGAAACGGGATGGCAGCGTGGTGAAGCGCTTCAAGGTCCGGGTCGACGCCCATTGGAACGGTGACCAGGGCGTCCTGGATGAACATTTTGAATACAGCGACGGCACCCGGCAGCGACGGGTGTGGAAACTCCAGCGTCTTCCGGACGGACGCTACACCGGCACCGCGGGTGACGTGGAGGGTACCGCCCAGGGCCAGGTCTCCGGGAATGCCCTGCACTGGACCTACACCCTTCGGCTGCCGGTGGGGGAAAAGGTATATGCGGTGAATTTCGACGACTGGATGTACCTGCAGGACGACGGCGTCCTGATCAACCGCTCGGTGATGAAAAAATTCGGTTTTCGCCTCGGTGAAGTCACCCTGTTTTTCCAGAGGCGCCCGGAGTGAGTCTGAACCCGCGCATCGACAACTGGGGGGATCGCCGCATCTGGATCATCGGCGCCAGCAGCGGGATTGGCGCGGCGCTTGCCCGCGGTCTCCAATCAAAGGGCGCCCGCCTGGCCCTCAGCGCCCGGCGCGAGGACGCCTTGCAGGCGATCGCCTCGGCCGGGGACCGGGTCCTGCCCCTGGATGTCACCGATACCGGGCAGATCAGCCAGGCGCAGCAGCAGTTGCTCGACGACTGGGGACAGATCGACCTGGTGATCTACACAGCCGGCACTTACCAGCCGATGCGCAGCTGGGAACTGGATATACCTCACATCGATGAGGCAATGCAAATACACCTGGGAGGGGTCTACCGGCTGTTGTCGCGGATCCTGCCGGACTACCTGGCACGCGGTTCGGGCGGTATCTGTCTGGTGGCAAGCGTCGCCGGATACACCGGATTGCCCAAGGCGATCGCCTATGGTCCGTTCAAGGCGGCCCTGATCAACCTGGCGGAGATTCTGTATGCCGACCTGTCCCCCAGGGGGATCGGCGTCTACCTGGTCAATCCCGGATTTGTCGAAACCCGTCTGACCGCGCAGAACGATTTTCGCATGCCGGCGCTGATCTCCGCGGACGAGGCGGCGCGGGCGATCATCCGGGGCTTGGAGAAAGGCTGTTTCGAAATTGCATTCCCACTGCGCTTCACCTGGTGGCTGAAGCGCTTTAGCCGCTTACCGGAGGGCCTGCGTATGCGTCTGCTGACCCGGGTGGCTCGCCCATGAATGTCGAGGCATTGATCGAATGGTACCAGGGACTCACGCCCGCGCGGCTGAACGAGATCACGCACCTGTACTCGGAACAGGCCGAATTCATCGACCCGTTCAACCGGGTCAACGGAACAGCAGCCATCCGGGCGATCTTTCAACATATGTTCGACACCACCGAAGCCCCCGGTTTCAAGGTATTGGAGCGGCACATCGACGGTAGTACCGCCTGGCTGAGCTGGCGATTCAGCTGCCTCATCAAAGGTCGTCAGATCCGGTTTGAAGGCTCGAGCCGATTGCGCTTCGGCGCCGATGGAAGGGTCGATTCCCATCGGGATTACTGGGATGGCCTGGATATTTTCCAGCAGCTGCCCCTGCTGAGTACAATAGTCACCCATATGAGACGTCGACTCGCAGCGCCGACGCTTCATCCGCACCCATGAAAAGGAACCCATGAACGCCAATCTCAGTATCAGTGACGTTTCGAGAATCGCCGGAATCCCCAAGGATCTGCTGCGCATGTGGGAACGCCGATATGCCTATCCCAAACCCGAACGGGACAGCAACGGTGACCGGGTGTACACACAGGATCAGCTCGACAAGCTGATCCTCATCCGTCAGTTGATCGACCAGGGACGACGCCCCGGCAAGCTGATGAGCATGGCGCTGACGGATCTCAACGATCTGCTCAAGGACAATCAGGATGACCTGGACTTCAACCGTCTCATCGTCATGCTCAAGTCCGGACAGGCATCCGAGTTACGCAACACGCTCTACCGGCAACTTCAGTCCAAGGGTTTGCGGGCCTTCATTCATCAGGTGATGGCACCCGCCAACCGCTGGGTGGGCGAGGCCTGGAAAGACGGCGAACTGGAAATCCATGAAGAGCATCTCTACACGGAGATGATTACCAACCTGATTCGCCAGTCGCTGGCTGAAACCCCGGGCGGAAGCGGACCACCCAGGGTGATGCTCACCACCCTGCCCGGGGAGCAGCACGGGCTCGGACTGCTGATGGTCGAGGCCCTGTTGCGCCTGGGTGGTGCGGAAGTCATACCCTTCGGCATCGAGATGCCCTTTCGCGACATCATCGAGGCCGCTGAGACCCATCAGGTGGATATCATCGGCCTCTCCTTCAGTGCCTATTTCAAGCTCGACGATGCCCTGGTGATGCTCAGCGGACTGCGCCAGACGGTGGATCCCGTTACTCACATCTGGGTGGGCGGCAACGCGTTCCTTGCCGAGACCCCGATGCCCCGGGGTGTCACCCTGCTGCAGAATCTCTACGATGTGGAACGCAGCCTGGCCCGCTGGCAGAATCAGTGACTCAGCTCCCCGGGAGCTCGGGAAACCGCGATACGCGCCTGTCAACACCATCCCGGCTGCTGGGTCTAACCGGGTGCTGACAGGCACCGGGGTTTTACCCCGGTCTCAGCGATCCCTGAAATAGTCCCGGGTCAACTGCACCACCACCGGGCTAAGCAGCAGCAGAGCCAGCAGATTGGGAATCGCCATCAGAGCATTCAGCGTGTCCGCAATCAGCCAGACGAAATCGAGCTGGTCCTGGGCCATCGCACCGACCGGTATCATGAGCACCCAGAGCACCCGGAAAGGTACGATGGCCTTGACCCCTACCAGATATTCCACGCAACGTTCGCTGTAGACACTCCAGCCGAGGATAGTGGTGAAGGCAAACACCGCAAGACCGATACTCACGATATAGCTGCCGACCCCGGGCAGGGCCAGTTCAAACGCCGAGGAGGAGAGCGATGCACCGGTCTCGCCGCTGGTCCAGGCGCCGGTCACCACGATCGCCAGACCGGTCACCGAGCAGACGATCAGGGTATCGATGAAAGTTCCCAGCATGGCCACGGTTCCCTGACGGACCGGGTTGTCGGTGGCGGCCGAGGCATGCGCGATGGGGGCGCTGCCCAGGCCGGCCTCATTGGAGAAGATACCCCGCGCGACACCGAAGCGGATCGCCGCCCACACCGCCGCGCCGGCAAAACCGCCGGTGGCCGCTGTGGGGGTAAACGCATGCTGCACGATCTGCACCACCGCCGCCGGTATGTCACTCAGGTGGAGCATCAGCACCACCACACCACCGAGCAGGTAGGCGATGGCCATGAACGGCACCAGTTTACCGGCCACCTCCGCGATACGCCGGATACCCCCGATCAGTACCAGACCGGCGAGCACCGCCATGACGATCCCGGTGACCATCGGCGGGATACCCAGCTGTTCGTGATCCATCAGCGCATGGGCCACCGAGTTGGCCTGCACCGTGTTGCCGATACCGAAACCCGCCAGGGCGCCAAACACTGCGAACAGGGTGCCCAGCCAGGCCCAGGAACTGCTCAGCCCATTCTTGATGTAGTACATGGGTCCACCAACATGATTGCCGTTTTCGTCCACCTCCCGAAAGCGCACCGCCAGCACCGCCTCCGAGTACTTGGTGGCCATACCGACCAGGGCGGTGCACCACATCCAGAACAGGGCCCCGGGTCCACCCATGGCAATCGCGGTGGCGACACCGGCGATGTTACCGGTTCCGATGGTTGCCGAGAGCGAGGTCATGAGGGCGTTGAATGGACTGATCTCCCCTTCGCCCCGTGCTTCGCGCCCTTGCCAGAGCATGCGAAAACCATAGCGCAGGCGCACCAGCGGCATCGCATTCAGGCGTATCATCAGGAAAAGGCCGGTACCCAGGATCAAAACCAGCATCACAGGTCCCCAGACGATCCCGTTCAACCCACTGATCAGATTGGTGAGACTCTCCACGTGCTATCCCCTTTAGTCGTCTTGTAATATTGCCGCACCATAATGCCATGGCTGGGTGACTTCAAGCATACCCCGCGCAACGGTAGGGTTGGCGTCGATCCACAAGCGCTGCCACAGCCGCCCCGGTCAGAACGGGTTGCACAGGCCGCGGGCGGACATCCGTCGGCCGCAAGACAACCCTATTGGCGGTCGAAACAATCGATTGTCAAACCGATCAAGCTGTGACACCTTCAAGGCACGGCTTCGACAATCTAAAAAAACACCTAAAAATCTGTCACAATCCCCCGATGCGAAAATCCCGGTTCTGCAAACTTCTGGCGACACTCCTTTGCGGGCTCTATATCGCCCTCTCCAACGGATGCGCCTCGCTCAGCGCTGACCGGTTGGCGGCCAACCTTTCCCAGGCGATGCTCGAGCAGACCGATCCGGAGATCGTACGCCAGGGCATGCCCGCGTACCTGATTTTGATCGACTCCCTGATTGCCGGCAGTCCGGACGACCCGTCGCTGTTGTATGCCGGAGCGCGTCTCTACGGCGCCTACGCGGGTGGCCTGGTGGAAGACCCCGGGCGGCGCAAGATACTCACTGACAAGGCACTCGATTACGCGCAAAGAGGATTCTGTCAAAACCAGAGTCCGATATGCGAAGCCCGTCATCGCCCTTTCGATCAGTTTGCCGAGGCCCTGAATCAGAGCGAAACACACGACCTCGAGGGGCTCTACCTGCTGGCTGCCAGCTGGGCCGGCTGGATACAGGCGCGCACCGACGATTGGAACGCAGTGGCCGACCTGGCCAAGGTCGAGGCCATGCTGTACCTGGTGGTGGCCGAGGAACCGGAATACGACAAGGGTCGCGCGCAACTCTATCTCGGGGTCATCAACAGCCAGATTCCGCCGGCCCTTGGCGGTAAACCTGAAATCGGCAGAGCCCATTTCGAGCAGGCCATCGCCTACTCCTCGGGCAAGGACCTGATGGCCAAACTGGAATACGCTCGACACTATGCGCGTCTGGTTTTTGACAAAACCCTGCACGACCGGTTACTCAACGAGGTGATCGAGGCAGATCCCCATCAACCAGGTCTGACCCTGAGCAACATCCTCGCCCAGCAGCAGGCGCTGGCCCTGTTGCAGGAAGATTACTTTTGATGTCGTCCCTAACCCCCCTCTTTCCATGCCGATAGCCGATCCCTAAATCATGATTCAACCAATACTTCGCAACAACCGTCTCTTGCTCATCCTGGCCCTGGTTTTCCTGATGATTACTGCCAGCGCCACCTGCCAGGCCAAAAGCATATTGAAAATTGCCACCCTGGCCCCGGATGGCAGCAGTTGGATGAAGGCGATGCGCGCTGCCGCTGAATCGATCGAGACACGATCCCAGGGACGCATCAGCATCCGTTTCTATCCGGGTGGGGTGATGGGCAACGACAACAGTGTGCTGCGCAAGATCCGCATGGGTCAGTTGCAGGGCGGCGCCATCACCGGAGGGGGGCTGAGCGCCATCTACCCTCAGGCGCAGACCCTGTCGCTGCCGTTTCAATTCCGCAATCTGGACGAGGTCGACGCGGTACGTGAAGTAATGGACCGGAAGATCATCGACGGCCTGAACGAATCCGGATACATCAGCTTCGGCCTCAGCGAGGGTGGATTCGCCTATCTCTTTTCCAACACCCCGGTAAAAACCACAGAGGACATGAAAGGCCTGAAAATCTGGATACCAGAGGGTGACGACATCAATGCCAGCATGTTCGGCGAGCTGGGAATCACGCCGATCCCTCTGCCCCTGACCGATGTGCTGACCGGTCTGCAGACCGGCCTCATCGACACCATTGCAAGCGCCCCGATCGGCGCCATCGCCCTGCAGTGGCATACCCGGGTGCACTACCTGACCGAGGTGCCACTGGCCTACCTCTATGCGACCCTGGTGATCGAGAAAAAGGCCTTCAACAAGCTCAGTGAGGCGGATCAGGAACTGGTCAGCGCCACCCTGAGCCAGACCTTCGTTGACATCAACCAACAGAACCGGGAAGACACCCAGGCCGCCTTGGCCGCACTGCAACAGCAGGGCATCGAGGTCATTACACCCAGCCCACAACAGCAACAGGCCTGGGAGACCCATGCCAACGCCACCCTGCATCACCTCAACCAGACGGGCAAACTCGACACCGGCGGGCTGTTGGAGGAGATGCAAAAGCTGATTCAGGCTCAACGCACGGGCCAGGCCAATCCATGAGCGCCTGGCTGCCCAGGCTCCAGCGTCTGATCACCCGTGTCGAGGAGATTCTGATGGCGCTCCTGCTCGGCGGCATGATTCTCCTCGCCGGCAGCCAGATCATGCTGCGCAACCTGTTCGACAGCGGTCTGGTCTGGGCCGATCCGGTACTGCGAATTCTGGTGTTGTGGATCGCCCTGTTCGGCGCCATCGCAGCCACCCGTGAGCACCGCCATCTGCGCATCGACCTGATCTCGCACACCCTGTCGCAGAAGACACAGGACTGGCTGGCAAAGATTCATGACCTGTTCAGCGCCTTGGTCTGCCTCACCATCGGCTGGCACGCCGCGCGTTTCGTCTACGTGGAGTGGCAGGAGGGCTCAACCCTGTTCTCCAATGTGCCCGCCTGGCTGGGAGAACTCATCATCCCTGTCGGCTTCATCCTCATGGGACTGAGATTTCTGCTCAATATCCCGTTGAAGCCACTGCGAGACCAGGCCGCATGATCATTACCCTGGGCCTGATCCTGCTGGCGATCAGCGGTGCGCCCCTGTTCGTGGTCATCGGCGCGATGGCCCTGTGGGGCTTTTATCAATCCGATATCGATCTCTCCATCGTCGCCATCGAATTCTTCCGTCTCGCGGAAACCCCGGTATTGATGGCCATCCCCCTGTTCACCTTTGCCGGGTATCTGCTCAGCGAAGGCCGGGCCCCCTACCGCCTTGTCCGGCTGACCCAGGCCCTGTTGGGCTGGATGCCGGGCGGCATGGCCTTCGTGGCGCTGGTCGCCTGCGCCCTGTTCACCGCGTTCACCGGCGCTTCCGGGGTTACCATCGTGGCACTTGGAGCACTGCTCTATCCGGCGCTGCAGCAGGCCGGGTATCGTAACAATTTCAGCCTCGGCCTGGTCACCACCTCGGGCAGCCTGGGGCTGCTGTTCGCACCGGCGCTGCCGCTGATCCTGTATGCGGTGGTGGCCCAGCAACTGGGGCTGGGCGGCGCGATCAGCGTGGATGACATGTTCCTTGCCGGTGTCCTGCCCGGCCTGTTGATGCTCGGCATCCTCATGGCCTATGCCCTGTACGCCAGCCGCCACATACCGCTCACACGTTTCTCTTCCCGCGAGGCTTGGGACGCGGTGCGCGATGCCGCATGGGAAATCCCATTGCCGATCCTGCTACTGTTCGGCATCTACAGCGGCTACTTCGCGATTTCGGAAGCCGCCGCGGTGACCGTGCTTTACGTGCTCATCGCCGAGGTGTTCGTGCACCGTGAAATCCCCCTGCGACGGTTGCCGGGCCTGATGCGGGAATCGATGCTGCTGGTCGGCGGAATCCTGGTGATTCTCGGACTCTCCCTGGCCTCCACCAACTACATCATCGATGCGGATGTCCCGGGCGCGTTATTCAACTGGTTGCATGAGCGGGTCCATGACCCGCTCACCTTCCTGATCCTGCTCAACCTGTTCCTGCTGGTGTTGGGCACCCTGCTGGATATCTTCTCCGCACTGGTGCTGATGGTGCCGCTGTTGCTGCCGGTGGCCATCCAGTACGGGGTCGATCCGGTTCACCTGGGGATCATTTTCCTGGCGAACATGCAGATCGGGTATTTCACCCCGCCCGTGGGCATGAACCTGTTCATCGCCAGCTACCGTTTCGACAAACCGATCATGACCATCTACCGCGCCACCCTGCCCTGGTTCCTGCTGCTGCTCGGCGCGGTACTGATCATCACCTACTGGCCCTCGCTCTCCCTGACCCTGACCGGCCGCCACTGACCCATTCTGCGAAACGCCGCCGCCTCGAAACCCGCCAACCCAGCGAGGATCAGCGCAGTCCCGATCCAGATCTGTGGCGTGATCGGCTCCGCGTTGAACCAGGCTCCCGCAAACAGGGCGATCAGGGGCGTGATCAGAGTGATCAGGGCGACCTTGGTAGTCTCCAGGTGGCGCAGGATGTAGTAGTAGAGCGCGAATCCGAGAACCGAGCCGATCACGCCGAGGTAGCAGATCGCCGCCAACGCGCGTACTCCAACCGCTTCGGGCCAACCCTGCCCCTGCAGGAACCAGCTGACCAGGAACAGCGGCACCGCAACCATCAACCCTCCGGTGGTCACCGCCAGTCCGTGCAGTTGGGCGTCGATGCGTTTGATCCATACCGCACTGGCGGAGTGGCTGATCACCGACAGCACCACCCCGACCAAACCCAGGGCGATCTCAGTTCCAGCCTGGATCCCCACACTGAAGACCGTCGCCAGACCTGCCAGCGAGACCAGCACGGCAAGCAGTCGGGCCAGGGTCAAGCCAGGCTCCTGCAGCCACACACGCGCCATCAGCCCGGTGGCGATCGGCGAGAGCCCGAACACCAGCGAAATCCAAGCCGAAGGGATGTACTGGGCGGACCAGTACACCAGGGTCATGCTCAGGTAGATACCCAGTCCGGCGATCAGGTAGGTACGTCGTGCCGCCTCGTGCCAGGGCAGGCGCAGACCCATCAGGCGCAACACCAGCATCGCCAGGGTGACGCCGATCAGCATCCGACCGGTCACCCCGAACAGAAAACCCACTCCCTGACCACTCCATTGGATGGCCAGAGGCGTCGTCCCCCAGATGAGCACGACCCCAAGAAAGGCGGCAGGCACCGACATGATATAAACCTCCATAACGAAAAAGGCCGCAGATGTCTCCATCTGCGGCCTTGAGAAAATTCCTGGCTGATTGCTAAAACAGAATCGTCGAATCAGTCCTCCAGACCACAGATGACAGCACAGACTGCCCAGGGGCGAAGTCGGCGCGGCATGCACATGTTGCGAGTCGGTTTGATCGGATTCATGGTTGGCAGAATGGCACGGGGCCGAACAGCGGGTCAAGCGTTTTTCACACAGGCCTGTTCGTGCGGGTGGCGCACCAATACACCGCGTCACAGCCTTGATCGCGACTGAGTGACCGGACTATTTTTTCCTCAAGCTGAGTTATCATGCGATCCTGTGGGATGACCGCGACGTGCAGCTTCAATATCGCGAGCGCACAGCGTCCCGGTCAGACCGGGTGCCTGAGCCTTGAGCGGACCGGGTGCATTCAATTGCACAGAAACATCCGTTCTGATCTCCGAATCCATAGCACAACCACTACAAACAATATCTCAACATGCCCGACCGCCCCCTGCACTGCTTCCCAACCCAGGTTTCTATCATCGAGGCCGCCCGGGATATGTGGCACACCCCGTTGTGCGCGGAGGAAGAGGCGTTGATCGAAACCGCCCGGGATAAACGTCAGCGGGAATTTCGCGCCGGCCGGCATGCCGCCCACCGGGCACTCTCGGAACTCGACGCCCCCGCGCAGCCCCTGTTGCGCGGTGACAAACGTCAACCTCTGTGGCCGGACGGCTATCTCGGCAGCATCTCCCACTGCCGGGAGAAATGCCTGGCAGCCTGCGCCAGAAGCACCGACCTGGCCGGTCTCGGCATCGATGTGGAACCCCTGAATCCCCTGCCCGAAGGGGTCTCGCGCTATGTGCACACACCCCGCGAGGAGGCGTTCATGCAGGCCAACCCGGATCTGCCTGGTCGTCTGGTGTTCAGCGCCAAGGAGAGTCTGTACAAGTGCTACTACCCGATTCTGGGTCAATTTATCGGCTTTCAGGCGGTAGACCTGGAGATCGACCCGGTCACCCGGCGCTTCGGTTTTTCAGCCACCGCCGAGGGGGGCGTGCGTTTTCCCGGAAACCTCAGGTTTCATGGTTGTTACACAATGGATGACGCACATCTGTATACCGGATGCTATGTGATTTACTGCGACTGATTCGGTAGGTGTCAGGGTCGTCCTGAGCCCCAGGGCCTGTTAACCCATGAGCACAGACACTCCCACCGCGTTCCAGTGGTCTCCGCCGATCGGCGGTTTGCCCACGCTGTTCCATAGGTCGGCAGTCTGTTCGGGTGAGATGGAGTTTTGCGACAGTTCGATGGCTTCGCGCCGCAGCGCGCCGATGTAGCGTTCCTTGCCCACCATGTCGATCAAGTCCTGAAAATCGAAATCGCGACCGAATTCCTCCGTCAGCATGTCGAGGGTATCCTCCACATGGTTGAGATCGATCAGCTCGATCGCCCGGTGTTCCATGGCGGTCTGCTCACGCTTGACCCGCTGGCGCTCCTCCCAGATGAGTTCTCCTCGGCGAAACAGATCCTCATTCCAGGTTTCGATCGCGTGCCGCACCGGCCGGGTCGAAAGGTGCGGAAAATCCCGGGTGAGCTTCTTCAGCTGCCCGACCGCTTCCCTGGCCACCTCGAAAAACTCGCCATCGTCTTGCATAAGCTTTCCACTGTTCAGTTTCTTGTTATGGTTACATCGGCGATGCCCGGAAAACCTTTACCCGGCGGATCGTCAGCCGCGTCCGGAGTGGCAGCCGAAAACACCACCCCTTATACTCTGCAGCTTGTTTTGCAAAGCACCACCCGACCATCGAGATGTATACGGTAACCAAAGAGATCCACTTCTGTTACGGCCATCGCCTGCTCAACCATCAGGGCAAGTGCAAACACCTGCACGGGCACAACGCGACTGCGGTCATTCGTCTCGAGTCGCAACAGCTCAACGAGCTGGGCATGGTATGCGACTTCTCCGACATCGGGGATTATGTCAAAACCTGGATCAACCAGACCCTGGACCACACCATGCTGCTGCATGCGGATGACCCGGTGCTGCCCCTGTTACAGGAGGCCGGTGAGACGCTCTACGTCATGCCCGACAACCCCACAGCGGAGAATATCGCCCGGCTCATCTTCGAATACGTACAGGCGGGCGGCTTTCCGGTGGTGGAGGTGGCGCTGCACGAGACCGACAGCGCCCTGGCAAGCTATCGCAAAGCCTGAACAGTCCAGCGCATAAAAAAGGCCCCGGCGCCCCGTTGAATGGGATTGACCGAGGCCTGCAGGTGCGGACCGGTGAAGCGCTCAGCTGAGCTCGTTGTACCCGCGCTCCTCGTGCAGCACGATATCCAGACCCTCGATTTCCTGTTCCTTGGTCACACGCAGCCCGACCAGGGCATCCACCAGTTTGAGGATCACAAAGGTCACCACCACGGTGAACACCAGGGTGGCGATCACCCCGATCAGCTGCACCTTGAACTGACCCCCGATGCTGGTGATGCCGTCCGCGAATCCATACCCGGAGAAGATACCGAGGGAGGTGGATGAGAAGATCCCCGCCAGCAGGGTACCCAGGATGCCGCCCACGCCATGCACCGGGAAAACATCCAGGGAGTCGTCGATTTTCAATACCTGTTTCAGATAGTTGGTCGCTGAGAAACAGATCGTGCCAGCCAGAATACCGATCACCAGGGCCCCGGCAGGCCCGACGAATCCCGATGCCGGGGTGATGGTGCCCAGCCCCGCCACCATACCGGTGACCGCGCCCAGGGCACTGGGTTTACCGAATTTTACCCACTCCCGCACCAGCCAGGTCATGGCGCCGGTCGCCGCCGAGATGTGGGTCACCAGCATGGCCATGGAGGCATTGCCGTCAGCCGCCAGGGCGCTGCCGCCATTGAAACCGAACCAGCCCACCCAGAGCATGCCCGCCCCGGAGATGGTCATGGTCATGTTATGGGGCATCATCGACGAGGTGCCGAAGCCGCGTCTCGGTCCCATCACCACGGCGGCCACCAGGGCGGCGGCACCGGCGGTGATGTGCACCACGGTGCCCCCCGCGAAATCATACAGCCCCATCTCCTGCAGCCATCCACCGCCCCATACCCAGTGGGTCACGGGGACATATACCAGCAGCAGCCAGATGGCGCTGAACAGCAGCATCGCGGAAAAACGCATGCGTTCGGCAAAACCACCCACGATCAGCGCCGGGGTGATGATTGCAAAGGTCATCTGGAACAGCATGAACAGGGACTCGGGGATCGTCCCCGAGAGACTCTCCCGGCCCACCCCCGCCATCAGGGCGCGGCTGAGATCACCGATCCAGGCATTTCCCTCACCAAACGCCAGGCTGTAACCGAGCACCAGCCAGAGTATCGATGCCAGTCCAGCAATCGCAAAACACTGCATGAGGACGGAGAGCACATTCTTAGTGCGTACCAATCCGCCATAAAACAAAGCCAACCCTGGCAAGGTCATTAATAAAACCAATGCCGTGGATGTCATGATCCACGCGGTATCTGCACTATTCATCCGATCCCCCTTTGGCCAGCGGCTGCTTATGATTTTAATCTCACGAAAGATCGCGAAATGTACAAAAAAACCCCGAAAAAATCAATTAGACCAGTAATTTCATGCAGTTAGAAAGTTTTAAACCCGACTTGAGAACTCAAGTTCCTGATATTTCCGCCGATATTCCTAACAATCCCCATGTTCAACGAGGTTTGAGCGACAGGATTGTCGAAAAAGCTTGATATATTAGTAATTGTTAATATAATTTAGGGAATCAGAAAATTTTTCTATGCGGCGGCCGACACCTATGAACAGAGAGCACCAAAATGATGCCGCGGCGCTTCCCCTGAACAAGCCAAGGCTTTTCCGGGTCGACAGCGTCGATCATCTCCCCATGCTCGCGCAAGACGAATCCTGTCGCATCGTCAAGCAATACTTCGATTTTCTCGAAATCTCCCTGAACCAGCAGGCAGAGCCGATCGATATCGGCGAGCTGCGCGGAATGCTGATGGAGATTTCCAGATTCATCCGCTCGGAAAAGACCGGCATCCGCGCGGACGGTTATCTGCGCATGCTCAAACGGTTGACCCACATCTATGCCCAGGGTGTCAACGCCCAGGATGACCGGGCCTACGCGGGTACCGCGGTGAACTTCGCCGACATCATCAACATCCTCAGCCACAGCTACCCGGGATACGATTACAGCGAGTCGGTGGGACTGTTGCTCTACTACATGAACAAACTCTTCAGCTATCGGGAAGAGGGCTGGATCGATCTCTACGAACAGTTGCTGCTGATGCCTGACACGACCCGTGTCATGCAGACGCTGCGTGTCGCACACATGCAGGAGATCCAGAACTGGATCGAAGAAGGGGTGGACAACCTGTTCACCATCTGGGACGAGCAGTTGGAAGTGATCGAACAGCTCAACAGCGAGATCCTGGAACTGGACCGGGCCATCATTCAGGGCCGCAAGGCCCAGTTCCGCTATCGCAGCACCACTCACCCGAATGTCACCCACCTGAGCAAGCAACGCCAGCGGCGTGACATCGAGCAGATCCGCGCGCAGCGGGAAAGGCTGATCGAGGAGCGGGATGCCAAACTCGAACTGGCCGACCTGCTCAGCGAGAATATTCAGGAATTCACCAACCGGCTCACCGACATCCGTCGCAGCGCCACCATCCAGTTGATCTGGAGCAGAGCGGAATAAAAAAAGGCCTGACAACCGTCAGGCCTTTTTCCTGTTTCACGAACCCGGACAGCATCGCCACCTCCTCTTGGTAACGATCACCGATCCATCAATTCGCTTGGATATGGTAGCAAGGGGCAGATTCGAACTGCCGACCCCAGCATTATGAGTGCTGTGCTCTAACCAACTGAGCTACCTTGCCAGTAAGCTGTTTGAAGGGCGCAGAATATACTGATGCCTCTGCCCGGTGTCAACATCAGACATTGAAGCGGAAGTGGATCACGTCCCCGTCCCTGACCACGTAGTCCTTGCCTTCTGAACGCAGTTTACCGGCTTCACGGGCGCCCTGCTCCCCTTTGCAGGCGACGAAATCCTCATATGCGATCACCTCCGCACGGATGAAACCGCGTTCGAAATCCGTATGAATGACCCCGGCGGCCTGGGGCGCGGTGGCTTTCGCCGGAATGGTCCAGGCACGTACCTCCTTGACCCCCGCGGTGAAGTAGGTCTCCAGGCCGAGCAACCGATATCCGGCCCTCACCACCCGGTTCAAGCCCGGCTCCTCGAGTCCCAGGTCGGCGAGAAACTCACCCCGCTCCGCCTCGTCCAGTTCGACGATCTCCGCTTCGATGGCGGCACACACCGCCACCACCTCGGCCCCTTCGTTCCGCGCCAGTTCAGTCAACGCATCGAGATGGGGATTGTCGGTAAACCCGTCTTCGGACACGTTGGCAATATACAGCACGGGTTTCACGGTGAGCAGAAACAGGTCCCGCAGTTCAGCCGTCTGGTCTTCATTCAGACCCAGGCTGCGCACCGGCTTGCCGTTGTTCAGCTGATCCCGCACCTGCTCCAGCAGCTCCTTTCGCGCAAGCACTTTCTTGTCCCCGGTTTTGGCTTGCCGCGCCGTCTTGTCCAGGGCCTTTTCCACCGATTCCAGATCCGCCAGGGCCAGTTCGGTGTTGATCACCTCCACATCCCCCACAGGATCGACCCGACCGGCCACATGCACGATGTCGTCGTTCTCGAAACAGCGCACCACCTGGGCGATGGCATCGGTTTCACGGATATTGGCGAGGAACTTGTTGCCCAGACCCTCACCCCGGGAGGCGCCGGCCACCAGGCCCGCGATGTCGACGAACTGCATACTGGTGGGGATGATGGCCTGAGGGTCGACGATCGCGGCAATCACGTCAAGCCGCTCATCCGGCAGGGGCACGACCCCGACGTTGGGATCGATGGTGCAGAAGGGGTAGTTCTCCGCTGCAATGGTTGCCTTGGTCAAGGCATTGAAAAGGGTCGACTTACCGACGTTCGGCAGGCCGACGATACCGCATTTGAAACCCATGAAGGCAGTCCCCGGGGAAAAATGGGGAAGCATACCGGAAAGCTTCGCGGATGTGCACTATCCACCCCGGAAATCGCGACGGTATTCAGCACACCTCCCCTGTCCGGACGTTGTTCACTACTCGATTTTGAACAACTTCTCGAAGTTGGCGATGGTCAGCACGTCGCGCACCGCGTCGTTGCCGTTCTTCAACACCACGTTCTTACCCGCATTCCCGCTGTGCTCGCGCAGTTGCAACAACATGCCCATGGCAGAGCTGTCCAGGTACTCTGCCTGCGCCAGATCCACAACAAATGCCTTTTCGCCCTTGGGATAGGCTTTGTAGGCCTGCATGAATTCCTGATGGGTGGAGAAATCGAATCGTCCGGATACCTTGATGGTGACGGTTGATTCGTCTGCAGAGATTTCACTGGATATGGACATAGTTCACTCGCTGTTATGAATTGACGGTCTGGCCCCGCCCCCGGGACAATACTTCCGACCGTTTACTACCATTCAATGATACTGCGCCGGGGCTCTGGCTTCATCCACTCCCTGGCGCCTGATACTGACCCGGTCGCTCACGGCTGTCCATTGCAACGACCCGACCCGGATCACGGTTCTCCGTTCAACCTGACGCCTCTGGCAGGGTACCCGGCGCGCCAGGCTCTCGGCTGAGGAGTTCATCGGCCAGATAGCGGAATTCTTTTGCCGAGTGGCTGCCCGGCCGGTACTCGAATATGGTTCGCCCGACACCGGGACACTCTGCGATCACCGCGGATTCCTTGATCGGCACATTCAGCAGTTGATGTGCAAAATGCTCCCGCAACCGGGCTTCCACTTCCTGACACAGCTTGCGTCTGGGAAAGAACCGGTTGAGCACCATCCATTGTCCCAGGGGGCGTGACAGATAGGGTTCGAATTTTTTCAGGGTCTTGAGCATTTTCGCCAACCCATTGAGGGACATGTGGTCACCGCTCACGGGTATCAACGCCTCATCTGCGGCAAAGATGGCATTCATCACCAGTAACCCGGCGGAGGGCGGACAGTCGAACAGCACGAAGTCCTGATCCGACGCCAGATCCTCGAGGGCCTGGCGCAACAACCGGGCGCGGCTGGACCCGCCATCCTGAAGATATTCCACTTCCTGAAGCCGGTTTCCGGCCGGAATCAGGGTCAGCAGGTCGCGCACACCCTGCCGCACAGTGCCCAGTGACTGCTCATCCAGGAGAACCCGGTCGATCCCTTTCTGAGGCGCGCGAAACAGGCCGAAGTTGGAGGCCAGCTGCCCCTGCGGATCGAGGTCGATCACGGTTACACGGTGCCCAGCCAACGCCAGGGCATGGCCCAGATTGGTGGTGATCGTGGTTTTACCCACACCGCCCTTTTGATTGATCAGCGCAATCCGCCTCATGCCGTATTCTGTGCTCCGTGGTATGCCAAACGGCCTCGGACAAGGAACTCATCTACTGCAAGCGCATAATGACAACCAGAGCAGCGGGCTCACGGCGTCACAGGCGCCCCGGTCCCGCGCAGAACCTCCGGTCCCTCCCGCGGGATGGACGTAAAAAACCTGCGAATCCGCATGTACATGAGTCGTAATCAGGCTATCGACCCGAGCCGGCGAACCTTTACCGGCCACCCCGGTCTGATGCCCGAAGTGCCTGATATTTCTCAACCCTCACCCCATAATGTCGGGTACACTTATCATTATCCCGACAAGCCGTTTGGTTGACGGGTCAATACTCAGGGATGTAAACCACGCCCCGATTCCGCCTCCCGGCGTGTGAAACCGAACCAGATGTTGCACAGGCAACCGATGCATACGGCAAGTTTTAGATACTGAATGACATGATACGCGAGCGTTTATCCCTGTTTTTTCTGCTCCTGACGCTGTCCCTGACGGTCAGGGCCGTCACCTTCGAACTGCCCCCGGAGGGGGATGATGTGGTCGGCCAGACCTTCACTCTGACCACCCGCTACGAAGAGACCTTCTCGGACATCGCGCGAATCTATGACATCGGCTATCGCCAGATGGTGGCCGCCAATCCCGAGGTGGATCCCTGGCTACCCGGTGAAGGCTCTGAAGTGGTAATCCCGCAGCAGTACATCCTGCCACCCGGTCCGCGTGAAGGGATCATCATCAATCTGGCGGAGTTGCGCCTCTACTACTTTCCAAAGGATCGCCCGGTCGTGATCACCTACCCCATCGGTATCGGGCGAGAAGGCTGGAGTACGCCGACCGGGGAGACCCGGGTAATCGGGAAGAAGGCCAACCCATCATGGAACGTACCTGAATCGATACTCAAGGAGCATGAAGAGGAAGGTGACCCCCTTCCTCCGGTGGTGCCACCGGGTCCGGACAACCCGCTTGGCAATCGGGCCATCTATCTGGGCATGAACGGTTATCTGCTGCATGGCACCAACAAACCCTACGGGGTGGGCATGCGCGTCAGCCATGGCTGTATACGACTCTACCCGGAAAACATCGAGAAGTTCTTCGAGGACGTGAAGGTGGGCGTTCCGGTGCGGATTATCGACAAGCCCTACAAGGCCGGCTGGCACAACGGAGACCTGTATGTTCAGGTACACCCGCCCCTGGCGGAGTATATCGAGGAGAATGGGCACAACCATACCGAGCTGGTAGATGCCGTGATCAGTAAACTCATGCAGGACCAGCGTCGCCCGGACTGGGAACAATTGCGTTTCTACGCGGAACAGAAAACCGGACTGCCGATGCCCCTGTTCCTTCTCCAGGGCGATGAAATCGCCGAACGGGAATAAAAGCAGCGTCAGATATCAGCACTGAAGCCCATCCCCCTCCTGAAACCCGCTGCGGAAGCAACAAAAAACCCCGGCACCAAAGGTGACCGGGGTTTTTCTGTTCCCCCTCGGCGGGGGGATGTCACGAGGACGTCTTATTTGGCCATGGCCTTCTCAGACATCCGACCGCAACGCTCGTTACAAGCTTCAGCGCTGTCTTTGGCGCTGTTCGCGGACTTCAGAGCGGCGTCAGCAGTACCCTGAGCGGTAGCGGCATCCAGCTGAGCCTCTTTGGCGGCTTTCATGGCGGCATCAGCGGCAGCCTGTGCATTGGCGACATCAGCTTCCAGAGTGCTGTTGGAGGCACAACCGGCAAGCATTCCGACGCTGAGAATCATAGCGGCAATTTTCGTGGTCTTTTTCATGATAACTCTCGATCTCTCTACTGATTTTAAATTTGTTTGGCAGACGCCCTGTACCTGTCCTGCTGCTCTTCGCCGATACAGAGTTCCCAAGAGTGGTAAACGTCTGGCTCCAAAGCTTGAGCTAATTGTTAATCAAATTCAATGGCAAGATATCAACTTTTAGATATTATTTGCAAAAAATCCCCACACGGGTGCCCGGGACATGTTCAAATCCACGCCATCAGGGCCCTGCCCCGGTCTGGGCCTGGCCGATCCCACGCGGATCGCTCGCAGCCTCCACCCTGCCGCTGGCCTTGTCCCACACAACCGCCTGCATGTTGCCGAATTCACTTTTCAGGGGTTTCAGCCGGTGTCCCATCCCGAGCAACTGGCGCTGTAGCTCAAGGCTCAGGGCGTTGGGTTCGAACTGGATCTCGTCGGGCAGATACTGATGATGGATCCGCGGACGACTGACCCAGTCAACCGGCCCCTTGCCATCTGCCATCTCCAGGATACCCAGCAACACCATGGTAATGATGCGGCTGCCTCCCGGGGTTCCGAGTATCGCCACCCGCTGTGCATCCTCGACGAAGGTCGGGCTCATGCTCGAAAGCATGCGCTTGCCGCCGGCGATGGCATTCGCCTCACCGCCTACCAGTCCATACACGTTCGGCGTCCCGGGCCGGGCGGAGAAATCATCCATCTCATCGTTGAGCAGGACTCCGGTGCCCGGCGCAACGAAACCGGACCCGAACGGATAGTTGATACTCAGGGTCGCGGCCACCCGATTGCCCGCCTGGTCAAGGATCGAGAAGTGCGTGGTGTCCCGGCCTTCCGCGGCGGGCAGTCGATCTTCCTCACCCAGCGGGGTGGCGCGATCCATACGGATGTCCCGGGACAGGCCCGCGGCATACCAGGCGTGGGTCAGCCGCGCCACCGGCACTTCGAAAAAATCGGGGTCACCGAGATATTCGGCACGATCGCGATAGGCGCGACGCATGGCCTCGATCAGCAGATGTGTGCGCTGTGGCTCGGCGAGCGAAGCATAGTCCTTAGCCTGCAGGATGTTCAGCATGGTGATCAGCGCGACACCTCCGGACGAAGGGGGGGCGGCGCTGGTGATAAGCAAATCGTGATAACGACCCGTCACCGGCTTGCGTTCCATGACCTCATAGCGGTCAAGATCATCCAGGGTCCAGATGCCTCCAGCATCTCGCACCCCTTTGACCAGGCGTTGCGCCACCTCTCCCCGATAGAAACCATCCTTACCCTGATCGGCCAGCCGGCGCAGGGTGTCTGCCAGATCGGGCTGACGGATCAGCGCGCCGGCCTCCGGCACCTCTCCGCTGGAGAGGAACTGCTCACGGGACCCGGGATAGGCCCGCAGGACCTCCAGACGCCAACCAGCCATGCGCTGGTAGTGGCCATCCACCGGAAACCCCTGCTGCGCAATCCGGATGGCTGGCTGCAGGGTTTTCGCCAGCGGCAGTCGACCGTAGTTTTTCGACAGATGCGCCAGGGCTGCCGGGAGTCCCGGGATTCCGGCCGACAGCGGTCCATCGATGGAAAGGCCAGGCACCACCTCTCCCCTGTCGTCGAGGTACAGGTCCCGATCCGCCGACAGCGGCGCCCGTTCCCGGCCGTCGAGCATGACCTGGTGTCCATCCTCTGCCCGATGCAGTAGCCAGAACCCCCCTCCGCCAAACCCGGAACTGTAAGGCTCGACCACCCCCAGCACCGCGCTGACCGCAACCGCCGCGTCAAACGCATTGCCCCCAGACCTGAGTATCGCCATCCCCGCCTCTGTGGCCATCGGGTGGGCGCTGGCGATCGCAGCCTGTGTCGGAGTTCCGGCCTGCAGGCTATTGGAGAGGCCCGCCAGCCAGCACAGGCAGAGCATGACCAGACTGCGCAGATTGCCGCTAAGCCGTTCACTCTTCGGCATAGGCATACAGATGGTCGGGAAATCGGTACGTCTGAAATGAATAAGGCTCCTCAAGGGAGCCTCATTGCACCTCATCTCAGAGCGAGGCATCTAATCCGAATCACCGGTGATTTTAAGGTATTTCGCATAGAGTTCTTCGTAACTCTCCTCATGCTCGGGATCCTTGGGAATACAGTCTACCGGGCATACCTCAACACATTGTGATGTTTCGTAGTGACCGACGCATTCTGTGCACAGATCAGGGTCGATTTCATAAATCTCATCACCCTGCGTAATGGCCCCATTGGGACACTCGGGTTCACAGACATCACAGTTGATGCATTCATCGGTGATTAATAATGCCATTCGGTTTTCTCCTACTTATGTGGACGTTTTCGCCATAGCCACCTTGTTTTTTTATGGCGCTGAAATTGTAGGCTAGCTGAAGCGCCGACTCAATGCGTCCTGCACGTCAGGGTGGACGAACTCTGAAACATCCCCGCCCAGCGCCGCAATTTCCCTTACCAAGCCTGATGAAATAAAAGCAAACTGTTCGGCGGGCGTAAGGAACAGGGTTTCGATGGTGGGTGCGAGACGCCGGTTCATGCCTGCCAGTTGAAACTCATATTCGAAATCCGAAACCGCACGTAAACCGCGCAGAATCACATTGGCTCCGCGCTGCTGAACAAACTCAACCAGCAGGTTGCTGAAGGAACAGATTTCCAGATTCTCGATGCCATCCAGCACGGTATGCGCAAGCGACATGCGCCGATCCAGGTCGAAGACGGGGTTCTTGCCAGGATTTTCAGCCACCGCGAGTATCACCCGATCAAACAGCTGAGAAGCCCGCCTGACCAGATCACTGTGCCCGTTGGTGATGGGATCGAAGGTACCGGGATAGACAGCAACAATCATAAGCCACAAATAGATAACGAAAACATAATAATATCAGACTCACTGGCCAGGAATGACAATTGTCACCCGGGCAGGTTGGAGAGTGCCAGTCCGTAGCTGACCTGTCCGGCCTTTTTCTGCTTCAGCATCTGCCATCCCTCAGGCAGTTCAGGCAGGCCCCGCGACACCTGATCTTCCAGGTAGATATGGGCATGATCCCGCAGCCATCCCTGATTCAACTTGCGGCACAGCGGTTGCAGAAGATCCGCGGAGAAAGGAGGATCGAGAAACACAATATCAAAACTCGTCGGCTCCTGCTCCAGCCACTGCAAGGCATCCGCGCGGATGATCTTAACCGGCTCCAGACCCAGGGTCTGCCGGTTTTCCTCCAACTGCCTGACTACCACAGAGGAGGTATCGACCATCACCACTTCCCGGGCGCCTCGGGAGGCCGCCTCAAGACCCAGCGCCCCGCTCCCGGAAAACAGATCCAGAACGCGGGCTCCGGGGAGTACCGGCTGCAGCCAGTTGAACAGGGTTTCCCGAATCCGGTCACCCGTAGGGCGTAACCCGGGGATATCCGGAAACGGCAGACGCCGGCCCCGGTGTTCACCGCCAATAATGCGAACCTGTGAAGCGGATGGGGCCATCAAATCGCCGTCTGCTGTGTGATGCTTTGAATTTAGCAATACTCGGGACTACTTGCCAGCCAGGCTTTCGTCGCTGCTCGCAAGCTCGGTAATCTGTCCGACCTGGACGAATACCATGTGTCCGGGATCGAGGCGTCGGCGAAACGCGTCGCGAATCTGCTCACGGGTCACCGCCCGCACCCGATCGACAAAGGTATCCAGATAATCCAGTGGAAGATCGTAGAAACCGATGACCGCCAGATACTGCACGATGTCACTGTTGGATGCGATACGCATCGGAAATCCACCGGTAATGTTCTGCTTGGCCGCCACCAGTTCCTGTTCATCCGGGCCCTCATCGATAAACCGTTGCAGGGTCTCCCTGACCACCTGCAGGGCCTGCTGCGCCTGATCGTTTTTCGTCTGCAGGCCGAGCTGAAAGATGCCATTCTGACGCATCGGCAGAAAGTAGCTGTATACGCTGTAGCTCAAGCCACGCTTCTCCCGCACCTCTTCACTGAGGATCGAGACCAGCCCGCTGCCCCCCAGAATATGATTGCCCACATAGAGCGGAAAATAGTCGGGGTCACCACGCTTCATACCCGGCTGGCCCATGTAAAGGTGAGACTGCGTCGAGGGAAACGCAATCCGGCGTTCCACCGGCTTGTCCAGAGATGCCACCTCGGGCAGGGGCGGCGGCGTCTGTCCCGCGGGCAGTCCACGGGTCACCTGATCCGCAATCGCCTCGGCCTCGCTGCGACTCACATCACCGACAATCGCCACCACCGCATTGTTTGCCACATACAGCCGTTCGTGGGTCTTGATGATGTCCTCACGGGTAATCGCTTCGACGGATTCCCGGTTCCCCGAAGGATCGCTGGCGTAGGGGTGATCTCCAAACACCAGACGATAGAGCTGCTTCCTGCCCACGCTGCCGGGTGACTGCTCGTCTTCGGTCAGCCCGGCGAGAATCGCCTGGCGTTCCCGGCTAAGGTCCTCGGGATCGAAACGGGGTTCTGCCACTACGGCGCTGAGGGTATCCTGAGCGGTTGTCAGGGCCTGCGGTTCGGTCAGAGTGCGTACCGCCACCCAGGCCATGTCACGCAATGATCCGACCTCAAGTTGTGCACCCACCCCTTCCAGGCGCTCGGCGACCTGATAGGCATTCCACTCACCCGCACCCTGCTCCAGCAGACTGTTGGTGAACGAGGTCACCCCGGGTTTGTCGCCATCACGGGCGCTACCGGCATCGAATACCAGCCGCACATCGAGCATCGGAATTTCGGGGGCATGTACGAATAGCACCCGGGCGCCGTTTGGCGTTTCCCAGCGCTCGATCCGGGGTGAGGCGCATGCCCCGGCAACCCAGACCGCTCCGATCAGCAGGACCATGCCACGGATCAGTATCCTAGCGGACATGACGACCTCCCTCCGCAGCGCCCTGTGAAGCGATCGTTCCGTCCATCGGCAGGGGCTCCAGTACGGTCACCGTCAGGTTGTCCTCCACCAGGTATTTACGCGCCACCTCGCGAATCTGCTCTGCGGTCACCGCCTTGAGATGCTCCACGTACTCATCCGCCAGGTGCCAATCGAGGCCGACGGTCTCGAGTCGGCCGATGAGCATGGCCTGATAAAACACCGAATCTCTCTGAAACACCTTGGCAGCAACGATCTGGTTGCGCACCCGTTCCAGTTCATCCGGTTTCACCAACTCGTTCTTGAACCGGTCGAGCTGCTCGCGAATTGCCGTCTCGATCTGCCCGAGTTCCACCCCGGGCCTGGGCACCGCGTCGAAAACCAGCATTCCAGGCAGACGGGAGAAGGCGTTGTAACTGGTGTCCAGCGATACCGCCAGTTCCTGTCCGCGAATCAGTTCGCTGGCAAGTCGCGCGCTGGAACCCCCATCCAGGATATAGGTGAGCATCTCCAGTGCGTAAGGCTCCCAACCGGATACGTCCGTGGTCAGTGCCGGAGCCTTGTAACCCATGATCATGTAAGGCTGGCGTGCGGGGGTCTTGAGCGTAAAGCGTTTGACGCCGCGTTGCGGCGGTTCCAGGGTGGGATTGTTGAACGCGATCGACTCGGCCCTGAGCGCTCCGAAATGGCGTTCCGCGAGTTCTATCACCTGTTGCGGATCCACGTCTCCGACCACCACCAGGGTGGCATTGTTCGGCGCGTACCATTTGCGATACCAGACCCGCAGGTCTTCTGCCTGCAGATTTTCCAGATCCGCCATCCAGCCGATGATCGGCTGGCGGTAGGGAGAGGTCTGGTAGGCGCCGGACTGGAACAGCTCATAGGCAAGGGCCTGAGGCTTGTCCTCGGTGCGCATGCGACGCTCTTCCATGACCACCGCCACCTCCTTGACGAACTCATCCTCGAGCAGCCGCAGGTTGCGCATGCGGTCCGACTCGAGTTCAAAAGCCACTTCCAGCCGGTCGCTCGCCAGGGTCTGATAGTAGGCGGTGTAGTCCTGACCAGTGAAGGCGTTCTCCTCACCACCGTTGGCCGCAATGATGCGCGAGAACTCCCCGGGCGCACGCTGCTCGGTACCCTTGAACATCATGTGCTCCAGGACATGGGAAATCCCCGTGATGCCGCCGTACTCATAGCTGGAACCTACCTTGTACCAGACCTGGGAGACCGCGATCGGGGCCCGCTTGTCCTGTTTGACGATCACCTTCATGCCGTTGTCCAGCCGGTGCTCGACGACACCGGCGTAGAGCGGATGAATCACCCCGATCAAGATCAGACCGATCAACAAATTTCGCATTGATGCATTCCTGTCATGCCACATAACCTTCAACCACTGACCCTCAAAACCGGGTTTGAGTTCGATCCGATTCACCCAAAGTCTTCAGGCTTGCCGCAAGCCCAGGGCTTCGGGCTCAGACCACACTCCATCAAGCGGGGGGCCAATCCTCTTTGAAACGCAAACGCAACAGGGCGGTCGCGGTGTCCGTAAAAAACTTCAGCGCCCCCTCGTCAGGGCCTGAACTCAGCCACCAGCCGAATCGGAACCGCCACTTTATCATTCCGCCGTGGGACCTGTAGAATAGCGCCACGATGACCCGATGGTCTTCCCCCGGTCTGCGAATCAGACGAACTGCAACCGGAACCGGCGAGGCTATCGCGATTATCGAGCAACGATCAAGTAAAAACCGGGAACCTGTGAAAACCCAGAGCTCCCGATCACTCAGTGGTGATCCGCAGCATGTTCGGATTTGGAAAACGCAACAAGGCAAGCCCCCAGGCTGACGATAAACAACCGGCCGAGGAACAGAAGCGGGGCTTTTTCTCCCGACTCCAGGAACGGCTGTCACGCACCCGTCACAATCTGACCGATGGTCTGGCCAATCTGGTGATGGGCCGTAAAACCATTGATGAGGACCTGCTGGAAGAACTCGAAACCCTGCTGCTGACCGCGGATGTGGGGGTCGAGGCCACGGACCGTATCATTCAGGATCTCACCAACCGGGTGAAACGCAAGGAACTCGATGACCCGGACTCCCTGACACGCATACTCAAACAACATCTGCTGGAAATCCTCGAGAGCTGCAATGCACCACTGAAGGAGCGTACCCTGGGCAAGCCCCTGGTCATCACCATGGTGGGTATCAACGGTGCGGGCAAAACCACCACGATCGGCAAACTGGCGCGCAAGTTTCAACTCGACGGGGAAAGCGTAATGCTCGCTGCGGGTGACACCTTTCGTGCCGCTGCGGTGGAACAGCTGCAGACCTGGGGGGAACGCAACCGCATTCCGGTGATCGCCCAGCATAGCGGCGCCGATGCCGCTTCGGTGGTGTTCGATGCCCTGCAAGCCGCCACCAGCCGCAGCGTGGACGTACTGATCGCGGACACTGCCGGTCGTCTGCACACCAAGACCAACCTGATGGATGAACTGTCCAAGATCACCCGGGTCATGAAAAAGATCGACCCTGACGCACCTCATGAGGTGTTGTTGGTGGTCGATGCTGGGACCGGGCAGAACGCGGTCAACCAGGCCGAGCAGTTCCACCAGGCGGTCGGCCTGACCGGGCTGGTGATCACCAAACTGGATGGCACCGCCAAGGGCGGGGTGGTGTTCGCCATCGCCGACAAGGTCAAGGTGCCGATCCGCTTCATCGGCGTGGGCGAGGCCATCGAGGATCTGCGTGAATTCGACCCCAGGGAGTTCGTGGATGCCCTGTTCACCCATGAGTCCTCAGGTCAGGTCAGTTGATCAATTTCGATAACGTCAGCAAACGCTACCCGGGTGGTCACACCGGACTGAGTCACGTGAACCTGCACATCGACCCGGAAGAGATGGTATTCCTTACCGGGCATTCGGGCGCTGGCAAGAGCACCCTGCTGAAACTGATCGGCCTGCTGGAGCGTTCCAGCGGCGGCCAGGTTCACGTCAACGGGCGCAACCTGACCCGGCTGAAGAATCGTCAGATTCCCTACCATCGCCGTGAAGTCGGGATGATCTTCCAGGATCATCGACTGCTGTTTGACCGCACCGTGTTCGACAATGTCGCCCTGCCCCTGGTGGTATCCGGACTGGGCCACAAGGAGATTGGCCGCCGGGTGCGCGCGGCACTTGACAAGGTCGGGCTGCTGCACAAGGAGCGCGCCGCCCCGGTCACTCTGTCCGGCGGGGAGCAGCAGCGGGTGGGCATCGCCCGTGCCGTGGTCAGCAAACCCCCGCTGGTGCTCGCGGACGAACCCACCGGAAACCTGGATCCGGAACTCTCCCAGGAGATCATGGACCTGTTCAGCGATTTCAACCAGGTGGGTGTAACCCTGCTCATCGCATCCCATGACATCGCCCTGATCCGTGGCATGCACAAGCGTATCCTGACGCTGAGCAACGGCAGCCTGGTGGCGGACAGCAAAACGGAAATCCGGGATGTCACGTAAGATTCGCAAACGCTTCCCGGTCCACATCTGGCTGCAACGGCATGCCCAGGTCGCACTCTCCAGCCTCGGCCGATTGTCACGCAACGCTCTCTCCTCACTGATGACCTGCGCGGTAATCGGCATCGCCCTGGCGCTGCCCATCGGACTCCATGTGATGCTGCACAATCTCCAACAGGTCAGCGGCAGCTGGGAAAGCGGAGCGAGCATTTCGGTTTTTCTGAAACAGAAGGTGAGTGACGAGCAGGCGGCCGAACTGGCGGAAAAGCTGCGCCGGCACCAGCGTGTCGAGCAGGTGCGGCTTATCACCCGCAGCGAAGCACTCGAAGAGTTCCAGCGCCAGAGCGGGTTTGCCGATGCCCTGCAGGCCCTGGATTACAACCCTTTGCCGAATCTGCTGTTCATACAACCGAAAAACGACTTCACTACCGCGGACAAGGCGCAACAGCTGGTGCAGGAGCTGCGTCTGCTGCCCGAGGCGGAAATCGTCCAGCTCGATCTGCAGTGGGTGCGCCGACTGCAGGCCATTACGATCATCGCCCAGCGTGCGGTGGTGGTGTTGACCGCACTGCTCAGCATGGCGGTGCTGTTGATTGTGGGCAACACCATTCGCCTGGAAATCCAAAACCGCCGGACCGAGATCGAAATCACCAAACTGATCGGCGCCACCAACGCGTTCATCCGCCGGCCGTTTCTCTATACCGGGTTCTGGTATGGGCTGTTCGGCGGTCTGATCGCGTGGAGCCTGGTCGCCCTGGCCATCAGCCTGCTGAGCGGTCCGGTGGCGACCCTGGCACAGCTCTATGAGAGCAGTTTTGACCTGAGCAACCTGGATGCGGGTACCGCCCTGATCCTGCTGGGTGGCAGCTCTCTGCTGGGATTGCTGGGTTCCTGGCTGGCGGTCGGACGCCACCTCAGCGCCATCCAGCCCTCCTGAGTCGAATATTCCCAGGTGTCAAACCCCAGGCACTGAAATGTATTTTCAACTTGCTGTTTTAAATGATTTTTTAACAAAACCAGGGGGGTGGAACTTTCCCTTTCTTAGGGAGTCTCAAGGGTAGGTTGGCACTCACTGATTGAGAGTGCTAATATTCTGACGGAAACATCAATGGGGTAATTGGAATGAGCAAAGAGATCGCATTGAACATGATGCCGACAGGCAACATGGATGCCTACATCAGCGCAGCCTTCCAGCTGCCGGTATTGAGTGCGGAAGAGGAACACGATCTGGCCGTACGCCTGCGCGACCAAAAGGACCTCCAGGCTGCCCAGACACTGATTACCTCTCACATCCGCTTCGTCGTGCGAATCGCCAGAAACTACAGCGGTTACGGGCTGGCCCTGCCGGACCTGGTCCAGGAAGGCACCATCGGTCTGATGAAAGCCGTGAAACGCTTCGACCCCGATATGGGGGTGCGACTCGTGTCCTTCGCGGTTCACTGGATCAAGGCGGAAATCCACGAGTACATCCTGAAAAACTGGCGCATCGTCAAGGTCGCCACCACCAAGGCCCAGCGCAAACTCTTCTTTAACCTGCGCAGCTCGAAAAAACGCCTCGGCTGGTTCTCCAGGGAGGAGGTCGACAGCGTGGCCCAGGACCTCGGTGTCAAGCCCGAGACCGTGTTGGAGATGGAATCCCGTCTCTCCGGACAGGACATCGCGTTCGACGGCCCGCAACAGGATGAGGATGAACCGGTTTCCGCCACACCGGCCGGATATCTCAGCGACATGCGCATGGAGCCAGCGTCCCTGCTCGAGCAGGTCGACAGCGAGGCGCAGATGAAGCAGCAGTTGCTGAGCGCCATTCAGGGACTCGATCCGCGCAGCCGCGAAGTGCTCGAAGCACGCTGGCTGAGCGACAGCAAGGCCACGCTCCACGAACTGGCAGAGCGGTTTCAGGTTTCTGCCGAGCGCATCAGACAAATCGAAAAGAACGCGCTCAACAAACTGAAAGGCCAACTCGCCGCCTGAGACCCATCAGAACATGCCGACCACAGCAGTGGTCGGCGCCATGCAGCCGTTCACATAAACCGGTGTTGAAATCCATGCCCGGGCATAAGCCCGGCATCCCAAGCCTGCCGGCATCATGTAGTCGCTTTCAAGGTCGCCCCGCCCCTGGTGTGTAGTACATCTTCCTCCCGCTGCCCCGGATCGCTGTGTCTGCTGAAAAGCGCTTGCCTGTCCTGGTGGTACAGGCGCGGAAACCGGAGACGGGACTGCAGCGCCCCAGCAAGGAGTTTATGGAAGTGTAACGATCTGTTATAACCCTAAACTGGATAGTGTTTATTTTCTTTGCAAACAGGAACGATATTTAGGAATCATCGATTTACAGGAACCAACAGGAATTACCAGACGATCACCGAAGCGACTACAACGGCTGTGAGCAATCCGAACCAACCCCACCCATGTTTCGCACAACCTTAGACGAATGGATGCCAGGCTGTATCGAGCCCCACATCCGCAGCAGTTCATAGTGATCATATGGGGATTGAAACCGGCGCACAGGCAGCACTCAGAACCCGTGACAACCCTGACATTGAGCAATCCTTAGTGGGAAGGCATAGCGGATGCCGGGCAGGAACCCAAATCCGCTTTTGGGTCGATCCTGACGGCAATTGGTGCTTTTTTCCGCTCAACGGCCGCAAACGGGCGACGAAGTGGTTAAAGCGCAGAGCTCAGCGGTCGTTATCCTGACCCAAGGATGCAACCCTCTGCCACTTCACGCGCACGGTTAACCGCTCAGTCAGCAATGCCTTCTGCTCCTGGCTGATGCCACGTCTGGAAACGACAGGGATTCCCGGATCATGTCAAGGTAGTGATGGTGCATGCCGAACAACAGGAACAAACATTCGTCCGCAGACAGGACTGGAACGAAACATCTCCCGGATCCTGTAAGGAACATCCGGGAATCCCGTCTTCGCGGTTGGCCGGGAATAACAGCGTGTGATGTATGGCATCCTCCCATCAGGCTGTAAGATTCTCGATTGCTCTGCTGCTGATCACGCTGCTGGCGATATCGATCGGACAGCTGATCCAGCCGTTAACCACCCGGCAGGACGAAACCGCCTGGAGGCAATACGCCGGGACACTGGCCGAGCAACTGGTACCCGCCGCCCGGCAGGGTGATTTCAAGAGTCTCGAAGCAATTCTCAATGATTCACTGGCTCACAACCCCGTTATCGATTCTCTGACGGTAAGAACCCAAAACGGCAACAGCCTGAAATTTGAAAATCACCTCAGCCCCCGGAATCATCCACTCGAGGCTCGCGGAATGTCTTTCGAGGCCCCCATCGCGCGGGGTTACGAAAACCTCGGCAGTGTCACCGTCCGGCTCCGCCAGCCGGTTGATAACAACCTGCCCCTGTACACCCAGCTCATACTGTTGCTGGTGCTGGCCGGTCTCATCGTCCTGCTGCTGAGAAACCGGCAGACCCAGGAAGATACCAGCGCCCGTTCGATCATCCCGGAGCGGGTCCGTTCCGCATTCAACGCCCTCTCGGAAGGGCTGCTCATACTGGATGAGAAATTCCGAATTCTGCTGGCCAACGATTCCTTCAGCAACAAGACCGGACACCCGAACCGGACCCTGATCGGCCAGACCGCGGATCATCTTCTGTGGAAGCAGCGCGAGGGCACCGACATTGCCGAAAACCTTCCCTGGCATGTCAGCCTCAACAATTGCGAACGGGTCACCGGTATCCCGGTACGCTTCGAATCGGGCAACGAAGTCGAAAAGGTGTTTTCGGTCAACAGCGCGCCAATCTTCGATAATGATGGTCATCTGCGGGGCGTGCTGGCCACCTTCGATGATATGACCGAGCTGGAAAAGCACTACCGGCAGCTCAAATCCGCGTTATTGAAATTACGAATTTCGGAGAAGGCATTACGCAACAAGACCGTTGAACTCGAGTTTCTCGCCACCCGGGACCCCCTCACCGGGAGCCTTAACCGGCGCGCCTTTTTCAAGAAACTCGATCAGTTGTTCAAAATCTCCCTGCGCGAGAAACGCGACCTGGTCTTCATGATGGTGGACATCGATCGGTTCAAGCAGATCAATGACCACTACGGTCACGCCAACGGCGACAAGGTGATCAAACACATCTCTGAGATTCTCAGCGCCAACTCCCGACCTGAAGATCTGGTCGGCCGATACGGTGGAGACGAGTTCGCCCTGGTACTTCCCGATGCCAATACCCGGCAGGCGATGGACATTGCGGAACGTCTGCGCATGGACATCCTGCAGAAATGCCATGATCTGTTCGACAAGCCCAAATCCGTAACCATCAGTATCGGACTGGCGGCCCTCGAAGGAAGCATCGATGACGCGATGTTGCTGGTCAACAATGCGGATCATGCACTGTATGAAGCGAAGCAGCGCGGACGCAACTGTATCGTCGCCTGGAGCCCGGAACTGCAGGACAAGCCGGGGCAGGACCCGCTTCTGAGCGTAAATTCATTGCTCGATATCGACGGTCGTGAAAAAACCGAAACCGAACGGCGCCTGCAGACTGAAGTACTGCGCCTCGAAGACCTGATACGGCAACTCGAATCGGAACTGGAGTACACCCGGGAAGAGATAAAACGCCGGGAAGGACGGGATGAACTGACCGGGCTGCCCAACCGTTTCATCTTCAACGACCGCATTACCCAGGAACTGGCGCGCTGCGAACGCAACCATGAGTCCACGGCCATCATCTCGCTCGACGTGGACAACTTCTCTCGTCTCAACGATGCGCTCGGTTACGTGACCGGTGACCAGGTGCTCAAACTGATCGCGGAACGCCTGCTGCTGTCGTTGCGCAAGACGGATACCATCGCGGTAATCGATGATCAGAATGAAACCCCGTCGCCCAACATATCCCGGCTCAACAAGGACGAGTTCGCCTTGATCGTCACCGGGGTGAGCGACATCAAATCTGTCACCTGGGTGGCTCATCGCATCCTCAGCCGTTTAAAAAAGCCGATTCATGTGGATGACCAGGAACTCTATCTCTCCTTCAGCATGGGGGTGTCGATCTTTCCCTACGACGACGACACACCCAGCGGCCTGCTGCAAAAGGCCACCACCGCCCGCAGGGTCGCCAAGGAAGACCCGGGCAGCAACCGGATACGCTTTTTCTCCCGGGAGATCAACCGCAAGGCCTACCACAGCATCTGGCTGGAGACGCAACTGCACAAGGCGATCGTCCGGCAGCAGTTTGAACTTGTTTATCAACCCAAGTTCGACCTGCTGAGCGGACGCATCACCGGCATGGAGGCACTCGCCCGCTGGCCTCATGCCAAGGTCGGAATGATTCCCCCCGCGGAATTCATTCCGGTCGCCGAACACACCGGGCTGATCAACAAACTGGGGATCTGGGTTTTCAAGAAGGCCAGCGCCGACCTGCGCCGCTGGCACAAAAGCGGCTACAGGGAACTCAACCTGTCGGTCAATCTTTCCACCGTACAGCTTCGCGATGCCAGCCTTGCGGAGAAGTTCTTAAGCATCTGCGAACGGCGTAAAATCGATCCCGGCAAGGTGGAACTGGAGATTACGGAAACCTCGCTGATCGAGAATTTCGATCACACCCGCGACATCATGATGAAACTGCACGGAGCAGGGATGAAGTTTGCGCTGGATGATTTCGGCAAGGGTTTTTCGTCCCTGAACTACCTGCAGAAACTGCCGATCAGCAGCCTGAAAATCGATCGCATCTTCCTCAACAGCCTGCTGCCGGACAAGCATGCCCAGGCGATTGTCACTGCCATCATTTCACTGGCCAAAAGCCTGGAGCTCAAGGTGATTGCCGAAGGGGTCGAAACCGAGGCTCAGCGCCTGGTGCTCAAGCATCTGGAGTGCGATGAGATCCAGGGCACCCTGATCAGCGCGCCTGTGACCGCCGAGGAGGTGGACAAACTGCTGCACAGCTTCAACAGGACATCCGTTTCAGGATAGCCGGAGCAATTCAGACGAACCAACCCGACCGGGCCTCCCCAGCCAGCCGGGATCAGACAGCCAGGCTGTCATGAACTTCCTGAGACCGGGTCTTTCAGTGCCCCGGACTCGCGACCTTCCCCGCTAACGGACAGCTCCCCAAGGCATTGCGCCACCTGGTGTGGATCCGGATTGCACAGGTGGGGAATTTCTCCCAGGCAGGGGGCCGGCAACCAGCTCTGCAGGGTCTCCAGGTTTTCCGCATACGCCTGCATGTCTGGATCGATGCGGTTCGCCACCCATCCGGCGAAACTGACCCCGGCATGCAACAGGCTTTCAGCGCTCAGCAAGGCATGGTTGATACACCCCAGGCGCATCCCCACCACCAGCACCACCGGCAACTGCAGGCGCAGCACCAGGTCCGCCACGGTGGTCGTCTCCCCAAGGGGCACATGCCAGCCTCCGACACCTTCCACCAGCACCAGGTCCGCCTGCTCCTGCAGGCGCTCATAGACCCCGGCGATATGCTCCAGGTCAATGGCCTGTCCTGCCATTCGGGCGGCGAGATGGGGCGCGATGGGAGGCTCGAAGACGTAGGGATTGACCTCGACATAAGGGATTTCGATGCTCGCCTGAGCGTAAATCCGACGCGCATCCTCGTTGCTCAGCCGGCCATCGAGACGTTCCCCTCCGGAGGCTACGGGCTTCATCCCCAATACCCGGTGACCCTGCTGCTGCAGACGCTGCATCAAGCCCAGGGTGACCTCGGTCTTACCGCAGCCGGTATCGGTTCCGGTAATGAAAAAGCCTGCACCCATGATTGCGATCTATCCTACAGGACCACCGGATCGCAGCTGTTCCACCGGGATCAGGGTCACGCCATTCTCGTGTCTTTGCTGAGGCGCCCAGGCATGCCCGTAAACCACCTCGTAACTGGCAGGGAGTTTGCCATCTTCGCGCAGGCTTTCATAGGCTTCGATCATGGCGCGCATGCGCCCCTTGCCGGTCAGTCCACGTCTTCGTTGATCCGTGACGTTGTGGGCCCCCAGGGTTTTCAGGTCGCGCATCAGACTGGCCACGTCATCGTAGGTCACACGGATCCGGTCCACGTCCACCACAGGTTCCGCCCATCCGGCCTGCACCATGGCATCCCCGATATCGTGCATATCGAGGAACGGACTGACATGGGAATAGCCATCCACCGCCGACCAGCTTGAACGCAGTTCATGCAGGGTGCCCGGGCCGAAGGTCGAGAACAGCAACATGCCATTGGGTCTCAGCACCCGCAGGAATTCCCTCAGGGTGCCCGGCAGATCATTGCACCACTGCAGTACCGCATTGGAGAAAATCATGTCCACCGACTGGCTCGCCAGGGGCAGCTGTTCGGCATCTCCGCAGACACACCGAGGCCGCCTCAGCCAACTGCCCCGTTTACGGGTCCGCTGCAGCATCGGATAGGCAAAGTCCAAAGCGATGGTCTGGGCCTTTTTGTAGTGTTTCGCCAGCGACAGAGTAGCCTCTCCCGTCCCCGAGCCGACATCCAGCACCCGTTGCGGCTGATGCCGGATGTAGCTCAGACGCTGCAGCATCCGCGCAGCGATTTCCCGCTGCAGCTCAGCCACCTCGTCATAGCGATCCGCGGCCCGGGAGAAAGCGGCCCGGGCCTGACGTTTGTCGATCGGCGGACGTTCGAATTCAGGCATGCCAGGACTCCAGGGTTTCCCGCACATGGCGTTCGGTCTCCTGGGGATGGGAGAGGAACGGGGTGTGCGCCGCCCGGGGGATAGTATGGGTGAGGGCCTGCGGCAACCAGTCAGCGATCCGCTGCGCCGCGGCGGCCGGGGCCAGGGTATCCCGCTCGCCGTAGATCCAGGCAGTGGGACAGGTCAACAGCTTGAGTTGCGCCCTGAGATCTCCACTGCGAAGCAGGTCGAGACCGGCCTGCAGGGCCTCCGGTGCCGGTTCCGGGCGCTCCTCGAGCCGCAGCTTGAGCTTTTTCAGGGTTTCCATTGCCAGATCGCTGCCGAGCATCTGCAGCGCCAGGAAGCGCTCCATGGCCCGGCTCAGGTCGTCTCCGAGCACTTCGATGAAATTGTTCAGGGTGCGCAGGGCCATGGCATGGGGCCAGTCTTCAGCCTGCACGAAGCGCGGCATGCCGGCCAGCACCAGCACCCCGTCGAAGCGCCGCGGGGCGAGCAGACCCGCCTGCAGGGTGACCATGGACCCCAGCGACCAGCCCAACCAGGCCGCACGTTGCGGAGCGACCTCCAGGGCGGCCTCGGCCCACTCCTCGAGTCGGATCTGACCTCGATAGGGACTGCGCCCATGCCCTGGCATATCGATCAGGGTGACCCGGTAATCCGCGGCCAGGGATACGGCGAAGTCCCGCCATACCGAGGAGTTCATCCCCCAGCCGTGCAGCATCACCAGTTCCGGGCCCTGTCCGATCGATTCTGCATTCAGGCTCATGCGGTAACTCCGCTGAGGGAAGCCAGTGCATCCAGCAGCCGCTGCAGGTGCCGGTCGGTATGCGTGGCGCTGAAGGTGATGCGCAACCGGGCGCTGCCTTCCGGCACGGTGGGCGGACGGATGGCGGTGACCAGAATACCCCGCTTCTCCAGTTCCCTGCTCCATTCGAGGGCCTGCCGGGCGCTGCCGGCGACAACCGGCTGGATCGGGGTCGAGGAATCCATCAGCGGCAAGCCGATCTGCGCCGCCTGCTGACGGAAACGCGCCACCAGTTGGTTGAGCCGCTCGCGCCGCCAGGTCTCCTGTTGCGCGATGCGCAGACTGACCCGGGTAGCAGCGGCCAGGGCCGGGGGCGTGGCGGTGGTATAGATGTAGCTGCGGGCCTGCTGGATAAGGGTTTCGATCAGTGCCTCGCTGCCGGCGACGAAGGCGCCGAAGCTGCCGAACCCCTTGCCCAGGGTCCCCATCAGGACCGGCACCGCATCCGCGCCAAGCCCGAAATGGCTCAGGCTGCCACCGCCCTGTGCACCCAGAACCCCCAGACCGTGGGCATCGTCGACCATCAGCCAGGCCTCATGACGATGGGCGATGCGCGCCAGTTCAGGGAGAGGCGCCAGGTCACCGTCCATGCTGAAGACCCCGTCCGTGACGATCAGACGGTGACGTGCCTCGCAGGACTGGATCTGGCGCTCCAGACTTTGCGGATCGGCGTGCTGGTAGCGCTTCACGCGGGCCTGGCTGAGCTGCCCCGCATCCACCAGGGAGGCGTGATTGAGACGATCCTGGAACAGACAGTCGGCACTCCCCAGCAGCGCGGTAATCACCCCCTGGTTGGCCATGTATCCGGTTGAGAACAGCAGTGCCCGCGGACGACCGGTGAACGCGGCCAGTTCCTCTTCCAGGGCATGGTGGTGATGAGAGTGACCGTTGATCAGGTGTGCCGCGCCGCTGCCCAGGCCGTAGTCCCGCATCGCCTCGCTGGCGGCCTGAATCACTTGCGGATGGTTGGCCAGTCCCAGATAGTCGTTGCTGCAGAAGCTCAGCATGGGCCGGCCGTCCAGGGTCATCTCCGCCTGCTGGGGGGACGAGGTCACCCGCCGGACACGGTAAAGCCCGGCTGTGCGTCGCCGCTCCAGCTCATCGGTCCATTCGTTCATCAGGAGTTGAATGACTTCATCCAGCGCGGCTGCTGCAGGGCACCTTGGCCGCTTTGACTTCGGTCTCCACCCACTCCTCAGTGTTCATACCGAGGCGTTTCAGCAGTGCCAGATCCTTGTCCGCTTCCGGATTGTCCGTGGTCAGCAGGCGTTCTCCGTAGAAGATCGAGTTGGCCCCGGCGAGAAAGCACAGCGTCTGCATCTCGTCGCTCATGGCGGTGCGCCCGGCGGAGAGTCGGACGTAGGATTGCGGCATCAGGATGCGTGCGGTGGCAATGGTACGCACGAACTCCAGGGGATCCAGGTCCTCCACCCCGGAAAGCGGGGTACCTTCGATCTTCACCAGCATGTTGATCGGCACCGACTCCGGGTGTCTGGGCAGGTTGACCAGTTCGCGCAACATGCTGGCCCGGTCACGGCGCGACTCGCCCATACCGAGAATGCCTCCGGAACAGACATTGATGCCTGCATCGCGCACATGTGCGAGGGTATCGAGGCGGTCGTCAAAGGTCCGGGTGGTGATCACGTTGCCGTAGAATTCGGGGGAGGTATCCAGGTTGTGGTTGTAGTAATCAAGCCCCGCGTCTCGCAGCTTGAACGCCTGGGATTCGCTCAGCATGCCCAGGGTGAGGCAGGTCTCCAGGCCGAGCCCGTGAACCGCTTCCACCATCTCGATGACCCGGTCCAGGTTCTTGTCGGTGGGATTGCGCCAGGCGGCGCCCATGCAGAAACGGGTCGCGCCCTTGTCGCGGGCCGCCTGCGCCGCCTTGACCACATCATCCAGGGGCATCAGCTTTTCCGCCTCCAGCCCGGAATCGTTACGCGCGCTCTGGGAGCAGTAACCGCAGTCCTCTGAGCAGGCACCGGTCTTGATGCTCAGCAGGCTGCTCATCTGCACCTGGTTGGGGTCGAAATGGGCCCGGTGCACGGTCTGCGCGCGGAAAAGCAGATCGTTGAAGGGAAGATCCAGGATGGCTTCGATCTCGTTCAGTTTCCAGTCGTGGCGCAGGGGGTGTTCGGTCATGGGATTCATCCGCTTGATGTTGGCTGAACCGCTAGTGTAAGGATCGCCCGGCAACAGTCAACCAAATCGATTTCAAACGGTTTACATCTGTATATTTATCATTCAATTCAGTTCATTTGTCCATCGCTGTGAACGGGCTTTTGGGCCACCTTGACCGTTCGTCCCGCGATCGCGTATTGAACCTGCGCCATCAGGGTGGCACGATGCCGTTACTGGTCTATCATTGCCGGTATTGAAAATGACATCCGGTTGTTCTTCCCCCTGTCTCACGCGGTCACCCAGAAAAGACAAACCATGGTTTCCCACCGCATGCAGCACAGTCACATCAACCAGCAGGTTGGCCACGATCACAAACGTTCAACCCCGTGTGGGGCTGTCGATGGCCGGCGAATGCTTGCGTTTGAAGCAGACCCCGGGCCTCATCACCCACAATCGGACAATCAGGTAGGTCCATGTCTCAAACCTTAATGCACTACACCCACATCCTGGAGATCGTCGGCGACATCATCAAGGTGCAGGTACCCACGGATCTGGCGGACCGCTCCATGGTCTGTTTTGGCGACCTGGCACAGATCGAAACCGCGGACGGCCGCAGTTCCCTGGCCCAGGTGATCCACATCCACCAGGACCGGGTCGCGCTTCAAGTGTTCGCGGGTACCAAGGGCATGTCGACCGAAGCCCAGGTCAGCTTTCTCGGCACCCCGATGCAGGCCACCTACTCGGCGAATATTCTCGGCCGGGTGTTTCGCGGCGCGGGACAACCCCTGGACGGCGGCCCGGACCTTTCCCACGACCCCAAGGTGGCGATTGGCGGTCCGTCGGTGAATCCAATGCGTCGCCAGCTCGCCTCGAAGATGATTCGCACCGATGTGCCGATGATCGACCTGTTCAACAGCCTGGTGGAGAGTCAGAAGATTCCCATCTTTTCCGTGGCCGGTGAGCCCTACAACCCCTTTCTCGCGCGCATCGGCATCCAGGCGGACGCCGATGTGGTGGTGTTCGGCGGCATGGGACTGATTTTCGACGACTACCATTTCTTCCGCACCGCCTTCGATGATGCCGGGGTGTTTTCGCGCACCGTGATGTTCGTTAACCTGGCCTCCGACCCGATCGTGGAACGCCTGCTGGTGCCCGACATGGCGCTGGCGGTGGCGGAAAAATTCGCCGTCGAGGAAGGCAAGCGGGTACTGGTGCTGCTCACCGACATGACCGCCTATGCCGACGCGCTCAAAGAGGTGGGTATCTCCATGGAACGGGTGCCCTCCAACCGGGGTTACATGGGTGATCTCTATTCCCAGCTGGCGCGCCGCTATGAGAAGGCCGCGGCCTACCGCGAGGCGGGTTCGGTGACCATCCTGACGGTCACCACCATGCCCGGTGACGATGTCACCCACCCGGTCCCGGACAACACCGGCTACATCACCGAGGGTCAGTTCTATCTGCACAACGGCATGCTCGATCCGTTCGGCTCCCTCTCCCGGCTCAAGCAGCATGTCATCGGCAAGGTCACCCGGGAGGACCACTCGCAGATCATGAACACCATGATCCGCTTCTACTCCGGAGCCCGGGACGCGGAGCAGAAGCAGGCCATGGCGTTCGAGCTGACCCCCTTCGACCAGAAACTGCTCAAGTTCGGCCGCCTGTTCCAGGAACGTTTCATGGGGATCCAGGTTTCGATGCCTCTGGAGGAGGCGCTGGACCTCTCCTGGAAGACCCTGGCGGAATGCTTCGACGCGGAAGAACTGCTGATGAAGCAGACGCTGATCGACAAGTATTTCCCCAATCTGGATGACATCAAGGTCGCCTGATGTCCCGCCTGAGCCTGAGCAAGTCCTCGTTGAGTGTGCAGAACCGGCGCTTGAAAACCTTTCAGCGCTACCTGCCCTCACTGGACCTGAAACGCCGCCAGCTGATCGCCGAACGGGCCAAGGCGGTGTCCGAGATCCGCGCAACTGAGCAGGAGATCGAAGGCTTGCGGCGCAAGGTCGAACAGGGTCTGCCCATGGGTTCGAACGAAGAGGTCAACATCGATAACCTGGTGCAGATCTCGAATCTGGTGCTGGGCGAAGAGAACGTAGTGGGGGTGCGTCTTCCGAGGGTTGAAACCCTGGAACTCAGGCAGGCGCCATACGGCCTGATGGCCAAACCGGAATGGATCGACAACTTCGCCTGGCGTCTTGGCCAGATGCTCGAACTGCGCATCCGCATCCAGATACAGCAGCAGCGTCTGAACCTGCTCGATGACGCGGTGCGTGCCATCACCCAGCGGGTCAACCTGTTCGACAAGGTGCTGATTCCCAGAACCAAGGAGAATATCCGGCGTATTCAGATATTCCTCGCCGACGGTGAACGCGCCGCGGTGGTACGGGCCAAGATCGCCAAGCGCAAGCATGCCCAGGAGGCGATCGCTACATGAGCATCGTGCGCCTGAAAAAAATCACCCTGTTCGGCCTGCCGAGTGACAAGACAGACGTCCTGGAACAGTTGCAAAGCCTAGGCTGTCTGCACCTTCGCTCACTGGCGCCGCCGCCCAGGGAGCCTGAAAACGCCGTTTCGGATCAGCCGCTGGATGCCTACAAAGCCTTGCGTTACCTCCAGGGGGTGAAGAAGAAACGCCGGGTGATCCGTCATGAGGCGGAATTCGACATGGACCGGGTGGTGGCCAAGGTGCTGCAAAACAAACAGCGCGTACGTGACGCCGAGGACCGCAGCGATGCCCTGCGGGAGCGTATCGAAGCGCTGCGCCCATGGGGAAACTTCGATCACATCCCCCCCCATCTGCTCGGCGGCATGCGTCTCTGGTTCTATATCCTGCCGGTGGACAAACTGGCGGAACTCGACGATCTCAGGGAGCCCTGGCAGGTGGTGCATCGCGACAACCGCTTCCTCTACCTGGCGGTGATCGCCGCGAATGAGCCCCACGACAGCCTGCTGTCGGTACCGCGCATCCATACCGGAAGCCTGCCCCTGGAAGAGGTGATCCGCCAGTGGGAGGCCAGCGAGATCGTACTCGAGGAACTATTGGCGGAACGCCAGGCCCTGACCCGCTGGATCCATCTGCTGGCCACCCGCCTCGGCGCCGCCGAGGACCGGGCCTCGCGAGATCATGCCGCGAGCAAGACCCTCGACGATCCAGACCTGTTCGCTCTGCATGCCTGGGCACCGGTTGCGGAGCTGCCCCGTTTGGAAGCCCTCGCCCGGAAACAGGGACTGGCCCTGCTGGTGGAGGACCCCACCGCGGACGAGGCCCCTCCAACCCTGCTCGACAACCCTCCGCGCATGGCCGCCGGCCAGGATCTGGTCGATTTCTACCAGACCCCGGGGTATCGGAGTTGGGATCCCTCGCGGGTGGTGTTTCTCTCGTTTACCCTGTTTTTCGCGATGATCCTGTCCGACGCAGGTTACGCGTTTCTGCTCTCCCTGGGTTTACTCGCCGGTTGGCGAAAGATGGGCCGCAGCGACACCGGCCGGCGGCTGAGAATACTCATTGCCACCCTGTGCGGTGGCGCCCTGGTGTGGGGCGTGATGATGGGCAGCTACTTCGGCGCGACGCCTCCAGCGGGCAGTCTGGGCGATCGGCTCAAGCTGCTCGACATCAATGACTTCGACAGCATGATGCGACTCTCAGTGGTGATCGGCGTACTGCACGTGGCCCTGGCCAACGCCATCATGGCGTGGCAGAACCGGGGCACGAACCGGGCCTGGACCAGTCTCGGCTGGATCGGTGCGGTGGTGGGCGGCCTGCTGATCTGGCTGGGACTGGGCGACAGCCCCGCCGCGCAGCTGTCACACACCCTGGGTGTGGTGAGCCTGGTGGCGGGTCTGAGCAGTGTGTTCCTGTTCGCCAGTGAACGTCCGGTGAACCATGCCCTCGGTCTGTTGTGGCGCGTCCTCGACGGGCTGGCAGCCCTGACCAATGTCACCAAGCTGTTCGGCGATGTACTGAGCTACCTGCGGTTGTTCGCCCTCGGTCTGGCCAGCGCCTCTCTGGCGCTGACCTTCAACGATCTTGCCAACCAGGTGGCGGCGGCGCATACCGGCCTGGGTCTGTTCTTCAGCCTGCTGATCCTCCTGGTGGGGCATCTGTTGAACATCCTCCTTAGCCTGATGAGCGGAGTGGTGCACGGACTGCGCCTCAATTTCATTGAATTTTATAACTGGGGCCTTTCGGAAGAGGGCTACCCGTTTCGAGCCTTTGCGAAAAAAGGAGTGAAGGAATGAGTGAGTTTGTGATTGCACTGGGTTGGTCCGGCATCTATGGCGTCATGGCCTTGGGTGCGATCGGCAGTATCATCGGCTGCGCCGTGGCAGGCCAGGCCGCCATCGGCGCCATGATCGAGACCGAGAGCGGTCACGGACGCTATATCGGCATCTCCGTGATGCCCTCGTCTCAGGTCATCTACGGTATCGTGGTGATGTTCACCCTGAACCGGGCCGTGACCCCGGAGAATGCCGGCGCCCTGTTTGGCATCGGCATTCTCGCCGGACTCGCCCTGATGTTCAGTGCGATCCGCCAGGGCCAGTGCTGCGCCTCATCGATCAATGCCTCAAAGGTGAAGCCGGAAATCTTTGGTCTGTCGTTGGCCCCGGCCGCCATCGTCGAGGGTTTTGCGGTGTTCGCCTTCGTCTTCGCCCTGGTGCTGGCGGGCGGCATTCCGGCCTGAGGCCTTCCAGGGAGCATGCGATGAGTGAAAAAGAACTGACCCGAACCCCCCTGGATGGTCTGCCCTCCTCCGGGGTGGAGACATTGATCGAGCGGCTGCGCAATGAAGGCGTCAGCGAGGGGCAGCGCCACGCAGACAAGCTGATCGCAGAGGCCCGCCATGAGGCCGAGCAGATCGTGAATGACGCCCTTGGCGAAGCCGGTGAGATCCTCAAACTGGCACGCAGTGAATCGGACAGGATCCGTACTGCCGGGGAAGATGCCCTGCGTACCGCGATGCGCGATACGGTGCTGAAGATGAAAGGTCATCTCAGCACCCGTTTCAGTGAGGAGGTTCGCCGCCTGGTCGCCGCGGAGATGGCCCAGGAGGCGTTTCTTGAACGACTGATCCTGGAAGTGGCCGGGAAGACCCGGGAGAGCGCCGGAATCGACCGCGCGGACCAGGTGGAGCTGCTGTTGCCGGAAGACGTGGTCGGCCTGGAAGAACTGCGCCGACACCCGGAAAAACTGCGCGAGGGTTCACTCTCCCACTTCGTACTCTCAGTGGCCAACGGGTTGTTGCGCGACGGGGTCGAGCTGCGCAGCAGCGACCGTCTCGAAGGCGGTATCCGGGTCATCCTGCAGGGTGGCGAGATCCAGGTGGATCTGACTCCGGACAAGGTCGCGGATGTCATACTCGAGCACCTGCATCCACGCTTTCGCGCGATTCTCGAAGGGACGGTCAAGTAGATGGCATCAAGCATGCGGTATGTCATGCTGATCACCAGCTTGCCCTACCACGGCCCCCTGTTCGGCGCTCACCAGACCCCTCTGTCCCGCCAGCGCCTGGGCCTCCGGCTGCGTATCCTTGAAGAGGAGGACGCCCAGGCCCTGCGGGATCTCGCCTCGGTACTGGAATGGATTCACCAGAGCATGAAGGTCGGCGACGAGGAATTGATCAGTCGCGCGGAACGCTGCGCGCAGGCCTGGGGGGAGGGCTTTCTCAGCGATATCCTGCGCTTCCGCATGGAACTGCGCACCCTGTTCAATGCCCTGCGCCGCCGCCGCCGGGGTGAAACCAGCCCACCCAGGGAAAGCCGCTGGGGATACGGACGCTGGGTGCGGCATATCGAACGCTACTGGAACGAACCCGGGTTTCGCCTGCAACAGGTCTATCCCTGGGTGGGCGAGGCGCAGCGGCTGATCGAATCCCGCGACAGTCTGGGGGTGGAACGGCTGCTGCTGGGTACCGTGTGGAACTACCTGACCCGCATCAGCGAAGGCCATGAATTCGATTTCGAAGCGGTGGTGATCTACGTGCTGCGCTGGGATCTGATCGCCCGTTGGTCGAGCTACAACGGCGCCCGCGCGGTAACCCGTTTCGACTGCCTGGTCGACCGCGGTCTGGGTCAATACGGCCAGCTTTTCGACACCCCGCAAGCAACCCTGAACTCTACCGTCACTCAAGGGAGGGACGATGTCTGAAGCCCAACCATTCCCGGCTCATGTCATCACCGTACAGGATGACATCGTAACCATCGAATCCAGCGCACCCCTGATGAAGAACGAGGTGGTCTATGTCAGACCCTCTCGTCAGGGTGCCGACGGCCGCCAGGAGCGGCTCAAATCCGAAGTGCTGCGGGTGCGCGGCCGGCAGGCGGATGTGCAGGTATTCGAAAGCACCGCCGGTGTGGGTATCGGCGACCCGGTGGAGCAGAGCGGAGAGATGCTCTCGGTGGAGCTTGGACCGGGTTTGCTCGGACAGGTCTACGACGGATTGCAAAACCCCCTCGAGGAGATCGCCCAGAGTCACGGCATCTTCCTGCCCCGAGGGGTGGAACTTCCGGCCCTCGACAGCCGCCGCAAGTGGTCCTTCGTTCCCCTGGTGCAGATCGGCGCCCGGTTGCGTGCCGGGGACGTACTCGGCACCGTCCAGGAAGGTGCCTTCCTGCACAAAATCATGATCCCCTTCGACCAGAGCGGCGAGGTGGAGGTGGTATGGATCCAGGAGGGGCAGGTCAACGTGGACACCCAGGTCGCCACCCTGGTCGATGCCCACGGCCACGAGTCACCGGTAACCCTGAAACAACGTTGGCCGGTGCGTCGGCCGATTCCCCAGCAGATGCTCGAACAGCGCCAGTGTGAGCGGCTCTACCCTTCGGACCCGCTGGTCACCACCCTGCGCCTGGTGGATACCTTCTTCCCCATCGCCCGGGGCGGCACCGGCTGCATACCCGGCCCTTTCGGGGCGGGCAAGACGGTGCTGCAGCACCTGATCTCACGCTACTCATCGGTGGATATCGTGATCATCGTCGCCTGCGGCGAGCGGGCCGGCGAGGTGGTGGAGACGATCACCGAATTCCCCCACCTGAGCGACCCGAGCACCGGCGGTTCCCTGATGGACCGCACCATCATCGTCTGCAACACCTCTTCGATGCCGGTGGCGGCCCGCGAGGCGTCGATCTACACCGGGATCACCCTGGGCGAGTACTACCGGCAGATGGGTTATGACGTTCTGCTGCTGGCCGATTCCACCTCCCGCTGGGCCCAGGCCATGCGCGAGACTTCCGGGCGCCTGGAAGAGATCCCCGGTGAAGAGGCCTTTCCCGCCTACCTCGATTCCGCCATTCGTGGGGTTTACGAGCGCGCAGGAGTGATCCGTTCGCGGCAAGGGGACACCGGCAGCCTGACCCTGATCGGCACCGTCTCCCCCGCCGGCGGAAACTTCGAGGAGCCGGTCACCCAGTCGACCCTGAGCACAGTGAAATGCTTTCTCGGTCTCTCCTACGATCGCGCCTACAAACGCTTCTACCCGGCAGTGGATCCGCTGATCTCCTGGTCCCGCTACCAGGGCCAGCTGTCCGAATGGTATGAAAAGAACATGGGCGAAGGCTGGCCGGCCCGGGTGACCCGCCTGCTCAACCTGTTCAAGCGGGGTGACGCGGTGTTGCAGATGATGCAGGTCACCGGCGAGGAGGGCGTCACCCTGGAGGACTTCGTCACCTACCAGAAGGCCCTGTTCCTCGACATGGTCTATCTGCAGCAGGATGCCTTCGATGAGGTCGACGCGTCCACCTCCCTGGAGCGGCAGAAACTTACCTTCAACACGGTCTTCGAACTGGTCGAACGCAGTTACAACTTCAGCGACAAGGACCAGGCACGGGATTACTTCACCCGCTTCACCGGGCTGTTCAAGAACTTCAATTATGCGAAAGACGACTCACCGGATTTCAAGCGTTACCTGAAAGATATCGATGCGTTGGCGAAGAGCGTCGGACAATAGGTCGCAAGTCCGATGAACCCGCCGGCCTTGGCTCGACAGCTATTCCTAACATGCGTCAATACTTCACACACTGGGTTCCGTAGTCAGTAAAACAGACCGTGTCGAGATCGGCTTGATCATCATGACCCGTGGCGGAACTTGATGTCACGGCAAGATCGTAGGTATCACTTGCGATCGGTGAATATGTGGTTTCGTGTGGATATTCTGCGATATTCGCATAAACAGAAAAGGCACCATGCGGTGAGTAATCGACAGGACTGGCTTCCAGTTTATAGCCGAGCGTTCCAGATCCCGCATCTACGACGTGATCGATATAGATCCTGTACGAGGCCTCTTCCTCATCATTGAAGCCAACACTTATTTCTCCTTGCGCATGACCCGCAAGATGATATTCGACCTCGATATTGAATTCAGTCAAGACATTTTCCACGACCGTTTCAGGCGTAACCGAAACGATTCTGATGTATGTCGTGGAATCATCTGAATTCGTCGAGGAGTTATTTGAATTACAGCCAACCAATAAAATCATCCCTAACAACTTGATATATCTTTCCATAGTTCTTTGTTCCATTTTTTACACTTTCCATGATGCTTGAAAACCGTTTCTTGGCCTTGCACAACATTCAACCGCCAAGAACCCAGCTCGCAAATCTTCCGCACCTATCCTACACCAACACTCAGACACGCGGTACAACTCAGAATTCGGAGCTGAATCCTCAACCCAGGACCAGGCATAACGCGTTGCGTACGGAATCAGCGGTTCGTCGGGTTACGCTTCGCTGACCCGACCTGCGGTTGCAGATCGGTCAGTTCTGCTGAATGCAGATTCAGGCACTGACTCGTTGTGAACAGGGCGAGCTATCCTCAGGAGTTTTTATCCCCCCTCTCCCCAGCCCTCTCCCCAGCCCTCTCCCTCGAGGTGAGAGGGAGTGCATGGATCGAGCCATGAATTAAATGCACGTCGGGCATAGCACCCTGCACCGTTCGCGACGATACACACCAACATAGCCCCATGCGGGAGAGGGCCGGGGAGAGGGGGTTTCGTGAATACGTGAGCGCAGCGAACTCAACACCCAAGACCCCGTACAACCTGAACGTGGTTCGCAACAGCGGCCTTGGTACAGCGCCGGGGGATCATTGAGAAATGATTTTGGAATGATTGATAAAAGCGAAACGGTTTTCTTCCCCCCGTGATTATGACTAGACTGTCAGATGAAATCACAGGAACCCGAAACTCAGGGATAAGGTATTGGCATGAAACACGGCATTCTCACTGGCATCATGATGTCCTGCTGCCTGCAGTCCCCTGCCCTCCTCGCCGGTGAGTATTCCGTGGGCATCGGCGTCGGCCATCTGTACAGCGGCATAGGCATCAACCTCACCAAACACCTAAACCGTTCCCAGGTATACGCTTCGCTGGGTTGCATGGCCGCCGCCACCCATTCCGGCAGCAACGACATTGAAACCGTATGCGGTATGGGCCTTGGGTATGTCAGCACGCATCTGTTCTCTCAATCTGACAAACACGGGATTGGGCTGAGTACCGGTGTGTACAGAAATACCGACGCGGATGAGAACGAATACACCCTCGGACCCACTTACACCTTTTACGCGAATGGGATCAACAACCGGGGGTGGTCCATCGGCGTCATGCCCTACATGAGCAAGGTCAGCGGCCGGGATGCGGAATATGAAGTTCTGTTCAATTTTGGCTATCAGCTCTAGGCAGCTTACAGCGCACGCCGACCAGATATGCCTTTTGAGCTCATAACCACGCCCCCACGCAGCAGGTTCTTTCGCCACTTCCGCCGCAGGCTGATCCAATTCATCGGCGTGTTGCTCTTCGTCATCGGTCTCGCGGCATCCAGCCTGCCGCTGCTGTTCAGCATGACTCTGGCCGTTTCCCTGTTCTCGAGCAAGGTGGATTTCCCGGACATGGACGCTGACCAGGCCGCCGTGTTCAGCATTGCAACACTGATCGCTGTCACAGGCCTGATATTGGGTCTGAAACTGATTCGCGGCCGCAGGCAACTGGTGCTGTTCCTGCGGCGATTCGGTTATGACGAGGCCACCGCAGCCTTGAGCTTTGCCGCAGCCTCCTCCATGGGGCAGCGCTGGCGCCTGGTCACCCTCGATGATAACCAGATCGCCCCAATCCTGGGTATCAGCACCCGGGGCAGACTCCTGGGCCTGTTGCGCTGGCTGTTGCTGGGCGCTGTGGCCGGCGGTCTGTTCTGGCTGCTGGGGGATGGATTTGGCGACTACCTGGGTAAAATCATCGGCGAGATCAAACATGACAATCCCGACGCCGGAGTCCAGGGGATTATCGGTCACATCGTCACTCTGTTCGTCATGACCCTGGTGCTTGGCCTGATCATCGGTACCATTGCACTGATGCTGATTGCCCTGCTCGGTGCCGGAATGATCTTTTCATGGCGTTCGTTCCGCTCCTACAAGAACGCAGAACTGGGGCAAACCCGCAGCATCGATAATTCCGCCCAGATTCAACCTGTCATCGAGCGTGTGGTAAAACTGAGCAAAAGGATTTTTGCCCCACGCCTGGTGGTGCTGCGGGTCGATTCCAGTGTCTGGCAAAGGGTCGTCATAGGCTTCGCCAATGTCTCCGCAGTAATCCTTGTCGACGTCTCCAGCCTTGGCGAGGGACTGCTGTGGGAGCTCGAATACCTGCGTGACAATAAGCAACTGAAGGTCGTGCTGGTGGGGCACTACGATCGCCTTCAAAGCATCGCCACACGGCTGCCGGGACACGGGAATGACATCAGCGCCGAGCAACGCCTGATTGAGCTGCTGGATGGCAGAAGCGTACTCGCCTATCGCAGTGACAACCCATCTGACAGCAGACGTTTCGCGCGTTTACTCAAATCGAGATTGAATGATCCGGCCAATCCATAATCAGGGCCGGTCATGACATCATGCTTCAGTCTCCCATAATTTCACAGGCACGCATCAAAATCACCCTGCTTACGTCGATTGTCATGATCGCCTTCGCAGCGAATTCACTCCTGTGCCGGGAGGCGCTGGCATCCGCAAGTATCGGTGCGCTGAATTTTACCCTGATCCGGTTGGTCTCTGGTGCTGTAGTGCTTTGGTTACTGGTTAGCATGACACAGAAAAATCCACACATCGGCGGTGACTGGGGTTCTGCGGCCGCGTTGTTCGGCTATGCGGCAGGGTTCTCTCTGGCATACATCAACCTGAGCGCCGGCACCGGGGCATTACTATTATTCGGCAGCGTACAGCTGACCATGATTTGCCATGGATTATGGCAAGGTGAACGGCTCAACAGATGGCAACTCGGTGGCGCTTTGACGGCCTTTTCCGGTTTGTCCTGGTTGCTGCTTCCGGGAGTGACGGCACCGCCAGTTTCAGGCGCCTTATTGATGATTGGGGCGGGAATTTCATGGGGGATTTATTCCCTGCGCGGCCGCAGCACCCGGCAACCGACTTTGGCCACAGCCGGCAATTTCATCCGTTCCCTGCCCTTTGCCCTGGCACTCTACCTGATCCTGAATAGCTGGCTGGAAGTGATCAGCATAACCGGGGTGGCTTTCGCCATAGCGTCCGGGGCGATCGCTTCAGGGCTGGGTTACGCACTCTGGTACAGCGTGCTACCCGCACTGAAGTCCATCACCTCGGCGACCCTGCAACTGAGCGTGCCCATCATCGCCACGCTGGGCGGCATTCTGATACTCGGCGAGTCCTTCTCGCTGAGATTCGCTCTGGCGTCGCTTGCGGTGCTTGGAGGACTGCTGACATTTATCCTCAGCCGTCAACGCAGTTAGGCCTTTCAGGGCCTGTTGACACTAAGTCCAATAGCCTCTGCTGTGGCTGATTGTACACCCAGCAAGTTGAATTGAGCGTGGTGTAGCGCAGCAATATGTGTGAATGATAACGGCGCTGGGCGCTCAATCTGGCACTGCTGGCATTGCCAGTTCAAAACCGGGGCCAGGTGGATGGATAGATGCTGTCCTGAATCGCAATGATTCAATCGATTTCGCTGGCCGGTTGTGGCGCCAAGGCCATTTCCGCTTGCCACTTCATCAGCCACTCGGCACATGTCCCGGCAGGCATGGGTTTCGCGAAAAGATATCCCTGTGCAAACTCGCAACCGTGCCGAAGCAACATCTCAGCCTGAATCTGAGTCTCAACACCTTCTGCAATAACCTGGCGGTGAAACGCGCCTGCCAGACCCACGATGCCATCCACAATCAACAGATCCTCCGGATTACGGTGCATCCCCCGGATAAAACTCTGATCGATCTTCAACACCCGGGCAGGCAACCGTCTGAGATAGGTCAAGGACGAGTAACCTGTGCCGAAATCATCCAGGGCAAATCCGATACCCATCTCATGACACGCCTCCATTACGCCGGTCACCTGATCGATATTCTTCAACGCCCGGGTCTCGAGAATCTCCAACTCCAGGAAACCGTGATCGAGTTGTGGATGCGCCCTCACAAGACGGCTCAATATGCTGACAAAATCGCTACGCTGAATGAGTTCAGCGCCGAGGTTGACGCTGATTGGCAACCGAATACCCGACGCCTTCCAGACCTGCAACTGATGCAGGACAGTCTGCATGACCCAGAGGTCCAGCTCACCGCTCACCGGATGACCGGAGATGAGGGGCAGAAAATCACCCGGCGGCAGTAACCCCTTATCTGGGTGCTGCCAGCGCAGCAGCGCCTCGAATCCAATCACATCCCGCTTTCGCAATGCGATTTTTGGCTGATAGAAGACGCGAAATTCGTCGGCCGAAATACCACCGCGAACACGCTCGCAGGTTTCCTGCTGAACCCTGATGTACCTGTCCATGCCCGCATCGAAATAGTGTATACGGTTTTTACCTTCCATCTTGACCTGGTACATGGCCTGATCGGCCTGGCGCAGCAGGCGGTCAGCGTCAACCGACTCCTCCTGGGGATAGAAGCTTACCCCGACACTGGCCGTAACACTCAAACTCACAGCATCGACCTCCAGTGGCTCTGACACCGCTTCCAGAAGACGCTTGAGCAACGGCTGGCAGGCCTCGGTATCGGCGAGATCAACCAATACTATGATGAATTCATCGCCGCCGAGCCGAGCACAGGTATCCCCCTTGCGCAGGTGTTGGGTGATTCTTCGCGAGATCGCGAGAAGAAATGCATCGCCCGTTTCATGCCCGTAGTCGTCATTGATTGTCTTGAATCCGTCGAGGTCCATATACGCCACCGCGAGCAGATTCTCGCGACGCACGGCCTGATGCATCGCCTGAGACAGGCGGTCTGCCAGCAACACCCGGTTTGGCAGATCCGTCAAGGCATCATGATGCGCGATATGTTCCAGTTCGAGCTGATGCTTTTTCTGCGATGTTACATCGCTGAACAAGGCAACATAGTGAAGAATGCCTCCTGTCTCATCCTGAACCTCGCTGATGGTCAATGTCTCGGCATAGCTGATACCGTCTTTTGTCCGACTCCAAAGTTCGCCGAACCAGTGACCATGCTGGCGTAAGTCAGACCATATCCTGTCAAACGCCTGAGAACCCCCCTCCGAATTCTTCAGGGACTGGAGACTTCTACCCTTGGCTTCTTCCGCGGAATATCCGGTGATGGCGACAAACGCCCGGTTCACATCGACAACAGACCCCTGGATATCCAGGATCGCGATCCCCTCCAGCGCATGCGAGAAGACGCTCGCGGCCAGTTGCAGGCGTTGTTCGCTACGTTTGCGTTGCCTGATATCCCGGCAGGCGCCATACACGGTTCCGTCCGGCAGGCGTATCGCATTCAATTCCACCGCTACCCGACTGTTATCCCTGTGCTTGAGTATCAGTTCGTTGCGCTCCTGACCGTCCCGGAGCACCCGTTCAAATGCCCGCATCGCGTTACCGATATCCTCACGCGGTGTCACATCCATGATTTCAGCATTGAGAAGATCGTCTCTCGAGTACCCCAGCAATTCTCCAGCCTTCTGGTTGACGAAGGTAAATTTCTGATTTCTGTCTGTAATAAAAATCGCATCCGAAGCGTTGTCAAGAATGCTCCGATAGCGTTTTTCACTGTTGACCAGCGCGACCTTGTCCTGCTCTGCCTGGATCAGAACAGACATGAGACTCACCAGCAAACCGGTGAGCACACATAGATAGCTGACCTTTTTCAACAAATGCGCCGTATCGAACATGGCGTCGTACAAATGAAAGGAACTGGACATGAATGCCGCCTGACAAACGAAACCCACGATCAGCGAGATCACCAGCCAGTGTTCCAGGCTGTCATGTCTCCAGGCCCCTTTGTGCAGGTAACCCATCAAGGCGACCAGGAAAAGCGCCGCCGAGACAAACTCCTCGGGACGGCCAAAGATCAGTTCCGGGTAGTAGGCGCGGGGCAGCGGCGCAATGGCAAAGAATGTGAACGATGCCAGGGTCAGCGCACCCACCGCGAGGTAGATGATAACCGGGGAGAGCGCACCCTTCTCACCCATTCGCCTCTCGCTTCTCCAGGCCAGCCAGCTAAGCACCATCATCAACGCAAGATAGGTGCGCGAGGCATTCCAGCTCCAGGGAATGAGTTGCGGAGGCGGTGAGGGCCATAACTGGTCGAACCACTGACTGGTCACCACCGCATGGTAGCCATCGAGGCAGGCGGTACCGAGGAATGCCGCACCGATCAACAGGATCGTGTTGTTGGGTTTTGTGTAGTACCGAACCAGCCCGAGGGTGCCGACAAAAAAGGCCAGCAGCGTGGCAATCACCTCCATCAGGGTATGCAGGTCCTTGCTCCCTTCCCAGTGCAGAGTACGTGTCAAATAAAAGCTGACGAACAACCCGCCACCGATGAGTAGATACGCACGCTGCCTGTTGTTCGGGGATTCTGCGGAGCGTGGCATGATTCAGAACCTGGTAACGCGTTGCGAATTGCCGTCTTGCAGGATCAGATGCGCGTGATGCCGCGACTTCACCTGCTCGGAGCAGCGCCCCGAACAATCGATCGGTAGCCAGCCGGCGATGGTTGGTAAGCAGTGTTTACTCACTTTGAAGTAAGACTCGTGTGTGGATTGTCTTGCCACACCCGCTAGAGAGGCTCTCTCGGGTGGTCGTTAAGATTACAGTATGAGAATTACGCAACTGCAAGGCCACACCCATCAGTTGTCGTAATCGATCGGCCAGGCTATCGAGGTAATTTCTGAAAACGGCGGCCCGATGCCTGTTCGATTCACGAATCCAACTTTCCCTCAGGGTCATGATAACCCGGCGCGGTTTCGAGGATCGAATCTCATACCCCCCACGAGATGTGTGGTTTTCGAACTTCCCGGCGTATAATCAAGCCTCCTTGAGCGGCTGTCACCCGGTTACTTGATATCTTAGGAAAATCCGGGGATCTTTGAGTTATATCCTGCGATTTCAGGAAGGGCGGTCCCTGCGGTCTGACTGCTTGCCCGACTACCCGGAGAAACCATGCAAAAACTTCTGTCCCGTTTTCGTCCCCACCTGTTGAGCGCCCTGTTGATTATCGGCGTGCTGTTACTCATCCGCGACACCGGAATCCTTTCACCCGGTATCTGGCTGATCATTCTGGTTGCAGTCCTGTTGCTGGTGTTTTCACGACGCCCGCGATGCGAAGGATTCGTGAGTTGGAAACCTGAATACAGTGTAGGCATCCAGTCCATCGACGAACAGCACATCAAACTGCTGAACCTGATCAACAACGTGCGCGCGGCGGTACTCTGCGACACGGGACCCGACTTCGAGCGGGGTGCCCTGGAAGATCTGGTCGCCTACACCCAGGGCCATCTCAAGTACGAGGAGGAACTCATGCGCGAGCATGAGTATTTCGATTTCGAGGCGCACAAGGGTCAGCACGACCGGATGGTCTCCCAGGTCGATCTGTATGTGAAACGTTATGATGAACAAGGCGGCGAAATACTGCCCGAGGTCGCAGACTACCTGCAACGCTGGTTGATGCAGCATATTCAGGGGACTGACCGGAAACTCTGCGACTTCCTGCGCACCCGGGAGGGACATTAACCCGGCCACCAAGCGGGGACAGAATGTCCCGTAAACCGTATCCAGGGAGGGAAACATGCCCAGCACTCCGTTCTCGCAACTCATTGCCAGACTCTTTCCACAGAGCTGCCTGCTATGCGCTGATCCGGCGGACTTCAATACCCGGTTTTGTGCGGCCTGCTACAAGGAATTGCCGTTTAACCATCACGCCTGTCCGGGCTGTGCCCTGCCACTGCCCCCCGGCGCCGCCTGTGGCAGCCTGTGCGGACAGTGCCTGCAGCGGGTGACACCGCTGGATGCATCGGTGACCGCGCTGCGTTATGAAGCACCGATCAACCGTCTGATCAGTGCCCTGAAATTCAACCAGAAGCTCCACCTGAGCACCCCCCTGGCGCGTCTCCTGATCGAGCGTCTCGGCACACTCGACGCGCCACCGGAGCGAATTCTGCCGGTGCCCCTGCATCCTCAGCGCCTCAGGCAACGGGGATTCAATCAGGCGGTGGAACTGGCGCGCATCATCGCCCGTCACTACGCCATTCCCCTGGACCTGGAGAGTGTTCGACGGGTGCGCAACACCCACGCCCAATCCGACCTGAAGGAGACGCAGCGGCAGCGCAATCTACGCCGTGCATTCCATGTCCGGCGACCGGTGGCGGGGTTGAAACTGGCGATTCTGGATGACGTGATTACCACCGGGGCCACGGTGAGAGAACTGGCTCGTTCACTCAAGCAGGCCGGGGCCGCCCGGGTTGAGGTGTGGGCGATCGCGCGAACAGTTCGCTAATCAGGACACGGGGGTTCCGCTCAGACAGGGGTGGCGGCTGCTACGAGCAGAAGGCAGAATGCCGCCATCCCTGGCGCTGCCTGTCGCTGGAGACGCGAGAACGGAGAGAATCGCTCAGCCAGGAACGGGGACCGCCGCCTGCTGCTCCTGCGACGAACAGGCTGCGGGACATTCGGCAAACACACGGGCGGTACAGCGGTTACAGCGGGACTCGTCCATGCGACCCACCACACTCCTCAGACCGGTATCCTTCGACTCGAACACGTGATCCGCGCCGATATCTTCCAGGTATCCGCCCCTGTCGAGGAAGTTGCGCACACCCGGCTTGATGCGAAACAGATAAAGTTCACGGCCTTCCCGGCGCAGCCGCTGGGACTCCTGCACCAACAGTTCCGCACCGGCCACATCGATAAAATTCATGCTGCTGCCGATGATGGCAAGATGGCGGGGCGTACGGTCCTTCTTCTCCATGTTGCGCAGCCTCTCAGCCACATGACTGACCGCACCGAAGAACAGGGATCCGTCGATCCGCACCATGCGCAACTGCGGACACTGGGGCAGGTGTGCGGCATCGTTGAAGCGGCGCTTTGGCAGGGAGGGATCCGGCACCCGCTCCGCCAGATTGGGGCGTGAAGTGCGGTTCAGGTAGGCGATCAGGGAGAGCCCCACTCCCAGCAGAATCGCAAACTCCAGGTCCAGAAACAACGCGGACAGGAAGGTTACGCTCATCACCGTGGCCTCAGTGCGACTGGCCTTGAGGATCTTGCGAATGTGATGACCGTCGATCAGTCCGTAGGCCACCAGCAACAGGACTCCCGCCATGGCGGCATTGGGCAGGTACGCGGCCAGCGGTGCGACCATCAAGACTATGCCCATCAGGAACGCACCCGCGAGGACCGCGGCCAGAGGCGTCTTGGCGCCTGCCTCGTAGTTGAGCCCGCTACGGTTGAAGGAACCGGTAGCGACATATCCGGAGAAGAACCCGCCCACCATGTTGGACAGACCCTGACCGATGAACTCCTGGTTACCGTCGATGTGCTGTCCCGCACGGATCGCGATGGATCGAGCGATCGAGACCGCCTCGGTCAAGGCGAACAGGGTGACCGCCAGCGCCGTGGGGGCCAGTTCACGGAAGGTGTTGAGATCGAAGCTCGGCATCGACAACGGTGGCAACTGACTCGGCAGGGCGCCTACTGTGGCAATCCCATGCGCCGGCGCATCGAGCAGCACCGACAGCAGGCTGCCGACAAAAAGCGCACCGATCATGTAAGGAAAACGCGGCAGGAAGCGTTTCAGCAGGATGCCGGACAGCAGAGTGGCGACCCCTACCATCATTGCGTAGGGATTGATCGCATCCGCATGCAGGTAGAGTGCATGCAGGGTCTCCACCGGACCCACACCGCGCGGCAGGGCGACACCGAAGAAGTTTTTCAACTGGCTGGCGGCGATCAGTACCGCAGCGCCGGCGGTGAATCCTACGATCACCGAGTGGGAGATGAAATTCACCAGGGTGCCAAGACGCGCCACGCCCATGAACAACTGGATCGCGCCCACCATCAGGGTCAGGGTCAAGGCCAGCTGCACGTATTCGGCGCTGCCCGGCTCCGCGAGGGTGCTGAGGGAAGAGAACAACACGATGGAGGCCGCGGTGGTCGGTCCCGATACCAGATGCCAGGAAGAGCCGAACAGCGCCGCGATGATCGCCGGCACCATTCCGGCATACAGGCCATATTCCGGCGGCATTCCGGCGATGGTGGCGAAGGCCACACCCTGGGGCAGCACCACGATGGCTCCGGTCAGGGCGGCTACCAGATCCGACTTGAAGCTGTTGCGATTGACCCGGGGCAACCAGAGTAAAAACGGCAGAAAGCGGCGCAAGGCGTGTATACGGCTGCGTTGTTCGTCGGAAAAAATCGGCAGATCAGATGACAGGGTACTCATGAAAACTTCAACCAGGCTTAATTTGGGGAGGAGAGGAAGTGCGGGCAATCACTCGGGGTGATGGCGCTCCAGGCTGCCACCGTCAATGACACGGGGGCGGGACTGACCCGAGGTCTCATTTCGAGGTTTATGGCCGGGGAAGGAACCTCCATCGCCCAACCAGTGCACGGAGTCGCGGTCATTTTCCCGTACGGCCTCATCAAGTCTTCTGACCCTCTCCTGGAAGGCCAGGGTAAAGGCAAACCCCAGGGCGACGATCATGGTCAGCGCCCAATTGTGCTCCACCAGCAGAACGGCGGCCAGGCCGGCCAGCAGAAGGGTTTTAAACACCAGGCTCATCGGTATGTGGCCTTCGAAGTTCAAAATTGACGGGCTGGGGTGCTGCATCACGGGCTCCAGGTGAAGTTTAGACTGTTCAGATTGCAGACAGAATAAACAGAGCTGCGTGAAGTCAACGCAAAGCGAAGGTTAAATCCGCGTTAAACACAGAATCCCCTTCATATATCCCGGTTATCGCGAGGTCGGTTATCAGGATAGTCGATTACCCATGATGACATTCAGGGAAGTCATTCACGTTGAGCCGCCCAGTTCGAACCTGTTGAAAGTCTGTTTGGCAATGCAGGGAGAGCTCGGGGAGTTTTCAGTGGTGAGTTTTGAGTTGAGGTGTTCGCTGCGCCCGAATCCTTATAGCCCCCTCTCCCCGACCCTCTCCCGCGGAGGGGAGAGGGAGATTACCTGGTGCGACTGGAGATATCACATCCATCATAGCTTCTGATAAACCCAGGACAAGCGAGTCGTTCCCAAGCTCTGCGTGGAAGTGCAGACCCCGGCTTTAGTGACTGTTCAGGCTCGGGAATTGCTGTGCGGTATCGGTAGGCGTACTGCAGGAGTATCGAACCGGGTCAGCCGGTCTATCAAGCCGTGGAAGGTTCGGGTGACTGCAGACCCAGGATCGCCACCGCTCCCCCTGAAGCCTGGTTCTCCAGGGTGATGCTCCAGCCGTGGCGCTTGCACAGACGCTGCACCAGGGAGAGTCCCAACCCGGCCCCCTGGCTGTTTTCCCCCCTGACGTAAGGCTGAAAGAGTTTCGGCATGGCAAGCGGATCAATACCTCGCCCGCTATCCACGACCCGGATCTCGTGCGCCTGCAGACACACCCGAATCTCTCCTGACTCGGTAAAATTCAGCGCGTTACGCAGCAGGTTGCCGAGCACCATTGCGAGCACCGCATGATCCGCCTGTACCTCGGGTCTGCCTTCAACCGTCAGGGTCAGCCTCAGATCCCGCCCTCGCAGAAAGGGCTGATACCGCTCGATGAGTTCACGCGCAACGGACTCCGCATCGCAGGCTCCGGGGGACATCGGGACGCCGTCCTGCTCACGCGCCAGGGCCAGCAGGGCGCCCGAGATCTCGCCCATTTCGACCACCGCTCGGGCGATCCTCGCCACCCGCAGCTGATTGCGCTCATCCAGGTTCGGATCGGACAGTAACAATTCCGTTGCGCCTTTGATCACCGCCTGAGGGGTTCTCAGTTCGTGGCTGACATCTCCGGTAAACAGCCGTTCCCGTTCGATGAAATCGTGCAGTCTTTGCAGATAGGAATCGAAATCGGCGGCCAGTTGCTGGACCTCATGCCAGGGGAAGGCGTCCGCCAGAGGGGGCGGAGGATCATCCTCCGGATTGCGTTCGGCCACCCGCTGGATCAGTTCGGTGATCGGTGCGATGGTGCGACCGGCAAGCCAGCGGCCGGCCAGCGCGGATACCAGGGTGATCAACAGCACACTGCCGGCCAACAGCAGCAGAAACCCCTGCTCACGCCGTTTCAGGGCACTCACATCGTAGAGCACCACGAAGCGCTGAAGCCCCACCTCCCGTACCGCGGCACGGTAAGGGATACCCTCCAGGACCATCGGATGGGTCCCCGCCGGAAGGCTGGCCACCGATTGCGGAACTTCCGACTGAATCCTGCCGGGGGTTACGACGAAGGCCCGGATGGTGGCAGTCCGCTCCGGCAGGGACAGGGGATTGCGAGCCCGCCTCGCCACATAGTCATCGAGTTCCGCCTTGAGGGTTTCATCGATCAGGCGCCGCTCTAGGTCCTGGGAGGCGAGGTGGATGATCGTCGCCAGCACCAGGCTGACCACGCCACCGAATACCGCCAGGGTCACCGCGACCCGGTTACGCAGGCTGCGTCTGACGCGCATGGAAGTTGTCCCTCATGAGTCTGACTCAGCGTTCACCCGGAGCTGCCAGTTGATAGCCGATACCCCGCAAGGTGTGGACCAGCGGCGTGTCCGCAGCCTGGTCCACCGCGCTACGCAGGGCATGCATGTGGGTGCGCAGGGCATCACTGTCAGGGGGCTCGTCACCCCAGACCTCTCTTTCCAGTTCCTCCCGGCGCACCACCGCCGGTGATCGCCGCATCAGCAACTCCAGCAGGCGCAGGGGAATACGCCCCAACTCGATGCGGCGTCCCGCACGCTCCACCCTGAGCCGGTCCAGGTCAAAAATCAGATCCGCCACCTTAAGCCGGTTGCCGCTTTGGGTCTGACGCCCACGACGCACCAGCGCGGTGATCCGGGCTTCGAGTTCCGGAAGGGCGAAGGGTTTGACCAGATAATCGTCGGCTCCGGTGGCAAAGCCTTCGAGTTTGTCACTGAGGGTGTCCCGCGCAGTGAGCATCAGTACCGGGGTATCACGACCCTCCCGGCGTAAGCGGGTGCAGACTTCCAACCCGTCCATCCCGGGCAGCATCAGATCGAGGATGATGACATCGTAGTTTTCATCCAGCGCCCGACGGAGTCCGGACAGGCCGTTGTAGGCCAGGTCCACACTGTGCCCGTGGGCCTCGAAAAAATCGCTCAGGTTTTCAAGCAGATCAGGATTGTCTTCGATGATGAGCAGGAACATGATTCACAGAGCATATAGCCCGCACGGGTCTCAGTCCAACCCAAGCAGAGGCGAATCGCCGGCCATGAAGCCACACAATCTCAGCGACGGCGGCTCAAAGGGCAGCGTCGACGCACCGTGCGCTGTGGCGCGATCCTGCGTTCCACCGGCCGGTTTTGAGTGCTCGGGCGAACCGAATTGACTTGTGCCCGGGGGGTGACTTTCGACACATCACTCATCTTCACCGTGTTGTAGGTATCGGTGTTGATCGGGGCCATGCGGGAACCCTTGGGCGGCGGGGTTTGAGTGTAGTTGACTTTGCCCTGGTCATCGTACCACTTGTACATGCCTGCCAGGGCCGGGTGTGAGAAACCGAGTATTGCCAGCGCGACAAATACCGAGAGAGGAAGAGCCCGTTCCATGCTGTTTGTCCTTCTGTGATCATCCAATCAAAGGGATAAAATATCACAAACAGGCACATGTCTCCCACTTTCACCAGGGCCAGCCTGAGCGTCCGGGTTTGCCGACCCGGGCCGGAAGATGCTTATTACCCACCGGTGCCTGCCACCGCTGGCGGAGCAGGAGCGTCTCCCACTGATTTTCCAGACTGAAATTCGCAACGGTCGCGTCAGGCATGAAATAGTCGAAACTGGCGCTAAAGCATACCCCCGGCAGGTCGCCAACCTGCATACAGGTCGAATATTTTATACCAGAGACAAGGAATCCCGCTGCGGACCCACCCTCGCTGAGCCTGCTCGGGCGCGATAAACCCAGGAGTCGTTTACAAAAGCTGAACAACAAAGCCGGGAGGCTATCATGACGCTTCTAAACAACCTGCCCATCAAGCTCCGCCTGGCCTTGATCGTCGGGGTTTCCATCCTGACCTCGGTCATCATCGGGCTGCTCGGCCTGACCAGCCTGCGCGGCGCCAACAAGTCGGTGGACGAGTTGTATCACGTCACCATCCATCACATGCACACCATGGGCGTCGTGACCGAGCATCTTCAGGCCAGCCGCACCCAGATGCTGTTCGCTCTGCAGCACGATCCCGCCCTGGAGATTGCCGCAAAGCACAGCCATCCGCTGTCGCGCCATACCGACCAGAGCAAGGTCGACATGGAAGAGCTGGATCGGCATTGGCAGGAGTTTTCCTCAAGTGAGATCACCGACGAGGAGAAACTACTGGTGGCAACCTTCAACGAGGCCTGGTCGAACCTGGTGAGTAAAGGTTTCATACCGATGATAGAACACATGAACAAAGGTGAATTCGGCAAGGCCGCTTCACTGCTGATCGCGGTCGTCAATCCGAATACGGCGAATGCGGTCAAGGTGCTGGACCGGTTGACCGAAATTCAGATGATCGAGGCCGGCGAGATGTTCGAGGTCACCGACGCCAACTACCACAGCATGTTCAACATCATCATCGTCTGCATGGTGATCGGCGGCCTGGCCAGCGCGGTGCTGGCCTACCTGACCATCTCCGGCATCTCCCGGGCCGTCGAGCAGATCGATCTCGCATCCACCCGTCTCTCCGAGGGTGACCTGAATGCGCGGGTCGAATATACATCCCGTGACGAGATGGGGCACATTGCCAATTCGGTCAATCGCATGGCGGAAACCTTCCACCACATGGTCACTGAAGTGAAGGAGGCGGTGAGCCGTCTGGCTTCGGCAGCGGAGGAGACCTCGGCGGTCACCGCGCAGACCACTGCGGGTATCAACCAGCAGATGAGCGAAACCAGCCAGGTGGCCACGGCGATCAACCAGATGAACGCCACGGTTCACGAGGTGGCGCATAACGCGGTGGATGCGGCGAATGCGGCCAGGGAGGCGGATGCCACCTTCATCGAGGGCAAACAGGTCATCGACGGGGTCATCGAGTCCATCGGCAATCTGGCCCGGGAGGTCGAGTCCGCCGCTTCGGTCATTCAGGACCTGGAACAGGAGAGCAACAGCATCACCTCGGTACTCGATGTGATCAAGGGCATCGCCGAACAGACCAACCTGCTGGCGCTGAATGCCGCGATCGAAGCGGCCCGTGCCGGCGAACAGGGGCGCGGATTCGCCGTAGTGGCCGACGAGGTCCGCACCCTGGCGGGGCGTACCCAGGAGTCGACCCAGGAGATCGAAGAGATGATCAGCCGCCTGCAGGCGGGCAGCAACAACGCGGTGCGGGTCATGGCCTCCGGTAAGGAGATGACCCAGGTCGGCGTGGAAAAGGCCGGATCGGCCGGGCAGGCGCTGACATCGATCAATGCCGCGGTCGAGCACATCACCAGCATGAACACCCAGATTGCCAGCGCCGCCGAAGAGCAAAGCACCGTCACGGAAGAGATCAACCGCAGCATCATGAGCATCAACCAGGTGGCGGAGCAGACCGCGACCGGGGCACAGCAGACATCCGCCGCCAGCGACGAACTGGCGCGCCTGGCGGAACAGCTCAAGGGCCTGGTGAATCACTTCAAGGTTTGAACCACATGCCATCCCGCACCCGCTGAATGGGTGCGGGACCCGCCATATCTCAGGGCGCGCCGATCGGCAGAATGAAACGCGCGCCCATGTGTTCCATCTCCACCCCGTCCGGGCGGATGCTGATGATCAGGGGTCCCTCGCTCAGGTAATCGCCTTCCCGGTAACGCGTCATGTTGATCAGCACATAGCGTTTCTCCGGGCGCTGATCGTAACTGTGAATATCGATGTTCATCGACGGCAGGCTTGAGACGAATCCCGCCGGCATCTCGTTCAGCGGTCTGGGCGGCGGCTTGGGTACGACCCGGGGCGCCGGCCTTGGCTCGGGCTTTGGCTCGGGATTGGCTTCGGAATCTGGTATCGGCGGCGGTGCGGCTTGCGGCATCGCCGCGACCGTCGATGGCGCGGATTCGGGCATCACGGCATCAGCCTGCGCAGGTGTCCCGCCCTCCGGCTGACGCCCGGGCTGCCGCGCGGACGGATCCGTTCGCGCATGTACCGGACGGGCGCTCAGTTCACCACCCGCAGCGGCCACCGGGGCCGGGTCGCTGCTGGAGGCAGCCCGTTGCGGTGTGGGTGAGGCAAACTGCAGCCCCCCCCCCAGGTAGGCGCCCGCCAGCAGCATCACCACCGCAAACAGCCCGAGCATCACCCAACCCGCGCGACCGCCCCGGTGACCGGGTTGATCTCCGCTATGGGCTGACAGGCCGGGCACCTCTCCCAGTTTGTGCTGCCGCTCCGCTTTCTTCAGGGCTTCCAGTATCAGGGACATTTCAGCCCTCCCCCTGATAGGCAAAGGATTTCAGGATCGGGGTATCTTCCGGAAGGTCCAGGTTATTGAGATGGATCTGTGTCTCCTGGCCGGCGATACCGTCTTCCAGCAGGCCGTTGTGCCTTTGAAACGCCCGCAATCGCTGCTGCAGGGACTCATCGAATCGATCCAGCCCCGGCGCGGGTGGCGTGGACTGACCGTCCACCTTTTCCAGACGTTCCCTGAGCCAGGTCACTGCTGCACCGGTGGACCCCTGCCCGATCAGCGCCAGACCGGAGAGTGGACGCCAAAGCATCACAAAACCGCCTTTCCAGTAAGGTGACAGCCGCTCGCGGCGCACCACCCCCTCCCCCTCTCCGGTTTTTACCAGCAGCCAGTCCTCGTCCACATGGGTGAGTATCAGCAGACGTTCCTGCCGCTGCTGCTTCAAACGGATCAGCAGCGGCCGGTTCATTCGCATCAGGGTATCCCATGAGGCACTCGACACCAGGCAACGCAAGCCAAACCCGGGCGCCTGGGCACAGGGCGGCGTGGCGATGTCCAGGCGGTAGTCCGCATCCCAGATGCGGAACAGTTGCTGGTACACCAGAAAGGTGTTCTGCGGCCCGGAAAACAGCCGTTGCAGGTCGACCTCCGCGGGAGCCTCCGAGAGCGGTTCCCCGGGCGCCGCCGGGGCGGTCGCCGAGGGTGCCTCAAGCGCCTCGGGCAGGATCTGCTCCGCTGCGGAGGATTCGGCCTGGTTCGCAGGCGACTCGACAGACCCGTCCTGCGGGTCGCTGTCGCCGAGTGGCGGTCCTGCCGCGGTTGTTGCGTGTTGCGCGGGATCTGCCTGGGTCTGTCCGGTCTCAGAAGACTGGGGCTGCACAATGGCCTGCGGGCGCTGCGGGTCCGGACCCGGTTGCGGGGTGTTGCGAGGGCGCTCCTGGGTATCCACCACCGCTGGTTGAGTGGAATAACCGTACCAGGCTAATCCCAAGCCGAGACACAAACCCAGACCCAGCGTAAGCACCGTTCCCCAGCGACGACCGGGTTTTCGCCCCATCACCTCACGTCCCGCCTGCCACACCAGTCGGGGGGTGACCCGCTGCTGGCCGGTGGCGTAAAGGGCAAGTAGCGAGCGTTCGCAGATCGTATTGATCAGCCGCGGCACGCCACGCGAGAAACGGTACACCAGGCGCAGGGCAAACGGACTGAAGAGATCCTCCCTTACACCGGCCACCGCCAGGCGATGGGTGATGTAGGCGCGGGTCTCAGGAAGACTCAGGGGCGACAGGTGGTAACGGGCGGTGATCCGCTGATCGACCTGACGCAGCTCTTTGCGCGCCAGCATCTGCTGCAACTCGGGCTGTCCCACAAGGATGATACGCAGCAGTTTATGCCGGGAAGTTTCGAGGTTGGTCAGTAAGCGCACCTGCTCCAGTACCCGGGGACTGAGATTCTGTGCCTCGTCCACCACCAATACCGTGTGCTTGCCGGCGCTGTGGGTCTTGATCAGGTGTCGGGTCAGGAGATCGCCGAGGTACTTCAGTGAATAGGGTGGCCCCTGATACTCGACACCCAGTTCGTCGCAGATGGTGGCGAGAAACTCGCGCCGCGACAGTCGCGGGTTGAGAATCAAGGCGATATCCACGTTATCCAGCTGTTGCGCCAGCAGACTGCGCAGCAGCAGGGTCTTCCCGGTTCCCACCTCACCGGTCAGTAACACAAACCCGCCGTTCGGCCCGGTACCATAGATCAGATGGGCCAGACTCTCCTCATGACCACGGCTGAGATAGAGATAACGGGGATCGGGGGTGATCGCGAAAGGGTTTTCCTTGAATCCGAAATCGCTGAATTTCATGGTTGGGGTCACGGGTCATTCACACCCGTCATCCGCCTCCCCGGCATTCTGTCCGGCGATCCGGGTGGCCAGTTCCAACCACTTGACGGCCTCCGTTTCATCACGTGGCAGGCCCTTGCCCGAGAGGTATATCTGACTGAGTTCGTTGGCCGCTTTGTAGGATCCTCCCTCAGCGGCCCGCTTGAGCCAGTCCACACCCTGATCCACGTCCTGAGCCACACCCTGCCCGGCAAGGTAGAGCAGTCCGAGCTGATACTGGGCCTCGACGTGATCTCGCATGGCCATGCGTTTAAACAGTCGCGAGGCGGCCCGGTAATCCTCTGCCTGCAGGGCCGTCATACCTTCTTCGAATTCGTCGGCGGCCGACAGGGGCGCTGTTCCCAGGCAGATCAGAACCATCAGACAACCGCACAGGTAGCGGACATGGCGACGCACCGCGCGTTTCACGACCACTCCGGAAGTGGCCTGAAGTCGGTGAGGGTCGGTGAGATTTTGCATCGCCATGATCCTGCTATTCTGACACAGTGCGGTGTGAATAATAACCCGGTACCCGATAACCTTCGCGGACCCGTGGGACAGCCGGGCGAGCCTCTCCGGCGGACCACCATAATACCCACCGGCCGGTCAAAACCTGACCCGTTACCCGTTTATTCAGCCAGGCGCGCGAGCCAGAATCAGGCCATCAGCGGGCGCACTCCAGAGCCTGTCGTGGGCCTGGGAGTTTGACCGGGATCACAATTTACAGCGCAAACCGTACCCTTGAACAGTGACCGTTTGCCGGGCAAACGGTTACAGAGTCCAATCCATACACACCTTTTAACTTCAGCGAACATCATGGTGCCGACATGTACAGAGTCCTCCTACCCCTGTTGCTTACGATCCTGTCCCTGCCGGTATCGGCGACCCCCCTGGTGACAGCGGAGTGGATCGATCAACACAAACAGGACCCGAACCTGGTATTACTGGACCTGCAACCTGAGCAGAACTACCTGCGCTTCCATATCCCCGGTTCGGTCAACACCGACGTGAACCAGTGGCGCATCGAAAAGCAGGGCCAGCCCAAGCTCCTGCCACCGGTGAAAATCCTCGAAAAAATGATCGGCAACCTGGGTATCGGCAATGACACCCATGTGGTGCTGATACCGCTGGGCGCCAGTGCCGGCGATCTGACCCAGGCGGCCCGCCTTTACTGGACCTTCAAGGTGCTGGGACACGATAAGGTTTCGATACTCGACGGTGGCCTGGTCAGTTATGCCGAGGCCCGGCGTTACCCGTTGGAGAAGGGCAGCAACCCTGTTACGCCCACCCAGTTCAGCGCCCGTTACAGGGCGGACTACAACCCGGACACCCAGGCCGTGCGGCAGGCCCTCGAAACCACAGCCCTGGCGGTGGACAACCGCAGTCGTGCAGAGTACCTGGGGATCTACGCCGGGGGACGTGGCGAGCGGACGGGCAGTCTGCCGAACGCGGTCAATCTCAGCTACGACTGGCTGACCGTAAACGGTGGAGGAAAACTCCAGTCCGAGGCTAACCTGAAGAAGATCTATGCGCTCAGCGAGGTGCCCCTGGAAGGCGCGCAGATACACTACTGTCATACCGGAAACCGGGCCGCCCTGGGCTGGTTCGTCTCCCATGAAATTCTTGGCAACACCCAGGCCCGGCTGTACGACGGCTCCACCGAAGTATGGGCAGCGGATCCCTCGCTGCCCATGCAGCAGCGGATCGAACTCGAGTAAACAGCACTGCGTCGGCATGCAACCCAGGCAGAGCAGCAGAGGCTGGACCATCAGCATTCGCTACGCGATGCTGGGGTTGCTTTCGCTGCACCTCCACGCTGAAACCTCAGGGGAATCGTCTATGCCCATTCCGCAAACCCTGCTCGACGCCTACCATGCCAAGGGTCCGGACTATCGACCCCGTACGGAACACCTTCGCGAGGATGGCTCCCCCCGCTTTATCAACCGGTTGATCCTGGAGGACTCCCCCTACCTGTTGCAGCATGCGCACAATCCGGTGGACTGGTACCCCTGGTCCGAGACGGCCTTCGCAAAGGCCAGGGCAGAAAACAAGCCGGTGTTTCTCTCCATCGGCTACGCCACCTGCCACTGGTGCCATGTGATGGAACGGGAGAGTTTTGAAAACCTGTCGATCGCCGAACGGCTGAATCGGGACTTCGTGGCGATAAAGGTCGACCGTGAAACCCACCCTGATGTGGATCAGGTCTACATGGACGCAGTGCTGCTGACCACCGGTCAGGGCGGCTGGCCCATGTCGAGTTTTCTCACCCCCGGCGGCAAACCGTTCTACGCAGGCACCTACTACCCTCCGACCCAGTTCGAATCCCTGCTCGGTCAGGTCAGCGAATTGTGGCAGACACGCCGCGAGGAGCTGCAGAACCAGGCCGACCGGGTGGCCCGGGCGGTGGCCGAGCAGAACCGCATCAACGGACAGGCCAGGTCCCTTGATGAAAAGGTCTTCGAACAGGCCGTGGGGGCCATGCAGAAGAGCTTCGATGATCTTCAGGGCGGCTTCGGCCAGGCCCCCAAATTCCCCCGGGAGCCCTGGCTCCACCTGTTGCTCGACCGGGCCGAACGGCAATCGCACCCCGACGCCGGAAGGATGCTCATCGAGACCCTGGACCACATGGCGCGGGGCGGTATCCACGACCAGGTGGGAGGCGGATTTCACCGCTATTCCACGGACTACGAATGGCTGGTGCCGCACTTCGAAAAAATGCTCTACAACCAGGCCCATCTGGCACGCCTCTACCTGCAGGCCTGGCGCATCAGCGGCCGTACCGACCTGCTACGGATAGCCACCCGCACCCTCGACTATGTGGCCCGGGAGATGACGGCCCCGGACGGGGGGTTCTATTCCGCCACCGACGCGGACAGCGAGGGTGAGGAGGGGCTGTTTTTCACCTGGACCAAGGCGGAGCTGAAACAGACCCTGTCCGAGGACGATTTCCAACTTGCGCGATCGGTCTACCCGGTGCACCGCATCGGCAATTTCGAGGGCCGCACCATTCTGCATATGCCGGAGGGTTTCGAGACCCTGGCGCAGCGTCTGGAGATGCCCCGGGAAACCCTCATTCAGGAGGTGGATCGCATCAATGACCGATTGCGTGAGGTCCGCAACCGGCGGCCCCCGCCACTGCGCGATGAGAAGATCATCAGCGCCTGGAACGGCATGATGATCGTCGCCTTCGCCCAGGCCGCCGCCCTGCTGGAGCGGGACGACTACCGCCAGGTCGCGGAGCGCGCCGCCGAGACCTTGTGGCGCCGGGGTCGCCCGGAAAGCGGACGCCTGTGGCGGGTACTGCCCCGGGATGCCGAAGGCATACCGGCCACCCTGGAGGACTATGCCTGTGTCGCCGAAGCCTACCTGGCGCTCTACGACCTGAGCTGGAACCAAACCTGGCTGGAACGGGCGAGGGAACTCGCGGACGCCCTGCTGGCCCGTTTCCATGACCCCGAACAGGGCGGTTTCTTCCTCAATGAGGCGGACCTCGGCCTGACCGCCATGGGACGCCCCCGGGACGAGGGCAGCGACAACGCTGTGCCCTCCGGCAGCTCAGTGGCGGTTCGGGTACTCCAGCAGCTGGCCCGGCGCACCGACCACCCCGGCTACCGGGAGGCCACCCAACAACTGCTGTCCCGCTTCGCTCCGGCACTGGAACAGGCGCCCTACAGTTATGCCTACCTGCTGACTGCGGCGGCGGAATTCCTCGACGGGGAACTCAGCCCCTGGGGGTACGCGGGACAGGGCCAGATCCGCGCCCGTGGCCGGATCACCCCGGTCCGAGGCGCCCACAGGCTCGAGGTCGAGCTTTCGATGCCGGAAGGCTGGCACATTCAATCGAACCAGCCCCTGGGGGACGGACAGGTCGCCACCCGCATGAATCTGCGCAAGGATAGCGGGGGCTGGACCCTGGGGCCGGTGACCTACCCGCCGGGAGAGACCCGCTCACTGGGATTTCAAACACAACCCGTCTCGGTATATGCCGGCAAACTGACCCTGCAGGCACTGCTCGAGGCGCGCGAAGAGAACTCTGAGGGGACATATCGTCTGCCGCTGGAACTCCGCCTGCAGGCGTGTAACGACCGGCTCTGTCTGCCGCCGGAGACCCTGACCCTGTGGCTCAGCCCGGCGCGCCGGTGACGCTAACAGCCTGCTATACGCCGGCCGCGTAGTCTAGGACCAGACCGAGGAACACCACCATGCCGAAGCTGTTGTTGTTCATGAAGGCCTGAAAACAGGCCCTGGGATCCCGTTCCCGGGTCAACCACTGCTGGTAGACAAACAGTACCCCGCCGGCGGCGAGTCCCAGGTAGTAGAACTGGCCACGTTCGGCCAGCAGGCCGATACCGGTCAGTAATCCCAGCATCAACACCTGCAGCAGGCCGATGATCAGGTTGTCGTGACGGCCGAACAGGATCGCGCTGGATTTCACACCGATCTTGAGGTCGTCCTCCCGATCCACCATGGCGTATTGGGTATCGTAGATCAGGGCCCAGATCACCGCGCTGATGAACATCAGCCAGGCCTCCAGGGGCAAGGCCCCGGTCAGCGCCATGAACACCATCGGCACGGCCCAGCCGAAGGCCGCGCCGAGGATCACCTGAGGCAGATGGGTGAAACGTTTCATGAACGGGTACAGGGTCGCCAGTCCCAGGGCGATCAGGGACATGAAACGGGTCGGCCAGTTGAGGAACAGCAGCAGGGAGGCGGCCAGCAGCGCGAGCACCAGGAATACCCCGATCGCCTCCCCCGGAGACACCAGGCCGCTGGCAATGGGTCGCTCACGGGTGCGCGCCACATGGCCATCGAAATCCCGGTCCGCATAGTCGTTGATGGCACACCCCGCCGACCGCATGATCGCCACGCCGAGACTGAACACCAGAACCATGCCCCAGGCCGGCGCACCGGCGCCGGCAATCCACAACGCCCACAGGGTCGGCCAGAGCAGCAATAGAATACCAATCGGCCGGTGCAGCCGCACCAACAGAGCATATCGCCGCATACGCTCGCCCCAGCCTGCGGGGCCGGTGGGCACAGACTTCATCTGTCCAGGCATCTGCTCAGATATCTCACCGGGAACTCTCATCGTTTTCTCTCGGCCTGCTGCTTACCGGTTACCGGAACACCCGGCACCTTAATCCCTTCCGCGGCAGGCATCAAGACACCCGGGGCCCGACGCACCCGCCCGACGGCGTTCACATGGGCAGACCCGGCAGGAACAGCTCGTTGACCAGCAGCGGACGCTTGCCGATGTAGAACAGGGTGCGTCTGCCCCACAGATACTCCGGGGTCGCAGTCAACTGCTCACGGGCAATATCGAACAGCATATTGCCCGGGTGGAGACGGGCAATCTGGGTGGTGCCCCGGGAGACCTTGGGATCGGAAAACAGCACCGCGCCGAGGGGACGCTCCCCCAGTTGCATGAGCCGGCGGGCCGATCCCTGCAGGGTGGTCACCGGAATCAGGGTGCGGGCGAACACCCAGGGGGTTTCGTCACAGGCCAGGACCACGTCGCGGATCAACGCCAGCAGTCCCGGGCGCATCCCCAGCACCTGGCGTTCGCTGTTCAGCGCCCGGCCCCATTCCTGGCGCAGCAGACGCACCCGGAAACAGCCCCCGTCGCAATGCTGGATCACCCGTCGGGTCAGCGACCCGGTGTCTGTCAGCCAGGACTGAACCGGGCTGGGTATACCCACATAGGCATGCGGCCGGCCCTGACTCCATAGGGGTTCCGCAAGGACTGTTCTGCTGTTGTGCTTCAAGCGTTCATTCCCTCGTGGGCGTCTGGATGAGATCCGGTGAAGCGCAGATTATCGCACAGCAAACAACCGCTTGACGACGACCGGATGGTCACCCGGCCGGGTTGGAACCACGCCGCTTTGGATACCCTGAGCCAGCCGTTCACAGCGACTGCGGGAGCCACCCGAAACTCACACACGACCGTATGCCACCCGCGCCCCAAGCCAGCGTTCGACCAACCGTTTCGCGGACTGAGGATGATCTTGCAGCAGCAGTTCCGAGGCCTCACGCACCTCATCCAGCAAACCCTGATCCCGCAGCGGATCGGCGATGCGCATCTGCATCTCTCCGGTCTGCCGGGTCCCCAGCACCTCACCCGGGCCGCGCATCTCAAGATCCTTCTGTGCGATCAGGAATCCATCGTTGGTCTCGCGCATGATCGCCAAGCGGCTGCGGGCGTTCTCCGACAGCGGCGCATGATACATCAGCAGGCAATGGCTCTCGGCACTGCCGCGACCCACCCGTCCGCGCAACTGGTGCAGTTGCGCCAGCCCCAGACGTTCCGGATTCTCGATGATCATCAGGCTGGCATTCGGCACATCCACGCCGACCTCGATCACCGTGGTCGCCACCAGCAGATCCAGTGTCCCGCCCTGGAACTGTCCCATCACCTGTTCCTTCTGATCCTGACGGATGCGTCCATGCACCAGTCCTACCTGCAACTCCGGCAGGGCCTCAGCCAGCAGCCGCGCGGTCTCCTCAGCGGCCTGGCACTGCAACGCCTCGGACTCCTCGATCAGGGTACACACCCAATAGGCCTGACGTCCCTCGGCGCAGGCGGCGCGCACCCGGGCCACCACCTCGTCACGCCGCTGATCCGAGATCACCGCAGTGGTGACCGGCTTTCGCCCTGGAGGAAGACCATCGATCACCGACAGGTCAAGATCCGCATAGGCGGTCATCGCCAGGGTACGGGGAATCGGCGTAGCGGTCATGATCAACTGATGCGGGGTGTGGCGGCTGCGCCGCCCCTTCTCGCGCAAGGCCAGTCGCTGGTGGACACCGAAACGGTGCTGCTCGTCGATGATGACCAGCCCCAGGTCGCGAAACTCCACGTCGTCCTGAAACAGAGCCTGGGTGCCGACGACCAACTGGGCCTCACCGTTGGCGATCTGTGCAAGGACCGTCTCCCGGGCCCGTCCTTTGAGGCGCCCGGTCAACCAGGCGATACGCACATCAAGGGGCTCCAGCCAGTGACGGAAATTGCGCAGATGCTGCTCGGCGAGAAGCTCCGTCGGCGCCATCAGTGCCACCTGACTGCCGGCGCCGATGACCTGCAGGGCGGCCAGGGCACCGACCACGGTCTTGCCCGAACCCACATCCCCCTGCACCAGCCGTTGCATCGGGTTTTCCCGGGACAGGTCCGCTTCGATCTCCCCGGTGACCCGATGCTGTGCATCGGTCAACTGAAACGGCAACCCCTTGAGCAGCGCTCCCTTGAGCCGGTTGTTCAGCGGGTAGGCGCTGGCGCCCTGTGCGCGGTGCTGCGCGCGCACGCTGCGCAGGCTGATCTGATGCGCCAGCAACTCCTCGAATACCAGACGTTGCTGTGCGGGATGCCCCCCTGCCAGCAGTTGCTGTTGATCGACGTCGGGAGACGGCCGGTGGAGAAAACTCACCGCCCGGGCCAGTTCGGGCAGGTGAAAACGCGCCAGCAGGCGATCCGGCAACAGTTCCGGCAATTGTTCGGGATCTGCCTGCAGCAGCGCCAGCGCCTGCTGCATCAAGCCCCTGAGGGTCAGCTGATGCACCCCTTCTGTGGTGGGGTAGATCGGGGTCAGAGATTCGGCCACCGGCAACGGCGTCTCGGGATCGATGGCCTGATACTCGGGATGCACCATCTCCAGGCTGCTGGGCCCGCTGCGCACCTCGCCGAAACATCGCAGCCTGACCCCCCGGGCCAGGGCCTGACGCTGAGCATTGCTGAAGTAGAAAAAACGCAGGTAGAGAAAACCGGTACCGTCGGAGAGATGCACCATCAGGGAACGGCGCCGGCCGAAACGCACTTCGGCAAGCCCCACCTCCCCTTCGATCACCACCTGGTCACCCCGGCGCAATGCGCCGATGGACTGCACCCGGGTACGGTCCTGGTAACGCAGGGGCAGGTGGAACAGCAGGTCCTGCAGACTGTGGATACCCAGTCTGGCGAATTTTTCGGCATTCCTTGCCCCAACCCCCTTGAGCCGGGTGAGCGGCTGTAGGGAAAAATCGGATGATGCTTGTTCCTGGGTCAATGTCTCTCGCTTAGGGCCGGTTAAAACACGCTCAATTAAGCCGGTTTGGGACAACCCGCGCAGCGGGCGCTTCGGTTTCCCGGGCCAGTATGCGACAGTACACCCGTTCAACCAAGAGATCGCAACATGGTGATACAAGATACCCTGACGCTGCAGACTCAGGGACGTGATACCTACGATATCAGTGCATCGATTCAACAGCGGGTGCGTGAGTCCGGGATCCGCACCGGCATCTGTCAGCTGTTCATCCGGCACACCAGTGCATCACTGATCCTGTGCGAAAACGCGGACCCGGACGTGCGTTCGGACCTGGAGCGATATGCCAGTCGCCTGGTGCCGGACGGTGACCCCCTGTTCGACCACACCATGGAAGGACCGGACGATATGTCAGCACATATCCGCTCGATACTCACCAACATGGATCTGAGTCTGCCGATCAGCGAGGGCCGACTCGCCCTCGGCACCTGGCAGGGGATCTACCTGTGGGAACATCGTACCCACGGACACCGCCGCCAGGTGATGCTGACGCTCTACGGTGAGTGATCGACAGCGCCGATTTCAACCCATGTCAGAGGGCTTCCGGGGCGCGAGATACCGCTCGGCAAACTGCTCGGCCGGGATTGCCGGGCTGCACAGGAACCCCTGGTAGAACTGGCAACAGGCGGCTTTGAGGAAACGATGCTGCTCCGGGGTCTCGACTCCCTCGGCAACGATATGCAGATTGAACTTGTTGGCGATGCCGATGATTGTTTCGACCAGGTTGGCGTCATCCGCATCGTCAGTCAGATCCTGGGTGAATGAACGGTCGATCTTGAGGATGGTGAACGGAAGTTTTTTGAGATAGGACAGGGATGCGTATCCAGTACCAAAGTCATCGATGGCGAGACCGATCCCCTGGTCTCGTAAAATCTGCATCTTTCGCACTGTCTCGGTGGTCTTTTCTATCATCACCGATTCGGTCAGTTCGAGCACGATGAGCTGTGGATCCACCCCGTTCGAACGAATCGTCTCGATCACCCGGTCAGGATAACCCAGCTGTTTGAACTGCAGGGTGCTGACATTGATCGCCAACTGCTCGAGTCCGCCCCCCTCGGGGTAGCTCTGTTGCCACTGTTTCAACTGGCGGCAGGCGGTTTCCAGAACCCATTGCCCCAGTGGCATGATCAGGCCGGTCTCCTCCGCCAATGCGACGATTTCATTGGGGGGAATGGCGCCACGTTCGGAATGACGCCAGCGCAGCAAAGCCTCCGCTCCGATGATACGATTGCTCTCGAACGACACCACCGGCTGGTAATGCAGCTCGAGGCCATTCTCCTCCAGGGCATTGCGCAGATCACCCTCGAGCTGCAACCGGGCCTTGATCCAGCGATCCATCTCGGACTGGTAAAAGCTGGTTCTGCCCCGCCCTTCCTTTTTCGCCTGGTACATTGCAGTATCCGCGTGTTTGAGCAGGTTGTCCGGATCGGTATTGTAGGCATCCGTCATGGCCACCCCGATGCTGGTGGTGGTATTGAGCCGGTAACCCATGATCGAGAAGGGCGCACCCAGGGCATTGTGGATTTTCTCGGCCAGCGTCTCGGCGCTGGCGGTGGCGGGTTTCGGCATCTCCCCGAGATCCGGCAGCAGGATGACGAACTCGTCACCCCCGAGACGCGCCACCAGATCCTCCTCGCGGACGATATTCTGCAGCCTTGCCGCCGTCTCCTTGAGCAACTCGTCACCGACCGCATGTCCCAGGGAATCGTTGATCTTCTTGAACTGATCCAGGTCCAGGAACAACAACGCGGCAATCACCCCATGACGTTTGAAGCGAATCGCGCACTGGCGCAGTTGCTCCATCAGCATCACCCGGTTGGGGATCTCGGTCAGGGTGTCATAGTAAGCCTGACGGCGAATCTTTTCCTGTGCGATCATCCGCTCGGTGATATCGGTGACGATGCCGATCCCGCCGATCAGGTCCCGTTGCGCATCGAGCACAGGCACGGTACGCAGGTTGATGAAAATGTCCGTTGCGGTCAGCTTGGTGGTATAGCCGCCCTCGTAGTGCCCTTCCTTGCGATCGAGCACCGCACGGATAGACGGCAGCACCCGGTTGTCGGTAAGGCTGTTCATATCCAATCCGATGACCCGTTCCATGGGGGCGCGCAGGATGGTGCTGAACTCCAGATTGGATTCCAGGATTCGCAGCCGGGTGTCATAGAAGAAGATACCCACGGGCGCTTCCCGAAAGATCATGCCGAAGCGCTCTTCACTCAGGGCCAGCTGCTGCTGGGCCTTGTCGAAGAGAATGCCCGATCTCAGGGTATTGAGAAAATCCTGGTTGTAGCGCTTGGCGATGACCAGCAGCATACCCGTGTAAACCGAGACCAGCAGTCCGATCACCACATGATGATAGGTCTGCTCGATGAACAGCCGCAATGCCAGAGGCACAAGCATCAGCAACAACAGAAAGCGCAGCGGTCCGAGCATCGCTGAGAGGCTGTTCAAGGCCCCCGCGCTGATTCCGGCAAACACCGTCAGCAGCACCGCCTGGGCATAGTAATCCCCGGGCACGAAAAAGATCATGCTGGCCGTACCGAACAGGATTGACGCCCCTACCACGCCAAACACGAAGCGCTGTTCCCACTCCAGGAGGCTGTGCTGCGCCGGATTCCGGTGAAATTGCTGGGCGACCATGTAGCGCCAGAAACTCACCAGTATCATCAGCACAAACCAGCCGACGGCGAGGTGGGTTTCCGCGTGCCGCCAGAGCAACAAAATCAGCACCAGGGCGCTGAAGCTGGTTGCCAGCATCGATATCTTGAGCTGGCTGAAGGCGTGTTCGACCTGTCCCTCCCTGAGCTTTTGCAGCTCCTTCGCTTCGAATGCGACAGTGGATGGATTGACGAACGACATGATTATGCTTTTGACAGGTTCTGACTGAGCAATAAAACTCTCATTTCAAAAGGTTTGCGATTGCCAGCGGCGCTCAGCCTGTCACCTGCGGTGAACATTTTGACTGGTGTGCCGAACTGGGCCGTATTCCCTCCCTGGCCACGACTAAAGGCTCACACTGCGCGATCGGGCTTGTACAGTAAAAGTTTAACCGGTTTTTACTGCGTCAAGTGGAGAAAACCGGCGCGGATGTGTATCCCGTACACCCTGCTGATGATGTATCAGGCAAAGTCGGTATCCTTGCCGTCGATGGAACGCTGATTGCGGGTCTTCCAATACGTCTGAATACCCGCTTCGCCTTTTTTCTCGGACCAGGCCGGCAAGGCTTCCCGCTGACCGACAAAGGAGAACAGCGGAACGCCAAAACCACAGGAGCTCTGCACCAGGTCCACGTCCATGACAACGATTTGGCGCATCCCCGGTAGCGGACTGAAACGCTCGATGTGTTCATTCCATTCCGCGCTGCCCGGCTGATGACTCGTCGCCTGACCATACAGGCGCAGAATCTTGGGTTCACCCTCGAAGGCGCAAAACATCAGCGTCATACGCCCGTCTTCGGCAAGATGGGCAGCGGTTTCATTGCCACTGCCGGTCAGGTTCAGCCAGACCACCCGGGTGGCATTCACAACCCGCAGGCTGTCGAGGCCCTTGGGTGAAATATTGATGCGGCTGTCAGGGGTTGCGGTTGCGACAAAAAACATCATCTGACGATCGATAAACTGACGATGTTTTTCACTGATCTCACGGTATTGTTTACCCATCTGCGAAGTTTCCCCAGGTTCTGTCAGGACTAGCGCCTGTTAACACTAATATAGAACCCCGTCAGGGTTTGTTGACCTTGACCCGACCGCCGAACAATCTTCCCACCAGGCTCGATTTGGTTTTCTCCATCCACTCCTCACGTTCCTGAAGAAGTTGTCGGGAGAGAAACACCAGGGAGCGCAGCGTCTTGGTGTGGGCGATCTCCATGCGAACCTCTGTTTGCTGGGTCACGCTGGTCCAGGGACCGCCCTGATGCTTGCGAATGAACTTACTCACCTGAGAGTGCAGAACGCTGCGCAGTCTCGCCACCAGTTCCTCTTCGGCCTTTTCCGGCAGGCGTCCGACCAGGTCGCGCTTCAGCTGCTTGGCCTCGCTGGCGGTGACCAGCTTCAGGGCAATACAGTCATGGGTCAGCAGATGCTCCATCTCCGCGCGCCGGTCTTTGAGACGCTCGGGCATCGACTTCGCCTCCGGTACGAACCCAGTGGCCTTCTTTTCCGTTTTTACCGGCGGCGTGGACGCCTCGGCCGGTTGCTCCGCAGCCGCGCCGGAAACCGCAGCGGCTTCCGCTGAAGCCTCAATGGCGCCGTCCGCAGCGAGTTGGCGCAATTCCCCGGCAAGCCATTCCGCCTGTTGGTCAAGCAGTTGGTGAAAACTTTCTGCATTGCCCTCTTCGGACAACTGGGCATCGATCGCCTGCTGCAGCACCCCCGTGTAGTAGCCGACGACACTGGGATCGGTAATGCCCTGGGATTGGCAGATCACAAACACCCGTCCCTTGATGTTGACCTCCACCATTTTGCGGAATTGCTCATCCATCGCCGACCCTCCGTTCAGAGTTTTCAGCCCAGTTCCATGATCGCGTCCATCTCCACCCCGGCGGCTTTTGGCAGCGCCGCCACCCCAATCGCGGCCCGTGCCGGATAGGGTTGTGTGAAATACTCAGCCATGACCTCATTGACCACTGGAAAATGGCTCAAATCCGTGAGAAACACATTCAGTTTGACCACGTCGGCAAGACTGCCGCCCGCAGCACGGGCCACTGCCTGAAGATTATCGAAGACCCGCCGGATCTGTTGCTCGATGTCCCCATCGATCATTTCCATGGTTTCCGGCAGCAGGGGAATCTGCCCCGAAAGATAGACGGTCTGACCCACCTTGACCGCCTGGGAATAGGTGCCGATGGCCTGCGGCGCCTGATCCGTACGTATGATTTCTCGACTCATGATGACTCCTCGTTGTTATGGGGCCCGGCCGCACCCGGCAGCCGAAGCCGATTTCTTTCCACTCAGTACTTGATACGGGCGATGCGCATCACCGAGGGCAGGGAGCGAAGCAGGCGCATGATCCTGGCGAGGTGACGGCGGTTTTTCACCGTAATCACGAACACCAGAGTCGATGAGAGCCCATCGCGCTCTTCCGAACCCACATGTTCAATATTCGAATTCTGTTGCGAGATCACCGATGCAACCGAGGCCAGCACGCCACGCTGGTTGCCCGATTCAACCCGAATCTTGGTGGCGAACTCACCCTCCACGTCCGCCTCCCACTCGGTCTCGATCCATTTATGGCCATGCTTCTTGTAGTCCCCGAGATTCGGGCAACCCTGCCGGTGTATGACGATGCCCTTGCCCGGGTTGAACATGCCGACGATCGGGTCACCGGGAATCGGCCGGCAGCATTTGGCGAAGTTGACTACCATGCCTTCGGTGCCGCGAATCGCCAGAAGCCCGGCGGGCTGCTCGTTCTGCGTACTGGGTTCCGCCGCCGGAGGTGCCAGGTCTTCCCCCGCCAGGCGACGCGCGATCAGCATCGGCATGTGATTGCCCAGAGCAATTTCAGCCAGCAGCATTTCGAGATTTTCCAGGCGCAAGTCGCCGAGGATCTTGTCGACCTGCTCCGGATCGATCTCGTCGAGACGCAAAGAGAGCAGGTTCAACTCCCGTTCCAGCAGACGCCGTCCCAGGCTTTCCGCCTCCTGGGCCTTCAAATTCTTCAGGTAGGAGCGAATGTTGGCCCGCGCCTTACCCGTCACCACGAAATTGAGCCATGCGGGACTGGGGCCGGCGGCCTCGGAAGTGATGATCTCCACGGTCTGGCCGTTGTGCAGCCGGCTTCTCAGCGGCACCAGCCTGCGGTCGACCCGGGCGGCCACGCAGGTGTTGCCCACATCCGTATGCACACTGTAGGCGAAGTCCACCACAGTAGCGCCTTTTGGCAGCACCATGATCCGCCCCCGGGGAGTAAAGACGTAGACTTCGTCCGGGAACAGGTCGACCTTGACGTGTTCCAGGAACTCCATCGAGTCTCCGACCCCCTGCTGCATCTCCAACAGGTTCTGCAGCCAGTCCGAGGCCCGGGATTTCACCCACTGACCGCTGGCCTCTCCGGTTTTGTACATCCAGTGGGCGGCGATGCCCGACTCGGCGAGTTTGTCCATCTCTTCGGTGCGAATCTGAATTTCCAGGGGAATGCCCTGGGGGCCGAACAACACCGTATGCAACGACTGGTAGCCGTTCGCCTTGGGGATCGCGATATAGTCCTTGAATCGGCCTGGCATGGGTTTGTAGAGATTGTGCACCACACCCAGCACCCGGTAGCAGGTATCCACCTTGTCGACCACAACACGAAAAGCGAACACATCAACGACCTCGGAAAAACTCAGGCGTTTTTCGACCATCTTGCGGTAGATGCTGTAGAGGTGCTTCTGACGACCGAACACCACTCCCTCAAAATCCTCCTGCTGAAGCCGGGAACTCAGGGCGGTCTCCACATTTTCAATCAACTCACGATGGTGTCCGCGGGCATCCGCCACCGCCTTCTTGATGGCCCGGTAGCGCATCGGCCAGTAGGCGGCAAATCCCAGCTCCTCCAATTCCAGGCGGATGCTGTTGATGCCCAGCCGGTTGGCGATGGGGGCAAAGATATCCAGGGTCTCCTTGGCGATACGCCGGGACTTGTCCGGGCGCATCACTCCGAGGGTACGCATATTGTGCAGGCGGTCGGCCAGCTTGATGAGAATGACCCGTATGTCCTTGGTCATCGCCAGCAGCATCTTGCGCAGGCTCGCCGCCTGGGCCTCTGCCTGGGAATTGAAATCGATCTTAGAGAGTTTGCTGACCCCGTCGACCAGTTCCGCAATCTCTGAATCGAAAGTCTCGGCCAGTTGTTCCTTGGCGGTGGGCGTGTCCTCGATGACGTCATGCAGAATCGCCGCCATCAGGCATTTATAGTCCATGCGCATGTTGGCCAGGATCCGCGCCACCGCGACCGGGTGGTAGATGTACGGTTCCCCGGTCTTGCGATGCTGGCCCACATGGGCTTCCGCACCGAACAGGTAGGCACGGTATACCTCGCGGATGTGCTCCGCGGACAGGTATTCCTCCAGATAGGCGCACAGATCACTGATCAGGAAGCGGGGATGCTCCTGTTCTTTCTCCATGACACCCAGTGGGTTGCTCATGCCGACACTCCGTCATCACTGGTATGACGAATTCTGTGCCTATTCAACCCTTTGTTGCAAGCTTGAGGTGATGTCCCGGGGCCGGTCGGCTCCGGTACAGGGGCTGGAATCAGGAATCGTTATCCAGTGCGCCAATGTTCATGTCGAGGATCGAGGTATCGATGACCAGGTCCTCTTCCTCGCGCACCGGCTCGACATCCTTGTGACTGACCAGACCCTCGGCAATCTCGCGCAGGGCCATGACCGTGGGTTTGTCATTCTCCCAGGGCAGTAGAGGCTCCACGCCGTTCACCAGTTGACGGGCCCGTTTGGTGGCCAGCAGGACCAGGTCAAAGCGGTTGTCCACATAATCCATACAATCTTCAACGGTTACACGTGCCATTGGTCTGTCCCCAGGGAGTGCTGTGGGCCGGCAATCTGCCGACTCTGAGAAAAAGATAGCGATAATAAACCATACCCCCAACGAAGCCAATGCCTTGCACGGGAAAAGGTCGTATCATGGCGGGTTCACACTGTGATCGATCCCTCTCATCGAATCAGCGGACCCTGGCGCAATGATCAAAACACCCTCAATCTGGAACACCCGGCGCCCGCAAACCCTGTTGCTGCTGATGGCGATCGCGGTGCCCATCAGCTTTGCCGCCTGGCGCACCTTGCTGAACAACTTTGCAATCGAACGGGCGGCCTTCACCGGACAGGAGATGGGAATTCTTCAGAGCCTGCGTGAAATCCCGGGATTCCTGGCCTTTGGCGTGGTATTTCTGCTCCTGATCATCCGCGAGCAGCGACTCGCCATCCTCTCCCTGGGGCTGCTCGGGCTGGGCACCGCCCTGACCGGTTTCTTCCCATCGGCGCTGGGGCTCTATATCACCACCGTGCTGATGTCCATCGGGTTTCACTACTACGAAACGCTGCAGACTTCACTGACCCTGCAATGGACCTCGACCGACAATGCCGCGGAGACCTTCGGCCGATTGCTCTCGGCAGGCTCGTTGGCATCGATCCTCACCTTCGCGCTGATCTGGATCGCTGACGACTTTCTCAACCTGGATTACGCCTGGATCTATCTGATGATGGGGGGAATAACCCTGTTCATCGCGCTGTTCGCCGGCTTCACCTTTCCCTTGTTCCCCCAGGAGACCGAACAGCACAAGCACATGGTGCTGAGACGGCGCTATTGGCTCTACTACCTGCTGACCTTCATGTCCGGTGCCCGCAGGCAGATATTTGTGGTGTTCGCCGGATTCCTGATGGTGGAAAAGTTTGGCTACAGCGTGTCCCAGATCGCCCTGCTGTTTCTCATCAACGCCACCATCAACGTGTTTTTCGCACCGCGCATCGGACGCCTGATCGGGCGGATCGGGGAACGCCGCGCACTGCTTATCGAATACGCCGGACTGGTGTTGGTGTTTCTCGGCTATGCCTGGGTCGAGACCGGCTGGGTGGCCGCTCTCCTGTATATTGCCGACCACCTGTTCTTTGCCATGGCCATCGCACTGAAAACCTATTTTCAGAAAATCGCCGCCAAGGAGGACATCGCGTCCACGGCGGGGGTGAGTTTCTCCATCAATCACATCGCCGCGGTGATCATTCCGGCCCTGTTCGGGGTGATTTGGATCGCTTCACCTGCCTGGGTTTTCTATGCGGGCGCAGTCATGGTCAGTATCTCCTTCGGCCTGGCATTGCTGATTCCCGAATCCCCCCGCCAGGGACAGGAGAGCCGCCTGGCATTCTCCACCGCGGGCGAGGAATCAGTCTAAGCGGACAGCATTCAGCTCCGGGAACAGGGTGGGTGTCGGAAATTTTTACAGTTGCCGCTTGAGGACCCGCTGCCGATTACCCGGCTCACAGAATAAACCCCGATTTTCTGGAGGGTTACAAACCCCACTCTAACTTCCCTGCCGATGGCATCCATATTGCTATATTTTTCAGCGTATTTTTTGGAACACCCGTGATCATCCACGGGTGACGGGCATCGCGTTAATCCTTCGCATATGACCGTATGGAACTTTATTAAAAGGACAGGGAAATCTTATGGAGAAGCTTTTGGGCTTGAGGATGCATGGGCTCGTCAGGATTCTGTGCATGCTATTCATCGGGGTGATTCCGCTCACCCATGCCGGCGCCGCCGAATCCCGACCGGCACAATTCGTTTTGCCCCACAGCGACGATCCCATCGCAGGGGTTGCTGTCAATCCGATACTCATCGAGTGGCAGGCCAGTCAGCGCCAGCCGTGGTTGCCGCTCTCCCTGAGCGAACCGCGTATCCCGTTCAGCGCGGTACAACAACCATCGATGTACGGCTCGATCATGCCCGAAGCTTTCACCGATGCCCTTCCCTACCCGGCGATGACAAGCACCTATCAGACCCGCGCCGATTCCACCCCGGTCCGCGATGTCCCTCTGCCTGCCGCGATCTGGTTGTTTGGCAGCGCACTGGCGGGATTCGTGAGTTTTTCCGCGCGTCGCAGCATCTGAAAAAAACCGGCTGCCTGCCAGTATCCCGGGACCTGTAAATACCGCTCCCGACCGCTAGCGCAGGGTTCCAGGAAACCCCGTACCACGCAGCGTACGCCGTCGCCATTGCAGGTCTAAACAGCTCTCCACCGGGCAAAGTTCGGCATTGAGGCCGGCCCTGTCAGTTATTGACCCGGCCACCCAACAGGTCGTCTTCCGGGCTTCAGGCATGAAATCAAAAAGGCAGGCCGAAGCAAGACTGCCTGCAGACTGGGTGATCAAAACTGGCTGTAGGGGGGCGACAGCGGCGTTTTGATGCCTTGCCGCAGACCGGCATGATTGGGCTGAAGACGACCTGTTGGGTGGCCGGGTTCGTAGATTCGTATGGTGCATTTTCAACCATTATCGAATACCCTTTGGGATCTTTTGCAGGCCGGGCATCATCGAGTTTCCCAGTATCCTGTCCCGGCAACCATGGTCTGATGAAGATAACTGTCAGTGAACTAATCGTCGGTTTTTTGCAGCGCCTCGGTATTGACGTGATCTTCGGCATGCCGGGCGCGCATATCCTGCCGGTGTACGATGCGCTCTACCACTCCGATATCCGCGCAATCCTCGCCAAGCATGAACAAGGCGCCGCGTTCATGGCCGGGGGATACGCCCGGGCCAGCGGCAAGATCGGCGCCTGCATTGCCACCGCCGGCCCCGGCGCCACCAACCTGATTACCGGGGTGGCCAATGCCTATGCCGACAAACAGCCGGTCCTGGTGGTCACCGGGGAGGCCCCGACCTACATCTTCGGCAAGGGCGGGCTCCAGGAAAGCTCCGGAGAAGGCGGCAGTTTCGACCAGGTTGCCCTGTTTGCGCCGATCACCCGTTACTGCAAGTCAATCCAACGCACCGACTACCTGGGCCAGGTGCTGGTCCAGGCCGCCAAAGCCCTGCGCGGACCGAATCCCGGTCCGGTGTTATTGAGCATCCCCTTCAACGTGCAGAACGAAACGGTGGACGCCGATCTGCTGGACCGCATCACCCTTCCGGGACCGGTTACTGATCACGTGCATTCCGATCAGTCGGTCACACGGTTTCTCGAATTGATCGACCAGGCCAGTCACCCGGTCATCCTGGCCGGTTACGGCACCATTCGCGCAGGCGCCCGGCAGACCCTGACAGAACTCAGCACCCTGTTACGCATTCCCGTGACTTCGAGCCTCAAGGGCAAAGGGGTAATCAATGAGCAGTCGGAACTCGCCCTCGGCAGCCTGGGAGTCACCTCGAGCGGCATCGCCTATCAGTACATCGTCGAAAATGCGGATCTGCTGATTATTCTCGGCGCCAGTTTCAATGAGCGGACCAGCTACCTCTGGGATTCCGCTCTGCTGGAGAATCGCCGCATCATTCAGGTCGACAGCGACCCCAACCAGTTGAGCAAGGTCTTCCAGGCCGATCTGGCGATTTGCGACGATATCCGAGCGGTACTCAGCAGCCTCATCGAAGCCGTAAAACTGCGCAGTCGCGAAACCCATGACGCGGCTCAGACCATCCACACCATCGGGCAGATGAAAACCGAGTCGAAGGGGGACTACACCATGTTCCGCTCCGGCTTTTCCCTGGTGGAGAATTTTTTCCAGCGCCTCGGTCGGCATTTCAGCCAGGAGATCCGGGTGTTCGACGACAACATGATCTTCGCGCAGAACTTCTATGATGTGCCGAACAATCATCACTATCACCCGAACTCCGGAATTTCATCCCTGGGACATGCCGTACCGGCCGCGATCGGCGCACAGTTCGGTGAGCAGTTACCCTGCTTCGCGGTGCTCGGTGACGGTGGCTTCCAGATGTGCTGCATGGAACTCATGACGGCGGTCAATTACAACCAGCCCCTCAACGTGGTGGTCTTCAATAACGCCACCATGGGCCTGATCCGCAAGAACCAGCATCAACTCTACGGCCAACGTTACCTGAACTGTGATTTCGAGAACCCGGATTTCGAACTGCTGGCACAGTCCTTCGGCATTCGCTACCAGTCGGTTTCGAGTGAAGCCGACCTGGATGACCTGTTCGATCAGCTCGATCTGCAGCACGGCATCAATCTGATCGACATCACCCTGGACAAGAACGCCTTCCCGAACTATTCATCCAAACGCTGACGTGGCCAGACCCGACATCACCGTTCTGGGCGAATTCATCGCCACGCATCCCGAACCCAGTCAAATTTCATCGCTTGTCGAGGAACATAGCCGTGTGCGGGAATCCACCGGCCAACCCTCGCCCGAATCCTGGATCCGCCTGTATGAAGCAGCCACGGATCTGCTCGAAGCGCGGATCTGGCAGGAGGATTTTCCGGACAGGCTGCTCGATCTGCATCGACGCCTGTACGATGAAATGGAGTCCGGACTTCGCCGCATCGGCGCAATTCCACGTCACCGCTTTTGCGTGGTCATCCCGGTGGCAGACCGACCGCGACAACTCCATCACGCCCTCTCATCGCTGCTCACCCTGTACCGGCGTTTTGCCTATGCGGCCGCGCAGCCGGGTGAGCCGATGCTGAGGGTTATGATCGCCGATGACAGCCGGGAACCGGAACACCAGCGACAGATCCGGAGGATTGCCCGGGACATTTCTCAAACCGGTCTGGAGACGGAGTATTTCGGCCCCGAATCACAACTGCGGCTGCTCGAGTCACTGGATCACGATACCCTGGCGCAACTGCATGGCATATTCGGTCCCATCGATCCCAGCGACTTCACCCACAAAGGCGCGTCCATCACCCGCAATCTCAGCCTGCTCAAACTCAACCCCTGGCTGCGGGCATCCCCGGAGCGGCTGTTATGGTTTCTCGACAGCGACCAGGCCTTCTGCATACCGCGACGTGACGATGGCACAGACTGCTACCCGATCCATTATCTGCATCAGATCGACCGGGTATTCCGCGAACGTGAATGCGTGGTGCTGACCGGCAAGGTGGTGGGTGACCCACCGGTATCGCCCGCAGTGATGAGCGGAAATTTTCTCGACGACGTCAACGCATTTCTTGCCCGGATAACCCGCCTGGATGCGCAGGCCCCGTGCGGGTTTCACGCAGAACCGGCGGCACAGAACCATGACGCGGCCTATCACGACATGCCGGACCTGTTCGGCTTCCAGCAGGCCCGGGAGTCGTTTCGCTATGCCTGCGACCTGCGGGGCCCTCATGACAACCAAGCCTGCCTGGTGGATTTCACAGCCAGACTCAGGGCATTCTTCGATGGCGTTCACCCCACCCGGCAGACCCACTATATCCACGAACCCCTGATGCGCAGCGTGAAAGCGGCGCGCACCGTGTATACCGGCAACTACGTGATCAATGCCCAAGCCCTGGACTGTTTCATCCCCTTCGCAACCCTGGGCCTGCGCATGGCCGGTCCGACCCTTGGGCGAATCCTGCAGACCGTGCTCGGTGAGGGGTTCGTCTCCGCCAACCTCCCCTTGCTGCATCGACGCGCCCTGGCGGGGCGGGGGCGCGCGGAATTCCGCAGCGGAATCGAACAACGGGCACAAAGGATCGACCTCAGCGGGGAGTTCATCCGCCAGTACTACGGGGACATCATGCTGTTCACCATTCACTCCCTGACCGGGATAGGCTATCCCGACACGCGCATCCCCGACACACAGATCCACGCAGCGCTGCAGCAGACGGAAACATCGATGCAAGCCAATTACCGGGATCAACGGCAACGGGTCGTGGAAAAGATCGAGGCGCTGGATAGCTGGCTGGAGACGCATCGCGATTCCGCGCAGATTTCACCGGCACGGGAGTCCCTGCAGGCCCTGGTGGCGGACATGCGGCATAATTTCGGCGCCGGCGCGGCAGCCTACCGGTGGCTGGATGATGAGCACCGATGCGAACAGCAGCGGACAGCGATCTTCAGCGCCATACGCGATTACGCGCAGGACAAAGCCCTGTGGCGGAAGGTGCTGATCAGCACCGGGACTCAACCATAAGGAGTCGAACAGAGATGAATGTCTTCGTCCTCAATTCCGGCCGCTGTGGATCAACCACCTTCATCCGTGCCTGCGGGCACATCAGCAACTACAGCTCCGCGCATGAATCGAGAGTTCGTCTCGTCGGCGCTGACCGGTTCGCCTATCCGGACAACCATATCGAGGCGGACAACCGGCTCAGCTGGTTGCTCGGCCGCCTGCAACGTCACTATGCAGACCAGGCCTGTTACGTGCACCTGAGCCGCGAAGCCGAAAGCTGTGCCGAAAGCTTCGTCAAGCGCAGCCATTTCGGCATCATGAAGGCTTACCGGGAAGGTATCCTGATGGAGACCGGGCATCCCTCCGAGAAGGAACTTGCCAGGGACTACCTGGATACGGTGGAGAGCAATATCGCCCTGTTCCTGAGCGACAAAACCCGGGTCTACCCGGTGCGTCTGGAGCGCGCGGAAGCGGATTTCCGCCTATTCTGGGAAGCGATCGGGGCGCACGGGGATCTCGACGCCGCCCTGGCGGAATGGGGGGTGCGTCACAACGCCTCCTGAGGACGCGAGTCCGCGTCTTGCACGGTATCCAGCGTTAACAGGGAACAGCCCCGGGCGGTCTCGTGGAATCGATGCGACAATCCCGGATAGTTGGCCTGCCACAGAGCGACGATCTCCCGCTCATCGGGCCTCGCGGCATCATCGAGAAAGATTCGGCATCCGGGGGAGAGAAACGGATAACAGACCGGCAACGCCGGATAGCGGGCGTTCTTACCGGAAAAACCACTCGGCCCGTCAATAACCAGCATGTCGATGGTCACTTCCGGGAAACACCCGGTATCGTACCAGGCGTACTCCACACCATCGTATTGGGCCGGTTGCAACGGCGCATGCAGCACGCTCGCATAATCATCCAGTGCGTAACGGCTGATGTATTCCCGGGTTCTTAGCGCATAGGGTTCGCCATCCTCGAGACTCACCACCCGACCATGACCGTTGAGTTGACAGCATCGGGCCAGCATCAGGGTGGTCAGACCGCTGCTGCATTCCAATATCAGGGAAGGCCGTTGTTCCAGACAGGCATCCACAATAAGCCGGACAAAATCCGCCTCGGCACTCCACAGCGGGGTGAAGGGCAACCCCTGCATCAACCCGAGTTGCTGCTGAAGTTCCCGGTATTCCGGAATAATGAGATCGTCCACCCGCCCGTACTCTTGATCGAAACGAAAAAAAGCATACACCATAATTTCCTGATTTGTCAGATCACGGAGCGCGCACCGGGAAATCCGCCGGTCCCTCCCGGGGCAGGCGCGACTGTCATAAACCATTAATCCATTCTCAAGACACCGGTAACCGGGATACCACAGACTAGTGCCGATAGAGAGGCCGGAAGGGACTGTCTGCACGGATCGCGGTGGTTGCAACAGGCTGTATAAACCCGTTCATCCGGAACAAGGTTGAGGATCGGATTGGGGTTCACCCCCCGATCGAGTCCTCAGTCATCAGTCTGCCAGAGCGGCTGGCGTCCGGCGCAATCACAACGTCAGCTCAGAGCGCATGCACAACACCCTGGACAACAATGCCCATCCGAACGGCCTGAAGCTGTTGTGGCTGTTGAGCCTGGCAAGCGCCTTTTTCTTCAATATCCATGCGATTCCGCTGTTCGACCTCGACGAGGGTGCGTTTGCCCAGACCACCCTGGAAATGTTTCAACGGAATGACTTTCTCAGCCTCTCCCTGAACGGGGAGCCACGCTCGGACAAACCGATCCTCACCCACTGGCTGCAGGCGCTGTCGGTACACCTGCTCGGTGTCAGCGAACTGAGTCTGCGACTCCCCTCCGCCCTCGCCGCGACCTTGTGGAACCTGATCCTGGTCGGTTTCGCCTGGCGTTTCACCACCCCCCGTATCGCGCTGGTGGCCGGTCTGCTGATGTCCGGCAGTCTCGGTGTCGGGCTGATTGGCAAAGCGGCTACCGCGGACGCACTGGTGAACCTGTTCCTCAGCGGCACCCTGTTCAGTCTGTATGTGGCGTTGACCGAAGAAAAGACCCGCTACCTGTTCGCCGCCGCCTGCTTCGCAGGTCTGGGTTTTATGACCAAAGGCCCCATTGCGGTGTTTATTCCAGGCCTGGTGAGTCTGCTGTTTGCGCTCTCGACAGGCCGCCTGAGACCCTGGTTGAAGCTGATCTCGAACCCCTGGGCCTGGCTGATTTTCATATCGGTGGGGCTTCCCTGGTATCTCATCAACTACCTCAGGGAAGGCTCCACCTTCATTCAATCGTTCATCGGGACACACAACCTGGGGCGATTCGCGGCACCGATGGAAGGACACTCCGGTCACTGGTGGTACTACCTGATCGCCTTCTTTCTGGTGGTCTTCCCGTTTGGACCGGTACTGATACGCCCACTGCGCCGGGCGCGCGTGCTGTGGGATTCCCCGCTGGATCGCTTTTTGCTGGTCTGGTTCCTCTTCGTCCTGGTGTTTTTCTCTTTCTCCGCCACGAAACTGCCGCACTACCTTATCTATGGACTCACCCCGCTGTTCCTGCTCGCGGCCAGGCATCTGGACGACCGATACAGCCTGAAACCGGTGTTCCTGCCTTTGATCGCGCTGGTCAGCGCATTGCTGTTCCTGCCCCTGCTGCTGCCCTGGATTGCCTCGATGGTGGATCACACCCATCTGTCCAGGACGCTGAGTCAAGTGGAGAGGATATTTCCCGGGGGGATGACCCTGATCCTGCTTCTGACCCTGGCTTCCAGCCTGTGGTTGATGCTCGAAGCACGGCTGTCGAAAACCGCCAAGTTGCTCAGCGCGGGCCTGCTGTCCACTTTCGTCGCTTCCCAGGTCCTGGCCCCGCTGGCTGCACGGATCCAGCAGGAGCCGATTCACCAGGCCGGCCTGGTCGCCGCAGATCACCCCGAAACTACGGTGATGTGGCGCCTGAACAACCCCAGTTTCAGTGTCTATGCCGGCAGAGCGACGCCACGACGAAAGCCCCTGCCCGGGGAACTGGTGTTTACAAAAAGCCGGCTTCTCGCGGACCTGCCAGCCCATGACATCCTCTATCAACGACAGGGTATGACCCTGGCCAGGGTTCATCCCGTGGAGACGATTGATGTTTCTGTCCCAACCAAGACCGATCAACCGGGCAAGCCTTTGGATGCTCCCCGCATTGTCACTGCTGGGTCTGGCGATCCTGCAGTTGAGCGGGGGCAATCTGCCCCTGTTCCTGATGATCAACACACAGGCCGGCCAGTGGCTGACACCAGGCATGTGGGAGTCACTGACGATTCTCGGGGACGGCCTGGTCGCGCTGACCCTGTTGCTGCCGCTCTACCGATACCAGCCGAAACTCGTGCTCAGCGCGTTGCTCGCCGGGCTGATCGCGGCCTTCTGGGTGCACCTGTTCAAGGGAACCCTGGGATTGCCCCGGCCGGTGCTGGTTCTGGGACAGGATCAGATCACCCAGCTTGGACCGGTTTTAAAACGGGGCAGTTTCCCCTCCGGCCATTCGGCCACCCTGTTCGCCCTGCTTGGCAGCCTGACCCTCTGGCTGGCGCGCAAGTTCCTGGCGCGCCTGTTCCCGCTGATTTTTATCCTCGCGGTCCTGGCGGCCCTGTCGCGGGTTGCGGTAGGTGCCCATTGGCCCATGGATATCCTGTTTGGCGCAGCCATCGGCTGGCTATCGGCAATGGCTTCAAGCCGCCTGCTAGGGTCCTACACCCCCTCGCCGGCCGCGAGCAGATGGCTTGGCCGCTTCCTCTCACTGTGCGCGCTCTATCTCCTGCTCGTTCAGGATACCGGGTATACCCTGGGGCAGCCCGTGCAGCATGGCCTCGCACTCCTGGCGCTCGCGCTGACCAGCTTGCAGCACCTGGGCGAGCCAGTCACCCCGGCTGAAACCGGCACGATGACCAATCCGGGATGAAGCGAGCCCCATGACAGTACCTCTCGAACCTGATCAGAGCATCAGCGGCGCATCGGCACCCTGGCTGCGCCTCGCCGCGCGGATACTTGGCCTGGTCCTGTTGGCCGCGCTGCTGGTATTGGGTTTCCTGTGGATCGACCTGCACGCGACCCTGGAGGCCTGGTCGAACACTTCCTGGCTGCAAATCGTCGCCTGCTGCAGCCTCGTCTTTATCAGTCATGTGCTGCGCGCGGGCCGGCTGTACGACCATTTCCATGAGCAGACCCGCGGGCATTTCCGGCCGGTTCTGCGGATTGCCCTGTTGCACAACCTGTTCAACAACCTGATGCCGATGCGCACCGGCGAGAGCGCCCTGCCCGTGCTGTTGAAGCGCTATTTCGGCATTCCGTTCCTGCGCGGCACCGCGGGACTGATCGGCTTCCGACTGGTGGATCTGACGGTTCTGGCGTTGCTTGGAGCAATTGGCATCGCCAGCCTGATGGCCTCCAGCCGAGAATCGACGCAGATCCTGTGGGTGCTGTTGAGCCTGCTGGGGGGTCTGTTGTGCCTATTCATTCTCTACCGGATTGCAATCCGCTTGCCCGGACTCTCCAGACACTGGATGAAAGTCCGCTCGCTCCTGCCGAACAGGCCTGGCGGCCTGCTGCGTCTGGGGTTGTGGACCCTGGCCATCTGGCTGGTCAAGCTGCTCGCATATGCCCTGATTGTGGATGCATTTATCGGCCAGGAGATGACCATCGCCGCACTTGCCGCATTGAGCGGCGAACTCGCAAGCAGTCTGCCCGTGTATACCCCGGCGGCGGCCGGCAGCTTCGAAGCCGGGGTTCTGCTGGTGCTCCTGCCCTCCGGGATCAGCAAAACCGCCGCCCTGACCGCAGCAATCAACCTGCACCTGTTCCTGCTCCTGATGACCCTGCTCGGCGCGGGCATCGCGCTTTCACTGGATCGCCCCGCTCATGAACCTGGATAACCAGATCATGCTATGGCTGCACACCAGCCTGTCACACCCGCTCAGCGAAAACCTGTTCGTCTGGTTGTCGAGTCGCAGCAGCTTTTCCCTGCCGATTCTGGGTCTGCTGCTGATGACCGCGGTTCGCGAGGATATACGGCGCGGCATCGGCTGGTGGTGCGCACTGATCCTGCTGCTGGGCACAGGCGATCAGTTCGGCGGACTGATGAAGATCCTGTTTCACGAACTGCGTCCCTGCGCAGCGGGCATCGATGCGCTGTGGCATGCGCAGTCCTGCAGCGGAAACGCCAAGGGTATGCCTTCGAACCATGCTCTGACCTTCTATGCCACCAGCATGTTTGTGATTTTCACCCGCCCTCACTGGCCGCGCTGGCAGGCATTTCTGATGATCGCCGCCTTCCTGGTCAGCCTGTCGCGCATCTACCTGGCGAAACACTATCCGAGCCAGGTGATCGGCGGGGTGTGCCTGGGAATCCTGCTGGGCTCGGCAGGCGCCTTGTGCTTCAACGCCCGGCGCTATCTGTATCCACTGGTTCATTCCCTTTACCGTTTTGCCCGGCTGCAACCCTGGGCCATCCCGAATCATCCCTCGCCCCTGTCATTCCGACCCCGGCCCGACCACCCATGATGAAACCCAAATCCTGCTATCTCTCCGTGATCGTTCCGCTCTACAACGAAGCGGACAATGTGCCGCAACTGATCGAGGAATTGGACGCGGCGCTAAGCCGTTACCGATCGGGCTGGGAGGTCATCCTGGTGGATGACGGCAGCACCGACGATACCGCCCAACGGGTGAAATTCGCCATCCAGGGACGGGAAGGTGACTACCGCCTGATCACCCTGCAACGCAATTTCGGTCAAACTGCCGCGATTCAGGCCGGGTTCGACCACAGCCGGGGCCAGTACCTGGCTACCCTGGATGGCGACCTGCAAAACGACCCCGCCGACATTCCGGACTTGCTGGAGACCTTGATCAGGGATGAACTCGACCTGATCGTCGGCTGGCGCAAAGCGCGCAAGGATGGGTTCTGGCTGCGCCGCCTGCCTTCACAAATAGCCAACCGCCTGATCGGACGGGTCACGGGGGTACGCCTGCATGACTACGGCTGCAGCCTGAAGATCTACCGCGGCAGCCTGCTGCGCAATATCCGCCTGTACGGAGACATGCACCGCTTCATACCGGCCTGGATGTCGCTGTATACCTCCCCGACCCGGATCCGTGAACAGGTGGTCAACCATCGTCCACGGATTCATGGCAGGTCGAAGTATGGTATCGGACGAACATTCAAGGTCGCCATCGACCTGCTCTCGGTGTTCTTTTTCATCCGCTTCCTGTCCCGGCCGGGGCACTTTTTTGGCCGCATCGGTCTGATCCTCAGTGGCATTGGCGGGCTGATGCTGACTCACCTCGCAGTAGTGAAATTTCTCCTCCACGAGGATATCGGCTCGCGGCCGATGCTGATCATTGCCATCCTGCTGGTGCTGGTGGGCGTGCAGACCTTTACCACCGGCATCCTCAGCGAACTGATGGCGCGCACCTATTACGCCTCCAGGGATCAGCGCTCCTATGTGCTGCGCAGTGAAATCCTGGCTCAGGAGGATGCCCGGGGGCAACCGTCAGCGGCGCAGAACAACAACAACCTGAGCCTGTCCTGACAGACTGTCATTCGCCGGACATCCGCTCGAGTTCCTCAGCGTAGCGACGGGCCAGGTCCCGCTCACCCCGCTGCTCGTGCATGCTCACCAGCGCGCTCAATATCTGCGGATTGCCCGGATGCCTCCGGTTGGCCGCATCAAGCACCTGCAGGGCCCGCCCGGTATCGCCCGCACCCTGCAATCCCAGGGCGTATACATAGGCATAGCGGGGTTGATCCTGTGGTTGTGCATGATCTGCCGCCTTGCGCAGGTAAGGCAGTGCATCATCCAGACGTTTCTGACGTACCAGCAACAAACCCAATGCATGCTCGATCCCGGCATCTTCCCCGAGTGCGGCCAGGCCGGCACGCAACACCGTCTCACCCGCCTGATCCTGGCCCTGCTGCCGGTACAGGTCCGCCAGATTGACATAGCCGGGGGCAAACCCGGGATCCAGGCGCAACGCCGTACGGTAGGCGGATTCCGCTTCATTGTGCTTGCCCTCTTCCAGGGCAATCAGACCCAGATTCATCTGCGACTCCGGGCGGTCGGCATTTACCGACTCCGCCCGTTTGTAAGCCGCCACCGCCTGTCCCAGTTGGGTCCGGTACTTGTCCGGCAACCGTTGGCGCAGCAACGGCGCCAGCAACCGTGCGGTATCGAGTCGAACCACCCGGTCCGGATCGTCGAGCAGGGGCCAGCCCTGGTCCACCTGGGTACGCACATCGGCGAGATCGAGAAAGCGCACCGCGGCGGCGCGCACCAGAGGATCCGGATCCGATAGCAGGCGTTGAATCGTAAACAGGCTCCGGGGTTGCGGATGATCCCGTAGACGTTCCACCGCGGTAGCCCGCACGATACCCGGCTGATCCACATCAGCAGCCACTTCGAGCAGCTGTTTTCCCGCATCCTGAGCCCCCGTCTCCGCCGCATGCAGGGCATCCGCGAAATGCCGGCCGCGGTAGGCGCTCTTCGGGTACCAGCCCGCAACCGCATCTGCGGCCCAGGCGCTGGTCTTGTCGGAATGACAGGCGTTGCAGGCGTTGGGCGTTGCCAATCGCCCGGACAGGTCGGGACGGGGTACCCGCATGCTGTGGTCCGCCCGCCAGTCGTTCACCATGTAGACCCGTTGTGGCATGTGACAGGCGATGCAGGCGGCTCCCTCGGACTCCGCTTGATGATGATGATGAAGCGGCGCGTCGTAGCGCGTCGCGAGGTGGCAGCGGGTGCAAAGATCATTGCCCTTGGCGCGCAACTCGAGACTGTGAGGATCATGGCAGTCGCTGCAGGTGACACCGGCCTGGTACATACGACTTTGCAGGAACGAGCCATAGACATAGACCTCGTCCCTGATCTGCCCATCCGGGAAATAGAGATGGGGCTCAAGCAGAGCCAGACGATGAGTGTTGCTCAGCGGTTCTCCATGTCGGTAATCATCCCACACCGCACCACGCCGTGAGTGGCAGCGGGCGCACAACTCGATCTCGGTATGCTGCCGGCGTGGCACACTGCGGACCGGTTTACCCTGCTGTGCATCGAAATGCCAGGTTCCGCCGTCCATGTCTCCCAGGAACAGTACCAGACCCTTGCCGGGACGCTTTGCCACCTCAGGATTCTGCTCGGCCATGCGGGCCCAGGCAAGATGCTCGGAACCAGGCCCGTGACAGGCCTCGCAGGCGACGTCGATCTCCTCGAAACGGGTGCGGTAAGTGTCGGTGGCGACGTCGTAATTTTTCTCCAGCCGGGTGGAATGGCACTCGGCGCACTGGTAATTCCAGGTCTGATCCCGCTGGGTCCAGTGCAGCCGGTTGTCCGGAGTCATGGATTCGTCGGGATAGAGATGAAACCAGTGCTGGCCACCGTCCTCCCGGCTGCGGCTGTCCCAGGCCAGGCCCAGTGCCTGGTAACGTCCGCCCGGAAACTCAACGAGATACTGCTGAAGGGGGTACCAGCCGAAGGTATAGCGGACCCGGTAATCGTGGCGCTTCCCATCAGGGCCATCCGTCTGTACGCGATAAGCCCCGTCCTTGCGATAAAAGCGAGTGGTTACCCCGTGAGCGGTAAACGCGGCATCATTGAAATCCCCCAGGACAGTGGACTCCGTCGCCTCCGCCATGGCGAGATCATGATGCGAACCACGCCAGGCCAGGCCCTCCGACTCATGGCAGTTGATGCACTGGCTGCTGCCTACGAAATCGGCCGCACCGATGACCGCCTGTGTTGCAATGAGCATGAGAAGTCCGGCCAGGCGGGCGAGGGGTTTCACAGCGGGTTGGCTTCCTGATATCTGGGCACTAGGGGGAGACTGCGTTTCGGATGACCAGGCGGCCATCCGAAAACACAGTTTAGCGGAAAAGCACATCGGTCATACAGCGCATCCCGAACAGGGCGCCTGGCTGGGACCGATGTGGATCGGGCGATATCAGTCCGGGTAGATCGTCTTCCAGTCGCGCATCATATCAACCAGAACCCAACCGGCACTCCCGGCCTTGTCGAGGGCCTTGTCCAGCTTGCCCACGTGGGTCTTGCGGTCGTAGGCCCACTCCCGCTTGGCATCCGTATGATGCACGATCAGGCCGAAACGGGGGCCGCTACCGGCGCTGGTCCATTCCAGCATCTGCATATCCCCATCGGAGTTGCCCGCGGCAAACACCGGCACCTTGCCGATGAACTGGTGGATCCCCACCGGCTTGCCCGCCTTGTCGTCAATGAAGTTGATCTCGGGCAGGCGCATCAGCACCGGTCCCGAATCGGTCATCTGGTATTCCACCTTGATGCTGCTGCCGATCACCTGCTCCGGGGGTACGCCGTACACCCGCTCGGCCCAGGGACGCATGAACTCAATCCCGCCGCCGGAGACGATGTAGGTCTTGAAGCCGTTCTGCCGGAGGTAGGCCAGAAGTTCCAGCATTGGTTGGTAGACCATGTCCGTGTAGGGCTTTCCGGTCTTTGGGTGCTTGGCCGTGGCAAGCCACGCTTCCACGATCCCGGCGAACTCGTCGGTGGTGGTGTTGCCGTGGGTGGCCATCACCAGTTTCAGCAGGCCCTCTTCCCCGGAAGCGGCCAGCGCCTCCATGTCGCCTTCGAGCACCGCCTTGAAGGGTTGCTCGTTTTTCCATTCAGGATGCTTGGGTGCCTCGGCCTTGACCCGGTCCATGGCGAAGAACAGCTGGAAATAGGCCGGCTTCTCGGACCACAGGGTACCGTCGTTGTCGAACACAGCGATACGGTCCCTGGCGGGTATGAAGGATTTGCTCCCCTGGGTGGTCACCGCCTCGACGAATTTCATGATGGCGGCCTTGGTTTTACCTTCATTCCAGGAAGACAGGGGGTCAGCCGCGAGTGCCGCCATGCTCGAGACGAGCAGCAGCATTCCCGACAGAATTGCAATTAACTTCTTCATGGTAATAACTCCAGACGGGGCCGCTCCACATGCCGGAACGGCCCCGTTTTTGGAAATGACGGTCTGTCAGGAGATCAGCGGCCGCTGCCCATGTTCTTCAGACTTTCCTCGATTTTGCTGAGGTTGAATGCACCCGGAGTCTGGCTCGGCGGATATTCCTTCATCGACATCAGGAACTTGGCCGCCATGGTCTGGATGGGCACGACCACGAAGGGACGGTCCAGGAACCAGTCTTCATAGGTATTGGCGTTATGCTGGGCCTTTTCGAACGGATCCCGTCTCAGGTTGAACAGCAGGGGTACGCGCAATTCAACGAAGGGTTCCCGCCAGACACCGAAGGCCTTGCCCCGGTTCTCCAGAAACACCACCTTCCAATCATCGATTCGGGCAGCCACCACCTGGCCGTCATCGTTGACATACCAGAACTCACGGCGGGGCGACTGATCGGTCTTGCCGCTGAGATAGTCCAGCATGTTGTAGCCATCGAGGTGATTGCGGTACTTCCTGCCATTGATCGTGGTGCCTTTCAACAGCTTCTCTTTGACATCGGGGGCACCAGCAGCCGCAGCAAAGGTGGGCAGCCAGTCTTCATGGGAAACAACACCATTCAGCGTGACGTCCTTGGGAAAATGACCCGGCCAACGCACGAACGCGGGTACCCGGTAGGCGCCTTCCCAATTTGAGTTCTTCTCACTGCGAAACGGCGTGGTGCCCGCATCCGGCCAGGTGTTGTAGTGGGGCCCGTTGTCGGTAGAGTAGAACACGATGGTATCGTCCGCGACCTTCAGGTCATCCAGGGCTTTCAGCAGCTTACCCACATGGCGGTCATGCTCGACCATGCCGTCGGAGTACTCATCCTGACCGGAGATACCCCGCAATTCATCTTTCACGTGGGTGCGGAAGTGCATACGCGTGCCGTTCCACCAGACGAACCAGGGCTTACCCGCTTTCTGCTGCTCCTTGATGAACTCGATGGCGCGGTCGGAGGTTTCATCATCCACCGTCTCCATGCGCTTCTTGGTCAGGGGACCGGTGTCTTCGCAACTCTGCTTGCCCACCTTGCCGAAGCGCGGATCCTCGGTGGCGTCATCCTTGTCGCTGGCAAAGCAGTGCATCACGCCGCGAGGTCCGAAGGTTTCCAGGAAAGTCTTGCCGTTGGCCAGCTTCATATCCCGGGGATAGTCCTCGTTCTCCGGCTCTTCCTCGGCGTTGAGGTGGTAGAGGTTACCGAAGAATTCATCGAAACCGTGAACGGTGGGCAGATGCTCGTTCCGATCCCCCTGATGGTTCTTGCCGAACTGACCGGTGGCATAGCCTTGACCCTTGAGCACGCTGGCCATGGTCACATCGGTTTTCTGCCAGCCTTCCTCAGCGCCGGGCAGACCCACCTTGGTCATCCCGGAACGTACCGGCACGGAACCACTGATGAAGGCCGCACGACCCGCGGTGCAGCTCTGCTGGGCGTAATAGTCGGTGAAGGCGACGCCCTCATCGGCGATGCGGTCGATATTGGGGGTCTCGTAACCCATCATGCCCCGGTTGTTGTGGCTGATGTTCCAGGTGCCGATGTCGTCACCCCAGATGACCAGGATGTTGGGCTTGTCTGCCGCGTACACCGAGGCGCCGGACACCAGCATCAAGCCGGCGGCCAATCGTCTGGTCACGCTTTTGAGATCCATGGGCCTCATAGCGATTCTCCTTTGGTTTACAGTTTGTTTTTGTTCAGTTTGATTATTTATCTGCGCGGCTAAATTTCGTTCTTGTGCGCCCGCGTTTTTCTGCATTTTGTGAATCACAGACACTGAAACTGTGTTCCCTAGCCCTGCCGGGATAATTCCACACATACAAGGCGTCATTTCATGGGAAATGACCTGTGTCTATCAACCCACAACTTCTCCGTGAATTGTGCCCGTGACCCGGGGCCATGACACCTCCAGGCCCGCCGGTCCAGGCGAAACTAATCCTCGACGCCCTGTGAGAATCCTGCTGCGACGGGCGACCAGCGCGCATCCGGGTCATACGAAGGCACGGCTGAAGCAAAGGCAGCGCCCTTTGATCCCAGGTCGGCTTCGTAGAGAATCCCATTACGACCGAGGAGGAAGGACATGACCCCCGTGTCCCGATACTCCGCAGGCCAGGCAATCAGAGCAAAACCATTCACCATACTGTCACCCTGCAGGTAACTCACGGCGCCACCCGGCGCATGCTCCCCCTGTCCGGTCAGGATGCGATAGTAATAACCGTGGTAGTCCTTTCCCGGTTCGTGACCCGCGAGCAATGAGCCAGTAGGGCTCTCCGGCTCGCCCTCCGCGGTCTCCCAGTACAAACCATCGTGTTTGCCGGGGCTGCTGATAAACCGCTGGGCATACTCGAGAATTCCGTCACCATCATGATCCTCGGCGGCGTACTCCATCTGTGCGTCATGGTAGGCCAGCGCCGTCTGCATCGCCGATAGTTCATTCCGCCCAATACGCCGAACTTTGATCATGGACTGGCCGGTTGCCGTATCGAACCGCCAGCCCTCCACCTCACGAACAATCGGAATGGGCAGGGTCCAGCCTTTGAAACCCACCGCAAGCATCCGGGTTTTATCGTCACTCGAAACAAGCGCATGATAATCCGCCCAACCGGTCAAAAACCGGTCCACCATGGGCTGATCGATGTCCTCCACCGAGAGCACCGATCGATATTCACTACCCAGGATATCCGCCATTTCCGCCTGATCAGCACGCGCCAGGGCGATGACCAGCCGGTTGGCCGCCTGCTCCGGGGTATCGAAATAACGCTGCTCCGAGTGAGCGGCCTGACTCATCAACAGGCATCCGGTCGTCAGCAGGATCAGTTTCTTCAGGAGTTTCCGCTTCATTTGTATGCCCCCCTTCAACGTCTCAATCCACCGGAGCGGCCACCCAGTCCTCCACCACCGAGCCCCCCGCCACCGTGTCCACCGCCGCCAAAGGACCGACTGCCGGAAGATCGATTGCTGAGACTGCCCCGCCGGTCGGCAGCGGCGCCGCCGTTGCGATTGCCCAGTCCGCTGAGCGCGTGGCTGCTCTGACTGGTCCGGTTTGAACCGCCGCGGTTGGATGTGTTGAAGCCACTCGTATCCCGTTGCCGGTCAAGACTGCTGACCCGGTCGCGAACCTGCTGTCCCTGACTGCCGGTAAGTTGCTTACGCTCCGCCCCGGGGTCTATGCCCTTGCGCTGCATCGCCGCGCGGGCCTGCTCGCGCTGATCATCGCGACCCCGAAAATCCTGCCGCTTGTCCGCGCCGTCCAGCTTCTGACCGAATTTTTCACGACTCTTGCGATCGGCATAGGGTGTGCCTTTTCGGTTGACCGCATTGTGCTTCCACGAAACGGATTTCGCATTGACGTCAAGTTTGCGGTTCACGTTTATCTTGTTGTACCTGTTGACGTTAATGTTGACGTCGTGATGGTGCCAGTTGAACCCGCCCCAGATCGAGTTGGTGATTGAAATGCCGATGCCGAAACCGATACCGGTCACCAATCCGGCGGTGAACCCGTAACCGGGAGGCGGCGGCCAGTAGTAAGGCGGATAGGCAGGCCACCACCAGGTGCCGTAGATGATCGTCGGGTTGTAGGAAGGGACGTAGATCACCTGCGGATCGGAGGATTCGATGACGATGACGGTCGGGTCGGCGGACTCGTCGACGGCGACCTTCTGCTGATCGGAACTCTCCAGATTGCCGGCTTCCTTGGCCTTCTTGCGCAGGCCCTGCACGGTATCCATGGTGTCTTCCGGTTGCGCGAGAAAGGCATCCCCCATCTGTTTGACCCAATCGGGCTTGTCACCCATCATCGCCAGCACCTGGGGAAACGCGACCAGGGAGGCGACGCTCGGATCCCAGGCCTTGTCCTGCACCGCAGTGACGGCATCATCCCCCTTCTGATCGGTATTCGTCTTGGACCATTTCACCGCCTCAGCGACCTGGTCCGGATAGGTCGAGGCCATGAGGATCTGGGAAAGCAGCGCGTCCGGATAGAGCGCCACCGGCGCCATGATCTGGTCGAGTTCCGCCTGGCTGAATGTCGCGTCATTGCCATCCGCAGCATTCATGGGGAAGGGCATCAGTAATAACGTCAGCGCCAGGCTGAGTATCAGGTTGAGAGGGTGGCTTAGCATCTTCAGCTTACCTCGACATTGGCATTTGCAGGTCTCGAGGCAATCTCTGTTGCAGCGATCCTGAGCCGGTGTGATTTTTTTGAATATTGTTATCTGAGGGCAACCGGTCTCGCAGAAAACCATCCTGGGTACCCACCGGTCCATGAGGATCAAACAAAACCACTTTGATTTCAACCCAATATGTTTCAGGAGAATGCCTCAGCAGGCTATCGACCTCTGGTGCGACCATGGGCATTCGTATTCCGCTCATTTATAATCTTATGATTTAACAGAGCTACGCCAGGAGATGTTTTGAATCATCGCCCCAGAAAGCGCTTCGGCCAGAAGCCTTCCCCATCGAGGTTTTTCCACATTTTTCAGAGAGTTAATTGAAAGACCGACTGCCACAATGCCAATATTGAGCACATTCCACTTGATGTCTTTCAGCAGCAGAAATTATTGGTGATTTGTTCAAAGACTTCCGTCACACAAAATAGATCAAATCCCAAATAACACCACCAATTTATTACTTTCATCAAAAGGTTATTTTTGCATGTGATTTGGCACGCTTTGCTAGTGTAATGTAAGTACAGATTCGCTACAGTCTGATGATCGAATCATAGTGAGTGAATCCAGCATGCCAAAAAGAGTTCCTTTCAGTGTCAATCAGAACTGGCGCGTTCTACTGAAAGCCTTAGGCTTCAACGTTGTTGAAGTATTACGTCGGGCCCAGTTACCCGATGATCTGTTTTCACGCAAAGATGCCAGTCTGAATACTGCTGAATATTTCAGACTGTGGCAGACCATGGAACAGGCCTCAGAGGACTCCTTATTTCCTCTAAAAGTTGTTCAGGCAATCAATACTGATGTGTTCGACCCACCCATATTTGCTGCCTATTGCAGTCCTGACCTGAATACAGCATTACAGCGATTAAGCCGCTTCAAACCTTTGATTGGCCCCATGAAGTTGGATATTGAACAAAATAGTGAGTCAACTCGACTGGTGCTGAGTTTTCTGGATCAAGGCGAAAACATTCCGTTTTCATTAATCGCCACTGAGGTCGGTTTTTTTATCCAGTTGGCCAGGCTGGCCACTCGTGAGCATCTAAAACCCATCCAGATTACTGCACCCATAGATTTTTCAGTAAACAATGAATATGAGCAGTACTTCGGTATCAAGCCCCTCAAGAGCGATGATCTTTCAATGACATTCTCGGCTGAGGATGCCGCCAGACCCTTTGTCAGTGAAAACACTCAGATGTGGGATTTTTTTGAAGAAGGATTAAACAAGAAATTATCTGAAGTCAGTATGGATGAGGATTTTTCCGAGCGTGCACGTAGTGCCTTGCTGGAAATGCTACCCAGCGGACAAACCACTTCTGATGATCTCGCCAGGCGTCTCATGGTGAGCAAGCGCACCTTACAGCGACGTTTGGGAGATGAAGGCACGAACTTTAAGGAAGTGCTAGCCAATGTTCGGGAAGACCTAGCCAAACATTATATTACCCGCTCTGATATACCTTATACGCAGATTTCCTTTCTGCTGGGTTATGAAGATCCCAATTCATTTTTCCGTGCCTTTCATAGCTGGACAGGTTCGACCCCGGATTCTGTCAGAACACAGGCCATGCATTAATAAAAAAAACTCAATTGGCGCGTTTTGCATACACATTGGCTTACCTTGCTAGTGTCTTAAAACCTTGCTACTGAAATAAATTTCCTCATCGACATCATTAACCGACGAGGAATATCACATGATCCCTGCAGCACAAGCCATAGATCAACTGGATACTGTAGTGGCATAGGGAATTTGGCCACCTGATTCTGGGTGATATTATCACCCATAGAGAAAAACAGGTGACAAAATGACGAAATCACGAAAGACGTTCAGCCCGGAATTTCGGCTGGAGGCGGCTCAACTGGTTGTTGACCAACACTATACCGTCAGAGCTGCTTGCGAGGCGATGGGGGTCGGCAAGTCCACGATGGAAAACTGGGTACGCCAACTTCGCCAGGAGCGGCAAGGGAAAACGCCCAAGGCAACGGCAATAACCGACGAACAGCGTCGCATCCAGGACTTGGAAAAGCGGTTACGCCAAGTCGAGATGGAGAAAGAAATCCTAAAAAAGGCTACCGCTCTCTTGATGTCGGACTCGCTGAGCAATTCACGCTGATTCGTCGTCTACATCAAGAGAGCTATCCGGTGAAAACACTGTGTCACCTGTTCGATGTACATCGCAGCAATTATCGGGCCTGGCGAAGCCGACCGACAGGGTTATCGGCTGCAGAGCAGCGACTGCGCGCTCATGTGAAGGCGGCCCATACGCTGAGCAACGGCTCAGCCGGTGCCCGTACCATCGCTACGATGGTAACCGCCCAAGGGCTGCCTCTGAGCCGCTATCGGGCATCGCGACGTATGCGGGCGCTGGGCTTGGTCAGTAGCCAGCTGCCAAGGCATCGATACAGGAAGGCCGATCAGCCGCATATTGCCATCCCGAACAGGTTGGATCGTCAGTTTGATGTTAAGGCGCCCAATACCGTCTGGACAGGCGATATCACCTATGTGTGGACAGGCCGCCGTTGGGGTTATCTGGCCGTTGTCCTGGATTTGTACGCGAGACAACCGGTGGGATGGGCGCTCTCGCTGTCGCCGGACAGTGCGCTGACAAAGAAAGCGCTCACCATGGCCTATGAGTCTCGTGGCGAGCCCAAAGGTGTGGTGTTTCATTCTGACCAAGGCTGCCAATACACCAGCTTGGAATACCGGCAGCAGTTGTGGCGCTATCAGATGGTGCAGAGCATGAGTCGTCGAGGAAACTGCTGGGACAATAGCCCGACAGAGCGTTTCTTCAGAAGTCTCAAGACCGAATGGATTCCTGAGATCGGCTACCGTTCATTCGAAGAAGCCAAGAACCATATTACGGAGTACGTGATCGGCTATTACAGCCAACTCAGACCGCATGCCCACAATGCCGGAATGACACCGAGGGTGGCTGAACAGCAGTATTGGGATGCTTATAAATCCGTGGCCAAAAAGACTTGACCACTACAATCACTTCACAACAGTTTGTTCAAATGGATCAGCGCCTTTTCAGAAATAACTTGGCGGCCGAACTTAATAATTACGGAATTACTTCGAGTAATACGACTAAGCTGACACCTTTTGGAGAAGTTGTTGAAAATTTCTCTGTTCCAGACCAGCACAAGCAGGTGGAGCTTAAGTTCAACGTTATTTATGGCCTTAATACTGGTTACAACTCATATCGTTTGCACTGGGGGCGTGTAGTGTTGATTTGCTCTAACGGGTTAACGGCTTTTAGAAACTTAGGCAGAGAACGTTGGCTGCATAAGGAAGGCGTGGATATTCGGGATTTTATCTCGGCCTCTGTAGCTAACGCATATCACCACTTGTCCAATGTCGAAATGCAGATTACGGAAGCTCGAAACAGGACTATCAATTACAGCGCCCTTGACCAGTTGATGACCAGATTAGTCGCTGCTCAGGCTACTAAAGATCGGATTTCCAGCCGACTGAAGCTTGAATTCAGCGACACTGGAGTAAATGAGTGGTCATTGAGTCAAGCGCTCACATTCTTGGGGCAACACGAGAAAGCAATCCCATTTCGTGTCCAGGATGACCTTACCCGGCTTGGTTCCTCATTACTTGAACATCCCCTGGAGCAAGTTGTCTCTGCACCAGCAGTCGTGACGCAAGGAGGGTTCTATGACATCCTACGTTAGGAACACAGGATTACACAGCATTGACGAAAAATTCTTACGTCACTTGGTCGTTTTTCCAGTGCTTTACTGGTTTTATATCTATCTGCAAATAGGTGAGCTATGAATGGCTTTGAGTTTATTAATGAGGCGTTGTCTATCAAGGGAAATGAGCTCGATTCAATTATTGCCATTACTGATGGATTAGAGGTCGACTGGTTAGAGTTTAAAGCTGCTATCAAGGCAAAAGACTCAGAGAAAGAGGCTGACTACAATGATGCCGATTACATTCTTCATTTTGTAAAAGCTCTAGTCGGTATGGCTAATGATATCGGCGGTCTTGTCATCCTTGGTATCGACGATGATGGCAACGCCGTAGGTCTAGAAGAAAGCGGATATAGAGGAGACAAAGACAAGTTTACTCGTCACGTATCGAGCTTATTCCACAAAGAAGTGTGGCGGACAAAAAGCAGGGGACGCTGGAGCTGGAAAGATACTGCAGATAAAATCATTTTTAATCCACACTGGGTAAAGTATCAAGGCATCGATGTCCTTGCGTTTGCCGTACCGCCAAGAGAAAAGTCCCTTGGCCCTTTATCCCTGATACGTACCACTCACAAAAACCCCGAAAAGGAAGAGACCATTTTTATTCGAGATGGTGGTGATATCGGGAAAGTCACCCCCAGGTCTCTTGAGGACGCTACTAAACGATGGATCCAGCGAGACCTGGCTCGATCCAGCCGTAAATTCAAAACTTGGATAAGGGAGCTTCAAAAGACCGACCCTGACCTATTTCAATCAGTTGTCAGCGATTACTGCAATGAGCTTCTAACTGATACAAATGAACTCAAGGATATCTATGTACCTCTCGAGGCAGATGCCCATAACCATCGTGAACACTCTACTCGGAGAAACCGCTCGAAAAACGATGACTACTTAACAGGTAACCTAAAAGAAAAACAGCCACTTGTAAGTAGGGGTGATTTTGAAGATATAGCCAAAAATGTTTATCCCGCTTTTTTGATTGGTGAACCTGGGGCTGGAAAAACTACCAGCCTGTTAATAATTGCTCGGGAACTCTGTTTCACTAACACCACTAACCCTGGGGCCTGGGCTTTGTATGTACAATTGTCCGACTATACAGCTTCCGGCTTACAGGAGCTTATATGCAGGGAGATACCCCCCCTGAATTGGTCCGACATTCAACTAGGATTGGGTTCTGGCGCATTAACATTGCTGCTGGATGGATTGAATGAATGCCCTTCTAACCTTTATCTTCAATGTGAGGCTGACCTGATTGACCTATTCAAGGAACATCCTGAGTCAAAAATATTCATATCTACACGACCTTCACATGTTCCCGCTTTTAAGCAAAAAACAATTGAATTACGCGCAATGGCTTCTGATCGTCAAAGCCAGTTTATAAAGAACTACTTGCATCATGATCCTGATGCCGAAAAGTCTTTTTGGAAAGCCTTGTCGCAAAAGTGGACGGCTCAAATGATCGCAAGAAGCCCGATTCTACTTCGGATGGCTGTTTGGGTATGGGTTGAAAACAATGAGTTACCTGGCGGTCTTGCAGAGTTATACAGCACTTTTTTTGATGCCTGGTTACGCAGAGAGATAAACAAAGATCTTGATGCGGGCACCTTAGAATACTGGTCTGAAGATGATGCTCGCGAGGCTTTATCTTTGCTTGCCTACTCAATGAGATGCGAGGGTTTAGTCGCCTGTTCACAGTCACGCGCAGAAAAGTACCTTAAAACCCGGCTAGGTGATAAATCAGTTCCGTTCATTTCCCGTCTGGTTCAAGGCTTGATCATTGAAAAAGCGCGAAATAACAGCATTCGATTCAAGCATGAAACACTCCAGGATTTCCTGGTAGCTCTTTTCCTGACGAATCATTCTGAGCATCAACTTATCCAAACCGGTGCCAGGCTGGATAGTCGACGCTGGTCAATGCCGATTGTTTTTGCGTTTGAACTTTTTGAACTCCCTCCAGAGCATTTCGTTGAAACAGCGTGGCAGCTTGCTCCTCTACTGGTCTGCGCCGCTTTCCGTGACGAAAATAGATTAAGCCTGCTACGAGAACCAATTGATCGTCATCTCGCTCCGCAAAACGATCTATGGGTTCGAGGCATTGTGAGGTGCATGCGAGGCGAAAGCGTAGCAGATATCACAAGTCGTTTAGCGCATATGGGTCGCACACCATCACCCGGACGATACTTTCAAAAACATCCATTGCCTGAGGAACTTACATCCGCCCTTGAGGGTGTAGCTTTCTGGTATTCGCTAAGCAGTCACGATGAGGGACGGACTCGAATTGAGCGCCTACAGCATCTGATTATTGATCGACGAAATTTATGGCTTGAACTCCTCCCCCATGTATTCGTCGCCCAACCGAATTGGCTAGATGACCTGACTGAGGCACAAAAATTACTTGTTGGCGAACTGGATGAAAGCAAGCGCGATGAAGCTTTATCTAATGCATCTATCGTGGAACTTAGCTTTATGGTTCGTAACAATATCATTAACGAAAATGAATTTAGGCACAACTGGAAGCGTGCACTTAATGTAGACAACACAGAACCGCTGGAACTTGAAATTCTGGCATTACTAACTACAAAAAAACTCCAGATTTCTCAACTGAATGGTCAGCAGCGCGGCATGCTTAAATCGATTGGCTTGAACAAAGAGCTATCACCGCGTGTGCTTTCTGTCCTCGCTAAGAACAGAATCGTTAAGCCATCTGATATTCGTAGTGACCAGAATAGGATTAAGCGCCTTGCGGATAGAGTTTCCCCTATTCGAGCCAAGCAACTAGTGGAAACGGATATACTTCGGAGAGAAGATTTTAGCTATAAGCAATTGAATGCTTTATTTGATCGTGTCGAGACTGAAAAGGATGTTCGTTTTATCCTTGAGGCGGGACTGGTTGATAACCGACAACAGATTCCAAAATCTGTGAAAGAGCGTGCACACGGCAGTAAAAAACATGATAAAAATAAAGACGCCATCAATGTCGCGCCCAATGTAAATATCAACAGGGTCGGCTCAGATGAAAATCTTGATGCACTGATCTCTCAAGTCTATTCATCTGAGGAGCAAATGCTGCTAAAAAAAATAAGTCTAGAAGTAAAGGACAGCCACAATTTCCCGCCAGGACACGGGTATCATCGTGTACTCCTTGGACATGTTGAAGCAAGCAAGGACTGGCCACTCACTGAACGTGAAGCCCTAATAGAGTTAGCAGAACCTTTTTTACGAGAGCATGGTAGCAAAAAGCATCGTACTGAGTATCGTTGCCTGATTCGAACGTCCAGAGAAGAAATTCAAAATTCCAAATCTGAACATAAAGCAGACTAACTACGAACTGAGGCAGGGCCTTTAGTATAATAATAATCTGTAATTTGAATCTTTTTTGTCCTGATTAGTTCACGGGCATAGACAAGATCAAAATCATAAATGTGTGCAGAGGCAATATACCCTTTCATACTACCGATGCTATACCCACTTTGAAGCGAAAGCCTCTCATGTAGAGCTGCTAATGCGAGCAAGTTGGCATATTGACGGCCAAAAATATTCTGGCTACGAAAGAAGAACTGTAAATGCAAAGCACCTTTGCGGATTTTTGCATCCAATGCAATCAGGCATGGAAGATTTAGCGCCTCCAAACCTGGTGATATTAAAGAAATCGTCGCCGACTTTGTTTCAGGTTTTTTCCTAATTCGCCTGATTATCCACTCAAACTGATCAATACCATTCATGTCATAGATGAGCTGCCCATAAGTAAATGGTCGATCTTCCATAACAACACCTTTAGAAAACTTTTTAAGCATTTTTTTAATGACTTTTTGATCGCCGGTACGTGAAATAAAATCATCCTTGGATGAAGGGCAAGCTATCTCAACTGACAAACCCAATATTTCGCGAATTGCAACATCTTCATCATAATGTAGTTCACCTTGCTCTAGCACCTGGGCGACACATTTAAGCCAACACTCTCCTAAATTTTGAGCAGCAACCACGTTCATTTATGCACTCTCTTTCAATCTAGATGGACCTAATCTATTCAAATAGATCCAACGGATCGCTCAAATAGCTAAAGTAACTCTTACCGTTTATTCTATCTGTAAAACTATCATTCTCGATTTGACGTAATTTTTTTTGTTCACCCGTTAAAGTTTTAGCCCATATGCCATTCGTTTCTGAAACTTCTCCAATGACTGTTAATTTACTCCCCATACTTTTCGACATAGCCTCTACAGAGGGTATTTCTTTTTTTGGAATACAGTATAAAAACTGCCAATCACCTCCCGCCATTGATAGCTGGAGAGGTGATAAAGACAAATCATTGGCTACTTCCTTAAGTTCAGGGTGAACCGGTATCTGATCTTCAATCAACTCAACTCCAAAATCGTTATCACCGATCATATTCCGGCAAGCAGCCTGAAGGCCATCGCTAATATCCGTGCAAGCATGCGCAACTCGCGACTTACTTATCTCTAGAGCCATATGATAAGGGGGACGCTGTTGTATCAATGCTTGATCGACAACCTGTTGAACAGATTCTGGGACTAAAAGTCCTTTTTTATGCACTATAGAGCCCAACAGCATTGATCCAAGATACCCAGTAACAACCAGTTGATCACCAACTCTTGGAGTATTCCGATATAATAGATTTTCTGCTGGAGCTTTTCCTAGGGCAGTAACTACTAGTGAAAGCATATCTGATTTTTTCGTATCCCCTCCTGTTAAGGTTACCCCATAATAGGTCGACGCCAACTCGATCCCATCAATTATTTCATCAACTAACTGCACTGGAGTTTCACCGGGTAATAACAGAGCTACAGAAACTGCAAATGGCACGCCTCCAGTTGCAAGAATATCGCTAATAGCATGCGAGATTGCGAAATCGGCAATACATTCGCCACCGGCCAGGCCAAGGTTATAGGCTTTATTGACACCTGAACGGTCAGTGTTTACGAGGAGCATATCTTCCGGATCAAAAGGATTCTTTAATATACCTGCATCATGTCCCAGGCCACCAACTAGTTTACGGGTCGTTGTACTGGACCCTTGCAGGCGATCAATAATTCGAGATTTGATATATCTCTCGCCCACCGATTGTACTGTTTTGTCGTAATCCATATTATTCTTATAGCGCCTATTGGAACTTCTTTCGTTTTCCATCTTAAAAAATGCCAAAGCTTCATTCCAATGAAATCCATTCACAAATCTCACTAACTTACCACGGAATTCCTCGCAATTAGCTTTGTGAGGCCTATCATCACAAAGGTAGTCATTCTCATCACCAAGAAAACCCTTATCATGTGAAAGAACAATTCGTCTTTCGAGCTCTGGTAGATATTTGAGTATCCATGCAACTTTATCAGCATATGCATATGGAACGCCTGTAGGTGGTTTTGAAGCAATCCATACTTCATACCCCATCTCAATAAGCTGATGCACCGCTTCCAAGGAACCATCTATCGGCTTCATCTCGAAATATGCTTTTTCCTTCTTCTTAACCTCGCTACCCGATAGATTGTAATCACGTTTATAAAGATCAAAATCAACTAAGACACCGTCCATATCAATAAATATTCGATTCATGCCTAAGACTCACACATAATAAATTAACACTTAATTCAAAGACTCTCTCTGTATATGGAAATATAAGTTGATTCAGACAACTTTTAGATTAAACTATCTAAAATAATGAAGCTTAAAGTATATAACCAATGGAAGATTCAATCAAAGATAAGAAACAACAACTCTGGAATTTAGAAACAAAATATTACAGACTTCATGCTTGGGGGTCTGCTAAAAACAAGAGCCAAATTCAACGGCTGGAAATTGAGGCTGAAAATTTTTTCGCTGAAATACCAAGTGTTTTGTCCCGTCTCAGGAAAGCAAAAGCCGAAGGCGAACTAGCAAATCAGCTCACCGATGAACTGCGGTATTTATTCAATAAAGGGGAGCCTATTAATAAAATCGAGGATTGGATTGTTACAAGAACAGGGAATATTTCTGGACGAGTCGAAAAATCGATAATTCTGGAGAAGAACAAGCAACTGGAATTCCGAAATAAGCAAAAAAGTAAGGCTGCCCTGAATAGGGGATACCGCATATCATCTGAAGCAGTTGTGTTAAAAAATGGTGTTCATCCGAATTTTCTACCCGCTTTAGAACCAAGCCAAAGCTGGACAATAGCTATTGATGAGACAGGAAGGGTTCATGATCCCGATCTAGCGTTAGGCATTAAAGAGATAAAGGTCGGCAAATTTGTTGCTCTTGTCATTCCTGATGGTGTCGAGCTACCAGAGTTAAAGACCGGGTTTCATGCTACAGACGAAAGCCACGCAGAGGTTGAGCTCAACCTTAAACGACTGACTGATATCGCAGTAGGTATTTTTGGGTTTTCAGTAAAAGATCCCGTAGTTTCTGATCATGGTTGGTACCTTCAAATTGATTTACTCATTAGATGGGTTCTCCGCATTTTGCCAATAGATACAAGCAAGGCCACGACAGTTAAATTTGAAATTGAAGGCACCGGAAGCTATCAAGGAGCAAATGCACTCAATATCCGAGGCGAATCAATATTGGCAGAATTGAAACGCCTCAGTCCCAAGCGCTACGAAAAAATGCAATTGAATTTACGATTTGTTGCAAAGAATGAGTGTGCATTCAATGGCTATGTAGACACCATTGCAAACTGTTGGGGTAGCCCTACTAGAGAGAGAAAGGCCCTTCTTAGACACTTTAAGTTATTAGATCATTGCCTATTAACCCCAAGCAGTGACGGGCTCTTAGAACGAACACTAATTGCATTGAATGACGAAAAAGCCCTTCTCCCTGATGATTGGTATCTGTTGGCCTCATCAGCACAAGACTTTGGTTCTCTAACTCTGGTTGACGATGTGCTCGACAGGCTTGGTAAATCAGCCCAAGACTCGCCTGCACTCTGGGCTAAATACCTCAGTGAAGTCAAAGACCGAATAAAAGGAAAAAATATTAGGCCGCACTTACTTTCAAGGGTGATTAGTTGGTTAGACCAATACAAACCATCGAACCAATCTATTCCTAAATTGCTTGACCTTCAATACAGATCAGCTTGTTTAACGCTGGACAACCATCAAGGTCTCTCAACCGAATCAACATTAAAGGAAACTGTATCCCTAGCTCTTGAATTACTGGAAGAGGATGCCCCTCAGGCGTGCGAAGTGGTACTCCGTGCAGTCATCTCAATCACTAATGCATATAACTTCGATGAACTTACACCCTATATTGATATACTGCTTAAAGAAAAATCTAAGGTGTTTGGTCTATGTAATTACGGTAAATTGCTGTCCACACGCGGCCAATTATCAGCTTTTCAAGGAGATTTTTCGACCGCGATTACTTTCTTTGACAAGGCACTGGAATCCTTTGCTCGATTGTCAGATCCAACACAACGTGAAAAGGAAATTCTCCAGACCAAAATTTACCGTTTATTCTCAATCTTTGACAATGAATCACTCGAGGCTGGAGAAGTAGAGAATGAGCTAAATATGTTTATTTACGATGTAAACGAAAAATCTCTAGACGAGGTTATAAGCCAAATCCCTGGCTGGGGAAATAGCAGGCGTTTTGCCCATCATCTTTTAATTAGAGCACTTGCGACAAAACTAATGAATATGCAATTAATGGAGAAATACATCAACTCCATTGATTCCTGGAAAACAGAAGTAGACCATCCCTGGCAACTCATCGCTTTTTACCGTGCACTTTTATTGTTAAAGTACGACAAAGTATCAGAAGCAAAAGAACAAATTAGACAGTCTTTAGAAATATGTGATGCACACCCAGAGGGTACTATTACCTGGATCGGTGTAGTAATTGGGAAGTGTGCAGAGCATTTTGGAATTTTGTCAACAGACACATTTATTGAGTCTGAAAGACGTACTGAGATTGTTCGGAAAGTTCTACCCAATGCGCCAATTGATAGATTAGAAAAAGTGTTTAATGAGACTGTAACCATCTCTAACATTGATATTGCACTAAAACAGCTCCTGCCTTTCAATTTTCGATAACCTAAAGTTTATGAAAAATAGCTCAGGCTGAAATGCTGAAGGTTTCTCCTCAAAGTCATAGGCTTGGTTTTTTATTTTTTATTGAGCATTCCCTGTTACCGGCTTAGTTACTTTACCAAACCAAAAGATATCTCTCAGAAATTACCGATGCGATTTTCGTCGCGACTTGAAATCTCTCACGATATTTCCTAACCGCCTGGTTTTAGTGGATAATCTCAACCCACTATTTTCTAACGTATTGATTTAACTGAATTCAGCATGGGTAATCCCGCACCACACAAGGCCAGGAAAAGGTTCGGCCAAAACTTCCTGCACGACCCCGGCATCATTCAGCGCATCGTCAAGGCCATCGATCCCCACGAGGGTGACAACCTGGTCGAGATCGGGCCGGGCCAGGGCGCCATCACCCTGGCGCTGCTGACCCGGGTCAAGCGCATGCAGGTGGTGGAGATCGACCGGGATCTGGTCGGGCCGCTGGCACAGCGCTGCCAGGGACTGGGTGAACTGACCATCCATAATGTAGATGCGCTGAAATTCGATTTCCGCCTGCTGGCGCAAGCGGATCGACCCCTGCGGGTGGTCGGCAACCTGCCCTACAACATCTCCACCCCGCTCTTATTCCACCTGTTCGATGCGGCGGAGGTGATCCGGGATTTCCACCTGATGCTGCAGAAGGAGGTGGTGGACCGCATGGCCGCCGGTCCTGGCAGCAAGACCTATGGGCGCCTTTCTGTGATGCTGCAGGCCCGGGCCCGGGTGCAGTCCCTGTTCCATATCGGCCCCGGGGCCTTCAATCCGCCCCCCAAGGTGGACTCGTCGTTCGTGCGTCTGCAACCCATTTACCCTCTACCTTACGAGATCGACGACTGGCCCACCTTCTCCGCCCTGGTGGGCCAGGCCTTTTCACAGCGGCGTAAAACCCTGCGTAACAGTCTGAGAAATTTCATGACCGCAGACAGCATCGCAGCGCTCGGCATAGACCCAGGTACTCGTCCTGAGCAACTGAGCGTTGCAGACTTTGCTGAACTCGCCAACCGCAGCTTTTCAGATCACAAACCTGCCACCATCCTCAGCGAGGCGCCGTGAGCGGAAGCCGACCCCGTCTCACGAATCAACCGCCCAGACCATTCCTGAGTGGGACCGCTGGCACTTTTCTCCTCTGGTTCAACATCCTGCCTGATCACGAATGGGTTATTGTTCCGCCACCACTCGGCGCTCTGCTTGAGTGTCGCCTCAGGTACAGACTTCAACCATTCAGAGTCCCTGTCCAGATAGACCGCGAAGGCCGCTGCTTTCAACCGATCCTCGGGAAGCGTTGCGTATTTGGCTTCAAATGCATAGGCCCATGCAAACTGCGGTTGGATCACCTGGTATCGTCTGGACCAATCCAGCGCGAGATCGAGATAGCGTTTGTCGCCATATCGTTGATACATCCACTCCGAGATCTCGGTTAACTGATACCAACTGTAGAGAGGCCGCCACTTCGTATGGGGCCGCTCGTTGAAGGCGCGCCTGAGATGTCTAAAACTCACATCGGATTCTCCAAAATAGCCATGTATCAAGGCCAGAGACATATCCACATCAAATTTTGATTCGACCACCACCGGCTCCTTGATCAGTGTTTCGGCTATCTTTCTCAGCAGCGAATCCGCATGCACCTGGGTTGCCGCTTCCACGAAATAGGGCAAAAAACTGCTGATCTCGGTTTTTTTCGCCGAAAGACTGTCCTTGTCATACTTGTATGTATACGAAATCAAAGGTGACAGCTTATCAATTTGCAGATACAGCTGATAAGCCGCCGGATAATCCTCATGCTTTAATTTCATATAGGCAAGCAAATGACTCTTGTACAGATTGGCCTTTGAATCGATCAATGGGCTGTTGGCATCAGAGCATGCGGCAGGACTTGAGGTACAATGCTCAGGATCTTCATGCCGAATTTCTGTGATTAAATTCTGCAGCCGTGTCGATGCACCACGTATCTTCGACTCCCTGACCAGCGGGACATCAGGAAAATCATTGTACTCGGTAGTCGTGGGTATCCGGTCCGTAACGGTTTCAAGAAAAAGATATCTGATTGCCTGCTTTCTTTGATTGTCCGACACGGCATTTTCATAGTGCTCATGCGCAATCTTTGCAGCGTCTGAATATTCAAGCCCCTGAATACGGCGCCCGATCAACTGCGCAGTCCAAATGGGGGGTTCCTGATATCGCCCGACCAGCGTGGAAAAACCCGCATCAGCTTGTGCGTGTTCTCCCAACAGGTGCAACATGGCGAGAAAGTCCCGGTATCCATAGCGGCTGTTATACCGGGCACCACGTCGATAAGCATTATCGATTGCCGTCTCGAAATCTCTGTCAACCATAGCGAGTCTCTGTCTTGACGCATACTCATTTGCAGCGCCAGTCGCCAGATCGACACATATCTGATACAAATCCTTGAATTCCTCGACTCTACCCAGCCAATACAGAAGGCTTCCTGCCGAATAGGCATCTCCGGACAATGCTACCGGATTTTCGAACCGCGTCGATTTGAAACCTGGAAATTTCAGGAATGTTGTCTTCGCATCCGCATATCGGCTGTCCATGATCTGCAGTTTGCCTAGATTGAAATAAGCTTCCCACCCACCTCCTGAGGTTTCTATTTCCTTCGACAACAGATCAATTGCTTCTTGATACTCCCCTCTGCTCTCCAGGCGTTTTGCCAGATAAGGAATCTTGTCAGGGTTCCCGTCAAAATGATCAGCCAGGTAGTCCAATATTTTCTTATCCGTCCATTTCTCCCCGAATACGGTGAATTTGAAAACACCAAAATTCGAATTCACATAAGGTAGTGCTACAGACGAACCCGCTGATAATGCATATTTCGAGAACACGACATATGACGTTGGTATTTCACTATGTTCAATTTTATGGAGATTAAGCGCATTCACGTTACGCTTTCTATTGTATTCGAAATAGAGCTTGTCCTGTAATATCGCCGCTTTAATAAGGTCCGTGTCCATCCCGACCGAGCGTTTACGGACTTCTTCAACTAACTGAGTGGCTTTATCCAGATAGAAATCCCGTTCTCTACCCATGCGCTTCTTCGCCAAGCCTTCACATGATTCCGCAAAAAGCCGGTAAAAACCTGGCAATGCATTCACCATCGGTTCGATCTTTTGAGCATATTCGTAGGCAGATTCATAGGCGCCCTGAAGATTCACCCGCTTATTCAATTTTCTCAGAACATTAGCTTTTGCAATCAGAGAATAGACATGCCAGATATCCGCATCCTGTATATCAGGATCCAAATCCTCACAGCACCCTGGAGCACCCTTCCATCGCCGCCCATTGGTCATCACCCCCTCGACGATTCGTCCACCATCATTGGATAATTTCAATTCACCGCTAACCATCGCCGCCTCAATCGCCTTTTTGAATTCACCATCGAATTCAGTGAAAAAACCATCAATTTGACTGAAGTACGAGATATTACTCGGTGCAAACCATGGATCAGAATCCCTGAACATCAAACCAATAAAGTTTTTCCATTTCTGACCAATTCCAACCAGATCACCTTCATAACTATCAGTTTTTTCATAGGCGATTCTTAATTCATTGATCTCATATAAGGAAAGCACTCTCATCAATGGATTGTGAATATCGCTGAGTGCATATTTCAGGTCTGTATAATTTCCATTCTGGTAAGCCAAAGCCGCCCTTGCTGCAGCATCGTCAAGATCACTGAGCAGGCGCATACTGACCGGTTTACGATTGAGATGAAACCAGGCTCGTGCTGAGAGTACTTTCTGATATTCAACACGATCATCCACTTCGTTCAGCAAACGCAGGGATCGCTGGAAATAATCTTCCCGCTCGTGTTGAAACATGATGGGAGTCATAAATCCCAATAACTGCAAAAAACCCGCGCGACTTATTTTTGACGCGTTCAACAGACTCAAATCATTCAAATCATTCGGGAATTGATCTGTTATGGGATTCCGATCCTTTATGTCAGACCGATCACTCAGTTTCTTATCCAGTAATTCCTCAAGGCAACCCCTGGAAATCTCCCTTACCTGCAAGTCCAACGGAGTTTCAAGCACTGGATCATCAATGCTCCGGCTGATCCTGCGGATCACGTTTCCTGAGGGATCGGTCAATATCCACATCAGTTTTATACTCTTCTTCTGCTCCAGATATTTTTCGCTGTCGAGGAGAAGAAAAACCGCTTTCGAGCCTGTTTTTTTCGACAATTCAACGATATGATCAGCGTCAATCACATCTTTTGCATTGAATAGATTCGCTACGGTATCCGGTGACATAACATTTTCGCCCAATCCCCGACTGAGCGCTTGAGCCACCCATTGCGCCGACATAAAACGGCTGATCTTGTCAAAGTATTGTCCGTTTTCCTGAACCGGAACGACTATGTAGTCAATCTTTTGCTCACCTGTCTTCGATACAAGTTGCTCAACTGCCTGCCGCGCCTCGTCATCACTATTCAGATCACTACCGTTTCGACCACCGAGCGAGTTCCCCATGAACTCCCGGTAGATATCAGAAATTTTCACTGGTTGACTTTGACCTTGTGAGGAAGAGAGATTGCCTGAAACATCGGCATACAGTGAAACTGATACTCCATAGACTAGGGTAAAAATAACAATCATCCATCGCAAATCATCCAATCGCATCAAATGTCTCCTTGCAAAGCAAATTTCATCAATGAATTCATTCTGTCCTTTATTGCCACCCTGTTGGTCCTCATGGCGATCACTCGAGTGACGGCCCTTGGACAGTCGGGGAAGCACTTCCCTGGAAAAACCCACCGTCCCAAGCTTTAATTACATCCAGTTGGACCTGGCATTCACGCTAACAACTCACTAAGAATATTTCTCCTGATGAAGACTCAGAAGAATCCCTTTGAACTGACTCCTCAAACCAACAATTCGTACCAATACGAGAACGTCAGATTCGACCTGTTCAACTCGATATACAGGGAGCAGACCGGGCCAGAACAAAGCCAACAATATCAATACGTCCTGAATTCAGCCTGTGCGATTCGCACACGATTTAATTTCTGCGAATAGACTGTCGAAACTATTGGCATAATAAGGCACAATCTCAAGGGATTTCCAGTATCCAGCTCATACACCAACATCTTGCAATTTGAGTTCACGGCCCCATCTATATAGTTTCCACAAGCAGCCTGCCTAAAGAGTCAGAAACCCTATCCGTCAACGGTCGAGTATCGGCCACTGCATCAATCACTCAGGTATCCGGATGTCAGAAGAAGAAAACACCTTCGATGAGAATGTAGAAGTCATCAGCGGCCATGACCTGGCCCGTCCCAACGAGGTGATGCCGAATATCATTCACCTGCTACCCGTCTCGGCACGGCCCTTCTTTCCTGGCCAGGCGGTTCCCCTTCTCATGGAGCAGGAGCACTGGGAGGGCACCATGGACGCGGTTTCCGAATCCCCGCATATGCTGCTGGGGGTGGTGCTTTCGGTCGCCGAAACCGCTGAATCGGCAAGCCCGGACACCTTCAAGAAGATCGGCACGGTGTGCCGGGTCCACCGGGTTCAACGTTCGGAAGGCCGGCTTCAGGTGCTGGTGGAGTGCCTGCAACGATTCCGCATCAAGAAGGTCATCCACGCCGAAACCCCGTTCACCGCGCAGATTGAATACATCCCGGAACCCCAGAGCAGCAGCAAGGAGATCAAGCCCTATGCGGTGGCGATCATCAACACCATCAAGGAGCTGTTGCCGCTGAATCCGCTCTACGCCGAGGAACTGCGCATGTTTCTCGACCGCTTCGGGCCTGAGGACCCCTCCCATCTCACCGATTTCGCGGCAAGTCTGACCACCTCGGACAAGCACCAGTTGCAGAAGGTGCTCGAGACCATCGAGCTACTGCCCCGCATGGAGCGGGTTCTGGAACTGTTGCATCGCGAACTGGAACTGGTGAAGGCCCAGGCGTCGATCCGCAAGACCGTGGAAGAGCGCATGGAGAAGCAGCAGCGGGAGTTCTTTCTGCGCGAACAGCTCAAGGCGATCCAGCAGGAACTGGGCATCGAGAAGGACGACCGTACCGCGGAGCTGGATAAGTTCCGGGAACGCCTCGGCAAACTCAGCCTCACCGAGCAGGCCCAGTCCCGGGTCGACGAGGAGATGGACAAACTCTCTGTCCTGGAACCGGGCTCCCCCGAGTATTCGGTAACCCGCAACTACCTCGACTGGATCACCCTGCTGCCCTGGGGGATCAACTCCGAGGACAAACTCGACCTGCCCTACGCCCGCAAGGTATTGGACAAGGACCACTACGGGCTCCAGGACGTCAAGGAGCGCATCCTGGAGTTCCTCGCCCTGGGCATCATGAAGGGCGAGGTTGCCGGCTCGATCATACTTCTGGTCGGTCCCCCGGGTGTGGGCAAGACCTCCATCGGACACTCCATCGCCGAGGCCCTGGGACGCAAGTTTTACCGCTTCTCAGTTGGCGGTATCCGCGACGAGGCGGAGATCAAGGGACACCGGCGCACCTATATCGGCGCCATGCCCGGCAAGTTCATCCAGGCGATGAAGGACGCCGGCACCCAGAATCCGGTGATCATGCTCGATGAGATCGATAAGATCGGTGCTTCCTACCAGGGCGATCCGGCCTCCGCCCTGCTCGAGGTGCTCGACCCCGAGCAGAACAGCGACTTCCTCGACCACTACCTGGACCTGCGCTTCGATCTCTCCAAGGTGCTGTTCATCTGTACCGCGAACCAGCTGGATACGATCCCCCGGCCGTTGCTCGACCGCATGGAAACGATCGCCCTGTCCGGATATATCGCCAGCGAAAAACTGCAGATCGCACGCAAGTACCTGCTGCCCCGACAACTCGACCGCGCCGGTCTGAAACGCAGTCAGCTGAAACTCAACACCCCGACACTGCGCGCCATCATCGAGGGCTACGCCCGGGATGCCGGAGTACGGCGTCTGGAAAAACAGATCGGCAAGATCGTGCGCAAGGCCGTGGTGAAGTTCCTCGAAGGCCGCAGAAAACCCATCGATGTACAACCGGAGGATCTGAAAGAGTACCTCGGCGGTGCGGTGTTCCGCGACGAGCGCAAGCTCAGCGGCGCCGGGGTGGTCACCGGCCTCGCCTGGACCGCCATGGGCGGCGCCACCCTGAATATCGAGGCAGTGGCCACCCACGAATTCAACCGGGGATTCAAGCTGACCGGACAACTGGGTGATGTGATGCGAGAATCGGCGGAGATCGCCTACGGCTTCATCGTCAGTCATGCGGAGGCGTTCGGCGCGGACCAGGCGTTCTTCCGCAAGGCCTTCATCCATCTTCATGTGCCGGCGGGGGCCACCCCCAAGGACGGCCCTTCAGCGGGTATCACCATGGCCTCGGCACTGCTGTCGCTGGCGCGCGGCAAACCGGTGCGCAACATCGCCATGACCGGCGAGCTCACCTTGACCGGCCAGGTCTTCCCGGTAGGCGGCATCCGCGAAAAAGTCATCGCCGCGCGCCGTGCAGGCATTCGGGAACTGATTCTCCCCGAGGACAATCGCACGGATTTCGAAGAGGTACCCGATCACATCCGCAAGGGTCTCAAGGTCCATTTCGCCTCGGTGTTCGAGGAGGTTGTGCCACATCTCTTCAGGGGTTAGTGGTTACTTACTTCAGTGTGGCAGGCCCGCACAACAGGCCTGCGATCACTAACCCAGCTCCCGGCAGGCCGGTCATGGCCAGCCGGGCATTGCCTAATCAGGCCTGACAGCTCCAGCCACGGGCTGCAGCAAACCATCCAGGGCAGTAGAGCCCGGTATTCGTTCTGAAAATCACCCTGACCTGCGCATGGAATACCGATTTTGCAATTGTTTTCAATAGCCTGCTAAGCTTTCCGCGACACATGCCGCTATTGTCCTGACATCAGTTGGATTCGTGCCTTCAACTCTGCAACGCACCGTGATGGGTTGCCGGGTCCGGATATCACGATCCCCGGACCGGCACGAAATCCCGGTAATCAATCGACACACAGCGCAGCCACCACAAACCCGATGCCCCACAAGCAACCGCAGCGAGACGCCTGATCATGGGGCGCAAACCTTGTAAGAACCTGGTTCTGTTGTTGCTCATTGCTGTGGTGTTCAGTCTCCCCCAGCCATCAACAGGCGCAGATCCAACCCCTCAGACGGACCTCACGACGACCTTCGTCGCCGCCATGCCACGCTCCTTCCGGCCCGAATATTCGGAGGATGAACTGGGCAATCCCCAGGGATTTGCGATCGACGTGATGAATGCCATTGCACGGGAATCCGGTCTCAAGGTCGAGTATCGCATCTACGATACCTGGAAAGAGGCCCACCAGGCGATCCGTAGCGGTGAGGCCCAGGTCATCCCCTGCATGGGCATCACCCCGGCACGCCAGCAATTTGTCGACTTTACCTCCCCCATCGAAACCTTCGTGGTCTCCGTTTTCGTGCGTTCCGACAGCAAGGACATTCAGACACTGGGGGACCTCAGGCACCGGCCCATCGGCGTGATCGAGGGTAACGTGGCGGTTCGGGTGCTGGAAAACAACGGTTTCCAAACCCGCCAGTTCGATGAATTCCAGAAGGCGGTGTGGGAACTCATCAGCGGTCGCCTGGACGCCCTCGCCTACCCGGAACCGGTGATCTGGCGGTTCGTCCAGGAACTCGGCGTCGAGCATCGTATCCGCGCGCTGCCGCCCTCGTTGATCGAGATCAAGCGCGCAGTGGGCGTTGCGAAGAATCAGCCTGAATTGTTCAAAAGACTGGAATCTGCGGTTCTCCGGGTGATTCACACGCCGGAATATGAGCAGATTTACACCAAATGGTATGCCAAGCCCATGCCCTTCTGGACCGTGTCACGGCTCCTGTGGGTAATGTTCGGACTGCTCACCCTGGTTGCCATTGGTCTGATGATGTGGCGCTACTACAGTCTCAAGTCCGTGAACAGCAACCTTCGGGGAGAAACCATCCGCCGGCGTATCGCCGAACACAAGCTGCGCAAACTGAATGAGGAACTGGAGGAGAAGGTCCGGGACCAGACAAGGGAACTCGCCGAGGCACAGCGTATCAGCAACATGGGCAGTTGGGTATTGGACATTACACAAAACCGCCTCAGCTGGTCGGAGGGGATCTACCGTATCTTCGAGATCGACTCGCACGGATTCGAAACCTCCTACGAAGCCTTCCTCGAATTCGTACATCCGCAGGACCGTGAAGCAGTCGACCTGGCCTACAGGGAATCCCTGCAAACCCGGCAACCCTACAGGATCAACCACCGTCTGTTGTTTCCCGACGGACGACTCAAGTGGGTGATCGAGCAGTGCGAAACCAGCTTCAGAGAGGATGGGACGCCGCTGAAATCCATTGGCACGGTTCAGGACATCACCGAGCGCAAGCACGCGGAACGCCAGCTGGCGCTGAGTCAGTATGCCCTTGAGCACGTTTCGGAAGCCGCGCAGCTGATTACCGACCGGGGCGAGTTCCGCTATGTGAATACCGCCGGATGCGAGATCCTCGGTTATACCCGCGATGAACTCCAGTCGATGAATCTCAGCGAGGTCGACCCGGATATCACCTGGGAGACCTGGCCAGTCCGCCTGGAGCGTCTCAGGCAGCAGGGCTCGGAACGTTTCGAGGCCTTCCACAAACATCGTGACGGACACCTGATCCCCATGGAAGTGGTTGCGAATTACATGGAGTTCGATGACGAAGCCTACATTTTCGCGGTCTCCCGGGACATCAGTGCAATCAAGGCCGCGCAGTCTCAGATCGAGCATCAGCGCGCCCTGCTGCAGCAGGTGGTGGATGGAGTCAGCGACCCGATCCTGATGATTTCAGCGGATTACTCAGTGCGCCTGATGAACGCATCGGCGCGCCAGAGCGCCCCCGCTTTTGCTCTGACAGAGGAGCTACCCAAGTGCTACCAGGTGTCTCACCATTTCGATGAGCCGTGCGACGGCGATGCCCACCCCTGCCCGTTGAAACAGGTCTTGGAGACCCGCCAGACCACCAAGGTGGTGCATCGTCACTTCAACGCCCAGGACGAGGAACGGACCATTGAAGTGATGGCCAATCCGCTGTTGGATGACCAGGGAAACATCACCGGGATCATCGAGTCCGGTCGGGACATCACCGACTATCTGGGAGTCCTGGAAAAGCTCAAACTGAACGAAAGCCGTCTGGAACACATGGCCCACCACGACCCGCTGACCGGACTGCCGAACCGGTTGCTGTTCGTCGACCGTCTGGAGCAGGCGATCATCAAGGCCCGGCGCACCCACAAACTGATCGCCTTGATGTTCATCGATCTGGATCGCTTCAAGGAGATCAACGACAGCTTCGGCCACCCCACCGGGGACAAGCTGTTGAAGAAGGTTGCCAACCGGCTGAAGCAGGAGATCCGGGAAGGGGACACCATTGCGCGCCTGGGCGGCGACGAGTTCACCGTTATTCTCGACGAACTGGACCACCCGGAGACCGTCAGCAAGATTGCAGAAAAACTCCTCGAATCCCTGGATGAGCCTCTTCTCAGCCAGCAACAGAAATTTTTCCTCAGCGCCAGCATCGGCATCAGCATCTATCCGCAAGACGGGGAGGAAGCCAATACCCTGATCCGCAATGCCGACTCGGCCATGTACAAGGCCAAGGAACAGGGACGCAACGCCTACAGTTATTACACCGCGGAGATGACCGCCCTGGCATTCGAAAGGGTGATGATGGAGAACAGTCTGCGTGGCGCCCTGAGCCGGGACGAACTGGTCCTGCACTACCAGCCGCAGATCGACATGCGCAGCGGGGCCACCGTGGGCATCGAGGCCCTGGTGCGCTGGAATCACCCGGAACTCGGACTGATTCCACCCTCACGATTCATCCCCCTGGCGGAAGAGACCACCCTGATCCAACCCATGGGGGAGTGGATTCTGCGCCGCGCCTGCCAACAGGCCCGGTTATGGTACGACCGGGGATTGATCCATGATCGCATCGCGGTGAACTGCAACCTTTCCGGACGACAACTCGGCAATGCTCTGTTTCACCAGACGGTGGTGGATATTCTCGAGGAGACCGGCATCAAACCCGATCTGCTGGAACTGGAGATCACCGAAACCACCATCATGAGCAATCCACAGCACTCCTCACAGATCCTCAACCAGCTGCGCGACCTCGGAGTGAGGCTGGCGATCGACGATTTCGGCACCGGCTACTCCTCCCTCGCCTACCTGAAAACCCTGCCGATTTCGAAACTCAAGATCGATCAGTCGTTCGTCCGCGACATCCCTGAGGATCAAAATGACGCAGCGATTACCCGGGCCGTCATCGCCCTTGGCAAAAGTCTCCAGTTACAGGTGATCGCAGAGGGTGTGGAGACCCGCGCGCAGGCGGATTTTCTCCTCGAAGAGGGATGTTTCGTAGCCCAGGGTTACCTGTATGCCCGGCCCATGCCGGCGGATGAGGTGGACCGTTTCCTGCGCTCGAATCCCCCCGCCGGAATCAACGAGCCGGAACCGGTCGACGCCTGAACAGCGACCGCACCGGGGACACGGTTCAGAACGGGATATCGTCGTCGAAATCGTTATCCGGATAGGAGGGCGGTACCGATGAGGCGGGCGCCGAACGTGTGGACTGGGCCTGGGGCTGTGGCGCATCGAAGGAGGCGCTGCCGCCGCGACTGTCGAGCATCTGCATCTCGCTGGCGACGATCTCCGTGGTGTAGCGGTCCTGTCCATCCTGTCCCTGCCACTTGCGGGTTCTCAGGCTGCCCTCAACGTAGACCTTGGAACCCTTGCGCAGATACTCGCCGGCGATCTCGCCCAGACGGTTGAAGAATACCACCCGGTGCCACTCGGTCCGCTCCTGCTGCTCGCCGCTGTTCTTGTCCTTCCAGGTCTCGGAGGTTGCCAGAGTGACGTTGGTCACCGCTCCGCCGCTGGGCATGTAACGGGTCTCCGGGTCCTTTCCCAGATTGCCGATCAGTATCACTTTATTGATTCCACGAGCCATCAGTCATTCTCCACTGCAGATTACAGCTCCTTCCGTTGGAGCATTGAAAGGTTCCTTTGCCCGGTTTGGCACAGCGTCTATCAGAGTGCGGGCAAAAAGCGTCGCTCAGTGTACCTCACCCGAGTGCGGCATATCCATCCAGAGCGTCCGGGTCCACCACCGAAAGGTCGACCTTGAGGTAGGCGATGCCATCCTCCGGAATGATGACCGCCTCACTGACACCCTCGATCGCCAGCAGCCGGGCGGTGATCTCCGGAATCTCCTGGTCATCCAGCGAACCGACCGGCAGCAGGTAGTTGCTCAGGTAGTTGGGATCGGACATGCCCCAGGCGATCAGCAACCATACCAGGATCATTCCGGCGCACATCAGGAAGACGCCCGGATTGCCGTAGTGGGTGTGAAACCAGCCGCCCAGGACCCCGCCCAGGAAGGCGCCAGTGAACTGGGAGCTTGAATAGACACCCATGGCGGTGCCCTTATACTGGCCCGGTGCGACCTTGGCGATCAGCGAGGGCAGGGTCGCCTCGAGCAGGTTGAAGGCGGTAAAAAACAGGCCCAGGGCGACCACCAGGGCGATCATCCTGTGATCGAAACCGAACAGCAGCAGCACCGACAGTCCCAGGGTGGTGATCCCGCCGAGAAACACGCCGCGCATATGGCGCTTGCTCTCGGCAATGATCACGAAAGGCACCATCAGGAACATCGAAGCCAGCATCACCGGCAGATACACGTGCCAATGGGACTCGCTCGGCATGCCCAGGTCGCGCAGCGCCAGGGGATAGGCGAGAAACACCGCGGTGAGGCACATGTGCAGGGTCAGAATACCCAGGTCCAGACGCAGCAGTTCCTTGTTCGAAAGCACCTTGCCGAACTGCCCCGGGACCGCCTCCGCGTCCCGGTGGCGGTGGCTTTCGCGGGGCGTCGGCACCACCAACAGGACGATCGCGATGCCGGCGAAGGCGAGTACCGCGGTGAGCCAGAAGATCCCCGGCACGCCGATCCAGGCGTTGAGAATCGGCCCCATGATCAGCGCCACCGCGAAGGCCATACCGATGCTGATGCCGATGATCGCCATCATCCTCAGGCGGCGCTGCTCACGGCTCAGGTCCGCCGCCAGCGCCATGATCACCGCGGCGATGGCGCCGCTGCCCTGCAGGGCGCGGCCGATGATGATGCCGTGGATGGTTTCGGCGCTCGCCGCCACCACGCTGCCCAAGGCGAACAGCAGCAGCCCGCCGACAATCACCGGCTTACGTCCGACCCGGTCGGAGAGCATACCGAAGGGGATCTGCAGCACCGCCTGGGTGAGGCCGTAGATGCCAATCGCCAGGCCCACCAGCATCGGGGTGTGTTCGGGAAGGCCCTCCGCATACAGCGCGAACACCGGCAGGATCAGGAACAACCCCAGCATGCGCAATGAGAAAATGCCCGACAGCGCATAGGCCGCGCGCCGTTCTTCGGCATTGAGTCCGCCACGGTCACCCTGCTTGCTCGTCATCTGTCCGTCTCTTTGCCAGCGAATTGAAAGAGGGCGTATAGTATCAGGTTCGCTCAATTCAATGCAGTATTCACACGACCCGTCTATGGACATCATCAGCATTCGCGGCGCCCGCACCCACAATCTGCAGAACATCGATCTCGAGCTGCCCCGGGACAAGCTGATTGTCTTCACCGGCCTGTCCGGTTCGGGAAAATCCTCGCTCGCCTTCGACACCATCTATGCGGAGGGTCAGCGGCGCTACGTGGAGTCCCTCTCCGCCTACGCCCGGCAGTTTCTGTCGCTGATGGAGAAGCCGGACGTGGACCACATCGAGGGACTCTCCCCCGCCATTTCCATCGAGCAGAAGACCACCTCCCACAACCCCCGCTCCACGGTCGGCACGATCACCGAGATCTACGACTACCTGCGTCTGCTATTTGCCCGGGCGGGGATGCCCCGCTGCCCCGAACACGACATCGAACTGGCGGCGCAGAGCATCAGCCAGATGGTCGACCAGGTGCTGGGCCTGCCCGAGGGAGAGCGGCTGATGCTGCTCGCCCCGGTGGTCCAGGAACGCAAGGGGGAACACCTGAAACTGCTGCAGGAGTTGCGCGCCCAGGGCTATATCCGCGCGCGCATCGACGGGGAGATCCACGAACTCGACGACGTACCGCCCCTGGAACTGCACAAGAAGCACTCCATCGACGTGGTGGTCGACCGCTTCAAGGTGCGCGACGACCTGTCGACCCGGCTGGCGGAATCCTTCGAGACCGCCCTCAACCTGGCCGACGGGCTGGTGCGGGTCGCCTGGATGGACGGCAGCCGGCCGGAGTGGCTGTTCTCCTCCCGCTTCGCCTGTCCCCACTGCGGTTACAGCCTGCAGGAACTGGAACCCCGTCTGTTCTCGTTCAACAACCCGGCCGGCGCCTGTCCCACCTGCGACGGCCTGGGGATCGAACAGTTCTTCGACCCGGACAAGGTGGTGGGTCACCCGGAGCTCTCCCTGGCGGGGGGCGCGGTGCGCGGCTGGGACCGGAGAAATGCCTACTACTACCAGATGATCCAATCCCTCGGCCGACACCTGGACTTTGATCCGGAGACCCCCTGGGAACGCCTCACGCAAACCGCGCGCCAGGTGATTCTCAACGGCAGTGGCGAAGAGGAGATCGAGTTCAGCTATTACAACGACCGGGGCCGCTCGGTAAAGAAGCGCCACCCCTTCGAGGGGATCATTCCCAACATGCAGCGCCGTTACCGGGAGACCGATTCCAACGCGGTGCGCGAGGAGCTCTCCCGCTACATCTCCAGCCAACCCTGCCCCGACTGTTCCGGCTCGCGACTCAACCAGGCGGCCCGACATGTGTTCCTTGAGGCCTACACCCTGCCCGAGGTGGCGAAGATGCCCATCGGCCAGGCTCAGCAGAGCCTCTCCAACCTGAACCTGAGCGGCAAACGGGGTGAGATCGCCGCGAAGATCCTCAAGGAAATCGATCAGCGGCTGCATTTTCTGGTCAACGTGGGGCTCGATTATCTGACCCTGGACCGCAGCGCCGACACCCTGTCCGGGGGAGAGGCTCAGCGGATCCGCCTTGCGAGCCAGATCGGCGCGGGCCTGGTGGGGGTGATGTACGTGCTGGACGAACCTTCCATCGGCCTGCACCAGCGGGACAACCAGCGACTGCTCGACACCCTGGTCTATCTGCGGGACCTGGGCAACACGGTGATCGTGGTGGAACACGACGAGGATGCCATCCGCAGCGCGGATCATGTGGTGGACATCGGCCCCGGGGCCGGAATACACGGCGGTCGCATCATCACCCAGGGTCGTGCCGAAGAAATCGCGGCCTGCGCCGAATCACTCACCGGGGAGTACCTGAGCGGCAAACGCCGCATCGAAATCCCGCCCCGCACCACGGAGATCGACCCGAGCGACTGCCTGGAACTGCTCGGCGCCCACGGCAACAACCTCAAGTCGGTGGACCTGGCGATTCCCATCGGCAGCTTCTGCTGCATCACCGGGGTCTCCGGTTCGGGCAAATCCACCCTGATCAACGACACCCTCTACCCGATCAGCGCGGCCGCGCTGAACAAGGCCAACACCTCCCCCGCAGCCTACCGGGAGATTCGCGGACTGGAACGGTTCGATAAGGTGGTCGACATCGATCAGAGCCCCATCGGTCGCACCCCCCGCTCCAATCCCGCCACCTACACCGGCCTGTTCACCCCGATCCGGGAGCTCTTCGCCGCCACCCATGAGGCACGCTCCCGGGGTTATACGCCCGGGCGCTTCAGCTTCAACGTCAAGGGTGGGCGCTGCGAGGCCTGCAGCGGAGACGGGGTGATCAAGGTGGAGATGCACTTCCTGCCCGATGTCTACGTCCAGTGCGATGTCTGCAAAGGCAAACGCTACAACCGGGAAACCCTGGAGATTCATTACAAGGGCAAGACCATCGACGAGGTGCTGTCGATGACCGTGGAAGAGAGCCTGGACTTCTTCCAGGCGGTACCGCCCCTGCACCGCAAGCTGCAGACCCTGATGGACGTGGGGCTCTCCTACATCTCCCTGGGACAGAATGCCACCACCCTGTCGGGCGGCGAGGCCCAACGGGTCAAGCTCTCCCGGGAACTCTCCAAACGGGATACGGGCAATACCCTGTATATCCTCGACGAACCCACCACCGGACTGCATTTTCACGACGTGAACCACCTGCTGGAGGTGCTGCACCGGCTGCGCAATCACGGCAACACGGTGGTGGTCATCGAGCACAACCTGGATGTGATCAAAACCGCCGACTGGATCATCGACCTGGGCCCGGAGGGAGGCGACCGGGGCGGTGAGATCATCGCCACAGGCACGCCCGAGGCACTGATGCAGTTCGACACCTCGCACACCGGCAGGTACCTCAAAAAACATCTGACCCAATCCTGATGGCGCCTATGTGAAAGTGGCGAATCCGGTTGACTTGACCCAGACACCGATCAGTAGGCCGCCTGCAACAAGTGCCGCGGCATCCAGAAAAAAACCTGTCAGGGCGAAACCCGAACGCGCTACTGCCAAGGCTTCAAGGGCGTCTCCGGGATATGAACCGAAAACAGGAACCACGCTGCGGTAATTCGGTCACAGGTCTAAAGCAAGGGATTATGCCGATGCACAGTTTCCAGCCCTTCGAACCCACACAGGGCCCGCCAAACATTGTACTTTGCGGAGCACTGACCGCCTCCCTGGGCCTGCACCTGCTGCTCGCCTGGTGGCTGGCAAACTCCCTGGATCTCAACCCACCCGGGTTGCATGGCCAGACAAGCAGCGGCGCCCTCAGAGTGAAACTGCAGAGGCGCGGGCCCGTCGCGCCGGAACCCGCCGCCTCACCCGACACACCCTATCCCGCATCTGCCGAACCCTCCTCATACACGCCTGGAGAGCGGTTGCCGGAACACGCGCATCCACCGCCAGGAAACAACCGCGCGACAGGAAAAACCAAATCTCAACACACCCCTTCTACTCAAGCCCTGCTCCGTTCAGCGGGCCAGGTGGCGCGGGAGATCGCCAGAACGATCCCTGACTCAGCAGTGCGGGAGAACCACAGCGACAGCACTTCCGTGGCCGCCCGCCTGGACCGGGCATTGAACCCAAAACGGGAAGCGGCCGGAGTCTCTGTGCGCGCGGACGGTACCACCCGGGTGGTTACGGATTGGGGTTACAGCTACTGCATCAAACCGTTGGAGGAAGGACAGATCGTAGATCCTGGAGAGGATATCCGCGTCTCGATGGTATGTCGCTAGACACCAGTCCCATCAACAGAAGTTCAGGGTCTGCTATTCACCAAGCGGGCCACTAGGCCGCCTCACGCTTTTTCGCCAACACCAGGGCGTCCAGGATCATCAGCCCGACCCCGACCGTGATCGCGGAATCGGCGATATTGAAGGCCGGCCAGTAGTGCTGGTTGACATGAAAATGGAGAAAGTCGATGACCTTGCCGAACAGCACCCGGTCGATGACGTTGCCGAGCGCTCCGCCGATGATCAGAGAAACCGCTACCGCGACCCATTTTTCAGCGGCGGTGAGGCGATACAGCCATACCGTCATGCCCAGACTGACACTGATCGCCAGGGTGACGAAAAACCAGCGTTGCCAGCCGCCCTGGTCACTCAGAAAACTGAACGCAGCGCCCTTGTTATAGAGCAGGGTCAGATCGAAAAAACCCGTCACCCTGAGCGGCTCGTAGAGGGTCAGCATCGACTCGGCGAGCTGTTTGGTGGACTGATCGAGGACGATCACCAGCAACGACAACCACAGCCAACGAATCATCCTCACCCCCCTCCGAGCCGCATCAGGCAAACCGGCGGGGTTCGCCCGGTCCGGTGACGTTCTCGACGCAGCGGCCGCAGAGTTCCGGGTGTTCCGGGTGCTGTCCCACATCCTCCCGGTGGTGCCAGCAACGCACACACTTGTTGTAGGGAGAGGCCTGGACCTGCACGGCAATACCCAGGGTCTCGTCGCTGATCGCATCCGCCGGTTTGTCCTCGATGGGCCGCACCTGCGCCTCTGAGGTAATCAGCACGAATCGCAGCTCATCCTGCAACTGGTCCAATGCCTGCTTCAGCGCCCCGTCACAATAGATCACCACCTCCGCATCCAGCGAGGAATTGCCGGCCGAACGGAACGCCTCCATCGCCTTGCCGATCGACTCCCGAACCTGAATGATTCGGGTCCAGTAGGCGCTGTCGAAGGAATCCTGGGCATCCAGGGCGTGCAACCGGTCGTACCAGGTCTCCAGGAACACACTGTCGCCGTGGCTGCCCGGTATTGAGCGCCAGATTTCGTCACTGGTGAAACTCAGAATCGGCGCCATCCAACGCACCATCGCCTCGATGATGTGGTACATGGCGGTCTGGCAGGAGCGACGCGGCAGACTGTCCGCCTGGGTGGTGTACTGCCGGTCCTTGATGATGTCCAGGTAGAAACCGCCCAGCTCATTGACGCAGAAGTTGTGGATCTTCTGGTAGACGTAGTGGAACTGGTACTCCCCGTAGGCCTGGATGATCTCCTTCTGCAGGCGCAACGCACGATCCACCGCCCAGCGGTCGAGTTCGATCATCTCCGAGGCAGGCACCAGGTTCTGCGTGGGATCGAAGCCGTTGAGGTTGGAAAGCAGGAAACGGGCGGTATTGCGGATGCGCCGGTAGGCGTCCGCGGTGCGCTTCAGCACCTCGTCGGAGACGGTCATCTCGTTGCGGTAGTCGGTGGCGGCCACCCACAGCCGGATGATGTCCGCACCCAGGGTCTTGAGCACAGTCTGCGGAGCAATCACGTTGCCCAGGGACTTGGACATCTTGCGGCCCTCGGCATCCACGGTAAAGCCGTGGGTCAGCACCTGCTGATAGGGAGCGCAGCCGTTCATCGCCACCGAGGTCATCAACGAGGACTGGAACCAGCCGCGGTGCTGATCGGAACCTTCCAGGTAGAGATCGGCGGGGAAGCCCAAGCCACTGCGCGCCTCCAGCACACAGTGATGGGAGACCCCGGAATCAAACCACACGTCCAGGGTATCGGAGACCTGTTCATAGTCGGCCGCAGCCTCGCCCAGCAGTTGTTCCTTATCGAGATTGAACCAGGCCTCGAAACCCTGTTGCTCCACCTGCTGCGCCACCTGCTCCACCAGCCTGGCGGTGTCGGGGTGCAGTTCACCGCTCTGCTTGTGCAGAAACAGGGTGATCGGCACGCCCCAGGTGCGCTGCCGCGAGATGCACCAGTCGGGACGGTTCTCCACCATGCCCTTGATGCGGGCCTTGCCCCAGTCGGGCATCCAGCTGACCTTCTCGATTTCACGCAGTGCGGCATCCCGCAATCCGTTGCGCTCCATGCTGATGAACCACTGGGGCGTGGCGCGGAAAATAATCGGGGTCTTGTGCCGCCAGCAATGGGGATAGCTGTGGCGCAGGCGCTCCTCGTGCAGCAGCGCGCCGCGCTGTTTCAGCACCTCGATGACCGACTCGTTGGCGGACAGCACGTGACGGCCGGCGAACAGTTCTGTGCCCTCGACGAAACAGCCGTTGCCATCCACCGGGTTATCCACCGGGAGCTTGTAGCGCAGACCCACAACATAGTCATCCAGGCCGTGACCCGGGGCGGTATGCACCGCACCGGTACCCGCCTCCAGGGTAACGTGCTCACCCAGGATCACCGGCACCTGGCGATCGTAGAACGGGTGCTGCAGCAGCAACCCTTCAAAGGCCTCGCCCTTGGCGTAGGCCACTACCTTGTAGGAGGCGATGCCGTAGCGGTCCATCACGTCCTTGAGCATGTCTTCCGCCACCACCAGCCGACGCGGGCCCTGTTCGGTGTCGAACGACACCACTGCGTAGTCGAAGGAGGGGTTGAGCGCCACCGCCTGATTGGCCGGCAGGGTCCATGGGGTGGTGGTCCAGATCACCAGGGACAAGGGACCTTCCCCACCCCCCTCAGGCACATGGTGACAACGCTTGAGCAGCGCCTCCTCGTCGAGCACCCGGAAGGCCACATCGATGGCGAAGGAGTCCTTGTCCTGGTACTCGACCTCGGCCTCCGCCAGCGCGGAACCGCAATCGGTACACCAGTGGACCGGCTTGTAACCCTTCTGCACATGCCCGTTGGCGACAATCTTGCCCAGCGCGCGGATGATATCCGCCTCGAAGCGGTGATCCATGGTGAGATAGGGATGTTCCCAGTCACCCAGCACACCGAGACGCTTGAAGTCCTCCCGCTGGCCATTCACCTGTTTTGCCGCGTATTTCCGGCAGGCGGCGCGAAACTGCCCGGTAGTCACCTTCTTGCCCGGTTTGCCGACCTTCTTTTCGACCTGCAGTTCTATGGGCAGTCCGTGACAGTCCCAGCCCGGCACATAGGGTGCGTCGAAGCCGTCCAGGGTGCGGCTCTTGATGATGATGTCCTTAAGAATCTTGTTGACCGCATGCCCGAGATGGATGTCCCCATTCGCGTAGGGAGGGCCATCGTGCAGCAGGAATTTTGGCCGGCCGGCGGCAATCTCACGAATCTTCCCGTACAGATCCTGCTGTTGCCAGTTTTTCAACATCTCCGGCTCGCGCTGAGCCAGATTGCCGCGCATCGGGAAATCGGTGTTCGGAAGATTGAGAGTCTGCTTGTAGTCGCTCACTGAGGCTGCCTGTAGAGGGGTCCGGAAAAATAGCGTATTGAAACTTAATTTTGGGTCGGGCGCAAAGCCACGCCGAGAATTTCGCGGGCTGCGTCCGCGTCGCGCCAGATCTGCTGACGCAGGGCCTCGAAGGATTCGAAGCGTTCCTCCTCCCGCAGCTTGTGCACGAACTCCACCTGGATATGCTCGCCGTAGACATGCCGATCGAAATCGAACAGATGCACCTCGAGCAGGTAGTGATTGTCACCGGTTACCATGGGCCGCACACCGATGTTCGCCACGCCGGGCAAGGGTTGTGTGTCCAGCCCCAGGACGCGCACCGCGAACACCCCGTTCAAGGGTGTGACCCTGCGGTGCAGATCGATGTTCATGGTCGGAAAACCGATGGTGCGTCCCCGTTTGTGGCCGTGGGCGACGCGTCCGCAGATCCGGTACGGTCGGCCGAGGCATTGCGCCGCGGCATCGAGATCGCCCTGGGTCAGCAGTTCCCGGATCCGGGTACTGCTGACCCGGTCGGCATCCAGTTTATAGGTGTTCATGTTCTCGACTTCGAAGCCGTGCCGCGCTCCCAGGGATTGCAACAATTCGAAATCCCCGGTGCGGCCGCAACCAAAGCGGAAATCGTCGCCCACGGAGAGAAAACGCGCGCCCAGACCCTCGACCAGCAGTTCCTGTACGAAGTCCTCGGCGGGCATGGCGGCCAGGCGCTTGTTGAACTCCAACACCACCACCCGCTGCACCCCGGTGGCCTCGATGGCCATCAACTTCTCCCGCAGGCGGGTCAGCCTGGCCGGGGCGTTGTCGGGCTGAAAGAACTCCCGGGGCTGGGGCTCGAAGGTCACCACCGTGGTGGGCAGGTCGAGGCTGCGACCCTGTTCCATCAGGTGGCGGAACACCGATTGATGTCCCAGGTGCACCCCATCGAAATTTCCGATGGTGGCAACACACCCGTGGTGATCGGGTTTCAGATTGTGGAGGCCGCGGACCAGTTGCATGGCATCGATTCAATGAGGACAGGCGGCACATTATAGGCGTTGTGGATAAATTGGACATCCCCATACTGCAGGGGTGTCGGACCCGCGCCGATTCACCCCTGACGCGGGCGAAAATCCCGTGGACGTACGCCCATCATAAATAGAAGGAGAAAATAGAGTCCAACCCCGATCAGAATCAGACCTGACAGCCAGGCCACCCGCCACCCTCCGGACAGGCTCATCCAGTCGGACATCACACCACTGCCCCACCACAGCAGCCCCCCCATCGCCAGGGACGCCAGGGTTACCCGTATCAACATCAACCCCCACCCCTTGTCGGGCTGGTAGATGCCTTCCCGGATCAATGCCCGGTACAACAGATAGGCGTTCAACCAGGAGGAGAGGGTGGTCGCCAGGGCCAGACCCGCGTGGGCAAAGGGAAACACCAGCAGCAGGTTCAGGACCATGTTGGCCAGCATCGCGATGATACCGATGCGCACCGGCGTTTTGGTGTCCTGACGGGCATAGAATCCGGGCGCCAGGATTTTGATCAGCATGATCGCCAGCAGGCCCGGGGTGTAGGCGAGCAGACTCAGGGTAGACATCTTCACATCGTGCGCGTCGAAGGCTTCGGAGTGAAACAGGGTGGTCAGCATCGGCCCGGCCAGCACCATCAGACCCACCGCCGCCGGCAGTCCCAGCAATACGTTCAGGCGTACCGCCCAGTCCAGGGTATGGGAGAAGGCCCGCGGTGACGACTCGGCATGCCGCTGGGAGAGATTCGGCAGGATCACGGTGCCGAGAGCCACACCCAGCACCCCCACGGGAAACTCCATCAGGCGATCCGAATAGTAGAGCCAGGAGATGCTGCCACTGACCAGAAAGGAGGCGATCAGGGTATCCAGCAGCAGGTTCAACTGACTCACCGAGACCCCGAACAGGGCCGGCACCATCAGACGCATGACCCGCTTAACTCCCGGGTCGCGAAATGCCACCCGGGGGCGGGGTACCAATCGCAGTCGTCGGAGAAATGGCCACTGGAACAGAAACTGCGCAACCCCGGCGATCAGCACCCCCCAGGCCAGACCGACCACCGGATCCTCCATCTGCGGAGAGAGCCACAGGGCGCAGCCGATCAGGGAAAGGTTGAGCAGCACAGGAGTGAAGGCCGGCACCCAGAAGCGCTGATGGGCATTCAGGATGCTGCCCGCAAACGCGGTCATGGTGATGAAGAACAGGTAGGGAAAGGTCAGCGAGAGCATCTCCACGGTCAGCTCGTACTTCTCCTGATCCTGATTCCAGAACCCCGGGGCAAAGATCATCACCAGGATCGGCGAGGCCACCACCCCCACCAGGGAAACCAACAACACCGTGAGACCCAGGGTCCCGCCCATGTCATCCACGAAGGTCTTCAGCGCCTCCCGGGACCGTTGACTGCGATATTCGCTGAGCACGGGCACGAAGGCCACCGAGAAGGCTCCCTCGGCAAATAACCGGCGTAGAAAATTCGGGATTTTGAAGGCCACGAAGAAGGCATCGGTCGCCGCGTCCGCGCCAAATGCCCGCGCCAGAGTCAGGTCCCGCACGAAACCGAGGATGCGGGATAAGAAGGTGAGGCTGCCGACAGCAGCGAATGCGCGAAAAAACGAGCTCAGAGCGGTATCCTTGGAACGACCGGTAACAATCATCCGGACAGGGACTGCCGGTTTGCGCTGCGCGCCCCGTTCACAATCGCCCTCCCCGGCTGCCGAGATGATAGCGCCATACACGGTGCCGCGAACAGCCCATACCCCGACAACAAAATTCGGTGGTTGACAGCAACAGCAATATTGGGGAGAATTCGCACCCTTCGAATTAACAGTGTCTTCAGGAGAGAACCTTGGCCAACACAGCCCAAGCTCGTAAACGTGCCCGTCAGGCCGACAAGCACCGCGCCCGCAATCAGGCGCAACGCAGTGAGATGCGCACCTTCATCAAAAAGGTAGCCAGGCAGATTGCCGCGGGTTCCAAAGAAGCTGCTGTCGAGGCCTACAAAGAGGCCATGCCAGTGATCGACGGCGCCGTGAACAAGGGACTGATCCACAGAAACAAGGCCGCCCGCCACAAGAGCCGACTGAATGTTCAGATCAAGGCCATGTAAGCCGATCCTGATCGAAAATATGAAAAAACCGGCGTCATGCCGGTTTTTTTATGCCTGAGAACCCTATCCGTTTCAACCATTTGCCACAATCTGCATTTGCTGACAGATCTTCAGTGCGAGTGCCGTAGGCACGGGAATTCGCCCCAGGGCCCACCACATCGGCAGGCGTTCAGACAGCCTCTGTCTCGCCAAGGGGCTTGCGCTTTGCCACCGCGATCAATCCGAGCAGTCCCGATCCCAACAGCCAGACCGCGCCCGGCAGGGGAACCGGTGAAGGCTCAAGCGAGTCCCCGGAAGCGAACTCCTGGGTCCAGTAGGTGTAGAGTGGGTAATTTTCGTAGACCCGGGTATCCGCCAGGATGTCTGTTTCCGAATTGTCGGTCGAATCCCAAACATAGCCCACGCCGATATCATCCAGCAGTCCGTTGAGAATCGTGTTGCGGTGTCCGGCACTCCCCATCCAGCCTCCGGAGCCCTCCTGTTCCGAATACCAGGCATCCCACTGATCACCGCTCAGGCCCTCGCCCAGAGTATCCCATCCGGATGCGGTGACGCTGAAGGTCTGGCTGAAAAAATCGTTGATTTCATTGAAATCCTCAGTGCCGTACATGACATCATGGGCCGCATCCACAGCGGCTGACGGAGTCGTATAGGTCGGTGCGGCACGCCCCTGGCCCGCAGCGATATTCTCGCCGAACCGGGTCCAGTCGTAACCCGCTGCATCGATTCGCTCTCCGGGTGAAGTGGGATTGGGACCCGCGAGCGTGGTATGACTGAAGAAGTCGTAGTCCGCCATCGCCTGAGAATGACTCAGCGCCGCATTGCGCAGGCGATCGTCCGTCTGCACCGGGTCCAGATTGTGAAACTCTCTCTGCAGATTGACCATCTGCACCACCGCCAGCTCTTGCGGCGCCCAGACCGCAGCCAGCAGGGTGGTGGGACAAGCCAGGCTGGCGCCAACGGCCAGGCAGGTGACAAGGCCAATGCCTCGGGCAGGTATTGTAATCGTTCTTCTATGGTCGGCAGGCTTCATTGACGTCCGCTCCTTGGTGCCTCGGATCGAGCACCTTGCTGTCATGATTTCCGGGATGAAACAGTGAAAAAGTCTGGCACGCCGGGGCTCAGGAAATAAAGGCGTGAGTGGTTAAAACCGGTGCTGGGTCACAGATTTACGATTGAAGAAAATATCAATCGGAACAGGCACTTCTGATGAACGATGTACAAATTAAACAGGCGCCCGGGTTCACCGTCCCGCGCCTCATCAGCCGAGCATGTCTCGCAACCACTGGCAGCCCTACAAGAGCACCAGGTTGTCCCTGTGGATCAGTTCATCCTCATCAACGAAACCCAGAACCTGTTCGATTCGATGGCTGGGTACCCCCATGATCTTCTGGGTCTCCTGGGCGTTATAGTTGACCAGGCCCCGGGCCACTTCACACCCCGCCTGGTCCTGGCAGGTCACCGCTTCGCCGCGGGCAAAGCTTCCTTTGACAGCGCAGACGCCCACTGCCAGCAGGCTGCTGCCCTGTTCCCGCAGCACCCTCACCGCCCCCTCGTCCAGGGTCAGGATCCCGCGGGGCTGCAGCTGTCCGGCGAGCCAGCGCTTACGCGCCGCCTGGGGTTCCTGGACCGGAATCAGCAGGGTGCCGGTTTCATGGCCGCGACTGATGGCATCGATGACACGCTCCCGGCGGCCGGAGGCGATCACCGTTGCGGTGCCTGAGCGCGCGGCCAGCCGGGCGGCCCGCACCTTGGTCACCATGCCGCCCAGACCCAGTCCGCTGGCACTGCCGCCTGCGACTGCGTCGAGCTGAGGATTATCCACCCGGGTCTCCCTGATCAGGGTCGCAGCCGGATTGAAACGCGGATCGGCATCGAACAGACCCTCCTGATCGGTCAGCAGGATCAACAGGTTGGCTTCGATCAGATTGGCCACCAGCGCTGCCAGGGTGTCATTGTCTCCAAACCGCAGTTCGTCGGTGGTGACGGTGTCATTCTCGTTCACCACCGGCACCACGCCGAGTTCCAACAGGGTGCGCAGGGTACTGCGGGCATTCAGGTAACGGGCCCGGTTCTCGAGGTCATCCCGGGTCAGCAGCACCTGGGCCGTATGCAGGTCGAATTTCTGAAAGCAGGCCTCCCAGGCGTGCACCAGCCCCATCTGGCCGATTGCCGCGGCAGCCTGCAGTTCATTCAGATTTCGCGGTCGTGAGCGCCACCCCATCCGGCTCATCCCCTCGGCCACGGCGCCGGACGAGACCAGTACCACTTCGTGACCGGCGTGCCGCAGCTGCGCCATCTGCTCAACCCAGGTGGCGAGCAGTTCATGGGACAACCCCTTGCCGTCGGAAGTCAGCAGGGCGCTACCGATCTTGATGACCCAACGCTTAGATGATGCGATCCTGTCCCGGGAAATCATCAGTCCTGCCCCTGTAGCGGATCCCATTCCGATTCCGTCTCGTCTTGCGGACGTTCCACGCGCCAAAGCGCTTCCAGACGGGTCATCAGGTCGCCGACCAGTCGCGCGGTGCCTTCACCGGTTGCCGCGGAGATACCATACACCGGCCCGTTCCAGTCCAGGGCTTCGCAAAGCGCCTGGCGCCGTTCCTCGAACTCCTCTTCCAGCAGCAGATCCTTTTTGTTGAGTACCAGCCAACGTTCCTTGTTCGCCAGCTCTGTGGAGTAGTGCATCAATTCCTGTTCGATCTGCCGAACCTCTGCGGTGATGTCGTTGCGCTCGTCCAGGGGGGCCATATCCACCAGGTGCAACAACAGCCGCGTGCGTGAAAGATGTTTCAAAAACTGCAGTCCCAGCCCCGCGCCTTCAGCAGCCCCCTCGATCACCCCGGGGATGTCCGCAACCACGAAATTTCGCTCCCGGCTCAGGCTCACCACCCCGAGATTGGGATAAAGGGTGGTAAAGGGATAGTCCGCAATTCTCGGTCGCGCACTGGATATCTTGCTGATCAGACTCGATTTGCCGGCATTCGGCATACCCAGCAGCCCGACGTCCGCGAGGAGAATCAGTTCCAGTCGCAACTCCCGTCTTTCTCCCGGGGTACCATGGGTGAACTGCCGGGGTGTGCGGTTGGTACTGCTCTTGAAGTGCACGTTGCCAATCCCATGCACGCCGCCCTGAGCCACCAGCAACTCCTCATGATGTCCAAGCAGCTCACCGAGCAGTTCCCCGGTCTCGTCATCATAGACCCGGGTACCGACCGGTACCCGCACATGCAGGCTTCGCCCTTTGCGTCCGGTGCGTTCGCGTCCCATGCCGTTCTGCCCCCGTTCGGCTTTGTGGGTGCGCTGGGTGCGAAAATCCACCAGGGTGTTGAGACCGCTCTCGGCGATCAGGTAGACACTCCCGCCGTCACCGCCGTCACCCCCGTCCGGTCCGCCCTTGGGAATGTACTTTTCACGCCGGAAACTGGCGCAGCCGTTGCCGCCATCCCCGGCGATCACCTTGATTTTTGCTTCATCGACGAATTTCATAGGCCAGAACGCAAAAAGCCTCGTCCAGAGACGAGGCTTTCGAGCGTCTACTCCGCGATTGGGTTACTCGGTGACGACACTCACATACTTGCGGTTGCGCGGTCCCTTGACTTCGAACTGCACACGACCGTCCGACTTGGCGAACAGGGTGTGATCCTTGCCGATGCCCACGTTCACGCCGTTGTGAAACTGGGTGCCACGCTGACGCACGATGATGTTTCCGGCTTTGACCACCTGGCCGCCAAAGATTTTGACGCCGAGTCGTTTGGATTCTGAATCGCGGCCGTTACGTGTACTACCGCCTGCTTTTTTATGAGCCATCTCTCTCTCCTCAGCCGCTGATGCCGGTCACGGTCAGTTCAGTATACCACTGACGATGCCCCTGACGCTTCAGATGATGTTTGCGGCGACGAAACTTGATGATTTTGACCTTCTTGCCACGTCCGTGAGACTTCACGGTGGCGGTGACCTTACCGCCGTCGACATAGGGTTTGCCGACCTTCACGTCATCACCGTTGGTGATCATCAGAACCTTGTCCAGTTCGACAGACGCGCCCTCGTCGGCGGTCAGCATTTCAACCTTGATGGTGTCGCCTTCCGCTACGCGGTACTGTTTGCCGCCGGTTTGAATTACCGCATACATTGCTTTAATCCCCGAAATATACCGTTATCCACCCGCCAGAGAGGCCCGGCGAGGTAAAGAGGCGGAATTCTACCCACCCCGGTGTTCGTGGTCAATAGCAATGTGCCTGTATCGACGGAATCCCGATCCTTCAGCATGGCTGCAACCGCTGTCAGCCCGCATGGGTGGCTGCACGCTTCTCCGCTTCGATGAAAATCCGCCGCACCTGGGGAAATCGTTGCTTGATCATGCGATCCATGTCGCTGATCGCGGTCTCGATTTGATCGGCGCTGGAGTGATCGTCAAAATCGACGCTCAGGTTGACCAGGATGAAATCCGGTCCCATGTGCATGGTCAACACCTCGTTGACATGATCCACCAGTGACTGAGCGCCCACCAGGCCACGGATCCCTTCCACCACACTGCGGCTGGCGCTCTCCCCGATGAGCAGCCCCTTGGTCTCGTAGGCGAGCCAGATCGCCGTGCCGACCAGGATCAGACCGATAATGATCGAAGCGGCGCCGTCGAACCAGAGCTGCCCGGTCAGCTGGGTCAGGACAATACCCAAAAAGGCGACCATCAGACCGAGCATCGCTGCGGTATCCTCGAACAGCACCACGAACACGGAAGGGTCCTTGGCGCGCTGAATCGCTTCCACGTAACCCCATTTCCCCTTGGCCCTCGAGAATTCACGAAACGCGAACACCCAGGCCGCCCCCTCGAACAGCATCGCCAGTCCCAGGACCACATAATTGATGAGCGGATTGGTCATCGGTTCGGGATGCTCGATATGCTTGATCCCTTCATAGATGGAGATACCGCCGCCCAGGGCGAAGATCAGGATCGCAACGATGAAACTCCAGAAGTAGATCTCCTTGCCGTGGCCGAAGGGAAAGGCCTCGTCGGGCGGCTTCTGGGCACGTGCCATGCCGTAAAGCAACAGACCCTGGTTGCCGGTATCCACCAGCGAGTGGATGCCTTCGGACAACATGGCCGAGCTGCCGGTAAAGAACGCAGCGATGAATTTGGTGATTGCAATCAGGGTATTTCCCGCGAGCGCGGCAAAGATCACCTTTTTCGATCCGGATGCCATGCAGACTCCTTGTTGATTGTCGGTAAACGCAGTCTGGCTCCATTATCGCCTGACATCGCTGCTCGGAACAGGCCAAACCGCTGCCTGGCCCGAGACTCTCGGTCCCGGGAAAATGACCATTCTGCAGGCGTCATTCGACGGAGAATCCGGTAGGATAGGCCAAGGAGATAGAGTGAGACACATAATCATGACAAATAATAATCCGGAAACTGTCCAGCAACCGACCAAGGACCTGAGCAACAGCATCATCCAACTCGCCCTTGTCGCGATCATCGCCGTACTCAGCTACCGCGTCTTCGCACCCTTCGAAGGAATGATGTTCTGGGGATTGATCCTCGGAGTCGCGCTCTACCCCATGCATCAGGCCCTGGCCAAACGTATGGGACACCGGCAAGGAAGAGCCGCCACGCTGCTGGTGCTCACCGGGCTGCTCATCATCGGTCTGCCCAGCGTGCTCATGGCCACCTCGCTGATCAGCGAAATCATCGGTTTGCGAGATGTGATCCAGAGCGGCCAGGTGGATATACCGCCCCCCTCCCCGAATGTTGCGCAGTGGCCCCTGGTGGGCGATCAGCTGCATGCCGCCTGGCAACTGGCGGCCACTGACTTCCCGCAGTTCCTCCAGCAGCACGCACCCTGGATCAAAAAGACCACCCTGTCCATGGTCAACATGTTGCAGAGTGGCGCGGGCGGCGTCTTCCTGTTTCTCGTATCACTCATTGTGGCCGGTATCATGATGGCCTATGGGGAATCCGGCAGCGCCGCCATGGGCCGGATCTACAGCCGCTTCGCAGGCACGGAGCGGGGCCCCCGGCTGCTGCGCCTGACCGTTGCGACGATCCGCTCGGTGGCCGCGGGGGTGGTCGGCGTGGCCTTCATTCAGGCCCTGCTGCTCGGCATCGGCTTCGTCATCGCCGGGATACCCGGGTCCGGTATCCTGGCGCTGATCGTGTTGTTGATCGGCATCGTGCAGCTGCCAGCCCTGCTGATCACCCTGCCGGTCATCGGCTACCTCTGGTGGGCCGGCGATGCCTCGACCATGGCGAATGTCTTCTACACGGTCTACCTGCTGGTGGCCGGTGCCGCGGACGGCTTTCTCAAGCCCATGCTGCTGGGACGCGGAGTCGACGTGCCGATGCCGGTCATCCTGATCGGCGCCCTCGGCGGCATGGTCACCGCCGGGATTATCGGACTGTTCATTGGCGCGGTGATCCTGGCGATCGCTTACGAAGTGTTTATGGCCTGGGTGGATCAGGACATAGCGGTGCCACCGGAGAGTACGACTGAGGATGGAGCAATCCGCGAGTAGCCGTGTTGCTGACGAACCCCGCTTCCCTGATCAGCCGGTTCCTGCGGCTCGTACCGCTTGCGCTGCTTTCGGCCTGCACCACCCTGGGTCCCGACTACGAACAACCCCAGGCGCCCTGGCTGGCACAGTGGCGGACATCTCTGTATGGGCTGAGCGAGTCGACACAGCAACGTAATGAGAATGAACTGCGCTTCTGGTGGCAACTTTTCAACGATCCGCAACTCAACCGGCTGATCGACATCGTCAGGCAGGAGAACCCGGGGTTACGCATGGCCGGCCTGCGGATTCTGGAAAGCCGCGCTCAGCTCGGCATCGCAGACAGCAGCCGCTACCCCCAGCTGCAGCAACTCGGCAGCAGTGTCAGTTACGTCAATACCCGGGACCAGGGCGGGGCTCTCGGCGACAGCAGCCAGAGTTTCACCAGCTATCAGTTGGGATTCAACCTCGCCTGGGAACTCGATTTCTGGGGGCGTTTCAAGCGCGCTGTCGAAGCGGCCGACGCGGCCTATTTTGCAGCCATCAGCAACCAGCGGGATGCCCAGGTGATCCTGGTGGCGCAGACCGCCGATCTGTATTTCTCCTACCGCACCCTGCAACAACGCATCGAGATCGCGCGCAACAATTCGAAGATCCAGAAGCGCAGCCTGGAGATCACCGAACAGCTGTATCGCAAGGGCCAGGGTTCGGAACTGGATCTGCAGCAGGCCAAGACCCAGTACCTGGCCACCCTGGCCAGCATACCGGACCTGCAACTCGGCCTGATCCAGACCCGCAATGCCCTGGCTACCCTGCTCGGCCGCCCCCCCGGCGAACTGACGGAACTGCAAAACCTTCCACAGGGACTTCCGCGGATCGAAAACCCGCGGATCGAGGCGCTTCCCGCGCAACGGCTGCTGCAGCGTCCGGACGTCCGCACCGCTGCCTGGCAGGTTGCCGCCCAGTCGGCGCAAATCGGTATTGCCGAGGCGGACTTCTACCCCAGCATCAACCTGTTGGGCAGCCTTGGCTGGTCAGGCAACACGATCAATGGATCGCCCAATACCAGCCTGCTCACGGCGGGTCCGTCACTGACCTGGCATCTGTTCGATCACGGACGCATTGCCAATAACGTGCGGGTCCAGGATGCCCGTCTGCAACTGCTGATCGAACAGTACCAGCAGACGGTTCTGCAGGCCGCGCGGGAGATCGACGATGCCGCCTACAGCGTCATCAAGCGACAGGAACAACAGGCCATCCTGCACGATTCTGTGGTCGCGGCCGAACGTTCCCTGGAGATCGCCAGCAAGCGCTACCGCGAGGGCTATTCCGGGTTTCAACGGGTACTCGATGCACAGCGCGCGGTCGCCACCCAGGCCGACCGGGAACTGGCCAACCAGGGCAGCCACATCAGCGCCGTGATTGCCCTCTACAAGGCCATGGGCGGCGGATGGATCGAGACACCGAACGAAGCATTGATATCCGATTCCACACGGGAAACCATGCAGCAACGTACCGACTGGGGCGACCTGCTGAACGCCCCCCTGCCCACCCAAGAATCCCCTGTCACGGAGGCTTCCACACATGAATGACCCGGTGAACCCCGAGGCACCGACGACCCCCGCGACCAATCACAGCGACACGGCAAAGAAAAGCGTCAATCGGGGCGCACTGCTGATCCTCGCTTTGATCCTGGTAAGTCTCACCTGGTACCTGATGGCCGACCGTTTCACCCCCTACACCACCCAGGCCCGGGTACAGGGCTATGTAGTCGGTGTGGCCCCCAAGGTGGCGGGGGCGGTGACCCGGGTATGGGTCAAGAACAACCAGGCCGTTGCGGCCGGTGACCCATTGTTCGAGATCGACCCGTCCCAATATGAGATCGCGCGCAACAGCGCACGATCCGAACTGGAGAACGCCCAGCGTCAGGTGGGGGCGGGAAGCGCCGGAGTCGATTCGGCCCAGGCCAAGCTGCGCGGCGCCCTGGCCAACCAGGAAAAGGCGGACAAGGATTACCGGCGTCTGCAGCGGCTCTACAAGGAGGACCCGGGTACCATTTCAGTGCGCCGCCTGGAAGTATCCCAGGCCACCCTGGAACAGGCCCGGGCCAGCGTGGTCGCCGCCGAAGCTGAAATCCAGCGCGCCATTGAACAGAAAGGCGGTGACGAAGAGGCCAACAACTCCATTCTCAAGGCCGCTCAAAACGCCGTCGACAAGGCTGAACTCGATCTCGACAACACCGTGGTGCGCGCCTCGACACGCGGGGTGATCACGGACCTGCGAGCGGAAGTGGGCCAGTATGCCGGCACCGGTAGTCCGGTGCTCACCCTGGTCGCTGTCGCCGATGTCTGGATCAACGCGGAGTTTACGGAAAACAACCTGGGACATCTCGAGCCCGGCAGCCCGGTGGAGATTCTGTTCGATGCCCTGCCGGGAAAGGTCTTCGAAGGCCAGGTACGCAGCATCGGTGTCGGCGTCGACACCGGCCAGACTCAGAAACCCGGCACTCTCCCGGTAGTGCAGAACAGCCGCGACTGGTTACGCCAGTCCCAGCGCTTTCCCGTCATCATCGGCTTCGACACCAGCCAGTCGAGTGACCTGACCACACAGCTGAGGGTCGGTGGCCAGGCCTCGGTGATTGCCTACACCGAGGGGCACGGGATACTGGCATTGATCGGTAAGCTCTATATCCGTCTCATGAGCCTGTTCTCCTATGCCTACTGAGGCCGCCTAGACGATGTTCCGGGATCTTCCGCTCAATGCCCGGCGCGCCTTCCGGCTGAGCCTGACGGTGGCCTTGTCCCTGGTCATCGCCTACGCGATGCGAATGCCCCTGCCGTTCATAGCGCCGCTGTTCGGGATTCTGCTGAGCCTCAAACCCGCTCCACCCATCAGCCTGAAAAACCTCCTGAAACTCATCCTGGTGGTGGCCATCACCCTGAGCAGCGGGGTGATTTTGACCCCGCTACTGACACACTACACCGTTCTGGGTCTGCTGTTTGTTGCGCTCGGCGTCTACTTCAGCATCTACCTGACCCATGCCCGGGAGAATGCCGCGCTCATCGGTACCCTGCTGACCCTGGGCATCACTCTGATCTCTGCAGCCGGAACCCTCAGCAGCGCCCTCTCGATGGCGGTCATCCAGGCGATCGTGATCGGTATCGCGATCGCCACACTCTGCCAGTGGATGATCCACCCCCTGTTTCCCGAACCGGAAGAAGCCGACGCAGTGCAATCGCGCACCCGGGAAACCGACATCGATGCCCATTGGCTCGCCCTGCGCTCCACCCTGATCGTATTGCCGGTTTACCTGCTGGTCTTGATCAACCCGGCCTCATATCTGCCGCTGATGATGAAATCCACGGTGCTCGCCCAGCAGACTTCCTTCGAGCATGCACGCAGCGCCGGAAAGGAACTGATCGGCGCCACACTGCTCGCCGGCCTGTTGGCAGTGCTGTTGTGGTTCGGCCTCAAAATGGCGGTAAGCCTGTGGATGTTCTTTCTCTGGATGACCCTGTTCGGACTCTTCATCGCCGCGAAGTTCTACCATGCCCTGCCCACCCGAAAAGGCCCCATGTTCTGGCAGGATGTGTTTGTCACCCTGTTGATCTTCATCGGCCCCGCAGTGCAGGACAGCGCATCCGGCAAGGATGTCTACGCCGCATTCATCACCCGCCTGGGACTCTTCATGGGCCTGACCCTGTATGCCTGGCTTACGCTCTATGCACTGGAACAACTGAAGCTGTGGCGTACGTCCCGCTCCACAACACCCATCGTTCACGGGGACTACACCTGATGCTGCTCAATCTGATCCTGGGACTCTCGACCATGGTGCTTTGCCTGTTCCTGCAGTCTGTTCTGCTGATCGTGGTTCTGAGGTACTACGCACGGGAAAAGTCACAGCGGGAGGAGACCCGCTTCTGGACGAATATGATGCTCGTGAAGAGTGTCATGCTGATACTGGTCGCGGGAAATCTGGGTCAGGTCGGCATCTGGGCATCCCTGTTTCAGGTGCTCGGTGAGTTTGAGCAGTTCAGGGATGCCTTCTATCACTCCGCGGTCAATTTCGCGACCCTCGGATATGGCGACATTGTGATGAGTGAGCAATACCGTCTCCTGGGTCCCATGGAAGCCATCAACGGTGTCCTGATGATCGGCGTCTCCACCGCCGCATTGATGGCGGCATTTCAGGACGTCATAAAAAACGGCCCGATCAAAAAACACATCACGAAGATTCCCTGACCCGGCCGAACAGGCAATCGATTCATCCCCTGCCTCAAAGCCTGCTAGACTAAAGTCTCCCGCAATCAGCAGCGAAGCGACACATGCTCAAGTTTCAGCAGCCCCCCAAAGAGCAGAACGATGTTTTTCTTGAGGACACCGACCGGCCGTTACCGGAGGTCCTGAATCCCAGCACCCGCTACATGTTTCTCGGCGAGATCGCGAAGGGAGGCAAATCCCTGATTCAATCATGCAAGGATCTCTACCTGTCGCGGGTGGTTGCGTACAAGACCCTGCGCCCGGAATTCATCCACGATGAAATCGAGAACACCCGTCTGCTGCGCGAAGCGCGGGTCTCAGCCATGCTCCAGCATCCCAATACCTTGCCAATCTACGAAATCGGTCGTGACAGGAAGGGACACTATTACTTCACCATGAAACTGATCCACGGCTATACGCTGCGTGAGATCATGGACTACCGTGAACGCTATGACCTGACCCAGCTGGTGGACGTCATTGAACAGATTGCCCATGCCCTGGCCTATGCCCATGCCCACGGGGTCGCTCATCGGGATATCAAGCCGGAGAATATCCTGGTCGGTCCGTACAGCGAGGTGTTGTTACTGGATTGGGGGCTTGCCAAGGTCTGGAGCAAGGACGGACGCACCAGCGACGATGATGCGCATGATGTGGTGACCTTAGCCGATTCCGACAAGTCAATGACAGGTCACGGCAAGCTGCAAGGCACCCTCTGTTACATGTCACCCGAGCAGATTCAACGCGATCCGGAGATCAGTTTCAGTACCGACATCTACAGTTTGGGATCCGTGCTCTACGAACTGCTTACGGGACAAACGCCGTTCGAGAGCAATCTGACCTATGAACTTCTCGACATGGTGCAAAACAAGACACCGCCCAGACCTTCGGAGATCAGCAAATATCCGGTGCCGAAAACCCTCGACAGACTGTGCATGCAATGCTTGAGCAAAGATCCCGCGCAGCGCCCCGCATCGATGGGCGATTTCATACGGGTGTTGCAACAGGACTGGGCAGCCGACCTGCTGAAAAACCCGCGTTGATCCGGGCATAAAAAAACCGGGGCGGATAACCGCCCCGGTTTTTTTCACGCTCCGCTATACGCGGATCAGCCCAGAGCGGCCTTGGTGATCTTGACGATCACGGAAGCCACTTTGTAGGGATCGGCGTTGGATGCCGGACGACGATCCTCCAGGCGACCCTTCCAGCCATCCTCGACCGTACCGATCGGGATACGGATGGACGCACCACGGTCAGAGACACCGTAGCTGTACTGGTCGATCGACTGGGTTTCGTGCTTACCGGTCAGACGCTGCTCATTGTGAGCACCATAAACCGAGATACAGGCACCGATGTTTTTACCAAATTCATCGCAGATCTTGGTGAAGATGGTTTCGTCACCCAGGTCACGCATGGCACCGTTGGAGAAGTTGGCATGCATGCCGGAACCGTTCCAATCGGTGTCACCCAGGGGTTTGGGGTGCCAGTCGACGGCCAGGTCGTATTTCTCAGCGCAGCGTTCCAGCAGGTAGCGAGCCAGCCAGATTTCATCGCCGGCGCGCGCTGCGCTTTTCGCGAAGATCTGGAACTCCCACTGACCTGCGGCCACCTCGGCGTTGATGCCTTCCACGTTCAGGCCGGCTTCCAGACACATGTCCAGATGCTCTTCGATCAGATCGCGGCAGAAGGCGTTACGCGCACCCACGGAACAGTAGTACGGTCCCTGGGGCGGAGGATAACCACCCTGAGGGAAGCCCGGCGGCAGATTGGTGGTGGGATCCCAGAGGAAGTACTCCTGCTCGAAGCCGAACCAGAAATCATCGTCGTCATCATCGATGGTGGCGCGGCCGTTGGAGACGTGCGCGGTACCGTCGGCGTTGAGAACCTCGGTCATGACCAGATAGGAATTCTTGCGACCCGGATCAGGGATGACCATGACAGGTTTCAACAGACAGTCTGACGCATTGCCTTCAGCCTGTTCGGTGGAACTTCCATCGAAAGACCACATCGGACAATCTTCCAACTTCCCGCTGAAGTCCTTACGGACCATGGTTTTACTACGCAGACTCTGGGTTGGCTTGTAGCCGTCGAGCCAGATATATTCCAACTTGCTCTTCATCTAGACAAATCTCCGAATTTAGATCAGTTTTCAGGCCGAAGCCTTTTATTAAAGGAATCGCTTCCGGTGCTCTGCATTGCTGCTCTCACGCGAACACCACTTAGCCACCGCTACAGGTTCTTGAGTGCCACAGCGGGGATGGGGGAAACCTGCAAAGATCGCATGAGCGTCTTTGAGGCATCCATGATCAATCCTCGGGTTCCATCTTACAAGATTAATGCCAAAGAGAAAGAGCGCCGTATTCAAGCCAGTTGCCGGTAAAATTGCCTGAAGCGCCGAACAATGTCGCACCTCATTGGTGCATATAATCAGGTTCTCTGATTTTTTTGCACCATTTGGAAGCAGCCACGTCGGCTCCATCAGTCGCTGAGGCCATCAAAAGTCACGCTTAAGTCGCTTAGATCAGGGCAAACGCCTGTGGGTCGGCAAGTCCCGAAAAACCCCAGACGGGGCAATGATAAGAGGCCAAAATTGTGCACGGAAGGTGTTGGAGCCGGCGAGAGGATTCGAACCCCCGACCAGCTGATTACAAATCAGCTGCTCTACCAACTGAGCTACGCCGGCTAAGGAGTGCGAATTCTAAGCATTTCTGCCGGGCCTGGCAAACCCGTCGACGGCCATCGGCTCAGAACCTGCAATACCCCTAGGGACACTCGACCTGTTCAGAGACCAGTTGAGGATAGTCTTTCACCAGTCCCTGCCAGTCCTGTTGTGTGAGCGGCGCTTGTCCTTCGACCTGATAGCCGAGCCAATATCGGGTCGACTCCCGGTACCTGGGCTGGATCAGGGTGTCAAATCCCAGCGCTTCGATCTCCTTTTTTCGCACCTCAGCCCGTTCCTCGTCACGGAAAAGCCCGAGGGAAATGGCATGAGCCAGATCACCGCTGGTGAACCGCCACAGATCACTGACTCCGGCCGTTTCCAGTCGTTTTGCGATATTCACCGCTTGCTGGCGAGTTTCCTGGGGTGGCACCAGGACCCAGTATCCGGCCTGTTCCTTGCGGCGTTCCGACTGCAGTTCCGGTTTCAATCCCATCGCTCGCAGGCGTACAGAAATTTGCTCGGCATCAGTGCGGGACTCGACGTATCCGATGATTGCACAGTAAGGCGCCGTGTCGGACGGGGTGACATGTTCCGCGTTGGCCGTCGTCTCGGGAATCGGCGGCGATGGCGGATCCTGTACAGGCTCTGATTCTGCTGCCGGTACCTCGAGCGCATCGTCTTGCGTGGACAGCTCTTGCTGACTGACCGGCTGGGCTGTCAGTGTGGTTTCGCTGCCCGGTTCCGGATCGCCTTCATCGGAAACCTCTGTGGGCGCCAGCTGCTCACGCGCCAGTGTCAAGCCACCCACATCGGGCAAGAGTTTATGCCGATGATTGTCCTGCGGCGTCGAGAACATCAGCGCGAACGCTCCGACATTGGCAAACAACAATAGGAAGAACAACCATTTCATGGGACTAGGGCCTGACACCACCGCTACGCACAGTAACTGCTCCAGTGAGCAGGATTGTACCGGAACAGGCCGCATATCCCGATGTTCGTCGTAGTTCTGCAATGGCCAAACAGTTCTCCTAGCCTTTTGATGAGTATGTTTCCTGGCATAACAGTCGCCGGTCAATGGGCGCCAGGTTCAATTGGAATCACAGAATTGAATTGCCAATCCCTGTAATACCAGATCCGGCACCCGCTGGTATGGAGTCCTCAGATGAGGTTCGAGTAGCCCGGCCTCCCCTCCCGTGAGGATGCAGGTCACGTCATTTTGATCCTTTCCAATGCCCTGCAATTGCTGCAAAACTTTCTCTATTATGCACACATGGCTCAGCATAGCACCGCTAAGAATCGCTGATGCGGTATCAGTCGCAAAAACATCGATCGATCCCTCTGCGCGGGCTACATCGAGGTCCGTGTTGTTCATGAGACAACGGTGAAACCCCTTTACACCGGGTAAAATCAGCCCGCCTAAATGCTGTCCCCTGGAATCGATCGCATCAAGCGTGGTTGCCGTTCCGCAATCCACCACCAGCACCGATGAGTGGCTGAGTTCCCAGGCAGCCAGCATGGCAAGCCACCGATCCACACCCAGTTGGCCGGGTCTCTGATAGCCATTGGTCAGCCCGTTTTCAGCGTCCCGGGACTGTGACATAAACAGCTCGGCACTCCAGTTATTTTCGATCCATTCGCTGGTCAGGCGTTCGAGATGAGTCTGCCGAACAGATGCCATAAAGACCTGGGAAGGGGCCGGCATATCACCCCAGACCCGATCCAGGGTCGATGTGAGATCGTCGACGATCTCACGATGGTATTGATGAGCCGAAAGGTCTTGATCTGACGCCCATTTAATCGCTGTATTTCCGAGATCCACGTAGAGCTTCATCGCAGCCGGGTCCGATTGAATGATCCCAGGCTCACCTCTCCGGCGTGAAAGGTGAGCGTTTCACCCTTAACGAGTAACCGGATTCCGCCCGTTTCTTCGACACCCAGGTGTTCACCCTGAATGCTCTCCCTGGCGTTCTGAATCATCACCGGCTGACCCAGCAACAGATCGTATGAATGCCACTCATCCACAAAACCCGCAAACCCCTGATCCCGATACTGGTGCGCGACTGAAGTAAGATGATGAATCAGCAGCGCCGCCAGTTCATTCCGGCTGCAGGGCCTGAGACCGGGAATTCCGGACAGGTCTGACCAGGGTTGATCGATCTCATCACCATATTTGTCCAGACGGGTATTTAGCCCCACGCCCACGACGACCTGGGAGGGTCCATCCGCTTCCCCTGCCACCTCCAATAAGAGGCCTGCCAGTTTTTTCCCCTGCCAAAGCACGTCATTGGGCCATTTCAGACCAGCGCCCTGACAGTCAATCTGTCTGAGCATTCTCATGACACCGACCGCTGAAGCCAGGCTCAGGCCGGCAACCCGGGTCGGCGGCAAATCAAATTCGAATAAAATGGAAAGATAGAGATTACGTCCGAATGGAGATACCCAATAGCGTCCATGCCTGCCCTTGCCTGCGGATTGTTGCTCAGACAAACACACGCTTCCCGAGGGCATCCCCTGTCGCCCACCGGACATCAGCCAGGTGTTGGTGGATCCCAGAGAGTGATGGATCGTCACCTGAGGAGGTACTGACATCCCCATCGTTTCGAGATACTGCGAGATGATCGACTTGTCGAGTAGCTCGATCGGAGACTTGAGACGATAGCCTCTCCCTTTGACCGCGTCAAAATCCAGATTGTAGTGTTCCCTGACTGATTTGAGTTTTTTCCATACTGCGGCACGACTGATGCCCAGCCGTTTACCCAGTTCACTTCCCGAGTGAAACTGACCATCCGCCATCATCTCGATAAGGGCGAACGGATCACTCATGGCCGCTTAACCAGTAGTTGAATCGAAGGCTCACTTCCTGATCCATGCGTTCCTGCAACCTGAAGAAACAGGTATCAGGTGGAGCGTCAAGAGGCTTGATATCGAGCGCCATCAGTTCATCACGGCGAAACAGATGCACGCACAGAACCTTGTCCGGCGCCATGCCCTGCAGATAGTCCTCTAACTGCTTCGAGTTCATGCGTAGCCCATCGATCGCGACCAGTTCATCGCCGGCGGCCAGTCCAGCCCGTTGCGCCGCACCCTCATCAAACACCGCTTTGATTCTGATGGTTCTTGACTCATCGACCAATTTGGCACCGAGTACCCTGCGGGTGGGAATTTCTGAGTCGTCCCCTGAAATCACCCCACCCTGATCCTCACTGTTACGCGCCTGGCGGAGAATCATATCGACACCAAACGACTTGAGCATCGACGCGAGTGGCAAGTCATCCGTGGAACGCAATCCGAGTTGTAGCAGTTCCGACAGATCAACCCCAGTAACCTGACTGAGAATCTCTTCGAATTCACCCTCTGGTAAACCACGCCCCGGTTCGCCATAGTGCGTCCAGAGATAACGCATGACGTCATCCAGCGATTGCCTGCCATCGGTCATCAAACGAATCTTCAAGTCGATGATTAACGCCAGCAGCGCACCCTTTGTGTAATAACTGACAAGGGCGTTGGGTGCGTTCTCATCCTGCTTGTAAAATTTTGTCCAGGCATCAAAGCTGGACTCTTCCAACGTCTGCTTGGTTCTGCCGTGACCTCGCATGACCCGGGTAACCGTCTCCGCGAGCATCCCAAGGTAAGTCCTGACGTCGATAACCCCGCTTCTGACCAACATCAATTCATCGTAATAGGATGTAATACCTTCAAATATCCACAGTTGCCGGGTATGTACCTCTTGCGTCGTTCCGTTCCGCGTGAAAACTTCCGGGGTGATGCGTTTAACGTGCCATTGATGAAAATATTCATGGCTGCATAGTGCAAGCAGTTTCCGCAAACCGGACGAGATGTCCAGTTTGTTTGCGGTAAACAGTTCACTACGGGTGAAGATAAGACTGGTGGAGTTCCTGTGTTCAAGACCACCATAACCTTCACTCACGATACGCAACATGAACAGGTAATTCTGCGCCGGAAGTTCACCAAACAGTTCAGCCTGCACCTTGCAGATCACCTGCAAATGCTGGCAGACGTTTTCAAGATCCAATGACGGCATACCACTGACCACCAACCGGTGGTGATGATCCTGCACATTAAAATGGTGCTCAGTGAATTCTCCGATTTCAAATGGATGGTCGATCAAGTCTTCATAATTCTGCGCCTGGTACGATCCAAACCCGTGACCATCAATCTTGTTCGGACACAGACCTGTCGCCACACGCCATGCCGCAAAAGCTGGATCAATGGGTGGCTGAATAACCAGACTGCAGGACTGGTCTTGCTGTGAAGACACCGCGAGAAACAGGCAAGGTCCGTTGAAATAGGCGTGGGTCATATCGAAATGAGCCGCTCGCACGGACAATTCCCAAGCGTATACCCGATAGCGGATTCTCAGTGAACCGTCTACAGGATCAAACTGCCATGTCTGTTTGTCCAGTTTACGGCCTGCTACAGGACCGGTATCCGATGCGGCCTCGATCGTGGTGATGTGTCGAGCATAATCTCGAATCATATAACTCCCGCGGATCCAAGCGGGAAGAAATACCACCTGTCCTTGTGGATCCGGATTTTCGATGGACAACTCAACTAAAAACTGATGCGACTCGGGATAGGCCAACTCAATCTTGTATTCGATCATCATTCCTTCCAGTCCAGTACTGCCTGTCGCCCAGTCGTATTGACAGGACGCGCCAACAGTCCCGCTTGTGTGGCACTGATACGGTATTTTGACTGTGCTTCTACAGGCATATAGACAGAACTGCCGTAGAGACTGTCTGCCATGAGGGTATGGGTTGCCAAGTATGTCGTCAAATATTCTGAAACACCGACCACATCGGTCAATGGGTAAACAGGATCAGGCGGAATTCCATTTCGCTTTAGTCGTCCGGTAAATGATTCGAGGCGAACCACGGGGTCTTTACCAAGGACAGTAATCCAAGGCTTCCATTTCAAAAAACGCGCATCAACACGCCATTCATCGGAACTGATCCAAAATACCCGGATTTCATCTCCACGCGTGAAAGACACCGGATAACCTCGTTCAGTGGGCTCACCCACGTAAATCTCTGCCAGCGTTGTTTCCCTGGTGAGTTGGACATAGGTCTGCAGGTTTATCAGGAGCAGGAGCAATACAGACGAAGTGAGTAGCAACACGAGTGCAAACGCACCACTCAAACCACCGACGAGCAGTTTGCGCTTGAGAAACAATTGGCGGAAAGAAAAACCTAGAAAAATTAATCCCAGGGTAAACAGGAATACCGATGACAGCATGCTGACAATATTCATGAGCGCGTTTATTTCCGGCGTTTGAGTCTACGCTGTTTGACAAAAAAAAACCCCGTATCGTTTCCGATACGGGGTTTTGCTGTAAAAACCTGGCAGTGACCTACTTTTACATGGGGAGACCCCACACTATCATCGGCGCTATGTCGTTTCACTTCCGAGTTCGAGATGGGATCGGGTGGTACCAACATGCTATGGCCGCCAGGCAAACTGGTGGGATTGATGAAATCATCAATCCGGCATTCGGTTAGATCGCTCTATGTTTGATTGCATTTGCTTGAGCAACATCCAAAACTCTTGGGTGTTATATGGTCAAGCCTCACGGGCAATTAGTACTGGTTAGCTTCATGCATTGCTGCACTTCCACACCCAGCCTATCAACGTTGTAGTCTTCAACGGCCCTTCAGGGACCTCAAGGGTCCAGTGAGATCTAATCTTGGGAGGGGCTTCCCGCTTAGATGCTTTCAGCGGTTATCCTGTCCGTATATAGCTACCCGGCAGTGCCACTGGCGTGACAACCGGAACACCAGAGATACGTCCACTCCGGTCCTCTCGTACTAGGAGCAGCTTCCCTCAAATCTCAAACGCCCACGGCAGATAGGGACCGAACTGTCTCACGACGTTCTAAACCCAGCTCGCGTACCACTTTAAATGGCGAACAGCCATACCCTTGGGACCGACTTCAGCCCCAGGATGTGATGAGCCGACATCGAGGTGCCAAACACCGCCGTCGATATGAACTCTTGGGCGGTATCAGCCTGTTATCCCCGGAGTACCTTTTATCCGTTGAGCGATGGCCCTTCCATACAGAACCACCGGATCACTAAGACCTACTTTCGTACCTGCTCGACTTGTCTGTCTCGCAGTCAAGCACCCTTATGCCTTTGCACTCGTTGCGCGATGTCCGACCGCGCTGAGGGTACCTTCGTGCTCCTCCGTTACTCTTTGGGAGGAGACCGCCCCAGTCAAACTACCCACCATACACTGTCCCTAACCCGGATAACGGGTCGAGGTTAGAACTCCAAATACATCAGGGTGGTATTTCAAGGTTGGCTCCACGAAGACTGGCGTCTCCGCTTCAAAGCCTCCCACCTATCCTACACAAACATATTCAAAGTCCAGTGCAAAGCTGTAGTAAAGGTTCACGGGGTCTTTCCGTCTAGCCGCGGGTACACTGCATCTTAACAGCGATTTCAATTTCACTGAGTCTCTGGTGGAGACAGCGTGGCCATCGTTACGCCATTCGTGCAGGTCGGAACTTACCCGACAAGGAATTTCGCTACCTTAGGACCGTTATAGTTACGGCCGCCGTTTACCGGGGCTTCGATCAAGAGCTTCGTCCGAAGACTAACCCCATCAATTAACCTTCCGGCACCGGGCAGGCGTCACACCCTATACTTCCTCTTTCGAGTTTGCAGAGTGCTATGTTTTTAATAAACAGTCGCAGCCACCTGGTCACTGCAACCCTCTTCTGCTCCGAGAGCAAGTCTCTTCACATACCAAGGGCGTACCTTCTCCCGAAGTTACGGTACTATTTTGCCTAGTTCCTTCACCAGAGTTCTCTCAAGCGCCTTGGGATTCTCACCCTACCCACCTGTGTCGGTTTAGAGTACGGTTACTTATTACCTGAAGCTTAGAGGTTTTTCCTGGAAGCATGGCATCAATCACTTCGTCTCACATGGAGACTCGTCATCACGTCTCAGGATTGCCTGTCCGGATTTGCCTAAACAGACTCCCTACACGCTTAAACCGGGTAAACCAACACCCGGATGACCTAGCCTTCTCCGTCACCCCATCGCAGTAATAAGTAGTTCCGGAATATTAACCGGATTCCCATCGACTACGCATTTCTGCCTCGCCTTAGGGGCCGACTAACCCTGCGCCGATTAGCGTTGCGCAGGAAACCTTGGGTTTTCGGCGAGGGGGCCTCTCACCCCCTTTATCGTTACTCATGTCAGCATTCGCACTTCTGATACCTCCAGCATGCCTTACAGCACACCTTCGCAGGCTTACAGAACGCTCCTCTACCATGCGTGCAAGCACGCATCCGCAGCTTCGGTACATGGCTTAAGCCCCGTTAAATCTTCCGCGCAGGCCGACTCGACTAGTGAGCTATTACGCTTTCTTTAAAGGATGGCTGCTTCTAAGCCAACCTCCTAGCTGTCTATGCCTTCCCACATCGTTTCCCACTGAGCCATGATTTTGGGACCTTAGCTGGCGGTCTGGGTTGTTTCCCTTTTCACGACGGACGTTAGCACCCGCCGTGTGTCTCCCGCGATTGCACTTCCAAGTATTCGGAGTTTGCATCGGTTTGGTAAGCCGGGATGGCCCCCTAGCCGAAACAGTGCTCTACCCCTTGGAGTGAGACGCGAGGCGCTACCTAAATAGCTTTCGAGGAGAACCAGCTATCTCCGGGCTTGATTAGCCTTTCACTCCTATCCACAGCTCATCCGAATCTTTTTCAACAGATCCCGGTTCGGTCCTCCAGCGCGTGTTACCGCACCTTCAACCTGGCCATGGATAGATCGCCCGGTTTCGGGTCTACTCCCAGCGACTAAAACGCCCTATTAAGACTCGGTTTCCCTACGCCTCCCCTATTCGGTTAAGCTTGCCACT